>NZDE01000023.1 GCA_002690045.1 Alphaproteobacteria bacterium | reverse complement strand
GGAGAAAATCATCGGCTCGATTTTTTCTTTGTACTCAAGTTCCTTTTGCAAGTTATGCAAGTAAATCAGAAACAGGGTCAGCGAAGTTAATCGCTGCTGACCATCGATAATGCTGCGCTTGCCATCCTTGCTGCTGACTACAAAGGGACCGAGATAGTAGTTATTGTAATTCTCACCCTGTTCGCGCTTGTCTCCGGGTGCATATTCATTGAGGAAGGCGGAGGTCAAGTCCGTCACCAACTCCTCAATATGCTTTTCACCCCAGCTGTATTCACGCTGGAAATAGTCAACCGTGTACTTTTGCTCGTTAAGCACATCAAACAGATTGCGGTGCCGCGCTTCGATTTTGTTTTCCAGCTTGCTCACTCGACCTCCATCTCGTAGCTTCTCAAATCAACGGCTCCCACTACGCTGTTATATACTAATGTAGTCCCAAGCTCTCTTAGGTGCTTTTCAAATTTCTTTATGGCTTCTAGAATCTTTCTTTCTTCTTCAATAAATTTTGAAATTTCCTGCTGCAGCCTCATAGATGGAACAGGAATCTTCGCCTTCATAAGTCCATTAATATTTAGAGGTCTATTTCTGCCGGCAGATCCCCGAGAATGTTCATTCAAGAGAAAGTCGCCTTCCCTTGTCGTTAAATAGGCCCATAGATAGCTTGTTTCTAGAACTCCTTCCATACCTCTTAGAATCGGGTACCTGTGACTAGCAACGCACCCTGAATTTTCAGAACCGACTAAAGCCGCGGCTCCTTCCCATGCAAATTGACCGCTTAGAATCAAGTCCCCAGGTTGGATGTAAAAAAAATGAGAATCTCCCAAATGCCTTCCCAATGTTGGAACTTTACGAAAAATACCTCGCCCTCTATTGTATAGGCCTATAGGGATGTACTCGGTAGATTCGGAGTATGATATCGGACGTTTCTTTTGAGATGCACAATAACCTAAACGCATCATTTTGGTTTCATTGTGTCGCACGGATGCATCCACTAAGGCACATCTCTTCTCTTTCAATAAAACTAAAAAGTCCTTTTTAGCCTCAATCAGATAGTTTATCTCTTCTAATTTTTTATCTAAAAATCTTTCTATTTGTTCTTGTTCCTGAGTTGATGGAATTATAATCGGGAGCCTTTTAAGCTCACTAAATTTTAAGGATTGCCGCATCCCACTACCAAGGTTGTAAAATACTTTTGCTTCGTCATACGCTCTCATCAAATAGTGAAAATATTTAGGCCTAATTTTCTTTGGTGTAACTGCAATATATGCGGACGTAATAATTCCTCGTTCAACACAGATTGCTGAGCGCAAACTACGTTTATCATTCTGTAAATCTGTTAATCGAAAAACAATGTCATTTTCATTTACTACCTGATATGTCTCGAATGATTCCGGCAACAATCCCCCAAGAGTTTCAATATCTTTTCGGACAATCTTTCCGAAACTAAGAGAAAGGAGGTTGTCCTCCACCATACCCTTATTAGAAATCCTTGACTCTGAACCTACTGAAAATAATGGCAATACATCCCAAGATGCGGGGATATTACATATCCACTCAATTGATGATTTTTTATAAGCTGGGTAACCTATCATTGTTTTACAACCTCTTTGAGTAGAGATCGAATTCTTGATTCACAAGCTCCTAAATCCATATTGATTTCATGCAAGTCCCGCGGCGGAACGTATTGATAGAAGTAGCGGTTAAAGTTGATCTCATAGCCGACAATGCCCACTTCACCGTCTTTACTGTCGCGCAAGCTGTAGTCGATAAACGCATCGGGCACATGGGGTAGCACTTCCGTTTTAAAGTAGTCTTCTACCGAGGTGCCAAAGGGCACGCTTTCGGTATCGTTCAGCGATGTATCAGGGATTACCTGACCTTTGTCGTCCAGCACTGGCTCGGCGTCTTCATCTCGCTCCATAAACGCAGCAATAAAGGCATTAGCCAGTGCTTTGGTGGTTTTGCCAAACCCTTGCTCTTTGTTCTTGGCCTTTACAATCTCAAAAGCCCAGGTGTACTCCAGCTCACCGCCATTTGGTTGTGAGATCAGTTCTCTGAAATAGTCAATCCAAGAGGTTTGCTGGGCTTCATCGAGCTTTTCAAACGCTTTCTGCTCAAACAGGGTTTTGATTTTGGCTTTGGTGATGACCAGTTTGGCTTTGAGCGGGCGCTTGATGGCGACCTTTCGGTAGGCAAAATCTGTGGTTTTGAAGATTTTGCTGCGCTCGGTTTCGGTAAAATCGGCGTATTCGCGCACCACATCGTCGATTTGTTCATCACTTAAGAATCGACGCTTGGTACCTTCGGATTTACGCATGGCCGACCAGGTGTCGCTGAGGTTAATCAGCTGCACTTTGCCCTTTCGGCGTTTTTCTTTGTGGTTGGACAGAATCCACACATAGGTGCCAATGCCGGTGTTAAAGAACATGTCAGTTGGCAAGGCCACAATGGCTTCTACCAAGTCCTGTTCCAGCAACCAGCGGCGAATTTCGCTTTCGCCGGAGCCTGCATCACCGGTAAACAGCGGCGAACCCGACAGTACGATACCGACTCGGCCACCGCCATTTTCCGGACGCTCCATTTTGCTGACCAGATGCATCAGGAACAACATAGAACCGTCGCTGACGCGGGGTAATCCCGGCCCAAAGCGCCCTGCGCAACCCAGTTCTTTGTGTTCTTTTTCAACGGCAGGTTTGTCTTTCTCCCACTTGATACCAAAGGGGGGATTCGCCAGGCCATAGTGGAAGCGCTTATCGCGGTGCAGATCGTTAGAGAGTGTGCTGCCCTGGGCGATATTTTCAGATTTGTAGCCACGGATCAGCATGGCGGTGAGCGCCATAGCGTGAGTTTTCGGGTCCAGCTCCTGACCAAAGGGGACAATGGTTGCGGTAGAGCCCATTTGATTGATTTGGTCGATGGCATCACTGATAAAGCCCAAAAGACCGCAGGCTGGATCATATACGGTGCGGATAACTCCCTTTTCCGAAAATACCGCTTCATCGGGTGCCAGTACCAATTTGGTGGCCAGGCGAACCACGTCTTTCGGGGTCATGAATTCCCCCGCCTTTTCGTTGATGCTGGCGGCGAACTGGCGGATCAGATCTTCGTAGGCATTGGACATTACACGGTCGGAGACCACCTCCGGGTGCAGGTCGATGGCGGCAAACTGGCGCGTCATTCGGTAAAGCAAGCGTGCCTTATCTAGCTCGTGGATGGTGTTGATAAAGCCAAACTCTTCAAAGATCACCCGCACATTGGCGCTGAACTTACTGATGTAGTCTTCTAGGTTAGCGCGGGTGTTGGTGCCGCCCAGGGTATCCAGGGTGTATTGGCTGATGTTGTAAAACGGCAAGCCAGAGAACGACGGCAGGATCAGGTCCAGATCAATACCGGAATCTTTTTCGTTTTCGTACTCTTTCAGCACTGCTTCCTTAGTGGGTTCCAGCACGCACTCGAGGCGGCGCAGAAGCAGCAAAGGAATGATGATACGGGCGAAATCCGTGTGTTTGAAATCCCCCCACAGGTCGTCGGCGACTTTCCAGATGAAGTTTGAGAGGGTTGAGCTGTCGCTGGTTCTTACTTCTTGCATTGATGGATTCCAATTCTTGATATTGTTGGCTTAGAGGAGGTCGGTATTCAGACCTGCTGATTTCAAGCGCTGGGTGAGATTCCGCATTTTGCTGAACTCAGTACCAAAACTGGGCTTGAGGCCCACACCCTCGCAGAACTCTTTGGAAGTCACGCTCTTGAGCTGGTCTGGGTACTTGATCATTTGCAGGTGCATTTCCACGGTGTACTGGTTGCGAGGCGCATCGGCCAGGGCTTTGCGAATCTGTTCGTAGATCTCGGATTCGTTCATTTTTTAACCTTCAAGATCATCCATTAGATAATTTAGCTAATTTATATACTGGTTTCGCCTGGTGCAAGCCATAAGCTGCTTTTAGTTGGTCGTATTCATCGAAGCATCGGGTAGTAAGTACCTACCGGGCGGTTTTTACGACTGACCGTTACCATGGCCTGGCGCGCAAGGAGACTATTGAGCTCCCGCTTGAAGCGAGCCATTGGCATATTCACCCCAGGTTGCAACTGCTTGTAGGCTACTAGACCTTCGGCAGAGCAAATCCAGTTGAAATGTCTCTCTACATAGCTGCTCATATAATCATTGTATCGATCAGGTGATAGCCATTTCAGTAGCTCTGCGATGCGATCATGTATGAGTTTGAGCCTTTGGATTGCATCGAGTGGCGTGTTCGGGGCACTCTGCACCAAAGCTGGGGCCGGACTACCCTGGCGATATCGCCGCTCTTCGTATAGGTCACCTTGCTTCCATACAGGCTCGAAATGGGCAATTCGATTTCTGATTTTGTTTACCAGATCCATTCTTGAATAAAGGGCATCTTGGTTTCGCAGTACAGACCAATGCGCAGCAGTAGTGTAACGGTGCCCCGGAACAATGTGAGGAATCAAATCCCCCCAAGGTAAATTTGCGTCCAATAGCTTTGGCCAAAAACCAAATGTCATTCTAGAAACGACATCATTTGGTGAAGGCGCGGGAGCTTTTGGCCTCCACTGTCCAGTGCGCCGATGCCTATCGTGAGTTTCCTGTTGGATCTTTTGTGCTGACTTTGGCGGTAATGTAAGGTGGTTGTACCAGTCATTTGAATCGTTTCTACCTACGGAGCGGTGACGATGCAAGTGCAAGCTGAGCGCAGTGTGGAAGCGATTACGCATCACAACCTCGGTGATTGAAATCAGCCGGAATAGCGTTGCGGAAAGGGCCTCATTCCAGCAATATATGCCATAGAGTTCATGGTCATTTGCTCCATGAAACATCGTTCGATAGCTGGACAGCCTGGCGACAGATATGTCTGTATGAGTCTGGTGAATATTGGCGGGTTGCACTCGATGGCCTCCTATCCTATACTAGATTCCGTAAGCACTTGGGTTTATATCTTTTCTCTGCTCACTTCGGTCAGCTTGAAGGGGTCCAAGATGCGAAGATTCAATCAGAAAGGCTCTCCGAAAGGAGGGCCTTTCTGCCTTCTGGATCAATGAGTTATAAACTCAAGCCGGCCTATATAATTTAGCTAATTTATATATACAACAACCAAAACACAAGCCTTAATCCTCGAAAACGGCAAGCCGCCCGCTACCGTCCCCAATAGTCAACGCCCCTCTGCCCCGTCCGGGCTGATGCCCCCCCCTATCAGCCAAAAATACAAAGCGCACCAGCTTGGTGTGATGGGGTCAGGCACACCCTGCTGTCCTTCAGAATGGCACCAAATAAATACTCTTGCGGTTCTTGATATCGATGAAGATGGTACCATCTCATAAGCTACGGTAGGACTGATTACCGGAAGTACTGCCAGCTCATCACGACTTAGACCGTGGTGGTAACAAAAGAGTAGCGCCGCCTTGGCCGACAAGATGTCTTGGCCAGATAGAGATGAGGCGTCCGCGCTGCTTCACGTATCAGAATTGTCTTTGTGAGCCAGCATTCCGATTGCTCAGTGATACACCCAGCAAGTTTTGCTAAGTAAGTATTATGAGTATTATCAGTCAAATCAAAATGTTGTAAGTTAGGCTTCATCTGATATTGCATGGTTATCTGGCATATAAAGGCCACATTTCACGGAAGAGAATGAATGAAAATTGAACAACCTGCCGCCCCCAACAGTCGACCTAAAACCACTAATCTATTGGCTTTAGCGATCTACGATTTCGAGCAGAAGGCTAAGGCATTTCATAATGAGCAGGCATGTAGTGCACCGAAAAATGAGACTCCAGAAGCTAGAAAAGCTCGTGACAATCAGCGCAAAGCGGACTTTGCTCACTTACAATGTGAGCGTACTCGTATCAGACAATTCGCGGCGATCCAAGCCACATTGGAGCAATACAAAAAGGATAACCGTGCCCTTTCAAAAACTGATACAGGTATTGACGTTCTGATGAATGAGGCTCACCACCCAACTGAAAGCCTAAATAACCACCTCGCAGCGATAGCAGAACCAAAACCAAGCGTTAGGCATGACGCGCACCACATTGTAATGGGCAAAGGAAAATATCAGCAGGCACAAATGATAGATGCACGGCTAGCTTTGCATCTGCATGGAATAGGGATTAACGATCCACGAAACGGCGTCTGGTTACCAAGAGAATACAAAGATAAAGGGCACTGGGCTACCCCCGGAGCACCTGCTCATAAGGAAATACACCGATACAATTATGAAACCTGGATAGTCAGTAAGTTCGCCATACCCGGAATTTCCAAGCGCGTTCTTATAGATCGACTCCGAGAGTGTAAAACGGTGCTTAAGTATGGCGGTTATCCGCCAGAAATAGTTAAACCAAAAGATACAGAATGGAGTGGTGACTAATATGATTACCTATAAGCTTAAAAATGATTCTGAGACATATAAAGTCATAGTTAAAAGCTCCTATGAGCTTTCTAAGGAATTGGATGTTGGTGTACGTAGCCTGCAATCAAGAATGGTATCAGATGAACCTATATCCGACATCTGGACGGTTATTCAAGTAATTCCCGAAAAGCAGTTTCCTACTGCGGATACGTTACCTGATATATCTGTCTGGGGGTATGGTTGGCTAGTGCTCTCAAAGAATGCCAAAGAAAAACTATTCTCTTACTTAGAGAGCTCTGGCGAATTTCTTCCAATCATAGTCGATGGCAACGAAATGTTTATTTTTCGCTGCACGACATGGGGAGAAGAAAATGATTCGGAGTGTATTTTTCACTACGTGGATGGCGAGGTTGACGGCCTTGAGTATCTTTCGTTTGACCAAACAGATATTGAAGATAAATTGATATTTAAATCAAATCTGGAAGGTGGAACATCAGTTTACTGCACCTCAAATTTCAAAGGATTATGTAAAGAACTTAAATTAAATGGCCTTAAATACGATGATGATTTGATTAGCCCATTCTAACTGTGGCAATTGCCAGATTTTTCTGCACTGCCGCTCCTAGCTATTCAGCTACGTAAAATTTGAAGAGGTCACAGTAAATTGACTACTACACACCAGGCCCACTGGCTTCACGACAAAAGCCGGCTTATTTAACAGCACAGTGTCCGGCTGATTACATAGAAGGAAAAGTCACCCTCCTTTGCTCAGCGCTCTTACAATAACACTCGGAACTAGCTACAAAGATAAAGCGTGTCAACTCGGCATAGGCTGCCATAATGGGGTAAGGCGATAACCGGCCATCCTTCAGAATGGCACCAAACAGATACTCTTGCGGTTCTTCATATCGGCGAAGGCGGTACCAGGCTTCCAGGGTTTGGTGATACACCGTCTCCAGATCGAAAAGCGGCCTAGTAGCACCATTGGGAGTCGTCAGCACCACCACCTCATCTGAGACAGTAAGGCTAGATACCTGGAGTCCTGCCAGCTCATCACGACTTAGATCATGGTGATAACAAACGAGCAGTACCGCCTTGGCCAACAAAGTGTACTTGGCGAGATAGAGGTGGTGACTTCGTGAATAGGGAGCCGATCGCTGTCCTTGATTGAACTGATCGAGACATAGGAATCGCTCTTTTACCTCAGCGAACCCGAGGGAATTAAGCTCTAAATGTTGATCATTGGCACTTAGGGTTTCAAAAATTTCACTTAGCCGCCTCTGGTCCGCCTCACTTTTGCTAAGAAACCTATCACACAGGCTCAATACCATAACCTCATCCATTTTTATGACAGGGTTGTGCAAGTGGTAGATGCCGTTGAGTGCTTCCGAAAATCGCTCCAGCAGTTCCCCCATTCGGTATTCCCCTTGTTATTGTTGTTGGTACTTTTGATACGCTGATTCTATGGCTGGTTTGAGGTAGAGCTTGGTCAGATCCGTTTCATCCAACAGGTGCTTAAGTGCCTGCTTCCTGGATTTGGGGTGTTTCTCATACTGACTGCTGTTGAAGTATCTGAGTGCCGCCTGCATGGCCCCGTGGTGCTTTTCCAGCGCCAATTGCTCCATATGCTTTTGATAGCGCGCAACGATTTGTTGTTTGAGCACCGGAAAGCGGTAGTTGATGTAACCGATGCTTAGCCCTGCTCTGCGGGCCACCTCTTTCAGGGACAGCGGCGTTTCCGATCGAGCTAGGTCAGTTAACCGCTGAAAACATTTGCCGTGATCGTGTTTATCCCGGCTGCGATTTAACGCCAATGGTTCCGGCACCGGCTGCCGCCAGAGGTAACGCATCGCCTTGGTTCGATTGAGCAGATTGCCACTCAGCAGATCGATAATATCGACGTTGGTGAAGTGAGCCAGAGCGCGCAAGGTGCGCAGCGATATCGACTGGCCACCCCAAACCTGTTTGCGCACATCTTTATTGGTCCAGCCGTATTCGTACGCTGCATCAAACTCTGGCTCGGCGCAGCGGATCGAAAAGTCGTTAATCGATCGTTCCAGGCCCTCAGGCTTGATGAGGCCACTCGCGTTGAAACAGTCAGCTGATCGGTGGGGGATGTGAGTCAGTAATCGGAGCAGATCTCCTGCCTGATGCACCCAGGACGGGCTAATCTCAACGGGGGCGACCGCTCTATCGCTCAAACTCCGCTCGCACTGATGGCACACATCCAATGGTAACCTGCGCCCCACCGCATTCTGGTCTGCGCCACAGTGAGGGCATGCTTCCAGAAGTGGTGTATGGTGATGCGGGCAGTGGGTGACCTCTGACAAATGCCAGACCAATTTGATGTAAGGTTCACTACCCAGGTCTCTGATGGACTTGAAACACTCCGGGCACCACCGAGCACTTCGGCATATTTCCACTTGTGGCTGACTGACCACCGCCATCAACGGCAAAAATGTAGCCGATGCCACATCACGCCCAGTGAGGTGCTTTATCACCTTTACGTACGTGCGAGGGTACTCACCGTACGTCAACAGGCTACGCATCGACACCGTTTGAGATGCCTTAAAGTAAGTTTGCTTCTGGTCATGGAGCCGATTGCACTCCCTGTGCAGATACTCCAGAAACTTGGTAGTTGGTACAGCATGATGATAGGCGCATCGGTGAAGATAGGAGGGAAGCGCCTCCACGCTTCCCGTTCCTTCGCCCATTAATGGGATATCAAACATGAACCTCTCCTGGAACCCGTTCACCTGCGGTGCGCCGCACCGGTTTGCAGACAAAAGGCTTCCCCTCACGCGGCTTGCGCGGTTTTCTAGTGGACGACTGCTCATTCGATACAGCCTCGGGCTCTTGGGATTGGGTAGCCACCTTCAATGCAGGGGTTTCAATTCCTCTTGCGGCCATCATCTCCTCGCCAGCAACAATCTCCTCCAAGGTAATGGCGAGATCCGTGTCGCAGGCTCGGGACTCTTCCAATGCACGAAGATCAATGGGACGGCTACGCACCATGGCATTGCCCAAAGCGTCTCGGAACCATCGCTCCAGCAGGCCTATGCAACCAAGGCTTCCGGTGTAGAGGTACTCGGAATAGGCGTGGATGTTTTCCAGCTCAGGCGCGAGAGGAAGATAACCCGCGTAGGTCTGAAGAATGGAATGAAACCCCAAAATGTCCTCACGAGTCACCCGGTATCGGGGGAAGTGCACGAAGCTCTTGCGCCCCAGCATGTGGGTTGAATTCTGCATGGCATTGTGAAGCTCATAGGTACCGGTTAAGACCAGTACCACACCGGTATCTTCCGCAACACACTTCCAGGCATCAAGCACCGAACCTGCGCCATTCCTACCCTTGGCGCGACATATGTTCTGAGCTTCGTCAATAAACAGGTAGCGCTTACCGGCGGCTGGCAAGCCACGCTCAAGCGCCAGCCAGTAAGCGCCTTCGGTTTCCTGCCTGAGTAGAGCATGGGTGTCATCACGGGCTGAAGTAGACAGTATGGGATGATTCAGCGCCACAACGGCTTTGCGGGCAAAGTCCTTGGTACTAAAAGCTCCGTTGGTGCTGCAATTCGAAGCCCGTACACCAATCGACAGGGACTGAGGATCATCAATACCAATCCCTGGAAGGTTGAGCATACTGCGGATAATCGAACTCATACGGGATTTGCCCACCCTTGGCGGTCCGATTACGCAAACCACTTGGCCTGGGGCGGCCAGCGCAATCCTCGCATAGGCAAGCTCAAGAGTTCGTGTCCATATGGGATGGTTAATATCAAGCGTGTTAATCGTTTTGGCAATATCGGTGTAATTGATCATGGCTGGCTCCAGGTAGAGGTTGATAACCGCTGAACTTCTGCGTTGGCGAGCTGTTCGAAGATATTGATACTGACATCCGTGTCGTCGGATTCGACATCATTCAAGTCAATCCAACCCGCCTGTTTTGCCTGCTCCAACTGCTTGTCAGCCTGATCGAGCAAGTCCGCTAGTTCATCCTGTGCCCGCACTTTTGCAAGCGCTCTTAATGTGCCCGCACCACGAATCTTGAGTGTTTCCACCTGCTGATTAATGGTTGTCTTCTCCATAAACTCCACCGCTCCAGTCGCTGCGCAGCTCACCCATTTATTGTTTACGTAGGCGTAAACCACGTAAGGGTTTTCAGGTTCAATCCGAACCTCCACTTTTGAATTGGTAAGACGGGTGTTACGTAGCGAAGGATGCGAATAGCGCACTTCATCAATCTTGATGTCATTGCGTTCAATAGTGTAATTTTTTGCTTCCACAGCAGAGGCAACGATAAAGCGCTCGTCATAGTCGACAGATCTTCCCACACAACCATAGGTCGCGACGCTTTCATTAAATGCAGCGGTGGCTGTCTTCGTTTTCGGGCCCTTTAACTTGTTATTCCTATGTGCGATATACTGCTCAAACTCCCTTAGTAGATCTTCCGGTTGGAACACCGCCATTCGTCGAGAGGCATGTTTGCCGTCAACAGCGCGGGCAGCATGTTTGTTCACCATATTGCCTTCACGCTGACACAACCACTGCGTTTGAAATTCATTGAAGAAGCGTTCAACCTCAGAGCCAGCCTTGGACATGGACTTCGGACGGAACGTCAAATTGATCTTTTCCGAGGCCAGTAGCGATCTGAAGTATACTGACTTAAAGTCTGAACCATGGTCCGCTACGATTTCCTCAGGCAGCTTTCCATAACGCCTTACGCAATCTCGCAAAACACAAGCATCCGCCATCCGGCTAGGCGAAGCGAAGCTGAAGTGGTAGCCAAGAGGCATATCTGATGCCTCATCAATCAACAAGCTCAGACATGGCTTCCCTATAAAATCCACCCGCCCATCGTTACCCCAGACAATAAAGCATTTCACCACATGGTGGTCGATATGCGCTCTCTGGAACGCGACTCTGGATTTGAGCGTGCGATGCTTGACCGCTGAAGTATTCGAATGGGCATACATCATGCGCTTACCACCGCGGGCATAGGCTAGCTTCATCTGATCGCAATTTTTAAGTCGTTGACGGAAGGATTTCTCCGTAATCACAGAATCATCCCCCAGTTCATCTCGCACAAGCTTTCTGTAGCGCCCGTATGCAGATTTAACTGATGGTCTGCTCGGATTGGCATAATAGAGCGACACCGCACGTTGAAATACTTGCTGCTCCTCTTTTGAGCTTCTGGGGTTTCGATTGCCACTGTCCTTATACCGGGGCAATAGTGATTCAAATGGAGTGAGGCCTTGGAGAGCACCGTCTTTGATTTTCTTTTTCCAAGCCCTTGCGGTACTGTCATTTTTTCCTTCTTCAAGCAGACGCAGCCGATTTAGCGCTTCTTCTGCTTCTTTCCGTGAAGGAAGTGACGAGATGCTTACATCCATCATATTACGCATGCCGTTATATTCTTCACGCAATGAACGGGCATGCCTCGACAATGGTTGGCTTATAGCAATATAGATATTTTGATAGTCGCTTAGAAACTCCTTCTCCAATTCACAGAAAACAATTTCCTTATCCACCATCTGAATCAGAGGAGTCGCATCCTGTATGGCCAACTCCGTCATCAAGTCAGACATTTTAATGGAATAGGTATTATCCAAGAGATGTATTGTCTTCTTGATGAGGTGCGAAGATAGTGGCTCCGCATTTCTGGAAGAGAGTAACAACTTATAGTTAGAGAGTAGCGTCTTATTAAAGGATGAAACTGGCCGAATCCGAAATCTGATCCCGAGATCTGCGTAGTACTCTTCAGCAGGATAGTAATGTATCTCACCTGATTCATCTCGCCCCCAAGCTGGGTGCCCCTGAGCCAGATTCTTCTCAATGACAGAGTCCGCTTTGATCTCATGGACCTCAACACCGTGAGTATAGAGCACCAAAAAATCAGAACGAATGGTCCAAGCGCTACTTCTGCCGTTCTTGTTTAAACCCTTTACTTTTACAGGTGGCAACTGATCCCAGTGTTCAAGGACATCCCTGGAATATACATACTCATACACAGCCGCATATTCGCCTGTACCACTCTCGGCCTGAGCCGTATGCCCCATCTTTTCGGAGTAGATCAACGAACTCGTATTCTGGTAGCAACCTTCTGTTACAGATCTGGAAGGCTCGTCACATCGAGTTCTAGTGACAAATTTTCGCCCACGATCAGGGAGGTTTATGGACTCGAAATATGATTCGAGCTGCATGTCAGTCAACATAGTTATTTCCTCAAGTTATAAAGATTACCGACAAGCTCCGGCCCCAGCGGACAGGACAGCTGCATCGTCTTTCGACGGCACGCAATGGTCCCTTCCCGGTGATGCGAGAAACTTGCTTTTCAGGTGGTTTTGTAGGAAGCTTGAGGAATAGCGATCCCGTACCAAAAGATTCGCTTCGTTACTCAGGTTTGCAGACCTGAGTAACGACCTCTAACTCCTTATCTGCGTTAAGCCATTACGTTTTCACTACCCTCCTTATCGACCTGATCAATGTAATCTGCTATTGCCTGAGCAGAACAAAATAGACCTGCCCGACCTTCAATTTTAACCAGCTTGATGGGCAACGTACCTTTGTAATACGCCTTCTTTACCGCCTCTTCCGTTTTGTATTTCAAAACATCTCTAATCTCTTCCAGCGAAAGCAGCGGTCCGTACTTCTGCATAATCATTTGTTTTGATGTGTATTCAATTATGAGCTTTCTTTGCCGCATATAATTACCAGTCATACTTAGTCATATCTGGAGATGAATAATCACAACTTATACATTGATATGTTCACGTTTGGTAGGGACGCAAAGTTTGGAAATTTGCAATGAAAAACGTCCCATTCCATTCGGCAGGAACGTGTAGATATAATCAAAAAAACTGGTGGTCAAATGAGAGCAGATAATGAAATCAGATCTAGAGGAACTGAGAAGCAAGCTGATTATCCAGTATTTGATGAAAAAGACTGGGCTGGGCCAGCAAGCATTGGGG
>NZDE01000022.1 GCA_002690045.1 Alphaproteobacteria bacterium | reverse complement strand
GCGGGCTTTTTTGTGCCTGTTTCTATGGCTCTCTTGCAGGGCTGCAAGAATGTAGGAGGGGATCTTATCCCCGAGCCTGTATCGGCTGATACGGTGTTCGCGCAGATGCTTCGCTCCTACAATTGAAAAGCCCGCTCCGTGCGGGCTTTTTTGAACTTCGAATAAGCCCGTCTGGCTTATTTCTCTAAGCGTGTTGACACGTCGCCTGACTCCCCCTACAATTCGCGTCCCCTATTATCTGGGGAAACCGCAAGCTCAAGCACATTAACTGGAGTTTGGTATGCAAAACCAACGAATCCGTATCCGTCTGAAGGCGTTCGACCATCGCCTGATCGATACTTCGACTCAGGAAATCGTCGATACGGCTAAGCGCACGGGCGCTCAGGTACGTGGTCCTATTCCACTGCCGACTCGTAAAGAGCGTTATACCGTTCTGGTTTCACCGCACGTTAACAAAGACGCGCGTGACCAGTACGAGATCCGTACGCACAAGCGCATGCTCGACATTGTTGAGCCTACAGAAAAAACTGTAGATGCGCTGATGAAACTTGATCTGGCTGCCGGTGTGGAAGTTCAGATCAGCCTCGGCTAATCCGTAAGGATTTGTCCTAAGGCTCTGTGTAACGCCCGTAATCTTTAATGAAACAAGGGCGGCCATAGCGGGTATCAGCCCCGTACACGAGAGGAAAACAACATGGCAATTGGTATTGTCGGTAAAAAAGCGGGTATGACCCGTGTATTTACTGAAGCAGGTCAATCTGTCGCTGTAACTGTACTGCAGGTGGCGCCTAACCGCGTTACTCAGGTGAAAACACCTGAAACTGATGGCTACAGTGCTGTTCAGATTGCATTTGGCGAGAAGAAAGCGTCTCGCGTATCTAAGCCTCAAGCTGGCCAGTTTGCGAAAGCAAACGTTGAAGCTGGTAAGGGTCTTATTGAGTTCCGTACTGAGGAAGGTTTTGAACTGGGTCAGGAATTGACCGTTGAACAGTTTGAGGTCGGTCAGAAAGTCGATGTGACTGGTTCGACCAAAGGTAAAGGTTTCCAGGGTGGTGTTAAGCGCTGGAACTTCTCTACCCAGGACGCAACTCACGGTAACTCACTGTCTCACCGTGCGCCTGGCTCTATTGGCCAGTGTCAGACCCCAGGTCGCGTATGGAAAGGCAAAAAGATGGCAGGCCACATGGGTGCTGAGAAGCAGACTACCCAGATGCTGGAAATTGTTCAGGTAGACGCCGAGAACAACCTGCTGTTGATCAAAGGTGCTGTGCCAGGTGCGACTGGTTCCGAAGTAATTGTTAAACCAGCTGTAAAGGCTAAGGGGTAAGCAATGGAACTGAAAACAAATACTGGTGCAGCTGTAGCAGTCTCTGACGCTACCTTTGCTCGCGAATTTAACGAATCTCTGGTTCATCAGATTGTTACTGCATACCTTGCAGGCGGTCGCCAGGGTACTAAAGCTCAGAAAACCCGTTCTGAAGTAGCCGGTGGTGGTAAGAAGCCTTGGCGTCAGAAGGGTACTGGTCGTGCACGTGCTGGTACTGCAAGCTCTCCTATCTGGCGTTCAGGTGGTGTGACGTTTGCTGCTAAGCCACGTAACTACGAGCAGAAAGTAAACAAGAAGATGTATCGCGCTGCGATGCAGTCAATTCTGTCTGAGCTGGTTCGTCAGGAACGTCTGGTTGTAGCGGACGACTTCAAAGTTGACACTCACAAAACCAAAGATTTTGTGAAAAAGCTGAACGCGCTTGAGCTGAATAACGTTCTGATCGTGTCTGATGATGTCGATGAAAAGCTCTACCTGGCTTCACGCAATGTTCCACACGTTGGCGTGACCGAAGCAAGCAGTGTTGATCCAGTCAGCCTGATCGCTTTCGATAAGATCCTGGTAACCGTGCAGGCCCTTAAGAAACTTGAGGAGGCTTACGCATGAACCGTGAACGTATCTACAAAGTACTGGTAGCTCCTCATATTTCTGAGAAAGCAACCATCCTGGCAGACAAAGCTGGTCAGTACGTGTTCCGTGTAGCACCTGACGCAACTAAGCCAGAGATTAAAAAAGCTGTTGAAGCTCTGTTCGAAGTGAAAGTTCAGTCCGTACAGACCGTCAACATCAAAGGTAAGACCAAGCGTACCGCTCGCGGTATGGGTAAGCGTAACGACATCCGCAAAGCGTATGTTCGTCTCGTGCCTGGTCAAGACATCGACTTCGCTGACGCGGAATAAGAGGAGCTTAAGTCATGGCATTGGTGAAAACTAAACCGACTTCAGCTGGCCGTCGTCATCTGGTTAAAGTCGTAAACAGCGAACTGCACAAAGGTAAGCCTTTTGCTGGTCTGCTGGAGAAGAAGTCCAAGACTGGTGGTCGTAACAACAACGGCCGTATTACTACCCGTCACATTGGCGGTGGTCACAAGCACCACTACCGTATCGTTGACTTCAAACGTAACAAAGATGGTGTTCCTGCTGTTGTTGAGCGTCTGGAATACGATCCGAACCGTAGCGCAAACATCGCACTGCTGAAGTACGCAGACGGTGAGCGTCGCTACATCCTTGCACCTAAAGGTCTGACTGCAGGTGATGAGGTTGTTTCAGGTGAATATGCGCCTATTAAACCAGGTAGCGCTATGCCACTGCGCAACATTCCAGTGGGTAGTACTGTTCACAACGTTGAGTTGAAGCCAGGTAAAGGCGGCCAGATGGCTCGTTCTGCCGGTGCATCTGCTCAGCTGGTTGCCCGTGAAGGTACCTACTGCACGCTGCGTCTTCGTTCAGGCGAAATGCGTAAAGTGCTGTCAGATTGCCGTGCAACACTGGGTGAAGTTGGTAACTCTGAACATTCTCTGCGTGAGTTGGGTAAAGCTGGTGCTTCCCGCTGGCGTGGTATCCGTCCGACCGTCCGCGGTGTGGTAATGAACCCTGTCGATCACCCACACGGTGGTGGTGAGGGTCGTACCTCTGGTGGTCGTCATCCGGTTACTCCTTGGGGTGTTCCGACTAAGGGTTACAAGACTCGTAAGAATAAGCGTACCGACAAACTGATCGTACGCCGTCGTTCTGCGAAATAAATAGAGAGGATTGAACTGTGCCACGTTCATTGAAAAAAGGTCCATTTATCGACCACCACTTGATGAAAAAGGTAGAGACCGCTCTTGAGGCTAACGACAAGCGTCCGATCAAGACATGGTCTCGCCGTTCTACGATCTTCCCGGATTTCGTAGGACTGACGATCGCCGTCCATAACGGCAAACAACACGTGCCTGTTTTCGTAACTGAAGACATGGTTGGTCATAAACTCGGCGAATTCGCGTTGACCCGTACCTACAAGGGTCACATTGCGGATAAGAAAGCCAAACGTTAAGGGGTGAATAGATATGTCTGAAGTAGCCGCTGTATTACGTGGTGCTCGATTGTCTGCACAGAAAGGTCGCCTGGTTGTTGACAGCATCCGCGGTAAAAAGGTTGCCGAAGCACTGGATATCCTGAGCTTCAGCACCACTAAGGGTGCGGACCTGGTTAAGAAAGTGCTGGAGTCTGCCATCGCCAATGCTGAGCACAATAACGGTGCTGACGTCGATGAGCTGCGTGTTTCCACCGCATTCGTTGATGAAGGTATGACTATGAAGCGTATCCGTCCACGTGCTAAAGGCCGTGCGGACCGTATCTTCAAACGTACCTGTCACATCACTGTGAAAGTTTCAGAATAAGGAGTTGGTCAGATGGGTCAAAAAGTTCATCCAACCGGTATCCGTTTAGGTATCACTAAAGACCATAATTCGGTCTGGTATGCCGGTAAGGATAAGTACGCCGACAACCTGCTGGCTGACATCGCTGTTCGTTCTTTGATCGAAAAGCGTCTTGAAAAAGCATCAGTGAGCAAGGTCGTTATTGAGCGTCCAGCGCAAAACGCCAAAGTTACCATCCACACTGCCCGTCCAGGCATCGTGATTGGTAAAAAAGGTGAAGACGTAGAAGTTCTGCGTAGAGATGTCAGTGAATTGATGGGTATCCCGGTACACATCAACATTGAAGAAGTTCGTAAACCGGATCTGGATGCCAAACTGGTAGCACAGAGCGTTGCAAACCAGCTTGAGCGTCGTGTGATGTTCCGTCGTGCTATGAAGCGCGCGGTACAGAATGCAATGCGTGGCGGTGCGCAAGGTATCAAGATCCAGGTGGGTGGTCGTCTGGGTGGTGCGGAAATCGCTCGTTCTGAGTGGTATCGCGAAGGTCGTGTTCCACTGCACACATTGCGTGCAGATATCGATTACGCGACTTACGAAGCACACACTACTTACGGTGTTATTGGCGTGAAAGTCTGGATCTTCAAAGGTGAGATTCTGGGCGGTATCGAAGAAGTTCGTGAGCGCGCTAAGAACCAGGGTAAGAAGAAAGGCCGTTCATAAGGGGATTGAGTAATGTTGTTACCAAAACGTACCAAGTTCCGTAAAGTCCAGACCGGCCGTAACCGTGGTCTTGCCATTCGTGGCTCCAAGGTTAGCTTTGGTGAGTACGCACTGAAAGCTACTGGCCGTGGTCGTATGACTTCACGTCAGATCGAGGCAGCGCGTCGTGCGATGACTCGTAAAATTAAACGTGGTGGTAAAATCTGGATCCGCGTTTTCCCGGACAAGCCGATCACTGCGAAGCCTCTTGAGGTTCGTCAGGGTAAAGGTAAGGGTAACGTTGAATACTGGGTTTGCCAGATTCAGCCAGGTAAAGTCCTGTATGAGATGGAAGGTGTGTCGGAAGAACTCGCACGTGAAGCCTTCGCTCTGGCTGCCGCCAAACTGCCATTTGAAACACAGTTTGTTAAACGGACGGTGCTGTGATGAAAGCAAGTGAACTGAAAGAAAAGTCAGTAGCTGAGCTGCAATCTCAGCTTGAAGAACTGTTGGGCGAGCAATTCAAACTGCGCATGAGCAAAGCGACCAACCAGCTGGGTCAGACCCACCTGTTGCGCGAAACTCGTCGTGATATTGCCCGTGTAAAAACCGTGTTGGCCAGTAAGGCAGGTGAATGACCATGACTGAGAACACAAAAACTGCCCGCACACTGAGCGGCCGCGTTGTCAGCAACAAGATGGACAAGTCCGTGACTGTGCTGGTTGAACGCTTCGTGAAGCACCCGATCTATAAAAAGTTCGTTAAGCGCTCCACGAAAGTAATGGCACACGATGCCAATAACGAGTGTCAGATTGGCGACACCGTTACAGTAAAAGAGTCGCGTCCTATGTCTAAAAATAAGACTTGGGCGCTGGTATCAATCGACGAGCGCGCCGCCAAGGTTTAATACCGGGCGCACGTAGTTAGGAGCGATAGGCATGATCCAGACACAAACCATGCTTGACGTTGCCGACAACAGCGGCGCGAAGCGTGTTCAGTGCATTAAAGTACTGGGCGGCTCTCATCGTCGTTATGCCGGCATCGGTGACCTGATCAAGGTATCCGTGAAGGAAGCAATTCCACGCGGTAAAGTTAAAAAAGGCCAGGTAATGAACGCAGTTGTTGTTCGTACCCGTAAAGGTGTACGTCGTCCTGACGGATCAATCATCCGTTTCGACACCAACTCTGCCGTACTGCTGAATGCGTCTAACGCACCAGTTGGAACGCGTATCTTCGGTCCTGTGACTCGTGAACTGCGTTCTGAGCAGTTCATGAAGATCATTTCCCTTGCGCCTGAAGTGCTTTAAGGAGCAGTGAAATGTTGAAAATTCGCAGAAATGACGAAGTAGTTGTTATTGCTGGTAAAGACAAAGGCAAGCGCGGCAAGGTACAGAAAGTACTGGCCGACGGTCGTCTGATTGTCTCTGGTATTAACATGGTGAAAAAACACCAGAAACCAAACCCGTACCTGCAGCAGCCAGGCGGCATCGTTGAAAAAGAAGCCAGCATTCAGGTTTCTAACGTTGCCATCTGGAACCCGAAAACCGAGAAAGCTGACCGTGTTGGCTTCAAGGTTGACGGTGAAAGCAAGGTACGTATCTTCAAATCTACTGGCGATCAAGTTGACGCCTGATAGGACTGGATACTGCTATGTCACGTTTAAAAGACCTGTACAAGAATGAAGTAGTAGCCAAGCTGACTGAAGAGTTTGGTTACAAAAACCCGATGGAAGTGCCACGTGTTTCTAAAATCACCCTGAATATGGGTGTTGGTGAAGCACTGGGTGACAAAAAGCTGATGGACAGCGCGGTTGCCGATATGGAACTGATTGCTGGTCAGAAAGTTGTTGTTACTAAGGCACGTAAATCAGTCGCGGGCTTTAAAGTCCGTGAAGGCTGGCCGATCGGCTGTAAAGTTACCCTGCGTCGTGATCGTATGTGGGAATTCATGGATCGCCTGGTAGATATCTCTCTGCCACGTGTGCGTGACTTCCGTGGTATTAACCCTAAGTCATTCGACGGACGTGGTAACTACAGCATGGGTGTGAAGGAACAGATCATCTTCCCGGAAATTGAATACGATAAAGTAGACAAGGTTCGCGGTATGGATGTCACCATCACCACTACGGCTAAAACAAACGATGAAGGCCGCGCTTTGCTGAAAGCGCTGCAGTTCCCGTTCCGCAACTGAGGAGTGAATCATGGCCAAAATTAGCATGAAGCAGCGCGAGCTGAAGCGTGAAAAACTGGTTGCCAAGTTCGCTGCCAAGCGCGAAGAACTGAAAGCCATCATCAAAAACCCAGCGTCTTCTGATGAAGATCGCTGGAACGCACAACAGGCTCTGCAGCAGCTGCCACGTGATTCGTCACCAAGCCGTCTGCAGCGTCGTTGTCAGATGACAGGCCGTCCGCACGGCGTTTACCGCAAGTTCAAGCTGTCACGCATTAAACTGCGTGAAGAAGGCATGAAAGGTAACGTGCCAGGTCTGAAAAAAGCTAGTTGGTAAGCAATTCCCAACTCGTGTAGAATGCGCGCCTGATTTCAGGTGTGCTTCTCTTTACTCTGCCAAATCCTTGTTCTGCTTAGCAGCTCGGATTGGCGGAGTATTGTCGTCTCAGGATTTTATCCAGGCGAGCATGGGGAGAGGGGCGCTGTACAACCGAGGAAAATACAAATGAGTATGCAAGATACGTTGGCGGATATGTTCACCCGCATTCGTAATGCCCAGCAAGCTGGTCACACGAATGTAAGCATGCCGTCATCAAAAATTAAGAAGTCTGTGGCTCAGGTTCTCGAATCTGAAGGCTACATTGCTGGCTTCTCTGTCGATAGTGAGGTTAAGCCTACTATGACTATCGACCTGAAATACTACGAAGGCAAGCCGGTTATTGAGCGCATCCAGCGCGTTAGCCGTCCTGGTCTGCGTCAGTACCGTGGTACTACCGAGCTGCCTAAAGTTGAGGCTGGTCTGGGCGTTGCCATCGTTTCAACTTCTAAAGGCGTAATGACTGACCGCGCTGCCCGTGCTGCGGGTGTTGGCGGCGAAGTCATCGCGACTGTATTCTAAGGAGTTTATCGATGTCTCGCGTAGCAAAAGCTCCTGTCGCAATCCCAGCTGGCGTTGAAGTCAAGCTGGCTGACGACAAGATCACTATTAAAGGCAAACAGGGTCAGCTTGAACTCGACGTTCACGCTTCTGTGGCGATCAGCCAGGAAGAGAACGAACTGAAGTTCGCGCCTAAGTCTGCCGACAAACAGGCTAACGCTCTTGCCGGTACTTTCCGGTCACTGGTTAACAACATGGTTACTGGTGTCAGCGTTGGTTTTGAGAAGAAACTGATTCTTCAGGGTGTTGGTTACCGTGCGAAAGCAGCCGGTAATACTCTGAATCTGTCTCTGGGTTTCTCTCACCCTGTTGATTATGCACTGCCTGAAGGCGTAACTGCCGAAACCCCAAGCCAGACTGAAGTCGTTATCAAAGGTATCGACAAACAGCAGGTTGGTCAGGTTGCTGCTGAGATCCGTGGCTATCGTCCACCAGAGCCTTATAAAGGTAAGGGTGTTCGTTATGCTGATGAAAATGTGCGTCGTAAAGAAGCCAAGAAAAAGTAAGGGCTAGGCCATGAATGAGAAGAAAAAAGCTCGTCTGCGCCGTGCCGCGAAAACACGGACTAACATCCGTGACAAAGGCGCGGTACGTCTGTGCGTACACCGCACACCAAGACACATCTACGCTCAGGTCATTGCTGCTAACGGCGCAACCGTACTGGCAACTGCTTCTACTGTAGAAGCTGATCTGCGTAGCGAAATCACTGGTAATGTTTCTGCAGCTACCAAAGTTGGTCAACTGATCGCAGAGCGTGCGAAAGCAGCTGGCGTGACCAAAGTAGCGTTCGATCGTTCCGGTTTCAAATACCATGGTCGTGTTAAAGCTCTGGCTGACGCGGCTCGTGAAAGCGGCCTGGAATTCTAAGGGGTAGATCATGGCGAATAACGAACGTAACAACGAACGTAACGAAAGCGAACTGCAGGAAAAGCTGGTTCAGGTGAACCGCGTAGCCAAAGTAGTTAAAGGTGGTCGTATCTTCGCATTCACAGCTCTGACTGTGGTAGGCGATGGCAACGGTCGCGTTGGCTTTGGTCGTGGTAAATCCCGCGAAGTACCAACTGCAATCCAGAAAGCAATGGAACAGGCTAAGCGCAACATGATCGACGTCCAGCTGGACGGTTCGACTCTGCAGTACCCGGTTAAGGCCGTGCACTCAGGTTCGCGCATCTTCATGCAGCCTGCATCTGAAGGTACCGGTATTATCGCCGGTGGTGCGATGCGTGCCGTTCTGGAAATGGTTGGTGTTAAAAACGTACTGGCCAAGTGCTATGGCTCAACT
>NZDE01000021.1 GCA_002690045.1 Alphaproteobacteria bacterium | reverse complement strand
GGCAGTTCAGAAAGCTCACAAAAACCAAGGGTGGCTTCCCGAATGAGAACAGCTTGCTCAAGCTGCTGTATGCCGGTATTTTGAAAACGTCGGAGCGCTGGACGCACCCAGTGCAAAATTGGAATCTGACACTGTCTCAGTTATCGATTCACTTCGAGGGGCGGCTAGACGCTCATATTGACTTGTGACTGGCTGACACAGAATTTTGAACGCCCTCTGCTCTTCCATCAATGAGCCAACGCGGTGTACAGGGCTGGGCCTCACCACAATGTGTTTTTTTTCTGATTCAGATGTTTTTTTACCCTCAGCAGTGGAGATAAAAAGCGACAACTCTTCCCCTACTTCATTAGTCAAATTTCGATCAGCAACAATATTGGAAGAGAACTCTTTCAGCCCCCCATTTTGAACAAGACGCTGAATATCTTTTGCATCTGATATACGGCTTGGTTGATGGTGAGATATTTCTTGCTTCTCTTTAAACAACCAACCTAAAGTAGAGTGAGGAATAATCAGGGTCTCAAATGCGGATGCCACATCGTCAAGAATATCCAGAAATCCCAGTGTAAATAGCGACGAAGCATCTAGACCAACTCTTTTGACTGTCTCCAAACCGGAAACACTACCGCGCGCGCCACTATATGAAGGCAAAGCTACGCGCCTTCTAGGATCTCGTTCTTTTACGTTTGCTAGGGCTTGAAGCAAAAATGTCTCACCCAATGACTTGTTGAGTGTACTGGCCGTAATAAACAAAGGAATATCACCTCTTTTAAGGCGATCATAAACGTCGTTTTCTTTACTATCCCATGCAGGCTTTCTATCTAAGAGATCAGATAAGGACATCCTTTGAATTGGACCATTCTCGCTAGAAAGCTCAATAGCTCTATTCAACCATTGTCCAACCACTTCTGAATCTTCCCATCCAGACCCAACTGCGATTCCGTAAGCTGACATAAAAATCTCAGCATCGTCGTCAACTTTTGACAAAGCAGATTCAACGAGGTGTTGAGCACGTGGGGAACCTATTGATTGAGCTAATTTAGCTACCCTAATTAGAGACTGAGGATTAGCATCGTCTCTACCCTTCCATTCTTCTTCAACAAAGTGATGAAGACTTTCCCAATCTCCAGAAGAGATGGCTATGTTAACAAGAAGTTCTTTATGTCTATCTTTAACTTTTGAGTCTTCAATTAACTCCAGTTCTTTCTTGGCGTCTGAGAATCGGCCAAGCTGATAATAACTGACCGCCATCAATCCTCGAAGTTGATCGGACTGACATACAAAGTCAGAATTTTCATTGAGAAATTTCAATACCTCATCAGGTTGCTTACAGTAATGTATCGAAAATGCCAAACTGATTGCATCTTCTAATGATCGGGTTCTTTCAAATAGATCCAATGCATAACCATGCATTTCTTCCCATTCAGACAGGTTTTCTAGTTTCTTTACCAGAAGAACGAGATCTGGCAACTCGTTTGTTCTATTAAATTGCTCCTTATATTTACCAATTGACTCATCACCACATGACTCGGCGATAATATTCTCAAGCTTTAATCTTTGAGCTTCAGGCAATCCATATTCAATCAACTCGGTCAAGCAAGACGATGCTGCATCAACGTCACCACTTCTGGATAGCGCTTCAATTTGAATTGAGTCGATATAAATTCTGTCTAGGCATTGGTATAGCTGGTCTTTATACTTCCCTACATATTGAGCGACATCCTTGGGGGAATTTTGCTCAAACGCTAAAGCTAACCGGCCCAGTGCAATCTCTGTAGAGATTCCTCCGGAACGAACAATACTTTGCTGTATTTCTGATTCAAACTGTTTTAGATCGATCGGAATCCCAAATTGTAGTGCCAATGGAACTCTTCTAATTTTGTGGTCTGAATCACTCAGGCTTGCTTTTAACTCATCTAAAGCATCAGTCCTTAATTCGGTGTCTCTTAGACGCAACCAAAGATTATAGTCACTTGCGATATTTGCAGCTTGACTACAACCTGAATTTTCTGCCGCCTTGCTACACAACAAAAAATTACGAATAGCCAGCCTGCGACTATTTAGAGAAACATCGTCATCAAACAATCTAATTGATGCATCTAAAGGCGGGTGCCTCAATAAAGCACTTCTTAATTCTTCTGGAGCAGCTTTAAGCAAATTTGATAATGCGGCACTAAAGTACAATACAGGCGTTATTTCAAAGTCTTGACTTACAAGCTTCCCTACACAGTCAAATGCTTCATCCCAGTTTCCAGCATCTAATTGATGAGATATGAATAAAAACTTGCCATCAGAGTCTAGATCAAGAAAGTCATGCCCTGCACTTTTCAGCCATTCAATACCCTCTGCGGGGGTATCGTGGTGAATGACCACTAAGAAGCAAGCCGTAACTGACTGTAAAGTGTCAATTTTCGACAAAATTGACAGCGCTAACGATCTATCACCTTCTGAAGAGGCAATGAAAGCCTTAGCGATAGAAACCTCTTCCGACCCTGAGTGTTTCTCGGCTTCTTCAAGAGATTTTTTAGCAGCAGCTATATCCTTATATGCAAGAACCCTTGAACACCAAGCTAAAGCTATACCCCTTACTGGATCAGCACTTGCGGAATACTCCCCATCCAAAAGCTTATGACAAAACTTCTTTGCCCGGTCTGCAGGCTCTACTTCTCCTACAAAAAATCGCGCTGCCCTTAAGTCCAATAATTCCTGTGCTATGGTCTTTGAAACAATGTTTTGCGGGTAGGAGTTTAAAAAATAGTTGTACTGATTGTTTCCATCACCTATTTGAGCCCCTTGAACATTAAGAGGGTTGCTTCCATCATTTTCAGACATAACTAATTCCTGCCCCCTCAACTTGGCTAAAATTTATTAATTTGCGTGTTATTGTCCCCTATCTGAACCCCTTTTCCGCCTTGAACAGTTACATTGTATTTGCCAGTATCGAAACCGTTCTTATCTAACAGCTCATATAGCGCCTGAGCTTTATCAACAAGCTCAGCCGAAGGCTCAGGTATGGATTCAGACAATTTCTTTTCAACTGGCACCTGAAATGTTTCGGGGTCATCCTCCAAATTAGATATTAATATATTGGCTTCTTGCTCCAGCTTACTGTCATTACCACTAACTTGGTTGTTCCAATGATGAATAACCAAAGTTCTTAAACCAGAATATGCGTCTTTAACTGCTTGGCTAGCAGTATCTTTTAACGCGGCAGATGAGCCCGCCACTAGTGCGCCAACTATCATCGAAATAGGTTCCATGGGGAATTTCCTCTAAAATTTATACTAAATCCCTCCGACACGATCATAAGACTTCGAAACTTCACGCAAAGGGGGTCTACGACACTGCTATTTATAAATGGGGGGTAACATCTTGATATTCAACCCAAAACAATGTCAAAAGTACTTCTTTAACCTCTCAAACGCTACACGAACAGCCAAACCATAAAGGCAAGCAAAGGGCAGGATGATAAAGGAGGGATTTAAACTATATGGAAGGCCAATATAGATCACACAGGCCATAACAAATGCAGGCATGATAGATCGTTTGGCCAGGTTAAAGACGTTGCTGCTTTCCCTGCCACCACCCCAGCGCCTGAGGTCTCGTTCTACCAAACCATCAATCGCCCCAACTAATCCGGTGAGTGCGAAAACCGGTAACGAGAATAGAATCAACGTCAACCGGATAACAAAGGTCTGCGAGACATAACCTGCCGCTAGAATATAGCTATCATAGCGGCTATAGAGCCCACTTGCCCAGTCTGCAACCGCTGAAAAAATTCTACCTGAGTCGTTTGGTGGCGTTTGCTTGACGCCCATCAACGCTACTTGCTGATCGATCCAGCGAACAGCCCGCTCTGCCTTTACAGAAGCTAGGCGTTTGTAATTCACAGACTGCTGCTGGAGGTGTTGGTTGAGGTAGGCCTGATCGGCTTGGAATATTTCTTTGGCGTGGCCATCTCTCTGATCTGGCCAGAAATACACCATACCCACCCACTCGATGAAAATAGAGAGTATCAGGCTAATTATTAACCAGGCAATTAGCTGCGTAGTGCCAGAGAGCAACCTGCCTATGAGACCGGGTTCTTTTCTTTTAGGGGGCTGATACTGCTGTGACTTGGCCATGGGTTTATCACCCTGGCCTATCGGCCACTCATACTGCTAGAGTAACTGGACCAGTCCACAACTGACGTATAACTGCGCCGCATATGCTGAAGCATGTCGCCCAAATCGTCGGGCAGTTCCTGATCATCCATTTTGGACGGCATGGGAATACGGATTTTCCACAGTTCACTGCCCCTGAGCAGGACGAATGCCTGCCCTTTGGGAAGCGCCACAATATCGGCGGGGGAGATCATAGGCACACGGCTGATGCTGACCCGATCCTGATTATTGGAGGTAAAACCAATGCCAGCTGAGGTATCGACATTGTCGGTGACGCCGGAAACCGCCATGATTTCGCTGACACTCACCTCCGGCAGCTGCCTGGTGAACATTTCACAGGTGGCCACCTCCTTCACGCCCATGATCAGCATAGTGCCGATGTTGCCAGCCAACTGCCCGGCTTTCGCCTCGCTACCCAACTCGGCAATCGGGTCGCTCCAGGTTTGGGTATACAAATTAAGCTGGTAACCAGCACCGCCGCTTTTATTAATCAGCGTCTTGAACTGCGGCCCGATCAAGTCGGAGAACTCGTCCCCGTGGATCACAATATCCGGCGGTTTCTTGGCGTACTCGTTCGTCTTACTTGGCGCTATGCCATGCTTATAAATATGGCCCGCCAAACTGGTCAGGTCACTGAACATGGAAGCGCCCACCGCACTGGCTACTTCTGGATCGGTGAGTGCGTCCAGTCCCACATAGACCACAGCGTTAGACCTTATCGCTTGCGCCCATTCCAACACCGGACGTTGATCGTCGGTATTCGCCTTATCGGGTGCCAGGATCGATGCGATGTTGCCCGTGGTTAGCTTTTCCAGAAAGGGCTTGATGGACACCGTGATTTTCAGGAAATACTCACGGTCATAGCGGAAAGCAGACATTAGCCCTTCTAACACCTGATCGAAAGTCGCATGGGTATTGAGATAGCGCACCATTGCCAGTGCTTCGGGGTCTTTGCCCTGATCGATCCTTGGCAACGACTTCAGGTTGATACTGTCTTGCAGTTCCCCCAACTCATCCTGCCAATCCTCCGGACCATTTTCAGCCAGCCAATGGCGGCCATACAGAATCAACAGAGCATCAATATCGGTGATATAACGACGAATTTTTAGGTAATCCGGAGTTTCGCCCATCGCCACTAACGCTACTGCAATGACGTTGATAAATTGCCAGGCAAATTCTTTAAACGCACTGGCCTCCCCTTCGCCCGGTAGCTGGCTGGCGATTCGCGTCGCAACTTCTGTAATCCGTGAAAAGGAACCAATGGCATTGTAACGGGCGCTCAGCTCGGGATAGCCCAGATGAAAGATAATGAGTTGACGCCCTGCTTTCTGGGATTCGACATAGATACGCTTTAGATAATCGGCGTCTCCTTTCGGGTCTAACACAATGACACAGTTGTTGCCGCGTCGAATATCCTGGGTGGTCAGCACCTCGGCCAGCCGGGTTTTGCCATGGCGCGTTCGAGCAACAACCACCATATGTCCAACCCGGTCACTAAGCGGCATGGTGGCATTGGTTTCCCCTCTGATCCCGACGCCGTGTATGACGGCATCGCCCCCGATAGCTGGCGGGGGACGGACGGGGTTCAGAGGGGAATCTAGTGCGGTCCATCGCATGATCGTTCGCAATAGGGGTTTATGCTCCCATTCGATCTCTTTGCGACGAACCCATTGCTTGATGGCGCTGGGCTGCAGATAACGTTCAGCGCGTTTATCGCGGGCAGCATAGAGCCGCTCTGTGTGTGTCTGGTTCCAGCGAAAGCCTCGCCCTAAGAACAACACCGACTGACTCACCGGCACTTGGGATGATGACATGACATAGCGCGGGCTGCGCTTGAGATGACGCTGATATTGAATCACACGCCAGGCCTGGCGAGCTCGCCAAACACCCACCCCACCCAGACACCCGGCGCTGAACAAAGCAACCGATGGCGTCATCATCAAGATACGCGGTGCAGCTAACACGATCCCCGCACAACTCAGCGCCACTATCGCCGAAGACAATTCCACAGGGGGACGTAACAACACCTCGACTTCATACCGGTCGGTCACTGCTCCCACCCCTCTTTTGATAGCAGGATTGGGTAGTAGCTCAAACCCAGCTTAGTGGCGAAGCCTTCGGCTGAAGCAGGCACCAAACGAAGTCCTTTCGCGATAGCCAAAACCGCCTCAATCTCCTGACGATCCTTCGCCTCAACCAATAGGCCAACGGCTCCGATACGGATAAGCAGCTCGCGCTTTTCAGCAAGCCAGTCTCGTGATTTCTGATCAGCCCCCACCAAAAACAAGGGTCGCTGCAAATAACGTAATGCTTTTGGGGTGACTGTGACTTTACCCGGCTGCATTGAAGGTGTGGTGATCGGCAGCTTGAACGGCAACTGCCGATTCGCGTCCTGAGTGGTGGTCTTTTCCTGTGGCGCTCGTTTCGGCAGATAGGGTCCAAGCGGTAAGGTATCGCCTGATTCATAAATCACGGTTAGTGGTTCTCTGGCGTGAGCGCCTAAACACAAAAACAGACACAGCAGTCCGAATAGCCCTCGCATTAGAACCGCTCCCGCAAATACTGCCTTACACGCTCTCGGTAACGCTCAGCACTGTCGAGCGATTCCGCGTCCTGGCCGGGGTCGTGATAGCGCCCCACCGCCTCCCACCAGTCATTAGTCTGCTCAAACTGCTCGTATAGAATCGTGGCTCCGGCACTGAGGTTCTTAATGGGCACCAGCGATTCGTCAATCGTGGTAAACCGTTGCCCGTGCCATCGCCAGTTAACCTGCATCAACCCTATATCAACTGACTGCTGATTTCGGATAGCCTGGGAAACCCGGTGAATTGCATCTTGCTGGGATTCGCAAAAGACGCTTTGGCCATCGATATTCAACGCCCAGGGCCACGGCACCTGCTCACCGCGATAATGCGTACCGCTTTCTGCCATTGCTATCGCATAGAGAATATCGACAGGGACTTGATGGCTCTTGGCAACGATTAAATAGGCCACTGGCACTTCTTCCAATGCGACCGCCGCCACTGATTGCATCAATGTCACCCCGGCGATCCACGGTTTAACTAAACATGACCTCATCAAATAAGGCTTCATAACCCTAAACTCTCCCTGCTCAACTGAAAAAAACGTCCATTACGCTTTAAAAAGATCGGCATGGTATCTACCGGTGAAACTGTGGATTGACTCTTCAATCGCTGGAGTAACCCCTCATCACGGTTTAGTGTGAGATGCCGTCCATTGAGCCAGGTCGTTTTTATCGCGTGGGCATTCGCCCATGCTCTAACAGCCCCATCATCTTGAGCATCGCGGACGTACACATCGACACCGCTTTGTTGAGTGCTCGACAACAAACCCATTAATCGGTTAATCACCGGCAAGCACTCACGGCAATTTGGCGGTACAAAAAGAAGCAGACGGTCTCCATCAACAAAGCGTTTTTGCGCTAATCGTTTCGCGTCCTTCATTGCAAGCTTCTGTTGTTGGTGCGCAAAGTAAGGAGCCAACAAGCGGTGATCTAACATTGCTTCATTGGGGAACAGGCGCTCAAAGGATGCGCGATAGGCTTGTTGAAATTTCAGCGTGCGCCCGGTTAAATCAAATTCCTGTTGCGCATACAGCTCGGCGTAACGCTGTTCTTCGTGCGGAGACTCTGCAAACATCCCAAGCGCTAACAATGGGTCAAGGTAGGGACTCCATTTTCCTAATGGGCCACGCATTAAATCGAGATAACGTTGATACTCTGCTTCATCCAATCCCCAACGCTTTGCTAAAGTCCGTATTTCAATCGTTCGGCTAATCGGCATTTCAGTTCTGGGGGTTTGTGATGTGTGCGTTAAAACCTCATCCGTATCCACAACCGCTGCGCTGGAAATAGACGAAAGTAAAATCAACCCTATCGCTAAAGCGCGTTGGTGATTCATGGTGTCACCTCACGCTGAACCCATAGACGATAGTGCTCGTCAACGAACTGACTGGCTTCAAATGCGGTCGGCAGCGTTTCAGGATTAACAGGCGGGATTTTCAGCACCGTGCCTGCCAATAGATGATTCATGTTGTTATTGGCAAACGCATGGGGATTTGCACGAAAGAGGTAAACTAACACCTGGTCTATTGTCATGCCAGAGAGATCGAGCTGACTGGCAATGTGGCTTAAACTATCGCCCCGCTGCACCGGCCCGTAGGTTTGATGTTCTTGCTGTGCGACCGAAATTGCCCCTGGCTTTTTCGATGGCAGCGTGGTTATTTTCTTCTGATCAAGCCACTCTTGTTTGGCGACCTCCATATCTTCAGCCGTAGCGAACTGGCCAAACCCCTCACGCAACTGATAGCGCACTGAGCGCTTGACTGGATTGATTAGAGGTCGAAAGCTTTTCCCACCCAGGGTGTTCAGTGCATCCATTAACGTCATCGTTCCCAAATTCCGATGCGGTTCGGGAAGTGTCAATACGAACAGAAGGTACTGTTCATTTACTTCTGACGGTTCATTCAGATCATGAGAGTCATCTAATTGAAACCCATAGGGTCTCAACAGGTAGTCCAGCGCCCCTCCTACCGTGGTAGTTTTCTCAGGCACTCGTAGATCAACGATGCTTTGCAGCAAGTCGATTTGTGCATTCTCAGGACCCACCTGGGCAGAAAGATAGCGACTCTCAAAAATACGACTGCCTGCCATGCCCGCAGTGTCTGCCTGCACCGATAACGGATAAACGAATACTACTGCCAGTATCGCCACCCACCTGCCAATCGCTATCTCTCGCATGAATACCACCATTCATCCAATCATTAAAAACGGTCACCAGATTAGAGGTGGCAGCTTGCTAGTGGCAGCAAAAAGCTTTCACGGGCAAAAGAAAGAATAGGATTGATCGATTTTCAAGGAGTGAGGGAGGGAGATGTAAGAATGATAAAGGCCTGACGGGAGTCAGACCTTTATCGTGGGTTACTGGGCAAAAGCCAGTTGATCATTAACTTCTAGTCGCATAGCCGGTGTTGGCTGCCAGTGCTTCAGTACTACGAGGGTTTCCCACCGTACACTTGTGACACCTATCATCGACGTTTCTGTCAACTGACCTTGCAGCTGTGTTAACAACGCACGGGTACTGTAACTTTCTGAGATTGTGCCTTCGGCACTGATACTCAGGATATTTTCCTCAATGCCTATATCGATATAGCCTGCATCGACAAACTCGGTTTCTCGCAACTTGCTGAGAACGGATCGCACAACAGCATTATCGGCATCTGCTTTGAGTTTTACTGCACCTCGCATTTCCAGGTACTCCATCATCTTTCTCCTCATCGTTGAATGAACAAGAGAAATATGTCCCTACGGGAAATCATTTCTCCCGTAGGGGTGGTATAACTGGCTAACGTATCAGCAGTTGCTTGTAACGTTTTCGGGCCATACCGATTGATTGGCAGCGTAACTGCCGGGTACTATTGAGACTGCAATAGCCACAGTGTGATTCGTCATGAGGTTTAAGCGTCAAGGAGGAACGCAGGCATGAGCCGAGTAGTCCTTGATGCGATTGATCATTCTCACCCTCTCAAAGGGGTTGCAGTGCTGCTGCAACCCCTGCTACCGGCGAGGGCGGGAAGGCCCAGCGGCCAGGGCAGCGCCCGTTGAGCGTAACTCCTGAATGATTGCTTACCGCCCGAGATACACCGCCGTGATTTGCTCACGCTCATGACCGAGCTCCTGAGAAATCGCCCAGCGAGCCACCTGATCATTCGCGCGTTCTTCTTCAGTGAGTTCACTGCTAGATGGGCCACCACAGGCGGGTGCCTGCTTTCCGGTGAGTTCGTAATATCGCTCTTGCGCATAGCGGTGACGCAAACCATGCAACTTGGATAGCCCTGCCTTTTGCGTCTCACGTTCATAGAGGCGCATTTGCTGAACATACATCAGGTGGGATGGAATCAATGAACCTTTCCCGGCTACCAATCGTGCCCGCCGGAGAACATCCCGCTGCTCGTCGGTTCGAATAGGAATTTCTCGTGCCCGCCCTCCTTTACACCAGGTAGATTTCAAACGAATGTAGGTATTTCGGTCTGCGTAGTCCGGACTGAACTTAATTGCTTCTTCCCGCCTCAGGCCAAAGGCTTTTTGCAGTTCCAGGCTGATTCTTAAATGTGGATCGCTGATTTTTTCGAGCAGCTCCTGATCCAGGTCACGCGCTTTCGACACGTTAGTGACAAAGACCCGAGAGTCAATGCCGTAATAGGCATTGTCCTTAGCAACTACATTTTGCTTACCGATTTTTTCAGCCCACCAACGCAACGCTGCAAGACGATTTTTGATCGTACCGGGAGTCAGCCCTTCTTCGAGGTATTTGGTGACCAAAGCATCGACATGCTTAGGCTTGAGAGATTTCGCCTCCATTCGCCGATAGCCCAATTCATTAAGATGATTCGCCATCGTTTGTAACAACTGAAAGCGTTCAGCTTGTGTGGCGCGACTGCCATCTTGATTGCGCTGACATAAATCCTTTAATTGATAATTGAGATCTTTCACAGACAACTCCTCGTCGAGAATTAAAGCGTGTTCACATTCTCGAAAAAGAAGATATGCTGAGTCGTTAGTTAACCTTTCAAGGCCGAAGGAAATAATCTTCAAGTATTTATTGATGCATCAATCTAATGCCAATCAGCCGACAGCTAAGTATTACCGGCATTGAAGCAAAAAAATTGATCGTGCGTTATAGATAGCTTCGTTTGTGTCTAATCGTTCCGGTCAGGCTTGTTGTCCGTTCTTCGCCTAAGACGACTGTTCTGAACGGACAAATTGCCCTATGGAACAGACGTGCGACCGTTCAGAACAGTCGTCTTCAAGCTGGAACAGTGCGGTGTTAAAGTTTCGGTCAGTGTTTATGACTGTCCAGCCACCACAGTGGATGGAGAAGCAATTTCAATAACTGATTGCTAACGTCACGGGACACCACTCCCACAAAACCTGAATAGCGGCATAACCAACAATGCCAATTCCCGGATGGGTACGACAGGGTTTCGTTTTCACGCTTTAGACAGTACTACTACTTTCATTTTTTCTTTTGCCAGGCATTTCTCCTTATTTATCTATACAACTAAGTGATAAGCCACTCATCGCGGTTGCGTGAATCAACTTGAAAAGCCCTTTCGAGCCGGTTTGCTATTGAGAGTGCAATAGCCACACATTGAGGTTTTAGTATCCATAAAGTGAAGAGAAAATACCCTGATAATGCTTTCGGCATGTCAGGAATATTTATAGAGATCAGTATTCATGGGGGTTAGCGATTTATCGTACCCCACGTCACTGCATTTGGTTGCAGTGACGTGGGCCTTAAACCTCAGGAATAAACTCTCATATTCCTCACCTATATTTCTTCTATAGTGCAATGAGTAATTCCGAAATTCTGTTTTAATGCTGACCTAACCGCCGATTTAATGGTAGCTCGATCAGTCCCCCTTAAAGATAAATGTCCTTCAAAAAACAACCTATTTTCATCCAGCTGCCAAACATGCACATGCTCTACCTGATCAACCCCTTCAATATCATTCAAAGTACATTTGATGTCATTAATACTGATCCCCTCCGGGACTGCCTGCATGAGAATCAAAATGCATTTTTTTAGCAATACTATACCGTGATAAATAACGTAGACAGATATGGCTATCGTCGCAATAACATCCACGACATACAGTTGATAAAGAATAATCATGACACCGGCGACAATCACCGCAACAGAAGCCAGCGCATCGGATACGTTGTGAATAAACGCCGCTCGAATATTCATACTTTCCCTAGCCCCAGCAGAATAGGTTAGAAATGCCGTCCCAATATCAATAACTAAAGCAAATCCAGCCACCCAAAACACTATCCAACCATCAATAGGTGTCGGATTAAAGAATTTGTTAAAAGCCTCATAGATCAGATAGAGGCCAATGACAATTAACGTTGTGCTATTAATGAGAACACCCAGAATCTCAGCGCGCTTATAGCCATAGGTCATGCTCTCATTCGCATTCTTATTGCCTATTTTTCTAGCGATTACAGCAATGACTATTGCTCCTGCATCACTCAAATTATGCAGGGCATCTGCAACTAGTGACAAACTACCGGATAACACTCCCCCGACTACTTGAGCCACCGTTAGTAAAATATTGATTAAAACAGCGATGGATAATTTCCGGTCTACCCCGTGCTCATGACTATGCATTCCCATTTTTCTATTCCTTTTGACTTAATATAGGCAGGTGATGGAGCGCCAATAATCCGAACAGCAGTACTGCAGACAGCACCGGTAGTAGTAGCATTTTGAAAGCAACAGCAAGGCCCACCGCAGCTGTTGCCCAAATCGTTGCGGCAGTAGTCAAGCCGCTTATCTTATCTTCGGACTTAAAAATAATGCCCGCTCCGATAAAACCTATTCCTGATACCACCTGAGCCGCGATTCGGGTAGGATCAGGCGCATCAACATGCATGGACACTAATCCGAAAGTGCAAGCTCCCATAGAAATAGCTGCATAGGTTCGAATACCGGCAGAATTTTTATGTAACTCACGTTCCAGTCCAATCAATGCTCCTAAAAAACCTGCAAATAGTAATCTGCCGGTCATACTAAATTCTAAAGCCCAATCCAGTTCAAACATTGAAGCTCCTTTAAAAGATAACCACCACTCCGCAGCTTGTTAAACGATTAATCCTGCTCGAGTTTTTCAGCTTGTAAACTAATTTTTTGATACACACCCAAGCCAATCATTAGAAATACCGATGTAATAATTAAAATTGCTGGGTAAATCAACAAAGTAATGTCTGCTGTCCCAGCCTTCAAAATATAGATCAGGCCCTCAATCCCAACGACGATCGAAATTATGACCATGATTTTGGTGAGCGCTTCCCTGGCCTCTTTAGGGGAATGCAATTGTTTGCTACGAACAACTTCTTCTTCAATCATGTATTTGGCAACGTCCAGAATGGCCACCGAAATGACTATCGCACCTACAGAACTGAGCATCTTAGAGACAAAACCATCGCTCAGACCATCCACAGTTAATACATGAGCCAAAACTTCATAAACAGACCACCCCATAATAAGCAGAGCCATTAAAGTCAATGCAATGGCAGCGACAAAGTAAATAAATACAGAAATACGTTCAAATTTTTTATCTATACCCATTTCATTCCCCTTGGCCCAATACCGGGTTCAACTAAAAACCGCCACCCCAAACCTTCGGGTGCGGCGGTATAGCCTCTATATAACGTAATTATCCGTTATACTTTTTCACGCCCATGCGCCAACCGATACAGGATAGGTAGCACAAACAAGGTCAGTATGGTTGACGATACAATACCGCCAATCACAACCGTTGCCAGCGGTCGTTGCACTTCTGCACCGGTACCTGTGTTGAGCGCCATAGGCACAAAGCCCAGACTGGCAACCAAAGCTGTCATCAGAACAGGGCGTAGTCGAATTAAAGCACCATCGATAACAGCTGAGGCCAGGTCGCCCCGCTCATGCCAAAGATCGCGGATAAATGCTAACATCACCAACCCGTTTAGAACGGCGACGCCAGACAGGGCGATAAATCCTACCCCGGCAGAAATCGACAAAGGCATATCCCGGAGCCAAAGTGAAATAACACCACCGGTCAGGGCCAGCGGAACGCCGGTAAAGATAATGGCTGCATCTTTAAACGAATTAAACGCCATCACCAATAAACCTAGAATAACAACCAAGGTAATTGGCACCACTATCGACAGACGCTGAGTGGCCGACTCCAGTTGCTCAAAGGTCCCGCCGTAATCCAGCCAATAGCCGGCTGGTAGATCGACCTCTTGTGCAATACGGGTTTTAACCTCTGCAACAAAGGAACCGAGATCTCGTCCTCTCACATTGGTTGTGACCACAACGCGGCGCTTGCCGTTTTCACGGCTGATCTGGTTAGGTGCTGGTGCGATATCCAATGTCGCCACCTCAGAAAGCGGCACATAACCGCCATTGCGCAAGGGCACAGGCAGCTCGCTGAGTCCATCCAAGTCCCTGCGTATAGACTCAGGCAGACGAACGATCAATTCAAAGCGCCGGTCACCTTCAAAGATCAGTCCTGCTGGCTCACCACCGATCGCCGCTGCCACTAGGTCTTGCACCATCATCACATTCAGTCCATATCGGGCAATCGCCAAGCGTTTGGGCACCACCGACAGCATGGGTAGACCGGATACCTGTTCTACTCTCGCATCGGCTGCCCCCGGCATGGATTCGATCACGGTTAAAATCTCTTCAGCTGATACCTCCAGCTGCTCAAGATCGTCGCCAAACACTTTAATCCCCAAATCGGCACGCACACCAGAAATCAGTTCATTGAATCGCATCTGGATCGGCTGTGTGAACTCATAGTTGTTACCCGGTAATTGTTTAACCGCCGCCTCAATCTCCCTGACCAACTCCGTCTGAGTCATCGTTGGATCGGGCCATTGATCGCGCGGCTTCAGCATCACAAAGTTGTCCGCTACATTAGGCGGCATGGGATCGGTAGCCACTTCAGGAGTGCCAATTTTGGCAAACACCTTATCCACCTGAGGGAACTCCATAATCCGCTCCTCCAGCTGAAATTGCATACTGACAGCCTGCTCCAGGCCAGTACCGGGTATACGCATAGCGTGCAGAGCAATATCACCTTCTTTAAGTTGTGGGATAAACTCAGAGCCCAGTGTTGTTGACAACCAACCGCTGAAAACTACCAGTGATAACGCCGCTGACAACACCCACCAACGCAGTTTCATCGCCCCTTTTAATGCCGGCTCATATAAGGATTTAGCCGCGCTAACAACACGGTTTTCCTTTTCACTGATATTACCCGTCATAAACACGGCAATGGCTGCAGGTACAAGCGTCAGCGATAGCACCAAAGCCGCCAGCAGTGCCATGACTACTGTTGCCGCCATAGGGTGGAACATTTTCCCTTCTACACCTGTGAGGGAAAATAGTGGTATATACACTACCGTGATAATCATTACACCGAACAGGCTAGGCCGGATGACCTCATTAGTCGCTTCAAACACCAACTGCAAGCGCTCTTTCAACGGCTGCTTGCCACCGTTTCTGCGCTGCGCTTCAGCCAGACGGCGAATCGCGTTCTCAACGATGATCACCGCCCCATCCACGATCAGGCCAAAGTCCAGCGCACCCAGGCTCATCAGGTTCGCCGACACGCCAGCTTTAACCATGCCTGTGATAGTCGCCAGCATCGCTAGCGGAATCACTGCGGCTGTAATCAAAGCCGCACGGATATTACCCAGCAACAAGAACAACACCGCGATAACCAGTAACGCCCCCTCCACTAGGTTTTTCTGCACGGTACCAATGGCTTTATCCACTAGCACTGTGCGGTCATACACAGTGTCCAACTTGATACCGTCAGGAAGAGTTTTCTGTATCTGCTCCAACCGCTCAGCAACTGCAAGGGCAACAGTCCGGGAGTTTTCACCCACTAACATCATAGCGGTACCCAATACGGTTTCTTTGCCATCGCGGGTAGCAGCCCCGGTGCGTAATTCCTTGCCGATCGCTACACCGGCAACATCAGCAATTTTTACAGGCACACCGTCAATGTCTTTGATGACGACTTGCTCGATATCGACAATCGCCTGTAGCTGCCCTGGCGAACGCACCAACAACTGCTGGCCGTTACGTTCAACATAACCGGCTCCACGGTTGTTGTTATTGCTGCGAAGAGCATCACCAATGTCGTCCAACGATACACCAAAAGCCAACATCGCCTGTGGTTTGGGCGTAACATGGTATTGCTTATCATAACCACCGATGGTGTTGATCTCGGTAATGCCTGGCACAAGTGCCAGCTGCGGCTTGATAATCCAGTCCTGAATTTCCCGCAATGCCGTGGCATCGTAGGGGCTGCCGTTGGCCTGTACCGCACCAGGTTCAGCTTCCACCGTGTAGGAAAATATCTCGCCCAAGCCGGTCGCGATAGGCCCCATCGATGGCTCAAGGCCTGGCGGCAATGAACTCTTGATAACGCCCAGTCTCTCATTAATCAGATTGCGGGCAAAATACAGGTCGGTTCCTTCTTCAAACACCACCGTGACTTGCGACAAGCCATAACGGGATAGCGAGCGAGTATAAGAAAGATTGGGGATACCCGCCAAAGCAGTCTCAACCGGATAGGTAATACGTTGCTCAGATTCCAGCGGGGAATACCCAGGTGCTTCAGTGTTAATCTGCACCTGGACATTGGTGATATCGGGTACTGCATCGATGGGTAGCTGTTGGTAGCTCCAAATACCAGAACCTAACAGCACCAGTATCAGGGATAGCATTAACCAACGCCTCTCGATCGAGAGGCGCAAAATTGATTCAATCATGATTACGTCCTCTTAGTGATCGTGGGAAGCGCCGGATTTTTCCAAGTCGGCTTTGATCAGATAGCTGTTTATGACAACATATTCGTCACCAGGCTTCAGTCCATCCAATACCTCAGTAAAGCGGCTGTCACTGCGACCCAGTGTGACCGGTCGTGCTTCGTAGCGCTCACCTTCTTTGACAAAGACAACCGTGCGGTTTTCAAACGTTTGTAAAGAGCGATTGTCCACTCGCAGGGAGGCTTGTACTTGCTCCACGCTCACCAGACCTTGTAATAACAATCCAGGAGTCCAACGTCCTTGCTTATTATCAATAGCTGCCCGAGCCAGAACAAACGGTTGACCACTGTCGCTGGGAATCAAGTGTTTGATCGTGGACGTTGTTTGTTCAGATTCCACTGACATGGTGACCGGCTGGCCTAAGGCGATACGGCTCATCTGGCCAGGGAATATCTGGAACTCCGCCCAAACCTGATCAAAGTTAGCAACCGTGAACAGTGCCTGCTCCTCCGTCGCTTCACCCTGTGAGGCATGACGAGCCGTAATAATCCCTGAAAAAGGCGCCTTTAAAACATAGCGCTTGAGACTTTCATTCGATTCCACCTCTGCCAACTTTTGCCCTTTTTCGACACGCTCGCCGATACTGACGTTTACCTGTGTAATCGTACCGGGAAAGCGTGCACGAATATGACTGATACGCCCCGGGTCGGCAATCACCCGACCATAGACGGTCAGCGTCTTGTTGATTTCACCAGGACCTGCAACGGCGGTGCTAATAGCAGCTTTGCTAGCCATCGCGTCAGCAATTTCAACAACGCCTTCTTGATCTTCTAGATCACCCCCCTCATGACCATGCTCCTCATTCTCTTCTTCATGACCCTCTTCATGGTCATCCCCCTGATGCTCTTCATGGTCATCTCCCTGATGCTCTTCATAATCCTGCTTTGCATGGTCATGTGACTCATGCCCGTGTTGCGCATGGTCATCACTTTCACTGTTGGCGACCAGGCTCACTGTGAGCAACGCTACAAAACCGATGACCAACCCCAACGAACCCTTTTTTTTCAAAATACAAATATTCATTATTTAGCTTCCTGGAAATTGGTGAAAGAATATTGCTCTACCGTCAGCGGTTCTGCGGTAAGTTGTTCAATGTCCGCGCCATAACGCAAAGCGGCGGCGGCGGCATCAATCAAGGTTCGACGCGCACTTAACAACTCTTGCCTGGCAGACACATAATCGACATAGCTATAACGTCCACGTTCATAAGCCTGCTGCGTTCCCTCCAAGGCCTGCTCCAGTGCAGGAACAATGTTCTTACGTAAATCGTCTACGGTGTGAATAGCCTGCTGCCGATTGCTATAAGCGCGATACAGTTGCGCACGCATCGCCAGCAAAGCAGCCTCTCGCTGTACAGAGATCACATCACGAGCGGCTGTGGCTGAACGAATCGCTCCGCTATTTCGACGTCCGGAAAACAAAGGGACGGAAAATCCTGCAACAACAGCTGTGTCATCCGTTTCCTGAAACCGCCGCAATCCAACCGACCAGTTCACATCGCTACGACTCTGGGTCTTGGCCAACCGTAATTCGGTTTCCTTTAGTCGTTCCTCTGCAGCAAAAACCTGAATCGCCGGGTTCAGCTCAACACGTTCATACAGCGTTTCGAATGCCACATCCTTACTAAAACGGTACAAATCACCTTCAGCCCGATTAAAATCCGGCCTTGTCTCTCCCCAAAGTGTACCCAAAGCTACGTTGAGGTAACTCAACTGTTTCTTTTCTGCTGAAACCGTAAGGTGAGCCTGAGCTGCGGCTGCTTCGGCACGCTTAACTTCAGCATCCGGTGACGCGCCAGCCTTAGCCCTTGTTTTGACTGCCACCAATGCGTCCTTCGCCAGCTG
>NZDE01000020.1 GCA_002690045.1 Alphaproteobacteria bacterium | reverse complement strand
TCCGGCATACGCCAGAGGGGCAGAGCGTAACCACAACCCTTCAAGTGAACTCCGGTAACGTAAGAATCCGCATACAGAACCCAGGGCCATCTATACCTGAAGAGCATTTGAATCATATTTTTGAACGATTCTACAGGCTCGACGCATCCCGCCAACGTAGCAGCGAAGGTGCCGGGCTGGGCTTGGCCATCACGAAATCGATTATCGAAGCCCACGGCGGGAAGATCAGAGCGTTCTCCACAACGGAGGCAACCACGTTTGAGGTTCAATTACCTCTAAAAATGGAGTAGATGCCTGGGCTCGAAGTCATCGTCAATTTTAGCGCGCAGGCGACGGATGGCTACGTCGATCACATTGGTGTCGGAATCAAAATTCATGTCCCATACCTGCGAGGCGATCAGCGAACGTGGCAACACCTCACCCTGACGGCGCACCAGCAGCTCCAGCAGGCAGAATTCCTTGTGGCTGAGATTGATTTTTCGGCCGGCGCGCGTGACCCGGTGCCTCGGCAGATCCAGGGTGAGATCCGCTATTCTGAGCTGGTCCGACAGGGGTGGTGCCGAGCCTCGGCGCAACAGGGTGCGCACTCGTGCCAGCAACTCGGCAAAGGCGAAGGGCTTTACCAAGTAGTCATCGGCGCCCAGCTCCAATCCTTTGACACGATCATCCACGCTGTCACGAGCGGTAAGAAACAACACCGGCGTCTGGCGTCCTGCCTCGCGCAGCGACTGCACAATGCGCCAGCCATCCACGTCGGGCAGCATGACATCCAGCACAATCAGGTCGAAAGACTCGGTCATCGCCAGATGGTGGCCATCGAGACCGTTGCGAGCCAGGGACACTTGAAAACCGGCTTCGCTCAACCCCTGCCGCAAATAGTCGCCAGTCTTGATTTCATCCTCGACCAACAGTAGTCGCATAAATACCTCGCTTATCACGTTTTATATCAGTCTAGCGGGTCATTCCCCACAGTAAGATCATACCAAGGTGACATTTTTGTAATCTACGGGTCATCTGGCTGACAGGGGAGATTAGTTAATATAGGATTTATCTGTGCTGATGCGGGTTGGTATCGGTCACCGTCACTGGCTCGCCCGTTCAGCTGTTTCGAGAAAGGCCGCGCTATACGATTCATGACAATGACTCTTGGAGGTGTGTAATGCATATTCAATTTCTGCGAAACGCGGCGCTCGTTTTGGCCGTGCTGCTGGTGGCCGGATGTGCCAATAGTCCGTTTTACCATCGGTACGTCATGGTGGGTCAGGTGGTGCAGGCCTCCGACGGGCGCACTGTCATCTGCATCAGCGAACCCAAGGGCGCTGAAGTGGGGCAAGTGCTGGACGCCTACCGCGTCGTGTTTAGAACGGATGTCGTTGAGGAAGGTGAATCTGACTGGGCTCGCGAGTGGATCGGTAAGGTCAGCGTCGACGGGATCATCGACGAGCATTTCGCCACGGTTGATGTGATCGAAGGCAAGATTATGAAAAACGATATCGTTGAATTGGAGTATTTATGAATGAATTGGAGCATTTATGAAAACGTATAGTGCGACACGCCGTCGCTTCGTACAGGGCCTTGCAGCCGGTGGCGTGCTGGCCGCCACACCGGCCTGGTTGCAGGCGGCTGTAAAAGGTGCGACCGCGCTGGGCTCAGCACCAGTACTCAGCGGCCGAGAAATCGATCTAGTGATCGCCGAAACTCCCGTCAATTTCACTGGCGTCACGCGCATGGCCACCACCATCAACGGTTCCATCCCGGCACCAACGCTACGATTGCGTGAAGGCGATGACGTCACCATTCGCGTCACTAATCGTTTACCTGTCGACACTTCTATTCATTGGCACGGAATACTGCTGCCCTATCAAATGGATGGTGTACCGGGCATCAGTTTCAAAGGCATCGCGCCGGGAGAAACCTTTGTTTACCGTTTCAAGTTACAACAGAGCGGCACCTATTGGTACCATAGCCACTCTGCCTTTCAGGAAATGACGGGGATGTACGGCGCCTTGATCATTGAACCACGTGAAGAAAAACATCGTGCTGACCAGGATTATGTGGTGGAGCTTTCTGACTGGACCGATGAAGACCCGATGCGCGCCCTCAGCAAACTGAAAGTTCAAAGCGATGTCTATAACTTCAATCGGTCCACCTTTTTCGATTTCACTGACGATGTCTCAAAGATGGGATTACAGGCGGCGCTGGAAAAACGCCAGATGTGGAATCAGATGCGGATGAGTCCGACCGATTTAGCCGATTTATCGGCAGCCACCTTTACCTTCCTGATGAACGGTACCACCCCGGCAGGCAACTGGAACGGCTTGTTCCAGCGCGGTGATCGCGTACGGCTGCGGTTTATCAATGCCGCCAGCAATAGCTTTTATGATGTTCGCATTCCCGGTTTGAAGTTAACGGTGATCCAGGCAGATGGCCAGGATGTCGAGCCGGTCACTGTGGATGAATTCCGCTTTGGCCCCGGCGAAACCTACGATGTCATGGTCGAGCCCCAGGACGACGCTTATACGATCTTCGCCCAGAGCATGGAACGCAGCGGTTACGCTCGCGGCACCCTGAGTGTGCGGCAAGGTTTAACAGCGCCTGTGCCAGAACCCGATTCGCCCGAGTGGTTAACCATGAAGGATATGATGGGAGCAATGGGTGGTGGCGCCATGGGCCACGACATGATGAAAATGGACTCCATGGGCCAAACCAAGATGGATCATTCCCAAATGTCCGGCGGTATGGCCATGGACCACAGTATGCACGGCATGCAGCAGGGTTCTGACAACCCGCTTGCCAAACCTTCATCTACCATACGCCACGCCCGAACCGAATACGGGGCTTCGGTTGACCAACGGGTGGATACGCCAAGTACCAATCTCGACGACCCCGGTATTGGCCTGCGAAACTTAAGCCAGCGTGGACTGCGCCCACAGGGACACCGCGTGCTGACGCTGGCCGACCTGAAATCCATCGATGGTGTACTGGATGACCGCCGCCCGCCAGCGAGAGAGCTGGAACTACACCTCACCGGCAATATGGAACGCTATAGCTGGTCTTTCGACGGGCTTGAATTCGGCAAAAGCACTCCAGTCTCCTTACGTCATAACGAACGCGTGAGAATCATTTTACAAAACGACACCATGATGACGCACCCCATGCACTTGCACGGCATGTGGAGCGAACTGGAAACAGATCAGGGCGAATTGCGGGTTCGGCGCCATACAATTCCCGTGCAGCCTGCACAACGCATCAGTTTTTTGACAACACCTCACGATCTGGGCCGCTGGGCCTGGCATTGCCATTTGCTGTTTCATATGGACGCGGGCATGTTCCGCGAGGTGGTGGTGTCATGAAACGGATTTTAATGAAACCCTTAACCAACCTAGTTTTAGCTGTCAGCGCATTTCAGGCATCTACAGCCTTGGCGCAGATGGATCACAGCGCTATGCAAATGGAGGCAAGTGCCACAACGGTCGATGGTCGCGATCCTCACGCATATTCAGACGGTTACACGCTAACCGAGGGGCCTTATGCACAGCCAGGTCCAAGACAATTAAAACTAGCGGATGAGCACGCTTTCTGGTCCGTTCTGGCGGATCGCCTAGAATATCAGAAAGACAACGACAGCACGGTTTACGATGCACAGGCTTGGTATGGCACCACCTTCAACCGCTTTGTCATTAAAGCCGAAGGCGATATTAGCAACGGCACACTTGAGGAAAGTTCCACCGATCTGTTGTGGGGCCATGCGCTCAACGCGTATTTCGACACCCAACTTGGCATTCGACTCGACAATTATAGAGATGGTAAAGATCGCCGATGGCTGGCAATGGGTGTGCAAGGTCTAGCGCCCTACTGGTTCGAGCTCGATGTTGCTGCCTATGTTGGCGAGGATGGACGAACCGCGTTCACCGCTCAAGCGGAGTATGAGTTGCTGCTGACACAAAAACTTATTCTGCGGCCCCGTGCAGAACTCAACCTATACGGCAAGGATGACCTCGATAACGGGCTGGGCTCGGGGCTCTCTGATTTAGCACTTAGCTTGCGCCTGCGTTATGAATTCAATCGGCAATTTGCGCCGTACATCGGTGTCGAGTGGACCGACACCTATGGCGACACAGCCGATTACCGACGTTCGGCTGGTCGTGATACCTCAGACACCCAATTCGTAGCTGGATTGCGGTTCTGGTTTTAACCAACGATACCTCGGTATCACCATTTATTGAAAGTAACAGGTACATTTCTATGAAAGGCAAACACTTCTCTTCGCTTATTGCGCTTACGACTCTGGCCATCGCTTTTTCTGTACAGGCCCATGACCCCAAAGAGCATATGAAAGATGCTGAAAAACCGGATTGCGCAGCCATGAAAAATATGGACCACAGCAAGATGGATATGAGTGACCCAATGATGCAGGCGATGATGAAGCAATGCATGAGTGAGATGAATCACGACATGTCTACAAGTAACGTTGCACCAGATGAGACTCAAAGCGAACAACAAAAATCTGAACACCAACACTAATCAATACAAGGAATTTTCATGCCGACGCTCACTACCTACATTAAGTGCCTTGTCGTTACCGCTGTTATTGCGCTTGCGGGTGGTGGGCTTTTTCTCTATTCGGGCTTCTATCCAATGGGTGCCGATGTTCCCCACAATCAGCTGACCTATTGGTTACTCGAAACCTTACGTGAGCGATCCGTAGCTAGGGCCGCCAGTGATATTGTAATTCCTCAAGACCTAAACACTTCCGAACGCTTGCTGGCCGGTGGCGCCGATTATAATGACATGTGTTCAGGTTGTCATTTGAAGCCTGGCAAAACAGATAGTGATTTCACTCTGGGACTGTATCCTGCGCCACCTAATCTAACCATGAGCAGTGATGAACATGGACACGAGCATGGCGTTGAAACCGATAATAACGACGCAGCCATTCAGCGACAATTCTGGATTATTAAACATGGCATTAAAGCCTCGGGCATGCCGGCTTGGGCACCGGGACATGACGATGAACGTATCTGGAACATGGTGGCGTTTCTGCAACGCCTGCCCGAGCTGTCGCCTCAGCAATACCAGGTCCTGACCGCGCGCGGCGCGGATGACGCCGGGCACCATTAAGGCTGGCTTCAGGAGGATACCCATGTCGCATGCCCGTGACGACCACCGACCCCGTCAGCGTGGCGAGTCCAACAGCACTGAATTGACCGACCCCGTGTGCGGGATGTCGGTCATGAAGACATCCTTCCACAAGGCCGAGTTTCAGGGCAGGCTGTACTCCTTTTGCAGCGCGCCTTGCCGCAGCAAATTCATGAATAATCCACAACGCTATCTGACAAGATCCGAACCCGCCGAGGGCGACGTAAACACCGAGTACAGTTGCCCCATGCACTCGGAAGTAAGGCAACTGGGTCCGGGTATCTGTCCGAAATGCGGCATGGCGCTGGAACCGGTGATGCCCAGTAGCGAGGCCAGGGACAACCCGGAACTCGCAGATTTCAGGCGTCGTTTCTGGCACACCTTACCACTGACCATCATGGTGCCCCTGATTGCCATGTCGGGCGGGGCTTTTGACAATCTGTTGGGGATGGCACGCCCCTGGGTAGAGCTGGCGCTGGCTACCCCGGTGGTGCTCTGGTCTGGCTGGCCTTTCTTTGTCCGCTGGATCCAGTCCCTCAAGCAACGTTCGCCCAATATGTGGACCCTGATCGGTACTGGCACCGGTGCAGCTTATCTGTACAGCGTTATCGCAACCGTCGCGCCCGGCATTTTCCCGACTTCGTTCCGTCTCGATGGCGACGTTGCGGTATATTTTGAGGCGGCTGCGGTGATCATTTCACTGACCTTGCTCGGTCAGGTGCTAGAACTGAAGGCCCGCTCGGAGACCGGTGCCGCCATCCGCGGCGTGATGGATTGGTGAGAGGCTTTTTTGTGCGACCTGGTGCATGGGTAATATGGCTGCTGCTGGTGACGCTCCTTGCGAGGAGCGCGTTTGCGGCTTCGTCAGACTTCTGCACCATGCCTGCCAATCAACCGGCACCGGTCGGCCTATTCCAGGGTGAGCATGCGCATCTGAACTACGCTCAGTTGGAGCATGATGCCATGCAGCATGACGCCGGTGAAGTCCAGGATCGACACGGCTGCTGTGCCGGTGATAAGGGCGACGCTGACTGTATGATGAGCGGTTGCCTGTCAATGATGCCGCCCGTTGCTCACTTCGCTTCCCCCATTCATGCAGGTTCCATCGCAATTGTTTTTCATGTGCCCGCCTTCCCGCGACCGCCCAATTTTCCTCTATTGAGACCTCCGATCGCCTGATTGATAGGTAAAAACCGTTTTCTCGAACTGTGATACAAGGCGCTTCGCCTGCACGACTGAAGTCTGCTCGTTACCTTGTCATCCATTACTTAATGTTCTATTCAATTGTCTTCGGAGGCAACTATGTATCGATTTATATTAACGGGCTTGGTGTTGGGGCTGTTGACGCTGCCCTTGATCGCGGCCTTTAATGATGGGCCTAAAAACCCAAAAACATCTGACCCATCCGCTGGTGCAGTTGAAACGCTTACCGTCTACAAAAGCCCTACCTGTGGCTGCTGTAAAAAATGGATAGATCACCTTGAAGCCGAGGGCTTTGAGGCCAGTGTCGAACACCCGGCTAATCTGGACGCCATCAAGGATCGCTATCGAATCGCAAACAACCTGCGTTCCTGCCACACAGCGGTGTCGTCACAAGGCTATGCCTTTGAGGGGCATATCCCGGCCCGCTATATTCATCAGTTTCTGGCTAATCCGCCAGCCGACGGGATTGGGCTGACAGTGCCCGCCATGCCCGTTGGCAGTCCGGGTATGGAGGTGGGTGACAAGTTCATGCCATACCGGGTTCTGCTGATGAAAAAAGACGGCAGCACTGAAGTGTTTGCCAGTGTCGAGAGCGCGGCTCAACAGGTTCAGCCACTCCAACAACCGGAAGCGCAGCCATGAAAATATTCGTCACCATGCTTTTTATCCTGCCGCTCGGTATAGGCAGTGTCATAGCCTTTGCGCAATCCCTTCCCGAGACCCTGACGCTGGACGAGGCGATAACCCTCGCCATAGATACCGATCCCTGGCTCACCGGTAGCCAGTACACTCAGCAGGCCCTTACCGACGAAGCGACCGCCGCGACGACTTTGCCGGATCCCCGAATGAGCCTGATGGCCGGCAGTTTCCCTGTTGATTCTTTTGACATCAATCAGGAAGGCATGACTCAGTTGTCGGTGGGGATCAGCCAAATGTTTCCCCGGGGTGACAGTCTGTCGCTCACCCGGCGACAAAAGCAGCAGCTAGCCGAGCAGCACCCTCTGCTAAGACTGGATCGTCGGGCCAAGGTAGGCGCTACGGTCAGCCAGTTGTGGTTGGAAGCCTTCAAGGCGCAGGAGAGTATCCGGCTGATCGAACAGGATCGCGCACTGTTTGAGCAGTTGGTGGATGCCGCCAAAGCGGGTTACTCCTCGGCGCTGGGCAGGGCACGTCAGCAGGACGTAATTCGCGCGCAGTTGGAGCTGACTCGTCTCGAAGACAGACTGACGATGCTCAGGCAGCAACAGCAAGCCGCACAAAAGCGTCTGACCGAATGGATCGGCGCGCTTGCCACTGTCCCTCTGGCTCCGGTACTACCGACACAGTCTCTTTCCAGGCCACTGTCGGTACCGACCATTAAGCAGTCCAGCGAGCATACGCGCTACGAATGGATCCGTCATCATCCCGCGTTGCGAGCGCTGGACCAGCGTATCGACGCCACGCAAACCGGTGTGGATCTGGCAAAACAGAAATACAAGCCCGAATGGGGCCTGACCGCCCAATACGGCTATCGCGACAGCGATCCCATGGGGCGCGACCGGGCCGATCTGTTCTCCGTTGGCGTCACCTTCGATCTGCCCCTTTTCACCGGTAACCGGCAGGACAAGGAAGTCAGCGCCGCCGTAAATCGAACCGAGGCCATCAAAACCGAAAAGTACTTGCTTGGTCGTCGGCTAATGGCGGAACTGGAAACCGCGAGCGTACAACTGGCACGTCTCGATGAACGCCAGGCGTTATACACCGATCAGCTGCTGCCGCAAATGGCTGAGCAGGCAGAAGCTTCGCTGACCGCCTACAACAACGACGACGGCGACTTCGCCGAAGCCGTGCGTGCTCGCATTGCCGAATTGAATGCCAAGGTCGACGCGCTCGCCATTGCCGTGGATCGGCAGAAGACCATCGCCCAAATCAATTACCTGCTCGCCGAGGCGTCGTTCGACGATGCACGGCCGGCGAAACCGTTTTAAAGGAGTTCAACATGAATACATTCACCAAAACCTTGCTGGGCACGGCCGTCGGCGCGCTGCTCGGCGCATCCGGCGTCTGGCTGCTCGGCAACCCCGATGAGGGGGATATGACAGCAACCGGCGGTGAACGCAAGCCACTTTACTGGGTGGCGCCCATGGATCCCAACTACAAGCGCGACAAGCCTGGCAAATCGCCCATGGGCATGGATCTGATCCCTGTGTACGAGAAATCCGCCGGAGAGGATGAAGCCGGCACCGTCAAGATATCGCCCGAGGTCGTCAACAATCTCGGCGTGCGCACCGCCACGGTTGAGGTAGGGTCTCTGGATCTGGATGTCAAAACCGTCGGTTACGTGCAATACGATGAGAACCGGCTGGTGCATATCAGCCCGCGCGTGGAAGGCTGGATCGAGAAGCTCCATGTCAAGGCCGCCGGGGATCCGGTCAGACAGGGCGACCCCCTGTACACCCTCTATTCACCCACCCTGGTCAACGCCCAGGAGGAATTGTTGTTGGCGTTGAAACGCGACAATCCGGTGTTGATCGGCGCTGCCGTGGAACGGTTATTGGCATTGCAAGTACCTCAGGCAGATATCGACCGGCTGCGTAAAACCCGCAAGGTCAGCCAGACCATCACCGTTGCCGCGCCGCAGTCCGGGGTACTGGACAATCTCGCGGTGCGTGAGGGCATGTTCGTCAAGCCTGGCTTGAGTCTGATGAGCATCGGCCAGCTAGAACATATCTGGGTGATCGGTGAGGTGTTCGAACGACAGGCAAGCCTGGTCAAGACCGACGACCAGGTGCGGATGCGGCTCGATTACCTGCCCGGTCGGGATTGGTTGGGCCAGGTGGACTATGTCTATCCGTCTTTGAATGCCAAGACACGTACCGCGCAAATCCGGGTGCATTTCGACAACCCGGACGACTTCCTCAAGCCGGGCATGTTCGCGCAGATGGTCATTGAGACCCAGGCGGGGGCTGAAGCACTGTTAATCCCGCGGGAAGCGCTGATCCGTACCGGCAGCCAGGCGCGCGTGGTGTTGGCGCTGGGTGATGGCAAATTCAAATCGGTGGCCGTTGAGGTCGGCCGCGTGGGCGAGCGGCAGGTGGAAATTCAGTCGGGACTCAAAGAAGGGGAACGCATTGTGACCTCTGCTCAGTTCCTGATCGACTCGGAATCCAGCAAGACGTCGGACTTCAAGCGCATGGCCAAGCGCGATCAGCAAGGCGAATCAATGGATGTAAAGGCAGACGCTGATTCCCGCTCAGTCTGGGTGGCCGCACGTATCGACAGCCTGATGCCGGATCACCGCATGGTGACCCTGGAGCACGAGGCCATCCCGGACTGGCAATGGCCCACCATGACCATGGATTTCACCGTCGCTGAGGCTGTGGACATGGATGCGCTCAAACAGGGAATGCGCCTGCATGTGCAGATCACCAATAACAACAGTGGTGGATACCAGATTACCCAAGTGCATATTCCCAATGAGCAAGGCAATGATGCCATGCCTGCAGGAATGGATCACGGTCAGCACGAGGGTATGGATCACGGTGATATGTCGATGCCGGAGCACAGCGAACACCAGGGCATGAACCACGGCGGTCACGATCAAAAGGAGCACAATCATGATTGAATCGATAATCCGTTGGTGCATCGGTAACCGTTTCTTCGTGCTGCTGGCTACTTTGATGCTGGTGGGGATAGGTCTCTATTCGCTGAAAAACACCCCGGTGGACGCCATTCCCGATCTGTCCGATGTACAGGTCATTATTAAGACCAGTTTTCCTGGGCAGGCGCCGCAGGTGGTGGAGGACCAGGTCACGTATCCACTGACTACTGCCATGTTGTCGGTACCCGGTGCGGTTACCGTGCGCGGTTATTCCTTTTTTGGCGATTCCTTTGTGTATGTCATTTTCGACGAGGATACCGATGCCTACTGGGCACGTTCCCGGGTGCTGGAGTACCTGTC
>NZDE01000019.1 GCA_002690045.1 Alphaproteobacteria bacterium | reverse complement strand
CATGACGCATACACGCGGCAAGCCATATCACCCCATGACCCAAGGCAAGATTGAGCGCTGGCATCGTACGATGAAAGATAAGATCCTGCTTGAGCATTACTATCTGCCCGAAGACTTAGAGCGGCAGATCGAGAAATTTATCAACCATTACAACACAAGGAGATATCATGAATCTTTGAACAACTTAACGCCAGAAGATGTCTGGCTTGGGCGTGGAGAAACCATCCTCGAACAACGCCGGAAAATTAAACAGAAAACTTTAACTTTGAGAAAACAATTGTATCAGCAGAAAATCGCTGCTTAAATACAAGAATAAGAGCAGAAATACTCTCTTATTTTAGTGACACGATTGTCCAGAATACTCTGACGACTTACAATATATATGCTTTGCTGCAATCCAAGTGCAAAAAACAACGCCGCACAGAGCGCGACCAACAAATAGTTCTATTGGCCAAGATCGGTACAAAGAAAAGTGAAATAGCCAAGCGTTTTGGCATCTCACGGCAGCAGGTTTATAATGTATTAAGATGTTCGGGGTATGACTAATCCATTAACTAGATTATTTCTAGCTGCTTTTTGGGACCAATATTGGCAAGCTCTATGTAATCGTTTCCTTTATCCCAAAAAAGTAATCTTAATGCTGGGTTTCCAGTGGTTATATGGGCTCTTCTGGCTTGTGCGTTGTCCGATTTTCTGGTTATGATCGGAGAGTTTTTTGCACTTGTGGTGCGAAAATCCGAATAATCTAGAGTGCCTTCAATTAATTGTTTACATTTGTTAAATACATTTTCAGCATGAGTGCCGCTACCGTGTGCTGAGTTTCTCTTTAGTGTGTTTAGGAAATCTGTTCCTATTTCCACTCTATCAACTTTGTGAATGTGTGTGCTATCTTGTAGAGCTATTCGAAGAGCTAATTTTAGTTCTTGATTGTTCGTAGCGTTAGTCCAGATTTCTTTCGCTTCTATGGCTGAGTTTATGTCTTTGTAATTGCTTATTATCTTTTCTCTGAATGTGATTTCTATTGGCGGGGAGAAAGTCTCTTCTGTAGAAGCGTCTCTGTGTAATTCTCTGCAGACTTTGTATTTAATGTTATTATAGTTTTTTATGTTCTGTGCTTGGCAGAGCGGAATGATACGTTTGCTATTTTTAGTTCTAGCTATTTTTGCTAGGGTTTTAAGTAAACCGTTTTTAATATTGTCTGGCCAACCATCTAGAGTGTTGTTGGGGGTTATGTCTGGTGTTTCTCTATATGAAATTTCTTGTGTTGTAACATAATCTGATATGTCATTGTTATGACTCTGTATTTTTTTCAAAATAAAATTGAACATGTCTTGAGTGGAGAACTCTTCTTGGCTTGAAGTAGCGGAAATTGCTTGGTTCAAAAAATTGTAATAATCGGGTATCTGACTAAAAAATTCAAGAATATCATCATCACAAAAGCATGTTGGGTAATTTTCCAACTGTTCTATAAAGTCAGCAATTGCATAAAGTGCTGACTTTATGTCGTCTGTTACTGTGGAGTTGGGATCCAAATATCCTAATGACCACAATGAGCTGTGCACAAGCAAATGCATTATTTGTTCTCTTTCTCAGCTTTTCTTCTTTGATTTGCCGCAGAAATGATTTTTTGAGTTTCTTTCATTGATTGGTCAAAAAAGTCTTCTGGCCAATTTGTAATGCTTCCGTATTTGGTCATTTCAACATTGTGATTGATCGTTCTTCCTTGCTCATTTTTGAAGAAATACAGCTTTGAAGATGATAGGAAGTAATCTGATTGGTCTTCTGCTATGCGATAACGTAAGCGCTCAATCATGTATTCGCTATGAGTCTCTATTATGCATTGCTTTTGTAAATATATTGTGGCTAAGAAAAAGTCGGTTAATTTCGTTTGTACCGAGGGATTTAAATGTAGTTCTGGCTGCTCAAATATTAATGTATCTCCTCTGCTTGCTAATAGACACATGACTAGAATAGGTAGAACTTGGCTTACCCCCACCCCAACGTTTGTTAGATCGTGGTATATATTTGTTCCTTTCATTTTTACTTGTAGAGTGTGTCCGTATTTCCCTTGATTTTCCGTTTTAACATTCTCGGCTATCTGCAAATAGTTTAGCCATTCTACCAGTGCTTGTTGCAAGGTGCCTTGTTTGATGTTCTTTGTTATTTCGTTTTTTTCAAATGCTAATGGGGAAATATATTCGATTTGTGTGTTGTTGTTGTGATTTAAAACTGCGGCAGTGCTTTCTCCCTTTGTGCCAACGTCATTTTGTACAGTTGATGATTGTAATGGGTATGCTGCTTTCGGTTCATTTCTTAATGGGCCTAAGTATTTTAGATGAAATCTAAAAAAACCGTGATGCAATGAGGTGGTGTCTTGCCCTGTGGAGTAATGGAAACTTTCAAGAGAGTTTCTTTTGTCTGTTGTTTTCGAAAGAATTTCTTCGATTTCTGAAGCTCTGTTATTTATTAGGCTTTGGATTTCTCTTCTTAATCTTGGAGGTTTTTTCGCCCATAAATTTGCCCACTCACTAAAGGTGCGGATTCTGTCTATGTTAACTTCTTCATGTTGGAAAGAAGGGGTGCTGTCTACGGCGTGGTGGATAATGTCTTTTAATTTTGATTTAAGTTCTCTTGGCATTTCTTCTGTAGCAATGCGTGTCCTATTTAGAGGAATATCCTTAAGAAGAACTAATTTCTTTTTGAATTCTAACTTCTTATTATAGTTGTTGTATTTGACTATGATGTTGTTAGGTAGGAAATGCCAAGTTTTTATGCTTTCGAAGCTACCTTTTCCTCCTGTTTGCTCAAGAACTTCCTTTTTGGAAAGCTCATCTATTTCTACGACCTTAAAGGCATAGTCATTAACCATATTTGTATCGATGGTGTTTGTGTTTGATAGTCTACGTTTTCTTTTTGGGCGCTCAATTTTAATATTGGAATGTCTGTGAAAACTTTCTCCAAGGTTTTTGTTTTTTTCGCATTCTAGACTCATCTCTTTAAGTCTAGGAATGAGGTGTGAGTTATGATCGTTACCTTTATTATTAGAATCAAACTTTATATTTAATTTGTATTCATCCCAGTCGCTGTATGTGAAAACAAATAATTTTTCATTGTGTGGAGTTTTTGTGTCTTTATAGTGCTTAGTATTTATTATCCAGCCAATGCCAAGTTCAGGCTCTTCTTCTTCGTGCTTGGTTTTTGAGTTTATGATGTCGTTAAATGTTCCAAGTTGAACTAGTGGACCATTAAGTGCTAATGCATGATCCCAAGGAGAATCGTTAATGGTTTGTTTTATAAGTAGCATGCTTTGTATTATAGAGCTTTTACCACTGCTATTTGCTCCACAAAATATAGTTAGAGGACCAAGCTCTAAATTGTTTTCTTTTTCAAACGACTTGAAATTCTCAACAGACCAAGATTTTAGCATATTTTATCCTATTCTTTTAATGTATCTATACTAACGTATTGATTGATTTAGGCAACAATATTAATGTGATGGGTAGAAACATGGTAGAAACGCGTCAAACAAAAAGGCTTAACACATAGTGCTAAGCCTTTGATTTTATTGGTTGCGGGGGCCAGATTTGAACTGACGACCTTCAGGTTATGAGCGAGAAAAATATATATTTAACCAATTTTATTGAAGTTTAATAAAGTATTGTATTGACTATATAAATTTTACCTATTAGTTTAATTTTCAGTTTTTAAATTTAACGAATTTTACGCCAAAAGGTAGCCCCAAAGTAGCCCCGCGGTAGCCCAGAGATAGAAAATGACAAAAAATAGCCCTAAATCAGCAGTTCAGCACATGAGACCATTAACAGATAACTTTTTAAGGTCTTTTGAATTGTATCCTCATCTAATAGAGCAGTGCTGTGATGATAGAGATATCCGCGTTTTTAATATCGCATTAATTACAAACTGTGCGGCCTATGTGGAAAGCCAATTGAATGAAAGGCTTCAATGTCTTCAAACTCAAAAAGCTTTTATGGAGGCTGCGTGGGAAGATATTGATGCAGAATGTGATATTTCTGGTTTTAAGAGAAGTGAAAGCATATCTAATAAGTGGAATCGCATTAAAGAGATGCAAAATTCTTCAGATAAGTGGGATAATGGGAATTCAATTTTCTCTAACTTCTCTGCCTTATATAGTCTGCGAAATGAAGTCCTGCATTATAAGTGCGACTATTTAGAGACCGCAGAAGTGCCTATAAAGCGTATCAAAAATATAATGGAGCAATTATGTGACGAAGCTCCTTTTGGTAAAAAGCCGTTTCGTTCTTTGCTATATGAATCTTGGTGTGAGCATCTGCTGAAGCAGAAGACGTTGACGAAATGGAGTATAAACACAACTAAGAAGCTGATGGAGGCTCTATGACTAAAGTAGCCCCAAACGAAAAAGTAAACTTCACAAAAAAGATATTAGATGATTTAGACTTACCGCCAGAAGGTAAGCGCTATATTTATAAAGATGAGCGTGAGCGTGGTTTGATTGTACGCGTTACTGCCGCAGGACAAAAGACGTTTCAGTTATATAAAAAGCATCAAGGGCGGCCTGTGCGCGTTACGCTTGGTGTTTATCCTGATATGAGCATTGAAAATGCACGTAAGGAAGCGCTTAAAGCAAAGGGTGCACTGGCGGCGGGTGAAAATCCTAATGTTGAAAAGAATAAGCTTCGGCAGGAATTGACGCTTAAAGAGTTTTTTGACCTTTATTTAGAGCGCTACAGTAAGCTTGAAAAGAAGTCATGGGAATATGATGAGCGTGAGGTCAATAAGTTCTTATCACATTGGTTCAATCGCCGCTTGTCGGATATTGGTAAGCACGAAATTCAACAGCTTCATTTAAAGCTGCGTGAAAAGAATGGTCTATATCAAGCGAACCGTATGCTAGAGCGTTTACGTGCGATGTATAACAAAGCCATTGAGTGGGGATGGGATGGTGAAAACCCAACCCAAGGCATAAAGAAGTATAAAGAAAAAAGCCGAGACCGTTATATTTTGCCCATGGAAATGCCTTTATTCATGAAGGCGGTAGAAATGGAAGAAAATCAAACGGCTAAAGACTATTTCCTAATCGCGTTATTTACTGGCGCACGAAAAACAAATGTATTGCAAATGCGTTGGGAGCAAATTGACTGGCATAATAAGACTTGGCGCATACCTGATACAAAAAATGGTGAGCCGCTTGTTATTCCTTTAACAAATGAAGCAGAAAAGATATTAGAAAAGCGCTTAAAGCTCGTGCATGGTAGCCCTTGGGTGTTTCCAAGTGATACAAGTAAAGAAGGTTATTATAATGACCCTAAAAAGGCATGGAATAGAGTGCGGCAGCGTGCAACCATAATGCTTTGGCAGCAAACGGAGTTATTCGCCGAACTTATAGAGGAAGTTGATACGCATATTAAAAGCCAAAATAACTATGTGTATTCAACCTTAAAGCTGTTTAATGCCATTCAAAAAGAAGCTGAAGAGCGGGGCGTAGAACTTCCAATAGGTTTAATGGACATACGATTGCATGATATACGCCGTACATTTGGCAGTTATCAGGCGATAACAGGCTCAAGTTTACAAATCATTGGAAAATCTTTAGGTCACAAATCTCAACAGTCGACAGAGGTGTATTCAAGGTTGCATAATGACCCTGTTAAAGCATCAATGGAAAAGGCGACTAATGCTATGTTGGCGTTTATTGGGACAGACGAACAGTGAAAGAATCAGAGCTTGTGAAGAGGTTAGATGTAAAAAGGCCATATTTAACTGCGGTGATAATATTTATGGTCTTTACTTGTGTGTTACCTTTTCAAGTCGGGGCGACTTGGCTTGGTTCAGAGATGGATATACTGGGGCACCCTGACGCTGGTGGTATTTTAAGGTTCGCCTATTGGTGGATAATACGCTGTATTCCCAGTCTGTTATTTATATTTATCTGCTATGCTGATTTTTTAAGTCAGATTAACGCATTGGTTAGGACTTTGGTTATTTTGTTGGCAGTATCGATAGTATTTATTCCTGTATATTGGGTTGTGATGTTTTTTGTCATTATTGCAATGATCGCAAAGGTCGCATGAGCTATGTACCTTAGAGACTTGAGAAAACCTTATGAACTTAATGAGCAGAAATTATCTGCACTTATCGAGAAGTTAGAAGCTATAACTGATAAATCATTTGATGCGCGTTTTTCAGATGATCTAAATAATTTTATCGGCATTCTTCGTGAGAAATATCTAGTTTCCAAGCATATAAAAACAAATAAAGAACTTGTAAGAGAGGTTAAGCGCGTGCGAACTGCGGCCAATAGGCTGTATGACTTAATAGATGGTGATATACATGAAGAAACAGAGCTCATGTTATTGAGAACCACGCCAATAGGTTTTGAGGAGTGTCATAATCATAGTTACCATGCGGCTCAACATGCCAAGAAGCTAGCAAGCGTTTGTGATGAGGTTTTAAATAATATTGAAAAGTATAGAATAAGCGGTAGAAATTCTGGCTATAGCTTTAATGATATTCGTGACTTCATGGCAATTGAGCTTGCAAGAGAACTTGCGCGTTTTGGCGTTGAAATAACCGCTTATCGTGATGGTGTTTTTATTCAGTGCTTAAAAGAGTTTTTAAAGGCATTTAATGGCAAGCAAAAAGATCAAAGTTTCAATATTTACATTCCTGAAGACTTGTTTGAGATTGCAAAAATTTGCAAAGAAAAACATAAAGATAGCGAAAAATTTGCCCTTCTAGAATTTAGGTGAATTTTTGGGGCAAAAAGCTGCCCTAGTTTTTCTACCTATCTGAATTTAACGAACTCTAACAAAATATGATGAGAGTGACGGACGTTGTGTTTGTCACGATAATTCTTATCAAAGGAGTTCGTAATGAATTCAATTTTAATGACATCGCATGATGTATCAAAAATCTTGGGTGTTTCTGTGGGAACACTTGCTGTTTGGCGTACGACTAAGCGCTATAACCTTCCATACGTTAAGTCGGGTCGACTTATTCGCTACCGTCAAGAAGACGTGCAAGCATTCATTGAATCGCGTTTTTGTGGGGAGGTGGTGTAATGGCACATTTAAAATATCATACGGCAAATGCCGTTAAACAAGCTGTGCCACCATCCTTATTCTATGGCACGTATTTAACAGGCTCACTCGGTAAGCATACAGGTAACGATTGGCATTCGTGGAATGGGCTATGTCCGTTCCATAATGATAAGCGTGCAGGCTCGTTTTATATCAATAAAAAGAGCGGTGCGTTTAAATGCTTTTCTTGTGGCGCAAGTGGCGGCGATATTATTGACTTTATGATGCAGAAAAGCGGTTTGCCTTTTCCTGAAGCTATCAAGAGTTTGGGAGGTATGGCACATGCGTGAGGTTTGTAAATGGGACTATAAAACAAAAGACGGTAACGTGATTGGACACGTTATCCGCCTTGAAGATGAGAATAAGCTTGAGGGCTCTAAATCTCGTAAAAGCATCATACCGTATTTTAAAGAAGGTGGTCAATCTGGCATTCCAGATGATCTGTCGCCTGAATATCGCATATATGGTATGGATAGCGTTAAGGACTTGTCAGAGACGATTTACATTGTCGAAGGTGAGAAATGTGCGGCGGCGCTTCATGGTTTAGGTTATCAAGCGATAACAAGCCTTGGCGGAACGGGACAAGGTAAGTTTGCGGATTGGTCAGTTATTGACGGCGCGGCGGATGTTGTTCTTTTGCCTGATAATGACTCTGTAGGACTCTTGTTTATGCAAGGGGTATATGGGCGCATTAAAAATTTCAGGAGTCCACCACGAGTCAATCTCGCGCAAATATCGGCTATCGAGAAGGGTGATATATGTGATTTTCTCAAAACTTTGCCAGAACTTCAGAATTGGGATGAATGTTTTAGTTTAGAAAATTGTGCAGCAAAAATTGAAATAAAGAATGCTTTAGATAAGGCGTTTAAAGATAAAATTGAGCCTGTACCCGCAGCATGGAAGTTTCTGACCACGAAAAGCAAACATAAGCTAATTGAGCTTGATGATTTTAAGCGCTTAAATTTACCGCCGCGTAAAATGCTTTTGCATCCTTGGATGCCAGAAGGGTCAATTAATATGATCTTTGCTGACCGTGGTATAGGGAAAACATTTTTTGCATTATCGTGCGCTTTGGCTTTGGTCAATGGGGAAGAGTTTTTGAACTATAGCGCAGAAGCGCCGCAAACCGTTCTTTATCTGGACGGTGAAATGCAGGCGACAGCTATACGTGAAAGACTATACTTGCTCAACGGTCAGAAGCAGCATAAAGCAAAGTTTCATCTCTATACGCCAGATTGTCAGGATGTTGACTATACTCCCGATATAGGCACGAAAGAAGGCCGCGATGAGATTAATGAGTTCGTTGAAATGGTTAATCCTAAAGTGATTTTCATTGATAACATATCGACCTTTGCCCGAAGCGGTAACGAGAATGAAGCCGAGTCATGGGCGCCTATTCAAGAATGGGCGGTGCAGCACCGTAAGAAAGGCCGTTCAATCGTTTTTATTCATCACGCGAATAAAGAAGGTAAGCAACGCGGCAGCCATAAAAAAGAAGATGTTATGGACGCAGTGATAAAGCTTAAACGTCCAGACGATTATGTTCAGGGTGAAGGTGATACCAAAATTCTTGTGCAATATACCAAAGCCAGACATTTAAGCGGTGACCAATCGCAGGATGTTGAAGCGACGTTGTCGACTAAAGACGGTTTGCTGCATTGGTCATGGGAGAGTGGTGATCTTGCTTATAGGCGCGCTGTAGAACTTTTAAGCGGTAAAATGGCTATAAGGGATATAGCGGAGGAACTCTCTATAAGTAAATCAACCGTTCATCGTTGGAAAACCCGCGCACAAGCCGAGGGGCTCTTATAGCTTATAACTTTGTCCCACTGTCCCCCGCCCTAGGGGGCGGGACAGCGGGACACACAATTTCAACTTACAAATATCAATATAACTTAGAAAGAAATCACAATGTATTATCAAGAAATCAAACACGTAGCAAAGAACCCAACACTACTCACGGCTATAGCAACATTTATAGGCTCAAGCGCCTTTGCGCCCTTTATAGCCGTTGGAACGGTTGGAATAAGCGGCTTATTAGCGGTTAAAACCATCCGTAAACTCCGCGCCGAGAGCCGAGATTTAAAGGAAAAAGCGAGCTATAGCGATGAAAGCCAAAATGAACCGTTAATAAGCGCTAATCAAGCGGTTAAATCAACCGCTGCCGAACCGTTAAATCTAACGGTTAATCCCTATAGCGAAAACCCTATAGAAGAAACGCCTATAGCGGATGATGAAGCGATAAAAAAAGAACTCATCCGCCAAGCGATGAGTGAGTTGGGTAAGAGGAGTGCTGCTAAGAGGAGGGCCGGATATCAGAACTAAAATCTAGGCGATATAGTATTATTATAAGTCATTAAGCCTAGATTTGAGTTCTATTAATTTCGGGTTCTTTAATAAATCCGGTGAAGATTCTTCGATTTCTTTTAGTACATCAATTGCCCCATAAGGCCATATTTCAGGCTTCTCGGGCAATATTGCATAAAGGAGATCTAGGTAGTCCTTAGGGTGTTTTTTTGCTAAATCACACCCTTCTTCATTTTTTGCTGTTTTTCTTATTTCTGGAATATGTACAAACTCATCTTCAACCTTTGTGATAAGTTTGATTATGATTTTACAGATTTCAGGGAATTTCTCTTTTTGTTTTAAAGCTATTTCACACAGGCGTGCTGAGATTTTAGCCGTTCTTACAGTTTTATGTTTTGGCCAAACTTCTTCGAAGAATTCTAATGTTTGTTTTGTCCATATGTTGTCTGTATCGGAAGACCATCGTTCTAGATGCCATAGGATATTTGCCCTAAACTCTTCTCCGACACTTAGTAAAACACTCCTAAGCTCATCATTGGAAACATATCTTTTGTTATCGGTATTTTTTGACGCCCATCCTGATAATAATAAGCCAGATAGTACTTCTATGTGTCTGCGACGTTCAGAAACGTTGTCTTTAGCCATTTCTAAAAGATGTGGCTTGAGTTTTATAAACAGCTCGGAATTTGGGAATTTTGCACCCCACATAAACCCAGCCCATATTGCACTAACATCATCTTTAGAAGATCCTTTGTGTTTAAGTAAACTTAAGAAATTTTTATCAGTCCACTTTGGGTCAATGTAATGGAACCATGTTAAGTTGAAAGCAAAAATAGCCATTACAAATCGGTGTGCATCGTTTGGTAGTGATAGTAATTCTTCTGCCTTGGATATCCAAGCTTCAGGAAATCCTTGCCCGCCACCTAAATTGTCTTTTTGTGGGTCGGTCATATGGAGTTCGGCTAGATTTCCTGATGGAGAATTTATTGCTTCACCCGTCCAGTCGGTCTCTTTGTTTTCCTGTCTAACTAAAGCTGATTTCGATGATGTCTCATGCCTTTTAATGGTCTCAATGAATTTATTCCATAAAACATTAAACACTTCAGAGTTTTTAGCTCTTAGTTCTGGGCCTTGATCTTCATACCATCTAGATGCTGCTAAAATTATGTTTTTAAAATCTTTATTGGGGATTTGGGTAAGGCGACCCGCAATAAGAAGTTTTGTTCTATATTTGTCTTCTTTCCTTGTCTCTCTGGATAGAAGGGTTTCCCATAGATTCGCGTGAAAACGGCCTTTTTTCAACTCTATTTTCAAGGCTGATATAGCCCTCAGTGGCTTATCGTCGCATAGGCCTGCAAATGGTGCGTATTCGATAAATTCACTTATATTTTTATTTTTGCTGCTTTTGGCTTTGTCAATAATTTCTGATAGAGGTAATGCAGATAATATGGTCCAATCAGTATCTGTTCTTACGGTACCAACGCGCATATCCATGCTCTCTACTGCAGACTTAGCATATTGGTTTTTCCATTCGGGCGCCTTTTTCTTTAGCTCTTTTGTGACTTTGGATAGATCTATATTTAAGTCGCATCCATTGTTTTGCATCCAATGCAGTCTGTTTAATTGCATATGAGCAGATCTTCTTGAGTGCTCTTTTTGTTTTTCTTTTTTATATTTTTTAGGGGGGGTTAGAATTCTCTCCTCTATTAATTTTTGTTTATCCGTATCAATTTCAGGCCATTTTCTTTTTAGTGAAATTAAAAGGTCGCGACTACCTGTTGAGGACCAGAAGTCTTCACTATCTAATGATAAAATGATGTTTGTGAAATCATCACTGCTCAATAATCCTTCTAATCCTGATGCCCAGATTCTTAGGCGTATAAAAATAGGGCTGTCGGTACCCCACTTTTTGAACTCTGATCTAGCAGCTTCGGGCGAAAACTTTAGGAGCTGTTTAAATAAGTCTGTAAGGTGTAAAACATAGCCTGATAGGCCGTAACGTCTTACAGTATTGCTTGTCCCGTCTCCATTTTCCTCTGCTTCAATTGAAGCTAGATCTCTTAGCCATCCAGAAAAGCTTTGTTCTAGATTGATTGCATATTCTACGTTTTCTCTAAATCTATTAATGGTTTTCGCAAGGTACTCATCTGGAATTGATATTGAATATATTCCCTCAGGGTACGCGACATCTGGCTTGATTAGTGAAAACTTGGTTAATTTTTTACGGTTATCTTTCGGGATAGATTTTGCGTATAGATTATCTTTTTTTAAATGGGGTTTAGATACTCTACTATACTCTCGAATAACAAAATCATTCCACCCTTGATTCTGTATCAAACTTTCTAAGCTGTGCTCTTGATACTCTTCGTATCCATAAAAATGACTCATTTCGAATATGGTATTCCATGCCCACTGTATTGGTTCGGAGCAGTTTATATTTCCGTACAGAGTATTATGTTTTACATTTTCAATAATGGCTGGGTGCAGCGCTGATTGTTGACCAGCCCACCAAGGACAAATTCTTTGATCTGATACTTTTGCGATCCAGCTTGCTAAATACGCGAGTCTGTTTGGTAGCTGAGATGGTTCTGATGCTCTATAATCGCGGAAGGGAGATAGGTGTTTTCCAATTAAATCTTCTGTATCGTGTGGAGTTAATGAGAAAGCATCCCATGCTTCAGTTTTAATATTCGTGCTAAATTCTTCGTTTCTATCAGATGGGGGAGGATCTTTATCGATACCATATAGTTGATATGGGTTGATAACTGATTTGTCTTCGTAATTCCAACGGTCGCTGTGTTGTACTTGTTGTAACCTTATGCTGTGGTCAAAGACGCATAGCCATTCAGCTGGCATGGGTGGAGTATGTAGTGTAAAGGCTCTGGCGCCAGCTCGTGAACTTATTAAATGCGCTACCATTCCTCTTTCATGAGGAAGCATTTTTGTCGGGCCTTTGCTTGCTTTAGTTAATATTTTTGATTTCCATTTAACGGGGTTCTTTGCTCTCTTTCCCCAAGCTGAAAGGCTATCCCATAGAGGTGCGTATGTGCCATTTTTGTCTAACTCGAATATGATAGGTTTTACCCCTTTTTCTGCCCATTGCGCTATAGCTTCTTCATCTGAGCATTGGAAGGCATAGGTGTTGTTTTTCTTGTCATTGCCTTCTTGTAATCCTTCTAGTAGATATCTAATAGGGGGGTCATCTGCAGAATAGCCGATGAAAACGGCTGTAAACTTGTTAAGGACTTCTTTCACAAACTCTCTGGCCCATCCCTGTGCTAGATAAGCATCGCCAAATTCTGCGCTAGATAAAACAAATCCATCATAGTCTGCATCAGTATAATCTTTTGTCACTTTTCCATGTAGGTGAACTATACCCCAATCATTATCAGTATATTGTATGCGGGGCAGGTTTGATCTGGTGGCACTATGAATTTTTTTACGACTGGCTTGCTCAAATAAAAGATCGAAGTTTGTTGTTATCAATCTCGTATGGCCGCTTTGTAGGGTTGCTAAATCTAAGATAATTTTGTGTGCTGTTAAATCGACGCTTCTAGGTAGTTGCAATAATTTTGCTACAGATTGATTGATGGACTGGCGGTCAAAACTTCTTATTAATGCGCTAAAAATATGATCTGCAGAAATTAGACCTCTACTATCCGGATGTTTATTTAACTCGTCATACTTGGCAAAAAGTTTTTTTGCTTTGCTGTCGTCTGTGGCTCCTAATTCTTCTATTGCCTGCTGTGCTAAGTGAGAAAAATCTGGCAACTGCGCAAAGGCCCGAGAAACGCCAGCACCACAGAAGAACACGACATTGCCTTCATCTAAAGCAAATAATAATTCATCGGGAATGTCGGGGCCACTTTCAATAAAACGCATACATAGACCTTTACACTAAGGTTTAAAAATTACAATTAATAATTGCTAGAAATCAACAGTGATGAAGTCGTGTCGGTAGCCCCAAGGTAGCCCCGAGAAAAACAAAAGGCCTAGCGCGATACGCTAAGCCTTTGATTTTGTTGGTTGCGGGGGCCAGATTTGAACTGACGACCTTCAGGTTATGAGCCTGACGAGCTACCGGGCTGCTCCACCCCGCGTCATGTGAATTTGGGTTGTGGTTTTGTGTTGATCTGGATGATTACACATAAGCCACGCGCCGTGTGCATGGTTTGTACGCCATTGGCTTTTGCATGTCAAGCCTTGTATTTGATTTTATTTATATTCCGTTTATTTTATGTCTATGATAGAGATAGGCTGAGCGCTTAAGAAGGCAAGCATAAGTTAAGGTATATATGATGACAGAGAAACGTGTTGAGCGGCTAGAGATCGAAGCTCTTGGGCCTAAAGGGGATGGGATTGCACGGCTAAGTAATGGCGAAACCGTATTTGTTGGACGCGCCGCGGCGGGCGATGTTGTCGATGCGCGCGTAAATAAGAATAAGCAAGGTATTTTGCGCGGCGATATTCGGGGTATTGTAACGCCATCGCTGGATCGTATAGAAGCGCCATGCCCGCATTATCAAGAATGTGGTGGATGCCAGTTACAGCATATTACGCCTGCGGTGTATCAGGATTGGACGCAAGAAACCGTATTGTCGGCGCTTGCGGCGCGTGATGTTGTGCCTGAAACAATGCTGCCGCCCGTACTTATACCAGAGCATACACGCCGCCGTGCCAATTGGGTGGCATTGACGCAGAAAGATAAAGTGTATTTAGGGTATAACCAACAGCGTGCCCATAGTATTGTCGATATTAATGAATGCCTGGTGCTGCACCCACGTTTGAACGAGATTAAGGACGGCTTAAAGCCTTATTTAAAGCGCCTTCTACGTGATAGCCGCCGCGCGAATATATTTGTGCAGCTTTGTGATGATTTGTGTGAAGTGGTGATTACAGGCGAGCTAGCATCCCGCCGCGGCGAGATGGATTTGGCTGTCATGGAGGCGGTTGCCGATATGGCGCAGGCATTAGGCTTAGCGCGCGTCAGTTGGCGCGAGAAAGAGCGCCACACGCCGCAGGTGATGATTGCGCCGCAGCCTTTTAAAAAGCGCTTTGGCGTGCTTGAAGTAGATATGCCGCCGCAATCTTTTATTCAACCAAGCGCAGAAGGCGAAACGGCGTTGGTTCAAGGCGTGATGCAGGCGCTTGAAAAATTTGTGCAGAAGAAAAAGCCGCGCATGGCGGATTTATTTGCAGGAAGCGGCTGTTTTGCGGGGCATATGGCGGCAATTGGTGCGGTTGATGCGTATGAGTTTGATGATGAGGCGATAGATAATGTATCGCGCGCAGCGGGCGGTAAGGGTATTCAGGCCTATAAACGTAATTTGTTTGAACGTCCACTGACGGTGGATGAGTTAAATGTATATGGTGCGGTTGTGTTTGACCCGCCGCGCGCTGGCGCAAAGGAACAGGCCGCAACATTGGCGGGGTCTAAAGTGCCCTTGGTCGTTGGCGTGTCTTGTAACCCGCGCAGTTTCGCGCGTGATGCGGAAACATTGATTAATGGCGGCTACGTCCTTAAAACACTGCAAATTGTCGACCAATTTGTTTACAGCGCGCATTTGGAAGTTATCGGCACATTTATCCGTCCGTAATTTAGCTTGCTTTGAAAAAAAGAGGCTGCGGGTTTAAGGGCACATATTGTCTATGTCCTTAAAACACGCAGCCGTGAGTTTTGGCGGTAATAGTTGCCGTTGAATAGACCTTAACGGCAAAAGGTATGAAACTTAAAAACTGCGGCGATAGCCAACGGCGAATTATTTAACCGCCAGCGTATCTAATGCTTGTTGGTAATACTGCATTACTTGGTTTTTGCGGCCAAGGTCATTGGCTACTGTAGTAATGTTGTGCACTTTACCAGCGTCTCCGCCGCCATTTGCAGCGTTGTTGAAGCTTTCTTGCAGCATGCTTAGCGCAGACTTGTTTGATGCTTTAATGCGTGGTTTTTCTGGTTGATCATTGGCAACAGACACCATAACACTTTCTGGAATGTCGGTATGTAGGCTGTATGCGTTTAGAAGTAACGCGCCAAGAGCCTGCATTTTCTTATTGTCATCTTGATCTAGCTCTTTTGCGTGCATTGCATCTAACCATGCGGCTGAAGCGTTAATGGCGGACTGTACGCGCTCTGCACCAACTTGGTTAACAAGGTCACTGACAACAGCGGCCGCATTAAATTGTGTGGTTAGTGATGATTTCGCGATGATCAATGGCTTAACATTGCTCTGTACAGCTACTTCATATTCACCTGATGATGTCTTGGTGATATTCGGGTTTTTGTCCAAAATATCCGCATATGTTTGTAAATTGCTGCGGTCAACACCTTCGGCGGTTAATGTTGCGCCAGATGTTAAGGTCAGCGCATATGTGTTCAACGCCATGTCGATTTCAACAGATTCAACGCGGGCGATGTTATTCGCTGAATAAGCATCACGCCAGATGAAGTTGTTGGTTGCAACAAATTTTGAAATTGTATTTTGCGCAGTATTCGCGGACGCAACAGTTCTGGTGTATTTCTCATCCTTAGAAAGTGCAAGAAGCAACTGATCTTTTGCATCATCATAGCCAATCATGGCTAATTTACCTTTGGCAAGTTGTGCGCCTTTATCATCTTCGATGAACATGTCACTTGCGCGTGCGCCGTCCAGAATTGCTTCACCACGAGATGCAGGAATATTTTTCAGATCAAAGCTGCGGTTATCGCCTTTAACGCTCAAAGTTTCTTTGGATGCGTTGAAAGATAATGCACGGATTGTATCTTTACGGACAAAGACGCGGCGGTCATCATCGGCAAGATATTCACCGCTATCAAGTAAGCAACGAAGCATGTTGCGTGCGGCGCTATCGTCAACCTTTTTGATTAGACGGTTGCCTGTGCGCATTTCGATAGTCAATGTGCTTTTTGATGAATCATATGCTGCGGCTTCGACACGCGACATGTTGATTACGCTGTCGCTGCCACTAATCGGTAGAGATACAAATTGGCCGCTTTTAATGAGTGCGTCTAATTTTTCCAAAGCCTCAGAGTGGCTAGATTTCAAAAGCTCAAGCTTTGGCTGCGTATCTGTGTGGCTGTTGTGGAAGAATTCAATTTCTTTCTTCTTGTGGTTATAATTGGCATAAGCAATTTCGTTATTCGCGAAATATGTGCTTGGCGCAACGTGTACCAGATTGGCGGCTGAGATAACTTTGTGCGCATCGCTAGAATCTACGCGCTTTGTTTGGCCATCTTTGCCTGTAATGGTATAGCTATAGGTCCAGCTGTCATTGCTTTCTAGTATGGAAACCTGTGCCGGATCAATGGTTTCGTCACCGTTAACGCGCACGTATTTCGCATATAGGCCTTTTTGATAGCCGCTTAGGCGTTTGATTTGTGCGTCATTGTCACTGAAGCCGATAAGTTCAGAGATTTTCTCATAGGCATCACCTTGATTTTCACAGCTATTGATAATGTCTGCAACAATTTCAGCTTCTTGCACTGGATTGTTTTCGGCGAAAGAAAGCATGGCTTTGAAAATATTGTCATAGCCTGAAGGCGCATCAAAACGTTCGCGAATTGATGATGGTAGTGCTTTATAGGCGCTTGTGGTTAGGATATTACTCATCGCGATAAAGCTTTGTTTTTCTTTCGCTTTATCAAATTCTGATAGTGTTTTGGCGAAATTTGTTAGGTCTTTTTCGTTATAATCACTATCATAACAAATCTCGGCCATAACTTTTAAACGACTTTCTAGATTTGCAGACGGGGTTTCGTCTAAATCTAGGCGCGCCACATAATTTTTTGTCAATGATGACGTGAAATCTTGCTCACTCCCAAAAACTTGGCTTAGCGCTATGATTGCTTCTGCTTGAGCGGCAGGTGTTTTCGCATTATCCATCGCAAGGTCAAATAATGTTTTACCGTCTGCGGTCGCTTTATTAAGCGTTTCAAACGCTTGGTGCATAGTCAAGCCGTCGAAATTATCTGTTTCTTCAGCAATGGCTTCTACAGTAATTTTCTTCGGGTTTTGTAGAAGGCTGTTAATGGCTTTCACTGTTGCAACTTTTGCATCAGCGCCTTCTGTGTCACTATCGTTAAGAAGTTCGATATATGAACGGTAACGAAGAACTGTTGCTTCATCGCTTGTGCTTTCGATTGTGGTGTTCACAAGGCGATCAAATAGCTCTGGGTCATCAATGGCTTTTGCGGTGTCTGCAAAAACTTTGATTTCTGCATCAAAATCACCGCCTGCATTATCGGCCAATAATGTCAGCAATGTTTTCTCGCCAATCATTGGAGATGTAAGAATTTGTTCGCGGCGTGCGGACCCAAGGTCTTTTAGGCTTTCATCTTCGATTAGGCCAGCAAGCGTCGCAACGTCGTTATCTTTAACGGCTTTGGCGATTGTGTTTTGCACTTTTGCAAGGCTATCCATCGCTTCAAGTTCATTATTGATGTACAAATTCGCATATTCACTAAATTGTGCGCGAAGGGCAGCATTATCAGCAAAGCATTCCGCGACTTGTGAGAATAAGTTTACGCTTGTTGCTGATTGTTCAAACTGTTCGCCAATAAATTTAACGGCTTCCGCAAGCTTTTCGCTGTTCTTTGTGCTGCGCGTAATGATTTCTGCGGCCAATGGTAGCGCGCTATCAGATTTAGCGATGTTCGCACTTAAAATTTCCGCGCGGTTTGTGTCATCCAGTGCTTTAAATTCGTCACTTTCGATGATTGCTCTGAATTTTTTCAAGCTAGGCTTTGTATAGGCCGACTCAATCGTTGTTGTCAGCGATTTCGTATTGATTAGTGTTGAAAGTTGACCATCCATTGCGGCGCTAATATAACCTTGGATACGGGCAAGCTTTTCAGGGTTGTCTTGGTGTTTTGCGACCAGAGATTCATAGAAATCTACAGTGATGTGGTTGCCTTTGAAAATGTTCTCAATATTTGAGAAGAACGCTAATTCTTTGGCTTGGTCATCATTTGTTTGTGCAAATAAAATGTCAATCGCGTTGTTGTCTGCACTTGGGTAGACTTTTAACAATTGGTTCGGGCTATATGTATCATAATCCGCGATGCCATTGTTAAACGTGTCAGATTTCAAGAAGGTGATGAATGCATCCGCATCATTTGTTTCTGCCAATGCTTTAATGGCATTTAATGTAGCGCCGATTTTCTCAATTTGTGCGGCTTTCTGTTCACTATCGTAATCGTCATTGCTTGTTGTTAGAGCAATTGTGTTTACCATGGCAAGATATTGCTGAACTTCACTTGTGTCGCGCTCTAGGCCGTTTTCGGTGTTGCGCTCACGCATTTTGCCAACGTAATCTTGTAACAGGGCTGTACGTGTGTCGTTATCATCTGCCATTAGTGCATTGAAGGCAATGACCGCTTCGGCTTGTGCGTATATGTCTTTATCCGCCATCATCGATTCAAATACGTTTAGGCCGGTATCTGCATTGCGCTGCTGTAATGTTTCTAGGCGCTCATTATCAGATAGATAGCCAGAAACAGCTTCTAAGTTCTTTGCAACTTCGTCTGCATTATCTGCTTTATATGCCATGATAAGCGCAGGGATGGTTTCGCCATTTGTAAGTGGCTGTGACACGATATCTTTTACAACGTCAGGAGAAATGTTTTCTTCTGCAACTTTGTCAGATGTCAACAATGTGCGTAGACCTTCAATGTCTTTTTCCGCAAGAAGCGTTTGTACGTCTTGGTCAAGCGCTGCATATTGTTCTAGGTTTGTGTGACGGCCTTGGTTAATCATCGCAACTAATTTGTTCATACGGTATGCGTCATTATCGTTCCCGGCAGCAGAAACCGCATTTTCATAGATGCTTTGTGTGCTGTCAAAGCCGTTTAGTGTTTCTAAAGCGTCAGCTGTTGCAGCGTAATCACCTTTGCTGTTTGTTAGCATAATATTTGCTGCAGCAGATAAGTTTTCAGCATTGAACAGATTTGCCGTGATTGCATCGCTTAGTGGCTTGGACTTGTATTTGCTGATTGTTTTCGTTAATACTGCAGCATCTTTTGAAGCTATAGCGGTATAGATGTCTTCACGAAGTTTTGCATAGGCTTCGATACTTTCTGCGCTCGCTTCGTCAGCAAGTATGTTGACATAGTCTGTATAGCGTGCGGCTTTGCCTTCGTCTTGTGTTTGTTCAATAATCGCCGCATAGACGTCATTTGTGTTGCTGAAATTTGTCAATGTTTTTAGGGCTTTTGTTTCGCCAACAACATCAAGGTTGTCTTGTGCAAGCATTGCTAGGCCCGCAGATGCTAGGCTTTCTGTTGTAAACAGGCGGCCTTTGGCTGTTTCGCCATAAGTTTCAACTGTAAATTTCTTCAGCAAGCTTTGTAATGCTGCGCCGTCTTTAGCTTCTAATTTAGCGTAGAAGTCTTCGCGTAGTTTTGCAAAAAGCTCGATTTTATCTGCGCTGTCTTCATCGGCAAGCATTGCGGCATAATCGGCGTAGCATTTCGCCACATCTTCATTATTGCTAACTTTCTCAATGACGATTTTATAGGCGCTTTGAACTGTATCGGTGTTTTTGATTAACTCACCGATACGTGCAAAAGATTTTGCATGGTTGACGAGGTCACCGCCATTATCACGGATCAGGCCGATAAGGATCTGACCAGTTGTATCTGCGTTAATGGCAAGGTTCTGCACATCTTCTGGCAGATTATTTAATTCAGGTGATGCCAAGAAATTATTGATAGATTCAATATTGGCCGCATCAAAATTCGCACCCAATGTTTTTTGCGTTTGTGCAAGGTTTTTCAATGTTGCTTCATCATGATCGGCCAAAATACCAATATATGTTCTGGTTAAGCTAACGAAAGCTTCATCGTTTTTACCAAGCTCAAGTAATGTTTTAAAATATGAATTTGCTTCGTTTTGGTTGGCCGAGATAGCCGTTAGCGTTGATAAAACGCTTGCAAGTTCTGTTTCACCAATTTTCGCCTGTGCATATAAAGCGTTCATTGGTGTGGATTCTGCGTTATCAGCAGATGCTTTACGGTTCATGGCACGCATACGTGATGTTGTGCCCATGTCTTTGACAAAGCCTTGCTGTACGATTTGCAGTGTTACATCGCTGCGTTTACGGTTGCTTGCTTCTTGTGTGTAGAAGGTCAATTTCGCGTAATTTGACGCGGCATCTGGTTCATATTCATCAAGAACAGGCGCTAGGTCTTTCAAGCGGCTTTTTAGTGCTGGGTCACTTGATGCTTTACAAATGTCATCAATCAATTTCTTTGTAAATTCTGGTGATGTTGCTTGTGCCAGCTGGTCAACGGCAAATGCTTCATTAATCACTGCAGGATTCTTGCTGTGTGAGCGTGCATTCTGGATCGTATTGATAAATGATGCCAAGAAATTGATGTGGTGGCCACGGCGCTGTGCGAACAGGTCTTGTTTTACTGGTGCAATTAATGCAGCAAGTTCGTCGCCATTTAGGTAGTTTGTAATGGCTTCTACAGAATAACCGCCAATGGCATCAAGTTGATCAACAACGCTGTTATAGTTTATCAATGCTTTTGTGTTGCTGTGTGCAGCATCGTTCACGATGAATTTTGGGTCATTTTGAATGATGGTGATATAATCTTGGTAACGTTTAACGCTTGCTTGGCTTTCTTCGCGCATGACGCTAATTTTCTTGCCGACCTCTTGGTTGTATGCAATTGCGTCTTTAAGCAGTTCAACGGTATATTCTTTACCCAATGCATTTGATAGCAATGTGCCGACTACTGCGGATTCTTCGTTTAGGTTAATTTGGTTTGCATCTGTAAGGGATAAGCGTAATGCGTTCATCACAAAAGAATATTTATTCTTCATGCGCTGTGTAAACACGGCTGAACCGATTTTTGCCGGCTGTTGCCCAACAAGCTGTTTTACCTCATCGCTAGACAATGCCTCGTAATATGCTGATAGGTTTTTCTGAAATGCGTTTTTATCGTCTTCACGCGAAAGTGTTGTTGTAACGACTTTATCCAAAGCTTGCGTGATTTCACCCGTCGCTTGGTATTTTACAACTGCGCCTTTAATAAGATTGTCTGTTTTATCTTGATAAAACGCCGCATAGCCGCGCGCGCGGTCAACATAGCTATGTGCTTGCTTTTTGATGAAGGCAATAAATTCACGCTGTGATTTGTCACGTGAGAATAGGCCATCTGGCTTGTCTTCTACTTTTGATTGGTACAGGTAGAAGCGGTAAAAATCACTGCTTACATCGTCTAATTTTTCGGCTTCAATCTCTTTCTTTGACTTGCCCTCGAAATAACGCGCGTGACGTTCGTCTTCACGTTTCAGACGGCTGTTAAGAAATTCGATTGGGTCACCATCGCGCGATGCTGTGTAGGATAGGTTGTCACCAAGGAACAGTTTCAAAGCCATTTCAGTATCGACTTTGACGGAAACTTTGTTGGTTGCTTCTTTAATATATGGCGCAAGGTCTTTTTCGGTGATTTCACCGGCATTTTGAATGGAGAGGTCCATCAAGGTATTGTGGTTCTTTTTAAGCGCTTCGCTTAAATATTTGTGGAACTGGTATTGTTGAACAGCAATTGTCAAATTCTGCAGAAGCTCTTCTTCGAGTATTTTTTGTGCTTTGTTGACATCACTATTTGTCGGGCTTGATTTATCCGCGAGTGTTGTCAGCTCTGCAAGCATATTACTTGCGTCACTTAGTGTAAGAAGTTCTTGCTGTTTTTTTGCTAGTTCAACCATTTTATTACCGTCCTTGTTATCCTAAAAAAGTGGATAGATTTGCCATATATTATTTTATAATTGGATGTTTTTACCATAATATGTAAATGTAATTCAAGTATTTTCTTTACATATTGTTAACTTTTTTTACGTTTTATCTTAAGCCCACACCATAAAAAACGCGACAGATGCGTGATCTGGCGCGCTGAATTTAGAATAAGTTATTGATTAGTAACGGTAAGCCTCGCCTTTGAATGGGCCGTTTACTGGTACATCAATATAGTCTGCTTGTTCTTGGCTAAGCTTTGTTAGCTTCGCGCCAAGTTTATCAAGGTGAAGCGCAGCCACTTTTTCATCCAAGTGTTTTGGCAGTACGTAAACTTTGTTTTCGTATTTGTCTGCATTCTTCCAAAGTTCAATCTGTGCTAACGTTTGGTTTGTGAATGATGCAGACATCACAAAGCTTGGGTGCCCCGTGGCGCAGCCAAGGTTTACTAGGCGACCTTCCGCAAGAAGGATAATACGTTTACCGCTTGGGAATTCAATCTCGTCCACTTGTGGTTTGATGTTTGTCCATTTCATATTGCGTGTTGGTTCAACCTGAATTTCGTTATCAAAGTGACCAATGTTACAGACAATGGCGCGGTCTTTCATTTCACGCATATGGTCAACAGTGATAATGTCTTTGTTACCTGTTGTTGTGACAAAGATGTCAGCGCGCGGCGCGGCGTCTTCCATAGTGACAACTTCAAAACCATCCATACAGGCCTGAAGCGCACAGATTGGATCAATCTCAGTCACCATAACACGCACACCTTGTGATGCAAGTGACTGTGCAGAGCCTTTACCTACGTCACCATAACCACATACAGTCGCAACCTTACCTGCCAGCATAACATCTGTTGCACGGCGGATGGCATCAACCAATGATTCACGGCAGCCATATTTATTGTCGAATTTTGACTTAGTTACGGAATCGTTGACGTTAATTGCAGGCACTTTCAACGTACCGTTTTCTTCCATTTTCTTAAGGAACATAACGCCTGTTGTTGTTTCTTCTGAAATACCTTTAATGTCGGCCATTAATTCAGGGTATTCTTTATGCATGATGGCTGTTAAATCGCCGCCATCATCCAAAATCATATTGGGTGTCCAACCGTTTGGCCCTTTGATGGATTGGTGAATGCACCATTCATATTCTTCTTCAGTTTCGCCTTTCCATGCGAATACTGGGATGCCTGCCGCTGCGATCGCAGCTGCGGCCTCGTCTTGTGTAGAGAAAATGTTACATGATGACCAACGCACTTCTGCACCAAGAGATGTCAATGTTTCGATTAACACAGCGGTTTGTACCGTCATGTGTAGGCAGCCAACAATGCGTGCGCCTTTAAGGGGCTGTTCTTTGGCGTATTCGGCGCGTGTTGCCATCAAACCAGGCATTTCATCCTGTGCGAGGTCGATTTGCTTGCGGCCAGCTTCAGCCAGTGAAATATCTTTTACTTTATAGTCTTGCTCAACGGATTTTGGGGCTACAGACATTAAGGTCTCCTTAGAATTTAGGTCAGAAGGGCACTGTTTTTTCATAAGTTTACAGCTTTTTAACTTTTTTCACGCATGATCTAATCACAGTGAGCTATAAAAGCAAGCAAAAAGGGGACTTTAAGATGGATTTTAACAAGCCGGCAGAGCAGCGCGCATTTCGTTATGAACGAAACCCTGTCGCGGAACGCGGTTTTCTTATTCTGCGCCGAAATACACAGGATCGCTTTGACCCTGTTGGTGATTATTTAGTGGTCGATGATGAAGAAGATCTAGCGCTGAGTGAAAAGAAGGTCATGAATTTGGTGGCGCTATTAAATAAAGATGAATCTTACGTGATGGATTTGGGTGATTTAACTGGTACGCAAAGCCGTTTTCACATTAAACCAGAAAAGACAGAGCGCGGCCAAACGCAAATGGTGTTTTATGCGCTGGGCGCACAAGGCGTGTCTAAGGAAAATGCAGTATTATCAATTGATGAAGGGGTGTTAGTATGAGTGGATCGACAATTGCAAAATTAGGGCAAAAACTATGTGCATCATTTTCGGATGTAAACTTGGCGCGTTCGCCATCGCTTTATGCAGGTGTGCAGCAAGTTAACATTGCGCTAGATAGTAAACAGCAGCCGAAAGTTTAAGGTTTCTTTGGCAAGGGTGATTGCGGTTTAGGGTTAATTTGATACGAGCTTTTTTTACCAATCAGCGCCAAATTATGTTTTAGCCAATTTTCAGCATCTTTGTGCCCCATGCCTTCTAATGTATTCAACCAAGCCGGATCAGCATTGATGCGGCTTGTTTCATTCCAATGTGGCGCAACGTCTAGTTCAATGCTGTGTAGATTGAGTTTTGGGTGTTGCTGTTGCACATAATGTAAATGGTCGTGTATTTCGCTTGTAATGAGCGCGTGTCCGGGTTGGGCATGGTTGGTTTGACGCGCATTGTCTTGTGAACACGCTGCCGTCGGGCGCTGCGGCTTTTCTTGTAAGGTGATCACCAATAAATCGGTAATATCTGCCTTTAAGATATCGTCAAAGCACGGATTGCGCCAATAGGCGCCGTCATAGTGTTTGTGTCCGTTTACCATCCAGCCGCCAAACTGTTCAAGCGCGCCAGAGGCAACAATATTGTCGGTGGTTAGGTCATTTCCGCTAAACACAACATGTTCGCGCTGTTTTTTCTGGTTTTCGCGTACGGCATTAACAAAAAGCTGCGCTGCTCCATTTTGGAGGGGCGCGATATCTCTTATTTCTTGATCTAATGCCTGTTTTAATTCGCGTAGCGCATAATCTTGCGGTAAGGCGGCTTGTGCGAATGTAAATAAAAGCATTTTATGTGTCGGGATGTTTGGCCAGTCAGGGTTTAGTGTTGGCCCTAAGCCGTTGATCAAGGAAAATGTATGCCCAAGTGTTTTGATATTTACCCAGAATTGGTCAAGATTATGTAACGCTTGCGGCGTACCGCCCTTGTTTATGCCGTGCACTAATAATGCGCCATTCATGGCACCTGCGCTTGTCCCTGTCACGGCTTTGATTTCGGTTTGCGTAGCAAATTTTGAATTGAGTAGCGTTTCTAACGCACCTTTAGCATAAATGCCATAAGCGCCACCGCCTTGTAAGGCAATGCCGATTTTTGTTTTTTGTGGGGCGGCGTTTTTCGCCTTATTATTAAATGATCCCTGCATGTGATTTTTATAGCATATTTACAAAATATGTAAAGTTCTACTTTGTTTTAGCCTCTTGATGTTTTTCGTTTTGGACTATGTTAGTCTGTTCAACGCATGAATTAATTTATAAGGGCGCGACAATGGAATTTTCAAAATTAGGACGTACAGATATTCAAGTGAGCCGTGTTTGCTTGGGGACAATGACATGGGGTAACCAGAATAGTGAGGCTGAAGGCCATGAGCAAATGGATTACGCGGTTGCACAAGGCGTGAACTTTTTTGATACGGCGGAACTTTATGCGGTGCCGACCAGCGCGGAAACACAAGGCAAGACCGAGGAAATCGTTGGCACATGGTTTAAGAAAAGCGGCAAAAGGCAGGACATTGTCTTGGCAACCAAAATTGCGGGGCCGGGTTTGCCGTGGATACGCGATGGCCGCCCAATAGACCGCGCCGGTGTGTTTGACGCCGTTGAGGGGAGCTTAAAACGTCTGCAAACGGATTATATTGACCTATATCAGCTGCATTGGCCAAATCGTGACCATTACCATTTTGGTCGTAACTGGAATTTTGCGCCGAATGCACGCATGGCTGATAAAGACCGTGACAACATGCTTGAGATATTGGAAGCCCTTGATGAGGTTGTGCAGCAAGGTAAAGTGCGTCATGTTGGTGTGTCAGATGATACCGCATGGGGCGTGATGCATTATTTAAAGTTGGCTGAAGACAAAGGCCTGCCGCGTATGGCGTCTATTCAAAATGAATATAGCTTACTTTGCCGCTTGTTTGAGCCTGACCTGTCAGAAATAGCGATGAAAGAAGATATAGGCTTGCTTGCATGGTCACCATTGGCAACAGGTATGTTGAGCGGTAAATATTTGGGTGATAAGGATTCGTGGCCTGAAGGGGCGCGTTGGACGTTATCAAATCGTAACCAAAACCACCGTAATAACCCCATCGCGCACAAGGCAACAGCGGCATATATTGAGGTTGCGAAGAAACATGGTTTAGACCCATGCCAAATGGCTATCGCGTTTACACTCGCTATGCCGTTTGTGACATCCAGTATAATTGGCGCAACGAATATGGATCAATTGAAAAGTAATATTGCAGCCAAAGATTTGAAATTAAGTAAAGATGTGCTTGCGGATATTGACACAGTGCGCCGTGAATACCCTATGCCGTTTTAAAGTTTGGGCTTATTAATTGTGCATGTCATATTTATCTATGATGCGTTGATATGTTCCATTTTCTCTGATGGTTTTTAAGGCAATGTCGAATTTATCGCGCAGCTCTGGATCGTGAAAACCTGCGCTGTATAGGGTCGGTTCTCGCACATGATGTATTTTATATGCAAAACCATTCTCTGGAATTTCGCCATTCATGATGGCCTGTTGATAGTAATATTCAAAAATACGGCGTTCACTAAAAACGTAATCAACACGGTCGCGATAGAGCAATATAACTTGTGTGTGCTGTGTCGCTGTTTCTAGATATAGGGCAGTTTGATCTTTTATCGCTTTGATTTCAGGAATAAAGACTTTGGCATTCTGGAAGGCGGTTATGCGTGCGTTTATAAGCTGATTAAAAGAGATCACAGTTGGCTTGTCTTGTTTTGAAATCAAAACATTCTCAAATTTAATATAGGGTTGGCTTAGATAAGCGTCTCCCTTAGATGATTCAGTTATGGTGGTATATAGATCAATGCGCTTTTGGTTGAGATATTGATAGCCGCGCGCATTAGGAATGAAATCAGCCTCAATTTGATAGCCCATTTCATCACAGAGGGCATAGATGAGCTCAACCTCTAAGCCCTCTGTATGGTTTTTAAAAACAAAAGGTGGGCGCTCCGCGCCAAAGCCAACATGTATAATAGGTTTGCTTTTTGCTGTGGGTGGTTGATGTTCTTTTGCTGCATAGCTATTGGGCGCAATGATCAATGCTGCAAACATAATAAACAGACAGACCATTGTTTTTATGGCCGCTGTTTTCATGTATGTGGTGCTGTGATGGTTCCGTAATGATATTTTATGCATCACATTTACTCCTGCATTTTCTTGTTTAATGCGCGGACAAGGTCAGTTTTCCTGAAGGGCTTACGCAATGCAACATTATATGCAGAGTCTTGTAAGGTGTTGTCTGGGTCTGTATAGCCGGACATGTGTATGATTTTTTGGTCAGGGTTTTGGGTTAAAATTTGATCGGCAAATTGGAATCCTGTTATATCACCCTGTAATAATACATCGCTGAGAATCAGTGAGAACGGGCCATTCTTGTCATATACGGCAAAGGCGTCTTTTGAATTTAGTGTCTTGGTGACTGCGAAGCTCATATCTTGTAAGAGCTTTTCAATAATATCGGCGATGGTGTCGTTATCTTCTAAAATCAAGATGGATTTATCTGTGCCATCGAAGGTCATTTCTTCTTCTTCAGCATGGTTGGTTTGGCCCTCTTGTTCGTCTTGGCTCAAAATATATTCAGGGAAGTACATTTGGATGGTCGTGCCTTCGCCAGTGTCACTTATGATGTTAAAAAATCCTTTGGACTGATGCACAAAGCCATAAACCATGGATAGGCCGAGCCCAGTGCCTTTACCAATCGCTTTGGTCGTAAAGAACGGGTCGATTACTTTTTTAAGGTTTTCTGGGCTAATGCCTTCGCCATTATCAATGATTTCGAGCAGGACGAAGCTATTTTGTACGGTATCTTTGGTGATTGTATCTGGTAGTTCATTAACTTTAGAGGTTTTTATTGTAATGCAGCCTTTACGGTCTGTAGGGATCGCGTCGCGGGCGTTAATACATAAGTTCAGAATGGCGTTTTCAAATTGGCTCACGTCTAGCTTGACGGCACTTATGCCATGTTCCAGATCCGATGATACGGTAATATGTTTGCCGATTGTCCGTTCAAGTAAAGGCAAAATATTTCGTATTTTTTCATTTGGGTTGAAATGATCGGGGTTTAGGGGCTGGTTGCGGGCGAAGGCTAACAGGCGGTGGGTAAGGTCAGCGCCGGTGAAGCTGGCATTTAATGCAGAATCTAATAACTTATTTATCGGGCTAAGACCGTCTTTATCGAGGCCGAGTTTGCTCACTTTGGCTGTGACCAATTCAATATTGTTGATAATAATGGTCAAAATATTGTTGAAATCATGCGCGATCCCGCCAGTTAACTTGCCGATGGATTCAAGTTTTTGCGCTTGGCGCAGCTCTATTTCAGTTTTATATGATTTTGTAATATCACGGGCAATGAACAATAGGCAGTTGATTTTATCGACGTTAAGTGCGTTGTTCATACTACATGACAAGATGCGTTCTTCGCCATTTTTGGTCTTAAAGTGAAAGATGCGGGTGTTTTCTTCTGTAGCGTTTGTGGAAGTTTGTGCGATAAAATTTTGTAGATTATCAACATCGTTCTTCTCGATATATTCTAGAATGTTGGTGTTAATCAATTCCGTTAGGCCGTACCCTAATATTTTTTTGACAGCTGGGTTCACGAATTCAATGTTGCCATTTTCGCTAAGGCGCATGAAAATCTCAAATGTATTGGCAACCATCGCGGTGTATTGTGCCTCGGTGGTTTCCAATGTGTCTTGAATGTTGGAGGCGAAAATTTTTGTTTCTGTTAGGTTTTTGAATAGGGTATTAAAGTTGTCGATAAGGTAGCCGATTTCATCATTGCAGTGTTTCTCTGGTGTGTCTAGTACCGTTATGTTTTCATCTAATGTGCGATTGTTGATAGAGCTGATTTGTTGGGCGAGTGCGATGATCGGGGACGATAACTCATAATCAATCAGTTTGCGTAGCGCGATATATATAAGCGCGGAGAGTAAGATAATAAAAAGTAGGCCGCGCAATAATTCACGGCTAATATTCTGCGTTGCATTAATGTAGTCAGGTAAAATATATAATGTACCAACGCGTAGCGCATTACCACGAACACTGAAATCAAGATCTGCTTCAAATGTGCGTATCTCTGGAAATAATATTGTTGTGATTATGTCGTAATTTTGCGGCGCAAGGCCTGCTTGTGCCAATATCGTGCCGTCTTCAAGGGCGATGCGTGCATAGGCAATCCCCTTGCTTCGTGTAAAGCCATCAAGCATGTGCTTTGCGACTAATTTGTCAATGGTATAGGCGGCAAGGCTCGCACTTTCTTTTGAACCAGAAATTTCTCGCTCAATGGTGTTGTAAAGCTGTTGTTTCTGTGTGCTGTAGGCATAAATGAAAAATAAAATACTGGCGAAAATGCCAAGCAATGCCGTTGTGACAAGGAATACTTTTGAGAATTTACTGCTCAAAGAGTTTTTCACGATATATGTCTGTGACTTGGCTGTATGAGTGCTTTTTGCCGTCATTTTTAATATTTTCGTATAATCATTGTCGCGTATGTTTTAAACATATGCGCTTATATTACCTGTATATGTTATGTATTAAAAGGCTTATATCCATTAAAGATATAGTACGATTTTTTGTACTGTCTTGGCAAAATAGTCTTGAACCTATATATATTATATTTGCTGAAATAGATTGAGAGATGAACATGCGGCTTATACAAGGGGTTATACTATTTGGCCTGTTTATTCTGTCGGTTGTAACGACAGGGTATGCGCATGGCATGGAAAAGCCTGATAATTTTCAGTCTCGTATTCCTAAAGATTTACTAAAAGATGACCACCGTTTTCTGACGCTGACGCTTGAAAATGATATGTTTGCGTCCAGTAATGACCAAAATTATACACATGGTACGCGGTTGACTTATTTTGATGTTGGGATGGAATCGCCTGATATAATTGCGGCGCTTGATTGTTTTTTGCCATTTTTTACGTTTAATGAAACAACATCTGTTGCCTATTCAATCGGGCAGAACCTATATACGCCAGATAATATTCAGCAACGCATACCAGACCCTAACGACCGGCCATATGCAGGGTTTTTGTATGGTAGCGCGGGGTTTTCGACCGTGAAGGAGGATACAATTGATTCTCTTGAATTAACTTTGGGGGTTATTGGGCCATGGTCACTGGGCGAAGAAGTGCAGGAAACCGTGCATGACTTTGTTGGCGCGGATGACCCTTCGGGATGGGACCATCAACTTAAAAATGAATTAGGTGTGATTTTATCGTGGCAGCGTAATTGGCCAGAAATTTATGCGACAGATATATCGGATTTTCATTTTCGTGTTAGCCCACATATTGGGGCATCGTTGGGAAATATTTATACCTATGGCGCTGGGGGCGTTACATTACAGCTAACGCCAAAAAAATATCAATGGCAGGCGCCGCCAGCGCGTGTGCGCCCGTCCATACCCGGTAATGGATTTTTCGCTGTGCCGGATAATCATTTTGCGTGGACGGCATTTATTGGCCTTGATGGGCGTGCTTTTGCGCGTAATATTTTTTTAGATGGCAATAGTTTTCGTGACAGCCCATCAGTTGATAAAAAGCCATTTGTTGGTGATGCAAGCGCGGGCATAAGCCTAACCTATGGCGCGGCGCAGATATCATATACAGTGAATTGGCGTTCAAAGGAATTTGATGGGCAGGGTGATGCCTCACTATTTGGCGCAGTGTCCGTCGGGTATCGGTTTTGATTGTGCGTTATGATAAGTGAAGGCTAGCCAAAGCTAATTTTATATGCTATCGCTATTATAAGTTAATAAGAATAAGTATATAGGGATGGTTAATTTGGATAATTCTCAATTTGCTAATAAAAAGGCAAAGTGTCAGATAGATCCAAAAAGCTGCGATAATCAAAATGAACGTGTTGTCATTCTTCATGGGGCAACGGGCAGTTATTTGGATCTGGTGGATCTTGAAGTTGCGCTTGTTAAGGCGGGCTATGAGGTGCATAATTGGGATTATCCGTCAACGACATTAACTATTGCTGAATGCGCAGAATATCTTTCACAAAAACATATTAGCCCAACCTTCAATAAGTCAGCGCAGCGTACGCATTTCGTTGGATTTTCTATGGGCGGTTTGGTTACAGCAGAGATCCTCAAAAACCATACACCTAACTGTTTGGGACGTGTTGTAACGCTCGGAACGCCATATCACGGCAGCGATATTTCCGATTATATGAGCCGTCATTATTTAAACAGTAAATATTATAACCATGTCTTTGGCCCTGCGGGACAGGAGCTAACAACGGCCTTTCGTCAGGCGGCATTGCAGAATGTAGCACCATTGCCGTATGAGCTAGGGTCCATTGCGGGTAATGAAAACAGGCTTTATTTTGTTGCGCGAAACCTCTTTAATGGCAAAGAAAATGATGGCCGTGTTTCGGTAGCGAGTACGCATCATCCTTATATGAAGGAACATCTGGTTGTGTTAGCCAATCACATTGGTTTGCCAAGCCATGTAGATGCGCAGCAGGCAACAATTAATTTCTTGCGTCATGGGCAATTTGACCCGCAGCCGTAAAATTCATTATTTCTTTGCGTGTCATATGCGCTTATCATCTTGAATTATCCTTAAACCCGCTATAAAGTGCAGTGTTTATAGTCGTTTCGGTTTGTTTTGTTACGGCGTCATTTGTCGTTCAGCTATGCCTTATTGGCCTCACCCCAAATGACTTGTCCCAAAACAAACTCAAACGACTAATAAGAATTTAATTGCCGAGCGGAAAAGAGAGACGAGAATGGTAAACTTTCCTGAACTTGATAAAAGTTTTGAAAATGCAGATTTAGAAAATAAATGCCGCACCCTGTGGGATGCGACAGGCATTCATGATTATGACCCAAATTCAGATAAGCCGCTATTTTCGGTTGATACGCCGCCGCCATATGTATCGGCAGCGCATTTGCATGTTGGTCACGCGATGTCTTATACGCAGGCAGAAATTGTTATTCGTTACAAACGTATGCTTGGTTTTAACATTTTTTACCCAATGGGTTTTGATGATAATGGCCTACCGACAGAGCGTTATGTTGAACAAACCTATAAAATCAATAAGAAAAAAACCACGCGCAGTGAATTCCGCAAACTATGTATTGATGAAACACAAAAAGGTGCGAAAACTTATGAAGAGCTTTGGCGCTCGCTTGGCCTGTCTGTGGACTGGACATTGCGTTATTCAACTATTGATGATCGTTCACGCCACACAGCACAAAAGTCATTCCTTGATTTATATAATAAAGGTTTGATTTACCGTTCAGACGAACCTGTGCAGTGGGATACGCATTTTGAAACAGCGCTCGCGCAGGCTGATTGTGAGACAATTGAGCGTAAAGGCAAGATGTATGACATTGCTTTTAAAGATGCGGAAGGCAATGACTTGGTTATCTCAACCACACGTCCAGAGCTTATTCCGGCTTGTGTGGCGATGTATTTCAACCCAGAAGATACGCGTTACCAACATTTGGTTGGTAAAACAGCCATTGTCCCGCTTTCAGATGGCCGTGAAGTGCCGATCAAAACATCCGAAGAAGTTGATTTGGAATTTGGCACAGGCTTGATGCAGGTTTGTACATTTGGTGATGGTGAAGACGTTAAAAAGTGGAAAGAAGATAATCTTGATACACGTATTATCTTGGGTCCAGATGGAAAAATGACTGAGATGGCCGGCAAATATGCAGGCCTTGATGCGATTAATGCCCGCGCGCATATTGTAAAGGACCTTAAAGAAGCCGACCTTATCCGCGGTGAACAAAAAGTTGTTCAAAATGTGACTGTAGGTGAGCGCTCGGAGCAACCAGTTGAATTTGTGATGGCGCCGCAGTGGTTCATTAACGTACTTGACCACAAAGACCGCTTCCGTAAGCGTATGGATGAGCTTGAGTGGTTCCCTGACTGGATGAAGGTTCGTCTGGAACACTGGATTGATGGCCTAAAATATAACTGGAACATCTCGCGTCAGCGTTTCTATGGCGTGCCATTCCCAATTTGGTATGTAAAAGAAACAGGTGATGTGATTGTCGCTGATGAAGCTGACCTGCCGATTGACCCGATTGAATCTGCGCCGCCAAAATGGGCACAGGAAAAATATGCGGGCATGACGATTGTGCCTGAAACAGATGTGATGGAAACATGGATGACGTCATCGCTTACGCCGCTGATTAACGCCAACTGGGCGGGGCGTGATGAGGTTAAGGGTTCTATGGATATTTACCCAATGGATCTGCGCGTTCAGGCCTTTGAAATTATTCGCACATGGCTGTTCTATACATTGATTAAATCTGAATATCACACAGATACCCTACCATGGAAAAACGTGATGATTTCAGGTTGGGGCCTCAATGAGCAAGGTAAGAAGGTTTCCAAACGTGACCTTGAGAAATTTACCGATGCGAATGGTTATAACCGTTATGACCCAGGTTCAGTTGTTGAGAAATACGGCGCCGATGCCCTGCGTTACTGGGCGGCGAACTCGCACCTTGGTCAAGATCTACGTTACCACGAAAAAGAAGTCAAAGACGGCCGTAAGATTGTTGTTAAGCTTTGGAACGTGGCGCGTATGGCGTTTATGTATTTGGGCGATGATGTTGACCCAAGCAAATTTCCGAAATTTGAAGACCGCACATTGGAAGACCGCTGGCTTTTGAAAAACTTGCATAAGCTGGCCGATGATATGACGAAGTCTTTTGATGGGTTTGATTATGCGAGCGCCAAAGACAAGCTACATAAGTTCTTCTGGGGTACATTCTGTGATAACTATCTGGAGCTTATTAAGGCGCGCTTCTGGGATAATTATGATTGGGATGATGCGGCGCGCCTATCAGCGCAGGCAACTTTGTTTGACTCCCTGCGCATGCTGCTTGGTTTATTTGCGCCGTTTACACCATTTGTAACGGAAGAAATTTATCAGCAAGCGGGTAAGTTTGGCGAAGACTATTCATCTCTTCATGTATCAGCATGGCCAAAGGCTGATGCGGCGATTATTGCTCATGACGGTGCGGCGGATATGGATTACGTCCTAAAAACGCTCGCTGGCGTACGCCGCTTGCGCTCAGAACAGCAAATTGGCGCAGGCGCATTGCTTGAATCTGTGACCATTTCACTTGGTAAAGATGAAGGTGACGCAGAAGATCGCTTGAAGACGATCAAAAATTCATTACTGTCTGCGGCGCGTGCAAAGGCGCTTAATATTGAGACAGCTAATGATGCGGATGAAACGGCCTTTGAAATTACACCAATGGCGGCAGAAGGGTAATTTCGTTTAGAAAATTGAAATGCTATATATGGGCTCCCGTAGTGTTATGCTGCGGGGGCTTTTTTGTTGGTTTTAATGTCTAAAACAGGGTTAGATGGTGGATTTTATCTCTATGCCCTCAGCTATTAAGCGATCATGAAGTGTTTTTATATGCTCAGGACCAATGGCGCAGCATCCACCGATTATTTTGGCACCTTGATTAATCCATTGTAGGCTTTGTTCGGCATATGATTTGGGAAGAATATCTTGGCGTTCATTTAGGCACTCTACCGTGCCGCCCGCGGTTAAGGCATCTGTGTTTTCAAACGCATTCGCATAGGCGCCAATATTATCATGCAGTTTTGTGAGGGTTGGCAATGCTTGGTTAATGGTCTCTGGGGAACAGCAGTTAATGAGGATGGCGTCAACGCCCAAAGCTTCTAATTCGAAAACGGCGCGCTCGATTTGTTCGCCAGAGGGGAGTTTTTTGGTTCTTTCGTTAAGGACAAAGCTGACCCATGTCTCTTTTGCTGTGCTTTTGGCGGCAGTGGCTGCGGCTTTGGTTTCGGCAATATTTGACATTGTTTCGCATATAAATAAATCAACATCATGTTGCTGTAGATCAACAAGGGACTGATAGTGGTCAAGACTGGTTAGATAGTCTGGGGCTTCGGCGCTTAAATAGCTTGCCATCAAAGGGGGAAGGCACCCCGCAACCCGAATGTCTTGCTTTCCGCTTCTATTTACGGCGTTGTGTGCCGCCTTAATGGCGCTTTCATGTATTGGGTTTAGGGAGGCGGCATCGGCATCTCTTGCTAGGCGGCCTGGCGTGGCTGTATATGTGTTAAGCGTTATGACTTTTGCACCGGCTTCTATGAATTCCAGATGCAGATCTTCTACTAGATCAGGATGGTCTTGCATAACCTGCGCAGACCATAGGGGTGTAATTGGGGCTTTGGCGCGTTTTATAAGCTCTTGCCCCATCCCGCCATCAAGAAGAATAACTGTTGTCATTTATGCCTTAACTTTGTTGCCGTTATGTCCTGTGATTTTGAGTAACACCCCATAGACGAGATATATTACAAAACCGCCAGTGATGCCGGCAACGATTTCATAAGTTATGTCGTTTAAACCAAAGTGACGCCACGCTAACATAGATCCTATGCCCCCGACAACCATTGCAATTGCTTGGTTTTCCGTTGTGTCACGGTTTAGCGCGTGCAGAATGAGTATAGGGGCAAATGCACTGGCTAACGCAGACCATGCGATCAGTACAAGGCTAAAGACGCTTTTGCTGCCAAACAGCGCGATCATCAAGGCTAGAGCGGTGATGAACACGGTCGCAAACTTATTGGTCTTATAACCAGATAGCTTTTGAGGGAACAGGTCATTTGTTAGCGCTGCTGTACAGCTTAATATTTGTGAATCTGCTGTAGACATTGTTGCGGCGAAAAGACCTGCGAGAACTAAGCCCACAAGGATTTCTGGAAGAAGCTCTTGCGCTAATGCTGGCAAAGCTAGCTCCGCATCAAAGGCATCAACCTCAGGAAGTAAAAGGCGTGCTGCGAGCGCTGTAATTATCGTCAGCGCATAGAAAGCGATATAGAAGCCATAATAATATGAGCGCGCCTTCCAAATTTTGTCTGCATCATCGATCGTCATAAAGCGGATCATTATGTGCGGCTGACCAATAACGCCTATGCCTGCAAAGAACCAGCCCATGACGAATAAAATAGAGGCGACAGCATTGCTGCCAAATAAGGTGGTATCAGGGAATAAATCCATATATTTGGGGGAAACGTTATTTAAGCTTTCCATGAATGGCCCAAAGCCGCCAACCGTGCTTATGCCAATAAAGACCATGATGGCCATTGCCGCAAACATTACGAAAGATTGTGCGGCATCTGTCCATATCGATGCGCGTATGCCGCCAGCAAAACAATAAGATAGGACGATTATACTGCCGATAATTGCGCCGACAGAATAGTCCCAATCAAACATGATATGTAGTGCTTTACTGCCCGCATTAAGCTGCGCGGCGGCGTAGGTGCCAAGGAACATAACAGTAATCAGGCCGCATAGAACGCGCAGTTTTTTGTAATTATGGCCATGCCATTCACTGATGAGGCTTGCGAAGCTCATGACTTTCCGTTCTTCGGAAACTTCACGCAGTCGTTTGTGAACGAAAGTTGAAGTGAAGAAGTCACCAACAACCCAGCCAATCATAAGCCAAATAGAGTGTAGCCCATACATATAGGTAAAGCCGATTTGGCCAATAAACATATAGCCGCTATTATTGGTAGCTACGGCGGATAACGCGACGAGCCAAGGTTTTATGTTCTGGCTGGCAAGAAGGTAATCTTGTGATGTGGTTTTCTTTTTTGAAAAAGATAAAACGCCAACACATACAAATAATAAAAGAAAAGCAATGAAGCTAATCGCAACCATGAATACACCATATATTTGATTGTTCTATGCGCATTTGATTTTTATTCTTATTATTGAATGTGAGCCAAGTCACATTAAAGCGCATACTGGATATGTTTTGCATTTCGCTATACAAAACCATAAATATGGTACAAACATAAGGGATGTGAATAGTATTTTCAAGGGAAGTCGAAATATTCTTTCCCTCGGTATTGAAGGTTTTATATGGAACAGTTTTTTGAGCGTGCGTTTATTTTTGCAGTTTTGACCGTTTTGGTGTCCATCATTCGTTATGGCACATATTTCATTAGTATATTTAAACGCGAGACACGTCCGCACTTATTTAGCTGGGTTAATTGGGGGCTGATTATTTCGATTGGGGCGTATGCGCAGTTGAAGTTGGGTGGCGATTTCTCGGCATACATGCTGTTATTTGTGGGGCTTACGTGCTGGTTTGTGGCCTTTTTGGCGCTATTTTATGGTGAAAAGGATATAAAAAGGTCGGATTGGGTAGCTTTTTTGGCAGGATTGACGCTAATTCCTGTGTGGGTTGTTACAAAAGACCCGGTTTTGACGCTTGTTTTGATCATTTGTATTGATATTCTTACCTTTTATCCAACAGTTCGTAAAACCTATGTTGACCCAAGTAGTGAGCCGCCCGTGTCTTACTTTTGGGCGGGGCTGCGTTATTTCTTTATTTTGCTGACTGTGCCTGAATTTAGCTTGACGGTATTGTTCTATCCGCTGTTTTTGATGGTAACGGAATGGGGCTTTATGGCGTTTATCTTTTGGCGCAGACGCATTGTCTATCTTGCACCAAAGCCGCATGATCATAATGCCCCAATTGAGGAGAAGATGCCTTAAGCTGTTTTGGTTTAGCCTGATTTTTCTTTAGTTGTTTTGTTGGGCGCTGTGTTTGCGTTAATGCGGTAGTTGCGCATTTTGTTTTTGTGCTAATAATAGTTTTATCTTGATAGAATTACTCCTGCAAATCGGCGCAAATTGCTCAGTTTTGCAGGAGTTAAAGTTTATTGTTTGTATATATGTGCGTTTTATAAATTAAACTTCTTATTTTAGCCCATATTCATTTGTGGCCCGTCTTGAGATGGTCCTTGCTGCTGGTTGTTGCCCGCAGTCTTTTTGTTGTTATCATTTGCGGCCTCTGTCGGCTTGCGGGAAATTTTCCCGCCAGAACAGACAAGGTCAATTTCGTCACCTGTGATGGTTTCATATTCATAAAGCGCATCAGCAACCGCCAGAAGCTCAGCCGTACGATCTTCGATCACCTTGCGTGCGCGTTCTTCGGATTCTTTGATGAGTTTGTTGATTTCTTCATCAAGGTCTTTTTTCTGTTCGTTCGACATATCGATTAAAGATGATGAGCCTTGTGAAAGGAATGTAGCGCGCTGTTCTTCGGTGAAGCTTTGCATGCCAAAACGTGACCAGCCCCAATCAAGCACCATTTGGCGCGCGATTTTTGTGGCTTGTTTAATGTCGTTAGATGCGCCAGTTGTTACAGAATCTTCACCATGGAAGATTTCTTCAGCCAAGCGGCCTGCCATAAACGTATCCATAAGGGCAAGAAGCTGCTTCTTGTTATATGAAACTTTGTCGCCTTCAAAGACGGTTTCAACCATACCCAATGTTTTTGAGCGTGGAACGGCTGTTGCTTTAAGGATTTTGTCACTACCATCTGTGTATTTCATCAAAATGGCGTGACCTGCTTCGTGACGGCAGGTGAGCATGCGCTCTTCTTCCGTAATGTTTAAATAGCGTTTTTCACCAAACACCAAATTGTCACGGGCATTGATGAAGTCCATCATATTGGCTTCATCTCGGCCTTGATCTTCGGCGAGCGCTAAAGCTTCGTTTACAAGATTGCGTAGTTCTGCACCCGGCCAACCTGGTGTAGATTGCCCAAGCTGTTCGATGTTAACATCATCAGCGCAGCTTGCTTCGCCAACATATTTCTCAAGAATTTTAACGCGGCCTGCTAGGTCGGGTACATCGACGACGATTTTACGGTCAAGACGACCAGCACGTGTAAGTGCAGGGTCAAGGCTTTCTGGGCGGTTGGTCGCAGCAAGAACGACAATGCCGCTATCTGCTTCAAAACCATCCATTGCCGTTAGGATTTGTGTCAATGTTTGTTGTTGCTCACTATGGCCGTTGGTCATATTGCCACCACGGTTACCGCCAACGGCATCGATTTCATCTATGAAGATGATACATGGTGAATGCGCGCGTGCGTCTTCGAATAACTGACGGGCGCGGCGTGCGCCTGTGCCGACATACATTTCAACAAAGTCAGAACCGTTGATTGAGAAGAACGGAACGCCCGCTTCCTTGGCAACAGCTTTGGCAAGCATAGTTTTACCTGTACCTGGAGGCCCTGAAAGCAACGCACCTTTTGGTGGTTTACCGCCCATTTTTGAGAGTTTTTCAGGGTTTTTCAGGTAGCGTACCATTTGTTGCAATGATTTCTTCGCATGGTCAATGCCCTGAACATCATCAAAGCCTTGTTCGATCTCTTCAGGATTGATTTGCTGATGGCTTTTACGGTTGGCAACGCCGCCAGCACCGCCGCCGCCCATTGCGCCCATTTGCCAGCGGGCGATAAACATGATTGCGCCGATAAGCAATAAGGTTGGAATCCAGCTCATGAAAGAGCTTGGCGCTTCTGGTGCGATGTAAGAGCGTTTAATGCCTGCATCGTGAATTTTCTTGATAACGTTTTCTGTGTTTGCGCCATGTTCTGCAGTACGGAAGGTGACCTCATAGTCATTGTCACCTTTTACAGGTTTGTAAACGCCTTCAAAAATAGTGCCGTGGCCTGTGCCGTTATTTGTGTAAGCGATGCCGGCAACTTTGCCTTGGTCGATAAGCATTTCAAGGTCATCGATCGTAATGATTTCAGCGGCTGGGCGTTTGTACGGATCGTAATCAACTGTTTTTGTTGGCACATTCTGCGCGGCTAAAAGCCCAGCAGGGCTTGATGTTTCAAAAACTGCTTTATATTTCGGGCCTTGCGCTAGTTCTTTTTCGCTTAGCTGTTTTGGCTCTGCGTCAGGCTTTTTGTAGTCATTGACATTTAATGTGCCAGTTACAACATATTGGCCATCAACTTGTTCAATCTTTGCAGATTTTATGTCACCATCGCCTAAAACATGCACAAATTCTGAGCTTGTCATCAAATCATAAGCAACAGGGGCGTTATTATCTTGTGATAGATAGTTATAGGCAAAGAAGCTTGCGCCTGCAATTAATGCAACGCTCATGAAGTTTCTTTTTAGAAAACCGGGTTGATCTTTTTTCGGCGCATTTTGACCGTTATCGCCCTTCGGCGCTTGATTCTGGCTCATTTCTCCATCCCTGTATTTTATTATTTTTACTTATTAGATCGACTAATTAAGCTGAGTTTTTGTAATATGTCAAGAGGCAATTATTAAGAATTTAGCATTGTTGCAGTTTTATTGCCCTTGGGAAAATATAAACTTGTCAATTGATAGTATAAAGCTGTGGACATGGTCTTGACCGATGTAAAAAATAATGCCAAAGTCTTGTCATATAATAAAAAAAATATAAATAAATTTGCAAATAAAGGCTTTTTGTTAACCATTAAATGCTAATATTAGAGGGTGCGGTTTTTTAGTTAAAATCATAAGTGGGAGTTCCAAACTATGTCGATCAGAGGCAAATACCTTAAATTTTTACAATCCTTAATGCCGCCAGTGTCCCGTACTGAACAAGAGGCGCTTGATGCCGGTACGACGAGCGCGATCGAAGGCTCCCTTTATAATGGTTCGCCAGACTGGAAAGCCATTGTAGGTGGGTATGATCCGGGTGAATTAACAGCGGAAGAAAAAGCGTTCATCGAGAATGAAACAGAAGAGCTTTGTGAAATGCTTGATGATTATCAGATCGAGCAAGATGGTGATCTGCCAAAGGCGGTTTGGGACTATATTAAAGACAAAAAATTCTTAGGCATGCTTATTTCTAAAGAATATGGCGGCCTCGGGTTTTCGGCGCGTGCGCGTTCAGCTGTGGTGACGAAACTTTCTACGCGTTCGGCGACAGCGGCTGTGACAGTCATGGTGCCAAACTCATTAGGCCCAGGTGAATTGCTTTCACATTATGGTACGCAGGAACAAAAGGATCGTTATCTTCAGTCATTGGCGACAGGTAAAGACGTGCCATGTTTTGCACTAACTGAACCTAATGCGGGTTCGGATGCAGGTAATATCCAAGCTAAGGGTATTGTTAAGAAAGACCCGAAAACGGGTGAGGTCGGCATTAGCCTGACATGGAATAAGCGTTACATTACATTGGCGCCTGTTGCAACGGTTCTTGGCCTTGCTTACCATTTGGAAGATCCAGAAAACTTGCTTGGTAAGGGTGAGAAGCCGGGGATTACGGTTTCACTGATCCCGACAAGCACAACAGGTGTTGAAATTGGTAACCGCCACCGTCCAATGGATATGGCGTTTATGAACGGTACAACACGCGGTAAAGACGTGTTTGTTCCACTTGATTCAATTGTTGGCGGCGCGGACAACGCTGGTAAAGGCTGGCGTATGTTGGTTGAGTGTTTGTCGGAAGGTCGTGCGAACTCGTTGCCATCAATGGGCTCTGCCACGGGGCAATTGCAAACATATACAACAACAGCCTATTCAACCATTCGTCAGCAATTCGGCACGAAAATTAAAAACTTTGAAGGTGTGTCTGAGAAAATTGCTGATATGGCGGGTAAGGCTTATGCCATTCGTGCATTGAAAGATGCAACGCTTGATTTGGTGGATAGTGGTGAGAAGCCAGCTATTCCGTCGGCGATTGCGAAATATCATGCGACAGAGCTTGGTCGTGACACAGTTATGCATGGTATGGATGTGCAGGCTGGTAAGGGCATTATCTCTGGCCCAAGCAACTACACACAGGGCAGTTATAAAGCAATCCCGATTGCCATTACTGTGGAAGGCGCAAATATTCTTACGCGTAACATGTTGATCTTTGGTCAGGGTAGTTACCGTTTGCACCCATATTTCCAACCGATGCAAGAAGCGGTTGCGGAAGAAAAGACAATGAAAGCGACATGGATTGGCTTAAAACTTGTTGGTTCACAATTTGTTAGCGCTGCGCGCAGCCTGTATGCGAATAGCGGTCTTAAGCGCCTATTCTCGCCTAAGTCACATTTGAGCAAGGAAATGCGTGAATATGCACATCGTATTGATCAGGTCAGTGCGTCTTTTAATGCGGTTGCAAACCCGACATCATCTATTTTGGGTGCGAAGCTGAAATTTAAAGAGCGCGCATCTGCGAAATTTGGTGATGTATTGTCGCATTTGTACATTGCGTCATCGGTTATTCGTCAATACGAAAAACGTGGCGCGAACCCTGCGGAATTGTCATTGGCGCGTTATGCGATTGAAGATAATTTGCACAAAGCGCATGAGGCGTTAACCGATGTATTGCAGAAAGACACATACCCGATGGGTGGTTTCTTTGGCAATGTGGTGCGTTTAAAACTGAAAGTTCTGTCTGGGACATTTGGTCATCGCCACAAGAAGCCTTCTGGTAAATTACAGGATGAAATCACGAAGTCATTGAGTGAAAACGGCGATACGCTGAAACTTCTGACTGAAGAAGTGTACTTCCCGAAAGAATCTGGTGGCCCGATTGCTGACTTGAAAAAGGCGTTTGAAGGCACATTGGCGGCGCAAGACCTTGAGAAGAAACTGAACGAGGCGGACCGTCAATCAGGATTGAAGCAAAACGAACAATTCGCAGATCGTGTGGCTAATGCTGTGACTTTGGGCGTGCTGACCCAAGATGAAGCGAAAGAACTGCTTGATGTCTACGAAGCACGTATGCGCGTGGTTAATGTTGATGAGGTTAAGAAAGAAGATTATCGTCCAACGGTTAACCCGTCATAATTTACCCCTAAATATATTTTTAAAAGCCTGCATTTTGATAAAGATGCAGGCCTTTTTTTATTTTATAGTGTTGTGGTTTATGATACGATTGCGTGAATATATCCCTATGAAATTATTGCGTATTTTTGTGGTTAATTTTTTATTTTCTGTTACTGCTTTCGCGCAATAGAAGGTGGTGGCGCACCAATCTATGGGGCTTTGAAAGTTTCTTTTTAAAATAAAATGTTTTGCGGTGATGAGGCGTTAGATGGATATTAAAGATGTTTTGAATCTGGTTCGTGGTGATGTCCGTGCGATGAAGGCTTATAGCTCGGCGCGCTCTTTGACGGATGGTCAGGCACAGGCGGGGGTATCGCCTGTGTTTTTTGATGCAAATGAATCGCCAGTTGAACCTTTTCCGGGTGGCACGGGGCTGAACCGTTATGAATCGCAGCAGCCTTCCGAAGTGCTTAATCAATTGGCTGCGCTATATAAGGTTGACCCGCAAAATATTATGATGACTCGTGGGTCAGATGAGGCGATAGACATCATTATTCGTACCTTCTGTCAGCCGGGCACGCAAGACGCTATTTTAAACACGCCGCCTACATTTGGTATGTATGCGCAATATGCCGCTGTAAATGCAACGCCGGTTCATTCTGTCTCACTTGACCCATATAGTTTTGCCCTTAAGAAAGATGATATTATCGCCGCTGCAAATGGACAAAACCATATTAAAGTAGTGTTTTTATGTTCGCCAAATAATCCAACAGGCACATTAATTAATCAAAAAGATTTAATAGATGTGATTCAGAAGAGTAAGGCGATTGTTGTGGTGGATGAGGCGTATATAGAGTTTTGTGATGAACAAAAGCTTCTATCTTTGCTCCCTTTTAATCCGCAGCTTATTTTACTGCGCACCATGTCAAAGGCACGTGCGTTGGCGGGGGCGCGTTTGGGGTGCGCCATTGGGCATAAAGATGTGATGACCTTTTTGCGTAAGGTCTTGCCGCCTTACCCAATGACACGCCCTGTTATGGATGTCGCGCTGCGTGCGCTATCGCCTGAACATCAGACTCAGCTTGAGAATATTCGTAAAATTATTATTGAAGAACGCGAGCGTATGACCTTGGCGCTTAACGGGTCATTGGATGTTGAGCGCGTCTGGCCGTCCGCCACAAATTTCTTGCTCGTGGAAGTGAAAGATGCGGCCAAGATGATGGAGAAAGCTGCGGCTGCGGGCGTTGTTTTGCGCGATATGTCCGCGCAGATACCGCGCGCCATACGCGTCACGCTCGGCTTACCGGACCAAAATAACCGCTTGCTTGATGCGTGGGGCATATCCGTGCAGAGTACCTAAAAAGCATTCCATTTGCACTGCACAACAAGTTCATCTTGCCATAAATCCTACTTTTATCATATTCTATCGCTCTTTTCATATTATCAGGTGATTTCATTTTGGCTGACTTTAGCGTTAGAACATATTCTGACCCGCATATAATGATGGCTTCCGATATTGAGGCAGCGGCGCATGCGTATGAGTATACCGATGTAAATACGGTGCTTGTGCTGTCCCCTTTGGCGGGGGTATTTGATGCGGTAGCAAAACGGCTTTCTGCTACCGAGCTTGATGGATGTAAGCCTTTTCTAGAACGTTTACGCCCCTGGGAAATAGGGGCATATCATCACTTATCGGCGGCACAGCAAGATCTAATTGGGTTGATTAAAGAAAAAGAAGATATTTTAAGTGATGTATTTAATTTTGTAACTGGTGCAGGCGGGTATATTGATAGTTTGCGCTACGTGCCAAGTCGCCGCGGCGTATATCGCACAGCTATTCCTCATATTGATGAATGTGACTCGCATATGACGGCAACTTTATTTGGCCGCCGTGGGACGTTACTGTATTTGCGTGATTATTTCGGTATTCCTGAACATGCTTTTAAAACTGGTACGGTGCAGGTTAAACCACATGAAGTCATTGAAGCGAACCCGACCCATTTATGCTTTATCAAGGGCACAGATCATTTAGATGTTCTTATGAACCCTGATATGGGGGCACGTTGGCATAGCAGTCCTGTAATTGACGATCCGCAGGAGGCGCGTCTAGCGAGCTTCTGTGCCATGAAAAATGGGCTGGGCTACGCGTCTGCGCTATATGGATGACTTTATCCGCCGAGCTGCTGTGGCGTGATATTTATGGCTGGGCGTTGTTCATCGACATTTGGGGCGGTGACTTCTGTATTGTTCATATTTAAGATTGCACCATTTGATATATTTGTATTTGGCTTGTAAAGCTCTATGGTGTCTTTAACGTCTTTTAATACTTCTTCTGTGTTCGCGTCTTCAAAATAATCGCGGCTATGAACATTATTGTAATAGGCCTCTTTCTGATCGGGTGAAGCGAGTTCCACATAGTCGCGGACAGGGGCATCTTGACCCAAAATGCGGCGGCGATAGGCATCTTCAAAATCATTTGTGTAATTGGTTATGGCTTCGGCAAGCACAATTTGTTTTAATTTTTCAGGACCATCAGGCATATTTTCAGCGGCTGCGGCCAAGTCAGCCGTCATTTCGCTTGCGGCTTCAAAGTATTTCTCGGGGGTCTGTTCCAGTGTTTCACCAAGTTTCGCGCCATCTAAATAATCACGGACTAGGTCCCCATAAATGCGTGCAGCGCCAATATGGAGTTCGGCGACTTCTGCGCGACCTGTTTCGGGGTGGTTGCCGTTGAGTAATGGCGTCGTCGCGTGTTTGATGTCTCCATAGAATGAAGCTAAAGATCGGTAATCCATTAATTCTTGTTTGGTTGTGGCATCAATATTTGCGTAGCCAGATTCATCGGCGTGAGTTTCTAGCATAAGGCGGTCTGCAGGGTGATCAGAATTTATGCCATTACAATGTTCGCCTTCATGTCCACCAGTAAAGCGGCCATAATCTTTGATGTTCCCTTTGAAATTCTTTTCAATGCTTTCAGCATCAACACCAGTTGCACCAGCCAGAAGGTTGATGCGTTTTTTAAAGCTTTCTTCTTCTATATTGCCATGTTGAATGACGCAAACAGTTACCAGCTCATCATTATGTTGTATATGCTCATCTTTTGAGCTTGCAGCGCTACCTTGGAATTTATGGGCAAGGCTAAGCTTTTGTAATGTCCCTAAATTACCGGTGTAGGCCTGTGCGGCGTCTTCGGGCAGCTGGTCATGGGCCTCTTCTATAATATTATCTGCCTTTGCAAGCCCTGACAGGCCTTCCAATTCCTGTTTATCAATCACTAATGTGTTGGGATTATCAGATGCGTCCAGCGCTTCCTCTTTGAACACGTTTTCAGGCGTAGCTCTGTTTCTATTGTTAAAATGGTTTGGCCTTGGCATATAATTACATCCTACTAATAACGCTTTAATATTATGTGGGTTAGACATTAATATTTGCCTAAGTTTTTAGAATATGTTTAGTAAATATAAGGGTGAATTTGCATTTGAAGGGAGTGTCTTATGGATAGAATTGGACGATTAACGCAGCATGATTTGCAGAATATATATAAATCTGGTGAGAAAATTGTGTGTTTAACGGCCTATACAACGCCGGTGGCGCGTGTGCTTGATAAGCATTGTGATTTGCTGTTGGTTGGCGATTCATTGGGGATGGTCGTTTATGGGATGGACAATACGTTAGGGGTCACTCTTGATATGATGATTAATCATGGTCAGGCCGTGATGCGCGGGGTGAAGCATTCTTTTGTCGTAGTGGACATGCCTTATGGCAGTTATGAGCATGATGCCGCTGACGCAGTCATGAACGCGAAACGCGTCATCGATGAGACAGGCTGTGATGCGATAAAAATTGAAGGCGGCCTTGAACTGTTGCATATTTATCACGCCTTGGCGGCGGCGGAAATTCCTACTGTGGCGCATATCGGCTTGCAGCCGCAAAGCGTTGAAAAAGAAGGCGGTTATAAATTAAAAGGGCGCAATGATGCCGAAACGGCTGAACTTATCCTTGCCGCGCAAGAGATTGAGAAAACTGGTGTTATCGCCTTGGTTATCGAAGGTACAGTTGAACAATCAAGCCGTGCTATTGTTGATGCAGTGAGTGTACCAACTATCGGCATTGGGGCATCACCATATTGTGACGGGCAAATTTTAGTTACAGATGATATGTTGGGGCTGTTTGTTGAACATGTCCCTAAATTTGTAAAACAATATGCGCAGCTTGCGCAGAACATAGACGCGGCAGCGGCGCAATATAGCCATGAAGTACGTGCGGGCGTGTTTCCGAGTGACGCGCATGTCTATAAACGTGCGTCGTGATGACTCTTATTTGAATCGTTTTTGATTTTGCTGCGTGTTTGTTTTTTGTGATGTGCTTTGGTGCATTATGATGTCGTGACCCTGTATGGCGTGCACGCCTATTTCGAATAATTTTTCTGCTTCTTCAGGGGTTTGCACCCACTCAGCAATAATTTTACAATCCGCACCGCAGAGTGTTTTGATTTTTCTGATGTTTTCTTCTATCTCTAAAAGCCCATCTGAGTCTTGATTGATATATGGGCGAATGGATGCTTCACCGTCTAATTTGACGTAGGAGACAATATCTTTTAAAGATTCAAGGCGTTGCCAATCAGATGGATAGTTTATCCTGAGATCATCTAAGGCAAAGGTCATGCCTTTGTCTTTTAAGGTTTTTAGATATTCGATTTCATCATTTGTAAATTGGCGGTCATCCTCCAGGATTTCAAAAATAATAGATGGACCACTTCGTGTGCTGACTACATTTAATATTTTGTCCATGAGATACGGTTTTGTTAGTAGGTCATGACCAATATTGATAGACGCTGTGACATTGTTTTGGTCGTTGGGCATCCAACTTAAAATATTGAAGACATTAACCAGATCAAATTCAGCAGTTAAATCTGCGTTAATGATGGTCTTACAAATATCCCCAAAGCTGCAAATTTGACCCGGCGCATAACGGTATCGAAATAGTAGCTCATTTGCGACGGTATTTGACTCGCTGTTGATCCATGGCTCTGCCAAATAAATTATACGCTTTTCAGTAATCGCCTGAATAATTTCATGAACGCTTTTTTCTTGTTTATCGGCGGCCATATAGAGCTTATGGAAGGCGGATAGGCTTTCTTGAAGGGCGCTTTCTCCAGCTTCATGCAATTGTAGATTTTTATGCGCGCTCATGCTGCCCCCTTGATAAAATTAACGCATTGGGAGTGTAACATAGTTTATGTAGGCTGACAAATTTATGTTAAGTAACTAGGCGTTGCCGGTGACGTTGGATATCATGTCTGGATTAACCCCAATTTTAGATAGGGCCTTACGCCACACTTTATCAGGCGTTGTGTTGAAAATAATGTCGCTATCAGCATCAACGATAATCCAACTATTTTCTTTAAGTTCTGTTTCTAATTGGCCAGCGCCCCAACTAGAATAGCCGAGCATAAAGATTGCATCATTAGGCCCTGTGCCATCCGCAATGGCTTTTAAGGCATCCATTGTGCCTGTAACGCTAAAGCGGTCATTAACATCAATTGTGTCTTTACGGTTGAAATCTTTACTGTGCAGGACAAAACCGCGTGATGAATCAAGCGGTCCGCCGCGTAGAACCGGCATTTTTACGCTGCGGCCATCGCCGCGCTCAATTTTCAGTTTTATAAGCAGCTGTTCAAAATCTATATTTGGCATTTTATCATTAACGATAAGCCCCATTGCGCCTTTTTCGTCATGTGCACAGAGGAATATAGTCGCTTGCTTGAAGTTATCATCATCCATAGACGGCATGGCCACCAATAACTTGCCAGCCAAATAGGAAGAAGGTTTAGTTTGTTTGTCGTCCGACATTTTTAGCCCTTATAAACAGATATTCCTTTATTTATGGCGATAAACACTTATTATCAATATATAGGTTTAACCAAAAATAAAAGCAAATGGAATACATTAAAATTTTACCATATTTGAGCGCCTTGGTGCTACTCGTTTTTGCAAATAACGCGATGGCTGAGGGTGATATTTGGCATGAAGCGAAAGAATCGCGTGTAAGGCTGCTTGTAAGTGCGCAAGATATGCATGAAGATGCGCTGTCTTATCAAGCGTTACTGCAAATGGAATTTGCGGATGATTGGCATAGTTATTGGCGGTTGCCGGGGGATGCGGGTATTCCCTTAAGCTTAACGCCGCTACCTGAAAGCGGTATTCAAGAAGCGAGCATTAAATGGCCTGTACCAGAGCGTTATGAGGCCTATGGTTTGACGAGTTTTGTATATAAGGAAAAAGCGGCTTTTCCAATTGAGCTTAAATTAGCGCCAGATTTTGAAGATAATACGAGCTATAACCGTCAAATAAAGGCGTTTTATATGGTCTGTAAAATGGTGTGTGTGCCACAAGAATTTGTACTAACTATCCCAAAATATTCTGATTTATCAGATAAAATTTTGGCGAGAAATCAGGGAAAGATGCGTTTTGCTAAGCGCCGTTTGCCCCATGATGGTGAAATATCAACATTAGGGATTAACCTTGCGGTGCTATCTAAAGATAGTTTAGTTGTTGCGGCGCGTGCCACCCACGGTTTTGATCATGTAGACCTTTTTGTTGATGCGGGTGATACAGTTTTGCTTATTGGAAAGCCTGAAGTGGAACTGCAAGATGATGACCCTCGTCGTGCGATGTTACGCATAAAAGCGCCTGATGGCGTTGAAAACTTGCAGGAGCTTTTGCAAGGACAAACAGTTCGCTTGGTTATGAAAAAGGGGTCTAAGGGCGTTATGCGTGAATTTACTTTTTAGTTCATGATAATATAAGTTAAGGCGGTATATATGTTCCAACGAAAAAGTCCATTAACATTCTTACAGTCGATGCGGGAAACCGTATGGCCGTCTATGGGCTGGATTCGTACGGCTAAATATATGCTGCATCGCGTTTTGCGATTGTCAGACAGTCCTTACCGCATCGCAGGTGGTATGGCGGCGGGTGCATCGATTTCTTTTACGCCGATTATTGGAACACATATTGTACAGGCTTTTATTTTGTCATTTTGTTTGCGCGCGAATTATTTTGCGTCACTTGTCGGGACGATCATCGGCAATCCATGGACTTTTCCGTTTATGTGGTGGCTAAGTTACCATCTGGGCGTGGCGACATTTTCATTATTTGGTTTGCATGTTGCTTTGGATATGCCCGAAGGCTTAACCGTCATGGAATCCGTGAATATGGCGCTTCATAACCCGATGGATTTATTTCTGCCGTGGCTTGTTGGTGGATACATGTTAGCGGCGCTAACTTGGCCAGTATTTTTTGTGGTGTTTTTATTTCTTGTACGTCACTTAAAACAATTTCAGAAGAAACGCCAAGTGAAGACTATTCACAAAGTGGCGCGTCAGTTAACCGGACAAGATAATTAAGGCCACTGATATGATTTTAGGAATTGGCACGGATATTGTTAGCATTTCCCGCATTGAGGATATTTATAAGCGCCATGATGTGCGTTTTTTGGCGCGCTGTTTTACGGATGCTGAGCGCGCTTTAATTGGTGATGATAGTGCAGCTATTGCGCGTCGCTATGCCGCCAAAGAAGCGGCGGCTAAAGCTTTTGGCACGGGCATAGGTAAAGATATATCTTTTCATGATTTGGAAGTTTTGAAAGCACAAAGTGGTGCGCCGCTATTACAAATATCTGCGCATGCACGTGATTTCTTGGCACAAAAACATGGCATTGATGGTAGCGCTATAAAAACGCATATTTCACTATCGGATGATCCGCCATATGCCGTGGCTTATGTGGTTTTCGAGGCCTGATTTAGCTATATATTAACCTTTATCCCTTATGCTTTGCCTGTGTGTGAAGGTAAGTGGTATGGGTAAATATAAAGACGTTTTCAATGATAAAAGTGCAAATTTAGCAGCGCAGGATTACATTCCTGCGGCAACGGGTAGTTGGATTTCGCGTGACATTGTCGGCGTAGATGTCGGTATGACGAATTTCCGCGCGTTTATTGAAACTGGTAAAATGCATTTCCGCGGACCTGAGGGGGAAATCAATATTGATTTTTCTAAAGATGATGCATTGATGCGCACAATTGAAGATGTTGTGCAAGATGCACGGCACGATGTACGGCATAGTGATGAATACAAAGCCTTGAAAGCCGCAGACCCCGCGACATTAGAGCAGCGTTTAGCCTATGAGCAGGTTTTGTCCGAAGCGGTCTTTGAAGGAGTTGAGCGCGTAGATGGGCTGCGACAATACCGATTAGATACAAATGCGGTTGAGGCTAATGATATGCCTGAACATTATGCACAATCTAGCAATGAAATTATCTCAAATAACAATTTGAATAGCTTATCGCGTGATATTGAAGGACACGCTGATATGAATACGAGCTATACCACTGATTTTGAATGTGAGAAAATGTCGGCGCTGAAGGGTATGATTATGCAAGCGATCGAAGATGATCTTTTACCCGCAGATGACGGCAGCTTAAAATCAGCAGGATCATATTTTAATGCGCAAGGTGGTATGTATATGATTGGCGGTTTTGTCGCGCCTGATTTTGAAGAGCTTATTGGTAAGGATGAGGATGTAAAAGTATTACGTGGCTGGCATGCTTTTGTGACATCCAGTAAGTCTGGCGCTGTGTTTGAGGCAACGGCGGTTAATGATGATGGCTCTAGCGGTGGAAATTTTTATGGCGCTGACCGTATGTTGATTCCGCTTAATTTTGATGGGCACTTACCGCAGCAATCACCATATAATTATAATTTTGCGATGTTGGCGGCAGGTGGCCGTATCGGATATGTGCCAATGGATCCGCAAAACCCTGGGCAAATGCACCCGGGGGCCAAATTAGATGATATCAAAGGATATCAGGTTGGCTCAAACGATCAACTTTTTGCTGAGAGAATGATGGCTATACAATCAGGTAATCTTGAAGGTCTTGGCGACTTACAAAAAACGATCCCGCAAATGTCTATGGATCCATATCGTATTGATTTACATTACGCGGCGGCTGATTTTCTTAACCGGCGCGTGAGCGAGTCCGTGAAAACGAGTCTGAATGCCTTTGACCCAGATCGGGAAGGATCAATGACTTTCGTTGAAAATGTCATGAAAGAACATGTTGAAGATTTTGATGGTTTGCCAGAGAGCTTAAAGACGGCTTATACAGAATATGTTGCTGAAGGGCTTGATGTGCCAAAGGAGCTGTTGTTAGAAATTGCGCAAGATATAGATGTTGCAGATATGGAGTATGGCAACATGAAAATACAAAAAGTTTTACAGGATTTGGATGGATTGCGTACGCAAGGGCCTGCGGAAATCGAAAAACAACTGGTTAAGGCAGGTATGAAGCCAGATGAAGCAAAAATCTTTGCGGATGATTTCCAGCATAAGCTTCATAATGGCGGGGAAATTATGCGCCTTGAGGCAGCGTCAGATCTTTCGGCAGGGTTGACTGAGATTATCCGTGATGCTGAAATGCTTAAAAATGGATCTTCATATGATATCACAAAAGCGGCTGTTAGTTTGTCTGGTGACCAGAACCCTCAAGATACGCAGGCAAAACAACCAGATGCGAATATACCCGCTCAGCCACAGCAAGGCATTGGTATGTAAGGCGGCTCTGCGTTACGTTAAGAAAACCGTTTCCCTGAAGTTTTGAAGCTATGAAGGCTGAGCAGCATAAACAATGCGCCAATACAGCTCAGGATGAGCGCCATGGTTTGTTTTTCTTTTAGTTTACCTAAATCAATCTGCAAGATGTCTTGCGGGGTAGTGAACAGCATCGTGAAGAATTCAGGATAATTATAATATCCTGCAATCAGTAAGCCACTTGCAAGCATAAAGGTGAGTAGGCCGCTAATGCGGCATTGTGCTTGATAAACGCGTATGCGGTCACGGACGTCGTATTTATCAAGCAGAGGCTTTTGTTCATGCGCATCTTTGCGCTCTGCGCGGCGAATGGCGAATTGATCTTTCTTCGCGTCTTTTTCTTCGGGAGACAAAGCCTTATATTCTCGCCAGATTTTGAAAATGAACCCGCCTTTTTTGAGCGCGAGAACAGCGAAAACGAGCAAGAAAACAGGGCTAATGCCTTTATGGAAGGCAAGGAAAAGGAAGCCCGCCCCTGGGGCGATGAATATAAGCAGCGCGAGCCAAAACCATAACATGCCTTGACGGCGAATTTTATGTGGGTCTCGGGTATCGGCAATGATGCTGACGCGCGTCCCTGGGACTTTACTGAGCAGAGATGAGCTGCCACTATCCGTTGTGGTGCGGATGCGTGTACCGTCTTTGGTGATATATTCAATCGCTTCATAATACATTTCGCCCGCGTAATCTTGCGTGTTGCGTTTTTTCTGTGGGGCAGATGTGTATTGTTTAGATCGGCTAAACCGCTCGGCTATGCGTCCGCCCCCACCTGTTAAGAAAAATAAAACGATCATGCCAATGCCCATAAATAATGTGGGCGTTGTCATGTTGTACCAATAATCATCAACATAAAAATGCTGCGGGTTTCTCGGGTCGTAAATTAATGTCTTTTGTGTGCCGCTTTGTAATTTTAATTTACTGCTGCTCACGCGGTCAGGGGCACGCCACTGGCGGCCTTTATCATCTGTATAGGCAAATATAGCGGCATAGGTACTTTGGCTATTAGTGCTGCTATAACGTTTATGGTCAACGACCGTGCCTTTGGTGCGGAAACCGACATCTTGCACCTTGTAATAATCAATCATTTGATAGGCACCAAAACCAATAAAGGTTACAGGGACAGCAAAAATGAGGAGAACCATAACAACGCCAATAATATTGCCAAAGAAACCTGATATTTTGCCGCCGCCAGATTTACGTTTTTCGGCATATTCTTCGGCTATCTTTTGAAGGCGCGCATCTATTTCAGTTTCGTCTTCTGCTATGTCATCATCTTTTTTCTTCATGCCGCCAACGCGCACGCCGATAATATCGCCATGGGTGACATATTTATGCTTACTGGTGCGCCAACTGAAAAAATCCAATAGGATCAGTAACCCAATCCCCGCAAATAACAGGCCGCCAAACGCAAAGCCCGCCTGCCAAAAACCCATGAAAATCATGTGAAATAGGTCAAAGCCATCTTCGCGTAGACCGAGAATATATTTATCCATTTTGCGCGCCCCCTTTTGCGCATCAAGAAAATGTTTTTAGATTAAAGATACTGGGCCGATTTTTTCTGCCGTGAAGCGTTGGATGGTTAGTGTATCAGACCAGTGGTCTTCGGGCAAACCTGCTTTGCGTTTTAGGCCTTTTAAGAAGTCTTCTGGCGTGGTGAGGCTTTCCCAGACTTGCGGTAGGAATAGACCTTGATTGCGTCCGTCTTTAAGGATTAGCCCATCAATATTCGGCTGTATTTTGCTGAGCAAATCGGCTTCATCGTCAAATTCAAGTGGGCCGGGGATGGAGAGGACGGATAAAGCAATATCGCATTCTTTCAGCTCATCCACTGTTAAAGGTTTAAAGCGAGGGTCTTGGAAGCCTGCATTAAAAGCTTGTTCGGCGACATCAAGCACCATGGGTTTGTTGGGCAGGAACGAACCATAGCAGCCACGAAGCTGCCCATTTTTATTAATAGTGACAAATACGCCGCGTTGATTCATCAAGCTGCGCGGTACGCCTTTTAACTGTAATTTGGCTTTTTGCCCTGTTTTTGCGGTTTGTATGACCATGGCTTTGGCAACGGTCAGCAGGTTTTCGGCAAAGACAGGATCCATTTTGATGTCGTCATTATATTCAAAAATAAACGCGCCATAGCCAACGCAGCGGCTTTTATCGCCTTTGGTGTCGCCGCTATTACGTAGGTCTATGGTCGTTGCGCGCATTTGACGGCGGCGGGCTTCGACTAATAGGCCGCGAATGGCGTGGCGGCCGCAAGCTTGCATATCGCCCAAGCTATTAGGGTTGAGTGTTTCAATCGCCACGGCAGCGGCATTGTCTAATTTATAGGTGTCATCATATTTCTCGTAATGGGATAAGTCCGATGAAATGATGATCAGGGTTTCTTCACCGCCCCAGAGCTTATCGAGGGCTTCTGCAACTTGCTCTGGCGTGGTTTGCCCGACTAAAGCGGGGATAATCTCCGCATGTTCAAAAACGCGCTGAATAAACGGCAACTGGACTTCTAAATCATGTTCGCCTTTAAAGGGGGCGTTATCTGCGTAGACGAAATCAAGTTCCTTCAGCTGGTCGCGTCCTTCTTTATTAATTGTCACGGGGCCAAGCGGGGTCAGCAATGCATCATAATCAGGCACGCAAATGCCTTTCACCGGCATGCGGTGTGGCGGGCCGAATAGGACAATTTTTTTGATTTTATCGGCCAGATGTTCAACGGCTTTATAAGCGCTGCCCGCAATTTGACCGGAATAAACATAGCCAGCATGTGGGGCGATTATGGCCTTTGGGTTCATTTTAGGCGCGGCCGCATTATTCATGATCTGGTCAACGGTTGTGGCCAAGACGGATGGGTTGTCAGGGTAGAACATGCCTGCGACTTGTGGGTCTAACATGGTTAAATCCGAATCTTTGGGCATTTCATATCTCCTTCTGGTCATTTCCGGCGGCATATTATGCTGTTTCTTTGGTGGGGCAGCGCGTTTGCTGACTGGGCGGGCGATTGTAACATCTTTATCGCCAATGCGTACAGGGACGCGTTTACGCCCCCAATTGCCCGCAGGGCCATCAAAACGTCCGGCAATCTGGTATCCGCAATGCTTACATTCACCTTTATCCGTTAAGCCCCAATTATTAATTTGATACCAATCACGGTTAATCACTTCGGCGTGGCAGCCGGGGCAATAGGTCGTGTCGCCTTCAGGATTATGGACATTGCCCGTGTATACATATTTTAAACCGTGATCGAGGGCGATTTTACGCGCGCGTTTTAATGTTGCTGGCGGGGTGTGGTTTTTATCCTTCATGCGGTAATCAGGATGAAAGGCACTGAAATGGATTGGGACGTCCGTACCTAGATGTTCAACCATCCATTCGCATTGTTCAGTGATTTCGCGGGTGGAATCATTTTCATCAGGAATGAGCAATGTTGTAATCTCAAACCAGACATTAGTTTCGTGTTTTAGGTATTCTAATGTATCAAGTACAGGGCGCAGGGCGCTTTTGGTTTGCCGCCAGTAAAAATCTTCTGAGAAGGCTTTTAAATCAACATTTGCGGCATCCATATAATTGTAAAACTCTTTGCGCGGTTCATCGCATACATAGCCTGCCGTGACGGCCACGGTTTTGACGCCGACCTCATGACAGGCGGCGGCAATATCAATCGCATATTCATGGAAAATGACGGGGTCGTTATATGTAAAGGCGACGGATTTAGAGCCTGTCTTTACCGCCGCTTCGGCGATGGCTTCGGGGCGGGCGAGGTCTTGGATACTATCCATAGCGCGCGCTTTGGAAATGTCCCAGTTTTGGCAAAAATTACAGGATAAATTACAGCCCGCCGTGCCGAGCGATAACACGGCTGTGCCGGGGTAGAAATGATTAAGCGGCTTTTTCTCGATTGGGTCGATGCAGAAGCCTGATGAACGGCCATAGCTGGTCATCACGACTTCGCCGCCTGTGTTTTGACGAATGAAGCACAGGCCGCGCTGCCCTTCTTTCATTTTACAGGCACGCGGGCATAAATCACACTGAACGCGCCCGTCATCAAGCGTGTGCCAGTATTTGGTGCGCACGGTGTCAGGGGGCAAATTATCCAATGTGCTGTTTGTGTCGTCTAAATCTTTCATCTCACATTTATTTTATCATGTTCTGCGGCATCGGCAAAAGCTTATTAAAAACCGCTGAAACATGCATCAGAATTGACTTACGTCAAAGTTTGGCTTAAGAGTATTGCTATACTCACGCCTATAAAACACAACTTTTTTAAGAAAGGGTAGGACCATGGGGATACCTCTATTTGATTTTAATGATTACGATAAAGATAAAGAAGGCTTTGCAAAAGCATTTGGTGAAGCGTTCCGTCAGTTTGGCTTTGTACGCCTAATTAATCACGGTATTCCAGAAGCCGTGCTTGAAGATGCAGATAAAGCGTCACGCGGTTTTTACAGCCTGCCTTTAGATGTGAAAGAGCAATATGAAGCAGGCGAATGGAAAGGCTTAATTGGGTATTCACGCAATGCAGAAATCGCCCGCGGTAAAACCGAAGTTGATAAAAAAGAAGAATTTTCAATTCGTGCGCGCCTTGGCGATGATCACCCATTTGCGTCTAAGTTAGATTCTGTTTTGAACATCAAAGAATATCCTGATTATTATCCTGCGATGATGACGCTGTTTAAAAACTTTGAAGAAGCGACTTTGCGCGTTATGCGCCCGATATCCCTTTATATGGGAATGGATGAGCACTGGTTTGATGATAAATTTGATAAAAGCCATTCTATGATGCGCCCAATTTATTATCCAAATGGCGGCACAGCGGCTAATCATCTTGATTTGAACTTCCTGACATGGCTACGCGCGGAAAAGCCGGGCTTATTTGTGACGGATCGCAGCGGCGTTGAGCATGAGGTCGTCGCCGGTGAAGGTGAATTGCTTCTAAATGGTGGTATGCAGCTTGGTTTGCTTACTAATGAAGACCTAAAGCCATCATGGCACCGCGTTGATGCGCCAGACCCACGTTATACAATTGTCTTCTTTGTGCATCCAAACCCTGATTTTAAACTTAAACCGCTTGGCCGCTTTGAGAATATTGTTCTGGGCGCTGATGAAACACCGGATTATTTTCCTGCCGCAAATGAAAACGGCAAATTTGAAATTTCCGTTGCAGATTTTGTGCAGCAAGAAATTAGTAAGATCTTCGGTTAGTTTTGATTATAGATCATACAAAAGGCGCTTTATGAGCGCCTTTTTTTATGGCTTTGGTAAGCGGCAGAGGGGGAAGTTATTGTCTTGATCCGAGAACTTATTTAGCTCTTTGGGACGATATAGGTGGTTGTGCTTCCAGCGTATCCCAACGGTTTCATCAAATTGCTCACCTAAATTAATGATACGGCGTGTATTAATGCCGAATAATTTCCACATCGCACCGCTTTGTTTAAAGTCGCTACGTGGGTTGATGTGAATATTAGGCTGAAAATTTTCTTTCATTTTTTCTGCGTCAAAGCCGAGACCGCAATGGCGCTGTAATAGGTCAATCATTTTTAGACCAGCGATGTCAGAAAGCGGCTTGTGTTTATTATTATCACTACCGCCGCCAATGGCACTGTGGTTGCCAACGCACCAAAGTTGCATGATTTGTGTATCTGCTTTGTCTGATGCGTGCATGGGGGTTAGCGGGAAATTTTTACGCTGTTCATCAATGGCGGCAATATGGAAGGCGTGGGTTGTATTTCTGTTCACCTGTGTATCGTGGAAGGCATGATCACGGTTAAAGATGTTTGCCAGAGTTTTAAGCTGTGCAGGTATACCCAGTGAACCGACAGTGTCAAAGCACGCTAGAATTGTTTTTGGGCGGGTTGTTTGTGCGTATTTGTCGCGAAACGCTATACCGGCTTTACTATTTGGACGGTGATCTGATTGGTAAAAATCATACGCATCTTCAATCGCTTGGTCGATGTCATCGACCTTGGATGGATCAATGATACCTGATTTATATATCATCCCGTTTAATGTTCGCGCGGTAAATGCGCCGCGGCTGAAGCCTGAAAAAACAACTTCATCGCCATCTTCATAGTTTTCAACGACGAATTTATAAGCCTCTTTTATGCGGTCTTCTATGTCACCGCCGGTAATGCCTGAAAAGACGCGCTTTAATTTGTTGCCTTTTGTGCCAGTGCCATCAAAATGCTGAGCCAGCTGTGGTGTGCCGCTTTGGTCATATGGTGCTATACAGTCATGAATCAGCTTGATATTCGTCGGATTATCTTGTTCACCCGTTTGCCATGTGCCGTCCATACTGACGATAATTCTTTTCATATATTAAGGTCCCCTTCCTTAAATTTGTTCTTATACTATCAGAAAATGCCTATAAACTCAACTTTGACGCGCCTTGCGATGCGGCATAAGAAAATGTGAAGGGTATTTTAATAACTGTGCGTTATTATCTGTATGGTCAAATTATTGGGGATATAAAGATGATGAAAGCACAGCTACTAACCGTATTGGCGTTAACCTTAAGTGTGACGGCGTTAGATGGGGGAACGAATACTGCGAAAGCCGAGGCGGGATTTAATAAAACCAACATTTACATGGTCGCGGAAAATCAACGCGGCGGGAAAGTCAGTAATTGGGATGCGCGCATATACAAAATTAAAGAGCGCAAAGAAAATCATAGAGAACATATGGAAGATGCACGTGAAAAGCGCCAAGACCACATGGAAAATGTACAAGAAAGACGCGAGGATCATAAGGAGCGTATGGAGAATATGCAGGAACGGCGTGATGATCATCATGATAAGATGGAAGCGTTCCGTGAGCATCGTGAAGAGCGCCACGAAAAGTTTAAAGACCGCGCGGAAAATTTTCGCGATAAGCGACAAGAGCGTATAGGCGAGTAGTATAAAATTTATTGGGGCGCTGCATGTAATAGTTATGTTGTGTGCAGCGCATCTAAACTGGAGTTATTATGAGATTCTTATGTTTCATTGTGATGATTTATTTTGTTGTTAGTGGTCAGGCTTTCATACGGCTTGCTATGGCCGAGGATACTGTTATGCCTTTAAAGCCAATGCATATGGCTGAATTTGATAAAGACCGTTTTAAACAGGAATTAATGAAATTGTCCCCTGAAGAGCGTGCAGCACGAATTGAAGAGGCGCGGCAGAAACATCAAGAGAAGATACATAATTGCCGTGAAGATATAGAGCATAAGTGGCAAAATGCGGATGCGCGTGGACGCGTTATATTTTGTCAAAAGATGCAGCAAAAATGTAAGCAAAGGCAGAAGCCCTTTGCATGCGATGTATATGCTGATAAATGTAGTGATCAAAGCGGCGGAGGGTTATGAGTATGCAGAATAGTGAATGCATAAATAATCCAAGACCGCAGCAAAATTATGCGGATGCGAAAGACTCTGAATTACTGCAATTTATGGCAGATGGTGTTGATGCGGCGTTTGATGTGTTTTCAGCGCGTTATTTACAGGCGCTCAATCGTTTGGTTTATCGTTTGGGCTTCTCTGGCGCGGAAAGCGAAGACATGTTGCAGGATATTTTAGTGCATATTTGGCAAAAAGCCCATTTATGGACACGTCAAGAAGGCATAACAGCGCGTGCATGGATTTACCGTGTTGCAACGAATCTGTGTATTGATGTGCAACGTAAGAATAAACGCCAGCCTGTTCAAAATGCGGTGGATATTGATATGACTCATGCGGGGGAAGATGCCGCCCGCACTGATGCGCAGGCAGAAAACTCTCAGCGTCAAGATGTTATAAAGGCGGCGCTTGATAAGCTGCCTGAACGTAATCGAATGGCCTTAGTGTTGGTTTATTACCAAGAAATGAGTAATAAAGAAGCGGCAGATTCAATGGGGGTTTCAGTGAAAGCCATTGAAGCGTTATTGGTGCGTAGCCGCAAAATGTTAAAGAAACATATCAAAAGTGACGAGGTGTTGTTATGAGCATGATGACATTAAAACGTTTTGAAAAATATTGCAGTATTTATGGATCTAATTTTCATTTATGGCCCGAATGCGAGGCCGAGGTTCTGCGTGACTTTATGGCGGATGAGCCACGGGCTTTGGATTTATATTTAAAGGCACAAGCTTTGGATACGCAGTTAGATGATTTTGATGTGCCTGCGGCGAACCCTGATGTGATTTTGGCTGCAAAAGCGCAAATTGCGCGCGAACAAGCTATGGAACAGGCTGCGAATGATAGTCCCTCTTATAAAATTCGCTTTTCTGGTGGCGCATGGTGGAACAGTAAGCCCGCCTATGCTTTTGCCACAGCTTTGTGTTTTATTATTGTGCTATTTTTGGCGAATAAACCGTCATTTGAGCGCGCAGAATATGAACAAAGCTCTGTAGAAATCGCGTCTATTGATGATGCGTTAGACGATATTGCGGCCTTAGCTGACGCTGCAGAGGCGCGTGAAGATGTTCTTGCTGTTTTTGCAGAGGTTGAACAAGAACGCCGCGTCGAACAGTTTATTGATAGCCTTGCTTATGAATATGATGATACAATTACAAATGATGTATGGAATTATTTCGATCAGCAGGGTTAGGAAGTTTAGGGGGGTTTATGGCGTTTACAGTTAAGATATTACGTGTGTTGGTGTGTGGCGCTGTTTGTTTTATAAGTGGAGCGGCTAGCGCAGATGCGCAAACACATTCAACACAGCCTGCCTATACGCCTAAACAGGTTATGGACCATTATATGCCAATGACGCGTGACGAGATTGAGCGTGAACGTGCGCGTCATGCGCGTGAAAACCCAGATCATGAATATATTGGTGATTTGACGCAGCAGCAGCAAGAGGCTTATATGCTGCAATATATGAGTACGCCGAGCTTTCGTAAGAAATGGCACAGCACGTCCCCAGAACAAAAACAACAATTTTGTCAAAATGCGATGCAAAATTGTTCAACGCAGGGTATGATGGCGGCATGTGATTTTTATAAAAAATCGTGTCGATAATCTTTAGCTCTGCTTTGTATCTATGTATGAATTTGTAACAACTAATTTAATTATTTCCAGCTGCGTGGCCATTTTTATTGGCGGCAGTTATTTATGGATGCGTCATTTGATTAAGCTGAAAGAGCGCGCTTTTGCAACCGTGTCGCGTCTGGATGTTGCCCTACAAAAGCGCCACCGCCTTACCCCTGAAATTGTCCAAATAGTTGACAAATTTATGCATGATCAGCGCGATTTGGTCGCGGATTCTATTGCTTTATTGCTTGAGCCGCCGGTGGCGCCCGCGATGAATGAAATTACGCTTTTACGGCGCTATTTGGCACATGCGGAGAAGTTGGGTGAAATTCTGCATTTTATGTGCGCGCTTGCGCCTAAATATTCGGCATATGCCGAATATCCAGAACTTGATGGTTTGTTAGATGCGTTTTACGCTAATGAGCGTGAATTAGCCGATGCACGATACGCTTATAATAAGGCGGTGGCGAATTTGCGGGTTGGTATAGCCCTCTTTCCTGCAACACTTTACGCACAAATGGTTGGTGTGCGTGAATTACCTCAATTTGAAGGTCAGGAAGCACATGATATGCGCGGGAAGGCTGTGTTATCTGAGATGGATTCCGAAGAAAGTTCTGTTGACATAACGTATAAATATCTATAAAACAATAAGCTCATAAAAATAAGTAATAAATGGGAGCTTTCGTTATGGCTGAAAAAAGCAGCGCCATTCGCCGCGCAGATTATCAACCGCCTAAATATTTCACACCAGAAGTACATATGACGTTTTATCTTGATGATAATGGCGTTGATGGACAGGCGCGTATTGTCACGAAAACGAAAATCACCCGCAATGGTCAGCATAATGATCCTGTTATATTAAACGGTGAATATTTTAATTTAGATAGCGTTAAAGTTAATGGTCAGCCATTAAGTGCGAGTGCTGACCCGAAGACAGGCTATGTGAAGGGCGAAGATACACTCACCATTGACCCTGGCCTTGATAGTTTTGAATTAGAGGTTGAAACAAGTTTTAACGCCAAAGAAAATGGCGCAGCGGAAGGCCTGTATAAACAAGGTGGCAGTTACACGACACAATGTGAAGCCGAAGGCTTCCGCCGCATGACTTATGCTGTTGACCGTCCAGATAATATGGCGAAATTCACGACTGATATTATTTTTGACCCGAGCAAAATCAAAAATGCCTTATCAAATGGTAATATGACGGATGAGCAGGATTTAGGTAATGGCCTTATTCGCCGCCGCTGGGAAGATCCGTTTTTGAAGCCGACATATCTGTTTGCGTTATGTGGCAATAATTTCGCGATGATTGAAGATACATATACGACAGCATCTGGCCGTGATGTGAAATTAGAAGTTTATGCCGAGCCAAAATATAAAGACGGCTTGCAGCATTCTATGGAGTCTTTGAAGCGGGCTATGAAGTGGGATGAAGACGTCTGGGGTTTGGAATATGACCTTGATAAATACATGGTCGTTGCGGATGATTATTTCAATATGGGCGCGATGGAAAATAAAGGCCTTAATGTCTTTAACCCAAAATACTTACTTGCGCACCCAGCTTATGCGGATGATGCGGATTATTACCATGTTGAAGGCGTTATCGGGCATGAATATTTCCACAATTGGACGGGCAACCGCGTCACAGTACGTAATTGGTTGGAACTCTGCTTGAAAGAAGGCTTAACTGTTTTTCGTGACCAGTCATTTTCTGCAGATATGAGCAATGCTCTTGCAACGCGCATTGAAAATGTGATGACGTTAAAACGCGCACAATTCCCTGAAGATAGCGGTCCGTTAGTCCATGCACCGCGCATGGAAGAAGCGGAAGAGATGAATAATATTTATACATCGACTGTGTATAATAAGGGCGGCGAGATTAACCGCATGTTGATGCAAATCCTTGGTAAAGACGGGTTCTTCAAGGGCGCTGGGCTTTATTTTAAACGTCATGATGGTGAAGCCGTTGGCGTAGAGGAATGGGTTGGTGCGCATGCAGATGCGAACAATGTGAATTTAGATCAATTCATGCTGTGGTATACGCAAGGTGGCCGTCCAAGTTTAAAGGCTGACTGGGCGTATGATGAAGGGCGCGGCAAATTTATGCTGCATCTGGTACAAAATGTACCGACCATAGATGGTGTATCTAATGGCGCGCCGCGCGTTATACCGGTTAACTTTGGCTTGATAGCGCCTGACGGGACAGAAATTGCGGCGGAAGTTCTAGAATTTAATGCTGACCGTGAAACATTCGAATTTGATGCACCAAAAGGCTGTGTGCCATCGTTGATGCGTGGTTTCTCTGCGCCTGTAACTCTTGATGCCGGCTATGCGCGTGATGAGTTATATTTCCTAGCTGCGAATGATACGGACATGTTTAACCGCTGGTCGGCCATTCAAATGCTGGTCGAAGACGAATTGTTGGATGGTTATGATTCCGCAGTGCAAGGCGGTCAATATACACCTTCTTCAAAAACAATTGCCTTGTTTAAACATATATTGAACGATGCAACGCTTGATAATGAAGTGAAGGCATTAATGCTGACTATTCCGTCTGTTGGCGTGCTTGAACAACAAATCTTTGATCGTGATCCTGCACTTATCCGTGAGGTGCGTAAGACATTGGAACAGAAAATTTCGTGTGATTTGTACCAGGATTGGATCAATACATATCAGTTAAATGCTGATTTTAATTCTGCGTATGAATATAATATGACTGAAAAAGGGCGGCGCGCCTTGATGAATAAGGCGCTGCATTATATTGCAGCAAGCGAAGAAATTGCAGCTTATCCGCTTTTACAGGCGCAATATACATTGTCCAATAACTTTAATGATAAACAAGCGGCCTTTGTGGCGATTATGAACCGTGAGTACGCAGCGGCTGATGCTGCGCGTTATCGTGATGATTTCTATGCGCAGCATAAAGATTACGTCACGGCAACGGACCGCTGGACGCAAATTGTTGCAAGCGCTGGGAACACCGATGCAGCAAGCTTCACAGATTTGTGTAATCATGCGGATAACAAAAACAATATTACCGCAAACCGTATACGTGCACTTTATAATGGTTTGTCAGGTAATGGCGCGCTATTCCATGCGCCTGATGGCAGCGGGTATAAATTGTTAGCTGATAAAATCATCATGCTTGAATCTGGCCCTGTTGATCAACGCAATCCACAGCTTGCCTCACGCCTCGTCGATAATTTCACAGAGTTTAAAGAATACAAAGCTGATTTGCGTGATAAAATGCGTGCATCTATTGAAAGCATTGCTCGCGCGCCAGAGATCAGTAAAAACACAGCTGAGAAACTGAAGAAGTTTTTGGGTGTAAATGAATATGACGCACTCCGTAAGGCCGTAGTAGCGCCAAGCGCACCACAAAATACACCAAAGCCGTAAGGAAGTATGTGTTTATGCTAAAACGCCGCTTTACGCGGCGTTTTTTTATTTGTATGTATATGGCTATGAGTGGACAATTGATTTTGGCGTTGCAAGAAGCATCTGTGGCGCTTTCAGGAAAACCGATATTTGAAGAGCTGACCTTGAATATACATGAGGGCAGCCGTATTGCTTTGGTCGGGCGCAACGGTGCGGGTAAAACCACATTAATGCGCATGATTACTGGTGAAAAAGAATTGGACGAGGGCGAACGCTGGACGTTTCAGGGACTGTCGGTTGGGTATATGCAGCAAGACGTTGTGCCCAAAGATGGGCAGAGCGTGTTCGATTTCACCTTTGGCGGGTTAAACAAAGAAAGTAAAGACGAGCAGCAGGATTATAAGGTCGATATGATCTTAACGCCGCTTGGCCTAGACCCACATGCAATGATGACGGCGCTGTCCGGTGGGCAGCTGCGCCGCGCATGTTTAGCGCGTGCATTGGTGGAGGAGCCTGATTTGTTGCTTCTTGATGAGCCAACAAACCATTTGGACTTAGAAGGCATTGAATGGCTTGAAGGGTTTTTACAGGGCTATAGCGGGACAATGCTTTGCGTCAGTCACGATAAAACATTCTTATCAAACATTACCGACCGCATTTTCTGGATTGACCGCGGCGCTGTACGTGTATGCTCGCGCGGCTTTAAATACTTTGATGAATGGTCAACCGACTTGTTAGAGCAAGAAGAGCGTGAGCTGAAAAACCGCGCGAAACTGGTTGCACAGGAAGTTGAATGGGCATCACGCGGCGTTAAAGCGCGCCGTAAACGTAATGTCCGCCGCCTTGAGTTAATGAAAGAAGCGCGTGATAAACTGAAGGCGGACCAATCATCCTTCCGCAAAATTATGGCGCGCCTTGATGTACCTGAAATTGAAACAGATACAACATCTAAAATATGCGCTGAATTTTATAATGTGCATAAAAAATTCGAAGAAAAAACAATTCTCGAAGGTTTTAATATACGCATAACACGTGGGGATCGGATTGGTATTCTCGGGAAAAATGGATCAGGTAAAACCACGTTCTTAAAATTATTGGTTGGAGAGTTAACGCCAGACCAAGGCCGCGTCAAGCGCCAGAAAAATGTGCGTGTATCATATTTTGACCAAAAACGAGCAGATTTAAACCCTGAAGATACGCTGAAAAAAACATTATGTCCGAATGGTGGCGACTATATTAATGTTCTGGGTAAGCAGCGCCATGTTTGCGGTTATTTAAAGGATTTCTTGTTTGACCCCGCGCGGGTGGATGACAAGGTTGCGCATTTATCTGGCGGCCAAAAAAACCGTTTGATGCTGGCTAAAGTGTTGGCTGACCCTGGTGAATTTTTGATCCTTGATGAACCAACCAATGATTTGGATATGGATACGCTCGATATGCTCGAAGAAATTTTGGTGAATTATACGGGCACTTTGTTTGTGGTCTCGCATGACCGTGATTTTTTGGACCAAGTCGTGACTAAAACGCTCGCCTTTGAAGGTGAGGGGAAGGTTGAAGGTTATATTGGCGGCTATTCTGATTATATCGAAGCGCGCAAAGCAGAAGCGCAGAAAGCTGAGAAGAAAGAGAAAGCTGCCCAGAAGCCTAATAAAGCAGAGGTGAAAAGCGAAGCGCAGCCAGTTGCTAAGCCACAGCCAACCAAGAAATTATCATATAAGCTGCAATATGAATTAGATCAGCTGCCTGAGAAAATCGCTGGTTTTGAGGAAGAGATTGAAACTCTAAATAAAAAACTGGCAGATGCTGATTTTTATAATAAAGATCCTGAAGGTTTCATGAATGCGACTAAAGACTTGGATACCGCGAAACGCCGTTTAGAACGCGCCGAAACACGTTGGCTAGAACTTGAAGAAATGAAAGCATAGCGGTATATATTTTTATTTAAAAACAGGTGCTTAGTATTTTTGTTTGACATATTGCTGGGCTTTGCACTACTCTCTATGATTATGTAATCATAATTTATCTATACAGATAGGGGGCAAGCATGGTTACGCTGGATTTAAGTGATAGCTTCTGTGATTTATATCGCGTGCAAGCTAATTTAACGGCTTATGATGATACATTTCAAATTGTAAAAGCCTATTCATGTGATGAGCGTGGTGCTTTTGTTAAGGACACTGCGCTTGAACAAGAAGCACTAAAAATTCGTTATGATGCTTATTGTGCTGAGCATGATTTTGAACCAGATAATCAATTTGGTATTGAAAGTGATGAATATGACGATCGTGCATTGATGTCTTTAGTGCGGCACAAGCCAACAGGGAAATATGTCGCAACGGTGCGCTTTATTCCACCAAAGGATGGAGATGATTTCGATTTTCCGACAATACGTGCGTGCGAACAGATGTGTCCGCAGCTTTCTATAAACAGTAGTCATTGCGCGGAAATTTCCCGCTTATGTATTTCGCGAGCACGTTTACATGACGCGGACATGTCAAAACAAGAGGCAAGCATGGTTTTTCCTGCACTGTTAACGGCATCATTTAGCGTTAGTACTGATTTAAAGGTGTCTCATTGGCTTGGTTGTATGGAAACGCCACTTATTAAGCGATTAAAACGTTTCTACAATATTGATTTGGACTGGGTTGGGGACGGCTTTGAACATCACGGCACACGCAGCCCGTTCATTACTAAATTTGATACTATTGATCGTTCCCTACATGAGCGCCATACAATTTTGCGTGATATCATAGATTTTGAACATGCACGCGGCATAACATGGGGCTATACGTCATCAAGTCTTAATTTTGGCTTGTCTTGATTGTTGCATAGGCGTTTAATGCGCGCTGGCGCGTTTCTTTCACATTAACAATAGGTGCGGGGTAGTCTTTACCGATTATGGCCTTATGCATACGTTGTTCAGATATGCTCATTTCCCAGGGGGCGTGAATTAACTTTGCGGGAACATGTTTTAGTTCTGGAACATATTTTTTTATATATGTGCCATCAGGGTCAAACTTTTCGCTTTGTGTAATAGGGTTGAAAATGCGGAAATATGGGGCGGCATCTGCGCCGCTACCGGCAACCCACTGCCAACTGGCGCTATTGGATGCTAAATCGGCATCAAATAAACAGTCCCAAAACCATTTTTCACCGTCCTGCCATGGCAGAAGCAAGTTTTTGACTAAGAAAGAGCCAACAACCATGCGTGGGCGGTTATGCATGTATCCTGTTTGGTATAGTTCGCGCATTGCGGCATCTATTAATGGGTATCCTGTTTGCCCAGTCTGCCATGCTTTAAGGTGTTCATGATTATCTTCCCATGGGAACGCATCGAATTTATCTTGGAAGTTCTTATACGGCAATTCAGGGAAGTGATAGAGTAAATAATAAGAAAATTCTCGCCAGCCAAGTTCACTTTTAAAACAAGTGACATCTTTTTCTGGGGCACCACTTTCTGCGGCAGCATACCACATTTGATTAGGCGATATTTCACCAAAATGTAAATGTGGTGACATGCGGGATATGTTTGGCTTAGAGGGGTAATTACGGCCATCTTGATACCCAGATAAACCATGTTCTATGAAGGCGTCTAGCCTTTCATATGCGTGGTCTTCACCAATGTTCCAGGCGCTTATAATTTCGTCGCCCCAAGGCAGTTTTGGCAGCAATGACAAACCATCTATCGATACAGCATGATCAGATTTTATGCTGGCAAGTTCTAGCTTGTTTGGTATAGGAAGTGGCTTGCGCGGTGCGTCGTGATTAAGGCAACCTTTTTTATAATATGGCGTAAAGACCTTATAGGGCGTTTTATCTTGTTTTAGAATTTGCCATGGCTCCCACAGTAGGCTGCCATTATCGCTATGGCATGAAACATTTTGTTCGTTTAGCTGTGTTTTAATGTCAGTATCACGTTTTATGCGCCATGGCTCATAGCATCTGTTCCAGTATATTTGGGTAACGTTCTGTTCTTTGCAAAGTTTTTGTAAAACCTTTAGTGCATCGCCTGTGAAACAGCGCAGCTTTCCAGCTAACTTATCGTTCAAATGCGACAGGCTGTGATGTAGCCAAGTTTTTGATGCGCCGCCCATTGGCCAGTCGCAATTTTCTTCATCAAGAATGTAAATGGGCAAAATGTCATATCCTGCATTGACGGCAGCGGTTAATGCGGGGTTGTCCTTAAGGCGCAGATCTTGCCGGAACCAGAATATTGCTGTTTGTTGCATCACAATTTTTTTATTTGGTGTTAATTTCTACAAAGCGTTGCTGTTTACGTAGCTTTAATTCGAGGATCATAGCGAGGAGCATCTCACGACGATGTAGCGCTTTGACGATGTCCCAGCCTTGCATGAGTTGAATGGCTTTTATGGAGGCCTTTTGGCGCATGACGTTCTCAGGATTGTCATAGAGGTTAATATAGAATGCAGGGTCTTGATAAATTTTCTTGGTGAGGACTTCCATAATGCCTTCATAAGAAAAACCGTTATTGTTATCAATGCCGTAATAAGTTAACGCATCTGCATTATTTGCGACGCCCATGCTGAGTAATACGTTTTGTACGTATTGGTTCTTCGTCGCAAAGCTTGAACTGCCACTTTTGTTACCGACTAATACGGCAAAACTATTTTTTGCAACATTACGTATGGCCTGTAGTGAGCGTATGTTCATTAATGCGCGCGGAGCATCTTCACTCGTGTATAAAGATTGTTTGAACTTATGTATGTTTGAATCATATAGGTTGGCGGTTAAGCGCATTAGGTCTATTTCACCATTTGTAAGCTCTTGTACGCCATCGCCTGCGCTGTTTTGATTGTCAACAGGGTCATCCGCATCTAGAAAATCTACATTGTTGCCCATGCGTGTTGAGAAGAAATAAGGAAAATTCACATCATTATTCACGCGATCTTTTGCAACGCCGCCGCCTGTACAAAAACGCTCAAGGCCGTCTGGACCGTTTTGATCTTCATGGCAATAATGTTCGCGGAACTTTGTTATATAGTCACGCATCTGGTGGTTGCTGAGCATTGATCCTGCAGAATCGACATGTTGTAAGTCGTAATCCTGCATGATTTTTGCGAAGACTTGTGTGTTAGCGCGTGCGCCAAAACTTGTGCGCGCCAATGATTTACCAAGTGTTGGGAATTGACACATATTGACTGAGGGCATATGACGCTGTGCCGTTTCTGCGCTTAGAATTTGCATGCGGCGAACCGTTTTATTAAGCATATAGCCATCTAACAAGCCGCCGACGGCGGCAACCTGTGCCATCATATTGGTGCTAAATTCCATGGCCATCATTCTTAGTCCCTGTCCCCAGGCAGCCCCAACATTTGCGTTCTGGAAGGTGAACAGTCCTTGTGTAATGCTGTCATAAATCGCTTTTACGCCTTCACGCGATACCAAGGTTGATGGGGGTTTCGCAATGTTAAAACCGGCTTCAATGTAAACGGGCGGTAATGGGTCACCTGTGACGGGGTTCGTATTTGTGATAATAATAAAGGCGCTACCTTGATTATTGGTTTTGTAATTAGGGTTGCGTAAACCTGCACCACGGAAAATACCTGATGTCGATGCGGTCATACTTTGCATCTCGTTTGTGCCTGTTGTGAATTCAATCAAGGCTGTGTCACTTGTGCGGCCCATGAAAAGTAAATCACCCGTAAAGGCAGAAAAAGAAAATGTTAGTTCATTACGCAAATTTTTATGCACGCCGCTTAGGTTTTTATAGGGCATTTCATAAACAAGGGTATAGTTCACACCGCTAGATACGCCACGCTTTAAATCTTCTGGGAATAGGCCTTCAATATAGACTTCACCGTTTTTGTTGACGGTGGATTCGTGACGTGTGCCACTATTCTGAATGTCAATATAGGCTTGCGTCCCATCTTTTAGGCCAGAAACCTTTACGGCAGCTTTACTATATATTTGTGCCTGCGCCTGAATTGGAAAAACGGTTAGGAATGCACAAAGACAAATGGATAGTGTCAGCATGCAGATGCCTTTAACATGCACGGACATGGCCTTGGATAAAGCTATATCGTTTTTATATGTCTTTAACATATGGGTCATCTGTGTATTTCAATCCTTATTCGATGGTCATCTCTAATAATAATGATGCCAAAAGTTCACTGCGTATCATGCTTTCATATGCCTCGCGGCGCTGCATTAATCCTAGGGCTTGCATGGCTGCGTATTGGCGGTCAACATTTGCGGGGTTATCGTATAAATCGGCAAAGAAGCGCGGGCTTTGGAATATTTTCTGTGTTAAGAAATCCATTTGCGCATAATAACTAGGGTCAGACCCTGGGCTGTTTGCATACCCTGCCTGTGAATCGAGATTAAACTCATTCGGAAGAAGTAATTCCGCTTGGCTCTGTACAGTTTGCACATAATCTGCGTGGGTCGGGTCATTAATCATAATTTCGGTAAGTAAGCCAGCCATTTGCGCGGCAGATGCGCCGGAACCTGATGATTTTAGGCCTACTAATGTGTTAAAGCTATGCTCTGCGACATTACGTTTGGCCATTATAGCGCGGAAGTTCTGATATTGTTGGCGGCGTGCTTCGCCTTCGAATTGGTATAGGTCACGGTTAATTAATTCATTTGAAAATAAATTGGCAGATAAGGCCATAATGTCTGCTTCATCGGCTGTGACGTTGACAAGGTTGCCGCCGCCACCCGCTGTATATACATTGTCAGAAAAGTCGATATTTAGCGTTAATGCGCTGTCAAATAAATTGGTGTAGTCTATGTCTCGGTTCGGGCGATAATAACTTGGCTTTGGGTTTGCTGCACCTACACAGCCCTGCACATTCCATAGCCCGTTTTGGAAGTCTTTAGGATCGCAATAATTGCTTAAATATTGTGTGTAACGTGTTAAGTGGTCTGATAAATTGTCAACGGCCTCTGATGAGCCTCCAAGGCGGTTGTTGCCGCCTGTTTCACGCTCTAGGCTACGTTTGGCTAAAAAACTAGCTGTGGCGCGGGATTTAGCTTCACTTGAAGCGAGGGAACGACCAAGAGAGGCAAAGCGGCACATTGAGACGGCTGGGGTTTGTTCGCGAGCAATGCGTGCGTGGGCTTCTTGTATTTCTAACAGTGCATTTTGCTGTACATTACCATCAATCAATGCGCCAATAGCGGCTTGCATGGCAAATGCCGATGTATCCATTTCCATGGTCATCATCTTCAACGCAGGCAGAATATTTGCTGCCCAGAAGGTTTGAAACCATTGTACTGTTTGTTGTGTTTGCGAACTTAAGTTGAACTGTATAGCTGTTTCGGTTGCTATGTGGGACGCAGTTGTCGCGGCACAAAATTCACAAACGCAGCAATAAGCTTGTGCTGACTTTATTGTTTTGGGCGCAAATAATAAGCACATAGCCATGAACAAAGCTAAACAAAGGTGTTTGCCGCGTAAAAACGATATATACGTTTTTTTATGCTGTGTAGGCATCATTGCGCGAGCCCTCCTAACAAATCTTTTGTATCTTCAGCTAATTTTGTTTCTAGCAATACGGATAACAACATTTCGCTGCGGATCTGGCTTTCAAATAAGTCCCGTTGTTGCATTAAGCCTATGCCCTGCATAGAAGCTTGCTGACGTAGAACATTGGCTGGATTATCATAAAGCTTTGCATAAAAAGCCGGGTCGCGGTAATGCACTTTGGTTAGGTTGTACATATCTTCAAAGTAAGACGTGAACGTTGTCGGGTTTTCGGTACGTAAAGCAACTTGCGCGAAGAAGCTATTTGCAGCAACGGATTTCTTTGCCACTAAAGACATCATGTCTAGATATTCATCTTGATTATCTGGGTTGTTGAGAATATTTTGTTCGGGCCGGACGAATAGGGTGCCTGAATATAAATTGGTTGCTAAGGCAAATATATCGCGTTCGTTTTCTTCCGCTACGGGAATCGTGAAGTCAACGCCCAAAGTACGATTAGATTCAATTAACCGCGTATAATCAATGTCTAAATTCTGGTTTAGATCACTTCCGGCGCAAGCGCTACCATAGGCTGCGCCTAAATTACCTTTCTGATCATCAGGGTCACAATATGTCGATAAGAATAGTCGGAAAAAGGCTTCGTTGTCTTCAATGATTGATGTAACGCCTGCTGCGCCTGAGAGGCCGCGTGTCCCCATTAGGCGATTCACTTGCCATTTGCTCATTATACGTTGCGTTACATCGCGGCGGTAATCTGCTGCGCCGACTGTACGTGACAATGTTGCAAATTCACACATGGACACTGAGGGCATTTGATCGCGCGCAGCTTCGGCTCTTAGTGTTTGCATGTCAAGAACAGTTTTGGCGAGGACTTGTCCATCTATCATAGCGCCAATTTGCGGAATAATCGCATGTGCTGCTGTAGATATTTCCATGGTCATAATTCTTAGATTTGGCTGTATAAGCCCCATAGTCAAGTCGTTAATGACGTTGCTTGTAAAGAAAGACTGGATTTTAGTATTTATATCCATCTCCAGGGCAAATTCGGTTGCTGTATGCATTAATTTTATAATAGGGCACACAGCACAAGCGCAACATGCCGCCTGCGCGTCTTTGGCTGTTGTAAATTGCAGTGCGAATAGAACAGCAAGGATGCATATAAATTTTTTAATCATTTAATACCCCCATTGTGTAATAACGTTATTCAGGGCATCAATTTCTTTGCTAACTTCGGTATCCAATAAGACAGAAAGCGCCATTTCTGAACGTATGAGCGAGTCATAATAATCGCGCATTTGCATTAATGATATAGCCTCCATCGCAGCACTTTGGCGCATAACATTATGTGGGTTGTCATATAGATTTACAAAGAAATCAGGGTTTTGGTATATGGTCTTTGACAATTGTTCCATTTGTGCCCAGTAGCTTGGTGCAACCTTGGTGATTTGTTGAATTTCTGCATTGGGCACACCAAGCGTAGCAAGCTGTAATTGGTATGCGTTTGACCCTGCTAGTGCGCTTGATGCTTTCATGCCTACCAGCGCATCAAAACTATTCTCTGCCACAGATCTTTTAGCAACACTACCGCGCCATTTTAAATATCGGCTTCGATGCCCGTCAACATCACTGGCAAGACTTTCTTTGCTTGCGCGTGGCGCTAATTCATGTTTATAAAGAAACTGTTTCATAGCAACAATGTTGGGGATCTCGTTATCATTAAGCGGATTATTGTCCGTGTTGTTCAGTAATGCCGCTATGTCACCGTCTAACCCTAAATTAATTGTGTCTGGCGTGTCGATCGCGTCAGTGAAATTGATATCCTTATTGGTGTAACCGTTATTTACAACTGCGCCGGAACAGACATTTTGCATTTCACTGCCTTGTGTATATGGGTCGCAATGCAAAGTGGCCATTTGGCGGAAACGTGTTTTTGTATCTCTGCTTTGGGTTGCGCCAGCTGTTTCTGCCTGACCTAAAATGCGGCGCAGGGAATATTCATTTAATACCGCATGAACCATTTTCGCCCTGCTATCAGATGCAGCTAAAGATTTGTTCAGTGATGCAAATTTACACATGGAAACGGCGGGCATTTGCCGTTTTGCTGTTTTTGCTGACATGACCTGCATATCGGTTATGGTCTCGCCCAAGACTTTGCCGTCAATAAATGCGCCTATTTGGGCGATTTGTGCCCATCCAATTGTTGAGAGCTCCATCGCCATCATCTTAGCCAAAGGCTGAACTCCTGCTTGCCACCATGAAACAGATAAAAGTTGGTCGCGCAGCATTGTAAACGCTGCGGTGTGTGCGCTTGTAACGGACAGGATAGTTTGGACGTGATACATATAAAGCGTGACCTGTGGGCAGCAAACGCAGCAGCGCGCTTCGGCTTTTTTGTCAGTGATGCTGGTGGAGAATAAGAGTGTAAATGCAAATAATATAACCATGAGCACGCGTCGTGCACCTGTTATATGTTTTTTTCGCATATGCGTATGATTGTTACTCTGTTTGTTCATTACTCTCACTGTTTACTTTTTAGGTGCCTTCATCGTGGACAAGTCGTTTGATACTTTAATGGTTTGTGGAATTAACTCTGTATCAAGCCATAGAGATAACAGCATTTCTGTACGCAAGGCTGTTTCGTGGATGTCACGTTCTTGCATTAACTCGATGGCTTTCATCGCGGTTTGTTGACGGCGTACATTATGTGGGTTGTCGTATAAATTGGCGAAGAAGTTAGGGTTTTGATATGCTTTCTTGGTTAAAACCTCCATCTGCGCCCAATAGCTTGGACTAGATTCTGTTAAGCCGTTTCCAGCTTTGTTAAAGTAATCATTAATTTGGTTGTTGGCGCTATTATCTATCCCTAAGGCATTTAGCAAGCCCTCGAGCTGTGGCTTGACGGCAAGTTCCGTACCGTCGGCTTTGTCTGTAGCTGACTTAAGACCAATATAATGTGCGAAGCTGTTCTGTGCGACACTTCGTTTTGCTAAAAAGTTGCGTTGATCGAGTAGTTTATATTTCAAATAGTCTTTCTCATCATCGGCTTTTGGTTTTAACTCCTCGACACTCATGCGCATATTAGTGTTAGTGCCATATAGATTTTTGCTTAGGGCGAAAATGTCTTCAAATTGTGATAGGCTTTCTTGTGGGCCGTATCCAGGGTACATACTTGCTGAAATGGTGCTTGGTGTGCCGAGCATTTGTGCAAAGTCAATGTCACGGTTTTTCTTGCGGTCTTGCGTAAAGTTTCCTGTTCCCGCGACACCGTTACAGACGTCTTTGAGGACGCCGCCAAAATCGGTTGATCCTGCAACGTCCATGCAATATTTTCTTGAGAACTGATCAAAACGCACATTAATATCGTCATATGGTGACTCTGCACCTAATAGCTCGCTATTTAGTGTATTGCGCTTCATATCTATGCGCGCAACAGCGCGTGTAGTTTCTAACCTTGCTGTCTCCGTGGCATTAAGTGATTTAGTTAATGTCGCAAATTGACACATTGATACGGCGGGGATTTGCCTGCGCGCACTTTCTGCGGAAAGTTTCTGCATTCTTAATGTTGCTTCTTGCAGGGTTTGGCCATCTAAGAAACCACCTATTGCAGCAGGGAAATTAAGGCTTAGGGTACTTATCTCCTGCGTCATTATGCGTAGTTGCGGTAAAACCATACCTTCCCAAAAGGTGTTCGGGCTGTTAGCATAAAGGAACTGTACAATCGCATCGATGGCATCCGATGTTGCGTCCATGATTGTGTCGACAGTGTCGTAATGTTCTTGTGCATGGTCCGTAACCAAACAACATGAACAGCATGCTTCTGCGTCACGACTAGATACGCCGTACGCGAATGCGGTCATCATAATGATGAAAACCCCTGTTAAGATACGTGCCATGTATATGGCAGGGTTTGTCTGTTTTTTGTAATTTTTCATGCCCCTAATCACCAAAAACCAGCTAAGCTTATATGTTACCCCAAAAAAAACAGGATAATTACGAATATAAATTTTATCATAGGGTGCCAAATAATGCACGAAAGTTTTTAAGTTTTTTTGTGATTCCATAAATCTACGTTAATTAATATGCTTGCCATGATTGTAAGGCTCGCGTATCATTTAAATACAAGCTTGTCTTTGGCTGAGTATCTCTCTGCCAATCAAGCGCTTTGTTGTTCTGCGCGGTTGTTGTGATTGTTTTTGCATGGCGTTAGGGCATTTAAGTCATTAATCTATTTGTAATTTTAGGTATATACAATGTCGCAACCACAGCAAGTTCCAGATGCATCGCAAAAGCCGGTAAAACGTGTTGGTAAGCAAAAGGGTTCAAAGCCGGCCGCCACACCGGCGCAGACAGCCGCGGCAAGTGATGGTCAAGAGCAGCACCCGTTTGAGCGTGGTGTCGGCTCAGTTGTTATTCGTAATGAGTATTATCGTGATGGTTACCGGACATTACAAAAAGTTGTGATGTTGCTCGTTGTTTGTGTGATCATGTTGATTGGCGCAATGTATTACGTTATTAGCGTCCATCAGCCACAGGACCGTTATTTTGCAACAACAGTTGATGGGCGATTGGTGCCTATGGTTTCGCTTTCACAGCCAAACTTATCTAGTCCAGCCCTAATGTCTTGGGTGGCGCAGGCTTCGACTGAGGTTTTGACATTTGGTTTCCATGATTACCGTCGCCGCTTGCAGGAATCTTCCCGTAACTTCACGCGTACAGGCTGGGAGAGCTTCACGACTGCGCTTGAGCGATCCAGTATATTGGAGATGGTGCAAAACAACCGTCAGGTTGTGACGGCTGCCCCGCGCGCGGCACCTGTTCTTCTATGGGAAGGACTTGAAAATGGCCGTTACTCATGGCGCATTGAAATTCCGTTGATTGTAACTTATCAGTCTGGTTCTCAGCGTAAAACTGATTCTTTACGTGTGACGTTGACCGTTGTACGTGTTCCTAAGCTGGAAAGTCCGAATGGTGTGGGTATAGAGCAATGGATATCGTATTATGGTTAATGGTGTTCAGCTAGGTTGAGCTGTGTATAAACAATATGGGATAACCTCTTTTTTTTGATGACATATGATAGGTTAAGATTTAGGCTTGTCATGCACGCGTTTGTCAAACTGTGTTGTCAATTTTCTCGATGCTCTTCTTTAATATGAGTGTTTTTTGGTATTTTAAGGTAATTGCAATGATGCTTAGTAATCCTCGTCATAAATTTAAACATTTATATCTATGTGCGGCTTTCGCTGCTTTGTTTGTTGGGGGGATGTCGTCTGTGTCTATGGCGCAAGATATGCCGCCGCCGCCAAATGTGGTTAGTGATTCAAATGATGCTGCGCCGCCATCTGGTGGGATGGGCAGCTTTGAAAGCCTATTAAATAATTTGCCTTCGCCGCAGGCACAAGACAAATCTGCACAGCAGCCATCACGCGCCGCACCACAAATGAACAGAATGGCGCTTCCAGGTTTAGGTTTGCCGCAAGCAAGTGGCCAAGGCGCACCAAATCAGCCGCCTCCATTGCCTGGTATGACAGCTGAAGAGGTTGGCGGATTGTCGCGTGAAGAACAGCTACAAATGCGTGCAGAAAAAGAGAAGAAACAATTCTACGATGAAGCTTATGGCTTGGCATTGGATACAATGTTCCCGTTAAAGCCAGAAGAAATCAGACGTTTTATGGAGATTTATGACGAAAACCGTCAGGCGATTGATACTGTGATGTATAACCGCCCAACGCCAGAGGTCGGCGTAAAAACGTTGTCGTTAGACCCAGGGCAAATTCCAGATTCTATTGATGCGTCCATGGGGCATGTGACAACCGTTTCTGTTGTTGATGTCACGGGGCAGCCTTGGCCAGTACTTGATATGACATGGGCTGGTGAGTTCGACATTATTAAGCCTGAAGAAGGCGGCAATATTTTTAGAATTACGCCCACAACGCATTTTGCCAAAGGTAATTTATCTATGCGTTTGGTCGGCTTAAAAACACCTGTTGTGATTTCCTTAAATACGCGTCGCGATAAAGTTTACTATCGTTTAGATTTGCGTATTCCTGAGTATGGGCCAGAGGCAGAGGCACCACTTATAAATTCATCGTTAAGTATCACAGCAGGTAGTGCGAGCCTTGCATCTGTTTTGGATGGGCTGCCACCAGAATCTGCAGAAAAATTACTTGTAACGGGCACGGATACACGCACGCGTGCATATAAGTTAAATGGTATGACTTATGTCCGCACGCCGCTTACTTTGTTGTCTCCTGGGTGGAGCAGCTCTGTACGTTCTGGTGACGGCATGAATGTTTATGAAATAAATAATGCGCCAGTATTATTGCTGTCTGATGGCGGTAAAATGGTGCGTGTTAGTCTTAGTGAAGACGATTCAGAATAATTAATAGCTGAGTGGGATAAAGCTTATGAGCGATCAAGATCAATTTGATGATGAATTTGAAGGCGGCGAAGACGAATTTGACGTTGATGCCGATTTTCAGAGTGGTCAAAGTATTAAAGAATTGTGGCGTAAAAACCCGCTGTTCAAGTTCGGCGTTATCATTGTCGGCTTGGTGGTGATTATTGTCAGCGTCAATATGTTCGGCAAAGAAGAAGTGCAAATAGAAAACTCTTCTATTTCGACAGGTCAAGGCGCAACAGTACGTGGCGCGGTTGGCGAAGAGGTAACAGATATTTACCGTGAAGCGCTTGAAACACGCAACCAGCAAGATTATGAAGAAGCGGTAGAAACTGATGGTGCCTTTATCCCTGTGCCAGTTGATCCTATCTCGACCAGTATAGCGCCTGTTGCCAAGGAATCGGTTGAGAAAGAAGACCCTATGGCGCAGTGGAAAGAGCTACAAGAAAAACGTATGCGCCGTCAGGAAGAAGAAAATAAGCGTCGTCGTTTAATGGAAATTCAAAATCAACGCGCCATGGCTGCAATGCCACGTCAAGAAGACCCAAACCGTGAAGCGCGTCAGCAAGCTTTGACTAAATTGTCGTCTGCGATGATGGAGCAAATGGCCGTAGTTGCACAGCGTCATGAATATAAAGAACCTAAGCGTGTGCTTATTACTAAAGAAGACATGTATTTCGAAAAGAAAAGACAAGAGCAAGAGCGTGCCTATGCGAATGCAATGGGGATGAGCGGTAGCATGAGTGGTATGTCTTCTGCGAGTGGCTTTGGTATGACGGGTAATGCAAACTCAATGATGCCCATGGAACAAGAGGACCCATTAATTGCACCGGGTGATATTCTCTATGGACAGATGTTGATCGAAGCTAATTCCGATGTACCAAGTGTTGTGATGGCACGCGTTCTGACAGGCCATTTTGAAGGCTCAAAAATTTTGGGTAGTTTCTCTCGTGAAGAGGAACATTTGGTTATCAACTTTAACCAAATTGTTAAAGATGGAAAGTCATATCCAATTAATGCTGTGGCTGTTGATCCAGGCACTGCTTTGCCGGGTTTGGCGACAGAAGTTAACCAGCGTTATTTCAAGCGTATTGTTCTGCCTGCTGCGGCCAAATTTATTGAAGGTATGACCGAAGCGATTGCGGATTCTGGTACAACAAGCATTGTTGGCACTTACGGTGAAACGGTTGCAACAGAAACAGAAGATTTGGACCTACGTGAAGAAGCGATGAAGGGTGTTAGTGAGGCATCTGAAATTGTGACAGATTTATTGCTTGAAGAAGGTGAAGGCACTGAAATTCTTGTTCGTGTTGAAGCTGGTACGCCGATTGGTATTCTGTTTACAGACCCTGTCTATGAAAACCCGCAAGGCGCAATGGGCGGTTCTGGCCTGAATGCTGGATTCCCAGGCTTTGGGGCGGGTATGCCAACATCAATGAATGCGGCGCTACAGGGCAATCAGGGGGGGGGTATTAATATGTTCCCGAATGGGGTTCCACTATCAGGTAATGCCGCGCCAGCGGGCTTTGATCCAGCAAGCTTGAATTTACAACCAAATTAAAGCGTTGAGCGAAATTTAGATATATAATTCAGGCCTTGATTTAAGGCCTGTTTTTTTATAGTTTTTTATCAGATTATTTCACATGGTATGAAAGTTATTATAATGAGCGACGATAAAAATTTAGAAGAAGATTTTGACGACATGGATTTTGATGAAGGTTTAGATGACCTTGATGATTTAGATGCCGTTAGTGACGACGAATGGTCAGATGATTTGGATGAATGGGATGAAGATGGTTCAGTTGATTCTGATATGACGGCTGATGTCGCACCAAAGAAAAAGAAAAAAGGCGCTGGCGGCTTAATCTTCTTAATTCTGTTGCTTGCAGTTGGCGGGGCTGCAGTTTATTTTCTTGTCCTTGGTGGCGGTAATAAAGGTGGTAATGCGCCGGCTGTACAGCAAGCCGCAAATAGTGACATGGCTATGCCAACACAGAATGCGGGGATGATGCCATCTATGGATCAGCCTTCTATGCCTGAAATGCCAAGCATGGATAGTAATGAGAGTGCAATGGCTGGTATGCCGCCAATGCCAAGCACGATGATGATGGATGATGATGCTGTTCCTGCTATGGACGCACCAGTTCCTTCATTCTCTACATTCGGTGATAATGAAGCAGAAGAAAGTGAAACATCTGGTTTAACACCAATGCCTGATTTTGGTGCACCAGCGATGGAAGCGCCTGCTATGGCCGCACCAGCTATGGAGCTGCCAACTCCATCAGTGCCTGACTTTGGGGCGCCTGCCATGGAGGCTCCTGCTATGGAAGCGCCAGCGATGGCTATGCCAAGTTTTGATGGGGCTGCGCCTATTAACGCACCAGAGCCTGCGCCTGTAATGGAAGCACCAGCAATGCCGGCGATGAGCGCACCAAAAATGCCCGCGCCTTCTGCGGCGTCTGTAAGCGTATCAAATGATGTAGCTGAGAAGCTTGATAACGTTGCTGCACAAATGGATGACATTGCAGCGCGTATGGATAAGCTTGAGCGCAACTTGTCTAAAGTTGAAAAGCGCGGGGCAGATATTTCTTCACTTTCACAAGAGTTGAAAGCCGTTAAGGCGCAAGTAAAGGCAACAAAGTCGACTATGTCTTCAGGTCGTGTTGATACGCCTGTTATGGCTGCACCAGAGATGCCAAAGGCACATGATGCTGTGAAAACGGCGCCAACGCACACAAAAGACGTATGGGTGCTTAAAGGCATTGCACAAGGTCAGGCATGGATCGCTAAAGAAGGCAGTAATGATATTAAAAAGGTTACTGTGGGTGATACTGTGCAAGGCTTGGGTAAAATTACATCTGTTGGCCTTGAAAATAATGTATGGACTGTACGCGGCTCACAAGGCAGCGTCACCCAGTAAATATAAGTATTTATAAAGTTTTTTAAGAGCGCCCTAAGCCATGTTGTTTAGGGCGCTTTTTTATTTTGCGAAAAAAAGCGCTTGCTTTCGCAGTGCAAAATATGTTCTTCTTTATATAAGCGCACATTCATGGGCGTGAAATTACAGTTTGATGAAATTGGATAATTTTAACATGTCAGTTATTACGATGACAGCAGCAACAGCAATGTTTTGGGTACGCCGTGCGTATTCCACAATGCTCTGCGCGTGTCTGAATCTGATGCAAAATATTCATATGATTCAAAAACCGCGCCAAAGCGAAGCCGGGCTGTAATTTACACGTATTTAAATGTCAGCTCACCCAAACCGGAAGAGCTGACAGTCATAAAACCTCCCAAAGTTATAATATGATTTTCACCTCTTCCATAAAATTAAGATGGAGGAAGTAATGTCTGCGTATCTAAAAATATTTTCATCGCGTTTAACCTTGAAAAAGGTCAAAAGCTGCGGTGCACAGAACACGGTATTTGATGTGTTCTTGCGTGGCGATGATGAAAAAATCGGTGAAGTAAATTTAACATTAAAAGCGGAAAGAGATGGCCTTGGCGGCATCATTGATGTTGATGTCGATGAAGCCTTTAACGGTCAAGGGCTGGCGATTGAAGCGTTAAAGCGCGTACGGGATTATGCGTATGATGATTTGGGGCTTGTCAAACTTTACGCAAAAGCGCCTAATAAAAACTTGGCGGCGGAATATACGTTGCGCCGTGTTGGGTTTTCTGCTGAAGACAAAAAAGGCCGCAATGGCTTAGAACGTGTCTTTGTTGCGACGAACCCATTATTTGTTGTGTAGCTCATTAGGAACATGTGTGATGTCGATAATTCGCGTAGAAAATTTATCAAAGCATTTTGACCAGTATGAAAAAGTCGGTTTCTTAAAAAAGAAGAAGTCACTATTTGAAGCTGTAAAAAATATTTCATTTGAAATAGAAGCCGGTGAGAGCGTGGCTTTTATTGGGCCTAATGGCGCGGGTAAATCAACGACATTAAAAATGCTAACTGGTATACTTTATCCGAATAGCGGCACAGCCGAAGTCGCGGGGTATACGCCATGGGAAGAGCGTTCAAAACTCGCGCGTGAAATTGGCGTTGTGTTTGGGCAGCGCTCACAGCTTTGGTCAAACTTACCCGTAATGGATAGCTATCGCCTGTTGGGTGCAATGTATGGCGTTGAGGGTAAGGCGTTAGACAGCCGCGTGGCGGTGCTTGATGATATGCTCGATTTAAAAGGGTTTATGAACCAAAGTGCGCGTTCATTGTCATTGGGGCAGCGTATGCGCTGCGAAATTGCGGCGTCTTTGTTACATAGCCCGAAAATTATTTTTTTGGATGAGCCGACTATCGGTCTCGATATTGAATCTAAAATTGCATTACGCATAAATTTACAGCGTTTGGCACAGGAAGAAAAAGCCAGCATCATGCTGACGAGCCATGATAGCGGCGATATAGAAGAAATTTGTCAGCGCGTGATTATGATTGATCATGGCGTGATTAAACAAGATGCGCCATTAAAAACGCTGCGTGAAGATTTTGACCGATTTAAAATTTTGACGCTCCATAGCGATGCGCAACTTGATTTAGCGACCCTGCCAGAAGGGTGCAGCGTCGAAGAAAACAGCGCGCGCAAAATACAGATAAAAATTGACCGCAATCAAGCGTCGCTACGCGGCGTTACCGCAGAATTATTGACACAATATAATGTACAAGATTTCTCAGTTGAGAATATGCCACTCGATGCCTTGATACAGCTTCTCTATGTGCAGTCTGCCGAAAGCACCGTTCGGGAGTAACAGCTATGCGAGAAGAACAGGGAAACATATCTAAGAACCAGAATGGGAGAGCGCAGATAGTGAGCTGCTATCTTGCATCGGGTGGTCTTTTTTTCTTAAACGGCTATATGGAACGGCTGAAAGATAGCTTCCAGTTGATTGGAAAGTTTCTATCTTTTTCGATGATCCTATGGGTCTGGCATATCATCTGGGGCATGGTGCCGGATGACGTGCTTGGCGGCGGCGTTTATAGCCACGCTAATTTGGTGTGGTACATTGCTATTACTGAATGCATTATCTTCTGCGGCGGGCATTTATTTTATGATGCCTATATGGATATAAAATCCGGCGCGATTGAACAAATGTTGATGCGCCCTGTATCGTACCAGTTCCGCGCTTTTGCGCAGTGGTATGGTAAAGCGCTTGGGCAGGCCTCGTTATTCTTCCCATTGGCGATGCTTGCGGCCTTTTTCATTACAGGGGAATGGGCACTTGATGCAGGACGTATTGCTTTAGCGGCGGTGATGGTTGCATGTGCGCTTTTCTGTGTGGTGTGTTTGAATTACATAGTGGCGTTAACAACGCTCTGGATTAAAGAAGCATCGCCAGCGTATTGGATTATCCAAAAGCTATGCTTCCTTTTCGGCGGGCTGTTATTTCCTATTACGCTATACCCTGATGCTTTCTATGCGGTGCTTAAATTCTTGCCTTTTGCGGCGGTGTTTTTCTTCCCTGGCACGGCGGCGCTTGATGTTATGCCGTTTAGCGTGGGCGCGTTAATTGGTATAGAGCTTTTCTGGATGGTTGCTTTATGTGGTTTGAGTATCTTGATCCATCGTATAGCGATAAATCATATCGGGAAATATGGGGTGTAATATGGGCAGTAAAATAAATCAAATCTCATATATAAAAGCTGTGCTGCGCGCCAATACGGTCGAGGCGCTGTCGTCGGGCGTGGCGAGTTATGTGCCTGCCGTGTTTATGTTCGTGCAAAATATTATCTTTTTGTTTATTTGGGTGTTCTTTTTTAATTACGCGGATAATTTGAATGGCTGGACTTTGCGCGAAATGATGGTGTTGATATCCGTTGTTTGTGTGTCGTTTGGCCTAACGTCGTTCTTTTGTGGCGGCGGGTATATATTAAACCAGATTATTGACCGCGGTGAGCTTGATAAATATTTGTGTCGTCCTGGCAGTGTGTTGATTTCCGCTGTGTTTTCGAACAGCCGCGTTCAAGGCACGGGGGATATTCTAACGGGCTTGGTCATGATGTGCTATGTCGCGCAGTTTGATATGCTCGCGTGGTTTTTCTATTTCGCGTGCTTAGGCGCAGCGGCGCTATTGTTTATTTCTATGATTGTCATTGTCCAGTCGATTGGGTTTTGGAAAACAAATTCGGCGGCGCTTTCTGAATCCCTTTTTGAGTTTATCATCATCTTGTCATCTATGCCGCAGCATGGCTTCCCGATGGTGGCGAAGGTGATTATCTTCACCGTGTTGCCTGTTGGTTTTATGAGCCTGTTGCCTGTCACGATATTCACTGAACAGAACGTTGTTTTGCTTGTGCCGCTTTATGGCGTTGCATTTCTGTTTGCATTTATCGCGCGGAGTGTGTTTTATAAGGGCCTTGAGCAATACACAGGCGGAAACATGTCCGTTTGATTTGACTTTCTGACGGCGTGAACATGCTCTTGCGTATTTTTATACGCGGCGTTTATGTTCGCTTGTCCGAAAATCAACTGAAACAGCCATAAGAAGTGGTGAGCAATGAGCGAAAAAGACTGGAACAAAGAAAAGAAAAAAGGCGCTGCGCCATCAGGTCTTTTCTGGACGATTGAAGAGCGTGCCTTTGGCATGGGCGATGAAAAAATTGCGATGGATATGGTGCGTGATTTGCGCCTGGCTATATTATCTATTAACGCATCCCCTTATGAGAAAAACAGCCATGTTATTGAATTTGTACCGCAAGGCAGCCCTGAAGAATCTTTAAAAATTCTACAAGGCTTACAAACTATCACGGCCCATAATGGGCTTGTCCTGTTGGTGCGTAATGCCTTGTCTTTAGCGGCGGAAGCACAGGCTGATGGCGTGATTTTCACAGATGCGGATAAAGTTGCCGAAGCGCGTAAGGTCATTGGCGATACGCCGATTATTGCCGCTCATTACGACAATGTAGATGATGTATCCGATGACGTTGATTTAGCGATATTTGGCGAAGCTTTAACCGCAGGTGACATTGCCAAGCACAAGCCAATGGATAAGCACACAGTGATGAGCAAGACTAGCGTCACCAATGAAAATTGCGGCAGCTTCGTTTTAGCAGGCTGTGACTTTTTAAATGCAAGTCACTATATCAACACTCATAAAGACGGCGCAGCGCAAGCCATTGTTAATATGCTCTATGCAATTGACTTGGCGTTAGATGTCCCCGCGCAGAAGCACTAAATAACGTCTAATGCATTTTCGGGTGGGCGGCCTATTGTGGCTTTTTTGCCGTTAACGATGATGGGGCGTTCGATCAATTTGGGAAAAGTGGCCATGGCTTTGAACAGCGCGGCATCATCGGCTTCTTTTAAATTATTGGCTTTGTAATCGTCTTCTTTGACGCGCATCATGGCGCGGGGGTCGTTTTCGACGCCGAGTAACGTGGCGAGAGCTTTGATTTCACCTTCATTGAGCGGTGTGTTTAAATATTCAATAATTTCAGGGCTGATGCCTTTTTCTTCTAATAGAGTTAAGGCCTGACGGGATTTTGAACAGCGTGGATTGTGATAAATTTTGATGGTCATGATTTAATCTTCCTTCCCATTATCGAGCAATTTTAAGAAGCGTGTTTTATCGGCCATGATGGCGCGTTTTTCAAGCATGGCTTCGGTTTCAAGCGCCGCCACTTTTTCAGCAATGGCCGTAATGATGAATTGGTTGATGGATGTTTTGTCTGCTTTTGCGGCGCGTTTGGTGGCGCGCATCAACGATTCTGGCAGGCGAAGGGGATATTGACTCATATTATGCAGCCTTTCCTTTTTTATGTGGCTTACTTAATGCCTTTACAGCTTTTTTGGCGTTTAAGACTGGTATATCGAATTTTTCTGTCGCGGCTTTGTATAGGTCAGGGCGCGTGACAATGACCATATCCGCGCAGCCTATATAGGCGCAGCTTATGGTTAAATCTTTTTCTGGTTTATTCATTGCGGCGTGCCAAAGCGGGTGGCAGGGCACATAGTCCGCATTTGCGGCGAAGAATGATAATGTTTCCTCAATTTCGCGGAATTTTAATTTTAAATCATGGCGCGCATCGTATAGCGCCTGTTCATAGGCATAAAGCAGCGGCGCAGAAAGCAGTAAACGAAACTGCCCATCGGCTAAAGCGCTGAGCAATTGATGTTCTGCATTTTTCTTATGGCTGAGGCCGTTTAGGATGCAATCTGGTTCTATGACACATTTCATGTTGATGATGTTAGCAGGTTCGTGAAAATCAACAATATTGGCGTGATAACTCAGACGTGGCGTCCACAATTTTTACGTTTGTTAAGCGAATTTTCATATTTCTAAGCTTATAATCTGATTAAATTTAGGTTATTCTTATATAGTAAGGTCGTGTAAGAGATGAGCGAAAGCGATAAAGAAAAAGAGCATGAAACCGTGCAAACAGATTTTGGTTTTGTCGGCGTGAATGACACCATGGATATGCAGGGTTTTGGCGCAGAAGCGATTGGCAGTCAGTTGATTGGAGGGCAGATGGATATTGTGCCTGAAGATGCGGATTACAGCGTGGAAATGTATGGCGGCGTAAATTTTGATGGTGATGTTCAACTTGGCATGCGCGGCACGAAAAACCTGATTGAAGAAACAACACCAGAAGGTGATTTGGATTATCGGGTGAATGCAGTAGCTGATTTGCTCTATGCTACGCGCGCGGGCGGTATTACATCATCTATGGGCATTCAGGCCGAAGCGAATATGATGGAAAATCATTTGAATTTGCGTGGTGAAGTTGGTTATCGTCAGGTTTTTGATAGCGAGAAAAGTGGTTTTTATGCGCGCGCACGAGCGGATTATGATTTTTCGAAAGATCCGTGTACAGGCTTTATAGAGAAAGGCTGTTTGACTAATCTTGCGCAGGCTATGTTCTCACAAGATGAAGGCTTAACCATCCGCAATGAATTGCTGCATGATGTTACTTATAATGGTCAGGATTTAAACCTGCGTATTGGCCCATCTGTTGAATATAATACCGAAGATAAAAAAATGGATGTTGGGGTGGCCGCGCGCGTAAGCTTTGAATTTTAACTTTAGATTTGCTCGGTTGCCGTTACGCTTTGCAGCTCTGATTCTGCCTTAATCCAGCTTGCTAAATATTCATCCAATTCAGGTTTGGGGCGGTTATTGTCGCCTGCTGCATCAATAAACTTTTGCGATTCGAGCAATTTTTTGCTTTCCCCTTTATCAAAAAATCCGCCTTTAACAAGGGCTATGGCGGCGACTGCACCGTCTTTTTTACCGCCTTGGATGATGAAGCGCTGTTCCATATAAAACCAGCCCTCATCCCAATATTTGACTTCAGTTGTCAGTTTTACTTTTTGCATTGGGAAAAGCGGAATGCGGTAGCGTATTGTGCTCGCGCCTAATACGGGTATCCATTTATTGTCGAGTGTCTTTTTGAACATGCCGCTTTTGAGGATAAGGTCAAGGCGGCCAAGATCCATTAATGCCAAATAGCGCGCATTGTTCATATGCCCGTTAACGTCTAAATCAAACGGCCAAACGCGGAAGAAGAGTTCACTTGCTGCGGTGATAGGGTGCAGCTCTTTCTTGCATAAATAATGAAGCAAAATAATGCGTATTAAACGGAAATAGAGATTCATGGTTATTGGCCTTTAGTGTGGGGACGTGTTCCATATCAGAGTATATGGTATAATTAGTTTTAATAAAAGTTCTCTCTACGCCTGAAAAATTAAGTCCTCGTTAAGTATTCCTCCTTATGATGGCAATATGAAAGAAAAGCTGTTTCACATCATCCATTCTGCTTTTATTGCGCCGTTTCAGTGCTTGTCGCTCTGCGTCTTGTATTTTGGAGCTTTTATTTCTATTACGGGTATAACGGCGGTACAGCTTTTTATGGTGTTTGATTTCGCATCGCTAGGTATGTGGGCGATCATAGAACATTTTGTTATTCGCTCGCTTTTTGTGTCAATGTTGATCATGCCGCTATGGCTTTGGTTGTCTACGGCGTTGCCATTTAAACGTTATGCATATTTAGTGCTCAGCGTACAGATTGTATCAGGCACATTTCTTTTTTTAGCTGGACAAGGCGCGTCGGTATGGGTGTCGACTTTACTGTTTTCTATTTCCGTTTCATCTTATTGGACGCTTTTTCATCTTATGATGTCTTTTTCAGTAAGCGATCATAACTCAGCTAATGAAGTATGCATGGCGGATGCGGGTGTTACAGCCGGGGTTCTGCTGGGTAGCGTTCTAGGCGGTGTTGCTTTGACGTATGGTTTGGGCGTACAGACGTTCATAATGGGTACAGTGATGATGTTTATTGGCACATTGGTTGTGAGTGTATTGATTTATAAAAAAGTTCAAAAAGGCGAGTTAGCTTTACGTTTTCTAAGTGAGGGTGAGGAATTATCATGGCATAATATTAAGGGACAAAGTCGGAATATTTATTCCACCGCCTATGAGGGCGCGTTCCAAGTTGTGGCAGATTTTTTAGCGCCAGTATGGCTCAAATTCATGTCGGTGAGCGCGATGGGTGTTGGCCTACTTAGTGCAGCCAAAATTGGACTGAAATTATTGGTGTCACCAATTGTGGGGCATTTTGCGAACCAAGGGTCAAGCGGCGATGGCACAAAGAATCATGACCTTGAGATCGGTCTAGGTTTAAAATGTCTTGGCTGGGTGCCGTGGCTGTTTATGCAAACGCCGTTCCTTTATGCGTTTTCATCTATGTTCTGGACAGCGGGTCAGCATTTCTTCAGCATGGGGCTAGCGAGCCGTTGGTATAAGCAGCGTTCAGTATTTAAGCTGGCTTTGCGAGAATTTTCACTCGGCGCAGGTCGTTTGGCGGCAACATTAGTGGCTGTACCTTTGCTATATTGGTCGCTTAATTCGTATATTGTGTTCTCGATCCTATTATCAGCGGGTATGATGCTGACGACTAAATCCTTTCGGGGCTTTGCGAAGCGCACATTTTCAGGTGTTTCCTCAGCAGTTAGAAGCGTGCCGTAAACATGAATTATCAGGATATTATTGAGTATTGGTTTAATACCCTTTCCCCAGAAGACTGGTTTGCGAAGAATGATACGGTTGACCAGTACATACATGATCATTTCAAGGACGTACACCGCGCGGCGTGTCAGTGTGAGCTATCTGATTGGCGTGAAAGCGCGGAAGGACGCTTAGCCGAAATTATCATACTGGATCAATTCTCGCGCAATCTGTTTCGTGATGATGCGCAGGCATTTGCGGCTGATGCACAGGCGTTAAGCCTTGCGCAAGAAGCAATACGCCTTGGGGGTGACCACTCATTGTCAGATGACAACAGACGTGCATTTTTATATATGCCCTATATGCATAGTGAATCCCTGAGGATACAAGATGAAAGCCTTCGGCTGTTTTCAACGCTAGATGACAAAAACTATTATAATTATGCGGTTATGCATCGTGACATTATCGTCCAATTTGGCCGGTATCCGCATAGGAATGAGGTAATCGGGCGCAGCTCAATACAGGCGGAAATCGACTATCTTTCGGACGGCGGACAGACTTTTTAACCGCGCTTCACGGCGGAAATAAACTGTTTTATCTTTTCATCATCTTTATGGCCAAGGCGGCTCTCTACCCCAGATGACACATCAACAGCATGTGGGTGAACCAGCTTTATAGCAGCATTGACATTGTTTGCGTCTAGGCCGCCAGCGAGCATCCATGGTTTGGTTGTTTTGAGCCCGTTTAGCAGTGACCAATCAAAACTTAACCCATTGCCGCCGGGCAGTGTGCCTGCCTTATCGCTTGGCTTTGCATCAAAAAGCAGCCAGTCGCATACTGGATCATAGACATTAATTTGCGCCAAGTCATCTTCATTTCTGATGGCAAGCGCCTTCATAATTTTACAGCCCGACAGCGTTTTTATTTCAGCGCAGCGCGTAGGCGTTTCATCGCCATGTAGCTGTATGATGTCAAGATGCGGGGCGCATTCTGTTATCAATGCATCATCAGCATTCACAAATAAGCCGACCTTTTGTATATGCGTGGGTGTATGCGCAGCAAGCGCGATGAATTTCTGTATGTCTATATGGCGTGGGGAGCGTGGGTAAAACACAAAGCCAATGAAGTCTGCGCCGTGGGTGATACAGCTTTGCAGTGCATCCTCTTTATGAATGCCGCAGATTTTGGCTTGTGTATGTTTAGCCATGAGTAATGCTTTCCAAAATGTCTTCGGCGGCTTTTCGTGGATGATCGGCCTGTGTAATCGGACGGCCAATGACCAGATGCGTAGCACCTGCACTTAGCGCGTCACGCGGGGTCATGACGCGTTTTTGATCGTCATTTGCGCTTCCTACAGGGCGTATGCCTGGGGTCATAAGGGTGAAGTCTGCACCGCAGGCACTGCGTATGGCGTTAATTTCATGGGCAGAACAAACAACGCCTTCTAGACCAGCTTGTTGCGTTAGCTTTGCAAGGCGCAGGACTTGATCTTGCACAGGGGTTTGCTGCCCGACGGCGTTTAAGCTTTGGTCATTTAATGCGGTCAGCACCGTAACGGCAAGCAGCTTTGCAGGTTTATGTGCGGCGTTAACGGCGTCCAAAGCGCGCTGCATCATTTCTAACCCGCCAGAGGCGTGCAAGTTGGTATAATCAACGCCAAGGTCACTGACAACGCGCAGTGCACTTGCAACTGTATTGGGAATGTCATGAAATTTAAGGTCAAGAAAGATGCTCGTGTCGGGGTGTTTATCGCGTATTGCGCCGACGCCTTTAAGGCCTTCAGCCATAAAAAATTCAAGGCCAAGCTTAATGCCAATAGGCAGCCCTTTTAATTTATTGGTAAGTGTCAGGGCTTGGTCAAGGCTGGCTACATCACAAGCGCAATATATTTTGGGAAGTATAGTCATCGGTTAAGCCTCAAATTTTTAGTTATTTTAGCAATCGATTTAAAAAAAACAACACAGATATTAGGCGCACATCATTATCAATTATTATAGATGAAGGCGCAGTCTGTTTATTAAAACATAAAACCCGATAAATTAGCGGAGTGGCTAACTTATCGGGGTAAATTTAGGATATTGTTTGTTATTAAGCGACTTCGGTCATGCGCTCTTCGTCTAGCGCATGTAGATCATCAATACCTTCCATAATAGACTCGTTGCGCATTCGGTTAGCTTCTACTTGAGTAGCCAGTTTTTGGATGCGGTTGTTATCGGTTATGATTAGTGCTGTATCTGGGCATGCGTATAAGCCCTTAGTTGCGTTTTCGAGAATGTTTATAGATATAGGTTGTCGTATTCCTGTGCCGTGATATTCGACGGCTTCACCAAGTATCTTAACCCATTTCACACCAACACGATTTAGCATATTGATAAGGCGTGGTTCAGCGACATAAATACAATTTGGTACATTGTTCAGTAGTGACATTTCAATAGATGCTCGGAACAAGCCAAGTACAGCATATTTTGCAAGGCAGCCAGTAATCGTTTTTTCGTAAAAACTCCAACAGCTGCGGTCTTCCATGATTTTATTTTTAATGCTCGATGGAATAGCTAAGCGGGATATTTCGCTATGGTTATTCATTTCTAATCTATTGTGTAGAAAAGGGTTGTCCATATGTTCTTGGACAGGAAAGTAATGGTTATAATCGTTGCCATGTGGCAGAACAACACGGACAGTACCTAGAGCATCACCTGTTGGTTTATAATATATAATGCTGTGCATTGAATGTTTGTCAAACTCGTCGACTTCTTGGCGATATTCATTTTGCGGTTCAAAATTATTTTCTTCGCAATACGCCATATGACGCAACCTATAAACGGTTTCAAGATCTTCTTTAGACTTTGCAATTTTTATTGAAAAGACTGAATTAAAAGTGTTGTTATAGGTAAGCCCCTTAAAATATTTTATGTTCGTTTTTAGATAGATATCGCGTAGCTTCATATCCAATTCCCCTCATATCCTTAATAATCACACACACAAGAACGTATATTATTCCATAACATTTAAGATTGTGTGAATGATATAAAGCATTTTATCTAATATGCTTAACAGAGCTACAAAAAATTCTTTTAATAAGAGAAAGCCCCACAATATGCGGGGCTTTTATAATATCTATTATGCTTAGTGAATTATTTCTTGTCGCCTTCGTTAAGCGCTGCGCCAAGAATATCACCAAGAGAAGCACCGGCTTCAGTTGAACCGAACTCTTCCATTGCTTTCTTGTCTTCATCAAGTTCACGTGCCTTGATTGACAAGCCAAGCTTGTGTGATTTTGCGTCCATAGTAAGAACTTTCGCATCAACCTTTTCGCCAACAGCAAAACGGTCAGGGCGTTGTTCAGAACGTTCACGAGAAAGATCAACCTTCTTAATGAAGCCTGTAAGTTTGTCGTTTACAGAAACTTCAACGCCTTTGTCGTTAACTTCGGTAATTGTACCTGTAACAACTGCACCTTTTGCAACGCCGTCAAGTGCGCCTGCATATGGGTCTTCAGCAAGCTGTTTGATACCTAGGGCAACGCGTTCTTTGTCTGCGTCGATGTCTAGGATCTTAACTTTCACTGAATCACCTTTGTTAAAGGCTTTCAATGCGTCTTCGCTTTGGTCTTCCCAAGATACGTCTGATAGGTGAACCATGCCGTCAATATCACCAGGCATGCCAACGAACAGGCCAAACTCTGTGATGTTGCGGATTTCGCCTTCAAGCTCTTGGCCAACTTTGTGGTTTGCTGCGAAGCTTGTCCATGGGTTATCTTGACACTGCTTGATACCCAAAGAGATACGGCGTTTTTCTTGATCCACATCCAAAACCATAACTTCAACTTCTTGAGAAGTAGAAACGATTTTACCTGGGTGTGCGTTTTTCTTTGTCCAAGACATTTCAGAAACGTGGACAAGGCCTTCAATGCCACCGCCAAGTTCAACAAACGCACCGTAATCAGTGATGTTTGTAACGCGGCCTGTGAATTTAGAACCAACAACGTATTTGTCTGCAACGCCTTCCCAAGGATCTTGTTCAAGCTGTTTCATGCCAAGAGAGATACGGCCTGTATCTTCGTTGTAACGAATAACCTGTACGTCAACAGTTTTACCAACTTCAAGTACTTCTGAAGGGTGGTTAACGCGTTTCCAAGAGATGTCTGTAACGTGTAGAAGACCGTCAACACCACCAAGGTCGATAAACGCACCGTAGTCTGTGATGTTTTTAACAACACCCTGAAGAACCTGACCTTCGCCAAGATTTTCCATGAGGTCGCTGCGTGCTTCTGCGCGGCTTTCTTCAAGAACGGCACGACGTGAAACAACGATGTTCCCGCGTGTTTTGTCCATTTTAAGAACGTAGAATGGTTGAGGCGTACCCATCAATGGAGATACGTCACGTACTGGACGGATGTCAACTTGTGAACCCGGTAGGAACGCAACCGCGCCACCAAGATCAACAGTGAAACCACCTTTAACGCGGCTAAAGATAATACCTGTAACGCGTTCGCCAGCTTCGTGTGATTTTTCAAGTTCAACCCAAGCTTCTTCACGACGTGCTTTTTCACGGCTTAGGGAAGTCATGCCATCACGGCCTTCCATACGCTCAATGAAGACTTCAACTTCGTCACCAATGTTAAGGTCTAGCTCTTCGCCAGGTTTTGTGAATTCACGTAGTTCAACGCGGCCTTCAGATTTCAAGCCAACATCGATTACAGCAAGGTCAGATTCAAAGCCAACGACTTTACCTTTAACAACCTTACCTTCAAAATTCTGAGTTTCGCCGAGAGATTCCGCTAATAGAGATGCAAACTCTCTGGATTCTTCGCGGTCTATTAGATTAGCAGCTACATGTGCCATATTTTAGTTTCCTTTCAAGTTAATATTTACACAGAAAGTCATGTTTTACGGCATCTGGCTGCTATTTTTACGGGGGAACTAACCCCAAAATAGATGACAGTACCCATAACGATCTGTGCGCTCGGGGTGTGTTGTACGTCATTAAGCCAGAAATATCAAGCCTTTGAATCAAAAAATGGCAAGAATCTTTGCTTTTATGGAAATGCCATTGACATAATGCGCGCACTGATCTATAAACAGGGGCAATAAAAAGATATTTTTTACACATTCAGGGGGCAAAAACCGTGAGCCAAACGAATATAAATACGTTGCGAAATAAGCTGTCCGATGATGGGTTGGTGGCGCAGCGCGCTGTAGATTTTGCCAAAGCTTTGGGTGCGCTTATAAAAGGCACAACAGACCCTTACATCAAAAATGTGTATGCAAGTGCGACGGAAAAGAAATTATTCAAAAAAGCGCCTGAAAGCGCCTATGACGCATTCGCCGATATTTTTAAAGCGACGCAGATATTGCGTTTAGCAACCGTTTTACGGAGTTTGCTTGATATGGCGTTTACTTATGAAGCGGTTGATCCCCTAATTGTCGAGCGCTCGCTCTTGGATAATTATGGCTATCATTTTTCAGATAAGAATCATAATAGATATACGTTAAAAGGGCCCTTATCCACTGCGCATAAAGCGCAACTTGTTGGAGATGTTATTGCAGGTACAAAGCCTAATGAACTTGCGGGCAATTTAAAGTCATCATTAAAAGACTATTTGCCGTATGTTGTTCCTAAATCTTGTACGCTTGAAAGCTCGTGGACTCCTTCAGCATATTTACGTCAGCGCAAGGAGGCTTATGTTGCGCCAATAGAAGCGCGCTTGATTGACATTGGTTTTGACAAGGCAGAGTTAGAGCTTTCAGGGCAAAATTTTGATGGTGGTATACAGGTTCTTTCTTCTCTTTGTGCGCTTGATAATTATGTATTGAACAATGATGCCAATGCCTATTTGCAAAATGTTATAGTGGCGTTGCCGCGGGATTTGGATCGTGTGCGTGGTTACCTCACCACATATGCAAATGATTTAGAGCTTGCTTTGATGAGTGAGGTTAATAGCGCGCTAGGTGAATATTGGCGCATTTTGGATGACCTTGTCCCGCAAATGATGGCTTGCGCCGAAGAAAAACACTCTGTAGAGGAAGACCTTGCGCAGGTTAATGCTTACAAAGAGCGTTTGGATAACGGTGAAGCGTTTAATGTTCTGTCTGATAGCGGGGCATATAGCCATATTAAATTATCTGACGATGTCCGTGATTTGACGGATGCTTATCTTGGCGCAAAAATTGAGCTTTTAAATGGGCTGCGCGCTGGGGATTTAGGGGCTGATGCCTGCCTTGAAGTAGAACAAAATATTTCACGCCTCGAAGCGCAACTAAAGCCAAAATTTGATGAATTAGATGTGTTGGATCAACAGGTCGCTTTCTTGCAGAGCGGTAGAGTGCCCGTTAATGGCGAAAATGCGCGAAATATTGTTTTGAAAACTAATGGCGTTATCCAAAAAATGGTGGATTTGTTGCCGCAAATCGCAGATGAAGTTGATCATAAAATATATTGCACGTTAAAGGCTAGCGGCCAATATGGTGAAGCGAACCTGATGGCAGCCTTCATCGCCGCGGCCCAGGCCAAACCGCATGACAGTGAGGAAACGCCGAATATTGCATCGTCTCTCGATTTGGTGAATACGGTGCTACGCACAGATTTAATGATGCATGGTTGGGATGGGCAGTTGCCAGCGGCATTAGACACAAAGAATATGCCCAATTTAAAAGATTTGGCATGGCTTCAAAATAATAAATATGGCATGTCGCAAAGCCTGTATGAGCAAGATGGTGGAATTTCACCAGCAGACGCGCAAGACATTATCGCGCAAGATTTACCGCACCGTATCAATTATCTTCAGAAACTGGGGCGCGTTTTGCACATGGCTGGTGACCATGTCTCACCACAGACAAAGGCAAAGGTGGCTCTGTCTTTGGAGCAACTTGTTGACACTATTTTGCCAAAGTTCAAAGAAATCTGTACGGCGCAAGATATGTCGTTTGACCAAATGTTTAAAGCGCCTGAGGGCGGCAACACCGCGCAGCTTAGAGCCGCATTAAATTAGGGATGATGAACATGACCAACCCATTATATAGCCAATTGTCTAAATTTAATGACCCTGAGAGTGATGAGTCAAAAGATATTCAGACGCTTGCGAAGGGTATTAAAACCGCGCTTGAGAAAAGTGACGACCCATTGATAAAATCGGCGCTGAAAGCCGTTAATAAGAAGTCCTATAAGAAAACGGGCAGTGATTATTTTGATGGACTATCAATGTTGTTTAAATCGGCGCAAATTATACGCCTTGCTGATGCTATGCGCGCCCTTTCTGATGTGCCGTTTACTTATGGAGATGTAAAAAGCCTGTATAAGTGGCTGGGCTTTCCGATAGGTGGTTTTGTCAGTTATACTCCTAAAGCTAAAGGTTTTAAGTTTGGGGATAGCGACCTCATTATGCCTGAAACGTCTCAGCAGGCTTTTGTCACAGACCTTATTAAAGGGCTAGAGTCCCTTAAGCTTGATTTAGATAATGGTAGCTTGTTGAAATGGACTTCTGAACTAGCACCGAAAGACGGTTATTTTAAAGATGATAAGTGCGGATACAAGAAGAAAGTCCAAGAGAAAATTCTGAGTCTTGGTATAAATAAAGCTGAAATGGATTATACAGGGACAGAATTTAGCGCAATGATAGAGATGTTAGAGCTCTATGCGGATGAAGAAGACTATAGCGCTAAAACTGAAGTCATTGCCGGTTTTGATGCTTTCTTGCAAAATATTCAAGATAATGCTGCGCGTTTAATCACGTATTTTAGCGCGGAAGACCATCCTTTAGAAAACGAAGCCCACGCAGAAAATCTGCAGACGCATTTAAAGGCGCTGACCGCAGAAAAAGGCTTGGTGCCGCTTATCACCGCCTTTACGCAAGGTGTTGCCCATCAACAGCGTAGTCTAGAAGAGTATAAAGAGTATAAACAATTGACAGAGGATGGTGTCTTTGTGAATGCCTTTACAGGTGATATTTATGACCACTTAACAGTAAATGCACGCCAAGAAATGAAAGTTATAGACTTTCTTGAATGCAGAGTTGAGGGCGTTGCTTTTGACCCGAATGATAGCTCTGTCACGGAATTATCAGAGATTTATAATGAAGCAGCAGCAATCAACCGCAAAATCGCTTATTTAAAAAGCCCATCTGTCGATGATGTCCCCAAGCCTTATAGCATCAACAAAACAATGGATGATTTAACCGCCCTTGCTGAACGCATCAGCCTAGATGTCGAACAGCGTATGTACTGTACATTAAAGCAAAGCGGTCAATATGGCGATGCGAATTTGATGGCGGCGTTTATTGCCGCGGGGCAGGCGCGCTCAGACGCAAATGACGCCGACGCGGCGCCGCTACAAAACCCAACGGCCTATCTCAATGAATTGCTGAAGGCCGATTTAATGATGCATGGCTGGGATGGGGAAATGCCTGATGCGTGGCGTGAGGAAACCACGCCTTCGGCGGCTGACCTTGTTTGGATGCGTAACCATCCGTTCACATGGCTTGCGCCCAATGATGCGGTTAAGCCAACACTGTCTGCGGCTGAAATGGATATTGAACATGATATGAACCATCGTAAAACGTATTTTGCTAAGCTGATCGGCTACCTACAAAAAGCGCGCCCTATGGTCGGCGCGAAGGCGCAGGCTGAAATAGATTATGGCTTAACCCAATTGCGCGAAGAGATTATCCCCGCTTATCAAAATGCGCTGTCTGATGACCATACGCATACAGAAAACACCAATACTGAAAAAGGATGTACCTTATCATGATCCATACAGAAAACTTAAAGCGCCTGAAAAACTATACCGAGGCAGGAACATCCGAAGCCGAAATTGGCGGGGCGCTGTGCGGTGAAATCTTGGATTTTATTAAAGGCAGTAAAGACCCGTATATTAACGCGGCGCTTAAGGCGGCTATTATTAAATTGCCGAAAAAAGCGCCCACATCGTTATTCGGACAGGTGCAGATGTTTGGGGCGGTTGCCCATGCTATGCGCGGCGCATTTGCATTTCGCGCGCTTGAAGCCGCGCCATTAACTTATGGCCTGGTTGAAGACTTTAGTGAGCTCACATTTGCTAGGTTTGTAGCAGGAGGGCTTACCTTAGGGTTTGCGGATGATTATAAGCGCTATAATATACCGGCGAAGAATGTGAAGCGCGGGCAGTTGGATGGGGTAATGACGCCTGAGCATCGCGCGTTATATGCGCGGGATTGTATGGCTAATGCATCCAAAACGAAACTATTTGCGAAATACGATTGTATAGGGGACGCGCTGTCCAGATTTCGTCCATGGAATGGGGCTCGTGCATCTGGGGAGATAGATCGTCTTGTGGAAGAAACATATCTATCTTTAGATTGCATCAAGAGTGATAAGAAAAATGCGCTGAAAAAACATTGTGGCGCGCTTAATAGTTTAAGAAATATTGCGCTTAGCGAGGAGGATTACGCCTTATCAACGGCGGAACAAGATACTATCCTTGAATTAATCAAAAGCTTCACGGCGGATTTACAGCGCATTGATGCTTATGTCAGTGATTATAGTGGCGGTGACGATGTGGCATCACTATTGCGTAGTTTACACCGTTTTCAGGACAAGGTCTGGAATGCGGATGATGCGGAAAGCTTCGCAGGCTTTGCGCAGGGGCTTGCCCGCGCTGAAATTGATAAGCAGCAGCAAATTAAAGATATACAAAACTATTTAGATGCGGACATAAAATATGTACCGGAACTAAATACAAGTCGAATTTACAGTGATTTGAAGTTCGATGATGCACAGTATGATGCGGTGACAAAGTACTTTACGGCGAAGTTAGATTTGCTGAAAAAGCCAGAAACAGACGGCGCAGCCATAAATGAATTTGAGCAATCTAAAATGTCAAAATTGACTTCCGATCTGCTCAAAAATTTCAACGAAATTGGTGATGATGTACAGCGCCTTGGCGGGTGCAGCGCTATGCTTGATACAGTTGGGAAAGTAGCAGACGTTTGCGATGCAATATATGATGAAGTCCGTAATGCGGCCTTATGCGCCTTAAAACGATCTGGCCAATATGGCGAAGCAAGTTTGCTTGCTGGGTTTACAGCTGCTTTGGATGCGCAGCGTAAATTATTGGAACAGGTGCAAAAGACCCCTGAAGCCAAAGAAGACGCAGAAGATAATGTTGTATCGCCGCTTTTTGTGGCGCAGGATTCTGCATTAGCGCAGATCAATATGATTTTGGAAACAGATATGCGCCTTAATGGTTGGGATGGGCAGTGGCCGCAATCCGCCAAAGATAAATTACCCAATAAAGCGGCGCTTGATAAGTCACTGGCGCAGCAATTTAACGCTTGTGCACTGGCATGTGAAACACCGCTTGGTTATGAAGGTGCAATTGCGTATATAACGGAAGACGTGGCCTATCGCGCCGAATATTGTGCGGTGATGAAAGACTTTTTGGTCAAAGCGCAAAACTTTGTGTCCGACGAACGCAAAGTACAAATTGAAACATTACTCGCAGACATTGATACGAATATAACCGCGCCGCTCAGCGAAATTGGCGCAGGCTATAGGCAAGCGCTAACCGTGTAATTAACGCCTTGGTTTTTGTTGCTTTTCGCGCTAGTCTATGGGGCAAATATATGAACCCCTTTTCCTAGCGGAGCGCGCCGATGAGTACACAGCATAATCATATCCTTATTCTTGATTTTGGTTCTCAAGTGACGCAGTTAATTGCGCGGCGCGTACGTGAAAGCCGTGTTTATTCCGAAGTTTGGCCATTTCACGAAGCGACCATTGAAAAGATCAAAGCCTATAACCCCAAAGGGATTATTTTATCAGGCGGGCCATGTTCAGTGACTGCGCCTGATGCGCCTGCCGCGCCAGAAGGGTTGTTTGACCTTGGCGTGCCGGTGCTTGGCATTTGTTACGGTCAGCAAACCATGGCGAAGCAGCTTGGTGGCAACGTTGAGGGCTCTGAGCACAAAGAATTCGGCCGTGCGGTGATTGAGGTTAAAGAAGACTGCGCGCTGTTCCGCCATATTTGGCCAGTGGGCGGCCGCCATACGGTGTGGATGAGCCACGGTGACCGCGTCAGTGCATTGCCTGAAGGCTTCCGCGTTGTTGCGGCATCTGAAGGCGCGCCCCATGCGGTAATTGCCAATGATGACAAGAAATATTATGGCGTACAGTTTCACCCCGAAGTCGTCCATACACCTGAAGGCGGGGCGCTTCTTAAAAACTTTACGCACCATGTCTGTGGTTGCGTGGGGGATTGGACAATGGCGGCCTTCCGCGCCGAAAGTCAGCAGCGCATCAAAGATCAAGTTGGTGACGGCCATGTGATATGCGGCTTATCTGGCGGGGTCGATAGCTCCGTCACCGCGGTGTTAATCCACGAAGCGATTGGCAAGCAGCTGACCTGTATATATGTTGATACAGGCTTCATGCGCGCGGGGGAGACAGAGCAAGTCCTGTCCATGTTCCGTGAGCATTACAATATTAACCTTGTCCATGTTGATGCGTCTGAACGCTTCCTTGCCGCGCTTGAAGGCGTCGACGACCCTGAACAAAAACGCAAATTAATCGGCAAATTATTCATCGAAGTCTTTGATGAAAGCGCCGATAAAATCGCAAAAGAAATTGGCAAAAAGCCAGATTTCCTCGCGCAAGGTACACTCTACCCTGATGTCATTGAATCCGTATCCTTCAGCGGCGGGCCGAGCGAAACCATCAAAAGCCACCATAATGTTGGCGGCCTACCTGAACATATGAAACTTGAACTGGTTGAACCTTTGCGTGAACTGTTCAAAGACGAAGTGCGCCGCCTTGGCCATGAACTTGGCATGCCTGACAGCTTCATTAAGCGCCACCCCTTCCCAGGGCCAGGCCTTGCCATCCGCATCCCCGGCGCGGTCAGTAAAGATAAACTCGACATCCTGCGTAAAGCAGATACCATCTACCTCGAAGAAATCCGCAATGCGGGTCTATATGACCAAATCTGGCAAGCGTTTGCCGTCCTCCTCCCCGTCAAAACCGTTGGCGTAATGGGTGATGGCCGCAGCTATGATTACGTCTGCGCGCTCCGCGCCGTCACCGCCGTTGACGGCATGACCGCCGACTTCTATCACTTCGACCACGAATTTTTAGGAAGATCCGCCACCCGCATCATCAACGAAGTCCGCGGGATTAACCGCGTGGTCTATGACGTGACCAGCAAACCACCGGGGACGATTGAGTGGGAGTGATTGGATAAAAATAGCAGAAGTTAAGAATGTGACTAATTAACAGAGTTATGATGAGATTTTAAGAAGTATATTGCGGACTTTAGGTGTCGCTGCGCGCATGGTGTGGGCTGTATTCGACGAAATTTTGATACGGTGGATGCCCTTATGAAGCAAAACGGTGCCAAGAAAATGGAAAAGCGCCTTACGGCTTTCTTGAAAAAGCGTATTGAAGACACGCAAGAGCGCGCTGCATACGGGGTTGCCCCGAAAGAATTTAAGCTTTAATGCACCGCGCCGCCGTAGAAATACCAGCCGAGACCAATAACGAATAACGCATTGCCGTATAGGCCGTGCTCGACCGTGACGAGGGCGAGGGAGTGCGTACGTCTGTATGTCTCTGCGAAGATTAAGCCGCCTATGAAGCTAAGTACAGGGGCAACGGGGTTGAGGTACAGCACATGGGCATAGGCGAAGATAAGCGCGCTCGCCAGTACCATTTTGCGCCCTGTCCCGAAGAAGCGTTTATAGCGGCGAAAGAAGAAGCTACAGAAGATAAATTCCTGCGGCAAGGCCGATATAAGCGGGTAAAGGAAGAGCAGCATCAACACCATTTCTGGGCTGGTTCTGGGTAGGAAGAACAGCCGCGGCGCATCATACCAATACAAAAATGCGACCATAGCGATGGAGGCCACCACCCAGCGGATCAGCAAGGGCGGCATGAAGCTGCGTGTAACTTGGTGGAATTTAAAGGCGTTTTTTAACTCATCAGGGTAACAAATCCGCATGATAATATAGGCATAAAGCGCCGCGCCCCAAAGGAAGCTGAACATAAAAGGCGCGCTTTTAGTGAATATAATATAGCCCGGTAAGGCAATGCATAGAATGAAGAATTCTATGACCATAAAGTATTTGTGTTTAAGAATATTTTGCAGCATTTCGCCTTACATATATAATCTGAGCGTTAAATACGGAACTAGATTAAATAAGATAATGCTAAACGTGTAATAAGCAAGAGATTAAAAGGCGGGTTTATATCACCTTACTTTGTTGCTATAATGGCGTGGATTTTGGGGAGCATGCCTATGTCGATTATTTCCGTTCAGGGTTTAAATTTTGAATATCCACCGCATCAGGTGTTGAAGAATATCAATTTTGAATTAGCCGAAGGCAGCGTTACGGCGCTTGTTGGGCCAAACGGGGCGGGGAAGACTACTTTGCTGCGTTGTTTGACGAATTTGGAAACGCCGCTTTCGGGGCATATTAAAATTGATGGCATAAATATTCATCGTGACCCGCGTATGGCGCATCGTAAGATGGGCTATTTGTCTGATTTCTTTGGGCTGTATAATGATTTAACTGTGCGTCAATGTCTAACCTATATGGCGTGGTGTCAAAAAGTGCCTGAAGCAGGCCTAAATGAACGAATAGATGCCGTAGCAGAAGACGTTGAAATTACCGCCTATCTGGATAAAAAAGCGGGTAGTTTATCGCGCGGCTATCGTCAGCGTTTAGGCGTTGGCCTGGCGATGATCCATGAACCGAAAATATTATTACTCGATGAGCCCGCTTCTGGCCTAGACCCTGAGGCGCGGGTGCATTTATCCGCCTTTATAGTCCGTTTGCAGCAGCGCGGCATGACGATTATGGTGTCGTCCCATATTTTGGCGGAGCTTGAAGATTACTGTACCGATATGCTGGTTATTCGTGATGGAGAAATACGTTCGCATGTCACGCTTGACCAACATCGGGCCGTTGAAGAAACAACCATCGAAATTACACTGACTGAGCCTGTGGGCGATGCCTATATGCATTTAATGTCGGGCTATGAAGGCGTGTTGAATGTGCAGAAAAATGGGGCGTCTGCCACATGTAATTTTACCGGCGACGCCGCGGCGCAGACGGCGTTTTTGAAATATATGATTGAAAAGGGCATACCTGTTTTACGTTTCATCCCAATGCAGAAAACGTTGAAATCCGCCTATATGGATTTGGCGCATACGGTGAAAGAGGAGCAAAGCGCATGATTATTTTGAATCCTGAATTTCACCGTAATTTATGGCTTAAATTTTCCCCGTTCCGTTTGGCGGCGATGCCTGTGTTTCTTATTGGTTATTTATATTTAATGGGGCTGTGGAATGGCGGCTTAGATGCGGGGCTATTCCATGCGACGATGCCGATATGCTTTGTTATTTTGGGTATATTTGGCACATATGAAGCCGCACACGCATTGAGCAGTGAGATTAAAGGTAATACGTGGGATTTTCAGAAAATGTCAGCGATTGGCCCTTGGCAGTTGGTGTTTGGTAAACTATTCGGCGCAACATCTTATGCGTGGTATTTTGGGCTGCCGCTGCTTGTTGTTATGGCGCTGAGTTACCCTGAAGATGCCTTTGGGCGTAATACGCCGCCCGTTTGGGTGTTTTTAGTGGCGAGTGTGCTATCGGCTGTGTTTGGCCATGCCAGCGCGCTTCTAACATCGCTAACAAGCATACATAATGAACGTATGCGCGTAATCGTCCCGCTACTTATTGGTATGATGATGGCGCAATGGGCGTTTCAGGTGATTATAGGGTTTGAATGGATAACATCTAATGGCAGGGCGCAGTGGTATGGCATTGAATTGAGCCAGACAAGTTTTGACCTGTATAGCGTTTTATTCGTACTTTTTTGGGTGGTAATTGGTTTGCAGCGTTTAATACGCCTTGAACTGCAATATAAAAATGCACCGCTTGTTTGGATGGCGTTTGTCGCAACGGCGGCGGTTTATGTCGCGGGGCTTTATCCGCAAGGGAAAGACCCTATATTTGCGCAGTTTAATAAAGGCATGCCGTATTTAATTGCCTTCACGGTTATTGTCGGGTTCGTCTATGTGAAAATGTTAGAATCTGCGCGTGATATTATGCCGTATAAACGCTGCTTAGCAGCGTGGCGCGGCAAGGATTGGGCACAGCTTTATATGGATGTGCCGCGCTGGGCTGTAACCTTGTGTTTTGCATTACCGTTATTGATTATTTTGCCGTTTTTATTTCCTGCTGAAGGTGGAAAAGTGCATTTTTCAGTGTTTAATCTGGGGCTTGGTATGCTGCTATTCACGCTGCGCGATGGTTTGGTGTTACACGCTTTGCTTTTGGGACAAAAAATGCGTTTTGTTAGCTTTAAAGTGCTGTTTTATTATTTCTTGGTTTATTTCTTAACGGTGTCTTTTACCTT
>NZDE01000018.1 GCA_002690045.1 Alphaproteobacteria bacterium | reverse complement strand
TCTCTCAGCTCTTTAATGCCGTCATCAAAAAAATCAGGACCTTGGTTCACTGCTTCGCGAATAAGGCGGCGGATTAATTTGCTTGGCTTTACGCCCATTTCTTCGGCGAGCTTCTTCAAGGCAGCATTTTCATCGACCGTTAAGCGCACACGCTGCGCTTCTGATTTTCTCTTTTCATCACTAACTTTATGCATCTTTTTTTCGTCACCATTTGATGGTGTTTTGAGGTTGCTTTATGCAATTCCGCCTATTTGTACCACAAAAAGGCTATCCTGCCAATCCACTATTTAACCCTTAGCACAAACGCGTCAATATCTTTCTTCCATATTTGAAACACCGCGTTTTCCGCATTACGGCCTTCGGCCTTATATCTCTCTAAAGTCAATTTTTCGGTCTTCGTTATACAAGATCGAAAAATTTCTGATGACAAAAAGCCCTAGGCTCAGATGTCTAAATCTTCGCCTGGGGCTTGTTTTGCTTATTATTGTTTTAAAGGTTATGAAACAGATGTAGCTTTTGATAGCCAAGCTCTATTGTAAAGAAATCTCCATTCATCTCCATGTCACGGCCCATAGATTCATAATCAATATAATGCTCTATATAAGCGGGTAATTCGTGGCAATCTTCTGTAATCTCACGCGCGTAATCTTCTATAGATCTATACGCACCAATATACCCATCTTCTAAAGCGCGCTTTGCATCATCTAAATTGCTACCAAAATGAGAGGCCACAGCTCCACCTAATGCCCCATGCTCTTCGATGAATATCGCTTTATCATGTGCGCTCTTAATGCCTTCATACTCAGAAATATTTAAGCCTTCAAATCCCTCATAGTCATGAATAGCAAATTCTTCGGCATCTTCTTCAGGAGAGTTTTCAAGCAATGTATTAATAATATCGAATATTTCATCTACACTTTTAGTTGCATCAATCCAGACACCGTGCAGTTTGCCATGATTATAAGCAGCCAGATCTGCGACATAGATTTGTATCTCATTATTCATTTTCTTATCTTCCTCATTTGCTGTGTTTTCTTAAAACGCCTTAAAGGCGCTGTATGAAAGCCTGCCTTCCGGCGAGGAGCTGGTGAGAAACGACAAGACCGACGCTTATCGGAGGGGGATCACCCAAATTGTACAAACATCGTGCGGAAATTTGGGGAAACCGAAAGCAAAGCGCGAGACCATAGGGAAGTCTTTTCGGCGCGAGGGCGCAGCCCTAAAGCCCCTTCTAGCATGACTTAACTTCACCCCCGCTCTTCAGGATCCCGAATATCGAATTATGTAGTTTTAGCTCTCCGCGTTTTGCGCGATCGATCATGGCACAGAAATACGCATTCGCATTCTCTATCGGGTTAAACAGACGTTGTGTAGAGTGATCAGCCAAAATGACACATAAAGCTGCGCCAGAGGTTCCAAGAACTTCACATCCCCTGCCCCACGACGTTTGTGAGATGTCGAGCTCATTTTTTAGTCTAAACGCCGCTTCAATGAAGTCGCCCCAAGTGAGCTCCCCCTCTTCTAACGGTAGATAATTTTTTAATCGCTGTGATGATGCGCTAACGGCTTGCTTCAATGTGATGTGCTGAAGCCCTGCACTGCGTAAAATATCTACTGGTTTTGTCTCAGCCTGAGTTTTTGGCACCAAGGTTTCTTCGGTTTCGCAATGTTCGTCAGCATTACTACACTCATTCGAAGAATTTAAAACAGAAATGTTACTTTCTAATTTATTAGATATTTTATTTTTAGGGTATTTGTAGTGAGCGTCTTTTTGGGCGTCGCTGCATGTCGTTTCTTTTGTTTCTTTAACTGCATTATAACGTGTTAAACCCTCATAAATTGTGGTCTGAAGCGCTTTATGAGCCTCAAGCAGCTTATTTAAGTTTTCAAGATTGATATTTGTTCTGATTTGCACAGCAATATCTTCATAAGCGATGCTCCACTGCCCTGCGCGTTCGTCATCTTGTTCGGTGGCTTCGGCAATACCTGCGCGGATTTGGCTTCTATAGTAAGAAATCTGACGCTTTGTCTCCATCCAGGCGCGATCATGCGCTTGTTTTTCGAAGAACTTCGCTTCTAAATCGGCTTTTAACGCCGCAAGCGGCGTTAAATCGACGCCATAGGCATAGATAATCGCGCCCGTTTGTTCGCAGCGCTGGCCATAGCGTTTATGATTACCGCTATCTTTCCATGTAATGGCATTTACATCGGCGAGCGCCTTTTCAAGGCGCTGAATTTGGCGTTCATTGACGCCAAGATCTAAAGCTGTTTTAGCAAGAGACTGATATACAACAGGCTGACCGCCCTCTTCCCAGTCTATATCTCTGGTGAAGTTTATATAGTAATCGAGCAGCTGGATCATACGTGGTGTAAATCCAGCCTCTTTACCAACGCGTTTCACAAGGTGAAGAATTTCATAGCGGTTGACCGTTTCTTCGATGGTGTTCTCAAAGCATTCTCGATAACGCTGAGAACCAATACGGCCCCCTATTCTTTTAACATCTGTACTATAATTATAGGTCTCAATATGTTGCATTGCTGCTCCTTTTTGATGCCTTCAAAAAGCCTGTGAATAAGGATGCAAAAAGACTCTGCCGAGTCACAAAGGACTTGCACCTGATTCGCGCGAGCGATATAATGAGACCTAGAAATAACGCGGTATCATATATCGCTTACTAAAAAGACCGCCGCGCCAACGGCGGTCTTTTTATTATCTGGCTTTCTCGAAAGCGAATAGCTTTACGCGGAAAGTTGTAGAATGTGATTCTTAAGACAAAGAATCGATATCATCAAAATATCACAAAACACTCACTTGTCCAAGGGGATGTCCGAGAACAATTTGGTGGACAAAATGGACGCGCACCCGCAACCGGCTTTGTCTCAGTATTATCAAGGATTGTGATAGGCAAAAAGCCGTGTTGGACAGCGGTGTGTCCGCAAGTCTTGTCCATGAACATGCATGGACTGTCTGATCCTGCGTCCGGACGCGCTGTCCGCGCAGTGTCCATATTGTCCAATGGTGCTTTTTAGCTTTGTTCATGGACAAAGTGTTGCTATGATATGATTCGTTATAACAGGAGGATCATATGAGTACAGAAACTTTACTTTCCATGTCCGAGGCTGCTGAGATGGTCGGCCTGACCCGCCCAACCTTTTATAGAAAAGTTGAAGAGCTTGGCATTTCGACAACGGATAAAGACGGCAAAAAGAAAGTCGAAGTATCCGAGCTCATTCGCGTATTTGGCTCTGAAGTTAAAATGAACAGAGAAGAGGTGTCCAAAAAGTCCGCGGACGCTGTCCAGACAAAATTACCAGTGTCCAACGACACTAAAGACCTTGAAATCCGCATCGCGCGATTAGAAGCTGACTTGGAAGCGGAAAAGAAACTCCGTCACGAAGCGAAAGAAAGCATCGAATATTTCAAAGGGCAGGTGGCCTTAGAAAAAGAAGAGAAAAACAAAATCACTTTGCTTTTAGAAGATCATAATAAAAAGCAAGACGATGCCCAAGACCTGTCCAAAGAGATGGCCGCGCTTGAGAGCCGCATAGCCAACCAAGAAACAAAAGCGAAAGAAGAGCAGGAGAGGGCACAAAAAATCCTTCGCCAAAACCAAGCGCTCAAGAAGGCCCTTGAAGCTGAAAAGACTAAAAGCTTTTGGCGGAAGCTTTTTGGTTAAATAGCCATACTTCACTAAAAAAACAACGCCTTTCTATGTTTATTTCTTGCAGTCTATAAACATAGAACCTATTCTTACGCCTAAAATATTACTGTCATAAGTAAAGAGTATGTTAGGTACACCATGCGAATTGCAATTTTGTTTTCTCCAGCATTCTTGGTTACGGGAAAGGCCTTTGTAAAAAGCCTTCAAAGATTGGATGCCTCATTGGAGGTTGTAGCGATTGCTTCAAATAAATTTGTATATGAGGATCTTAGGAAGGATGAGTCTTTAGCGCTTTTTCACCTTGATTGTATCGAATATCATGAACAAAACTGGCTGGATAATGATTATATACCTTCTAAGCTAGAGCGCATAGAGGCGATCTACGGAAGCTCTCTGGTAAACAGTTTTGTGGTTGCGGACAGGCAGGTCGGAGCAGGTTATATTTCTGGTGCGTTCCCACAAGATACGAAATTGTATAGATCATGCCGAGACAGCAACAAAGTTCGGGCTTATATTATTGGAACAGTAGAATTTTTCGAAAAATTAGCCATAGAGCTAGATATTGATAGCGTTTTTCTATATGCAATAGCGGGCGCGTATTCCCATACAATGGGGAGCGTGTTTCAGCATCATGGTGTGCATGTATGTCGCTTACAACATACGCGAATAGATGACCGTATTTTGATAGATACAAGCCTGTTTGGAAAATTAAACCCAGTATGGGAAAGAATTAACAAGGGTGGCCTTGGTTCTGAGCAATACACAGAAGAGGCGAAACAGTGGCTACAGGATTATCGTGACAAAACAAAGGCAGAACCTGATTACATGGATTGGGTCAGAAAGACCATCCGTAAGAATCTATCACCGTTAGGAATTGCATATAATATTATACATTCAATATTGAGAGCAGGGGGCTATGCTTTAATAAAAGGAAAGAAGGGGCTTCATACGCTATCCTTAAGCTATAAGATTAAAGACAGCATTCTTTACCCTTACCGTTATTACTTAGCAATAAACACGCAAAAGCGTTACGATAAAGAAATACTTAATTCCGCGCCGTATATTTATGTCCCTTTGCATATGGATCCGGAAGCATCCACCATGCATTTGGCACCAAACTATACTGATCAAATGGCGGTCGTTGAAGCACTATCTAAGCAGGCTCCATTGCATTACAATATATTAGTTAAAGAGAACCCCTATATGTTGGGGCGTCGTCCGCAAAGTTTTTATAAAAGACTGTCTAGTTTGCCGCGTGTTTACATTGTGAACCCTGAAATATCTGGAGCTGAGATAATAAAACATTCCAAACTTGTCTTTACAATAACTGGTACATCCGCTTGGGAAGCATGTTTAATTGGAAAACCTTCTGTAGTTCTTGGGAAGCATTATCCTTTTTTGCCTCTTAAGGGGAACATTATCAAGTGCAGTGGGTTAGACCAAGTTGATGAAGCGGTGAACGAAGCAATCTGCGCAGAGAAGACAGACGATAGCCGCATTCAACATTTCTTATCAATTATATTTGAAGATAGCGTTCGCTTTGATTCAAATCTGCTGTGGGGAAAAGTCGATGAGGCTTTAATAACTCAGAAACAGCACATGATTGATAACTTAGCCCGTGCGGTTCTCAAAAGTTATTCAAGATATTGGAGCAAAGTAAGCGACCATTATGACCATTAAGCTTCTTTTTCCCTTCTCAGGTGATAGCTATGGCGGCAGCCATATATCAACCTTAGCTGTTATCGATCGATTAGACCAAGCAAAGTTTAACGCTCAAATTGTGCTTCATGAGAAGAATAAAGATATTATACCGTTTTTTGAAAAATATGCGCCCGAATATATGGGGTATTATCCCAGAGACTTGGGGCAGTTGATTAACAAACCGGCCTCTTATATTTACGCGGTTTATAAAGCTTATAAATATGTGAAGACCCATAAAATTGATATAGTTCATTGTGATGATGGCCCTTTGCGCCATATTTGGTTTTATGCTGCAAAATTGGCGCGCTTAAAATATGTACATAGCCAGCAAACAATCCCAAGAGTAGATTTAGAAAAAAAATTTATTTATAGATTTTATGATAGCTGTGTTGCATGTTCAGAAACTGTTTTTGCTGAAATGCCGTGTAAAAATAAGTGTCATGTGGCATATCCGATCATTGTGTCAAATAACAATGATATGGAGTTTAAAAATGTCGATATATTCATAAAGAAAATTTGTTATGTAGCAAATATGCGACATCAGAAAAGACCTATGATCTTTTTAAAAACCGCAGAAAATCTCCTGAGAAAATATCCGTATTTGACGTTCAAAATGATTGGCAGCTTATATGATGAAGAAAGTAGACAGATAAGATGCTACATTAAAGAAAATAGTTTGGAGGAAAATGTCGTTTTGAATGAATTCTCTAGTGATGTCATGTCCGAGATAAAAGATGCAGATGTAATTATGGTGCCCGCAGTTGGTGATGCATTTGGGCGTACTCTAGTTGAATCTATGGGAGTAGGAACAATCGTAGTTGCTGCAAAATCGGGTGGACATGAAAATATTATACAAAATAGTGTTAACGGTTTCCTTATCCCACCAGATGATATAGACGCATTCTCAGGTTGCATCGAAGATCTTATAAAACATCCTGAGCGCGCCAACCAAGTTCGGTTGCGAGCTTATAATACGGCGTTTACTAGATATAATCCCAAGAATACGGTGGATCTGTATGAGACTGTGTACACTAAGCTTCACGGCACTTCCTAATGCCGTTGAATGCGGTGCTCTTATGTGATAGCTTCCCTTGAAAAAAATGAGATAAGTATGAACAAGACAAAAAACATAGTAAACAATCTACCAAAGAATACTTTTAGTATGCTGAAATATTTCTATACTACGTTCAAGTCGCGAACAGTCATTACTATTTTACTTTTATTTATAGCGAGCGTATTAGAAGGGATTGGCATTGCGTTTCTATTGCCGATTATGGCCCATTTGTTAGGTGAGGGCGGGCAGGAGAGCTTCATTAATTATGTGATATTTTCAGTTTTTGATTGTTTGCACATCCCATTAACATTGCACTGGCTTATTTTTTCTTTAGTTACGTTTATAATTCTAAAATTCGTTATATCCTTTTTTGCGATGTCTACAGTTGCCAAGACTTCATCTATTGTTGTGTCGACAATGCGATTGAAACTAATTCAAACTATGCTAGAAGCGAAATGGTCTTATTTCACAAAGCTGGCTGCGGGACGATCGTCTAACTCGATTAGCTCAGAAGGTGAAAGGGCTGCACAAGCATATATGACACTGTGCATCACACTGTCTGATTTGTTGCTTATAATTGTTTATATGTCATTAGCCTTCCTTGTTTCTTGGTATATAAGTTTCGCGGCTTTATTTACAGGTCTGTTTATATTTGTGCTTACTCGTCGAGTAATGAATAGCACACGTGTAGCTGCAGATAAGCAAACCAAGCATATGAACTCTCTCATTAAGAAATTATCAGATTCATTAGGAATAATTAAGCCGATTAAAGCCATGGCCAAAGAGCAGAATTACAAGGCATATTTAGAAGCTGAGATTGGTGTTCTCCAAGAATCACAGACTAAACGCATGAGAAATAAAGAATTCACACGCCTTCTCAAAGAGCCCCTAGTAATTACAATTTTGTCTATTGGATTACTAATTTCTGTTGAATATACAAATATTTCAACGACGCAGCTTTCCGTCCTTGCTTTATTCTTTTTAAGAATGGCCATGAAAACACTGAATTTTCAAACCAATTGGCATCAGTTGATTGAGTACGAAAGCGCTTTCTGGTCACTATGGTCACTTATTAAGGCGAATGAAGACCAGAAAGAGCTCAGCTCTGGCTCTATTGTGCCGCATTTTAAAAACAGAATCCAAATTTCGAATGTGAACTTTGAACATGTTAAAGGTCAAGCTTTACTAAAGGATGTTTCTTTATCTCTAGAAGCTCGTAAACTTTACACACTTGTTGGGCCTTCGGGATCGGGTAAAACCACATTGATTGACATAATTCTCGGCCTATATAACCCCCAATCAGGGAGTGTAAAAATAGATGACCAAGATTTAGATGAGCTTGATATGAAGCTGTGGCGTCAGCGTGTAGGCTATGTTTCTCAAGATTGCACACTGATGAATGATACTATTGCCAATAATGTTACTTTCGGTGATCAAAATTACAGTGAAGATGAAATTCGCGCCGCGATCCGTAAGGCTGGTGCAGAAGAGTTCGTAAATCAGTTAGAAAACGGTATCAATGAGAACGTTGGGGAAAGAGGTAATAAATTGTCTGGAGGGCAGAGACAACGTATAGCTATAGCCCGCGCGCTCATACAGAAACCTGATTTACTTCTGCTTGATGAACCAACAAGTGCGTTAGATTCTGTGACGGAGGGCGTGTTAATGACAACTTTAAAGGATCTAGCTAAAGCAATGACAATCATTGTTATATCGCATAGTGAGCGTGTGACACAGCACGCTGATCATGTCATATATTTAGAAAACGGACACGTTAAGGATTAGCTCATAAGGTCGTATAGTGCTGATGTATATGCTTGCACAACCTCTTCATCTTTTTGATTGTTATACACTAGCGCATTCAATGCAGCTTCGCGCTCATCTACAGTATATGTGCGCGCAGATTTGCCATCACGCAGTTCTACAATACGTTGATACAGCGCATCACGGGAAGGTATAGCCCAGTTCTTAATATAATCTTCTATAACTAGTCTATTTGACATCGTTTTTTCAAGATACAATGCTGGTTTATCTAGGCAAACGCTTTCCATGATGACACTTGTTGCTGTAAATAAACTAAGATCAGCCCACTCAATAAGTTGAGAACTAGTCACTTGATCTGGAAAGCGAATAACATTCTTGGGAAGAGGGACAGAAAACGCGCCTGTCCGTGTTTCCACTTTAATTCCAAGTTTTACATTTGGGATATTGGATATGAGCTGAATAATGCGGCTTATTTCTTCATTAAACGCATTACGATTAGGTTTTGGCGGAAACAAAACTATTTTGAAACCGTCATATTCAGGTAAAGGCGTTCTGGGTATTATATCCAATAACGTTTCTATCCAGTCTTTGGTAAAGCGTGGGCAACCGAGCGCTTCACCCTGCGGAACTGTAATCAAACCACGCCTAATATATATCTCTTTAGATATGGCACTTGTTAAAATAACCTTGTCTGCTTTAAGAGACTCTTCCTTATGTTGTAGGGCGCCCCCATTAACCATCGAATTACTAATTAGAATGTTGTCAAAATTATCAGAAGAATGCGGGACGGCCACACATTTTGTATGATATTTCTGCGCTTCTTTGAAAATCGTATCATAAAATTTACCAGCCACATCGTAGGCAATAAGGTCAAATTCATGGTGGTTTTTATTTTCAAAGAACTTAGCTGCTGCCCAGGGTTTAATATGCCCTGTTGTTCCCATTATTTTAGTTTTTATAGGGCGACTTATGAATTTAGAGATTAGTTTCAAATATTGATTGTTGGAGGCAGCAAGTGACCATATTAATTTATAATATGTGGAGTTTACACCAAGGACGTCATAAAAATGTTTTACCTGTGCTCCATTATTTTCTAAGTATTTAATACGAAAGTCATCTAAAAAGCTTTTGTCTAGATTTATAATAAAAATAGATAGGCTGATATTTTCGTCCTTACACATGGCATGAAGATAAGGTGACATGTGATCAAGATCATTATAAGTTCTAATGAAGGCGGCAACCTTCTTCGTACATGTGCTCATATTTCACGAACACCTTTACGCGACTTTTTTATTTTTTTGAATGTGCAACAAGGCTCTCTTAAGGGTCTCTTCCGCAGACGATTCTGATCCTGTGTTTGCATCGATAAAGGCTTCGTACCAGTCTTCGGAGAAATCAACATCACCATATTCAGGAAAATATGGGCCACCCTCTGTAAAGTGAATAAATTGAGCATTATCATCATGCTTATAGTAATCGACTAAATAGTTCCAATGAAGTGGAATATCCCCAATCAAACCGTCATTCTCAAGCCACTTAAACTGATGCAACTCAAGGCCGGTCGCCGTATTCACATATTCCGGCGTAAGTTTTGTGCATTTCTCGCAGTTGATTAGCATGGCACTGGACCAGTTTTTCTTTTCGTATTGTGTCTGCGTCGCTCCTTTGAATTTATGCATTTCTTCTGGGGCATGATCATGCTTTACACACATAACGGCGTATTTATCGTTGCGCAAACTCCATAGTTTGGCTATGTCATCTCGGGCTATAAAGTCATTATCAGTGAAAATGGCCCAACCTTTATAATCACATAAATATGGTACGAGGAAACGAGAAAAAGAGAATTCAGTAGATTGAAGCTTATTTCGTTCTCTCGTAAAAATACCATCAAGATGATCTAGGCTAATAGGCGTAATTGCCACAGGTTTCGTAGCCTTCTTAATAACGCTATGAGCAAACGTATTAAAAATCACTGGTTCTGATCTATCATATCCAACGAAAAGCCTAATCATTTATGGTTCTCCAAAGCGGTGTAATTTTATTAGCATATAGTTATCAACTAGAACATAGAAAAGCAAGGTAATAAACAGGGGCTGAACAAACTAAGTCTTGATTACTCGTAAACACATGAATGCTTCAGCTGCATTTAAGCCATTTCTAGCGCCATGGAGAGTCGCAAGAGCCTGGACAGCTTCATAAGAGCGAGAATGCGGGAAAGGCCGCATTTCAATATCATAAGCACCTAACGCTTTCATTTTCGTATCAATGGTAGAGGATATATCTATAAAGATATTAGGCATAAAAACCGTAGATAATGTTGGATTTTGCCATTCGGTGCTAGACGGGATTTCAAATGTGTAAATTTCTTTGACAGGATGCCCCTGTTGCGGGCGACAGGCGGTTGTTGTCGCTTGAGAAGCAACTTGATGATCTATATTAAGATCACCGTGGTGATGCGTGTAAATTATATTGGGCCGGATTTTTTCGATATGCTTATGAACAAACTTCACAACATCCAACAAGGGAACGCTATCCATTTGATTGTCAGGAAAGTTGCCGTATGAAATAGAGCTAACAGAAAGTATTTTTCCTGCTTTTTCCGCTGCTTCATTACGAATTCCTACATCACGATCCCCTTCATCTCTTGATGAAACGCCATCTGATAAGAACAAGACATGAACTCTATCTCCCTTTAGTGCATGACGAGCCATAGTGCCCCCGCAACCGAGCACTTCATCATCAGGATGAGCAGCTACAACCAATACTGTATTCATATCTAAATCTAATTCCTTATTAAATAATGTTTCTGGCTTCTGACCCAGCATTAAAGAGCAGGTCGATTACAGACATATAAGGTATAAAATCACCATGAACTTGATTATAAATTGGATGGTTATAATCTTGGAAGACCACATTTATATTAGCGTCTTCAAAAGTAGATAGATCCAAGTAATCACGACCTAGTGCCCCTGAAATATATGTTTTTGCATTGTATATTTTGCAAATCTCAAGCACAAGATCAGATTTCTTATTGTGAACGTCCAAAGATGAGCTGTAAATGATTTTAGATTTTATGTTGAGTGCCTTAAGAATATAATTGTTAATATGCGCGTTTAAACCGTTAAGTTTGTCCCAGTCTTGGGCATAAACTTCTTCGAAAAAGCCTATGTGATCCTTTGCAAATGGAGCCTTGCGATAGGTTGCCTCAATAGACTTCCAATGTTTTTTCTTCCAAGGCTTATTGTTGTCAATAGTTAACTCTGATATTGGTAAATTACCGAATTTTCCTTTGGTGATCACAGGAACAGTTAGAAGGCTTTCGCCTTGCTGTGTTCGCACTTTATTTCTATTGACCATTGAATTTTTTTCAAATTGAACATGATCCAGTACAATATGTATGTCTGAGTTTTTAATACGATCAAAATAACCGAGCCAGGGTAAATAGGCGGGCTGATTTATAGAAATAATCACTTATGATTGCTCTCTTTTAATATAAATTGTGAAGTCATGAGGATGGTAGTCCATTCGCAGAATAGTCCATGGCGAAAGATTGCGGCAGAAATCAAGCAGGCCATAAGGATCAAGCGAATTATCATCAGCACTGAGATTTTCAGAAAGCGAACTCAAGCTATTAAAAGCAACTCCTTTTTGAGCAAAGCTGAACATCTTTTCAATCATAGTTTTTGCAAAGTTGGCTGTATCTGTATTTCGTTTAGCAAAAACACCACTGGCGAAAACATAATCGAATTGCGTCGTATAATTACCTTCCAGCACATTAACAGATTCAAAAACAGCGCTAGGGTATTTAACTTGAGCTTGTTTAATTAATGCATCCGTGATATCGATACCCTTATACTGGATATTCTTGTAATCATGCATCTTTAACCAGCCAAACAGATCTCCAAGCCCACAGCCAATATCAAGAACACTATCATTATCAGTTAGGCCAATTTCGGCTAAGATTTTGAATCTTTTATGCTGAGATCTCTCGCTACCCCAGTCTAAAGATTGGTGATTAAGACCATGTGTTTCTAACAGTTCCGTGTATTGTCGAACATTAAATGCATCATCTTCACGCCATTTGTTTTTTATCATCACACCACCTCATATATATATAGATCGATGTTACCGTCTGTATGCAGAAAATTAAAGCCTAGACTTTCAAAAAATTTGATACTGATTCTGTTCTCACAACGTATACGTGCATGGAGAGCACATATATTGCGTTGATTAACAAGCTCATGCATCGCCTTTTTCAGCGCTATTGAGCCGATATTCTTGCCTTTATTTCTACCCATTAAATATATGCTCACATCATAGATGGTAGCATTATTTTCAACAGGGTCGAAACGGATCACTCCGACTGGCTCTTGGTCTACGTCTATTATTAGAAAGTCACTTAGAATGCAATTGATTTTTTTCTTAAACCAGACTTCATGTTCATTCCAGCTAACATTAACTTGCTTATCGCTCAAGGCAACAATCTCTGGCTCGTTCCTCCATTGGAAAACAAGTGATACATCACTCTCTAGTGCTTTTCTTACGGATATGTTTTTCACTTTATAGAAAATCTTCGTTTTGTAGAATATGATGTAGCTTAATATCCTTATTCAATACGCGGCCGACAAGATGATTGGCATAGGAAGGACGGAAACCATAACCGGGTCGTTGAAAGTCTATATCCGATTTTTTTATGATATGCCCTTTAGGAAGACTATATTTAGCTACGCACGAAAGACGGTATTCTTTTCGGCTCTCTTCTTCGGCCATGTCAAGTTCTAAGCTTCCATGTCCCAGCATATCTCTTGCTTCTTGCGAGATCTCAGAAAAGGCTTTTAAGCCGCCGCCTGATTTTTCTGCAGCTCTTACATCTTTCACCAATGCAGCAAATTCATCTGGATCACTTGAGAACCAATGGTCTGGACCAGGGAGGTTGTGATCTGATGTAAAGTGGTTTTCAATTAGAACACCTCCTAGCATGGCAGCCCCAACAGCAGCCAAGCTACCTTGAGAATGGTCACTAAGCCCAGTCAAACAATCAAACTCTTTCGCAATTTCTAACATTTTAAGCAAATGTACATCCTTAGGCGCAGTCGGATAATTTGAGGTGCACTGAAGGACAATCAGGTCATTATTCCCCGCGTCTCTGAAGTAGCGAACACTTTCCTCAATATCTTCTCTATTTGCCATGCCTGTTGATAATACTGTTGGCAGGCCCGTCTTTGCCATTGCTTCAACAAGCTCTATATGGGAAAGAAAATCCGAACCATTCTTCAACATACCAGCTCCCACCTTTATTAAATCGTCGATACCGGCAAAGCTGGTTGGTGTAGAGTGGAAAATAATCCCGCATTTGTCACAATATTCTTTTAAAACAAACATCTCATCTAAACCGATTTGATAACGTGTAAACATATCAAACTGGCTTTCTGTGACTTCTTTTCCTTGAGATTTATATGTAAACATTAGCGAGGGATCGCGTACAAAATCATTGACATGATAATTTTGGAACTTTACGGAATCTGCTCCAGCTTCAGCTGCCGCGGCAATTTGTTCCTTGGCAAGAGTCATGTCGCCATTATGATTGATGCCTATTTCGGCCACAATAAAAATAGGCTCCTCAACACCAAGATTTCTATCCCCAATTTGTATAACATTTGCGCTTTTCATTGCCGCCTCGATATTTCTTGTATTATCCGTTCCGCGCCTAGACTATCACATATAGAATAAGCTTTTACAGCCATTTCTTTGAGCTTTTCAGGATTCTGAATAATTTGAGCAAAATCAGAGGTAAGTTTTTCAGAAAATGTATTTTCTAATTTACCTAAATTGATTATTGCACCAGCTTCTTCTAAGTTTTGAGCCACAAGCCTTTGGTTATCGGCTATGATATATTGAAGCGAAGGGAGGCCTAGGCAGCATCTTTCCCAACTAGCGGTACCACTAGCGCCTATCGCCATATCTGCGCGGTATATATATTCAGCCATATTAGAAACGTTTAGGTTTAATGATATGTCATGCATGCTTTTAACATGAGTAAGCGCTTTAACATCATCAATGGTTTGTGCATCCTTGCCCATAACGACAGAAATATTGAGCGGCCACCTCTTAAAATCCATAACACTTTGCAATGCTCTTTCTGTAACCTGATCGGGATTTGTCATGCCGAAGCTAATCAAAATATTTTCAATTTCGCTAGTGTTTTGTCTTTTTTGAAAAGCTTTTTGTCTGTATTCAGAAAATTGAGGCCTTAAAATAATATATTCATGCCCAACCAATAAAGTCGCGTCACTAGCTACAAAGTCTTTATAATCGGAAGCTTGGCGACCAAAGGTCATATCTATAAGTACATCACAATCGTGGCTGCGATTAGCAAGGTCATCTATTACTGTAATTAATTTTGCGTATTTTCGCCATTTTTTTTCATAGTTTTCTTCCCAGTCGTAATTGTCGATAACTACAATATCTGTATGTATATATGTTCCCTCGGTAAAAACCTCAAAGTCAGATAGCTGAGGAATCATAGATTCCGCCTCTTTATTGCAAATGAACACACATTCATATCCAGCTCTTAAATAGGCTTTAGCTAGGGATATGCACCGCATCACATGGCCGCCACCAATTCTTGTCGATGCATTACAACAAAACGTTATTCTTCTTAAGGTCATTTAGCTTGTTTCTAACTGATTTTTCTTAAAAATTTGGGCTATATCTAGATCTTCAAGGACATCAACGTCTACGGCGCGGGTGCGCGGAAGAATGTATTGATCAAGTCGCTCTGGATAATAATTTTTTTCTTTCAAAAAACTAGTCACGTTAAACCAATAAAATGTTCCATTGCTTGCGGTGTATAAGGGGTATTCTTGAGAACGAAGTGTATTACATTCAACTGGATACACCATTTCTAAAAAACCTGTTTCAATGTTACGCACAAGTGCCTTATATGGGTGTATTGCATATTCTGACACACTCATTACCACATCGGCATTATTATCGCTAAATTTTTCAAACCCCGCGATTAAATCTTCATCCTTTATGAGGATTGCTGTCGGGTATACTCCACAGAAATACTTTGGATATATCTTGCGCTCATTATGCAGTGTTTGTAAAACATGCTCATAAGCGTCAATTTCCTCAGCTGTGTCTGTAGCCAACTCTGCTGGACGCATGATGGCACGTGCACCGTACTGTTCTGCCACTTGTGCGATTTCCGTGTCATCTGTGGAAACAATAACTGCGCTAAAAAGCTTTGATTTTATAGCTTGCTCTATTGGCCAAGCAAGCATAGGTTTCCCACAAATATTATATATATTTTTGCGGGGAATACGTTTAGAGCCGCCACGCGCAGGGATAATCGCAATAGACTTCATGACATAACCTCATTTACCGCGTTAACCACTATTCCAAAGCTTTCATCAGAAAGTGAGGGGTACAGAGGAATCGACAATGTTTGATTGTAGTATTTATGAGCCCCAGGCAATACTATATCGCCATACTGCTTTTGATAATAAGGCTGTGTGTGTACTGGAATGTAATGAACCTGTGTCCCTATGCTTTTGGATTTCAATTCAGCCATAACATCAGATCTGGTTTTTCCTAATAAATCAAAATCTATACCTATGCTATATAAATGCCACCCAGACTGACTGTTTACGCTAACTTGTGGCAGGCGTATATATTTATTCTCTTTAAATCTAGTATTATATCTTTCAGCCAAATCAGCACGTCTTCTGATAAATTGATTAAGCTTGCTGAGCTGAGAAAGTCCTAGAGCACATTGTATGTCTGTCACACGATAATTATAACCCAAATCCCGCATATCATAAGCCCAAGGCTCATTCGTATCAGATTTTTCCATACCGTGCGAGCGTAGCTTGCGCATAGTGTTTGCCAAATCTTTGTGTCGAGTTGTTATGGCGCCTCCTTCACCCATCGCCACAGTCTTAACCGGATGAAAAGAGAATACTGACATGTCCTCATAAACGCCAGCCCCCACGGGCTCATCTGAATATATCCCGCCAAGGGCGTGACAAGAGTCTGCAACTACAAAACAATCATTTTCTTTTGCTAGTTTGGATATGGCCTTCAAGTCACATATATGCCCCCCCAAATGAACAGGCATAACAACTTTAAGCTTACGGCCACCACAGCGATTTATAGCGCCCTGAAAATGCTCGGGCGTCATTAAACCAGTTTCAGGGTCAACATCGGCGAAGACGACATCTGCTCCTGTGTAGCGAACAGAATTTGCGGTGGCTAGAAATGTCACTGTAGGAACAATGACAGCGTCTCCAGGGCCTACCCCCAAAGCTAATAATGCCAGATGAAGCGCTGTCGTCCCATTTGAGCAAACCACAGCTTCTGAGGCTTTTGTTATATCCGCCAGCGCTTTCTCAAACTCTCCGACAGTGGGGCCGGAAGTTAAATAATCAGATTTTAGAGCCCTGACTACAGCATTAATATCATCATGGTCGATTTCTTGCTTTCCATACGGGATAAACATATAGCTTTACACCTCTTATATCATTATCCTGCAATTAAATCTTCCAACGGTTGACCTGAAAGCCATTCATCATTGTTATCACTAGCATAATAGAAGTCGTCAGCTGTTTTTTGCGCATTGGCATATTCAGGGCATTTATCATCCCAGAAAGAAAAGGCCGGTTTAATAACGTAACGATCTTCCAGATGAAGAGTGTTACGGCCATCATCCGCAGTCACCATAACTTCATGAAGTTTTTCACCTGGTCGAATACCTATAATTTTGGTTGGTAAATCGGGTGCCATTGCTTTTGCTAATGCCTCCATCTTAACGGATGGAATTTTAGGAACAAAAACTTCTCCTCCGCGCATCATTTCAAGAGAAGAAAGTACAAAATTAACACCTTGATCTAATGTAATTAAAAAACGTGTCATTCTTTCATCGGTTATAGGTAAAAAATCTACACCTTCAGCAATTAATTTCTTAAATAAAGGAATAACCGAGCCACGAGAACCAACAACATTTCCATAGCGCACCACAGAGTACCTGGTTCCCGCAGCACCAGATATATTATTTGCCGCTACAAAAATCTTATCAGAGGCAAGCTTGCTAGCTCCATAAAGGTTTATAGGGTTGGCAGCTTTATCGGTAGAGAGTGCAATAACTTTCTTAACATCATTGTGCATAGCGGCCATGGTAACATTCTCGGCACCGTCAATATTCGTGCGGATACACTCCATCGGGTTATACTCAGCGACGGGCACATGTTTAAGGGCTGCGGCGTGAATCGCGATATCCACACCGCGCATCGCTAACTCCAAACGCTCTCTATCACGGACATCGCCTATAAAATATCTCATACACGGATGTTCAATCGCACTGAATTTTTGCGCCATTTCGTATTGTTTTAGCTCATCACGAGAATATATAATAAGGCGTGCAGGCTTATAATTCTGGAGCACTTTCTCAACAAATTTATGGCCAAATGACCCTGTTCCCCCGGTTACAAGGATTGACTTACCATCAAGATCTAATTCGCTGGGGCTAAAATCACGCATTCCGCTTCCTAACTTTCATTCAATACATATACTAATCTAAATCTGAGTATTACATCACTATGATTAAATCAAGCTTTTATGAAAGAAAACAAAAGAAACTTACAGAGATCTTACTTTATTTGTCCAGACTAATTGTTTATAGTGGCCGCGGCTTAGTGTTAGATATGAAATGAGCGTTTAAGAGATGAAAGTTTATGATTGGGTTATTGTTGGCGGGGGCGCGCAGGGTATTTATGCTGCAGCTTTGTTGGCAAAAAAAGGAAAGAAAATTGCTCTCATCGAAAGGTCGAATGGTTTAGGCGGTGTGCTCCGAGGAAAGCGTCACAATGATCTGAACTTAGACTTTGGATGTCACGTTTTCAATAACGACAAGGCGGACATCACGGCACTAACTTTGGAAATTATGAGGGATGAGTATATACCATTATCTGTGAAATACGCCTCCATAACCAATAATCATTTATGTGAAGGAATCGCCGTTCCTGATTTTTCATGGTTAGACAAAGAAGCCCAAAAGGCTGCATTAAACCAAATTAAAGACAACGCTTTAATTCATAAAATAACGCAAAACGAAGCCTTTAATTTAGAAGAAACATTAAACAACCGATACGGCTCAGATCTAGCACAATATTTGTCAAATATTGTGCTAAAATTGGCTGCAAATAACAATACACATGATTTGGATCCTTCAGCACTCCTTCGCACACCTCTTTCGCGTGTGCACCTTATGGATGATGACGATAATATCGTTTCAAACCTCAAAAACAGCAGTAAAGAAATTGATGCTATACTGGCCTTGCCATCACAAAACGATGAAATGAAATATTATCAAGATGCCAAAAAATCATTCGTGCATCGAACATTCTACCCCAAAAAGAACGGGATGCGTGGCTTTTGTGATTTGGCAGAAAAGTATTTAGAGAAAGTCGGAGTGGATTTATTTCTGGGTGAGACCGTTGAATCAATTAAAGAGACTAAAAACAACAGTATTAAAACTTTTTTAAAAGATAGTGACATTTTAATATCAGAAAAGTTGATATGGGCGCTAGATCAAGGAGCGCTATCAAAGATTTTATGGGGAGAGGATGCGATGATTAATCATGTTGCTAAAATTCCTATGGCTTTATTTTATTTTTTCATGGATAAGGATGATCAGCCAAGTTATACGTATGTGCATGACTTCACACCTGAAAGTTGGGTTTTCAGAGCTTCATCCCCAGGATTTTACGGACAACAAAGCAATAGTAAAGGCCAATCCTATATATGTGCAGAGTGTGTAACAGAGATGAGCTCTGACCTATGGAAATCCCCAGATAAATATAAAAATAAGATATGGGAGGAACTCAACAAAATGGGTATGATAGTAAAAACCGAGTGGCAAGAAGCCTATACGCTTTCAACTCCAGTTTCGTATTCTATGTTTAAAGTTGGATATGAACAGGTGTTAGCAAGAATTTCAAATAAATTAGATGAGGATTACCCGAATGTCCTCAATCTTAATATTAATGCTTATGCAAAGAATGGTCTAATTGAGGCGATATCTGAAAAGCTGGAGAATATTTAAATGAATGAGCAGAGCTATGATAACATATGGGATGAAATCTATGAAAATGGGCATATCCAGAAAGCTCCATGGGATAGCGTTGTAAGTTTCGTATATAGATACAAACCTAAGGGTATAGACGCTAAAGAAATTAAAATACTAGAAGTTGGTTGTGGCACCGCAAGTAATCTACGTTTTTTTGCTCGGGAAGGATTTGCTGTATATGGCATTGATGCGTCAACAAAAGCTATTAAAACAGCGTCTGAGCTTATAAAAAAAGATGGCCATTCTGGAACGTTTTTATGTGGCGACTTCACACAATTAGACTTTGAATAAAACCTGTTTGATATGGTAATTGACCGTGCCGCTATAACTTGCGCAGGCAAAGAAGCCCAAAAGCAAGCAATTGACGAGATTTATAGAGTCCTTAAGGTTGGAGGCGTGTTCCTTCATACGCCTTATGCTGATAGTCACGCCAGTATGAAAACAGGGAGCTTGCATGAAAGCGGGTTGGTGAAGAACATTACAGGCGGCACTCTTACAGGCGTTGGACAAATCCGATTTGTTAATCAAACTGATATAGGACAATTACTCCCTAAACCGCGATGGGAAATCATATCCTTAGAATATCAAACATCTGAAGATTTGTTACAAGATAAAGAGCTAAGACTTCATTCATCTTGGAAAGTTATTTCAAAAAAAATGCAGTAACCGAAACTACAAGAAAACTCGGCAAGAATTTTTGTATATTCCTTAGCATCACCACCATATAAATTATAAAAATATCTGTTTGATTATAATAGGTTAATTACATCTATTCTCCCAAGCAATCGAGCAAGAAATTAAAACGGCCCCCATTCACATGCATATTTCAGCCATTTATCAATCTGTTTTTTCTAACCTTACAAAGTAAAGTATTGTCGCCGTTGTAAAAAAGACAGTCCCCAACCACCAGCCTTGCCAAATTCCATATCCAGTTGAAGAAACTGAAAGTACCGCTATAAAACTTGATAAACAAACTTGCTTATCCGCCTTATAAGGAAGCTTAGATATCCTATACAACATCCATAAGATTAGAGAAACACAGCCAAGAGCTCCTACCGCCCCAAACTCTATCCAAAGCTGTAAAGCGAAATTATGAGGGTGCAAAATAGTATTTCCTTTTAGATACAACTCTTTTGAATCAAAATCTTCGATGACCTTAGTCGCTTCCAGTCCATAACCCAAGATCGGACTATCTAAAGCATAGCGAGCGACATAGTCCCAGATCTCTAAACGGGGCCCTGCATACCCCATATTACCCCCCAAAAAGGGAAGGCTGTTTATATATTCCGCATGCCCATAGAGCCAAGGCGCGACATGTGGAGCGCTGATTATCAAAAACGCAATAAACAACATAAGGGCGTACCAAGAGACTCTAGAGCCGTACGGAAATAAAAAAAAGAAAAGCAAAGCTAAGACCAATGCTAACTGCGCTGACTGACTATCGGTTTGCAACATAAGAAAAGTGAGGCATAAAATAATAATAGAAAGAGCCTTAATAGAGCGCCTAATGTACAAGAAATATCCAAGCAAACTTAATGTCAATAAAGTTAAGATAACCGTTCCACGGTTATATACAGCATAAGAAAATTTAGAGTCTTCGGGAAGATCACGTAGAAATTTATAGAAAGCCTTATCCGCGTTTAGCTCGAAAATAGTAATCAATGCCCCTAAGATTACCATTATAGCTATACCATAAAAATAGGGCTTAGATCGTTTCAGATCAGTTGGTTGATTAAGAGCCCAAGTAATGATTACAAAGCCTATTAGCATAACAGGCCCCAACTTTATACATCTTTCAAGCGAAACTGCTGGGTCAACAGACCAAAAAACACTCGAGAAGCCGAGGCTCCAAATAACTAATAGCGGCACAATACTTCGCCAAGAAAAATGCGGCATAACTTTAGAAGAAATGCTTTGGGAGAATATATGCACCAGAGCAAACAAAGCAGGCATAAAAGCGAAAGCCCGAGGATACTCAATCATTATAATTGAAAAAACAGCGCCCAAAGCTAAAGCTATAGACATTTTAGAACTCTGAACATCAAACACTTTCATTTACCTTTTATATTTTGGGCAAGAAATCATAAGCAAATTATACAGTTGCATAATACATTCACAAACCGACCACACCTGAGACAAGTCATTAACAATAAACCACAAGGAAAACAAGCACCAGAATACGCCTTATTAATCAGAGCCTATCTGACAATAACTTTTATACCACTCGACAAAAATTGGCAAACCTTGGCTAATAGTTGTTTTAGGGTGATAGCCCGTAATCGCAATTGTCTCATCAACATCTGCGAATGTTTCGATTACATCACCAGGCTGCATTGGCTTAAATTCGATATCCGCTTTTTTATTTAACGCATCTTCAATCTCATGAATAAAATCCATAAGATCTTCACTTTTATGATTGCCGAGATTTAATACACGGCACGGTGCCGCTACCCCAGCTTTAACAGGAGGCCTCTCTAAAGTTAGCAATATACCATCAACGATATCATCAATATAAGTAAAATCTCGTTTCATATTACCATTATTAAATACAGGAACTTTCTTTCCCTCACTTATCGCCTTAGTAAAGATAAAATATGCCATATCCGGACGGCCCCATGGTCCATACACAGTGAAAAATCTCAACCCCGTCTGAGGAATACCATAAAGATGACTGTAGCTATGGCTAATAAGTTCATCGCTTTTCTTTGTTGCAGCATATAAAGATATTGGGTGGTCAACCGGATCGTCAACAGAATAGGGGAGTTTTTTATTCTTTCCATAGACAGAAGAAGAGCTTGCATAGACGAGATGCTCAAAGCCTTTAGTGTGACGACACATTTCCAATATAACTAGATGCCCCATTATATTACTTGAGATATAGTCATATGGGTTCTGAAGAGAATAGCGCACACCTGCCTGGGCGGCTAAATGAATTACCTTTGTAAAAGGCCCATGTCCTTGCCATAAGTTTTCCATAGCAGCACGGTCTGAAATATCTAGTTTCACAAATTCGAAATTATCATAGGTGGACAAAAGATTCAGGCGGTCTTCTTTCAACTGGACATCGTAATAGTCATTCATGTTGTCTATACCCACAACACTTAAACCGCTTTCTAAAAGTTTTTTTGCGGTATGAAAACCGATAAATCCGGCTGCGCCAGTTATAAGTATTGGGTTCAGCATATATGCCTCAAAAACAAGAAAATTAACTTGTTAGTTTTATAAAGCTTAATCTCATATATTGTCTATACTAACTGCATAAAATTTATAAAAACTTGAGTTTTTTAGCAAACAATGATATAACGCTATGTAAATAAAATATAGTCAGGATTATATGTTTAATTCGCAAAGAAACAAATCAGAGCTGATAAAAGTTGTATTTGTTCTCCCGTCGCTTACAGCGGGCGGAGCTGAACGTGTGCTTTTAAATCTAATGAACGGATTAGACAAAAATATTTTTTTACCCACAATTGTAACAGTGAGCAACAGCGGTGATTTACACTATCTAATCAGAGCTGGCATTCAGCATCACGCACTTAACAGAAATTCAGTATTTAAGTCGGCGCCTAATCTGTTTAAAGTTCTAAAAGGACTCACCCCAGACATTATCGTATCCACAATGGCACATATGAATTTTGCCGTTATGGCGTTGAAACCGTTTTTCCCCGATACAAAATTTGTAATACGTGAGGCGATCACGCCGTCATTTTTCTTTGAAAAATATAAGAATAGAAGCTTTATTATCAAGAATTTATATAAGCGCTATTACCCAAAAGCGGATGTTCTATTAAGCCCTGCATCAACGATTTTAGATGAATTTACAGCATCTTTGTCTTTGGACGATGATAATTTTATGGTGCTGCCAAATTCTGTCGATATTGATAAGATGCGAAGCCAAGATAATTTTCAACCTATCTCTACGGCGCGCAAAACACGCGTAGACTATGTTGCTTGTGGCCGATTAGGGAAACAAAAGGGCTTTGACCGTCTAATTAACATGCTACCGAAGCTGAACCACACACATGATTGGCGTTTGACGATATATGGTGAAGGTGCTGAACGAGAAAATCTAGAGAGCCTTATTAATAGCCTCGGTTTGAATGAGCAAGTGTATCTGCCTGGGCTTGTGAAAGAACCATATACACAATTTGCTCAGGCGGATTGTTTCCTCTTGCCGTCTTTGTTTGAAGGGCTGCCAAATGTTATTTTAGAAACATTGGCATGCGGGACGCCCGCAATTGCGACAAAAGAATCTGGCGGCATTCACGAAATAGCGAAACATACCGCGCCAGATGCGCTAAATGTAGTTCAAAGTATGGATAAATTTATTACGCAGATGCGTGAAGTACGCCCGGATCCGGTGCAAAGCTTTAGAAAGTCCCTATTACCAGATGTGTATCATAAGCAAGCCGTTGTTAGCCGCTTTAATGGCTTGTTGTTGTCGCTCGTTGATCAGGAAGAGCGTTTAAAGAAAGCCGCATAACGCCAAATATACTTTGTTACATAGCGCATAACCTAATATACACATATACAGATCAGACAATCTTATGTAGAATATTCTGATGTTTAGTTCTTATATTTTTATTATTTGCTATGACCTTATCAGAAAAAATTCAGAATAAATCCGTAAAAGCAGCTGTTATCGGGCTAGGATATGTTGGCCTACCTTTAGCCGTTACACTTGGCAAGGCCGGTGTCGCAGTTGTTGGTTATGATGTTAACAAAAGCCGCGTTGCGACCCTTAATAAGGGGGAATCGCATATTTATGCGGTGTCGAACGAAGATCTTTCCGTGCTTATTGGGCAGCAGAAATTTACGGCAACATTCAATATAAATGATCTGGCGGATTGTGATGTCATTATGATCTGTGTGCCAACGCCGCTTGACCAACATCGTGAACCTGACCTGTCATATATTGCTGATTCCGCGCGGGCACTGCGTAATGTTTTAAGGCCAGAACAGCTGATCGTTCTAGAATCAACGACATATCCCGGCACCACGAAAGAGGTGCTCGAACGCCTATTGTCTAAGAACGGGTTAAAAGCAGGGCAGGACTATTATTTGGCCTTTGCACCAGAACGCGAAGACCCAGGTAATAAGAGCTTTGCTTTAAAGTCCATACCAAAAGTGGTTGGCGCAGATGACCCGCAGTCTTTAGAAAATGCCGTCAATTTTTATCGTCTATTTCTGGATGAGGTCGTTCCTGTATCGTCGGCGCATACGGCAGAAGCCGTGAAACTGACGGAAAACATCTTCCGCTCTGTTAATATTGCTTTGGTAAATGAACTCAAGGTGATTTATGATGCGATGGGCATAGATATTTGGGAAGTGATTGAGGCCGCAAAGACTAAACCATTTGGCTATATGCCCTTTTATCCTGGGCCCGGGCTGGGGGGCCACTGCATCCCCATTGATCCATTTTATTTAAGTTATCGTGCGCGCGCATTTGATCTCCCCACACGTTTTATCGAACTCGCCGGTGAGATTAATACCAATATGCCCAATTACGTCATACAAAAACTAATTGATGCACTGGATATACATAAAAAGATAAGTCTGTCTTCAGCAAATATTCTAATTATTGGCGTAGCCTATAAGAAAAATGTAAATGATATGCGTGAAAGCCCCGCAATTGATATAATGTCCAAATTAAGAAAGCGTGGCGCACAATTCAATTACCATGATCCGCATGTTCCAGTTCTAGAACATATGGATCATCATAAAGAGTTAGAAGGATTACGAAGCTGTGATTTAACCGCAGACACCCTAAAAGGATATGATGCAATTTTAATTATCACAGATCACGATAATATTGATTTTCCATCTATTGCAGAGAGCTGTGATCTCATAGTAGATACTAGAAATGTTTTGCCATCTAATTTAACCAACTCTCATACAAAAATCATTCGTGCGTAGAAAAACCAAGCCCGATAACCTTCATTGTGTAAAATGGGAATATGTCCTGCCCCAAACAAAGTCTGAGCAAGTGACAGGTTTTGTTTGAGCATCAGAGTAAGCAAAAGGTTGCTTTTTGCTCCAATTTTATGTATTATAGACATATGTAAGGAGAAGGAACATGGCAACTACAATTAAACTTTCCGATGAGATAGTTAACGAAGCTAAACGTTATGCGGCCGTTTACAGCCGTTCAACGCCTAAGCAAATTGAATATTGGATGAATATTGGCAAAATAGCTGAAGAAAATCCAGATCTACCATACAGCTTCATAAAAGAGATCCTGATAGCTAAAGCGGAGCTATCTGATGAACAAGTCACACCTTATGAATTTGGTTAAACCATATGAACATCGTTCAAACATCGACTTTTAGCAGAACCGTCAAAAAACTACACAAGAATCAAAAACAAGACTTGGATAAAGCGGTAAGGGCCCTTGTTGAGAATCCGAATATAGGAGAGCCAAAAGTTGGCGATCTTTCGGGTATATCAGTCTATAAATTTAAAATGGTAAAGCAACTAACGCTATTAGCATATCATTATGAAGATGAAACACTGACCCTTTCTTTATTGGCTTTAGGCTCACACGAAAATTTCTACCGCGATTTGAAAAAATCATCATAAATATCTTCGTAATCGCGGCCGTCAATTACAGTATTTTGTGTTTGAAGCCTGCCTTCATTGGCCGTTTTTTTCATAATCTATATTATCGAGCCAGACTCCTTGGTCTCATTCATTGGCCCTATGGGCACGTCGGTGCCATGAAGTGCCAAAACTTCCATTAATTTCAATTTTTGCATGGACATTTGTGTTGTGATCGCCGAACTTTAGTTTATGACCTTTAAATTTATTGACCCAGATTGGGCTCTGACACGTGCAGAGCTTGATTTTTTGCAAAAGTATCGTGGAAAAAACAGATTTCAGGGTGCTTTGTTTTTGAAACATTATCGGAAAAATGCCTGTTTCCCAGTGTGTTCTGATGGTCTTGTGTTTTCGGCAATACGCTCTGTTACTGAACAGCTGGAATGTAATAACAGCATTCATGATCTGGATTTTCAAGATAGAACAGCAAAACGACAACGTGTTGATATTCGTGAGTATTTTGGGTTTCGTTTGCCAAATTCCGATGACTATGAACATTTGCAAGATTGGCTTCACGCTGAAGTTATAGAAGAGCCGGAGCAAAATGAGAGTTTACGTGAAGGAATAACGCAGTGGTGTTTGAAGTGTAAAATCGAAAAACCATCAGAGCAAAAACAAGAGCGGATCATAAAAGGCGCACTTGCTGCGTTTGAGGCTGGTATTTTCCGGTGCGTTGAATCCAGACTTTCAAATGATAGCCGCTCTTCGATTGATGGCCTGTTTTCAGAAGAACATAAGGCAGAAGGGGATGACACGCCTTTTAGTACTTTAAAAACCGATCCTGGCCGCCCTGGTCTGCAAAGTGTAATGAATGAGCTTTTGAAGTTAGAAAGCATTGATAGACTTGCACTTCCAGATAATTTGTTTGCAGGGATCAATGATAAAACGGTGAACAAATATCGCCGCCGTGCCGGCATCGAGTCTGCTTGGGAAATGAGAAGGCATCCAGATGGTATACGCTATACATTGGCCTGCGCATTTCTACTTCAGCGTCGCAGCGAGATTATTGATGGTCTGGTTGAATTGCTTATCCAGCTTATTCACAAGATCAAAATACGCTCTGAAAAGCGTGTAACCAAAGAGATTGCTGGAAATGTCCGCGAGGTTTCGAACAAGAAGATGATCCTATTCAAATTGGCGCAGGCCGCGCTTGATAATCCGGAAGGTTCAGTGCGTGATGTTTTGTTTCCTGCGGTTGGACAAAATATACTGGAAGATTTGGTGAAGGAATTTCAGGCTGAACGCCCGATTTATAAAGAAAAACTACAGGTTTATATCCGCAATTCATACAAGAACCATTATCGCCAGATGGTGCCGCCGATATTGGCGGCTCTTAAGTTCCGCTGTAATAATGCGCATCACAAACCTGTGATAGAGGCCTTGGCGTACATTATATCTGCAAAAAAATCACAACGTAAAATATTAGCCAGAGATGTACCGATAAACGGCATTATCCCCAAATCCCTGCAGCCCTTGCTTATCAAATATGACGAGAAAAGATGCGATGATATTATTGACCGTATCAGCTATGAAATCTGCGTTTTGCAAGCACTGCGAGATGGGTTGCGTTGCCGTGAAGTTTGGGTAGAAGGTGCCCATAAATTCCGCAATCCGGATAACGATGTTCCCCAAGATTTCGAAGTAAAAAGAACGGCTTATTATCAAAGCCTGAACTTACCGTTGAAAACCCATGACTTTATAGGCGGATTGAAGAGCAAGATGAGGGAAGCCTTGCATGGCTTGAACAATAATATACCGCGTAACCCCAAGATTTTTATAAGGCCGCATGGTAAGAATTTGATTCACCTCTCGCCTTTAGAACCGCAGCCAGAACCACAATTTTTGCACAAATTGAAAGCGGAGGTGGCTGGACGTTGGCCACTCACAGGACTTTTGGACGTCGTTAAGGAGGCAGATTTGCATACCGGGTTCACTGAATGCTTCAAAAGTAGCGGTGATCGCCAAATTCTGGATCAAAGCATTTTACAGCCGCGTTTACTTTTAACACTCTATGCTTTGGGCACAAATACAGGGTTAAAGCGTGTTTTGGCAGGCGATGAACGGCCTTTTACTTTTGATGAATTACGACACGTTCGGGAGCGTTATATTCATAAAGATGCTCTGAGAGCAGCAATTATCAACGTTGTGAACGCAACACTTAAAATAAGACAGTCCCGTATCTGGGGAGAGGGCACAACGTCTTGCGCCTCTGATTCCAAGAAACTTCATGCGTGGGATCAAAACCTGATGAGCGAATGGCATGTCAGATATAAAGGCCCCGGCGTTATGATTTACTGGCATGTTGAGAAGAAATCGCTCTGTGTTCATTCCCAAATCAAACGTTGCTCTTCTTCGGAAGTGGGCGCGGTCATGGAAGGTATATTGCGGCACAATACGGATATGGAGATTGATACCCAATATGTTGATAGCCACGGCCAGAGCGAGGTGGCTTTTGCGTTTTGTGAACTTTTAGGATTTTCGTTGATGCCACGATTAAAAGCCATAGCCTCGCAGAAGCTGTATCTTCCAGAAGCCAGATTAAGTGGACAATACAGCAATATTGCTCCCATCTTAAACCAAAAGCCCATAAACTGGGATTTAATATCGAACCAGTATGACCAAATGGTGAAATATGCCTCTGCTTTACAAAAAGGAACCGCAAGCGCGGAATCCATTTTAAACCGCTTTACCCGTAACAATCGTCAGCACCCCACTTATCAGGCTTTATCCGAGTTGGGACGCGCTGTTAAGACCATATTCTTATGCGAATATCTGGCTTCAGAAGAACTGCGACGTGAAATCCATGAGGCTCTAAACGTCATTGAAAACTGCAACAGCACGGTCGAGTTTATCTTTTTTGCCCGAAATAGTGAGCTAACATCCAACCAGCTTGCCAATCAGGAAATATCAATTCTGGCGCTGCATTTATTGCAGGTATGCCTTGTGTACGTAAATACGCTCATGATTCAGGATGTTTTAAAAGAGGATAAATGGATAAAAGGCATGGAAAAAGAGGATTTGCGAGCATTGACGCCCTTGATATACCAGCACATCACGCCTTATGGATCTTTTGATCTGGATATGAATAAACGCATCTTTGATCCCGTCAATGATACAAAAATATCTGCATAAAGGTATAATAAATATACCATTAATAAATAATTAGTGCTATATTAGTATTATGAAGTTTGAATATGATCCGGAAAAAAGCGCCGCCAACCTGGCTAAACACGGTATTGATTTTGAAACGGCGCAAAGCCTTTGGCTTGATCCGGATTTATTGGAAATCAAGGCCAAAACATTGGATGAGCCGCGCAGTATGATCATTGGAAGGATTGAGGATAAACACTGGTCAGCGATTGTGACCTATAGAGACGCAAGCATCAGATTAATATCTGTCAGGCGTTCCAGAGATAAGGAGATAGACATTTATGAAAGCACATGATCTCGATAAGAAGTTTGATAATAACAAAGAAGATGTTCTGGATCATTTTGATCTGGATACTGCAACGCGCCCAAATCGTGAAGCAAAACGCGTGAACGTCGATTTCCCATCATGGATGGTTGAATCTCTGGATAAAGAAGCACAAAGGCTTGGTGTAACGCGTCAATCTTTGATAAAATTATGGTTGGCAGATCGGCTTGAACATAGATCAGGCGCTTGAAATTATACTTACAAGTCATTGATATAATTTATAAAAATACTCATTAATTTCCATAACAAATGTTATCACTTTCCCGCACCCCAAACCGAGACGGTACTCTTCTGGAAACTATGGAGAAAGTTTTGGCACTTCATGGCATCGACGTGCCCATAGGGCCGTGTAGGAAATAACCGGCAACCAATAAAACAAGCCCCAAAGCCCAACTGACCCAAAAGCCAAGATCAAACCTTTCCGTAAAGAAAAACGGTAAAAAGAACAACCAAGATATCGGCACAGCAAAGATGATGCTCCGCGCGTATTGGGCTGTGTTGCTTACATCGCCGTGCTGCGTATAAGCAAAAGCTATCGCCATAATGGAAACAAGGGGCAGGGCTGTTATAAACCCTGCCAGCTCAGGCTTTTTACCTGCTAGCCAAGACGCAAACACTATTACAAATGCGGCTATACCAGCCTTCAATGCAGTAAAAAGCATGATCGTTTCCTTCTCTTAATGTTCGTGGCCGTGATCGCCATGACTATGGCCATGACCACCTGTACTGTCACTATTACCGCTCATTGTGGATACAGCGAATGCCCCTATTGCTATCAACACAATAACAGCAGGAATCAGTATTTTTGGATCAGTTAGTTTCATTTTTCTAGTCCTTTCATATTTTTAAAATTAGTATCTTTTGATCGATGAATATTCACCGTTCGTTTTGATAGTGATTGTCAAAGGCTCTTTTGTACGGTTACGCCAGAACCAGCCATGAGAACCGTCAAATTCAGCAACTAGAGTACCTTGACGTTTTTGATCAGATCCTTTGTAATAATTGTGGTAGTTGATTTTCAGCTCCTTACTATCTCCGTGAACGTCAAAATTTGCTTTTCCGCCGTTTGTTTCCCATACGTAATCAACTTTCGCGCCTTTTTTCATGGCAACTTTAATTTCCGTGCCTTCATCTGGTGCAAGAGTAACGCTCATTTCATGGGTTTGAATCTCGACCTCTTGCTCAGGAACTGGTGCAATTTCAGGTTCAGAAACACTTTCAGCCTCGGCAACAGCTTGCTTATCCATTGCGGCATCCTGTGCAGCTTCTTCTGCGAGAGAGGTTTTAATCTCCCCCATACGAGTTAGACCAAGAACTTTACCCGCTCCTGTAGGATCAATGCCGTATTCGGCTGGCATTACAACAGTGACAAGCAAAATACCTGCCGTAACTGCCGCTATTATGGTTGATTTAATCAGTTTTGCCGTTGATGGCACTTCTGTGTCAGATGGAATATTTGAATTATACATGATTGTAATTTCCTTAAATTGTCAGTTTGAATTTATTGAACGATGTAGCCTGTGATTTGATAGAACATGAGCAAAAAGCCCAGCATCATCATCAAGACGTTGGTATGATAAGCGTGGTGTAGAAAGCTTTTTGATCTGCGCCAAAAATCTATGGCTATCAAAATCACTGCCAAGGCCAGAATTTGTCCAAGCTCCACACCAATATTGAAGAAGATCAAATTCGGCAATAAACCATCTGGTGACAACTCATAATCAAGAATTTTAGTCGCCAAACCAAAACCATGTATCAAACCAAATAAGAAAGTCGCAATTTTAGTATTAGGCTGAAACCCAAACCAACGTTGATATGCTCCCATGTTATCCAGTGCCTTATAGACCACTGAAAAGCCGATAATGGCATCAATGATGTAAGCGCTAATGCTAATCTCCATCAATACCCCAGAAAGTAGGGTAATGATGTGACCAACCGCAAAAAGAGATACGTAGATTGTTACGTCTTTCAAGCGATAGAGGAAGAATATGACACCAAGCAGGAATAGCAGGTGGTCATAGCCCGTCATCATATGTTTAGCACCAAGATAGATAAACGGAATAGGGTGAACACCCGTTGTTTCCTGAATATAGCCTTTATCACCCACGGTTACGCCGTGCGCCAAAGCATCGGGAATGATCCCGAATAATCCGACAAGCATCAACGCCACACCAATACAGGCAAATAGACGGTCTTGTGCTGTCTTAAATTGTAAAAAACTCATAGTAATATTTCTCCATTTTTTGAAGAGTTATAATCAAAATTAAAATGGAGGCATGAAAAAGCCTCGGATTAGGTTTGACCTATATCCGTAGGCGCTGCGTTGAGAGGTAAAGCGGGGTTTTATCTGGTCTAAGCCTTCGCGCATCAGGAGGCTCTCGACTCTGAACAGAAATTAACTCATAGATGGGTATCGGGTTGATAACCTTTGCAAGGGTGTAGTCAATAGCCTGCGTATCTAACACAGGAGCTTCAAAACTAAGTTGTTCAGGGCTTTGTAGCTCGACATGCAGATAATCACTAAAGTAGCTAGCTGCATCAAATTGAATAGCATGATGAATGATTTGTTTACTTTCATGATCATGTCCTTCATGTCCATGACCATGATTTTCTGCACCATGATGTTGAGCCTGATGATCGTGCAACGCATGAACAGCACTATGCGGCAACCACGGCGTAAACGCGGGCATTACCATCAATAGCAACAATACTGTTCTAATCAGATTCATCATTCTGAGTATGCTATAGAAAATTTTATTATTGGCAATAATTAAAAAACAAACCTAATATTTATCATAATTTACATTATGGAACTAATCTTTTCTAAGCATCAAGTTTGATAAACCTACATTAGTTAATATACGATCTGTATAGCTTTCTTCTTTTACCCGCGAATTTAATTCTGGCTTTCTCGCCAAAGCTTGTAAGCTGAGTCTAAATGGCTGCCCTGTACTAGGGCTATAATAAGCACTTTTACAAGGCAAAGACATTTTCAAACTGTCACAGTTATCTAATTCTGTGCCATCTGTCGATAGATACATAGGAAATACTGCAGAGCTAGACCGTTCAAACAATGAAATTAAACCATGTTTTGAATCGCATACACCTGCTCCATCGATGTGAGCGACACCGCATAGCTGATAAGTTATACGAGCGTTCTTTTCTGCAGATAATTTTGTAGCTACATTCTGCATATAGTAATTTCTATATGGAACGTTCCGACTAATCAGCTTGTCATAGAGAGTGACATTATCTTTTTGTTCGCTAACATCTTTTAGATAATGTGCTAAAAGAGGGTTATCTGAAGTCGTATATTCTTGGTGCGGCAAATCGTTAAAAGCAGAATAAATTTGTTTATCTACTAACAGACTCATTAAGTTCTTATAAAAAATTTCTCGTGTATATGGAGCGTCTAATAATGAACGAGTATGTGCAAGGAACACTAGCTGGAGAGCGCCAAGAGCTGCTGGGTCTTTATTTGCTTTTTCGTAGGCTTCTGAGTATTTTTTCTTAAGTTCTTTTATCAGAAAATCATGTGGTAATTCATGAGTGATTAAAGGCTTTTCTTGTGCCTGAACTAATCCATTTATCACTAGCATATTAAATAAATGATGGGCGGGCTTATCATGTTTTTCTCCAGCCAAAACGAATAAAGTTTCATCATTTTTACCGTCTAGATCCATTTGTTGACGTCGGTCCATTATGGCTTTAACGGCATGTACAGCGTTACTTAAGATTTCGGCTGCGTCTTCGTCTATTAACTTAATCTGCTCAATATCAATGTCATTTAAATTTGTATTCATGATGTACCTTTATAAATTTCAAAGACACTAACACATAATTTACATAATAGTCAAGGCGGTACTACATAATCTATATTTCTCTAATTAGGTTTTTGTCAAAGAAAAAGCTCTCTGTGTTATCAGTTGTTTCGTGTGTGGTCCCTTTCCTGTTCTGGTTACTATATTCCATAAGTCACATTATCAATCAAGAGCTATCTTGCTGATTTTATTGTATATTAATGTGTTTTTACATGTTGTTATTCTGTAGGTTCGTACTTCTCTACGTCGTCATATTAAACGCATTACTAACCCCATGGGGTGCTTCAGGAAAATGCATACCGCATCACGGACGTTAGCAGGTATTGAACTCATGAATATGATAAAAAAGAAACAGCTGAAATTTGTAAAATATATTGACCAGAACCTCACGCCAGCGGAGCAGTTTTATCGCTTGGCGACGGTAAGATAGTTTGTGGTTTAATGGGCGTTTTAGCCTAAGTTAAACTTTGCGACAGAACCCTTTAGTTTCTATGCTCATAAACACCTCTTAATATGCGTATATTATAGCATTCTCATAAAAAAAAGGGAACTAAATAACTAATACCCCGTCATTAACCTTATCCCCGTTTAAGCTTAAATAAAGGCGTCAAATTACGACGCTCTCTGATCCCTATTGACTGGATCCAAGCCTTCTGTTTTTCCCAAAACCCTGTCCCAAGGTAACGATCTACATTATTAAAAGTTATCGGCTCATCCACTACTTCAGCTTCTACACTAACTATATGAACACCCGCACCGAGGGTCTCTTCAAAGTTATCAATTAAGCCAGCCGTTCTTGTTTCATAGTTCTTATAATTGCCCCAAACCAAAGCTACTGTCTTGGGATCAGTTATATCCTTAAAATAAACAATCTTAGTGTATTCGGCGTAATCTTCTAGACTAATAGGCCCGCGCATACCAGTGCGAAGCTTTTCTTCATAATGTTTTATGCCTTCAACTGAGGACTCTGCTTTTTCAGGTAGAGGGAAAGCGTGATAGAGGTCTTTATGTGTTTGATCAGATATTGTCGCAAACAAGACACCTCGTTCACCAAGATTAATAACGACACCCTCACCCCTTACTATTGGGTTATGTATAGCCTGTGTCCAACTAAGTTCAAGACCAGCCCTAGAATTAGATACCTCTCTTACGGCTGTCCCAGTAATTAAGCCTTCTGGGGTCTCAATAGTAATAGTGGTTTTTATACGCTTAGAGTATGAGGCGTATAATTCGCCCATAGCTAATGCTGAAGTTGCAATCAAAACAAACCCTATTACAAGTACTATCTTCTTCATAGATTTCCATTTCTTAGCTTTTAAATATCCTGTGCCTTACAAAAGTTTAAAGGCCTTTTATAACCGCACCTAAGTGATCTTATACTAACGCTGTGTGCTATGCTGTTTTTTTGGTAGTGTCGCAAACATTAAGTTCCCAAAATCTCACCTCATTTTAAGGTATAATGCTCTTGTCTTGCAATAGGAGCTTCCCATGATCTCTTTCTCTGTCCGTCACTACCCTAAATTCATTATTCTACAATGTGTTCGTTGGTACGTCGCTTATGCGCTTAGCTATCGCAATATTGAGGAGATAACGGCAGAGCGCAGCTTTGAAATAGATCATGCAACACTGAACCGTTGGATTCTACATTATGCCCCTCTTCTAGAGAAGAAAGCCAAGAAGTATAAGCGCCCTATTCACCGCAGCTGGCGTATGGATGAAACCTATATTAAGATCAAAAGTAAATGGCATTACCTCTATCGCGCCGTTGACAAAGGCACGTCTCGCAAGTGTTTATCGATTGCGTCGATCATGTCTTTGGTCAGCGGCAAATGGATTTTCTCTTTCGCCCATATCTCATAAAAGCCTTCCACCGTTTGCTTAGCTGTATCCACTACCAGCTTCTCTGGCAGCATGGCTTTGGCGGCTAGATGCGATAGCTCGTCCAAAGTGAAATCACTGAATTTCTTACTGCGACTGACTTTTAGCGCGGCGCTATTGTCAGGAATATACGGAATAGTCGAAACAAAATCATAAGCAGGCGCAATGGATGCCGTGCGTTTATCCTTATAAATCACTGACCAGTTTTTAAGGTGCATATCGGCATTGCCGATCAGCGTATTAAACACCAGTCTGCGGATAAACTCGGCGATATCCTGTTCTTGTCCTTCTATGCCGATAACCTGCGCGATATTGCGCATACTGGCTTTCTTGTATTTATCCTGCGGGTATACGCCAAAAACCTGCGCAAAGTCTTCAATATGAATTGCTTGCCCATCGGCGCGGTCAAAACGTTTAATCGCAAAAGCGCTATTGCCAAACTTGCCAATGCCTTCGGGGATATTGGCGATCTGCTCAATCGGCAGTAGCTGCGTTTCAGGTACGTCCATACCCAGCATGCGCGCCATTTCCATCATTGCAAATTCGTTTTCTGGTACAGCCTCAAAGCGAGATGATGGCAATTTCACTATCCATGAACCGCCTGTACCGGAGGCTGGAATAGTCAATCCACCACTGGCATGCTGCACGGCTGAAAATTTTAGCTGCACACCCGCCAAAGAAAAGCGCATCGGTGCTTCATGCCTAGTCTCTTCTTCGATATCTTCATGTACGCTGGGCGGCAATGCCTCACCATCAGCAGGCATTACCGTGATGGCTCCCGCTAAATCTTGCCCCAATACCCAAAGCAAGAAAAACTCTCGTGCAGGATTTACACCCGCGCGCTCAGCCAGATAGTTACGCATGGTTTCTTCTGGCAACAGATTGGAAAAATACGGCGTTAACTTGGTTTGGGTAGGTTTGAAATTCGTAATCAAGCCACCAAGCGCATCCTTGAAACCCAGCCCCAAGACAGGCCGCGCTTCATCGTTGGCATAAGCATCCGTAAAGGCAAAAAGTGTTCTGTCATTGCCAACATTAGTGATAGTCGCGATAGGTTCGCCATAGAGCAGTACATTGAGTGTGGAAACATTATTCATCTGCATCACCATCTAAGCTATAGGCTGGCGTGACCTGCTCCCCATCTTCATCATGCCCTTGGGCGCTACGAATAATCGACTTGATGGCTGGTACTGACTTTTTAGGCGCGACAAATAGTTCTACATCAAGCACACGCGCCAAAGCGATCAAACTGGATACCCGCAGGTCAACGTCGCCTGACTCGATTTTAGAGATATGACTTTGCGGCACGCCAGAACGGGCGCTTAGCTCTCGTTGGCTAAAGCCCTTACGTGCACGCGCCTCTCGCAAACTTTCCAATATTTGATCGGTTATATAACTCATATTTGATACATCTTTCTATATCGATGAAATACTAATATCTATAAAACTATATCATGCGCCACAAGAAGATTCAATATTGATATGTTTAAATATATCAAAACAAATCTCTTGATGTGCTTTAATAGATAAATCTAGTATCACGTTCAGGTTTAGCTACTTTGCGTTTTACGGCGTTCACCGCCGTAAACAACAATCTTAAACCGCATCTAAGCCGCTGTGATGTCTTTTACTCGCTCTATGGCTAAAGAGTTAGGGCCACAAGGCATTCGCATTAACGCACTTTGCCTAAATGATCTGGAGAAGTTCTTCCCTTGGGGGAGGCTTTTTGCTCATCTTCGTTCCTCTCACGCTCATGTGTTCTGCTCCCCAATCACGCATGGCAATAATTATTGACTCTAACGCCCGCCGATAACGGACAATGTAGCTTCATCAGAACATATGGTCAAAGCGCAAAGTAAAACGACTTGTGTCGTAACACCAGACATGGTCTTGGTTCAAGGTGGTAGCTTTACAATGGGTGCCGGTGCAGTTTACCCGGAAGAAACACCGTCTTTACTCATCCATGTCAAAAGCTTTTATATGAGCCGTAAAGAAGTAACAAATGCTGAATTTTCTAAGTTTGTTGAAGAAACAGGATATATAACCCTAGCGGAAAGACAGCCTGATCCGGAGCTTTACCCCAACATAGATCCCGAAGCTCTCAAACCCGGCTCCGTTGTTTTTGATAGCAGCAACACATCTGAACTATGGCAGTTTAAAGAAGGAGCAAGCTGGAGACATCCCGCGGGGCTAGGTAGCTCAATTGAGGGAAGAGATCATTACCCTGTCATTCATATTGCTCTTGAAGATGCCAAAGCCTATGCGCAATGGAAAGGACACCGCTTACCTACCGAAGCAGAATATGAATATGCTTCCCGTGGAGGACTTGAGGGCAAGAAATATGAGTCTGGTGATACGCTTAAAAAAGACAATCAACATATTGCAAATACATGGCAAGGTTTTTTCCCCTACTCCAACTCAAAAGAAGACGGTTTTGAAGGGCTTGCACCCGTAGGATCCTATCCTGCAAATCCCTATGGGCTTCATGATTTAATAGGTAATGTCTGGGAATGGACGCAAAGCTCTTATTACCCAAACCATTTTACTGCTGAAACGCTACCAAAATCATGGTCAGAACTAGGCTATGATAGCAAGCAACCTGACATACCCGTTGCAGTGATTAAAGGCGGGTCATATTTGTGCGCCGAGAATTTTTGCATGCGTTATCGCCCCGCCGCCCGTCATGCACAAGATACTGGGCTGGGGGCAAGCCATATCGGTTTTAGAACTGTTAGAGATGAACAAGGTTGCTAATGAAACAAGCGCTCTTAACAAAATATATAAAAATAAAGGACAGCAGAAGGTAGTGATATATCGTGTGCGAACATCGCCCTTCTTTGTAATATCCCCTGCTCCCCAGGTGAATCGATCTTGCTGTCTTAGTTTCACTATATTTAGAGCATTTCTCTTTTATTGCTTATTTTCCCTTCACGGTCATATGCTCTGCGCCCCAATCACGCATAGCTATCATAATAGGTTCTAAACTACGCCCATATTCAGTAAGAGAGTATTCAACGCGGGGCGGCACTTCTGCATAGACTTTGCGGTCTATAATTTTGTCATTTTCCAGCTCACGCAATTGATTGGTCAGCATGCGTTGGGTAATGCCCTCAATTATTTTTTTCAACTCACCAAAACGTAAAAATTCATTTTGCAAAAGGAGGAAAATAATAACAGGTTTCCAACGCCCGCCGATAACGGACAATGTGGCCTCAACAGAACATCCGTAAGGACCATCGCAATTTTTATGATTGTCTTTATTCATTGAAAAACCTCAATAGTTACTTTTATGTGCCTACATAACAAATATGTGCGTACTTGCTACAGAATACAAATCACATATATCATCTTTTATAAATTTGGCAAATGCACTTAAAAAAACGAGCGAAGCAACATGCAAAAATTAATTCTAATTACCGGCTCAACGGATGGCATAGGACTTGAAGCAGCGAAAATGCTGGCAAAATCTGGCCATGCCATTCTTCTGCACGGACGAAGCTCTGAAAAACTGGAAAATGCCAAGAGCATTATTTCCGATCTGTCTTTGGATAAAGAAGCTGAAGGTTATATCGCTGATTTATCGAATTTAGAAGATGTAAGAGCGTTGGCGCATAAAATTGTCGATAAATATGGCCATATGGATGTGCTTATTAATAATGCTGGCATTTATAAAACACCACAGCCATTAACTGTAAACGGGCATGATATTCGCTTTATTGTAAACACAATTGCTCCTTACCTACTTACGCGGCTCTTGCTGCCAATCATGGATGCTAGTAGCCGCGTAATCAATTTATCATCTGCCGCACAGGCACCTGTTGATATTGCCGCTTTAATTGGCAATAGAGGCAACTTAGATCATATGAGCGCGTATTCACAAAGCAAATTGGCAATATTGATGTGGTCGCGCCACTTGGCAAATACTTTGGGTGGGGACGCTCCTATTATCATTCCCGTTAACCCAGGGTCTCTTCTTGCTAGTAAAATGGTTAAGGAAGGCTTTGGCGTTGAGGGAAATGATTTAAGCATTGGCGCGGAGATTTTAATGCGCCTCTCCTTAGATAAAGAGTTCGAAGATAAGTCCGGGCAATATTTTGATAATGATAAAGGCGCGTTTGGTAGCCCTCACCCTGAGGCGCTCAATGAGCATAAATGCGCTGAAATCGTTGAAGCGATCGAAAATTTAATAACCTAGAAAGGCATCAGTATGAAAAAACTTTTAGCTCTATCACTAACGTCCGCATTGTTACTGGGTGTATCAATGCCTGCACATGCTGAAACGATCACAAGCGATCAAATCGAATGGGGGCATTTGAACCCATTACGGGGTGATGCAAGCCCACGGGCAGGTAAGTTATGGGGTGACCGAACAAAGGATGAGGCGTCGGGTTTTTTGGTAAAATTCGAGGAAGGATTTTCTTCTCCGCCGCATATCCACAACATCACCTACCGCGGCGTTGTAATAAAAGGACATCTTCATAATGATGACCCAAAGGCAGAGAACATGTGGCTTCCTGCCGGATCATTCTGGGTTCAGCCCGCAGGTGAAGCGCACATAACGGCCGCCAAGGATCAGGAGAACATGGCCTATATCGAAATTGATAGCGGCCCTTATCTCGTCCAACCAACCGATATGGCCTTTGACAATGGAGAGCGCCCGATCAATGTCGATCAATCAAATTTAATATGGCTGGATGCGTCCGACATTGAATGGATTGACGAAACATCAAAAGCGCAACGGGCCTTTCTTTGGGGCAACACAAGCCCCAGTGAACTGAACGGTAATCTAATAAAACTGCCTGCCGACTTTAAAGGAAGCCTTGAAAATCAGGGCGATATATTCCATGCCGTTATTATCTCAGGATCAGCCGCTTATCAAGATCAAGGTGAGGTGGTCAACCTAGAGGCCGGAACATATTTCGGCGCAGATGAAACAGACAAGCACCAGATAAGTACGGAGGATGAAACTATTATTTACATCCGTACAAATAATAAATTTAACATTTACACAAATAGACGTTAAGGAGACAATACTATGGAACACAACATCGTTCATTACGCAAAGAACCGTCATACGGTAAAAGCTTATGATCCGAGTAAGAAGATATCGGATGAGAATATTGAGAAAATTAAAGAGCTGTTGCGCTTTAGCGCCTCTAGCACCAATGCTCAGCCGTGGCACTTTATTCTTGCATCAACGGATGAAGGCAAAGAGCGTATCGCCAAAGCCAATGAAGATATGTTCCCGTTCAACAATCCTTCCATTCTTGCGGCGTCGCATGTTGTAATTTTTTGCAGCCGCTTAAGCATAGAAGACGATCACCTCTCGAAGGTGTTGGAGCAAGAAGATGCTGATGGACGCTTCCCTGCAACAGAGCACAAGGAGCAAATGGATGCCGGGCGGAAGTTCTTTATCAATATTCACAAGCATGATTTGAAAGATGTTCAGCATTGGATGGATAAGCAGGTTTATTTGAATATCGGCGCATTCCTGCTCGGTGTTTCAACACTTGGTATTGATGCCACGCCAATGGAAGGCATCGATGTAAAATCAATTGATGAGGAGTTTGGTCTTCGTGAACAAGGCTATACGAGCCTTGTCGCTGTAACTCTAGGCTATCATGATGAGGAGAAGGATTATAATGCGAAGCTGCCCAAATCACGTCTGCCATATGATTACATTCTTACCGAAGTATAAAAAACTCGCTGCTAATCACGCCCTGCGTTAAGGAGTGTCACCCGAAGGGCCGAAACGCTTTTTTCTTAAAGTGGTTCGGGGAGCCTTGGCGAATAAAGCCTGATCCGTTTTTAAAACGGGGAACGCCCTAATGGGAGCGAAGAAAGTCTAACAGAAGGGAATAATCGGGCAGTGTCGCAAAGTTTAAGACTCTCAAGCTATGTTTGATTTTAAGGTATAATGCTCTTGTCTTGCAATAGGAGCTTTCCATGCTCTCTTTCTCTGGTCGTCACTACCCTAAATTCATTATTCTACAATGTGTTCGTTGGTACGTTGCTTATGCGCTTAGCTATCGCAACATTGAGGAGATGATGGCAGAGCGCAGCTTTGAAATAGATCATGCAACACTGAACCGTTGGGTTCTACATTACACCCCTCTTCTAGAGAAGAAAGCCAAGAAGTATAAGCGCCCTATTCACCGCAGCTGGCGTATGGATGAAACCTATATCAAGATTAAAGGGAAGTGGCATTATCTATATCGCGCCGTTGATAAATATGGTGCAACGGTTGAGTTTATGGTTTCTAAGAGACGCGATAAGACTGCAGCTAAAGCGTTTTTCCGCAAAGCCTTCCTTTCGAATAGGAGGCCACTACGTATCAACATTGATAAGAGTGGCGCTAATATGGCGGCTCTAGAGAGCCTTAATACGCCAGGATGGCTGACAGGTAAGAAGCCGTTTCTTATTCGGCAAGTTAAGTATCTGAATAACGTTGTTGAACAGGATCATCGCCATATTAAGCGGATTACAAACCCGA
>NZDE01000017.1 GCA_002690045.1 Alphaproteobacteria bacterium | reverse complement strand
ATTCAGGGATATTTACCAGATATAAAGCCAAAGCTTAAACGTTATATTGCAGAATATTTATTGGATAATTCAGCGGAAGACCCGTCTTCATTGGCGCAGGGGCTGATGGATATTGGTGCAACTATTTGCCAACCAAAGAAAATTAGTTGCTCTGTTTGCCCATTACAGGAGGGGTGTACCGCCTATGCCAATGATAGTGTAAATCCATTGGATCTTCCGCGTAAGCGTCCTAAGGTTCGTCCGACAAAATATGGTTTTTGTTTTATCGTTGATGATGGGCAGGGACGTATTCTAATTGAGCGACGTCCTGGGAAGGGATTATTTGCGAATATGCAGGGATTCCCAATTCATATTCGTGATAATTTTGAAGAACTAGTTTTGGCATCTCCTGAGGTGGACGTAGATAAAAATTATTTTGTTGAACATATATTTACACATTTTCACTTAAAATTATATGTGATTAAGATTGGGGCGGGGGCTTTTGTTGACCTTCCCCTTTTTGATACAATTAAAAAAGAATGGCTGAATATAGCTGAACTTGGGGACTTATCGTTGCCAAGCTTGTTTAACAAGGTAAGAAAGATAATTTAGGTCAGGTTTATGCGACTATTAAATGTTATTTCAGTATTAAGTTTAATGTTGTTTTTATCTTTATCTATGGTGACGCCATCAGCTTTAGCCGAAAAACGAAATGGTAAAGACATTCAGCTTAAACGTGAGGAGTTCAGAATTCCTTATAAAAGTGATGAATTTTTGGCGCCTACATTTCAGAATTTTGAGTTCATTTTATGGCGCTTTGGCGGCTATGATATTGAGGACGAGAATGATGTGCTGCGTTTTATTGCCTTGAATGACTGTAAGCTTTTTCACCGTTATATGAACTATGATCTTGAGTGGAAAAATATTCAGGGTTTGTATAAGCGCTTCTTAGAGAAAAACCATGAATCTTTTCCTGGCCGTATACGTATTAGGATCCCCATAGGTCTCAAACGATTTGATGAAGAGCGATCCGTTTTTGACTTGTCTGAAGAGACGCAGTTTGATGAAATTCGTATTTTGCCAGTTAAGCGTTATGAAGGTGAGGTGCGCTCACGCTGTAAAGTGAAGCATAGCTGGCTCGAGAATTTTGATAACTTTATACTTAATGATGTTGATGTTAGCCTTAAATTCCCACTAACACTTAAAGAAATTCCTGTACCAGTAGAAAAGGCGCGCGAGTATATCGAGCTTGTACAAAGGCAAGGAAGTTACGCGTCGAAAGTGCGTGGACGAGTTGCTTATGCGTTTTACGACATAGTTCTATATGATTATATCCGCCGCACAAATATGGGAGGGCATCTTCTCTATGGCAATATTGAAAATGTGCAAATATTTGCTAATGATGACGAAACATTCTTATTGCATGAATTTGACCCATCAGCACAGTTTAATGCTGCGGCAGATAATCGCGGAAGTGCTGTAGCGCCGTAAGACTAAGAAGTTTTCTGAATTTGTTCGCGTACTTTTTCACGTAGCTGATCAATGGGGTGGTATTGGCCGTCCTCTTTATAGTGCCAATATGTCCAGCCATTACATGATGGCGCGTCTTGTAATGCTGCGCCAACTTTGTGGATTGAGCCGCGGAACTTGTTCTTGCCTTTTTCAGCAATAAGATTGCCATCAGCGCCAATTTTTGCGATGTGGTTCTTTTTGTTGTCTGTTAGGACAGTGCCTGGCTTAAGTAAGCCGCGCTCAATCAACCAACCAAAAGGAATGCGCTGTGCTTCGCGCTTTGAAGGAATCTCTAAGGACGATGCGTCCGCGCCTTCTTCAATTGCGTCAATACGTTCTTGTGCATATTTGATATATGCTTCATCACGTTCTAGGCCAATGAAATTACGGCCAAGCTTTTTTGCAACTGCGCCAGTTGTGCCGCTACCAAAAAATGGGTCGAGGACAACATCGCCTGGCTGTGTTGAGGCTAATAGGACGCGGTATAGTAGCGCTTCTGGCTTTTGTGTTGGGTGGACTTTTTCGCCGCTATCTTTTTTCAAGCGTTCATTACCTGAACAAATGGGCATATACCAATCTGAGCGCATTTGCAATTCGTCATTTAGTGACTTCATGGCATCGTAATTAAAGCGATATTTAGAATCTTGTGATTTAGCTGCCCAAATCATAGTCTCATGCGCGTTTGTAAAACGGCGACCACGAAAGTTAGGCATTGGGTTAGCTTTGCGCCATATGATGTCGTTGAGTATCCAGAATCCTAAGTCCTGTATAGACGCACCCATACGGAATACGTTATGATACGAGCCAATGACCCAGATGGAACCGTTCGGCTTTAATATTCTTTTCGCAGCTTCAAGCCATGCTTTTGTAAACATGTCATAGGCAACTAGGGATTCGAACTTATCCCATTCATCATCTACGGCATCAACTCTGCTGTTATCAGGGCGGTGCAAATCTCCATTTAGCTGTAGGTTATATGGCGGATCTGCAAAGATCACATCTACAGATTCGGGCTCAAGCTTATTCATTAGCTCTATGGAATCGCCTTGCAGTATCTGGTTCAGACATTCTTTTGTGGACAACATTTTTTGGGACTCGACTTTTGTGGATACACTCGATAATACCTCTGAATCATGAATCATTTTGATTCGTCCGTCAAGAGTCTTATGGTTGTAACTTGATTTTTTTTATACGCGCTCAGGTGTTTTTATTGACCAAAAACCAAGCTATTTGCTTTTAACGCTGGGGGTGGGGCGTCTAGATCTTTATCATTTGAAAGCGCATTATTTATTGCGTTTTTATAGCTATCAGATCGATGCGATGGTGTTTCTGGTTGGTCTTGCTGTCTTAATTTTAAAAGCTCTTCATGACTTGGATTGATCGCTACTGATGTTTCTTGTTCATTTTGTGTTATATATGCACGGTTGCCAAATTGTGTGTAATCATATTTGGTGAAATAGTTTGCGCCGTCTTGAGTTAGAACTGTTGGTACGGCATCCCCATGAAGCTCGATCGTCCAGACATTCGCATCAAGCTCATTAGCTAAGTCGTTAAAACTGTTGGCGAATTCTTCTGTGCCATAGCCGGGCGGTGCGAAGCTTATGACATCGTTGAGCTTTATATGATCGTTTAATGTGAAAACCTCACTTGCAGCCACTTCAGCTACTGCCAATGCGGCTTGTGCACCACCTTTTGAAAAGCCTGTGAAATTCACTTTTAACTCTGTGTTGCCTCTATAGGCATGGTCGTATATCACTGCATTTATTGTTTCTGCTAAATTGCCTGACGCTAGGTCGGGGTTATAGTCAACTAGGTCACTATATAGGCCGCTATGGACTTGACCGCCAAGCGTATGGTCTGTTTTACCTCTGTTGAAGTTGTCCCATTTATCAGCGTTGTTGAACACTGTGCCTTTATCTAATGTCGGGTCAAAAGCGAATGTAAGCTCATTTTTTTCTTCGTCAAAGACAATTACGCATGTCGTATTATTACTGCGGACTAAGCTTACATTGTTTTCGTATTTTGATGGGGCGTTATCATATAGCTGCTTTAACGCGTATTCATGGCTGCCTGTTTTGTGTAGCTCGCGCTCATATCTTTCGGGCATTTGAGCAATTGTGATAAGCTCAGATGCTTTTTCTAGGTTTAATTTTTGTTCGTTATATACTGCCATAGAATACCATATAGATTTTCTTGTATGGTATTATGAAAAGATTAATAATGAGTTTATAGTCAGGCCATATTTTTAAAGAGTATCTGCAAAGCGTGCTCAACGGTTTGCACTCTTATATCGTCACGGCTGCCTTTGAATATTTTTTTGTCGATGAGTGTTGTTCCGGTTTTTTTATTTGTGCAGCCAAAATAAACGAGGCCGACCGGTTTTTCAGCGTTGCCACCATTTGGGCCCGCGATTCCCGTTACAGCGATAGAAATATTCGCGGCGGGATAGCGTTCTAAGGTGCCTTGTGCCATGGCTTCGGCGCATTCTGGGCTAACTGCGCCATGGCTATTCAGAATATCTTGCGAAACGTTTATAAACTGATTTTTTGTCATGTTGTCATAGACGATAAAGCCGCCATGATAGGCTTTGGAAGCGCCTGAAATGTCAGTTAGCGCCGCGCCTATCATCCCTGCAGTGCAGGATTCTGCGCTTAAAATAATGTAGCCATTATCAATTGCACTCTTGATAACTTTTTCGGCAAGTTTAGACATAGGCATAATACCCCCATAGAACTGCAGCGGCAAATATGCCTGCGAGTATATCATCAATCATAACGCCAAATGCACCTGATACATGCTTGTCGAGCCATTTTATTGGCCAAGGCTTAGCTGCATCAAACAAACGGAAAAGTAAAAAGGCCGCTAGGAATGAAAGAGGGGTGCCGCTAATGGTTGTTGCCGCAATGAGCATACCTGCGGTTTCATCAATAACGATCATTGAACAATCATGTTCTTTAGTCTTCTGTTCAAATTGATGTGCGGCCCACCAGCCAATAGCAAATGTTAAAGCTGCCCCGATGAGTAGGGCATATACGCCGCCAAATATATATAAGGCAATAACCAAGGGCATTGAAAATAAAGTGCCCCATGTACCTGATGCAGGGACAATTAGGCCGCTGCCAAACCAAGTGGACAGCCAGAAGTAAGGGGCTTTGGTGTTAACTTTTTGTAGTATGCGTTGGCGTGTTTCTTTTGCTGCCGCGGTTTTTACCTTTATTTTCTCAATCATACGGCCTCACTAAATTCTGCTGTGGTCGCGGCTTGAACGGCTATGCCTTCGCGTCGGCCTGTGAAGCCAAGGCCTTCGGTTGTGGTTGCTTTGACGCTGACATCCTCAATGGACATGTTAAGTAATTTAGCTATGTTTTTGCGCATCTTGTCGCGGTGTGGGCCTATGGCGGGTTTTTCACAAATGATAGTGACATCTACATGCGTTAACTGGCCGTTCTTGGCATTTAGTGATTTGTTAGCGGCGATAATGAAATCGGCGCTATCTTGGTTCTTGTGTGCGGCGTTGGAAGGCGGGAAATGCATGCCAATGTCACCGTCTGATAACAGGCCGTATATCGCATCGGTAATTGCGTGGAGTACGACGTCTGCGTCAGAATGGCCTTTTAATTCATATTTATGCGGAATATTGATGCCGCCGAGCTTTATTTGGTTTCCGACGACTTCGTATTCTTCAAAGGCATGAACATCATAACCTGTGGCCATTTTTGTTTTCTTATTCTGACCAAGAAGGAGGTTCGCAATCATAAAATCTTCGCTTTCCGTTACTTTGAAATTTAGTCGTGTGTTTGGGACGATTTGCACATCATGATTCAATTTCTGTACGAGGCTTGTGTCATCTGTGATGCCTTGATAGCCAAGCAGGTCACTGCGTGCTTCTTCGTGTGCGGCTTTGATAATACCATACTTAAAGCCCTGTGGAGTTTGTAGAGCGTATAAGTCTTGCCTGTCTGGGCGGTCGTCTTTTTTGCTGTATTTAAGTGTGTCAACTATTGGCGTGGCCAATGTAGCCGCGCCGTTTTTGTGTACGGCTTTAATCAGTTCGTCTATTGCTTTGGCGGTGATGAATGGACGCGCGGCATCGTGAATAAGGATAATATCATCATAGGCGCAATCAACGTATGTCAGCGCGTTGTAGACGCTTTCGTAACGTTCTGCGCCGCCTTCAATTAGGGATATTTTGTCACCTGTATATTGATTTATAATTGGCTTGAAATGCTCGTCATGTTCAGGTGCAACGGCAACGTAAATATGTGCGCAGTCCTTGATTGCATCAAAAACATCAATGCTATGCTGTAGAAGTGGCTTGCCGTTTAATAGCAGATATTGTTTAGGCGTGTCTGCCCCAAAACGGGTGCTTTTTCCTGCGGCGACAATAATGACTTTAAATGATGTGCTCATAAGTTCTCACTTTAGAAGGCTGTTTTTCTTGCATTCACGGGCATATAGATTTATTCATAAAATACATATTTTGCAAGGTACTTGATGGATACACAGGAAACGGATGTACAGATAAATACAAAGCCGCGCGCTAAAAAGGATCGTCTTTTTAGCTTTTTAGCGTTTTTGTATAAGTTTCCTGCGCTTAAAAAGCGTAAGGCACAAGATAAACCGCGCAATGTTTTAGAAGACATTGTTGGTGGTGTTGTCATGGTGTTGTCAATTGTTGCCGGCTTAGTGACTTGTGCGGCCTTAATGAAGCTTCCACCTTTCGGTAATGATCCACATTTTTTGTTTGATGTGCTTAAAGTTGACTTAGTGCTGCTGATGGCTCTAGCGTTATTGAATATCCGTCGTGTTTTTTCGGTTTTAAGGGGCAGCAAGCGCATTGAAAAGCAAAAGAAAGCCGCGGGCGTTCGTATTCAAACGCGGCTTGTAATGATTTTTGGTTTTCTTGCATTAATCCCCGCATTATTGATGGCGGTTTTTTCGGTACTGTTTTTCCATTACGGTATTCAGTCATGGTTTAATGAGCGCGTAAAATCTGCGGTAGGTAATGCCAATGCCGTAGCTGAGGCATATCTGGATGAACATTATAAAGTCGTGCGTGCGGATATTTGGGCGGCTGCTAATGATTTTGATCGTCAGGCGGCGCTGATTTCAGCTAACCCCGAAGATGTAAAGAAGATCCTTGAAACACAATCAACCATACGTAACTTTTCTGAGATTATTTTGTTTAGCGGTGGCGGGAATGTAATTGAGGAATATGGCTTACGTGACCAAGATGCGTATATGCGTATGCTGAAGAACGGGTTGGATAAGGCCAATGAAGGGGATGTTGTCGTTATTACTGACACGGATTCGGAACGTGTGCATGCGCTTGTGAAGCTAAACAACTTTATTGATGCTTATTTGATGGTAGGGCGCTTTGTTGATCCTGTTGTGTTGTCACATGTCGAACGTACGCGTAAGGCATCAGAAGAGTATGCATATTTGGAAGGCCAGTTTGCGGGGCTGCGTGTAACGGTAAGTATGATTTACATTGTAGTTGCGCTATTATTGGTTGTTGCAGCGAGTTGGGTTGGTCTACATTTTGCGCGGCAAATTGTTTTGCCAATATCTGATATGATTTATGCGGCGGAGCGTGTTTCTACAGGTGATTTGACGGTGAAGCTGAATGAAAAAACGCGGTTTAAAGATTTTTCTTATCTGGCGCAGTCATTCAACACAATGACGGATGAAATTAAAGAGCAGCGTAATGCGTTAATGCATGCAAACCGTCAGCTTGATACACGTCGTCGCTTTACTGAGGCGATTTTGGCTACAGCGAGCCACGGTGTTATTGCGGTTAATAACAAAAATGAAATTACGCTTGTTAATGGACGCACAGCTGATTTGCTTGAACATAATCAAAATGAATTGGTCGGGAATGATATTAATAAGTTCCTGTTAGGTATTGGCGAATATATTGCCGATGTTGAAGGGAAGGGCGATGATGGTGTCTTTCAATTTGAGGCGCCGATTGTGCACAGTGCGCTTGGTCCGCGTGTTTTGTTGGTGCGCATTGCACTTGAAAAAGAAAATGATGTGCAGGTCGGTGCGGTTATTACGCTTGATGATATTACGGATCTACAGTCTGTACAGCGCAAGGCGGCGTGGTCTGATGTCGCGCGGCGTATTGCGCATGAAATTAAAAACCCGCTTACACCAATCCAACTCTCGGCGGAGCGTTTGCAGCGTAAATATGCTGGTCAAATTAAAGAAGATGACCGTGAAATATTTAATCTTTGTACATCAACAATTGTGAAACATGTTGGTGATATAGGGCGCATGGTTAAGGAGTTTTCATCTTTCGCGCGTATGCCTGAACCGCAGATGAATGATGTAAACCCGCTTCAGGCCTTGAAAGATGTTATATTATTTGAAGATCATGCGCATGATCAGGTGGAAATTGAATTTGTGCCGCTGCTGGGCGATATGGCGATTGATGATGAAGTTTATATTCACGCGGATAGCCAGCAAATCCGTCAGGTCTTCACAAACTTGCTGCAGAATGCTATTGAGGCGGTGCAGAGCATTGATAATAACGGCGTAATACATATATATAGTTACCGGAGCAAACAGCGTATATTTATTATCTTTAAAGATAATGGCCCAGGCTTCCCAAGTGAAATTGACCGTTCACGCCTGTCTGAGCCATATGTTACGCACAAGGAAAAGGGCACGGGTCTAGGGCTCGCTATTGTGAAAAAGATATTAGAAGATCATAATGGAAGCTTGTATATGGGGCTGCCTGAATTTCTACATAAAGCATTAGATAAGGATGGCATAGCAGAGCATATTGTAAGTGACGAAGGGGCATGTGTTGTTGCATCCTTCCCGATTAAGTTTATAAAGTCTGAACATAAGCCCAATAACGAAGAGTTTGCCGCGTGAGTAGTGACCACAAAATATTGATCGTTGATGATGAACCCGATATTCGGGCTCTTGTTGGTGGCATATTGGAAGATGAAGGTTATGACGTTTATCATGCCGCGACACACCAAGAAACCTTTGCACAGATAGATGCAGTTAAGCCAGATTTAGTCCTTCTTGATATTTGGCTTGAAAACAGCGCAAAAGATGGCATCGGCATATTAGAAGATATTCAGGATCTGGATCGTGAAGTTGCGCTGCCAGTTATTATGATGAGCGGTCATGGCAATATTGAAACCGCGGTAAAAGCGCTTCATATCGGTGCATTTGATTTTATTGAAAAGCCGTTTAAGACAGAGCGTCTATTGTTGATTGTTAGCCGTGCCTTAGAGCTTAATCAGTTAAAGCGTGAGAATAAGTTTCTACGTAGCACTAACCAGCTACGTGAAGAGCGTGAGATTGTAGGTAAGTCATCTGCAGCGGAACATTTACGCAGTATAGTTTCTAAAATATCTGCGACGAATAGCCGCGTGTTGTTAACAGGGCAGGCAGGGGTCGGTAAGGATTTTATTGCGCGTTTGCTTCACGAGCATTCTACGCGTAAGGACAAGCCTTTTATGGCGGTGAATTGTGGGTCGATGCATCCAGACCGCTTTGATATAGAATTATTTGGCTGCCTTGAAGGTGTTCAGGGTGAACCTGAGCGCATTGGTCTTTTGGAGCGTAGTAACGGCGGGACTTTGTTTTTGGACGAAGTTGGAGATATGCCTTATGAAACGCAGGGTAAAATTGTTCGTATTTTACAAGAGCAGCGTTTTGAAAAAATTGGCAGTACATCACCAATAGAGTTAGATATTCGCGTAATTGCTTCATCTAGTTATGATTTAGATGCACTTATCAACGATGGGCGCTTTCGTCAGGATTTATTGTATCGGTTAAATGTCGTATCGGTTGATGTGCCATCACTTAAGGCGCGTCAAAAAGATATACCGATGCTTTGCGATGCTTTTTCAAAGGAGCTTTGTAAAAAGTCTGATATTGAGCAATTTACATTCTCTGCCTCGGCTATGTCTGCGCTGATGAGCTATGATTGGCCAGGAAATATGCGTCAACTGCGCAATGTTATTGAATGGCTAATGATTATGAAGGCTTCTACGGGAAAAACACTAATTGAACCAGATGATTTGCCGCCGGAAATTATCTCAAAGCTGCCTAAATCAGTCGCGGTTGAGCGTCATGAAGATTTATTAGCTATGCCATTAAAGGATGCCCGTGCAAGTTTTGAGCGAGATTACTTGTCCGCACAAATTCAGCGTTTTAACGGCAATATTACAAAGGCGGCTGAGGCGATTGGGATGGAACGGTCTGCGTTGCACAGGAAAATCAAATCATTGGATATACACCCGCAGGATGAAAAACATGGTATGGACAGTGCGCATGAAATGGGTAAAAATGAACCCTTGAATCAAGAATCCAATAATAAATATCAGAAAACTGGATAAGCATATGCGTATTATTATTTGTGGTGTCGGCCGCGTCGGTCATAGTATTGCATCCTATCTTTCGCGGGAACAGGATAACGACATTACGCTTGTTGATCATGATGAAAATTTGATCCGCCGAATTAATGATCAGATGGATGTAAATGGCATTGTTGGGCATGCCTCTAATCCAGATATTTTGGCGTTGGCTGGTGCGGCAGAAGCGGACATGATCATTGCTGTTACGCACTGTGATGAAGTTAATATGGTGGCATGTCAGGTTGCGCATTCACTATTTGGTGTGTCACGTAAGATTGCGCGTTTGCGTAACCCTGCATTCCTTGATCCGTTATGGCATAAATTATTTTCGCGTGAAAATATGCCGATTGATTTTATTATCTCACCTGAGGTCGAGGTCGCAAGATCTATTCACGGGCGTTTAACTGTGCCTGGCACATCCAATGTTATTCCACTTGCTGATGGTCGTACATATTTGGTCGGCGTGCGCTGTGAAGAAAATTGTCCCGTTGTTAATACGCAGTTAAAGCAGCTTATGTCTTTATTCCCTGACTTGAATGTTAAAATTGGCGCTATTTTACGTGGTAAGGAAGTTATTTATCCGAATGTTCATGACCAAATGTTAGTTGGTGATGAGGTTTATTTGTTCACGGAAACTGAACATTTAAGGCGCGTGCTTTCAGTGTTTGGGCATAATGAAGATAGTGCAAAGAATATTGTTATTGTCGGGGGCGGTAATATTGGCCTTAACCTCGCGCAAATGATTGTTGATGAAACGCCCAATATAAATATTAAAATCATTGAGCAAGATGCCACGCGCGCCGTTTATTTAAGTGAGAAACTTGATAACAAAGCTATTGTTTTATCAGGTGACGCGCTTAACGAGCAGATATTTGCGCAGGCCAATATTGAACATTCCGATGCATTAATAACCGTTACCAATGATGATGAGGCGAATATCCTGTCATCATTGATTGCTAAGAAGCAAGGCTGTCAGCGTGTGCTGACCCTTATAGGGAATGATATTTATACGGATTTGATTAGCTCTTTAGATATTGATGTGCAGGTATCACCTAAGGCTGCGACTGTATCAAAAATTATGCAGTTTATTCGTAAAGGCAGCATTCGTAATATTCATTCCTTGAAGAATGGCTTTGCGGAAGTGTTTGAAGCCGTTGTACAAGAAAATTCAGAAATTGCTAATGTGCCTATTTCAGAATTACGTTTACCTAAAGGTGTGTTGATTGCAATGCTAATCCATGATGGTAACATCGTTGTGCCTTATGGTGATACCATTATTCGTGAAGGTGACCATGTTATTATTTTATCTGATAAGGCGCATACGAGTAAGGTTGAGCGGTTCTTCTCTTATCGAATTAATTTGATCTAAGAATTTACTGAATATGAAACCATGTATTTTATTTGATTGGGACGGTACGCTCGCTCACAATTTTTCAGTTATAAAAAACGCCTTAAATAGAGTGTTTTCACATTTTGGTTTGCCTGAGTGGCAAGACGATGACGCAGAAAAGAATATCCGCCTTACAGCAAAAGACCTGTTTGCTACTTTGTTTGATGATACGGATGATCGTCAAAAAGCGCTTGAGATATATTTAGGTTACGTTGAGAAAAATCATTTAATAGACTTTGTAAGCATTGATGGAGCTGCGGTGTTTCTTAAGAATCTGCAGGCGACTGACCGTTTCGTTATGGGGGTTGTAAGTAATAAAACGCAGCGCTTTCTTGATGCTGAAATTGATTATTTAGGTTGGCAGGATTACTTTATGGTGCAAATTGGTGCAGGTACTGCAGCTAAAGATAAACCGCATCCAGATTCAATAAATATGGCGTTATCACAAATTGGAGGTCATGCGAAAAATAGCTTTTATATCGGGGATACGCATACGGATATGATTGCCGCTAAAAACGCAGGGATTGAGCCATTATTTGTAACCTATGGGTTAGGGCGCGTTAAAGACTTAAGTTCGCAAGTTTTTACACATGGGCTTCCGAAATGTTTTGATAACTACGATGATTTGTTTGATTATTTGACAAAATAATGTGAAAAAAAGCTTGATGCAGCGCGAAAACTTTATTATTGATATGCAAGTAATAGGGGAAAATGAATTATAAACCGAAAGGATTGCAGCTAATGGCTGATAAATCACAAAATGTTCAGGATGTGTTTTTGAACAAATTAAGAAAAGAAAAACAAAGTGTTACAGTCTTTCTTGTAAACGGTGTGAAACTACAGGGTGTTATTACCTGGTTTGATAACTTTAGTGTGTTGCTTCGCCGTGAATCTCATGCGCAGCTTGTGTATAAGCATGCGATCTCTACGATTATGCCTTCAGGCCCGCTATCTCTTTATGATGGTGAAGAAGGTTCGGACGACGAATAAGTCTTTGGCTATTATCTTTTTTGATTATCCTCTGCATGCGTGGCGTACAGGGGATATATTTGTTTATACGCATAAATAGGTAACCTAATGGGTGAAAATTGTTACATTGTACAGCCAATATTGCCACAGGGACGCTCTGCGCTTAAATCCGCAGGCACATCTTCGTTACGTGACCCTGATGCACGTTTAGAGGAGGCTATAGGTCTTTCTGCTGCAATTGATTTGAATGTACTTGGCGGCGAAATTGTAAACCTGCGTAAGGTTGATGCGGGCGTTTTATTTGGTAAGGGTGTCGTTGAGAGGCTTGCTTTATTAGTTGAGCAAGACGAAATAGGGCTGATAATTGTTAATCACGCTCTTTCACCTGTTCAGCAGCGTAACCTAGAAAAAGCCCTTAAATGTAAGGTTATTGACCGCAGCGCGTTGATCTTGGAAATTTTTGGTGATCGGGCGCAAACCAAAGAAGGTAAAATTCAAGTTGAACTTGCGGCGCTAAATTATCAACGTTCACGTTTGGTACGGTCTTGGACGCACCTTGAGCGACAACGTGGCGGAGCTGGCTTTATGGGTGGCCCAGGTGAATCGCAAATCGAGCTAGACCGCCGAATGATTGATGAAAAAATCAATCGCCTTAAAAAACAGTTGGTGGATGTAAAGCGTAACCGTGACTTACAGCGTGAAAGCCGCGAGAAAGTGCCTTATCCTATCGTTGCTTTGGTTGGGTATACGAATGCAGGAAAATCAACGCTCTTTAACAATATTACAGGCGCAGATGTCTTTGCACAGGATTTGTTGTTCGCAACGCTCGACCCGACAATGCGTGAAGTAAAATTGCCAAATGACCGCCGTATTATTTTGTCAGATACGGTTGGGTTTATTTCTGAACTTCCGACACATTTAATTGCCGCTTTCCGCGCGACATTGGAACAGGTGCTTTATGCGGATGTGATATTGCATGTTCGTGATATCTCTGCCGTGGATACGGCGCAGCAACGTGAAGATGTTATTTCAGTATTAAGTGATTTAGGTGTGGCTTATGAGGATAATGAAAAAATTATCGAAGTACTCAACAAAACTGACTTATTGGCTGAAGACGAACGCCCTGAAACAAATATTGATAACCGTCGTGTCGCATTGTCTGCGTTAGAAGATCAAGGTGTACAGGATTTATTGCAGCTAATTCAGGACATTTTGGCGAAAGAACATAAATTATATAGCTTCACGCTTAGCCCTGCGGCAGGTGAGGCGCAGTCTTGGCTATATAACCATGGTCATGTCTTAACCTATCAAATTAATAATGATAACCATCGGATTGATTTAACTGTGAATTTGTCAGATGCAGATTTTGGTCGCTTCCGCCAGAGATTTAGTATTGAACCAAATGAGCGCTAGGCTTATCTTGTTTATATGGATGATCGTATTAATGACATTATAATTTCCTGTGCTGAGAAAATAGTTCTGCCGCGTTGGCGTAATTTGGCTGAAGATGAAGTGCAGAGTAAAACAGGTCCAAAGGATCTGGTTACAATAGCGGATATCGAAGCCGAGTATTATTTACAAGAACAAATCACAAAACTGATACCTGATGCTCTTGTTGCTGGTGAGGAGTCTATTTCACGCGGTGAATATACCATAAGTGATTTAGATGCGCATAAAAACCATCCCGTTTTTATTGTTGATCCGATTGATGGCACGAATAACTTTGTAAGAGGCTCGCCCGTTTTTGCAATTATGGTTGCTATGCTTGTTGATGAAGAGTGTCGTGCGGCGTGGATTTATGACCCTGTGGCAGAGCGTATGACATCGGCTGAACTCGGGCAGGGCGCGTATACAAATGGTGCGCCTATATCTGCCAGTGCAGCTAAGCCTGATGATGCTTTGTCTGGGTATACATCGCTGCGTTACATGAAAAAGGATATGCAGAAGCACTTTTTAGAAAATAGCGAAACATTAAATATGCGGGATTCAATTTCTTGCGCTGCGCATATGTATTTGGATGTAGCGCATGGTCGTGAGGACTTTACTTTATTTACGCGCCTTAAACCGTGGGATCATTTGCCTGGTATTTTAATTTGTCAGGAGGCTGGCGCCTATGCTGCCAAATGGGATGAGGCACCTTACACCATCATGAATTCTAAAGGGAGTGGCGTATTAACGGCCAATTCTGAAAAAACTTGGAATACGCTGCATAATATGCTTATATCGGGATTAGATATTTCATAAAAATTATATACTGGGAAGGTTTGATATGGATTTTGATAAATTCCGTAAAGATGTTGAGGATATTCAGCGTGCATGTTGGGCGCAGGTCATTCAGCAATATTTCAATAAACTTTCCCAAGGGCAAATTAAAACCAAAGCGCATCAGGAAGACTTCCAAACCATCGCAGATGTTGAATCTGAAAAGTTTTTAACGCATCAGTTAACACAGCTGTTGCCGGGAAGCTTAGTCCTTGGAGAAGAAGCCGAAGCTGCGGGGACTGTTTCTCTCGATATTTTTACGCAAGCTAAAAAGGATTCTTTAATCTGGGTAATTGACCCAATTGATGGCACGTATAACTTCGTTAAAGGCAAAGATGGCTTCGCGATTATTATTGCGCTTGTGCAGAATAATGAAACGATTGGCGGGTGGATTTATAAGCCTAAAACGGACGAGGTTGTAAGTGCAGTTAAAGGCCGTGGTGCCTTTGTAAATGGTCAGCCTTGTCATACATCCCTTTATGAAGACCTAGTAGACCTGCAAGGATATAGTCCGCTAATCTATAGTAGTCGGGCTGGTGTTAAAGGACATTTTATTCAAGCGGCGCAAGCCGTTGATGCAATTGATAACCTACGCTCTTCAGGTGTGCATTATATGAATATTGCTAAAGGGGAAGCAGATTTTTATATTTGTCACCACAGCAAACCGTGGGATCACCTTGCTGGTGCATTTATTGTTGGTGAATCAGGCGGCATGACCGTGCAATGGGATGGCCATACATATAAACCTTCTGACAACAAAACAATGCTTGTAACGGCGAATTCACAGTCTAGCTATAAAGTGTTAAATGATCACTTCATTAAGCCAATTATGAAACCTTAATTAAGCCTTTACATGTTTTTTGAACATGGCGATGACTTCTTTATACGTATCCTTTTTGAAAGGAACGATAAGGTCTAATATGTCATCAAGGTTAACCCATTGCCATTTTTGAAACTCGGGTGGGTTATATGCGTTTAAGTTAATGTCAGCATCTTCACCTGTGTAACGAAGTGCAACCCAGACTTGCTCTTGCCCGCGATATTTGTTTTTCCAAAGGCGGCCAAGTAAATGTGGCGGCAAATCATAGCGTAATCTTTTCTCACCTATTTCTATAATATCAGCCTTATCAGTGCCGATTTCTTCTAGCATTTCACGGTAGACTGCGGTTTGAATATCTTCGCCGGGGTCAATGCCGCCCTGTGGCATTTGCCACGCACCAGGCGAATCTATACGTTCACCGACAAGGACTTTCCCTTCGGTATTAAATAACGCAATGCCAACACAAGGGCGGTATGGTAAGTCATCAATAGAAATATCTTTTTGTGTATCGTTCATTGTATCTAATATGTGTTTTTAATCGTGTAACTTAAGGGAACAAATATAACATTATGTTCTTTACGGACATTTTCTACCCATTTGCCTATGTGTTCAATGAAGCTGGGGTGGGGTGGAAAAAATGCGACCACAGCATTTTCATTTTTTAAGGTCATGGATTCAAGTTTTTGAATATCTTGTTCAAGGTCATCCAAGCGCCCTGATCGACCAAGCCATATATTGTTATGTGCGAAGGGCACTTTTGTTTGCTGTGCAGCGGCCTTTACTAGGCTGTTATTGTCCTCTAACGCGGTGGTGAATCCTAAGCCGTGTTCGTGTAGCGCCGTTAGCAAGTTAAACATTTCTGTATCGGCGTTAACGAAATCAGTTTTTTGTGTCTGTATAAGACCTGGGAAGCCTTTTGCAATGGATAAAAGCCATATAAGGCGGCGTCTATTTTCATCGGCCTTACTGCGTATTAGCATAGTAAGTGGGCCAGATTCAGTTAGTGGGAAATTATCAGGCTCAAGCGGTACATCCATCCAGATTTCATGCCCGTTTGTTCGTGCGCTATCAATTATGCCTTGTGCGTTTGCTGTATAAGGATTTAAGGCGTAATTTATATGTATGTCTTTAAATACTGTTTCTGCCTGCGTTGTGCGCTGTTGTGATAGGCCGTAATCGGTCATGACAAGTGCGACAATACCTTTATAGGGGGTGTCTTTCAGGTCGTCAAATAAAGGCGTTGAATAAGCCTTGAATACTGTACGCGCGCCATTACGCCTAGGTACAATAACGCCATTATCAATTGTATCATAAAGCGACATATCATGAGATAGATCTATTTTGTACGTTGTGTCATGTGCTGCGCCATATTCCGTGATTTGCTCTCCATGTTCTAGTGCTGCAGTATCTTCGCTGTGTTCTAACGTGACTTCATTAGGGGCTATGATTTTAACTTCTGCGTAAGGCCAATTCGATGTGTCTGTTGCGGGGGCCGTCATAATAATCGCTGCGCATATAGAAAACAACGCAGCGGCACCGCCAATAAGCGATAACGAAAACAACTTAAAAGAAATAGATGCACCAAGAGACACGATGACTTCTTTAAGCTCGTTTTGTGTTTCTGGCTGTTTGCGCCCTTTTGCTGTTTTCTTTAAACGTGGTGGCATAATTGGCTGTCGCTAAACTAAAAGTCCTTGAATGAGCAAACAGGCGGTTAGCCGCATGGAGGTTACTCCTGCGCGGCTGTACCTGTGTTTGCATCTTCGATGATTTGCTCTAAATGTGGTTTGTTATATAGTGACAAGCCACGCAGTAAATCAATCGCACGCATTAATTGATAATCTTTGATAACTTCTTTGTCTTCTTTGCTATCATCAGTTTTATCATTGTTTTTCTTATCATTGTCGTTGGCTTTCTTACCCTCTGAAGCTGATAATGCGCCATGAAGATCAGATTCACGAATATATGCGCCTTTAGGCAGCAAAGATTCAACTTTAGACGGTTCAACAACAATGTCAGGTGTAATGCCTTTAGCTTGGATTGAACGACCAGATGGCGTGAAATAACGCGCCGTTGTTAAGCGCATAGCACCATGACCAGGCAATGGAATGACGGTTTGTACAGACCCTTTACCGAAAGACTGTGTACCCATAATGATGGCGCGGCGATGATCCTGCAGCGCGCCAGATACAATTTCAGACGCAGATGCAGACCCGCCATTTATTAAGACTACAATCGGCAGACCGCCTGTTAAGTCACCCTTGCTTGCATTGTCACGTTTTGTGTCATGTTCGTTACGGCCACGAGTGGATACGATTTCGCCTTTATCAAGGAAAATATCGGATACGCCAATCGCTTGGTCTAATAGTCCGCCTGGATTGTTTCGAAGGTCAAGGATATAGCCTTTGAGTTTCGGTCCAATTTCTTTTTGTAATTCTTCAACCGCTTCTATTGTGCCGCTCGTAGTGTTTTGTGTGAATTTACGTAGACGGATATAAGCTACATCATCTTCCGCACGGTACTTTACAGACTGCACTTTAATTACAGCGCGCGTAAGAACTACTTTTAGTGGCTCAGATAGGCCCTCACGGCGTATTGTAAGCTCAATATCTGTGCCGACTTTACCGCGCATGCGGTCAACAGCATCGCCTAATGTCATACCGATGATAGATTCACCATCTAAGTGCGTTATGAAGTCGCCTGCTTGAATGCCCGCATCGTAAGCGGGGGTTTCATCGATTGGTGAAACAACTTTGACCAAGCCTTCTTCCATAGTTACTTCGATACCTAGACCGCCAAATTCACCTTTAGTATCAACGCGCATATCTGCGAAGTCATCTTCATCAAGGTAAGAAGAGTGAGGGTCAAGCGCGGTAAGCATACCATTAATTGCATCTTCAATTAGCGCTGTGCTTTCAACTTCTTCAACATATTGGGCACGGATGCGTTCAAATACAATGCCGAATAAATCAAGCTTGTCATAGACAGAATCGCCTTCTGACTTAACGTCTTTCATTGGCGCGCCAGCCATGCGTTCATCGCTATCTTCTGCTAGTGCATGCGTTGGATACATTGCTATGAAACCGATCATCAACGTAAAGACCATTAGATTTAACAGCATGCGCGATGGTAGAGATTGTGATTTTGGGCTCTGATACGCTTTTTTAGACATTGGCTTGACCTATTAATATTTTATATTCTTAACTCGTGAATGTAACTCATCTTACTACAGGTTTTTATAGGATAACAACCTCTTAGGGTCGACTGGTTTACCTTTATACCGAACTTCGTAGTATAGATGCGTTAAACCTTGTGCGTCACCTGATTGTCCCATACGCGCAAGGGGGGTGCCTTTTGTAATTTGGGTTTCAGGTAATACATAAATTTCTGAAACGCCACCAATAAGTGTAAAGTAATCTGCGTCATGCTGGATGAGCAAAATCTGACCGTATCTTTTAAATGCGCCAGTGTACTTCACCGTTCCTGAAAAAGGTGAAGTGACAATCGCGTTTTTCTGTGTGGATATTGTCCAACCTTGGCTTTTTGCCCCTAGGTCATCAATTTCACCATAGTTGACATCCACGTGACCTACAACAGGCATTCCAGGGGGCAGGGGATGCGCAGCGTTCGCAACTGTAGGCATTATATTTTTAGTAGTTTTACTACGTTTTTCTGTTTTAGGCGCTTTTGTAACTTTGGGCGGCTCAGCTCCTCTGCGCGGTGCGTATACAGGTTTTGGAATCGCGGCTAATGCTGTAATTTTTTGCATCAGTTCTTCTACGGTCTCTGCCTCACGGCTTAACTTGCGTAGGGTTACTTGACGGCGCTGTAGGTCTTTGTTCGTATTGTATAAATCAGTTTTCTTTTTATCGACGAGATCCTCAAGCTTTGCTTGATCACGTGATAATTCGCTTAAAAGGATCTGCGTCTCTGACTTTTTATTTTCTATCTCCTCACGAAGCTTATCAAGTTTGGTTAAATCATCGGCTAAGCTTTGTAGCTTTTGTTCAACATCTGGTAAAACGCCTGATAAAACCATTGTGCCTTGTGCTGCGCTAAGCATGCTGTTGGGCTGTAGAACCATTATTTCGGGTGGTACTTTCTTTAAGCGAATAAGCGCCATAATAAGCTTATCAACTTCCTTACGGCGGAGCAGGAGGTCTTCGTTTAAATGTTCTTCTTGTTGACTAAGTTCGTTTATGCGTAGGGTTAGTGCGCTACGTTCTTGTTCAGCATCTTGTATTTTTTGTGAAAGTGCGCGGAGTTCATCATTTACATCTGTAATGCTGCGTTCTAAAGCACTTTTCTTAATCGTTAAAATCTTTTGGTCTTGCGAGACAGACTTCATCTCACTTTGTATTTTTTCTAAACGTTGTTGCTGTGCGGCGCTGTCCAGCTGATCAGCATGGGCATTGTGGGTTAGCGTTGTAAGTGCCAGTACGATTAATGATAAGGTGTTTTTGCGCAGCATTTTACCCTTCACGATGATATGGGTGGCCGGCGATGATTTGTTGCGCACGGTATATTTGTTCTAATAACAGGACCCGTGCTAACATATGCGGCCATGTTTGCTGTCCAAAACTTAGGAGAAGGTTTGCTTTGTCACGTACGGGGGCGGTTAAGCCTTCTGCGCCACCAATAATAAACTGAATATGGTTTTCACCAGTGTTTTGTAAGTTTTCGATTGTTTTGGCGAAGTCGAGTGATTTTAGGCCGTTACCACGTTCATCAAGAACAACAATAAAAGCGTGGCTATCAAGTTTGTCTAGGATTTTTCGTTCTTCATCAGCCTGTTGATTATCAGGCTCACGATAGCGGGATTCAATTTCATGAATAGTGAGTGACCAACGGATGCGGCTTTGATATTCGTCAATAAGGTCTTTCATTGGGCCTTTTTTCAAACGACCACATGAAATAACTTCGATACGCATTTTGTAAACTCCGCTTAAATTTAATTTAGCGTAGTTTTAGCATTATTACGCGCACAAGCCCACAGACGCAGGGCTGTTAAATGTAATGTTTACACAGCTTCTTTTTGAATTATTCAGGCGTTCAAGCCGTCATGGAATTCAATAGGCTGTGTCAAGCTCCACATTTTCTCAATGCCATAATATTCACGAACTTCCGGACGGAAGAGGTGAACAATTATGTCACCGGCGTCTAGAATAACCCAATCACCCTGACCGGCACCTTCGATTGTGATGTCTTTAATACCTTCAAGGCCAAGGCGGATTTTCAGCTTTTCAGCTAATGCAACAACCTGACGTGTGGAACGTCCGCTTGCTACAATCATATAATCCGCTATTGATGATTGTGATGACAGATTAATAACCTCGATATCCTCGGCTTTATCTGAATCTAGGGTCTGAACAACAAGTTGCTTTGTTTCTTCAGGTGTAAGCGTAAAATCGCTTGTGTAATGTGTCAAGTTTCACGTTCTCCTATTTTAAAAATTGACATTTAGCATTAAAACTTAGGTCATAATATAAAAAATTCGCACTTGCGCACTGTAAAATGCAAGTCCGAATTAACCTTACCGGCAATGTCGATGTCGGGAAATAGGTGGTAAAGATGTTTTGATTTATGCCCCGCATAGACCTCCAATCTTCATAATCATGACCGTGTTTAATGCCACATTCATATCACCATTTTACTCCATTTTAAGATTTTCAGCAAATAAATCTGCGCTGCTATGCAATATGCTGTGGATAGGATATTTAGTGTTATGATTTCTTATATCGCTTAAGCTTTGCACGAATCTCGGTTGATGAAGCCTTGTGCCCACGTGCATCTAGTATCCAGTAGGTTTTTCGCGGCGCTAAATCTATATGCGAGCTATTATGCGTGCTTGGGTTGTAAATATGCGTTTGGGTGCGTAGCTGCCGAATAGGGGAGTTACGCACCAAAGCTGGTGTCGGCGGCCGTATTATGTGCGCAAAGGCTATTTCATCAAGTAGCTTGGTCCAATTGCGCCATTTCGGAATTTCTGCGACAAGATCCATGCCAGTCAACCACACAAATTTTGTATGCGGGTAATGCTGCTTGACGAACTTAACGCTGTCTATGGTGCGGTATAAGCCATAACGCTGCTCAAGATCTGAAATTACTATGCGGCTATCATGTACAAGGGTGTGACACATATCCATGCGCTCTTCAAAACTAGCGGTGTTTATATGTGTCTTGAATGGGTTTTGTGGGGTGATAATCCACCAAACAGCGTCAAGTTTAAGGCGTTTTAGTGCGACTTCACTAACATAAACATGCCCTTCATGCGGCGGATTGAATGATCCACCAAGTATGCCTATACGCATATTTTTCCAGCGTTCGGAATCAAAACATTTAGGGGCTGTAAATAGTTGTGATTTTTTAATATGCATATTTTATAACGCGTTTAACAAATAACGGTTTATTTCTATGGCATTAAGGGCCTGTAATGTCAAATGCTCTTTACAGTTGGCGTCCGCAGTATTATCAACATATCTATGAAGATTGGTTTCTTTGATTCTGGGCTTGGTGGCCTTCATATTGCGCAAGCTGTACGTAAAGCGCTTCCTAAATATGACTATGTGTATTTGGGAGACACCCTACACGTGCCTTACGGTAAACGTTCACGCGATACAATTTACCGACTTACGGAAAAGGCTGTGGAGTATCTATTTACGCAGCACGATTGTAAATTGGTGATTATAGCTTGTAACACGGCTAGTGCGCTCGCTTTACGTAAGTTACAGCAAGGCTGGCTTGCAGAGAATTATCCTGACCGCCGTGTTTTGGGGGTGATTGTCCCTACATTGGAGCATACGTTAGATATTAATGCGCGGCGTATTGGTCTTATAGCGACTGAAGCAATGTGTGAGTCTCGTATTTATGAAGAAGAACTAGGTAAGCTTGATCCGCAAATAGAACTGTATCACCAATCTGCACCACTTTTGGTTCCTTTATTAGAATATGAAGGTGGTGAGTTTCTTACCAAGGCGCTGGATAATTATTTATCAAAATTAGAAGCATATGATATCGACACCCTTATTTTGGGGTGTACGCATTACTGCTTATTAAAAGATCAGGCTAAGGCATTATTGCCAAATGTTAATGTTGTTAGTCAGGACGATATAATCCCACAGAAACTTCACCAATATTTGCAGCGTCATATTGAATTGGAAAATCTCTTAAGCTGTGAAGGGGCGTTTGAAATATTTGTGACTGATAACAGTCAAGCATTTATTCGGTCAGCATACAACGTAATTGATATTACGCTGGAAAGGCCCGCAATTAACCTCTGTAACATTTATGGTTGAATAAAATGCGGAACTAAGTGTAAGTTTAGCGCAGCTTCGCCGAAAAACTATTGCAGATGCTTTTATGCAAGCAGCAAAAGATTACACTCATTTTTTGGAATATGTTGAAGAAATAGAAGAAAATGATGATAACTTCGCCATTCACTGAATAAAGTTATTATCTGAGGATAGTAATCCTGCTCTGTATAAAAGTTATAAAGAGTTTTGTACATCTCGAATGGTTGGCGTAGGTGATGGATAAGTTAGTTGCCCAGAAACAGCTGAAAAAGTAGAAAGAACGCGAGCGTTCAAGTCATACGCAAAGCCTATAGAAGAAGCCGGCTACAATGTTAACGTTGACTGTATAATTGAAGTTACAGGTCCAGGCCCTGACTATGAGAAGTTAAAAAATATCCAGCTCATTTTTAGTCCAAAATAATAATTTAAATTTCAGAGTAGAATTTACACCTTAAAATGGGTGAGCTCGATAATATTTTAACGCATGCGATATTGTTTCGGGGAATCTGTTCATACAACATGCACAGTACTGAATTACATTGTTTACCATATCTCTCTCGACATGATTTTCTTCGTTGTGAAGCAAGTTGTATGCAAATTGGTAGCCTGGAGGAAGAAATGTCAAGGAAAGCACTATCAACAATATTTGAACTAGCGGCTCATTCAGTAAATTTGTTTATCTTCATAATGGGGCTTATCCAGCATCAAATAAATGTTTGATAATCTATGTTATGTAAAATAAGGTGTATATTATAAAGAGGGCATCTGTATGATGCCTTCAACATAAATAAAAGATATCTAAGGATATATAATCAAATTTGGTATGAAGCTGCGCCCGAGAAATTCTTATGTGCTTCTGCGGCGAGTTGTTCTTTAAACTCACTAATGCATTCAGGTACAGATGAGTAATCTTCCTCTGTTATACAGCGTCCAAGTTCTTTACTAACCATTTCGGTTATCGCATATGCCTGTTTGCTATCAATGGATGCTTTTGTTTGTTGGTGATTGTTTTTATGGTTCTGCGCTTGCCAATATTTGTATACAGCAAAAACATGTGGCGCTAAACAAGTAAATGGCACCGGAAGTCCGCTATCACAAAATGATATGGTTTCTATGCGCGGAACCTTCATCATCCATGCAGATTGTTCGTTACTGTTATTGCAGATAAGATCAATATAAAATTTATCTTTGTTTATCATGCGAAAACGGCCCTTATCACCAAACATTTTATATGTAGGGTCAATTTCTCTTAGATATTTAAATAGTTTGTGCTGTGCACCGTAATCAGCGATAAGGACAAGCCCTTGAGCGGCTGTTTTGCTGATATTATATATATCACGGTCTTTTAATGTTTGTTTAAAACGGATATTTGCCTGTGATTCATAGGCGTAAATGCATTGTAGGCCGCTAACTGTATATTTTGTACCTAACGCCCCTTCCTTATCAAGTTTACGTAACACTTGAGCCGCGCTTTGTGGAACGCGGGCAATTGTTGTCTTTAATATCTTGCACTTACAATCATGGATAATAGCTTTTAAATGCGTTATGCGTTGAATTAAAGACGTTCTTTTCTCTGTATAATCATTATAAAAGTCTTCGATATGTGGTGCGCGCGTTCCAAGAATCTTCTTATGACCGTTTAAAATACGAACCAGATATTCCTTACCTTTGATAACTTCCCAGTTAAGTTCAGATTCATAGTTCTCGCTTTGATTGCGTGCGATATCACGCAATTCTATATAGGCCGCGCGTTGTGCTTCTGCTAGATTTCTTTCATCAGAAGTGATCTTTGTGTAGTCCACCTTCTGTCCCTCAATATATAACTCTACCCTAAAGATTATGTTATGGTATAAGTACTGAAGAAAAGGTTAATTTTATAATGTGATTATGGTTTTAAATCCATCATATGCAGGGATAGCGCCTTGTGGTGCGTGAGCTTTGACGTCTTCATAATCCATGATAACGGATAAAACTGTTAGAACGGTTTGTTCTGGTTGAATTCGGTCTTGGAGCTCTTTGATATACTCCAAATTTGCATGCTGACGGGATTCTGGGAATTGGTATCCTGCTGAATCGAGAATAAGTGTTTTGATACCTTTTAACGCCTCAATTGATTCATCTGGAATATATGACATATCAACGCAATACGCTAAATCACCAATACGGTAACCTGTGGACATGATATGACCGTGTTGCATTTCAAATGGCGTGATATATAAGCCAGAGGCAATCTCAAATTTTTGTTTCATATCCTTGGCAGTGAGAATATTCTTATCCACGACCTTGGAATAAAACTCACTTCGTGATTCAAACATATGCCCGTGACGCGATTCAATTGAACCTAGCGTTTCGTCTGTGCCGTATACGGGAATGTTATGCCCTTGGCGGTTTTTATAAACGCGCAACTCATCAATACCGTTGGTGTGGTCACCATGGTCATGTGTGTAAATAACGCCATTAATATTGGTTAGGTTATGTGCGTTGGCTTGGTGTTTAAAGTCTGGTCCTGTATCTATAATGAAATTCATATCATTATATTTGATAAGCGCAGATGTACGTGAACGTAGGTTTTTGGGATTATTAGGGTCACATTTACCCCAAATATTACCAATTGCCGGTACGCCGGTTGAACCGCCAGAACCGAGAATGATAAATTCAGCTGTTTGCCCTTTGGGATCAGCGTTCACGTTAAAATACTCCGCTAAATTTTTAAACCACTTCTTTGGCTTTTGAAAACAGGTCATAGAAATTATCAGATGTTTGTTTCGCGAAATCAGCAACAGACATTTGTTTTAGACGGGCGACCATTTCACCAGTATGTATTACATTGCGTGGTTCATTTGTTTTGCCACGCATTGGTACTGGCGCTAAATACGGCGAATCCGTTTCAACAAGTATTTTATCAACTGGTGTAGCGCGCGCAACATCACGTAATTCACTCGCTTTATCAAATGTTACTATACCAGAAAAAGATATATAAAACCCTAAATCAAGCCCCTTCTCGGCTAAATCCATCCCGCCGCTGAAGCAGTGGAATACACCGCGCATACGTTTGTCGCCTTGCCCCTCTTCTTTTAACAAGCGGATGGTGTCTTCGTCGGCGTCACGGGTGTGAATTATAAGGGGGAGTTCCGCCTCTATCGCCGCGCGGATATGTTTACGGAAGTTTTCAAGCTGTTCCTCACGCGGGGAAGTATCGTAATAATAATCTAGGCCAGTTTCGCCAATGCCAACAATGCGTGGGTGCTTAGCAAAACGGACAATGTCATCCGCTGTATATTCCATTTCTTCAACATGGGCGGCATCGTGGGGGTGCGTACCAACTGTTGCCCAAATGTCATATTTTTCAGCAATTTCTTTAAGCTGTTCATATTCGCGGTGAATTTCGCAGCAAATGGTTAGCATTTTATCAACGCCTGCTTCATGTGCGTTCTGAACGATTTCGTCAAGCGTACCAGCCTTGGCTAGGTTTTTATGATTAAGGTGACAATGGGAATCAATCCACATTACGCAGCCTGCCCTTCTTTTTCTTCGTCTTTTCTTTCGATGCGAGGGAAGATACCTTCCGGCTTATCAATTGCTAAGCCACCTGCCAGAGGTACAGGAAGTGCATCGAAGTTGCGTGCATCATCAGCTATCTTTAGCTGGCCTAGCAATTTTTCTGATGTTTCAGGAATGAATGGCTGAATAACCAAGCCAAGACAACGTATGCATTCGGCAAGCGTATAGAGCACAACCTTCATACGCTCAGGATCTTCTTTCTTAAGCTTCCATGGTGCTTGTTCGTCAATATAGGCATTAGCTGCATCAACAGCCATTTTGAAGTAACGTAAGGCTTCATGGAATTTCTGAACATCTAATTCACGACGGATATGCGTAATAAGTTCATCACGGATCATAGTGAATAGCCCATTATCTGCATCTGTGAAGTCTGTTACTTCAGGGATAGTACCATCACAGTTTTTAAAGATCATCGAGAGCGTACGCTGCGCCAAATTGCCAAGGCCGTTGGCAAGTTCAGCGTTTATGCGTGTGACGGCTTGTTCATCAGAAAAATCACCATCATTACCAAATGGTACTTCACGCAGCATGAAATAACGTGATGCATCAACGCCGTATTTTTCAATCAAATCATAAGGAGAAATAACGTTACCGAGGGATTTAGACATTTTCTCGCCCTCAATCGTCCACCAACCATGCGCAAATACGCGTTTAGGCGGTGCGATGTCCGCTGCCATCAGGAAAGCGGGCCAATATACAGCATGGAAACGGATGATGTCTTTACCAACCATATGGACATTAGCAGGCCAGAATTTTTGGAACATATCAGCGTTTTCATCTGGGAAGCCAAGCGCAGTGATATAGTTCGTTAGCGCATCAATCCACACATACATAACATGGCCTTCGTCATTCGGGACTTTTACGCCCCAGTCGAATGTTGTACGGCTGATGGATAAATCACGCAGACCACCTTTAACAAAGCTGATAACTTCGTTTTTACGGCTTTGTGGCATGATGAAGTCTGGATGGTCTTCATAGAACTTCAATAGTGGCTCTGTCCACTCAGATAGCTTGAAGAAATAGCTTTCTTCCTCCATCCACTCACACTCTGCGCCAGATGGCGCTATGCGTTTGCCGTCTTCGGTGACGGTTAGTTCGTCTTCGCTGTAATAGGCTTCGTCACGCACAGCGTACCAACCTGAATAGCTGTCTTTATAAATCTGACCTTTCTCAACCAGTTTATTCCACAGGCCTTGCGCGGCAGCTTTATGACGTTCTTCTGTAGTGCGGATGAAATCATCATTAGAAATGTTCATAACTTCAGCAAGGTCACGGAAGTTTTTGGCAAAGAAGTCAGTATGCTCCTGCGGCGTAACACCTTTTTTCTCCGCGGCCTGTTTAACCTTCAGGCCGTGTTCATCCGTGCCGGTTAGAAACATTACATCAAAACCATCTAGGCGCTTAAAACGTGCCAATACGTCGCATGCAACTGTTGTGTATGTATGCCCCAAATGTGGTTTATCGTTCACATAGTAGATTGGGGTTGTGATGTAATAAGCGCCTTTATTTTCTGCCATAATTTCCTCTATTGCAGTTTATTGTCCTGTTGGTAGCAAGAAGAATGCGCCAAGGTAAAAATGGACGTGATCCAGATTGCCTTGTTCAACGCGAATGAAGTGCTGTTTCAATTCATCTTGCATAGTCATTAATTGTTTTAAATCATAATTGGCGGTCATTGCCTTTAGCCAATTTTCACCGACAAAGCTGCGGTTCACTTTGGTTTTAATACACTCCGCGAATAGCCACAACATATATTCTTTAAATATATAGGCGGTGATGTCATCTTTATTTGATGCAAAGCGTTCAGAAAGCAAATGTATTGCAGGCCAGTTTAGCTTTGGCCACGGGGATAGTGTATCTTTCAAGTCGCTCAAAATCTCATAAGCTTGTGGTTCAGCTAAATTAAGTGCGCGGCCTAATGACCCGTTTGCCATAGATAATATGATGTCGAGGTCATCACTCGAAATTGCGCTATTTTGCTTTTCGATCATTTCAGTAATGATGGATTCTTCTAATGGCGCGAATTTAAAAACTTGCGTACGTGAACGAATAGTCGGCAGCATAGCCCCTAAACGGTGACAGACAAGAATGATAACCGTTTTCTTTGGCGGTTCTTCAAGAACCTTTAACAGCGCGTTTTGTGCGTTACGGTTCATTAAATCTGCATCATCAATAACCGCGACGCGCCATCCACCTTCGTGAGATGCTTTCATTTTTAAGAATTTTGACAAGCTACGGATTTGTGCAACGTCAATAACATCACGCTTTTGTTGTGAGTTTGGCTTTAAGTCAGGCTCAATAATTTTAAAGTCGAGGTTCGCGCCAGATGCGAGCTGTGCAAAGACGTTATCTTCCCGTGATATTTCAAGGCTATTGGCCTGCTTTGGGGCATCGTCACCAAATAGTCCCCCGCCCTCGTCACGGTTTTTGAGCAGAAAGCGCGCTAAACGGTAAGCAAAGGTGCATTTACCTATACCACGCGCACCAGAAAATATTAATCCATGTGGCAGACGGTCAGTGTTATAGAGGCTTAAAAGCTGTTTTTCGATACCTTCGTGAGAATATAGCGTTGATGACAGTTTTGGCGGTTGAATTATATCTGCTTCATCGGCTGCAAGATCTGCGACGTTAGCTTCGCCATTATCGTCATCCATTTCAAAATCATCAAACATGCGTAAGTTTCCCTTCGATAGTTTGCTGAATTTCGGCTGTGATATCATCAAGTGGTTTTAAGGCATCAATGACCATAAAGCGGTTATCATTCTGCGCAGCAATTTCTAAGAATCCCGCGCGGAGATTTTCATGGAAGGTTGTGTCCAAACGCTCAAAACGGTCTTCGATTTCAGCGTCGCTTAGCACTTCTATGCTGTCGTTGACACGTTTGGAACGTTTCAGGCCAATATCAACAGGCACGTCGAGCAAGAATGTTGTGTCTGGCGCGAACTCACCAAGGACAATAGTTTTTATTTGTGTGAAGACATCTTTGCTGACGCCATGACCATAACATTGATACGCTTCGGTTGAATCGGCGAAACGGTCACAGATGACAATTTTACCTTCGGCTATTGCTGGTTTAATAAGGGTTTCAACATGATGACGGCGTGCGGCAAAGAACAAGAGTAATTCGGTTAAGCCATCCCAATTGCCGCCATCACGCTTAACCAGTAAATCACGGATCTTCTCAGCCTCGGGCGTGCCACCAGGTTCACGCGTTAATACAACATCATGTCCTTGGTTTTCCAGCCATTCTTTTAGGCGTTTGATTTGCGTGGTTTTACCTGCACCTTCACCGCCTTCAAAGCTTATAAACAAGCCTTTAGCGGTCATACAGTTTCCCCATTTATAATCATCTTTAAATGCGCGATGGCACGAGCGAAGAAACCAAGTTCAGCTACTGGTGCAGCCGTATATAACGGGTATTCTTTTGTACCAAGCTCAGGAATATCAACATAAAGTGTGCCAACTTCCGTGCCTGCGCTTACTGGCGCGGTTAGTGGCCCATTATATTTGACATTCATTGTGATGCGGCTTTTGGCTAGCTTTGGAACAGTGATAAAAATATCGTCTTTAATTGTTAAGCTAACATCGCTTTGGCGGCCTAAGGCAACCTCTGCCTTGGCAATTGTTTCACCAGCGCTGACCAATGTGATGTTGTCAAAACCGTTTAGTCCCCACTGAAGCAAGCGCGCGCCTTCATTAGCACGATCTTTGATGCTTTCTAGGCCGTTAACGACTAAAATTACACGGCGTCCTTCATCAGTTTTCCCTGTACCAATTAAACCGTATCCACCAACCTCAGTATGGCCAGTTTTCATGCCGTCCGCACCAATATTGCGATAAAGTAATGGGTTACGGTTTTTCTGTGTAATGTTGCTATAGGTGAATTCTGTACGTGAGAAATAGCCCATATATTCCGGATATGTCTTAATCACATGTTGTGCCATTATAGCAAGGTCATGTGCGGTGGAATAATGGTCGTCTTCTGGCCAGCCACTTGCGTTGACGAAGTTTGAGTTTTTCATGCCCAATTCATGCGCTTTCATGGTCATAGCTTCGGCGAATGCTTTTTCTGATCCCGCCATGCCCTCTGCGACAACAATCGTGGCATCATTACCAGACTGCACAAGAATGCCGTTAAGCAAGTCATCAATTGTAACAAGGTCACCAACCTTAACGAACATTTTTGACCCGCCCTTGCGCCATGCTTTTTCAGATATTTTGAATTTATCTGTTACAGATAGTCGCCCTTGCTTTAGAGCATCAAATACCATAGCTGTTGTCATCACTTTACTCATTGATGACGTTGGCATTTTTTCTTCAGCATTTTTTTGATACAGCACCATGCCTGTATCAAAATCAATCATATAAGCATGCTTCGCCGAGGTGTGATTAATCGCTGAAGCATTAGCGAAAGTTGTCCAAAGTGCGATGAGCGTTAGGATGATTAGAAAAACAGTTTTCTGCAAAAAGCTTTGCGAATCCATAAAGATTACCTCTAGCGTGACTATAATGATTTTTTCGGTTATATAACCTAGATGTTTTAACCCTGAGTGTCTACCACAATCAAGGCATCATTATAGCCATCAGCAATTAATGTGGATAGCATGCTATCGGCATGGGCAACATCATTTAGTGGCCCTAGTTTTACGCGGTAATAATTTCGGCCATTAATGGCAACCTCGCGTATTTTTGTGCTGCCGTAACGCTGTAATGTTGAGGCAAAACGCTCTGCACTGACTTTGTTCGAAAAAGACGCCGTTTGCACATAGATGTTACTCGGCTGCACAGCATATGTTTTCACAAGGTTTTCAACCGCAACAGGTTTCGTTGTATACATGCCTGATGCATGCGGTGTAATGGTTTGTGGCGGTGTATAAGATGCTGCTTGGTAGGTTGAAGCTGGCGGAGCCTTTACCTTTGGCGTTAAACGTGGTTGATATTCAGGTGTTAAGCCTGCTGTCTGAACGGCCTTATGTGCCTTCTGACCTTTATTATAAGCAATTTCCATCCCGCGTGTGGGCTGCCCTGCTTTCGCCATGCGTGCCACTTCGCGACTTTCATCCGGTAACACTTCGATACGGACTTTTGCCGTGCCTTTGCGCTTGATGTCTAATAAATCGGCAGAACGACTTGACAAATCTATGATACGGTTATGTGCAAATGGCCCGCGGTCATTCACACGAACAATAATCGACTTACCATTTTCTAAGTTCGTTACGCGAACAATAGATGGCATTTGTAATGTTTTATGGGCGGCTGTTATATCGTTCTGATTATAAATTTCGCCATTAGCTGTTAATTTACCATGGAAATTGGGGCCATACCACGATGCAATCCCTGTCTGGGTGAAGCTGTATGTCTCTTTAGGTGTATAACGTTTGCCTTTAACTTTATAAGTATTACCAACTTTAAAGTTGCCTTTGTTTTTGGCGTATACGGATGGGTCTATCTGCTTAATAATATGCGAACCAAGCTCTACCTTTGTGCAAGCACTTGTTAATAATAGTAAAGATACTAGGCCGATAATTTTTTTCATGGTAGAGACTCGCAAACGGAACGTTTCAGACCCTAATATATTAACGCATGGCTATACGATCTGCAAGTAAACCAACGGATGTAGCGAAATAAGTTGACCTATTCCAATGCATAATAGTGTTGTAATTTGCGTAGACTATATAGGCGTCACTCCCATCTTTATCAGGCACAACAATAGATGCTTTTATATTGTCAGCTTTAGGAAGTGCCTGACCATTGGGCAGGTTGACCCCTTTATTTGCCCAGTATGATATAGGCTTGCGTGTGTCCCGCCCTTCAAGAGACATGTCAAAGTTAGTTGGCAGTATTACTTCACGTCCCCAACGTAAATCACCGCGCCAACCTACTGATGATAGGTAGTTCGCTATAGATGCAAATGTGTCTGGTAGACTGTTCCAAATGTCTTTGTAGCCGTCGCCATCATAATCAACGGCATATGCTATATAACTTGATGGCATAAATTGGCATTGTCCCATTGCACCAGCCCAGCTGCCCTTCATTTCAGACGGCGCCTTGTTTAAAGTATGAAATATGTTCACGGCCTTAATGAACTCACTTTTGAAGAATGCGGCACGGCGACCTTCATAGGCAAGCGTTGCTAGAGAAGATAAAACATCCATCCCGCCAGTGAAGCCGCCGTAATTGGTTTCGATCCCCCATAGGGCAATTATATATTGAGGTTGCACACCATATTTAACACTGATTTCATTGAGGAGCGCAGAATGTTTATGATAGAGTTTGCGCCCTTTATCAATACGCTGCGCACTAAGAATACGCTCTTTATATGTAGCAAAGCTTATTTTCTTTTCAGGCTGCTTTTTATCAAGCTCAATAACTCTTGGAACAAAACTTACATGCGCAGTAAGAACATCAGCACGGGGCTGAGAAATTTTGCCAGAGGCGACCATTTCGTCCAGCGTTGTATTTACCCAGCTTTTGAAGGCTGTCTCATCGGCTGAGGCTGAAAAGTTTATGAAACATAAACTGCCTATAATTAAGGCTGCTAGGCGTATATGTGCGTATCTGGACATGAATTATCACTTATATTTTATCGGTTAGCTTGTATGCGATACTACCAATAATTTCACGGGCAAGTACATCCGTTTTCATCCAGTTATCCCAGAATTTTGTGGTGAAGCTGTTCCAGAATACTGGTTTGGTCATATGTGGCGTTGGATATGGTGTAATATTCCACCCTTGGGTACGAAACACCGCATAAGCGCGTGGCATATGGTATGCGGAGGTTAATAAAAGCCACGGTTCGACATTTGGCCATTCTTTACTAAATTTACTTATATATAAGTTACGGGAGTAGAGCGCATTCTCATATGTGTTTTTACTTTGGTTTTCTGTATATATAACTGATGAATCACTTTTAAATTCATTTACAAAGTAATCCTTGAAGATATCAGCTTCGCGTAGGTCTGTTTTATTTATTAGGTAGCCGCTGCCGCCGCTATAAATTACTTTTAAATATGGCGCTTTGGCACGCAGTGCCAATAATTCTGTTATACGTGCGTAATTTCCATTGAGAATAAGTCTATTTTGTGCCGCGGTTTCGTGAAGGTCTATTGCCCCGCCAAGCACTATAACGCCTTCATAATCTTGAAGATTGATGTTCTTTGGCGGCTGATTGCCTTTTCCCCAATAATAAAAGGCGTAATCAATGGCGGGCGTTGTGCCGATGAGTAAGAATGCGGTAGTGGCGAGCAAATAGAAAGCCTGCGCAACGCGCTTGAACTGCAGCGCCGACATAAGTACGGCAAAGCCAAAGCAGAATAACAACAAACTGCTGGGCGCAATTAAAAGCCAAAAAACTTTGGAGGATACAAAAAACATATAACTTATGCGGGGTTGATTGCGCGAACATTGTTAGATTCATTCGAAGCTATTTTCTGTTCAGCAGCATAAAACTCTCCATATGGGAATGAACAATAATATACCCTATTACGTCCTGCTTCCTTCGACATATAAAGCGCCTCATCTGCTTGCCCTATGGCCGATTCAACATCATCTTCTTTGCTCGTGTCAATTTGGGCGAGGCCAAAACTTGCTGTGATCTTCAGCGATTGGTTTGTTTCAGGTAGAACGAAAGGACGTTCCTCAAGACGTTGGCGCACACGTTCAGCAACGATTAGCGCGTTTTCTATGTCTGATGCCGGCAGGAGCAAAATAAATTCTTCGCCGCCAATGCGCGCAAGGTCATCTTCTAAACGGATTGCGGATTTAATGATTTCAACAAATTCACGAAGGACGTAATCCCCTGCGGCATGACCATGTTGATCATTAATGGCTTTGAAATGATCAATATCCAGCATGCATAAACACAAATCTTTATTTAGACGCTGCGCGCGGCGTATTTCCTGCTGTGCACGCTTCACAAAATATCGGCGGTTGCCAATACCTGTAAGCATATCTGTCATTGAAATTTCACGCAGACGATCCGCATAGCGACGAACGCGCGCGACTAAAGGCATAAAAATTGCGAATGCTTCTAAAACAAGTGTAATGCAAATTACTAAAATTGCACCAATTTGTACCATGCGTAACTTTTCAACTTTAGTCAGGAAAGCGTTGTCGTAAAGTACAAGTGAAGTGTTTAGTACATCTGTTAGGGATTGCTTGCTATGCTTTGTGATCGCCCTATACAAGGCCGTATCAATTTCATCACTATGCTTTATATTTGCCGAGAACTTCTCAACATTCTTCATAAATTCAGTTACTTTACTGTGCAATTGATGTGGGGGCTCAAAATAAATGCTTTTTACAACATGGCTGGCGCCTGATTTGGACTGGTCTGCTTTTGAACTTTCGACCAATGCGTTATGAATAATTTTTAAAGAGGCCAATTCTGAATCTATATCATTAACAAGGTCCTCGTCGCGTGTGTAATAATACTCAGTAACGACATTGACGAGCTTATGGATTTGAGTGGTTTCGGCTGAACTTTTAGACACAATATTTGCGGCTAAGTCTTGTTCAACTAAAATGCGATCCATTATAACATGTATGGTAATGGTCATGGCGGCGATGATTAAAAGAGCTAGAATATAGCCTTTTGTAAGCGCGCTCACCGGATTCTTACTGTAATTGTCTATATTATCTTGGTTGATCTGCAATGTTTGGTCCCCACCTTAAAATATACTAACTATATAAAATCAGAAAAATAGATAACTAATAATCATAAAATATAACTGATTAATAAAAATTAAGCAAAACTAATAAAAAAGTAAAAAAATGTCTTTACTCATATACGCATTATAGGTAAAACAGCATCCGTTGTTATTCAAACCGACACAATTATCTCCTGCGGAGGAGTGGCAGAGCGGTTGAATGCACCGGTCTTGAAAACCGGCATGGGTTTACGCCCATCGGGGGTTCGAATCCCTCCTCCTCCGCCATTTTGCCCTTGCATTGTTATTTTTCACCTGTAATATAAGCCTATATAAATAAAGCTTTTTCGATTGTTTTTTATCGT
>NZDE01000016.1 GCA_002690045.1 Alphaproteobacteria bacterium | reverse complement strand
GCGCGATGCCCGCGCGAGTACTAAACAAAGCTAAAGAGCGCAACAGCGCTGAGCGCGTTAAGTATGCGCAGGCGGCTTTACGTATTGCGCGAGACATACCGAAGCTTAAAGATCCAGAAGTGATAGATAAAAGCATTAACGCCATGCGAGATTTAGCGCGCTATGCGCGGGATATGGCTGGGCCTCAGAGTGAGAAGCCTGGCGAGAGGAAGGTTGAGGAAATCGTCTCTGTAATGCGGGATTATGTTTCTTCTTTAGGGAAGGGACGCATGCAAGAGAGTGATCGGGATGTAGGCGGTGATACGACGTAAGCGTTCATGGCTGTGATCGTGAAAATAATAGCCATGAGCGCTTACGCTTTGAGATGCGGTTTATAATACACAACCTGCAGAGTTCTTTAAGGCAACTAAGCAAGAAGAGTCTTTGGCAATAGAGCCGTCTTGTATGGTTTCTGTGCTGGTTTCATTATCGATTTTTTGTGTTTTAATGTCTTCTTGAGAGTTCTGCAATTGTATTTGCGTAATAGCTTGTCGATTAGCACGACTAATATTGTCGCGAATATTTTGTGTAATAATGTTGGTTGGCAGCGGAGCCTTATCGGCAAAAATAAATCTATCTTTCCTGTCAACGAAAACACTTGGCGGGGTGTCTTCAAAGTTCGCGTTATAAACTTTTGTGGCACTTAAACCATTAGCTATTAGGGAGCTTTCATCGGGACTGTAAATAATAAACCTTCCGGTTCCCAAATCAATACTATTGGCGCCGACATTGTTTGTGAAGACACCACCTACATTAAAAACAACATCTCCGCCTTGGTTATGGTTAGACGCAAGCCCGTTAAGATTTAAATTAGACGCGCTATGTATGTTGATATTTCCTGCCCCGACAACCAGGCCGTCAAGCGTCACTTCATTTGCATTTATGTTAATGTTCGTGCTGTTTCCGGAAAAATCGGCATTATGAATTGAAAAATTATTGGCATCAGGCTGAGTGCCAATAATAATATTCGCAAAGCCACCGTTCAGATAGCCTAATTCTAAATTCGTTAAATTGAGAGCAGAGGAATCGGCCGAGCCAAGCTCAATGTTACGTGCCCCTGTTTCAGCCCTGATTTGCAGGTCACCTGTGCCGGTCACAGCTCCGGAGAAATTAATTTCTGACGCTCTTAACTCTACATTATTTGCATGTAAATTTGCGCCATTATTACCAACCGATATTGTTCCGGAATCCGCTGAAATTATAGCATCAGAAAGCACTGAGGTCGCCTGCACACTATCCGAAATTGTTATGTCCCCGCCAGATGTTAACAAGTTGCCGTTCAACAGAAGGCTACTAGAATTTTCAAATGTAATTCCACTTGCGCTATTGCCCGGTGATAAATCTATATCACCATTAACGGTCAGAATGGCATTAGTGGAGAGGTTTAGACCTGCGTTATTTCCGCTACTCGCTGTAATATCAGTATGAATTGAAAGTGGGTGACCGGTCGTGCTGATACTTGTATTATCGTTTAATATCCATGGCGATGCCGTATTTATGTCTATAGGACGGGCATGTAAATATCTGATTTCGGAAAAGCCATCTTGAATCATAGATAACTCAGAGTCATTGAGATATGCCCCAGTAACATTATCGCCAATACCGTTTGTGAACAGATTGAAGGTAAGCCTTCCTGAGCCTGAAATTGTATCATTTATGCTGATATTGTTATGATTATTTGTAGTCGTACTAAAAGAGACAGATGCAGAACCGAAATCTTGTGCACCATTTATATTTAAAGAACTTAAAGAACCGGTAGGGTTAATTTGCACAGCAGAACTGGCCCAGTTACTATACTGACCAAGATTAATGGTAGCATCTGTAGTTTTTAAAGTAAATTTCGGGGCATTATTTAAATAATCAAGCTCCTGGTTTGACAGATTAATGGCCCCAGCCTGTCCATCTCCTAATCCAACGCTCATATTTGCATTTGGGCTTAATGAAATGCCTGAAAATTCATTGCCGGATGTTACATTACCACCAAAGTAATAGTCGTCTGCGATGAAATCATATCTTCTGAATTGGGAGTCAAAGCCACCTGCGCCAATACTAATTGTCCCTGTTCCGGCATTAAAAGTATACGTACCTATACCGCTTCCCCCAATCGCTGAAGCAACACTATCTCGGGTGGTTATATCCCCACCTGCCGTGGTTAAATCCCCGCGCAGATAAAGTGTGTCGATATCTTGAAATAAAATGCTACCGCCCGTACTACTTTGAGATAAATCAATAGCCGAGTTAATGTAAACGTTAGAGGCAGTACCACTGGACCCTTCAACAATTAATGACGCATCACTGCCCGCTGCAAAGTCTATGTTATTTATCGAAATATCATCATTACCCTGAATACTTAGCGGGTCTGAAAATTCATAACCATTGGTATCCACATTTACATTATATCTATAAGAAACAAAATTAAGACTTCTCCATCCGCTCCCCAAATTAGATAGCTCAGTATCCGTCAGTAAAGGTGTGGATGTATTATCCCCAATATCTATGTCATCTGTACTTGTTATCATGAAACTTGCGTTGGCATTAGAATTTGTGATCGGGCCATCCAAGTTAAGGTTCGGCGTATCTATCCTAAAATTAGAATCCGTAGTAACATTACCAGCTACCGTGACACTGCCTGATCCATAGCTTGTAAAACGCGTGTTAGCATTCCAGTTTGTTGTACCTATAGTGATTGCACCGCTATAACGACTAGCAAAATTAAGGTAGGAAAACCCGTCTCTGATATGCGCGAGTTCAGCGTTACTTAGGTGTGCTGTGCCCGTCGCATCATCGCCTAAGCCAAAGCTCACATAATTATTTGCCGCAAAGTCTAACGTTCCGGATCCGGTTAAATCCCCTGTTATTATAAAATCAGTTGCCGCGAGCGTTAATTTATTAGCGCCTGCAGCCAAACCACCGTTTCCAATCGTGATTGTTCCTGTATCGGCATCCAACTCAGAAACATTTGTTAAAACCGTTGTACCGACACTATTTGCAATTGTGATATCTCCGCCTGCTGTCGTGATATCAGCACCTATATTGAGGCTGTTCATATCTTCAACAGTAAAACCACCTGTGCCATTGCCTGCAGATAAATCGATAGCCGCATTCACATTTACGCTATCTCCGTCATATGCCCTAAAGCTGAAATCGCTTCCTGCAGCTGCGATAAGATCATCATTTATATTTAAGGTACCATCAGTTGATCCGACGCTCAGAAATATATTAACGGGATCAGAAAACTCATAGCCATCTGTATCAAAAGTGAGGTTTGTACTTTGCAAGTTAATAAATGCCCAGCCATCTTGAATATGAGAAAGCTCTGTATCACTCAGGCCGTTTACGCCTGCATCACTTCCGACATTAGAAATTCCTATCAATAGTCTTCCTGATCCGATCAGGTCTGCGTTTACTTCCAGGCTATCATCGGCAAAGAACGTTAAATTGTTAGCACCAGTATTCTGAATACCATTGACATAGAGAGGCCGGTTGCCAGTTGAAAAACGTGCGCTATCACGCCAGGTACGCGCTCCCACGTGGATAGAACTCCCTCCCCAAGTAGCAGAAAAATTGATTTGATCAAAGCCATCCTGTAAAAGATCAAGCTCTGAATTAGATAAATCTGCTTGTGTTGTTCCAATTTCACTATCACCAACACCCAAGCTCCATGAGGCTCTTGGTGTGATGAAGCTAATTTCTCCAGACCCGCTGACAACATCATTTAAAGCAAAGTCACCTGCTCTTAAGCGTAGGTGATGGGAGGCCGCATTGACAGCGCCCAGATGGACACTACCAAAACCAGCATCTAGTTCTATATTGTTACTTAAAACAGCTGCTGCTGCGCTTATGTCGATACCTTCGGCAGTTACATCTGCATCAAAGTCGATCGTACCGCCTGGTGTTGACGCGCTAAACGCGCCTGCAATATTAATTTCTTGGTTGACGTTTATTATGCCACCAGCCGTTGTTTCCAGTGTTAAATCTCCTGAACCTGATGCTGTAATTGCGGCATCAACATCGATCGAATTATTAGCTTGTAAGACAACATTTGCATTGGCATCGAGGCGCGATGTAATTGTATCCGCACCAATAACCGACGTACTCCCACTATTTTCAGAAAAAGAAATTAAATCATCAGAAAATTCTGCGGGATTAGTGTTACCTGCTACGATATCAATATCATCAGGATCAAGAAGCAATGTGCGGAGTCCATTTCCGCCATCCAGATCAACACTACCATTAAAATCTAGATATGATTTCCCTGAAACTTCTATAAAACCGCCTGCCCCGTCAGTCGTGCCTTTGGCTTCTGCATGACCATAAAAACCAGTCTTTCCATCGGCCCAGATAATGACTGTTCCGCCATCACCGGCATCAGTCGCATTTGCATATATGTTTGCACTCTTTGTAATTAATGTGTTTTCTGCAGTGATTGTTTCGCCTTTACCTTGGTAATCACCACCAATAAGAATGGTTCCGCCACTGCTATGACCATTCGCAGACAAGTCTCCTGAAACCTGGATGTTTCCACCTTCAAGAACAATTTTACCTCCGACCACTCGCGCGGATGATGCACTAGTTACCCCATCCATATTAATTAAGTTATCGATACTGCTTTTTGCTTTGGCTGTCGAAATTTGAATATACCCGCCATCCGCGCTAATTTCGCCCTTCTGTTGAATTAGTGCGTTGGACATTGTATCGTCAAGCGCAATTTCAATTAAGCCGTCACCGTATAAATCCAGTGTGACTTTATCGCTCGAAGCAAGAGCGACACGCCCCATTTTTGCAGTAATCTTGCCTTCATTAATAATGGTGGGGGCAACAAAGGAGGCAATCCCAGCCTCTGCAACAGTGATCGAACCTTGGTTTATTATTGAGCTATTGTTATCGATATCTGTTATTTCAAGAGAATTCGTACCATTCATAAAGGATTTTGTATCAATACGACCTGTTGATGCAATTATACCGCCAACATCTAGGACTGCATCTTGTCCAAAAATAACACCGTTATTATCTAAAACAATTACGGTACCGTTAGATTTTAACGTTCCTAGAATATGTGTAGGGTCAATTTGGGGGCCAACAACGCGATTAATCGCGATTGCTTGGGTTCCATTTTGATGGAACTGCGTTAGTGCGTCTTTGCCGATATCAAAACTTTCCCAGTCTAAAACAGCTCGATTACTTTGTTGATGTATATGTAGTTCGTTTTGTATGGTGTAGTCTAGTTTGGCAACCCCGGCCTTGACCTCAGCGCCATGCGGCAGCGCCAAGTGATTATCGGCGAAGGTTGTTTTCGGGTATGAAAACATTATGGCGACAAGCGCAGATGAATATAGAAAAAAACGTTTACATCTCATAACATTAAAAATATAAAAAAAACACTCACTTAGTTTATCATAAATGTGAATAAATTACCAGTTTAGTAGCTTTTTTAAATCCTGATATTGTTGGTTATGTTTTTCAGGATTATTGGTTTTTAGTTTTTGTAAGTTTCGAAGTTTCCATTGGATGGCTGGGAAGCGCTCAAAATCATAAATACTCCAATTCGGGCTTACGTTTTTTACGCTGAGTAAGAAGGTTTTATCTTGTTCTGTGAGACGTGAATTTACAGCTTTGATGAGTCTTTCTCTGATCGTCTCATATTCATGGTATGAAAAATCTTCTGTAGTCATGCCTATGAACTGATTTTCCATGGCCTTGCGATGATCTTGACGGTTTGGCGAAAGGATTTAGTTAATCGGTCGGTCACCGCTTAGCAAGCAAAAGATAAACCCTTGTTTGTTTTTATCCGTTTTAACAAACTAATAGTTTGCTTTCTGGGTTTAAAACAAACCTAAAGATGGGGGATTATCTTCGAGACATAAGAAAGCCTTCAAGTTTTCACTTCCAATGGACGGCCTAGCTAGTGGCAAAAGAAATGAAAATTAGTTGATTAACTGTTTGATTCTGTTTGTGATATAGTAGCAAAAATAGTGGCAGCATTGGTCCATAGAGTATAATTATTAGTATTCGAGTGCTTCTACCATACGCGTTTGAATATCCCCATTACCCGCTTCATGATCCCCTAAAGCCGCAATATCAAATACAGGCGGCGCTGTGACTTGCATGGCGAGCTTCGGTATGTCTATAGGTGAAAGTGAGGATTTGTCGCAGCCACCCTTCAAAGAGACTCTTTGTGCCGTTAAAAAGATATAAGAGGATAAAAAATGGCGCGAGCGCTAACAGGACAGCTGTCGCAAGCTTGCCCAGCACAATATATCCCGCAGCAACCATTACGACGCTGACGGTCAATAATGTTACCAGTAATGAATATATATGCAGTACCACATTGTGGCCGGCCTTTTTAGAGATATTTTGTGCCGCCTCTATGCCTTGATCGTAAATCAGCGTCATATTCGCGTTGATACTGCCTGTATTTTCGCCAGAGGAGTTGTAGAGCATGCTCACTAATGAAGCTGGGATCTCTATAAAAGTGCCATAAACAAACATAGTTAATAAACCAATATTTGTGATGAGGACGTAAATGACGGCCATCTTGAATAGGCGTGGCATCAGATCTGCAAAGGTGACAGTGATGCGCCCTAGCCAGATAAGATATCCCATGGTCACGACATAAAGCGCGAGCATGATATTAATCCATGGATTAGCAAGCGCGTTAAATGTGTTCCATGTGCCGAATACATAAACGGAAATCATATTATCTGTTGATGTGAGTAAGAAGTCATACATCTTCTTTAGCCTTATGAGTTCTTACTAGTTTCAATATTTATCGCGGCAAGACGGTTAATCGGCTTTGATAATGTACATGGTATATATGCGCCAGGGGCAGCTGCCAGTTTTGCATCATGGCATGGGCTTTTCAGTTCCTGATGTGCGCAGTTTGCTAGAAAAAGTGTTAGGAAAAGCGCTTTAGTCCTTAATATATTTGACATTTTCATAGAGTCCTTATCGTCTCGTTTATGGGGTGGTTGGGTTGAGTTGGATATGATAGTCATCTCTCGTAAACTCGTAGAGGTCGCTTTCATATTTTATGGTTTGATTGGCTTGTGCGGCGTTGAGCTGGATCTGTGTAGCTTGCAGGTGAATAAGTTCTGCCGCTGTGAAGCCGTTTTCTATGGCGATGCGGTTCGCTAGATCTGCAGCCGCTTTAGCATCTAGGGCGTTATCGATCTCACTAAGCAGCTGCTCGTAATTGGCAATGCGTCCATTGTTATGGTTAAAAGATGTTTCTGAGAGCGCCATTGACCCTAATGCTGCGCTGCGCGCATTATCGTAAGTTTTAATATTTGTTCTGTATGCGGGGGCGGCGCTCACATCGCTTCCTTCAATGTGCTGAAACATGTTGTGTTTCTGCGTGTAACTGCCTTGAAGCTCGGAGAGTGATCCAGGGTTACTACCAGAGTTTAAAATCTCGAGCGTGTCTTGCCAGTTTTGTGGCGCGTAGCGTCTAATATTTTGTTGTGATAAATCGTTTAATGGCATGCCCATCCCGCGCGGTCCGGTGAGCGCTTCTGTTGGCGCAAAAAGTGCCGTAAAAACAATAAGTAATGATGCGGATTTAATGTTGAAAATCATGCTGCACGCTTCCTCTCTTTATGAAACGTGGGGAGCCATTTTTCTGGCTGCTCTCCGGTGGTTTTTCTGATTTTTTCAACGAGACGCACCGTATCTGTAGTGCCAGAAAGAACAGCAATGGCGCGCTCCATAGATGATAGGTCTAATTTAGCGACGACAGAATGCTGGCCGTGTTTTATTAAAAAGGCATGGCTTGCTTTATCTGTGGTCTTGATGATCTCAAATTCTTTTTGTGAGATTCCAAATTTTGCATAGTCATCTTCTTTTGCTTTGTTATTGGGCATGAAGATTTGCGTGGCGCATTGTTCAATAAGGCTGTCTGCAATGCGTGAATTTGCGGCGTCACTCACTGACTGCGAACCGAAGCCAATAGTGACGACCAGAGAAAGAGATCATGGAAAGCTCCTATTGTAAGACAGGAGCATTATACCTTAAAATCTAATTTGATTTGAGAGTGTTAAGCTTTGCGACACTACCTCTGCTGATCCGGCTTTTAAAGATCAAATGGATCAGGGGCGTAAATTCTTCATCAATATTCACAAGCATGATTTGAAAGATGTGCAACACTGGATGGATAAGCAAGTTTATCTAAATATTGGAGCATTCTTGCTCGGTGTTTCGGCGCTAGGAATTGACGCGACACCGATGGAAGGTATTGATGTTAAGTCTATTGATGCTGAATTTGGCTTGCGTGAAAAGGGTTACACAAGTTTGGTTGCAGTTACGCTAGGCTATCATGATAAAGAAAATGATTATAACGCCAAATTGCCTAAATCTCGACTGCCGTTTGATTATATTTTAACCGAAATTTAAAGCGTATGATGCGAAAATATGTGCCCTATATATGCTTATGGAAGGAATACTTATGGATAAGCCAGACAGTTACCATCGACATGAAGCGCTACATATGAGCGCATTCCTAGCGGAGTGCGTGGAAAGCCAAATTGTCGATAATCTATTCATCCAATCTGATCAAGCGTGTTTAGAGCTGGCTACGCAAGCAAACCAGATCCTTGCGGAGCTGTATCAACTCATAGGCAAGACAGAATTGAACGTGTGAGCGTCTATTGGGCAAAATGTGGCTAGGTACTAATATGCTTCACAGTGGAAGTTAATTTTATGTCCTTCTGGGTCTCTAAAATAGGCGCAATAATATCCCCCCGCCCGAATGCCGGGGGCGCCTTCATTTGAGGCGCCTAACTCTAGAGCTTTTGCATGAAGCTTGTTCACATGTTCTGGTGAATCTGCCTTAAGGGCAATCATAACACCATTACCTGCCGTTGCAGCGTGGCCATTATATGGCGTGATTATTGAGAATATTGGCGTCCCTTCTTTGGTTTGCCAGGCTTTGGCTGACGCTGTGTCATAAGACTTCCGGGTCCCAAGACTCGCAAATATAGCGTCATAAAACGCGCCGGTATTTTCTATATCGTTTGCGCCAAGTGTAATGTATCCAATCATTTATATTCTCCAGATCTTATTGGTTGAGCCAGTTTTCACGGCTATCAAAATATTGATTGGTCATGGTTTCTAAGTTTCGTTCAAATTTTAGCATATCTTTAGACTCGCAAGGGCTTCTTTTTACCATTTCTACGACACCTTTCAATGTATTGCTGGCACCAACATGACCAAGTGAACGAACGGCGCTTCGCTCCCCTTCGCCACCAAGGTGATCGCAGACCTTATCGCATAGCTTCATTAGCTCAGGGCGAATGATGTAGCTGTAGCGCGAGACTTCGCCTCCAGCTACACCGTCATACATGCCACGATGATCCCAGACGTCATAAGTCGGGTTAGTGTGTGTGATGGTTTTTTTGACAGCATCTTTATAGCATTGGAGTGATGGCGCGAAACCCTTGCCGTCTTCAGCAATGTACGTGTCAGCAAGAACAGGCAATAAAGACATGTCTTGTGACTTACCTGTAACATCTTCGGCAAAAGTCAGCATACCACCCGTTTTCTTTCTGAACCGTGCGTTTAGAGAGCCATCAAGCCGTTTTACTAACGCTAAGTCATTATTGTAAATGGCGTTGAGGTAGATTCCACCAGTGAAGCTACAGAACTTGCCATTGCAATATTTCTCACCTTTATTCCAGGCGATGACGGGGTTATTAGAAGGCACAGCTTTTTTAGGTGTGTTGACGCCGCATAGGATGGGATAGTTATCATAGGCGCCACTACTAAAGGCAGGGGTGGGGTTGAATGCTTCGTGCAAGGGCACCATTTTGCGTTCATCTCGCCCGTACCAATGATCAAGACCGCGCAGCCCTAAATAGGCGGAATCTCCGGCAAACTGCTTATATTCTTCGGCTGTAAGATCATACCCTTCCGCATTGTGGTGCACTTTATGTTGGATGATGCGGGGTAGTTTTCCACAAACTGGACGTTTATCCTTTTGTTTATACTCGCTAAATGGCAGAACGAAAACGTCACCGTATTCAGTCGAAAAATATTCGATAGCATGCGCGTTAGGGCTGTATAAAGTACAGATTGATAGTAATAGCACATAAGATAAAAACCGAGAGAGGGTGGTAGTCATAACATTATCCTGCCAAAATAATTATTGAAATGGTGTATAAATGCATAGCATAGGAGGAATGTAGAGTGCAACCCTAGGGTGGTGGCGTCGGGTTATGCCAAGCTTAGGGGGTAAGGGTGCTCCTCTATTATGAGCATGTACGGTCTCTCAATTTAATTGTTGAAACTGGACGATCTGGGGAGTCATTATATTTCATATCTATAACTAGATCATATTTTATATCTTCGTTTTTACTATTAGTACATATAGCGTTTTGATACTGTGTGAAGATTTCATAAACATTGGCTGTTTCATCATTTCCCCATCCAACATAATGGGTATAACGATTTTTAACATAAGTGTTGTTTTCTAATTTTTCATTCAAGGCTTTAATAGCCTCTGGCATAGGCTTGTTGTTTATTTTGGGCGCGAGAGGCCCCGTATATTCCAAAGTTTTAACGCGGTCGACTTCATACACGACTGTGAATCCCCACGAAGATTCGTAATTGTTTGCGTCGCGTTTATTGCAATTCCAACGATATTCGCGTTCATAATGGGCCTTGCGGACTGTACGCGGTTCGGCTTTTTTTATTTGGCAGGTGACTTTGTCGTCGGCCTGGATTTCTTCGAAATATGTATCAATTTCTTCTATTGTGCTGTTCATGCTTATCCCGTTAACAGATATGGATCTAACTAAATCTGTAAATTCTTCTTTGGGGGACTGAGCATAAGCAGGAATATTCAAAAGGCAAAGGAGCCCAAAACTACAAAATAGACGAATCATGACATTACCTTTCTTTTTAAGAAGTATATAACACCATATCTGAGCTTGTAATAAAAGGGTGGGAGGCAGGCTTTTACAGGTCTGCTGTTTTAAACGCTATATTTCATATAAAGATTCCCAGCTATTTTTGTTTAGTGTGGAAGAGGGGGCTTGCTTCGCCGGTTCGGTGGGCTGTGTATTCTCCTGCTCTTCTATTTTGTTTGCATAAGGCTGCAATAAATCATATAGCTCGCTCATTGAAGTTTCAAAATATTCAGTTTGTTCTCTTATTACGGCTTCGCGATATGATTCAGGGAACTCATTGAGCGCGTTGTTTAATTGTGTCGCTATGCTGTCCTTCTGATAGTTTAGGTTGTTAATAAATCCCGTTACAGTTGTGGCGTGTGATGAGGATTCTGTGTCTATTATATTCTGATATATATCATTGCTATAAATTTCTGTGCGCAGTTGAGAAAAGTCACTTTGGATTGAATCGTGAAGGTCGTTAACCATAGTATCAACAAGAACTAAATCGTTCTGGCTAAGGTTGTACGTGTTGACAAGCGCTGCTGTATTGGCCGCTTGGTTTACAGTATCTGTGAATTCTTGCGATAAAGAGAGCGGCGTTCCAACTGATTGATTAGACAGCCAAATACTGTCTAAATTGTCAACTACAGCAAGGTTCCCATCTTCATTTATATAGGATTGATTGATGATATCCACGCCGCGGTCTTCTAGAATCTTCTGTAAGTCTTGCGGCGATGATATGCTCATGAAATTTATTGTTTCACCGGCTAATAAAGCATCAGCAATTTCGTTTAGATTGCTTTTCATTATACTTATGTTCCCTCAACAGATTCATCAGTATTTTAACAGCGTATCGTTAAATATATATGAATATTGATGCATTGTTGTTTTGCACGGTTGACTTCTTAAAAATAATCTATATATCTAGATGTATGGATACATTAGAAGCTATACGCATATTTGATACATTGTCACAAGAAACACGCCTTAACGCATTTCGCCAGCTTGTGAAGTCTGGGGAAAGTGGGATTGCTGCTGGTAAGCTTAGTGAAAAGCTAAATGTTCCGCAAAACACATTGTCTTTCCACTTAAGTCACTTGTCTAACGCTGGGGTTGTTAGAGCTAGAAAAGAGGGGAGGTCAATAATTTACACAGCGAATTTCGAGGTTGTGCACGGGCTCATCGAGTTTATGGTTAAAGATTGCTGCAGTGAAGATTCTGTAAATATTCGCGATGACAACCGTAAAGGTTGCTCCATCATTGAGCTAACTAAATGTTGTTAAAGAAAGGGTGAAAGATGAAAATATCTGAAGTAAAATATGCACTATCTACTATGGATTCCGTAAGTTTTAAAATGCCGGACGGTACGAGGTTGCCACCGCATTTTCATGTTACGGAGGTAGGTCTCGTTACCAAGCACTTCATAGATTGTGGAGGGACTGAGCGTAAAGAGACTGTGGCAAACTTTCAGCTTTGGGAGGCGGGAGACTATGATCATCGTTTAGCGCCTCAAAAGTTTCTTCATATTCTTGATGTATGTAAAAAAGTCCTAGGTGATGATGATTATGAGATAGAGGTTGAGTACCAACAAGCCACCATTGGTAAGTTTGGCTTGAAGCTAGATGGTGATGATTTCCTTTTGACTAATAAGTATACAGCTTGTTTGGCACAAGAAGCATGCGGTATTCCAGATAAGCCGCAAGAGCATGCGAATAATGGTTGCTCACCAAAATCGGGCTGTTGTTAATGAAAAGTGTTCTTGTCTTGTGTACTGGTAATTCTTGTCGTTCTGTATTAGCAGAGGCTCTAATTAATCAGATTGGATCAGGCAGGTATATGGCTGTAAGTGCTGGTAGCAAGCCAGCGGGCTATATTCACCCTAAATCGATCGAAACATTGGAACGTCACAATATTAATGTGGGTAATCCGCGAAGTAAATCGTGGGATGAGTATGATGGCACTAATTTTGACTTAGTAATAACTGTATGTGATGCGGCTGCCGCGGAAAGTTGCCCCGTATTTTTGGGCAAGCATGAAAAACTACACTGGGGTACGCCGGACCCAGCCACTGTGTCAGGAACAGAAGAAGAAATTAATGCGGCTTTTGATGAGGCATTTAATATGCTGAAAGCCAGAATAGAGAGTGAGTTACTATGAATTCTGAACAATCGCCTATGGGGAATTTTGAGCGCTATTTGTCTATTTGGGTTGCGCTTTGTATCGTTACAGGTGTGTCCGCGGGAGTACTTGTGCCTGACGTATTCCAGTTCATTGCCTCTATAGAGTATGCAAGCGTTAACCTTGTGGTCGCTATATTCATTTGGGTCATGATTTACCCTATGATGGTTAATGTGGACTTTTCTAGTATAAAAGACGTTGGAAAAAAGCCTAAAGGGTTATGTATCACTCTTGTTGTTAACTGGCTGATTAAACCTTTTACGATGGCGGCTTTAGGCATTCTTTTCTTTGAGCACATATTTGTAGGATTAATTAGCCCAGAAGATGCAAAAGAATATATTGCAGGGATGATCTTACTTGGTGTCGCGCCATGTACTGCAATGGTCTTTGTGTGGAGCCAGCTCGTTAAGGGCGATGCGAATTACACGTTAGTGCAGGTATCTGTTAATGACATTATTATGATTTTTGCTTTTGCGCCGCTGGCTGCGTTGCTGTTAGGTGTGACTGATGTTATTGTACCATGGGAAACGTTGCTGCTATCGGTTCTGCTGTATGTGTTAACACCTTTAGCTGCAGGGTATATAACCCGCAAGAAACTTAATGACGCGGCTGATATTGCAAGTATTAGCAAGTTTACGGCCAGTGTGAAGCCGTTCTCAATAATGGGGTTGTTAGCTACTATTGTTCTGTTATTTGGGTTTCAGGCTGTAACAATCATTGAAAAGCCGATGGTTATATTATTAATAGCTGTTCCACTATTAATACAAAGCTACGGAATATTTGCAGTAGCCTATGGCTGGAGTTACCTTTGGAAAGTGCCTCACAGTACAGCAGCGCCAGCCGCTTTGATTGGTACGTCTAATTTCTTTGAACTTGCTGTGGCGGTTGCAATTAGCCTATTTGGTTTGAACTCAGGTGCGGCGTTGACAACTGTTGTCGGGGTTTTAGTTGAGGTGCCAGTCATGTTATCTTTAGTTGCTTTGGCGAATAAAACCAAAAATAAGTTTTCTTAAAAGTGGGGTGCATATGTGTAATACAAAGGTAACAGACTTACGCGGATTTTTCTTGATAGTGGGGGCTGCTTTGTTAATTTTATGCCTAGAAGCGCAGCATGCATCTGCTGAAAAAATGCAGGCGACAGATATTGTAAGGTCTATACAGCTAGACGGTATTTCTTTACAGAGTAAAGTTGACGAAGTTGAGCGTTATATTGCATCCAACCCTTCACTGGAGTGTAAACATACACATGTTGCGGCACGGAAAAGCCCTTTTCCTAATAGGCCACCTATAGCTGAAAAAAAAGCGTGGCTTTGTCAGTCGAAGGACCGAAACTTAGAAGTTCAAATGGTTGAGGGGGTGATTATGGTGCTAAAGCATTCTTTAGGGTATGATGAGGCCAAAGATTATATTGAGGTAACACAGGGCATTCGTGATACGTATGAATCGCTTCGGGCTGCGGGGCTAAAAGATAAAGCGCTAGACCCAGATAATTACGTTTCATATTATGAACATGATGCGCAAAAACTACCTGAAGCTATTTCTCATCAGAAATTATCAGCAAAAATTACAGGAAAATGTAGGGGTGAGCTGTTGAAGCTATCCATGGACTCCAATAAGGCACCGATATTAAGTAGTTATGGCGCACATATTAAGATAGAGCGAATAGCGCTTTCAAAGCGCTGTAAGGACTAAAAGTTGTAACGCGGGGCTATGGTGTGAGTATCGGCTTTGGATCGGTTTTATAATTCCAGATTTTTGCTATGATCAACAAAAGCACGGCGAGCTCAGCAATCACAAAAATCCACAATTCATGCTGTAGCCCATAATATGACCATAATGCAGCACTAAGAATAAGGCCGTATCTAATAATTTGAGTGTTTTCCTGCGCTTCCGATAGGCGATTAATAGAAAATGCCAAACATGGAGCTATATCTGAAGGTTTAGCGTATAAGAACATGGATACACTACATGCGAAAAATACGGCTATAATATTCCTTTTCATTAAGCGCTTTTTCACTTTTCCACTAGGAAGAATGAGCTGAATAAAGTTTGATAAAGCCGCGACTGAGGATACGACCGCACCAACATATGCGGATGATAAAAGAAGATAAATCCCACATAACGCACAAGCAACAATGTTCAGGGCTAACATATACTTATATTTGTTGGTCCATGCTACAGCAGCTAGGGCCAGATAGCTTAAGGCTAGAACCAGTTCATTCATATAATTATTCTTTGCCCCTTATTGCTATATTGGAGCCTCTTGCTGTGCACGGCCTAGATATAGTCGCTTAGAAAAGTAGTTAATGTGTCCAATAATGGCTACCGTCGCGAAGAATAGTCCGGCCCATGACCCAAGCAGTAAATGAAATGCCACCCATAAAGTGCAGCTAAGCATCGATAAGAGCCTTAAGCTCGTGTCATTCTTTAATGTACGGGCTACAAAGTTAATTAATGTTGCGATTAAGCAGATATAAAAAATTAAGCTATTATCCCAAAATAGGACGGAGCATATAATCGTTGCACAAACACCAGAAGTCAATATTTGCCTACTTATGCGTAGCTCTGGGTGGTTGCGTGCACAAAATACCATCAGCCCATGGATTGTGTTCGTAGCAAATGCCAACCAGCTGCCGAGGAGGAGGGTTTGTATGCCCATACCTATCGCGCCAATTCCTTCTTGTGTGAAGAGGTCGCGCCTTGATTTACGAAAGCTAGCTGTTGCGTATATGCCAAAAACAACAAAGCCGAATAGTTGTATTAATAAATAGGTGAATGTTAAGTCCATCGTCATCACATGTAATTTTTTATCTATCATCCTATTATGAAGAGGTTTATAATCGGTTAAATTTGTGTTGTGTAAGATCCTTTTTTGTGTTGAGAACAAATGCTAAGTATGGCGTCTGTCAGTGAAGCGTGTTAGAGTTATTATATGGATAATAGAGTAGGGATTGCTAAACAAGGTTGTAAATCTGACCTTTTACTAAGTAAAAGCCCCAGAGCAGAGAGCTTTGTGGGGTTTCTTCTTGTATTCCTTGTTCTTTTTTTTACTTTACAAGTCTCGCATATCAGTCTTCCAAATCTCGGCGATATACCTTCATCAGTTAACTCTTCATTACCCCAGAAATCACCGGCTATAGAGGCCAATCAGGGTTTTAAGCTTGTTTCACGTGCGAGTAGTAACGCTAAGATTACGAATAAAAGCGATGATAGCGCTGAAAAAGATTTCATACATATTTTATCATTCAGCTTTCTATGCCAGCGCGAAGAAAATAGAAGGCTAATACATTCTTTTATTTGTAGTTTCTACGCTATATATACGCACCTTAAGGAGATTCTTCCAAGGGCGCCCCCTACATCCTTCATATAACACTAGATTTTATTTTTTGTTGATTTGCACTGAGCTTTGTCAGTGGCAAAGAGGCATGCATATAAGTTACAAGTTTTATGTAAGGAACATATTATGACTGAACCAACCTTATTGAAAAGGAAGAGGTCTGTTGTGCGTAGAATATTGGTCGCCGCAGATTTATCAAAGAAAGATGAAAATATTTTTTCACGTGCATTGGAGATAGCGCGCAAACACGAAGCTCAACTATATATTATGCATGTACATCATGCTGTTCGTGTTCATCAAAGCTCTGCTGAATATAAAGAGGAAAAATTCAAAGAAATCTCCGCCCATATTACTTCATTACTTTGCGGTTGTGGGTATACAGAGGACGTTAATGTTATAACGAGGGTTGTGGATGGGGGACGCATATATGACCGCATTAATAGTTACGCTCTTGATAAGAATGTAGACTTAATAATAATGGGGGCATCGCAATTGAATGTGTATGTTCCAGATTTTGTCCTCACAACGGTGGAGAAGGTTATTGCATGTGCTAATTGTCCTGTATTGATTGTTTCACAAAGCGTCAAGTCTGGATATCAGAGTATAGCTGTATATGCGTCTAAGTGTTTTGATCTTATGAGAACATTAGATATTCTTCCTTTAGCTCCAAAGGGGCTAGGTGGGCATATTCACCATTATACTCAACCAATTCCCAGCAGGGTAGGTGTGCTTTCGGGGCTCAGACATAAGTTTGAGCTTCGAGCAAAAGCAAAAGAAAACCGTTTCATAAGGGCGCTTTACAGTAGAAACTATAGTTGTGTTCAGTATGAGAAAGTTGCTTTGGGTATATTGCTTTCAAGTTTATTGTCACTCAATTTGGATGTTCTTTCTCTTACGCTACCTAAAAATAGCCTGTGTCGTCAGGATCCGGACAAAGGAGTTAGGGGGCTCTTGTCAGAGCCTGATTGCGACATTCTTATATTGGGGAGTGCTGCAGGATGATATTAGGTGAAAAGCAAATTATATCTATTAAAGCAAGCGTTGGAGCGGCGCTGGTTTCGACATTCATATCTAGCATACTCAGCGTTGCGGCGCTTTGCTTGGTTTATGTTGCTCCTAGCGGCCCAGTGCAGAAGGTTTTACTTCTATTTCTGATGAGCTTAGTTCTTGCGTTCTTTCTCTGGTTTCTCAGGCATGCATATTCCGTTGAGTTGGCGCTCATTGAGGGAGAGTGTGAAGAAATGAATGATTTCCAGGAATAACTTAAACATGTGTAGGGCGTGAGGTCGCCCTACACATGGGAATTTATATCTTTAAGTTGTTTAAAAAGCTAATTACGTTTCGGCCAATTTCGCGACGGCCTAATAAAATAGTATCGATGTTTTTTCCCTCATAAAATATAGCCTCCTCTTCATTGGTGGCGTTCACCATAATTTGTATCTCGGGGTTTTGTTCTCGTATTGCATTAACGATACGGCAGGTGTCGTAAGGGTCGGGTATTATAATTATTGCCACGTAAGCGTGCTCTATTCCTGCTTGACGTAATGTCTCAGTTGCGCCAGCATCGCCTGAGATAACCTCTATGTTTTTCTTTTGTAGGTCGCTGACTTTCTCTCTATTTGTATCGATGATTGTGAATTCAAGGTTAGCGTTATTTGTGTCTGATATAATTTGTTCGCCTAGAATGCCAAATCCGATAAGAACCGCACGCTTGTTATTAGCTTTTGGGCTAGATTTCATCTTTGGTTCCTGCATACCTAAAGGTATCAATGTTTTATCTTCAACTCGACTAAATATGCGATGCGCTAAATGATGAATTATGGGGTTGATAGCGATTGAAATAAAGGCTCCTGCTAGCACGAGATCTCGCCCTGCGTCTGGTAGCATTCCGAGTGTTAGTCCCATGCCAATTAAAATAAATGAAAATTCACCTATTTGAGCCAAGCTAGATGATATGGTTACAGCGCTTCTTATTGGAAAGGAAAAACTTAATACAATAAAGAAGCTTAATATGAATTTGAGTATAACAATAATAAACGCTGTAGCGGCTACGCCTGTGGGATTGTCTATTAAAACGCTCGGGTTAAATAGCATTCCTATAGCTACAAAGAATAACACTGCGAACGCATCCTGAAACGGCAGGGCGCGTGCTGCGACCTCTTCATTAAGCTTTGAGCTGTTAATAACCATGCCAGCAAAGAATGCCCCGAGCGCCAAAGAGACATCAAATAGTTTTGCCGCACCAAATGCCACACCTATAGCAGCAACAAGAACTGATAGTGTGAACAACTCTCTTGACCCTGTTTTGTTTACTTGCGCCAAAATAACTGGGAAAACTTTGCGCCCAATTACGCCCATCACGACTGCAAATAACAGGGCTTTTCCTATCGCGAGGAGTACGGCTGTGGTTGCCTCAGCCCCTTGGATTCCGTTTCCTAGTTTTGCGAGAACAGGAACAAGAACTAGGGCCATGATCATTATCAAGTCTTCAACAATTAACCAACCAATAGCGATGTGCCCTTCAGTTGAATGCTGCGCTTTTTGTTGTTCAAGCGCACGAAGCAATACCACTGTACTTGCAACAGATAATGCTAAACCATATAAAATTGCCCCGTCTACTGGCCAGCCCCAATAACGTGCCAGACCTATGCCTACGAGGGCAGTAAAGAGCATTTGTATCACAGCCCCAGTGATGGCTATATTCCGCACTTTCATTAGGTCAGAAAAAGAGAAATGGAGCCCGACCCCGAACATTAATAATACAATACCAATCTCTGAGAGTTCATGGGCTATTTCTGGACTGGCGACATATCCTGGTGTATGTGGCCCAATAATAATGCCAGCCACTAGATAGCCGACAACAGAAGAAATGCGCAGCTTTGAAGCAATGAATCCACATATAAAGGCAAAACTCAAGCCTATGGCTATGGTGGATATTAATGGTAATTCTTGTTCAAGGGCCATGTTATATACCTGCTTTTGTGGGCGACTTAATCAGTTAAGTATAAGCTTTAAACGTATTTCAGGGAACGACAACTTTAAATTTTCAGCTGTTCGAGAGAGAAAATTTTTTAGTAAACCCTACAGTTCGACTTATGAATTAAGTGATACGAAACCGATTTTCTCGATAAAAAAGTCACACATTCTTTTCATTTCTTGTTCTGTCGCGCCGGATTTTGCATGCGCGTTTAAGCCGTTCATAAAGCTTAGTATAACATTGGCACAGATCTCTGGATCGGTATTGGGAGGAAGCTCTTGCTGATCTATAGCGCGCTTAATTATTAAGCGCATTTTTTTCTTTCTGGCCTCATTCTTATCTAAAATTGTTTTTGCAGCACATGATTTGTCGCTGGCAAGCTCGGTGTATATATTAGCAGCTAGACACCCTCTTTTAAGGGGGTCATTAGCTCTTTCTCTGCAAAGTTGATAGAGGACTTGAGTTAAGAGCCCTGAAATATTCTGTTGAGGCTGGTGTTGAAATAGCTTCGCCGTTGGCGACTGTTCGGCATAATAATCTAAGCATTCTAGTAGCAGGTTTTCTTTGGACTTGAAGCTATTATAAAGGCTAGTTCTATTAAGGCCTAGTTTTTTAGCGATCGAATTGATTGATAGTGACTTATAGCCATCTGACCAAAACATCTCAGTAATGATACGCACGAGTTCATCGTGGCAGAATATAGGTGGGCGTCCTCTGGTTTCTAACTCTTGTTGCATAGTTAAAAATCTTTACCTCAAAATTTAATGTTTACAAAGAAGATTATTTTGTACAGTATTGCACAAAATAATTTTGTTGCCAACAAATGTTAGGAAAACCATTTCTTATGAAGAGTCTATTGCTTAGTTTAATAATTGCGTTAGGTGCAAGTAACGTCAGCTTCGCTGATGGTGGTGTAAACGAAAAACTACAAGAAAAAAAAGCTGAGTTTTCGGCGCGTGCACCCGAAGAGAAGAAGAGGGATTATGAGGACGGAATAAAGCTAGTCCGAGAGTCTGGTGTACTAGAGCGTGCTTTAAATGTTGGAGACGAGGCGCCTAACTTTAAACTCCCTAATGCATCTGGGGATCTTGTCAATCTATATGATGTATTAAACCATGGTCCTGTCGTATTGATATGGTATCGGGGAGAGTGGTGCCCATATTGTAATATTTATTTATATGAGCTCCAAAAGCAGGCTGATAAGTTCAGCGCTTTGGGGGCGACTATTATCGCGATAAGCCCTGCACAAGCTGATCATGCTTGGAGTGCAGAAGATAAGAGCACACTTAAATTGCAAGTTCTAAGCGATCTAGGTAGTGTTGTCGCTGATGAGTATGGAATATTATACAAATTGCCACCAAAAATAGCTGCATATTATCAAGACGCTTTTGATTTGAAGTCGGTCAACGCTGATGATGGTACAAAACTACCATTGTCGGCCTCTTATGTGATTGGACAAGACCGTGTGATATCATATGCATATCTCAATGCAGATTACCGTGAGCGTGCCGAAATTAACGACTTACTTCATGCTGTTACCAGGTTGAAAAATTAATAATAAATCCCACGTCCTATTGATTAAGAGTACTGAAGATGCGCTCTAGAACATTCATATAATAATTTCAGAAAGTAAATCGTATGAAGACCTTCTCACATATATTTATAATTATATTTCTAGCATTGCTCTATATGGCGTCCTTAACCCAACATTCCGCTCATGCTCAAACAGCAATAGACAAGCCTAAAGTTATTTTCTTTGATGTTAATGAAACGCTTCTTGATTTGCAGCAAATGAAAACTTCTGTTTCTGCTGCTTTAGATGGGCGTACAGATTTAATGGCTTTATGGTTCTCTACAATGCTGCACCACTCGTTAGTTGATAATGCAACAGGTAGGTTCCATACATTTGGAGAAATTGGCGTGGCATCATTAATGATGGTGGCCGAGACTAACGGCGTGTCCCTGAGTGTAGAACAGGCTCGAGAAGCAATCGTGACCCCTCTGAGATCTTTGCCGCCACACCCTGATGTTGTGGAGGGGCTCAAAGCGCTGAAAAAGAAGGGGTATAAGCTTGTGAGTCTCACTAATTCATCAAATCTTGGAGTACAAACTCAGTTTGAAAATGCTGGATTGATAGATCTGTTTGATGCGCGTTTAAGTGTAGAAGACATTAAGCTCTATAAACCAAACTTAAAAGCGTATGAGTGGGCTCTAGACCAAATGGATATTACGGCTGAAGGCGCGCTAATGGTCGCTGCTCATGGTTGGGATATTGCTGGTGCGAAGGCTGCGGGCATGCAGGCAGCGTTCATTGCGCGGCCCAATAAAGCGATTTATCCTTTAGCTATTGAACCTGATTATATCGTAAAAGATTTGGTTGAGCTAAGTCAAAAGCTATGAGGGGCATCATTGCGTGTAAGGAGGCCATGTCGCAAAGCGATAAAACTGCTCTGCTGGCGACAGATTTTAGCCTATATACTTCGTGAATTTTAGCTGTTTCTTTTTAATTATATTCATAAGCACGATTCTCGCGAGCGTCCTCGATGCGCAATACATTTTCCACTTTACAGACCACCAAATCAGCGCAAAAGCATTGCAAATTTGGTGTTTTTGTATTATATTTGTATTATATTGTCTATATAGGAGCCATAAATATGGTTACATTACAAACACGTATCAGCGACGAGCTTAAGGCGCAAGCTGATAATTTATTCAAAGATATGGGACTATCAACAACTGACGCTGTTAGACTGTTCCTTACACAATGTGTTAACCAAGGTGGCTTACCGTTTCAACCAACGGGAAAGCAGCCTAACCGGTACACATTAGAAGCACTCAATGAAGATGGCGGTAAGAGCTATCAGAGCGTTGAGGAGCTTGCTGGACTGTGGAAATAATCACAAAGTCTCGCTTTGAAAAAGACGTTAAAAAACTCAAGAAGCGCGGTAAGGACTTCTCTAAATTAGAGAAAGTTCTTCGCAAACTCGTAAATGGTGACAGCTTAGAAGCAAAATACAAGAACCACGCTCTTGTTGGCAACTGGCGGCCATGCTGGGAGTTGCACATCGAGCCTGACTGGTTGTTAATTTATTACATTGATGATGCTCAAGATCAGCTAATTCTATATAGATCAGGCACACACTCAGATCTGTTTTAAGTCATTGTAAACCACCAGTCATATTCTATAACGTATGTTATCACTGACGATTAAACTTTTTTAAAATACCAAATCTTTAATCATGCACCAGAGACTATCCATCCTCCCCATGCAACAAGTATAAGACCAGAGATCAAATCAAACCACCTTGTTGCTTTAGGAGTAATCCGAGAACTTGCTGTTGATGCGAGCGTTACAAGAAAGAGCCACCATAAAGCAGATCCAATAAAGACGCCGAGCACTAGAATATAAGCCGCACCAGGATTATTTGCTTCTGATGCTCCAATACCTGCAACAAGAGCAACAAAAGCTAGAATAGTCATGGGGTTGGATATTGTTAAAACAAAGGTTGTTGCATAAGCAGAAACAAGCCCTTTTGACTTTTTTGCATTTGCAGCTTTAATCTCAATATTTGTACCTTTCATAAACGTAAGGATAGATAGGGCGCCTAATAGCATAATTAGCATCCCACCAAAAAATTCCATAGGTTCTGAATAGTTGACAAGAATACCGGTTGTTGCAAGTCCTGCTGCAACCAAAAAGCCATAAATAGCGTCGGCACTGGCAGCCCCTAACCCGGATGCAAGACCAGAAGTTTTTCCTTCTGCAAGTGTTCGTTTAATACAAAGCAAACCTATCGGTCCAACAGGAGCTGCGACAGCTACACCTACGCTCATTCCTTTTATTAATAATTCAATCATTTCAAGCCTTTTTCGACCACACTTGTGATAAGAATTTCAGAGGTCTCTTTATAAGTTTTCATGGCAAAAATTGTTTCAGTGCGCCGTATTGCAGATATCGGCTTTACGATATCGGTAAGGAAGGTCTCAAGGGCTTGCATACCTTCTATACGTAATTTCATAAGATATGAATGTGCACCTGATATATGGTGTAATTCCATCACTTCAGGACGTGTGCAAAGAATTCCAACGGCCTCCGATTCCCCTGTGTAATCCATATCGATTAATACAAAGCAGGCCAAAGATGCTCCAGCGTGTTCAGGATCGAGCGCAGCGTGCCAACCCCGAATAGTGCCATTTGCTGAAAGCTTCCGTAGACGATCATTCGCAGTAGATGTTGGTATACTAAGTGCCTCTGCAATGGCAGCGCTTGAGGTGCGTCCATCATGCTGCATTATTTCGCATATTTTACGGTCTATATCATCCATAATCGTTATATATCTTATAATTTAAAAAAATACCGTACAGAATACGGTGTCGGGCGTCAATATTTGATTTGAAATGATTTGCATATATTGTATTGGCTAGAGATTAATTTTATAAGGAATGTGATTCATTGCTATTAGATATTATGTAATGCTATAATATCCTTGTAATAAGGAGTTCTATGATGACATCAATGAGTGTTTCTTTATCTGATCAGCTTCGTGGTTTTATTAAGGGTAGTGTCGCAAAGTTTAACTAAGGTGAAAAACAGCCTCTAAGCCACAAGCTATCTCACTGTCGCCAAGCGATAGAACTGCTCTGCCGGTGACAGGTTTTGGTCTATATACTTCGTAAATTTCAAT
>NZDE01000015.1 GCA_002690045.1 Alphaproteobacteria bacterium | reverse complement strand
CCTCGAACTCGAAGGCTGGCCGGTGATCGTTACCCGCACCGACGGCACTACCGAAACCTTCCACGTCAGTTCTGATCCGCTCGACCCAGATACCGACAACGACGGCGTACCAGATAACGACGAACGCCACGGCGGTTTAAACCCACTCAGCATTGATACCGACGGCGACACCCTCGATGACGACGCCGAATGGAACCGCATCTATTCAGACGGCACCAAGCAAGACACCGACGGCGACGGCATTCAGGATGGCTTTGAATACGTCTTCTTTAAAACCTCGCCGATTCTGGCCGACACCGACGGCGACCAGATGGACGACCCCAGCGAAGTAGCATCAGGCAATCGCAATCCGTTGATCGCCGACATGCCGATCCCGGATATCGATGTGGGCCTGGTGAATCTGCAGCTGGATACCCGTTTAACCTACACCGATGAAAGCGGGCAGGTCGTTACTGAGTCCAACACCAGCGAAGCTACGCTGACTCAGGGTAATAACCAGACGTACTCCTCGGCCAACGAGAACTCAACCAAAGAAACGGTTGAAAACTCCGTCTCACTCACACTCAGCGCAGAGAAAGAAATTAAATACGGCGTGACCGATGGCGGTGGCAAAGGCAGCACAAAATTCAGCGCCAGCCGCACGACGGCGTCGTCCAACAGTAACGAATGGGGCAGCACCGTCTCATTTGGCGAAGAGAGTAACCAAAGCGCCGAAGAGGCCTACCACGACTCACTGACCACCGAAAATGCCCGTGATACCCGAGAGAGCATTACCCGTGAAGTTCTGGGTGCGTCGATGCGCGTTGACGTGACCGTGGCTAATGCCGGCAATATTCCATTCTCAATCAGTAACCTTGAGCTGACCGCACAAGCACAGGACCCGAATAACCGCCGTCGGATTATTCCTATCGGCTCCCTTGTGCCTGAAAACGATAACCTCGATTCAGTGAATATCGGTGCCATTGGCGAGACCGCTCGTGGGCCATTTATCTTCCGTACCGAGAGTGTCTTCCCGCAAGAAATCGAAGACCTGATGAAAAACCCGCGCGGTTTAGTCGTGCAGTTAGCTAACTACGACATCACCGACGAAAGCGGCAACAACTACGCCTTTACGTCACAGCAGATTCAGGACCGTACCGCCGAGATTACCTTTGATATGGGTAACGGTGTGGTCGAAAGCTATCGCATTGCCACCGCCAGCGATCACCACCCATCCACCGGCGCGCCCAACGGCATCAGCATGAAACGTGCGTTAGAGATTGCCGGTATCCGTGGCACGCAGATTATCCGCGACGGCGGCAACGGTGTGGTCGAAACTGTTGCAGCTCCAACCTCCGACGACGAACAACTCGAACCCGCAGGCATCAGGGTTGAGCCGCGAAGCATTATTATTGCCGCCGGTGACGACAACAGCATCGCTACCGTACCGGGTGGCGACGATATTCTCGTAGAGCCGGATTACGCGACGGAAGTGTTCGCAACCTCTGCGGTGATTATTGATGGCGGAAACGGCATCGCTGAAACCGATGTCTCCGGTGACGACGAGCTAGTCAGTATCCTGAACGCCGACATCGAAGCTGGCCAGGTGGTCATTCGCGCAGGCGACGACGGCGCGATTGATTCCATCCCGACCGGTGACGACGTACTGGTTGAAGCAGGGCAGGAGCATTACGTACTGACGCGCTTCCGCGATGTGGAAGCCATCGCCGGTGAAGCCCGCTTCTGGGTACTGTTTACCAACAATCAGAACATCGAGAACGTCGATTTCGACAACCTGCGTCTGCGTTCTGGCCAGCAATACAACTTCACCTACGTGCAGGACAAAGACCTCGACCGCGTCTGGGCGCGTGAAGAATACCTGCACGGCAGCTCAGACGAGAGCATCAACACCGACGGCTGTGACCAGGCAAATGCTCTTGAGGTGTGCGATACGCTTACCGACTACACAGAAATCAAAGAAGGCTGGATAGTACAACTGCGAGGCTCTAATCAGAGCTACCGTGTCTTCTCCAACCCGGGTCAGGCCGACTCCGACCGCGATGGTTTAACCGACGACCTCGAGCGCGCCTGCGGCCTAGACCCGCGCCAGCGCGACACCGACCTCGACGGCCTGACCGATTACGAAGAAATCACCGGTCAGCGCGTTAATGGCAACATCATCACACCGATGGTGAGTATTGACGTTGACGACTCCAGCGTACCGTCCATGAACATTACACCGTATTTAGGCGCAGAGCCTGATCCGATTCCGGCAGGTCGGGCCACCGGCGCAATCTGGGCAGAGCATCAGGTCACGGCAGAATGCCAGCAGATGCTCGAAGACAAACTCACCGGCGGTTACGCGACCGATCCACTGAACCCGGATACTGACGGCGACTTCGTTAACGATTTGGCCGAACTGTCATTGGGCCTGCACCCGAACGACCGTGTCGACGGCGCAGACTTCCTCGATGGCGACGGCGACGGTCTGGTGAACTCCGCCGAAACCAACGGCTGGGTCGTGACCGAAGCCTTCTGGGGCGCAAGCCGCACAGTTACGGCTGACCCTACTAAAACCGACACCGACGAAGACGGCCTGCCGGATCTGCTTGAGTTCTACCTAAAAACCGACCCACGCAGCACCGACACTGACGGCGACGGCATCAACGACAATGATGAATACCGCAACGGCGGTGACGTGTGTGTTGCCCGCGGCAATCCATGTATTACCTTTAATCAGGTACCGGAAAACGACTACGCCGCCTTCGTGCGCGCCTGTAACCTGGCACCGGTATGCAGTGTTGCCCAGATCGAAGCCACACTCGCGGCAGAAAGCCAGTACGGCACCAACCCAAGCGCACTCGACAGTGACACCGACACGCTCTATGACAGAGAAGAACTCGGCCTGTATCAGGGCGCGACGCCGCCACGTCGTATTACCATTAACGGCAGTGATATTGGCATCTTCGTATCGAACCCGCGCATCAGCGACACCGACAACGACGGCCTGAACGATCAGACGGAATACCTCGACTACACCAACCCCAACGCGGGCGATTCAGACGGTGACGGAAATTCTGATTACTTCGAGAAATACACCTCAGGCACCAACCCACGCCGGGGCGATATCAAATATAAAATCTGGCTCGACGGTTTTGACCTGCGCGTCAACGCCGCGACCTGGCTTGATGTCAACGCAGGGCGGACACTCACCGAATGCGACTTCCGCATATCGGTAGGTACCTTCTCATACGATGCGACATTGCCTGCAGGCACACCAATACCTTGTTACTACGGCGAATACATCGTAGACAGCAATAACGTCCTGCAGCCAGGCTTAGGCTTCCCGGCTCTGGAGGCTTACATCCAGACCAACGGCGGCAATAACAACTACTGCTACCTCAGCATCCCGCTGGACTACGGCAAAGTTGAAGGCGCGCATTACACCGCGACCTGCTCGCACAATAATGGCACCTACAACGACATCGACTTTACTGCGCGCTTCTACTTTGATCGGGTGGAGGAATAAGTAAAGCGGAGTGATTTAGTAGAGGGCAGGGATGCCCGATAGACTGAAACAGCCGCCTTTGGGCGGCTGTTTTGGTTGTGATTATCTGTATGAAAATGAGATATACCAGTAGGAGCGCAACGCGAAGCTTGCGCGACAGACTTTTGGTTTAAGGTGGAGTGTCTCTGGGCTTGTAGGAGCGGATCTTATCCGCGACAATCACCGAATGTCAGGATGAAAATTAGGAACAATAAGGATGTTAAAGGTGCATGTATGGCCGCCGCATGGCGGAATGGTTGGGCATACCTCGCTATCGTTTGGCTCAGACTATATTAGCTTTTGGCCACAAGACTCAGCGGGTAAGAAAGATCTGAAGGTCAAGAGAACGCATCCAGGTCACTTTATGGCTGCGTTGCAGGAAGATATTCGCGCTGAAGGTGGACGGCAGCCGATTACGGTTGTGATTAACAATGTCAATAGAATCGAGTTGGCTAAACATATAGCGAACCTGATTGCGAACAAGCCCTCTTATCAGTTAGCGAGAAATAATTGCTCCAATATCGTCGCTGAATGCCTCGAAATAGCATGTGGTTCAGGCCCATCTTTCAAACCGTCAGCCCATGACTATGGCAAGCTTGGGAAATTACTTGGCCGTGGTATCTGGACGCCCAATGAAGTACTAAGATACGCAAATGAACTTGCAAGAGACAGCCGGACGCTCGCATGAAAATCATATACAACGATAACTTCAATTATGACCTCGGGTTGTTGCAGCACCTGCACCCTTTTGAGGGAATGAAGTTTCGTAAAATATATGATCAACTCTCTCAAAAGGATGGCATTGAATTTGTGTCGCCAGTAGAGCCAGTATCTGACGAAATAATCGGTGAATTCTTTTCTGACGTCATGATTCAACTTGTCAAAAATCGAAATGGTGTTCTGAAAGCGCTGGAGTTTCCAAGGCTACCGTTTATCAGTCATAGCTACCTTGAACGTAGGGTACTAAACCCGATGCGATGGGGCGTGGCGGGTACACTTTATGGTGCAACGAATGCGCTGCTTAGCGGTGAAAATTATTGGAATCTCTCAGGAGGTTACCATCACGCTATGTGCAATCACATGGAAGGCTTCTGCGTATATAACGACATAGGCATAACCTACCAGCAATTGATGAAAAGTGGAGAACTATTAACCGATGATCGAATACTGATTATCGATACCGATGCTCATCATGGTAATGGTAATGCTCATGTTTTTATGGATAACCCGAATGTAGTTCTCTTGGATGTCTACAACGCTAGTATCTATCCGACCAGTGAATACACAAGAGACCGTGTCAATATATCTATGAAACTGAAGCCAGGAACAGACGGCGAAACCTATCTTGAATGTATGAAAATCGCTTTGAGTGAAATTCAAGGTGATTTCAGACTGGCTTTTGTTATTGCGGGCACCGATGTGCTTGCCAGCGACAAGCTCGGCGGACTAAAGCTTTCTGTTGAAGATGTGAAAGAGCGAGATAGACTAACGCTTACTAAGCTGGCTGAGGTGAATGTACCGGCAGTGATTCTGGGCGGTGGCGGATACTCCAGAGAAGGGATAAAAGCAACGGTAAGTGGTATTCAGGCTTGCCTCCCGCTTCTGGCTGCCGGTGTTGTTTAGTTGAATCGCTAATGAAAAGTGCACATTCGACTCAGATCTTCGTATTGGAAGTAGGCTACGATAACTGCAAAACTTTTGTGCCAAAAGATGGTATGACGATTCGTTGTAAGGGGATTCCAATTGAAATTGAACAACCCGTAGCCATTGAACCTGACGAAGAAGATACAGGGCTTCCACTGTGCGATGTGTCTCTGGTAAATACTGGTTCTTTCGTCGTCAGTAATGATCTTTATGAATACCTGAAACCACTGGTAGGGGATACCGTTCAGTTTATTGAACTGAAATGGGATAGTGTTCGCATGTGGCTTTGTAATGTCATTACCGTGGTTGATTGCCTTGATCAGCAGAAGTCCGAGATGAATCCATTCGGTGGGGTTGCTGAGGCGGTTTTTGATGTGAGTAAAGTTCCAGGCCAGGGTTTCTTTAAGATCAAAGAAGACAATTATACCGGCATCTATCTGAGTCCAGCTATATATGAGGCTCTAATTGCTTACGAGCCAAGTGGGGTTGAGTTTGAAGAGGCCGCTTTTACTTGATGTTACGGGACGTACGACAGTTCATGGACGGATATTATGGTGTACAGAATCTCAACGAATGATTTCGATTTCCTTGCTTTGATCTACGACGATGAAGAAGTCATAGAAAAACTGGGTGAAGAGAACCTGATTCAGATCGAATGTGACCCGAGAGAATATGCACCTATCTGGCAGACACTGTCGGTCCGATTTGAGCCAGCGCTAGCTGGTAAGAGCGATAAGCCGATCCCCGATCTTCAGGTGCATAGTGGTCACCTCTTCCTATCAGAGAGAGCATTGAAGTCATTGAGAGATATTCTTGAACCTCATGGTGAGCTGCTACCAGTAATCTACAGCTCTGACAATGAAGCGCCCAAAGAGGGAGCTATTTTCAATCCTTTGAAGGTCGTGCCAGCGAATGCGAGAACAAGCACGAAGGATTCATTTGGTGAAGTCGCTTCATTGTTTTTTGATAAAGAAGCGGTAATCTTTAAGACGAATTTTGATGATTATTTTGGAGTTTTTTGTAATGGAGTATTTAGACAGCGTGTGATCGATGTGGCATTGTCTGGGGGCTGCTTTAGGAATGACCTGGCTCAATTCAATTAACGAAATTGCAACCTGTGTTGAGGTCTCTTATTCCTTTCGGAGTTGTTCAACGTAATGATAATGGTTGATTTGTAGTTCAGTTAATAATGGGCATAGATGAGCTTTGCTCATGATGTGATTTTGCTTTTGAGGAATTTATATGGTTTTGGTAAATGGTCACTTGAATGACAGGAAGGTAGAATCTGTCAACATACAGTTTGTAATAGACATGGCTAGCTATGTGGAGTTGGCGAGAAATATAACTAGGGAAGGTCTGAATAACTGCCAATTTTCACCAGCATCGGCATAAACCGGCAAAAATATGAAATTCAGACGCTATTTTCCCCGTTGCTTGCATATTT
>NZDE01000014.1 GCA_002690045.1 Alphaproteobacteria bacterium | reverse complement strand
GGTAAACCCTGCACGAGAGTTTTTCTTACTTTGGGTGTTGGGGCAAGACTTAGCGGGAGCCATTACGGTTATGCCTGCTGATGGTGAGGCATTGCCGCCCAACGTACATGAAGATATCGAAGAAGAGACCAAGCACGAAGCGCCTATGCGCTTTTCTCTGGCGGGTGTGCAGCTAAAATTTTCAGCCGTGCAGCATGCCAGTGGCGGATTGACTATTCCGGCCTCCGGTACAGGCGGTTCATGGATAGTGAAATTGCCATCATCTCGCTTTGAGGCTGTACCAGAAAACGAATATTCAATGATGGAAATGGCGCGCATGTTAGGTATGGACGTACCTGAAACGCAGCTACTGCCGATTGAACAGATTGCCAATATCCCAGAAGGCATTGGCAAGTTTGGTAATAGCGCATTTGCGATTAAACGCTTTGACCGCGCCGATGGGCAAGCAATTCATATTGAAGACTTTGCGCAGGTTTTCGGCGTATACCCGCAGGATAAATACAAAAAAGCCAGTATGCGCAATATCGCGCAGGTTATTGGCATAGAAGGACAAGAAGAGGATATCGCCGAGTTTATCCGCAGGCTGGTGTTTAACACGCTGATCGGCAATGCCGATATGCACCTTAAAAACTGGTCTGTGATCTATAAAGATAAACGCACGGCATCCATTGCGCCTGCTTATGATTTTGTTTCGACTATTCCTTATATTCCTGACAATAGTGCTGCGCTAAAAGTCAGTCGTAGTAAGAAATTCAGTGATTTTACTTTTGACGAGCTATCGCACTTAGCCGCCAAAGCCATGCTGCCAGAGAAGCTGGTGCAGGATACAGCAAAGCAAACGGGGGAAGGCTTTTATGAGATATGGGCGAAAGAGAAATCCCATTTGCCGTTAACCAAAGACATGATCGACGCAATCGATAAACATTTGCGAGACGTGCCTTTACGCTGACAAATTGATGTCAAAAAAGTATACATATTTATTGACTAAAAAGGCATTTCAGTATATAAATATGTATACTTTTCAAGCGGTGTCATACACAAAAGGTAAGCGGTGAGTATAGACAAGATAGTTGCCAAGCAATATCGAGACAGAGTTAATCAAGCTGTCAGTCAGTTTGGTGACGTTGCTATACAACCTAACCACGGTCTTCCTGAAGAAGGCTGGTTAAGAACCGTGCGAACTGCACTGGGTATGACAGGTACGCAGCTTGCGAAAAAGCTGGGTGTGACTAAAGCGAGAGTTTTCAAAGCAGAGCAAGACGAGCCGCATGGCAGCGTGACATTAAAATCCATGCAGGCCATGGCCGAAGCGATGGATTGTCACTTTGTGTACGCCATCGTGCCAAAGCACAATGTGGAAGATGTCATTAAACAGCGCGCCCTAGAAAAAGCGCGCGAGCAGGTTAATGCAGCCTCTACGCATATGACGCTGGAAGGCCAAACGCTCAGTAAAGAGCAGCTTGAATATGAGATTGAGCGTGTTGCTGCGCAAATCATGGATAAGATGCCTTCAGACTTCTGGAACGAAGAATAAGCACAGCAGACGTAAATACGCTGATGGCGTATTGAAAAAACGGTATCTAATGCATAGATACCTAGGTTCACTTTTTAAAGCATAAAAAGTGGTTGATCCAAACGGGTGTAAATTTAGGTGTAAATAAGGGTTTTTAAGGTATGAGTGGTAGCAATTTTGTCAATGAAATCAATAAGCGAAGGACTTTTGCTATCATCTCGCACCCCGACATTCAGCACTAAGACAACTTAAGACATCGAAAGACACATTTTTTATTTAAATCAAAATGTTATAACGCGTCTTGGGTTGTCACATTGACGATGAATGACGTCGATTGTCATGCTGAGCCATCTCAAATGGGTGTAAATTTGGGTGGAAAAAACGGCCTTTTTTAGCAGCTAAAAAATTTTACACCCATTCTTAATCCAAAGAGTGGGAGAAAGGCAGGTGGCACTTACTGAAACATGGCTAAAAGCCAACACAAATAAACCCCGTGACAAAAAACTGATCAAGTCTGATCGCGATGGTCTAAACGCGCGGGTATCACCCAAAGGCAAAATCACCTTTGTATTCCGGTACTACTATAATGGCAGCCGCAAAGACTTGGATATTGCTACATATCCTCTATGCAGTTTAAAAGAAGCCAGAGCTGAAGTAACACGACTGCGCAAGAAGCTGGAGCAGGGGCACGACCCTAAAGTGGTACGTTTGCTTGAGAAGCAGGCTATTATCGCCGCTGAATCACTCTCAGGGCTTTTTGAATTGTGGTATGAAGCTTACTGCATCCACAACAAGAAAGGTCATGTGGAAATCAAACGCAGCTTTGAAATTCATGTGTTTCCAAAGCTGGGTAAGCTTCCTGCTGAGAAAATCACATTGCATGCATGGCTGGACATTCTCGAAGGGCTGGCAAAAACCAACCCCGCCATTGGTGAGCGTATATTGGTGAACGCCAAGCAGCTCTATAAATTCGCCATGAAGCGTAAGCTTGTGCCTGCTAATCCGCTGGCGGATATCTATGCCAAGGAAGACCTGCAAATCCAGAAGCGTTCAACCGACCGCGTATTGGATGATGAAGAAATTAAAATGCTTTGGCTGGCTGTCAATAACTCCCGCATCACGCCAAAAAACAAGCTATTTGTGAAGCTCTGCCTGATATACGGCTGCCGTAATGGCGAGCTGCGGCAGGCAGAGAAACAGCACTTTGATTTTAAAACTGGTATTTGGACGATCCCGCCGGAAAATCACAAGCTGGGTAAGAAAAGCGGTAAGCCGTTGCTGCGCCCCATTACCCCGTCGATAGCGGCTTATTTGAAGCAGGCTTTTGCGCTTAGCCCTGATAGTCAATATGCCTTTACCAATGATGGCTCAGACGAAGTGATGGGCATTCGTGCGCCTTTGGCGCTGCCATACAACATTATGCAGCACCTACGCCGCTATGAGGGCTATGAAATGGCGCATTTCTCAATGCACGACCTGCGCCGCACGGCGCGCTCGCGTTTTTCAACGATCACCAGCTTCCATGTGGCAGAAGTTATGCTCGGCCATGCAGTAGGTAGTCAGGTGGCGCGGGTCTATGACCGCTATGATTACCTTAAAGAGCAGGCAGACGCCTATGAGGCGTGGTGTGATAAGTTGTTTGGATTAGTGGACGACAGGCCGCGAAACCCTGTTCACGAGCCTGACAAGATTGTGGCTTTTGTTCCACGAAGACAGGCATAAAAATGGGCGCTTTGAAGCGCCCAATCCATTCTTTCTAATGCCAGCGTCTCGCCGTATCCGGCGCAGTTGCTGGTGGGCTGGCGTTGATGCCGCCCCAGCGGCTATTTTCAGAGCGCTGGATTTCGCGTTCTTCCCATTCTTTGACTGCATCCGCACACCACAGGTTGATGCTGCCAGCGTGGCGGATGACTGGCTGAGGGAATGGGTTTTCATCGCGCGCCATGCGGCGAAAGATGGTGCGGGATGAACAGCGAAAACGCTGGCAAATATCTTTGGTCGATAGATATTCTCTGATCATGATGATTTTCCTCATTCTTCGTGGCTGACAACATCAGCCTTGTCATTCACACGGAACATAACTTTATCTAACGCATTTCTGGCATCGGCCAGCGTTGACATAGAGCCGATGGCTGCAATGTCATTGGTGTAAGCCTTGGACGTGACATTCAGCGTGCCAAAGTCCCAGCCTAAAAGAGGCAGAAACAGCATGCCTGCTATACATATCCAGCGCTCATGGACGAGCAGATATGGGTTAAACCCGCTCAGCATGCCAAGGCAGCCGAGCGCGATTGGAATTGAAAACCACAAGAGTGGTCGCTTAAGGGCGATCTTTTCAATATCGCTGATCCGGTAACTCCGGCGCGAAGTTTTGAACAGGTTTGTGGTTACGCAGATATCTCTTTTTTGATAGATAACTTTTTGCATGGTCTTATCTCCCCGTCAGTAATTTACGCCAAAAACTAATTTGGTCTTTGAGGCGCTGACGCTCAGCAGCTTCCTGCTCAGCTAGGCGCTGGTTTTCACGTTGTATGCGTCTGGCATGGCTTACGCCACAGACTTCATCTAAGGTTGCTTGTGCGCGGCTGATTGCCTTTTGAAAAGGCTCAGCCACGTTTTTGATGGTCGCGGTATAAATGGCCGCTTCCATCAGGCCATCATTGATAAGCTGGTCTGCCAGATGGCTACGCAGGCAGGCGTTCACCGCTGGTGGTAATGAGTTGTCGTAGATATTGGCATTCTTAACGTCCACATTAATAATGCGCGGGGTTAAGACAAAGTAGTGCGCGCCATACCAGACAAGGCAGCCACCAAGCACTGGCAACAGCCAGTCAGCACATTTTTCGAGTAATATATTCAACATGGTTTCACTCCTTTAAGTTTCTAAACGCTGCACTTGTACAGCAGGAAAATCAGTAAGCTTGGGATGATTGAAACTCTAAGCACCCAAAGCCATAACAGCAGTTTCAATATCCAGCCGAGTGAGAAGCGGTAACGCTTTTTACGGCGATAGCGCACAGTGACTTTTTGCATCAGTGCACCCCTTTATATTGGATATTGATATGCGGTGAAGCTGGCAGCTTGCCGCCCTCCAATGGGTTTTCATCCAGCGCTTCATGCCATGTATCAACTGCGCTATAGGGCAGGCGCTGCGCGTAAATAGGCGGCAGGCCGTTGATCATGATGATCTGGTCGGTATTCGGCATACGTAGCAGTTCTTCTGGGCGCATTAATGCGCGTGAAGTTTCTGCAATAGAATCCTTCAGATCAGCATCTGGGCTGGTGGCCGAGCTACCGAGGCTATGCGTTTTAACCGTGTGGTTGCCGAGCATGGCGGATATTTCTTTGGCTTCTTCTAACGAAGACACGCCAAAGAATTGCTTAAGGTCAGTTTGTGAATAAAAAGTCTGCGCAGCTTCACGGCCATAAATGCGCGTGATCTCGCTTTTGGCCTGACAAATAAACTGGCAGCGCAGGCCATAGCCGCGCAAAGCGGTTAAGTCATTGGCAAGACCAGGCAATGGAATATTGGTGGCTTCATCCAGCAGGAAGTGCACAGGCACATTGCCTTCCGTGCGGATCAATGACTTGATGGCCGCTTTGGTGACTAAGCCAATCCACGGCGCATAGGCCGCGCGGCGGTCATAACGCGCCATAATGAAGACAGTCGTTCTTTCCTGTTTAAGTGCCTCAAAAGTGAAGTCACTTTTGCTGACTGAATAAGCCAGAGGCGTGGAGGGGCTAAACGGCATTAACACCTGAAGCGCGCCAGTCTGAAAGTCGGCAAAATAGTCGTCTTCGGCATCGAGCAAGCCAGAAGCCAGCAAGGCAATATCATCTGATAATGCCGTTGAGCTAGCGGCTTGCTCCAGCATTGCTTTTAAGCTCTTAGCGCTACTGACTATACGGAACAGTTCAGGCAAAGTGCAGCAAGCCGGATTTTCAGCCGCCAGATACAGCATCACAGCCAAAATCATGTTGCGTGAGCCATTACGAAAGAACTTGTTTTTATCGCCCTCTGCCGGTTCGGGCAGAAGTTGATGCACAAGCTCTTGCGCATCAGCAAGCGCATAGCGATTAAGCGGCGGATAGGCTAAGTCATCGATCACCATCTGCAATGGGTTAAAGCAGCTATTGGGATAGCCGAACATGTCGTCTGGGTTCAGGTAGAAAACCCTATGCCCATGCTGCGTAGCGCTCATGCGCGCAGTCATTGCGGCGATTTCGCCTTTGATGTCAGTCACCACCACTGACGCGGCCTCACTTTGCCCTTTGGAACTGCTCACACGATAGCCGTGCAGTTTCGATGGCAAGGCAATCGAAACGGATTTGCCAGAGCCAGCAGGCGCAACGCAAAGCGCATGAGTAAACGGGTAAAACATCGGGCGGCTATCAAAGCTGCCGATAGGTACGCCGTTATTAGGATCAAACAGGCCAGCCGCTTCCAATTGCTGTTCAGTGGCAAATCCCGCCTTACCGAATTTGTCGGACGGCGTTTCAGCCGCTTTTTGCAGTAAATACTGGTAGCGCCCATGCAAGAACAAAGGCCATGCTTCAGATAGGTTTTTCCAGCTACGATAGGCACAGAATGCCCCTGCTAATTCAGCAAATATAGGCAGTTCTGCACGGTGATAAATACAAGCACTGGCGGATAAACCCCAAAACACCGCCCAGCTAACGGGTTTCAGAATTTTGGGTACATCTTCTCTACGGATCATATAAGCCTCCATGCCCTGCCAGAAGCAGGGCTATTCGTTATTCAAATTTGTGAAGGCTTTGCAAAGCTAAGACGATAATATCCAACCAGCGACAGCGTTCCAGCGCTTTCCCAAAGCTTGCCAAGCAAATTGCCCCATTTGTAAAAATCCGTATGATCAGCGGATTTTTGAGTGATGTTGACGGGGCAAAACATGGTCAGGCGATATAAAAAGAAGCCATTTTATGAAGCAGCAAAGATCCCGCAGGAGACCGTTTTTAAGGTTGTGGCTGGATACACCATGGGCTATTCCGCGAGGCTTTGCGGTGAGAAAGTCGGAATCTCCCGCCAGTCGGTACAGAACATATATATCGCTATAGGTGAGCGAGTGATTTGGTTGCTGGATGGGCATTTCCCAACCAGCAATAACAAACTGGGTGACTTCCTCACCAAGTTCGGTGATGTGGCAATTTTTAATGATGCACTGGAGCTGATAAAGAAAAACGCGCCTATAGTCCTAAGCCAATACGGCGCTGAAATTACCTATGAGGATTTCAAAAACTATCGTGAATACGGCAAGGTTGCTGTAGACGGCGAACGCGGCAAATACGAAACATCGACAACGCATGCCTTCCGCTACCGCTTGCTGAAATTTCTTATCCGTATCTCGGAAAGAAATTATGGGATTAGAGAGGCGCAATTTCCAAGGCATTACGCCTTTGCAAAGCTCTATACAATGGTGCTGACAGTAATGATGCCCCAGTTAAATCATGACACTCAGAAAACCGGAATTAGCCATGTTGAAATTCACAAGGATATTCTAGAAAAGGTTGAAGAAGATAAGCGATCTAAACTGGAGACCATGATCTTTGAAGCCAAATGCAACATGGTAATCACCACGCTTTTGGTGTTCTCACTTTATGAACAGGCACTTTAGTTGCAATGGATATCGCTAACTTTTCCTAGACAGTTTTTTAGGCTCAATAATTATAGGCCCATAGCATTCAGAAAGTTTTTCACAGTGGCCGAATATTCCTTATCCGAGCTAGCCTCTAACATGGCTTGCTCTCGCATGAATTCTTTAGCATCCCCCTCTGGAAAAGATTCTAAGCTATCCAAAAGACTTTTTACTTTTTCTAAACGTTCTTTTTTACGTTCGACGAGAGGAGCTCTTGAAAGTTGAAGTAAGCTCCTCGTAATTTCTCCTCTCTGATCGTTCGGTTTCGAAAAAACAATTGGACCTAAGAATAATAGGTGATCGTTAGGATCATCAACAAAAGGGTTTATTAAAGGCGTGTTTACATCATAAAAATCTGATTTATGTCTATTGCACTCTTTACACACGTAAGCTAAGTTTTCCCAACTAACCACTGATGCATGCATTTTTGAAACCGGTATGATGTGATCCGTTTCCCCCGGAAAAGTATGTGATATCTTACTTTCACAAAAAATACATTTGTCGAATGCTTCTTCTTTTAAGGTTTTTTTTATATCGGGGTGTCGGTATCTGAACTTAGCCGCTTTAGGGACAGTATTGTCACCATTCATTAAAAGTTGATACTCTTTCGTCCAAGCTTCCTCATTTTCTTCAAGCACTTTAGGCTTTGGTTTTTTTTCTAACTTAATCACTGCTTTACTCCCTCGACAACCTTATTTACAGCCTCAGGGAATAGATCACTCAAACCAATTTCAGCTAATTCCTCTTTTAGAAATTTAAGGGTTGTAGCTGTTAACTCCTTCTTAGAGTAATCATTAACTATTTTATCAAGCTTTGTCTCTGCCCAAACTGGTATAGTTGTTTCAAGACCTAAAACTTCTCTTAAAATTTCATTGGAGCTACCAGAGCGATTGACCAAATCGAGCATTGCACTTTCAACTCTATTATTGTCGTTATAACTTAAAACGTACACATGTGACTCAGGGACGGAAGTGACCATAAATGGATTATGTGTTGCTATGACGAATTGAACCTGAGGGAACGCTTCTATTAGATTTGGGAGAAGATTTCTTTGAAGCTGAGGGTGTAAATGGTTTTCAGGTTCATCCATAACTACTACAAATTCATCGTATACCATAGAGGCCATGAATATTTGCCAAGTCACGTCAATTAATGAGGCAATGCCTCCAGAAACTGAGTCAAAAGAAAAGCTTCCAGTTTCTGTTTCGAATACAACTTCTGGCATATGAATAACAATTTTTTGAAAACCAAGCGTTTTTGGTAATATTGTCTTCAATGCTTTCTCAAAACCTTCAAACATGAGTACGGCTTCGTCATCTCTGGCGACAACTTGATTTCCATACCCAAACGTAGCTAAAGATATTATGGCTTCTTTTATCCTAAAGCTTGCAGATGTATTTCTTGAGTTAAATGCGTATCGTTGTCTTAATTCCGCTAAGTATTTATCTAATAGCTGATTTTTTGCATCGAGCTGTGCAGGAATGTTTTGTACCTGCTGATAAAAATATACTGGTCGATGAGAGGATATGTATATACCTTGAATTGATTGTTGTTGTTCTAGGTGTATATTGAATTGCTGTTGAACTTCTTTTGGAACACAAACTTGAGATTTTACGTCTGTGTGAAAATATGAAATTTCGCCAATTTGTATTTGATTAGAATTTCGAGGATGACTTTTCTCTTCGTTTGCAGACCAAAAATCAGAAAAATATTTCACAATACCTTTTTTAGCTTTTTGAGGCGTACTTGCATATTGGAGATTCCAGCCAAAATGACGGCTAAGCATACTTAAAAGTGTAGTTTTCCCTGCGCCATTCGCACCTGTTATTACCGTCAAATTTTTATGGAATTCAATGGTGACATTTTCAAACTGTCTCCAACTATTTATTTTTATTTGCTTAAACATTTATTCTCTATTTCATGTCGTTATGGAATGGTGCGCTCTTTTATCTGAACACTATTTTCACCTAAAAGAATGGCTGTCTACATTAACCATGGTACTTGCGTTTAATCAACTAATAATTGCGAATAAGTCTATAGTTGCCTATTGAGTTCTGAAATACGGGGCTGCAAGGCAGAATGCGTAAGGATGGCTGTGTGGCCTGAGCGATTATAGACTTATTCGGATTTTCACTTAGTTATTTCAAAAGCAATTTGCTTTAGCCATTCATATTTCTTTTCCAGCAAATGACCGCGCCCGTATTTCGGGCCACGGCTTTTATGCCCCATGAGTTCATCGATAACTTCTTCCGGCGCGCCAATGTCGCGCAGGCGATCTTTAAAGGTATGCCGGAGTGAATAAAGCGTTTGCTTAGGTGATGGCTTCAGGTCATTTTCCCGCAAATACTTGTTGATGGTCGATGAAACCACGTCCGATGTATTGTAGCGGGTAAAACCGCTAGGCTGCTGCTGAAATGCATGTAGAGATGCACCAACCAGCGGGATCTTGCGCTCGGAATGGGGCGTTTTCAGCGCGTGGCCTTCATAGGGCTGTATCCAGATAAAGGGGATATCACCTGTGAGGATGATATCCTGACGGCGCAGGCCTATAAGCTCAGATTCGCGCGCGCCTGTGTCGCTCATGGCAAAGACCAGCATTCTGGCTTCGTCATTCAGGCCAGCAAGGGCATTGCCCTTGAGCAGGGTATTTTGTACATAGCTGGCTTCAAAGGGCTGGCGTGAGTTTTTCTCCATCTTGAATTTCAGGTCTTCAAACAAAGCGCGAAAATTTACGTCGATTTCATTCTCAAGCGCGACGCAGCTTAGAATGTCCTTAACATAGCCAAGGCTTTTATTGGCGGTATTCGCCAATATCTCACGCTTGGCAATGCGCTCCCTGAGTGCACCCTGAAATTTCAGGATATCGGCGCGCTGCATATCCTCAACGCGCCTGTCTTTGCCGATAACATCGGTAAAGAACAAAAATGCAGCTTGACGCGGGTTACGCCATTTGCGGATCTGGTTGTCTGATTTATTTACCAGCCGGATCTCGGCCAGCGGCCAGTATTGCTTTAAACAGTCTTTCAGCTTCACACTGGGCTTGTTAATACCGCCCAGCACGGCTTTAACGGTATCTTTGCTTTCCAGCTCTCGGGTGACATGGGTAATACGATTCACGATGCGCTCTATCGGCGCTTCGCTGATTTCAACCGCGCTGCGGTAGCTCAGGTTAAAGGTCTGGGCGCGTTTTACGGCCAGCTTATAATCTGTCTGTGGGGTAAGTTCGCCCCTGTGGCGAATAAGACTGCGCCAATATTCCTCAATGAAGTCATTGTGAATAATGGCTTTGCGCATAGCTTCGCGGCGATCCCGCGTTTGAAGCGAGCTGCGTACAAAAGTTCTGGGGTCGTAATGTGCCACATAATCCGGCACTCTACGGCGGTAATAATACACGCCGTTTCTTTGCATTAAATAATCGGTCATTCGTCCATGTATCCCAATTTGTATCCCAAAATGTAACCCAAATCGGGGATGCAACAGACAACACACTGCCCAGCTTGGAGCAAAACTGTGTATATACAATATGTTACGGGAGAATTATTTAAAATATTATTAAGAAAGTGGCGGAAACGGTGGGATTCGAACCCACGATGAGGGTACAACCCCCATACTCCCTTAGCAGGGGAGCGCCTTCAGCCGCTCGGCCACGTTTCCTAAAGAGTGCATGGTGCATATGCGCCGCGTGAAGTGCGAATATAAATATCAGTCTAAATCAGGCTTGTCTAGTGATAAGATTGATTAATCTGCAATAAATTGCGTAAGAAAATCACTCCAGCTTTCAATGCGTTCATGGTCAATAAAGTAATTATTGCGGTAGAGTAACCATGTACCATCATTTTTGCGAGATATGGTTGCATATATGCATGCTGAATAATCACCGTTTTGGGATTCGTCTATTTTAAGATCATCAAGAATATGATCGCTGGCTTCATCAGCAATACGGACATATGGATTTATGACTTCTTTGAAGCCGTGCGCGCTGCCGACCTCAACAAGCAGAACGATATGTTGGATGTAATCAGGTAAGGCGTTCAGGTCAAGCGCAATGGATTCATCATCGCCCTCAGCTTCACCATGGCGACAATCTCCCGAGTGATGGATATTTTCTGACCGGTCAACCATTTCGCCATCATTACCCGTCACATAATCCATGAGTGATTTATGTTCATCATAACAATAGCAACTTAAATCAAGGTCGTAAGTTTCTTTGTTTTGCCCAAGCATATTACTCAGTTTGTCAGTGACTGAGGCACCTTCATTAGGGTCCCAACTAAGTCCACAGATAAGGCGGCCTTTACTTTCTTCTTTAAGCAATAATGGGGAAGAATCGAGAATGATTGGGTTCATATGACCACCTTTTTGATCTGTTTGGGCAGGTTTGTTCTGCTTATTAGTGTATCAAAAACTTAAACAATAAAAAAGGCGATATGTTTAGAGACGTTCAAAAATGAGATAGCTTTGATAACGGCCTGCATCGCGGCCTTTATTTTCGTATCTTGTGCTTTGCCAACCCTCAGGCGCGTCTTGCCAACCTGATTTGTTGGTTGCTGTCCATTTGAATGATGGGTGGTTTGCGGCCTGCATACACATCCATTCTGATAAAGCGGCAACATCTGACGTCATGACAAGCTTACCACCCTGTTTAAGGATGCGGGCGTATTTATCGAGGGTTTCTGGGCGTACGATACGGCGTTTATGGTGGCGGTATTTATGCCATGGGTCGGGGTTTAGAATGTAAATACCATCTAGGCTATGGTCTTTGAAGGCATCGACCAGCATAAGGGCATCATCCATATGTACGCGCAGGCGATCAGTCGGAAGGTCTTCCTCTAGAACATCTTTAAGAAATGCCGACATACCGTTTATGTAGGGTTCAGCGCCAATAAAGTTGGTCGTGCTTTCTTGCTTCATCACATGGCGCAGGTGTTCACCACTGCCAAAGCCGATTTCAAGCCAGACGGGGGATGTCTTATCAGTAAATAAATCTAGTGGCTCAAGCTGCGCTGGTGTTTGATATTGCTCTTCCGCTATTTTTAGCGTAGGCAATAGCTTATCAAGCGCATGTTTACGCGCAGGGCTAAGCGGGCGGCCAAGGCGGCGGCCATGAACATTGCGGCGCTTTGCATCATCGTCCGCATCTATTGGTGATGTGTGTTTTGTATCTTGCATAGGGGGCTTATACGTTATTGGCGCGCCTTTAGGCAAGTGCTTTTCGTAGTGGTTCGACTAAATCAAGCTTTTCCCAAGAGAATGCGCCATCTTCGCGTGGCTTACGGCCAAAATGCCCATATGCGGATGTGATCTCGTATATCGGGCGGTTCAGCTCTAGATGTTTACGAATTCCGCGTGGACTAAGGTCAATAACTTTACCAATCGCATCAACAATTTTGGATTCGGCGACATTGCCTGTGCCCATTGTGTCAACATAGACAGATAAGGGACGTGCAACACCAATTGCGTAGGAAAGCTGAATGGTACATTTCTCGGCAAAGCCTGCGGCGACAATGTTTTTGGCAACATAGCGTGCGGCATAGGCGGCAGAACGGTCAACTTTTGTTGGGTCTTTACCTGAAAATGCACCGCCGCCATGTGGCGCAGCGCCGCCATATGTGTCGACAATAATTTTGCGGCCGGTTAAGCCCGCATCACCCACAGGGCCGCCAATTACAAAGCGACCCGTTGGGTTAACGTAGAATTGGTCTTCGTCAGGCATCCATCCTGAAGGTAGGACACTTTCAACATATGGACGGACAATTTCTTTGACTTCCGCTTGGGACAAGCCGTCGCGGTGCTGTGTTGATACGACAACGCATTTGGCTTTAACTGGTTTGCCGTTGATATATTCTAATGTGACTTGTGATTTTGCGTCTGGGCCTAAATCAGGCGCGCTGCCGTCATGGCGTGCAGCGGCAAGCTTGCGAAGGATTTGGTGTGAATATAGTAGGGTTGCTGGCATATATTCATCTGTTTCGTTAGTTGCATAGCCAAACATAATGCCTTGGTCGCCTGCTCCTTCTTCTTTTGCATCTGTGGCATCAACGCCAACGGCAATATCAACAGATTGGTTATGTGTACGAATGTCGACTTCGACATTTTTCCAGTGAAAATCGTCTTGTTCATAGCCAATCGCTTTAATAGCGGCGCGGACTTCTGTTTCCAGTTCCACTTTTGAAAATTCTTTTTTACAGCGTGTTTCGCCGATGACCCCAACGTAATTGGTTGTAACAACGGTCTCTATGGCTGTGCGTGCCTCAGGATCAGCAGCAAGATGTAAATCCACTAAACGGTCCGAAATGCGGTCGCATATCTTGTCTGGATGACCTTCGGATACAGATTCAGATGTAAAAATGTAATTCTGAATGTTATTCATTGTTCTTAAAACCCTCTTTAACGTCAATATAGGATGAAAATTCTAAAAAAAAATACGGTGAAGATCACCGCATTTTTTACATTCATACATGAAAAAATCATGAAAAAGGCTTAATCAGTTGTTTTGGCAACCTGTTTCATTGTTTTCACAAAGCTTTTGCGCAATTTGACATCATCTATTGCGTAATAGGCTTTGATTAATTCCAAGGTTTCTTTTTCGTTCATAATATCTTTAGGCGTATTGCCGTAGCTTGCTTGTTTATTTTCAGCTAAGCCGAAAGTGGCGTTATTGTCATTATTGTTGAACCCATCGAAAAAGTGAGAAATATCAGTGTCGAGTATTTCGCCGATTTGATATAAACGACTAGCACTCACGCGGTTGCGACCTGTTTCATATTTTTGGATTTGTTGGAATGTAAGGTCGAGGCTGTCGGCCAGTCTTTCCTGTGATACGCCTAGCATAGTGCGTCGTTGGCGAATTTTCGCGCCAACATGAACATCAACTGGGTGTGGTGTTTTATTTTTATTTGTTCCAGTCTCCATTGTACTCAGATACTCCATATATATATTGCTTCCAAAGGCTAATACCCTCCATTTAACCGTCCCTTTTTATATTTTCGTTGCGTAAAGTATTCAACTATCTAAAAGGTTAGATTTTGGAGGTTCTTTAGTAGGCTTTTTTTACTTGTTATTTTAAGCCCCTTAATGAGTAATATAGTATTCATTAGGGCTAAAAGTAAAGGGCATAACCAGATACCAACTAGTATGTATAGTGAAGCGTTTGTTTTATAAGAATAAAATTTTATATAAGAAGATGATTGTTTACTAATGTATGCTTGGTTTTTTAAATATCCATTAGGTGTAATGCTTGCGCTAACCCCTTTGTTTGCAGCGCGGAAAACATGTGTATTATTTTCTATTGCGCGCCAACGCGTGATATTTAAGTGTTGATAAGGGCCGCTAGAGGTGCCGTACCATGCATCATTTGTAATGTGTACTATACCATTTGGTGACTGGTTAGTGCTACCTTTAACGCTAAATTCGCTTGGGAAGATGATTTCGTAGCATATTTTGTTCATCAGTTTGATATGCGAATTTATAGTTTGAAGTTCTGGGCCATTACCCTTTGTAAAGCCCGAAAAGCCAGTTACGGTTTTCAGCGGAATGTATTGTTGGAACGGGATGTATTCTCCAAAAGGCACAAGGTGTGTTTTACTGTATTGCCCAAATATTTCGCCTTGATTGTTTATATACAGCGCGGCGTTCTGGTAACGCATCTTATCCGCTTTCGCATCATAGTGACGGGTTAATGCGCCCGTTATGAACGTAATTTCATTAGTATTCGCGGCAGCGCTGAAGCGCTGTATGAGCTGTGTTAAGAAACTTTTGTTTTCTATGAGTTGATAAGATAAGGCTGTTTCAGGCCAAATTATGAGCAATGATCCGTTGTCAACGGGCTGTTCTGCTATGCCATCTAATGTCGTGGCGATAAGTTTATCAATATTTTGTTGTAAATATAGCCTATCCCATTTCTCATGCTGCGGGATATTTGGCTGAATTGTAATGACGTGGACAGGCGGTGCGTCATTGTCAGGATTTGTATCGTTGGTTTTTAGGGCATATAAACCGAATATAGCGTTAACGGCGATAAGTGATATGGCACTAAACCCAGCAATCAGGCGTGTTTTCTTAGTGTTTGTATAGCACGCGAGTGCTACTAGATATGCGATTAGAAGCATAAGCCATGTTAACCCTAATAGGCCAATAATAGAGGCTGATTGCATCAATATGAGATAATCGCTCCATGCTGTGCCCATTAAATTCCAGGGGAAGCCCGTGAACACATAGCTACGTATCCATTCGGCTGTGACAAATGCATGGCAGAGGAATAGGGCTTTGAACGCCTGCGGCGTATTTTTAAAGAAATGACCTGTGAACCAGCCAGCAAGGCCATAGAATAAAGATAGCCCAAGTGGTAAACCTATAACAGCGAGGGGCCATGCCCAGCGATATGCATTTCCTTCGACCAATAATGCATTACCAATCCAATATAGACCGAGAAGGAAATAGCCAAAGGCGAAAAGATAGCTGTAAAGCCCTGTGCGCTTTGGCTTTTTTTGCATGTATAACCAGAAGAACCCTATGAGCGCCACTAATGTCAGTGGTAGGCTGTTAAGTGGCGGTAAAGCCGCGGCGCATATAACCCCTAAAAGGAATGACATACTGTATGGCGAAAAGAGATAGGCCATTATAATCGCTTAATTATATTATTTGTTTGTTAGCTATGCATGTTTACGGATGCGTACGCGTTTAATGCGGCGCGGGTCGGCATCTATAATGTCGAAGATAATTGCATTTTTTCGGTCACGCAAGACTTCGCCGCGTGCAGGTACGCGACCAAATTTATTGGTGATGTATCCGCCTAGTGTGTCGATATCTTCTAATTCATAATCCTCACCAAGCTGAATGTCGGTTTCTTCGATCAGGTCATCAAGGTAAACACGAGCATCAGCAATAATTATGCCGTCTTCTGGTTTAAATACCAGTTCAGGTTCTTCTTCAATATCAAATTCATCACTGATTTCACCGACAATTGCTTCGGTGATATCTTCGATTGTTACAAGGCCGTCAATGCCGCCAAATTCATCAATAACCATAGCTATATGTTGCTTGGTTTCTTTCATTTGTAGCAAGAGGTCAATAACTGGTAGCGATGGCGCTAGAATAGGGATGTCGCGAATGATGTCCGTGATTTGGAATTCGCCATCATTTAATGTCGCGGTTAAAATGTCTTTTAAGTGAACAAAGCCGATTGTGTTGTCGAGGTTTTCTTTATAAATCGGAATACGGCTATGCTGTTTGTCGTGAATAAGCGTGACAATATCTTTATATTCACTGTCGATGTTGATGGCGACAATATCCACACGTGGGATCATAACGTCATATACCGTCATATCGCGCAGTTTTAGAACGTTGCTAATAAGATCGCGCTCATGTTTGACGATGTAATCAACGGTTTCGTCATCATCATTGTCGTCAATATAATCAGCAAGGGCTTCGCGGATATCATTGTCACTCTTGCGGAATAAGCGCTTAAGGAGCGATGGGAAAAGTCGGTTCTTTTTGACTTTTATTTCAATTGTGCCGTTATCGGCATTTGTTTTGTTTGTGTCTGTGTTTTCATCCGTTGCCGGACTCGACCCAGGTTCTTCGGCGCTTTCGCTATATAATGTGTTGCTCATCTCTATCATTTCTTAATATGCACATTGTTTTCTGTATACATGGTTTCATACGGGTTCGCAATATTTATACGTTCCAATATCCTGATTTCTAGATTTTCCATTTCTTCGGCTTCGTCATATTCAATGTGGTCATAGCCAATTAAATGCAAAAAGCCATGAATAAACATATGTGTGCTATGTGCGTGCATTGTTTTGTCTTGTTCAATGCTTTCACGCTCGACGGTATCATAGGCAATGAAAATATCACCAATTGGCGCAGCCACGCCATGGGGTAGCATTGCTGTTTCTTCGGCAATGTCATCAAACTGCGGGAAGGATAGAACATTTGTCGCTTTGTTTTTGTCACGCCATTCTTTGTTTATTTTCTGGATGAATGTATCATCGCATAGCGTAATACTGACTTCAAAATCACCTTCTAGGCCTTGTAAGTCATGGTCAAGAGGTAGGGTGGCGCAGATGTGGTCAATTATGGCGTATATTTCGCTTTCAGGTAAAATATTATTCCACCTCTCGTCCTCGATGGAAATATCTATTTGTGGCTGCGTGTTAGCGGGCATTGCGGTCATAGGCTTCCAATATGCGCTGTACCATTTTATGGCGAACAACGTCTTTGTTGGTAAATGTTGTGAAGCTTGTGCCTTCAATCCCTTCCAAAATAACTATAGCTTCAGTTAAACCAGATACTTGCCCCGGCAGAAGGTCTGTTTGGTGAGGGTCGCCATTAACAACCATGCGTGAACCTTCGCCCATACGGCTTAAGAACATTTTCATTTGCGCAGATGTGGTGTTTTGTGCTTCATCAAGGACAACAAAAGCATGCGCGAGCGTGCGTCCACGCATGAATGCAAGTGGCGCTATTTCAATTTCACCGCGCTCAAGTAGTTTTTCTGTGCGTTCACTCCCAATAAAATCATATAATGCGTCATAAATAGGCTGAATATAGGGGTCAACTTTTTCTTTAAGATCACCGGGCAAGAATCCAAGTTTTTCGCCAGCTTCTACGGCAGGGCGACAGAAGATCATGCGGTCAACCATTTGGCGCTCAAACATTTCAACGGCCATGCCGACGGCAAGATAAGTTTTACCTGTACCCGCAGGGCCAATACCAAAGACCAATTCTTTTTTCTTAAGCGATTCAATATATTCTGATTGGCGCGGTGTTCGGGCACTTATTTTCTTTTTGCGTGTTACAATCTCAGACGGTGAGAAGTCTTTTTTGTGTTCGCTTTTATCTTCTGAAGGCTTTTGATCTTTTTGGTCTGTACTCATGGCGCTCCGTTCATTGGCGCGGGCAAAGCGTATTGCTGCGTCAATATCATGCGTTGTTAGGTTCTTGTTTTTCTTGATGGTGTCCCATAACTCCATAATGATTTGGTCGGCGAAGTTGATAGATTCGGATTCGCCCGAAATACAAATTACATTGCCGCGATCTGAAATAGAGATATTCAGTTCTTTTTCAAGGAGGTTTAAGTTTTCATTTTGCGGGCCGTAAAGGGCGCGTAAAAGCTTGTTATCATCAAACTCCAAGCATAATGCACTGCCGGATTGTGAATGTTTAATGCTGTTTATAACTTCAATATCTTGCGTCATATAGGGTAAGTATCTCACAATACTAATTAAAACAGCATTAACATTATCTGAGTCTATGCAGATTTCAAAATGGATTCTTGCAGTTCTAGCTCACCTGTTAATGAATTCGCGAACGCACCATCAATAACTACATTTGCGCTGTGCCCCATTAGGCGTGCGGGCGCAGAAACGTGAATGGCTTGGTTATATGGTGTGCGGCCGTGTAATTTATCGCCTTTTTTGTCTGTACGATCAAATAATACAGGTAATGTTTTGCCGATGCAGTTTTTGTTAAACTCTAACTGTTGTTCGTTGATTAGGCCTTGTAGGGCCGCCAAACGTTCAGTTTTGACATCTTCACGCACAAGGTTCGCCATATTCGCCGCAGGTGTGCCTGGGCGCGGGCTGTATTTAAATGAATAGGCGCTGGCATATTTTACGCGGCGGACAAGATCCATTGTATCTTCAAAATCTTGGTCACTTTCGCCTGGGAAGCCAACAATAAAGTCACCAGACAAAGCGATGTCAGGGCGCGCTTTGCGTAGGTCTTCGATAATTTCAAAATACATGTCGCGTTCGTGCTTACGGTTCATGGCTTTAAGAATTTTGTTTGAACCGCTTTGTACTGGCAGGTGCAAATAAGGCATCAGTTTTTCAATATCGCGGTGTGCTTCAATCAAAGACATTTCCATGTCACGTGGGTGTGATGTGGTGTAACGAATGCGCTCAAGGTCATTTAATTTTGCGAGCTCTTCAATGATGCGTGGTAGGTTCCATGGCTTGCCATCAGAGCCTTCACCATGGAATGCATTTACGTTTTGACCTAGAAGGGTGATTTCGCGTGCACCGCTATCGATTAGTGCCTTGGCTTCGTCAACAATCTGTTGAACGGTACGTGAAAACTCTCCCCCACGTGTATAAGGTACAACGCAGAATGTACAGAATTTATCGCAGCCTTCTTGAACGGATAGGAAGGCCGTTACGCCTTGGTCGTTGCTTTCTTCGGGTAGTGCATCAAACTTATTTTGTGTGTCTAATTCTGTTGAAACGATGCGATCTTCGCCATAAGCGCCAGTAAGTTTGGCGATCATTTCTGGTAATTCGTGATATGTTTGCGGCCCAAAGACAAGATCAACATATGGAGCGCGCTCCACAATAAACTCACCTTCAGCTTGTGCCACGCAGCCTGCAACAGCCATAATCATTTTGCCGCCAGCGGCTTCTTTTTTATCTTTTAAGCGGCGTAAGCGGCCAAGTTCTGAAAAGACTTTATCTGTAGCTTTTTCACGAATGTGGCACGTGTTTAGGATAATCATATCCGCGCCTTCGGCTTCTTCGGATACTTCATAGCCAAAAGGACGCAGAATATCAGCCATGCGGCGGCTGTCATAAACATTCATCTGACAACCCCATGTCTTGATGAATAGCTTTTTCTTGTTGTTATCTGCGCTTTGTACGTCTTTAGGCATGTTTAAACCTTTATTGTCTCTTTTTATATTTAGCTTTGAAACTGTGTTTAAAGCATATCTGGACTAAATAAATCAAGTAATTTACATCATCAGACGATCACTTTATGATGTGCGTACTTGATTAATTGTTTAAGGTAATAAGATATGACCCGTTGTTTACTGGCTATGGCGCCAATGTTGTCACGTGAAATGGATGAACTTGAAAACCATTTTAATGTGATAAAACTTTGGAAAGAACAAGATCCAGAACAAGCGTTGCATGAGATAGGTAAAGACGTGAATGCGGTTTTATCAACCTATAACGGGCCAGCTATAAGCGCGCGCTTGATGGAGGCGCTGCCAAATTTGGATATAATCGCGCAATATGGCGTTGGCGTTAATAATATTGATTTGAATGAGGCTAAACGCCGCAACATTGCTGTGACCTATACGCCTGATGTCTTGACGGATGATGTTGCAGATATTGCGATGGGGCTTTTATTATCGGTCATGCGCCGTTTATGCGAAGCGGATATGTTTGTTCGTGTTGGGAAGTGGTCTTCTAATGGCGGCAGCTTTCCGTTGGGCACATCACTAACACGTAAGACCATGGGCATTGTTGGTTTAGGACGCATTGGGCGCGCTATTGCACGCCGCGCCGAAGCATTCGGCATTAATGTCGTTTACCACGGCCGTAGCAAGAAAAAAGATGCGCCTTATAAATATTATACAAGCCTTAAAGCAATGGCAGATGAAGCGGATATATTGATGCTTTCATGTGTCGGTGGTGCGGATACTGAAAATTTGATTGATGCGGATGTTCTTGATTGTTTGGGCGCGCGTGGCGTGCTTATAAATATTGCACGTGGAAGCGTTGTAGACGAAAAGGCTTTAATTGAAGCGTTAATAAATAAGAAAATTGCCGCGGCAGGCCTTGATGTATATGCAAAAGAGCCTTATGTTCCAGATGAACTAAAGAAAATGGATAATGTTGTTTTGCTGCCGCATATAGCCAGCGCAACGACTGAAACGCGCGGTGTTATGGGTGAATTGGTTATTGAAAACCTGCTTGCTCATTTTGAAGGTCGCGCCTTAATTACACCAGTGGCTTAATACGCAGGATATAAAATTTAATGCAGCGCAAACTTGTTATATCTACATTTATGTTATTTATGATTCTTGGTTTTTCAGGCCTTAGTTATGCCTCAGGCTGTTATACAAAGTCTGAAGCAGAGGCAGAGCAGGGGATACGCATCCATAGTGAATTAATGGTTATTGGCCTTAACTGTTCTCATTTAATGAGTGCAAAAGGTGAGAACCTCTATGTGAAGTATCGTCAATGGACGAAACAGCATGAAGATATATTTTCAGGTTATGAAGATACATTGATGTTTTATTTTTCACGCAATGGTGAAAAAGCACCTGAAGATAGATTAAATACGCTGCGTACGAACTTCGCCAATAAAATATCATTAGAAGCCGCGAAGATGCGTCCCGATGTGTTCTGTCAACATTATGGCGCACGCATTGAACGTGCATCTGGCCTAGATGATCGTCAGATACGTGATTGGGCATCAACGTTTTATGCCTCACACCCGGTTTCAAATCCAATCTGTACACGCTAAAATCCTGCTATCGTTTTGATTTAAGGTTTCTTTTGTGGCTCAACTACATTCTGTAGCTGTGGACAGATATTTTGCTTTTCTGGCATTCTTGTGCAGGCATGATAGTCTATGCCTCATTATCCAATTATAAAAAGCATATGGGGAAGTTATGACAGCGCAAGTTGACGCATCTATAGATGAAATCATTAATCACTATGTAGGTAAGTTTGCAGATAAGGTTGAATCTGCGGTTTTCTTTCCGGTTCGTTATTGTAGCGAAGGTGGGGTGAGCTTTGGTTATCCAGAAAACTTTTGTTCAACAGGAACTGATGTTGCCGCGCCACTGATTCTTATCTGGCTTGTGCTCGCGTCTTTCTACTTCACCTTTTATCTCGGCTTTATCAATGTGCGCTATTTTAAGCATGCGATTGATTTGGTGCGCGGTAAGTTTGATAAAGGTGATGATGATGGGCAAATCAATCGTTTTCAAGCTTTGGCAACGTCTCTTTCGGGCACTGTTGGTCTTGGTAACATCGCGGGCGTGGCTATTGCCGTATCCGTAGGTGGTCCAGGTGCGGTTCTTTGGATGATCATTATGGGATTCTTTGCAATGAGCCTAAAATTTGCAGAGGTCACATTCGGTGTTAAATATCGTCACCACCCAGATAAGGGTGACTTATCTATTGTATATGGTGGCCCGATGTATTACCTCCGTGATTCTTTTAATAATCGTAACATTCCGTTTATTGGCGGTGTTCTTGCCGCATTGTTCGCTTTTTGCTGTATTCTTGGCTCGATTGGCGGCGGTAATTTGTTCCAAGCTAATCAGGCCTATCAACAAGTCCTGAATGTAAGCACAGGTGGCTTGCATGATTTTCTTGCGGGGAATGCGTGGTTATTTGGCGTCGCGCTTGCCTTCATTGTTGGGATAGTTATTATTGGCGGAATTAAATCTATCGCTAAGTTTACGTCAACTTTAGTGCCTATTATGGGGGGGATATATTTGCTGGCAGGTCTGATTGTTATAGGTCTTCACTATGACCAAATCGGGGCTGGATTAAAAGATATTGTACGTATGGCATTTTCATTAGAGGCCGGTATAGGTGGATTCTTAGGCGTGCTCTTGCAGGGTGTTAAACGTGCGGCTTTCTCAAATGAGTCCGGTTTGGGCTCCGCAGCTATTGTCCATGCAGCCGCACAAACGGATAAACCCGTCTCTCAGGGGTTTGTAGGCATGTTGGGGCCGTTTATTGATACTATCATTATTTGTACAGTAACAGGGCTTGTGATTGTCATTACGGGTGCATATAAAGGCGGCGTTGGCGTTGAAGGGGTTCAGCTTACATCAGATGCGTTTGCGCAAGGCATTTCATGGTTCCCTTATGTGCTTGCCTTAACCGTGTTTTTGTTCGCGTTTTCAACCCTGATTACATGGTCATATTATGGTCAAAAGGCGGCGGCATATTTGTTCGGCGAGAATATCTATGTTGAGCTTGGCTATAAGTTCTTCTTCTTGCTGATCATTGTTGTCGGCTGTTCGATGGACTTGGGTAAGGTTGTATCTTTATCAGAAGCCTTCTTATTCATCATGGGTATTCCAAACATTATCGGCCTGTACTTCCTTTCGCGTGAATTGAAACGCGATGTAAAGGATTATAAAGGGTATATCAAGAATGTTGAGGCTGAAATGAAGGCTGAAAACAAAGCTTAAATTATTTACTGTGTAGAAGTTTAAATGCAGGCGGGTTCATCCTTGCCTGCATTTTTTGTGCGTGTGAGTATAACTTCATTCATATTTTTAAATTAACTGATTCGATTGGGGTACCGTTATGAGCGGAGATCAAGCGCACAAGGACGATTCTACACAAACATCTGCAACGCAGCCGACTTTGAAGGCTGAAAAACCGCAGGCAATTGAGGTGGCAGAGACGCTGACCATAAATGCGCTTAATCAGAATATGAAGAAGGGTAATGACAACCTTGTTGCAGAAAAAACGCACAAAACAGTAGAACGTTATGATGCGGATGATGCAGACACTGTTTTGCAATTAGGGCACAGTCATTCCGCGGAAATGGAACAAAGCCGTAAGCTTTATAGCTATATTGCTTATGCTGGTATTGTTGCGTCAATTCTTTGGGTATTTTATAGCGCAGTATATTTCGCGCGTAGTGATATGGCTTTTGACCCAGCGAGCCTTAGTGGGGCGCTTACAGGTATTTTAACGCCGCTTGCGCTGTTTTGGCTGTGCTTTGGGCTTTTTGCCCGCCGTAATGATGTTGCGCTTTATGCACAAAACCTGCGCGCTGAGATGGAAGGCTTATTATTCCCAAGTAAGCAGCATGCGTTGCGTGTGAACAAAGATATTCAATTGCTGTGCCAGCAGGTCGCTGAAATGAATACTAACTCCCGCGCAGCACTTAAGTCTATTCAGCGCGCGCGTCATGGACTGCGTAATGAAATACGTGATTTTGCAGGTATGGCGGGTAAAGCAGAGTTTCATGTTGATCGTCTAAGTGACGTTCTTGAAAAGCGCAAGACAGATTTGATGGCCTGTATTGAGGACATCCAGACCAATGAAAATATTCTAAAGGATCACGCGCAGAATGGCCTTGATGCATGGCGCGCGGCAGAGCAAGACATTCTTGGTATCAGCCAAACGGTTGAAGAAAAAATGTATAAGGGTACGGAACGTATCACGAAAGCAACAGAAGCGGCACATGCCAAAGCCGAAGCAATTGACGGTGCGATGGAGACAACATATCAATCTATGCAGTCGGCAGTTGATAATTTCGGCTTACGCCTTGATGGTTTGAGCAGTGACTTTGATGGCCATGTGGAGGCGCTTTCCGCATCTGCTGACCGCGTAAGTGATGAAACTGACCGCCTAGGTGCACATATTCGTCAAGAAATTGATGGTTTAGAAAAGATGACGATTGAAGCGATTGAAGCAATGGCGGAATCGTCTATGTCTATTGAGGCGCAGCGCCGTGAGTTAACGAATGGCGTGGTACAGCTTTCAGAAGAAGCAACAACACTATCAAGCCGAATTTCTGACGCATCTGAAAATATGGATGAGATTGTGCAGCTTGCTGTGGCGCGCTCAATTGAGATTGAAGAGCGCATTGATAAACAAACAAGCCGTTTAGGTGATGTATCGCGCATGCTTGATGATAAAGCATCTGCGATTGAGAAATCAGGTGACCATATCGCGGCGCAGCTTGGTGATGCAATGTCGGTCGCTGTATCTGGCGCAGAAACATTGCGTAGTGCCGTACGCAAAGCATCAGAAGAGCTTGAACGTACGACTGGTAATACTGTTGAAGCGGCGGATGACCTACTTGAAAAAGTAACATTGAAGTTCGACAATTTAAATGATCACGCCGTTCATAATATGGCGAAGATCCGTCAGGTCACGAACAGCTTTGATGATGTAATTATCAAGCTTGACCAAAGCGTTCTTGCTAATAGCGTTAAAATTAATGATGCGATGCAGATCGTTGATAAGAAAACACTAGAACTTGATGCAAGTTGTAAAGACCTTATCCTTCAGACTGAAGATGTCGTTAGCGCCTTGGCTGAACCTTTGTCACAAATTGCGGATGCTGGTCAGGAACTTGAACTTAAGCAGGAAAATGTTGCGAAAAGTATTTCGAACCGTACGGATGATTTGCTTGCCGCTGGTGACCGTGTGCTTGGTCAGGCGGAAAATGTTAAGGATATGCTGTCAGAGCAAATCCAGACGTTATCAACACTTGGCGGTGAAATATCTGGTCACTCTAATGGGCTTGAAGAGCATGTGCGCACGCAGCGTGAATTGCTGACAGGCTATTTGAGCGCGATGATGGAAAAAGTTGATGCGCATAAGCAGGGCGTAGAAAACTTGTTGAGCAGCATTAATAACGTGAATGATGATATTGAAATCAGCGTTGGCCGATTTGAAGAAGATATGACGGATTATGTCGTTAATATTAGTACAAAATCATCTGATGCCAAAACCGAGCTACAGAATCTTGAAAACGCTTATTTTGATCATTGGAGCAAGATTGAGACTTATGGCGCGAAAAGTGTGAAAAAGGTCGGTGCAGCGATTGAAACGCTAAAACTTTCGGCGCAAGAAACACTGCCTTATTACGATGAAGTTCTGGAACGCGTTGATCGCGCGGAAAACCGTTTTAAAGACTTGAATGTTGGTTTCGAAACATTATCCGAAGAAAGCATTGCGCGTATTAACCGTTTGAAAGACAGTGTTGAAAACACGGCACATGATTTGAACAGTAATGTGAGCGAGTCCATCACACAATTACGCGTGCAGGAAGATAATTTACGTCAGACATCAGACGCAATGAAAGAGACTGCGCAAGATGCAACGCAGCAGTTAAAAGCCGTTGAACAGCGTCTGAATGACCAAGAAGACAATATTCGCTTGATTGCTGATAAAATGGAACTGCGTATTGATGGTTTGAATGAAACCATTGGTACCCAATTTATGGGTCTGACGCAATCAGTCGGGCAGGCTGTGGCGCAGCTGAGTGATGCGGCGTCTCGCTTTGAGCTTACCGCAGGGCGCGTGAAACAGAACGCAAATGAAGGCACTGATGCTATCACTGCGGCGAATGATAAGACACTTGCCAATATCGAAACGTTGCTCGCGGCGGGTAAACGCTGTGCATCTGAGAATGAAAAAGCCATTCATGTACTTGATCAGAAAACCGCAAAGTTACTGGATACAACCAAGGATTCTCGTGATGCAATAGCGCGCGCTGGCGATGGTTTTGTAATTCGTGCCCGTGAGTTTGAGGAATATATCAAGGCATCCTTGAATACGACTAAGGATTATGTTGTTGAACTGAAGACGCAGGCACATGCGGTCGCAGAAGCTTCCGAAGGCGGTGCGGACCAAATCCGCGTGTCTATTGCTGATATACATGGCCAAATGGGGCAGATTGTGAAGTCTGCACGTGACGTATCTAAACATATTGGGGATGCAGGCCTGCGTTTGGAAGAAGAGGGCGATAAGTTGAACATGCGTGCGCGTAGTGCAACAGCGCTTTCCGAAAACGCGGCTAGTGAGCTTTCACGCCATTCAAACAACCTTGCGAAGTCTGTGCGTGATGCGGAGCTGGCAATTGAGCGTATAGCGGAAGTGCGTCAGAAGTCACAGCAAGAAGCCTTCATGGATTCAGCGAAGTTTATCGTTGAAAGTTTGCACTCTCTATCCGTTGATATTACGCGCCAAATTAAGGATGGTGATATTGATGATAAGACGTGGAAAGCCTTTAAGAAAGGCGATGTCGCGGCCTTTACGCGCCGACTGGTTGATATCGACTTTGAGCAAAACACGGATAAGCTCAAAGACAAGTATGAGAAAGATAATGCCTTCCGCAGTTATACAATGCGCTTCATCAAGCAATTTGAAGAGATTATTGAGCACGCTTATGCGACGTCGCATGCAGATATTCTTTGTGCTGCGTTCCTATCAAGTGATTTAGGGAAGCTTTACCAAGGGCTTTGCTTTATATCAGGTCGTCAGGGTAAGAAGATTATGCACTGATTGATTGACATAATTTTAAAGATTGTGCTAAGAACCGCTTAGATAATGCATTTAAGCGGTTTTTTGTATTTATGGATGATAAACAGCTAAACACGGTAGACGATAAGCCACTTGTCATGGTCTGGGTTGGCCCAGATGAAATGAACCGGGGCGATACGCAGGGCATGATTGGCCTTGCACGCAACTGTGCCCGACTTGTTAACGGGCGTTTTATTTGCCTGGATGATGATGTTGTCACGCAAATGTTTTCGAAAACAACGCTTTATAAAGACCGTATTAAGGCGGCGCTTAAGAAATATGGTGCGCCTGATATGTTGTTTGGGCGCTATAGTACAGAAGTCTATGACCAAATGCGTGTTAAGCCGCGTTTGTTCGTACATGACATTAATGAAACGATTAGTCTCTCACGTGATTTTAATCGCTATGTCGCGCATGATATTACACCTAATAAGCTGAAAGATAAGGCTGTTGAATTCTACAGCCATTACCCAGATATAAAAGGGCCATTATTGGGCGTGTTTATTGGTGGTAGTAATTGTCAGCTTAATAATGATGGCCGCGATATAGCCAAGAAAATATATTATTTAGCCGCGCGGCATGATGAGGCAACCATATTTCTGTGTCCAAGTCGTCGCAGTAAGCAAGATTATGCGCGCCTATATGAGCACTTACAAACTGGATTTAGCTCTTGGTTCGATGATGGAAGTTTATCTGTTAACTTTAGAAAAGCCATAGGTCGCGCACCAAATGTTCATATTATGGGCGAAGACTATTTGGATATGCTTGGCGGCTATAACCCTTATGTTGGTCTTATGGGTGCGGCTGATCATCTGTTTGTTATTGGCGATTCATTTTCTATTGCTTGTGAAACTATGGCGGTGGGCAAACCGGTTTATATGGATTTTATGTATCGTTATTATGATGATTTGGTTGATAGCGGGCATATCATCCCTATACATAAAATTGGTAGCACGAAGTTAACTAAATACACCGTACCGCCAGTAAATATGACGACGGAAATTGCCAAAGTTCTTGTTGATGAATATAAAGCATCTTGTGCGCGTCAGACTAAAGAGCCTAAAAGCCCATAATATTGTTTACATAATCATATTTGTGTGTTAGCTTTCTTGGGTTTAGAATAAAAAAATAGGTCTATGAGCGTAGTTAAGGAACATAAAGAACCACTTGTAATGGCATGGGTTGGGCGTGATACGCCTTTGCGTGGTGATAGTCAAATGGCTATCGGGCTAGCTAAATTGTGTGCTGAAATGACAGGCGGGCGCTACGTTTATGTTGATGAGCCGATGCTCAAAGAGAATTTTCCAAAAGCTAAAGACTATGCAGAAATGGAGAGTCTTGCTGCCAAGAAGTTTGGTACGCCTGATATATTAATTGGCAATAGTGAAGCGGCAATTGCTTGTTCTGCTTATTTTAAAGGGGGGCCCCAAATCGAGTGCACGCATATTGGGGAAACGATATCCCGTAGATATTGTCAACATGGCATGGTGCCGCATAATGTAAACGATAAAGTGTTGGCAGAAGAAAAACAGAAGTTTCAGGCTCATTATCCGCAAATCAAGGGGCCTCTGGTGGCTGTGATGGTGGCAAGTTATCAATGTATGCAGACTGATATGATCCGTGATTTGCAGCGTATTGCTGAAAATTACGATGATATTACTTTTGTCTTTTGTCCAAATCGACGTGCAAAAACGGATGCGCGTGATTTGGCTTCTCAAATGCGCTATGACTTAAAAACTGTGTTTTCGAATAACACATTAAAAGGCTATGTCCGTCATCTTATGAAGTCAACTAAAGCGCGTATTATTGATGTAGATTATAAGCAAATCGAAAATGGGTATAATCCGTATTTAGGCCTGCTTGCCAGTGCGGATCATATTATTGTAAGTGGGCATTCCTATTCGATGGTTAGTGATGCGTTATATATGGGTAAAACCGTTTATATTGATTGGCATCGTGAGGATTACGATAAGTTGATCGAAGACAAACATATTGTTATGGCGTATGAGCTTAAGAAGCATGAGACATTCCCAACAGTGTCTAAGCCACGCCTTGATGCAACGCGTGATGTCGCTTCATATATTGCTTCGCAATACACTGCGGGCAGGAAGGTTGTTTTATGATGACACAGCGCACGCAGAATAAATCACCACTTGTAATGGCATGGATAGGGCAAGATGATCCGCTGCGCGGCGATAGCCAAATGGCTGTGGGGCTTGCCAAGCTTTGTGCCGAAATGACTGGGGGGCGTTATGTATATGTGGATCAGAAGATGCTTGAAGCACATTTTCCTATGGCAAAACATTACCGTGAACGTGAAATATTGGCTTTAAAAGATTTTGGTGCGCCTGATATTTTGATTGGGGTTGAGGGGATCCGCGCATATGATTTGATGGATGAAAAGCCCGTTGTTAGTGTGCATCATATTGGTGAAAGCCTATCGCGTAAATTCTGCCGCCATAATATGGTGCCGCATAATTTGAGTGATCAAATCTTGCACGAAGAAGGCGCGAAGTTCAAAAAAATATATCCAGATATAAAAGGGCAGTTAGTTGCCGTGATGTTGGCGAGTCCAGTAAACACAGGTACGCTTACAAAACGCCTTGTACAATTGGCTGAACATTATGATGATATTACTTATTTTATTTGCCCTGGACGTCGTGCGTTAGGCACAGAGCGCGATCTTGAAAAAGATTTTTGGAATGCAGCGGTTAAAGGTGAGTTCAACCCACAGATGGATGTGCGCTGTGTCGATTATGCGGCTATTGAACGTGGCAATAACCCTTATTTAGGGCTGTTAGCAAACGCGGATCATGTCATTGTTGCGGGCAGTTCATATTCAATGGTTAGTGATGCGCTCTATACCGAAAAGACGGTTCATCTGGCTGGTACATCCATACTTCTTTCTGAGTTAGAAGAAAAAGGCCATATTGCGTATATTGATAAGCTTGATTTATCACAGCCATTTCCAACCCAGATAATGCCGCGCTTAGATGCAACGCGTGAAGTTGCGGAAATCATTGTTGAACATTACCAGCGCGGCATGGCTGTTAGGCTTTAGGATTTATAAGCTTTAAAAGCGATCAATAAATTGGGATCAAACGCGCCGGTATATTTCTTATCATCACCTAGAGCCATCATGCGTTCAATGGCTTCAATTGGTGTGCGCTTCGCGGGTTGGTGGGGGCGTTGAATGCGGTCACCATCATAGGCGTCGACAATACAGGCCATGCGGATGGTTCTACCAAGCTGGTTGGCGCTTTTCTGGCTGTAGCCTTTACCATCAAGGCGTTCATGGTGATAAAGCATTAAGGCCGGAATGACGATTTTGATATGCGGGTGATTTAAGAATGCGTCTGATACGCCGTAGCGTGCATAAGCAGCCTCAAGGTAATCCACGCCGCGTAAGGTGTGTTTGCGTTTTTCGGCGCGTTCTTCTTCGGTCGGGCGGTGGGGCAGTGACCATATACCGACATCGTAATCGGCATGGAGCTTACCAATATCGCTTAATTTAAAGGCATCATAGAAATTGTTGGCGGCGGCATCACTATAGCCGAGCTGCTTCATGAAGTCGCGGCCATCAGCAGAAATGCGTTCTAAGTGGCCCTGCATGACTTCGCCGTAATCATTGACGCCTTGGCCATATGCGCCGATTTCATGCCATAGGTCAGATGATATTTGCGCCCATAGTGGTTGCAAAATCGGGTCATTTGACACGTCATAGCTTTCGATTACGTCGTCTAGGGCGCATAAATCGAAATTTAATGCGTCATAGCTGTATTTCGTGCCCGTCATTACAGGAACTCCCGTACGTCAGCGAGCGTGCCTTTTATCGCGGCGGCTGCTGCCATTGCGGGGCTCATCAGATGCGTACGCCCACCGCGGCCTTGGCGGCCTTCAAAATTACGGTTGGATGTTGATGCGCAGCGTTCACCAGGTTCTAGGCGGTCGGCATTCATGGCAAGGCACATGGAGCAGCCGGGCTCTCGCCATTCAAAACCCGCTTCGATGACGATTTTGTCTAGACCTTCTTCTTCGGCCTGTGCTTTAACAAGGCCTGAGCCGGGGACGACCATTGCGGCTACGCCTGCAGCTACTTTACGACCTTTGACAATTTTGGCAACGTCACGAATGTCTTCGATGCGGCCATTTGTGCAAGAGCCGATAAAGACATGGTCAATTTTAACATCTTGCAGCGCCATGCCTTCATTAAGGCCCATATACTCAAGAGCGCGAGCAGCGGCGTTTTTCTTGTTTTGATCTTTAAATGCATCAAGGGTCGGGACATTTGCCGTAATAGGCAATACGTCTTCAGGGGAGGTGCCCCAAGTGACTTGTGGGATAATGTCTTCAGCTTTGAGCGTGACTTCTTTGTCAAATGTCGCATCTGGGTCACTTGGTAAAGTCTTCCAGTAAGCCACGGCTTTATCCCACACATCACCTTTCGGCGCTTTCGGGCGGCCTTTAATGTAGTTGAATGTGGTTTCATCTGGCGCAATTAAACCTGCGCGCGCACCAGCTTCGATGGACATGTTACATACGGTCATGCGGCCTTCCATAGATAGGCTACGTATTGCTTCGCCAGCATATTCGATAACGTGGCCTGTGCCGCCCGCCGTGCCGATTGTCCCGATAATGGCAAGGGCAAGGTCTTTGGCGGTTACACCGATGGGCAGCTTGCCTTCGACATTAACGCGCAGGGTTTTGGCCTTTTGCTGCGGTAGGGTTTGTGTGGCAAGAACATGTTCAACTTCGGATGTGCCAATACCAAAGGCAAGCGCGCCAAATGCGCCATGTGTTGATGTATGGCTATCGCCGCAAACAATGGTCATACCGGGTAGGGTGAAGCCTTGTTCTGGCCCAACTATATGCACAATGCCTTGGCGCTTATCGCTCATGGAGAAATACTCTACGCCGAATTCAGCGCAGTTTTGTGTCAGCGTTTCGACTTGAATACGGCTGTCTTCTTCTAGGATACCATGCGAACGGTCAGTTGTTGGAACATTATGGTCTGCTACGGCGAGCGTATTTTCTGGCGCGCGGACTTTTCGTCCTGCCATGCGAAGCCCTTCAAAGGCCTGCGGTGAGGTCACTTCATGCACAAGGTGGCGGTCAATATAGATCAGCGTATTGTCACTTCCCTGTGTTTTAATTAAATGCGCGTCCCAAATTTTTTCGTATAATGTTTTTGCCATGGTTTTTCTTAACTAAATTTTTTTGATGTAACTTAATTTAAAGTTTTTACGAATAGAAAACAAGATAGTGACATTATATATTTAAAGGATCAATTATGCGTTTTGTTATCAGTAAAGTTTTGCTAGTTCTTCTTTGTGTGGCGCTGCCTTTTGGCAGTGCTAACGCGGAAACTAAGGTCGGTGAACCTATCCCGCATCATTTTAAATTGCAGGATCATAATGGCAATAAAGTTGAGTTTGATGGCTTGAAAGGTGAGAAGGGATTAGTAGTATTCTTTGTACGCTCTGCTGATTGGTGCCCATTCTGCAAAATACAAATGGAAGATTTTTCTTCGCGTTATAAAGATTTTAAAAAGTTTGGTTATGAGGTCGTATCGGTTAGCTATGACTCTATAGAAGCCCTTGCGCGCTTTGGACATCAGCACGGTATTGCATATAGAATGCTGTCTGACACAGGCTCTGAATCAATAAAGGCATTTGGCTTGTTAAATGATAAATATAAGCGTGGCTCACGTTATTATGGCATTCCGCACCCTGCCGTTTATGTGATTAACGCTGAAGGCGTGGTCACACATATGTTTAGTGAATCTGGGTATAAAAGCCGCCCACCAATTGATGGGATTTTAGCTGCGCTTGAGCGTTAGTTTATTTGCGCATAACTATATAACTTGACCGGCTCTCTACTGTTATGTTAAATATTGCGTGTAATTTGAGAGGGCGGTTATGATTAATAATATTTTTAATGGACGGGTTGGTACGGTTTGTTTCTCCGATACTGATATTCCGGGTATAAAAAACACGTTTAAAGATATTGGCGTAGCCTATGCAACAAGCGCGGGCGTAAAGCGGAATGTTTCCTTACAGGAGCATTGGCAAAATGGTGTACTTAATGAAGAAAACTTATGTGTTGTTGATGGCTTTAATATCAAATCTGATGGTAGCGCAGAGCCAATTAATGCGCGCGTCATAACGCAAGAACACGACCTTCTTCTTCATTTAAGGACGTTATAATTCTAGTTTGGGTTTTACGTGGGCTTAATCTGATCCAACGCTGTATTTGAAAGCGTAAATCCAACGCCTTTGGCACGCATGCCGTCTAATACTTGCATTGACATTTTCTTTGGTGAAAAGTTGTTGTGGCCTTTAACTGATCCGCTACAATCTAATACGACCCATGGCTTAAAACCTAACTGTGCGGCATCCATCGCGGTGGCGGCGACGCACGCATCTAAATAAACGCCCATGACAAGTAAGTTAAAATGCTTGTTTAGGGTGAGTTTTTCTTTAAGGCCATTATCAAACCCTTCAAAGGCTGATGGGGCATTTTTACGAATAAGCGTGTCTTTGTCAGTATGTTGATAATGTATGAAGTCATCTTGCCCATCTTTATAAGGTGTGAAGTCATAATAGATTGAATATAAATGAATATCATGTGCCCTTAATTGTGGTGCGAACTGTTGAACGTTCTGTGCAGCGTTAAGGGTGTAATAACTGCCGAAATGTGATTTTGCAGGGCAGCAGAATTTATCTTGCACATCAATTACGAGGCATGCATCAAAATGCGTGGGGAGGGGCGTTTTTTGAGCATATTTGCGCATGAAATCAATATAATCACTATGGCTGTTTACTGGTTTCATGCTGTTCTGCTCCTTCAATTACAGCGCACTTTGTATATGCCTGAGCACTGCGGCAGACGTTGTTACTTGTGTGCCCCCGTTCTTCATTGCGATTAAACTCTGAATGCGGTATCCAGCAAGTTCTTCTTGTGTGTAAGTATCGTGGCCAGAATTGTCGTTGCCTGTACAGTCTAAGGCTAGCCATGTGTTAAAGCCGGCTTTTTGTGCGTCTATAACCGTGCTTTTAACGCAGGCACATGTGTTGAAACCGACGATAAGAAGGTTTTTGTGGCCGGCGTCATTTAGGGGTTGTTCGAATTTGTTATCAGGTGTTTTAAAGGCAGAGTTTTCGTTTTTATAAACAAGCGTATCACCTGTACGGTATTTGTAGCCGTAAAAGTCAATAAAGAACGGATGCTTAGGCTTTTCCGCAAAGTATATGCTATATATAGGTAGGTTAGCGTCACGGAATTGATCTATGATCGGCGCGGTATGTTTCACGGTTTCTTCAGTATCAATAGTTCCGCGCCGTGTGGCGAAAATGGCCTCGCGTATAGGGCCGGTTTTGCAAAATTCCTTCTGCATATCAATGACAAGCACGGCGTCAAACTTTTCGGGAAGTGATGGCTTATTTTTAAAGCGTGCGAGGAAGTTGAGTTTATCCTGAATAACAGGATGCAAATCTTGTGGTAATTCGTCAATGCAGAAATGCGCGGCGATGTCTTTAGGCAAATCTAGTGGTGCATAGACTTTGTTCGGGGATCTAAATTTTTCAAATAGCGCTGATAACATATTTATACCTTACTGCCTTGATGGTCAGGCAGTGTAACAATGCTTGCAGATTATGTCAATTGCTGTTTTAGTCTAAGCAGCGCCATTCGGCTTCGACTTGGTCGAGATTGCCGTTTTTAATACCTTCGCGGATGTCGCGCATCAGGTGGTTCATCACATAGACATTGTGCTGTGAAAGAATTTGCATGGCGAGCATTTCTTGCGCTTTTAGCAAATGATGCAAATAAGCTTTTGAGTAATAATTTGAAGCCTTTATATCGTAATCTTCACAAAGTGGTGTAGGGTCTTCACGATATTTGGCGTTCTTCAGGTTTAGCTTATTACCCGGTACGCCTTTCATGATGGCCCAGCCGTGACGTGCAGCGCGCGTTGGTGATACGCAGTCAAATGTATCAATGCCAAGGCGAACGCATGTGAAAATGTCATCAATTGCGCCAATGCCCAATAAGTGAACAGGGCGTTCTTGGTGAATCTGTTCAGCGCACCATGATACGATTTCGTAGAATTGCTGCTTGCTGCCACCAAGTGAACCGCCAATGGCAGTGCCGAAGAAGTTGCTATTCTTCGTCCATGCGCAGCTTTCGGCGCGAAGTTCTGGGTATACGCCGCCTTGAACAATGCCGTATATGGCCTGTGCGCCGTTATCGTTCTTCGCGAAATGTGCAAGTGAGCGGTCGCCCCAACGGTGTGAGCGGTGCATAGAAGATTCTGTGTAGTCGCGATCAACATGGAAGGCGGTACATTCATCAAACTGCATGATAAGGTCTGCGCCAAGCTTGCGTTGAATATCCATGGATAGTTCAGGCGTTAGCATCATTTCTGAGCCATCACGGTAATTGCGGAATTTAGCGCCTTCTTCTGTGATTTTAAGAAGGGACTGTCCACGGCCACCTTTGTTACGGCCTTTGATTTCATCGGCAACTGAGCCGTGGCCCATAGAAAAGATTTGGAAGCCACCGCTATCGGTCAGCATTGGGCCGTCCCAGCCCATAAATTTGTGTAGGCCACCCATTTTTTCAACGACATCAGCGCCAGGCTGAATCATTAAATGGTAGGTGTTTGACAGCATAATATCCGTTTTTGCTTCAACCATTTGGTCAGGGTTGAGGTTTTTGATAGCCGCTTTCGTGCCACAAAAAATGAAATTTGGTGTTTCGATAGTCCCGTGTGGAGTCTTCAAAAGACCCAAACGCGCCTGACTGTCAGGCGCGTTATACGTTATATCAAATGCAAAATTTGGATATGTAAGGTCGCTCATTGGAAAATTCTTTGCCTGAAATTATTTCTTTTCAGCAAGAACTTTCTCAACTTGTGCTTTAACTGGACGAAGTGATTCATCCAATTTTGTTTTAGCTGTGCCAGTAAGGTAAGCGTCAAGGCCACCTTTGTGCTCAACTGTGCGCATACCAGCAGTGCTGATTTTAACACGAACGTTTTTGCCCAAAGCTTCAGAGTACAAGCTTGTTTCTTGTACATTTGGGTAAAACTTACGACGAGTTCTGTTTTTCGCGTGAGAAACGTTATTACCTGACATCACGCTTTTACCTGTAACTACACAACGACGGCTCATAGTGTAAATCCTTCTATATTCTCTTTTATATATTGGCGCACAAGGTGCGGCTTATTTCACAATGAAGCGGACAATACTGCATGATATATGCCTAAGTCAAGCAAAGAGTGATGTAAAATAACTATTTTTCGGAAAAAAAATTATTCACGGCGCTATTGTCTTTACATTGCCGTATATATTTATAGATTAGATGGCGTAAAGTAAAGGAATATACAATGGCAGAGACCGCATTAAAGTTTGAAGAAATTAAAGCCCTTATCCAGTCTATGGAGCATCCATCGTGCAGCGTTCGTGATGAATTGTCGCAAATGGATAAAATTGCGCGGATTAAATATTGGCTGAATTTTGCGGCGGACCGTCAGGTGTACGAAATTAAACGCCCACGCCTGTCACTATACGCAGCATCACACGGCTTTGCGAAGGATGATGAGGCGCAGAAGGCGTATTATAAAGACATGGTCGCGTCTTTGTTATCTGGTGAGCATGCCGTTAATGAGGTTATTAATCTCGCCAATGCGGATTTGCGTTTATATGATTTGAATATGGATGAGCCAACAGCGGATTTGCGTGAAGGTGACGCGATGGATGAAGAGTCGCTTCTTAATTCTATGGCTTATGGCATGATGACGATTGAGCCTGAAAACGATTTGGTTTCTGCATCAGCAATTGGGGCGGGGTCGGAGGCGCTTGGTCGGGCATTGTGTAATAACTTCATTGAATCTATAGATACTAAACTTAAAGTGTCACTTGATGGTATATCTCTAGATTCCTGTTTTTCAATATTGAAATCTACTTCTGGGTATGAGGTTAATGCCTTGATTGGCGCGATCATTGCGGCGCGCTTGGCGCATATTCCAATGATTTTGGAAGGCTATGCTGCGATTGCTGCGGGGGTAATCCTGCAGAAACTGAATAAGGATGTCGTATGGCACTGCGCGATTGCGCTTCCTGTTGACGCGGAAGAGCATGGCGATATGCGTGCTTATCTAGAATCGTATGATTGGCTCGTGCTTGATGACCCGCGTCCATATAGCTATGGGCAGGCGACAGCGTTAAATGGCGGTATGCATATTGCGGCGTTGCGCCAAATGTTGATTTTGGATCATTATTACGGTGCGAAAGCAGCTTAAAATCGTATCACTGTAAAATAAGTAAACCAAACAGCGCGAGTATATGTGCAATTGCAATGAGGTATTGCGCGTGAAACGTCTGCGCGGCCTCTACCTTAGCTTTGGCGTCTTTTGGGCCATGCCATGGGCGTTCAATCATATAGCCGTAACTCGACTTCATTTTTCCGCCAATTGATATATTTATACAATGCGCGACAATCGCTAATGGATGCGCGCCAGGGAGCAAATGACCGCTATGTTTGATGGTGAGGGCATGGAGCGCGGCTGTAAACTTGGTTTTGGGGGTAAGCAACGTTGCCATTATAAGCAATGTTGTTGCAAAAAAGTTCGGTAGGACAGCAAGCAATTCTTCAAAAATAGTTATCGCGTAGCTATACGCGCCCGTTAATACGCCGCTGCCAATTCGCGCGGCGAGCCAGAGGAATATTGACCCGATCAATAGTAAGGCAACGCCGCCGATTAAATAAAACAGAATTGGCGCAATAAAATAACGGGTAAAGCTCATGACGCTCATGCTGATGATGTAACGGTTAATGGCGCTTTCATCGGCGGTATTGACGGCGCGCATCGTGCTTGCGCTAATTATGTTGAGTAGAGTGGCGCTAAGCTTCTTTTGTTCCTTATATTCTTTTTGCACATATCTGTTTAACAGGAATGGGTAAATGGTTACTAAACAAAGGCTTAATGTGATGGTATCGATCTGGCTGCCAATCAGGGCAATATGTTCCGCGATATTTAAACCAATAAGAAGTATGGCTGTAAGTGCAATAAAAATGCAGACGACAAACAGGCCGCGGAAGAAGAGGGTTTGTTCGTTTTTTTTCTGATTATTAAGCTTAATTAGCTGTGGTTTGAACCCCTTGTCGAGCAGATTCCAAAGAATCGGCTGCATATTCCAGTGCATTTTGTACTGAATTACGCCAATGGGGATAGAAATTATAAGCGCTGCAACAATGTCGTAAATGCGTGTTATAATTAAATTATTTAGTGTTGAGTTTATAAATTCGAGCATAAAATTTCATAAATTCTTCATTATATCATGCTAATATTTTAGCATATTTACTGTGTTTAAAGAAGAGTAGGAAAGTGGCTTATGCTATATCATTTATATGAATTGGGGAATGCATCTTTATTTGGCCCGCGTTTAGGGGCGCAGATGGTGAAGTCCAGCCTATCAAATCCGTTTAATCCGCTCTCTTATACACCGATGGGAAAAACCCTTGCCGCAAGCGCAGAATTATTTGAACGCGTTACCCGCCGGTTTGGTGAGCCTGCATGGGGGCTTGATAAGACCATTATAGGTGGTAAAGAAGTTGAGGTTGAATATGAAGACATTGTGAATAAATCGTTCTGTACGCTGCTTCATTTTAAACGCAACACAAACCGTAAAGACCCCAAGGTATTAGTGGTTGCGCCAATGTCAGGCCATTACGCCACATTATTGCGCGGGACAATTGAAGCGTTACTGCCGCATCATGATGTATATGTTACGGACTGGATTGATGCACGCCAAGTGCCGCTTTCTGAAGGTGGTTTTTCGTTAGATACTTATATTTCTTATTTACGTAGTTTTTTAAGCCTTCTTGGGCGCAATACGCATGTGATAGCTGTGTGTCAGCCTGCTGTGCCTGTGATGGCGGCGGTATCTTTGATGGCGGCGGAGGATGACCCTAATCAGCCTTTGTCGATGACCCTGATGGGCGGGCCGATTGATACACGCGTGTCAAAAACAGCCGTAAATGAATTGGCGGAAGAACGCCCGCTGAGCTGGTTTGAAAATACGGTGGTGCAAACTGTACCTGCATTCCATAAAGGTGGTTTTCGTAAGGTTTATCCAGGGTTCTTACAGCTTAGTGGCTTCATGTCGATGAATTTAGATCGGCACATTGGTTCACATTTAAACTTTTATAAGCATCTGGTTCAGGGTGATGGCGATTCCGCGGAACAGCACCGCAAATTTTATGATGAATATTTGGCCGTGATGGATATTCCTGCAGATTTTTATTTGCAAACGGTTGATGTTGTTTTTCAACGCCATTTATTGCCGAAGGGCGAAATGGTTTGGAATGACCCCATTACCGGTGATGATTATCGTGTTGACCCATCACAGATAGAAAAAACCGCGCTGTTGACCATTGAAGGGGAACTTGATGATATTTCATCACGTGGGCAAACGGTCTCAGCTAACGTGCTCTGTTCTAACCTGCCTGCGCATATGCAGTTCCACCATATGCAGGAAAATGTTGGTCATTACGGCATTTTTAATGGTAAGCGTTATCGGAACCTTATTTTACCGCGCATTCGCAATTTTATTCGTAGTTTTGATGGGGATGTTTCACCCGTTCCTAAAGCTGACCTTGAGGTCGTGCCAGACTTAAAACCTACAAAATTTGATAAGAAAAATCATTTTGATGTTGTGTTTGAGCCGCAGTAATGGCTAATCTATTTTTATGGCAGAAACAAATCTTGATTTAGCTGGCCTTGAACGCCATGTGAAAATTCGACGGGATAGCCGCGCCAAGCGTATGGCGCTTAGGCTAGATCCTGCCAATCGTTGTGTGCATTTGGTTTTACCGCGCTTTGCTTCGCCGCGTAAGGCGCAGCACTTTATTGATGAACACCGCCAATGGGTGTTTGACCGTATAAGTGAATTGCCTGAGTTTATTCCCTTTGTGGATGGGGAAGTTATCCCTGTATTAGGGCGCGAGGTCGAAATTGTCGTGCGTTATGATGAACACCGAAAATCAACGAAAATAGAGTTACAAGACCATATCCTGCTCGTGGAAACGAACTTGGAAGATTATGAGCCGCGCATAAAGCGTTTTCTTAAGAACCTTGCACGTGAATATTTAACGGATATGCTTGAAGAGAAAACGTCGAACCTTACCCGCCAATCCAAGAAAATTCAAATACGTGACACAAAAAGCCGTTGGGGCAGCTGTAGTGCGGATGGCAATATATCGCTTTCTTGGCGTTTAATTTTTGCGCCGCTTAATGCGATGGACTATGTCGTTGCGCATGAAGCCGCGCATCTAGAACATATGGATCACAGCAAACGTTTTTGGAATCTGTGCGAAAAGCTTTGTGTTTCATATAAAGACGGCAAGTCATGGATGCGTAAGCATGGCTACACGCTGCACCGTTATGGGTAAATTTATCTAATTTTGTAGTGAAGTTCTATCTTACGGGCGAGGCTGTTTTGGCATTATTACATGCTTCCATATTATGGGGGGATAGGCGTGGCTTGCTTTTAAACAGAAAGCTATATTCGGTATATCTACAAAGTCACCAAATAAGTGAATAGCTTTTTTAAAGGCTTTTTATGTGGAAGTGTTATAACTCAACCAATCGCCCTATGTAAAATTACTTCTCAAATAATCTTTCTAGCTTATGCATGAGGGCTTCGGCGAGTTGGTCGACATCGGTAATAGTGATTGAGTTTTTATAATATTGCGTAACGTCATGACCAATACCAATGGCGCAGAGTTCAACTTTGCTTCTTTTCTCAATCTTATGGATGACGGCATGTAGGTCTTGTTCCAATAAGGATGCAGGGTTGGTCGATAGGGTGGAGTCATCAACCGGCGCGCCATCAGATATAACAAGCAGGATTTTACGTTCTTCGTGGCGGCGGGCGATGCGGTTATGTGCCCATGCTAGGGCTTCACCGTCAATATTCTCTTTCAGTAAGCCTTCTTTGAGCATTAGGCCAAGGTTGTTTTTACTGCGCCGCCATGGGGTGTCGGCTTCTTTATAGATGATGTGGCGAATATCGTTTAGGCGTCCGGGCTTTTCGGGGCGGCCATTATCCATCCATAGTTCGCGGGCTTTGCCGCCTTTCCAAGCGCGTGTGGTAAAGCCGAGCACTTCGGTTTTAATGTTGCAGCGTTCAAGCGTACGGATCAGAATATCAGCGCAAAGGGCGGAGATGGTAATGGGGCGCCCGCGCATAGAGCCTGAATTGTCGAGGAGGAGGGTTAAGACCGTATCTTTAAAGTCTGTCTCTTGTTCTTGCATAAAGCTAAGCGGTACAGATGGGTTTGCGACCACGCGGGCGAGGCGGGCGCTGTCAATCTGGCCTTCCTCAAGGTCGAACTTCCAGCTGCGTTGCTGCTGCGCCATTAATTTACGTTGTAGGCGGTTGGCAAGGCGGCTGATGGTGGATTGATAACGTTCCAAATAGGTGTCGAGCATATCGCGCAGGCGTTTTAAGTCCGCATTGCCAGCAAGGTCTTCGGCCTTAATTTCTTCATCAAACTGGGTAGTGTATATTTTATACGATGGGCTGTGGCCTTGTTCGACAAGGATGTTTTTAACGTCTTCGCTATATTCGCCGCTTTCATTTTTTTCGGCATCCTGCATTTCGGCATCTGTTTCATCTAGATGGCCTAAATCTTCGGTTTTGTCGGTGTCTTGCAGGTCGCTATCGTCACTGGTTTGTTGGTCTTGTTCACCTTGCATAGGGGAATCAGGCTGTTTGTTTTTCTCTTCCTCTTGTTTGTCTTTACTGTCTTGTTCGTCTTGGCCTTCGTTTTCGTCTTGGTCATCGTCAGGTTGATTTTGTTGACCTTCATCTTCCTCGGTAGGAAATTCAAACCCCTCTATATCAAGCTGACTAAGTAAGTTTATGGCGGCTTTGGCGAAGTCTTGCTGATTTTCTAGTTTGGGGATGAGGGCAGCAAAACTTTGATTGCCGAGTTTTTCGCGTATCTCACTGCCCCAGAATTCTTGAATTTTATAGGCAGCAGGCGGTAAGTCCGTTTCTGACAAAGCGGCGCGGGTTAGCATATAAAGTGCCTCAGCGCGGGGGCAGCCATCTTTACTTTCTAGCTTATCATATTGGCGGGCTTTGCAGTCAGCATCTATTGCGGTTGTAAGGTTTTGCGCGACGCCGCGGTAATTGCGCATGCCGATGGCTTCGCAGCGTGCGCGTTCTATGGCGTCCCAGATAAGTGCGGCTTCGCCGTCATCAGGCCTGCGTTGTTTATGTGTGGCGGCATTATGATGTGCAAAATGCATGGCGCGTATGTCAGATGCAGCGCGGATTAGGCCTTTTTGTTTTTCTTGCGATGTATCTCCCAAGGCGGGCAGCTTCGCGGCCTTATATTGATCCGAAAATGGTAGGCGCGTCGCGGTGGTTGTTTCATTGGCGCTGTAATTGACGCTGACATCTTTTGCACCGGACAAGGCCTTTAAAACGGCTTCTGTTGCGCTTTTAAAGACTTCTTGTTCCTTTTGTCTGGCGCGAAGGGCGTCATGGTTGTTGTTAGGATTGTTCAAGATCCACTCCGAAACAGCGTTGATAATATTCTTTAATCACTGGGCGCTCGGCTTCGTCACATTTGTTATAAAAACTGAGGCGGAAGGCGAGTTCACGGTCGCCGAAAATTTGTGTGTTATCTGCCCAGCTTATCACTGTACGCGGTGACATTAATGTTGATAAATCACCCGATTTAAAGCCCTGACGTGTTAAGTTAGCGAGCATGACCATTGCTTTGACTTCTTCGTAGTCATCATCCGATGTTAGTTCGTCAATTTTGGACATGACAATTTGAATTTCGTATTTTGGGTCAAGGTAGTTAAGCACGGTCACGATGTTCCAACGGTCCATTTGGCCTTGGTTGATTTGTTGTGTACCATGATAAAGTCCTGTCGTATCGCCTAAGCCGATTGTGTTGGCTGTGGCAAACAAGCGGAAGGCAGGGTGTGGGCGGATGGTACGGTTTTGGTCAAGGAGGGTTAGTTTGCCTTCTGCTTCCAAAACGCGCTGAATAACAAACATCACATCGGGGCGGCCAGCATCATATTCATCAAATACAAGTGCAGCGGGGTTTTGTAACGCCCATGTCAAAATACCCTCTTTCCACTCGGTGATTTGTTTGCCTTCTTTTAGGACGATTGCATCCTTCCCAAGTAAATCTATACGGCTGACATGGGAGTCGAGGTTAACGCGAACACAAGGCCAGTTAAGGCGCGCGGCAACTTGTTCAATATGGGTTGATTTACCCGTACCATGAAAGCCCTGCACCATGACGCGGCGGTTAAAGGCGAATCCAGCGAGGATGGCGAGCGTTGTGTCGTGGTCGAAGTGATATGAATCATCTATTTCTGGCACATTTTTCATGTCATGCGCAAATCCAGGGACTTTCATGTCGATATCGAGCCCAAAAACACTGCGCACATCGTACATTTTGTCAGGAATTGTGCTGTGATGCCTGCCGTCATCTAACTGACTGCGGTCAAAGGCTGAATTTTTTTTATTTTCTTCGTTTGGTTTGGCTTGTACGTCGCTCACTTGAGGTGTCCTTAGAATATTAAATAATATGTATCTTCTATGTTACTCAATATAAGGACTTTGCGCGATTTATAAAGGGGGATTATCCCTGAAATTTTTTCTCAATCTTTTCGTATTTCTGATAAGCAAGGCGTAGGACTGTATAGGCCGCGTTGATGTTTTTGCTTTTTTCTTCTGCCATAGGGCAGTTGTTATTGAGATCTGGGTGGTATTTCTTCACCAGTTTTTTGTATTCGCTTTTGATGTCATCCAATGTTACAGGCGGCATAAGGCCCAGAACTTCTAGTGCCTGATGCTCCGGTGAATTGCGGTTCATCTGTGTATGCTGCGTTTGTTCGCGCTGACTATGCGCGGTGTGGTCGCGCGGTGGCTCTTTATCTGTGAAATGATAAGCTTGCCACGCTTTCTTTTTAAGGATTTCGTCCACGGACCCGCTATGAGCAAACTTCCATGTTGGACGGTCCCATATTGTGCCTTTATAGATATAATCTTCGACATCGCGGTCTGGCATACCATCAAAGTAATTCCATGCGCGGTTATACGCACTGACATGGTCGTAACAGAAATGATAATAATCCTTTAGTCCACGGTCTTTTGGGGCTTTATGCTCTGCATGCGCGACACAGTCAGGCATATCGCAAATGCGTGTCTGTGGCTTTGGTTTGTCGTCCTCAAACAGAGGAGATTTTTCTTGCAGTTTTATTCTTGGCATAATCTATATATTATAATCTTGTTGTATAAAATTTTACAGAAAAATATTTAGAGAGAATCAAGATAATGTCAAATAGTAAGCTAGGTCCGCTCGGTTTAGAGATAGAATCACGAATCCAAGTAGGACTTTCGCCTGTTTTTCTACAGGTGGTGGATGAAAGCGAATTGCATATCGGGCATGCAGGCTATCGTGAGGGCGGAGAATCGCATTTCAAAATTATAATCGACTCACAATCAATGAGTGCATACTCTCGTATTGAGGGGCATAGAAAAATACATGGCCTGCTTGATGATTTGCTGAAAGAAAAAATTCATGCTTTATCAATAGTATATAAATAATGCGTTCGTACTCGCGCGCAACTTTTTTGACCGTTCGAACTTAAATTTGTAACCTTAGGTTGTGTTGTGTATTTTTTAGTGTATAGTGCTTATAGTTTTTAATCATTAACTTGGGCGTAAGTATAATGTCAGAAAATTTCGATGCAGAATATAAAAGCACTTTAATTGGTAAGAATGTAACGATATTGGGACGACGTACATCTGTGCGATTAGAGCCTGAGATGTGGGGGGTACTCAATGATGTTGCGGACAGAGAGCAAACAACTATCCATGAGTTATGTTCCTTAATTGCACTACGTAAGAAAAGTAACGCGAGTTTAACATCATCTATTCGTGTTTTTCTTTTGTTGTACTTTCGTGCGTCTTCTACACATGAGGGGCATATGCGCGCAGGGCATGGCAATTTTCAAAATATGATTACGCGCGCGAAAGTTGATGTGGATTTAAAGACTGGTGAAAAAAAGTCAAAAGATAGCATCCCTTTTTTTGACCATCTGGCCAGTGATGAAACCATACGCAAGGTTGGTTGAGATACGCATTAAAAAATGCGCAAAGTTAAATTTTGCGCATTATCTAATTCATTTAATTATCAATTTTTTATGTTTACTTAAAGACGGGAAGGGCGCGGTTATGCGGCTCTTCCCATTTTTAGGAACTTTTCTTCACGCGCAGCGATAAGCTTCTCGCTCTTCCATGGTGTAAGCTGTTTTAAGCCTTTTTCCAGTTCGGCGGAAGCTTGCGCGATGGGCTCTTTTTTGTTTCTGTGCGCGCCGCCTAGTGGCTCTTTAATGATGCTGTCGATCAAGCCATTTTCAAGCATGTCTTTTGCGGTAAGTTTTAGAGCTACTGCTGCATCTTTGGCGTAATCAGCGCTGCGCCATAGAATGGATGCACAGCCTTCGGGTGAAATAACCGAATAAATTGAGTTTTCAAGCATATAGATACGATCCGCCGCAGCGATAGCAATCGCGCCGCCTGAGCCGCCTTCGCCAATAACGACAGAAAGCATCGGAACTTCAAGTTTTAAGCAGGATTCAATTGAACGTGCGATAGCTTCGGATTGACCGCGCTCTTCCGCTCCAAGGCCTGGATATGCGCCTGCTGTATCAACAAGTGAGATAACAGGGATTTGGAATTGTGATGCCATTTCCATGAGGCGCTGTGCTTTGCGGTAGCCTTCAGGGCGCGCCATGCCAAAATTATGTTTGATACGGCTTTCAGTGTCATTGCCTTTTTCTTGGCCCATAACAACAACGCTTTGGCCTTTGAAACGGCCGACGCCACCAATAAGGGCGTGATCTTCACCAAATAGGCGGTCGCCAGCAAGGGGGGTAAAGTCATCAATCATATGTTTGATATAATCACTGAAATGCGGGCGTTCTGGGTGGCGCGCAACCTGTACAATTTGTGCAGGTGTCAGCTTTGTATAAATTTGTGAGAGCAAACGGCCTGCTTTGGCTTGCATGCGGGAAATTTCATCCGCGATGTTGATTTCATCATCACTGCTCATGTGACGCAATTCTGCAATTTTTGCTTCAAGCTCTATGACCGGCTTTTCAAATTCAAGCATGATTATCTTTCCATCTTTTGCTGTCTTTATATATTTCAGGGCTTATATAACAAATCAAGCAGGTCATGACAAATCAAAAACCTGCTTGAGAAAATTATTTATTGAATGAAAAGCTTAAATTAAGCTTTTTTCGCCATTGGGTGCTTTTCTTCAACTGTATCTTTAAGATCTTTACCAATGATGTGTGTGTAGATCTGTGTTGTTGCAATGTCAGCATGGCCAAGCATTTTCTGAACAGAGCGTAGATCTGCACCACGGCTAAGAAGATGTGTTGCGAAAGCGTGACGTAGTACGTGTGGGCTTACGCGGTCTTCATCAACCTTCGCTGCGCGTGCCAAGTCTTTAAGAAGCTGAGCAAAACGCTGACGAGTTAGGTGACCTTTTACAGATGTTTTAGATGGGAACAACCATTGACCTTGTGTGCCATCATCTTCAGGAGAGACGAAGCTTTGACGAACAGTCATATAGTTGTTGATCGCTTTTTGTGCAGGATCACTTAGTGGAACCATGCGCTCACGACCACCTTTACCTTCAACAAGAAGGAATTGTGTATCTTCACCAACGGCGGACATAGATAGACCAACAAGTTCAGATACGCGAAGGCCTGTTGCGTATAGCATTTCAAGCAAACATACTAGACGCACGCTTTCTGCTGTACCGGCTTCGCCTGCAACGCGAATCAAAGTGCTTACTTCGTCTTCGCTCAATGTTTTTGGTAGTGTACGACCTTGTTTTGGGCTTTCGATCGTAGATGTTGGATCGTCTTTACGCATTTTTTCTGAAATCATGAAACGGTAGAACTGACGCATCGCTGATAGACGACGTGCAATTGTGCGCTCAGAAATTTTGCCGTTACCTTTACCTTTTGCATTCACTTTGCCTGCAAGGTCTTTTAGGTATGCTTTAATTTCATCCGTAGATGCGCGATCAATATCAGAGCTCATCTGATTCTTGAGGAATAAGCTTACATCAGCCAAATCTCTCCAATATGCTTGACGCGTATTAAGTGCTGCGCCGCGCTCTGTCTGTAGCATATTCAAAAATGCGTCTACAGAAGGGTGCAGATCTGGCTTTGGTAGTGCTGGGCGTCCTGGACGTGCCATTTTTTAGTTCTCCTTAAATTATTGTCTGCATGTCAATGTTATTTGCCATTAACTTTGCAGAGATAACCCCACGGTTAATGTTATTATTAATGTGTCTTTTTTACTCTCATGTCGAGAGCAAGGATAGTTATTACATAATTTTGCAACCCCTGTCAATATATAAATTTGACATAAGTTTTATTTTTTTCAAAAGTTTTTGTAAAAATAATGATTTAGAGGACAAAGATATTAGGTAAATCTAATAATGTTATCTTTTGCTCTGTATATTAGTAATTATTGAATATCTAGGAACTGCTTGGTGTCGAGGGCTATTTCAATGGTGTTTTTCTCAATTTCAGGCTGCTTAAGGCCAAGCCATGCAAAGCCGCCGATTAATGCTATTATTACGATAAAAGAAAATATTTTTGTCATGGCCTTATTTATTAAAATAACAAGTTTACAGGTTCGATTGATTTTATTTCTATATTTTTATAGATTAGTCTCACTTCTTTGTGAAGTGTTGTGTATCAAAAACCGATTCTTTTATGTTCATGAATAATTCTGTAGCTATGCCCGATTTTCAATTTCGTTTAACTAAACCTGTCGCCTTAGTTGGTATGATGGGGGCTGGAAAGACTCATACAGGGCGTTTGTTAGCCAAGGCGTTAGGCGTTTCATTTGTCGATAGTGATGATGAGATTGTCTTGAGTGCGGGGCAGTCTATTCCCGATATATTTAGCTTTTATGGTGAAGGTGCTTTTCGAGAGCTTGAGGGGCGCGTTATAAAGCGTCTGTTAGAAAATAGAGCGTCAGTTATATCAACGGGCGGGGGATGTATAACGCAGCCTAATACATTGGCTGATTTAAAAAAAGACGCCCATTTAATTTGGCTAAAAGCTGACATAGATACATTGTTAGAGCGCACCGCGCGCCGCGATGATCGCCCTTTATTGCAAAGTGATGACCCGAAAGCGGTATTGCTAAAATTGCTCGATGATCGTGAACCTTTATATGCACAGGCAGAATATAGTGTCGATTCGGCAAAAGGTGCGCACCATGTAATTAAAGATATATTATGCTATCTAGATGGTGTATATAACGGATGATCCTTTAATATTAAAGAACATAGTGATGAAAGATATATCAGATATAAATGTAGTAGATGTCCATCTGACTGCGCGCAGTTATAAAATTTATATTGGCTGTAACTTGAATGAGCAGATCGCCGATTTTATTGCAGATTATTATGGTGATAAGTCTCTTTTTATCTTATGTGATACATCTGTCGAAGAGCTATATGCGCGTCCGTTAACTGAGGCCCTGCGTGCTAAGGGCGTGAACGCCCCGCATATTTATAGCGTGCCATCAGGGGAGCAAAGTAAATCCGTACATATATATGCAGATTGCCTGTCTTGGTTGGTACAAGAAGGGGCAAAGCGAGATTCGTTGATTATTGCTGTTGGCGGCGGCGTTATTGGGGATTTAGCTGGCTTTGTTGCGGCATCTTACATGCGAGGCATAGATTTTATTCAAGTGCCAACGACTTTGTTGGCGCAGGTTGAAAGCTCAGTTGGCGGTAAGACGGCTATTAATATTCCAGAAGGTAAAAATCTAGTTGGAGCATTTTATCAGCCTAAAGCCGTGTTTTGTGATTCTGCTGTTCTCAAAACACTGCCTATGCGTGAACTGCGCGCGGGATATGCAGAAATTTATAAATATGGGCTGCTGTGGGATAGTGCATTTATGGCGTGGCTAGAGGATGGGCATGCAGAAGCGCTTTTAAAGCATGACCTTCATGCTGTGCATTATGCGGTCAAACGTTGCTGTGAGATTAAGGCTGAAATTGTTTCACAAGATGAACGAGAAGGCGGTGTGCGTGCCTTATTGAATTTGGGGCATACATTTGGGCATGCGTTAGAAGCGCTATGTTCATATGACGATCGCTTACGTCATGGGGAGGCGGTTGCCATTGGTATGTGTTTGGCGGCGCGTTTTTCAGCTAAGCTTGGCTATCTTTCTTCTGCGGACGTTGAGATCATTGAAGCGCATATACGTAGGGTAGGGCTACCATCGCAATATGCAGACATTCCTGATGCGCCAGAGATTACAGTTGACGATATGATGAAAGTAATGGCAAAAGACAAAAAAGCCGATGCAAAAGGTATTAATTTTGTTGTTATGCAGGCGTTGGGACGTACAAAAGTGACGTCATCTTATGCAGCTGACGATTTACACAATGTGTTACACGAATTTTTGAATTAAAACGCTATAGTAATATAAGGACTATACAGTAATGGAAAATGTTGAATCTTTACCACCTTTAGAAGACCCAATGTTTTGGATCTCTTCAGGTATAATTTTCTGTCTGCTATGTTTGTCGGGCTTCTTTTCAGGGTCAGAAACATCGCTAACGGCGGTATCCGAAGCGCGCATGTTGTCCATGGAAAAGGATGGCAATAAACGTGCTACACTTGTCCGTAAACTGACCGAACGTAAAGAACGTTTAATTGGCGCATTGTTGCTAGGGAATAACCTTGTAAACATTTTGGCAACATCTTTAGCTACTGGGGTGTTGATGGCAATTTTTGGTGAAGCGGGTATTGTCTATGCTACCTTGTTTATGACGTTATTGGTGCTTATCTTTGCTGAAGTGCTTCCAAAAACTTATGCGCTTATGAATGCAGACCGTATGGCGTTGTTTATCTCGCCGATTATTAATGTGGTTGTCATTGTATTTTCACCGATTTCTGAATGTGTAGTTTGGATTGTTCGTCATACGTTGCGTTTGTTCGGCGTGCAGGTTGATATTGTTAATGTTGGTGGCAATGAAGAAGAATTGCGTGGCGCAATTGAAATGCACCGTGGCCCAAAACAAGAAGTGCAAGATCAGCGCGCGATGTTACGGTCTATCCTTGATTTGGTGAATGTTGAAGTTGAAGACATTATGGTTCACCGTAAAAATGTTGAGGTTCTGGATATTGATATGCCGATTCCTGAATTGGTGCACGAAGTTCTGCACAGCCGTTATACGCGTATACCATTGTATCAGGGAAATCAGGATGAGATTGTTGGCGTTTTGCATGCCAAAGAATTATTCCGTGCATTACAGCGCGCTGATAATGATGTCGATAAAATCACAATTGGTGAAATTGTCAGTAGCCCATGGTTTATTCCTGAAACAACGAATTTATATGATCAGCTGCAAGCGTTTCGCGAGCGCCGTGAACATTTTGCCCTTGTGGTCGATGAATATGGTGTCTTCAAAGGTGTTGTCACGCTCGAAGATATTCTGGAAGAAATCGTTGGTGAAATTGATGACGAACATGACATTACGGTTAAAGGTGTGCGTAAAGGTCCAAATGGTTTGTTCTTGATTAAGGGCGATGTGACTATTCGTGATTTGAACCGTGAATTTGAATGGGATTTACCTGATGAGGAGTATGCGACTTTGGCAGGGTTGATTATATTTGAATCTAAACAGCTGCCAGATGTAAATCAGCGTTTTAGTTTCTATGGCTTTGATTTTGAAATTATTCGCCGTCAGCGTAATCAAATTACACTTATCGCTGTACGTCCGCCAACTGTAGAGGATGAATAGGCCACGTAAAAGTATAGACAAAATAAAAGGCGCCATATATACGGCGCCTTTTTAAATTTGTTCAGTGTGTATTATTTACTCAATATCACCATTCAAATCGTCAAAGCTTTTTTCTACTACAGGATCTTTTTTCACTGTGTATGTAGACGTATATTGCTGCTTACCAATAGCATCTAAATATTCGTCACGTGCGCGAACGGCTTGTTCGTATGGTAGGTATTCAACGCGCGCCCAGCCCTTGTGTACCATACATGATTCAAAATCATGGTATTCGATAACTTCGTGCAATAGATGTCCTTCACGTTCTGGACTTTCCCATTTCGCCATTTTACCGAGGGCAGAATCAGGATCAGGCATTTTGCCGTTTACAGTGTTTGATGGAATTGCTTCACGAACGAGGCCCTGGTTAACAAGCTCGTTTACTTCAACGGTGCAACGTGCGATGTCTCGGTTTAGCATCTGCTGTGCTTTTGCGCCCCGTAAGTAAAGAGATGACGTTGTATCAACGCGCTGCCAGTATTGCGTGTCATTCTCTAACTTCATTTTTGTAACTTCACGTTCGGAAGTACATGCTGTTAAAGCCAATGCCAATGCAGTACAAGTCAAAAATGTACGATTCATAATTAATGTGTCCTGATAAGTTAATTGAATCATTAAACAAAAAATTGGTAAACCAACCAAGTGTTAGGGTATCAGCAGATGTGCATTTTCACAATGCTGTTTTTTTTAATTTTTTGGTTTTTCCCACCAGCTTTCAATAATTACCCCATAAAGTGCATCTTCATCGGGCATTTCTAGTGTGTCACTATGAGCCACATAATCTCTATTAGAATAAAGCAAAGGTATGCCAATATGCAAATGTGTTAAAACACGATCAAGGGCGCGCATATGTAGGGTTAGATCTTCATATGTTCTGGTGTTGGTTAGGGCGCTAAGTAGGGTTTCTATAGCTGGGTTACAAATACCACTATAATTCCACTGCGCTGGTGTATCTGCGGCCTTACACCCCCAATATAAGGCCTGTTCCGTACCGGGTGACAAGCTAGACTGCCAAAATGTAATCGCGGCATCGAAGTCGTAATCACGCATGCGACCTTGGAAAGCGCTGCTATCTAGACGGCGTATCGTTGGCGCTATTCCTAAACGTTTAACGCCGCGCTTAAAGGCTAACGCAATTTTTTCATCATCAGGATTGTTGACCAAAATCTCAAAAGTCAGTTCTTTATTGGTTTGTGCATTTACGCGTTTGCCGTCTTTAATTATCCAGCCAGCTTCGCGCAGTTGATAATCAGCTTGCATATAATGTTTACGCATAATTTGCGTGTTGCTAAGGTCAGGGGTCAATAAAGTACTTTTCCCAATACTCATTGGTAAATAAGTAGCGCTACCGTCTATTAGGGCGAGTTCTTCACGCGTGGCGGCTCCTGTGGCATAAAAGCGCGAGTTAGGAAAGAAGGTAATCGTACGGTTCATCTTGTCGTGGTAGATATTCTGATTAATCCAATCAAAGTCAATTAGTGAAAATATTGCTTTACGTACGGGTAATTGGTTAAACGGGGCACGGCGCGTATTGAAAACAAGGGTGTTTGCACGGTCAGTGCGCCCGTGCAATATTTCTTTTTTGATAATGTCTTCGCCTTTGTTGTTTTGAGATTCATATCCGCTTACCCATTTATGGACATTTCCTTCGCGTCGATAGTTTAAGTCCCCAGTATTAAAGGCCATCAAAGCGACATCATCATCGCGGTAATATTCAAAATGCACGTTATCAAAATTATATAGCCCCTGCACGATAGGTAGGTCTTTCGCCCAGTAATTTGGGTTGCGCTCATATGTTATGTGTCGGCCTATTTCAAAATCTTTAATTTTATAAGGACCGTTGGATATGGGCGCTTCAGTAAGGGAAGCGTTGAAGTCGCGATTTTCCCAATAGTCTTTGGATAGGACTGGCATCATCGCGATAATCATTGCGGCTTCGCGGTTGGCGTTTTCATCTAAAGTGATTTCAATGTTATGCGGATCAATAATATTAAAGTCTTTCACTAGGCCATATATATTACGCATATTCGGTCGGCCGTTTGCTTTCAATGTCTCAAAAGAAAATAATATATCGTCAGATGTAACGGCGCTGCCATCATCAAATTTAGCAGTAGGGTTTAATTCAATTTGGATATTTAGGCGGTTATCGCTAAATTGAATATTCTGCGCGATAAGGGGGTAAAGCGTGAAAGGCTCATCCCATGAACGAATGGTCAGGCGATCATATACTAAATTCAGTCCACGCGCTGATATGCCTTTAATATTGAATGGATTGAGATTATCAAATGTACCAATTGCCGCTTGTTTTAACGTGCCGCCTTTTGGAGCATTTGGGTTCGTATAAGGTAAGTGGTCATCAGGTGATTTGAGTTTTGGTGCGTCATGCATAGAGACACCGTATTGCGGCAGCTCAGTGTTATCTTGTGCATGAGATGCGGATGCATAGTAACAAGATATTAATAAAAGGGTACTATATATTAGAAAAGCATGAATCTTTGAATTCTGTTTTTGACGTAGCTTTAGTAACATGAGAAGCCCCTTATGCATTCAAAACAATATGCCGCAGAAAACGGCGCAATTATAAATATTATCCATGGTCGTGCGCGTGATTATCTAAGTGCGCAAAATACCGATGTTTTTATGACTTTTATAGCACAGAAGTATGCGTTTGATAGCCCAATCAACCTTTTGATTGGTGAAATCTTGGGGGCGGAATCAATGGAGCTTGTTTTTAGTGCCGTTAAGAATGCTAAGTCAGGCGATGTCTTGCTGCAAAAAAGCCTGTCACCAGATATGCCAGATATTATTTTTGCTGTTATGCCAATATGGGATACGTCGTTATCGAATGAAGAGAAGTTTTTATCTCGCTGCTATCGGAACGGCATGAAACTAGCAAAGCAAAACGGGTATCAACGCATGATTATTCCAGCACTTGGTAAGGGCAAAACAAATTTTCCGCATCAACGTATCGTGCGTTTGTCACTATCTGTTATCTTGGCAGAGCTTTCTGCGCCTTTGAGCGATTTAAGTATTCTATGTGCGGAAGAGGTCATGTATAACGCATATAATGCGCGGTTAGCTTCGGTTTAACGCTTTAATATTCATTTATATTTCTGTATAGTTGCTCCGTCTTTAAATTTTCGGGGTAACATGAATAAACGCGAAACCATTATCAATAAAGCTTTAGACATCACGTCAGAAAAAGGGTGGCATGCGCTGACTTTACTTGATGTGGCTAAAGGCTGTGATATGCGTTTTTCTGAGTTGCTGGAATGGTTTCAAGATAAAACAGATTTACTCGTTGGTTATGGACGTATACTTGATGCACAAACTACGGAAGATATGAAAGGACAAATCGATCCTGATCTACCCGTTAAAGATATATTATTCGATGTGCTTATGATGCGCATTGACCTTATTTCAGAACGGCGTGATGCGGTGGTGAGTATTTTGCGTGCAATGAAGTGCGAACCTGTAAGTGGCTTAATAGTTTTTCCGCATTTGGCTCATTCTATGCGTTATATGCTTGATATTTCTGGGTGTAGTATTGCGGGGATGCGCGGGCATATGGCTGTTCTGGCGCTTGGATTTGCGTATTTACAGGCATTACGGGTATGGGTAAATGATGATAGTGTGGATTTATCCAAAACTATGGCTGCACTAGACAAGAATCTCGGCTATTTTGAAAAGGCTGGTTTTTAAAAATATAGTGGTATTATTATGCATAAGCTGTTTTCGACATTTCTTTCATTTTTTGTTTTTTGTTTATTTTTATATATGGGGCAGGCACAGGCACTCAATGCCATTTTCCTGACTGAGCCAACAAAAACAATAACGCATAAGCCATCAGTTATGGTGGTCAGTCGTGATGAAAATAGAACGGTTATTACGCTTGCACCTGATTTTTCTTATGATGGTTCGCAGTTGGGTCTGTTGATCCCATTGCCAAAAATTGTCGCAGATACACAGTTACGCTTTGCAGATGTAGGCCAGCTTGATGCGATCATGTCGTTCACGGCGCCGCGCTATAATGTTTATAAGGACGATGATGTTTGTGCAGGTGCTGTGCGTGCGCTTGAAAAGCGTTTGGATGAAAAAAAATCTTCTATATTAAGCTATACGCAAAAATACGCCGAAAAGCCCGAGGTGCGTTTAATTAAACGCGAAGAGCTTATCGAAACACCCATACAGAATATTTTAAAAGACGCGGGCTTTGTTGTTGATAAAGCCTATGAAGACGCGCTGCTTGCTTATAAAAACGCGAATGTTGATTTTGCATTGCTGATATATGCTGAAAAATTGGATGATTCCTTGTCTATGCCCCCTGTGCAGATTGCATATGAAAGTGATAATTTTATTTTGCCGTTGGGGCTAAGCACGCTTAACGGCGGCCCGGCGCAAGATTTAACGATTGTTTTTATTTCACGCGACGGCTTGGTGCAGCCAAAAGCTGCAGGGCTAAAAAAAATGTCCTCTGGAGTCGATTTACCGCTCTTTGTTAAAAATGACTTCGCCCAAGTTTACGCGGACATTTTTGCACAGAGCGTGACAACCGATAATTTCCAATCTTTGTTTTTGGAGTTTTCTGGTGATTTAGGGTGGTGTCCAAATTGTAAGGATGCTGACACATTAACGCGTGCGGATTTGCGTGGTTTGGGTGCTTGGTGGGTTGATAAAGCCAAAACACAAAAAAGTAAAGCTGCGCCAGAATTTACGCCAGATAATATCTTTTTCACACGTATGCATATTCGCCATACGAATAAAACATTATTGAATAATGTTGAATTTGTGAATGCCAAAGATAAAAACCGTTTCCAGACAGTTTTTAACCTTCATCAGCCTTATATAAAAGATGCAGTATGTGAAGATGGTCGTCTTTATCAGGCGAACTTGCCACGTATTTATGATGTTCAGTTAAATAACCTTGTTGCATTAACTGGTTATGAGGCCGTCGACATACGCGCGCGAATGACTGAAGGCGGGCAAAACTTTGATTTACAAAGCGATGAAGATGCTGCCCAGTGGTGGGAGCGTATGTGGGATATACCTACTGAGTAATGAAGCCTGACACGCGTTTTAAGGAACTCTCTATGAAGACAGATATAGGCCAAGATGAGCATGCTGTCGTGTTGATTCCTGTTTATGACCCTACAGATTCATTCCTTCCTTTTGTTCAGGGGTTGGCGGAACGTTTAGATGGTTCTAACGTCAATATTATTATTGTGAATGATGGCTGTGCACCAGAATTTAAAGCTGCCCTCGAAAGTGCGGCGGCGCTGCCTTTGGTCGAGTTGGTGAATCATAAAACCAATTTAGGTAAGGGAGCGGCTTTAAAAACCGGCTTAGCCGTTATTCGTGAAAAATATCCAGATTGCTGCGGCGTTGTGACGGCTGATGCTGATGGTCAGCATATGATTGAGGATATTCAAGCGCTTGTCGCGGCAGGGCAAAACCAAAAAGATGCCGCCTTTATCCTTGGTGTACGTCATTTTGATAAAGACGTACCATTGCGTAGTCGTTTGGGAAACATCATAACGCGCGGTGTGTTTTATATGCTAACCGCTGTCAAAATCGAAGATACACAAACGGGATTACGTTTTATACCAAGCCCTTATATTACAGATTTGTTAAAGCTAACGGCGCAAGGCTATGCCTTTGAAATGGAAATGTTGTTATGGGCAAAACAGCATAATGTGGACATTAATTCCGTTCATATCAATACGGTTTATATAGACCACAATAAAGGGTCACATTTTAAGCCATTTACGGACTCACTGAAAATCTATGCTGTTCTGCTTAAACAGGTTTTGTCGTCATCAATTACGGCAATTGTTGATTTATGTGCTTTTGCGTTATTCTTTCATTTTACATCTTGGTTGTTTGTTGCAAATGTGTTTTCACGCACGGTGGCATTTCCGGTTTATTATTATTTGAACCGAGATTTTGTTTTTAAACGCGCGGCGCTAGGCCTGCACCCTGTACCTAAATTGGTCGCAGCGATTGTTGTTTCTGGCTTAGTGTCTTATGCATTACAATTTGGGCTCCAGCAATCACTCGCATGGCCTGAAGCTTTTTCTAAGTTATTGGTTGAAACACTTGTTTTCTTTGTGAATTTTGTGGTTCTTCGTGATTGGGTGTATAAGAAGTAGATAGTTTATGTTTATGTGTTGCCTTAAAAATATATCCCCCAAGATGCAGGAAGTGCTTATCGCTTTCGCAGTGTTTTTATTTAGTCTATTCGTATTTTACCCAAATGAATTTAGCGTTGGGCATGATATGGCTAGTTATCTTGCTGTGGCGAAGAATTTTGTCGCAGGTAACGGGATGATTGATGTGCAAGGTAATTTGTCCAATCATCGTTTTGGCTATAAGCTAATTTTGGCTGCTGCGTTATGGCTTGGGGAGAAGGGGAATAATGAATTAGCAGCCGTTTTTTATATGCAGATGTTGCTTTGTGCGCTGACGGCCTTTTTAGCATATGGCTTAGCGCGGCTGTTGTTTGATCGTGCTGTTGCGCTACTGTCTTATGGCTTTTTTGTGTTGTGTCCGAGTATACCAGCAAAACTTACTGCTTTTGGGTTGGATGGCGTTTGGCCAGCATTTGTCTTGGGCAGTCTTTTACTTCTTCTTTATGCAGTAAACAAAGGGCGTAGTATATGGCTGCAATTGGGCTTAATAACATTATCTGCCATAAGTGCGGGGATGGCAATTTGGGTCAAAGAAGCTACAGGCTTTAATTATTTATTGATACCGCTTCTTCTTTTTGTATGTCGTGCTACACCGATAAAACTCTATCAGCTTGTGTATTTTTATGGGGTGGTGGCCGTTATGTTCTATCTGGGGCATGGCATTATAGATCTGCTTGGCGGCACGCTGGGGCAGGATTCTAGTAATGAACAACGCTCCTTTAAATCTGCGCTTTATTTCGCGCAGCATTATTACCATGACTTTATGCCGTTAAGTGTGGCGTTATTTATGCTTGATGGTTTGCGCGGATATTTGTTTACTGCTTCATTTTCGCAGAATATCCATTTGTTTTATCCTGTATTTTTCATGTTTTATGGCGGCGTTGTATACGGTTTGTGGCGCGCTTTTAAATATAAAGAGAAGAGTTATGCGGTGATACTGATATGCCTTGCGGCGTATCTTCCTTATATGGCGTGGGCATCGCAGTGGCATATGCGTTATGTGCAGCTTGTCTTTGTTCTTATTCTGATTAGTATTTTTATTGCCAGTTTTGTACGTAAAGTCTTTAACCTATTGGTTGAGGAAGGCATAGAGCAGCGCGCGCGCCGTAGGCTATATAATCTCATGGCGTATATATTGGTGGTTGGGCTGCTATTTTATCAGTATAGTTCATCGAAATATGAGCCTGTTTATTTTGATGATAACCCCTATTTTAACAAGGCTGCGGCGCTTCTTCAACAAAAGCACGACATGTCGTTTAAAGGTTACGATGAAGCTGATGAACTGCGTGAGCTTGTTATCGGGCGTGAGCGTATTCAACTTATTACCGATAGTATTACATATGCCAGTGGTATTCATTATGCTTTCCCGCATGCAGTGCAGCCTAATGTGGGGCTATATCACCGTATGATGCTTGGTGTGCATGAAAATCCGTATATTCCCTATGTTGATGAAACTATGTTTTCTGATATTCGTTTTGCCTGTCTTCGTAACCCAGTAAGAGAAGGCAAGAAGCGTTATGGTGAATTATTCGCTTTTGTACCAAGCCGTCTCTATGATTATGTGTCCCAATTTAATGGACAAAGTTATATTTATCTATCAGGCGCACAAGATTGCACAGATTTGCTGTTAGGTTGGATGGAAAATGATGCACCACATCAGGGCTTTAAGATAACGCCGGTTAAACGTGACGAGGCTGATGTGACGTTCATTAATTTCTATCGTGTTGAACTTGCGGGGACGTATCAGGCAGGGGGGGCTGAGATGAAATATTCTGAAGCCTTAAGTGCATATTTAGGTGCGTTGGCTATCAAAGATTCTTTCGCATATGATTATTACCGCAGCCATTATCCATTTTTGTACCCTAATTAATTGATTTTTTTCTTATTTAAGCACTCAATAATAAAAAATGAGCAGTTGATAGCCGCGCATTTAGAAAAAATTAAACCTTTTCAGAAAAACTTAGACGTGGTGACTGGTTTGGATCGGAGATTCGTGTATAATTACGGACGTGAGGAATCAAACTCTATCAATTTATCTACATTAAACTCAATATATTAGGAGACTAGTTATAATGACTAATATTCGTTCAGAAAAGGGCTTTACCCTCGTCGAACTCGCGGTTGTGATGATTATCATCGGCCTCTTGATCGGCGGCGTACTTAAAGGCCAAGAGCTTATCAAAAGCGCGAAGGTAACTTCAACAATTTCACAAGTTAAAGGTGTTGATGCTGCGGTATCAACGTTCCAAGACATCTATGCGGGCTTGCCTGGTGACCTGCCATCAGCTGGTTCTCGCCTGCCTGGTTGTACAGGCGTTTGTGCGCCATCCACCTCTGCTAACGGTACTCTAGGTAATGGTTTAGTTGAGACAGGCACAGCATTCACACCAGGCTTAACTAATCTTGATGATGAAACCGTTGCTTTCTTCCCGCAGCTGGCTGCTGCTGACCTTATATCTGGTGTGGCACCCGGTGATAACGTTTTTGGTGGTAACTTTCCACAAGCTCCAGTTGGTGGTGGCTTAGTTCCTGCAACACTAGCAACAACTGCGGCGTTACCAACGACTAGGCTTGCTACAGATGTAACGGATTTTAGATCTGGTCTTTACTTGATGCATCAGCAATCATTTAATAGCTTGACTTTACCGTCATCTAACGCATTAACAATGCAACGTATTGATCGTAAGATTGACGATGGTAATCCATTATCAGGTTCTGTTTATGCTGCAGAACAAAGTGCTGGTGATTGTGTTGTCGATGATGGCTCTACGTCAGGCGCTGATAACTTGTACAATACAGCTGATTCTCAGTTGTTCTGTAACGCAGTTATCCGCATCCAAAACTAATTTGGATCATATATAAAGAATACGAAAAACCCCGCTGTGAGGCGGGGCTTTTTATTGGTTTATTTTTTTGGCGCTTAGGCGCTTTTCTTGCCGGTTACGGCTTGGCCTATGTTGCCGATGCTGCTTAGAAGGTCCATAGGCAGCGGTAGGACGATTGTACTGCCTGGAGAGGATTGGAACTCAGAAAGCGTACCTAGGTAACGTAGCTGCATTGTCTGTGGGCGGCGGGCAAGAATTTCAGCCGCTTCATCAAGTTTCTGTGCTGCTTGGAGTTCGCCTTCAGAGTTAATGATTTTCGCGCGACGTTCACGCTCTGCTTCGGCTTGTTTTGCCATGGCGCGGACCATAGTTGTATCAAGGTCGATATGCTTGATTTGTACATCTGTGACTTTAATGCCCCAACCATCCGTTTGCTTGTCGAGGATTTCCTGCACATCAGCATTCAGCTTTTCACGGTGGGCGAGCATATCATCAAGTTCATGCATACCTAGAACGGAACGGAGTGTTGTTTGTGCAAGTTCGCTTGTCGCACGGTCGAAATGTTCCACTTGGTTGATTGCTTGACTAGGGTCAATGACGCGGTAATAAACAACGGCATTAACGCGCACAGATACGTTGTCTTTAGAGATCACATCTTGTGATGGGATGTCTTCTGTACGTATACGTACGTCAACGCGTACAAGTTCCTGTAGCACGGGGATGACGATTTGCAGGCCTGCGCCGCGCGTTCCTGTGTATTTACCAAGCGTATAAATAACGCCGCGTTCATATTCTTTCAAAATTCGGATCGATGCGACCAAAACAAAGAATATAAAGAGAAAAATAATACCTAATACTGGCATGTTAAGCTCCTTTATAAGAGGTTGGGTTTTAAAAAAGTTTCGAGGGTTAATCACAAAAGAGGGCGGATTTACTCCGCCGCCTTATTGTCTGTGTTCTCATCATATTCATCGATGAGTAGGGTCAGGTTCTCCTTCCCAATAATTTTGATTTTATCGCCGCTATTCACGGCTAAAATACGTTCAGCACGGGCGTTCCATATTTCACCGTGGACTTCGACTTTGCCATCACGGCCATTCCATGACTTCACAGTGGCATGAGAGTTTATCATCGCTTCGACGCCTGTTGAGTTCTGCATTTTTCTAAGTTTGAAGAGGAGATATATGCCCGCGCCAATTAAACTGGCTGAAAATGTGGATGCTATGAAGACGCTACTCATATTAAGGCCAATGCCGGCCATAGCCTCGGCATCAAATAGGAGTAATGAGCCGATAATAAAGGCAATTAAGCCGCCAATCCCCATAATGCCGAAGGAGGGAATAAAGGCCTCCGCCGCCAAGAAGATAAGCCCGAGAATAACCATGATCAGGCCAGTAATATTAATGGGTAAGACATGCATGGACATTAATGCCAAAACAAGGCAGACCGAGCCAATCACGCCCGCAACCATTGTGCCGGGGTTGTAAAATTCAAGGATAAGGCCGTTAATGCCTATAATCAGTAAGAAATAAGCAATATTCGGGTCAGTCAGAATGGCGAGCAGTTTGGTACGCCAGTCAGGGGCATAGACCATGATTGGTGCGCTTTGTACGTCTAGTGTTACGCTTTTGTTATCTGATACATCGACTGTTTTTCCATGGATTTGTTTGATTAACTCAAAGCGATCCACCGCTATATAGTCTATGACGCCTTGTTCGAGGGCTTCTTTTGCGATGAGGCTATCCGCTTCGGTGACAGCTTTTTCAGCCCATTCAGCATTACGCTTGCGGAGCTCTGCGAGGGAGCGGATGAAGGCGGCTGTGTCTTCTATAGCTTTGCCAGCTAGGCGTTCTTCATTCGTGCCATCATTCTTTTTTTGTTCGCTGTCTTTATCTTTGTTTTTACCGTCAGCGTCATCTTTTTTGTCTTTTTGCTGCTCACCGCCAGGCATCATAGAAATTGGCGTTGCTGCGCCTGTATTCGTCCCAGGGCTCATTGCGGCAATATGCGCGGCATAGAGAAGGAATGTACCTGCGCTTGCGGCATGTGCACCTGCAGGCGTAACAAATACCGCAATAGGAATTTCTGAAGCCATGATTTCTTGCGCCATCTCACGTGTGGTTGTAAGCACGCCGCCCGGTGTGTCGAGTTCGATCAAAACAAGTTGGCTATTACTTTTCTTTGCTTCACGTAGGCCGCGATGCAGATAGTCAGAATAAGCGGGGGTGATCGCGCCTTTAATGTTTAGAACGGTCACAGGTTGATTATTGGCGGCGTTAGCGCTGAAAATAGCTAATGCGCCCAAGGCAATAAACGTGACAGATAAAAAGATACGCAGAAAAGACTTCTTTAAAATCATAATAGCCCCCATAAATAACATATGGAGGCTATTTTATAGAATTTAGATGGATAAACAAGGGCTATTCAGCGGCTTTTTCGTTTTGCAGACGGTTATATAGCGCCTTGATGACCGCATCACCCATTACATTTGTGCCAATCGCTGTGATGCCATCTTCAACAATATCAGCCGTACGAATTTTGCTGTTAAGGACATCTTGCACTGCATTTTCAAGCTGATCTGCGTAGTGGCCTTGGTTTAAAGAATAACGCAGCGCCATAGCAAAGCTAAGGATGGTTGCTAGTGGGTTTGCTTTGTTTTGACCTGCAATATCAGGGGCAGAGCCGTGCACTGGTTCATAAAGAGCATGGCGTTTACCGCTTTCATCCATTGCACCGAGCGATGCGGAAGGCAACATACCAAGCGAGCCTGTCAGCATCGCTGCTTCGTCGGATAGAATGTCACCAAATAAGTTGTCTGTAACAATAACGTCAAACTGTTTGGGGGCGCGGCAAAGCTGCATTGCGCAGTTATCGGCGTACATGTGTTCAAGGCGGATGCTGCTATATTTCTCGGCATGTAGTTTTGTCATTTCCTCGCGCCATAAAACGCCAGATTCCATGACATTGGCTTTTTCGCAGGATGTTACAAAACCGCTACGCTTTTGTGCCATATCGAAGGCCACTTCACCAATGCGGATGATTTCAGATGTGGTGTAAACTTGCGTGTTGTAGCCCTTACGCTCCCCATTTGGCAAAGTATCAATGCCGCGTGGTTCACCAAAATAAACGCCGCCTGTAAGTTCACGTACGATAAGGATGTCTAGGCCTTTAACAAGTTCAGGTTTAAGGGATGATGCATCCACGAGCGCATCAAAGACAATGGCAGGACGCAAATTGGCGAATAGGCCAAGTTCTTTGCGGATTTTTAGAAGGCCAGCTTCCGGGCGTAGGTCGTAAGCTGTTTTGCCATCCCATTTAGGGCCACCAACAGCGCCGAGAATTACGGCATCTGCGGCTTTGGCTTTGGTGATGGTTGTATCATCAAGCGGCGTGCCATATGTATCGTAAGCTGATCCGCCAATATGGTCTTCTTCTGTTGTGATGGTTATGGCTGTATTGTCATTTAGCCATAAAATGATTTTCTTTACCTCCTGCATGGCTTCTGGGCCAATGCCATCACCAGGGAGGAGTAGAAGGTTATAGTTTTGTATGTCAGTCATGGTTACACCCATTCATGTGATGATTTATATTTTTGTTCAAAGGCTGTGATGTCAGAATTCTTTTCTAGGGTTAGGCCGATATCGTCTAAGCCGTTAAGAAGGCAGTGTTTACGGAACGCATCAACATCAAAATCGTATGACTTATTACCTGCCACAATGGTTTGGTTTTCTAAATCAACCGTCATTTTTGTTTCTGGGGTCGCGTTAGCGGCATCCATAAGTTCAGATATTTTTTCATCAGCTAAAACAACTGGTAAGATTCCATTTTTAAAGCAATTATTAAAGAAAATATCCGCAAAACTTGGTGCGATGACGCAGCGGATGCCAAAGTCTAACAATGCCCATGGCGCATGTTCACGTGATGAGCCGCAGCCAAAGTTTTCACGGGTTAGAAGGATTTCTGCTTTGTTATATGGTGCCTTGTTGAGGACAAAGTCTGGTTTTTCTGACCCATCGTCATTGTAACGGAGCTCATCAAATGCGTGGACACCTAGGCCAGTACGTTTGATGGTTTTTAGGAACTGTTTAGGGATAATCATGTCAGTATCGACATTCATAAGGTCCATTGGCGCGGCAATGGCGGTTAATTGCGTAAATTTCTGCATTTTATGCTCCCTTTTTTATGTGTTTTTAGGCTTTGTCACGCAAAATGCGGCCTTTTTGTCTGTCCCAATCGCGTTTTTTCTCTGTTTCGCGTTTGTCGAAGTCTTTTTTGCCTTTGGCGAGGGCGATTTCTATTTTTGCAAGGCCGCGTTTATCAAAAAAGACACGTAGTGGCACAACCGTATAACCGCTGCGGGTTATGCTGCCGATAAGCTTGTTTATTTCGCGTCTGTGTAGCAAAAGCTTGCGGTCACGTTTTGGATCATGCTGCAAGTGCTTACCCGCCTGCATGTATTCAGCGATATGGGCGTTGTGTAGCCATATTTCGTTGCCTTCATCAAGGCAGTATGCTTCGTTGATTGAGCATTGGCCTTTGCGTAGGGACTTAACTTCTGTACCAGTTAAAGCCAGACCTGCGGTAAAGGTTTCTTCCAAATGATATTCACGGCGCGCACGGCGGTTTTCGACAACCGTCTGGTTGGCGCCGATTAATTCATTTTTGTTTTTCTTTTTATTAGTCGCCATTCTTAATACTTTGCTTTAAGGTTTCTTCGACAATATTAGCGCTTTCGCTGCTTAGTGGCAGTAAGGGCAAACGCAAAGTGTTTTGTATATGTCCTTGTTTGGACAGTAAATATTTCGGCGCGGCGGGCGAAGGTTCGATAAACATCTTTTTATGCAGCTCTGAAAGTTTATTGTCTTGTTCTTTTGCTTCTTCAATCTTGCCGATTTGTGCGTTGTTAAATATAGAGGCACATATTTCTGGGACAACATTGGCGGTTACTGAAATGCAGCCATGGCCGCCGTTTAAAATATATTCAAGGGCGCTCATATCGTCACCTGATAGATATATAAAGTCTTTTTCAATATGCGCTTTTTGATTTCTAAGGCGGTTAAGGTCGCCTGTTGCGTCTTTAATGCCAATTATGCGCGGTAATTTGGTAAGCGCAATCACTGTATCATCGCTCATGTCCACGATTGTACGTGATGGAACGTTGTATAGAATGATTGGTAAGTTTGTTGCGTCATGTACGGCTTCAAAATGCGCATATAAGCCTTGCTGCGAAGGTTTGTTGTAATAAGGGACAACAATTAGTGCCGCCGCTGCACCGAGTGCCTGTGCGTTTTGTGTTAATTTGATGGTTTTGTTGGTGGAATTACTGCCGCAGCCCGCAATAATCGGGAATCCGATAGGCGCGGTGTCTATGGCTGTTTTAATAAGAAGGCTATGTTCTTCATCCGATATATTTGGAGATTCACCTGTCGTCCCACAAATGACAAGGCCATGTGTCCCGTTATCCACATGCCATTTAACGAGGTTTTTAAAGGCTTGCAGGTCGATTTCACCACTTGCAGTAAATGGTGTGACTAGGGCAGGGATAGACCCACGTATATTTTCGGTGTAAGACATAGTTTCTCATTATTATAGTTATACAGATACGAAAAATAGTATTTAAGATATGAAGCTGTCAATCAAGCATTTCAAATTTCTAGCGTTTTTCTTGATGAAAACGTTTTTGTTCACGTCGTTTAACGGCGCGGCGATGGCTGCCGAATATGATTTGAATGTAATTAAACCTGCTGCTGATTCTGAATGGCATCAATCTCTGACCCTTGCGGATAAAGCGCGGGATAAAGAAAGTAAGCGGTTAGCGCTATGGATGTATGCTGTTAGTGATAACAAGAAGCTACAGCAAGATAGCAAAGTTACGTGGCGTGATTTGGTTGATGTTATAGAGGCACGCCCATATTGGCCATCGCAAATGCAGATGAAAACGGCGCTTGAAGGTAAAATGCCGTTTGACCCGCCGCGCGATTTTGATGCGGTTGATTGGTTTGATCTGCACAGCCCTGAAACTGCACGCGGTATGAAAATTTATTTATCTGCCTTAGAAGATGCGCGGGACTATACAAAAATTAAAGCCAAACTTTCGGAATGGTGGCCAACAATGATGGTGCGCCCAGAAGATCAAGTCTATTTTTTGAAGCGTTATCATCGTTATATAGAAGAAGATTGGCATGTGAAGCGTCTGTCGAACCTCATTGACCGTAGCCATTACACAAATGCGCGCCGCATATCAGAAATCCTTGGTGAGGATTACGAGCGTTTGGCCGAAGCGCGAATAAAGTTAAATCGAGATATGGCAAAAGACAGTACTTATACAGATGGTCAAGTGTCTTACGCAGTGCATCTTGTACCTGATGCGCTTAAAAGCGATGTTGGTTTAACTTATGATCGTTTGCAATGGCGCAGAAAGAAGGATTTGGACGCGGGAGCCAATGACATTTTATTTGCGCCGCCGAGCGCGGATAATATTAAAGGTGAAGAGGGACGTTGGTGGCGTGAACGTCATATAATGATCCGCCGTATGCTTGAAGATGGAAAATATGATACAGCTTATAAGCTTGCCGCAGGGCATCAACAAAGTTATGGCGTAAATTATTCCGAAGCAGAATGGATGGCGGGGTGGATAGCGCTCCGTTTTCAGGATGCACCTTCTAAAGCATTAAAGCATTTTTATGCAATGAAGGCGGTAGTTAAAACGCCAATAAGTCTATCGCGGCATTATTATTGGCTGGGGCGCAGCTTTGATGCCTTGGGTGATAAAGAAAATGCCCGAGCAAATTATGCTGAGGCAGCGGCCTTGCCGACAACTTATTATGGGCAGCTCGCGGCGAGAGCGTCTGGTCAGGAGCCTTCTTTTTCTGAAATTAAAGCGCCACTTATATCAGAAGAGCTACGTTTATCACTATCATCACATGAGAATCTTTCTGATTTGTTTAATGCCGCGCGGGTTTTACAGCGCGTTGATTATACTAATTCTTCTACACAGTTCTATGTCTCTGCGGCGGATATCGCTTCAAAGTTTGATTTAGGGGCTTATTATGTAGCACAAAAGGCTGCCCAAGATGGAAAGATTAATGTGTCTGTATTGTTGGCGCGCAAGGCAGCTATGCAGCATATATATTATGCGCAGAATTATGCTTATCCTGTTTTAGACACAGATGTTTATGATTATAAAATCCCGCCAAGTAGCTTAAGCCCTTTATTTGTTCATGGGCTAATTCGTCAGGAAAGTTTGTTTGATAACAATGCAAAAAGTGCGGTGGGCGCGCGTGGTCTTATGCAGCTGATGCCTGCAACAGCGAGACAAACGGCGCGTGAATTAGGGATTCAATACAATATTAATTGGTTGCAAGACAGGCCAGAGTATAATATAGCCTTGGGCAGCGCTTATGCTGAGAGTGTAATTAGGCAGTTTGATAATGCATACCCATTAGCTATCGCGGCATATAATGCTGGACCACATCGTGTACAAAGCTGGTTGCGTACATATGGTGATCCGCGTAGGAATGAAATTGATTGGATAGACTGGATTGAGCTTATCCCATTTTCTGAAACACGCAATTATGTTATGCGCGTTATGGAAGGTTATGGTGTTTATTCCTTTATGCTTAATGATACAGGGCTAACGCTTGCTGGTCATGAGGGTTTGCGCAATGGTTTATATCCATAATGATGTGGTGTAGCACAATTTAGCGTAGCAAAATAGTATACCCGTCCCATAATAGGACTGCATTATACTGCCTTTAGGTTGTGTGTATATTGTACTTTAAGTCTGGTTTAAATTATAAGTTTTTGTTTTATATTACTTATCCGTGTTTTTAGTAATATTTAAGTTATATGGTTGGTTTTTTGCATATATTAGGGGCATGGAGTAATAAAGGAGAGTAATATGAAATTAATTGTTGCTGACGATCACGCCCTTTTCAGAGATTTATTCTCTCAATTTGTTGCGAGTGCAGAGCCCGACGCCGAAGTCATACAGTGTGATTCTGCTTTTGGCGTAGAAGAGTTATTAAAAGATGGGGCTGATAGTGAATATGACCTCATTATTATGGATTGGATGATGCCAGGAATTGAAGGTATTGATACTTTCCGCCGTTTTTTTAGTTCTTACCCGAACACATCTTTTGCAATTATGTCTGGTGTAATTGAACCTAACCATATTAAGGATATTATGGATTTAGGCGCGGTTGCGTATTTTCCAAAGACTATGTCGAGTAAGTCATTTTTAAAGGCCATTGAGCTTGTTCTAACGGGTGAACGTTTTTATCCTGTTCTTGATTATGGCAGCGGTGCACAGCCAGCATATTATGGTGAAAAGACGGGAACATTATCAGAAGCGCAAGCGCGCTATGACTTTAAGTCGAAAGATATTAAACTTACGCCGCGTGAGTTTGAAGTTCTTGGTTATTTGGTTAAGGGCGCGACGAATAAAGATATTGCGCGTGCATTAAACCTGCAAATTGTTACAATTAAGTTGCATGTACGTGGCATTTGTAAAAAGCTTGAAGCAAAAAACAGAACGCAAGCTGCACTTAAGGCGCAAGAGCTTGGTATATTTGATAACTAGTTACCTTTTATTTGCTTTCGCGGTACCATGCAAGGCATAACATTGCGGCAAAGCCGATGAGATACGCCCATGCTGGAAGCAGCGGGGCGTAATTTACATTCAGGGTCTCGTTGGATTGTGACTGACGTAGGCCAAGTGTATTAAAACTGTGATAATTGCGCACATATTGCGGGTTCATAGTTGTTGTTTTGATACTATCAATCTCATCGCTAGATATTTGTTTGCCACCGCTGCGTTTGACAATATCAGACATATCATTTGTATTTTGTGCCATAAAGCTTTGTTCTTGTGTATCATAAGCGCCGTTAACAATATAGGCACGATTATCACCGCTATAAAAACTATATAAGCCGTTTTTGTTGGCAGCTACGGTTGCTGTATAGCTTTGGTCTTTGGCGGAACGTAGTTTAATTGTATGTTCTATCCCTTCAGGATCTGTGTATTTTACAGGCTCATCCGCAGGGTTGATATAACGCGTGATAGTGATGGATTCTCCTGATAGTTTCAGGTCTATTTGTCCTTCTTCTAGGCTAGGTTCTTTTAACAGCCAGTGGATCATTTTACGCATCAGGTCAATATAGGGGCCGCCTTGTTTGTAACCGCGTGCCCATAACCATATTTGATCACTGGTTAGGTGAATTATACGTCCGTCACCTTCGTCACCAATCATAATTAGCGGTTCATTATTAACGCCGCTCATGAGTGTTTTTGTTTCGGGTGGTGTTTTGACCTTAATTTGACGCAGCCAATTGGCCCAATTTTCGCCGTCATATATGTCGCTGTCCAATGTCCGTGTAATAGGGTGTGTTTGCCCAAGTTGCGTCCTATGCGGAATATAAGGCTGTTCCAGTACGTCCATATCTGGCGCGCCGATAAGAATATCTTTCAGTGCGGTGTGATAAATAGATTTATCGCTCACATATTCAGGACCGCTGGCAATTAATAATGCGCCGCCTTCGCGCAAGTATCGGACAATGTTTTTATAGGTTTTATCTTGCAATATACCTTGGTTACGATAGCGGTCAAAAATGATCAAATCAAAGCTATCAAGCTGTTCATGGAATAGCTGTTGATGCGGGAAGGGGATCAACGCCATTTGATTACGCGGCGTGTTGTCGTGGCTGTCAATGTCGCGCAGAATAGTGAAATGCACGAGTTCTATAGCGGGGTCGGATGTTAGTAGGCTGCGCCAGTATCGCCCGCCCTCATGAGGCGCGCCAGAAACAAGCAGAACGTTTAGCTTGTCGCGGATGCCCTGTATAATGACTGCGCGGCGGTTATTTGCGAGGGTAAGCTCACCCTTGATGGGTGCGGCATATAATTCAATTGGGTTTGCGGCGGCGTGTTCTATCGGGGCGTATATTGTTTGTTTTTCACCAATACGGGCGAATATATCTTTGCTGTCTCCATTTGCGAATTTAACGGTGACGTTAACGTTTTTGCCGAATGCTGAGGATTCAGTGTCATGCACAATAAATTCAATTTCAGCATTTGTCCCTTTTAAGCCGTAAAGCGGTGATTTTGTGATTTCGAGGCGGCGGTCACGTTCATTAGGCGCGCCGGTGACAATATGGTGTATAGGGCCATATTTTTCGGCAATCTCTGCGGTGGTTAGGTCTTGCGGTATATCATGGATATTGCCATCTGAAATAACAAATATACCTGCACGCTGCTTTGGAGGTATGTCTCCAAGTTCTTTATCTATTGCCTTAAACAAATTGGTTTCATGGTATTTGTCCTCGCTTATTGGCGCTTTGATAAGCTTTGCACGGACGCCTTCAGTTGCAGCCAGACTTTCTACAATTTTATTTGCGGCATTTTGAGTTTGCTTGTCGCGATCATTGATTGTGTTGCTATAGCTTTCATCAACAACGATTAACGCAACACTATCTGTACGCTTTGCGGTTGTTGATAGTGTAGAAATGTTCAAGATGGTTAAGATTAGTAAAGCGCAAGCGGCAATACGGAATATAAGGGCTTTTCTTGTCCATAAAGCTATCGCGCCAATAAAGAATGCGGCGCAGGTGATGACCAGCCATAGATAGGGCTGATCAAGTAACGGTGTGATTTCTAGGTTTATAGTTGCGAATGTTTCGTTCATTATTTGCGCCTCAATTGTTGTTGACGCTGATTTAGCCGTTCTAATATCGCCTTGGTATGGACTTGATCTTGCTTATATGTGCCGGTTAGGGCGTACATCACTAAATTAATGGCGAAACGCAAAGCATTTTCACGTTTGTAAATGTCAGCATTCTCATCAGACCATATACCGATCCAGTCATTCGACCCGATAATTAATGACGCGACGTGCTGGGATGTTTCTTCGGTAGATTCATCGGTTTTTGGTGTGTTGCCACCTAGGTCGAGCCATATATCACCGCTAGCATGGCGTCCGCCTATATTGTCGCGACTAACAAGGTAATAGCTTTTGCGCAGGACATGGTTTTGTGGCAAGGGGGATAGCAGTGGAATGAACAGTTTTTCACCTAATGTATGTAAGGGCTGATTACGACTATAGAAAGACTGCGCCAGTTTACGTCCATTGCGTATGTCGATGAATAACATGCCGCCAGTGTTGATATAATCATTTAAGCGGGCATAGCTTTCATCATCTAATGTCTGATTTTCAATCGGCCAGTAAAGTAATGGGTAAAAGGCGAGATCGTCTTTGGCAATATTCACACTAACGACGCGCACATTTAACAAGGCCGTACGCTGTGTAAGAGCATTGGCAACATATTGCAGGCCCTTTTGTGCCATAGCGTTAACAATAGGATTGCTTGTTTCAACATAGGCTAAGTTAAGGCTATTGGCGCGTGATGCATCATCATCTGCGGCGGCTGGAAGTGATAATATTGACACGGCCATGAATAAAGGAATGAATAGGTTTGCCTTACGCACTATTTGAATGATGTTTATACGCTGTCCTGCACCTGATAATAAGGCGACGACAATCCACTCAATAAAGAACAAGACAAGCGCCGCAATAATGAAGTAAATGCGCAGATTTATATTGCGGTCATATGAATAGGGCTGAATATCTGCATTAAGCTGACGGGCGTTAATAAGGTTTAACGGCCCAAGTTTATCGCCTAAGTTGACGATATATTCGGCATTATTGCTGTGATATATGCCTGGCCAATAATCATAGGATAATGGCTTGTTGCGAAGGTCTTGAATGGATAATTCAATCTGTGTGTGATCAGCAGGGATTAACTCACCTTGGGCGTTGATCTTTTTATAAGGTGTAAAGCCCATCTGTGTCATAGATTCTGTATCGCTTGATTTACTGATCTGCATACGTGCGCCAGAAGATATATCAATAATACGGTGCAAGACATTTACGAAGAAACCTGTAAGGGGCATGTTTGACCAGCCAGGCTTAGCTTGCGTATGGATTAAGATGATGCGGCCTTGCCCTTCATCGCGTGCACTTATAATTGGCGTGCCGTCACTGGCCACCGCCCATATAGAGGCTTTGTCGCGCGCTGAAGGCACGGCAAGGACTTGCCGCTTTATCTCAAGCTGTTTATCAAAGGGAATACCTGCAAGGGGGCTGTCCTCAGGGATTTTTGCTAAGCTTAGCGGTTCTTGCCAGTCAAGGCGTCCTGCGATGCTGCGTTCTTCTTTTAACAACTCTACGGGCAGTAATTGATCTTCGGCGTTCAGGCCATCTTGCTGGCTTGGTGGGAAGCGCAATAATGTGCCGCCTTGTTTCACCCATTTAGATAATTTATCCATGTCGCTTTGGTTTAGAACATAGTTCTCTGGCACAATGATTAGCTTTGCGCCCCAATCAAGCAGTTTGTCTACAGGATCTATCGAATAGGGGGCTTTGCCCTCAACCGCTTTTGAAATGTAATAAATGGCCTGTATGAGGGGCGATATCTCACGGTCAACAGTATCCTGACCAGAAACAATACCCACCTTCTGTTTTAAGATTTCTGCAGGCAGAAAATATGTTGAAGCGGCATGTTTGTATGGCCCGATCTGCATGTAAGATGGCGCTGCATCATCATTATTGCTTAATGCATCCCATAATGGGGCAAGGTCTTCATTTGTATTGTTGCGGATTTCATCGAAGTTCATAAAGCCTAAAACATTACTGAAACTATCTTTTAAGAATAATTTATAGTCGCGCTGATCATTGTAATAAAAACCGTCAAACTGCGCGTATTTATATGTATCCTTGCCATCCTTGTTCAGTGCGCCTTTAATGACACGTGCGCGAGTTTTGCTATCAGGGTCAAAATATATAACTTTGCCGAAATTCTTTAAGTATTTGCTGAGTGCATTTATATCGCCATCATTATAGCCGTGCCCTAGCCAGTAGAAAGTTTTGGCTTTGCTTAATATGGATTCTTGTTCTTTAAAGTTATTTAATAGGGCGGCGTGGTCAGCTTCCCATGGATAGATTTGTATATGTTTCACGCGGTTGCGCGCCTCAGCCGGAATAAGCAACTTTATAGGTGATATATTCTTGTGCTCAGGAATAGTTTCTATCAATACAATTTTCTTGCCTTTTTGTTCGGCAAGGTTAATTAACGACGCTGCCTTTGTGCGTTGTTTTTCCACTTGCGGCGCAGCGGCCCAGCTGTTGTCCATAATGATTGCTATAGCATCGCCGTCAATCTTTACAGGTTGTTTTGGTGCAAGGTATGGCCCTGCCGCAGCCAAGATAACGCAGGCCATTAATATGATGCGTAATAGTTTTAGCCACCATGGGATATCATCTTTTTGACTGTCTTCGGTTTCGATGTCTTTTAAAAAGCGGGCAGTTGGTAGCTTTACTAAACGTGGATGGGGCGGAATAGTCTTAAAAACAAACCACAATATGGGTAAGGCAAGCGCAGCCCAAAGTGCCATTGGCGTTATAAACTGTAGGGCAGAAAACATATTCATTTGGCGCTCCCATGTTTTAGGGTCAGCATGTCATGAATATCTAGTGTTGCTGTGGTTAAGGGCGCATCCGTAGTTAAACGTATATATGTACAGCCATGTTTGTCGGCGAGGGCAGCAACATTCTGGCAATGCTGCTCTACACGCTCCTTATATGTGATCTTCGCTTTGGTAATGTCATTTATGGTGAAGCCTTCGTCTTGATCGCTAAGGCTTTGTATTTTTAGGCGGCCTTTATAAGGAAGGTTAATTTCTTCGCTAGCAACCGTATGTATAATCAGCCCCTTATAATTGCCCGCGGTTAGGTCGCTTATCTGTTTATCTATGGCCGCTGTATCATCCCAAAAATCAGATATCAATATGGGGAAACTTTTAGGTTGCCCTGATAGAGGCGCGCTTCCATGTTCTGCGTTATTTAACGCTAATGATTGCGCAAGATCAGGCAAAGCGGATTTTGAGGTGCAGTTTTTTATAGAAGGGGTAAGGAAGCTTAGGCGTTCCCCTGCGTAAATAAATTTGGTTGATAGAATATATGTAAGAATTGCAGAGAATTGATATTTACTAAGTGTCTTTGTGTTGTAGACATGCTGCATAGATGCGCTGTTATCAAGCCATATAGTGATGGTTTGGGCAATTTCCCATTCGCGGTCGCGTATGTAATGTGTGTCACTGCGTGCTGATTTACGCCAGTCAATATTATGGGCGGGGTCACCTTCACGATATTCACGATATTGCCAAAAATCAGTGCCGCTGCCAGACTTACGCTGCCCATGTGTGCCGCTGTTAAGAAAATTGGACTTTTGGTGCGTAAAGATATTTGAGAACTCAGGTGTTTGGATGATCGCTTGCTCTGCATGCAAACGTATATATTCCGGCGAAAAGCGGATTTTGGATTGTGTATTCCAATGTATGTGCTTTGAGAGTATCAAATTACGCCTCTAAATGTTTATCAGCAAAATTCTGTAATAAGCTGCGTGATAATATCATCAATGCTTATACCGTCTGATAGTGCGCGCGCATTAATGCTCATGCGATGACGTAGTATTGGGTGCGCTAATGCACGTATATCTTCATTGGTTGCGATTTCTCGGCCATGAATAAGCGCATGTGCGCGTACAGATAATGACAATGCTTGCGTTGCACGCGGGCCAGGTGCCCAGACAATATAGTTTTTAACATTGTCTAACGATGATGTTTCAGGGCGTGCATTACGAACAAGGTTTATAATTGATTCTAAAACGCTTTCCGGTAGTGGGAGTTCTTGTACCAGTTTCTGAATATCAATAAGATCATCTGGCGATGCAATTGCTTTAATGTCTGAGGCGCTGTTCGTTGTTGTTGCCAAAACCATAGCGCGTTCAGCGTCAAGGTCTGGATAGTCGATTTGCACTTCCATCATAAAACGGTCGAGCTGCGCTTCTGGTAGGGGGTATGTGCCTTCTTGCTCTAAAGGGTTTTGTGTAGCTAGTACATAGAACGGCTTAGGCAGGTCATATGTCTGTCCTGCGATTGTAACCTGATGTTCTTGCATCGCTTGTAACAGTGCAGACTGAGTGCGGGGGCTTGCGCGGTTGATTTCATCAGCCATTAGCAATTGTGCGAATACAGGGCCTTTGATGAATTTGAAATGACGTTTGCCTTCTGCGTCTTCATCAAGAATCTCTGAACCAATAATATCAGCGGGCATAAGGTCGGGCGTACATTGTATGCGGCCTGTATCAAGCGAAATTGTCTTGCCTATGGTTTCGACAAGTTTTGTCTTTGCAAGCCCCGGTACGCCTAGTAGAATGACATGTCCGCCACTTGCTATGCAGGTCAGGGTTAAGTCTATAACGAGGTCTTGCCCTAATATGACCTGTGAGATCTGTTTCTTTATATTCTGTAACTTTACAGATGCGTCAGTGATTTTCTGGCTTAATGATTTTTCGCTGCTCATAATGTTCATATCCGAATAATTATTTTGAATCAGTGGGGGCTACGTTGCTATACTGTATCTAATTTATGCATGTTTAATCAAATACTCTTGTTTTATATTTGGAATAAAGTTCTTAGTTATGCCCACACAACTTAACATGGTCAAAAAACTAGATATGCCAGCGGGGTATAAAACCGCATTTGTGCGTAAAGTTTTCAAGGCGCTTGGCAATGAATGTTTATTTGTTGGCGGCTGTGTGCGCGATGCTCTGCGCGGCGTTAGTAGTAAAGATTTGGACATTGCGACTCCACTTCTACCTGATGTTGTTATCCAGAAACTTAAAAAGGCGAATATAGCAGTTATCCCGACAGGTATAGAGCATGGCACAGTCACAGCTGTAAATAAAAAGTCCGATAAAGAGGTGATTGAAATTACGACTTTGCGGAAGGATGTTTCTACGGATGGCCGACGCGCGGTCGTTGCATATACTACATGTTGGAAGGAAGACGCAGAACGTCGTGATTTTACGTTTAACAGCCTATTAATGGATTTGAAGGGCTGTGTATATGACCCTATAGGTTTAGGCCTTGATGATTTAAAGGCTGGGCGTATACGTTTTATTGGGAATGCAGAGGATCGCGTTAAAGAAGATTATTTGCGTATTCTCCGTTATTTCCGTTTTGCTTCGCGTATGAATTTGCCTTTTGATGATGATGTTCTGTCTGTGTTTAAGGCGTTACAATCTGGCCTGTCACAAATTTCAATAGAACGCATTACCGATGAGGTGTTTAAGATATTAAGCACTTCTAAGCCGCAGCGCGCGATAGAAGTGTTGCGCGGATATACCGAGTTTTCTTGGATGGGAAGTGGGTATATGCGTTTAGATCGTCTGTGCGCCCTGCAAGAGAAGTTGAGATGTGTAAATTTGATTGGACGAATATTCTTAATATCTTCTGCTGTAAATTTGCAGGAAACACGTTATTTGAACCTGCCCAAGAAAATGCAGGCGGATATATCGCAGATTATTGAGATTTTGAATGATTATCCGCATAAGACCATTGAATATATGCTGTATTACTATGATCATGAATGTATTAAGCAGGCCGCAATATATATGAGCGCGCTGGATAAAATTAGTGATTATTCATTAAGGTTTATTGTATCAGAAATGGACGATTGGTCATCAGCAACGTTTCCTCTGCGCGGTGCTGACTTACTTGCCGAAGGGTATGAGCAAGGGCCATTATTGGGCAAGGCATTAAAAGAGATAGAGCTTTGGTGGATTGATGAAAAATTTAAACCAAAACGTGATGCTTGTATGCATGAAGCGATTAAATGGTTAGAGCAAAGCCGAGCATAAAAAAACAGCCGAGAGGAGGGGATTCCCGGCTGTATTATACGGTCAAATAGACCAAATTCTGTATTATTTGTCGCCGCCGAACAAGTTGCCGTAACGGTTTTCAAATTTAGATAGCTGACCTTTTTCAACAACTGTCTGAGAACCACCGTTCCAAGCAGGGTGTGAAAGTTCGTCAACGTCAAGACGCATTACATCGCCTTCTTTACCCCATGTGGAGTATGTTTCATATTCTGTACCATCTGTCTTCACGATTGTGATTTTGTGGTAATCAGGATGAATATCCGCTTTCATTTTTTTCGCTCCTAATATAAATTCCGAACGTGTTTCTACATAATTTAACAAAGGATTGCAAGCATGTTTTTCAAAAAATCTGTTTTTAACGAAAAAATGCCTTATTTATTAAAGCGTCAGCAGATAATAAAGGCTGTACGTAAATTCTTTGATGCCCGTAATTATTGGGAAGTTGAAACACCCATTTTGCAAATTAGCCCATGTATGGATACACATATTCATGCGTTTAAAACAGGTTATAAAGATATTTCTTTAGAAGAAAAGCAAGGTTTCTATTTACACACTAGTCCAGAATTTGGAATGAAAAAATTACTTTCAGCGGGTTGTGAGCGTATTTATCAAATTTGCCATGTCTTTAGAAATACTGATAATACAAAACAGCATAGCCCTGAATTTACGATGATTGAATGGTATCAAGCGGGCTTATCTTATGAAGGTTTAATGGATGAGGCTTGTGCGTTAATTGATGCCTGCGCTTTGGCTGTAGAAGATTGTAAGCTTGATAAGGCCAAGGGATGGAAACGAATCTCTGTACGTGAATGTTTCACGCAATATGCAGCCATTGATTTAGATATGTATCTACATGACTTAGGTGGTTTTAAGGCGGCTGTGCGGGCTAAAGGCCTCCATGTGGCTGATGATGATGAGTGGGATGATGTTTTTCACCGCGTCATGCTTGAATATGTTGAACCGCATTTAGGACATGATCAACCGACAGTACTCTATGATTATCCTGCTTGTATGGCCGCGCTTGCGCGTTTAAAGCCTCAGAACCCTGACTATGCTGAACGGTTTGAGATTTATATTAACGGCTTAGAGCTTGCCAATGGTTTTGGTGAGCTGACCGACGCGGAAGAACAGCGCCGCCGTTTTGTCCATGAGATGGATGAGAAAGAACGCTTATACGGTGAACGTTATCCCGTTGATGATGGATTCATTGCGGCACTTGAACAAGGCTTACCGCCGTGTAGTGGGATTGCTTTGGGTGTAGATCGTTTAGTAATGGCACTAACAGGCGCACAGCACATAAATGATGTGCTGTGGCACCCTGTGGAGATCTTTTAGGCCGCTTTTTCTATTTTATTCGCGGCTGCAATAGACTTACCTTTTGACCCAAGGTCTACAAAAGCTTCATCTAAACGCTTAATCATGTTCTTCTCGGCTTCACGAAGCCATTTGCGCGGGTCGTAGAGCTTTTTATAAGGTTCGCCTGTTTCTGGGTCGATTTGGTAGTTAAAGGCCATTGGGTGGGCTTCTACGTAATCTCCAACAGCTTCAGAGAACGCAAACTGTGTATCTGTATCAATATTCATTTTGAATACGCCGTAGGAAATCGCCTGCGTGATCTTGTCTTTTTCTGAGCCTGATCCGCCATGGAAGACCAAATCAATTGGGTTTGCGTCAGTACCATGGGTTTCCTGCACGAGCGCTTGTGAGTTTTTCAAAATATCAGGGCGCAGATCAACATTGCCTGGCTTATACACGCCATGCACGTTACCGAATGATGCAGCAACACTAAAGTGACCAAGCGGCGTTAGAACGTCATACGCTTTTAGGACTTCTTCTGGCTGTGTGTAGAGGCGTGCATCATCAATATCATCACTACCAACGCCGTCTTCTTCGCCGCCTGTGCAGCCAAGCTCAATTTCAATGCTCATATCAAGTTCATTGAGGAGTTTTAGGATACGGGCAGATTCGCTGATATTGTAATCTAGTTCTTCTTCCGACAGGTCAATCATATGTGATGTAAATAGTGGCACGCCATGTTTAGCTTTATATTTACGGCCTTCTTCGATAAGAGCTTCAACCCAAGGGACAAGCTTTTTGTTTGCATGGTCAGTGTGTAGAACAACACATACGCCGTAATGCTCAGCCAATAAATGTACGTGCTGCGCGGCGGATACAGCGCCGAGGACTTTAGCTTTAAAGCCATCTTCTAGGCCTTTGCCGGCATAGAATTCGGCGCCGCCATTGGAAAGCTGAATAATGACATCTGAATTATTGCGCGCAGCGGCTTCCAGTACGGCGTTAACTGTATTCGTGCCAACGATATTGACTGCGGGCAGGGCGTATCCACCATCCTTACAGGCTTTAACAAGTGTTTTATAGTCTTCACCAAAAACAACACCGGGCTTTAATTGTGGGGCTGCGCTCATAATCTGATTATCCTTTCCCTTGGGAGAATTATTGCTCGTGAATATTCTAGCGGATTATAGTGTTATTAACTATAACCTCAGCGGAAAGGGGGGCGCGTTATGTGGATAAGTTTGGTGCGGCGTAAATATCCGTAAATTTCATATCGTAATTATGTTCACAGGACATATTGACAGCTTTATAAGCATAGCGGTCAAAAGCGCCGTTATAAGCAACGCGAGGGTGTTCTGTATTAATCGTACAGTGAATGCCTAATTCTTCAATATTTAGCGTCTTAGGGATGCCTTTTTCATCTGTTGTCATGTGGCTTGGGTTTATGGTTATGTGTAAATTGTTGACAGGGGCTTGTATTATATCGCTTAGCGCCGTAAATACAGCAGCAAGATTACCGTTTTCAGGGCGATCGTAATAATCTATACGCGCAGATGCAATATAATCTGCGTCATTGCCATGGTTATATGCAGTTACTTTCAACCATGTTCGCCCGTATTTCCCTTTATAGGTGTCTAGCATTATTGAGAGGGCTTTCTTCTCTAATACTTCATTTATATTCGCTGAATAATCATCCATAGTGCCTATACGATTAGCTGCTTCTAAGGAAAGACTTTGTGCATCCTTGTTGATTATACGAAATGCGGTGCCGTCTAGTTGTGTCTTTGTTTCATGCGACAGGTAACTTAAAGTTTCTCCGATATAATATGCTGGTACACCAAGGTAACCTGGTAGAAACCCTGTTAAGAAGCTTGCCCAGAAGATTTTGTTTAGTGTGATTTTATTTTTCATTAGCACTCCGTCGCAACAAAATATGACAGTAAGCTTACTTCAACACCGTTTATTATGTCAAATTCTATTTGATACTCACATCTAGTTATGTTATTATCTGCCCATGATTTTTGAATTTATTGAGAATAGTGAGAAGAATAAGCTGACAAATGACGTCGGGAGCGTTGATACAAAAGGCTTGCAAGACGTTTTTGCGCGTATGTCTTTGCCTTTGCCAACAAACGTGCAAATACAAAGGACGCGTGAAGGGGGCTTTAACTTATTCTTGAATCGCTATGCGATGGTTTTGCGTTTTTACCCTTATGGGCATGAGGCGCACGGACCACATAGTGATATTGGGTTTAATGCGTGCGACCACATATATCATGAACGTGTATTACCTTATATTGGCTGTGTTAGGTTCCCTGATTTCACGATGCAATTAATGCCTGGTGTTACTTTATCTAGTAGCTTTGAGCATTCAGAATTATTGATGCGTGATTTTGAGGTGAATTTGGGATCAAATTTAGATGCGCTCGTTAATAATGTTGGGTATGTGGATACTGCGAACAAAGAAAATCCAATCTTGCTTGATACAATTTACCATCCTGATGAATTAACACAATATGAGCCCTATCTGGCATCTGATCAAGAAAGCATAATTAATAATTTTAAGCGCTATGATGAACTGCAAACCCTGTTTTATAACGCATGGCTAGCTAGCAGTGTTGATAATCCGTCGCCCATGGAAGCATTTTGGCAGAAGGCGCAAGCGGTAAAAGAACAAACGTCTTTATTACAGGCAGGCTGGCTTGATAGTAATGTTACGGATGGCGCTGCCTTTAAATCTATGGTTTGCGGGAAGGGTAATTTTGTTATGCAGTCTAAAAACTATGACACGATGTTGAACGACATAGAATACGCGGAAAAAGCGCGAGTTAATGCAGCGCCGCCTAGCCTTTTATCTTCTGCCTGTTCCAAAGTGCTTCGCGTTCTTGGAATGTAATGTCTTTTAGCTTTTTGCCATCAGCGTAGCAGTCTTCTTCCATGCCGCGGAATCGTTTGATGAATTTTTGGTTTGTTTTACGCAGGGCATGTTCGCTGTCGATGCTAAGTTTACGGCCAATATTGGTGACGCTGAAAAGCACATCGCCATATTCTTCTAACATATGGTCTTGATCGCCGCTTAGAATGGCTTCTTTTAACTCTGCTAGTTCTTCTTCGACTTTGTCAAAGACATCCATCACATCGTTCCATTCAAAACCTTCTTTTACGGCTTTTTTCTGGATTTTATGGGCGCGAAGCAGTGAAGGTAGATTTGTTGGTATATCATCAAGGATGCTAACAAATCCATCTGTGTCAGCTTTGGCTTTATTTTGTTTTTCCATGTCTTTGCGCTGTTCCCATTTCTCAAGAACATGAGTAGCGTTGTCAGCGCTTTCTTCGCCAAAAACATGTGGGTGGCGGAAGATCATTTTATCGGTAATGCTTTGTGCTACGTCGTCAAAGTCAAAATGGCCTTCTTCATTCGCCATTTGTGCGTGAAACACGACTTGCAGAAGTAAGTCTCCAAGCTCTTCTTTAATATCATCCATATCGCCGCGGTCAATGGCGTCGGCAACTTCGTATGCTTCTTCGATTGTGTAGGGGGCAATTGTAGCGAAATTTTGCTCTAAATCCCATGGGCAGCCGCCATTTGGGTCGCGTAGGCGGCGCATGACGTCGAGTAGCTGCAAAATAGGGGCTTTTGATTGATCCATCTGAAAGCCCCTTTCTTGTGTCTTGTTCTGCATTGTGTTTTGCTTACGCGGCAAAGCTATCAGCAATCTCTTCAATTGCTTTATCGTTAAGTGCTTTGGCTTTTTTGTTGTCAATGTTGTCGACAATAATTTCGCGTGTTGCCTTAATCGCAAGGTCAGCGGCATAAGCGCGCATTTCTTCAATCGCTTGGTTTTCCATTAAAGATAGGCGCTCTTTAAGCTGCTCTTCACGGCGCGCAAGTTCAGCTTCCAATTCTTTTTCAGCTTTTTCGCGGATTTTCTCAGCGTGTTCTTTAGCTGATTTAATCACGTTTTCAGCGTCAGATGTTGTTTCACGCTTAAGGCGCTGATATTTTGACAGAAGTTCCTGCGCTTCAACGCGAAGGCGCTCAGCTTCTTCAACATCATTACGTGCAGTCTCAATATAGCTGTCTAGGCTAGATGTCACTGATGCGCGGCCAAATTTGAACGCCATCGCTACGAAAATGATGAAAGAAAGAAGAACCCAGTTATGTGAATCGCTAAAAAATTCTGTCATGGTTTTTGCCTTTTATATTCAGCGCCGATTATGCGGCTTTATCAACTTTTTGTACGACGGATTTAACGGCTTTAATGTCCGCATCCACATCAATGATTTTAGAAGCTGCTTCCTTCGCTGCGTCAGCCGCTACAGAATGCATTTCTGATAAAGCGTCTTTTTTCGCATTGGTAATTTTAGCTTCTAAATCTTTTGTCACTTTTTCTTGGTTTGCGCGGAATGCATCAATTGACGCGTTTGCTTTCGCTTTTAACTCGTCTTGTGTTTCCGCGATAATGTCAGATGACTGACTTTTAGAATCTGAAAGAATTGTTTCATATTCTTCTTTTGTTTGTTCAGCCTGTTCATTGATTTTTTCAGCGGTTTCAATATCCGTGCGGATACGTGTTTCACGCGCATCAAGAGCTGAGGCAATATCTGGCAACGCTTTTTTAGCGAAGAACAGATAGAGAAATGCAAAAGTTACAGCAAGCCAGAAGATCTGAGAAGCAAACCATGTTGGATCAAATTGCGGAAGACCGCCTGAGCCATGCTCATCGCCATGATGTGCATCATATGCACCGTGAGCGCCTTCGCCGTGATGTGCATCCATTGTATCATGGGCGCTATCAACAGCGCCGTGGTGCGTATCATGCATTTTTTCTGCATGTTCTGCTGTTTCACCTGCGGCAGGCTCAATCATTTTGTTGAGTTCTTCAAATTTGCTTTTCACATCGCTGCGCATTGCAGAATGTGTCATGGCAGAGCCTTCGGAAGTCTCAAGCTCAGCCATGACGTAATTTTCGTGTGACAGGCTGTTTTGAATGGTCGCGTGCGCCGGATATGTGGCAAGGCCAAATACCATAGCAATCAATAGTGATGGAATAGTTTTTATGTTCATCATTTCTTTAGCTCTTTATAGCGTTTGTTCACAATTCAAAACAGCAATGCCTAACAACTTAATTTTTAGAATTAAGCCGCAAATACAAGGTAGAAAGCGATAAGAAGTGCGAAAATCGCAAGCGCTTCTGTAAGTGCGAATGTTAGGAAGAATTTCTTGTCAAGAATTTCTGCTGCGCTTGGGTTACGGCCAACAGCTTCGTTGTATGAGCCGAAGATTGTACCAAGGCCAATGCCAACACCGATAAGTGGTAGGAGAGCAATTGCACCAGCAAGTAGTTTTACAGCTTCTAGTTCCATTTTAACGTTCCTTATGTTTAGTTACTGAAGTGAAAATTTAAAACCTATTATATTCAATCACTTATTTGTGGCTCTTAGTGTTCTAGTTCAACTGTATCTTTTAGATAAATACAGCTAAGAATTGCGAACACATAAGCCTGCAAAAAGGCGATTAAAAACTCAAATCCGATGAGGATGACATTGAAAAGCATTGGCAAGATGCCTAGCGCATAACCTGCAGCGCCCATGCTGATCATACCGACGCTGAAGCCCGCGATAACTTTAAGAAGAATGTGGCCAGCGATCATGTTTGCGAATAAACGAACGGATAATGTAACCGGACGAATGCAAAATGATAGAATTTCAATTGGAATAACCAATGGCATTAGCCATAGCGGTACACCAGGCGGTAAAAACAGGCTGAAAAAGTGCATGCCGTGTTTGAAAATGCCAATCACAATAACCATCAAGAAGACCATAACAGCCAAAGCAGCCGTCACAGCAATATGTGATGTATATGTGAATGAATAAGGGATCAAGCCTAGGGCGTTACCTAGGAATACCACCATGAATATTGTAAAGATAAGTGGGAAATATTGACGGCCATGTGTGCCGATATTCTCACGCACCATATTTGCGATGAACGCATAACTCAATTCGGACATGGCTTGCACGCGTGAAGGAACCATAGCTTTCTTACGTGTCGCAGACACAAAGAAAACTACAGACAGCAACGCCGCTATAGCCATCCATAAAGATGAATTTGTGAAAGAAAGGTCGATACCAGAAAACTGGAGGTCAACTAACGGTTTGATCTCGAACTGATGGGTAGGGCTAGCCACTGATACCTCTTACAACATGTTTAATAACGTTACATTTCTAACCAAATGCGCACCTATAAAGATTACGCAGCGTCTGTTTAGCGTTTTTTTATCCGCTTTGCAATACCGAAATGCAGAAAATTTTATTTTGTTAATTTATAAATATTCCAAAAGCCTGTTACAACACCAAGAACAAAGAAAATCATTAGGAATAACGGGGATTTATCAAGCCAGTTATCAAGCCCCATGCCAATGAAGAAGCAAACAACAATAGGCGTGAGCAATTCAACGCCTGCTTTCACGCCGTCATTTGTTGATTTCGCTTTTTTTTGTTGTTCTTCCGTTAGGCCGTGCTTCGTTTTCAATGCGTGGATTCGTCCATCAAGCGCGTCATGTTCATCAGGCGCGTTTTCATTATCATTATGCGACATCATCTAAAAAATCCAATTCTTGTTGTAAATCAACAGATACGAGTTGTGATACGCCCTGTTCAGCCATTGTTACGCCATAGAGACGATCCATGCGTGCCATAGTTAGGCGGTGGTGCGTAATAACTAAGAAGCGCGTATGTCCATGCGCGGCAATTTCTTCTAGCAAATCACAGACGCGATCAACATTTGCATCATCAAGTGGCGCGTCAACCTCATCAAGGACGCATATTGGTGATGGGTTCGTTAAGAACATCGCAAATATAAGGGCAATTGATGCCAATGTTTGTTCGCCGCCAGACATGAGTGATAGGGACTGCAGAGTTTTACCCGGTGGCTGCGCAAATATTTCAATGCCTGCATCAAGTGCATCATCAGAATCAACGAGTTCCAAATAAGCCTTACCGCCGCGATATAGGCGTGTGAAGAGGGCTTTGAAATGTTCATTCACTTCATCAAAGGTTTTAATCAAGCGTGTGCGTGCTTCTGCATTTAGTGTGTTGATGGCTTTGCGAAGCTCGTCAATTGCAAGGACGACATCTTCTTTTTCCTTCATGATTGAACCAAGCTGCGCATCAATTTCGTTTAATTCTTCTTGTGCCTGTAGGTTCACGGGGCCAATTTTCTCACGTCGAATAATGGCGCTGTCTTTTTCTTCACGAAGGCGACGATATGTTTTGCTAACATCTTGGCCTGAATCATCAAGGTCTAGGGCGTATTCTGCTTTGTTTAGCAGGCCGTTTGGCTGGCAGTGGTAATTTGATTCGATGTTTTCACGTAGGGTTTTTAAGTGTTCTTCGGCGTTGGCGACATTGGCCTGGGCTGCGGCGCGCTCTTCACGGGCGCTTGCAAGTTCTGATTCGGCAGCTTTAAGTTTTTTCTCAGCTTCGCTCGCGCTCATTTCGGCTGTACTTAGACGGTCAGATGCTTTGGTGCATTCTTCTTCTATATTGCCGAGTGCCCCGAGGAGTTTTTCTTTCTCATCGTTTAGCTTTTGCGGGCGGTCTTTATTATCTTCGATGCGTTTTTTTAGCTGCTCACATAAGCTTCCGAGTTTTTTGATTTGCTCTGCAGCGCGAATAGTGCGGTTTTTAAGGGCGTTACGCTCATCTACGATGGCATGCATACGCGCTTTACGGCGGCCTTGTTCTTGGATTTGCTTATCAAGAGCGATGCTCGCGTCCTGATGTGCAGCGCGCGCTTCGGAAAGTTGGTCTTTTAGTTCTTGAACCTGATCTTGGTGTTTATTTGCGGCTAGGTCTTCGGTTTCACTTAACAGCGCGGTTTTTTCTTCAAGCGCTTTGGACAGCTGCGCAATTTCATTTACATGTTCGCTTAAGTCATGCTCCGTACCTGCTTTTTTCTCAGCTAAGCGGTTTAGAGTGAATTGTGTTTGCGCCAATTTATTTTCGGCCGTTTTAAGGGCGCGCGTTTCTTCCTGTCGTTGGTTTTGAATGTTTGGTATTTGCTCTTTTAAATCTTGTACATCTGCAGCAATTGTTTCATGCGCAGCTTCTTGCTTATCCAGTGTCTTTTGTTTGGCGGATAAATCAGTCTCAATTTCTTCAAGGCGGTTTTTGTGCTGGAGATGCATAGATATTTGGTCAGCGGCCTCAGCCTTAGTGTGATAACCATCCCAGCGCCAATAGTCGCCTGATATGCTTACAACGCTTTGACCGGGGGATAGTTGCTTTTGCTGTGCTTCGCCTTGTTCGTAATCATCAACAACGCCAATATGTCGAAGGGCGATACTTAGTTCATTTGGCGCTTTAACAAATTTATCTAAGGTTTTTATATCTGAAGAAAATTTTGCTTCATGATTAGCGCTATTTTTACGCCAGATTTTATTCATATCTGGGTTGGTGGATGCCAAAAGTGTATCACCTAATGCACGGGATAGCGCTAGTTCAAAGCCTTTATTCGCCTTGATGTCATCCAGAACAGTCATTTCATCGACTTGGCTAAGTAGGCGTTCTAAAGTTGATTTTTCGGCCTTTAGGGCAGAAACATCTTGTTGAATGGTTTTTAAGACTTGGTTTACAGCGTCTTTTTCAGCTGTTAGTGCATCTATCTTTTCTGCTATTTCTGTTTGTGTCTTATCAAAAATTTCAATTTTCTTCTGCTTATCAGTGATGGATTGCTCTAATGCCTTCACATCGGGCTGTGCTTTTAAATCATTGGCAATGGACTCTAATGAATGCGTAAGCGCAGTCTTCTTCTCCTCAAGGCGTTCTTTACGGCGGACAAGATTGCTGTGTTCGTTTTTCAGGCTCTCTATTTTCGCTGTTGAGGACAGCATGGTGGATAGTGCTTCTTCATGTGCGCTTTCTAGGCGCTCTACGTCCTGCGCCTTTGCGGCTTTTTCGTCTTCTAACGGTTTAAGGACGTCTTCTTCGTTCTCCAAATGGGCGTGAAGGGACTTTTCTTCTTCTTCGGTCTTTTGCAGAAGGGTTTTGTTTTCGTCTAGCGTCTTGCTTTCATAGGCTAAGTCATTCTCGGCGCGGTCTAGTTGTTCACGGCTATCGATTAGGAGCGCGGTGATTTTGCCTTCTTCGTCTTCAAGGCGGCTTAGTGATAGTTTTTGACTGTGTAGGGTTGATGTCAGTTTAATATGCTCACTACGCAAGTTTGGCAAATTACGCTTTGTTTCATTGTTTTCCTGTGTAAGGGCATTTACGGCCTTCATCTTTTCCGCGACCATGCTTTCGGCGGCATCATAAATACGTAGAGCATTTTGTTGCTGACTCTTTGACTGGTGCCATTCGACATAAGCAATTTGGCGCTCTAACTTGCGGATCTCGCTATTTAGCTCTTTATACTTCTCGGCCTGACGGGCTTGGCGGCGTAATGAATCTATGCGCGATGTCATGCTTTCAGAAATATCTTCAAGCCGCGTCAGGTTGGTTTCTGCAGCGCGTAGGCGTATCTCAGCTTCATGGCGGCGGGCATAAAGGCCAGCGACACCAGCAGATTCTTCAAGAACATGGCGGCGATCTTGTGGTTTTGCATTGATGATTTCAGAGACGCGCCCTTGAGAGACAATAGAGGGAGAGTTTGCGCCCGTCATCGTATCTGCGAATAATAACTGTACGTCACGGGCACGAGCGTTCTTACCATTGATCTTATAGTTTGATCCTTTATCGCGCGCTATACGGCGGATGATTTCTATTTCATCGTGCTGATTATATTGGGGCGGCGCCTCACGGAGTTGGTTATCAAGCGTTAAGGTAACTTCGGCGAAGTTACGGGCAGGGCGGCGCTCTGTACCGTTAAATATAACATCTTCCATGCCTGAACCACGCATTTTACGGGCGGAGCTTTCTCCCATACACCAGCGCAAGGCCTCAACCAGATTAGATTTACCACACCCATTAGGCCCAACAATGCCGGTGAGCCCGACCGTTATGTCGAGCTCGCCCCGTTCTATAAAGGACTTAAAGCCGTTGAGTCTGAGTTTAGAAAATCTAATCATATATAGTCGTTTCAGTTCCCTTTATTACGGCGCCCTCTGTCGCTTAGCTATTTTTATAGGCGTCGCTCCAGATGGCTTGTTCCAAAGCAAACTGAAACGACTATAGGTTTTTTGTTGGATTACTTCTCTGCCGCTTTCAGCGCACGGTCAATTTGCTTTTGAATGGTTTTATAGTTGGTCAAACCTTTCATTTTCTCATTGGTTGGGTATGCAATGACCGTTGGCGTTGATGATACGCTATAACGCTGTTGACCACGTTTAATTGTATCAAGGACTTGCTGTTTAAGCACATCATCAGCAAGACATTTATCAATAGCTTCTTGGTTCATGCCAGCTAATTTTGCGTTCTGGAATAATGGTGTTTGGTCTTCAGTAAACGCCCACATGTCCTGTGTTTGGAACAAAAGATCCATGAACTTATATTGGCGTTTTTCGTCCATGCAGCGTGTAAGCATTGTAGCATCTAGGCCTGATTTGCTTGTTGGATAATCGCGAAACTCGATAAAAACTTTACCTTGGTCGATATAGTCTTCTTTTAAGCGCGGCAGGATGGATTGATGAAACTCTGCGCAATGTGTGCAAGAAAGTGATGCATATTCAACCAAATAAACTGGCGCCTTTGGGTCGCCAAGGCCTATTACGGGAAAAATTTCTATGCCATCAGGTGTTTTTATTGTGGCTTCTTCTGTTTGAGGCGTTGCGGTTGTTTCTGTAGCATTTTCTGTTTGCGCTTTTTCTGCGCGGCTATGTGCCGTGTTTACTGTATAAACGGCAAAGCATGTGAATATTAATAACGCTATACCAAGTGCGAATTTCTTTAGGTTCATTTTTAATGTCCTTACTTTCTGGTCATGTGTCTGTATTTGTGAATATTTTCTTGTAACAAGATAGTTTTTTGCCTGCAAGCGTAAAGAGAAAAGCCGAGTTTTATACAAACAGGTTAATTTTATTGACATAATTTCCTGTGTTGTTTATGGTGCATTTTATGTTTAATGAGAGGGGGTTATGATGGATTTAACTAAACTGTTCCGCGCGGAAGTAATAGTGCATTCATCAAATAAAGATGATGCGAAAAGAACTGTACTAAATATAGACCGTATTACTGGCTATCAGGACGCCTCTGAGGACCCTGAAGCTATGAACAAAAGACGTGAAAATGGTAGCTATTTAACAGATATTTGGTATGCATATTATGATGGTTCATGCACAAGTGTATATGCGCGCGAAACGGTAGAAGAAATTCAAGCCATGATTAAAAAGGCTGAGGAAGAGCGCCTTAAACGCATTAGAGATATGCGCATTGGGATTATTTAAATAAGGGGAAATATAAGAAGATGGATATTTCGAAACTAATGAAGGCGTTTATTGCGGTTACGGAGAATATGGGGAGTAGCTAATCTCGTTCTCACAAGATTGATGTTTCTAATATTTCTTATATTGAAGCACTCTATAATGATAATGATGAACTAAAGAAAAAGAGGGAATCTAAGAATAATCTAAGTAAGATTTATATAAATACGTATAATGGTTTAAGCACAGTAGTTGCTCAACAAACACCAGAAGAGATTGAAGCATTAATCGAAGCGGCCGAAGATAAGCGCATAGAACGTTTAAATAAATTCAGAATTGGCATTCGCTAATTTAAGGTAATAAAACTATTTCAATACGGTCAATTGGCAGCTTATTGGTTTGCTGTCCTAAAGCACGTAAATCCATACGGTGGCTAGCAATATTATGATTTAGGATGTGATCACGTATAGCTAAAGCACGCGCTAAGGATGTACGGCGCGCCGAACTTGGGGAATCATCAATAGGCTCAGCGAATGATTTAATTTCTATACGCATATCAGGATATGTTTTTAAAGCATTAATAACGTCATCATCTAGACGTTTCTTTACTTCGTCGTTTAATGCCGTATCACCCTGTTTAAATAGGAACGTTATAACTGGTAGGTCAATGTTCTCTTTTTCTAAACCTTGCGCGGATTCTTCGCTGTTATCCTCGGCGGAAAAATTAATAATGTCGGTAGCATTGCCATCTTCGACATCCATTTGAATAGATATATCGGTAATATTGTTTTGATCTTGTGTGTTTTCAAAATGCATCTCAGGCTGCGCAAGCATAACAACCTCGACATCGCCAGCAGGCACAGCGGGCATGATTGGGTCTTTGGGTAGAGAGCTTGTTGCCCGTGCCTTAGAAGATTTTTGCATTATTGTAAGTGGACGCTTGAATGGCTTGGGAATGTCAGCGAGTGCACTCATTGTAGTAACGGATAGTGCAATAAGTTCTTTGGTTATATTTTCGTTGATTGTTTCTCTGACGGCTAACTGTGTAGGTCTAGGCTGAGGATAGGGTATAGATACTGTTTCTTGTTTTGTTGACGTTACTGTTTGTAAAGGTTTGAACGCAGATTCATAATTATCTGCGGGCGCAGGTAGTTGCGTTTCTTTGTGAACTTTGGTTTTAGGTGGTGTAATAATTTTTTCTTCTGGTACACCACTGCTATGGTTTTGTATTGGTGCGCTGGCATCATCATCAAACATATCAGGCAGTTCGTAGCCATCTATCATAATATCGCTGTCTTGCGCGGAAGCCGTGTGTGTGTGTGTAAAACATATAAAACAAAGCACCGCGACCATAAGAATGGTCTGACATGTCAAAACGGCGGTGCTATGCAGTGCTTTGTTCATAATTGTTTTAGTGTGTTAGGCGCTATGTGCTTTCTTTAGGAGGCCTTGTAATTCTGTCATAGCGAATTCATGGCCGCAAAGTACATTGCCTGAGTAAATTGGGTTTTCTTTGTTGTCCATATAGTCTTTTGTAAATCCACCAGCTTCTTTGACAATTAAGTAGCCTGCTGCAATGTCCCATGGGTTTATGAAACGTTCCCAGAACGCATCTGCACGGCCTGCGGCGACATAAGCCATATCAAGTGCAGCAGCACCCAAACGGCGGATAGCAGGGAAGGTAGAGCTAACCATACGCATTTCAGCATAAAAGGCATCAAAATGATCTTTCTGGCGGCCTGGATGACCACATGCAATCAGCATTTCATTCGGCTTACGACGGTTTGAAACGCGTAATCGACGGTGACGCAGGAATGCGCCGCCACCTTTTTCCGCGGTAAATAATTCGTCTGTTACAGGGTTATATACAACAGCGGCGATTATTTCGTCGCCTTTTTCAAGCGCAACGGAAATACACCAATGTGGAATACCGTGCAAAAAGTTAAATGTGCCATCCAGAGGATCAATGATAAAGCGGTGCTCCTCATCCGTACCTTTGACCTCGCCACTTTCTTCCATAAGGAAGCTAAAGTCAGGGCGCGCCTTTGAAAGTTCTTCATGAAGAATTTCTTCGGAGCGTTTGTCCGCAGCCGAAACGAAATCAGCTGGGCCTTTAACTGATACCTGTAAGTTTTCAACTTCGCCAAAGTCACGAATAAGCGAACGACCGGCTTTTTCAACTGCACGGATCATCACGTTGAGGTTAGGGGAACGTACCGCCATTATTTTTGTCCTTAATATTATTTATAGGGTTATGCTGCCGTGGTTATTAGTCTTTTGCACGTTCGTAATATGAACCGTCTTCGGTTTTTACGATAATGAATGTACCGACCTCAATATGTGGCGGAACCATCACTTTAACGTCGCCAGTAACAACAGCTGGTTTATATGATGTTGTAACGGTTTGGCCTTTGATGACAGGGTCAGCTTCGATGACTTCAACCTTTACACTATCTGGTAATGAAACACCTAGTGGGTTACCTTCATATGTCTCAATGACGCATGTCATGCCTTCTTGAAGGAACTTTGCAGGTTCGCCTATGACATCCGCAGGTACAGAAATTTGTTCATATGTTTCTAAGTGCATAAATGTAAATTTATCGTCTTCTGGGTAAAGATACTGATAATCATCTTGTTCTAGGCGGACACGCTCAACGGTTTCTTGCGTGCGGAAACGGACGTTGTCTTTGTTGCCTGTTTTAAGGTCGCGCATTTCAACCTGAATAACAGATGCGCCTTTACCCGGTGTCATGATGTCATATTTTTCAACAACGCAAAGACGGCCATTATATTCCAAAACATTGCCTTTACGCAGTGTGTTCGCATTTACTTTCATCGATTTAGCTTTCTTATAAAATCTACAGTTTTATCTGAATTTATTTTTTGTGCTTATCAACTAGCATAGCCTGACCTAAACTTTCAAGCCGTAAGCGCATATCAGGGTCAGAAATATTTTCTAAAACATTATTGAGTTTGGTTTTATCAGCAGCGCTCAAACGTGGTGTTTGGTTGCGGAAGGATGGTTTCTTATCCATATTGGCAGGGATATGTACGAATTTTATGGCGTTTATCCAGCGTTCGCCGAAAACACGGTTAATGCGTTCAAGGATTAAATCGACTTGATAATGCATCAATGCAGCTTGTGCGCTTGGCACGGCTATCTCTAATATAGCCTTTGGTTTTTCACGGCGTGTTTTTGGTTTTTGATATTGAACTTTTACCGGCTGTGCATATTTTGCCATTTCTGCGCCGACAATTTGGTCCCAATGGTTTAAGATGCGGCCGAGCGAGATAAACTTCTTGCTACACGCAGATTTTGTAACCTGCGATACGGCAAAAGACAGTTGTTTTGGCCCTAATGACATATTATAAGCACCTTAGATGGGTAATTTTTTGAATGAGACATGCACGTTAGTACAAATATGAAAATCAGTCACGCTTCTAGTATAGATGATTCACAAGAAATTCTGAAATTTAATAATCAGGTGGTGAAATGGTATGAAAAAAACGCGCGGCGTTTGCCGTGGCGGGCGCCTGTTAGCGCTGATGCAAACGCATATCATGTGTGGCTTTCCGAAATTATGTTGCAGCAAACAACCGTGACTGCGGTTATACCATATTTTGAAAAGTTTATATCGCTTTGGCCAAATGTTCAGGCGCTTGCTAGTGCTGATAATCAAGATGTAATGGATGCATGGGCGGGGCTTGGCTATTACAGTCGTGCGCGTAATTTGCACAAATGTGCGCAGGTTATTTGTAATGATTATCAAGGCTTGTTTCCGAATGATGAGAAGGCTTTGTTGATGTTACCCGGAATAGGGCCTTATACGGCGGCGGCAATTGCTTCCATTGCGTTTCATCAGCGCGCGGCTGTTATGGACGGCAATATTGAACGTATTTTTGCACGCTATCATAATATTCAGGGATATTTACCAGATATAAAGCCAAAGCTTAAACGTTATATTGCAGAATATTTATTGGATAATTCAGCGGAAGACCCGTCTTCATTGGCGCAG
>NZDE01000013.1 GCA_002690045.1 Alphaproteobacteria bacterium | reverse complement strand
ATGTCCTGCGTGGCATCAATCCAGACACCATGCAATATGCCGTTGTTGTATGCGGCTAAGTCTGCAACATAAATTCTGATTTCTTCGCTCATTGTCTTGCTCCTGTAAGGTTAAAAATTCATCCCCTTTTGGGGTTGAAAACCCCGAGGAAAGAAGCGAGCTTGCGAGCGAAGATCACATGTTTTGACGCAATCCGGACAGGGGGAACCACCCGTCCTGCACAAGCCTGAACCTGAGAAGGCGCGGAAGGTCGGGGGATGTCTTGATGAAGGCAAGTTATGTGATAGTTTGACGTATACCCAAAAGGGGAAATAAATCCAGACAATGCGAATACGAACGTATTCTGCCTTGTTCAGCGCAGCGCTAATTCTGTTCCGGCAAAAGCATCAGCACTTTGCTGCTGATCCAATATCATTACAGCATCAAAACCACCAGCATTGAATGCGCAGACCATGCGCGGCCTTTTAGCAACCACATTTAGCGATAAATGAGCCCCAAACCTGCAAGCGTGAAACGCTTCTCCTCTGCCGTTGCGACCAAAGGTGCAATTAATCTCATTTCCGCTGACACGCGGCCATGCAAAGGCCGTGATAGTCACGGCCTCCAACACATAGGAGGTTACAATGCGATTAGTAACAAAATTTGAATTAGCAGCCAAAAGCACATATCAGCTTCACGGCCTACACAAAGAAGTCTTTATCGAACTGATAAAAAGCAATCCGCGCACACTTCAGCGCACGAATGCTTTGGCTTCATTGCAGAATATTGAGAATGAACTTGTATCAAGGGCTTTGCGCCCTTGACATGTTTAGATATCGTCAGAAACAGGAAAAAAGCCATATCTGCCAACGTCTGGATTTCCGGAAAAGTGGATATAATTCATAAGAGAGTGCAAATCATCATTAGGCTCTTGGTTATCCAATACAATAATCTGCTTACCCTTATAAAAGTCGCACAAATCTCGATAAAAAGCGTAAATTAAGTTATTTGCGAGAATTATCTCTTCGTTCTGACCTTCAAGTGCCTCATCTTGCTTCTTATAAGTAGTCAGAGGCGAATCCAATATAATAAAGCCCGGATGCCTCCCCAGAGGATGCAAATACTCCATAAACCCTAACAGCATTGAAGAGAAGCAAATCGCTCGGTAGCCCTTGCCAAAGTGGCTTCGAGGCTTACCATCGATAACTATATCTCTGGTATTGGTATCAAAAGTTACCTTATCCGCATTCGGAAAATCCCAGCGAATAAGAATTTTAGATATTTCATTCGCTAACCTCGCCAATTCCGACGTGAAATCAGATAATTGGTAAGAGTCTTCAATTTTATCGAGTTCAGCCTGAAGTCGTCCTATTTCTTCGAAAATTTCTCTACGCTTCTGCTCTTGATCCCTTTCTTTTCTAAACTTATTTCTAGCCTCATCCAAATCAGCAAGAATAGAGCGATTTTCAGCAACTTTACTACCTATATTTGATGACAGAATCTCGCTTTTAGCGTCAACTAAATCAATGATCGATTTCAGCTTTATTTCATTTTCCTGAAGTGAAGCTATCACTCCATCCTGAGTAGCTTTTAAATCAACTAGATGAGCTTCAATTTTTTTAATTTCCGAATTATTTGAGTTGATTATCGTCGCGAGGTCAATGTCTTCAGATTCATCATTAATGTCACCACCACATAACGGACAACTATACAGTTCATACTGCTCTATGTAACTCGTTGCTTCTGAATTGGCCTCTAATCTCTCTTTATCAGACAGATACTTCCGCTCCAACATCTCAAAACGTAGTAACAATGCCTTATCGTCTATGATTTGCTTAGAAATAGCCTCCGCCTGCTTACTTAACTCGACTTTTTCTTGCATAATCTGTGTATTTGAATCAAGTAAAGAGGAGAGCTCTCCTTCTGCTTTGTCATAAGAAGATTCCAGCCTTTCCAAAATTTCATCTAAAGAATCCAGATTATGCTCTTGATCTTCAGAGACAGGAAAAAAACGTTCTAAGAATCCTTCCAGATTATCTTTCTTTTTAGAAATGCTTTCTTTTGACTCTTTGCTCTTTTTTGCCAATTTTATTTCTGAATCATCATTACCAGTAAGTACTGTTTTCAGGAAAGATAATTCTTGAGTCTTTTCAGTGTTTTGCCCACTTCCTATCGGTGAACTTTTGGATATTATTCGCTCTTCATCAGCAAGTAATAGCTTCTCAAACACTCTTAGTGTCAGTGAAGCATGATTCATTGACTCCAGCCCCTTAGCTAGCGTCAAATTACCCAAGGAAAATTTACTGAGGAAGAAATCAGATAAATTCGGGTTTCCTTTATGGGTCGGCTTGTAAACGGTAGCCAGCTCTCCATCGTCCTTACTCTCAATGCAAACAATATCTGCACTGGTTTTTAACTCTCGAGACAACTTAAACTTAACGTCATCTGCCTCTTCAAAAGTTACATCAAGGTGCGTGTAACCTTTTGCTTGCTTAATTTTCTTAGGGGGCTCTTTCGCTCCAAAAATAAATTGAAAACACTCGGTAATGTAGGATTTACCGGTGTCAGATGCACCAGCTATTACATTCAAGCCTTCGTCCAATTCAATCGATGCTGTTGGCTTACCTTCGCCTCTCACCTCTATTTTTCTAATTATCATGACAGACTTTTTAACTCCAATATCTTGGTACTTAGTACCTTTTCCCTGTTTTCAGAAATCCAGTTCAACCTAGCCCATGACTTTTTATAGTAGGGAGATTGCAAACACGACACAAAATCCGTCGTGCATTCATTAGCACAATAATAATACCCCGTGTCATCGACCAACATTCTTATCAATCCACGCCTTGAAAGAAAGCTAAGCGATCTAGGTATTACCTCACGTCTATGAGCGATCTCTGCCAAATGATTTGGCAACGCTGGATGTAAATTTTCTGGGCCACCAAATTCCTTGGAGTAAAGTAGTGCGTAATCGAGAATAACTAATTCATCCAAGCCCAGTGGCAGATCAAGAGAAGTAAGTATCAAGGCAACTCTAGTGCCAATTTCAACAGGGCTATTAAAACTAGTATGCGTGAAAGTCATTTCTTACCTTCCTTAACCCATTTGAATTTATCAGCATTAACCAGTTGATGACACATCCCTTTCTTATCCTGCGTTTTAATGTATGGGCTTAACGGGTGAGATACGTAATTTACCGTAGCTGCCTGAGAACTTGTCGCAAGATAGCGCTCGTAGCCATTTTCATGTTTTTGTCTAACGGTGGCGCTAACAGCCTCGAAACATTCATCTGTTAATTCCTCATAACTATTATCAGGCAACCAGTCTCTCGAAAATTTTTGTAAGTCTTCTGCTGCGTAAAAGTTCCTTCTTGCTCCCTCATATTCGGACTTATAATCTGAGCCATCAGACAAATCATCTATAGATAGGGCGGCTACTTGTTCTGCCTCAGCGAAAGCTTTCAAAAGCTCTTTAGTATATCGAATTTCATTGTCTGCCAAATTCTCGGGTGGTACAGGCAACTGAGGACGTTTTCTGACATTAATACCAAACCGCTGTGCATGAAAAACAGTGTTAGAATGCAGTTCAATAATTTTTATAGGTGGGATATGATCAAATATCGAAAAATCGGCGGCCTTAACAAATTTTAACAACTCACCACTTAGCTGAATATCGTCATTATGTTTTGAAGTAATCTTACTTTTACAAGCTTTATCCCACTTTTCAATTAGCGCAGCTTTTAGCCTAGTTGGATCATTAAGGTGTTTTAGTAAATCATTCGAAACACCTTGTGGAGAAACAAAATAATAATGTTTTGGTAAAGAAAACTCTCCGCGATGAGCGTAAAACAAAATTTTGCCGATTTCTAATAAAGCCAAAGATAAACTTAAGCGTTTATCATAATGCTTGCATTGGTAATTCTCCCAGTCTTTAGGCTCATCATATCGATACGCGATGACATCACGCCCCATATCTCCACCTGCACCACAGCGAACTACTCGAGGATATTGAGTTTTCCAATATGAAACCAATTCAAGCGTCAAATCTTCCCAGCTATCGGCATTAAATATCTTCAAGTAATCCAACGCTGGAATTGGTGCGCCACTTGTCACTTCGAGAGCGGTGACAATATGCTTACTTTCCGGAATGTCTTTAATATCAATTTCGTTCATGCATCGACTGGCCTTAATAATTTCTACATATCCACTATGCGCTGAATACTCTGCTTCCAAGACGACTTGAACGCATCGTCACCAGCAAATAGCTTATACAACTCAAGTTCATCTTTGCGGCGCTGTAGCATGATCTCTTTGAGTATCTTTTCAAATGCCAGCTCACGATTGTGTGGATCAGCGTTATTTTTATATTTATCTTCGTAGTCAGGGTGTGCCTTCACACTTTCTGCGATATTGACGAATTTAATTCGTTGTTCTTCTGGTGTAGCGCTCCAACCTTGAAACCATCGTTCATTGAAGGTACTAACAATTTCATCAAGCGGGTTAGTTTCTTTGTCTGTTCCATGAGCGCCACGAGGATTGGGGTTTTGCGGGTCTAATTCAGTTGCCTCACTATCAAGTCCGATTGAGTAGCCAAGTTTCACCCGCTGAAGTCCATACGAACTTAGATCGACAGATTCAAGTAACTCGTCCAGCAATTCAGCGTCAGGATCTTCTACTCTTAACTTTGGAATGAGGAATTTCAGGAGCCAGAACAGTTTTTCCCAAACGACCATTTCATATGGCATGATGGATGCCATCTGCCCGTAAATTTTTACAAACTGCTTTGCCTTAATTTTAAAATCGATTTTGGCATCGTTTTCTAACCCCAATTCGACATTGAAACGTGCTGCGGCAATGTCAATAATTGGACTAAGCTTTTGTGCATCTTCATTGTTGAAATATCGTTTAACGAATTCCTCTACCTCAAACCACTCATAAACGCCCACATCGCCCAGCTCGTCCTTTAGCTCATGAAGTACATTGATGTCGGTAGCTTCGGACAATGACGTTGCAGTATAAAACGGATCAAACGCGGCCTTGATATCATCTACAGAATTAAAGAAATCTAGTACGAATAGGTCTTCTGTCTTCTTACCCCACTTAGGCGCGGAGCGGTTTAAACGAGAAAGCGTTTGTACGCACAGAACGCTGGCAAGTTTCTTATCAACGTACATAGAACAGAGTTTGGGCTGATCAAAGCCCGTTAGATATTTGTTCGCCACGACCAGCAAACGATATTCATCTTTATCGAATTTATCCTTAGTTTCATTCTCAGCAAAGCCATTCATTTCAGCTTCACTGTACTTGATACCATCCACTTCCTTCTCACCTGAGAAAGCAATAACGGCCTTAAATGGGTTGCCTTGCTCATCAAGCAATCGCGTTATCGCTTTGTAGTAGCGAATAGCGGTTTCAATATTCTGCGTTACCACCATGCCTTTACCTTTGCCTTTCAGCTTTTTGGCATTTACTACATGGGTAATGAAGTGATCGTGCATGATCTCTGCTTTGGTATTAATCGTTTGCTGGCTTCGCTCTACATAACCTCTGAGTTTCTTCTGTGCTTTCTTGGTATCAAACTCAGGGTTATCTTCGATAGACTTTTGAATTTCGTAATAGCTTTTATACGTAGTGTAATTAGCGAGCACATCAAGGATGAAGCCTTCCTCAATTGCTTGCTTCATTGAATAAAGATGGAACGGCACAAAGCTACCATCTGATTGACGCTGCCCAAACTTTTCAAGCGTTGTGTTTTTGGGTGTCGCCGTAAAAGCCAGATAAGAGGCATTACCTCGCATCTTACGAGACTTCATTGCCTGTAAGATTTTATCCTGAGCATCTTCAGCATCTGGATCAGATGAATCACCTAGTGCCTGATTCATTTTGTCAGCAGCAGAACCACTTTGAGAACTATGCGCCTCATCAATGATTACAGCAAAGCGCTTATCGCTTAGATCATCTATGCCATCGATGATAAAGGGAAATTTCTGAATGGTCGTAATGATAATCTTCTTACCATTTTCAAGCGCTGATCTAAGCTCAGAAGATTTATACGCAGGCGCAACGATATTTTTAACTTCAGAAAATTCTTTGATGTTATCGCGTAGCTGTTTATCAAGAAGTCTTCTGTCAGTTACCACAATGACGGAGTCGAAAAGTGGCTGTTCAACGCTCTTCGCGCCTTGAACCGAATCTGATTCTGGATAGCACTCTATCAATTGATATGCCGCCCAAGTGATTGAGTTCGACTTACCGGAACCTGCCGAGTGCTGAATTAAGTAAGTTTGACCAACACCATTAACTGAAGCGTGATTAATGAGCTTTCGCACAACATCCATCTGGTGATAGCGGGGAAAGAACAAGGTGCGCTTATTCAGCGGGTCTTTGCTACTGCCATCCAGCCGAACAAAATGCTGAATGATATTGGCTAAGCTTTCTTTGGTGAAAACCTCTTCCCAAAGATAAGCCGTCTTATGACCTGATGGGTTTGGTGGATTGCCCTGACCAAGATCGTGCCCTTTGTTAAAGGGCAAGAAGAATGTTGCCTTACCCGCAAGCTTTGTCGTCATGTACACTTCATCGGTATCAACCGCCATATGCACAAGGCAACGACCAAAGTTAAGAAGTGGTTGATTTGTATCTCGGTCTTCACGGTACTGTTTCTGGCCGTGATAACGAGCAGTTTGGTTTGTCCAAGCATTTTTCAGCTCAAGAGTAATCAATGGGATGCCATTGATAAACAGCACCATATCTATCTCTTGCAGCGGGTTAGCCAGCGAATAGCGCAATTGGCGGGTGCAGCTAAACAGGTTATCAGCGAAGTTTTGTTTTATCTTTTCACTACTGCTGGCCAATGGCGCAGGATAAAGAAGATTGAAATGTGCATCATCAACACTCAAGCCTTTCTTAAGTAGATGCAAAATGCCGTGCTTCTTGATTAGTCGATCAAAACGTTCGTATATTTTGCGCTGCCAGTCAGTCGGGTTATTGCGCTTAATTTTATCAAGTTCCTCTTCTTGCGTTTTTTCCAAAAACGCCCAGAAAAAACGCTCATCAAGCGCATACTGCATATTAAAGTCAGAGGGATAGCCAATTTGATAAAGCCTGTTGCTGAAATCAGGCGCAGCTTCTCTTACTTGGCCTTTCAATTCTTCCAAACAAGTCCCTGTTAATGCCTTCTCGATTGCCGCCTCAAGCGCTTGTTCATTTGTTTGACTTACCATGCTTATCCCTGCTCTATATTCTTATTTTTCAGTGCTTCAGAGGCTTTCTGTAGCGGTGTTTTTAATGCCTTTTCAAACTTGGTCATGTAATTAAGATGCCATTGAACCCAGTCTGACCAATGCTCTTTATTAAAACCATCTGCCTTACAGGAAAATTGTATACGACTAGATTTTTTGTCGTCCAACCTCAACCACTCCAAAGGTTCGCCGAAAACTTCTTCAATCTTATCTTTTCTATGGTAAAGGAAATCAAAAACAAATTTGTTCTCCTCTTGTGAAGCTCGGGCAATGGAAACTTCAACTCGTAGTTCTTTTTGAAGAAAGATTAAGGCGTAAGGGCAACCACTAAGCCCAGAACCTGCTGAGAGCCAGTGGTCTTTGCTGGGGCTGATATTGTTGTAGAGCTTGCAATGGCTATTTTGAAAAACTTCCAATGCGTGTTCCCAGTATTGGCGGCGAACGTTATGACGATTTTTTAGCACGACTTCTGTGCTTTTTTCTTCAGCCTCTTTCGCACTTATACCTATCATCAACTCTTTCGCTTCAGGCGTAGGAATGATTTGATCAATATTGATAAGCAGTTGCTCACCCAGAGAATGCGGAGTTACTTTAAAACACTGGATATTAATACCTTGGCCTAACAACCAAAGCGCGGTGCTGGTCACTTCTTTACGGAAGTTAGCAGCCACCATCATAATGCGCTGGCTATTACCGAGATTGATCTTTACCTCATCAAGGTCAGGCGCATCAAGGAACTCACAGATTTGTGTTGAGGCATCCCTCTCTTCAAAAGAGCTAGTCTCGCCAGATGATGGCTTTTCGTATCGATTGATATATTGCTGAAATATTTCTACGATTTGTAGCTTGGTTAAGCTAGCGCAGTAGGATGCATATTTAAGTGCTTGCCAAACAACGTCACGGCCACTGTCATCCAGTTTATTCTCGATAATGACCAAGTTTCCGTCTTTATCGAGAGCTAAAAGGTCTAGACGTTCGCGGGTATCATCAAAGCCATCAAATTCCTTTTGGATAATTAATAACTCTTCCCCCAAAGCCGAAGGCTCATGAGCAAGCCATTCCTGAAGGTGCTTACGCTCAGTAAAACCAAGCTCACTGAATGTCTTGGTTTTAACTGCTTTAATACGATTTGCTTGATGATCTACCGTGAACACTTTACCTCCTTGCTACGCCACTTTGATTTTGCCCGTTACGGCACTATTTATAAGCGTGGTTTTGTATTCTTTAAGCTTTGCGATCTGTTTGTTAAGAAGTTCGATTCCTTTGTCTGACGAAACCATGAACTCCTTAACATACTTGGCAATAACTTCTTGTTCGTCTAGTGGCGGTATAAATAAGTCCACCTGTGAAAAATTATCAAAGTTAAGATCTTGTCCATCTCTGATGAAGTTTCCGGTTCTTTGCAGCGCCTTTATATAGCTAGGTAATTTCAGTAGATAACCATAGAAATCTGGATTTATCTTCTCCAAAGGTCTCAATACAACATAAGATGAACGGATACAGCCGCTTGACCAAGCTCTCTCTAATCCGCCTTGAAAACTTCTCATGCTGATCACAAAGTCATCCTTTTCCACATGTTTCCGCTTATCCAAATGGAAGGTAATCTTAACTACAGTATTTCCAGATAACGCTTCATACTCGCTTTGTGGGATAACACCATAAGCTTGTGTTGCGGATAGCTGAACATCTGATTTCCAAGCTCTCTCTTTTCTTTGCGTGAAGAGAAACTTGCTTCTCCTTATTTCCCAATGTTCAGGAATATGACCAATCCAATCCACACCAGAATGCTTCATCCGCACTTCAGGATTAAGGCCTTGAGTTACCGCTTTTTGGATAATGATTTGCTTGCGCTCTTTAAGCAATTCGATTTGTGTTTCTTTGATAGCAATTGCTTCGTCGATTTGTTCTGTTTTATTGTCGAGAAAATTCGCTATCTCTTCCTGAATCATTTTTTCAGGAAAGCAGAAGGTTTCATTCAAATATGAACTGGCATCAAGGTTCTGGATGCCAGTTGTTTGCTTAATTGAGAGATAATTAATTCCTCGGCTATATAAACAAGAAAATACATATTTTAAAAACCGGTTATCTACCCAGTCTTTAGGAGTCATTTTTGCAACAAAATTCGATGAGAGAGCCGTATAACTTTTATCAAATAAGACAACTCTTCCAACTAGAGTTTTATCGCCACCACCTGACTTTTCTATAAGTAGATCGCCATTTTTTAATAAACGCCCTTTGCGTTCGTTTTCCTTAATCGAGCGGTAAGTAAGCTTTGCGTCAGAAATTTTTAACTTTTGATCATCGAAATCGGCAACCCTTACAACTACTAATTCATTTTTACCATTAGGTTCGCTCCCCCATAATCCATTTACACATCCATTAACTGTATTTTTCAATCTTGAAATTTGCCAATTAGAAGGAATACTGCCCAACCAATCAACGCCAGATTCTTTATAAGCTTCGTATTTTGGCATTGTTGCTAAAGCATCCATCATGCTTCTCCCTGCACTTCAGCAACATCAACCCCTAATATCTGAGCAATCAAACCTTCAGCCTTTTGCTCTAGGCCAATGATATCGCTAGCGACATCTTCCAATGCGCGTAGCGGCTTTTGCCGATAAAAATACTTATTGAAGCTGAGCTCGTAACCAATCTTGATACTATCCAAGTTGATCCATGCTTCATCGACATACGGTTTTACTTCATCTAAGAAATATTCATGCACTTCTTGGGCTAACGGCACAGATTCTGAATCACGTAAATCTGAGCTCGGTTCATAGGTAATATATTCACCAGACTTGCCTGATGGATAGAAACCAAAATCAGCTAATTGATCCTTTGAGCAACTTAGCCGCTCTAACAGTTCATCTAACTTACTACCTGATAGTTTGACGATTTTTTTGACAACCTTCTCTGCACTCTCGTCATACCAACTCACAGCATTTAAAATAGCGTTTTTTTCTGGAGCTGATAATTTGATTTTCTGGGATTTAAGCACAGCATCTACTTTATCTTTAAATAGATTAAAATCGTTAAATTCATCACTACCAATTTCTCGCATTAGCAGGTTTGCGGCTTCAAGAACAGCGAGTAGTTTTTGCCAGCATTTCTCATCCAGCAACTTAGCCTTTGCCTTGGCATTGATGCTTATGTCGTTATCTTCGCACCATTCCAGAATGTCTTTGCTAATGCCTTTTAAAAAGCCTTTGTCGTAAACCTTGTCGCCATACTCTTCGAATAAGTGCTCCATCACTTCGGTAAGCGACTTATCGAAACGTAAGGGAGCAATTGCCTCTGGAGAAAATTTGGCCTTGCGGCGATCAGGACGTTCGATATTGACCTTGTAGTAACCAAAGTCTTCATTTTTAAAAACTTGGCTGGCGATACCAATTGGATCATTATTGGCGTCTAATTCACGCTCAACTTCTGCACAGTCAAGATAAGTTTGTGTAATCTGCGCAATATGCTCAGGGGCAAATTCACAGTTTTTGTTACCTAAATTCTTGCGCAATTTTCGGTAAAGCAAACTCGCATCAATTAGCTGTACTTTGCCTTTACGCGCTTCCGGCTTGTTGTTATTCAGTAGCCAGATATAAGTCGTGATACCTGTGTTATAGAACAGGTTATTAGGTAGCTGGACGATAGCGTCCAGCATATCGTTCTCGATGATAAAGCGGCGAATATTGCTCTCACCACCACCCGCATCTCCTGTAAACAAGCTAGAGCCGTTATGAACAGAAGCAATACGGCTACCCTGCGCACTAGATGCAGGGTCTTTCATTTTGCTCACCATTTCCATGAGGAACAAAAGCTGTCCGTCACTTGAGCGTGGTGTTGCATCAACAGTTTCTTTATTGCCCCAGTAATCGGTTAGTTCGACCTTGAAGCGGGGATCAATAACTTCGCCGCCATCTTTGATATTCTTCTGTTCTGAAGCCCAGCTTTTACCGTAAGGCGGGTTTGACAGCATGAAGTCAAAACGGTCAGAAGCAAATTCATCGGTTGAAAGTGTCGAGCCTACTTTGATGTTTTCAGGGTTATTGCCCTTGATCATCATGTCTGACTTACAGATAGCATAGGTCTCATCGTTGATTTCTTTACCGTAGAGGTAAATATCACGATTGGCAGCAGGGTATTTTTCTTCAATGAAATTCTGGGATTCAGTCAGCATGCCACCGCTACCACAAGCAGGATCGTAAACGGTGATGGTCAATGGCAACTCATCTTTAATTGGGTCAAAGACAATGTGCGTCATCAGTTCGATAACTTCACGCGGCGTAAAGTGTTCTCCAGCCTCTTCGTTATTCTCTTCATTAAACTTACGGATGAGCTCTTCAAATACATAACCCATCCCCAAGTTAGTAAGGGCTGGTAGCTTATTACCATCAGGGTCTTCTGCTGGGTTTGGCGTTAGATTGATATAGGGAGAAACAAATTTCTCTAACACATCGAGCAAAACGTCTTTGCCCGCCATGTGACGGATTTTTGATTTAAGCTCAAAACGCTCAATGATTTCTTTTACATTGTCACTATAACCGTTCAGATATTCTTCGAAGTTAGCCAGCAAAATTTGCTGGTTGTTTGTGGCGGTGCTGAACAGGCTTTTGAGTGTCCACTTTGAGACGTTGTAGAAAACCTGACCGGAGGCCGCTTTTAGCGGCTCATCATCTAGCTCCGTAGAGGCCATATCCTCTTTCTGGAATTTCACGTCGTCCAAAACGGCCTGCTTGGTAGGCTCTAGCAACGTGTCCAAGCGGCGAAGTACCACCATGGGAAGAATTACATCTCGATATTTACCGCGTACATAGACATCACGCAGACAATCATCAGCAATATTCCAGATAAATGAAACGAGTTTATTGTGTACGGAATGATCCATTAGATACCCTTATCTTTCTTTTTCTGTTCTTCGATCCATTGGAGGATATCCTCCCGCTTAAACCGCCAACTGCCACCTACTTTAAATCCGGGCAATTTGCCTTCAGAAGCCAGTCGATATGCGGTTTTTTCTGCCAACTTGAGATAGTCAGCGACCTCTTTCAAGGTCAGTATTTCATCGGACATAGTTTTACCCACCATGAGACTATAGGGGAGAATATGAGAAAATCGGGGAATGAGCAAGGCTAAGCTTATACTTTGGGTGTATTTTATTCACCACTTCCATGTGGTTCACCTGCTTCGCAGGCCAGCTAAAGCTGTTGCGTTTTGTTCCAACAAAACTGTCTCTGTGCATTGCTCAAGTACAGCGCTAGAAAGCATAGTGCGATTACTCTAAATCGCGCCTTCTACGGTTGTTTCTAGCGCGGTTGATAGCCTGACCGTCTTTGTCGGGCTTTTGCCTGTCTCTGCCGTGATCCAGTGACGAATCTTCAAAGCCTTGGCGCATCTTATCGTGTTGCTGTTCTGCCTTCTGCTCAGCACGGATGCGGCGAATGCGTTTAGCCAGTTGTTTGCGCTCTTCTAGCTGGCGCTCTTTGGTTTGCTTGATCTCTTTTTGTAATTCAGCGCGGTCTCGCTTGTGCTGAAATATCATGGCATGGCGCGCTTCGGCATGTTCGGCTTTTACGGCTTCCAGCTCTTTGCGGCCAATCAGGCGCAAGCGCTGGCTTTTGCCCGTTACCATATCGAAAAAGCCCATCACACCTTTTCTAAAACGACTGCGCACCGCTTGCATGGTAGCTTTGCGCTTAAGGCGATGTTGCTCTTGCTGAGCGCGCCGTTCTTGCCTCTGCTTTTGCACCAGTTCTGCTTTCTTATCATCCAGTGGGCGCATTTGTGCCTTGTGCTGGTTTTTAAGCGAGTTGACCATTGCCAGCATTTCTTTGGTGTAAATGTTACGGATACGCGCATTGGTGAGCGCTATGGATGGCAGATCATCCGGCGCGCCTAATCGCGTATTCAGGTCTTTGGTTTTAATGCCGCCATGGCGAGAAAGCGAATAGACTTTTTCACTATGGTCAACCACCACAAAGCCACGCTTATCGCCTTTGGCGAGAAACAGCCCTGCATCCTGCAAGGCATGTTTTAAGCTTTCGATATTGTCTGAGCTTTGCCATGCCTGCTGGATTAACGATTTCAGCTCTCTGGGATCAACCCCATGACGCTTGAGCTTTTGCCACTCACTATTGGCAAGCTGAAATGCGTCGCGCTCAGCTTTATTTTGCAAACCTTGGGGCATTACCCAGCCATTATCTAAATAAAGCTCGCGGCTAACCTCAGTACATTTGTTTTTGAAATGCGACATGTTGATTGCGCGCATATTGTCTACATCAATGCGCGACCACACCACATGGCAATGCCGCCGTCCCTCTTTCTCATGGAACACCACTACACGTGGCTGATCTGTGAGCCCAAGCTTTTCCTCCAGCTTGGCAAAGGCGGCATCAAACTGGCCTTGTTTGACCTCAGCATCCTGAGGCGGATTAAAGGACACAGAAAACAAAGGCTGCTGGCATTGCGTGCCTTTGGAGACCGCATCGATCTCCAATAAGGCCGCATGCAGGGACTGGCCTGCCAGCCCCCGTATTTCGTGCAGCGTGACATGATCATTGTCTTGCGTATTCGCAAGGTGGTTCGCCAGATTTCTAGCGCCACTACGTTGCGAAGCTTTAATGATCATTTCGCTGCACTCCACTGTCAGGGAAAAGCGCTGCCGAGTCATCCTCGGCATAACCTAACGCTTTCATGACAGACTCACGGATCAGTGTCAGATCTTCCAGCGCCCGCTGAAGTTCTGACACTTCTACTGAGCCGTGAACGTTGAGCTGGCGGGCAATTTGGTTAAGGTTGTTGCCAATCTTACCCACAGCGCCTAGTAATTGCGCCAGCTCAGCTTTGTCGCGCACTGGCCTTTTGGCGCGACGCGGAGGGGGAATATCAAAGATGACATATTTGCAATAACTCCCCATGGTCACACCTGCATTCTCTGCGCGCTGCTCCAGTTCTTGACGTTCGTTAAAACTTAGCCGCAGAGAAAATGGTGCTGGCCGCTTTTTGGGTAGAGTTATGGATGTGTCATCAATGAGATGATTTGAGCCGCTTGCCTTATTGAAAATATCAGGCAAGCGTTCAGTCGGTCGTCCGACGTTACCGCTCAGATTATTGAATTTGTCTTTCATGTTTTTCCCCTCCGCTCTTAACGACGGGGATGCAACGGGGGCTATGTAATGCCCCCTTGCCCAGACCGTGTGGTACTACCACACACATCTGGCGTAATCGGCAACCTTAAGTTTATGGTAAATTTATTACCATTCCGTTAATGACTACCGATTGGGGTATGGGGTCTCCCCACTTTACTGGCAGGTGAAAACATACCCTAACCGCTGCATCCCAATATCAACTTTTGCCATCCTAATAAGCGATAAAGGGATACGTAAATAGCTGATCAGCAAGAAATTTTAACCAGCCAAGACAGGCAGAGACAAGCTATGACGGGAGATTGAAAATAATTTTCTGACCACTACTTTCGATTTCCGAAACGACCTGTCATCTATATGCAAAGATATGTATTGCAACCATAGGTTAAGCATTTTTTAACTGGTTATATGATCTAATGATTAAATAGGTGTAGCCCGACTATCCCTTGCGTAACACCGGACAGTCAGGCTGCATTATCTAATCGGGGATGCAACACGCGGGGAGTGTCTGCTCAGAGGGCTTGACATTCTCCGTGATGCGATCTCATAAGTTACTCTATCACAGGAAGATTTAATAAAGCCTTAAGGCAAAAATCGAGTGGCTAGATTAAAGGAGTAATGCAAATGTCACACACTGTTTCTGACGAAGAACTAAGAAAAGCCTATGAAGTTGCGGCTAAAGTTGTTGCGCTACACGGCGAAACTTACCTACCCATATTCGAGCGTCTGGAGCGAGAATATGAAGCCCGTATGCAGTCGAAAAAAGCATTGGAACGCGCTAAGGCGATTGCGCAAAGCATAGAGCTGAGCAGTTAATCCAATACTTAAAAACGGCCTTGTACGTTTTTCATTGACTTAATCGGTCAACCTCCCTATCTGTAACTCAAATCGCTGGGATACACAAACAGGCAAAAACTGGGATACAAATTTAAGATATTACGTAAAAGTGGAATTTCTAACCCATTGTAAATAAATAGAAATTTAGACAAGAAACCGTCAAAAATGATGGACACCGTTTCCGCCATTTTCCCCTTATAACTACATTCAAATTAAGTACACACTTCTATTCTAGTTATATTTTCTTGATTTTTCATAATTCACACCGTATAGTTCTATACTATAATAAATGGTGCGTAATAATGTTAAGAAAGTCACTCACTGCAAAGAAGTTGAATATCAAATTCGCAACAAAAACACGAGATGAATTGATTGATTTATCACGCGCGCTAGCACATCTATTTGAAACGCGTTTTCTTACTAACCCGAAAGACATACCACATATCGCGATTTCAGGCGGTATGGGTGGTGGTAAATCTATGGTTATAGAAGCCATAATGAAAGAGCTTCTTGATGAATATGACGCAGCTGACATGAAGGAACGCTATGCGCGTAGAGAGATGTTTATCGAACAAGAACCATGTCATGCCCTATCCGTATACTGCCAAGCCATTGGGAACACAATGAACCAGCCTGTCATGTACGGCTTTGACCGTATAACCAGTATACATTCCTTAGAGAAAGCATCCAAGGCATTGGTCTCAAGATTTAATAACGCAGCAAAAAATAATAACACGCCTGCTCAAGGCGCGATTTTTACATCTAGCTTTGATCAAGGTAATACAACACCATGGCTCGTCATAAATTTGCTCAACGCCTCTAAAAATAAAAAAGATGTATGGCATAGAGACATTGTTATTGAAGCACATAATCAAAAACTGCAAAACTCACCAGCATTTCAGATAATATGGAATATGATGAGGAGTTCAGGCGAACACCCTAATTATCAAAACATGTTGACGGACATTGCCAGTGGCCTGGCTAAAAAGCCAATTTATATGAAAGCACCCAAAAATGAATCTAAGCAGACAAATATATCGGATGCCGAAATCTTAAAATTCATTTATTGGAATCGTGAAGATATAGGACTAGATGAAAACGTACTTATAACTAGCCTAGCGAAGCTACATGACCACGGAAAACAAAACGAAATTTCGCAGTTTATTGAATTGCTAAAAGAAAAAGGCGACAATGACTTCGCTGACAAAGTCACGGACAAAACGTCAAGCCTATCACGTATTTTTGGCCGCCTAGCCATGCGTGAGCCCCTACAGTTCAATACAAACAGTCTTCAGCAAAGTATACGCAGCAAGCTTTCTATTCAAAAAACTAACGCTCCAGTAGCGCATGACCTGAATGTCGAAAAATTTATTGAAAAACTATGCGACACCGACATAGAACGCCGCCAGAATTTCGTGAATGTGCTTACCCATTTCTGTAGTGATAAAGACATGACGGCTATGCTTAATGCCAAACTAACAATTTCGAGCAAACTATCTGCCCTAAACCTTATGAGCAGAAGCAACCAACAAGGCTTAAGCACAATTTATAATATGTTATCTGATGATAAATTCCCACAGGCGCGCCAAAGAATTGCCCGTGTTTTGGACAGAGAAAGCAGAGAGATTAACTACAATCAGAGCAAAGACCGCGTACTTCAACACTCCAAGTCAGTGGCGTAAAACTTTTCTTTTCCGCTGCATCTTTTAACGCACTTGGCAGGCTGCATAAATGCGTTTCAATAACCTTACCGCATTCATTACAAATCATAAATTGTGATCCGCTATGGCGGTGATCAGTTCGGCACGCAATAAAAGCATTCATACTTTCAATTTTATGGATGAAATGATTTTCAAGTAAAAAGTCAATGGCACGATACACTGTAGGTGGTTTTGGGTTAACCAATATCTTGCCTAACTGTTCTAGGATATCATATGCCCCGATAGGTTTTTCACTACGCGCAATAATCAAGGCAACTTCACGGCGTGAATCGGTGAAACGTGCACCTTTTTCGGCGCAATATGCCGCAACAGAATCTACAAAATCACGCTCAGAAACCAAATGCCCCATGACTTTATTCACCATGCCCGTGACTATGGCTATGCGCGTGAGCATGTGCCGTTTCTAAATACGCAAAGGTCATCTCACTCTCATGTGCACCTGAATCGTGCGCAGGGTGTAAAAACAGATTAAAGCACAGCGCCACAAACATCGCGACCATAACATTTCCACCAAAGCGCAAGAAGGAGAACGGCTCAGCCTTCACCATATAAAATACGAGCGATACACTAACCGCCGCGATACCACTGACAACATACCAATAATCGTGAAAAAACGCCCCCATTGCACCGCCGACAATCACGGTAAAAACCACAGGCATAAAACAGCAAAAGAAATGCGGCAAAACCGAAGAAAACACTATAGCCAACAGAGGTATACGCCCCGCCCCCGCGCCCACACCAGATGACAGCGCATTATTCTCGTTTCTATGTTTACAGCAACAATGTTTTTCTGACATTATATCCTCTTCCATGGTCTAATAATATGTATAATGTTATAAGGTAACAGTTTCAAGCATTTTCTTGTTTGACATTAAAAATTATTTTCACTACTTTCACTTAAATTTTTTTAAAATTGGGGAGGACACAATGTCACATCAAGATTTAATGGATCTATATTGTCGTTCAGCGGCACAAAGCACTTCACAAAGCCAAGCACGTCGCCGTGAAATAGCTGATAATTTAGGTATAGATAAGAACACATCTTGGCACGGTATAGCACAGCACATAACCGCTGGTGGCACAAAGGTGCTTGATGATGCCTTTAAGCCAAAGCGTAAATAACCTATTCAGACTTCACAAAACTGGCAACGGCATCGTATACCGTGTCTACCGTTAAGCTGGTCATGAGTGAGTGATCCAGTGTCTTAGGATCGTAACCTTCAAAATCCACTAATTCATCGAAGTTTTGTGCTGTGGCTATATGCGCACTATGCGCACCCCATGGGCTGTAAAGATGCGGCCAACTTGGGCCAAACAACCCAAATGTTTTTACACCGCATGCTGCTGCGCAATGCATTAACCCTGAATCATTACCAATATAACACGCAGATTTTGACAAAAATGCGGCAGCCTCACCCGGTGATGTTTTGGCAATAATATCCATGCCAATATTTTCCGGAAGCTCGTTTAGAATATATTGCGCATCGGCCTCTTCACCTGGCGCAGCGAGTATGGCGATACGATGCCCCTGTAATGGTGCATTTTCATCCAACACCAAACGGTGCAAGAGCTTTATAAAACTCTCTCTTGGCCATGTCTTACCAATCCAGTTAGCCGTAGGACCAACGGCAAGTATTGGGCGTCGATCTTCCCCTATCAATGATTTTACCTTGTCTAGCTGCGCAGCTGTAAACCAAAGCTTTGGCGCAGGCGCATTATTATCTGCATATTGGCCAATAAGCTGCGCGGCTTGCACGACCTTATGCGCGCCTTTATCTAACCGGCGCGTCCCTGTATAACGAAGTTTTGCCCAAATGGCGCGCGAGACAAAACTATCGCGCAAATCGACGACCATAAACCAGCGCGTTGTAAAAACTTTACGCCACAGCTTAAACCAATGTTTATGGTGCTTTTCTTTTTTAAGCGCGACAATTTCTTTTAAGTTCGGATAACCTTCAAATAAAGACGTACATAGCGGCCCACACACGACAGTGACTTCAAAGTCATCATAAGTCGACACCAAATGGTTCAATACACCCGTTGATAATACAGCATCCCCAATTCGTGTTGAGGTAATAAACAATATTTGTTTTGTCATGTCACATTCTTTGCTAAGAATAGTTCTTATAATTTTCGAACCTAGAGACATATACAAATTTGAGCCAATATGCAAATTTTTGCTTTCCCAAATCGTAACCTTATCCAAATCAGCGGCACGGACGCTGAGAGTTTATTGCAAAAACTAATATCGCAGGACATCAAAAAACTGGAGAGCCAAGACGCGCTCTATGCTTGTTTGTTCACACCGCAAGGCCGCTATGGCTATGACTTCATAATATTCCGCGAAGACGACGACCTAATGATTGACACCACACGCGCACAAGACCTTATAAACCGTCTAGACCTATATAAAATGCGCGCCGATGTAACATGCACGCTGCGCGAAGACATCACAGTTTATGGCAGCTTTGAAAATGGCGACTTCCTAGACCCCCGCCATAAAGAGTTAGGCTACCGCCTATATCACAAACCTGATCACGCGAGCGAAATACTACTTACAGAATGGGAAAAACGGCGCATCAGTCTTGGTATATTTGATGGTGAACAAGATTCCGAAATGGAGCGTAGCAACGCCGATGAGCTCCATATAAACCACCTAAACGGCATTGACTGGAAAAAAGGCTGTTATATAGGCCAAGAACTCACCGCACGTATGCGCTATCGCGGAAGCGGTAAAAAACATCTCTATATTATTGAAGGTGATAACCTACCAGAACACGGGGATAAAATCGGAAATAGCGGGATTATGCGCAGCAAATGCGCTAACATAGGGCTCGCTTTACTTAAAGATGATGAAATTGACGAACTGCCATATAAAATAACAAAAATAGGACAGGCCGAAGATAAATGATAAAAGCACTTTTATGGGATTGTGATAACACCTTAATCAAAACGGCGGAACTTCACTTCGCTAAACACGTTGCTGTACTCAAACGCTATGGCATCGACCTTGATGACCGCTTCCGCCCTACAATTTACGCCAATAACAGCATCCAAAATTGGGATATTTTATCAAAGGCGTTTGATATACCAACTACGGGCGATGCCTATATCGCCGAAATAGATAAATGGTATCAAGATAACATCGGCACATTACAAATTCGCAGCGGCATTGTTGAGGTACTTGACCTCGCCAAAGAACACGGTATCAAACAAGCGGTTGTATCCAACGGACGTGCGGAATCCGTAATGGCAGGTTTAACCGCTAAGGGGCTTATCCCCTATTTTGATATTATTCTAACGCGCAGTGATTATACGGAACGCAAACCGCACCCAGAACCCTATCTGGTCGCATTAGATAAACTTGGCCTTGCTCCGCATGAAGCACTAGCCATTGAAGACGACCCCAAAGGTGCGCAATCCGCCATTAATGCAAATATCCCAACCATACATTACCGTTACAGTGACGATATGCCGCCCGTTATTGAGGCCGCGTATAGCTGCTATAATGGCGTTGATTTCATTAATTATATGAATAAGGTGATCCATGGCTAATTTAGAAATTGAAAGTAAACTACGCGGCCTAGTCTGCGGCATTGATGAAGTCGGTCGCGGGCCGCTTGTCGGCCCTGTCACTGCGGCATGTGTATACATCCCGGAAAACGCACGCACGAAAGCTTTCTGGCGCGTTGTCACCGACAGCAAGAAGCTAACTGAGAAGCGTCGTGAGGAGCTGTTCCCGCTAATTACTGAATACTGCCTATATGGTATAGGCCATGCCGAAGTAAAAGAAATTGACGAAATTAATATTTTACAGGCGAGCCTAATGGCTATGCGCCGCGCGTATGCTGATATGAACCTTCCAATGGATCACGCCTTAATTGACGGTAATAAACAGGCTGGCATTCCATGCAACGAAGTAACCGTTGTAAAAGGCGACAGTAAATCTTTATCTATTGCCGCGGCCTCTATTATTGCAAAAGTTTCACGCGACCGGTACATGCGTGAACTGCATGACGAATTCCCGCATTACGCCTGGGACAGCAATGCCGGATATGGCACAAAAGCGCATATAGAAGCCATGCTAAAACACGGCGTGACCAAGCACCATCGCCAAAGTTTTAAGCCCGTTTCTACACTTAGAAATGGTACGCGCTAACATTATTTAAATTAAGGCTTGCTTTTTCATAAAAAGGGGCGTATAAGTTCGTGCACATTCAATCTTTTTAGGAGAGATCTAATGTCGCTCAAAACCCAACTGCAAAACGCAGTAGATGCTTTCACCAAAGCAACAAACCACCCTTCCCTTAAATCTGACGGTCGCTACACAGGCGTATTTTACCGTGCTGCACAAGACTTTATCGTCGCAGCCGAAAATGCTGGTGTAACACAAAACAATGTCGCAAGCGAACGCGGCCTTAATGTAGACGGTCTTATTAAGAAACTAGATGCTGTAAACCTATTTTCAGAAGCGCCAGTTTATGTCGATGAAAATTACACACTTGCGGTACAAAACGTTGTTGATCACTTAAAAGCACGTGAAATTACAGCCACGAACAACCCATTCCTTAACGCGGTAAAAAACCAACCGCAGGTCACAGTAACAATTCCGACTGGACCAGCATGGGGCCCTCGCACATAAACCAAAAGCAAGTCTATTTACATGAATTTTTAAATGCCGCATCTATTTGCGGCATTTTTTTTGCGCAGCGATAGCGCGTAATAGTTTAGAAATAAGTGATATGTTAACAGGCACAAGAACATATAATTGATGGCACATTATTAGACCGCGTTGTACAGGCAAAATTAAATAAACGTACCTATGAGAAAACCGTTGCGCCACTTATTGTGTAGCCACGCCATAAAGCTCTTCAGCGCGCGTTTCAAAAGCATTTACCATACGCTTTACAGCTTCATGGAAAAAGATGTTAATCGTCTTTTGCAAAAACAAGTTCTTAAATTCAAAATCAACATAGAAATCAATTTTACAGCTTTGCCCATCATCCATAGGTTCAAAACGCCAATAATTAGATAAATATTTCATCGGCCCAGATAAATACTCAACATGGATTTGCTCATATGGCTGCAAAGTCACGCGCGATGTAAATTTCTCACGCACCATTTTGTAGCCAATCACTAAATCAGCCTCAAGATACGCATCTGTAGTTTTAGTCACACGGCTAGCGACGCACCATGGCAAGAACTTCGGGTACGCCGCGACATCAGCGACCAACGCATAAAGTTGCTGCGCCGTATAAGGCAATATACGCTCTTCTGCATGTGTAGGCATAATATTGTGTGAACCTTATAAAAATGGCAAATTAAGCGAAATCACGGTTCGTGATTTTATCAACTAATGCATCATAATATTCATTATATACATCAACATGATCCATGGTTTTAACGGCTTCAAATGTTTTTGCTGCGAAGAATAACTCCATACGAATATCCGTTAATGACATTTCCGCGCCCGCAACCACATCATGTGCCTCTTGAAAAGAATCATAACCACCCGTCGATTCTAAAGTTAGCGCAAATGCGTAAATCGCATCTGCGTCATCCTTCGCAGGCAGTATATCAACGGTTAGCATCTCATTGAGCAATGTAATCATAGTTTAAGCCACTCTTTTTACTTATTATTCTTATTCCGCAGCAATTTTCTTTGCACGCGCCGCCTTCAGTTTAGCAAAATCTGCATCCGCATGATAGGACGAACGTGTAAGCGGCGTTGCAGAGACCATGAGGAAACCTTTTGCCTTAGCCATACGCTCTAACTTAGCAAACTCTTCAGGTGTCCAGAAATGAACCACAGGCGCATGCTTAGGTGTCGGCTGCAAATATTGACCTATAGTTATAAAATCAATCTTCGCCGCGCGCATATCATCCATCACCTGTCCGACTTGCTCAATTGTCTCACCCAAACCAACCATCAGGCCTGACTTCGTGAAGATCATTGGGTCTACATCCTTCACACGCTCCAACAAACGTAGTGAACGGAAATAACGCGCCCCAGGGCGAATTGTTGGGTACAACGCAGGTACAGTTTCAAGGTTATGATTAAATACATCTGGCTTAGCTGCAATTACGTGGTCAATTGCATCAACATCACCTTTAAAGTCACCCGTGAGGATCTCAATTGTTGTATCTGGCGCCTTAAAGCGGATTGCACCAATGGTTTTCTCCCAATGTTCTGCTCCACCGTCCGTTAAATCATCACGGTCAACGGATGTTATCACCACATGGTTCAAACCCATTTTCTCAACAGCAACGCCGACGCGTAACGGTTCCATCTTATCAAGTTCATCAGGCTTACCTGTGGCAATGTTACAAAAGGCACACGCACGGGTACAGACTTCCCCCATAATCATCATGGTTGCGTGTTTTTTATCCCAACATTCACCAATATTCGGGCAGCCGGCCTCTTCACACACGGTCGTTAGCTTAAGGCCCTTCATAACTTCGCGTGTTTCATGAAAGACTTTACCTTGCGGCGCTTTCACACGTAGCCAGTCCGGCTTCTTGCCCATTGGGCGATCCGGATTTTTTTGTTTTTCTGGGTGGCGCTTTTCGCGCTTTAATAATTCTGGATTATACGTCATCTTTATATTCCTACATACACGAGTTAGGGTTTAGCATATTCTTTTCAAGATTACCAAGGTTAAAATTAGCCTTGACTTTACGTAATAATATTGCTAAAAATACACCCCGAAGGACACAAAACAAATATTTAAGGGGCGGTTATGTTAGAATCTTTAAAAGAAACATTTCAAATGTTGGCTAATTTCTTTTCACCAAAGGAAATAGACTGTGTTGAATCCGTTAAGCCTGATAAAGGCGCTCCGTTTTACAACCATATTTTAATTGCTGACCGCGGCCTAAACACGTTCCGCGTAACATTAGAAGAATTCGTTGATGAACAACATATTGACACACGCCTAATATTCAAAGGCATAGATCTAACGCCATCAGAGGCACTAGATATTGTTAACGCCTTCGACCGTATCAGCGGCACACCAGATGAAGAAAGCAAAGCTTACCGCCTTAAAGACAGCGCAGATGTAGAATACCAAGCAACAAAATACGCGGATATAAATAGCTATGATGAATTACTAAGTGCCATTGAACAGCTTGATGGCAGACAGCTTGTATATTTACAAAAAAATCAAGAGAATGCAGCAAAGGCTGCACTCACGCGCAGCCTTTCATAAACCTTTGAGGTGTTACATGCCTTAAAAGTGGATCGCACGCCCATAGGCATCAAGCACAGATTCATGCATCATTTCCGACAATGTTGGATGCGGGAAGATTGTATGCATTAAATCTTCTTCCGTAGTTTCCATTGTTTTGGCAATTGTATAGCCCTGAATAAGCTCTGTCACTTCCGCTCCAACCATATGTGCGCCGAGCAATTCACCTGTTTTTTCATCAAAAATTGTTTTGATTAAACCTTCAGGCTCACCAAGCGCAATCGCTTTACCATTCCCAACAAATGGGAAACGGCCAATTTTAACTTTCAAGCCTTTCTCTTTACACTGCTTTTCCGTTAGGCCGAGTGATGCAACTTGTGGATGGCAATAGGTACAGGCCGGAATATTATCATTCGCCATTGGATGCACATTGTTAAGCCCCGCGATTTTCTCAACGCAGATCACGCCTTCATGTGATGCTTTATGCGCGAGCCATGGCGGTGATACAACGTCACCAATCGCATAGACACCGGGCTCATCTGTACGCAAATAACCATCAACTTTAATGTGACCACGGTCGAGTTGAACTTTTGTGTTTTCTAGACCAATGTTTTCAACATTACCAACAATACCAACCGCGCTGATAATGCGGTCGAAATTGTGCTTTGTAACTTTACCTTTAGCATCTTCTATATGCGCAGTGACGTCATCTTTATTTTTATCAAGTTTTGTGACTTTCGCGCCAGTGATGATGTTCATACCTTGCTTTTTAAGCGCCTTACCCAACAAGGCTGAAATCTCTTCATCTTCAACAGGTACAACGCGGTCCATTAACTCAACAACTGTGACATCAACACCAAGCGTATTGTAGAAGCTTGCGAACTCAATACCAATCGCGCCAGAACCAACCACCAAAAGCTTTTTCGGCATATCTTCAGGGATCATCGCTTCTTTATAAGACCATACAAACTTGCCATCAGGCTCTAAACCCTGTAAAACACGTGCACGTGCACCAGTAGCCAAGATAATGTGCTTTGCTGTTAGCTCATCTGTCTTCTTACCATCTTTTTCAAGAACTATTTTACCTTTACCAGCAAGCTTGCCGTAAGCATCAAACACAGTGACTTTGTTCTTCTTCAACAAATGGCCAATACCGCCTGAAAGCTGTTTCGACACACCACGAGAGCGTTCAACAATTTTCTTCAAATCGAAAGTCACTTTACCTTCGATTTTCAGGCCGTAATCTTCCGCATGTTTCATATTGTGATAAATTTCGGCGCTACGTAGCAATGCTTTAGTCGGGATACAGCCCCAATTCAAACAAATACCGCCAAGGTGATTTGCTTCGATCACCGCTGTTTTCATGCCAAGCTGCGCCGCACGAATTGCCGCAACATAACCGCCCGGCCCTGCACCAATCACCACTACATCAAAAGATTTATCCGCCATAATATACAATCCCTCTTAATGGAAATAAAATCAGTGCTATTTATGGCCTAATTTTTATTTGCAATCAATCTTTCTTACCATTTTTTTGCCAAAAACCATTTTGACATAAAAGTGGTCATATGCTAGATGTGCTAGATACAAGAAAATATCCGACAGGCAAATACCATGAGCTATATAGCCAGAGAAATTACATTAAGCGCGGCTGATTTACAGCGCGCGTTTGAAAAAGCAAGAGAAGACAAAAAGCGTTATCTTATACAATATGGCACAAGCAGCTACGATTTCCGATGCGTCGAAATAGAATACACATCATGCGCAAAAGATGGGAAGCTTAACGAAGAAATTTCAAAGCTGTATCAAGATAACGATACATCGTTTCAAAGCTTTTATATTACGAAGATATACGACACTTCAAAAGCCTTTAATGATGTATCCAATATCGACCTTACAGAAAAGTCACGAAAAGTATTGGATGAACTACGTTATAAAGAATCTCTTAAAGCGCGTCCATTCTGGAAGAAATGGCTTAATCTAGAGCCATAGGAATATGGTTACGCAGCGCTATCAAGCGGCAATTGACTGTCTTGACGCTTTTGTTCTGAAACAAACTGATCCATGTAATTCTGGATGTTTATATCGAATTGATCAGCTATCTGGCGCGCAAGGTCAGCAGCAAAGATTTTATGCTGGTCAATATCGACTTTTTCGGTATCAATAACCAAAACTTCCTGCCCTGCATCACGTGCGACATCAACAAGGCGCGTGATTTCATCATACAAAGCAACAAGATAATCCATCTCTATTTTCTTTTCATGACTGCGGCCGCGGCCTGCAATGCGCTGCATCTGCACTTCTGGCGAACATTCAAGGTGAATGATTAAATCAGGCTTACCCATTGTATGTTCCAAATGCGCAAAGGTGTCTTGCACAAGGCGTAAACCTTCTGGGTCTTCATCACCAAAAAATAAATTTGTATAAGCAAGCACATTCAAGATGGCTTGATCGAGTATATTTATACGGTCTTGGCTGTAAAACTTATTAAGCTCATGAAACTTGGTCAGCGCAAACCACATTTGTGAAGGAAAACGAAACTTCGCAGGATCAACAAAAGCGTCCTGCAAAAACAAGTTATTATCAAGGTTTTCGTAGATGCAATTAAAGCCCATGCGTTCTAACGCACGACATAGTGTAGATTTACCGATCCCCAAACCACCTGCCAATTCGACGCGCATGAAGCTATCCCCGTTCACAAAATTTAAATTGATTTAACTTAGTAACCTTAGCAAGCTGGACGTAGAAAAGTAAAAACTTATATCGTTTATTCCACAAATTATATTTTTGTTGCGAAGCAGCAAATAAAAGCATAAATTTCACATATGAGTATATCTAAACCCCATAATGATAAAATATTTATAGGCATTGCATTCTGCATAGTCGCACATTTCTTATTCTTTATCATGGGGTTAAGTGCCAAATACTTATCTGCCACACACCATGTCGCAGAAGTCGCGTTTTATCGTAACCTCATCGTGTTCATCCCCTTATTGGCATTTATCATACTCATTCCTAAAAACCGCCACTACGTTAAAACAACGCAGCCTAAATGGGTGGCATTTCGGGCAATAGTCGGGGGAATAAGCCTCGTGGTTACATATGCCACATTATCACTTCTGCCAATGTCCTATGCGACGGTGCTATTTTTCACATCAACATTACTCACCCCCGTATTTGCACATTTCTTTTTGAAAGAACATGTCGGCTGGCATCGTTGGGCTGCGGTATTATTTGGCATGATCGGCGTATACATCATCGCACAGCCTAGCGGCGCCGTGAATATGCTCGGCATGATGCTAGGCCTTATCGCCGCGCTATTACATGCCTCTATGTTTGTGACATTGCGCAACTTAAAAAGCCAGTCACCGCTCACCGTCACTTTTTACTTTATGATTGGCGGAACACTTATTCCCGGTCTTGCTATGCCGTGGATTGCCGCGCCTATTCCTTTAAACGAGCTTTGGGTATTTTTAGCCGTCGCATTATCAGGCGGGTCAGCACAGCTATGTTTAGCAAACGCCTATAAATACGCACCAGCATCCGTCGTTACGCCCTTTGCCTATTCCGCACTTATCTGGAGCTTACTGGCGGATTACTTCTATTGGCATTATACACTTGATATACACGCCGTTATAGGCGGCACATCGCTAATCATAACTGCGCAAGGATACATTCTGTATCGTGAATACATTAATAAAAAGAAGAAAATACAGAAGGAAATTCAAGGTTTAAGCTGATTATTGTTTTCAGCTTTAATTGTGTTTTTAATTTTCTGCAATAATGGCTTTTCTACTTCTATGGTTATACGCACACTGTCCCAAAACCCATTACTTTCAAGCGCCCCGCAAGGCTCAAAAGCAAACTTATCTCTTATCTTATGCTTTTCTTCAGCTTGCTGCGCACATTCACGTATTTGCGCCTTATATGTTGCCATAAAATTAAACGCCGCTTTATATGTTGAGCGATAGCGTATCATCGGTTCATAGCTTTCATGGTCAGCATATTTCTTTTGGCCACGCACAACATCCGCTGCAATCTTGATTGAATTTTCAAACCAAGCTTTAAGTATTTCGGCGTCAACGGGATCATCTTTACGATGTTCAGCTTCATAGTTTAAAATAACATCTGTGTTTAAATAGTCGAGAACAGCCACTAGCGGGTCATCAGAAAGATCACATATATCATCAACTAAACTGGCCATCGTGTCTGTAAACAACTCTTTTGCATCGACAGAAAAAGCATCTGCCTGCGGGTCAAACTGTGAAAGTAACTCAATAACAGCAGCTTCAACAGAGCGATATTTCTGACTATGTGCATTAGATGAACGACTATACCCATTATCACGTTTTTTCTGAGGCGGCATCATTGTCTCAACATCAGGAAAAAACTTAAACAAGTGGCTTTTCCCAAGCACAACCTTACGAGCTTCTATACGATCTTGGTCCGATATCTTTGGTATTTTTGGCATTAATTTCTCCCTTACCCAATATATGTTGGGATAAACAAGTGGCGACAATATGTCAACCGAGAAAAGAAACGTTTTTTCGGCCTAGATACTTCAACCTGTGAAGAACACGGAAATTAATAAAGGCAACCCCTCCATAGAGGGATATATTAAATAAATGCATCTCCTTACAATAGAAACAGGAGGATAAATATGTTTCATCTAAAAATTAAAATACAAATGCCGCACATAAGCATCGTCACAAACGTGACATTGAATAAAAACATTAAAAAAGCCCGCAGCTAAGCGGGCTTTTCATTAATCCGAATAAAATCACACCAACATAGATACTGGATTTTCGATGTAATTCTTCAATATCTGTAAGAATTCAGCGCCAACGGCGCCATCTACCGCGCGGTGATCTGTTGACAGCGTTACCTTCATTACAGTGGCAACCTCAACATTACCGCCACGAATGACAGGCTGCTGTACGCCTGCGCCAACGGCCAAGATACATGCTTGCGGTGGGTTCACAATCGCAGAAAACTCTGTCACGCCGAACATACCAAGGTTAGAGATAGAGAATGAGCCGCCTTGGAACTCCTCTGGCTTCAACTTCCCTTCACGGGCGCGGCCTGCAAGCTCTTTAACTTCATTAGAAATCTCCGCGAGACCTTTACTTTCTGCTGCACGAACAATTGGTGTAATCAACCCATTTGGCGTTGCGACCGCGACGGAGATATCAGAATGCAAATACTGATGCATCGCATTATCCTGCCATGACACGTTACACGCAGGATACGCCTTAAGTGCCATCGCAACAGCCTTAACGATAAAGTCGTTTACAGACAATTTATATGCGCCATTGGCTTTGTCGTTCAAATCCTTACGCGCCGCAAGCAAGCTATCAAGCTCAATATCCATCGTTAGATAGAAATGCGGTACAGTTGTTTTGGATTCAAGCAAACGTTTTGCCGTGACTTTTTGGATATTGTTCACTGGCAATTCTTTATACGGCATATTGAACATATTGACCTTAGTATCAGCGTCATATGCATGACCAATAGCTGTCGGCAATGTTGTATGCGCGGCAGATGAAGACGCAGATGCGCCTACGCCGTCTTTTTGTGCCTTCAATACATCCGCTTTAACAACGCGGCCGCGCGGGCCGGTCCCCTTAACGGCAGAAAGGTCTATCCCTGCATCTTTCGCCAAACGGCGTGCCAATGGAGATGAGAATATACGCCCACCATCTTTAGATGAACCTGCAGCGGGCGCTTCACTTTTCGCCGTAGCTTTTGATTCAGTTTTTTCTGGCGCTGCTTCGGCGCTCGGCGCAGCCTCTGACGAGGAGGCACCACTAGCAGAAAAGCCTTCAGCGGCACTATCATCCTCACCATCTTCCAAAAGAACAGCGATCATCTCATTCACAGGGACATTTTCCGTCCCTTCGCTAATCAAGATTTTAGCTAGCTTACCCTCATCAACCGCTTCAACTTCCATCGTTGCTTTGTCGGTTTCAATTTCGGCAATAACATCACCGGCCTCAACCATATCACCTTCGTTTTTTAACCAACGGGCAAGCGTCCCCTCGGTCATTGTTGGCGATAAAGCTGGCATTAGAACTTCTATAGGCATTTAAATATTCCCTCTAATCTAAAATCTATATTTTAGTCTTTATAGCAAACTTGCTTAACCTTGTGCACAATCTCATCGACTTGTGGTACGGCAAGCGCCTCTAAGCTGCCCGCATAAGGCTGTGGTACGTCAGCTGAACATACACGCAATACAGGCGCATCCAAATAATCAAAGGCGTGCTCATTCACCATCGCGGCAATTTCAGAGCCAATACCTGCAAACGGCCAACCTTCTTCAACAGACACAATGCGGTTTGTCTTTTTAACTGATTCCAAAATTGTGTGACGGTCAATTGGACGAATTGTACGCAGGTTAATAACTTCCGCGCTTATGCCTTGTTCCGCAAGCTTCTCAGCCGCTTCCAAGCATTTACCAACCATAATAGAGAACGATACGAGCGTAACATCACTGCCTTCACGTTCGATCTTCGCACGACCAAGTGGGATAGAATAATCTTCACTCACTGGACATTCAAAGCTTTGACCATAAAGAAGCTCATGTTCAAGAACAACAACTGGGTTCGGGTCACGAATTGCTGCCTTCATCAAGCCTTTTGCATCCGCAGCTGACCATGGCGCAACGACTTTCAAACCAGGCACATGGGCGTACCATGATGCGTAACAGCCTGAATGCTGCGCACCAACTTTACCCGGCGCACCGTTCTGACCACGGAAAACAATAGGACAGCCAAGCTTACCACCCGCCATATACAACGTCTTCGCCGCCGAGTTAATGATCTGGTCCATCGCTTGCATTGCAAAGTCCATACTCATAAATTCAATAATCGGCTTCAAACCATACATCGCTGCGCCAACACCTAAACCCGTGAAAGCATGTTCAGTAATTGGCGAGTCAACAACGCGTTTGGGGCCGAACTCATCAAGCATACCTTTAGACACTTTATACGCGCCGTTATATTCTGCGACCTCTTCCCCAAGAAGGAAGACATCTTCATCCACGCGCATTTCTTCAGACATTGCATTACACAGTGCTTCACGCACAGTCACGACCTCAGTGTCTTCCAAAAACGGTGCCTCGTCAAATATTGGCGGCGGGAAGACTGCGCCCTGCGCATAAAGAACGTCGCGATTTTCAACAACCGCGCCTTCAACATATCCACCTGCGTTAACTGTGCTAGCAACAGCAGGGCTTTCGCCCTCTTCACTTACCCGTGCTGGCGCTTCGCTTGAAGATGATGCGCTAACTTCGCCGATATCAGATGCGTTTTCGCCATCTTCTAACAAGACAGCGATCACATCATTAACCTGTACGTTTTCTGTACCCTCAGCGACCGCAAGCTTACCAATCACACCTTCATCAACAGCTTCAACTTCCATCGTTGCTTTGTCTGTTTCAATTTCTGCGATAACGTCACCGGCCTCGACCGTGTCGCCTTCTTTTTTAAGCCAGCGTGCAAGCGTACCTTCTGTCATAGTCGGCGATAATGCCGGCATTAAAACTTCAATAGTCATATTAATCCACCAATTTTCTAGAAATTCTTATTCGTCTACCGCTACCAAAATATCTGTCCAAAGCTCTTCAGCCTCTGGCTCTGGAGATGTTTTGGAGAATTCAGCCGCTTCATTCACAATGGCTTTGATCTCTTTATCAATAGCTTTGATTTCATCTTCGCTTGCCAAACCGTCAAGCAACATAGATTTAACCTGCGTAATAGGATCACGCTTATCTTTAAACTCTGATACTTCGTCTTTCGTACGGTACTTTGCAGGGTCAGACATTGAGTGGCCACGATAACGATACGTCATCATTTCAAGGATATATGGCCCTTTTCCTGAACGAATATGCGCAAGTGCCTTTGATACCGCATCTTTAACTGCAAAAACATCCATGCCATCAACTTGCTCACCAGGAATACCATATGGCTCGCCGCGTTTATAGAACTCACCCGCCGCATGACGCTTCGTGCTAGTTCCCATACTATATTGGTTATTCTCAACAATATACAATACTGGCAGTTTCCAAAGCGCTGCCATGTTATAGCTCTCAAGAACCTGACCTTGGTCAGCCGCGCCATCCCCCATATAGGCGAGACAAACGCCGTTATCTTCTTTATATTTATGCGCAAAGCCTAGGCCTGTACCGATAGAAATCTGTGCGCCAACAATACCGTGACCGCCATAAAAGCCATTCTCGATAGAGAACATGTGCATAGAGCCACCCTTACCGCGTGAACATCCGCCCGCACGACCTGTAAGCTCTGCCATAACTTCTTTAGGATCAATACCACTTACCAGAATGTGACCGTGGTTACGATATGCGGTAATAACTGTATCTTGCGGCTCTTGCGCAGCATACGCGCCCGCAACGACAGCTTCTTGCCCAATATATAAATGACAGAAACCACCAATCAGCCCCATACCATAAAGCTGCCCCGCTTTTTCTTCAAAGCGACGCATCAACAACATATCACGATAGAGTTTTTTCAATTCTTCCGCAGACGGCTCACTATTAGATACCGTTTTCAATTTAGTGCTTTGCTTTTTTGATGTTTTTGCACCCACAACACTACTCCGTTTAAATTTATAGATATTTTCGTAGCATGGAATACAACATTTCAAAGCAAGAATCCAGTAAAAAACCACTTTTGCTGCGGTGCAACATATTGTTTTTGAAGAATATTATAGAAAAAGCCTGTTAAAACAGGAACTAAAGAACATCCCACTCATTTTCACCTCGGAAACCAAGCATATAACGCACGCGTTCTTCGAGTAAATCACGGTCAAGCGCGTCTGGACGCATAGCAATGACGCGTTCACGCATTTTCTGTACATCAGCATCCAATGCTGCAAGCTCTTGATCAATGAGAGATATTTCTGAATTTAAAACAGTAAGGCGTGAAAAAGAACGCTCACCAAACATGCTGAAGTAAGAAAAATACAAACACAAAACCGTCAGAAATAAACCTACTCCGTAACGTCCTTTAAGATATTTATGTGCTGTATAACTACTCATACACCTATAGAATCACAAACGAATCACTTCTGTCAAACAAAAAATTGTTTAGATTCAAACGGTTATTGAGAACGAAATGAGAACATACTCACGTAACTGACTCAAATTATTTAATAAATTTTCCCCAGCTTTTTTTTGTCGTCTTTTGCAACATTTTTAAAAACACGATGCCAAAGCACTTCTTGGTCTTCTAAAATGGCTTCATCGAGGCTTAAACCAAGCTCATCTGCCTTTAGCCACGCGCCGCGCATCATTTCCATTTCAAGCTGCATTGGCGCCCATCCGCTATAACCGCGGAACAGTAAAAATCGTGGCGCATCTTCGTCGCTATTATAGTTTTCGACGATTTCATCAACTGTATTTTTTAGCTGTTCGTCATTCATGGCATGCATTTTATAGCCCTGCCAACTCGGTTCATCTTCGCCGCTGATAACGTGTTTTAAATAAAACAACGTTGAATCGCGACCAAGCGGCCCACCTTCATATATTGGAACACCGGCATCTTTAATGCCTTGTGGCAAATCAATATCGTTCGCAACAGCTTCATCACTCAAACGCTTGCCAAGCATATAGCCGATTGCGCCCATGAACTTATTATCATCAATGTAAACAACAGCATTGTTGAAATAATCCTCTTGCCGCATTTTGAACGCAACAAGATACTGCCCTGTATAACCGTCATAACGATTAGCAAAGGTTGGAAAAGCAAAAAGAATTGCTGCAATAATCAAAAAACCATAGCCGCGAAACAGCTTACTTCGCATAGTTTCCCCCTTCTATGTTTATATATCTATATTAAGCGGCCTTTACTTTAGATTCACTTAACATTTTATCACTGCGCAAAAATGCACGACCATTATAACGCGCAACAGGGCCCAGCTCTTCTTCAATACGAATAAGCTGATTATACTTCGCGATACGATCAGAGCGCGAAAGTGAACCTGTTTTAATTTGCCCTGCATTTGTCGCAACCGCTAAATCAGCGATTGTCGCATCTTCAGTTTCACCAGAGCGGTGTGAGATAATCACGCCGAAGCCTGCCTTTTGTGCCATTTCAATTGCATCAAGCGTTTCAGACAATGTGCCAATCTGGTTAACCTTAACCAAAATCGCATTACCCGCGCCCATTGCTATGCCTTTGGCAAGGCGCTCTGGGTTAGTTACGTACAAATCATCACCAACAAGCTGCACCTGTTCGCCAATAGCATTGGTCAAAGCAACCCAGCCATCCCAATCATCTTCGGCAAGGCCGTCTTCGATTGATACAATTGGGTAACGTGTGCAAAGGTCCGTGTAATAGGCAACCATTTCCGCTGAAGAAAGCACTTTGCCCTCACCTTCCAGATGGTATTTACCGTCTTTGTAAAACTCCGTCGATGCGGAATCTAGCGCAAGGACAATATCTTCACCCGCTTTATAACCCGCCGCATCAATCGCCTTCATAATATATTGTAGCGCTTCGTCAGATGACTTAACTTCTGGCGCAAAACCACCTTCATCACCAACATTTGTATTCAAACCGTCTTTAGACAATTCTTTCTTCAATGCGTGGAATACTTCTGAGCCCATGCGCACTGCTGTCGCAAAACAATCCGCGCTAATCGGCATAATCATGAATTCTTGAATATCAACTGGGTTATCGGCATGCTCACCGCCGTTGATAATATTCATCATAGGCACGGGCATTTGGTTTGCACGCACGCCGCCAATATAACGGTAAAGCGGCACATCAAGTTCATCAGCCATGGCTTTAGACAGCGCCATAGACACGCCCAAAATCGCATTTGCGCCAAGGCGGCCTTTATTTGGCGTACCATCCAAATCACACATTAACTGATCTAAATATGTTTGCTCTTCAGCATCCAAGCCAATTAGATTTTCAAGGATTTCTGTATTCACAAAAGACACAGCATGTTCAACAGACTTACCATTGTAATAATCTTTACGGCCATCACGCAACTCAACAGCTTCATGCGCGCCAGTCGAGGCACCAGATGGTACAGCCGCGCGGCCACAGCCACCGCTTTCAAGGATCACATCAACCTCCACCGTCGGATTACCGCGGCTATCAAGGATTTGTCTGGCGTGAATGTCAATAATTGCTGTCATGATGTGTGTCCTTTAAAAATAAAACTAACTGATTTTAACAAGATCCATAGATTTGACAAGATCGTCGATTGCTTTTGCTTGAGAAAGAAATTCTTCCAATTTATTAAACGGTAAAGCAGACGGCCCATCGCAGCGCGCTTTATCAGGGTCTTCATAGGCCTCGATAAACAAACCGGCCAAACCAATCGCCATAACAGCGCGCGTTAAATCAGGCACGAGGCCACGGCGACCGCCCGATGCTTCCGAACCTGGAAGGCGCATTTGTGATGCATGCACAGTATCACAAATAATCGGCGTATCATTGGTCGCTTCTTTCATCACGCCGAAGCCCATTGGGTCAACCACCAAGTTATCATAGCCCAGCGCGTAGCCGCGTTCACATAGTATAACTTTATCATTGCCGCATTCTTTAAATTTATCGACAATATTGGCCACTTGATATGGTGATAAGAATTGCGGCTTTTTAATATTGATAACCGCGCCTGTTGCAGCCATAGCCTGTACCAAGTCAGTCTGACGCGCCAAGAATGCTGGCAACTGAATAACATCAACAACATCCGCCACAGGCTGACATTGGAATTGTTCATGCACATCGGTAATAATCGGCACGTTATCAAATTCAGCCTTAACCTTCGCGAAGATTTTTAAACCTTCATCCATACCTACACCGCGATAGCTGTGAATACTGGAACGGTTGGCCTTATCAAAACTCGCTTTAAAGACAAAAGGAATGCCGAGCTTATCCGTAATGGTTTTATAAACCTCAACTGCTTTTAAGGTAATTGCTTCATTCTCAAGCACATTCAAGCCACCAAACAAGACAAAGGGCTTATTATTACTAACTTCAAATTTCTGTATTTTTACAACCGTCATTTATAACGCTTTCTATTTAATTTTTTCCGCGTATAAGATAGTCCAATCCCCTGTAAAAGTCATCGTCTTTACACATTTTAGGTGTATTTTTCAGCAAACAAAGATCTAACACACTGTAATAAAATAAATAATACTGAAATGTTGCAATTCATCTAAAAATAAATTAATATTATGTTAAATAAAAATTAAGTTTTCATTAACTTTTTATACGAGCAGGATATAGAGCAATGTTACAAGGCAAGAGTTTAGACCTACACGAACTAAAGAAATTGGATAAGAACGAACATATTCAACGTCTTTATAAAGAAAACATGGACAGCCTTAATCAGGCGATTGACCTTACCTTTGACTTAACGGAATTATTTCTTTCTGAACATGTATTCGATTACTGCGTCGTTATTACAATTATCAACGACCTTAATAGTTATATCGAAACTGCATCACACCGTCAGGCAGATATTCTTCTAAAGAAGATAGATAATATATTCGAAGCAATGCCAAAAAATCGTGATGCGCTTAACCAAGCGCCAATAAAAAAACTTTTGGAAACCGCGAAGTCACGCCTACGCGATCCTGAAGCATATAAAATAAAAGATGATAATACGCATAATTACGAATTCATGGTGAATATGTCGAAGCTCGAACGTATCCTTGCAAAGGCAGATCACCCATTCATCATTTTAACGCTAAACGCCGCAAACATGTTTAACGCATTAGTCACAACATGGAAGATGAACCACGAAAAAGGTGAAGAGCTTGCCACGCGCATAATGCGCATGCTGAATAAACATAAAGACGCATCTCCATTCTTTGAAGCGGTATACAAAGATTCAGCTTTTATATGCTTGGAAGCCCTATGCTTTGATGTAAACACAAAAGTCCATCAAATTCACAGCAGCGCCGCAAGTACGGCACGATCCGTATATTGTTAAACCAATCGGCTCTGCTTTAACGCCGCCTCGACAAAAGACACAAATAATGGATGTGGGTCGAACGGTTTAGATTTAAGTTCTGGGTGGAACTGTACCGCGACAAACCACGGGTGGTCTTCACGTTCAACAATCTCCGGCAATTGACCATCTGGTGACAAGCCTGAGAATTTCAGCCCAGCGCCTTCTAATTGCTCTCTATAATGAATGTTAACTTCGTAACGGTGACGATGACGTTCTGATATTTCATTTGCCCCATAAACTTCAGCCGCTTTTGACCCTTCCGCCAATCGTGCATTATATGCCCCAAGGCGCATAGTACCGCCTAAGTCAGTATCTGCATTACGCTCAACCTTCGCGCCGTCTTGATCCCACTCGGTCATCAAACCAATTAATGGCGTTTCACATGGGCCGAACTCAGTAGAGTTTGCACTCTCTAAACCTGCAAGGTTACGTGCAGCTTCCAATACCGCCATCTGCATACCAAAGCAAATACCCAAATATGGTATCTTACGTTCACGAGCAAATTTAATCGCTTTGATTTTACCTTCTGCGCCGCGCGCACCGAAACCACCAGGTACAAGAATGCCATGCACATCATTAAGCGCCTCGACCATATCTTGTTCATCACTATCAAATACAGATGACTCAACAAATTTAATCTCGACCTTAACGTTATTGGCTATACCGCCATGCGTCAGCGCTTCATTGAGGGATTTATAACTATCTGCCAAGTTTGTGTATTTACCGACCACAGCAATACGCACAACACTTTCAGGCTCTTTAATACGCTTAACAATATTTTGCCACACGCTTAGATCAGGCTTCTCATCATGCGGTAAATCAAAATGGTTAAGTACGCGCTTATCAATCCCCTCCGCATGATAGCTGAGCGGCACTTCATAAATAGTCTTCACATCAAGCGCAGGAATAACATCTTCTTCGGGTATGTTACAAAACAAGCCAATCTTATAACGATCGCCATCTTCAATTTCACGATCCGCACGACATAGTAGAATGTCTGGCTGAATACCGTAACTCATCATCTCTTTAACGGAGTGCTGCGTCGGCTTAGTTTTAAGCTCACCTGCTGCGGCAATATAAGGCAGCAACGTCACATGAAGATACAAAGAACGATTACGCCCTACTTCGTTACCAAACTGACGGATAGCTTCCAAGAATGGTAAACTTTCAATATCACCAACTGTGCCACCAATCTCACACAGTACGAAATCAGCGCTACCATCTTTTTCACGGATAAAGTCTTTAATCTGGTCAGTAATATGCGGAATAACCTGAATAGTTGCGCCAAGGTAATCACCGCGGCGTTCGCGGCTGAGCACTTCCATATAGATGCGCCCTGTGGTGATGTTATCCCCCTTCACCGCTGGTCGACCTGTAAAACGCTCATAGTGCCCTAAATCAAGGTCAGCTTCCGCACCATCATCGGTCACATAGACTTCACCATGTTGAAATGGGCTCATCGTGCCGGGGTCAACATTCAAATACGGGTCCAATTTACACAAACGCACGCTGTAGCCGCGTGCTTGTAATAAAGCGCCAAGGGCGGCGGAGCCGAGGCCTTTCCCTAAGGAAGAAACGACGCCGCCGGTAATAAAAATGTATCTTGTCATGATATTTACTCTGAGATCGGAACTTTCGGATCAACGACTTCTGGGGTCGTCTCTTCAGCGCTTATCGCTGCCACGGGCTTGTCCAAGGCTTCTAATACGCTTTGCGTATCACTACCGCGTGATGCGATTATGCCTAGAAGCAAACTTGTAATAAAGAAACAGCCTGCTGCAATAGCTGTTGCGCGGGTCAGCATATTCGCTGCGCCATGCGCCGTTGCCAAGTTACCAAGGCCACCGCTACCGCCGCCAATACCAAGACCGCCACCTTCTGAACGCTGCAACAAAACAAGCAGGATAATCGCTAACGCTAAGATAAGATGTATTACAAGTAAGACTGATTCCATAGTTACGTACTTCTCAAAATTTATTCTTTACTATTCGGCTGCATATTCTTGTTCTTCTATTTTATGCGCCGCTTTGGCAATCGCCATAAACGATTCTGCATTCAGGCTTGCGCCACCTATCAACGCGCCACCAACATTTGGCAATGATAACAGGCTTTCTGCATTATCGGGTTTTACTGAACCGCCGTATAAAATACGTATCTCGGCGCCATATGCAAGCTTTTCTTGTAGTTTCCCCCGAATAAAACCGTGCATAGCCTTCACATCATCGGGGCTAGCTGTTTTACCTGTGCCAATCGCCCATACAGGTTCATAAGCAATTGTAATTTTATCATAATCCGCACCGTCAAAATCCGCCGCATCAATTTGTGCGCCGACAACCTCTTCAGCTTTGCCTGCATCACGCTGCGCTTCGGTCTCACCCACACAAAGAATAACATTCAAACCTTCTGCATATGCGCGCGCTGTTTTTTTGGCAATCAACGCGTCACTTTCTTTGTGATTCTGACGACGTTCTGAATGCCCTAAAATCACATAGTTACACCCTGCATCCACCAGCATTTCGGCTGATATATCGCCAGTGTGGGCACCATTTTCTGATAATGCACAATCTTGCCCACCAACAAATACGCCTGACTCTGGCCCTAATACCGTTTGCACAATACCAATATATAAATATGGCGGGCATACCAACAAATCCGCACCATCCAATATTTCGTCATTCGCTGCAACCGCATCACGAATTCCCTCTGCAAGGTCAATCGCATCCGCGCCAAAACAACTCATCTTCCAGTTACCAGCAATTAATTTGGACATTTACAGTGCTCCTTAAATAAAAAATTTGAGAAAACCTTATAGATAGGTGGATGATATTGCAATCACTGTTGCCGTATTTTTTTTCAGCCCTTATATATAGAACGTTATTATTATTAAGAATGGATAGTTTCAATGTTAAAAAGCATGCGCAGTGGCGTATTTTCGGGTTTATTCTTGGTTCTTTTGGTGATGGGGGCCGCTGGCTTAATCCTTACCGATGCGGGCGGCTTCTTCGGCAGCGGCATCAAGACATCAGATGTTGCCAAAGTTGGTTCACACACAATCAACAGCCGACCATTCGACAACAAACTTCGTCGCATACTATCTATGCAAGGCGTTGACCCACAGGCCGCATATGATATGGGCCTTGTTCATCAAGCGCTTTTCCGTGAAATCCGTGACCTATTAATGTTACAAGGCGCAAATGACCTTGGCATCGCAATCAGCAACGAAGAGATCACTGATTATATAAACGAAATCATTGAGCCATATATGGACGAGGACACGACATCAAAGAAAAGTGAAATCCTCGCTAGCCTTCTACGCCAGAACGGCATGACCGAAACTATTTTTATTGAAGACGCACAACGCGAAATGACTAACGCAATTGTTAATAACGCGATTAAAAGCGCTGCCGTCTACACGCCTAAGCTTCTCGCAAAAGACCTAAACGCCTTTAGCGAAGAAACACGTAACATTGAATATATCGTATTCAACAATAATAAAATGAAGATTGATCAAGACGCAGATGATGAAACATTGATGCGTTATTACAACACGTTCAAAGAACGCTATCGCATTCCTGAAAAGCGCAGCTTCACCCTCGCCCGTTTAGATAAAGACAAAATTAAAGGCGACATCTCTATCACTGATGAACAAGTCCGTGCCATCTATGATGAAAACAAAGACAGTTACACAGTGCCGCTAAAACACAAAATCGCGCAGGCCGTTGCTGACACTGAAGGTGATGCCCTTAAAATTAAGTCTGCTGCCGAAGAAGGCACGCCGCTATCAACCGCTGCGACAAATGTTACGGGTGATGACGCGAGCTTCATCGACACACAAGAATACCTTGAGGGCAGCCTTCCAGAGGTTCTTAATAAAGACGCTTTCGCAGAAGGCGTTACAAAAGGCGATATTATAGGCCCAATTGAAACAGCCCTTGGTTGGCACGTCCTAAAAATCGTTGATGTAATCCCTGCGCACGCGCAAGACTTCAAAGACGTTAAAGACAGCATCGCGCAAGAACTGCTTGATGAAGAAATTTGGGAAATACTAGATAACACTCTTAGCGAGATTGAAGACCGTTTATTTGGCGGTGAAGACCCACAGCAAGTCATTACTGATTACAAAATGACGTCAGAAAGCTTTAAAGACCTTACACGCCAAGGCGTATTAGAAGGCACACAAGATTCACCATTAAAGGATTTAAATTCAGAAGACGCCATAACTGTTCTAAAAACAGCGAATGATCTTCTATCTGGTGAAACATCACGTGTTTTTGAATTAAACGATTCCTCTTTGGCCTTCATCGTTATGGATGAAATCAAAGACAGCGTCATAAAGCCATTTGAAGATGTAAAAAAGCAAGTCCGTAAAGAATGGACAAAAGAACAAAAAGACAATGCTGCCTTCATGAAAGCAAAAGAGCTTTCAGATAAAATTGCGGATAGCACGATCACATGGAAGGACGCCGTTAAAGAAACTGGCCTTAAAAACCACAAGTCTAGCATTTCTCGCAGCGCATCGTTTAAAGACGAAGAGCTTGAAAAAGACATTTCAGCACAAGGCCGCAACTTGCTGTTGTCCGCGGATATTCATGATGCACAGGTTATTCCAGGTGCAGAAAAAACCGTACTTGCCTACATCAAAGACACAAGCTTAAGCAACGACGCAAAGCCAAGCGAAGATCAAGACGAAGTCGTTTCTATTGCGGCAATGGCTGAAACACAGAATTTCCAACAAGAAGCATTGGGGCTTTTATATCTATCCCTACAGGAAAAATATAAATATACCGTCAATGAAAACTTGCTGACTTTCCTGTACAACAAACCACAGCAGCAATAGGGCAATGATGCAGATTTTTCCTTCACGAGCTGATTTCACAGCAAATTACAACGACGGAAAAACACAAATTGTCTATGCACAGTACAGCGCCGACTTTGATACGGCGCTGTCTGCATATTATAAAATCACAAAAGACGAATCTTACAGCTTCCTTCTAGAATCCGTTGAAGGCGGTGCACATATTGGGCGTTATTCAATTATTGCCTGTAGCCCTGATGTTATATGGCATTCTAACGATGCTCGCGGCAACCCGCTTGATGAGCTGCGCGCCCATATTAAACGCTGCAAGATTGATATTATGCCCGCCCATCTGCCGCCCGCATGTTCTGGTGGTATGTATGGCTATCTCGGCTATGAAATGGTACGCTATGTCGAGCCAAGCGTCCCGAATGAGAATGAAGATACACTCGACATTCCAGAAGGCGTTATGATGCGCCCGCGTCTATTAGCTGTGTTCGACAATGTTAAACATGAGCTTACCCTGACCGTACCTGTCCTTAAAAACGCGACAACAAAAGGCTGCACAGCAGATGCGGCTTATGACGAAGCCGTGCAAATTCTGCAAGATGCCATTGAACGCCTCAACACACCGCTAACGCAGCGTACTGTAAAGAACGAAAGCGCCTTAAGCGCACCATTATCATTACAGCGTAACTTTACTGATGATGGCTATGCTGACCTTGTTCGCGCGGCTAAAGAACATATCTTTGCCGGTGATATATTCCAAATCGTCCCTTCGCAGCGCTTTCGCGCGCCGTTCGACCTGCCGGCAATCGACCTATACCGCGCCCTACGCCGCATTAACCCATCACCATTCTTGTTTCATTTAAAAATGGATGGCTTTGCCCTTGTTGGCTCTAGCCCTGAAATACTCGTCCGCGTGCAAGACGGTGAAGTCACCGTTCGTCCTATTGCGGGTACACGTCCACGCGGTAAAACCGTTGAGGAAGACGCAGCCTTAGCCGAAGACCTCCTCGCCGATCAAAAAGAACGCGCCGAGCACCTTATGCTCATCGACCTTGGTCGCAACGATGTTGGCCGCGTTGCCAAAATTGGCACCGTACGCGTTACCGAAAGCTTCACGATTGAACGCTACTCCCACGTTATGCATATCGTATCCAACGTGGTCGGGCAGTTACGTGATGACCTTGACTGTGTTGATGCGCTTTTCTCTGGCTTCCCCGCCGGTACCGTTAGCGGTGCGCCAAAGGTAAGCGCCATGAAACTGATCCATAAATTTGAAAATGAAAAGCGTCGATTTTATGCAGGCTGCGTTGGCTATTTCGATGGCCTTGGTAATATGAATACCTGCATCGCACTTCGCACCGCCTTGGTCAAAGACGGTGAAATAGTCCTTCAAGCAGGCGCCGGCATTGTCGCCGACAGCATCCCTGAATCCGAAAATCAAGAATGCATCAACAAAGCCATGGCACTGATGAAAGCGGCCGAGGCCGCCATAAAATTTTAAAAACAGCAAAATAAAAATTGACACAAATCCATACATTCTGCTAACTGCTAGTTTTATACTCAAATAAGCGGAGGATACGCCATGACCAAAAGAATTCACGAAAGCTTTAACGGCCTAAATAATATTGAGTCATGCCCACTTCCCCTGCTTATTGAACATCTTGTAACGCTGCGTGAAATATACCCTGAACAAAGCAAAGAAATCGCCGCGGAGATTACATCTGCAAAAATTTTATATGATGATGGTTTTGATACATTTCACTTTGACGGTGAAAAACAAATGATCGGCCAGATCTCAAATTTTATAAATCCTAAGCTTTAACTTTAGGCACCAATAAGCATTATTCAGTCTTGGCTTCAACCAAATGCATTTTAGCTTCGGCTTTATGCTGTTTGATAATGTCAGACACGGTTACAAATTCAAACCCGTCTTTCTGTGCCTTGCTAACGAAGTTATTAAGGCCGCGTATGGTTACATCCTTAGGATGACCAATGGCAATGCACAGACCATCTTTCGCGACTATACGCCTACATTTATCAAGCGCCTTATTTACAAAAGCATCGCTTTCTTCGTGGTCGAGGAAAACATTACGGCGTATATATGTAACGCCATGACGCGCCGCCATCTCGGCGCCTTTTGTGGTTGGCGATGTCACGCTATCCAAGAAAAACAAATCACGCTTTTTAAGTTCACGCATCAAGAAATCCATACCGATCGCATCACTGGTAAAACGGCTGCCCATATGATTGTTAATTCCTTCATAACCGCCAAAGGCGCTTAATCCCTTATCAAGGTTATCTTGTAATTGCTCCGCAGTCATACCGACCTTCAAAACAACGGGGCCTGGGTCAATTGTATTTGATTTCGGCTGCATCGGCATATGCACGATAATTTCATGGCCATTGGCAACGCCATCATCAATTAACGGCTGCACATGGCTCGCATATGGCAAAAATGCCAAAGTCATTTTGAAATTCGCCATTTCAACAATTTCGCGCGAATGTTTTTTATCAATGCCTAAATCATCAATAACAATAGCGATTTGTTTTGCCCCTTTAATCGGTGCTGGCACAATCGCTTCGTGCTGTTTTGGTGTGACTTTTTCTTCCTTACCAAAAAGCGGCAATTTCGATTTAAGCGTATCAACAAATGATTCTTTCACAGGCTCTTCATACGCCAGTTCAGAAAACGTAATATTTGAAAAGAGCTCTTCTGCGCCTGATGCGGGTGCAACGCTTGCAAGTACCGCGCTATCTGGCGCATTGTTATCTAACTCGACCAACCAAAGACGGTCAGCCGCGACCAACAAGCATAAAGCGAACAAGAAAACACGTATTTTCTTGCAGAAATGAAATGTCGATTTATAGTCTTGTAGACGTTGTTTAATATTCATATTAATCACTTAACCATATTGAGTTTAAAAGATCAGGTGTTTTTTTGCAAATGAACCTTCTTATCGACAACTATGACAGCTTTACCTACAACATCGTGCAGTATCTGGGCGATCTTGACATCGCGGTTAAAGTTATCCGTAATGATGAATTAACGATAGAACAAGCCATTGCCCTTCACCCTGATCGCGTTATCATCTCTCCAGGCCCCGGCACACCTGATTATAGTGGCATCTGCCTTGATATGATTCGCTACTGCGCTGAAACAAGCACGCCGCTATACGGTATTTGTTTAGGTATGCAAGCATTAGGCCAGTATTTTGGCGGGAATGTTGTGCGCGCGCCTAAACCAATCCACGGCAAAACAGAGAAAATCGACATACTACCGCATGATATGTTCAAAAATATTCCCGAAGTGATTGATATAGTTCGCTATCATTCCTTGGTAGTTGAGCACGAAACACTGCCAAATTGCCTTGAAGTGACCGCACTTAGCCAAGATAAATTAATTATGGGGCTTGCCCATAAAGACTTACCGCTTTGGGGCGTACAATATCACCCAGAAAGTATTGCCAGTGAATATGGGCATAAAATGCTTGAAAATTTTATCAATGAAACAAAGTAAAATAATATGCAGGACATTCTACACAAAACAGTTAAAGGCCAAACGCTTACAAGCACCGAAATGGAAAGCGCCATAGATTATATTATGCGCGGCGAAGCAAGCCCGGTATGGATGGCATCGTTCATCACGGCACTCACTATGCGCGGCGAAACCGCCGATGAAATCAGCGCTGCCGCCAATGTCCTCCGCAGCCACGCCCATAGCATTACCGCCCCTGAAGGAAGTGTTGATTGCTGCGGTACAGGTGGTGACGGGCTACACAGCTATAATATTTCATCTGCTGTAGCGTTAATTTGCGCAGGGGCAGGCATTCCCGTTGCAAAACACGGTAACCGCGCAGCCAGTTCAAAATCAGGCACTGCGGATTGTTATGAAGCCCTTGGCATAAACCTTGACGTGCCGCGTGAAAAACTGGAAAGCGCGCTCAAAGATTTAAACTTCTGCTTCCTTATGGCGCCCGCACACCACCATGCCGTACGCCATGTTGTGCCAATTCGTAAAGAACTTGGTTTTCGCAGCATATTCAATCTCCTCGGCCCACTCGCCAACCCTGCCCGCGCAGATTATCAATTGATTGGCGTGTTTGACAAAAAATGGTGCTGCCCAATGGCTGAAGCGCTCAAAACACTTGGTTGTAAAGGCGCTTGGATTGTCCATGGCGCAGACGGAATGGATGAAATCACCCTAACGGATAAAACCTTCGTCGCCGCGCTTAACAGCGATGGCAGCATTAGCGAATTTGAAATTACACCAGAAGATTTCGGCCTTATGCGCTGTGATGCCGAAGACCTTAAAGGCGGTGACGCGGAATATAACGCCGCCGCACTAAGCCGCCTCCTCCACAGTGAGCCATCAGCCTATCGTGACATCGCGCTTCTTAACGCTGCAGCTGTAGCCCTCATCACGGGGAAAGCAAAGACCAAAGCGGAAGCCATAGAAATAATGAGCGAAAGCCTAGACAGCCACAAAGCCCTAGAAATAATGACAAAATATAAGGACTATGTCGCATGAGTGTCCTCGCCCAAATATGCGCTGATAAAACAGATCATGTCGCCGCACAAAAGCAGCGCGTCCCCCTCACCGAATTAGAAGCGCGCGCAAAAACGCAAACGCCGCCGCGCGGCTTCATCAAAGCCATTCAGCATAAAAACGCGAACAACAAACCCGCAACTATCGCTGAAGTCAAAAAAGCATCCCCAAGTAAAGGCCTTATCGCCACTGACTTTGACCCAGTCGCCACCGCCCAAGCCTATCAAGACAAAGGCGCAGCCTGCGTATCCGTCCTGACAGATACGCCCTATTTCCAAGGCACTGATGATGATTTTAATGCCGCGCGCGCAGCCATTACCCTGCCAATGATCCGCAAAGATTTCATGGTTGATCCGTACCAAATCATCGAAAGCCGCGCTATGGGGGCTGACTGTATCTTGATTATCATGGCCGCGCTTGATGATACACTTGCCAAAGAACTAACCGATACCGCACGCGCATATGATTTAGATATCCTGTTTGAAACACATAGCACCGAAGAAATAGAACGCTGCCTAAAACTCAGCCCGCAAATGGTCGGCATAAATTCGCGTAACCTAAAAACGCTTGATGTTGATATTGGTATGTTTGATGTTCTGTATAATACACTACCTGCCGACACGATAAAAATCGCCGAGAGCGGTATACAAGACACAGCCACCATCCAAAAATTATATAAAAACGGCTATAACGGCTTCCTAATCGGCGAAAGCTTCATGCGTGGTGTGATTGATTTAGACGATCTATAACAAACGCGTCAACCCAGTTGAAGCGAATAGATCTTCATCATTAACTCCACATTAAACCTTTACAAAAGAACATTAATAGAACATAATGAGAATAGATTGATTCGAAAACAGTAAACTATTCGTCTATGTTTATTTTAGGGCAAGCCATCAGGCGCGAATCCTATATAACATAGGTGAGCAAGTTAGGGCGCTGCAATAAAGTTAATACAGACGAATAAAAACCAGAGATTGAGCCATGTTGACAAAGAAACAAAGAGATTTGCTCCTGTTTATCCATGAACGCGTTGAAGCGGGTGATATAGCCCCCTCTTTTGATGAAATGCGCGATGCGCTTGGGCTGAAATCCAAATCAGGTATCCACCGCTTGATTACGGCGCTTGTTGAGCGCGGTTATCTTGAACGCTTACCAAACCGTGCGCGTGCACTTAAAATCCTTAAATTGCCTGAAAATTATAGTAATGCGGCTGAAAACGACAATGCGGCGGCTGAACAGGATAATGGTATTTTCAATGCATCTTCGCGCGTTGAGCCAATCCCTTTATACGGCAAAATTGCCGCAGGTACGCCGATTGAAGCCATTCGTAATGAAGGTGAATATTTTGAAATGCCTGCAACCATGCTCGGCAGCGGTGAATTTTACGCCCTGCGCGTTGATGGCGATTCCATGATTGAAGCGGGCATTAATGATGAGGATATTGTCATCATCAAACGCTGCACAACCGCGCGCGAAGGCGCAATTGTCGTCGCGCTTGTTGATGGTGAAGAAGTGACCCTAAAACGCCTCGGCAAGAAAAATGGCTATATCGCCCTTATCCCTGAGAATCAGGCTTATGAAACACGCTATTTAGAGCCTGAGCGCGTTAATATTCAGGGCGAACTTGCTTCGCTTTACCGTACTTATCATTAATTATTGCGCCTTAACAGGCACATCCGCGCCCAGAACTTTAAACAGATTAGCAATTTCTGTTGCGTAATCCGTTTGCTCGGATGCTAAGCGTTGTTCGTCACTGGCAAGATCTTGCTGTGCATCCACCACGTCAAGGAAGCTAATCAACCCTTGCTGATATAGCGTCTGCGCCTGATGGAAGCTGCGCGCACTCGCCGCAACAGAATTCGCTAAATACTGCTGACGATCACTAGATGACTTAATGGCGTTTAGAGAAAGCTCAACATCTTCCACCGCTTCGCGCAGCGTTAAATCATAATTGGCGAGCGCCTCTTCAGCTTCGGCCTTTGCAATATTCATTCTAGCGCCACGCACGCCACCATCACTTAGCGCATGCGTAATAAGCGCCGCAAATGACGCAACTAAATTCTGCGCCACAGGGACAGAGCTTACATCTGTTAGCCCTATACGTAGGCTCTGGCTTAACGAGAAGCTCGGGTAATATGCCGCTTCCGCTACGCCGATATTCGCCGTCGCCTCTTTTAAGCGCCCTTCAGCTGCGCGGACATCAGGGCGTGCATTAACGACCGCTAACGGCATTAACGTTGGAATAGCCGCCTGATAAACAGGGATTCCACCTTCTTCACTTAACAAAGCTTCATAATATCCTGGGAACCGCCCTGTTAGCACCGCCAAACGGTTACGCTTATTTTGCAAGTCTTCCAGCAGCGGTGGGACACTTGCTTTTAAACTCTGTACCGATGCCACGGCACGCTGTAAATCAAGCTCTGGCGCAAGGCCACTTTCGTAACGGGCACGGACTATATCCAATGTCTTTTCTTGCAAAGCGATGGATTGGTTAAGTAACGCTAATTGACGTTGCTGCCCACGAAAGCCTAAATATTCCGCAGTAATTTCTGCGCTTACATCCAGTACTGCGCCTTTTAACTCATCCTCTGCACGTATATATGCGTATTCTGCAGCCTCCACCGCGCGGCGCGTAGCGCCAAACACATCTAACGGAATAGCTATACCAGCTGCGCCCGACATAGACGTTTCAGTATCATTGTCACGGTTAGGGCGAAAATCGCGTGATGCGTTCGCCCCACCATTTATATCAACGTCAACGGTTGGACGTGCATCTGCGCCTGCAAGCTGCACTTCAGCCTTCGCCGCTTTCACGCGCGCATAAGCCCCCGCGATTTCGAAGTTTTTGCCAATTCCGCTTTCGACTAAATCATTAAGCACAGGGTCATGAAACCCTTGCCACCACAATGGCAACACACCTTTATTTGCGTTATCTACATTCAGCGCTTGCAACACATCCGCCGCGACAAAATCAGCAGGCAATTCACGTGCAGGCTTTTGGTAATCAGGCCCAACTGTGCAGGCTGACAATGAAAGGATGGTCGTGATTAACAACGTTTTATATCGCATGGTCTTCACCCTTCACGTCTGTTTCTGCCGCCGCCAATTGTTCATCAAGTATTTTACCGGCATGTGCGCGCGGCTTAATATACGGCGCAAGTAATGCATAACCAAGCGGCGCAAGATAGAGCGTAAAGATCGCTGACAGACCTAGGCCGCCAAAAACAACCCAGCCAATCGCATTACGCGCTTCTGCACCCGGCCCTTCACTTAGCACCAGCGGCAATGCACCAAGTACAGTTGAAAGAACCGTCATCACAACGGGGCGCAGGCGAATACGTGCCCCTTCGATAATTGCGGTTTTTACGTCATGGCCTTCATCACGCAGTTGATCCATAAATTCAACCAATAAAATGGCGTTTTTCGTCATTAAACCGACCAATAATACAAAGCCAATTTGGCTATACAGGTTCAAAGATTGTCCCGTCAGCATCAGTACAAACACAGCAGATGCCAAGCCAAATGGCACGGTGAACATAACAATCAACGCACTGCCAATACTTTCAAACTGCGCTGCAAGCACAAGAAAGACAATCAATAATGCAATTAAGAACGTCAGCATAGTTTCATAGGAAGATTCTTCTAATGTCGCGGCCTCCCCCATTAAATGAAGCGTAATACCCGTTGGCAGAACCTCCGCTGCGACCGTTTCAACCTGCGCAATTACATCACCAAGCGGTGTGCCGGGTTTCACGCCAATATCAAGGTCGATCGCGCGGCGCTGTTTATGACGGTCAAGCTCCGCCGCAACGCCGCGTTCTTCGACATGGACGAGCGCGCTTAACGGCACCAATTCATCATTCGTGTTCGTCACAAATATATTCAGCAGATCCCCCGGGTCATTGATTACCCCGTATGATGACCCGACCATCAACGGCACGGCTTGGTCTTCAATACTTAAATCAAGCAAGTCATAGCGATCAACCATAACCCTTAACGTGTCAGAAATGCGGTTTAACGGCACAGCTAAATCATTCGCGCGTTCGCGGTCAATATTGAATGATAATTCAGGCTGTGAACTATCGAACTGAATACGCACATCATCAATGACACTAATCTGCGCCTGTAGCGCTTCCGAAAGGCGCGTTGACACTTCATAAATTTCATCATAATCATTGCCAAGCAGCGCAATTTCAAGCCCCGCCCCATTGCCGCGAATATTAAGGGAACTATCCTGTATGACCCGAATCTGCGCCCCAGGAATAGATGACAATTTATTGTTTATCTCGCGCGCTAGATCCATCTGGCTAATGCTGCGCTCATCCCAATGTTTTAAGGACGCCACGATATAAGCGCGGTTTTTATCCCACCGCCCGATAATGCTATAAATATCGGTAATATAGCCTTTATCCTGATATTCTGCCAAAACATGCTCAACCATTTGCGCCTGTCGATCAGCATAGGCAAGTGATGAGCCATCAGGCCCTGTTAAAAACACACGGATTGCCCCGCGATCTTCCTGCGGTAATAATTCCTGATCCAAATTTATAAAGCTATACGCGCCGCCCGCAGCGATAATACAGGCAATCACTAGCGCAATAATTTTGCGTTTAATCAGGACATCCAAGGACTTCAAATAAAAGTCAGCGCAAGACTTGCCAAAACCATCAAGCCCACCGCGCAGATGCGCCAATACTGGGTTTTGATCAGATAAATGCGGCAAACGTGACGCCATCATTGGGCATAACGTCACCGCCACAAATGAGCTGATAATCACTGCAACCGCCAAAACCAAACTAAATTCACGGAACAGCCCACCGCTTTCCCCCGGCAAAAAGGCAATCGGCGCAAACACCGCAACCAGTGTTACCGTTGTGGCAACCACTGCGAAGAAAACCTGCCGCGTACCAAGTACAGCCGCTGCCATTTTTTGTAGTCCCTCACCGCGTCGGCGCTGAATATTTTCAAGAACGACAATAGCGTCATCCACGATTAGCCCAGTGGCGAGCACCAAGGCCAACAATGTCAGCAAATTAATTGAAAAACCAAACAGCCATATCGCCGCAAGTGTCCCCAGCAAAGATATCGGCATTGTCACAGCGGGGATCAATACCGCGCGCGCCTGCCCCAAAAACAAGGCAATCACGATCAAAACAATAACAATTGCAATAATCAACGTATTTACCACATCACGTAATGCGCCAGTGATATAGATGGAATCGTCCGATGTTTTCACAAGGTGATAATCTTTATTCTTCGCGTTAATACGATCTAATCTCTTTTGCACTTCTTCGGCGATGGCAATTGTATTTTCACCAGCCTGCCGCACGATACCAAGACCAATAACCTGCCGTCCGTTCAGCATTGAATAACTTTCAGCTTCCTCTGGCGCGAAGAAAACTTCAGCAACATCTTCGATGCGCACATCATCACGAATATGAATGCGGCGCACTTTATCGGGCTCATAAATTGACCCTAAAACGCGCACCAGAAGTTCTTGATCATTAGATTCATAGCTGCCCGCAGGCACATCAAAATTCACATTGCGCAACACATCAATAACGTCCGAAGCGGATAATTTATATCCCGCCATTTTTGCAGGGTTCAATAACACACGCATAACACGCGGCTGATCCCCCTCAATACGTACTTCCGCCACGCCAGGGATGGATTGAAAAGTCGGCGCGACATCTTTTTCAATGCGCTCCGCCAATACATCTTTACTCAATGTATCGCTATAGGCTGAAAGCTCAATAATTGAACGCGCATCATCATCCGCCTTAACAACCAAAACTTGGTCAATATCATCTGGCAGTTGCCGCTGCACACGGTTTACCGCCTCGCGCACATCACTTGAGGCAATATCAATATCCGTCCCCGGCGCAAATTCAACGCGCATACGCATATTGTTTTCCTCACTGGAGGATTCAATATTTTTAACGCCTGCAACACGCGCAACTGCGCCTTCCAATATGCTGGTAATCTCCGCATCCATCGTTTTCGGCGATGCGCCATCATATTCAGCGCGGACACTTACGATTGGGCGCTCAACATTTGGCAATTCACGTACATCAACACCAAGTATGCTTGCCACGCCAACCAACAAGATTAATAAATTCGCAACCGATATTAATACGGGGCGGCGCACGCTAAGCGCGGTAATCCCCCCTGATTTAGACGTTGTCATTGCGCCACCTCGTTGCCGTTAAGCACGTCAACAGCAATTCCATCACGCAAGCGCTGCACACCTTCAACCACAATTATTTCATCCGCCTGAATAGCGCCAGACAAATAAACACGCCCCGCCTTACGGGCCATAACATCCGTCATGACCTTTACGGCCTTACCATCGCGTACAAGCCAAACATAAGCGCCGTCACGTCCCCATTGTACGGCAATTTCTGGAACCGCCGCATATGTATCACCCGCAATTTCCCACTTGGTTGTAAACGACATCCCCGGACGTAATGCATCATCTTCGTTGTTAATACTTGCCCGCGCCATAATGGTTCGGCGGTGAATGTTTAAACGCGTTTCCTGCGCCACAATATGACCCGCAAATATACGGTTCGGATATGACGGCGTTACGGCCGTAATCGGCTGCGCATCTGCCTGTGCATTTTTTAGCGCATCCGCAAGGCCTTCAGGCACTTCAAAATCCACATAGAGAATATCCCGCGCATCAAGACCGGTTATTAACGTATTTTCATCAACCCGATCTCCCACATCTGCGTTTGGTATGCCAACCACACCATCAAAAGGCGCACTAATTTGACGCTCTTCTAAATCTAGCTTCGCTTTGTCAAAGGCAACTTCCGCGCTTTCAAAAGCTGCGCGTGCAGCGTCAACTTCACTTTCAGGAACAGCCCCCTCTTTCGCGGCGCGCTCATAACGGTTAAGCAAAGATTTTGCATCTTTCAATTCAACCTCAGCCAAGCGCAGCGCCAATTTTTCTTGGCGGTCATCAAGCTGCACAAGCACATCACCTTTTTTTACATGCTGCTGCGATTCAAAAAATACGCCCGTAACTTCTTCTGAAACGGCTGGATATATGTCCGCCGAAAACTTCGCGCGCCCAGTGCCCACAGCTTCAAAAACACGATTATTTTCAAGAAAAACAACGGGTTCAGCAATAACCTTCACGTTACTATTACGGCGTTCTGCTACATCACCGCTTACCTGCCCTGACACAGGAAATAAAACGCCCGCCTTCCATAGAAAGCCGCCAGCCACTACGGCCGCGAGCACTAATATAAGCAATATTTTCTGTAGCATGTCTTTTCCCTGTATTCTGCAGAACGGAATATAATTTTATCCGAGTGGATAGGCCTCGTCTAATGAATACGACGGTTACACACAAAACCCTTCACGGAAAAAATACATATATTTAATCAGTAAATATTAACGCCAGCTCGGGACACTCCACGGACGATCATAATTATCACGGCTGTAAAGCGTATCCATATGAATAAAGCCCTTTGGCGAAACATATATACCGTATGAGCCATAGCGCCATGTATCAAAGCGACTTACCACAGGCACGCGGCAACCGCGTTCACGCTGCTCTTCCGTTAATGCATCCATCGGGAAGTCAAGAATAACCAGTGCGGCGCGGCGGCATGCATCAACATAAGCCGCAGGGAAACGGATAATTTCAACAAATACATTATCCTGCACCGCGATGAAACACCCATCAGGGTCGCAATCATTTGATTTTGACCAACGCAAATAGTCTTTTGATGTGCGTCCGTAATATTCAGCGATATAATCCTTATCAAAACGCCGTGGGGAATCTCCGTAAGCCGTTAAGCGCCCCATATTATCCTTAAATGTGATTAACCTATAATCTGAAGTAATGATGATATTATATTGTTTTTCAACAAAAAGTAGCACCCCACCAACGACCAGAAGAACAGTAAACAGCGGCAGCAATTTCTTATGCCACTGCCAAATTATACAGCCCAAAACCGTCCAAATTAATACGCCCCATGCGCCAATGAAGGGCTGATGCAATACAGCATAAGGAAGATCTGCACAGTAATGCGCGATGTTCAAAATAATCTGCGCGCCATAGCCCGCCACCCAAAACGCCCACTGCCCCAGACCAAACGGCCAGAGCAATATAGCAAGCAAACAGCACGGCATTACAAACATCGCCAATATTGGCACAGCGAATAAGTTACTAAACGCCCCATAAACCGCAAAGTGGTTGAAATGGTATAAACCGGGCGCCGCCGTTGCCACTGTAGACACAAGCGTTGTTGCCACAACACCAAGCCCATAGAGCATGCAGCGCCAGAAAAACCCCGGTCGCGCATATTGTGCCTGCCACCATTTGCGGGTGCGTTCATAAAATATAATAAGCGCCGCGACAGCAGAGAACGACAGCTGAAAACTTACTGACAATAAGCTTTCTGGCAAGATTAATAAAATCACCAAAGCCGCGAAAGCCACTAGCCGCAACGAAAACGGGTTACGGTCCATCACAATGGCGAGCATTGCAATCCCCATCATAATAATCGCCCGTACCGCAGGTAAAGACGCGCCCGACAGCAACACATAAAGCAGCGCCATAATAAAGGCGATCACAGCCGCTATTTTCTTCGTCGGCCAATTTAAAGCACAATATGGCACAGCAGAGAGCACTAGCCGAACAAAGAAAAACACTGCACTGACAATCAAACCAATATGTAAGCCAGATATGGCAAGCATATGTGCCAAGCCTGCATCTTGCAGCGCGACTTTATCAGATTCGCGCATTTGCGTTTTACGCCCCGTAATTAGCGCCGTAACAATCTCCGCCTTTGTTTGGTTTTCTGCACCGAAAAGCGTGTAAATATGCTGTTCAATCGCTTTCCGTAGCCGTTCGATATAATGTATCGAGACAAAATCAGCCTCAAAGATATCTTTCGGCTCATAAAACGCATAACCAACTGCGCCAATTTGGTTGTAATACGCCCAACGTTGAAAATTAAAGCTTTGCGGCATAACAGGCGGCGGCGGCGGCAACAAATTACCTTTAACCGATATGCGCTGCCCCGCCTGCAAATTATCATCTTTAATTATACGGATACGGACTTTCTTCGGTGTTTTATCAGGCGCAATGCCATCTAATGTTACATCACCAATTAAAACGCGGCTGCCTTTGCGCCCATCAAGGCGGTCAATCCGTTCGACTATTCCATTAATATGTACAAATCGAAGTTCTTCCGCCAAAACAGGCGCTGAAACAATGGCGCTCCGCACCTGCGCGGCCATGAACCCAAGCGACGCCACAGCGCCAATTGCAAGTAGCGCAAGAAGCACAGACCTTAGCGCAAATTCATAATGGCGTAGCATATGCCACGCATTTAGTAGCAAAGCAAAGACAATTAAGCCGCTATACCAACTCGGCTCAAACGGAAGTGCAAAGTAAATTAATATGCCTACGGACAGCATAAGCGGTAGGAAAATGATAATATTCTCCCGCAACTTATCAATAACTCGGCTTATTTCCGCATTCAGCACTTGAAACTTTCCCCAAAAAAAAGCAAATATAGCAGCAGAAAACACGAATATAAAGTTAGGATTCAAAAGAGATGACCGTCGTAACACGAATAGCCCCTTCTCCAACTGGTTTTATGCATATTGGTACAGCGCGTACAGCCTTGTTCTCATGGCTCTATGCTAAGCGCCATAACGGTAAATTCCTGCTCCGCATCGAAGACACCGACCGCACCCGTTATTCAGAAGAAGCTGTGGACGCATTAAAAGACGGCTTAAAATGGCTCGGCCTTCATTGGGATGGTGATGCAGTCAGCCAATTTGAATCTCGCCACCGCCACGCCGAAGTCGCGCAGCAGCTCGTTGATATGAGCAAGGCTTATTACTGTTATTGCAGCCCCGAAGAATTAGAACAAATGCGCGAAGATGCCCGTGCAAGCGGCGCAAAAGTGAATTACGATCGCCGCTGGCGTGATCGTGATGCAAGCGAAGCGCCAGAAGGCGTTAAGCCCGTTGTCCGCATCAAAGCACCACTGGAAGGCACAACCGTCATTGAAGACGCCGTACAAGGCCGCGTTGAAAAAAACAATGACGAGCTTGATGATTTCATCCTACTCCGTTCAGACGGTACACCGACATACATGCTTTCGGTTGTTGTTGATGATAACGATAGCGGCGTAACACATATTATCCGCGGTGATGACCACTTAAACAACGCCTTCCGCCAAAAAGTCATTATTGACGCAATGGGCTGGGACGTTCCTGTTTATACGCATATCCCGCTTATCCTCGGCCCAGATGGTGCGAAATTATCTAAACGTCACGGCGCACAAGGCGTACATGAATATGAAGAAATGGGCTATTTGCCTGAAGCCATGCGAAATTACCTTCTGCGCCTAGGTTGGTCACATGGGGATGATGAAATTATTTCTACCGAACAAGCGGTTGAATGGTTCAACTTAGAAAATATCGGCAAATCCGCCGCGCGTTTTGATTTTGATAAACTGGCGAGCCTCAACGCGCATTACATTAAACAAGCTGATAACCACCGCCTGCTCGACCTAATTACGCCAATCATGGAAAAATACGGCGCAACGGTTGATGATGTTGCCAAAGACCGCCTATTAAAAGGCATGAACGCCCTGAAAGACCGCGCAAAAACATTAAACGACATTGCCGAAGAAGGCGCCTTCTACGCCAAGAAGCCACCTTTCGTTTTCACTGAGAAAGCTGAAAAGAACCTCGACAAAGACGTGTTAAGCGCCCTAGCCCAAGAAATTGAGCAACTTTCCGACCTTACCGAAGACAACGTCCAAGACCTGTGTAAAAAAGTCGCGAACGACCACAAAGAAGGCAAACTCGGCAAAGTCGCCATGCCCCTCCGCGCCGCGCTGACTGGCACAACAGTATCACCAAGCATATTCGAAGCCGCAGCGATATTAGGTAAAGATGAAGTGTTGAAGCGTTTGAAGTTTGTTTAAACGCTTCAACGTCTCAATTAAGGCATACAAAAAAACCCTCAATGTTTGAGGGGTTTTTATGTTGGTTGAATATGTAAAACATACTCTACTCCATGATCTAATTTTTACTAAAGGGAAAACACAATGAGAAAAACTAAATGGCTTTGTCTCACGACCTCTGTCGTAAGCGCTTCATATACATCTGGTTTATCTTTATTTCCTGCGCTAGTCACTGGAGGCGCGACCTTATTATCTGGCACAATTGGTGAGGTCATTTTAGGCGCATCTGCAAAGCGCATTGCCGATGACCTGTACCCTCACAGCACAACAGAGCCTTATGATCGTATGGAAGCACAATACAGCGCCGTGCGTTATGGTAGCCTTCTTGGACTTGTCCCGTTTGCGCTTGCTGGACATATGGCTTGTGTTAGCGCATTTAACGATGCAAGTGAATATAAATCAACTGCACAAGTCGAAACGCAGCAGGAGCAAGTTGTAAACACGCAAAAAAATTATAAACGCGATGCAAACGGCCATTATATTTTGCCCCCTCACTAAGCCCTGTTGTTCATAAGAAATAATCGTATGACGCGCCCGTTCCTGTGAAGGATCCAATATTTCCATATTAATCATTGACATTTGACGTACAACCCGCTAAAAAAACAAAACATTTTACAGAACTACAGGCAAAAGGATCTTCAAATGGGTATGACATCTCATCTTTTAGTTGGTGGCACATCAGCGGCACTTGCATATACGACTGGTGGCGCAAGCCTAGCAATATCAGCGCTCACAGGCATTTTAACGACAGCAGGCACACATATCAGCCGTGATATTGGCTGCGCAGTCGGATTAGAGATTGCAAAATCTACAACCACAGTAAACCCTCTTGAAAAGGCTATTGGCACGCTAGCCCCTTCAACCATTGAGGGCATGAAAGTTAAGGCAGGCATTTGTGCATTAGCTTTTACCGCGGCAGGTGCAACAGGCAGTTACTTTGCTTGTGACGCATGGTTATTTGATGCCGATAAAACAGAAACACAACAAGAAGTTCAAACTACATCAGAAACAAGTGCAGCTGTAAGCTATGAAAAAGATACAGCAGGAAACTATGTCCTAACCGCACCCCAATTATCTGTTTAAGTTAAACACATTAAACTTTCTTTATAAGCCCTTCCACGTGAAGGGCTTTTTTAGTATACTGTTTGCCGCGCAAAATTTTTTCTCAAAAGCGCCAGATCTTAAGTTTTTTTTTACTCTACGTGATCTATCTTTATCTAAGTACTAATTATTTGAAAAATCACATATTTTCATAACCATTCCAAATTCAAGGAAACCATCAAAATGACAGATAAAACCTTCACATTGACCAATGACCAGACTGGCGAGAAATGGACATTACCTGTATTCGAAGGTACACAAGGCCCGTCGACCATTGATATTCGTAGCCTCTATGCTGATACAGGCTTTTTCACATTAGACCCGAGTTTCACATCAACGGCGAGCTGTAAGTCACGCATTACTTATATTGATGGCGATGAAGGTATTTTACAGCATCGTGGATATGACATTAAAGATCTCGCTGAAAATACATCTTATTTAGAAGTCTGCCACGCCCTACTTTATGGTGACCTACCAAATACTGCTGAAAAAGCTGAATTTGAAAATAACATCACCTACCATACAATGGTACACGAACAACTGCATTATTTTTACCGAGGTTTCCGCCGTGATGCGCACCCAATGGCGATTATGTGCGGCGTTGTTGGCGCATTATCATCGTTCTATCATGACTCGCTTGATATTTGGGACCCTGAGCAGCGCGAAATTTCGGCGCATCGTTTGATTGCGAAAATGCCAACACTTGCTGCAATGACCCTCAAATATTCACTTGGCCAGCCATTTGTTTACCCAAATAACGAACTTAGCTATTCCGCGAACTTCTTGAATATGTGTTTCTCCGTTCCGGCTGAAAAATATCATGTCAGCCCGACATTAGAACGCGCAATGGATAAAATCCTTATCCTCCATGCAGATCATGAACAAAACGCATCAACCTCAACCGTACGTATTGCAGGGTCATCACAGGCAAACCCATTTGCATGTATTGCATCAGGCATTGCATCACTTTGGGGGCCAGCACATGGCGGCGCAAACCAAGCGGTTCTAGAAATGCTGCGCCAGATTGGTCACAAAGATAATATCCCTGAGTTTTTGGAACGCGCAAAAGACAAAAACGATCCATTCCGTCTGATGGGCTTTGGTCACCGCGTTTATAAAAACTATGACCCACGCGCGACTGTGCTTAAATCATCTTGTGATGCGGTTCTTGATGAACTTGGTGTTGATGATCCATTACTCGACCTTGCGCGCGAATTAGAGCGTATTGCCCTAGAAGACCCTTATTTTGCGGAACGCAAACTGTTCCCGAATGTTGACTTCTATTCAGGTATCATCCTAAAGGCCATGGGCTTCCCAGAGGAAATGTTTACCGTTCTGTTTGCAGTATCGCGCACAGTTGGTTGGATTTCACAGTGGAAAGAGATGATCGAGGAACCAAGCCACCGTATTGGTCGCCCGCGTCAGCTTTATACTGGCGCAACAGAACGAAAAGTGCGCCCACTCGATCAACGCGATCCATCGCGCCAAGAAGCGGCTGAATAAGTTATATTTACACCAGAAACAAAAGGCGGTTCATTTGAGCCGCCTTTTTTTAATTGAGTCCCCAATTCTTATAACAGTCAGGAACAGGTAAAACATATCCTGATGCTTCTTGTCTTTGTCCTGACAAGCTCTCTGTATCAAACCAAGGTTCATTAAACGTGTTAACCAAAGAAACCCAACCGTTACACTCATACTCCGTAACATGCACAACCGTGTCTGGTATCAATGTTGTACTTAAATAAGTCTGACCATGACCTTTACCAACACACATATATCCGTTTTCAATTCGACCGTTAGGGTCTTGGCCAATAAAGATTCCTTCTGTCGCAAGCGCTCTATACATTTTTGGATCATATATATTAATATCAATAATATCAAAGTCGACATATAGATGGTAAAAATCAGGCTCATCGTTTAAGGCTTGTTCTAAGACGTATAAACGCGCCAGATCAACACGCCCCCATATATTCGACTTACGGCCTTGGTAAATATCATCACTACAATCTTCATTAAAAAATGCCAAATCACTTATAGCCTGAATATCTCTAAGGTTACGAAACTCTACATTATTCGGCGCAGCTAAATATCCATGAGACATGACAAAAAAATCTGAACGTAAATCTATCATTGATTTATCAACCCAAACCGTAAAAAGTGCGCTAGGGTACTTAATTGCATTTTTGTAAACATGATCCAGATAATGTAAAGGAACAGAACATAGACAGCCTTCTGGCACATCATTATTTGAATTAATCCAAACGTAATGCACCTTATATTGTTCTTTTATCTCCTGACTAAGCTGTTCCTTCATGGTCACCGTTTAAACTTTGATTTCTGTATGCAACAAAATAGCACAACACAAAACATTATGTAAACAAATAATTGCTAGCTCGTCTTTCTAATTGATTTTATGGTTTTTATAGAATGGATCTTCAGGGACTTTATACCCCATCATTTCCTGACGCGGCGCAGATACGCGGCCATTATAATACCAAAATCCTTGCTCCATCATCCAGCCCTGTAGCACCTTCATTAAGGGCAGATAACCATCTAGCCCCGCCTTGGCAGCATTCGTAGTCCGTGGCAATAAACGCTGTTCCAAGAAGTCTTTACCGTCCTGACGGTCAAAGCATAAATATCCATTCTCAACAATATTGTGTTTTAACGTTTTGCCGATAAACAAACCATATTTATGCAGGATGCTATACATACGGCCACAGTCTAGCTTCACATCTGGGACATCAAAATCACTATAAAGCTGATAATCAGCCTTATTATCCGTATCATTTAATTGGTGCTGCAAAACAAGCAAGCGCGCAAGATCCACGCGCGCCCAAATATCTTTCGGTCTATCTACATCATACACTTCTGAAGCGGCATAGCGTTCAATATCACGCAAATTTTTGAACTGAACATTTTTCGGCGCAGTAAAATATTGATGAGACGCGATAAAGAAATTTGTTTTATCGTCAAACACGGCGTAATCAAACCAAATCGTGAACTTTGCATCAGGGTATTTACGTGCATTTTCATACGCCACGTCTATATAACGTAGCGGTACAGAACATGCAGCATCCTCTTGCGCGCCCTTATCACGATTAATCCAAACATAATTGACATGATAACGTGCCATATCTTCCGCTTCTGGGGACATTTGCGGCAAGACTTCGGGTACACAGTGCTTTTTAAATGCATCGACCAATTTTTTGAACATGGGATGTTATACCCCATACATTAGAGTTATGTCAATTGGTTTCCGTGACAAACCTAGCCGCAATTTGCGCAGGAGTGTCCTTCGCCCCTGCGCCAACGGCCTTAGCTATTTCAAAAAATCCACTGCGCATATCATTCACCAATTGATCGTCACATAATAACGCATCAGCAACCTGCGCCATTTCCTGTAGCTGACATTCGTTTTGAATAAATTCAGGGATAAGCGCACGGTTTAAAATAATATTCCCCAAATGCGCAAAAGGTGTTTTTATGATATGCCTTAAAATTTGGTAGGTTAGCGCCGACGTCCGATAAGCTATAATATGCGGTGTTTTCGTCATACAAAGTTCAAGCCCAACTGTACCAGAAACCGCCAAAGCCACTTGGCATGATGCAAAGACATCCCATTTCTTCGTTTTGTCTGTGTGGATGTGTACGTTTTTAATCCCATGCGCATCTAAAATCGCCTTAACGCGCGCTTCTAACCGCGGCAATGTTGGCACTTGCACCTGTAAATCAGGGTATTTCGCCTGTAAAATCTTTACGGTTTCGCACAATGCTGGCGCTGTGTATTTAAGTTCCCCGCCGCGGCTCCCCAGCAGCAAACCAATGACCTGATTATATTTAAGCGGTATATCCCCGCGCCCTTTTACGCCATCAGCCTCTAACGCGCCGCTCTCAACAACTGGATGCCCTGCGGCAACAGCCTTTAACCCATGCGCTTCAAAATATGGTGGCTCAAATGGGAACAGGCAAATGATCCCATCAAGGAATTTAGATATTTTCTTCGCCCGTCCTGCGCGCCATGCCCAAACAGTCGGCGCACCATAATGAATTTGCTTTGGCGAGACAACGCCGCGCTTACGCAACAATTTCTGTACCCGAAAGCAGAAATCTGGTGCATCAATGGATAGTACAACATCAGGGTTAAACGCTTCTATAGCCAAAACTGTCTGTTTTATACGTTTGAGCATATGAGGTATTTTGGGTAGAACTTCCGCTATCCCCATAATGGACAGCTCATCCATAGGAAATAAACTCTTGTCCAAGCCAGCGGCAAGAATAGCGTCGCCGCCAATCCCTTGAACCTCTAGTGTTTTTAAATCAGAGAGCCCACTCAATAGCGCGCCGCCCAGATTATCACCAGACACTTCCCCTGCAATGATAAAAACTTTCAGCGGCGCATCATTCATGCCGTCACCCCAATAACGAACAGTTTTGATTTGTTAGCCTTTTCAATGAATTCATCACGCGCAGGTAAAAGGCTATTTCCCGCATGGATTGCCACCCCTGCATAACCGTATTTATGAAGTTGATCCAATGTTTGCGGGCCAATTGTCGGCAAATCAAGGCGTTTATCCTGCTGCGGCTTACACAGCTTCACTAATACGCCGCCATGCTTCTTACCGCGATATTCAGCGCAGCGGGCAATTAATGCATCTGTACCTTCCGCGCCTTCCATACCAAGGACAACGCCATCATAAACAATAACGGACTGCCCAACATCCATGATGCCAAGCGCTTTCGCAATCTCTTTGCCATGGGCAATATCAGCCTCTTCATGGCGGCTTGGTTTGGCTTTGGTCAATAAACCTTCAGGCGTCAGTAAATCTGGCGCAACATCTTGCGCGCCCTGCAGTTTAAAGCCTTCGGCTTCCAACGCGTCATTGATTAAAACAAGCAAATCATTATCACCAAGCGCCTTTATACCGATGCGCGCAAGGACTTTCGTCGTCCATAAATCAGGACGAATATCCTTTAAATTTGGACGTTTCACCCGTCCAATCATAACAATATCAGTAATATGACGCTGACGCAGCGCCTTGATGATTGAGCCGCCCTGCCCCAATGCGTACCAATCATGGTCAACATTATGGCATAAGCTTTCATCCGCAGAATGTTCAAGCGCCGCAATATACACATCACGTCCTTGCGCGCGCGCAGCATTGAGCACAGCCTGCGGCACTTCGCCGCCACCTGCAATTATTCCTAATGGTTGATTTATTTTTTCTGAGGCTGACATAGTGCAAAATGCCTATCTGCTTTCGCAAAGGCGATAATCTTATTAATTTCTTGATGATCTTGATATGTCGCGCCAACTTGGTCGATACGTTCATTCAATGTGCCCGCGCCATTGAACAATTCGCCATATGCACGCTGTATTTGTTTGATTTGGTCTTTGCTAAAGCCGCCGCGCTCAAGCCCTACAATGTTAAGCCCCGCAAGGAAGGCGCGCTCCCCTTTAACGCGGCCATATGGAATGACATCACTTTCAACGCCAGACATACCGCCAATCACGGCAAAATCACCAATCTTCACAAATTGATGCACGGCTGATAACCCGCCGACCAAAACATTATTCCCAACTTCGACATGTCCACCAAGCGTTGCGTTATTCGCCATTATGACGTTATTGCCAATGATACAATCATGCGCGACATGCGTGGCCATCATAAATAAGTTGTTATTACCAATAACGGTCTCCATCGCACCATCTTGAGTACCTGGGTTCATCGTCACATGCTCACGAATAGTGTTATTTTCACCAATAATTAGACGTGATGCTTCACCGCGGAATTTCAAATCCTGCGGGGCATGACCAATTGACGCAAACGGATAAATTACCGTACCCGCACCAACCTGCGTGTGCCCTTCAACCACAACATGTGATTTAAGTTCAACATTATCACCGAGCACAACATGTGCGCCGACCACACAATATGGGCCGATTTTAACGCTATCTGCGATTTGGGCATTGTCATCAATAATTGCCGTTGGGTGGATTTGCACCATAAGAGACTCTTTCAAAGCTGTTATTTACCAAGATATATAATAAAAACCTGACACGGCAATGAAAAGTCACACTATATTACAGCATGTAACAATCAATGATGCGTAAAGGCGCGTTCTATCTGTTGAAGTGACAGCTCCCCGCTCTTTACTTTTTGTTCGTAAATATCAAGGAACGCGCTATTGGCAAGCGGCGTCTCACACGCCACTTCACAGGCAAATTCTGCAACTGTTTTGGTTACACCATTATAGTCATAGAAAACACTGTTCGGTGATGGATGTGCTAACGCCCATTTATTGAATATATCTTTTATTTTTTGTCTGTCTGACATCTTTATACCTCCCCCAAGGTTTTTAGATTTCTATGTTAAGGCTCGTAACATTAGCCACGGATCATCGCGCTGAATGTTGCTTCGGCAACGACTTTACCATCAACTTTAGCTTCACCAGTAAACTTCCACACCATACCGCGGCTACGAACTTTTGTGACTTCAATATACAGGCTGTCACCTGGTGTAACGGGTTGACGGAAACGTGCGTCATCAATCGTCATGAAGTAAACAAGCTTACCTTCAGCTTCTTCACCCATAGTTTTAACAACCAATATGCCTGCTGTCTGCGCCATGGCTTCGACGATCAAAACACCCGGCATAACTGGTGCACCTGGGAAATGTCCCATAAAATGTGGTTCATTAAATGTCACATTCTTAAGACCAACCGCGCGCTCGCCTTCTTCAAATTCAATAATACGATCAACCAATAAAATTGGATAGCGGTGCGGGATCATATCCATGATCCGTGTAATATCTAGCTGATTTTCTTTTTCTTCACTCATAGTCTTTCAACCTATCACTTTTTGCTACTCATTTTCTTCATCATCGCAACTTGGCGCATAAACTGTTTTGCTGGCATTGCAGGCGCCCCCATCATTTCGGCGCCGGCTTCTACATCACGCATAACGCCAGATTGTGCGCCAATTCGTGCGCCCATACCTATTTTCAAATGCCCTGCCACGCCCACTTGCGCAGCCAATACAGCATAATCCTCTAAAATGGTCGATCCTGCAACCCCTGTTTGCGCAATAATAATGCAGCCACGTCCAATTTTTACGTTATGCCCAATTTGCACCAAATTATCAATCCATGTCCCTTGACCAATAACCGTATCAGGTCCTGCCCCGCGGTCTATGGTCGTATTTGCGCCAATTTCAACCGAATCTTCAATAATTACACGCCCTAGCTGAGGCACTTTAACATGGCCTGCAGGGTCAATCGCAAAGCCAAATCCATCTTGCCCGATACGTACCCCTGGATAAATACGTACATTCGCGCCGACCAATGTGTGGGATAACGATGCATTTGCACCAATAACCGTATTTGCACCAATTTCAACATTTTCGCCAATTGTTGCATTGGGCTCAACGCGCACATAATCACCAAGTTTCGCGCCTGCCTCAATCACCGCGCCTGCCTTAATAACGCTGCCTTTACCCAAAACGGCCGTATCCGCAACATGCGCTGCATCATCAACCATCCCCGTATCGTCAAGCGCCGGATCAACTGGATAAAATTTCTGCGCAATCAACGCATAGGCTTTATAAGGATTCTTCGTAACAAGCAAGTCCATACCCTCAGGGGCATATTCCACCATTGCAGGAGAAACAATGCAGACGCCAGCCTGTGAGGCCGCAAAGTCAGCTTTGTATTTCACATTATCAAGAAAGCTAATGTCTGTTTCACCCGCCACGCCCAACGGCGCCACGTCCTGTATCATACGCGCAGCGTCCCCGCCCGAAGAAAGGACAAGATCCGCAGAAATAAAGGCCGCTAAATCTTGTAAAGAAAACGGCCCATTATTTTGAAAAAAGCGTGGATCAGCCATATTAAAAAATTCCGTGGAAGCTTACTTTTTCTTCACAATGTCAATTTTCTTAACGCGATCGTTAAGCAGTTTCATAACATCTTCTGTAATATCTGCTGAGCCTGCCATAATAACAACGGCGCTGCGTGGTACAACAACGTCAAAACCACGCTTTTCAGAAATCTCTGTAACGATATTGATAATTTCTTGCTGCAATTTCGCTTCTGCATTTTTGAACGCCTTCTCTTTAACGATCATCTGCTTACGAAGTTCTGATTTCGCATCCTGAAACTGCTTTACAAAAGCAGCGCGCTTTTCTTCGTAATCCTCAGCAGAAAGCGTTGTACGTGATACTTCAAGCTCTTGCTCTGCATCACGCAGTTCTTTTTCTTTTTTCTCGATTATCGTTTGAATGACATCACGGCTTTTCTTAAATTCATCATTAAGCGCTTTTGCCGCTGTTGATTCATTCATCAATTCCAAATTATCAACCACAGCAACATAGCTTGCCTTTTTCACCGCAGTATCTTCTGCGCGCGCATCAGGAGATACAGACATAGACAATACAGCCGCCGCAGCGAGCAAAATAAATTTTCTCATTTTTAATAATCCATTGTTATTGGGTTAACCCAAATAATTAAGTCTAGGCCTTAATATAAAACCTTTATGATTAAAAGCGCGTACCAAAGTCAAATCTGAAGAACTCTTCCACATCATAATCTTCTTTAAGATATGGTTTCGCTAGATCTATACGAATTGGGCCAAATGGTGAGCGCCATGAAAGACCAACACCTGCCGCCGCACGCAAACTTTTATCATCAGCAACATTAGCAGAGCTTGTGCTATCTAAGTCCCAAAGTGAGCCAATATCATTAAAGGCATGCCCTTTGATACCAAGTTCTTCTGGCAAACCAAGCGGGAAGCTAAGTTCCGCACTACCGCGATAGAAATAGTTACCGCCAAGCGCGTCATCCGTACTCAAATCACGAGGGCCTATACCAGAGCGTTCAAAGCCACGCAAGCTAGAACCACCAATGAAATAACGCTCGTTAATCATAACGTTTTCATTCGCATAACCTTCAATCGCACCAGTCTCACCTGTTACGTTTAAGACAACCTTATCCATCACTGGATAATACCAAGACGCACCAATTTTGGCTGACACATATTTCGCATCACCACCAGCGCCCGCAAGCTCTGTATCTAGCCACGCGTTCCAACCACGGGTCGTAAACATAGTAGAGTTACGATTATCATACGTCAGGCGTTGAGAGAACGCAGAAGTAATACGGTTGCCTGCTTGTTCCTTAATAAAGGTCGAGGCATCATCCTTAACATCACGGATCTCGTTTTTCTCCAAACGATAGCGTAACGATTGACGCCAATTTTGTGATAGCGGATATCCAAAGCGAAGCGCACCACCCGTACGTAATTGATCATAGGAACTTTCATCCTGCAAATCACGTGTGATGTGGAAGGCGTCAACACCGAAAGACATATCACGGTTCATAAAGAAAGGCTCCGTAAAGGACGCGTCAAATTCAGTACGTTCACCTGCAATAACTGCGGCAAGAGTTAAGTCCTGGCCCTTACCAAGCAAGTTACGTTCACGAATACGGAAATCCGCCAATGGACCTTCTGTCGAGGAGAAACCCGCACCAATCGAAAGCTCACCTGTTGATTTTTCAGCGACCTCAATATCAATAACAGATTTATCAGGCGCGCTGCCCGGCTTCACATCAACCTTAACAGTTTCAAAATAGCCTAAGTCACGAATCTTACGCTCCGCCTTTGCTACTTTAGATTTGTTGAAGGGGTCGCCCTCAAATAGCTCTATTTCGCGGCGAATAACTTTATCCAAAGTACGTACATTGCCATGAATATCAATACGCTCAACAAAGACAAGTGGCGTTTCACTTACTGTAAATATTATATCAACCGTGTGATTAATTGGGTCACGATCAATGTCAGGCTTAACATTAACAAAAGCGTACTGCATATCACCCAAACGATCTGTAAGGATATCGACATGGTTTTGAACGGCATCCGCATTATACCATTCGCCAGATTCAATCGCGACATGCTGTAAAAGCGCATCCGTATCTAAACCCGGCATAATCGACTTAATACGCACATCCTTAACCTTGTAACGTGCACCTTCGTCCAATGTCATCGTAATAAAGAACTTCTGATTTTCTTGCATAAGCTCAATTGAGCTATCAACGATTCTGAAGTCTACATAGCCTTCAGAAAGATAGAAGCGGCGGATTAACTCTTCGTCATAAGACACACGATCAGGGTCATAACGATCCGCTGATGATAAGAAGCGATACCATGTTGATTCCTTGGTCGTAATAACTGAACGCAAGTGATCATCTTCATATTTCTTGTTACCAATAAAGCGAATAGAGCTAACCTTTGTTACAGGGCCTTCATCAATTTCAAAGACCAAATCAACACGGTTCTGGTCAAGGCGCACAACTTTCGGGTCAATATTGGCGGTAAAACGGCCATTGCGGCGGTACAGTTGATAAAGGCGCTTTACGTCAGCCTGTACGCGCGTACGGGAAAACACATGACGCGGCTTTAATTGAATTTCACTGAGAAGATCTTCATCCTTCAAATCATCATTACCTTCAAAGGCAATACGGCTAATGATTGGGTTTTCAACAACCTTAACAATCATATTATTGCCGTTCATACGGATTGATACATCAGCAAACAAACCCGTGGAGAACAAGTTCTTAAGCGCTTGGTCAATAGCCTCTTCATTCACGACGCTCCCGCGCACAACATCCATATACGTCAAAACGGTCGTATCTTCGATACGCTCTGCGCCAACAACGCTTATGTTATCAACACGCTGCGCATGTGCATGCGTAGTCATGGACATAAGGCCGAGCATTAGGAACGCACAAAAAGCCAACACAATGTGGTAACGTCGGATAGTTCTAAACATGAAATTTGCCATAGGATACTTAGCTAGTAGTGAAAGAAAAAGATATTCGACCTTAAAAATAAAATAGTTTGGCATATTCTTCAAGGGGAATAGATATTTATGCACAATATGAGGCCATATAAAAAGGGCGCATTATTTCAAACACGCCCTTAAATAAAACGTTATGTACCCATTATTTAAAATATGAGCTGCACAAGGTCATTAATATTCGCAAACAACATCAAGCCAATTAACATGGCGAAGCCAACCTTGAAGGCGTTTTCTTGGATCTTTTCAGAAACCGGCTTACCGCGAACAGCTTCCGCAGCATAAAACGCCAAGTGACCACCATCTAACATAGGAATCGGGAACAGGTTAATCAAACCAAGGTTAATTGACAGTAGCGCCATAAAGGTTACAAGCGAAATAAAACCGCGCTCAGCCATATCACCAGCAATCGCGCCAATACGGATAATGCCGCCAAGTTCAGTTGCACTGCGTGTACCCACAATGATTTGACCTAATGCACGTAGAGAATCAGCAGAAATCTTATACGTTTCCGTTACCGCGTTACGAAAGCTACCAAATATAGATAATTTGACAATTTCTTCATCCGAACGTGGGCTTAACTGAAATAGGTTATAATATGGGTCATCTTCGCTCTGCCACGGAGACATCAAATCCTCAGAAATATTAACAAGCATACGATTATCTTGACCGCCTAAAGACAGTAATATTTCAACGTCTTTATTCGCGCTTGCTTCAAAATAGCCACGGACCCGATCAGCTTTACCTTCTGTCTTAATACCATTTACTTCAGCAATAGCTTGTAGCTTGAACGCGCTTGATGGCGCCATAATGCCAAGGTAGCCTTTTTCATGTTTAAACCCAAAGCGATCTTCAACAACCTCACGCTTTGGCTCTGCCTGTAAAGCCACACGTTCACCATCACGGTTAACCACAATATTCATCGGCCCTTTTAGCGATAGCATTGTTGCGCGGCGGATTTGATCGAACGAACCAACGGCCTTGCCATTAATTTCCACAATTTCGTCATGTGGAAGTATACCTGCTTTATGTGCCGCGCTGCCCACCTCGACCGCAGCTGCGATTGGTGCTGTTACTGGTTTACCAATAAATGCGTATAAAGAAGCCAATACAATTATAGCGAAAATAAAGTTAATGGCAGGCCCTGCAAAAACAATTAAAGCCCGCTTCCAAACCGCCATTGCGAAAAATGCTTCTTTCTTTTCTTCTTCGGTAAACTCGCGGACAAATTCTCCGCTTTCATCGGTCACGCCCTCTTCTACGCCTGCGGACGCAGGGTCAACATCACCGAACATCTGCACATAACCACCAAGCGGTATAAGCGATATTTTCCAGCGCGTCCCATGAGAATCATTAAAACCAACTAACTCCTTACCGAAGCCGATAGAGAACGTCTTCACACGCACACCACACATGCGTGCGACAATATAGTGTCCCCACTCATGCACAAACACAAGCAAACTGAGCACGAGTATAAACACGCCGCCATACAGCCATGCATTTTGTGTAATCAATTGAAAATATTGGCTAAAGCTTTCCATTTTTGTACTTTCCAAATCTATATTATGCGTATCTACACGCGCCGTGGTTATTCTAATTCAAAGTAGTTCATATCGCGCATTTAAAAAGTCCTGCGCGGCAATTCTAACTTGGTTATCCAGATATACAACATCTTCAAGACTATTTACAGCCCGTGCAGCGAAGTTTTCTAACATTTTTTCAACGCATAAGAAAATACCTGCAAAATCAATTTTTTTAGCAAGGAAGCCGGCCACCGCAACTTCATTAGCCGCATTCAGCGCAATACACGCGCCAGCCCCGCTACGAAGAGCGTCGTAAGCCCACCCTAGCGAAGGAAAAACATCTGCCCGCACCTCTTCAAATTCTAGACGAGAGAGTTTAAGAACATCCAAACATTCACCTGATGTTTTCATGCGCTCAGGCCATGACAAACAATAGGCAATGGGCGTACGCATATCTGGTGCGCCCATTTGCGCTAAAACGGAGCCATCATCATATTCGACCATGGAATGAATAATTGATTGCGGATGCACTAATACATCAATTTTATCCGCATGCATATTGAACAAATAATGCGCCTCAATAACTTCCAATGCTTTATTCATCAATGATGCACTATCGACTGATATTTTCGCACCCATTGACCAATTTGGGTGGTTAACGGCCTGCTGCGGCGTTGCTTTCAAAATGTCCTCTTTCGCCCATGTCCGAAACGGCCCACCAGATGCGGTCAAGATCAAACGTTTTATCGCGGCATGATTTTCAGGCTCAAATACCTGAAAAATCGCATTATGCTCACTATCAGTCGGCAAGACTTGACAGTCCGCGCGCTTCGCCGCATCCATAAACAAGTCGCCAGCAGCAACTAGAGGCTCTTTATTCGCAATCGCGACGGCCTTAGAAACTTTTATGGATTCAAATAACGGCGCTAAGCCTGCAAAGCCCATAATGCCCGCTACAGTCAAATCGACAGGTATTTTAGCCGCCTGACATATTGCATCTGCACCGAAAGCGATCTCAATGCCACTACCCGCTAGCTTTGCCTTAAGCTCATCAGCATGCGTGTCATCATTTAACACGACCAAATCAGGCTTAAGCTCTAAAGCTTGATCAGCTAACAGCGCCCAGTTCTGTCCACCGGTAAGCACTTTAACATCAAAGTCATTAAGATTATGCGTGATGAGGTCTATCGTAGAACGACCAATAGAGCCCGTAGCCCCAAATATGGATACCGTCTTGCTCATATAACATTCCAAAAAACAAAAAACGTCATTGGCACGGTTGCGAGGATTAGAGAGTCTATGCGGTCAAGAACGCCGCCATGCCCGGGAATAATTGATCCTGTGTCCTTCACATCAGCGCGGCGCTTAACATAGGAAATCAATAAATCCCCAAGCATAGACGCAAACGCAATCACCACCGCCATAAGCACAATATAAAGCGCATCAAACCGTGCAGGTAAAATAAAATAAACATAGCCAAGCGCTAGTACAACAGATGTAAACGCCCCGCCCCAAACGCCAGCCCATGTTTTATTGGGGCTTATTTCAGGCACGCATTTAGTTCCGCCAATCATCTTACCAAAAAAATACGCACCAATGTCACAGCCCCACACAACGACAAACAGCAGAAACACCAACTGCGCGCCTTCGCCCTGTGCACGAATGTAAAGAAACATTGCATAGCAGCAAGAAAAATACAAAAGGCCAAAAGCCGCACTCAACCATTTGTATGCGGGTAAACGCACACACATACGCGCCCATTCTTGAACACTAGCGACATAAGCAAGCAGCACCAAACCAAAAAAGAAATACCCACCTGCATAGACACAAAATATTGAAAGCGGCGCAAGAACAAGTGCCGAGATCAAACGCAATGCAAATTTATGTGTTAGAAAAGAGGCGATGTTACGCTCCTCGTGTAAATTTATGACTTATTTGAGCGCGAATGACAAACCGCATTACCGTAACGACGATCACGTCCAGAAAACTCTTCAATAGCATACATTAAATCAGCCTTATCAAAATCAGGCCACAAAACATCCGTAAAGACAAATTCACTATACGCACACTGCCATAGCAAGAAATTACTTATGCGGCGCTCCCCACTGGTGCGGATAAGCAAATCAGGGTCAGGCATATCTTTAGTCATCAAAAATGACTTATAGCGCGTCTCGACCTCTTCAATATCAGGAACATAGCCCTTCTCGCTATAATCTTTAATCATCGCCTGCGTAGCAAAAGCAATTTCATCACGCCCGCCATAGTTAAGCGCAATTGTTAACTGAAGACCGTTATTCTGTGCCGTCAAGCTTTCCGCTTGATCAATCAGCTGGCGCGTATCCGCTGCCAACATGGCTTTGTCGCCAATAACGCGCAGGCGGACATCATCTTTGTGTAAATCGGCCGTTTCAGAGCGCAAATAAATACGCAGCAGACGCATCAACTCACGCACCTCAGCCTCTGGACGGCGCCAATTTTCAGAAGAAAATGCAAATAGAGTAAGATATTTGACACCAAGCTCAGCGGTAGAACGAACCGCGCGGCGTGTTGCTTCAACGCCAGCCTTATGACCTGCTGTACGCGGCAAACCACGTGCATTTGCCCAACGTCCATTACCATCCATAATGATGGCAATATGTTCAGGCAAATCACCTATCGAAGCTTGCCATGCGGCAATGTCATTATCCTTTTCGCTCATACCAGATACTCTATACAGCCTATTGATTAGACTGTCATGATGTCTTTCTCTTTTTGTGCCAAAGTGCCATCAACCTTGCCGATAAAACTATCAGTCAATTTCTGCACTTCATCAGATAAACGCTTATGCTCGTCTTCGCTGATTTCTTTATCTGATTCCATCTTTTTCAAGGCATCCATACCATCACGGCGTACATTACGAATAGCCACGCGTGCAGTTTCAGCATATTTACCTGCAACTTTAGAAAGCTCAGCACGGCGTTCTTCGTTAAGTTCTGGCACAGGAATACGGATCAACGTGCCTTCAGCCTGCGGGTTAAGCCCAAGACCAGATTCACGGATTGCTTTTTCGACAGCTTTCGTTTGAGAGGCATCCCATACAGTTACAGACAACATACGCGCTTCTGGCGCTGACACTGTACCAACCTGGTTAAGCGGCATTTTAGAGCCATACACATCAACCACTACAGGGTCTAACATATTCACAGAAGCACGCCCTGTTCTAAGGCCTGTATATTCCTGATGCAAGTTATCAATCGCACCATTCATTCGTCTTTCAAGATCGGCTTTATCGTAGCTCATTTTTCACCTTCATTTGCGTTTAAGTAAATAAGTTATCAATCACCCACAATTGTGAATGTCCCCTCGCCCTTAACAATATTAGAGAAGTTATGTTCTTCACGAATATTGAATACAGCAATAGGAATTTGGTTATCACGCGCGAGCGAAATTGCTGTTGCATCCATAACCTTTAAATCTTTGGTTAAAACATCCATATAGGATACTTTTTCATAGCGCACAGCGCTTGTATCTTTCATCGGGTCGGCATTATACACGCCGTCAACCTTTGTGCCTTTAGCAATCAAATCACAGTTCATCTCCGATGCACGCAATGACGCGCCTGTATCTGATGTGAAATATGGGTTACCTGTCCCTGCCGCAAAAATTACTACGCGCCCTTTATCCATGTGACGAATGGCGCGGCGGCGAATATAGGGCTCACAAATTTCATCCATACGAATGGCTGACTGTACGCGCGTCTGTACACCAATTTCCTCAAGCGCATTTTGCAAACAAAGCGCGTTAATCACGATGCCAAGCATGCCCATATGGTCAGCTGCTGTACGGTCCATCCCTTGTGATGCACCAGATACACCGCGGAAGATGTTACCTGCGCCGACAACGACACAGACCTGAACCCCCATATCAACAACTTCTTGAATATCACGCGCAACTCGAGCGACTGTTTCAGGATGCAAGCCAAATTCATTCGGCCCCATCAGCACTTCGCCAGACATTTTCAATAGCACACGTTTGTAAGGTAATTCAGATGGTACGGCTTCGGGCATAGACTTTTCAATCGTGTTTACATTGGCGCTCATGACGGATTCTCTCGCATATTATAGTTCACTGCGATTTTGCAGTGTAAATACTCACCGCTTTATTAGCAAGGGTTAGTCTGGATAATCAAGCATTTTATACGAATTAAAAAAGCTTACCACCTAACGGTACATCTTTATCGGGGCAAATTAATACTGGCTGCCCATCATCATCAGGCATGGCCAGCGTCAAAAATTCAGACATGAATTTACCAATTTGGCGTGGTGGGAAATTTACAACGGCAATTACGTTTTTACCGATTAATTCTTCCGGCACATAATGCTTAGTGAGCTGTGCAGAACTTTTACGCACCCCTAGCTCCTCTCCAAAGTCCACCCAGACTTTAATTGCTGGCTTACGCGCTTCAGGAAACGGTTCAGACCGCACAATGCGCCCTACCCGTATATCCACACGCTCAAATTCTTCCCATGTTAAATTCTGTTCCATAATTAAAACTCGCCCTATATCTAAATAAAAAAAAGCGCCACAATACGCAGCGCTTTTCCAAAACTCAATATAACAACTATTAGCCGTTAACTGTCTTTGCAACTTCTGCTGCGAAGTCTTCTTCTTCTTTCTCGATGCCATCACCAAGAACGTAACGAAGGAAGCCAGCAAGCTTGATTGAAGCGCCCGCTTCTTTTTCAGCTGCTTTGATAACGTCTTTGATTTTTGTTTCGCCGTCGATAACGAAAACTTGCTCAACAAGACAAATCTCTTCGAAGTATTTACGCATACGGCCTTCGATCATTTTTTCAATGATCTCTTGCGGCTTACCTGATTCAGCAGCCTGATCCATAAGAACTTGCTTTTCACGAGCTGCAACTTCTGGGTCAACACTATCTGTGTCTAGGAACATTGGGTTTGCAGCCGCAACATGCATCGCGATTTGCTTACCAACTGTTGCCAGAACGTCTTGGTTACCCTCAGATTCAAGTGCAACAAGAACACCAATGCTACCAAGACCAGCTTGTAATGCATTGTGAACGTAGCTTGCAACATAACCGTTTGACACTGTTAGCTTGTCCATGCGGCGAAGCTGCATGTTTTCACCAATTGTCGCGATCAAGTCTGTCAATGTATCTGCAACGTTCTTGCCGCCTGCGTAATCCGCAGCAGCAAGTGATTCAACGCCATCAACGTCAAGCGCCAAAGACGCAATTTTCTTTGTGAAGTCTTGGAATTTTTCGTTACGTGCAACGAAGTCTGTTTCCGCGTTGATTTCAACAACTGTACCTGATGTGCCGTTTTCGCTTGTTGCGATTGCTACAAGGCCTTCAGCTGCTGTACGGCCAGCCTTCTTAGCTGCTTTCGCCATACCTTTTGCACGAAGCCAGTCAACAGAGGCATCCATATCGCCACCATTTTCAACAAGTGCTTTTTTAGCGTCCATCATGCCAACGCCAGTTTTTTCACGAAGTTCTTTAACTTGAGATGCTGTAATAGACATTTCAGTTTCCTTATGTGTTAGTGTTAGAGTTTGTATGATTTACGCAGAAGCTTTTGCTTTTGTAGCAACTTCTTCTTCAGCTTCGTTTGCTGCTTCTTCTTTAGGAAGTTCGACTTTAACGTCAACAGCTTCGCCAAGATCCGCACCAGACGCGCTCAATTCGGCCTGAATACCTTCAAGAACAGCGTTAGAAACAAGCTCACAGTACAAATCAATTGCACGCGCTGCATCGTCGTTGCCTGGTACAGGGAAGTCTACGCCTTCTGCACTTACGTTTGTATCGATGATACCAACAACTGGTATATTCAACACGTTTGATTCTTTAACTGCGATAGATTCTTTTTTACAGTCGATGATGAAAACAGCATCAGGTTGACCGCCCATATCCTTAATACCACCGATAGATAGCTCAAGCTTATCACGCTCACGTGTCATCATAAGAATTTCTTTTTTCGTACGAGACGCCATTTCAGCTTCAGATGCCAAAATTTCATCAAGCTCTTTCAAACGTGCGATAGATTTCGAAATTGTTTTCCAGTTAGTAAGCATACCACCTAACCAACGGTGGTTTACGTAGTACTGACCACAACGCTGTGCAGCTTCTTTAACTTTATCCTGTGCTTGACGTTTTGTACCAACGAAAAGTACGCGGCCGCCACGTGAAGAAATTTGTTTGATTGTTTCAAGCGCTGAACCAAGCATTGGAACAGTCTGCTGAAGGTCAATAATGTGGATACCATTACGAACACCAAAAATAAATTTACGGTTCGCAGGATTCCAACGATGTGTGTTGTGACCAAAGTGAACACCAGCTTCTAATAACTGACGCATTGTAAATGTAGGCATAAAATTCTCCTTCTTTTTCGGTTCTGCCTCTGCTGAACTTATAGATAAGGACTATTCCTCACCGAAAAGATTGCCCTTACATGCAGGGCAAAATTCAGCATGTGTATTTAGTTAAGTGGGTATTTACTGATTTTTATCACGAAAATCAAGGAAAATATTCGTTTTCTTCAAATAGAATTCAAAAATGATTTCTGATATCCACATCATCCATCGTATCAGTTTTTTATTAACGGAATATAAACATTAGTGTGGTCTAATGAATAAGGGTGATCTACCACCATTAAAAAAACGTATAACACACTAAAAGATTTATATTATTTAAGCTTAATGATTTATAAATAAGTATTTGTTTATCCTACTTTATATACTACAAATATTTTACGGAGATTTTTAATGATTAAAACACGATTTCTCATGCTGGGTGCAGCTGCTTTATGCCTTGCATCACCAATAAACGCAAAAGCTGAAGGTCAAGCCATTAGCCAAGATGCAGCGAGTGCTTTTATCGAATCAAATGTAACAAGTTGGTTAAATGACCCCGTTATCGTTGATGGCATCAAAGCACAAAATGAAAAACATAAAAGCTTAAGCCCTGATGATGTTGTAGCGCTCGACAAAAAGTGGCGCGCTGATGACCAAGAGCTCATATCCGCGACCACAGAAAATGCACTATCCAATTTTTTGAAAGCAAAGCTTGAAGAAAGCGATGGGCAGTTCACAGAAATTTTCATTATGGATGACAAAGGGCTGAATGTCGGACAAAGTGGACTAACATCAGATTACTGGCAAGGCGATGAAGCCAAATGGCAAGAAAGCTTCGCAAAAGGCGCAAACGCAATTCACGTTAGCGATGTGGAATTCGACGAATCATCACAAACATATCAGGTGCAAATCAGCACAACAATTAGTGATGGTGAGACACCTATTGGCGCAATCACACTAGGCATTGATGCCGAAACGATTGAATAAACCAAGCCAATAAAAGCTTATATTTATTATATTTTTTTAAAGAGACCATTATATGCATAAAATACTAAGTACTGCCGCGTTCAAAATCATTAGCTTAATTGCACTGGCTGTAATGGCCTCTTTATTATTTCTAACCATCAGCGTATCCAAACAAAATGAGCAATCCCTTAATAAAATATATAAGCAATATAATACGGATATCGGTGACCTCTACAAAGACGCAACGACCGCATCATTCCGATTCAAAAAAGGCGATAAAATCTTAGAATCTTTCGCACCAATGATTGCCGATGATAACAAAAATCTGGCGAATATAATCGCCTATGATGCCGATGGAAATATTCTAACCGAATATACATCCGAGAATTATAAAAACGCCGACCTGAAGGTTGCCTTTGCTGCTTTAGACAAAACAGCCCCCTACCAAGAAGCCTTTAGCCAAGACCATCTGACCGTTTTTTACAAAATAGAAGACACAGAAAAAGATAGATATTATGGGCACCTTGGGCTCGCATGGTCCTTAGCAGAAAAAAATGCGCTTCTAACTAAAACGCACCAAGGTTTAATCATAAATTCAATACTTACTATTGCCGTTTTAATAATTGTAACCGCGCTTTTGCTTGAGAAAAATATAACGGCCCCGATGCGTAGAATAAAAAGCACCATGTCGGACTTGGCAGAAGGCCACCTTGACACAGAAATACCTTATACCGACAAACAAAACGAAATAGGTTTAATGGCCAAAACGCTTCTTGTTTTCCAACAACGCGGTAAAGACAACATCCATATGCAACAAGAACAAGAACAGCTAAAACAGCAAGCTGAGCGCGACAAACAAAAGGCTATGATCGCATTAGCCAATGATTTTGATAACACAATTGGCACACTACTTAACGACGTACGCGAAGCCGTTAAAGGCATAAATACAAATGCAGAAACCCTCAAAAACGGCGCATCAGATATTTCAAATAACAGCATTCAGATTAGCGACGCATCAGAAACATCATCATCAAACACACAAACCATTTCTGCTGCAGCCGAAGAGATGAGCAGCTCAGTGCAAGAGATTGCCATGCAAGTAAGCAACACCAAAGCCATAGCCAGCGAGGCTGTCAGTAAATCTATGGAAGCCGTCGGCGTTATCAACACTTTAAAAACAAGCGCTGCAGACATACAAAATGTCGTTAGCCTCATTAGTGAAATTGCAGAGCAAACCAACCTTCTTGCCCTCAACGCCACAATCGAGTCCGCACGCGCTGGTGAGGCCGGCAAAGGTTTCGCCGTGGTTGCCGGTGAAGTAAAAAGCCTAGCCAATGAAACAGCCAAAGCTACATCAGAGATTGGTGAAAAACTAGCGGGAATTCTTTCGCAGGTCGAACAAACAGAAACGAGTATTAATGCCGTAAACGGCGTCATCAGCCGCATCGATGAATTCGCCACATCTATATCCGCCGCAACGGAAGAACAATCCGCCACGAGCAGCGAAGTCGCCGCGCGTATAGCCGAAACGGCACAAAGCGTAAGAATGGTCAGTGAATTAATTCAAAACGTGACGAACAAAGCCTCAGAAAATGACACAAAAACCGTTCACCTTTTGCAAACCACTGCAGATTTAGAAACACGCTTCAAAGACCTAGAGGGCAAAGCGCACGAATTTTCTAATAAAGTTCGCGGCGAATAATTATCAAAATTTGATAGCGCTAAAGCTCTTCAACTTGACGCACGCCTTTAATTTTATACAAGGCACGGCGTTTGGTTGGGGTGATTTGCCAGTGACCAGGCAGCGCCAAACGCACCTGCCCGCCACCTTCTATTGGCGCGTAGATATGGAGCGGCGAAATACCATTAACATCACAGCCCTTAAGCTCATTAAACAGACGGTCAATATCGGTGCGTTCATCAATTGTAATGCGCACTTGCTGTACAGAGCTAGCTAGCGCATCATCAAGCGGCTTTGCATCCTGCACTAAAAAGCGCAGCTGCTCGTCCTTCACATCAACATCAACATTCAGCAGAACATGGTCGCCACTATTCATACAATCACGGCAGCGCGCCAGCGTTTCTGAGAATACCATGCCTTCCCACACCCCCGCAGGGTCAGACACCTGTAAGAATGCGAATTTATTTCCTGTCTTCGCACTAACTTTTTCCTGCTTTTTCAGGACAACCCCTGCCATTTTGAAACGGCCAGAGTTTTTATTGTGCAATTCAGCCTCGACCCCCGCCATATCATAGATTTTTAGGCGGTCAAGCTGCGCCTTACGCGTATCAAGCGGGTGCGCAGAAAGGTAAAAGCCAACAGCTTTAAACTCAAACGCCATCTTTTCAAGTGGGTCCCAGTCAGGAATATCGGGCAAGTCAGGCATACCAAGCGCAATATCAGACCCGCCAACATCACCAAACAAGCTGTTTTGCCCGCTTTCGCGTTCGGCTTCTAATTGTGAGGCATGCCCCATAATTGTTTCGGAGCCTGCAAAGACCTGCGCACGGTTATCGTTCAATTCATCAAACGCCCCTGCCGCAGTCAGCATTTCGACCTGTTTTTTATTTAACAATCTAGATGAAATACGGTCCGCAAAGTTTTGAATTGATTGGTATTTTCCGTTTTGACTACGTTCTTCAATGATAGATTTCATAGCCGTTTCACCAACACCTTTAAGCGCGGCAAGCGCATAGCGCACAGCTTCATTTTCTACTTTAAATCTAGTCTCTGACTCATTGATATTAGGCAATAAAAGTGGAATCTCCATTTTATTGAGGTCTTGTTTGAAAATCGACAGCTTATCGGTGTTCCCCATATCCCATGTCATCGACGCAGCCATGAATTCAACCGGATAATTGGCCTTAAACCACGCCGTCCAATAGGAAATCAGCGCATAAGCAGCCGCGTGCGACTTGTTAAAGCCATAGCCTGCGAATTTGTTGATCTGATCAAATATTTCATTGGCTTTTTTCTCTGGAACTTCATTATTTTCAAGCGCCCCATCACAGAAAATCTGGCGCTGACGGTTCATTTCTTCAACAACCTTCTTACCCATCGCACGGCGAAGCAAATCCGCGCCACCAAGCGTATACCCCGCCAAGAATTGCGCCGCCTGCATCACCTGCTCCTGATAAATCATGATACCGAAGGTTTCTTCTAATATCGGCTGCAGCACAGGGGGCATATAATCAGGCTCTTGCTCTCCATCTTTAATGGCAATATAGGTCGGAATATTATCCATCGGGCCCGGACGATAGAGGGATACAAGCGCGATAATATCTTCAAATCGGTTCGGCCGCATCTTACGCAGCACGTCTTTCATCCCCGCAGATTCTACCTGAAACACACCGGTTGTCTGACCAGATGACAAAAGCTCGTAAGTCTTTTCATCATCAAGCGGGATATTAAGGATATCAATATCGACATTATGAACTTCCTTAACCAATTTCGCCGCTGTATGCACAACGGTCATGGTTTTAAGGCCAAGGAAGTCGAACTTTACCAAACCGGCCTGCTCAACATATTTCATGTTAAACTGCGTTACTGGCATGTCAGAGCGCGGATCGCGGTAAAGTGGGATAAGTTCATGCAATGGACGGTCACCAATCACAACCCCCGCTGCATGGGTTGATGCGTGACGGTAGAGCCCCTCAAGCTGAAGTGCAATTTCAATTAAGCGTTCTGCGGTTTCATCCTTTTTAATCTCCAAACGGAAATCAGGGTCTGCATCTAACGCCTCCTGCAACGTCACAGGGTTCGCAGGGTTTGATGGGATCATCTTAGAAATACGGTCAACTTGGCCATATGGCATTTGCAACACACGCCCAACGTCACGCACAACGGCGCGCGCTTGCAACTTACCAAAGGTAATAATCTGCGCCACGCGGTCTTTGCCGTATTTTTCCTGCACGTATTTAATCACCTCTTCACGGCGATCCTGACAGAAATCGACATCGAAATCAGGCATGGATACACGTTCAGGGTTCAAAAAACGTTCGAAAAGAAGGTTAAGTGCAATGGGGTCAAGGTCAGTAATCTTCAGCGCCCACGCAACAACGGAGCCCGCACCAGAACCACGGCCTGGCCCAACGGGAATATCTTGCTCCTTAGACCATTTAATGAAGTCAGATACGATCAAGAAATAACCAGGGAAGCCCATCCCCTCAATCACGCCAAGTTCAAAATCTAAACGGTCAAAATATTGCTTATGAATTTCTTTGCGTTCCTCTTCGCTATGCCCTTCTTCGTATACATAGTTTTCAAGGCGCCACTCCAAACCTTCAATAGACTGAACGCGTAACTCTTCAGTCTCATTACGGCCTTCACCCGTGTCGAATGGCGGCAAAATCGGGTCAATTGGTTTCAGCAAGTAATGGCAACGCTGCGCAATAATTGACGTATTGATAATCGCTTCAGGCAAATCCGCGAATAATTCCTTCATTTCTGCCTGAGATTTCAAATAATGATGCGGCGTTTCTTTACGGCGGTCTTCTTCGGTCACATAACGGCCATCTGCAATACACAGCAGCGCATCATGCGCCTCATGCATGTCGCGCGTAGCAAAATAACAATCATTTGTCGCGACAAGCGGTAAATCATGCTTATACGCCAAATCAATCAACGCGTTTTCAATGTCGTTTTCACACGCCAAATGGTGGCGCTGAATTTCAACATAGAGCCGATCACCAAACAGCTTTTTCAACTTCAATAACGATGCTTCCGCTTTGTCCGCCTGCCCCTCAACTAAGGCTGCGCCAACAGGGCCGCGATAGCCACCAGTTAAACAAATCAAACCATCACTATGGTTATCAAGATACGACCAAAGCGCCGCGGGCTTCTCCGCATCATCGGACTTCATAAACGCTTCAGAAATTATCCAGCATAGATTACGATAACCAAGCTCGCTCTGTACCAACAGGACGATTTGCGAACGAATGCCTTCCGCATCCTTCAAATCCATCTGCATACCCAGAATTGGCTGCACACCCATATCCGCGCCCGCCATAGAAAATTCAAGACCGCCAAACATATTATTGGTGTCTGTCATCGCGACCGCAGGCGCGTTATCCGCCGCACTCATCTTCACAAGCGCTTTAGCTTGAATTGCGCCTTCCGCCAACGAATACGCCGTATGCACATGCAAATGCACAAACGGAACATCACTCAGGTCATATTTTTCTTCAGCTTCGGACATGGGGTAAAATTACACAGAATACGTGTAAACTTCTAGCGCAAATAAGGCTTAGGCCACAGGAAAATTCTAGCTTAAAAGACCATCACGCAGCTCAACCACACGGTCCATCTTATCCGCAAGGTCAAGGTTATGCGTAGCAATCAAGGCAGAAATACCTGTTTGGCGCACTATGCGCACAAGCATAGAAAACACATGATCCGCCGTTTCGGGGTCTAAGTTGCCTGTTGGTTCATCTGCCAAAATCAAATGCGGTTTGTTTGCCAAGGCGCGGGCAATCGCCACACGTTGCTGTTCCCCGCCTGATAAGCGTGCGGGGCGGTGTGACGCGCGCGCACTCAAGCCAAGTGCACCAAGAAGTTTATCCGCGCGTGTGGCCGCATCCTTACGGGCACGTCCAGCAATCATTTGCGGGATGATGATATTTTCTTCGGCGGAAAAATCAGGCTGCAAATAATGGAATTGATATACAAACCCCAATGCTGAACGGCGCAGCATGGTGCGCTGATGGTCGTTCATTTTTGTGGCATCTTTGCCTTCAATCTCGATAGTACCTGTACTTGGGCGATCGAGCAGACCAATTTGGTGCAATAGGGTCGATTTCCCCGCCCCGCTTTGGCCAACAAGCGCGACAATCTCACCCTTACCAATTTCAAGGTCAATGCCCTTTAACACCTGCAGGGTTTCGCCGCCCTGTTTAAACTCACGCGTTAAACCAGAGAGTTTTAATACAGCATCAGACATAGCGCAGCGCCTCCACCGGATCCATACGCGCCGCTTTCCATGCAGGGTAAAGCGTTGCAAGGATTGATAAGAATAACGACATACTGACCACGCCAATGACCTCATGCCATTCAACTTCAGCAGGAAGCTGCGAAAGGAAGTATATTTCCGCGGCAAATAATTCTGTACCTGTCATACTTTCAAGCACTTGGCGAATGCTTTCAATATTAAGCGCAAAACCGATACCGAGTAGCGCGCCGCAAATCGTCCCGACAATACCAATCGCCGCGCCAACAAGAACGAATATTTTTAGAATAGAATTACGCCCTGCGCCCATTGTCCGCATAATCGCAATATCATGCGCCTTATCCTGCACAAGCATAATCATGGATGAGATAATGTTAAACGCCGCGACAATAATAATCAGCGTCAGAATCAAGAACATCACATTACGTTCAACGGCAAGCGCATTTAGGAAGCTTTTATTTGCATTGCGCCAGTCATAAACGCCTGCGTCACCATTTAGCAAAATTTCGATCTGGTCCTTCATATTATCGGTCAAATCAGCATCCGCTAAATGCACCTCAAGGAACGTCACAGCATTTTGCGGGACGGAGAATATTTTGCGTGCATCATCCATCCCCATAAAGATGAAATTCGCGTTATATTCAAACATGCCGACATCAAACACCGCGCCGATTTCATATTGGCGCTGACGCGGAATTGTCCCAAAAGGCCCCGGCTTCCCCTTTGGCGCAGTCAATGTCAGTTTAGAGCCAACATGCAAATTCATCTTATTCGCCATATCAATGCCAATGGCAACCTTATGCACATCAAGGCTTTCAAAACTGCCCGCCAGAAGGGATTCTGCCAAGACTTTACGCGCCAAAATATCCTGCGTATACAGGCCGCGCACCATAACGCCCTTCGCCGTGCCCTGCGCATTAAGCAGCGCCTGACTTTCAATCATCGGCAGTACATTTTTAACGCCCTTTAATGTACGGATTTTATTGGCGGCGTCATAATAACCTGCATAAGGCGCGCCGACAGTATAGATATTTAAATGTCCATTAAGCCCCAAAATACGCCCGACCAATTCAGCGCGGAAGCCATTCATCACCGACATCACAATAATCAACGTCGCCACGCCCAACATAATGCCAAGGAATGAAAACGTCGCGATGATCGACACGAAGCCTTCGGCCTTGCGCGCACGCAAGTACCGAAAAGCCATCATTCGTTCGTAAGGGGAAAACACGTCTTAATAAGCCTTTCCAACTAATACTTTCTGACCGCCATCCGCAAGTGGCATACAGCGCGGCGTAAGGGAGAATTCATCACAAACCGCATTGAATTCATCAGTCCCCCAAAGGGCAGAGTCAATTTTACAGTAGCCAACTTCACCCTTGGCGAAAAATTCACGCATTTCTGCAAGTGATGATTTTTCAAAAATACGGTTATCTAAAAAGGCTTTCGCTTGGTTGTACATATTATCCTGAATATCATCCAAAATAGTTTGCACTTTACCGACTAAGTCAGACACGCTGCATGTTTCCTTGGAATCTCGCCCTAGGTCACGGCGTACATGGGTCACTTCGCCAGCATCCATTTCACGCGCGCCAACTTCAACGCGTAAAGGCACGCCTTTCTTAATGCAGCCCCACATTTTGTTTGGTGTGCTTTCAGCCGTTTTATCAACTTCAACACGCACGCCATTAGCGCGCATTTGCATCGCGATATCATCTGCATAGGCAAATAATTTCGTTTCGTCTGTATCGCCCTTAACAACGGGAATAATTGTTACCTGATACGGTGCGACGCGCGGCGGCATGCGCATACCATCATCATCACCATGGGTCATAATCATCCCGCCGATTAGGCGCGTCGATATCCCCCAAGATGTTGTGTAGGCATGCTGTTCGCTACCATCTTGCGCTTGAAATTTAATGCCACTACTTTTTGAAAAGTTCTGACCAAGGTCATGTGATGTACCAGCCTGTAGCGCCTTACCGTCTTGCATCATTGCTTCAATTGTAAAGGTCGCATCCGCGCCTGGGAAGCGTTCATCTTCTGTCTTTTCACCCGTAATAACTGGCAGCGCCAAATAATCTTCGACAAATTCACGATAGGTTTCCTGCATCAACAATGCATCTGCGCGTGCTTCTTCGGCTGTCGCGAAACAATTATGGCCTTCTTGCCATAGAAATTCAGACGTACGCAAAAACAAACGCGTACGCATTTCCCAGCGCATGACGTTACACCACTGGTTCAGCTTCATCGGCAAATCTCGGTAAGACTGCACCCAGCGCGCCATAGAATCACCAATGATCGTTTCTGATGTTGGGCGAATAACATAAGGCTCTTCAAGCTCACCCGCTGGGACAAGCTTGCCGTCATCATTTGCTTCTAAACGGTGATGCGTAACAACTGCGCATTCTTTGGCAAAACCATCAATATGGTCGGCTTCTTTCGCAATAAAGTTCAAAGGAATAAGCAAAGGGAAATAAGCGTTTTTAACATCCAGCTTTTTAATCATCCCGTCAAAAACCTGCTGCATATTTTCCCATAGCGCATAACCATAGGGTTTAATAATCATACAGCCGCGCACGGGCGAGTTTTCAGCCATGTCAGCTGATTTAATAACCTGTTGATACCACTCTGGAAAATTCTCTTCCCGCGTTGGGGTAATTGCGGTACGCGCCTTCTTGCCCATTTTAAACTTACTCCTGAAAAAAACAATTCAGGTGTGAATTTACTCATGGGACATCCGCTTGTCCATAGTGTTCTTTACAAAGTGCGGTTAATTCCCCAGTACGATCTTGTTCATCTAGGCTAACCTTCCCATCTGCGGATATATTTAACGGGATGCGTTCACTTTCTAACGTCACCCCTTCGGGTAAATCCATATAGCGCTCTGCTAAATCTATATCGAGGTAGAAACGGTAAAGCTGCGGTACATTTGCACCCTCATCATTTAAATTAGCGGACCTAACCTTACGCCCATGCACATCAACACCTGGCACATAATCCGCCCCCGCAACATTTTCTGTTTTGGTGGGATCATCTTTAAGTAGCGAACATACCGCGACAAGCGATACATCTTTCGCAGGATGTTCAATGACCTCCGCCGCAGATATTTGCAGATAGGCCATCAGGCTTAACAGACAAAAAATATAAAAGAACATACGCATGGGTAAAGTATAGCGCATAAACATTAAGATTTAACCGTTCATCATCTCGCGGCTCATGCCAACGAAATCAATAAGTTCTATATGCACGAGATACGCCACAACACACCACAAGACAGCGGATATAACAGTTGTTATCAGAAACTTCTTCTTTAAGTTCGGTACAATTGGCGCGCTCATCGCTTGGCCTTCAACGGCTTCGTCTTCTTCTGGTGGCCGGTTACCCCATGGTAAAACCGTGAACAACGCTGTCCACCAGATCATAAGGAATACGACTAAACCTGAAACAAAACCCATTTTCTATACTCTACTTACGTGAACGAATACGCGCGGGCGAATTCTAAATGTCATTGAGGCGAGTTTACGAATGCCTATCCGGACTTCCTCAGCGATGAATGCATCGTCACTACGGTCATCTGGAGACATATCCGCTAAAATATCATAAACCTCGTCTTCTAGCTCATCAACCTGCTCTAGCTCTTTTTTAAACGATGGATCAATCAAACCATGCGTTGTAAGCTGTGGATCAGCTGCTAAATGCCCACGGCGATCCACGACAAGCGATACAAAGATTACGCCTTCATATTGCAGCTTGCGGCGCTGCGTTAATGATTTATGCGTACCGGGGATTAAGCCTGTAGGCGTTACGGCCAGCACCCCTGTCGGGATATGGTCAATCACGCGGGCTTGCTGCTCGCCAAATTCGATCAATGCACCGTTAATTGGCACAAGCACCTGTGGCACTTTACATTCACGCGCCCAGTCGGCTTGCGCTTCTAACTGCACGCGCTCCCCATGCACGGGGATAACAATCTCAGGGCGCGTCCATTCATACATGATTTTCAATTCATCACGATATGGGTGGCCGGATACGTGTAAAACCTCTTTACTTGATGCATGGTCAACAATCTTTGCACCACAGGCGACAATCAAGCTTTTCACATCATTAATTTCACGTTCATTGCCTGGAATGGCCTTTGATGAGAAAATCACGCTATCGCCGCGGCGTAAATCAAGCGCGGGATGATCCCCCCGCGCAATACGCGCTAATGCGGCGCGGCTTTCGCCTTGTGAGCCTGTCACAACATAAACAATCTGATCCGACGGAATATGTTCCGCGCGTTCTTCACTAACAAAAGCAGGTAAATCTTTTAAATAACCAACACTGCGCGCCGCTTCATTCATTTTAAGCAGCGAACGGCCAAGTACACAGACAGAGCGCCCACATGCCTGCGCCGCCCGTAAAACGGACTGCATACGGCCGATATTCGATGCAAATTGGGTAATAATAATCCGCCCCTTTTGCGCGGCGAATGCATTCTTTAAGCCGTCTTCAACGGCACTTTCACTACCGGCGCGGCCGTCATATTGTGCATTGGTACTATCCCCGATATAAGCAAGCACGCCTTCATCACCGAGCTTTTTAAACGGCCCTTCTTGCGTACCATTACCAATTACCGGCTGTGGGTCCATATTCCAATCCGCGCTATGGACGATATTCCCTACTGGCGTACGAATTAACACCGCCGCCGTTTGCGGGATAGAATGCGATACTTCGGCAAATTCCAAATTAAATGGGCCGATATCGTGCTGCTTACCATTGGTCTGCACCAAACGAATGTCATAGCCTTCGACCTGCAGGTCTTCAAATTTGTTTTCAAGCACTTTGGCGGTAAACGGCGTACAATAAATTGGGCAGCCAAGGCGCGTCCATAAATGTGCCACCGCGCCAATATGGTCTTCATGCGCATGGGTCACGACCAAACCAACCAGATTATCTTTGCGTTCTTCAATAAAGCGCACATCCGGCACAAGAATATCTACGCCCGGATAACGATGCGAAGCAAAACCAATACCGATATCAATGGCAAGCCACTTCCCTTTATAGGCATAAAGGTTGAGGTTAATGCCAAATTCTTCTGAACCACCAAGCGGCAGGAAGTATAATTTTTGCGGGTCAATTGAGTGTGTATGTTTAACTTTTTTCTGATCCATCAGGCTAACTAACTTATTTTCTTTTCTAAAGATGACACGTTATCACCTTGTAATTCATATATCTTTTTTAACCCCTTAAGGGTTAAATCTTCGTCAACAACATCAACATAATCACCAAGACCTTCCGCCATAAGGGATGATAATCCCCCCGTTGCAATGACATATGGCTTCTGCCCATCACTCACTAACTCAGCAGATATGCGCTTAATCATCCCTTCCACCATAGACACATAGCCCCAATATATACCAGACTGCATAGCCGTAATCGTACTATCCCCTATGGCTTTTTTCGGCTTAGAAATCGAAATTTTCGGCAATTTTGCCGCCGCCGCATAAAGCGCATTAACCGACAGGTTCACACCCGGTGCAATAACGCCGCCAACAAATGCACCTTCATGGTCAACCACGTCAAATGTTGTTGCTGTACCAAAATCAATGACAATCGCTGGCGCTTTATAATACGCCATAACGGCCACAGCATTTACCAAACGGTCTGCGCCAACTTCTTCTGGGCGCGGTAATTTGATGGAGAGCTGCGGCAATGTTTCATGCGAAATTTCAACCAAATCCGTATCAAACAATTTACGTGATAAACGCTTTAATTCATTATTTGCATCTGGCACAACAGAAGATAACCATACATTATCAACATCACCAAACTGAATGCCGTCCTTTACAGCAAGCGGCATAAGCTGCGCGATATATTCATCTGCCGTACGTTTGGCATCTGACTGCAAACGCCATACAGCTTTTTGCGTGTTCCCATCAAAGAAGGAGAAAACACTATGTGTGTTACCAATATCAATTGCCAAAAACATGATCGTTAACCATCCATTTTTTCGTCACCGAAATATAACTGCCCTGCGGTTATACGGCGTTTTTCCCCATTGTCCAATAAAATAATCAATGACCCAAGCTCATCAAAGCCACTAAACTGTCCTTTAATGACCTCTTGCCCTAATTTAGCCTGTACTTGTTCATCAAGGCGCCAGCCGCGCGCCTGCCATGTGTTTAATATATGTGCCGCGCCGCTTTCAATGTAATCTGTCTGCCACGCATCAAAGGCGCTTAACATTTCTTCCATCACATCTTTGGGCGTTACAGCACATTCTGGCACGATATCATCTACGCAAACACGTTCATCTGGCGCGCTTTTGATATTCACGCCCATACCGATCAAAAGGTAATCTTCCCCTGTTTCAGGCACGGTATAAAACTCCATCAATATGCCGGCGAGTTTTTTGTCTTCAACCATTACATCATTGGGCCATTTAAGCGCTTTCTCTGCCCCGCCAATATGCGGCGCGAGTGCATCATATAAGGCAAGCCCACAAATATAGGCATATAGACCCAAATATTTACGTTCTCCCACAGGGCGCAGGGCAAGGGTCATATATAAATTTCCTGCGGGGGACGTCCATGTACGTCCGTGACGTCCGCGCCCCGTTTCCTGAACATCGGCAAAAACGCATAAAAAATCCTGCTGCACGGAAAAATCATGCAGCAGGGTTTTAATTTCATCTTGCGTGGAGGATACGGATGTATAGTGATGAATAGCGCCGTTTAAATATGAATAAACTTCAGCCATGACGCTGCATCACCCATCCTAAAATTAGGAAATCATCTGCGCCGCTTGCATCGCCATATTGATAAATGGCTCAGGCTTCACAACGAAGAACAACACGATCAATGCGCAAATTGTCACAACAATCTGACGCGATGTTGATGGCACTTTATCAAGCGATAATTCAAGCCCATCAAAGAACATGACCTTGATCACGCGCAGATAATAGAAGCACGCAACGACTGAACCAATCACACCAATAACGGCAAGCATATAGAAACCTGACGCAACAGCGGCCTTCAAGATAACCAGTTTACCAAAGAAACCAGCCATTGGCGGAATACCGCTCATTGAAAACATGAAAAACGCCATGATATAAGCAAGGTAACGGTGGCTCTGTGACAGGCCTGCAAGGTCTTCAATACGTTCTGCCGATAAACCATCGCGGCGTAGATACATCACAACGCCAAATGCGCCCGCCGTCATCACCATGTAAAGCGCCATATAAACAAGCGCCGCGCCGACACCTTCGTCATTCGCGCAAACAAGACCAATTAACGCAAAACCAATATTCGCAATCGAACTATAGGCCAGCATACGTTTCATATTTGTCTGTGCGATACCTGCAAAACCGCCCCACAGAATTGACGCTGCGGCAATAAACCAAATGATTTGTTGCCATTGATCGGTCAGCGTCTCAAACGGCCCCATGAGTAGACGGATAATCAACGCCACAGCAGCCAATTTAGGTACCATTGCGAAGAAAGCCGTTACGCTTGTTGGCGCACCTTCATAAACATCAGGCGTCCACATATGGAATGGAACTGCTGAAATTTTAAAGGCAAGCGCTGCAAGGACAAACACCATACCGAAGGTCAAGCCTAGGTTCGATGCACCATTTTCTGACACGACAGATGCAATCTGCGCAAAATCAATGCTACCTGTGAAACCGTAAATCAACGAAATACCAAAGAGAAGCATCCCGGAAGACAGCGCCCCAAGAACAAAATACTTCATGCCTGCTTCTGCTGATTTAATGGAATCGCGGCGGATAGAAGCCAGTACATAAAGGCTAAGAGACTGAAGCTCTAAGCCCATATAAAGGCCAAGCAAGTTACCTGCCGATACCATAAGCATCATACCAAGCGCCGCAAGCAGCATCAAAACAGCATATTCAAAACGGGCAAAGCCTTCTTCATACATATATTTGATGGAGAGCATCACGGCAGCGCCAGTCCCCAGTAAAATCAAAGACTTCACAAAAACTGCGAACCCGTCATGGATAAACATCCCATTGAGCAAACTGACATGTTCTTTAGGTTCAGCGTAAAGGAACATCCCCGCTGTAATCAACGCGACAAGCGCGCCATAACTAACTTTACGGGCAACCTGTCCTTTTTGCAAAACACCATAAACCAATAGCAGCATAGCAAAGACTGCAAGGGATAATTCAGCATATAACGGGGCAAGACTATCTAAAATCATAGCAAACGCTCTTATTCATTATAGTTAATAATTGGCATTGGAAGGTCACCGCCATCCATTGCGTCATCAGTATGAACCGGTGCAAAAGCCGGCACGGTTCCAACAGCTTGTGTATCAAGGCCCGCGGCAGGTTTAACCTGTGCCGCTTCAAGTAATGCAGCCCTGCGCATTTCACCTTTTTGTAAGCCACTTTCATAGGTGGAAATCAAACGGTCAACCGATGGATTAATACGATCCAAAATATAGCCTGGGAAGAACCCGAAATATATAACCATCGCTACCAAAGGAATAAATAGTGAAAGTTCACGTAAATTCAAATCAGACATTTTTGCGGCGTCATCATTTACTTGCTTACCAAATACCACGCGGCGGTAAAGGTAAAGCATATATGGCGCGCCAACAATCAAGCCCGTTGCCGCAAATAGAGTCACCAATGTATCGACCTGATAAATCCCCACAAGCGTTAGAAACTCACCAACAAAACCTGATGTCCCCGGCAAACCGACTGAACCGAGCATTAAGATCATGAACACAGTGGCATATTTGGGCATGTTTTTCACGATACCGCCGTAACGACCGATTTCACGTGTGTGCAGGCGGTCATATATAACCCCAACGCTTAAGAACAGCGCGCCAGAGATCAAGCCATGTGAGATCATCTGGAAGATACCGCCCTCAATACCCTGTGTTGTCGCAGTAAAGATACCGAGCGTTACATAGCCCATATGCGCCACAGATGAATAAGCAATCAGCTTTTTGATATCTTCCTGCACAAGGGCGACCAAAGATGTATATATAATCGCCACTACACTAAGCCAGAACACCATAGGCGCAAAAACCTCAGACGCTTCTGGGAACATTGGTAATGAAAATCGCAAGAAGCCATAACCACCCATTTTCAACAATACACCCGCCAAAATAACTGACCCTGCGGTCGGCGCTTCAACGTGCGCATCTGGAAGCCATGTATGCACTGGCCACATTGGCATTTTAACGGCGAAGCTCGCAAATACCGCAAGCCACAGCCAAATTTGTAGATCACGTACAACTGGGTTTTCCATCAATACAGGAATTTCACTCGTCCCTACTTGTGCATAAAGCACCAACATGGCAACCAACATTAAAACAGAGCCAAGCAGTGTATACAAAAAGAACTTATAAGCTGAATAAACACGGCGCGCGCCGCCCCATACACCAATGATAATAAACATCGGGATCAATACAGCTTCAAAGAAGACGTAGAATAAGAACATATCAAGCGCGCAGAATGTACCAATCATCAAGCTTTCTAAAATTAGAAAAGCAATCATGAACTCCTTGACGCGCGTTTTAATAGAATGCCAGCTCGCTAAAATACATATCGGCACAAGAAAGGCTGATAGCAATACGAAGAACAGCGAAATACCATCTACGCCCATATAGTAAGAAATACCTAGAGACGGAAACCATTCCATACGTTCGACAAACTGGAACCCTGCATCAGCTGGGTCAAATTGCATAGCAAGATAAACACCAAGCGCAGTTGTAAATAACGACGTAAAGAGCGCAGTATTCTTAGCATTACGTGCCATGACTTCTTCATCTGTGCTGCGAACACTCACAATAAAGAGTACGCCCACCAAAGGTAAGAAAGTCATTAACGATAGAACGGGTAAATCAAACATAACCTATTACACTCTTCTTCTATATTATTTACCGAAGTTGGACTTTAAAACATCAATAAGCCCACTAAAATCAAATGGCGCGATCCATAACATCGCCAAAACCAAGCCAATCAGCATGACAAAAGCATATTGATAAATAAAACCACTTTGGAAGCGACTTGAACATTTTGCGACGAAAGCCGATGCATTCGCAAAACCATCCGGACCAAAACGATCAATGATGCGGCGATCCGCCCATGTAAACCAAAGCCCTAAACGCAACGAATTTTTCACAAATATATAATCATACAGCTCATCAAAGTACCATTTGCGGAAAAACAAACTGTGAACCGGCTTAAACGCCTTACTAAATAACGCCGGAAGTGATGGCGCGACCAAATAGAATATATACGCCAAAGCAATACCAAGCGCAGACATCAATATCGGCAGCTTTTTTACCCAGAATGGCACGCTATGCGCCGCATCGACCGTATCATTTTCAGGCAAAACTTTAATTGCATTCTGCCAGAACAAGTTACGATCATTCAGCGCCGCGAACAGGTCATGATGCCCCTCTTCCGCATGAGCAACCTCAGCATGTGTATCATGGTGCATATCATCCCCTGCATGTGGCGTTACTTCTGCATGCACTGCGGCTTCGCCATGATGTGCATCATGATGCCCGCCAACAAAGCCATTATAGAACACCGCGCCAGAGAATATTGCGCCGACCGCAAGCACTAATAAAGGTGCGGTCATCACAGGTGGAGATTCGTGGACATGATCCATCACATGCTTATCTGCGCGCGGTTTACCGTGGAACGTCAACAAAATCAAACGCCAAGAATAAAATGCGGTAAGTGCCGCTGCAATAATACCAAATGTAAACGCCAAATCACCAAACCATGTTTGGTCAGCATAAGCGACTTCGATGATCATATCTTTTGAATAATAGCCCGCGAATAATGGCACACCTGCTAGCGCAAGAGAGCCAATCCACATCATCGCATAAGTAAACGGGATCTTTTTCCAAATACCGCCCATATTGCGCATGTCCTGTTCATCTGACATAGCGTGAATAACGCTACCAGCGCCTAAAAACAACAGCGCCTTAAAGAATGCGTGTGTCATAAGGTGGAATATCGCCGCGCCATAAGCCGAAACCCCAAGCGCGAAGAACATATAGCCAAGCTGTGACATAGTTGAATACGCAATTACGCGCTTAATATCAAACTGCGTCAAACCAATTGTCGCAGCGACCAAAGCTGTACACGCACCAAAAATCGTAATGACCATAAGCGCGATTGGCGCATATTCATAAAGCGGTGAGAAACGTGCCACTAGGAATACGCCCGCTGTAACCATTGTTGCCGCGTGAATCAACGCCGACACAGGTGTCGGGCCTTCCATCGCATCAGGAAGCCATGTATGCAAACCAAGCTGCGCTGATTTACCAACCGCACCTGTAAACAAAAGCAAGCCAATTAATGTCAAAGCATGAACATCAAAACCAACAAAGTTGACGGATAAATCTTGTTTGCTTTCAACGCCCGCAAAAATCGTTTCAAAATTAATGCTACCAAAAACAACAAAACACGCCATGATACCAAGCGCCAAACCAAAGTCACCAACACGGTTAACGATAAACGCCTTCATTGCCGCGCTGTTGGCGCTGTCTTTTGTATTCCAAAAACCAATCAACAAATACGATGCCAAGCCAACGCCTTCCCAGCCAAAGAAGAGCTGTAACAAGTTATCCGCGCTAACAAGCATAAGCATCGCAAATGTAAACAAGCTAAGGTACGACATGAAACGTGAGCGATGTGGATCGTGGCTCATATAGCCAACCGAATACACATGCACACATGTCGATACAATCGTAATAACGCACATCATCACAACTGATAACGTATCAAAGCGCAGCGCCCAATTCGCGCTAAAGAAATCTGAAGACACCCACTCAGCCAACGGCACAACATATTGCGTTCCGCCAAGAATAACAGAAAAGAACAAGTTGATTGCTGAAAACGCCGCGACAAACATCAAGCCGCATGTGACAATTTGTGACCCGCGGGCGCCAATTTTCTTGCCAAACAGGAACGAAATTATAAAACCGAGTAAAGGGGAAAATACTGCTAAATACTCAAAAGTCATGGGACTTAACCTTTCATACTCGATAAATCTTCAACGCCGATTGAGCCCTTCTTACGGAAGAAGACAACCAAAATCGCAAGGCCAATCGCGGCCTCTGCGGCGGCGACGGTCAAAATAAACATCGTAAAGACCTGACCCGTAATATCATTAAGCGCCGATGAAAACGCCACGAAGTTGATATTCACAGCCAAAAGCATCAATTCAATCGACATCAGAATAACAATCACATTGCGGCGATTCAGGAATATGCCGAATACACCAATAGTGAAAAGTAACGCCGCGAGAATTAAATAATGTAAAGTTGATATATCCATTTTTATAAACCCTTTAAGTGGTCACTCATCCCTTTAGAGGATGCCTTGACCAGACTTAACCTCCTTAATCTCCAATACATCATCACGCTTAACTGATACTTGATCTGCCACTTTCTGGCGGCGTACATCTGGGCGGCGGCGATGGGTTAACACAATCGCGCCAATCATCGCAACCAATAAGATCAAACCAGCAAGCTGGAATGCGTAAACATAATCCGTATATAAAACACGGCCAATTTGCTCTGTATTCGTTACATCGCTCATTTCCTTAGGCGCCACAGCAACTGGCTGATTTTCTGACCATGCGAAATAAAGCGTCACCAACTCCGCCAACATAATCGCGCCGAACACGAGCCCTGCGCCAATGTAGGATTTTGCGCCCTGACGTAAATTTTGAAAATCCACATCAAGCATCATCACCACAAACAAGAACAACACCGCGACTGCCCCGACATAGACAATCACCAAAATCATGGCGACAAATTCAGCGCCGAGCAGGACAAACAAGCCCGCGGCATTAAAGAAAGCCAAGATTAAGAACAATACCGAATGCACAGCATTTGATGCCGTTATGACGCGCAAGGCACTCAATAACAATATTGTCGAAAACAAATAAAACGCTGTAGCTGCAATCATTTATCTAACCATTTATCATGTTGAATTTTCATGATTAAAGAGCCAAAGACCCAAGAATCGATTCCTGACGAATCTAAAAACATCTGTCCATGAACGCAAGGCACTAAACCCAAGGCAAGAGCATTGATCCACTTTTATTTTACCCCTTGCATGATAATCAAAATTTTATACACTTAGAGCCTCCTATCGAAACTTTATGAGTATATACAATGCTTGCTACAAAAAAATACCTTCGCCTGATTACTTTACTTTCATTACTACAGCTTACTTTACTCACGTCAACTGCAACAGCTGGGGATCTATCATTAGCAACAGGTGTATTTGATGTCTTGGATGATGAGAAATCTGTCGATTTTCGCATTGAGTATCGTTTCGATACAGAATCGATTTTAGGTATAAAGCCACTTATTGGTATAGAGACCAGTACAGATGTAGCCTTCCATGGGCTAGTTGGGCTATATCGTGATTTTTACATTAACGATCATTTATATGTCACACCATCATTAGGCGGCGGCGTATATACAAATGGTGACGGTCCTGATTTAAACCATTACATTCAATTCCGATCAATGGCCGAAATCGGTTACAAGTTTAATGACGATTATAAAGTGTCATTGGGTTTTAGCCACACTTCCAACGCAAATTTAGGGCCTGAAGGTAACTCAGGTACAGAAGCTGCTGTTATCTATATTCATCGTGGCTGGCCGTGAAGCGCCATACTTTCAACCATGATTTTAAAGCTACGCTGATTTTTCGACCATGTTAAGAAATCATATTCGCGCCCAATCGTGCTAAGAAACACATAGCCGTCATAAACATCAGATTCCAATATCGCTAGCCAAATTTCATAGCCGGTAAAGCTTTTGCCCGTTTCATCCATAGCCTTAAAAATATCTATACGCCCCGCATTAATAGTTTTATTAAAGGTTACATTTTCTATGGTTTCAATGTGGTCTCCAATCTGGAAACGTACGATATCGCTATATTTCGCTTTATAGGATTCAAGGTTTTCTTCACGTGTACCACCAACATGACTTGCTATATAAAAACTATCAATACGGCCATCAAGCTCGCCGCGAATATTATGTGTTTTCACAACAGCAGATAATTCATCAACAACGGTTAAGCGTGGGACTTTAACTTCCCAGCTTGCGGGATAGTTAAATTTAACAATATCCAAAATCGAAAATTCTTTATGCGGCTCAATCGTCGCATCATCCGTATATACCAAATCAAAGCTTGCAATAGACCACACGGCTTCATCGCGTTGTTCATCCCAGAAAGTATCTGGAACAGAATATTCAGCGATCAAAACTTTATCCCCAGTCAGAACAGCGACAGAGCGTACAACGAAGGTTGCTTCTGAATTAATTTTGATTGATTCTGCTTCAACACGCTTCCCGCTCTCAAAGTCTTTCATAGCAAAAACAGAATAGCCCCGTGAGGACATATATGTGTGATACCAATGGCTTAGATTGATTTCACGATCTAACTTCAAAACAAACACGTTAAACGAGCTACGTGCATACATATTGGGTAAACCAACATATTTTTCCAATATAGTTTCAACTTTACTTGAAAATTCATAACCGCCAATCTGCGCCCCACTAATATCTTCCCAACCTTTCGGAAGAGAATATTTATGGCTCAACAGCTTTTCGCCCGGCACTTCGCGCTCATACGTCTCTGCATTGGCGTTAAACTCTTCCTTAGTCATTTTTACGGTCGTATCCAAATCCGTATAAGCCTTCATAATTTCTTGTGCCCATGCAGGCTGTGCCAAAACAACAGCCATAGTCACAAGACACAAGAAACGAGAAAATATTTTAAGATGGCGCATAATGCAGATACCTATATTCTGTTAAAAATTATTCTATACGATCTTTCATCGTTTTATCAGGACGACCTTTATCGTCCAATGCTACAAAGGTAAATATACCCTCTGCAATATTAAAAAATTGTTTATTTCCAGCATTTTGTTCAACATGCCAAACATTTACGTTCACCGCAATAGATGAACTGCCAATGCTGACCGTGTCCGTGTACAAATGGACTTCTTGCCCAATAATAAGCGGACGGAAGAACCTGATTTTATCCGCTGATACCGTAACGATACGCTGCTGCGCAATACCAAAGGCATGCGCCGCGCCGGCCATATCCATCTGCGCAAGCACCCAGCCACCAAACATGCTGCCGCCGGGGTTAGCGTCACGCTCTATCGCCACCGTTTGCATGGCAAGCTGCCCTTTGGGCGCTGACGGCATGGCTTGTTTTTCAGTATTATCAGCTTTTTCAGACAAAATTAGAGACTTTCTTTATAAAAATTGTTCATGAATGCCTATAAAATATAGGCGTAGCCTTGCATTACAGCTTTAGACCTCGCATAATCGCGCTATTCAAAAGCAGCGAAATAAAAGACCTATTACGGAATAGTATGAAATGAGTGATCTATTTGCACAAGAAAAAGATGCAAGCGTAAGTGAATATAGCGCATCATCAATTGAAGTCCTTGAAGGCTTAGAGCCTGTAAGGCGTCGTCCAGGCATGTATATTGGCGGTACAGATGAACGTGCATTACACCACCTAGTCGGTGAAATTCTTGATAACTCGATGGACGAAGCAGTCGCTGGACATGCGACTCGCATTGAAATCACTCTTGGCGCAGATAACAGCGTCACAATCACGGATAACGGACGCGGTATTCCCATTGACCCGCACCCAAAATTCAAAGACAAATCTGCGTTAGAAGTCATTTTAACAACACTTCACTCTGGTGGTAAATTTTCTGACAAAGCCTATCAAACGTCTGGCGGTCTGCACGGCGTAGGTATTTCCGTTGTAAACGCTCTGTCTGACTGGATGTGGGTTGAAGTGGCGCGCAACAAAAAGCTTTATAAGCAAAGCTTTTCACGCGGCTTAACAACAACAGGCGTTGAGGATTTGGGCGCGGTAAGCAACCGCCGCGGTACAGCCGTATGTTTCCACCCAGACCCAGAAATCTTTGGTGAGAAGGCTAAATTCAAGCCCGCATGGCTATTTAAAATGGCGCGTTCCAAAGCCTATTTGTTCCGCGGCGTAGAAATCCGTTGGAAATGCGATGAAAGCTTGCTCAGTGAAGATTCGCCAATTGTTGCGGAAAAAACATTTAAATTCCCAAACGGTCTGCTTGATTATTTGAATGCAGCGCTTGGCAACAAAGAAACAATTACGCCAGAACCATTCCACGGTATTGCCGAATTCAACAATGCCACTGGTAAAGTTGAATTTGCCATCGCATGGCCAGAAAGCGGCGAAGGTTTTGCCCACACATATTGTAACACCGTACCAACGCCACTTGGCGGCACACATGAGAGTGGGATGCGTACAGCTCTTTTGCGCGGAATTCGTAACTATGGCGAGCTGACCGGCAACAAAAAAGCGGCGCAGATCACCACAGAAGATATTATCAATGGCGCAGCAATACTACTCTCTGCCTTTATTGGTGATCCACAATTCCAAGGTCAGACTAAAGAGAAATTGGTATCTGCCGAGGCGACAAAACTTGTCGATAACGCGATGCGTGACTTTTTCGACCACTGGTTAACGGGCAATCCAGACGCCGCCAATAAATTAATGACGGCGCTTATTGAACGTGCAGAAGAACGCCTGCGCAAGAAAGATAGCAAAGCCCTTAGCCGTAAGTCAGCGACGCGCAAATTACGTTTGCCTGGTAAATTGGCTGATTGTTCAATTAACCAAGCGGAAAGCACTGAAATTTTCATCGTAGAGGGTGACTCGGCTGGCGGTTCAGCCAAGCAAGGCCGCAACCGTCAAACACAAGCCATCTTACCCCTACGCGGTAAAATCCTTAACGTGGCGAGCGCGACACATGATAAAATTCGCGCCAACCAAGAAATACAGGACTTGATCCTTGCACTTGGCACGGGTATCGGCAAAGACTTTAACGCTGATGACCTTCGCTATGAACGCATTATTATTATGACCGATGCGGATGTTGACGGCGCGCATATTGCCGCGCTTCTTGTCACATTCTTCTATACACAAATGCGCCCACTTATCGAAAAAGGCCATCTTTATTTGGCCTTGCCACCGCTATACCGTTTGGCTGCTGGCAACATATCTGCCTATGCGCGCGATGACGAACACCGTGAAGAGCTTCTACAAACAACATTCAAGGGCAAAAAGAAGGTTGATGTTAGCCGCTTTAAAGGTTTGGGTGAAATGCCCGCCAAGCAGCTTAAAGAAACAACAATGAACCCTGAAACACGCACATTACTTCGCGTTACATTGCCTGATTTAGAAGCACAGCTTGGCATTAACAGTGATGATGAAATTGATATGGGCGTTACAGAAGACGTCAGCCCAAAAGACAAATATGCGGAAATCGACCAACTTGTTGATGAATTAATGGGTAAGAATGCCGATGCGCGTTTCCGCTTCATTCAAGACAATGCTGAATTTGCGGATAATATTGACGTTTAACCCATAGGCGCATTAAGCGCGCACTTAAGTAGGTTCAAAATGAAAAAAATCATCTTTCTTATTGGTTTTATTGTTTTGACCATAAGTGGCTTGCACCTATACGCATTACCGCCATTATTCAATTTTGTTTTAAAGACAGAGCTTGAAAAGCGTGGCTTTATTGCTGAATCTTATAGCACGGTTAAATTAAGCCCTACACATACAGCCCTTACAAAGGCTGAATTCACCAAACAAAATATTAATATCACCTATGAGCGCGTTTTAATAAATAACTCTGCCCTGCTTACACTTATTCAGCGTAAAGCACCAAAGATTACCATCCAAAGCCCATATGTGTTTATTGATACAACAAGTGCCGCCTATATTGAGGCTTATGGTCGCGCCCCGCTAGAATCGCTCCTACACGCACCGCATAAAATAACAAACAAAATGCTGTCCGAAACGCTGCGTGACTTATCTGCTTTCGCCTCTTTTGTGTCATTTGAAAACATTAAAATTGATGTTCTTACTACAGATGGCCTCATCAGTATTGGCGGTGATTTAACACTCAATAAAGGCCAAATACTAGGTAGCTTTTCATCCGCCCAAAAACAGCTAACGCTCAACGCACAACTTAGCGGTCAACTGGATGTACGTACGACACTAGATATTCAAGCCGATAATATTAATATAGACCTTCCACAGATCAGCTTAAAACGCGGCATAGCGCATTTCCGTTACAAAGAAAATGGCAAACTACCTTCTACCGCCTTTGAATTACAAGCAAGTCTAGCTAGCTTTGGTGATATGTCATTATCTACGCTAGAAATCACAGCCAAAGCACTGAAAAATGGGCATAAAATTCATATAAAATCCAGACACGGAAACCCACAAGAGAACAACCAACTTAACTTTTGGTACAATGTGTTAGAGGGACAAGTTAGTACTTATCTTCAAAGCGAGAACAGCGATGCGCGTGATATTCTTGCCTTATATGAATCCCCGAAGAAAATCGCGTCCAAGCATTACAGCAGACTGATTGGCAAATTCTTTTTATCGCCGCAGGACGTTATTATTCAAACACAAACGCTCGGCCAGCAAAAAGAATACCGTCTATCCCTCCTTTCACGTGATGATGGACAAATTTTTAAAGGCTCTGCCTTAGAAAACAAAGATAACATCTTAATACAAATAAATAATACGCCGCTTTCAGCAACGCAAGTACAGGCGATTTCAAGCCACTTCATGCAAAATCCGCTATATGAATTTTCAGGTGATGCGCAATTATATGGCAACGCGCTCATCCGTAAAAACGCGCCTGATACGCTACTGCCGCCTGAAAATGGCGAAGGCCAAGCTATGACCCTCAGCTTAAAAAACAGTAATTTTAAAAACAAAGCCATGCATACAAAAAAAGCATCAGGTCACATTAAATTAACGCAAGGAACCAATTCAGCCCTGTCTTTTGAGCTTTTATCCGCACAGGACCTGTCATTTAAAAAAGGACGCTTATCTTTCCGGCTGAACGCACAGTACCAAGTGTTCATAGATCAATTACGCGCAACGCTTGGCACAGGCAGCTTTACCATGCAGCATAACAGCAACGCATATATAATTAATGGCCGCCGCGTGAATGCAACCTCCATCCCATCAATATTCTGGCCATCCAACGATGCCTTACAACAATTGGTGAATATAGACGCACAGGCCACACAAACAGAGGACCAGAATATCAAGCTAAATGCAGAATATCTGGTAATTGCTAATAATAAAAAAAGCCGCAAAAATTTAGAAACGCGTAATCTGGATACAAAACCTGACTATCTTAAAATACTGGAACATGCTCCATGAGAAATATCCTACGCCCTTTCTTGATTGTGACTGCGCTGTCGGTATTAATGCCATCAACTGCCACAGCCCAACAGATCAACACCGCAGTACTAACCCAAGAACAAGCCAAGCAATATGGTTTAATTGGTGAAATGCCAAACGGTTTAGTCGGCCATGTACGTGGCGCATTCAAAGACACAAATATTGATAAGCTTATCAATGAAGTCAATAAAGGCCGAATGTTAATATACAAAACAGCCGCTAAGAAAAAAGGCGTTCCTGTAGAATATGTTCAAGTCAAAGCCGCAGACGAATTTTATAAGAAGGTCGGCCCTGGCCAATTTTACTATAGAAATGGCGGATGGATAAAACGCTAAAAACAAAGTTTAAAGCGGCGCTATTTGAACCAAAGGCCATTTAAACCAAAATAGTAATGCGCGACAAAAATATACGTCACCCATAATATAAGGATTAACGGCACACCCGCCTTAATGAAATCACCGAATCTGTAATGTCCCGGCCCCATAACCAACAAATTGGTCTGATAACCAATTGGCGATGCAAAGGAACAGTTCGCCGCAAAAATCACAGTAATCGCCAGCGTCATTGGGTCAATACCGACTTCATTTGCTAAATTCATCGCAATCGGCGTGAATAGAATGGCACAGGCATTATTCGTCAATACATTAGTGGTAATAGCGACAATTATGAAGAGTACAACCGCCAAGGCAAGTGGCGTATCAACAAACGGTAACTCGAGCAAGCGTTCTGCCAAATATCCCGCACCATTCGTCGTTTTTAATGCCGCGCCAAGTGCAAGCATTGAGCCTACAAGCAAGAAAATCTTACGGTCAACCGCACGCGTCGCTTGCCGTACATTTAAACAACCTGTAGCAATCATAGCCACCGCACCAGTAATCGCCGCCACGGGGATCGTCATCATACCTGCCGCCGCAAGCGCAATGACAAACAAGAAAATCGCCGCAGCAACTGGTGCTTTTTTGACTTTAGCAAGATCTTGTTTTGATCCAGACAGAACAATCATATCCTGATTGCCGCGCAGATCTTCAATAGCTGTGCGGCTACCACAGACTAGAAGCACATCCCCAGCCTCTAACCGAATACGCCCTAAACGGCGACGTACAACGCGCGCGCGGCGCTGAATACCCAAAATAATTGTCTTAAATTGACGATGAAATCCAATCTGTTCCAAGGACATATCCACCAAGCGTGACCCTGGGTTAATCATAACTTCAGCTAAGGTTCGTGAGCGCGCAAGCTCTTTATCATCAAGATCTCTTGGCTCTTCTTCACCTTCTTCCTCACTATGAAATTTAGAAAGAATATCGGCTTCATCTTCAGACAATAAGTAGCCAGGATGCTTCGACAGAATTTGCGCTAATGAATCGCGCGTCGCGGCCACAATCAAAATATCATTAGCCTCAATGACATAACCTTCAAATGGCGGTAATATCAATTGGCCTGCGCGCTGAATAAGACGCACATTCAAATCAGGCAGCTGCGGAAAACGTCCCTCTTCGCATTCCATACCGACCAGAGAACTGCTTGGTGCGACATCAAATTCAGCGATAAATTCTTTTTCACTTCCTACAAAATCTTCAGTCATAGAACGGCGCTCAGGCATAATACGCGGCACAATAAGTACGACATAAACAAACCCTACCGCCGCCAAAACCAAGCCGGGTTTCGTGAAATCCCAAAAACCAATTGGGCTATAGCCAAGCTCTTCCATAGCTGAAGATACAAGTAAGTTTGTAGATGACCCCACAAGCGTCATCATCCCGCCCAAAATAGCCGCATAACTCAGCGGCATCATGATACGGCTTTCAGATAACTTCACCTGCGCTGCCAAAGCCTGAATAATCGGAATAGCCAAAATAACAAGTGGCGTATTGTTCATAAAGGCACTAACCCCCAGAACAAATATCAAAATCGCAAAAATAGATATCCACGCAAAAAGCGGGCTAGATGCACGAAACAGCCGTGATACAGGGCGTAAAGCATCTGTCTGAATAACCGCCTGTCCCATAACGAGCAGCGCCAAAACAGCAACCAAAGACGGGTTGGCAAAGCCTGATAGCAAAGTCATTGCATCAAGCTGATTACGCCCCTGCGCATTTAGCAAAGGAAAGAACTGACCAAATAACAGCAAAATGGTCAGAATACCAACACTCGTGACTTCTAATGGCCATTTATCACGTGCAAAAGCAACAACGGCACATAACGTTAGCCCCAGCACAAACCACATATGAAAGATCGGATCTAAATAAAATTCCACTTAAAAATCCCCTCAAAAGAGGTTAGCAACATATTGTTTTAAAAGAATTAACCAAACGCATCATTCATCTCCACCAATAAACTCACCTAAATTCTTTAACCCAATGCGGATAAAGAATTCTGTTGAGCTGTCACCAGAGGAATCATCCGTTAAATTACGGCGTAATGTGGATGATATCGATAAACACTGCCCCAAATAATCCAAACCAAAGTCCGCTTGACGCAGACCTTCATCAACACCTAGGTCATAGCGCCCTGCCAAACGAAAACGCCAGTCAGGCAAGAACCGATAAGCACCCCCTGCATCAATTTGTTCACGGCTGCCTATGTCTTCATCATTATCATTGTTTCCATCAAAATATGATCGTGCATAGAAATAATCCGCAGCCAAGGTAAAGCGATCCCAATTTGCATGCGCTGAAATTTCATGACGCTGCGCATTCATCGTTGTACCATTCAACTGATAGCGGTAATCAACATGGTAAGTGTCAAGAAAATCAGCATTCACAGAGCCAACAAAGTCGGAACGCTGACGCGATAAGCCTGACCCACGTGCGAATGGGTTGTCATCATCATCAAAGCGATAAGACTGCCCAATAAAGAATTCTGCATGTGACCCTTCATAACCATAAAACCCAGTACGCAGGCCATAGGTTGCCTTTATATCATCCTCAACGCGATCTAACCCAGGGAAGCGGCTCGCTTCAAATAAGTTGGTTGCATCGAGGCGCACATCAAGGCTGTCTTCATTAACGATATCGTTTTCGTCACTTTCATTCAAATCTGGTGCTATGGTCATGCCTGCAACTGGCGCAATAACCATCTGAAATTTTTCAAATGGACGCGCGACAGGCAGCTCGCTCTTGAAATTCAAGACAGGGTAAATACGCTCTTCTGTCTTCTTATCATTATCGTCCCCAATATCACGGATATGATACACATCACCATGCACATATGCGTCTATATCAGTCACTAAACCATAGCCACCAATAAAGCGTCGCGCCCAGCCTGCACGCGCGCTAGCACGGTTCATATCTTGATCACTCCCCTCACGGCGCAGACCAAGCATTGACATATCTAACGCAAAACGCCCACCTAACGCTTTACCTGCATCTTGAACAAGGCTCAAACCTGCTTCGGGCAAAACATTAGGCTGATCAATATCTTTATCAATACGCAAATCTTGAAAGAATAACGCTTTGGATGTTGCATAGTTACGACCGTTAAACCACTCAACATAAGCCTCACTTTCAAGTAAATCTTCACCAGAAATATTATATTGGTTCAAATATTGGTTATCGCTAACAACCTCAACATCAAAACCCGCACGCCAATTTTCATTAATATTCCAAAGGCCTACGCCTTCAAAATGGCCCCGCACTTCATCATCAATTTCAAACTCTGTACCCGCAGAGCGTTCTGTACGACCAGATTCTGTAACACTCCCTTTGAAAAGCAAAGAGGCATCTGCAAAGCGCTTTCGAAACTCACCAGTTAGAAGCGGTGTTTCTTGCGTATAAAGTTGCAAACCGACTGTCGCATCCATATCAGGTGCTATGCCCCAGTAATACGCAAGTTCTGCCCCTGCGCCCAATTCACTATCAAACGTTGCTGAGGGCGCAAGAAACCCGCTTTTTTGCTTCACCGTACCATCCGCATGTGCAAAATACGGCGTATAGGCCACGGGCACGCCAAAGAATTCAAACCAAGCATTGTTATATGTGACGCTGTGCGTAACATCATCATGTGTAACTTTTTGGGCATTAATCGACCATGCAGGTGCCTTATTAGGTTTTTCCTTACATGGCTCACATGGCGTATAACGCGCATCATTCATTACCGTTACTGTGCCATCTTTGCGCTCTGCATTATCAGCCCAGAAGTAATCACCTTGCAGCAATTCCACGCGAATTTTCTCAGCAAAACCATCTTTAAACTCATTGCTTAAATCAAGGCTGTCAGCAAAGTAAACATTCCCTTCTTCATCAGTCAGGGCAACATTGCCTTCAGCTGTAACGCGATCTTGCTTAAGGTCATAAACAACCTTATCTGCATTCACAATTCTGCCCGACTGTGCGAGCTCAACATTACCTGTAGCAATAATTTTCTGCGCCTTATCATCATGCGCCAAATTATCAGCCACAAAATCTACAGGCGCTGATTTATCTGCCGCATATACAGGCACAGAAAAACCGCCCACAGCCAAGATAGTAGACGCAAAAAGAATTAACGGTAATTTCTGATATTTATTATCTGACAAGATACTGACCAGCTTTGTTTTCACACGCTAATATAATAAGGGAATAGACCTAGATGTAAAACAGAAAAAGCCGTTTTACCGCATAAAAGACGGAATATCATCACCAAAACCAACAACGTCAGGTGAATCATCATCTTTACGCGCATATTTATTTGCGCGCGAATCGTTGCACTGCTTTGGTGCTGTGTGCTCTGTGCGCTTATCTTTTTGTACCTTCGGCGGACGTTCGCGTTTTTCTTCTTTGATAATCGACGATATATCCTCGACAGGTAGCTTTTCCTTAGTGATTTTCTCAATCGCCGTGACGAATTTATCATCTGTCTTCTTCACAGCTAAAGACCATGACACGCCCTTTTTACCCGCACGTCCAGTGCGACCAATACGGTGCACATAATCATCTGCATGCATTGGAATATCATAGTTAAACACATGCGATACATCTGACACATCCAGTCCACGCGCCGCAACATCAGAACATATAAGCAGGGTAATCTCGCCCTTCTTAAATTTCGACAATGTTTCCGTGCGCTGCTTTTGCGCTAAGTCACCATGCATGGCCTCTGCCGAGAACCCTTTTTTCTGCAGGAAGCTACAAAGCGAAGATATATCACGCTTACGGTTACAGAACACAAAGGCATTCGTCACTTTTTCCTGCTTCACCAATGCGGCGAGCGTATCCATTTTCTTACGGCTATCCACCCATACAAGGTGCTGCGCAATGTTTTTAGATGTTGTCGCAGGCGGCGCAACAGAAACTGTGCGCGGGTTGCTTAAAAACTTTTCTGTCAGGCGCTTTACCTCATTCGGCATTGTTGCGCTGAACAACAATGTCTGACGGAATGGCGGAAGTTTAGAAACAATTTTCTCAATATCAGGAATAAAGCCCATATCAAGCATACGGTCAGCTTCATCAATGACCAAAACCTTCAAATCAGACAAAATCATCGTGCCACGGTCAAACAAATCAAGCAAGCGCCCTGGCGTTGCGATCAAGACATCAACGCCTTGATCCAAAATTTTCATTTGGTCGCCCATTGCTTCGCCGCCGACCAGTAGGGCTTTCGACAAATTATGATACTTACCGTATTTATCAAAGCTTTCAGCAACCTGCGCCGCTAATTCACGTGTTGGCGCTAAAACAAGTGAACGTGGCATACGTGCACGCGCACGGCCAGTCGAAAGAATATCAATCATCGGCAGTGTGAAGCCTGCCGTTTTACCTGTACCCGTCTGCGCAAGACCAACTAAGTCACGTGCCATCAAAATATGCGGAATTGCCTGCGCCTGAATTGGCGTTGGTGTCTCATAGCCTGAATCTTTTAAGGCTTTTAATGTTTCGGCGCTAAGGCCTAAATCTTCAAATGTATTGATTTCGCTCATATAATTTTGATGTTTCTGACGTATGTGTTGTTCGCGTATAACGATTTTCTATAGTATAGCTAATTTTCTCTCTACATAAAACGCATTATGCCCTTAAATACAAGAGTTATTTGCAGATACACGCATTTCAGGCGGTAAATCCGCATCACTTATAGGTGCATAGAGCGATGTTTCTTCGGGATAAAATCTAAAATCCCACCATTCAGCAGGTAACGGCAATAAAGATTCACCACAAAGCGCCGCGCCGCGTAGCATATAATCATCTAGCCGCGCACGGTTGGCCTTAACCGCATCACTTAAATCCAAATACTCTCTATGCGCTGGCCATATGCCCGCATCTTTATCTTCAGGAAAACAATCAAAAGGCGTTCCCATATCTAGCTCTTCGTTAGTTTTCTGATCATAGAGCGTGACATCCACCGCCATTCCGCGCGGATGCCCACCTGCCCCTGGCGGCGATATAAGCCGCGGCGCCACAAGCCATTCAGGATGTTTCCGCGCAATCGGACTTTCGCCCATCAGCCCTTGCGCCTCCATTGGACGCAAGCCATCTTTTACCCATAGCACATAACCATCTTTTTGTGCTAACTCAGCCGCATGTAATACAACATCCGCTAAACGTTCATGAAGGTAAATTTGCGCATCCGCACGGTATAACGCACAGCCAAAAACATTTTCAGGATGCGCGGCATCTGCATAAACAACATCCGCGACATATAGGCCATTATGCCCATCCATATGGACAAGATCTTCTACCGCTATTTTTTTCATCGCCACCACGCGCGTGACCTCCTATACTACAAACGTTAGAGAGTTTATCATAAGTTAAAGGTATTGACGATGCCCCATAATTGCGGTCACCACCATAGCTGTCATTTAAGTAAAAAAGCCCTTATCATGGCGATTGCCATTAATGGCGTATTGACCATTGCCCAAATTATTGGCGGCGTAGCGGCGAACTCCCTCGCTCTCCTCACTGACGCGTTACACAACGCAAGCGATGCCCTCGCCCTTGTCCTTGCCCTTGTCGCCATTATTATCGGCGAACGCCCTGCGGATGACAAACGCAGCTTCGGCTATAAACGCGCAGAATCCATTGCCGCGCTGATTAACCTCACCGCGCTTATCATGCTTGGCTTATATTTAGCTGGTAAGTCTATTCATAACTTATTTGTACCTGAAGATGTCCATGCGCCAATAATGATTTGGGTCGCGCTTGTCGCCCTCATCATTGATACAGGGACAGCCTTACTTTTAAGAACCCATGCCCATAGCAGCGAAAATATGCGCGCAGCATTCCTACATAATGTCATGGATGCCCTTGCCTCCCTTGCCGTGATTATTGGCGGCCTAGCCATATTTTATAAGGGATGGAACTGGATTGACCCTGCCTTATCACTCATCATCTCGCTCTATGTCATTGCACATGGCTACCAAGCCATGAAAAACACGATACACCTGCTCATGCAAGGTACGCCGCATCATATTGACACCGCTGCACTAGAACAAACTATGCGCGCCCATGACTATGTTATCGACATACATCACATCCATGTCTGGCAGCTCCACGAACACCGCACCGCGCTCGAAGCCCATGTTGTGATTAGTGACATTAGACAAATGGAAAGCGTTAAGCAGTCACTTAAAGCCCTGCTGCATGAAAAATTTCATATTTCACATTCCACATTGGAATTTGAAGATACAGAAGTTTCAGAAAACTGCAAAAAACACAGCCACAATTAAGAGCATGAATGTTAAGTGCTTAACCTAACGGTACACGTATGTTCAAAACTGCAGTACCTAACCCAGCAGCGACACCGCTTGTTTTATTAACATCAAACCCGCCTGTTTCATTATTTGGGGTAATTTCATTATAATTCGCGTGGAGAAGCTCCAAGTTAATGGTATCATATTTAACGCCAACGCCCCACATAAAGCCTGTAGGTTCAGTTGTAATCATGTCCTGACCTTTGTATTCATATGACGAGCTGTGATTATACGCAACAGCATACACATTAACATCATCATTACATTTGCCAATGACACAAACCTTCGCCATTGCCTCTTCAAACTTACCCTTCACGCCTGCGCCAAATCTAGCCGTACCATGTGTATATTTGGCTTCAATACGATCTGTGATCAATACGCGATGCGAGAATGCTGTAAAATTATTTGTAAGCTTATCATCGGTATTTATTGTCTGCACAACGCTCGCTGAAAATGAGATGTCATCCACGAGCTTGTTTATACCTGGAACTTGTTTACCGTAAAAACCCTCACCATACGCAGCCAGTCCAACTGCAGGCGTAACTTCACCATCCACATCAATACTGCCAGACACAACTGGCAAGATGCCCCAATCAAATGCAATACCGTCATCTTTTTCTTGCGAAGCTTCTGGCTCAATAAATTGCCCCTCTACTTTCGCTTCTGCAGGAAGTGCCGCGCCCAAATTTGCCGCCAAGAAAATTGCTGAAAATCCATTTATTATTTTATTCATTATATGCCCCTCTATGTATAAAAATAATTTACATAATCTACGCCCAATGATATAAAAAGTCAAACTCTATGCGCCTAATCATAAATTAATAAACAATAACAGTGTGTTAGGATAGGCAAAGCAGGCACAAGCCATAAAAAAAGCCTCGCAAAGCGAAACTTTTCTTATATCTTTTATTCATCAGAAAGGAACTTTAACTTCATAAAAGACATGGTAGGGGCTACACCATCCTTACATTGTTTAAGCTCAGGAAAAACACCTGAAAACCATATTTGCCTTTCATCTTTTGGCAACTCGCCCTCGAACTGTAGCTCCTCTTTAATAAGCTTTCTAAATTTCAACAACGTCATAGGCAAGTTATCTGCCCCACCAAATAGTAACAAGTTGAATTGATCCAAAACTTCCTTATTTTTGCAGGTTATTTGCAGATTACTATGGCACCGCCTAACCTCACTAGCTTTCACAGTTTGTGTAGGCATATCCTCAGACGTTATTGTAACTATCCGATTCTTTCCATTGGAGCCTTCTACCGGTACAGTCCACTCTAAATGACAGAATATTGAGTCTACAATCTCTAGTGCATCCATACATGCTTGATATTTAAGTTCATATCGACGTTCTTCCACTCTATCAATATGACGCACCTCGGCCTCAACAGCTCTTGCAATCCTAGTTAGTTCAGCAATATCCTCTTTTGAAGCCAGGTTCTTCCCTTTTTCCCGAAAGTATGAATCAGAATACTTTTTTAAACTTCTAACCGCCCAACAAAAGCCTAAGCCTCCCGCAACAATTATTGATATAATAACATCCACAATATATCCTCCCTTAATTGAAAAGTCATAAAAAAAGCCCCGCAAAGCGGAGCTGTTTTTAAAAATTGGCATCCCGTACGGGATTCGAACCCGTGTTGCCGCCGTGAAAGGGCGGTGTCCTAGGCCTCTAGACGAACGGGACGCAAATCAGAGGTCGTTAAGACGAAGCTGTTTATAAGCTATCTCGAATGCATTAATCAAGCATTATTTTTAATTTTTTTCACTTTTTTGGGAAAAAACTTTATAACGCCTTGAAATCACGCCAAAGCAACATCCTTAATATGAAGCTCCGCGCTTTCATTGCCGTTCCAGCTATTAATACGAATAAAGCCGACAACATGCATTAATGCACCCTGCTTATTCAGCATAAGCTGTCCCATATCTGTATCAAGCGCGCGGAACGCCACAGCCTTAATGCGGCTGCCGCCTTCTGCATCAACAATTGTGCATTTAACGTGTGAACCACCGACAACATCAACGAATTGCAGTTTTACATGCGGCAGAATAAATAATGGTTCTTCATTCGCCATGCCATAGGGCCCAATAAAACGTTCAACATCGCGCGCAAAGTCAACCTGCACGCCGCGCACAGAAAGCACACCATCAATAACCGTTTCCACGGATGTTTCAGCCGATTCTAACTGTTTTTGTACATGGTCATTCAAAAACGTCTTTAATCCATCAACCTGTTCAGGCAAAACCGTAAAGCCGCCCGCCATAGCGTGCCCGCCGCCTTTTACGCAGTGCCCCGCATGACGCGCATCAATAAAGGCGGAAGCCATGTTAACACCGGGGACAGATCGTCCAGAGCCGCGCCCTTCTCTACGTCCATCTTCACCATTGGCATAGGTCACCACACAGCACGGTTTCTTGTAAATTTCTTTTAACTGCCCTGCAACCAGACCGCTTAAGCCCGGATGCCCGTCTTCATCATCAATAAACAATAACGCATTTTGGTCTAGACCTTCGGCCTCAACCTTGCGCTTTGCACGCTGCATCATTTCATCCTGAATGGCTTTACGTTTGTCGTTACAATCATTCAGCGTCCATGCGATATTCTTGGCGTGGTCAGCATCTTCACTAGCGAGCATTTCAGCGCCCAGATACGCCTTATGCACACGCGAACCCGCATTAATACGCGGCCCAAGCATAAAACCGCATGTATACGAATCAACTTTACCTGAAACGCCCGCAACATCTGACAATGCCGCAATGCCTGTATTCAACTGACGCTCAATCATCGGCAAACCGTGACGCACAAATAAACGGTTTGCCCCATTAAGTGGCACCATGTCACATACGGTGCCAAGCGCAACTAAATCAAGGAACATACGCATATCTGGCGGGGTGATATTATTCTTATCGTAATAACCGCGGCTTTTCAGTACATTGTTAATTGCTACGCAGGCCAAATAACACACGCCAACCGCTGCTAATACGCCAAGGCCACTTTCATCATCGCGGCGCTTCGGGTTAATCACAAAATTAGCATTGGGCAGTTTATCTTCGGACTCATGATGGTCAAATATCGTGATTTTTAACCCCAGTTCACGCCCCTGCGCGATAACATCAAACGAAGTCGTCCCGCAATCCGCAATAAAGACATATTCAGCGCCCTTTTCTTGCAAAGTTTTCAGCGCATTAATATTAGGGCCATAACCTTCAACCATACGGTCAGGAATATAAAATGGAATCTCAATACCAATCGCGCGGAAGAATTTGATAAACACGGCAGACGATGTTGACCCATCAACGTCAAAATCCCCAAACACGGCGATTTTAACGCCGTTCTCAATATCGTCAGCGACATCTTCAGCAAAGGCGCGCATATCCTGCATCGAAAACGGGTCTGGAAAGTCTCTCGCCAATTTCGGGTCAATAAAGGCATCAACGTCATCAGCATCTATACCGCGTGATGATAATATACGCGCCACCAACTCAGGCATTTTCTGCATACGCATAATCGACTGAATGGCGCTCATATCATCATCCGCCATCACCCATCGCGCCGCATTTGCCGAACGCTGCACACCAAAGGCCGCGTCAGAACTATGCCGCGTATTACGCGCATCAATTTCTGCTAACATCGTCATATTCATCGCCTTTCTTAAGGGCTGATATCTAAATCTTCAATATCTTAAACACGCTTGTCACGGCTGTGATGTTGTCCATCTTATTCAGCTTATTCAGTACCGCATTTACTGCGTTGCGTGTTGATTTATGGGTTGTCATCACAACCGAAACGGGCCCATCAACATGATAGTGACGTTGAATAAGTTCATCAATTGATAACCCTTCAACGCTCATCGCTGATGAAATATTCGCCATTACGCCCGGCTTATCTTCGACCGCAAGATGAATATAATATTGCGCTTCATCGCTATGGTCATCCATATAGGATGCATCCTTATATTGCGACGCTGGAACAGCAAAGACTGTCCCGACATCGCCGCGCATGACATCCATAATATCCGCCACAACCGCAGATGCCGTTGGACCAGCCCCTGCGCCGCGTCCAATATTCACGATCTGATCCGCATGATCCGCATCAAAAAATACTGCATTAAACGACCCATCAACCGATGCCAAAGGCACTGATTTTTTAACAAAACATGGCGCGACGCTTTGCGATATATTTCCATGTTCATCCTGATGCGCCTGCCCAAGCAACTTAATTTTATAGCCAAGCTCATCGGCTATTTTAAGGTCTAGGCTACTAATGCCGCGAATACCGCGTGTATTCTCAAGCACATTATCAAGGTCAGGCTTAATACCAAAAGCCAGAGCAGAGAGAATGCATAACTTATGTGCGGTATCAATGCCATCAATATCAAATGTCGGGTCAGCCTCTGCATAGCCCTTCGCCTGTGCTTCAGACAACACATCATCAAACGCACGGCCACTTAAGCCCATTTCGGACAAGATGAAATTACATGTCCCGTTCAGAATACCGAAGACCGAGCGAATATTATTTGCCGCCAAACCTTGCTTTAACGTTTTAATTGCTGGAATGCCACCAGCCACCGCCGCTTCATATTTTAGCGCAACGGATTTATATTCAGCCTTCTGCGCTAACTTTAAGCCATGGCGCGCAACCATCGCCTTGTTCGCAGTCACTACATGCTTACCATTTTCAAGCGCCTGTTCGGTCAGCTCATGTGCAATGCCATCTTCACCGCCAATAAGCTCAATCACGCAATCAACATCTGGAAGTGAAGCTAATTCGCGCGCATCATCAACCCATTGATAGGCAGATATATCAACACTGCGCGCCTTCGCCTTATTAGCTGACGAGACCGCGACAAGCTCAACACGACGCCCTGTACGCGCAGCAATAAGGTCAGCATTACTCTGGATAATATCAACCACACCTTGCCCAACTGTTCCCAATCCGGCAATAGCGATTTTAAATGGCTCTGTCATGGAATTTACTCGTTATAATTACTATCATCATCATAAAGTGATGAACCAATATTCAAACCGCCGCGCCACATAGAAAGCAATGTGTGCCAACGTTCTTTCTTTTGTGTTTCTGTACGCTGTGTACGTGCCATATGGCCTTTACGAGGCGGCACGTCATATACTATAACATCATCATTCTGGACGATCTCATGGTCAATATCAGGCGCAAAATTCACGTAAGACATGTCTTTAGGTTCAATGTTATAAACTTCAACAGCTTTAGCGCCGTTCAAATCTTCTCGTACAATTTGACCGTCGTGACTATATGAAGTTTCAGCATCCTTAACGCCCGCACATGATGCAAGCACACAAACCAAACCAACACAAAAAGCTCTATTTAACATCCGAACCATAATGACTTCTCTAATAAATTTATAAGTGAATCCGCACCCCACCATGTCACCAGAAATAACGCGTTCATGCAAGCAAAGCCGCGACAATATCCACCATTTAAAATAACCGCGCATGTTAAATGATTTATAATTTACAACCGCCACATAAACCGCCACAATAAGCACCATTATTTATAGCCATTTTTATTATGAGGGGATTATCATGGCGAAGGCGGAACAAAACGACCATACAGACCCGATGCATTATATTCAGCTGTGGCAAAACGTTTTAAAAGAAACGACACCGCTTTTAAAAGAATATATGACCAATTTTCAACCACCCGAACTTCTCTCAAACGCTGTTGATTTTGAAGACTTCGCCACAATGCTAAGTGAATTTTGGACAGAATTACTCCAAAACCCTGACCGCCTGTATGAAATGCAGCAGCAATACTGGCAAGACTGGAGCAAGATTTGGCAAGAAAGCGCTGAGCGTTTTTTCAACATGACAGGTGACGCGAAAGAGCAACACATCAACGCCGCACAAGATTTACTTGATGAACATAAAAATGACCGCCGCTTTAAAGACCCTGCATGGCAAGAATCAATCTTATTCGACTTCATCAAAAAATCTTACTTTCTAACCGCTGACTGGCTGTTGCACCTAACCGATGAAGCGGATCATTTAGATGACAAGCTAAAACGCCGTCTACAATTTTACATGCGCCAATATGCCGATGCGATTGCGCCGAGCAACTTCCCGCTTACCAACCCAGAAGTTCTAAAAAAGACACTAGAAACAGGCGGCGAAAACTTGATCCATGGTTATCAGAACCTGCTAAAAGACATTAAGCGCGGCCACGGTAAACTCAAAATCTCAACCACCGATGAAGACGCCTTCAAAATTGGCGAAAATATTGCGACGACTGATGGTGAAGTTGTTTTTGAAAATGAGCTTATTCAGCTTATTCAATACAAACCAACAACCGCTAAACAGTTTGAAACGCCCCTTCTTATCGCGCCGCCTTTCATCAACAAATTCTATATTCTGGATTTAAAGGAAGAAAACTCATTCGTTAAATGGGCGCTCGACCAAGGGCATAGTGTCTTCCTAATTTCATGGGTAAACCCAGATAAGACATTATCACATTTCAGCTTTGGCGATTATATGGAACGCGGCATGCTGACCGCCCTTGATGAAGTCGAGCGCATAACTGGACAAAAGCAAACCAATGTCATTGGATACTGTATTGGCGGCACATTACTAAGCATTACTTTATCGTGGTTGCAGGCAAAATTTAAAGACACAAGCCGCATTAAATCCGCGACGTTTTTCACCACATTAATTGATTTCCGCGATTCTGGTGACCTCAATGTCTTTATTGCCCCCGAAACATTGGATGAAGGCGTCGATACAATGAATGAACGCGGCTTCCTTAAAGCCGAAGCCTTACACCAGACATTCGCCCTGCTGCGCGCTAACGACATGATCTGGTCATTTATCATCAACAACTACATGCTCGGCAAAGAACCATTTCCATTTGACCTGCTTTACTGGAATGATGATCCAACTAATATTCCCGCGGAACTTTACCACGAATATTTAAAGAACATGTATGTGCAAAACGACCTTTGCCAGAAAAACAAGCTGACCATCAAAGGACAAAAACTGGACATCACAAGCTTTGACACACCATGCCATTTCATTTCTGCAAAGGATGACCATATCGCCCCATGGATCGCCACATATAACGGCGCGAAGAAGCTGAAAAAGGCAAAATTCACCTTGTCAGGGTCAGGCCATATTGCAGGCATTATAAATCCACCAAACAAAAAGAAATACGGCTATTGGTCGTCCGACAAACGTCCAGAAAGCGCCGAAGAATGGATGATTGGCGCCGAGCATAACGAAGGGTCTTGGTGGCCGCACTGGCACGCATGGATATCAAAATTCACAGGCAAACAGACCGCGCCCTACAAACCCAAAAAAGGCATAGAAAAAGCACCCGGCAGCTATGTTAAACTACGTTACGAAGATATTGATAAAAGCGAGTAATTAATCCACTTGTCGGACTTCGACAACTTCAGGAATATAATGCTTCAGCATATTTTCAATGCCGGATTTAAGCGTAATGGTTGCGCTCGGGCAGCCTGAACATGCGCCGCGTAGCTGCACGTAAACGATGCCATCCTCAAAATGAGAAAACGTAATATCGCCGCCATCATTTGCAACGGCAGGACGAATGCGCATATCAATCAGCTCATCAATTTGCTGTGATATTTCATCCATTTCCTCACGGCGCGCGGCGTCATTTGCCGCCGCTTGGTTTTCATGCAAAATCGGCATACCGCCGCCGACATGATCCATAATCACCGCCAATATAAGCGGCTTAATCTTAATCCATTCTGTGGCATCGCCTTTGGTTACCGACACATAATCCCGCGCGATGAATACACCTTCCACGCCCTGCACATCAAACAAACGCGCCGCGAATGGTGACAAACGCTTGGCGCTGTCTTTATCCGCTATATCAACGGGCGCACCGTCAATAATATCCTGACCAGGCAAGAATTTTAATGCATTTGGGTTTGGGGTTTGTTCGGTTTGGATAAACATATAAAAGCTGCCTTAAATTAATTCGTCTATATCTTGGTAATCTAGATGATCTGGCACAATCGTCAAGGGCACAGTTAACTGCTCCATCCCTTTACCAGCGAAGAATTTCAACAAATCGTCATAACGCCTACTACCGCTTTTTCCAGCAAGAAACAAGCCGCTAATCGCGCTATCTTCTTTGATTGCCTTCACAACTTCGCTTTCCCAATCTCCTTCGCGGAAATAAAATACAGGCTTAACATCAATATGTTCTGCCAAACGGTTTGCAAGGGTATAGACCTCTTCTTCAGCCTGCGCGCGTATTTCGTTACGCATTTGCTCTTCGACATTTGCCCAATGTTGATACTCGCCCAGTTGAGAAACGTGGATAATACCGATCCCTGCACTCGTTTTCTTCACATAGCGCATAATATAATAAAGCAGCTTTTCACAATGCTCAATTTTATCGGATACAATCAAACATATGCTATGCGCATGTTTGACCTCTGTATCGCCTAAGTAACCTTCGTCTTTTTCGTCCATAGATGAACTCCTCTAACGTCTTGATAATAACGCATGTGCGCCATATCCAAAAAACACGGCGAAGAATACAACGCCTAAACCATATAAAAATGCATGTTCCTGCGCATAGCGATAGAGCTGCGCACTAAAACCCACTTGATGAATTTGTAGATAAGCTTTTTCCTCAGCGATGCGCTGACCGCCTTTATAAGCCATGGCCTTCACCGTATATTCCCCTGTCGGCACATCCGCTGGCAGTTTAAACACCACCTTAAACAGCTTCCCGCCCGTATAATCAATCGACTTTGCAGCGTAAGAAAAATAAGCCTTTTGTTGTTTGTGGCGAATAAGCGCCTCATGAAATGGGCGCGCTTCGCTATCATTCAAACGGGCCCGCGCTTCAAATTTCATTGCATTCACACCAAGACCATCACGGCGCAGAATATCCGCATTTGCTAAAGAATTTTCATTCCGGCTTAAAGCATAATCATAATAAAGCGGCACATTACTAAAGCCCACCGCCTTAACATTTGCCCAAATACCAAGCGCCTGTCCCTTTTTACGGATGATGGTATAAGCACGCGGCCCTGTAAGCGTTACGGCCAAATCACCGCCTGTTTCATTAACGCCAAAAACAACAACCTCACGCCCGCTAAAATTCGTGGTAATATCAACATTCTCATCCGCTAACGCCAACAATAAGCGCCCAGAACCAAGCTGCGCCAAAGCCATTGAAGGCGATAATACACAACATACTATAAGAACAGTTAGCACATAACGAAGCTGCATCATAACCGCACCTCCAGTGAGTAAAGCTCCTTAGGCGCAATTAGTAACTGCCCCGCCAAAACCAAGCTAACCCCTAATATCAATACGGCGAGGAATATACGCGCCTTCGCCCCGCTGACATATTTACTTGCCCGCACACCAACCTGCGCGCCAATAACGCCGCCGGTAATCAACAGTGCCGCAAGAACGACATCAACCGTATGGTTCGCCGTCGCATGCATAATAGACGCAAAGCCAGTTGTAAAGATGATCTGGAAAAGACACGTTCCCGCCACCAACGTCGCAGGCATACCCAAGAAATAAATCATCGCGGGAACAAGTAAAAAACCGCCACCAATACCAAGGATCGAGGCAAGGACCCCACCGATAAAACCAATCCCCACAGGTACAAAAACACTAACATGTAGCTTTGATACCGGAAAACGCATCTTATAAGGCCATGTCCGCATTTTAGCTTTCATTCGCTCAACTAGGCTTGGCTTATCTTCTGCGCCTTGACCATCTTGCGCATCTTTCTTTTTCTTGCTCCAGAAAGACGATGTTGTCTCAATCAACATCAGCGTCCCAATTGTGCCGAGCAACACTACATAGAGCAAGCGGATAGCCACATCAATTTGCCCAAGGGCTTGCAACATTTTAAAAATAAACACACCGATGAAAGACCCAAATATACCGCCACCAAGCATAACACCAGCGATTTTTAAATCGACATTCTTGTTTTTCCAATGCCCCAAAACGCCTGTCACACTAGACGCCACAAGTTGACTTGTCTGCGTCCCCACCGCAATAGCAGGCGGCACCCCTAAAAACATCAAAAAAGGCGTTGTCAAAAAACCGCCGCCAACACCAAAAAAACCTGAAAGAAAGCCCACGCAAAGCCCTAGTGTGAGGATAGCCTCCACAGAGATCGACATTTCAGCAATGGGCAAATAAACATGCATATTTTAAATCCGCATAAAAAAAGCAGCATAGCGCCGCTTTTTTAAAATCCTATTAAGCGCCACATTAATATTTGATGCTTTCAAGACCATCAGGACGGGTAAAGATCAAATTAATGTCATTGATGAAGTCACGATATTCACCAACAAACAACTCGTGATGTACTTTTTTGAAGTCAATTGACGATATAATTGAGCCAAAATAGCCGCGCCAACGGTCAAATGCGCGTTTTTTAGACGTACAAGACGCAATATACGCATCATCGTGGTAAAGTGACACAAGCATAATACCCGCCATATCCGTATCGTCCTTCGGCCATAGCTCATCATAAGTAATCAAAACATAACTACCAACGCCTTTGCCTACGCCGCTACCGTCAAGGAAACGATGCACCTTAACATTGCCGTAATTTGCGAAAACATCACTCCAAAACTCTGTGCTGTACGCGACTTTTTGAACCGCATCACGGTAACGCTGTGGATAGTATAAGAAACGTTTGTCTTCTTGCACATGAACTTTACAGCGCGCCATATCATCCCCCGGCGCAGCAATCGTCAAACGGTCACCCGGCTTTTGGTTATTTGCACGCACCCATGTATCAGGATAAGACATTGTCATTTCAGTATCTGGGTCGGTCCAGACAAAATAATTTGCCTGCGCGACTTGAGAGGCACCGAACACAGTAGCCAAAGCACCAAATGCTGCGAGTAGTTTCAAACGAAATGACATTATAAATTTCCCTTTGATTTTCGATTAAGCGCCACGACATAGCACCTATAAACTTGAACTCTTATTTTGACGCGAATAGCCTTAAAATGCAATCGCCAATTACAATTTTGTAAACGTTTTCAGGAATTTTAGGACAAGTTAACTGAAGTGATGCCTATAATCATAGGTGAACGCCAGATAACGCCGCAAAAAAATTAAATGAAAACGTTTATGCGCAGTTCTTTTTGTGTTCTTGGCCCAATTTAACGTAGTGTGGCGCTGACCAGTCAATATAATCACGTTCTTCCTGCGTTAATTCACGCACAGGGCGCGCAGGACGGCCAACCCATAATTCACCAGACTTCACAACCTTCCCTGGTGACACCAATGCCCCAGCCGCGACCATACCGTAACTTTCAACGACAGCATTATCCATCACGCAAGCCTGCATACCGACAAAGCCTTTATCATGTACAGTGCACGCATGTAAAATAGCGCTATGCCCGACCGTAACATCGTCACCAATATATGTGCCAGACACACCATGCGTAACGTGAATAACACTGCCGTCCTGAATATTCGTCCGCGCACCAATTTTAATATCATTCACATCACCGCGCGCCGTAACGCCATACCAAAGCTGCGTGTCGTCACCAATTTCAACATCGCCAATCACACTTGCCGTTGGCGCAATAAATGCGGATTTGCTAATTTGTGGTACGATACCTTTATATGGTAGTATAAACCCTGATTTACGCATGGCATCACTCATTTCTGTGTCCTTTGCTTTGCTTTATATATTCACTACGGCTTCAAGATATACCACAGATCATGGACGAACTACAGCAAAACCAAAATCAAGAGCCCCTATCGCAAAAGCTGCTTGATACCGCCCTTAAAAAAGTCCGCCGCGCCGTAGAGGGCAACGGTATAGACACTGAACTTGTGAAAATAAAATCCTATGACGGCTTTGTTCACCTTTTTACAACAAAAACATGCTTAAAGCTTTCGCCCGTCATTGCCAAGCGGACGGAGCCCGGTAAAAATCCCATCGCCATCCCGTTAACAAATGAACTGGATATAAACAACAAAGCCGCAACGCGCATACACAATGCCGTGACCAACCAAGCCGCGCGCGAATCCATCATAAAAACCTACACCCACAAAGACCCCACCAAAGGCTTTGCCGCAAAAAATACACGTATGCCGCTTGAAACACTCAAGCAAGACTACGTCCTCCACCAAGACTGCCAAACCTGCCACAAGACAGGGCGCATCGCCTGCCAACGCTGCGCAAGCAAAGGGCAAATCAGCTGTGACCAATGCCATGGGCAGCGCAAGACCGTCTGCCACCATTGCCATGGTCAGCGCTTCATTCAAAACGGCAACCAACGCAACACATGCACATTTTGTAACGGTCAAGGAAAGACAAGCTGCCAAACCTGCCATGGTCACGGCGTCATAAATTGTGTAAACTGCAAATCACATGGCTACATCCCCTGTGCAAAATGCGCAAAAACGGGCGTCTTTTCGATTATCCACCACATGGATGCGGAGGCTTTAAGCAGTTTCACATGCGATACGATAAAAGACCTACCGCAAGACATAGCCGTATATTTAAAAGACGAAAAGACCAGACGTAACTTTACCGAACACGCTAAAGTCACCCCCATCACCAATTCACAAAATGATTTCGTAAACCAAACTACAGCTGATGCAGCAGCCATCGCCACAGAACATGGCGCACACCAAGCGGGACAACAAGAAAACATTATCGCCATCCCCTACGCCGTTAAGTGCCCCTATGCCAAACTCATACTTGAAATAAATGGGCGAGAATATGAAGGAAAAATACTCGGATACCGCCCAATATTCCTTGATTTCCCAAATTTTATTGAAGATTTTGCAAAAAACGGTATAGAAAACCTAAAAAATGCAGCAAAGAATCGAAACAATGCACACAGCTCACTCAAAAATGCAGCAAAACTTGCCCTAATAAAAGAATCTTTGTCATTAACGCTGCGAAATAGCAATATGCGCGCCCTAAGGCAAATTAAACGCATATACCCTATTGGCGTAAGCGATAAACAAATCAAAAACATTATCCTGAACACGCGCCGTGCAATAAAAAACATCACATTCATCCCACGCCTTATTGCGCTTGGCATTGGTAGCATTCTGGCGCTTGGTATTTATTACGGCTATATGAGCATGGGTGGCGATAATTACATTATCCCCCAGCCCCTTTGGCAAAAGCAGCCTTTAGCTGCATACGGCATAAGCACCGCGGCGCAGCTCAGCCCCATGATCATATGCTTTATGCTCGCAACCTTACTTGCACGTTTTAAAACACGGATCAGCCTGCAGAAGATCCTTCCTGCGCAAGACTTGAACAGCATAAAAACCAATTTAGGGCATATTGGCGCAGCTATACCGCTCATCTACATAACTGGCGCAGCACTCATTTGTGAATTTCTTGTAAAGGCTGAAAACCTGCCCACATGGTTCACCCTTACGCGCCAAGCTCTACTCGGATAAAAAAATGCCGCCAAACATATGTAAGGCGGCATTTTGAAATAATATATATAAAGCGTGGAATTAACGTTTTGCCCACTGCTTTGTACGACGCGCTTTGTGCTTACCGATTTTCTTGCGTTCAACGATACGCGCATCACGTGTAAGCATACCAGCTGCTTTAAGCGCTGGACGAAGCTCTGGCTCGAAGTTTTCTAGTGCACGAGAGATCGCGTGACGGATCGCACCCGCTTGACCAGAAAGACCACCGCCTTTTACAGTCGCCATAACATCAAATTGCTTTGTACGCTTAACTGCCAAGAAAGGCTGGTTCAAAACCAAAAGATGTGTTTTACGGCCAAAATAAACGCCTTGCTCTTTACCATTTACAACGACTTTACCTGTACCTGGCTTGATCCATACGCGCGCAACAGATTCTTTACGGCGACCAGTTGCATATGCACGGCCTAGAGAATCGTGTTTTGCTTCGCGCTTTGGCGCTTCAGTTGTCTCAGCAATATCTGCAAGACTATCTACTTTTTTCTCAATCTCAACCATGATTATGCTCTCTTATTCTTAGGGTTCATAGAAGCAATATCCAAAACTTCTGGCTTCTGTGCTTCATGCTCATGTTCAGCACCCGCATAAACGCGAAGGTTTTTCAATTGCTGACGGCCCATTGGACCTTTAGGAAGCATACGCTCAACAGCTTTCTCAACAACGCGCTCTGGGTGCTTACCATCAAGGATTTGACCTTTTGAACGTTGCTTGATACCGCCTGGGTGATTTGTGTGCCAGTAAAAGATACTGTCTTCACGTTTTTTACCAGTTAGGCGAACTTTATCAGCGTTAATAACGATGATGTTATCACCACAATCAATATGTGGTGTGAATGTTGGCTTGTGCTTACCACGTAGACGTAGTGCAATCTGGCTCGCCAAGCGACCAAGGATTACGCCTTCAGCGTCAACAACAAACCACTTTTTCTCCACCTCACTCGGCTTCGCAGAATATGTTTTCATGTTTTCGACTTCTCATTTAAAGTTAAATTAATTCCGGATGCATTTATGCATAACTTCAAGATCAAAGTCAACGGGTTTTACACACAAAAAACAAAGCAAAAACAACAAGATAAAAAATAGGTATTATTTTACCACACAAAAAGCACCCTAAAATTAAGCGGTTTTCTGCGTTTCTTGGTCAATCCAATCAAAATATTCTGCATTGCCCTGCGTCAACGCCCATGAAACAATGGCTGGGCAGTCATAGCTGTGCTGCGCTTTTATTACCGCTTCAACTTTGGGGTATAGCGCGGATGTGGACTTCATAATCACACTAACTTCTTCAGATGTCTCAATTTGCCCACCCCACCAATAATGTGAAGTGACAGGGTCTGTAACATTCGCACAGGCAATAAGTCGCGCCGAAAGTAAGCTACGGACAATCTGTTCAGCCTCAGCCTTATTCGGCGCGGTCATGTAAATGGCAATCTTATCCAATAGTTCGCCCCTTAAACAGCTTAATTACCGTATCATGTAGCGGCTTATCCGCCAGGCTATGCCCCGCATTATCGACTAGAACGACTTTTACATCAGGACACGCAGCCTTAACGGCTTCCGCATTACGTACAGGACAAATAAAATCACGCTTACCGTGAATTAATGTCGTTGGAATATGCGATGTCGCATTCAGACCCGCCAATATATTGCGCTTACAATGCGGCGTAAATTCGTTCTGCGCATAATGGAAAAACAAACGCGTAAGGTTTAAACTTTCTTCCGGCGTTTCATCCAAAGCATTAATCAGCGCGCTATTCGGCACCGCTGTCGCAATAGCCGTATCCATACGGTCAAAAATCAAACCGGCCTGCGTTTCGACATTAGGATCACCACAATTCATCAACTGATTATAAGCCGTGATAAAATCAACATACTTTAATGCAGGATCAATTGTTTGAGGGGAATTCGTATAGGCAAGCCACGGGTCAACCAAGGTTGCTTCATTAAGTGTATCTGAGTGCACTGCATAAGCCGCGCCATAGCCGCCGCCATCAGATATATGACGCGCCCCTTCTTCATCACCAAAGAACATCGCGCGCATCACATGAGCAGATACATTTTCAGGATAGGCAATACGATAATGGCTAGATAATGTCGTTCCGTAAGACCCACCAAACAACACCCATTTATCAACATTCAAATGATTGCGGAGCGCTTCCATGTCTTGCACTTGGTTAGCAATGGTTTGCCCTTTTAGTTGTTCTGTATATTGGCTAAGCCCTGTGCCGCGCTGATCAAAACGAATAAAGCGATATTTTGTTAAATCCACCAAAGCGGCATTAGATGGATATGTACGTGCCCCTGGGCCACCATGCACATAAACAATCGGCACACCATAAGGGTTACCATGCTGCCCATAGTAAATCTGATGCCCATCACCGACATCGACAAAACCTTCATCATATTGCGCGTTATTATCATCCATAGGCCTACCCTTTCCTTGTACACACAGGAACCATAGCAGGATAAAGAAATATGTCAATTATGTTTGACATATTCCTTAGTCAATGTTAGTAAATCATAGCCTCCAAAGTAACAGGGTAATACACCATCAAATAAGGATATAAACCATGCAAAGCATACTTCTAAAATTCAATACAATAATGGGCGTAGAAAAACTCGTCGAAATTAACAACATGCAAATGACATCAGGTTTTAACCTTTTTACATGCGATGAAAACTATATGAGCCATGAAAGCGTCAAAGAAAAGATGGATGCACTCTATGATAAAAACCCTGATATATGGAATAATAGCAATAACTTTGGTGCAATAGAACAAATTTCCACAGACCCAAGCGTCACAACATTAACCATGCAATTTGGACGCACTGTTTTAACCGCCTTCGCCAATCAAAGCATCAGCGACATTGTTAAAAATGCACAAGCCGCCAAAGACAACAAACAAATTGTCTATGACCTTACTGACGTCTCAGGCATGGATGCTTATGAACAAAAATTAGGACAAGTGCTTGGCATTAAACCTGTGTAACACCTTATGCAGCATCTAAACGGCACAGTAACCAATATCTATAACCGCACGGCGGTCTCGCCGTCGCGCAGCCGTTTGGGTAAAGAAAACCCAGCTGCCAAAGAGTTTTTAGAATGGTTTGACGGGTCAGTCGTTTGCGACCGCCGCGGATACCCCCTCGTCCAATATCACGGTATGCATTTAGACATCGGGCAATCAGATTTTTTTCCGTTTAGCCATTTTGGCGATGTTAATGTCGGAAATTTGTTTAGCGGCTATAATAAAGGTAAAGTGATAGAAGACGATGACTATCGTGGTGGCACAGTTTATCCTGTTATTCTCAACATCAAAAATCCCCTTGGTATTCCGGATATAAAAATCCACCCGCTCTGGAATATTATCAAGCACCTCAATAAATGGGGCGTTATTTCCGACGATGACGTGAATTGGGTAAAAGCCGCCGAAGAAAAACGCGCAAAACACCCAATCTGCAAAGATAAAGCGCATATTCGCCACATTCAGGAAGAATACCCATCTGCCCTATACGCGCATTATAAATTAACTGATTGCTCAGGTGAATTTTGGGCAGCGGAGCGCCTAACTGAGCTATTACTCAAAAAGGGCTATGACGGTTTTGTATACACAAACACACATGAATGCCCCGGCAGCATTAGCTGGATTATTCCTGACCCTAAAAATCAAATTCGCATGGCGACTGATGTTGCCGCGTGCGGCGTTCCCCTGAGCCACAAAAAAGGGTTCGTGCCGCGCATAATTGAAAACACAACCCTTCCCGCAATTGATGAATACATCGAAACTGAACGCGATGGTATTCTAGACACGCGCTCAAATATCACGCTTGAACTTTAAACTATAGAAACCAAAAGAAAACGCAGAAGCCTGAGACTTCTGCGCTACTATTTGTGTGAGGCTTATTTGGTAGCACCCCAGAAAGATTATGTCAACACAAAACAAACAAAATGTGTACTTTTATAAACATTTTGTATTGATATAATTTTCATAGTCTTTATATTCACCCCTCTACACAACTTAGAATTATAAATGAGCAATGACACTCACCCCTGCGCAAATACGCGGATGCCTTGGGTATCTGAATATATCAATGGAAGACATGGCGAAGGAAACCGGCATGTCGCGCACCCTCATCCATAATCTAGTCAGCGGCAAAACGGCTATCCGAGACAAACACAGCGCACCAATTGAAACCTACTTCAACGCTAAAGGCTACCGCTTCACTGATAATGGCGGCATTGAGCCCGCGGGCATTACCGTCAAAACCTATCGCGGACGCACGGAACTGCGTAAATTTGTTGATGATATATATGAAACGTTGAAACAAACACCATCAGAAATACTTACCTACAACGTAAACGAAGCCCTATTTGACGAACCTTTAGGCGATGATTTTGTTACCGCCCATATTGCACGGATGGCTGCGTTAAAAAACATAAAGTGCCGCGCCATTATCGCGAAAAAAAACAGCCCGAAAAAAGCGCCGCAATACGCGGAATATCGCTACCTGAAGAATGAAAATGAAGGCGATAACGCCTTTTACGCTTATGGTGATCGTTTCGCCGTTATTACCTTTAATGGCCGCCATGTTGAGGTTGTCGTCCTCCACAGCGCCGCTGTCGTTGCCTTAAATACAGATCTGTTTGATGCTGCATGGGATAATGCCGAAAAAATTGAGGCGCGCCATGACTAACGCAGCACAGAAAGCCTTCGCCAGTGACACCATCACCCTATTCAACGGCACCAAACAAGGGCATATGGGAAAATATATGTTTTCGTCACCACTTTACGCCAATGACCCTGTTCGCGGTGCAGAAAAATTCGCCGATTTGTTTAACCGCTGTGCGCGTTATTACATCCCACATGACGAACAAAACCTTATAACACAAGTGCTCCCAAAGCTTGCGCCTTATAACACGGTTATCGATTTCGGTTGTGGCACGCGTGAGAGCGTAGAGACTAAAGCCATCCCGCTGCTCAAAGCAACTCACGCAGCCAATTACTGTGCGGTCGACATAAACCGTGATTATTTAAACGACATTACGCACACTATTCAATCTGCCGCGCCAGATATAAACCACAAAACCCTTTGTACGGATTTTTCCAACGCAAACTTGAAATCAGCCTTAAACGCCCCGTCAAATGACAATGCTCTTGCCATCATGCTTGGCGGCACGGCGATGAACCTCACCTGTAAGCCACATGAAGGCTTTCCCAAAGATGATTTTATCGCCCTAATCGAAAACTGCTTAAACGCCCTACCGCAAAACAGCGACATGGTCATCACCTATGATAGCTGTACCAATGCTGATAAAATTTACCACAGCTATTACACCAAACGCCAAGCAGCTTTCGCCACAAACTTAATGCACCGTATCAAACGCGACCTCACCCCATACGGCACATTTGACCCCGCCGCATGGCGCTATACCCCACAAATCATCCCACATGATGACTGCCTAATCGTCGCCCAAAACCTGACCGCAACCAAAGACATGACCTTCTGCATCGGCGATCAACAAATCCACGCCATAGCTGGCCTGCCCCTCACCTTCGGCAGCTCCATTAAACCAAGCGCAGAATTAATAAAAAACATTCTAGAAACGCGCGGAATCACCACAACACGCATAGCCCGCACGGCAGAACAAACCGTAACGTGGCATGAAATAAAACAGCCATCCTTCTAAAAACTAAACATACCCCCCCAATAATTTGCTAAAATCATTAGACTGTGCTAATATTAAACAACTATCGGACGAGGTGCGCCGTACCCGATTAAGACAAGACGACGCTTATTGTATAACTAAAATATAATGAGGTCTAAAATGTCTTTATCTTGGATATATCTAATCATCGCAGCTTTGTTTGAAATCAGCTGGGCTATCGGCCTAAAATATTCAGCAAATTTTACCAATCTGCGCGCCAGTAGTTTCACAATCATCGCTATGATTTTAAGTGTCGTATTTCTCGCCAAGGCGATGAACGGCATCCCGCTCGGCACAGCCTATGCTATATGGGTTGGCATTGGCGCGGCTGGCACAATAATAATGGGTATAGTGTTATTCCAAGACCCGATAACCATCCCAAGGGTATTTTTTCTATGCTTACTCATCGGCGCGATCATTGGCCTAAAAATGACGTAAAGGATCATTCAGCAACAAAAATAGCTGATTAGAATATCCATATGCTATCGAGACAATTTGCCTAATAGCTACAGCGCTATAACTACAATAGCTTTTAAGGCTTCATATTTGGCTGAGCTTTGCTAGCCGCTTTAATATTATCAAGCGTCTCAACAATTGAAAACCCAACGGAAACGCCATTAAATTGCGAGCGTATACCTAATGACTTTGGCAAAGGCTGTTCTGCTAAAATCATAATGCCCTTAGCGTTGCCTGCACCCGAAGTCTTGCTAGCCACGCCGACAATGGCATTATCATACAAAATTTTCTGAATTTTCTGGACATTATCATCAACCGTGACGTCAGAAACAGCTGAGCGGAAAATCATATTGATCGACATGATATTAGACGTATCTCTCGGGTCTTCTATCACATGCTCATCCGCAGCATCCGTCGTTAATTGCACATTTTTATTATTTTGAAAAAAGTCTTTTAATTCTTGCCACGCGTTGCTCATCATAAACCTCTGTTCATTTAGGGGTAGCCCCTTTTATTATTTAAATGGTCGGAACGAGAGGATTTGAACCTCCGACCCCTTGCACCCCATGCAAGTGCGCTACCAGGCTGCGCCACGTTCCGTTATGAGAAAAACTAACCGTTTGATTTTGTTTTGGTTCGGCGTCATCTCTCGCTCACCTATGGTTTTATAGGCTTCGCTCCAAATGACTTGCCCCAAAATAAACTTAAACGGCTAAAATTCTTGCGTTTTTTTTAGCAAACTGTTACCCATAATGCAATATGTTGAACAGGAATAATAAGCATGAACACACAGAATAACAAAAAACTTCTGCCTGCATTGGCGTTTGTCTTTGGTGTTGCGGCGCTTAGCGGCTGCGCTGACCAAACTGGCACATATCATTGCACAGGTGCAAATGCGCAGGATGTATCCGTTGAATGGGGCAAATATTACGCCACCGCCACGGTAAAAGAAAATAGCGGCGACCAATATGAAGTCACCGCCATGAACCGCTTTATGCTCGCCAAGCAACATGTAAATAAACTCGGCGGCAGCTGCGCAAACTGGCAGCCTGAGTAAACAATAAAGCCTTAGCCCTGCTGCACCATCGCGCGGAGGGCTTTTAACTCACCTAACATAGATTTAAGCGTCGCGCGCTGCTGCTCGCTAAAGCCAACATTTTGTGATACGCCATTATCGTTACCAGCGTGGCCTTTATGCATTAACTGATCTGCAGGTGTATCGGCGATTTGCGCGGTTTTGTCGATTGGGCGCAGGTTCATACTGGTGATCTGCGCCTTGCTTTTACCACGAATAATTTTCTGTGCGCCTTTAATTGTATAGCCCTGCACATGGAGGAGGTTGTGAATAATCTCAAGCACCTCAACATCTTCTGGGCGGTAATAACGACGACCGCCGCTGCGCTTTACTGGCTGAATTTGTGTAAACTTGCTTTCCCAAAAGCGCAAGACATGCTGCTGCACATCCAGATGCTCCGCAACTTCGCTAATTGTACGGAATGCTGATGATGATTTTCTGCGTTGTTTTACGTTTGTTTTATGCATAAGGTGTCCCCTACTTTTATTTACAAAAGTTTCCCTGTTAACACCCTATTCCAACCGTATAATGCGATATTATTTATTATCTTTTACGCGATTATTTGTTCATTTTTTCTTTGAGAATATGTGACGCGCGGAAGATCAACACGCGGCGTGGCGTGATAGGTACTTCTTCACCCGTTTTAGGGTTGCGTCCTACTCTTTCTTTTTTATCACGAAGGGTAAAACTGCCGAATGATGAAATCTTTACGTTTTCACCATCAACCAACGCATCCGATATTTCGTTTAAAATATCATCAACAAACTCAGCAGATTCTGCTCTTGATAAGCCAACTTCCTCATAAAGGACCTCGGCAAGATCAGCGCGCGTAATCGTTTGTGACATGGCTTTACCTCTCTTCGTTTATAAAAATTTAGTATAATGATTGCGCTTCGTCAAGATTACATACTTGAACATCCACAGCTATCATTCTGACATATAAAGGAAAATAAACTATTAACGTTTCATCATAAAAAGCTAATAAAACAAGGCTTAGACGCACCTAAAAACGTAAAACAACAGCGCCCCATGTTATACCGCCGCCAAGCGCCTCAAACAATACCACATCATTTTTCTTGACCTTGCCGCTACGATTCGCGTAATCGAGCGCTAACGGAATGGATGCTGCCGATGTATTGCCATGATTATCGAGCGTTACGACGACCTTATCCATGGATACGCCAAGTTTCTTCGCCGCTGTTTCGATGATTCTAATATTTGCCTGATGCGGAATAAGCCAATCAATATCGTCTTGCTCTAGGTCACATTTAACAAGAACGTCTTCCACGACTTCACTTAAATAACCAACCGCTTTCTTAAAGACTTCCTTACCATGCATAACAATATGCCCACTAAGCTGCGTTGTGCTAACGCCGCCATCGGTATAAAGAATATCCTGATATGCACCATTGGCCTTCATGACGCTTGCATGAATACCGCGGTCTGATTTATCGCCTGTACCCTCTTGTGCCTCAAGTAGCACTGCACCTGCACCATCACCAAAAAGAACGCATGTTGTACGGTCTTCCCAGTTGAGGATTGACGACATGCGTTCCGTCCCAACAACCAACACACGCTTTAACTGCCCTGTTTGGATCATAGAATCCGCAACGCCAAGTGCATACACAAAGCCTGAACATACGGCCTGCACATCAAACGCCACGCCAACTGGCGCAGATATATTATTTTGAATTTGCACAGCAACCGATGGGAATGTTTTATCGGCTGTTGTGGTCGCTACGATAATGTCATCTATGTCCGCGCCTGTAAGGCCAGCCATCTCAAGTACTTTTTCACAAGCCTTCGTGCCCATGAAGCCCGCAGTTTCGGTGTCGTTCGCAATGTGACGGTTACGAATGCCCGAACGCTGTACGATCCATTCATCTGATGTATCGACAATTTTCTCAAGATCGACATTGCTCATAACTTTTTCTGGAAGATACGAACCTGTTGCCGTTATTACAGCGCGGGTAACCATGAATTACATACTTTCTTCATCTGCAAGGTCAGAAATGAAGAACGATTCCTGACTCATTAACTGTTCAATTTCATAGGCCACGCGGTCATTAAACCCATGATGCGCCAACTCTGCCGCCACTTTAATCGCATTAGCAAAACCAATATGGTCACTACCGCCGTGACTTTTCACACATATACCATCAAGCCCAAGAAACATGCCACCATTATAATAACGCGGATCAAGTTCCTTCTTCACCTTCTTAAACGAGCGATAAGCAAGCATCGCCCCTAGCATCGCAAAAACAGATGATTTAAATGCACGGCGCATATAAAATTCTGACATTTTGGCAACGCCTTCAGCCGTTTTAAGTGCGATGTTGCCGGTAAAACCATCCGTCACAATAACATCTGCTGTACCTTTGGTAATATCATCCCCCTCGACAAAACCAATGAACTTACCCGGCAATTTGACTTTACTTAGGACAGAAGCTGTTTCACGCAGCACTTCCCCGCCCTTCATATCTTCTGTACCGATATTCAGCACACCGATACGCGGCGCATCAATGCCTTCAACCACGCGCGCATAAACGGCGCCTAACACGGCAAACTGCGTTAGCATTTCGGTGTCACAAACAAGGTTTGCGCCTAAATCTAAAACAACCGTGTCACGGGCAATTGTTGGCAAAACACTGGCAATCGCTGGACGGTGAATGCCGGGTAAGCATTTAAGCACCATCTTGGCCATAGCCATCAATGCGCCTGTATTACCTGACGACACCACACAATCCGCGCGCCCCTGCTTCACTGCATCAATGGCAAGGCGCATACTAGACTGACGACCTGTGCGCAGCGCCACAGCCGGTTTATCTTCATTAGATACAGCCTTATCAGTGTGAATCACATCAGCGCGGGCACGCAAATTAGGGTAACGCGCCAATACTGGGCGAATGCGGCCTTCATCACCGAAAATAAGAAACCTTAAATCTGGCATTGTTTTTAATGCCAAATCCGCCCCTGGGATCACCGCATCAATACCGTGATCACCGCCCATTGCGTCTAATGCAATTGTGAGATTAAAAGACATAGAAGGTACCTGATTTAATTTGCATGAACATACCGCATAATCAAGCTACAGAACTGCTACTCGATTAGTCGCATAATCGCATTTATGGTTAGATTATGCAAGAACAGAAAAAGCCACGGTTACAAACCACCGTGGCAATTTCACAATTCCATAGGCACAAATTAGTCGTTGGCTTCGATAACCTGACGACCTTTGTACATACCTGTTTTCAGGTCAATGTGGTGACGACGCACTGGCTCACCAGTGTTCTTGTCTTCAACCCAGTTCTCAACGGTTAGCGCATCGTGTGCACGGCGCATGTTACGTTTAGATTTTGATGTTTTTCGCTTAGGTACAGCCATTGTCTGCAATCCTCAATATTATTCGTATTAAATCGAATGTTGGTAATAATGCATAACCAGATAAAATTCAAGAACTTTATTTACTTATTTCTTATCTTTTTCATCTTTACCGTCATTTTCTTGACTATTTTCCTGCAAATTCACCTTATCACGCCAATTCGCAAGTTCCGCAAAGGGGCTGTATTTTTCGGATGAATTATCTTTTTCTTTGACGTCCACCTCGTCATCAAAAGCGAATATAGCGGCTTCATCATCATTATCAATACCCTCAGCCTTAGGGTATAGCGGAATAGCCAGCGCCAAGAACTGTAACGCAAGGTCACCGAGGTTGATTACGCCATCAACAACCGGTTCAGGGTCATCTTTTTCATCAAGCATTGGCACTTCATCATGCCCGTGACGGACGAGTAAATCACTTTTCCCCTTGGCAAACGATATTGCTTTATCTGTTTCAGAGAAATACGCATCAAACGGTTCTTCAATATGCGCATGAACAGGGCGTAATGTCCGCACACATTGCTGTTCAACATCTGCCGATACTGTGCCCGACACGTAAATCAGATGATTATTGTCAGGTCGATTAATGGTAATATTGGCCTTTAAATTCGATATCGCCTCTACCTTCAAAAACTCAGCAATATCCGCTAAATCTTCGGGAAAGGCCTCTGCCTTCAGACGGTCGCGCTGTTTCTTTAATTTATCGACGCGGTAAAAGACATTCCATTTTGGGGATTCTATCTGTTTGTCACTCATTTTTAAGCTGCACTCTTTGTCGCTTGTTTATTTTCTAACGCTGTAATTTTCGGGAAATCAATATTTCCCGCAAGAATTTCATCATCACTAAGCTGCATAATATAGGCCGCAAGCTCTGCAAACAAACCGTAAGCAGCCGTAACCGCATCAGATGGTTCATTATTATACAGGTTACGGCTTAGAAGGTCATATTTCTGCTCATCGCTTAATGCATGCCCGTCATCATCCATGCCGCGCACAAGTGCCATATCATAAGCATGAGCACGCCCTTGGAAGCCCTGCATCATACGCTTCATATGTTTAGGGACAGACAAATCCCCCACGCCACCTTCGCGCAAAGAATAATCAAACTGGCGGAACATCACATCAAAAAATGCCTGCACAAGCCCTTGCGAATCTTTATTCGCAATACGGTTAAGGCGAATAACCACCAATGACGCAACAAGCGAAATAAGGTCAAAGCGTCCTGTCATCGTATCCGGTACGCCATATTGTGTATAAAACACTTCCTGACGTGAAAAATCATTCACGATATCGAGCATTTTTTGCGCTTTTTGTAATTCTACGCGTTTTCTTCTTGAGAAAATCAAACCAAACATTGATTTTTATACCTTCCTTGCCTAAATTACGAAGTCATAATTTGATGTGTTAAGGATATAAGCATGTTTGTAAACATAAGAAAAGCACAAAAAGCAGCCCTTTTAATTTGCGCCGCCTGTATGGTATCAGCCTGTACGCCGACTGTAGCTAATCGTGGTCACATTGTGGATACCGAAGATATGAGCGATATTGTCGCAGGCCGCGACACACAGCGCAGCGTTGTGAAGAAGATCGGTTCACCTTCTACTATATCAACGCTTGACCCTAGCATTTGGTATTATATTGGCCTTGTCACGGAAAAACGCGGCATTCTTGATCCTAAACAAACGGATAAGAAAATAGTCCGCCTAAAGTTTGATGCGGAAGGAAAAGTCGCTGAAATCGCCGAGGTTACGCGCGACAATATTGATGTGCCTATATCTCAAGACAAAACCGAAACTGGCGGCAATAAGGTAACGATTATGCAGCAGTTCTTCGGCAACCTAGGTAAATTCAATACAGCTGGCGGGAACGAATAATCAAAAAATAAAAAACAAAGGCCGGATAACCGGCCTTTTTTACTTCTTAATTAATTCACTTATTTTTTAAGCAGGGCGTTGCTGTACCACTTGTAACAATACGTCATTTACAACATCATCGCCCAAAACTTTGCGCCCAATTTTGCCTAAGCGTTCTTTTAGAATACGCACCTTAACAATATTGCCCTCCTGCAAACCCGCAGGATTATGAATCACACCATACATTTCAGATATAAAAGCATCTTTGATTTTAGGTTGAAGCATTTTTACTTTTTCAGCATCTTCTTTACTGTCAACCTCAAGGGCGACAACAATACTTACAACTTGAGACAACCCATTGCGGTCAACAATTGGAAGAATGAGCGGATCAAGTTGCACAAATTCGATAGCCTCATCGCCATGGCCTTTTTTCTTTTTAGCATGCTTGGCTTCTTTAGCTGCACCTTCTTCCGTCAGCGAAGCTTCGGCAGGCTTTTTCAAAAATAAATAGCCACCGCCAGCGCCACCGCCGAGCAATAAAATGCCTACTACACCAATCAAAACTTTTTTCATGAAAGTCTACCCAATCCTATCACACTTATTATCTTAATGCCGTACCCATAAGGCATTTACCAGACAACCTACTTTATACATGGTAACGGAAAAAAATTAATAAGGCGTTATGAAAAGATAAAATGCCATCTATTTCTCCACAAGCCACAAACTTAGGGATAGACCACAAAAGCTATTGTATAACAATAAGTTGAATTCGCAACTAGACGTAAAGTTTAGCGTAAAACTTTAGCGACACTATCCAAAACACCGTTAACCATTTTGGCTTCTTGCCCGCCATAGAAGGCGTGGGTAATGTTCAGATATTCATTGATTATGATAGGCGCATCCACATCTTCATGCATCAAAAGTTCAAAACAACCGGCAAGAATAATGCATGCCAATAAAGGTTCTAACTCACCTGATTTCAAACGCGGACATGGGCCCTCAGTAATTTCGAGCAAATTATCACGCTGCTGCTGCACACCGTGGACAATCTTTTTATACAGCACACCATCAGGCGTAACCATTTCTTCGTCTTCAAGCATTTGCCCCTGACGATTAACCAATACATCATCAATAACATGCGATGCCGATAGCTCACCAACATCAATCGCATAGATTGACTGCACAGCAGCTAAACGCGCCGCGCTACGGCGTGCTTTTTTTGACCCTCTTACTTGTGGGTTTGATTGACTAGCTTCTGAACTCATGATGCTGCTTCCATTTCTGTCATATCATCATTATGCGCGTCAGTTAACGCCTCATAATTTGCCATGATCTTTGGGTACATTTGATTTTCGATTTCAAGCATACGCAAAGCTGCACGCGCCGCGCCGCCGCCTTTATTCTTTTGGTTTTTATCCGCGCGTGCAATGGTTTGTTCCATATTCTCACAAGTCTGAATACCGTTACCAAACGGCATTGAATAATCCAGTGAGATCTGCATCAAGCCGCGACAGCTATCTTCACTAACAATATCATAATGCGTTGTTTCCCCACGAATAACTGCGCCCAGCGCAACAACGGCGTCATACTCACCTGCTTCACACGCATATTTCATGCATAACGGCATTTCAAGCGCGCCAGGGACTTCGATTGTTTCATAAGTGCAACCAGCTTCTTCAATCGCCTCGACCGCGCCCGCAAGCAGCATGTCCGATATCTCTTCGTAAAAACGGGCTTCGATAATCAAAATATGGGGCTTGTCGCTCATGGTCTTTCCTTAAAACTTATACATTCTGGATACGGGATATGCTTAATCCATACCCATCAACGCCGACAATATGCGGCTTACTGTTGGAGAGAAGAACCATATCTTTCACCCCAATGTCAATTAATATTTGCGCGCCAAGGCCAATATTTCGTAAAGTCTTGCGCTGAGCGCCCTGCCCAGAGGCTTGATTATCCGCCTTACCCGTCAATGGCTGCGCCTCATGCTGACGAAGCAGAACAACAACGCCCTGCCCCTCTTTTGCAATATAATCCATTGAACGTTGTAATATTGAATCGCCCGCACCAAAGATATCGCCAAGCACATCAACCGAATGCATACGCACATTCACAGGCGCACCTAAATTATCTAACGTATCACCATAAATTAGCGCAACATGTTCAACATGATCATTAAGCGAACGGTATACACGCATCGTAAATGCGCCGCCATATTGCGACGTAATTGCGCGTTCTTCGACGCGCTCAACCAATTTTTCTGTTCGGCGGCGATAGGCAATTAAATCGGCAATTGTACCGATTTTCATTTTATGCTTTTGCGCATAGTGCAATAAATCTGGCAAACGTGCCATTTCACCGTCATCACGCATAATTTCACAAATCACACCGGCGCCCTTTAGACCTGCCAAGCGGGATATATCCACCGCGGCTTCCGTATGCCCTGCACGCACAAGCACACCACCATCATTCGCACGTAACGGAAATATATGCCCTGGCGTTGCAATATCATGCGGCTGCGTATGGTCATCAACCGCAACAGATATTGTTTTAGCACGATCCGCTGCAGATATACCTGTTGTAACGCCTTCACGCGCTTCGATGGATACCGTGAAGGCTGTTTCATGTCGTGACGTATTGCGTGACACCATCATTGGCAAGTTTAATTGGTCGCAGCGTGATGCTTCCAAAGCAAGACAAATAAGACCCCGTCCTTCGCGCGCCATGAAGTTAATCATATCCGCATTTGCAAATTCAGCGGGAATGATTAAGTCCCCTTCGTTTTCGCGATCCTCGTCATCGACAAGAATAAACATCCGCCCTGCACGCGCCTCATCAATAATCTCCTCAGCCGAGGCTATCATTGATGCGATATTATCGGTGCTTTCTTTGTGTTGAGGCATATGCTTATGTCCTATTAAATTTTACCCATGATCCGTGCGACATAACGGGCGAGCATATCAATTTCAAAATTCATTTCATCGCCGACTTGCAAAGACGACATATTGGTATTCATCCATGTATGTGGAATGATATTGACGCCAAAATCCGCATCTGTAACATCATTTACGGTTAATGAAATACCGTTAAGCGCGATTGAGCCCTTTGGCGCAATTAAATGTTCAAAACCTTCAGGTATATCAAACACAATACGGTGTGAATCGCCTTCACGCTTAATGGCTTTAATCGTCAGAACGCCATAGACATGGCCACTGACCAAATGCCCGCCAAGCTCTTCACCCATTGTTAAAGATGGCTCAAGATTAATACGTGAACATGTTGTCCATTCATCAAGGATTGTTTTGTTTAGCGTTTCTTTAGACGCATCAACCGAAAACCAGTCATCGCCAATATCAACAACCGTCAAACAGCATCCATCACAAGACACAGACGCCCCGATTTTAATTTGGCTTAAATCAAGTGCTGTTTGGATTGTGAAACGCAAATCACCGCGCCCCTCATCAACCGCTTTCACCTGACCAACATCTTTAACTATACCTGTAAACATAAATTAACTCGCCTGATAACTAAAAATAAAACGCTTACGCTTTTTTCTTTTTATTAAGCCCAATTGATGTAAGCGTATTCTCACCATCTTCTTTCAACTTTTGCACTTCGCCCAAAAAGTCATTGAAATCCGTCGGATCTCTAAAGTCTTTATAGACTGAGGCGTAACGTATATACGCGACTGTATCTAGCTGCGCAAGAGCCTTCATTACAAGCTCGCCTATTTTAAGGGATGGTATCTCGTTCTCACCAGTCGCTTCTAACTGACGGACAATCGCACTAACCGTCTTATCTATACGGTCCTGCGTTACAGGGCGTTTACGCAATGCTATCTGCAGCGAATTCTGTACTTTATCGCGCGAGAATGGTTGGCGCTTCTCATCCCCCTTAATCACAATCATATCCCGCAATTGAATACGTTCAAATGTCGTAAAACGTCCGCCGCAGCTTGGGCATTCACGGCGCCGGCGTGTCGATGTATTATCCTCTGCTGGACGCGTGTCTTTTACATTACTTTCTTCGGAGCCACAAAACGGACAGCGCATGGGCCTTCTCCTTCTCTAAAAAATCATCTATTAAGCAAATGGGCGTTCATATATAGGAAAACGCGCACAAAGGGCTTTCACTTTTTCTTTCACTGATGCCTCAACTGCACCATTACCATCAACGCCATTTTCGACAAGCCCATCAAGAACCTCTAAGATATAACCGGAAATTTCCAGCCATTCTTTCGGACCAAAACCGCGCGTTGTGCCCGCAGGTGTCCCTAAACGAATACCAGATGTAACCATCGGTTTTTGTGGGTCAAACGGCACGGCGTTTTTGTTACATGTTATACCTGCGCGCTCCAAAGCATCATCAGCATCACGGCCTGTTAAATTTTTCGGACGCAAATCAACCAGTACGATATGAGAATCCGTACCGCCCGTTACAATATCAAGCCCGCCATCAATAAGCGCTGTAGAGAGTATTTTAGCATTTTCAACAACGGCTTTGGCGTATGCTTTAAATTCTGGCTTAAGTGCCTGCCCAAAAGCGACAGCCTTACCCGCGATTACATGCTCAAGCGGCCCACCCTGAATTCCAGGAAAAATCGCTGAATTAACCTTCTTCGCAATATCTGCATCATTCGTCAAAATAACGCCGCCGCGTGGACCGCGCAGTGTTTTATGTGTCGTGCTTGTGACCACATGTGCGTGCGGCATTGGGTTCGGATATTCACCGCCTGCAATAATGCCCGCATAATGCGCCATATCAACCATTAACAACGCGTCAATGCTATCCGCAATCTCACGGAAACGCGCCCAGTCAATTGAACGCGGATAAGCAGATGCGCCAGCCACAATCATTTTCGGACGATATTCTTTGGCTAGACGCTCCACTTCTTCAAAGTCGATCAGCCCATCATCCTTACGTACACCATATTGAATGGCATTAAACCATTTACCAGACTGGTTCGGCTTTGCGCCATGGGTCAAATGCCCGCCTGCCGCCAAAGACATACCCAAAATAGTATCATTAGGCGCAAGCAAAGCGGTGTAAACGCCCTGATTAGCTTGTGACCCTGAATTTGGCTGTACGTTCGCAAATTCAGCGCCAAATAGTTCTTTTACACGTTCAATTGCAAGGCTTTCCACTTCATCAACATGGGCGCAGCCTTGATAATAACGCTTCCCCGGATAACCTTCCGCATATTTATTGGTTAGGACAGAACCTTGTGCCTGCATAACCGCATAAGATGTAATATTCTCAGACGCAATTAGCTCGATTTGATTTTGCTGACGTTCATGTTCAGCTGCAATCGCGCTATAAATTGCTGGATCAGCCTCAGCCAAGCCAGAGGAGAAAAATGATGTTTCAGGGGAATATTTTAAAGCTGTATTGGTCATGGCGCACTCCTCTTGCTATACCGCATAAATCTGAAATTTGAGATTAGGCGCCGATCATATCAATACGTTCGGCATAACGTCCACCTAGAAATGCGGTATTCAGGAATGCATTCAGACATTTTTCTGCTGTCTCTTGGTCTATAATACGCCCACCAAGAATAAGAACATTCGCGTTATTATGTTCACGCGCCAAAACAGCCATTTCTTCGGTTACGCAAAGCGCCGCATGCACCCATGGATAACGATTAGCCGATATAGACACACCAATGCCGCTGCCGCAGATCAAAACCGCCTTCTGCCCTTTAGCGGCGCCTTTAAGTTCAGCCGCCACTTTTTTCGCAAAAAGTGGGAAATCTGTGCGCGCATCATTATCTGCGCCAAGGTCTATCCATTCAACGCGGTCTAAAAAGGCGTCTTTCAGCGCTTCCTTCATCGCATAACCACCGTGGTCTGCGGCAATATAAATTTTTTCTTTTTCCATGTAGAAATATATAGAACGAAGCGCTTAGGCAATCAATCCCTTTTTGCGCAGAACATATTCCAATCGCTTCAGCGCATTGCGCTTCATGATAGCTTCTGCTGTGCCTGCAGGTGCCTGAATTGTAATCTCTGTCAAGCTCGCCACATCAAATGCACTAATCTTAACTAAATTGCCAAATGGTTGCAGTTCAATAATTACTTCTCTATTCGCCAAAGGATCACTCAACGACTTTCCCCTTATTTTGAATCAAAACGGGAGCATTCGCCCCCGTAATAATACTCTAATTATACAATCTCTTAAAGATCTTCTAAGCTTGCCAAACCTGTGAAGTTGGTCTGAGACACCCAGAAATTTTCAAGCATTTTCATAGTGTGTATCATTTCATCCAGCTTACCACCGCCAAGCTCAGTCCCTTGCAATTTTGCCTCATGGCGCGTGTACATTTCTGAAATAATATCATGAAGTTCACGCCCTTTTTCAGACAGCTTAACTCGCATTGAACGCTTATCGTGCAAAGAGCGCTCTTGCACCAAATAGTCATTTTCAACCATTTTCTTAACATTATAAGACACGTTCGAGCCCAAATAATAACCACGGAGAGTCAATTCCCCGACGGTCAAGTCATCCACCCCAATATTGTGCAAGATCATACTTTGAACGTTGTTAATATCCTGAATACCGCGACGATCAAGTTCAACTTTCAGCAGATCAAGAAAATAACGGTGCAAGCGCTCTATAAGTTGTATGGCTTCGTAATACGATGTAGTCAAAACGATTCTCCGGTACTAAATAATTATTATCGACTCATTAGTCTGACGTTTAAAATTTACAATTTAATTAAGATCCAAACAAGACTATAACGAACAATTCTACACATAAGCCTCAGCTATTTAAAGATTTTTACATGCAAAACACTATTAAAAAAGGTAACATACTTGAACCAACACTCTATAGCGCCCATAATAATAGCCAAATCGATTTATAGTTTTTGATTCGCAACCAATATTTAATTGTTAAAGAAGCGCGCATAAAATGAAGTTTATTGGCCTATTTTTAGTTTTCGCATGTACAATCGGTGGCCTTATGGTTGCTGCAGGTGTTGACAAAACAATAAAGCTACTCACTGGACTTATCCTGCCTGCAATGCCCGGTGAGGTTATTATTATTCTCGGTTGTGCCGTTGCTGCATTCCTTGTTGCAAACTCATCAGATGTTGTAAAACACACACTCAGCTCGTTTAAGGCTCTTGCAAAACCTAGCGCATATTCAAAAGCCGATTATATCGATATGTTGAGCATGCTATTCAGCGTTTTCAAACTTGCGCGTACAAAAGGCTGGCTTGCCCTAGAGACACATATTGAAAACCCAGAAGAAAGTGATTTATTCGGGAACTTCCCAAGCTTTCAACACAACCACCACGCCCTTGTCTTCTTGTGCGACTATTTGCGTATCATTTCCCTTGGTAATGAAAACCCACATGAAATAGAAGCCCTTATGGATGAAGAGATTGAAACTTTACAGCATCACTATGCGCATCCGGGCCATGCTGTTCAACATATGGCGGATGGCATTCCCGCCCTTGGTATTGTTGCTGCCGTTTTGGGTATTATTAAAACCATGGCTTCGATATCCGAGCCACCAGAAGTTCTAGGTAAGATGATTGGCGGGGCGCTTGTTGGTACATTCCTTGGGGTTTGGGTTGCCTATGGTTTTGTTGGCCCGATTGCCAGCGCCATGACCGCCCGCGCCGAAACAGAAGTCATGTATTACAAAGCCATCCGCGTCGGACTAATTGCCTTCTTGAATGGCGCTGCGCCACAGGTTGCCGTAGAATTTGCACGTAAATTCTTACCGCATGAGGTTCAACCAAGCTTCCAAGAGCTTGAGGAAATACTCAACGAGATTCCTGCGCCATCATAAGTTAAGATATTTATGATATAATGACCGATACATCGATAGATATAACAAGCAAGATAAAGCAGCAGTAATGGCAGAGAGCGAAGAAAAACAGCCGATCATTATTAAAAAGGTCAAAAAATACGCGGGCGGCCACCATGGCGGTGCGTGGAAAGTGGCCTATGCTGACTTCGTAACGGCGATGATGGCATTCTTCCTCCTTCTTTGGTTGCTTAATGTGACCACTGATGAAATGAAATCAAAATTATCCGCCTTCTTTAACGACCCCACAGCCCCGCAAGTATCATCCGCCGAAGGTGGCGCAGCTGGCGCATTAGCAGGACGCACAAACTCCCCTGAAGGCGCACGCGCCTATGACAACATGCCATTAACAGCAATGCAGCCGCCGTCCCCCACACGCCCAAAATCAGGTGAAGGTGACGCTAATAAAAAAGCTAACCTCAAAAAAGCAAAAGATGAAGAACTGAAAAAAGAGTTTCAGCGCCGCGAAAAAGAAAAGTTCCAGAATAAAAAGCAAGAAATTGAACAAGCGATCAAATCAAACCCGAAACTAAGCAAACTTTCTGAAAACGTCGTGATTAAAGTCACATCAGAAGGCCTAGAAATCCAAATCGTTGACCAAGAAGGCGAAGCGATGTTCCCAAGCGGCAGTTCCCGTATGTTTGGCAAAACCGAAGAAATTATTGGTCTTATTTCAGACGTGATTTCAGACATGCCAAACGACTTATCCGTTCGTGGACATACTGACGCCACGCCATATACATCCCGTAAAAATTATTCAAACTGGGAGCTTTCGGCTGACCGCGCCAACGCCACGCGCCGCGTTCTTGAAAAAAGCGGCTACCCTGATGAGAAAGTTAAAAACGTCATGGGCAAAGGCGCAACCGAGCCCTTCACCCCAGAAGATCCAGCCGATGCACGTAACCGCCGTATATCTATTCTACTCCTTAATGAAGAGTTCATCCCACCAGAAGGCGAAGAAGAAGAAGAAACCATGGATGAATCCATACGTGACGGGGCATATAATGACGATGGTTCGCTTTATTCTCCTGAAGACTTGCCAGACCCCGGATATCGTCCATCACAAGGCGATGTTGTATTCCCATAATTATATTGACATAACATAGCAATGTTTGCTATGACAGTTCCTATAAAATTAATTTATAGGAGCTGACAAGCATGTCTTTTCTAACCAACGCATTCATTACCGCTATGGATGTTGAGGGCAACATAGCCAAAATTGCCACATCAAAAATCATATTAATTGAAGGACTCTGCCCCCCTGACGAATATCAAGAGTATCTTGAAGGAGAAGAAAACAGAACAAAACTTCACTTACAAGGCTATACGTGGGAAACACGCGAAACACCTGAGGAAATTTCTGAGGCAATCTATCAGGCTGAAATTAAAGCACTAAAGGAATTAAAAAAGTCACGCCTCCCTATACCAATATCTGCAGACCTATTTAATGCCCTTGCTGCGTATAAAGATGAAGACGGTCATAGCTGCTATATTTCAATAGACAAAATTTCACAAACAGACAATGAATACGGCCTTCAATTGGTGACGTCTGATGGTACGGCAAAATCTGGAGACACATTGGAAGACATGATGAAGTCTATCGAAGACGCAAAACAAAAACGCATCAAAACATTACAACAGTTTTGTTTAGGAGTTGTATAGCGTATGGATCAAGACCGCCGCGACATATATCGTGAGAGCATTGAATTTATGTGTGTTGAACAATATGGAAGTGTTGTTGAAAAACGCGGCTTTTTCTATGATAAAATCGTCAGCTACGCGCCCTATACCGCGCCGCGCCCACCAAGCTATAAAGAATATGACGCGGCACAGAGCATTGTTACATTACGCAGTAAAATTGATGATGGGTTATTTGCCGACAAGTCATTTTATACTATACATAGTGCGGATGACTTAAAAGCCATGTTCAAACGTGCAGAAAAGAATATCGCAATGCGTAAACCTGCTGAGCTGAAAGAAGCAGGCTCAATTCGTTTGGACTTCTTACGCGCGAGCATTCCGTTAACGACCACAGACCAACCGTTAAGCGGCCCCGAAAAAATGACCCAGCACATCTTTTTTGACCAAATCGTTGGGCATGGGGCATATACATATACCACGCAATATTATGCCGTCCCTTTTGCAAAAAGTTTTGTGATTCTAAAAAACAATGGCTGTTTCGGCAGTCGTAAAGTTCACATTACTGAAACACAAGATCAGCTGTTAACCTTATTCGATAAAGCCGAAGAAGAAATGGGGAAGAAGGCTGTTAAACTGTTAAGTCAGTTGAAGCTGTAACACAGCTTGCCCCGCCTTAATCATCCTTCTTTTTATTCGGTAAATAAGTGATATTGCCATCATTAAACGTTTCAGGCATGTAAATATCCTGCTTTTCGATGGTTACTAAGTCCGTCTCGCTTAAATCACTAAAGTTCTCCGCCAAACGTTCGGCCTGTTTCACAAGCATACGTTCAAACATATCACGCACGCCGCGGGCGTTAGATTTATGGAACTCACCTTGACGATCCGCACGTTTCAATACTTTCTCAAGTAATGTATCCGCATCTTCAGACAACACCATTTGATATTTCTTACAGAACGACTTATATACGGAATAAAGCTGTTCTGCATCCATTGGCTTAAAGTCTAGCTCATGCTTAAAGCGTGACTTAAGCCCTGGGTTAGACGCCAAGAAACGCCCCATTTCGTCCTTGTAGCCCGCAACAATCACAAGTGTATCTTCACGATTATCTTCCATGAACTTATTGATGGCATCAATCGCCTCATAACCGAAGTCACGGCCGCTGTCATCATTGCTTAATGTGTATGCTTCATCAAGGAAGAACACCCCGCCTTTCGCCGCATGCAGCGCCTTAGACGTCATATTTGCAGTCCAGCCAATATATTCGCCAACCAAGTCCTGACGTGCAACTTCAACAACGTGACCTGAACTTAAATAACCAATTTCCCAAAGGATATCGCCAACTAAACGCGCTACGGTTGTTTTACCCGTTCCTGGTGGGCCAGAGAAAACCATATGTGTGCTAACGGGAATTTTCGGTAACCCTTGCGTTTCACGCATTGCGTTTAATTGCACGAGATTAACAATTGAGCGCACTTCTTTTTTAATGTGACCAAGGCCAACTAAATCATCAAGCGGCGCAAATATTTTATCAAGCTCATCTTTATTAAGCGCCTGTAAGCGCACTTTAGGGGCACGGCGTTCAGCGCCTCCGAACTGCGGCGTACCTTCATGCACATGGCTAAAGAAATCTTCATCCGCATCATAGTTATAAACTTTGATATTCGGGTTATCGCCCTCAAACATCGACATCGGGTCAAAACCACCATTATCCTGCGGTTCATTGTCTTTTAACTCAACCTCAATATCCATATCATATTCAGACGCCGATTCATGTACAGTCTGAATTATTTTTCTAAAATCGGTTGCCGCAGATGACCCTTCAAACAGGCTATCGACGTCAAGGTTTTTCCCCTCTTCCTTCATTGGCGCATACCATTCATATTCCGCCATGATGGTTTCGCAATATTTGCGCGCTTCTTCATTGCGCTCCGCCGCCTTCAAAATCAAACAGCGCCCTGTATAGCCGTTTATCAGCACCCCCCAGCCATTCACATACATACAGCCAAGGTGATACAGGATTTCATATTTCAAATCTGGCTCAACCAGTTTATCTTCACCAATTACTAGGCAACGTTCATAAGCGCGTTTGAACATTGAGAACGCAAGCTTACCATCTTTCTCAACGCCAGCTAAACGGCCATTCATATAAGCTTTAGCTTTAAAATTTAGGGCTTCTGGCACATTCGCCGCCACGGCTTGTTCAAGCTTCGCATGCCCGTCTTCTATTTGATCATGAGTAATATAATATTGCGCCAAGAAATACGCCGCATAATCATCATCCGCTTCATTCAGCGCAGCAATATATCGTTCAATATCATCTTTACGGGAATCCGTATCATAATCATAGGCAAACGCACCTGAATAAAGCTTTACCAAATTATATTGCGCCTTAACGCTGCCTTGCTTAGCCGCGCGGATCAAGCAGTGTTCTGCTTCCGCAGCGTCATGCGGCAGATAAGGTGCTTTATTCAAGATTAATTCCGCATAGCAATTGAGCGCACGTACATCTTCGGTATGATCAGCTAAACGGCGCACCTCACCGACAACACGTACTTTTTCAGAAATGTAATTTATGATTTTATGTTCGCGCAAATATTCCAAATCTGAAAGGCTTGATAAATGCGCATATAACGCCTTTAAACTTTCAAATGGCTTTTGTAGATCTGCGGTGATGCTCTTCATTAAAATACCCTGTGGCTTAGATGTGAACGTGCTATGCACACTATTATATAAATTTAAAATATATTATAGCATCACATAGCAACGCAGATGCAATATAAATTCATAAGTTCATGATTTATATGGCGTTCTGCGTTTTGAATTTCAATGGAATCAATCGAACTTATTATTCTTCGGGAAGCCATTTGGCGGCAAGCGGCCTGCGGTCGCGCGTTTACCAACCCATGCCATTGGATCATCCAGCGATGTTTCACCGCTGCCGTAACGATATTTCAGCTTCTCTTCTGCATTAAAGGTCTTAATGTCACTTAAGCCGCCATCTTTGTAACGCTGAATAATAACGCCTTTACCCTTACCCATTTCAGGCAATTCTTCCAATGTGAAGATCAACATTTTACGGTTTTCACCGATGACAGCGACACTGTCATGCCCCTCACCAATTTCACTGCAAATCTTTGCCTTAACAGGCGCCTTACAGTTCAACACCACTTTACCGCCACGTGTCGATGCAACAAGGTCACTTGCATTCACAACAAAGCCGCGTCCATCGCTAGACGCCAAAATATATTTCGCATCCGCCTTATAGACGATCAAATCCACAACATCGACATCATTCGGCATATCGAGCATTAAGCGCAGCGGATCGCCAAAACCACGCCCTGACGGAAGCTTATCGCCGCCAAGCGTATAGAAACGCCCATTCGTTGCGTAGACCAAAATTTTATCCGTGGTTTGCGCCTCTAATGTTAAGTGCAGCTTATCGCCATCTTTGAACTTCAAGTCGTTCTCAACAACGTTATGCCCCTTCATCGCGCGTATCCACCCCTTCTTGGAGTAGACAATCGTGATTGGCTCTTTTTCAATCATCGCTTGGTCAAGGTCTTCAAGCGCGACAGGCGCAGGCGCGCTGCCAATATCCGTATAACGGCGGCCTAGCGCTGTGTTATAATCATAAGACTTTTTAAGGTCTTTAATCTCTTTGGTAATTTCTTTCCACTGTAAGCTTTCAGAGCCGATTAACTCTTGCAAGCTATCGCGCTCTTTACACAATTCATCATGCTCACCGCGGATTTCCATTTCCTCAAGCTTACGCAAGGAACGTAATTTCATGTTCAATACGGCTTCAGCTTGATTGTCCGTAAGGCCAAAGGCTTTCATCAGCTCTGGCTTCGGCTCATCACTTTCACGGATGATGCGAATAACTTCATCAATGTTCAAATAAACAATCAGGTAACCTTCCAAAATCTCGATACGGTTCAAGACTTTTTCAAGGCGGTTACGCGAACGACGTACCAATACTTCCTGACGGTGATCAAGGAAGCCTTGCAGCACTTCTTTCAAGTTCATCACGCGTGGACGTACGCCGTTTTCAAGCACATTCATGTTAAGCGATGCGCGGGATTCTAAATCCGAATGACGGAATAAAGCTTCCATCAACAATTCAGGCTCAACGTTACGGTTTTTCGGCACTAAAACCAAACGAATATCTTCGGCAGATTCATCACGAACGTCATCCAATAACGGTAATTTCTTTGACTGAATTAAATCCGCAATCTTCTCAATCAAGCGCGCTTTTTGTACTTGATACGGAATTTCTGTAACAACAATTTGGTACTGACCTTGTTTAAGCTCTTCTTTCTCCCAGCGCGCACGTACGCGGAACGACCCGCGGCCAGTTTCATAAGCCTGAACAATCGCCTCTTTATCTTCAACCAACGTACCACCCGTTGGGAAGTCAGGGCCTTTCACAAACTCACAAAGCTCCGCAACGCTCGCATCTTTTTTCAGCATCAACAGCATCGCATCACAAAGCTCTGCCACGTTATGCGGTGGGATGGATGTTGCCATACCCACGGCAATACCAGATGAACCATTGGCAAGTAAGTTCGGGAATGCAGCCGGAAGCACGACAGGTTCTTGCGTTTCACCGTCATACGTGTAACGGAAATCTACGGCATCTTCATCAATACCGTGTAGCATACGAATTGCGGTTTCCGTCAAACGCGCTTCGGTATAACGCATCGCAGCTGCGTTATCACCATCAATGTTACCGAAGTTACCTTGACCATCAACCAACGGATAACGGAGAGAGAAGTCTTGCGCCAAACGCACCATCGCATCATAAACAGATTGGTCACCATGTGGGTGATATTGACCAATAACATCACCGACAACACGCGCAGATTTCTTTGGTTGTAATTCAGGGCGCAAACGTAAACGATACATCGCATATAGAACGCGGCGGTGTACAGGCTTCATACCATCACGCACATCAGGAAGAGAACGCGAAACAATCGTCGATAGCGCGTATGATAAATACCGCTCCGAAAGCACTTTGCTCATCGGTTCATCTACGATTGAAAGCTCATCAGGTTCAACGCTACTATTCATGTCTTACTCTTTTCTCTTCACTGGCGTTCTCGCCAGAATCTTCTTTATCTTGTGGTAATCCTATATATCTTGCAAAACGCGCGGCAAAACGCAAGCGCGCAGGCGGAATTCCGCGTGAATGCTGTGCAAAAACCCAGTTTTCAAAGAAATATCCGGTCATTTCGATGCCTGTATAGACATCTTCGTCTGATCCAAGCAGGTTGTGGCTTTGGCTATGCCGTTTCAAAAATTCAGGTAATGGCAGTAATTTTTCCTTAAAGGGCTCCCCTTTCTCAAGGCTCACTGCGCAGCCTGATTTCGGGCTCATATAGGCGATATCCGCAGCCTCACCGCCGCCAGCGCAGCGGCTTAAATCAAGCCCAAAGCCAAGTTCTTTAAGCAAGGCCATTTCCCACACCACATAAGATACCCCCCAATGTTCCCCCTGAAAGGAGTCAAGCAGCGCTAAAAATCCATGATACAGCCCACCATGCCCTTCACGATCGGGCAAAGCTTGGTCACACAGCGCACAGGCCGACTGCAATGCCGCTAATTTCAGCGGCTCATCAAGGAGCGTCGCCGCACTCATCCCACCTACAGGCTCAACCGTAAATCGCCCAAGCTGATCCGCCGTGCGCGCCTGCCATTCCAATTCAACATGCGTCCCAGGTTCAATTAATGCCCGCGTCTTTTTGGAGCTCGCGCCATGTACATAGCCCTTCTGCCGTCCGTAATGTTCTGTAATGCACGACAACACCGCCCCGCCCTCACCATGCGGATGCGCTGATAAAATTATGCCTTGATCTTTCCAGTTCTCCATGACCAAAATTATGTTGTGATATTGACCTTGCGTCAAATGGATAAGCCATAAACACACAGATTAGATAACATTTTTATTAATACCATCAAGCTATGCAAAATAACACATACATAAAACTGCTTCTGATATTCCTTATAGGATTCATACTGACGACATCTGTACGCAACGCACATGCCGCGCAAGACACACTGCCTTTAAATACTGAAGGGTGGTATGACAGCGTTTGGGTTTCACCAGATGGTAAGATGATGCTGTTCATGTATGCGCGCTACAACTTTTTCCCTGCAATAATAGAAGGCAAAGAACCAAAGCTTTATGAAACGAATGCCGCGCCCCTTAACGGGCACCACAGCAATGATATAAACCCATGGGACGATAGTGATTTATATTTAATGATTAAACAAGATAATGGCCAGTGGTCAGGGCCGCATGACCTTCCGACAAATGATGCGCGTGCAGATTGCTGCGCCATGATTGCCGGCGATGAGATGTTTTTTCAAAAAGGCACAGATATATATGTTTCAAAATTTGAAAATGGCACATGGCAAAACGCGACAAAGCTAAGCATAAACAGCCATAAAGTTGATACCAACCCCCATTATGATGCCTTCAGCAAAACCCTCTATTGGGCGTCCGATAGAGGCGGTAATTACAACATCTGGCAGGCAAAAAGACTAGACCATAATGGTTGGAGCGCCCCCGAACCTATTAAAGGCGATGTAAACACTACAGCAAAAGAAGATCAACCATTCATACATAATGGAAAGCTTTACTTCTCGCGCGATGGCTATTCAGGCAATGCCTTTGCCACACTTAATAAAAAAGGTGAATGGGCAAAGGTAAAAAGACAGTCTTTTGGGTCTGCTTTTTATGAATCTGAAGTATCATATAGCGCCGATGGACAACAAGCATGGTTTGTTGCAGGTGATTTAAAAACACAAAAACTGTTCTTCATGACAACAACACAAAACCCGACAACAGGTGAATGGTCTAAGCCGATTAAGATATTAGATTAATCAGCGCCGAGCATTTCCCTTAGGCCAATAATAGGTTATGCTATTGCACTGATATATAACTAGCGCAGCAGCATAAATGACCACCGTATCCACCGCCGAACTCCACGACCTAACGCACACCATTCTTGGTAAGGCAGGCTTTAGCGCGCCGCATATTGATGCGATTTATAACCATTTGCTCTATAACGAATTTGCAGGGCGTGCGTCACATGGCTTTGTCCGCATTAAATGGACATTGGATTATATTAAAAGCGGCGCACTCTACGCCCCTGATGCATCCCCGGTGCGTGATGTTGATATGCCTGCGTTTAAGCATATTGATGGGCAGGGAAATATTGGCATACTCGCCGCGTTAGAGGCCACCCAAGCCGCTATTGAAGGTGCGAAGACCGCTGGCAGCTGCACAGTCGGTGCATCTAATTATGGCGGCACGACGGGCAATATGGGGTATTACGCGCGGCAAATTACGGATGCAGGGCTCGTCTGCATTATGAGCTGCACATCACTTTGCCTTGTCTCCCCCGCGCCGCATTGCAAACCTGTGAACGGCACAAATCCCCTCTGTATTGGCATCCCCACAGGCGAAAGCAGCCTACCGATTATTTATGACAGCGCCGTGACACCTATATCATGGGGCGACACCGTACTTGCTGCCCTTAACGGCACTGAGCTGCCCGAAGGTGTCGCCTTAGACGCAAACGGTCACCCAACACAAAACGCCAAAGCGGTTGTACCCAAAGGCTCACTGCTTCCAATTGCAGGGCATAAAGGTTTTGGCCTTGGCATTGCGCTTGAAATCCTCGCAGGGCCTTTAGTCGGCGGCAAGGCCGGTAAAAGCGTCAAAGGCAGCGACGGTTTATTTATTCAAGCCTTCGACCCCGCCTGTTTTGGTGACAAAGATGCGTTTTATGCCCGCACCCGCCAATATATCGACGAGATTAAAAACAGCCCCCTAGATGACACGCAAATCCGCCTGCCGGGGGAACATAGCCTAAACCAACAAAACACCAATAAAAACAATACAAAAATAGAGCTTTCTGAAGCCGTATATCAAAAAATGAAGGAGCTAGCCGCATGATTACCAATAAACCTTTTTACCTTCTCCGCCACGGCCTGTCAGAGGCCAATAAAGCGAACATTACCGCAGGCGGCATGATTGACAGCCCCCTCACCCCTGAAGGTGAATTACAAGCTTTAGAAGTCGCAGAGATACTCCGCATCGCTCAACCTAATATCTCACGTATCTTCCATAGCCCTATGAAAAGAGCGCATAAAACGGCAATGCTTGCCAATAAATATTTAAATTTGGAAATGGAGCGTATCGAAACATTGCATGAGATAATCCTCGGTGATTGGGAAGGCGAACCATGGGAAAAGATTGAGCCCTTCTTCGATCAACGCCTTGCCCCGCCAAATGGTGAAAATGAAGAACAGCATGTCACACGTGTACGCACAACAATTGACAGCATCTTGGCACAAGATTTAAACGCTCCGCCATTAATCGTCGCGCATGGCGGTACATTTCACGGCCTTGGCCTAACCTATGGCTATGCCATGCAGCGCATTAATAACTGCCACTTACATTTATTTGAGCCATGGCCTGAAAATGAAAATATGCCGTGGAAATTAACAACATTTGACCTAGAAGATGGCGAGGTGATTCAGTCCCCCGCGCCAAGTTGTCCAACCAATCGGGATATTCAAGAAAACCTTATCGCTTAAGTGATCTGTTCAAGCCTATGGCTTCACCCTACCATAAACAGGCTTCGCCTTTAGACTATTTTAATAATACTTATATAGTATCTGTGTTAACTATTAAGAGGTTTTAGTTATGGGCATAGCAAGTTGGATAGTCGGCAATCATATAGATGACATCTTTGAAGAAATAGAAGATCATGTTAAAGAACAGGGTATAGAAATTGACTTTGATGGCGCAGGTGACCTTGCCAAATTTGCCATAGACCTAAAAGATACAATGGATGATAAAGGCCAAGAAATTCAGGCTAGATTTGGCACATCCTTAAAGGGCACCTTTGAAAAAGCCGTAGGATATTCATTTAAAGCCATAGAACTGGACGGCATGCGTCGGAAAATGGAAGAAGCACGTGAAAATGGTAATAATGACCTCGCCGATGAGCTGGAAGACAAGCTAGATGATTTAGAAGATGATCTGGAGGATCTGGAGGAAGACATTCTGGATGATTACAAAAACCTTGATGAAAACGTAGATATTGAACCAATTAAGATGCAGCGTAATTACGATTCAGAAGGAAACCTTGTCAATGTCAGTGTTGAAGTAGATATAGAAAACACAAATAATGGTGAGTCTGTCGAAATGGAGACCGAAATTAACATAGATAATGGACAAATATCTAAAGTTAATGTCGGTTTTGATATATAAGCTCAATAAAAAGCTCCATTAAACGTTTAATAATGGAGCTTAATTTGCGAATATATTACACAGTATAAATTTTACCAATAGCGAACGCGGCCTGTATCAATATGTACAAAGTCACTGCCCGCATAATAGCCAACGCCGCCTGCCTGTAAGGACTTCGCTATATCACGAAGGCGCGCTGTTGATATGCCAGGTAGACGTAAATCTATCGCCTGCCCCTTCATGTGGTAAGACTTTTTAGCTACGCCAGATGAACGACCGCGCAGCATCGCATTGGTCTTTGGTGAGCGATAGCCAGAGATAATTTCAAATGATTTACCTTCTGCGCCCGCTAATTTGCGCATTGTATAAATAATATCCATCAATTGCGGATCCATTTGGTGTACATCACCTGTACGGAAGTCACGCAAAACATTATTCACTTTACTTAGCGCGCCTAACAAATATTGGTCGCCTGCACGATATGCACCAGAAAAGCTTTCACCTGTATGGATGTTTTTAAAGGTTACTTCGCATAAACCGCCTTCACCATGCGGCACAGCTAAAGCAGTTTTGGGTAGTATCAAGCTCGTAGATGCAACAGTTGCTGCTACGAGGGATGTTTTCAGAAAGCGACGACGCGTATTATCATTCATAGGCGCGGCCTCGGAAACGATCGATTCATTGGCAATTTTTGTCTGCACTGTAATCTCCTGTTTTTGTGAGGTTGGCTTTGTACCAAGTCTTATGTCATTTGTAAAGTTTATTCCGATTCGCCTTTCTAAAACAGATGTGTATGAATATTAATAAACAATTAATACACAAATAAAATGCGGCTATATCACCTATAGCCGCATATATTAGAATATCATAATGTTTATTGTGGGTGCAAATTTAGGCTGATTGCAAGCTGACCACTTTGTTTTTACGCTTATAACGTAACGCCGCTTGCGCCGCTGCCAAACGTGCAATTGGCACGCGGTATGGTGAACATGATACGTAATCAAGCTGCAAGCGCTCACAAAAGTCAATTGATGCAGGGTCACCGCCATGCTCACCGCAAATGCCTAGCTTAATGCCTTTACGCGCTTTACGGCCTTTTTCGGCGGCAATTTCCATCAATGCGCCCACCCCGCTTTGGTCTAGGCTAACAAATGGATCTTGTGGCAATACGCCATCTTCGACATATTTCGGCAGGAACATGCCTGAATCGTCACGGCTTAGCCCCATTGTGGTTTGCGTCAGGTCATTTGTGCCAAAGCTGAAAAACTCAGCATGCGCGGCAATTTCGTCCGCCGTGACTGCAGCGCGTGGTAATTCAATCATCGTGCCGACCATATAATCAACGCGCTTGCCTTGTTCTTCAAAGACTTTTTCAGCCGTATCATCAATAACAGCTTTCAGCTTCTCAAGTTCTTTATCTATCATAACAAGCGGCACCATAATTTCAGGATAGATATTACCGCCCGCAGCCAAAGCCCCTTCAAATATTGCACGCGCCTGCATTTCATATATTTCAGGATAAGAAATGCCAAGGCGGCAACCACGGTGACCAAGCATTGGGTTAGCTTCTTTCAGCAAGGTCAGACGAATTTCAACAACATCTGGCGATAAGCCCGCAGCTTTGGCAAAAGCCGCAATATCTCCGCTGCCATGTGGTAAAAACTCATGTAGTGGCGGGTCAAGCAAGCGTACCGTTACAGGCATACCCTGCATCAATGCAAACATTTTTGAGAAGTCTGCACGCTGCGCCGGTAAAAGTTTATCAAGCGCTTTACGGCGTTCATCTTCATTCGCTGCAAAAATCATTTCACGCACATTTTGAATACGCTCGGCATCAAAGAACATATGCTCTGTGCGTGCCAGACCAATGCCCGACGCACCAAACTCTAGCGCCGCCTTAATATCTGTAACGGTTTCCGCATTTGTACGCACGCCAAGGCGGCGGACTTTATCAGCCCATTCCATCAAAGTATCAAAGTCCCCTGACAAATCAGGCTCAACCATATCAACTCTGCCTTTATAGACATGACCGCTTGAGCCATCAACGGTGATATAATCACCCTCTTTCAAAATCTCATTGCCAGCTTTTAGCGTTTTTTCCGCATAATCAACGAACAGATCCGCTGCGCCAGCAACGCAGGCACGCCCCATGCCACGTGCAACCACAGCCGCATGTGATGTCATACCGCCGCGCGTTGTCAAAATCGCTTTTGCCGCATGCATGCCGTGAATATCTTCTGGGCTTGTTTCAATGCGAACAAGAATTACGCTTTTCCCTTCTTCAGCCCAGCGCTCCGTATCATCAGCGTTAAAACAAATGCGTCCATAAGCCGCACCCGGGGATGCAGGAAGGCCTTTACCGATGGATGTTTTTGCTGCTTTCGGGTCAATCATCGGGTGCAATAGCTGATCAAGCACGCCAGGATCAACACGCATCACAGCCTCATCTTTGCTAATCAGTCCTTCTTCCACCATATCAATAGCGATTTTCAGCGCCGCTGCGGCTGTACGTTTACCAGAGCGTGTTTGCAGCATATAAAGCGTGCCTTTTTGCACGGTAAATTCAATATCCTGCATTTCACGGTAATGCGCCTCTAGCTTTTCACGAACATCGCAAAGCTCTTTAAACGCTTTGGGCATGGCTTCTTCCATAGATGGCAATGTATTACCTTCTTTTTCACGTAGGCGGATGGTCAATTGCTGCGGCGTACGAATGCCGGCAACAACGTCTTCGCCCTGCGCATTAATCAAAAATTCGCCATAGAAGAATTTCTCACCATTGGATGGGTCACGCGTAAAGCAAACACCTGTCGCGCAATCCTCGCCCATATTACCAAACACCATGGTTTGCACGTTAACAGCCGTGCCCCAGTCATCCGGAATATCATTAATGCGGCGGTAACGACGTGCACGTAATAAATCCCATGATTCAAATACAGCGCTTATTGCACCCCATAGCTGCTCATGCGGGTCCATCGGGAAAGCACGGCCAATTTCATTTTCGACAAGCTCTTTATAAGAAGCAACAATACTTTTCCAGCCCTCCGCTGTAACATCGACATCCTCGGATATATTCTTAATCGCCTTATGTGCATCAATAATGGTTTCAAATTTGTGGTGATCCACACCAAGAACAACATCACCATACATTTGAATGAAGCGGCGGTAACTATCCCATGCAAAACGCGTATCACCTGATTGTTCTTCAAGCCCTTTAACCGTGTCATCATTCAAACCAAGGTTCAAAACCGTATCCATCATACCTGGCATGGACACGCGCGCCCCCGAACGGACAGAAACTAATAGCGGGTTCTTAGCATCACCAAATGTCGCGCCGACTTCTTTTTCCAAACGCTTGAGCGATGTTTCAACCTGCGTTTTTAAGCTTTCAGGGTAGCTATGTTCATGCCCGTAATAATGGGTGCAGACTTCTGTCGTAATTGTAAATCCAGGTGGTACTGGCAAATCAAGCGATGCCATTTCAGCCAAGTTGGCGCCTTTACCACCAAGTAGGTTGCGCATTTCCGCGCTGCCATCGGTTTTACCCGCACCAAAATCATAAACCCATTTATCTTTCGCTGTATTCGCCATGACCGCTTCTCCTGCGCCAAGATTACAAAAATTAACTCTACCGAGAAGCCTAACATTGATTCTACATATTATGACATGCGCACCGCCAAGAAAGCCGCCAGTTATGCACATCACCATATGCTACAAAACGTAACAAAAAGGCCGCATATCATTGCGGCCTTTTACAAGAAACGGTGTTACTTTGAATTAGCGTAGTGCTATTTTCATGTCTTCATCAATTACATCACGCGCAGGCACATAATAATCCCCTTGCTTATCTAACGCAGCAATCAATTTACGGTCTTCTTTGTATAAATCAGGGCCGTAAACAATCTCACCACGTGCATTTAGCCAGTTTGTCTGATACAAAATGTAAATCGGCATCTTATGTTCAACCATTAAGTCTTTAGGCTTTAGACTGTCATAGATTTCCTGCATACGCGGTGTGCCCCATTCAATATCATTACCCTTCAAGATAAATTCAGCGACCTTTTCAGGGTATTTCAAACGAATACAGCCAGAGCTTTCTGAACGATAATCTTGGTCGAACAATTCAGGGTGGTTCGTGTCATGCAAATAAATCACATGTTGGTTCGGCATCAATACGCGGATACGTCCCAACGCATTATGGTCACCCGGTTGTTGTACAAGGCGGTATTTGTTAAATTCACGCCACCCCATATTTTTCCAGTCAATTGCTGTAGGGTCGTGATAAATAGCCTCATGGCCATAACCTTCGATAACATCAATTTTCTTTTCGAGAAGAACACTTGGATCTTCTTTCATTTTTGGCCAGTAATCTTGTGTACGAATACGGTGCGGCACTGTCCAACGCGGATTAATACGCACACCTGTAATTTCAGCAACGAAGCTTTTCGTTGGGCGATATGTACGGCCAACAATAACCGGCATATTTAATGTCGCTTGCCCATCTTCAAAGCCCCACAGAGACATTGACGGGATATTAACTTCGATATATTTCTTCGGACGGTCTGGCTCAATCCAACGCATACGTTCCATATTCGCCAAAAGTTGGTCCGCACGCTCACGCGCAGTGCGGTTCAAATATTTCACGGTTTGCGGGCCTAGAACGCCATCTGTCTTTAAGCCGTTATCTTTTTGGAAGGCTGAAATTTTCTCAACCAATGCATCATCATAAACGTAATTATCCATGCCATCTAACTTTGGCATCCCCATACGTGCACGGAATTGCGCCACGGTTTTATGTGATTGCCCCGGTTGAATAATACCCGCATAAGTCACTTCGACTTGCGGCTGATGAAATTCGTCAGATGTGACCATCTGCACATATTCTTTTTTCAGGCGCTTATACAGCCCATTTTGCGGCTCTAATGAGTGAATATAGCTGCGTAAATCAGCCTGTTCTGCCGCTTTGTGTAGCACTACAGACGGCGCGATAGGCTTACGCCAATATTCTTCATGCTGCTTAATTGCCTTTGGGTCGACACGCATGCTCGTCATATCATGGGCATAAAGCGCCAAACCGTAAGATAATAAAAACTCACTGCGCGCCAACACACTTTTTCGGCGTGAATAATTCGCGCCTAAAATGTCTTTATCTAAATATTTTTGCGGGTTAAGGCCATGCTGCCAAGCGCGTTCCAGCTCTGATATAACAACATTGGCTTTATCAATTAGCCCTTGCCCTTCATCAACCCATAGCGGCGCAAAGTCACGCTGTTGATAAAAAGAAATCACACCATCGTATACAGCTGGGTTAAACTTCATCGACTTAATCTTCTCATCAATCGATGATGTCATATAACGCTGCATATAAGATGCTTCGGCCTGAACTGGTTTGTAACCAACCGCCGCAACCAACGCCACAGCGCAGAACAGCGCGGTTGATTTTCTAAAACTTTGAACGTTTTTGTCTAATATAAAATGCGAAATACCCATGACAAGAATCCTAGCGAAAAATAATCTTACACTACGATTCTTTCATAGACCCGTTAACAAAAGCTTACTTCTGTTCACCTTAAGTGAAATAAAGTCTGCATAAGTATATACGCATATAAAAAAGCCTAATTTTTAAGAAGAAAAACGAATCAATATTATTGACATAATTTACAAGGCAATATAACACTTACATATATAAAAATAATGGGGGACGTTTTGCGAGTCATTTCATATTGCCATCAGGGCGTAGATAAAGATCAAACATCTAATACAGAACGCTTAGAAAACTTAAATACGCTAGTAGATACACTTACAGAAAAGCGTATCAAAGATGTCGATGCTATTGTACTGCCTGGTGGCTACTTATACCTCGATAATCTTGATATTGATAAAAAATCATTAAATAAGAGCGCTATCGTTAAAGACTTGCACAGCATCTTAAGCCCCCTACATAAGACATCCCCTAATACAAACTTAATTATTGGGATAGACACAAAACCAGAAGAAAAGCACCAACGCATAATTGGCGGACAGCAAATTGCCTTAGCGCTAGATTTTAATAATGTCACTGGCGTTGGAAGAAAAATTTGCCCCGTACAAGAAGACTTCGATGGGCTGCAATATCCAGTTATGCTTGTCCATGAAAAAGATTTTTATGATGACCGCCGCTATGCCAAACTTAGCCCTAATAAGCTCGCCTTACTCTGCGCATGCTATGATATGTTTGGCTTTGTCGATGCAAAACGCGCAAACATACAACGCATGCGTAATATAATTTTACTTGAAGACATTAACGGAAACCTTCATGAAGGCCGAGACGCTTTTGTATATTTCAAAGAAGTAATTCAACCTCGATTTGATAAGCTATTCAAAGAAAATGAACAAAATATTGTACTCGCAACAGCAAATATTCACCGTTTCGAGCGCACTCCAAAGGAATCATTCTGGCATCGTCATGGAATTGCCAGCGCAAGCGCAGCATTTAATGGCTGTATGAGCATCGCAGCCGCTCATTTTGAACAGCTCCCTAAAGATAGCGACAAAGGGACACTCTGTGCTGCTAATGTTGCCACATCTCATCTAGAACAAGCTGGCCACAGAAAACTACACAGTCACAAACCTGATCACGCATTTTATATTAAATCACAAAAAGGCGCTGAAACAGCGGGACTTGCCAGAGTTTTTAAAGTTTAAAAACGCTTTACCTTACAAATCAACAAAGACATGCGTTTCGCCTTCAGCGCCCGGATGCGTCACCGCGCCCTTTTCTGCTGAACCGACGAGCTGCGCATATTTATAAAGCGCACCTGATTGATAGTTATGCTTACGTGGCGCCCATGACTTACGGCGTGCGGCCAGTTCATCATCACTCACCAAAACATCCAATGTGCCTTTATTGGCATCAATGCGGATCATATCCCCATCTTTTAACAGGCCAATTGGCCCGCCAACGGCTGCTTCGGGGCTAACATGCCCAATACAGAAACCGCGCGTGCCGCCTGAAAAACGCCCATCAGTTATTAACGCGACTTTGCCGCCCATATCTTGACCGTAAAGCGCCGCGGTGGTTGACAGCATCTCTCGCATACCTGGCCCGCCTTTCGGCCCTTCGTTACGAATAACCAAGACATCGCCTTCTTTATATTGGCGCGCTTGTACGGCATTAAAGCAGTCTTCTTCACATTCAAATACGCGCGCAGGCCCTTCAAAGGTCATTTCTTTTAGGCCCGCAACTTTCACAATCGCACCTTCACTTGCCAGATTACCTTTCAAGCCGACCACGCCGCCTGTTGGCAAAATCGGGTTTGATAAACGGCGCACAACATCCTGATTTTCAGGGAACTTAATATCCGCCAAATTCTCGGCAATGGTTTTGCCTGTTACGGTCATACAATCACCATGTATATAACCGCCATCGAGCAGTTCTTTCAGAACAACACTAACGCCGCCAACATCATACAGGTCTTTAGCCACATAGCGTCCGCCAGGTTTAAGGTCGGTGATATATGGTGTCTTCTTGAATATCTCCGCCACATCATGCAAGTCAAAATCAATACCGCATTCATGCGCCATCGCGGGCAGATGCAGCGCTGCATTAGTTGACCCGCCTGTTGCAGACACAATCGTCGCAGCGTTTTCAAGCGCTTTACGCGTTACAATATCACGTGGGCGAATATTCTTTTCAATCAAATTCATTACGGCCGCGCCCGATGCTGCGGCATATTCATCACGTGATTCAAATGGCGCAGGCGCACCTGCTGAATTAGGTAACGCAAGACCAATCGCTTCAGACACGCAGGCCATCGTATTCGCCGTAAACTGGCCACCACATGCCCCCGCTGATGGACAAGCCACGCATTCCATTTCCTTCAAATCACCATCAGAGAATTTGCCTGTCGCATGTTTGCCAACGCCTTCAAAAACATCAATAATCGTTACATCTTCACCGCGGAACTTACCGGGCAGAATAGACCCACCATACATAAAGACTGACGGCACGTTTAGGCGAAGCATCACCATCATCATCGCCGGTAATGATTTATCACAGCCCGCCAAACCGACAAGTGCATCATAACAATGCCCGCGCATCGTCAGCTCAACACTATCCGCAATAACCTCACGCGACACCAGCGATGAACGCATACCTTCATGCCCCATCGCAATACCATCCGTCACCGTAATCGTCGTAAATTCACGTGGCGTCCCAAAATGTTCGGACACCCCACGCTTCACAGATTGCGCCTGACGCTGAAGCGCAATATTACACGGCGCAGCCTCGTTCCAACATGTCGCCACGCCAACTAATGGCTGATGAATTTCTTCTTCGCTCAAACCCATCGCATAATAATATGCCCGATGCGGCGCTGACTTCGCGCCTTCGGTTACATAACGACTGACGAGTTTGGATTTATCCCATTTACCGTTGGAATCTTTCATGAGTAACCCCTCTAATAAATTTACAGATTAGCGTTTAAAGCGTCCGCGCTTTTTCAATGGCTTTACGGAAGATAATTGGACGTGCAAGTGGTGGCAGAACGACTTCACCCACGCCCATGCCGCGTACGACGACGCGGCCATAATCAAATATGCGCCCCCAGAACCCTTGCAGGACGTTCACGCCTTCGATACGGTCAATACTGATTTCGCCGACATAACGCGCAACAAGGCCGCGCTTGTATATTAAGCGTGATGTTGTGACCGCAATTTCCGTTGTGACTTTATCAACCATTTGCTTAGCAAATTTCATCAAGCCCATTACGAAGGAAAGAAGTGCACCAAGCTTAATTAACGGGTGTAAAGCGCGTATATAGTCAATCCAGCTTGCCGAAGCATCCGGCGCATATTGAAGTGCTGGCACACCAAAATCAATATACAGATACACAGGTACAACCAACATCAGCACACAGAACACAACGCCCCAGAAAATACTAAACGCGGCATAGACATTATACATCCAGTGATAGCGGCCTATATGGACGATTTCTTCATCTGGTGCGAGGGATTGTAATACATATTGCATTGTTTATTCATCTCCTAAACAAATACCAAGAGCTCGTGCAGTATGCACTAGTGTGCCATCTAGGTCTACGTCTTGATATGCTGCTATCGCTTCCGCAATTGGCACATCAACAACCTTACGATCTTGCCATGCTACCATACGGTCAAACTTACCTTCCGCGACCAAGTCAACAGCCTTAACACCTAACGCCGATGCAAGCATACGGTCATTATATGTTGGCGCAGAACCACGCTGCACATGGCCTAAAATTGTTACGCGTGTCTCAAAACCCGTCGCGACAGCAAGCTCATCACCAATAACGTAACCAATACCGCCATAGCGTTTTTCACCATCGGCATATTTCATTTTAGCGCTGCCGCCATCTTGCTTTTTAACCGCTTCCGACACAACAACCAACGCAAAGTTACGGCCTTTAGCCTTCACTTGTTTTAATTTTTTAGCAACAGCATCCACTGAATACGGGATTTCTGGAAGCAAAATCACGTCCGCGCCACCTGCAATGCCACTCGCCAAAGCAATATGCCCTGCATCACGCCCCATAACTTCCAAAATCATAACGCGGTCATGTGATGCCGCAGTTGGCTGCAATCTATCAAGCGCTTCGGTCGCAACGGTGACGGCGGTATCAAACCCGACCGATGTTTCCGTCTTTCCAATATCATTATCAATTGTCTTTGGGATACCGACTAGTTTAAAGTCACCCTTTTCCGCCAATTTTTGTAGAATAGCGAAGCTGCCATCACCGCCAATACCAATAATAGCCTCTAGCCCCAGCTTTTTCGCGCCAGCGATAATTTCATCGCTGCGGTCTTTAAACGTGCCATCAGGCATTGGGTATGAAAATGGGTTGCCTTTATTGGTAGTCCCCAACACTGTGCCGCCACGGCGCAGCATATTGCCATCAAAGTCTTTAAGTTCCAGCTTACGGTATTCAGGCTCTTCTTTCATAAGCCCTGCTGTACCGTTAATGATTCCCAAAACTTCCCAATCCAACAAATCTGCACGGTGAACTACCGCACGAATAACCGCGTTCAAACCAGCACAATCACCACCGCTTGTTAAAATTCCTATGCGCTTCTTGCTCATATCCCTAAAATCGCCCTCTAAAAAAGTACTATTTATAACAACCTACTATCCTAATGATTTTTTTGCCTTTGCCTAGCCAATATTTAACGTCATTAACAAGCAACATATAATATTTGACATAATTTAGATTGGTGTGTATATTAGAAACTTAGCAAAAACACCACAAACTAGAGAACGACTAAAATGAATAAGTTGATCAATACAAAAGCCCTTGGCGATATGTTTGAACAAATTTCATCACAACATTTTGGAATAGATGAACGTCTTTTATTTGAAATGCAGGCAATGGCCTTGCAATCACAGCTTTATGCAACTGCGGGAACACCCAAGGTGAACCAAATTTGCGAATCTTTAAAGCAAAGAAATGGTGATAACACAATCGGCATATTCAAAGACGCAGCCGGCGAAACATATATTAGCACGCAAACAGCTGCGACATTAGGAGAATACCTGATTAACAATATAGCCGGCGTGTCACAACAGGCCATCGTAAACAGCCTGACGACAGCGCTTCAACACGCGCCTGATTTTAGCCACATGAAAGCGAATCTAACGCCCGTAACCCCATAATATAATAACAATGGTAATAGTAAGGTAAAAAAATGTCAGAAAATAAAATCGTTAACGCAACGCAAATTGGTACCGCTTTCAGCAAAGGCCTACAAAATACAGAAGGGTTCGGTGCACAGACATCCGTTAATTTAGACGCAAATGCCCTTTCAGATGCGCTCAATACCATGGGACTAAGCACTGGCAAGCAAGACGGCGGTGATTATGCACAGAAGGGCATTAATGACTTGGCATCAAGTTTTGCTAGCGTCAATAATGATGGCTCAATAGGTATATACCAAACAGATGAGAACACTGATTACTATGTTTCAGGCAGTACGCTTAACGCGCTCGCGCAAATTATGATTGATCAAACAGCATCGGGAACAACGCACGGTAAGGCTATCCTAACGGCCTTAAGCAACGCATATGAAGGCGCGGAAGATCATAGCAAAAAAGCTGGTTTACGCCCTATTACATTATCTTGATGACGTCCATGCGCATTCAAAGCAAAAAACTATACCCAACAGGTTGTTTTTTTGATATGGTATTTATCTTGATTAAATAACAAATTGCGTAAAAGAAGTATGGATCCAGAAGAAGAAGAAATCCTCCGCGAAAAACTCGCACAGCTGAAACATGAACATAAAGACCTTGATGATATTATCGAGCGTCTTGCTAGTGCGCAGCCCGTGGACTTCTTGCAAATGACCCGCCTTAAAAAGCGCAAACTTGCGCTAAAAGACATTATCAATAAAATTGAAAGTGATCTGCTGCCAGATATTATTGCTTAACTCTTCTTAAGCTAAGCCATCATTCTCACTAGACACTTTTGGCGCCGCGTACATCATTTTACGTACAGGTTCAATGTAATGTTCATTAAAATCCTTAATTGAAACACGAAAATCCACGCTCATATATTCAAATATCTCACTATTCGGCGTGCGCGTGAATTTATAATGCGGATTGTCCCCTTCTGTATCCAAACCAACGCCTAAATCATTACGCCCACATAATGTATCAGACTTTATCTTATCATTATCCCCCTTAATAATGGAATGCGCGACAACGCCGCCAGCCCCCAACAGCACAATCTCATCCGTATCTTCATACCCTTCAGGGTTTTCTCTTAGGCTTTTACCTGTATGCGAATGGCAACAGGTGCGGTAAGCTTGCGGATGTTCAGGGTCAAGAACCGTCAAAGCAATACGCGTCAGTTTATCATGCGCCTGTTCCAACACAGTACGCGGCGGCTTACCAACAACAACATCGTTAAACTCTTTTTCCATTAGATATCCCTTATTTACTGATTAGAGCATACAGCACAATATTTACGGAATGATTAACGTGGTTAAATAACCATTTTTATTGCCCGCCCCTTTTCCCGCCCTATCTTTTTAAGTATGATCTGGGCAGACAATATTGAACGGAGAGAAAAATGACTATTCCCGCTGAAATTAACATGCACCAAGCTATGCGCACTGAAAGCGATTCTATTGGCGAAATCGATGTCCCTTCTGATCGTTACTGGGGTGCACAGACTGAACGCTCTTTGATGAATTTTGATATTGGTGAAGAAAAAATGCCTTTGCCGCTTATCCGTGCATTGGGCATCGTCAAAAAAGCTGCGGCATTAACAAACCTTTCTCTTGGCGTAATTGACGCAAAAATAGGCAACGCGATTATTGACGCGGCTGAAGAAGTTATTGACGAAACATTGGCTGATCACTTCCCACTTGCTGTATGGCAAACAGGTTCCGGCACACAGTCAAACATGAACACAAACGAAGTCATCGCCAACCGCGCCATTGAAATGCTGGGCGGTGAGCTTGGTAGTAAATCCCCCGTTCACCCGAACGACCACGTGAATATGGGGCAATCATCTAACGACACATTCCCAACCGCAATGCATATTGCCTGTATCGAAGAAGTGCACCACCAATTAATCCCTGCGCTTGAACATATGCATTCTGTATTTATTGATAAAAGCAACGCCTTTAAAGACATTGTCAAAATCGGCCGCACACATTTGCAGGACGCAACGCCGCTCACACTCGGTCAAGAATTTTCAGGCTATGCCAAGCAAATTGAAAACAGCATTGCCCGCGTAAAAGCCACCTACCCACATATGCTACAGCTTGCGCAAGGCGGTACAGCTGTGGGCACAGGCATTAACTCCAAAGCTGGCTTCGCTGAAAAATTTGCTGACAATGTTGCAAAAATTACGGGCATAGATTTTGTGACCGCCGAAAACAAGTTTGAAGCCCTCGCCGCGCATGATGCATTGGTTGAATTGTCAGGCGCATTAAACGTGCTTGCAGTATCTATGATGAAAATCGCCAACGACATCCGCCTATTAGGCTCTGGCCCACGTTGCGGCATTGGTGAATTGAACCTCCCTGCGAATGAGCCTGGCTCTTCCATCATGCCGGGTAAGGTCAACCCAACGCAGTGCGAAGCCATGACCATGGTCTGCGCACAAGTGATGGGCAACCACACAGCTGTAACAGTTGCTGGCTCAAACGGTCATTTTGAATTAAACGTCTTTAAGCCAGTCATGGTTTACAACGTGCTTCAATCCATCCGCTTGCTAAGCGATGCGTGCCGCAGCTTCACAGAACGCTGCGTTGTCGGCATTGAGCCGAATTACGAGCGTATTGATGAACTTCTACATGGCTCACTGATGCTAGTCACAGCGCTTAACCCGCATATCGGCTATGATAATGCCGCCAAAATCGCCAAGAAAGCGCATTTAGATGGCGTAACGCTTAAAGAGGCAGGCATTGCTCTCGACATGTTCACAGAAGAGCAGTTCAAAGAATGGATCAAGCCAGAAGAAATGGTTAAGCCGAAAGACTAATGGATATGGACATTCATATCCCGAATGAACAACCAGAAAAACGTTCTGTGACCATCGCTGGACACAGAACGTCCTTATCCCTAGAACCCACATTTTGGAAAGCCTTAAAACGCATCGCCGATGATGCCGACATGTCCCTTTCCGCCCTCATCACCGCCATAGACGACGCAAGACCAGAAACCACAAACTTATCAAGTGCGATTAGGTTGTATTTGTTTAACAATCCGTCATCCCGAGCGTAGCCGAGGGATCTTTGCCCTTTGCCACCATATGAGATCTCTCCGCCTTGGTCGAGATGACTATTTTATTGATTACTTAGCGCTCATATTTAAATCTTGTGTAGAACTAGATACAGGCTGTTCCGTCACGCAGCCTCTCAGCGCTGCAATCATATCACTAGATGGCAGCTTATCTGCTAACAGACCCAATTGTGCCGTCATAAACTTCACCAACAAAGTCATACGCGATGACGATGAAATTAAATCTTCAAGGACATTACATTTGAAACCGCGGCAAGATGCTGTTTTCACAGATTCAAACAAACATGCATGACTGTTCACCCCCGCGAAATAGAGCTCATCATAACCTTGATCGCGCAAATATTCCTGCAAGGTTTCATTGTCAAAAGCATTATTCATTTCTTTATAAAAGACAACATCGCCGTCTGCAGGCTTCGCGATATAGAAAGCCGCCGCCCCATCTTCGTCAACACTCTGCGCAGGACCATCACTATCTGTATGGTGATAGCCAACCCATATAATGGGGATATGCCCCCGCACCTTTTCAACAAACGCTTTAATACGCTCCGCCGTATCATGGTTCGTTTTCACATTGCCAAGGGTATTTTTAAAGAAATGCTCCAATCGGCCATCCGCTGCAGGATTGCAAAATGCATTTTGAATGTCGATAATAATTAACGCTGCGCCCATATTCCCCTCAATTCATAGGAATATTAATGCCACACGCGCCTTAAAATTTAGTTAAGCGCGCTAGATAAGCGGGCGTAAAAATGCAGACTTATTCAAATCAGCGACGCTATCGAATTGATGTGCTTCCCAGCCATGGGCGTTGGCAGTGTCGATGATTTCTTGCGTATCATCATAGAAGATCACCTTACGCGCAGGGTCACGGTTTAGGCGCTTATCAACCTCAACGAAATATTCTGGGCTTGGTTTTCTGTGCCCTATCGCAGCAGAATGGAAGATATCCTTAAAGTACGCACCAAAGCCAAGGTCTTTCATTAAATATGCTGCGCGGTCATGCGCTTGGTTGGTGGCGATATACAAACCCACCCCATCAATGGCAGAAAGTGTTTTCACTTTCGCCAACAGCTCCTGATTAATACGGGAATCATTCTTCAGCCAGTAATCAATAAAGTCCTGCGCGTCACCATTATAACCAATGCGCGGCAAAACGGCGCTTAACGTATCAAGCATATTGGCCTTACCGACTAAAACTTCCTTCACAAAAACGCCAGAAATATAATGATCATAGAAATCTTGGCGCTTTACGCCTAAATCACGCTCCATATGCTCATCCCAGCAATGGCGGAGTTCTGGCTTCGCGTGATAACCGTTAATCAAAACACCATCGACGTCAAATAGGACATACGTCATATCAGAGCTACAGCGTTAGCGTTTTACATGTTTTAGACGTTTCTATATCCGCCGGAATAAACAAAGGCGCTGTATAAGTCGCTTCTTTACGGCACAGCGTGCCTGTTTCTTCGTTAAAACTTTGCGTTACGGTTTTAAGCTGCGGCACAAAAGGCCAACCTGATAAATACGTCGTATCATCAGCGATAGTAACCTTCGGATCAATATCCTCAACGGTCCTCTCACTCCAGTCATTAATCCACCCAACAGTGCCTGTTAAAAAGCTCAAGAATACAAACGCAGCAGCCAGCCCCTTTGCATTGCCTGCGTATACATCAATAATATCATCTTCTTTTGCGCTCATGCCCAACACTCCCATTAAATTTTTAACAATACAGTCTTTATATACATAAAAACAAATATGTCAATAAGAGTGCGCATTAAAAAAGCCGCTCAAAAATGTGAGCAGCTTTCCTAATAATATCAATTCAATTTCACGCTGCTTGCGCTTGGTCTTTCAATTCAGCGCAGGCTTTTTGAATGCGGCTACATGCGTCTTTTAATACATCAACAGATGTTGCGTATGAAATGCGGAAGTGCGGCGACAGGCCAAATGCTTCGCCATGCACACATACAACGCCAACGGCATCAATAAGATAAGCAGAGAAATCTGCATCGCTTTCGATTTTCTTGCCGTCTGGCGTGTATTTACCGATTAGACCTTCACATGATGGATACACATAGAATGCACCTTCTGGTGTTGGGCAGTAAATACCATCAATATCATTCAGCATAGAGACAACAACGTCACGGCGCTCTTTAAAGGCCGCATTACGTTCTGCTAAGAATGACTGGTCGCCATTAAGGGCTGCTGTCGCGGCAATCTGTGTAATCGAACATGGGTTTGATGTGCTCTGCCCTTGAATTTTGGTCATTGCCTTAATCAAGTCAACAGGGCCGCCCGCGTAACCAAGGCGCCAACCGGTCATGGAATATGCCTTAGACACACCATTTACCGTTAATGTGCGGTCAAACAAATCAGGGGCAACTTGCGCCATTGTTGTAAATTCAAAATCATCATAAGTGATGTGTTCATACATATCATCGCTCATAATGTACACATGTGGGTGCTTACGCAGCACAACCGCCAAAGCTTCGAGGTCTTCACGTGTGTAAGCTGCGCCTGATGGGTTACCCGGTGAATTTAAAATCACCCATTTTGTTTTCGGCGTAATCGCAGCTTCTAATTTATCCGCTTTTACCTTGAACCCCTCTTCTGCTGTTGTATCAACAAATACAGGCTCACCGCCCGCAAGGATCGTCATATCAGGGTAAGACACCCAATATGGTGTTGGGATAATGACTTCATCACCAGGGTTAACGCTCGCGATTAAAGCGTTATATAACACCTGCTTGCCACCCGTGCCGGCAATAATTTGATCAACGGCATAATCTAATTCATTTTCACGCTTAAACTTCGCGCGGATTGCTTCGCGCAATTCATTCGTCCCTGGCACAGCTGTATAGCGCGTCTGGTTTTCCTGAATGGCTTTAATCGCTGCTTCTTTAATGAAGTCAGGCGTGTCAAAGTCAGGCTCACCTGCAGACAGACCGATAATGTCTTTACCTTGCGCCTTAAGCTCATTCGCTTTGGCAATAAGTGATAATGTTGGTGATGGTTTAATCTTACCGAGAAGATCAGATACTAGCGCCATTTTCATGCTCCCTAAATGTTCAAATATTTCCTGATTTTAGTTAGCAGCTTTACCCCGTAAGGACAAGTACCAATAAGGATGTTTTATACAAGAGGATTACAAAAACCTATTTTTCATAAAAATATTGACCCGCCCCGCGGAATTATGTTAACAACAGCCACATAATAGAGCGAGGCAACAAAAAATGACTTTAGACTTATTAAATAATTTTCTATCAAATCTGCCAGAAGGATTCACTGATAACAACACCCATGCAGACCTGATACAGCAGCTTGCTAGCCAAGCAGACGCTAAAGTCAACGAATATAAAGAAACGACAAGCGCGCAAGCTGTAACCGAAATGAATGCAGCGGCAGATAAACAGAAACTTCAACTGTAAAAAATAAGAGGCAATAATTTTCATAATAATGTTGACATAAGGGTTAAAATTATGTTAACAATCGTTCGACGAGTTTAAAACTAAATAAGGTGTGTAAAATGACTACGGCTGATATTAAAGCATTACTAGATGCAGTTAACCCCGAAGACAAAGGAAGCGTTAATACAATAAAGAGTTTTATTAATGCAAAAAAAGATGACGCAGAAAAAGAGCTAAAAAGCGTCACGAATGAAGCAATACAGGTCTTACAACAAGAATGTCACGAGCGCATTCTCGCGGCTATTGAAGAGCGTGACAGTGCTACTGAATTCTTGAAAGCGCAAGAAGCAGAAGAAGCAGCGGCTCTTAAAGCAGAGCGTGACCGCAACATTAATTTCTTTGCAACAGCAAAACAGCTGGTAGAAACATTAAAGCGCAGTGAACAAGGCCTACCTGTACAATTTGCAGATAGTTTTGAACCAAAGCTAGCCTCGCTTACAAAATATGGCTTTGACATCAAAGACGATGCGACCATCGCCCTTCTCTTCTCTCAAGAGGTTTGTGGCTCATCTGCATATAATATTAAATCATACAAAGATTTCCAAACTGAACTTGCAAAAGTTGAAGAACGCAACAAAGACTTTTCAGTTAAGCAAGCAAGCGAAAAAGCTGTTCCTGCGTTCCAAGCAATTGGTGAAGCACAAAAAACAATTACAACCGATATGCCTGTTGAAGTTAGCCTGACAGGTGAAAATGGCACAGAGCAGTTTGCAGATGTGTGGCAAGAAGAGTCATATAATGAAAGCTACTATGATGAACTTACATCTGCGCTTAGTGACTTCAAATCCCAAATGAATGCTGCGGCTGAAAAAGTTGGACGCCGCCCATCTAAAGTTTACTATGCCTTCTTTAAAGCAGCCGCAGACAACGGCATTGATACAGATTTAACATCAAAAACTAAGTTCGAAGCATATGAAGCTGACCTTATCGCAGAAGCTAAAGAACTTGATATTCAGTATATCACAGACCTTTATCAAGATATGAGCTCTCTATCATACGAATCTCCAAGCTATGATGCACGTATCCAAACAAATATTGTCAGCATCCAAGACCAAATCGCTGCTGTATCAGAGCGCTACGGCCTAAGCAAAGATGAAGTAATTACAGCAGCATTTGCTAAACAAAGCATCACAACTGAAGCCGATTTGAACAAGCGCCTGCTTGCAGACAGCTTCGACATTAATGTGCGTAGCATCGTAAACGGCATCCACACTTTAAAGGTTGCCGAAGGTGCATCTGTTGAGGACACACTTAAAACAGCGCAATCTGTTGATTTAAGCGAAAAGCGCCTTAAAGCAGCCGGTGTTTCTAATGACAATATCGAAACAATTACTGGCCTAAAATCTGATTTTATCACTGCCCTAAGCAAAGGCGAGCCAACACGAGAAATTGAAATGGCCCTTGGCACAGCCGCGATCAATGCACAGTCTGATATGGTTTCACGCCAAATCAACCGTACTTATCCAAAGCTCAGCGCATAATAAATTTATAAACATTCAAATAAAGCGGCAAATCGCCGCTTTATTTTTCTCTATACGAGGCCAACAATGAATATTGATCCACTAAAAAAATTCCTTCAAACAGTGAATGATGAAAGCCTTTCGGATGAAGAAAACTATATGGCCTTCACCGATGCACACCGTACAGAAACCGCAGAAATACTTTGGCAAAGAGAACATGACATCAAGGCAGCCTATGAAAAGGCCATGAGCGACCTACGTGCAGAGCGTCGCCATTATAGTGATGGACTAGCTACAGTAATGCGCACACGCAATGCAGCCGCACGCTTGCAACACGCCATCATTAAAAATATGGCAGGTAATGACATTATTGATATTGAACGCAGCATCATCGACGAACTTGACCGCCTTGCTTGTAGCTGTGACCTTGACCTACATGATGATGAAACATTCGCGCTTGTTTTTAATAAAAAGCTTATGCCCGAATTAACACTGGATGTGACCAATAAAGCTGAATTTAATGCGCTATTGCTTACATTAGCCCAAAATAACGATGCCATTATTTTAAAACAGCACTGCGCCCTTATCCAAGATGAGTATCGCGCCATTCAAAATGAACCATATGGCGATGATTACAGCGCGCGTCTTATCGCTGGCTTCATCAGCTTAACAGAACAAATTGAAAATAGCGCTGAAGAACTATCCATCAGTGAAGACAATCTTGTTAAACAAGCGCTTTCAGCATTTAATATTCGAAGCCAAGACGACATCGCCGCAAAATGGCAAAAGGCGCAGCACAAAATTGCTGCCAATAACATTTTTCAGGATATCGATAAATTCGACCTAGGCACTCCACCGAATATTACGGATGAATTAATCCTTGAACTAAGCCGCATAAACTTTACTGCAAAACGCTTTAAGCAGGCGATGCTCACAGACAAATCAGAAGAGTTCACAGCGCTACAAAGCGAATTCATTGACGCTGTCCTAAACAGAAAAAATTATCGTCACTCGGCAAAAGAAATGAAACAGATTGCGCAAATACTGAGGAATCCTGACTTTATAGTGCATAATATTCTATAGGATTTAAACCTTAAGCCATTTTGCCGCCGCATCGACATCAACATGTAATGGCGTATCAAAATCCATGCCTTGCGCATCTAACCACGCCTTAAGTGGCGCTAAAACAGGGGCTTGCATATCTGCCTTAAATTGCTTTAAAAGGCTGGGCAGATATTGTAAATACTGGCCCTTTCCCATAAAGGCCAATTCGATAAACTGCCCAAGGCAGCGGCTATGGAACTGTGCAGATAAAATCGCGTAATGTGCATTAAACAACATCAATTCTTTGGCATTCATGTTTATAGTAAACGCGTCAATCGCACTACATTTAATATGGTCTGGCACAATACGGCGCGCATCATCTAACAAATTGACTAAATCATACACATAAGGCGCACGCATAGCGCCTTGATAATCAAGTACGCCTATACATTCAACGCCCTCATGCCCATCCAAATACATTAAGTTCATCAAATGAAAATCAATATGCGAAAAACATTCACGCGGCTTCTCAACCGCCGCCTCAACCGCATCCCATATATCAATATATTCATCGACAAAATTAGCATCGACTTTGCGCTGTAATAATATCGGCAAATACCACTGTACTAATTTACTGCGCCCTGCATGAACGTGACTGGCGTAATAATCATTTAGGCCTGATATATCATTAATTGCCGCAAGCTTACGGGCAATTTCCGCCGCATAATTATATGCATCTTCGGCTGATATTTTACCCGCGGCGATGGCTTGATCCATTCGCATATCACCAAAATCTTCGACCAAAGCAAAACCCTGCGCAGGGTCAGACGCATAAACGCGCGGAACACGAATACCATGTGCAATTAGCGCATCAGATAAACGCACAGTATTACGCACCAAGTGCCCAATATGCGCGGCGGGGTCATCATCTGGCGGGCCAATGCAAATAAGTTTCTTCTCAACACCATCCGCATGAATACGATAATAACGGCGCGGCGCCATATCTTCACCAACTGGCGTGAACTGCGCATTTTTAATGCCTTGCGCTTGCAAAAAGGCATCAAGCGCACCCATATCTTTAGCAATGGCTGTAGAATTTAGCATGAAACAAATATTTATGATTTATCGTCTGACTTGGGAACTTTGCGTGCAATTTGATGAATCGCATTAATATGCTGCTGCGAAGCTTGCTTCTTCTTATGGCGTGGCGCTGCATTTTCATGGCCAAAATGCGCTGTATCATGCCCTGACATAGCCCCAAGAAGACTTTTGCCAAAACTGCTCGGCCCCATATCAATGGCTACTGGCTCTTCTGGTAAAGGCTCGTCATCACGATCCATCTGTGTAATAACGCGCCCAACCGCATGCGCCGTAATACCCTTAAGATGCGGCTTAGACAATTGCTGCAGTAATTTTGCATCACTCATTGCCCATTGAATAAGAAGCTTCTGCGCCTTGGCGGAATTACCACTCGCTAAAACCAACGCATCTTTAATCTTGTCTTCTAAATATTTACGGCTCATCACAGGCTCTCTTTCATCCATGACGCAACTTAACGTCTATTATAAGCATGACACAAAATTGCCATTTCTTCAATGTACAAGCAAAAAACGTGCCGTAATAAAATGAAATAAAGCGGCAGTGATTAGTTTTTGCCGCCGCCGATAATATCAATGCCCGTAAACGTTTTCATTGTGCGCTGGAAAATGTCCATATTTATTTTGTTCATTTCTTCAAACGCGCCAAACGGAAAAACACCGCCAAATGACTTGTTTAACTGGTCTTGGAACTGTTCTTGGTTCGCTTTGAACACTTCCATCGTTTGCTCAAGATAATTTGGAATTACGCCGCCAATATTATCGCCATAATAACCAATAATATCCTTCAAGAAGTTAATCGGCAGCAGGTTTTCACCTTTAGATTCTTGTTCCATAATGATCTGTGTTAAAACTTGACGGGTAATATCTTCACCGCTTTTCGCATCTACAACAACAAAATCATAGCCTTCTTTAACCATGTCACAGAGGTCTTCGAGCGTAACGTAAGAGCTGCGGCCTGTGTCATATAGACGGCGGTTAGCATATTTTTTAACGACTGTCGGCTTATCTGTTTTTGTCTTTGCCATTTTTAGTCTCTCCTATTATCTTAACGCTATTCTCTATAAATATAGCGCTACGCAAAAAAAGTAATAATGCTATTATGCACAAATAGTACAAAATGAAAACAAGAATATAATGCACAGCACCCATGCCATAAAAACAGAACGCCGCGGCCCGATGCCAATTATGATGCATCTGGCTTTAATGGCGCTTAGCCAAGAAAATATGCAGCATATTCTACAGGGGATCCATAACTACCATCACCATGATTTCCGTCGCGAAAATGAACTCTCTCCACTCGAATCAGTCTGGACAGCTGGTGCATCAAAACTTCTGCATGCGCCCACAAAAACGCCCAAACAAAACCATGCCCCTATATTGTTAATCCCCTCATTCATCAATGGTGCGGAGATATTCGACCTCACGCAAGAACGTTCATTCATGCGGTGGCTCGCCGCGCAAGGTTATGATGTTTACTTGTTTGATTGGGGTGATTTAACATCAGAAACAACCACGCCGAACTTAACGACCATCATCACAGGTAAGCTTGTAGATGCGCTGTCATTCGTTACGGCGCAGCATAACACCCCTGTGCATGTGCTTGGCTATTGCCTCGGCGGCAACCTTGCCCTTGCCCTAACATCCTACGCTGAGAAAAGCGTAAAAAGCCTTACTCTACTCGCTACACCATGGGACTTTCATCACAGAGACAATGCACTGCGTAGGTTACTGCTCGACAGTGACAAAAACGTCCGCGCCCTTGCTGCAAAGAACGGCGGCCTTTCAACGGCTTATTTACAGTCCCTTTTTATTCAAACAAACATAATGCAAAGCGCCGCAAAATATGCCAATTTTGGGCGAAACGATCCACAATCCGCACTTGCCAAACATTTTGTAGCGACAGAAGACTGGGTCAATGGTGGGACTGATATTCCCGCAGCGCTTATCGCCGAATGCATAAGCATATTTTACAAAGACAACGCATCCCACACCAGGCAGTGGGCATTAGATAACGGCCACAATATTTTGCCCTCTCAAATCAACTGCCCATGCATGATCATCACCCCCAAAAATGACGCGATTGTACCCTATGCTACATCACATGCGCTGACACTGCACATGCCAGAGGCCACATGCATTTCGCCAGATACGGGGCATATAGGCATGCTTGTAGGTCGTAAGGCCGAACAGATATGCTGGCAGCCAATTTTATCGTTTTTAGCGCAGCACGAAAAATAATATTGTCGCAAACAAATATTACACTTGAAAACCGTGGCTTTACTGCTAAAGTTTAACGCAATATTTTATAGATTTATTTCTGGAGGGAAAATGTCACACGAAGATCCAATCGTAATCGTTTCGGCAAAGCGTACAGCTATAGGTAGTTTTGGCGGTAGTTTATCAAAAATTCCTGCATCTGAACTTGGCGCAAAAATCATCAGCGCAGTGTTAGAAGATGCCGCCGTTAACAGCAATGATGTTGATGACGTTATTATGGGTCAAGTCCTAACCACGGCAACAGGGCAAAACCCTGCACGTCAAGCCGCAATGGGCGCAAGCACCCCTGCCGATAAAACCGCCCTAACGATTAATCAGGTTTGCGGGTCAGGTTTACGCAGTGTTGCCCTTGGCATGCAAGCCATCCTTTCAGGTGATAGTAATATTGTCGTTGCAGGCGGTCAGGAAAACATGTCCTTATCACCACACGCAATGAACCTTCGTGAAGCCACAAAAATGGGCCCTGGTACAATGATCGATACGATGATCGTTGACGGTCTTTGGGATGTTTATAACGACTATCACATGGGCATTACGGCTGAAAACATCGCTGAAAAATACCAAATTACACGTCAAGACCAAGACAACTTCGCCGCTACTTCACAGCAAAAGACTGAAAAAGCGATTGCTGACGGCAAGTTCAAAGCGGAAATCACACCAGTAACGGTTAAAGAGCGCAAAGGCGAATTTGTTTTTGAACAAGACGAATTCCCACGCGCGGGCGTTACAGCAGATGGTCTTTCAGGCCTGCGCCCTGCATTCAAGAAAGATGGCACAGTTACTGCAGCCAATGCATCGGGCATTAATGACGGCGCGGCGGCTGTTGTTCTTATGCGTCAAAGTGAAGCGCTAAAGCGCGGCATTAAGCCATTGGCACGTATTGCGTCATGGGCGACCGCCGGCGTTGACCCAAGCGTCATGGGCACTGGCCCTGTGCCAGCATCCAAGAAAGCACTTGAAAAAGCTGGTTGGAGTGTCAGCGACCTAGATCTTATTGAATCCAACGAAGCATTTGCCGCACAAGCATGCTGCGTCATGAAAGAGCTTGGCCTAGATGGTGACAAAGTCAACGTTAATGGCGGCGCAATTGCCCTTGGCCACCCTATCGGTGCTTCTGGTACACGCGTACTGGTCACATTGCTGCATGAAATGGCACGCCGTGATGCGAAAAAAGGCCTTGCGACGCTATGTATTGGCGGCGGCATGGGCATCGCCATGTGCGTTGAGCGCGGCGAAGGCGCTGAATGGAAACAGGTTGCTTAATACAAAGTACACTAAAAAAAACATCACTAAAATTAAACCTAGCGTAGTCTCTAGTTGCTGACATACGAGAAACGGAATTTATCATGAGGTCTAAAATGGTAGGCGAAATAGCTATCGTTACAGGCGGTACACGGGGTATCGGTCTGGAAATTACACGCGCATTAACAAGCGAAGGATACAAAGTTGCAGCAATTTACTACGGTAATGATGACGCAGCAAAGCAATGTGAGGCTGAAACAGGCGCAAAAACATATAAAGTTGATGTATCAAAATTTGATCAATGCCAAGCAGTTGAAAAACAAATCGAAGCCGAGCTAGGGCCGATTGATGTGTTAATCAACAATGCGGGTATTACACGTGATGGTATGATGCACAAAATGGGTGAAGATGACTGGCACGCCGTCATTGAAACCAACCTTACATCATGTTTCAACATGTGCCGCGCGGTAATTACGGGCATGCGTGAACGCCAAAGTGGACGCATCATTAATATCAGCTCTATCAACGGGCAGAAAGGTCAACTTGGTCAATCGAACTATGCTGCGGCAAAAGCCGGCATTTTGGGCTTCACCAAGTCTCTTGCCCTTGAAAGCGCGCCAAAAGGCATTACCGTCAACGCAATTTGCCCTGGTTATATTGAAACTGATATGACCGCGCATATTAACCCAAAGGTACTGGATAACATTATTCAACAAATCCCAGCGGGTCGCATGGGCCAGCCACAGGAAATTGCTGAAATGGTGCTATACCTATGCTGTGAACGCGCGTCATTCGTGAATGGATCAACATTCTCGATCAATGGCGGCCAGTATATGGCAGCGTAAAACGCTTTAAAATAAATAAGATTTATTGACCCAATATCTGCTTCAAAATGAGCTGTGTTGGGTCAATTTGTTTTTGGGGCTGTTGTTCAGTCTGCTGATTATCATTCGCAGGCGCAGTTGGCTGTTGTTGCTGTGTTGGCAATAAATCTTGCAACACATTGTTTAGCGCCTTGTTTAGTTTACGGTTAATTTTATTTCGAATAAACTCTTCTACAACGCTGCTCGCTATATCTTTAACTGGTGCATTGAATGGCCCCTTAACTGTAAAGGCCACTTGCGGTAATGCTTCCGTAGCATCCCCCTTATAAGTGATCATGTTTTTAATGTCTAACGTACGGTTTGTAAGTAAAACCTGCCCTTTACTCCAAAGCTCAAAAGCATCAGCTACAAATCGTGCGTCATCCAATTGAATAATTCCACCACTAATCTTGTAAGGTATATTAACCGTATTAAATACAGTTTGCCCCTTCTGCATAGCATTATTCATTAAGTCATCAAGGGCTCTTAAATTGTTTTCTAGCTTCGTATCTAAGCGCAAGACTTGGCCAATCTTCGCTAGGTCAACGCCATTCACGGCAGTTCTCTGCCCTGTAATTTTGCCGCTGCCATTCAGTCCATATATCAAACCAGATGTACTGCGCCCCGTGCTTTGGAACGCCCCATCCCCAGAAAAGCGCCCTTCAACAAATGGGGCTTTGTTATCTTTCTTTATGGCCTTTAACAGCGCCCCAAAATCAACATCCGTGAATTTATAACTTGCATCTAAACGCCCATTTTCTACGAGCTTATAACCACCTGATGCAGAAATGTTCCCGCCATATGCATCAAAGCCAAGACCATTTAGTGTGACAGTTTTGTCTGATAGTAATAGCTGTCCACTCACATTGCTAAGTACGGTTTGATCTATTTTCAATTTTGCGACATCAAAATCAACATTCGCTTTAATATTACTCGCCACAGGCCATGTAATTTCTTTACGTGACCAACCTGCTGTATTTCCCTTATTCCCTTGTTTATGGCGCGGGGTATAATGCAAATAATCCGTCTTTAGCTTCAATACGTATTCCTGTTTTTGCGCCACGAATTTAGCGCTACCGCTAACATCGAGCGCTGAATTACCGATCTTACCTTTAAGGTAATCAACCTCAACCGACTTGTCTTTTAATACGCCAATCTGCGCCTGCAATTTAGCGGCACCGTTAAGATGCACATCATCAAGCATCTGTTTAAACATCTGATGGTCTGAAAATGCAGATAGGCTTTGCGCATCAATATCAAGGAGCAGTAATGAAGCATGATCTTTAGGCAGCTGTGCCTTATGAAGCGCATTGAAATTCAATATGTTCTTACCTACCGCGACATCCCCTGTCCAGTTATAAGCCTTTGAGTCGCCAGATAAGCGCAAAGTTAGCGCCGCTTCGCCATTAGGAAGATAAGACAGGATTTCGTATGGCTTTTTAATACCAAAACCTAATTCTAGATTATAACGTGGGTCGTTATCGCTATTTACGACCAGCCCTTTAAGGCGTATTTTATCCACGCCATTATATAGGCCTTCAAGCTGCCTCACATCAACATTTCCACTTTTATCGAATGCAAATTTGGCATGCACATTTTTGAGCGTATTTTTCTGATATGTAAGACTATCTAAATTGATATCCCAATTTGAATACGGCAATACAGGCAACTTACGAATATAATCCAGTACTAGACCGTGAAAGTAATCTTGCCCCTGCTCTAAATACACATCGAATAAAGGTTTTGTTTCCTTGGCAACGACCTGGCGTTTTTTATAAATCTCGCTAACATTTAGGCGCGGCGAATTAATTTTTATATCAGCCGCAGCCGCCTCCTCTGGGCGCTTAAACGCAATATTGAATTTATGCTGTAAACTATCAATTGATGTGTTGATCGCAAGGCTTGTATTTGCACTATACTCAACATGAGTTTTAGCTGATAAATTTCCTAATATACGTGCAACAACACTGTCTAAAACAATATCCGCATCTAAATTACTATGTACATCGGCATCTAATACGACAAGCTTATCACCATCCATTAAACGGCCTTTAATGCTACCGCTATATTTGTACTGCCCTGATGATATTTGCAAATCTGTTGCTTGAATTTTATAAGGCCTATTGGTCGCATCACGCTCTTGCTGAACGGATAGCATCGTGCGCAGCTGCGCTTTCTTGTCTGCCGAAATATGCGCAAGCATATCATAACCTGAAACATCAATACGCGTTTCACCTTGATAAGATAAACCATCTTGCCATGAAAATATACCTGCGCCACTTAACTTAACACGGTCATTTTGTACGGATACAGTCCCATCAAGCCCCAGAATTTTCTGCGCTAGATCCTGAATATTTACCTTCATTTGCGTAGCAAAGCTCTGTTCGCCATGTGAAACACGCGCATTCAAATCGTAATGCCCAAGTAGCAAATTCTGAGTAAGCTTAAGGCTAAGGGCATTAAAGACTTTAGCCGTTTCGCCGTACCCTAGAACCAATGATGCATCACTAATCTCAAAATGACGTAAGGCAAATGACTGACCAGCACTATCCTTAGGGGCTTTGGTCTTACGCGCATCCATAAGTGCGCTTATTTTATGTGTCTGCCATGCATGAACATCTGCCATTTTTACATCAGGCTTATTCAATTTCAAATTATCGACAACAAAACGGCCTTTGAGAAGATCTACAAGGGATATGTATAAATCCCCCTGTGCAACACTAGCCTGAAACAGCTTATCTGCAGCCGTTTGCCCGTTATCAACGACAATGTCATTAACGCGCACATGCGGCGCAGGCCATAATTTATATGAAATATCCCCATTAATCGCGATGTTATAGCCCAAACGCTCCTGCGCCGTATCAACAATATATGGCTTTAGGCTATCCCCTGATATTGCTCCACTAAACAGCGCAGCAGCAGCCAAAGCCACAACAGAGATGACAAGAAGAAAAACACCTAGAAAGATTCGTTTTACGCGCATTATACAGAAGACAATGTATATACATTAATTCAGGTGTCCTGTGACCGAACAGGAACATTTACCACCACATATTTAAATATGGCGAATACCTTATAAAGTAAAGTCGTCTTCGGAGTTATCCGCGTCTTTTTCTAACTGAAGCTCGCGTGAGAAGCGTGCGACCGCATCAAGGAAGTTATTTAACTCTGGCAAGACTGCATTTCGAAACTCTCTGCGTTCTGTTTTTGGTAGGGTTTCGACAACATTATTGTATACATTTAAGACTGTTTCTTGCAAATCATCCAGCCCATCATTTTTATTGAGTAGCGCGTTATTCGTTTCAATGATACGCTTGGTTAACATGTTTACAATAGCACGTATTGTCGTGTCACTACGCCTCAGTTTATCGTTAAAAACATTGCGCGTAATAACAATCAAATTACAGTGCTCAGTTGCCCGCACTGATGCTGTACGCGGCTTATCAAACACGAGCGCCATTTCACCAAAAATTTGCCCTGGGCCCATTTTGCCCAGAATAATTTCACGCTCCCCCGCCATGGAATAAACTTCGACTTCGCCGCTTTGCACTAGATATGCATTATTGCCGCGCTCACCTTCATGTAAGATGATATCGCCGCAAGGCACGTAACGACGCTCTAAAATCGTCATATCTTTAGATGTTTTAACCATTCGCCCAGCGCCTCATAAAATTATTATTATTCAATAACATAATAATGAAATTATATTAATAAAACCTTATAATGGAAACAGGTAAATTAATCAGGCTTTTTAGTCGCGGGCTTTTTAACAGCCTTCTGCTTTACAGTTTCAGGCGTAATAATCCCCGCTGAGACCACAAGCTTAACGCCCTCTTCAACCGTCATGTCCAAATATTTTAAGTCAGACTTAGGTACGAATAACAAAAACCCAGATGTCGGGTTTGGTGTTGTCGGCACAAAAACATTCGCTGTTTCAGCTGACGTAATATCCTGCACTTCACCATGTGTTGTTCCGGTCAAGAAACCAATACACCAACACCCTTTACGCGGATATTCCAACAAAACAACATCACGAAATGCTTGTGATTGGCTCGCCATTATCGTCTCAATTATCTGCTTAACGGCGGCGTAAAGCTTCGAAACGATGGGCATACGATGCATAACGTAATCAGATATACGGAGTAACAAACGCCCAAAAAAGTTGCGTGCGAACCATCCCACCAAAATGAAGAAAACAATGGCGGATATAATACCAACACCTGGCAACGCATATGGCTGATAATGTTCAGGCAATAAATCAAGCGGTAGAATTTTGCGTACAGTCGTATCGATAAAATTAAAGAAAATGTAGGTCAAGTAGATAGTAATAGCGATTGGCGCAGTTACAAGAATCCCCGCCAAGAAATACCCGCGAAGACGCCCACCGATACCGATCTTGCCTTCTAATTGACTTTCTAATGGTGACATTTACCGCGCCTTTCCTTTAATTTCCGTTGACTATAAATCACCCATAATTTACTTCAACCATAATCATCTATTTAACTGTGAAATATTACGTGTTTTACACATATATCGCGTTACGTAATACTTATTTAATATTTTTCGCCTATTATAAGGCTACGAAACTGGGTGAGGAGCAATGAGGTAGTGCCGTTTAATCCGTCTGAAATCATGCATATGAACGAGCTTAATGCTTGGGCGCAGCCTTATGCTGAGTTGAGCGGCCAAACGCGCGAACAGGTCATCGGCGACATCATCAATATCTGGCAAGATGAAGGCCGCCTAATTGACTCAGGCGAACTCGCCGTAAAGCTCACCGAAAAATATTTAGACCAAAAAGGCGTCAGCGAAAGCGCCAAAGAACAAATCCTTGCCGATATCCGCGATATTGAGGCAATTAAACGTGAAGCCGACCATACGACCGGCGTTTTAAAGAAAGATCACAAAGGCGTTGAAACCGCCCTATCCCACATTTATGCCAAAGAAACTGGCCGCCCTGTAATGATGCTTGAGTTTGATTTCGGCAATATGGGCGGAACGAATGAATTATTCCAGAAAAAATTCGCAATTGAGAAGTTCCAACAAGAGCATGGTCATGCCAATTTCAGCGAAGCCAAGGCTGCGTTTGAAGGGATGCCCTTAGAGGATCAAAAGAAGTTAATTGATGACATCAACATCAAGCAAACATTCTCTAAAACCGACATGGCCGCAAAAATCGTAACGCAAAGCGTCTATTCCGATTTACAGGCACATTTTCCTGACAGCCAAGTAACCGCCATTCGTACTGGCGGTGATGAACTGCGTTTTATTGTCGAGGGCGTAGAGCCTAGCAAATATAACGACATCATTATGGCGACAACACATAATGTCGAAATCAAAATGGCCGAACTCGGCCTATTAGACCACGAACATGCAAAAGGGCGCGATAACCGCTTTAAGGATGGCTTTGGCGGCGGCCTAGCTGCAAAAGATATGCGTGAAATCAATGATCCTGACAATATAATTGCGCAAATGGACGAAGATGTGAAAGCGCATAAGGATAGTATTGGTGAAGTACGCGTCGGCGACCATATTAATGTCGAAGAAACCGTGAAGCGTAATTTCGGCATCGCGCTTGATACAGATATTAGCACCCTGCCCCAAGCTGAACAGCAACGCTTCAACGAAGCTTTAGAAAAACAAAAATACATCCTAGAAAAAAATGCTGACAATATTCGTGCCCACGCACCTGACCCAGCACAAACCATTGCTGAATTCGATCAAAGATCCGTCGAAATCCTCGCCGAAGTTGACCGCACACCGACAACAGATGTGAATGACCCAACATTAAAAACAGCCGATGTTGATGGTCTGCAATATGAACAATACGCTACCATCGAAGAGCGCCGCGCCGCCTATATGGAACAACAGCGCGTCCCTGCATACGAAGCCGCCAATGGTGGGCAGCTAGATGAATCTATCAAGAGATTCATGGATCATGAGGCGCGCAGCCTCAACCCAATGGATCCTTCCGCGGGTGTAAACACCGTAAATGATTACTACGAAAATGCCAAGTTATGGCACGCAGCCGCGGGTGATGGCCCCAAACCAAGCACTATGTTTGTTGGTTTCCAAAATTTAGGCGGCCTAAACAACCTGCTTGGCCATGATGGGGCAGATGCTGTACTGACCGATATGGCCAAAATCGTCAAAACATCCCTGACCGATGCCGGCATTGAGCCAGATAAATTCATTATCACCCATAACGGCGGCGGAGAATTCCGTTTACTTGTCCAGCCAGGCTTTGAAGACCAACTAAAAACAGCGCAGCAAAGCATTGCGGATAGAACAGCAGCCTTGAACGGACGCGACATATCGGGCTATCTAGCCGATAAAGGCATACAAGTTGATGGCGATACGCAGGCAAAAATTGCGGGCAAAGATTTTTCATCAGTTGAAGACCCAAAAGTCCGAGTCACAAGTATTGATGGCCACAAAATAGAAGGCTATGCCGATGGCTTGGCCGTGCTTTCGACACAAAGCGAAATGGATATTGCCCCACGCGGCACAGAAGGCAGACCATGGGATGTTGACCATGTTCTAACCGAACAGAAAAAACATTTAGACAGCGTGGTCGATGATTTCCGCCACGATGAAATTTTAAAATATCAGGACATTGACGACAATAACCCAGTTGACCCGAGCAGGACATACACCGCGAAGCGAAGCAACAACAATGCTAACAAAAATGGTCTCAGCGCTAACTTCCAAACCGCGCTAGATAATGACGACGCAGACCTTGTAACAGCGGATTATCAAACAGAAAGCACAGCCCCATCTGAAGCCGATAAGCTAATGGAATCCTTTAGGAACTGTAAAGACCCAATAGAAGAAGACAATCCCAAAAACAAAGAAATGCCACCAAAGGCTAAGCCGCCAGCTGATAATCTTGAAATCTAATTCAAGATTCAACCCATAATTTATTTGCATTCCTTAAAGATTCATGGCATTTATGTATCAAACATCAATAGAATACTTGCTTTAATGACTAATTAGGCAGAATTTTATACGATGCCTAATACAACACTTAATACAAAATAAGGAGTCATTAATATGGCAACTGGTACAGTTAAATGGTTTAACCCAGAAAAAGGTTTCGGCTTTATTCAACCAGCAGACGGCGGCAAAGACGTGTTCGTACACATCTCAGCAGTTACAGAAGCAGGTCTTCAAACATTAAACGAAGGTCAATCAGTTGAGTTTGATATCGTTGAAAGCCGCGGCAAAGAAGCAGCCGGTAATCTTAAAGCTGTTGCTTAATTAAGATTCAAATTTATAGTTTCATGAACGCCGTTGTTTATCAGCGGCGTTTTTTATATGATTGTGTTTATGAGATTATTGCGTGCGCTCACCTTTATGGCACTTGCCATCATCATATCTGGCTGCCAATCACCGGTATCCCACATACATGGCGCGAGCGATGAAGAAATAAACGCCGAAATCCGCCTACAAAAAGAAATGGTTTTCACCAAAGCCGCCGAAGAAGCTGAGCATGTCGAAATCATAATGCACAATATTCTATTAAAAAATGCTGAGCTATGTACCAATAAAGCGCGCAGTGTAGGTTTCTTAGTGCACAATATTGATGATTATCGCGGCGAAAATAAAGAAATTGCGGAATCTCTATACCAACTCGACCATGTTCAGCAAGTCGAAATCGTCTACCCCCATACCGACGCACATAAGTATGGCCTGAAAAAGGGAGACAAAATTATAGCCGTAAATGGTATCGATGTTTCCAGCGATAAAGACAAAGCTAATAAAATATCAGACGCCTTTGCCAATAACACGCAAGATATCAATAAGGTCCTTATCCTTAGTGATAACACCGAACGCGAAATCGCATTAAAGGCACAAGAAGTTTGCAATTACCGTATGCTTTATTTTCCAAACAGCCTTGAAGTCAATGCTATGGCCGACGGAAAACGCGTGTTTTTTATGCGCGGCATGTACCGCATAGCTAAAGATGATAATGAACTTGCACTTATCATCGGACATGAAATTGCGCATAACGTCATGAAACATTCAAAGAAAAAAGAATGGAACAGCTTATGGCTACGTGGCTTAGCCAATGCTTATAATATAGCACTTATCTTGCGTACACCTTATGTCTTAAATGAAGATATGGTTGATTACGCCATAAATGAAGTTCGCGACATTAATAGCGTTGATTTTGAACGAGAAGCTGATTATATCGGGATGTATTTTGCCGAACGCGCAGGCTATGACACATCAAATGCCATCAGACTATGGCGCAAAATGGCTGTTGAGTTTAGTGGCTCTGCAATAGAAAAACGCAACACCCACCCCGCCACGGCCGAACGCTTCGTTTACTTACAAAAAACGCATGATGAAATCAAAGCCAAGCGTCAAAATAATCAACCATTAATCCCTGAAGTCACATGGCGGGACGACCGCATAGACATAGACCTTGTTGATCTATCCAAAGCAGATGGCACACCCGACACGCCTGCATATCCATAAATTAAAGCCTACAAAATTAAAATGTTGGGCGACAATTTTTAATAATGAACCCGTCTTGCGCATAGTTTGATGCAACAGTGCATTGTGATGGGTCAAGCCCCGCTGCTTCCATAGCAGCTTTTTGCGCGTCGATCATTTCTTGCTCTTGCGCTAAATTGATAAATTTATAACCTTCATCGCCTATTTTCTCAACGCGATAATCATTTATATCTGTGCCTTCAGGCATATTTGCGACAAAATAGTCTTTGGCTTGATCCAAGTGGACTTTATCCAGAACGCTATCACCATGTAACCAAACACGGTCGAGCTCTGCAACTGTTTCCAACGCGGCGGCTTGATCTTGTACAATTGCCGCGTTTACACCTGTATACTGAAAATACGCATAATCAATACGCGCTTTTACATCACCAGTTTCAACCGCATCATTCAAAAGCTGCGCGCCCCATGCATCGGCATCAACAAGGCCAGAAAGCTCACCGAGTTCATCAAAACCATAAAAGCCATTAATCAAACCAAGGCCGACATCACGTACAGCCCATGTCTGCCCCTTAAGAGCCGCATCAATCATTTCCTGCGCTTGCGGCGTTAAATCAGGGTTTTGTGCCAATAACGCCAATTTCTCATAGGCGTCTTCAGGAATAACCAATGCAGGTTCTTCTATAACAGGCTCTTCTGGCGGTGTTACATCTGCGTCTTCTTCTGGTAAGTCCTCAACAAGTTCCTCGTCCCCCCCACTTTCAGGGATAATATCTTCCACCTCATCATTCGGCACTTCAACAATATCTGGTGCACCAACACTAAAATAATTATCGGCAATCCAGTCTGCACCGCCGAAACCGACAAAAGCCGAAGTTGTTGTTAACGCCATACGAAGGGAATAGCCCTTCCACTTAGACTTAAAAAAGCTGAGCGCGCTGTCATGTTCTGTTTGTTGTTTGTAATCTTTAGTGAAGCTGTAAGCCGTCAGGCCAACACCTGCAGCAACGGTAAAAACCGGCCCAAGAACAGCCGCACCAGCTGCCATAGCTGCAATCTTAGCGCCAACACCAGCTGCAATTCCCAAAGCTGCAGGAGTAAACGCTTTTTTCAGCGTTGACTTATTCGGTATACGTTTCGCTACGCTATTCCAAACATTACGCAAAGAAAATCCACGGCTTGTTTTATTCTCAGTAGGTTGCTGTTCACTCATCATTTAGCCTTTTCACTAATCCGTTAACGGACAATGTTTTTGCATAACACGAACAAAAAATCAAGAAAATTAATAAAAAACCAAATAAAACATCAGTTTATATCAAAAGCATTGACAGAATAAACATAATCATGTCATAACCCTGCTCCGTAAAACATAGCGTTCCAGCAAACCAAAGCGCTACGGATTTAATTAGAGGACTTTGAAACATGACAACAAGTAAACTTTCGAAATTAACACAAGCAACTGTATTGACCGCAGCCCTTGGTGCATCATCAGCAGCTTTCGCAACGCAAAACGAGACAATTGATAACAACATCAATGTCGGCGGCCCAGAAACCTTTATTACAGTTGAACCTGCTGTAATTGAAAACAACCCGTCAGTGTCATCAACAGGCACAGCAACAGCGCTAGGCGGTGACCAGAATACAGACATTCACATCGCCCCAATCGGCGCGACAGCCGCAAATGGTGACGTAAACGGTACAATCGCGGATTATTCACAAACACTAAACCACACAGAAGGCGCACAGCTTACCGACAACTCACAAACACACAATAATGCAGGCGGCGCAGAAGTATTTGTCGGTGATACTACAGCGACAGGCGGAACTGTGAATGGCACAATTACTGACAACTCACAAACTTTAAACAATGCCGGTGGCGCGGAAGTCCTAGTCGGCGATACAAGCGCACATAGCGGCGATGTAAACGGCAACATTAACGGTACAATCGCCGACAACTCAACCACGAACAACAGCAGTATCGCTGGTGGTGCGGAAGTTTTTACAGACATCCAGAATGGTGGCGTAACTGGTAATATTTCTGACAATTCAGAAACTAATGTTAACGCTGGTGGCGCGGAAGTTTTCACAGACATTCACAACGGTGGTGTAACTGGCAATATCTCTGATAATTCGTCAACTGATATTGATGCATCTTCACAAAATACGCTAGGCCAAGAAAACAACCAGTCTCAGGACAACAATCAAGCGCAGGAAAATAATCAAGCGCAAGAGAACAATCAGTCCCAAGACAACAACCAAGCACAAGAAAACAACCAAACAAACCAACAGTCCACCTCTGTTGACAATAGCGGCAGCGGTAACAGCGAAAACCAAAACACACAGAACACATCTGTTGGCGGTAATAACAGTAGCTACACAAATAACAGTGTTTACAAAGCTGGCGCAGCTGCAAACATCCCACAAGCTGCTGCAATTTTGGCGACGAAGCAGTGTTCGTCATCATTCTCTTTTGGCGCTGGCGGCGGTAACGTCTATGCGGGTTACGGCGGCTTGTCATTCGGTTATGTTGGCAGTGAAGCAGTTGCCCTTACTGGTAAGATGAAGGTTGACGGCAAAAGCGTTGATGTCGCATACACTATCCCTGAACTTGCAGATCTAGCGCCAGCTGAACGTGCGCCAGTTTTCGCAAACCTACGTAAAGGTGAACAAGAAAAAGCCACATGTTTAATGGGCAATTACATTGCACAAGAACGTTCACTGCAAAAAGCTTACGACCAAGCGACTAAAGTTGCACAGATTAATGCAGATGCCCACACAACAAGCACAAGCATTAACGCACAAGCCAACATGTATATCGCTGAAGTCCAAGCAAACAGCGCCGTTCAAGTTGAACAGCAACGTGCAATTGGTCAGGCGTTCAACCAAACAGTAACACATAGCTGTAACTTGAAGCCTACGGTTATTCAAGACGGCGCTAACAAGCAAGCTGTTGTGAAAGAAACACTGGCCATTCGCGGTCAAGGCCACGAAAACTGCGAAGAAGTCATGTGGGGTACATTTAACGCCCTAACAAACGGTCAGTCAATCAGCACACAGAAGCCAGACTTTTCAAAATATACGAAAAAAGTGGCTCCTGCGCCAAAAAACTAACGAATCGTAACGCTAATTAAACATAAGAATTCAAGGCCGCCTTCCTCCCCTATTGGCGGCCTTGTCCTTTATAAACAGGCACTTACAATTAAATGTTGAATTTACCATAACAATGATATAGATTAGCGACCGGTAATAAAAATAAACGGTGTGTAGTATGAATATTAAACAAGCTTTCGTAACAGTCGCCCTTCCCGTACTTCTTTCGGCATGTGCATCACAGCGCCTTGTCCATCAACTTAATGATGAATGCCTACATAAAGTCACAGATGAAGACGGAAATACCATAAACGTTGCCTTTGATGAAGCATGCGGTAATCATAAGCGTGAACTCGCCCGTTTGACCCTCACCGAAGAAACTGAAAAAGCCCTAAAAACAATTGACGCTACACAGCAAGGGCAAATACAAATCATCAACCAAGAAAAAACAAAAATCTTCTGGCAAGCCCTCGCCCAGCGCGCCGCCGTAGAAATCGGCAACCCGCACCAAGAAGACACCGCAACGCGCCTGTTAATTGCCGCACGCAATCATGAAGACCCAGAAATACGTAAGCTGCTCACTGAAGCCCAGCAAGACCTTGGCATCACGAACACTGCCCTAAACGATAAAAACGCAACATGGGATAAAATCCGCGAAGCACAAGCCACGCCCGGCATCCAAATTATCGACCTCGGCAACGGTGAATTTTACATGGATAAATACAAACATAGCTACGGTCCATTAAGCACGCCGCGCTAAGCACTTAATTCAGACGAAACTTAACAACGCGCCCCTCTTCACCATAGGTAAAGTATAAATACCGCCCCTCCGCATCCCACTGGAATGGTTGGTTTGTGTACGGGTTATAATATTCTGTTGCCGCTTCGACATAGGACACAGCATTCTCCAAAGGCACATTTTCCGCCCGCATTGTAACGCCTAGTGCAGCAAGTTTGAAACGGATTTCGTTAACTTTCAAAAGCTGTGGTAAGTGTTCCCACTTAATCAAACCTGGATATAAAAGCACCATCATCGTATTCGGATAAAATATACCCGGCGTCATCGCTCCGTAAAGAAACCATGACTCCTGATCCATTACCCTTTGAATTGGACAGTCCTTTATATCTTTGGCGTCTAGGCTATGTGTAGACAGACGATCAAATTCATCAAAACACGCATTCATATCGTTCCGCACGGCGTTGACATTGCCTAAATGCCAAATCATAAGCGGTTCCATAACCCCAAAATCATCCGACGGATCAAATCTGAAAAGCTGCGGATCAACAGAGAGCATTGCGATTAAATCCCCCTCATATTTTTGCGCGAGCTGCGGCGCGATGTGTAGTAGTTTTTCTAAGGCGTGAAAATGTGCCTGAACTGCAATTAAAATCACAGCCTTATTCACTATTGTGTCGCGGCTGGGCAGGAGTTTCTTATAGAGCGCCATAAAACGCAGCCACTCATCCATCGCCGCATCATATTGCCCTCGTTCAGCCAAATAAATGATCTGCGCAGCTTTTAATTGAGAAAGTTCATTTATCTCTGACATTTTACTTCCCAAATTCATGGGAACAGGTGCATACACATAATCCAATTTTGCCAAGGCATTAAACCGATCCCACATCACAGTATGTTCAGCCACATAACTTTGCCAATCGTCCCAGTTAGCGCAGCTAAAATTATCTTGCCAATCTAAGTTATAGAGGCAATGAGGCTTCTTCATATTTTTGCTGTTAATTTTTAATTCAGCCTGCTCATTAAGCTTAACCGCTGTCCCTTCTAACTTTGGCACTTCATATAAATATTTTGGGTTAATTTTGGCGTAACGCTTCATCTCTTCAAATATTTTGAACTTTGTGTAGGCGGATTGTCGTCCATACGCATAAAAATCTTCGACATTCGCAGGGGCGGTCATGCCTTCAAGCGCGAAAAACAAATTATCATCCCACACCAATTCATAACCACCATAAAGCCGCGCTTCATAACGTGGGTCAACTTCTGGCGCGCGGTAATTCTGCACAATCAAAAAAACATATAGCAGCGCAAAAATAGCGACATTTAAAAGGACAAAGCCATGCTCCAAGCGGAACGTCACCACACTAAATCGGCTGCCCGCCCTTTTCTCAAATTTTTTACGAATTTTGTCTTGGCTTTTTTGCGGCAGGATTAAACGCGCACCAAAAAGAATCTCATAAAAATTACGCCCATTAATCTCACGCAACAATAAGTAACACCATATAATTTGTGCCCCTAAGACACTCACAACAAAGCTCTCAAAAGCATAAATCGTCAGGTCAAAACCAATGGTAAACACATAGATCGCCCCAAATATGATGGGCACATTCTCAACCAATAAATAGATAAGCGCTTGCGACAAACGCCAATCCTGCCCATCCACGCGCGCCAATTGCCCCCATTTCTCAGGATTTGGCCGTTTAAGTATTATTGGAATAGTGCATAAAGATATAATCAGCCACAGAATCAGAAATAAATGAATGCGCGCCTGCTCAGCATACACGGCATAATAAAACCCCAACCACTGCTGAACCCATTCATCAGATGTTTCCAACATTTCCCCCAGCACAGGCGGAAGGCTATAAAAATCAAAATAAATGCCCAAAAGCAGTTTTGATGCAAAAAAGCATACAACCAGCATACCAAACTTCACACACATATTCGCTTCGCGCTGCTTTTTTGCTAAATACGTCTCAAATTTCTCGTCCACCCTGCCCCCACTGTACTTAAGATGTAATTCAAACAAATATCATGCCTTACAAAAGTGCATAATTTGTTAATGTAGCCCCGTTTAACCTTTCATTAGGCGTATTCTTATAGAATAACCATAATTAATGGAGGGGTGAGGCTTACATTTATGCAGGCAAATTTACCGAAAACATATAAAACGCTTACCATTAGTCGGCAGGATCTTATTGATTTTTCTGAGCGTCTGGCGGCGTGTCTTCCGCCGGATTTTTTAAAAAATCTTGGTCGCCCGCTGCGCATCGCGGTTAATGGCTCACTACAATCTGGTAAGAAAATCATTCCTGACTTTATGCGCGATACACTGTTAAGCGCGGATGCCATTAATGGCCGCACAGGTAATGTCAATTATGATGAGAAAGTCTCTGGTCGTTTAGCCGACCAAGACATAGATATATCCTATATCGACCTTGCATGGGATCAATATGTGTTTTCGTTTTATGACCCTGATGCTCATGGCGCGCCCTGCACATGGTCAAACCAGAAGACATTAGACTCGCATCTGCAAGGTCATAGCGAAATGGGCGTTGCCTTTATTCAAAATGCAGATTCTAGGCGTGTACTCGGCCATATCAATGCCGCGCCTGATATTTCGATATGGGTTGAAAAAGATGATTACCGCCAAAACCAACGTTTTTTAAAGAGCCAAAAATGTTTCGGTCTAGGCCAAAAACTCGCTGAGAATTTCTCCAAAGCATCAATTGATGAAGGCTGGGGGCGTTATATTGAAGTCGAACTTCATAACCCAGAGTTACAAGAGTCCGTCCCCGTGCAAAAACTTCTAAAAGATTTCAAATTCGAACAAAAATAAGCGCACAGCAAATGCTGCGCTATTTTATACTTATTTATGATATTGGGAAGAAAAGTGGTGACCGCTCGGGGATTCGAACCCCGGACCTACTGATTAAAAGTCAGTTGCTCTACCAACTGAGCTAAGCGGTCACTATGGATATTTGATGTGCTTCCGAAAAAGCTGACCCATATATATGGATTTCACTTTCCTGCGTCAAGCATTATTTATTAGATAATACGAAATTTCTAAAAAATATATTAAGAAACACAGATTTAAGCTGCATTTTTTAATTTAGTTAAGACCGATGGTGTGACAAATTCGGATACATCCCCACCAAGCGCGCAAATTTCCTTAACAAAGCTACTGGAGATAAATTGCCATTCATCAGACGCCATTAGGAACACCGTTTCAATCGACTTGTTCAGCTTGGCGTTCATGCCCGTCATTTGGAATTCATATTCAAAGTCCGATACCGCGCGCAGGCCACGAATGATGCAGGATGCGTTTTTCTCTGCCGCGTAATGAATAAGCAGGTGGTCAAACCCCTCTACTGTGATCTCGCAGTGTTTATCTGGCATATTGGCAATGTCTGTTTCAGCCATTTCAACGCGCTCTTCGGCGCTGAAACGTGGGTTTTTGCCTGCATTAACGGCAACGCCAACAATCAAATGGTCAACCAGTTTACTGGCGCGGCGAATAATATGCAGATGGCCTTTTGTGATCGGGTCGAATGTGCCGGGGTAAATACCAATACGCTTTGTCATGAACTTTCTCAAAAAAACACTTTAAATTTACACTGAAAACGGATAATAACGATACGGTGTCAGAATACAATATAATTTTGTCCTGTAGAATACAGCAAAATACTGCGCCATGAACCGATAAAAATGGAGAATAGTAGATGACCAACTTTGCCCCCCAGCCGAAAAATGCGAATGCCCTTATTATGTTAGAAGACGGGACAATTTTTTGGGGGAAAGGTTACGGCGCTGAAAAACTTAATATCGGCGAAATTTGTTTCAATACATCAATGAGCGGCTATCAAGAAATTCTGACTGACCCAAGCTACGCCGGACAAATCATCACCTTCACCTTTCCGCATATCGGCAATGTTGGCGTTAACGAAGAAGACATCGAAAGCCCTGCCCCACAATGTTTGGGCCTTATCACACGTGAATATCCAACAACCCCATCAAACTGGCGCACAGCGAAGCCCCTGACTGATTGGCTCGCTGAAAACAACCTACCTGCCATTTCAGGCGTTGATACACGCGCCCTAACACAGCAGCTCCGCGATAACGGATCCGCCCGCGGCGCGATTGCCTATAAAGCAGATGGCCAGTTTAACTTAGACGAGATTTTTGCCGCTATTGAAGAATGGAGCGGCCTAAGCGGGCTAAACCTTGCCAAAACAGCGCAGCGCGGTGATAGCCAAGGTTGGGATAGCGGCCTATGGCAGCTCGGTCAGGGCTTCCAAAACGCCAATGACGTGCACGCCACACAAAGCGGTATATTCAAAGTCGTTGCACTTGATTTTGGTGCGAAAGACAATATTATGCGCGGCCTAACAAATGCAGGCTGTAACGTCACACTTATTCCCGGCACATCAAGCTTTGATGAAATAATGAAGCACAGCCCAGATGGCGTGTTTCTATCCAACGGCCCTGGCGACCCTGCCGCGACCTATGCCGAAATTAAAGACACATTAAATGCGATTTTGAAATCTGGCCTGCCACTATTCGGCATTTGCCTAGGCCATCAACTTTTGGCACTAACGCTTGGCGGACAGACACGTAAAATGAAATTCGGTCATCGCGGTGCAAACCACCCTGTAAAAGACCTAACAACCGGCAAGGTTGAGATCACATCCCAAAACCACGGCTTCGAAGTTGTCGCAGACAGCCTACCAAGCAATGTAAACGTTACCCATATCAGCTTGTTCGATGAAAGCTGCGAAGGCATTGCCTGCACTGACATGCCGGCCTTTTCCGTACAGCATCACCCGGAAGCATCCCCCGGCCCACATGACAGCCATTACCTATTTGATCGCTTCGTAAATATGATGCATGAAAAAAGCACAAAAAAAGCCGCTTAACAGCGGCTTTTAGCTAACACGGTTTTTTGATTATAGGCTCGGCTGTACCGATAGCCCCATATATCCAAAACCTTCATCAATACCGGAATAGCGATCTTTGATTAAAGTAAAGCGCAGATCATAACCATTTAGCGCATTGCCATTGATTTTATATTCGAATTTACCGTGATCATATTCTTCTGGCAGAACGTCTTTCGCTTCAGCCAATGTCCAAATTGAAAATTCGTTGCCTGATGAATTTGGCGACGTGTTCGGCACATATTTTTCTGAAATACGGTCTATCCCAAAATACCCAAAGCCTTCCTCTATACCTGAATAACGGTCTTTTAAGACCAAGAAATATTCAGACTCGCGCTTGTCATATACCACATGCAAACCATCAGGCAATGTGCGCGCATAATGCAAATCACCCGTTTTCGTTACGCTGATATTCTGCGCGGTAAGCGTTACCGTATTAACGCCATCCGCTGGCGCGGCGCCATACGGATTTTCATCTGGTTCTGCCGTTAGTATTGCCAACGTTACCAGACCAAAAGCCGCTACACCAAAAATTGAAACTATGCCACCTGCTTTAGCCATACTGAACTCCCTAAATTTGAATTGCTCAACAATATATGGAAATAAAATTATGTCAAGAGACTTCGGTCAATAAAGTTCATTTATTTCGCCGCGCTTTATATTCTTCTATGAAGCCACCCGCCAGAATACCCGCAGGTAGCGCGACAATGGCAACACCAATAAGCGAAATTACACCTGCGCAAATACGCCCGCCAACCGTGATGGGGTAGACATCGCCATAACCAACTGTGGTTAATGTCGCGACTGCCCACCACATTGCACGCGGAATACTGCCAAAGGCTTCGGGTTGCTGCGCATGTTCAATGAAATATAAAAGCACAGCGCTTAAATAGAGGAAAAACGCCGCCACGCCAAAGGTCACAACCAATTCCCGCCAGCTTTTTTTGAGGGAGCCAAGTACTATCGCCAATGAATTTGAATAACGCCCTAATTTTAAGAAACTAAGTATCCGCAGCGCCCGAAATATTCTGAGCCAATACACATTGAAAGCCCCGACAAATATTAGCGCAGGCAAAAAAGCAATCAAATCAATTATCGCAATAAAAGAAAACATGAACCTTATGCGCCCAAACTTTCCCGCATATTCTGGACGCTCTACGCAGCTCCATAGCCGCAGGGCATATTCCAAAGCAAATAACAAGGCAACCGCGACATTGGCAATTCTAAAAAAATAGGCATATTGCTGCGATATTGTTTCTTCTGTTTCGAAGGTGAATAACAGCAAACTAAATACAATAAGTGCCAAAAGTCCCCACGTAACTGGTGACGGCGTTTTCCTGTCCCACCCTTTTGGGGTTATATGTTTATAAACAAGGACGCGTAATTGTTTCAAATCAGGCAATAATAATCCCCCTATAATACTTTAAGCATCACGAACCACGACTAATTTGCCGCGAACTCATGACTTCCAAAGAAAATCAGTAAACTCAGCACGATGAGTAACGCAATCCAGATTATAATGCTTAAACGTACAGATTGTTTAGATTTTTTGCGTTGGTACCATTTGCGTGGGCGTATCCCTTTAAACGCCATAACAACATTAGCTGACAAATTCACACATATAATATTAACCGTCAGCAATAACCCTGAAAAATATGCTGCGTTCCACGCCCCCGCGCCCAGGCTCATGCCAAACACCACGGCAGGCGGCATCATAGCCACAGCAACCATCACCCCGACCATGGCGCTTGAAATCCCGCTTGTCAAAGACAATACAGCCGCCGCCCCCGAAGCTAACGCCAACACAACCGCTGAAAGACCAATATCTATGCGTGTTATATATTCAATATTATCAACATAGGTCGAATTTGGAACAAATAAGCCGAACAATACCGCCAATACCAACGTGAACCCTAAACCAATGCAATTGGTTTTCACAGCCCGCAAAATTAAATTACGGTCACCAAGCGTCACCCCAAAACTTAGCGCCAAATTAGGGCCTAGCAATGGCGCAATAACCATAGCTGCAATAACCACAGCAACACTATCCGTAATAATCCCAATAACCGCTACAATCGTTGAAAGGAAAGTCAATATAAGGAAATCAATATTTGCCTTAGCGCCAGCTTCAACACGGTCATATAATGCTTCGCGCGTAATTGTGCCACTTACCAATTTCTTGGCCTGCTCATCTTCTACAGGAGCGCTGCCATCAACTTGCGGAGACGGCATAACGGAATCAACAGGCAAAGTAATGATATGCCAGCCCTCCTGCCCAGATAATAAAGCCTGAATTTTATCCGTCAGCCCCTGCACTTTGTCAGATGTTACCAAAATATTGAATTCAAAATCATCTTCTTTGCGGTGACTATTTTTCCAATATCTTATAGCTTGATGTTCTTGCGCATATTGCGCCAATTCATCAAGTTTCGCCTTCGCACCGATAATCCGGACAATGTGGCTAGGCATTACGCATATCTCCTATCACGAAAATTGCGCTAAAAACTGCGCTTCGGTCAGCTTTTTGCAATCATCTTCAAATTTGTAATAATGCGGTTTCTTATCAACAAAGATATGTTCTTCGGTAAATAAATCATCCTGCCTATCAAGCAATGCCGCTGATACGCCGTAATACATAGGCTCATCCCCCAAAAGCTTACAAAACATATTCGTGCCGCATTCACCGCAAAAACCGCGTTCAGCCCATTCTGAACTTTGATACCACTTCAGTGCATGATCTTTACTATCTATCTGCACACTATTCGCCACGCATGACGCCGTGATTGATGGCCCGCCATGATGTTTACGGCATAGGTTACAGTGGCAAACATGTACCGCCGCGCTTTGAAGTTTTAGTTTGAAATGCACTTTGCCGCACAAACACTGCCCCTTACGTTCTGCTTCTTGTTCACCCATAACGCGCTCCTCAATAATTATCGCGCCTAGATTTTAGCGTAAAAAAGAAAGAGACACCAACCATTTCCGGTTCGTATCTCTTCCTCGTTTATATGGGCTTGAATTTTATAGTGATTGGTATACCAACGCTTTATACAAAGCGGATATGGTCGCTGCCTGCATCAAAATAAATTGACGCTGCAGAGTCCTCTTTTCCTCCGTTATTCTGGTCATTATTGTCCGCCAGCAATGCATCCATGCCAGAGCGCACAGGCGCCTTGGGCATATCCACATGTAACTCTTGCGGCTGCTCTAATGAATTTTGTGCAGATTCACCATGATTATCAGCAATTTCCTGCTTCATTTCATGCTTAGCTTGAACCACCATATTTTCAGCGTAGCGCAGCATAGAATCTGTCCGTGCATTACTTTCTGCTGTTTGGGCTTCCAAAGCGTCCTGTCGAACGTCTAACGCATCGACCCTCTGCTCCATATTATGAATGGCTGTCGAGAAAAAACCGGTCTGCCGATTTAATACATCAACCATCTCCCTTACTTTTGCGAAGCCGTTACGCAACCTTTCAAAACTAATTGAAAGCGTAATTGCTGCCCCCACTGCCGCGATGGCTGCAAAAACCGCAAAAGCCAAAGAGATAACCATATAGGTTTGTTCAGGACCTATCATAGTTAGCGCCTTTCTTTGCTTTAGTTAATATTCATGAATTTCAAGATAAAGCTGATGACCTAGAATAAACACCAAGTTGGAAATCTAAGACGACACACACTACCCATGAAAAACACACTCACAAATATTAATTTACATAAAACATAATAATAAATAGTTATTTTTCAATTGGATAAACGCTTAATTTAAACAAAATTATAATAAAATTTTATGTGTAAGGGGCGCATCGGAATACGCGGAGAATAATGGCTAATAGACTGGCACCAAGCGCACCAACTGCACTTCCGCATACTGTGATGATGGCTGAATACTATCTACACGGCCCGTTGCAAAATTAAAGGCCATAGCCCCCTGCACATCACAATCAAAGCTAGATGAAAGCAAAACTTTATTTGTAATATCAGAGTGATGCTTAGGGTTGTTAAAAGATTCTTTTAAAGCTTTAAGGTTTTTGTTCTTATAAAACAAATTTTCGATCATATCGCAGGTTGGAATAAACCATTCTCCCTTATATGCGTCCTGTTCGACCCTATCCCAAAGCCCTACATGGTGTCCCGCCTGCATCTTGCCATCACGTAAAGACATGACCATGCGTCCCTCAATACGCGGCACAGGGTTAAAATAAACAATGCCATCATGGATAAGTCGCTTGCCACTATTGTTAAAAACTGTTTCCTCCTGCGCTTTACGTAGGCGCGCGATATATTCATCTGCTTCGTTTTTTGAGAAAATCTGCTTTTGAATAATTTCACCCTTCCCGCATGGCAAGTCCCATGTTAATGGCTCGCGCGCAGCAAAGGCATGAAATATGCGGCGTAAATTTTGATCATGCGGTGAAGGTAAATCATATTGACCAAGGTAGATCCCTTGATATGGATAGTAGCGCCCTTTTTTGAATGCCTTATTTAAAGCCTGCTGATCGGCAGCCTTTAAATCAGCCTCGGAAACCAAACGATCCACGCCATTGCTCACATCTGGCGCATGGACCTCAACAGGGACAGGGGCAACAACGACCAGCTTACCATTACGTAGTTCTATTTTATAATCACCAAATGATAAATTTATTTCTGGTGGCTTATTATTTTTATTGACCATTTTAATATCTCCCCATTTTTATTTAGATTTAGCCATTAAGTTAGCGCTAGTCAAGTGAACTAAGTAGTCCCATTTTGAAACCACTGCACCCATTTAACTTACACTCCTAACATAATATTTATTTAATAACAGCATCTTACATATGGAACATATATTGCATTTTACATAAAAAATAAAAAGGTGTTTACGGAGGGCTAAATGAAATATATAGCAATGAGACGGTACGAATATATCAAGGCAGCGATCTTTTCACTTACATTACTCACATGCACATTTATTATAATATGTTACGCGTTCAGCCAAAACCGCTATAACATTGTTCTTGGCAGTGAATTAAACGCTAACGGAACAGTCGAATATATGTGCCTTGGTAGCGGCTGTGATGTCATGAACCGCATGACATGGCATGACAAATAATTAACCTATTAATATAGGGCTAAACTACAGCTTAAGCTCTTTATAATAAACGGCGCGATCCCAAATTGGGCTACGGACCATACGCCCAGTAGGACGGCCATAATTTTCATCCCAATCCTCAATGATCGACGGTATATCTTCAAGGCGCACCAATGTTGGGCCATAATCGACAACTTTTTCATGAAAAGTAGAACCAAAAATTGATTGCTTCAACTGCCCCTTATAACAGCCCTTTATATTTGTTCTAACAAACTGCAACTCACCAAGTTCATAACTATCTTCAGCTTCATTATATTTCTGATATTGGTTCGAATACACCATTTTTGGTGAGCGTGCAAAAGCATCATTAACCGCGTCTGTGAATTTTTTAACTAATGATTTCATTATTTATCTTTCAATTAAAGATTAACGCCGTTTTTATAAGCAACCGCTTGATATTCAGTGCCGCGCCCCACACGAACAAGCTCTCGTCTTGTCCATCCGGCTTCGCGCATACCCGCCTGCCACGATTCAATAATTTCTTCAATCGCATCTATGCCAACTATTTGTGGGCCATATTCAAGGACTTCATCTCTATTTAGCTTACCAAACCCTAAAAATGTACCGCCAACGCGCTCAAAAACAAGGCTTCCGCAGTACCCTGCGTAATCTTTATTTTTCTTAAATTCCAAGAAAGCGTGCTGCCCATCTTTTTCATACTCATCAGATAAAATTCTAGATGGCACACTAAATACACGCATTACGGCTGCATCAAATTTTGCTTTTAATGATAAATCTTCGTATTTCATCCCATCGCTCCCAACGTGTTATGTTTATTCGTCTGTACATACGTATAAACATGCATCGCAATTATGTCAAGCCAAACACAACAAGAAAAGGCGCACAATACGCACGCCTTTTTATAATTTATATATACTTAGAACGCTTACTCTTCGCTTGTATCAGCCTCTGGCGCTTCAGATGCCTCAGCGCCATCTTCGGCAACAACTTCGCCGTCAATCACCTCTTCTGCATCATCCTCATCTTCTTCAGTCAAAGATGCCACAGACACAACGCTTTCGCCTTTGCCAACAGTAAACAGCTTCACGCCTTGCGCGCTACGACCCGTGATACGAACGTCTGTCACGCCCGTACGTATCATCTGCCCGCCATCAGTCACTAGCATGATTTGGTGTTCTGGCGTAACAGGGAATGTTGCAACAACTTCGCCCGTTTTATCCGTTACATCCATGTTAATCACGCCCTGACCACCACGGCCTGAGATACGATATTCACTGGCATAAGTACGTTTACCGTAACCGTTTTCAGACACACAAAGTAGAACCTGTTTATCTTCATCGGCGACATCATCGGCTTCAGCCTTGATAATAGACATACCAATCACTTCATCACCCGAAGCGAGCTTCATACCACGCACACCTGTCGATGCACGACCGGCAAAGACACGAATATCTTCAACTTTGAAACGGATCGCCTTACCCTTGCGGCCCGCAAGAACAACGGTATCTTCTGGCTCACAAAGTTCAACAGAAACGAGATCTTCTCCCTCACCGAGCTTCATGGCTATCAAACCGTTTGAACGGATGTTTTTGAAGTCCGACAATTTGTTACGACGCACTGACCCATGGGCGGTTGCAAACATAATGTTGTAATCATTCCATGTTTCTTCATCTTCCGGCAAGGCCATGATAACGGAGATTTTCTCACCTTCTTCAAATGGCAATAGGTTCACAAGCGCCTTGCCTTTCGAAGCTGGGTTACCCAGCGGTAATTGCCAAACCTTCATACGGTGTACAATACCGCGGTTTGTGAAAATCAAAAGTGGCGTGTGCGTGGATGCAACGAATAGCTGAGAAATAAAATCCTCATCCTTCATTGTCATACCGCTGCGGCCCTTGCCGCCACGACGCTGCGCACGGTAAACTGAAAGCTGCGTACGCTTCACGTAACCACCATGCGTAATTGACACAACCATGTCTTCACGCTGAATAAGGTCTTCGATATCACTTTCAAATTCTGCATCGCAAAGCTCTGTACGGCGCGGCGTTGCGAATTTATCGCGAATTTCTTGTAATTCTTCACGCATAACTTCGAACAAACGCTCACGGCTGCTCAAAATTGCTAAAAATTCAGCGATTTGGTCGGTAATTTCACGCAGTTCACCGCCAATCTTATCACGCTCAAGGCCTGTTAAACGGTGCAAACGCAAATCAAGGATCGCTTTCGCCTGAATTTCACTGATTTGATAAGTACCATCATCATGTACAGGGAATTCAGGGTCATCAATCAATTCGATCAATGGCTTCACATCACCCACTGGCCAACGTTTCGCCAATAACTGCTCACGCGCAACTTGTGGATCTGGTGCATTACGGATCAACGCAATAATTTCATCGATATTCGCAACAGCTACAGCCAAGCCAGCCAATACATGCGCACGTTCACGCGCTTTGCGAAGCTCATAAATTGTACGTTTTGTAATAACTTCTTCACGGAATTCAACGAAAGCCGCAATAAAGTCACGCAACAACACCATTTCTGGGCGGCCATGGCGCAACGCAACCATGTTACAGCCAAATGATGTTTGCAATGTTGTGTGTTTGAACAATTGGTTCAAGACAACCTCGCCATGCGCGTCACGTTTAAGTTCAACAACAACACGTACACCATCACGGTCAGATTCATCACGAATCTCAGCAATGCCTTCCACGATTTTTTCACGCGCGACCTCACCAAGGCGCTCAAGCAGACGGCCTTTATTCACCTGATACGGTACTTCATGCACGATAATCGCATAGCGATTGTCACGAATTTCTTCAATCGAGGTTTTCGAACGGATAACAACTGAACCGTTACCTGTAGTATAGGCGGAATGAATGCCTTTACGGCCCAAAATCTGTGCCCCTGTTGGGAAGTCAGGGCCAGGAATAATCTCCATCAAGCTCTCATTGGAGATATTGGAATCTTCCATATAGGCAAAACAGCCATCAATGACTTCACCGAGGTTATGCGGCGGAATATTGGTCGCCATACCAACGGCAATACCGCCCGCACCATTGACCAAAAGGTTCGGCACACGGCTTGGTAATACTTTCGGCTCATAAACCGATTCATCATAGTTTGGTTGGAAATCGACCGTTTCTTTATCAATATCTGATAAAATCGCCTCTGCGGCTTTATCAAGCTTCGCTTCGGTATAACGCATCGCCGCAGGTGGGTCACCATCCATTGAACCAAAGTTACCTTGACCGTGAATAAGCGGCAAACGCAACGAGAAGTCCTGCGCCATACGCACCAAGGCGTCATAAATCGCGCTATCACCATGCGGGTGATATTTACCCATAACGTCACCGACGATACGTGCAGACTTACGGAATGGCTTGTCAGATGTATAACCGCCCTCTTTCATCGCAAAAAGGATACGGCGGTGCACTGGCTTCAAACCGTCACGGATATCTGGCAAAGCACGGGATACGATTACGCTCATCGCATAATCAAGATAAGATTGCTTCATCTCATCTTCTAACGATACCGCTGGAAATTTCTCTGTATTATCTATACTTACGTCGCTCATAATTCGTCGTTTTTCTCTATTGTGATTAGTAATCGTTTAAGTTCATTTTAGAACAAGTCATATGGGGCAAAGCCTATAAAAAATAGGTGCGCGACATAAGACGCCGTAATAAAATAAAATCAAACGATTATGACGTGTATTTTTAGCACCTCAAAGCCCACGCAGCAAGGCTTTGCGCCAGAAAAACACAAGTTATTCATGGAAAAGAAAACTTTTATTATGAACGGTAAAAAATTAGGTTATTTTTTAGGTGTAGATGGGGCTGTTTTACGCACAAAACACTCGCCAGATGATCCATTCACCCCGCGCACGACAACATCTGCCTGATCCTCACGATAACGCCCATAGCCAAAAGCAAAATCAAACTGCTTCCAGCTTATCCCGCCGTTATCGCTATACGTCCCTGACGTTGTGATATCCGTAGCCGTGCTCACCGTCGTTCCATTGCCTAATGTTCTTTTAGACTTAATGCCCAAAACAGAATTAAGAAAGGCCGCCGAAAGCCCCGCATCCTTAGAAATTTTTTCCAATTCATCTTCTGAAACATCAATAACAACGCGTACAGCCATAGCAATATCCTCAATATATTTTTGAGCACATTAAATCATACAGCAAATTATGTCAAGTTGCTTTAGGGGCGCGACTGCAAGCCCTTATTGCCGTATGTCGCCTTCATAAAGGCCTGATCAAGCATACTTGCAAGGATATTACTCACAGCCGTTTGGAAGTCGCCCTGCTTCTCCATGATGGACTTGCCTAGCGGAGAACCATAGAACGCGGTCATCGCCTTAATCTCATCGGCGCTATAGGTATTGACCAAAGCTGTAGTCATTTCGGATTCTAAATGCGCGTAATCCATATTCACGCGCATTTTCTTGATAAATATAGCGCGCTCAGCCTCGGGCTTGGTCGCTGCAATTTGTGCAATTGCTGCATCCGCCGCTTCACCGACTGGGCGCACTTCAAAAAAGGCCTGCGCCAACAGCTTCTTTTGATTCAAATTATCATCTGCCGCATGGACGCTGCCCATGACCGCACATAAAGAAAACATCATTACTGTAAGAAGCTGTATTTTACGCATAATCAAACCTTACTTTTTTTACTTAGAATGGGATTTCGTCTTCCAAATCATCAATTGGCGCTGCCGCCTGTGCGTTACCGCCGCCAAAGCCGCTATCGCCCTGTGGTGCAGATGAACCAAAGCCGCCGCCCTGCTGTGCGCCGCCGCCGAAGTTACCTGCGCCTGCGCCGCCAGCAGCATCAAGCATAGTCAACTGACCTGTATAAGGACGCAAAACAACTTCAGTTGTGTATTTCTCAGCGCCGCTTTGGTCTGTCCACTTACGTGTTTCCAACTGACCTTCGATATAAACTTTTGAACCCTTGCGCAGGTAGCTTTCCGCTACTTTCGCGATTGGCTCGTTAAAAATAACCACGCGGTGCCACTCAGTGCGCTCTTTACGCTCGCCGCTATTGCGATCTTTCCAGCTTTCCGATGTTGCGATTGACAAGTTACAAACTTTACCACCGTTTTGCATTGTCCGCACATCCGGATCATTACCAAGATTACCAACCAAAATAACTTTATTTACTGATCCAGCCACAGCTGTGTCCTTTCTTCATTAATAACTACATAGGATTTCTGCCCCTACTATAAACATTGAGATTAAATTTCCTAGACGCTTTATACAAATAAACCACAGCAAATTCGTATTTTTAATAGCGCTCTTCATAATCATCAATCCCCACAAGCAAACCGACTTGACATAAAACAAAAGCATCGTTATGATCGCCAAATCATATTACATAAAAGGGAAAAGTTATGAGTGGGCAGCATACATCTTTATCAGCTTTAGGGCGCGGGTCAGGTATTCGCCAACCAATTAAGCAGAACAATCATGAATTATGGCTGAAATTTCTGGATGTTGATAGCAATGCTTTGTGGGATGATCTTGGAAGCCGCCTAGAGCCTGACCAACCTTTTTCTGAGACGTTAAAGACAATGCAGGGCCTAGACCAAGCACTGAATATTGGTTTTGACGATTATGAACGTTACAGCTTTGCCCTAATGCTGCACGGCCTAATCGACGTTAAACGTTTTCTATTCGGCGGCTTTATTGACGTGCACCACCCACTTGATTTTCACAATAGCACGGCAGAACATTCCCTTTCCGTCTGCATCAATGAAATTGTCCCTCTATTTAAGAATATCGCAACTGACTTACAGGCCGATGATGCGCCGATGCAGCCAGTTGCCGAAGGTTTCCGCGCGGCGATTATACGCACATTAATGCATGATATGGGCGAAGAGATCATGTAGTTCCACTCCTTCGCCGAAGAAAGCGCCCAAAACGCGGATGAGAAAAAAGAAGAGGCTCAAGATAAAATCAAATTAGAAGCTGAAATCGCTGGCTTCTTTATGAAGCTCGCTTTATATGCGTCCCTCGACCAACGTGCCGATTCCTTTATAAATGCGCTAAAAACCATCCGCAGTGAGATTGTAGATGACGAAAAACAGCGTTCAAAGTTCAGCTATAAAGAAACAGCGGCGCATATTCGCAATTTCTTTGCGTCTTATGACTTTGATGCCACCTTCCCTGGCTTTGAACATGAAAAACGCGAAATTGACTCGCGCCTAAACCACTACATGAAGTTTTATTCTCACGCCGAAGATTTTCGTGGCGTTGGCGGTCCTGCTGTTAAAATCGCACAGATTATTGATGGTAACGTGACCTTCCTTAAACATGCTGACCGCGCAGCAAAACAAGATAAAAACGACGCTGTTCCCTACGCGCTTGCCAATAACAACCGTATTCTTTCGGCCTATACGCGCAGTGAAACGCATCTTGCAAATTTATTTAACGCCGCCGTAGATGGGCAGTTAATTGAATCTATGGCACGCCATATTACCAAACGTAATTACGAAGTGTTGATCTGGCATATTTGCATGGGCCCTTCTGTCCTTCACCGCCCTGCCGCTGGACAGGCAAAATCAGAGCGTAACGAAACCATCAAAAAACGCGGCGATGTTGCCAATGATAATCCACGCTTATTAGAATTAAACGCGCTAAATGTAACCGAAACAAAAGCTGCAGCAAAAGATAACTTTCAACGCGCCGCGGACCGTGCCCTTAAACGCGATACAATATCCGCACGCACGCAGATGCTTCTTTACACGGCAGCATATTGTAATGACAGCAATATTGATGAGCTTGACCTATATAAAACACCGCTTGTCTTTATGCGCGATATGCCAGAACATCTTGTCCCTTATATGCAAGTGCTCGACACAATCGAACGTGACCAAATTGACATTACATCAACAGAAGGCCTAAACAGCCTGCGCAAAACATTCAAATACGAAAAAGATGCGCGCTACCCTGATGTGATCTCAAATATTCGCAATAATTCAGCGCAAGTTGAAAAATTCTTTAATTGGTATAGCGATTATCAGAAAATCCAGTATAAAAACATCTTATCACAGACCATCTAAAACACTGTTTTTAAAGGTGAATAAATAATTGCATAAAATTTTATACGTTTTTCATATATTATTTACATAAATATGATATTATTTAATCATAAGGTTTACGAATTAAGAAATTAAATAAAGGGTAAAAAGTTTCTCAAAAATGGCCATAAGGGCATAAGTTTTAAGGTTGTGCGAAACGTCCCCAAAACTGTATGTGTGCATCTTTAGCTTCGGCTAAAGTTCTTAGCTCCAATTTTACGATCATGCTTTGAACACACACTCACAAACTGCGTGCATACAGAACAAGGACATTTTATAAGCCGGGATTGGTAAAAAATTAAGTTACCATATCCCGGCTTTTTTTATAACAATATTTCTCTGCTGTTTACGTAAAAAAAACTTGTCATTTCTATTATATTTTGCTTAATTAATGTTTCAGCCCATAAAAGCAGGCCGCAATAAATAAACAAAACAGCGGCTCATGTTTGGCTGACGCGTATATTATAATAAATTCAGGGAGTTCAGAATGACAACACAGCAATCATACAGCCTTAATGCGACACGCGCGATTGAAAAGCTTGCAAAAACAATGAAAGCGATCATGAAAGATGAATCGATCCAAGCCTATCTCCGCGAAGCCCCTGAGAGCCTAACCGAAGGCAAAGACCTGTACCAAATTGCTATGGAAGATGCGCGCGCCGCATTTGAAATGATATTCAAAGGCAGCAGTGACCAAGAAATTCCGTATGAGATTTATGAAAGCATCTTACGCCACACTGATAGCGATAAATACAAAGAAATATGCGCTATACAAAATACAAAAACCCGTAAAGAAGCCGTTTATTCTATTTTCCAATCCCGTGCGCAGCAATCACACGCAGCACAATATCTATATAAAAACGCCTTTAACGGGGATAATTCATTCTCAAACCCACGTTATATGGTTATTTTGGCTGATAAGCTTGACCTTGAATCTTTCGAAGCGCTAGGGCAAAACTACATCAACATGCTTGCTGACATGACCAATGCCAGCATGAATGACAATTTACACAAAGTCTTTGCTAAAAATGCGGACCTACAAGGCCATGTCCAAGCGATGGTTGATGAACTTTATGAAATAGAGACCGCACCACAAGCAGAAGCCGAGGGTGACGAAGACTTTGAAGGCGAATATGATGCGCTTCACACAGAAGACGCTGCAAATTATCAAAACGGTTACGAAGAAGAAGAAGATTTAAAGTCAACTATTCTTGACCCATATACAGAAAAACTCATCAAACTATACGGTAAAGAACTACGCCCGACCGTCGATAAAAAGCATAAGGCGCGTCAAACCTTTGCCGAGAAGAACAAGGTTGATGTGCAAGACATCATGTTCACACCAGTTGATGAAAACCTTTTGGACGTTACCGAAACCTTAATGATGACCCCTACCCACTCAAACGTGATAATGGTCGCCGAAAAAGGTATGGATACAAGCGGCATTGTAACGCGTATTGCTGAAAACCTATACCATGACCAAGTGCCGCAAAAACTTCTCGGCGCACGCGTCGTGCAGCTTGATTTGGAAAAGATGGTTAACTATCTTAAGAACACACCATCAGCGATTGAAGACCCTTCTGTCAGCACAGCGCAAGTTGCTGCTACACAGCTAGAAGCAACACTTCACATTTTATTTTCACAAATTGATCAGCACAACAAATCAGGTCGCCCGCCAATTTACTTGTCTATCAAGGGGTTTGAACAGGCGGTTAAGCCAAAATCTATTCTAGGCGGCAAGCTTGAAGAATGGTTTACATACTGGCTTGGAGATGAAAAAGACGTTCGCATCATTGCTGAAATCAGTAATTCTGGCTTAGATGCCGTTAAAAGCGACGCGCCTGACCTGTATAAAATACTCAACACATATAAAGTGAAAGAGCCAAGCGAGAAAGAGACAATCACCCGCATTAAAGATTGGCTATATTTCGGTCGCGGAAAGCCGTTTTCGGATAATTACTACTTTAGTGAGAGCATCATCGAAGCTGCCGTTAAGCTTTCAAATAAGCACGTAAACAAGGCCGATGAAGCACAGCCTGGCTTAACAACAAGCATCATCACCCTTGCGGCGACGGCAGCAGAGCAACGTAATTCTGAAGAAATCACTTTGGAAGACGTTGTTGATGCCATTGCAACACGTTCTGGTAAGGCACGCGATATTATCCTGTCGAACCAAAACGAGCGTTTGGCGACACTTAATGCCTCTATTAAAGAAAACCTCGTCAATCAAGACAACGCGATTGACTCAATTACTGAGAGCTTTGACCTTATCCGTATGGGGCGTCAGCAGAAAAACAAGCCTATCGGCGTCTATTTATGTGCAGGCCCAACAGGTGTTGGTAAAACCGAAACAGCGAAGCTAATAGCTGAGCACCTTGGCGCAGGTCTTGTAACGATTGACATGGCTAACTACACAGCTGAACACACAATCGCGCAAATCCTTGGTTCACCTCCAGGCTATGTTGGTTTTGGCGGTAAAACACCACTTGAGGAAATCGAAAACCATGACATTAATGTTGTGCTTCTTGATGAATTTGAAAAAGCACACCCTGACATCTTCAAGGCCTTCATGGCACCATTTGATGATGGGCGTATGATTTTGCGTAACGGTAAAGTGCTAAACTTCGAAAACACAATTTTCCTTGCAACAACGAATATTGGTGAGAAGAACAAAGAATTAGCAACGCGTACTGTTGGCTTTAAAGAAACAGCAGCGGAAGATAAAAGCAAAACCGCTGTTATGGACGCTATTAATGACCGCTTCCCACCGGAATTCAAAAACCGTTTGGATGACATCATCATCTTTAATGACCTAAATAAAGATGCCGTGCGCGTTATTGCTGAGATCAAACTGAACAAGCTTGCAAAGCGTTTTGCCGAAGACAAACAGCATGGCGCTTTTGAAATCAGCGAAAAAGCAATGGAACAACTGCTTGAAATTGGTTTTGTTAAAGGCATGGGCGCACGCCCACTTGAACGCGCAATCAAAAAGAAAATTGACTTGCCGCTTGGTCGTTGGTGCTTAGACAACCAAGATAAAGACCCGATGGATTACAAATTCACAGTCGAAGAAATCACCCCAGAATTTAAGGTGACAACAACAGCATTAAACGAAACTGCACCTGCCGTTTCTAACGATAATGCGAAGACTGTACAGGCAAAAGTTCAGCCACCTAAACTTGGCTAAACCGTCTTTTATAATAAATACAGAAAAGCCCTGCATATTATGTAGGGCTTTTTATTATAGTTAGCGCTTTTCAAATAAGAAAAAACCGCTCCAATAAGAGCGGCTTTTAGAAAATTATACGAAGTACGACTAGTCTCTACGACGTTTGCGTTCTAGCTTACGCCAGCGACGCACTGCTTCAGCTTTTTCACGCGCTTTTTTAACAGATGGTTTTTCGAAATTACGACGAATTTTCATCTCGCGGAAAATGCCTTCACGTTGCATCTTCTTCTTTAAAGCTTTCAGCGCTTGATCGACGTTGTTATCTCTCACGTTTACGCTTACCACTTTATTCACCTACTTTCTGGTTGGTTTAATTAAAAAAGCTTTATAAAACAATATAAAGCCGTATGCTGTGTAACAATTATAACCACAAAAAGCAAAAGAAAAATGAACAAAGCCGTAATTTTATTCGCTTTACCGGCCTTTTTATATGCTTTCACAGGGAGCATACCAGCCACAGCAAGCGATATACAACCTGAACAGAACACACGTCTACTTGCCCACGATGTCACAGTACCGTCAAATATAAACGCACAGCAAATGGTTGTCACAGCACATCCACTGGCCACAAAAGCGGCACTAGACACACTTAACCAAGGCGGCAATGCCGCTGATGCCGCTATAGCTGCACAGCTTGTTCTCGGCTTAGTCGAACCGCAATCATCAGGCCTTGGCGGCGGTGCATTTGCACTTTATTTCAATGCAAAAAGCCGTAAACTTTACAACCTTGATGCTCGCGAAACAGCGCCGCAATCTGCTAAAGAAGATATGTTCTTAGACGCAAACGGTCAGCCGCTTGATTTCTTTACGGCATCTACATCAAAAAATTCTATTGGCTTACCGGGTGTCCCATCTCTTTTATTCACGCTTAATCAAAAATTTGGCGACAAAAGCCGTTGGCCTGATTTATTTACGCCCGCAATATCATACGCGCAAAACGGTTTTGCCGTCACGCCGCGCCTAGCAGATTCTGTGGCGCAATATCAAAACCGCCTAAAGAAAAATCACGCATTGCCCTATTTCACAAAAACAGATGGCAGCCTTATACAAAGCGGTGACATTCTTCGGAATGCACAATATGCTGAAACACTTTCAAATTACCGTGATATCGGGCCTAAATTCATCACGCCACATTATCGTATAAAAAGCCGCCCCAATTTATGTGCAACATACCGCATGCATTACACCATATGCTCAATGGGCGAGCCTTCATCTGGCGGCCTAACACTGCTGTATATTTTACGTTTACTTGATGGTTTTGATTTGGGCAGTACACCTAATGCTGAGGCCTATCACCTCTATCTCGAGGCATCAAAACTCGCATTTGCCGACCGTAATCATTACATGGCTGACCCTGACTTTGTCGATACACCAGGCAAGGCATTGATCCACCCAGAATATCTAAATGTACGCCGCGCGTTAATATCAGTAGAACACGCGCAAGAATACACATATGGTCACCCTAAAAACTGGCGCGGTAAATATCCTCCACGCCATGTAGGGCCAGATGAAGGCGGCACAACGCATATCAGTATCATTGACAAATATGGCAATGCGATATCTATGACGAGCTCAATTGAAATGGCTTTTGGTAGCGGCTATATGAAGGATGGTTACTTCCTCAACAATCAGCTGACCGATTTTTCATTCATCCCTGAAAAAGATGGTATCAAAGTCGCGAACCGCGCCGAAGCCGGAAAACGCCCACGCTCATCCATGAGCCCGACAATCGTCTTTGATAATAACCACGCCCCTATTATGGTGATTGGCTCAGCTGGCGGCAGCCGTATTATCGGCTATGTCGCACAACGTTTAATCGCGATGATTGATTGGGGCTATAGCGCAGAACAAGCATTAAATATGCCCGCCATTCTTACGCGCGGCGCGAGCGTTGAAGTTGAACAAAACTTCCCACGCGCACTCGAAACCATATTACGCGCCAAAGGCCACAACATAATCCGCAAAGATTTAAACAGCGGCCTAACCGCAATAAAGAAATCTGCCGCAACATATGAAGGGGCTGCCGATCCACGCCGCGAAGGCATTGCTATCGGTCAATAACCAATATCGCGCGAAAGTCATTAACGTTGGTTTGGGTTGGTCCAGTGACAAGCAAGCCGTAGAGCTGGTCGAAGAAACCATAGGAATCGTTATTCTCAAGGTACGCTTGTATATCTAAGCCCTGTGCGGCGGCTTTTTGTTTTAACTGCGGAGTGAAGAATGCACCAGCATTGTCTTCGCTGCCATCTATACCGTCTGTATCCGCAGCAAGACCAAATATTGTATCTTTAGGCTGCATAAGATTAAGAAACGACAACGCAAACTGCCCATTATTACCGCCGCGTCCATTACCACGGACTTTCACTGTGGTTTCGCCGCCAGAAAGCAATAAATATGGCGTTTTAAAATTTCGTGTACGGATCAAATCCATATGTACCTTAGCACAATCCTCGCTTGATCCCTCCAAAGCATCCGAAATGATTTTTACATCTAAACCTGTTTTCTGTGCGGCTTTAGCTGCAGCTTTAAGTGAAATTTGCGCACTTGCAATAACATGAACATCTTGTGCAGGCGGATCTGAAAGCTCAATATCCATAGCATCATCTTGTTTCAGATGATGTAAAAAAGCCTTTGGTACATCTATGCCGTAATCCTCAATCACCTTTAGCGCGTCTTTACGCCCTGTTTTTGCTGATAATGTTGGTGCGGACGCAATACTTTCAATGTCATCCCCCGCAACATCTGACACCAGTAATGTATGTAATTTAGCTGGCGCGCAAGCACTGGCTAATCCGCCGCCTTTTACTTGCGACATCGCTTTACGGACGATATTCATTTTCTGTATCGGCGCGCCGCTATGGAGCAAAGCTTTATTAATCGCCGCCTTATCATCTAATGACAAACCATTAATAGGCTTAACAAGCAAAGCTGATCCACCTCCTGAAATTAGACAGACAACTAAATCATCCTTGGTCAAAGCCGAATCTTTAAGAAAGGCAAGCAACGCGTTCGTTGCCTTTAGGCCTGCCTCGTCTGGCACGGGGTGAGCGGCTTCCAAAATTTCAATATGTTCGCACGGCGCAGAATAGCCATAACGGGTAATCACTACGCCTGAAAGCGGGTGCGTATCATGATACGCCCAATTCTCTTCAAAGGCCTGCGCCATCTGCGCCGAAGCTTTCCCCGCACCAATTACAAAAACCCGCCCATTTTTAGGTGGCTTCGGCATATAGCGCGGCACAGTATTTAACGGCTGCGCCGCATCCACAGCAATATGATAAAGCTGCGTAAGAAAAGCTGTTGGATCCCCTATGTAATCCATCAAATCTTTTGACATCACACATCCCCTACGCCAATGATTTTAGCCTGTGGAAAGTCGAATTTATCTTTATCATATTCCGCATCACCTTTATTCAATTGAATATTGGGCTGCCAATGCGTCACGATATGCGCCATGTTTGGGCGATCACGCCCCTCTGGCTGCGCTGTGGGCTTACCGATATAAACAAACCCCGCGATGTTATCACGCGCATCTAACCCGATCTTTTCACGAAAAATAGGGTTATAACAATACCACTCTGTTAGCCAGTTAGCGCCATAGCCTAAAGCATTCGCCGCAATCAACATGTTCTGACACAGCGCACCAGCGGATAAGAACTGTTCCCATAGCGGGTGTTTACCGCGGCGCATACGTGAGACGACCATCACAACCAATGGCGCGCGCATAAAACGTTCAGCCTCTAAATCAAGCTTTGCTTCACTGGCATCGGCATCTTCCGCAAGATAAGCGGCGCGCAAAATGTCACCAGCTTCACGGCGCGCATCGCCTTTAAAGACTACAAAATGCCATGGGAAGAGTTTGCCATGGTCTGGTACGCGAGCTGCGGTCTTCAGCAGCGTTTCAATCTCGGCATCGCTTGGCGCGATATCATCCATATATTTTACGGATAATGAACGCCGCGTTTGTAGATAATCAACAACATCCAGATTCTTCATGCCTGCAAAATTACGTTCACTCATGTCTTCCCCCTATTCTATTGGCGGTACATCGCTTATCGGCAAATCAAGTGCCTTACCGCCGCGCGTTTCATCTTGGTATGAAAACCATAGCAAATCATCACGCCCCGCAAAATGATAATCTGGTTTGAATATCAGTTTAAGCACTTCATCCAAAGCCGCATCGATATTCACAAGGCCGCTATTCACCAAAAACACAAAACTCACATCATGTTCTGGTGCATAAAACGCAGCAGACGCAAAACCTGGAAAACGCCCCTTATGCCCATAAAAGCGACCAAGTTCCGTATCCCAGTGCGATACGCCCGCCGTATCAGCTATCTTGTCCTCTTTATCATTGCGCAAGATAGCATTCACAAAAGTTAGCACATCATCCGCCGTCGCGAATAAACCGCCATCGGCAAGGCGCATACAGCCTGTCCAAACTTCAGTGCTGCTGAACGGCAAGCCTGCACTATAACGTTCCACCCCAAATACATCATATAAAGATGAATTGAATCCTGTTTGCGTCAGGCCAAAGGGATCAAAAATCTGCGCCTTAAAAATATCTTCTAAATCCGTCTGACTATACTGTGCCTTTAACACACTGCCGAGCAAGACATAGGCTGTATTACTATAACCAAGCGCCGCCCCTGCCTTCGCATGCGCGGGCACATCGCGTAAAAACTTTAAAATCTGATTTTCATCTTCAACACAGCGATTATTCAAAAAAGTATCCTGAATAAATGGCGCATCAAGATAATCCGCAAAACCTGACTTATCATTAAAAACATGACGGAATGTTACAGCATCAAAATTATCAACATCACGGCCATCCAAATCATTGGTCACGTAATCACGCAATTTATCATCTAAGCCAATTTTACCTTCTGCGATTAAATGATTAATAATGAAGCCCGTATACATTTTGGTAAGAGAGCCAATACGGAAGCGGCTCTGCGCATCAATCGGTTTATTTTCTGAATCTAGCGCAGAATAACCAGCATAATAGCTTTGTCGGTCATCTCCATTTTGCACGATTAAGGCCGCACCTGGCACAGGATAATGCGCTGTGAGCTGATTTAAAAAATCCTCTATATTCGTATTTTCAGCATGCGCTGTAGATATGGCGCATATTGATAAAATAAAAATAAGGATCCAGCGCATCATATGCGCCTCTAATATTTAGGGAGTTTGAAGAAGATAACTGCGCAATATATAAAGATCAAGCCACACGCAATTGCATTATAATTCGCCATAGATAAGCCCAATATAGGGTCCGCCCAAGGAATTTCATCACAGCGCGCTACAGGCGCAGATTCAATGCGCGCAAGAATATCTTCAAGAGAGCCTGACATATCACCGGCGCTACAGCCTTCTAAACCCTTCCACCATTTGCGTTCTACGCCAGTATGGAATGATGCTATCACTGTATTACTCAAGAAAGTCAGCCCCATGAAACCAACAGCAATTTTACGCCCCTTTGTTGTGCCTTTCTGATCAAGCACATAACCAACCAACCCGATAAAAATCGCCAGAACATAAGGAATGCGTTGATACAAACAAAGCGGACATGGTGAAAGGCCAAACACATATTGCGATGTCAGCGCCGCCGACATAGCGAAAAAGGAAAGCAGAACGACACTAGCAAATAACCCTGACGGCGTGAACAAAAATGAGATTAAGCGCTGAACAGCCATAGTATAGTCCTTTAAATTACAGCAACATGGACTTAATAAAGTCCTTAATCATTTCAATACCTTCAAGGCCAAAATATATCAATAAAGAATATAATATTACAACCCATAAAAGCCCAATAAACGCGCCGACAATAACCGCAAAACCATCGCGCATCAAGACACCAATTGCCATTAATGCAATAGAAAAACTTGGGATCGTATTCGAAAGCGGAATCGGTATAGTTACGCTAAGCGCCATAATAAGCCCACAAACACCAATCAAACGGGACGCTACGCCTTGTGTGATAAACGCAAGGCGGGGCTTAACAAGCTTTTCCAAACGGGCAATCCATGGGCGCGCCGTTTCAATCATTTCACCTAATTTACGGCTATCGACTGAACGTTTTTTGACTTTCTCTGGCAACCAGACATTAGAACGCCCAATCATTTGTTGAAAAGTCAGGATAATAAGCGGCAGCGCAATAATTAAGTTTATCCCCGGCGGTACAGGAAGCGGTAAAGCAGCAGGCAACGCAAAAATGAACAACAACGCGCCGAACCCCCGCTCATGCAGCGCGCGCAGTATATCTTCTACGCTTGTGCGTTCGCCAGTTAACGCATTTTCAAAATCTAATAAAAGCTGCGAAAGGCCGCGCGGGGCATCGCTTTGTATTTCAGACATAAACAGTCACTCAATTCTATAAATTCTAAATTATACTATAGCCATTTAATTCAATCTTTAAGCAGCCCGTATTAAACGACTATACTAATGCCTGAAATGACGCTGCTTTGTAAAGACCATTGCGATGGCGCGATCATCAGCTGCGGCAATAACTTCTTCGTCGCGTACGCTTCCACCTGGCTGAATAACCGCAGTGACCCCTGCATCAGCCGCAGCAATTAAACTATCTGCAAACGGAAAGAAACCATCTGATGCAACAACAGAGTTTTTAAGCAAGTTTTGTGGTTCTTCTAAAGCCTCCCCCATAAGGTTCGCCTTATAAATAGCGCTACGTGCAGCATCAATACGACTTGCCTGTCCGCCGCTAATCGCCACTGTCGCCATATCCTTAGCATAAACAATCGCATTAGATGTCACATAACGGCTAACATTAAATGCAAATAGCAAATCTTGTAGCTCACGCTCTGTAGGGCCACGCTCCGTGACAATCTCTATGTCATCTGCGCTCACCTGTAAAATATCGTGGTTCTGCACAAGAAAGCCACCAGACAAGCTGCGCTTCTCCCAAAACGGCGCTTTGACCTCAGGCAACTCACCCGTGGCAATCACGCGCAGTTTTTCAAATTCGGATAAATATGTCAGGGCATCATGTTCAAAAGATGGCGCAACAATTAAAACCGTAAATTTCTTCATAATTATTCGCGCAAGCTTCACATCAACGCGACGGTTTAGCACGACGCAGCCGCCAAAGGCGCTGTCTTTATCGCTTGCATAGGCCCGCAAATAAGCGTCTTCCACACTATCCGCACAGGCCACGCCGCACGGGTTTGTATGTTTTATAATCGCCACGCAAGGCTCAGGGTAATCTGCAACAATTTGCAGGCCGGCATCACCATCCAGAACCGCATTATAACTTAATGGCGTGCCCTGTATTTGACGGGCATTTACAATACCAAAGGCATGATCACCCGTATTATATAGCGCCGCCTTTTGGTGTGGGTTTTCACCATATTGCAAGATACGGTCTAAACTGCCTGATAAGCTCATCCGCGCGGGGAAGTCATCATCACCTTTATTATGCCCCATAAACCAGCCAGATATATTGGCGTCATATGTTGCTGTCAGTGAAAACGCGTTTGCGGCAAGGCGCTTACGTAAGCTCTGCGTCACGGCGCCATTATGGACATCTATATCATTCAAAATCAACTGATAATCTTTGGGGTCAGTTGCTACAACAACATGCTGATAATTTTTCGCCGCTGAGCGGATCATCGCCACCCCGCCGATGTCAATATTATCTAGGCATGTATCTTCGTCCTCGTTCTCACGTACGAAATCAACGAATGGATATAAATTCACAACGACCAAATCAATTGGAAAAATATCATGCTCTTCTAACGCCTGACAATGCGTATCATTATCGCGCTTGGCAAGGATACCACCATGAATTTTAGGGTGCAGTGTTTTGACGCGCCCTTCCATAAGTTCAGGCAAGCCAGTAAAGTCCGATATTTCATCGCACTCTATACCTTTGTCTTTTAAAAAGTCGCTTGTCCCTTGTGTCGCAACCAATTCAACACCACGCGCCCTTAACGCAGAGGCCAACTTCTCAACACCACTTTTATTGGATACAGAAATCAATGCACGCTTTATTAAAACTGAGCGCGGATCTGTAATAACATTATTTTGATGATCGTCTGCGATAACATTATCCCCCGATAGGTCGGTAAAAGACAGGATTATTAAAACCCTGCGCCAGCACCTGTACCCACCATAGTTGTTTTCGCCACTGTGCCATGCTGTCCTGTTTTGGCATATAGGCCGCGCACATCTTTAATAGAAGAAAACGTATCCGTAACACCTAACACAGTCTCAGCGCCACCTAAGAACAAGAAACCATCTTGCTCCATCTGGTTAGAGATACCTTCAAGAACTTTTGCTTTTGTCTTAGTATCAAAGTAAATCAAAACATTGCGGCATAACACGACATCAAACTTGCCAAGGCTAGCCATAGATTCAAGCAAATTGAAATTACGGTAGTTTACCATAGCCTTAATTTCATCGTTGATTTGCCACTTATCTTCTACCTGTTTAAAGAAACGCACAAGCTTTGTTACAGGCAAACCACGCTGAACTTCGAATTGAGAATATATCCCCTGACGCGCTGTGTTAAGAACGCGGTCAGAAATATCCGTCGCAACAATCTCTATACGGCGCCCACCTAGCTCAGCCTGTTTTTCCTTCAGAATCATGGCCAAAGAATAAGGCTCTTGTCCTGTCGAACATGCCGCACACCAAATACGCAATGTTTTACCGCGCTGCGCGTTTTCTATAATATATGGCAAGACGACATTTTCAAAATTCTCAAATGGACGGATATCACGATAAAACGATGTTTCATTCGTGGTCATCGCATCAACAATTTCCTTAACCAGTTCAGGGTCAGGAAGCGCACGCAAGCTCACACTCATTGCCTCCAATGAATGATACCCCCACTTTTTCGCGATTGGCGTCAGGCGAGAATCAAGCAAATACGATTTATCTGGCGTAATATCTAGGCCAGAGCGTTCGTATAAGAGGTCTTTATATAAATCAAAATCCGCTATTTTCATTTTATTGCTTACACTGCGTTAAAAAATCATTCTACTAACATAGCTTCCTATTTCATTTAAGGGAAGCACTTCCATACAAATTCCTGCTGTTGCGACTGCTCCTGGCATGCCCCAAACTACACTACTTGCTTCATCCTGCGCAATTACACGCCCGCCCTTTTCAACAAAACTCTGGCAAGAACGCAGTCCATCAGACCCCATACCTGTTAGAATCACAGTGATAAAAGCAGTACCGTATATATCCATCAAGCTACGGATCATCGGGTCAACAGCTGGTTTACAGAAATTTTCTGGCGGCCCATCATCAATTTTGATATAGGTTCCGTTAACCCCCTTTTCAAACAACATATGTTTCCCACCTGGCGCGACATAGGCCTTGCCAGCCTCCAGCTTCATGCCATCTTCCCCCTCCACAGTTGGTATAGATGTATGCTGCTGTATGTGGGATGCCAAAATTTTTGTAAAAGTCGCGGGCATATGCTGCGTTATAACAATTGGCACATTAGGGGACTTCAATGCAGATATAAAAGTGAATAGCGCCTGTGGTCCACCCGTTGACGAACCAATCGCTAGAACTTTGGGTGGCATCGTTGATAGGCTAGCTTTAGAAACTAGTTTTACATCCTTAGTTGTACCAAACTTTACAGGGCTAGTCGCAGAGACAGGCGATGTAGCAGGTGCGGCCTGAGAAGAGGACTGCTGTTTTGGCTTAACAACAAAGCCAGAACGTTCAGAGGGCTGCGCAAGTGCGCTTGCCCCACGCCCATGCGGTGAAGCAATATTCCTGATTTTGTAAAGAAAAGATTCTTTAAATTCACTATCGTTTTTAATATTAATGGCCGTCGTTGGCTTACCAATACAGTCAATGGCGCCCAAGGACATTGCCTTCATAGAAATATCGGCATTTTTTGTGCTCAGAGTGGAGCACATGAGTATTTTCGCATCTGGTTTCTTTTCAAGAATTTTAGGCACGGCCGTAATGCCGTCCATAACCGGCATTTCGATATCTAATATTATAATGTCTGGATTATAACGATTAACCATATCAACCGCTTGCTGCCCATTCACAACGGACGCTACAACTTCAGTATCCTCCGCTTCATCAAGGATACGTGACAAAAATCCTCTGACGACCGCAGAATCATCAACTAGCATAACTTTAATTTTATTTGGACTGTTTACCACGCAAGCTTACCTAGACTAGATAAATAAAAATGACACATTAAAAACTAAAGCAGCCCAATTTGTCTGAACTTTGTCTCAATAATATCACTATCAAAAGGCTTCATTATATATTCATTTGCGCCAGCTTCTAAGGCACGCTGAATATGTTGAATATCATTTTCTGTGGTGCAGAACACTACGCGCGGCGAATCCCCATTATCAAGCATACGAAGTTTTTCTAAAAATTCTATACCACTCATAACAGGCATGTTCCAGTCCAACAAAATAGAATCCGGCATACTCACTTGGCATTTTTCATATGCCACTTGGCCGTCTTCTGCCTCATCACATGAAAAGCCTAAATCTTCCATTATTCTGCGCGCAACCTTGCGCACCACACGTGAATCATCAACGACCAAACAAGATTTCATAACAAAACTCCAAGTTCACACAAGCTTAGCTTGCATGTTAGCAGACTATTGAACAAAATAATAGTCAATTAAAACAACTAGATTCTTAAATCGTTAATTAGTTTTGGTACATCTAAAACAATCAACAGCTCTTCATCTAAACGATATATCCCCAAAGACACGCCACGCCATTTCGGATCTAACGTTACAGGGTTCTTTTCATAGCTATCTTCTTTAAGTGCCAAAACATCACCGACTTCATCAATCGTCAAACTATAGAGCTCTCCTTCATGCTCCACAACAACACTCATCACGGACTTGCCCTCTGCCCGTTCCGACAAGCCAAGACAGCGGCGCACATTTATAGAAGTTACGATACGTCCACGTAAATTGAGTGATCCATCAACCTCAGGCGGCGCTAAAGGAATTTTACTAACATTTAAATCACCCAAAACATCCTGAAGCTGTAAAACTGGTATACCGAATAATTGCCCCGCAATATAGATTGTTAAAAAATCATTTGCACGACCAGCAATAGGGTTAACGCCCTCAGAACCTTTACTTTCAATACTTTGCACATCACCAGGGCACATACAAAACTCCTTTTAAAAAATACAATTAATCACACGGCAATAAACTATCCACGCGCAGCAGACGCCAATGTTTCTTCCAATGTGTCTAATAAAGTTTCACGATCAAATTTTAAAATATACTTATTAAAGCCAACCTCATGCCCCTTATCTAAATCAGACGGTGCGCCATGTGATGTTAGCGCCACAAGCGGTATATCATGCCAAATAGAGTCTTCGGACTTCACTTTTTTTGCAAACTCAAACCCACTCATGTCAGGCATTTCAATGTCACTAACAATCAAATCAAACGTCTCACCCTTTTCACAAAGCTCTAACGCTTGTGCAGCACCTTCAACCGATGTCACACGATATCCAGCAACACTTAACAAAGGGGTCAGCATATTTCTAAAGAACGGGCTATCATCAACCAACAAAATCTTGCGGCGCGCATGTTCACTTGTATTCTCCACATCATCACTGTCATAGCCAACAGATGTTTGAATATCAAACCAACCGTTAGACACACTGCTCATGTAATATGTAACATCACAGACATCTGTGGCCTTACCTGCAATAATTGCACTCCCCATAACACCGTCGCGTCCTGACATTTGCACATCAACGTGCTCTTCAATGATATCAACGATTTCATCAACAATAATGCCCATAGACTTTTTACCTTCAGCAAATACCAATACAGGCATATTACCTTCTTGTGGTATTTCCTGTGAGGCGCTAAACGGCAATAGCGGCATTAATTGACCACGATACTGAACCAGCATTTGGTTGTTTGCGTGTTCAACACTATCAATATTCACATTCTCTAAACGCGAAACTAGCGCCAGCGGAACGGCCTTAGGCGCTTTATCACCTGCACGGAACAACAGAAGCGTTGTTTTCTCCGCTGTATCATGCTGAACGCTTTCTTCTACATGCTCTACGCCTGCGCCCACATCAGTGCCTTCTTCTTTGCCCGTAGCGCGCGCAATACCCGCTGGGTCCAAAATCATAATAACGCTACCATCACCAAGAATTGTATTCCCTGAGAACACTTCTATTTCACGTAAAATACGCGCAACAGGCTTAACAACGATCTCTTCAGTATCAAAGACACGATCAACGATTATACCCAACATATATGCACCAATTTGCGTCACAATAATATATTGGTTCTGTGCCTCAGAGTGCGTCTTAAGGTCAACTACATTGCTTCCCCCATCTGCCTCAGCCGATGCACCTTCTTCTGATGCTTTAACTTCAGGCTCTGCATTATACCCCTTAAGTTTAAGCACATCATTAAGATAAACGAGTGGCAGCAACTGGTCACGCAAACGATAAACCGGTGACCCCTTAATCATCTCAATTTTAACTTCAGATTTTTCTGAAACCATAACCAATTCGCGAACAGTAAGCTGCGGAACAGCGAAACGCTCACCACTTGCCTCAACAACCAACGCGGAGACAATCGCCAAAGTAAGCGGAATTTTAATTAAGAAAGTTGAACCCTTGCCCTCAATAGAGGTAAGCTCAATAGACCCACCAATTTTCTCTATATTAGTGCGGACAACATCCATTCCCACACCACGTCCAGAGACAGCCGTAACCTTTTCTGCAGTGGAAAAGCCTGCATGGAAAATAAATTGCTGGATTTGCTGTGTTGACATTTCAGCGATTTCATCCGCTGTAGCCAGTCCATTAGCAATAGCTTTTTCAATGATTTTCTGTGTTGAAAGCCCCTTACCATCGTCAGAAATTTCAATGATAATATGCCCACCTTCATGATAGGCATCTAAAGTCACATGTCCTGTCGGAGACTTACCCACCGCTTCACGGTCAGCAGGCTTCTCGATCCCATGATCAGCCGAATTACGCACCATATGTGTCAGCGGGTCTTTAATCATATCCAGAACTTGACGATCAAGCTCTGTGTCTTGACCATGCATATGCAGTTCAATTTTCTTATCTAGTTCAACACTTATATCGCGAATTATACGCGGCAATTTCGCCCATGCATTTCCGATAGGCTGCATGCGCGTTTTCATCACGCCATCTTGCAAATCAGAAACAACATGATTAAGACGCTGCAATGGCGCCGTAAATTCACTATCATTTTGCTGACGCATAATCTGCATCAACTGATTTCGCGTTAAGACCAGCTCTGACACCATCGTCATCAAATTTTCAAGCACATCAACATTCACGCGCAAAGACTGCGCAGCAATTGACGTCTTTTTCGCGGCCGCGCTTTCTTCCCCTGCGGCCTGCGGCTGATTTTTCTTTGCCAATGCCGCAGCCTCTTCGGCGCTATCATCTAAATCTTCGTCTTCGTCATCCACGCCCAAATCATTTGAAGCCATAATATCATCAATAGACACCTCTGAATCATCCGTGTCATGCTCATGAGGAATTTTATCGCCGACGAGTTTGATAGAGTCACTCTTAGCATCTGACGCAGCGGCTTCATCCAAAGCACGCCCCTCATATACAGCATCCAAGCGTGCGATTATATCAGAGTCATCCCCTGCTGGCTCTTCACCATTTTGTTCGATGCCTTCTAATATAAAGCGCACCCCATCAATCGATTCAAAAATCAACGTTACAGCGGGCGGCGTAACCTCCAAATCACCATCACGAAAACGGCCAAGCACGTTTTCAGCATGGTGTGCAAGCTTTTCAAGGCGCGGAAGCCCCAAGAAACCACAAGTACCTTTAATTGTGTGCATTAAGCGAAAGATTTTGGACAAAAGATCCCTATCATTAGGGTCTTTTTCAAGATTAACCAGATCAACATCTAGTTCTTCGAGGCTTTCATTTGTTTCTGTAATGAATTCGCCAATAAGTTCGTCCATAATAGTCTCCTAAGAAATGCAGAATGATTAGCTTTTTCAGCAGAACGGTAATCACTTAAAATAATTTATTTAAAATACGTATATATTAGAGGATGCCGAAAAAAGATTAAAGAGTTGTTACTATCTGAAAGAATATCACAATTTTGAACAAAAAGAATCGGTTTTCTGCGTAAAAAAAAGCAAAAAAGGCGAGATCAAGAATCATCGCCTTTAAAATCAATGCGTTAGTATCAACAAAATATTAGAAGCCTCTTATGCAGACAGCTCAATCTGCACACGCTTGCCTTCATCCAAAACCTTGGCATCAAGCTTGTAGCCATAATAAGCAGCCAAAGCCGACAGCGCATATGGATGCACTAAACGAGGATCCAAATCCTCAACCTCAACATTGCCATGCAGCGCATCAAGCACACCATCACGAAGTACAGCGCCCTCACCTTCCGCAATAACAAGCGTCCCTTCACCGCCATCGGCAGGATCAACAAAGATAAAACCGCCCTTTGGCAAACACTCCTGCGCCAGCATCAAACACGCGATAAGCATTTTGCAAAATGCAGGTGGCGGCGTATGAAACCCTAAATCTGCATGCGGATCCCAAGCTTGACGAATTTTACCTTCACCGCGCAGCAGACTGCCCATAATTTCTTGAACATCTTTAGGCTCAATTGACTTATCACGGCCACCCGCGCCATATGCTAAACGAAACGCCTGTAAACGGGCCGATGCCATCTGCGCGCTCATCTTAATTAAACCAAGCGCATCATCAAACGCATCTGGGCCCATATCTTCCATAAATTCAACGCCATTATTGATTGCACCAACTGGGCTAATCAAATCATGACAAATACGGGATGCCAACATCTCCATGACAGATGCATCTAAAATTGGGACTTTCTTTTCGCTCATTATACGCTCCTAAGGACAAATCAAATCGTCCTATAGTGTACCCGATTAGAACGGGATAACAACACCTAACTTTTCAAGTTCGGCGGAAAGCATTTCCTTCATCTCTTCTAGATATGTTTTACGCGACGCTTCAACGCGGGCCGTAAGGGCATTTTGCGTATTTGATGCGCGAAGCAACCACCACCCTTTAGGGGTAACAACACGAACACCATCAGTATCAGAGACCTGCATATCTGTATCTGTTTCTGCTTGCTTCTGCATTGCGGCCAACACTTTATCAACGATTGCGAATTTTTCCATTTCATCAACTTCAAAACGAATTTCTGGCGTATTGAACAGCTCTGGGAAATCAGCCAGCGCTTCATTCAATGACTTACCACCTTCAAAATTTGCAACAATATTGAGCAAACGCACCGCGCAATATAAAGCATCGTCATAACCATAGTAACGGTCAGCGAAGAAAATATGTCCACTAAGTTCACCTGCTAGCGGTGCTGACAGTTCTTTCATGCGTGACTTAATAAGCGAATGCCCTGTCTTCCACATTTCAGCCTTACCGCCAAGACGCGTAATTTCATCAAACATCGCCTGTGAACATTTGATATCACCAATAATCGGCGCACCGGGATGGTCCTTTAAAACATCCGCGGCATAGAGCGCAATCAATGTATCGCAGCGTATAATTTCACCCTTATCATCAACTACGCCAATACGGTCAGCATCCCCATCAAAAGCAATACCAAGGTCACAGCCCTGCTCTAACACAGCGCGCTGCAGATCCTTCAAGTTTTCATCAACCGTTGGATCTGGATGGTGGTTCGGGAATGCGCCGTCAACATTATCAAACAACAAGATATTCTCACCCGGCAACTTACCGACAAAACCGTGGATCACCGCGCCTGCCGCGCCATTGCCGCAATCCCAAGCAACCTTTAAAGGACGCCCTTTGCTCACTTCCAAATCACGGATAAGACGCGCGACATATGTTGCATAAACATCAAGCGCCTGAACCTCACCCTGACCAGATTCATAGTCCCCTGCCGCAGCGATGCGTCCTATCTCCTGAACAGCATCACCAAAGACAGAGCCCTTTTGATCCATCATTTTAAAGCCATTATAATGTGATGGATTGTGCGAACCTGTCACAACCAAGCCACCGTCAAGCATGCGGTCATGTACCGTGAAATACAGCATCGGCGACGGGCCAACACCTATATTCATTACGGTTAAGCCACAATCAACAAAGCCTTGCATAACCGCTTCTGCCAATGCAGGTGAGCTATTACGCCCATCACGACCAACCGCAACACGCAAACCGCCTGCACGAACAATTTTTGTACCCAGCGCGCGGCCAATTGCATAAGCATCGTCTTCACCAATATTTTCACCAACAATACCGCGAATATCATATTCACGCAGCACAACAGGGTTAAATTCATGGGCAGATTTCATATGTTGAGTTCCTGTTTCTTCGTATTTCATTGCAAGATTTTGCATTACAGCGTCCCCGCCTGTTTTTTAACAAAGTCGCACACAGATGTACCAATTTCAGGGTCACGCATACCAAACGCAATATTCGCCTGAATAAAACCAAGGCGGCTGCCGCAGTCATAACGCGTCCCATCAAAACGGTAACCATTAACTGGTTGCTTGCCAATCTGGTGCGCAATTGCATCAGTTAGCTGAATTTCATTACCCGCGCCTTTATTGAATTGGCCTAGATATTCAAATATCTCTGGCTGCAAAATATAACGGCCTATAATCGACAATGTCGATGGCGCATCTTCAGGCTTTGGTTTTTCGACAAGCCCCTTAATGCCAACGACCTGACCATTTTCGCTTTCAACGTCCAAAACACCATATTTAGCCGTATCGGCGCGCGGGACATCCATTACAGCAGCCATGTTACCACCAACATCGGCGTAACAATCAATCATTTGTTTTAAGCATGGCGTATCCGCCAAGACAACATCATCAACAAGCATTACCGCAAATGGTTCATTCCCCACCAATTTATGTGCGCACCAAATTGCGTGCCCCAAACCAAGCGGACGCGCTTGACGCGTTAAGAACAGCTTACCTTCTGGCATTTCACTATCGCGCACGCGCTCAACCATATCAAGCTTACCGCGGCTTTCGAGTGTTTCCATCAATTCTGGCTGATAATCAAAATGCTCTTCCAGCATTTCTTTGTGACGACCACTAACAAAGATAAACTCTTCAATACCTGCTTCACGCGCTTCTTCAAAAGCATGCTGAATAAGTGGACGATCCACCAAAGGCAGCATTTCTTTCGGCATCACCTTCGTTGCTGGCAGGAAACGTGTTCCTAAACCTGCGACGGGGAAAACGGCCTTACGTACAGGGCGGTTTACATCTTTATTACTCATCGTCAAATTCCATACTCTATTAACGGAAGAAAACTTCTAACAAATTTTTGTTAGCTTGTTAAACATCTTTATCACTTTTTTCTAATAACACATCGCGCGCCGCGTTAATCTTCGCGGCAAGCCACGCATTACCTTCTTGGTCGGGATGGTTCTTTTTTATTAAACGCGCATGCGCTGATTTCACGTCCTCTGCACTTGCGCCATCCTCCAGCCCCAAAATCTTATACGCCTCTGCCTTGCTTAATGCTGTTAAATCAATTGCCTCATCCTCTTTGGCGATTGCACCTTCCGTACGAAGGCTTTTAATTTCTTTAACAACCAACGGCGCAACGATGAACAACACCAAAAGCGCAGGAAGTGAGCGCCCAAGCAAGATAAGGTAAAATAGTGCAAGTGGGATAATTATAAGCAGGACAAAGCGCCACAGCGCTTTCTGTGCGTCTATGGTTGAGCCTTTCTGGAAGAACACCAGAAACACACCCAATAAAATAATTCCTGCTCCTAATAATAAAATCGGCATAGCGCGCATTTTGCAATTTATCTGCGCCCTGTCAAGTAAATGCCACAACACGCAAGTTAATCTACACAATTAAACAAGGCATCTTGCCTTTACGGAAATAACCTTATATGGTCATAGGAAATTATAAATTCAGGGATAAAAACATGACAAAGACAGCATCACAAAAACCAACAATTGATGTCCGCATGGTTCGCCTACGCGATGCGATGAAAGCCGCCGGCGTAAACGGTTATATCGTGCCAAACACTGACATGTATAATAATGAATATGTCCCAGAATCCGACCAACGCCTAACATGGCTGACAGATTTCACAGGCTCTGCCGGTACAGCTGTGGTCTTAGAAAAACCACATGCCGCTTTTTTCACAGATAGCCGTTACACCATCCAAGCACAAAACCAAGTACACAAAGTATTTTTTAAAGTCCTAAACAGCGTTAAAGCGAAAGATGAAGATCCTGCGCCAATACCGCATTTCATCACGGACAACGCCGCGGCGGGCAGCGTTATCGGCTATGATCCGCGCCTTATGTCTGTAGACCAAACAAAGTCAATAAGTGACGACCTTGCCGCACATGGCATTACCTTAAAAGCCGTAGAGCAAAACTTAATCGATCCACTTTGGACAAACAAACCCGCCGCGCCACAAAGCAAAGTGACTTTATTTGATGATAAAATCGCCGGACGCAGCGCTGCTGAAAAGTGCAAAATTGTTGCAGATATTGTTAACAAAGACGGCTGCGATGCGGCGCTTATCACTATGACGGACTCCGTTGCATGGCTGTTGAACGTTCGCGGCAATGATGTAGCGCATGTACCGGTTGCAATGTCCACCGCCCTCATCCACACAGACGGTAAAGTTGACTGGTTTATCGCGCCAAGTCGCGTCCCACAAGATGTTTGCACAGCATTACAAGGCCATGTAAACATCATCGCACCCGATGACATGGAAGCACATCTAAAATCTATCGCCAACGGTCAAACCGTTAGCATTGATGACAAGGTTTGCGCCAAATATTTTGAAAACATGCTAAAAGATAGCGGCTTCAAAGTGGCCTATAGCAAGGAGCCCGTATACCTTCCACGCGCCTGTAAAACCGCCGAAGAACAACAAGCTATGCGCGATGCCCATATTCGTGATGGCGTCGCTATGGTCAAATTCTTGAAATGGATTGAAGAAAACGGCCCAAGCGGTAAAGTTACCGAAACAGATGTCGACAAAAAACTTATCGAGCTCCGCTCCCTAAGCCAAACATTCCGTGACACAAGTTTCGACACCATCGCAGGCTGGGCTGATAACGGCGCCATTGTCCATTACCGCGCAACAGATGCACAGCACAAGACCATCACCCCTCCGGGTATTCTATTGGTCGATAGCGGCGCACAATACACAGACGGCACAACCGACATTACCCGCACCGTAGCGATTGGCACGCCAACCGCCACACAAAAGGAAATGTTCACCCGCGTTCTTAAAGGTCATATCGGCGTTGCTAAAATGGTTTTCCCACAAGGCACAACCGGCAAAGAAGTCGATGTCCCAGCGCGTAAAGCATTGATCGAGATTGGCAAAAACTTCGGCCATGGTACAGGGCACGGCGTTGGCTGTTACCTATCAGTCCACGAAGACAGCGCAGGCATTTCCCCGCGTAGCGGCCTTCCACTTCATGCCGGTATGATCTTATCCAATGAACCAGGCTATTACGAAGAAGGCGAATATGGCATTCGCATTGAAAGCCTTGTCATTACCCATGAACGCGAAGATGGTGAGCTTGAATTTGAAACCATCACCCTTGCCCCGATTGATAAAAACCTTATCGACCCAAGCCTATTGGATGCGGATGAGCTAGACTGGCTAAACAAATACCACCAAAAGGTCTTTGCCACATTATCGCCGCAGCTTGATGCAGACCACCAAAGCTGGCTAATGCAAGCATGCAGCCCCTTACAAGGCGGCCAAGCCCCTAAACAAGCCGCGGGCATGAAGCCTTAGACTATGTTCTGACTATTTATGAACAGTTGGGGTCGCTCGGGCAGCACAATGCTTATTATGCTGTTCATCATGCGCGCGATTAAGTTTCTCCTGCAATGCCTGCGGCGCGAAAGACTTAATTTGACTTAAATCTTCATGATGACAATCATGCACCTCTTCAACATGAGCTGGCGGCGTCATATGATCATGATGTACATGATCATCGTGGAACAACATTTGATGAGCGCCCCAAGACGCCAAACCGAAACATAATGTTAAAGAATACCTTTTGGCACGCCCCCATTTGGTTTGTGATGTTTGACAGTTTTTATTAAAATACCGATGAGAGACATGGTCACCAATAAAAGCGCCACCAATCGCAAAACCCAGCTCAATTAGCGGGTTATGATTGAGCGCGGCAATTCCAACAAAGCCCGCGGCAAATGACAACAAGCAGCACGGCGCATGCTCTATCGCAAGCGTCAAAGCCTTACTTTTTGCAGAAGCAAAAGAAAAATGAGAACGCAGTTTCATATTTTATACGATCACTTGATGATTTGCGTATGACATGATGAGCAGCCACATCCCTGCCCATGCTTATCTGTGGTAAGCTCACTACTATGTGAATCATCACAATTCAAACTTGGCGCATGCCCATCCATATTAGGTATAAGCACCGCTGTAAGCAGAAGCATATTCGTAAAAATCTTAGTAGCTGGCTTATTCATATCAAGATACCTTTAAAAATACATGCTGTTATACTATAACAGTTCTACAAAGTATCCTTCGCATTTGCAACACAAAAATTCACTACCTTAGTGAGATTCCCCTATGGTATAATGACTTTATAAGTTTTTAATAAAAGCCGTTAACTACATAGATACGAGTGAGAATTATGCCTATGAAAGATGTAAAAACAAATAGCCAACCATGTGAATGTGATAAATGTGAATGCACCAGTTGTGACGAAAACTGCACATGTTCGTGCTGTTAAATCATTAGCATTTTGTAACCATCATATATGCAATGCTCAGAACAAAAATTCTGAACGTTGCATTTTTTTTATGCCTAATATAAAAACAGTCAAATATATTTGACATAATTAGCGCGCTGTGCTACACCCTTTTTATACAAAAAAATGCGGCTTCATACCGTCCATAAGATAAAGAGGAAACAAAGTGTGAGCGACAAACAAAAATACGAAATGGCCATAAGCAATGAACTGCGCGAAGATATGCGCCAACAGCTTTTACAAAGCTTTGAAGCAATGGTTTATCTTGCCGATGATCGTGCCGATACATGCAAAAACGACTCAAACGCCGCCATAAATGCCGCAAATATTGCAAAAACACTCATTAATCGCGACCTTTTATCGCCAAGAGAGCAAAAATCCCTCGCGGACGGCTTAAAGGCTTGTTTTGACCTACATTCAAAACGCGCAAGAAGTAAAGACAACATAAGCAGCGGCGCAGCTGTAAACGCCTTGTTTGACGCCCTATGCGCGTTAAACGATTATGCCGAGCAAAAGAACCGTTTCGGCACATTTAAACCTATTCAATAAGATACAGAGAGAAAGCACCATGTCAGAAGACTTAAAAATGACCCATGAAGAAGCATTAAATTTGAAAGAAAAACTTACGAAGATTTTTGACGCACATGCCGACAAAGCCATTAATGGGTGGGGCGATGACGACAAGGCCGCCTATGGCCAAAGTGCAGCACATGCAGCGCAAGCGCTTATCAAACTTGACGAACACGCATTAAAAATGAGACTACCTGTTAAGTAAAAATACTTACTCAGCCGCTTTACTTGGTGCGCTTCCACCCAGTATCGTCACATCTCTACGTGGGAATGGGATGTTAATGCCATTCTCTTTGAAGCTATCCCACAGCGCCAGCATCACGGCGCCGCGCACATTGGTAACGCCCTCTTCCGCATCCTGAATCCAAAAACGCAAAGTAAAGTCGAGAGAGCTATCCCCAAACCCCACCAAATGACATACTGGCGCAGGGTCTTCACAAATACGTTTTGGCGTTTTCGCCGCTGCTTCCGCCAAGGCTTTAATCTGATGCGGGTCAGATGCATAATCAACACCGAACTTAACCTCAACGCGCACAAAGGTATTACCATGTGACCAGTTTACGACCTTCTGCGTGATAAAATCTTCATTCGGAATAAGGAAGGATTTATTATCACGCGTCACAATCGACGTATAACGCGCGCCCATATAATCAACCCAACCAAAAGTACCTTCAACTTCGATAATATCGCCCGGTTTAATCGACTTATCCATTAACAGCAGCATACCTGAAAACAGGTTGGATACAACCTTCTGCAAACCAAAACCAATACCCAAACCAATCGCACCAGAAAGCACAGCAAGAAGCGATAAATCACCCCCCGCCGATGTCACACCAATCAATATCGCGAAGGTTATTAAAACAATGCGCAGCACCTTACCAATCAACACTTTAGATGAAGGCGAAATGGACTTAGCCTTTTGCACTTTGCGTTCCAATACAGACGCAATAAACGATGCCAAATACACCAATATGAACAGCGACAGAACGCCCTTAATTATCGTCAGCGCGGATATACGAAACGCCCCAACATTCAGGCCAAAATCATCAAGCGCAGCGGATGTTTCATCAAGCACGCCCAAAATAGCGAGCGCGGCAATAACCCACCCGATTAATGAGATAGTATGGCGCATCGCCGGATTATTTATGATTTGCACCAAAGCACGGATAATCACCCATGCGATTAACAAATTCGATGCTAATATCAATAAAGACGATGAAAATGGCGGCGGGGTCATCATTGACACTTGTGAAGCGAAAATAAGTATTACGGCCGCAACCGCCTGCATGACCAAGGCCACGATACGCTCCAACGCGCGTTCAACACGATACGGCCAATCAATATGGTCTAATGATTTAATGATTTTAGGGCTCAACCATTTACGAACGCCATAACCTGCCATCAAGGCCACAGCAATAATCGCAAATTGTATCCACGTATCTGGTAAAAATGCGCCATTATATACGGTATCCGTAACATCTTTAAAACGCGCTATATTTTTTCCTAAAAAATCCATAATTCCCCCAAATATAATTACATGTGCAAATGCGGCGCTGATGGCTCAAAGTCTGGACGCTGTACACGCTCTGCTTTTAAAGCTTGCGCCATTGCAGGTGAGAACGCGACCAAATGCGGCGGCACTTCACCCAAAATAGAATTGGCTTGCTCTTCATTGCCAACATCTTCACGGTGCACAGCCTGCGCAAAATGGCAATTATTCAATATATCATGCAGACCCGTTACATCACGCCCGCCACCTGTATTAGCTTCATTCATCGCGGCCATTTCGGCCGCCATATGCAATACTGGTATATTCAGCGCTTCTTTGATTGTGCCTTTATCAATCAACCCGACATGAGCGCGCGAAAATTCATGCATATGTTCCGCCGCATCTGCATGCACGGCGATGTTGAGCAAAAAGCTCGGCTCTTGTTGACCAAATTCCAGATAAAACTGCTGTGCACGATCATCATAGACGAGCGCCAAAACAGGGTATTCAGGCGCAACATCAAACAAGAAGCACAACCCGCCACCATTTCTGAAAAACAAATCAACATTCATAAAGAAGGAGTATAGCGCGCGTGCCCTACAAATCAATTCATTAGAATATTTTATACAGACCAGCGATCAGATACTAAGCCACAATAATATATGTCTTGCACAATTTTTCATAAATATGTATATTCAGAGCCATGCAAAAACTTATTGATATATGGCGCGTAGAAAACAGTGATGGTGATGGCCCTTATAAAGGCGGCAGCCCCGTTGCTAAACTATTGGAAGAAATCCCCACCGCGCAAGCGCCCCTCCCTATGCAGGATAATAAATTACTTGGTATATTCGGACGTGCCGTGACTTACCCAGGCTACAGCTTTGGTTTTAGCTCACTGGAAAGCTATAATGCATGGTTCTCCAACCCAAAACATCAAAACGCCCTGAAAGAGTCTGGCTATTTTCTTGCGCAATACCAAGTTAATCAACACAGCATCCGCCACGGCAGCGCACAGCTTTTGTTTAAAAAAGAAGATGCCGCGCTTATCCGCAAGCTAAGCTGTATAATATAATACCCTGCGCATAATATTTGACTCAGGGGCATAAATATCTATTTTGCATTTCATACACGAATCATATAAAAGAACATATAGAGAACAAATAACTGAGTGATCGGCCCCGACCATGTTGACTGAAATTGCTATTCAAGGCGCACGCGAACATAACTTAAAAGACATCTCCGTCACGATGCCGCGGGATAAGCTGATTGTTATTACCGGCTTGTCGGGTTCAGGTAAATCATCCCTCGCCTTTGACACGATCTACGCCGAAGGACAGCGCCGCTATGTGGAAAGCTTATCCGCCTATGCGCGTCAGTTTTTGGAATTGATGCAAAAACCCGATGTTGACCAAATCGAAGGCCTATCCCCTGCCATTTCGATTGAACAAAAAACCACATCAAAAAATCCGCGCTCGACCGTCGGCACAGTTACTGAAATCTACGACTATATGCGTCTACTTTGGGCGCGCGTCGGTATTCCCTACTCTCCTGCCACCGGCAAACCGATTGAAAGCCAAAGCGCATCACAAATGGTTGACCGTATCATGGCAATGGATGAAGGGACAAAGCTGTACATCCTCGCCCCAATCGTCCGCGGCCGTAAAGGAGAATACCGTAAAGAATTGCAAGACTTCGCCCGCCAAGGTTTTCAGCGCGTGCGCATTGATGGTGAATTCTATGAAATGGATGATTTGCCAACCCTAAACAAAAAAGTAAAGCACGATATTGATATTGTTATCGACCGCCTAATAGTTAAGGAAGATATGGGCAACCGCCTTGCGGACTCTGTCGAAACGGGCCTACGCATTAGTGACGGCTTACTTGTCGCGATGAATGCCAAGACAGATGAAGAAACACTGTTCAGCGAAAAATTCGCCTGTCCAATTTCTGGCTTCACAATCGCAGAAATTGAACCGCGCATGTTTTCATTCAACAATCCACACGGCGCATGTCCGCAATGTGACGGGCTTGGCATGCATACACGCTTTGACCCGAACCTTGTTGTGCCTGACCATTCCAAAAGCCTTGGTCAAGGCGCGGTTGTGCCATGGTCAAAAAGCTTCGCACCATATTATATGCAGGCGCTTGAAACCGTAGTTAAAGCCTATGACTTTGACATGGATACACCATGGCGTGATTTATCGGATGACGCAAAAGAAGCCATCCTGCACGGCACAGACTTCCCGCTGACTTTCGTTTACAAAGACAAAAGCCGTGAGTTCAGCTCAACCAAGCCATTTGAAGGCGTCATCACATCCCTCCGCCGCCGCATGATTGAAACGGAAAGCCAAAGCGTCCGTGATGAACTTTCTGAATATCAAAGCGCATCACCATGTAAAGCTTGTGACGGCCACCGTCTAAAAGAAGAAACCCGCGCAATTAAAATATGTGGCAAACATATTGGTGAAATTACTGAGCTTTCCATCGAAAACGCGCATGAATGGTTTGATGTCCTGCCGAAGGAACTGACCAAACAGCAAAATGAAATCGCGCACCGCATATTAAAAGAGATTGTTGAGCGCCTAACATTCCTGCGTAATGTCGGGCTAGATTACCTAACGCTTAGCCGCACATCAGGTACATTATCAGGCGGGGAAAGCCAGCGCATTCGCCTAGCTTCCCAAATCGGCTCCGGCCTAACGGGTGTACTATATGTATTGGATGAACCATCTATTGGCCTGCATCAGCGTGACAATAACCGCCTACTTGAAACCTTGACGCGTCTGCGCGACCTTGGCAACACCGTCATTGTTGTTGAACATGATGAAGACGCCATCCGCAGCGCCGACCATGTCATTGATATGGGCCCCGGCGCAGGCATACATGGCGGCACAGTAGTCGCCGAAGGCACACCTGATGACATCCTTAAGAACAAAGATAGCATCACAGGCCAGTACCTAAATGGTACACGAAAAATTGATGTCCCAGCCACACGCCGTTCCCCCAAAAAGCAGGGTAAGAAAGACCTACATATTGATGTTATCGGCGCGCGCGGCAATAACCTTAAAAACGTGACCGCATCATACCCACTCGGCGTATTCACCTGTGTCACAGGCGTATCAGGTTCAGGCAAATCAACCCTGACTTTAGAAACACTTTATAAGGCTGCGGCACGCAAGCTCAACAAAGCCAAAGATATCCCTGCCCCGCACGATGAAGTTAAGGGATTAGAACATCTTGATAAAATCATCGACATAGACCAAAGCCCGATTGGCCGCACGCCGCGTTCCAACCCTGCGACTTACACAGGCGCTTTTGGCCCAATCCGTGATTGGTTTGCAGGCCTGCCCGAAGCCAAAGCGCGCGGCTATGGCCCAGGGCGTTTTTCATTCAACGTTAAAGGCGGCCGCTGCGAAAACTGTCAGGGGGACGGCGTCATCAAAATCGAAATGCATTTCTTGCCTGATGTTTACGTGACCTGCGAACATTGTCAGGGTAAACGTTACAACCGCGAAACTTTGGAAGTCCGCTATAAAGGCAAATCCATTTCAGATGTGCTTGAACTCTCCATCGAAGAAGCGGCTGATTTCTTCTCTGCCGTCCCAACTATCGCGGGCAAGTTAGAGACCTTAAAAAGCGTTGGCCTTGGATACATTAAACTCGGGCAACCTGCCACGACCCTATCGGGCGGTGAAGCGCAGCGTGTAAAGCTATCTAAAGAGCTATCTAAACGCGCCACAGGTAAGACCCTCTATATTCTTGATGAACCAACCACAGGCCTGCATTTTGAAGACGTCAAAAAACTCCTCGAAGTCCTGCATCGCTTGGTTGACCAAGGCAACACGGTCATCGTCATCGAACACAACCTTGATGTCATCAAAACCGCCGACCATATCATCGACATAGGGCCTGAGGGCGGCAATGGCGGCGGCACAATCGTTGCCGAAGGCACACCTGAAGATGTCATAAAGGTCAAGGCGAGCTATACTGGTCAGTTCCTGAAGGATATGCTATAAGTTCACTTTAGAAGGATCTTATAACATGCAACTCATCCTCAACCACGCCACGCGCAAATATCGCCGCCTGTATTTCTTTGCAGGCTGCTTACTCAGCGTTGTAGCCATTTCTGTCTATGCACTTGCATGGGTGCCCACACAATATGGCTTAGAAGATCATATCGCAGCATTGGCGATCACTACGGCAGCGAACTTTCTTTTGTTTAGAGGCTGTTTACAGCTTTCTAGCCATTGGAAAACACCCATCATTATTACCACCTTGTTCACAAACTGCTTCATCGTCACCAATTTGGTAATCGGCGCACTGAAATATTATCAATAAGAAACTTGACTTTACATAAGAATATAATGTAGAGTGCCCCGCAACGGTAATAGACATTTTACGGGGTGTATAAAATGACAGATCATAATACAGATCAAAATAATGAAGATAATTCAGGCGTATTCATCGCACTGCCAAAGGCACAATTTGATGACCTCATCAACGGTCTGCGCGGCGCGACAAAAGAAGAGATAGAAGAAGTGCTAGCAGAACGCGGCAACCTTACTGAAAACGAAATTAAAGCGATTAAAAAAGCGGTTCATGAAGAAACCCGCTCCGCTAAAGCTGATTTCATTGCCGAAAAGCGAAAAGCATTCCAAAAATGGGGCCATGCATCCTCGCCCGTCTACTGGCTGAAAGAACGTGTACCAAACTATAACCTAACAAATTTCTTGTTTACTGGTGTGTTTATGACCGCAGTTGCCAGTATTGCAACATCCGTGACCGCTAATTACTTCACTGATAAAATGAAACATACGGAACTAGGTGAAATCCTTGCCGCGTCACCTGAAACAACCATCAATTCAGGAACATACAGCCCCGAAATTGGCCAAGGCCCATATGTATTTATTGGAAATGCCTTATCCAAAGGCCTCGCGGACCAAGGCGCATCCGGTTACGGTTACAACAACCCAGGCGGCGCAAAATATAACTATTTCACTTTGGCTGAAGACGGCAATGAAATGCATTTGTCATTAGTTGAACCAGTTGTCGTTGACCAATATAAGAACAGCAGCCCAAGTAAATCATCACCAGATACAAAAATGGGTGACTACGCCTTACTTGTCAAAAAGATTGATATTCAAGAATGCGCATGGTCAGCATCCCCTGTTTACACCGATTATGCAGACATTATGAATGACCTTGAAGACGGTAAAGATTTGCGCATTTCATGGCAGTGGAACGGTACAGGCTCAGACTATGCGCGTATGACCGTTTACACCACATTATTCAATAAATATGCCGACCAAATCAAACTTGTGCCAACCAAAGACAATGTTGATATGCTCCAGAAACTTGAAAGCAAAGATGTAGATTTGGCCATTTTCACCGAAGCCGCTGGCACATTTGACGGCGCCGTTACAGGCACATTGCGTAAAGCCATTAATATTGACAGTGTTAACCTCGTTAACTTTACACCTGATGTTATTCCAACGGTTGAAGGCGAAGAAGCCGTATCCTTAAGCTACACATTCAAAACACTCTCTGTTCCATCATCACTGACACAATGGGGCAGCGCGCCAACAGCATCTAAACCAATTGGCACAATGTGTAATGAATATATCGGCCTTTATGGACGCAACCCTACATCAATCGATTCAGTCAGCAAAGCAATGGCTGCAGAGCGTACCCAAAACCTTGCACGTGATGTAGACATCGTCGAAGCGACCAAGTTTAAAGCGTTCCCTGCGCGATAAATAATCTAACATAGATATAATATAAAGCGCCCCTTAGTGATAAGGCGGCGCTTTACTTTTATATCAGAGCGGCAGATTTACAAAAAAACCTAACCGCCCTTCCCCACATTATTTGGTTTATTATTAGTTATTCTTTATAGGCTGCGGCCTAATTTAATCATTTCTTCTGGACGTGGAATGACGGAATCACGATCCACATCATTCACCTTACCGCCGGATGTTACGGTTTCAGCCAGTTTTCCATCTTTAAAAATGAAAACGACCTTCATTTCTTCACCTTCTACGGTATTCTTAATTTTCGTCCCGAAATTTGAAAAATACCATGATTTGGTAATATCTTTATAAGATAGCTCATATCCTTCCGTACGGCTAAGCTCCGCACCAATATCCTGCAAACGGTCACTATCAACATTAATTCGCGGCTCTGCGCCGTATTGCGCGCGCAGCAATGCTGCACGATCTAACTTATAAAAATCATCTAAATTAACATTAAGTGATGCAGATACTTCAGAAAGGCTCATCCCATGCTGTAAACCACCGACGCGCGTTTGAATTTCTTGTATACCTGAAAACAAATCCGCATTAGTTTGGCTGATTGATGAACATGCACTCATAAACACCGCAGAAAGCCCGATCACGCTAATCGCCCCTGCACGCTGTAAACGTGTCATTCCCATACTCATTACTCCCTTATTATTATAGAAAGTAAATAAGCACATTAATTATAAAAATGGCAAGTTAATAGTGTGCTGCGTATGCGAAAAAGAGGTATTTAAGGCACAAAAAAAGCGCCAAAATGGCGCTAAACTTACAAGAAGGGAAAATGGAGCGAGTGAAGGGATTCGAACCCTCGACCCCAACCTTGGCAAGGTTGTGCTCTACCCCTGAGCTACACTCGCTTAAGTGTTTGGCGCTAAGTTCCGCGCCGTGGGTAGAGCGAAATATATATTTTTACGCAGCTAATGCAAGCGAAAAATTCAAATTTTTTTATTTTTTTTTGGAAAAACGAAAAAACGCCCTTTTCAGCGGGCGTTTTGGTTTGTTTACAGAACAGTTATGCGTTTACACACCGACCTGAACAAGCGGCACTTTATAGCCATATGGTGCCATTGAACGCGGATTACAAGCGACTAATGTTAGACCCGGCGCATGACGCACGACTTCATCGACATCGTCCTGCATTTCGTAATGCATCAATTCACCTTCATGGTCGATGTCTTCGTAAATTAGCATAAATAGCTTTTGGTCTCGGTAGTATTCCACCCGCTTAACCTGCTCTGGAAACTCAGGGTTCGCGCACAACACGATGCCCCCATCGGGAAGACGTCCTAATTCTACATTCATTAAAGCTGCGTCCATATTATGCCCCTTAAATACCTATCAAATTATAAATTTATATCAAACGCTTGGCGTATTTGTGGCGCCTGCACTTCTGGTTTTGGATCCTGAATATTCAGGTTCTGGCGTAAACCATCAATCACGCCTGCCCCTGGCGCCCCCATGGCCGGCTGCATCATCTGCAAGCCTTCGAGCATATTTTGCAATTCTGCCCCTTCTACTGCATTATCTGGCTTCATTTTAGTCCTTCTCTAGTCACACACACATTAAAATTACGATCTATGCATACAAATTAGCGCAAAATTCTTACTAAATCCTTTACGGCATAAAATATTTTCCCATAATATGAAGTATAACTGCAAACCAAGCCGAAAAATATATGTAAAATTAATATGTTAGATATGCCCACAACCCCTGAAGAAATTGTTACCCAGCTAGAAAATTTAGGTATTTCCTACGAATTGCATCATCATGAGGCTGTTTTTACTGTCGAAGAAAGCACGCATATTCATGAAAAGATAGATGGCGGGCATTGCCGTAATTTGTTTTTGAAAGATAAAAAAGGCCGCATGGTTTTAGTTACCGCGCTTGATAAAACGGAAATAGAGCTAAAAGCCCTCGCCGCGCATTTAGAGCATGGGCGCTTTTCTTTTGGCTCTGCGGAGCGGCTTTGGGAAAATTTAGGCGTTAAACCGGGGTCGGTTACCCCTCTTGCGCTGTACAACAACGCCAAGCGTGACATCACCGCCGTATTAGATGCGCGCATGTTTGACCATCAACAAATTTGTGTTCACCCATTAATTAACACCCAAACCATATGTTTTTGTCCAAAAGAGCTTGTTCGATTCCTTGAAAATTTAGGCTATAATCCTATCATTGTTGATATGGACGCGCTTAATGCGTCATAGTAAGAAAAAAAGAAACACATAGAGACAAGCGACGAAACAGAAATGTTTTCACCAATGACACAAACTTTTGAAGAGCTACCAAAGGAAATTCCAATTTTCCCGTTAACGGGCGTGCTTTTATTACCAAAAGGCGTGCTGCCGTTAAATATATTTGAACCTCGCTATATCGCGATGATAGATCACGCCCTTAAACACGACCGTTTAATTGGTATGATCCAACCCAAAGCGCCCCTTGATGAAGAACAAAAAACAAAAACGGACCAACTAAACCTCTACACCGTCGGCTGCGTAGGGCGTATCACGAATTTCAGCGAAACACCTGATGGTCGATACGAAATTATGCTCTCTGGCCTAAACCGTTTTAAAATTAAAGACGAAAATCTATCTGCAAATGGCTACCGCACCGCACAAGTTACATGGGATGGCTATAGCGACGATATGAGCGGAGAAAATGCCTTTCAGCTCGACCGCGATGGACTAAACCGTCTGCTCAAACAATATTTTGACACACATCAGTTAAGCGCCTGTTGGCAAACAATAAAAGAAACGCCCAATCATATGCTGATTACGGCGCTATCGATGATCTGCCCTTTTTCAGCGCAGGAAAAACAAGCCCTTCTTGAATCCCCGACTTGCGAAAGCCGCGCAAAATGCTTGCGCACAATGCTTGAAATGTCCGTTGCGGAAAATGGCTGCTGCGAGCATAGCTCGTCATGTTGTTAGGACTTTAATTCCCTTGCGCCTTGCGGATTTTGCGCCATTTAGCGGCATTAGCGTTATGTTCCGCCAAAGTTTTAGAAAAAGCATGCCCGCCTGTACCATCAGCCACAAAATAGAGATATTTATGCGTTTCTGGGTTTAACGCGGCGGCTATCGCAGCGCGTCCAGCATTGGCAATTGGTGTTGGCGGCAGGCCTTTATAGCGATAAGTATTATAAGGTGAATCGACTTTTAAATCCTTTGACAACAAGCGCCGCCCTAACGGCCCCTGCCCATCATTTTGATGCTTACCCAGGGTAAGGGCATAAATGACTGTTGGGTCAGTTTGCAGCGGCATACCAATACGCAGGCGATTAACAAACACCCCTGCAATGCGCGCACGTTCACCGCCTATGCCGGTTTCTTTTTCAATGATTGATGCAAGGATCAAAGCTTCTTCTCGCGTTTCAAACGGCAAATTTTCGGCGCGGGTGGGCCATAATTTATCAAGTACTTGCTTCTGCGCATTTGTCATGCGGCTAATTATATCGGCGCGCGTTTCGGCCTTGGTATAGTTATACGTTTCAGGCAGCAAGCTACCTTCTGGTGGAATATTTAAAATGACATCCCCCGTTAGGTTCGCTTCCGCATTTAAAATTTGTACAATCTCATAGCTCGTTGCGCCTTCTGGCACAGTGACTTGACGTTGATGCGCCACGCCTTCAGTGAACTCTTCAAGCACACTGAGCATTGAGCTCCCCGACGCAATCATAAATTCGCCGCTTTTAAGCTCTGCGCCTTGCGCCGTTGCGCGCGCCCAGAGCTTCATCATCAGGGCGCTTTCAATAATGCCTTCATCTTCCAAATAATGCGCAAGGCGGTTCATGCCCCAGCCGCGCGGCACTTCAATCAAACGGTCCTCACTAAGCGCACTGGGCTTCGTCACCATGTTAACGGTATAAAGCCCCAAACCACCCAGAGCGAGGATCAATATAATAAAGATAGTGAATAGAGAATGTACAAATCGCATTTTTACTATGAATATTGCTGTTAAAATATTTACTTTTGTTGTTATATCCTCTATCACCGTAAAGAGAAAGTTTTGATTTAGAGGATGAGCGTAAAAATGAGCAGTTCTGTGAATGTTGCCGAGTTAAAAAACGAGCTGACAGAAATGATCGAGGCGGCAAACGACCTCGAAAGCCTAGAAGAAACCCGCGTAAAAGTTTTGGGTAAAAAAGGCCGCCTGACCGATGTTATGAAGACATTGGGCGGTATGGATCCTGAAACGCGCAAAGAAATGGGCCAAGCGCTTAACGTCCTTAAAAACGACATAACTGGCACATTAGAAGAGCGCACCAAACGCTTAAAGGACGAAGCATTAAAGCTACGCCTTGAAAGCGAACGCGCAGACATTACTCTATCCACACGCCCAGAGCGTCAAGGCCACATCCACCCGATCACCCAGACAATGGATGAGATTGCCGCCATTTTCGCGGAAATGGGCTTCACATTAGAAGAAGGCCCAGACATTGAAGATGACTTTCACAATTTCACAGCACTAAACTTCCCAGTCGGACACCCTGCGCGTGAAATGCATGATACATTCTACCTTCCGGATGATCCTGAAGCCGAAGGTGAAGCGGCAAAGAAACTTTTGCGTACCCACACATCAACAGTGCAAATTCGCGCTATGCTTAACAAAAAGCCGCCTTTAAAGGTTTTAGCGATGGGGCGTACATATCGTTCAGATTACGACATTACCCACACACCAATGTTCCACCAATGTGAAGGTTTAGTCATCGACAAAAACACACATATGGGGCATTTAAAAGGCTGCCTCCTCGAATTCGCCAAGAAATTCTTTGAAGTTGACGAATTGCCAATGCAGTTCCGCCCATCTTTCTTCCCATTTACTGAACCTAGCGCCGAAGTTGATATTGGCTGTAGCCGCAAAGATGGCGGCCTAACCATCGGCGCGGGCGATAGCTGGCTTGAAGTTTTGGGCTGCGGCATGGTGCACCCGAACGTCATTAAAAACTGCGGTTTAGACCCTGAAGAATACCAAGGCTTCGCCTTCGGCCTTGGCATTGAACGCCTCGCCATGTTAAAATTCGGCATACCAGACCTTCGTACATTCTTCGAAGGCGACGTCCGCTGGATCGACCATTACGGCTTTAATCCGGTTGAACGCCTGTAAGGCATAAAAGCACAAACGAACACAAAGAAAAGCCGCAGGAAAAAACCATGCGGCTTTTTACGTTATAGGGCAATATAATAAATTCGCTTGACGTTTCCATAAGGCGCACCTATGGTAAGGCACAAATACCATAAATCAATAAGAACAGACCATGTAAGGGACATAACATTATGGGGATTCAGTTAAAGGCATATTTCGAAAGACCAGCGAACGCTTCTGTAAATTCATTATCCACTATCAAACACCCTGCACTTACAGGTCTACCCCTTCCGAACTTTACAAAAGGTGATTTATCAGCATTAGAAGACGCGATGAATACGCGTATTATAAATGAATGCGCTGATAAAGGCATTTACTTCGCAGAGGGTTTCAAGCCACTAGAAAAATTAGTCGCATCAGAAAATTCAAAATTATTTTGGGATACATCTGGTAAGGAACAAGACTTTCTCATAGAAAGAATCGGTATCATGATGAATTTACCACTAGCGTTTTACGACCAAAACTATCCAGGCCATCAATTCGCTGAATTTGAAAAAACCAGACATATTCAAGGCGTAATCGAAAACGTTTTAGGCCTACATAACTACAAATCAGACCAATCTGGCGCCGCGCTCGATAACGGCAAGAAAATTACACTCATGTCCCAAGACAGCGTCATAATAACGAATACACCGAACCAATTGCGGCAGCTTTTTAATTGCGTTGTGCATATAAGCGGTGAGGATTACACGCTTGCTCCTGAAGATGATGATTTTTCATTTGCACCCGTTCTGGATATTGACCTTAACGGCAGAGCTGTCGTGAAACTATTCTATAACCTTGACGATCATTTCAGCCCGAAAAACCTAGAAGAATTAGCATCAAAAGCCTTAAGTGAGCTTGACCACCATAGTGAGATTTATGCTGTAAAATGTGAACCAATAACCATCAGCATGCTACGCCCTGATTTTGATAAGCTAAATGACACACATATCATCAGTGTTGAAAATCCACATTACAAAGATAACACGGCGCTTAATCAGCTAGCACTGGTCAGCCCTAAAATCTAGCATTGAAATAATTATAATTTTATTTGATTTGCGCCCAATATTACACCGCGGTCATTTTTAAGAAGCACGACAAAGGAATCAAATTCCGCGCGCGCCGCGACGGAAAAACCGACTTTCTGCGCCCGCCCGTCCCAGCGTCCAATTTTCTCTTTCTGGCGGACAATACTGACATAAGGCAGCTTTTTGCCTTTATTCGCGCCCTCAGCGATGGTGATGTTATGGTCTTTCTCAACCATATATAGCCATATATCTAAGCCCGAAACATCAGCAAACGGCAATAAATCCAAATCATAACGTTTTTGACCATTTGCACTAGCTTCATCAACTGCCGTGACAGCTAATTTTTGAAGTGCAGCGCCTTTTGACGCTTCAATTACTTCATCCATCAGATAATCAAATTCGTAACCGACATAATCCGCCGCGCCATTGACAACAATTTGCGGGGTGTAAAGAGTCGCGCCACGGATCATCCGCGCATAATCACGCTGCTGCTGTGAGCATTCAGGCGTTGAAATCGCCCCTTCCCGCACATCAAAATAATCAACATGACAAGCGAGAACGATTAAGTTCGTTCGCTTCTTTAAATCCGCGATAAACTGATCCGCCATAGGACAAAACATACAGGCCTGCGATGAAAACAGCTCCATAACAACGGGCGTTTCACCCAACTGCCCTTCAAGTTCACCATCATCATACGGATACGTATAGCCCATCACCGCGTTTTGCGCTTTAGCGGGTAACGTTGTCTCACCCAGAAAAACAAAGGAAAAACAAAGCAATAAAGGGATAAAAATTAACGGTGTTTTAATCATATTCTTATACCATGGTAACTGACTCTATAGAACAAAAATTAGGAACAAATAAGCATGCCAGAAGGGCGCAGTAAAGTCATTTGTTATTCCGATGTCGTACCAAGATATATTTTAATGGCCTTGAGTACGGCGCTTCTCCTTTTCGCTCTATCCACAAAAGTTTTTGCGGCAGATCAAAATGTTATCAGCAATTCAGCGCATTTTAAGTCACTGAATATCGCCCCCATGATGAATGATCCTGTGCACGAGTTAATTGAGCGCCACGTCCGTGCCATCCGCACCCGTGATGCAGACCGTGCATATCACTTAATCAGCGTAAATCAACAAGAAAGCTATGGCACATCAAAAAAATATTGGCGCGAAGTTCGTGATAATATGCGCCTGCTTTTCAACCATACATCTTATAAATTTCTTGGTCAAAACCACATAAACGGCATGGTCATCCAGAAAGTCAGCATGATAGACCATGACGGCAAAGAAAACCTCGTTATATTCCGCGTTAAAAAAGACAGCGCTGACCTATGGCGCATTGAAAATATCATCGTCACCTCGGCAAGCGATGACCGCGCCTAAATAATTATCTTGATATTCTGTAAATAAATATTATAATCCGATGCTCATCAAAATGCATTTGGAGGGATTATGGTTTCGACAAGCGATTTTTACGCCTGTCCAGTAAACAGCAAGAACATACGTTTCTTGCCTGCCCTCATTAACGGACAAGCCAAGCACCACCACTCCAAATTTATCGGCACGACATCAAAATTACGGCAGGACTTTTTAAAGGCTGCACAGCCTACGGCAAATATTCAGTTAATATATCACCGTAAAATGGGGTTAAATCCTATCGGCTATATGGCTTTTAACGAAACCATCACCGAAAACGGCGCTGGCTTATATTTGGAAGATATTTTTGTGCAAGACCATGTCCGCCAACATGTCCGCGGCGCAGGCAGTTATGGATTCCATCAGTTAATAGACACCGCGCTAAAAGGCCAAATGTCTTTCGTACAGTGGGCGGTTGCGATGAATAACGAACCTGCAACATTCTATTTCTACGAAAATAAAATCGGCGCAAACCGCCTCGACAAAGAACTCTATGATATTGACCATGTCCTACAAAACGGTATGACCCCAGTTTTAGAGCTTATCAATACACATTTCACCGTTAAGCGCGCTGATAAGTCTGATTTAAGAGCCCTTCGCGCCAGCATTGACAGCTACAACAACCATAGCCGTCACCCGCTATCCGTAACGACGGACGACCTTATTGATCGTATAAAAGACGCCATTACGCACCACAATGCAGATGTCTATATCTGCCGTGATGACCGTGGCGGCATTAAGGCTCTTAATTTCATCAATTCAAATTATTCAACATTCCGTACAGTTACGGGCATCAAGGCCGAACCGATGATTGCCCTAACCGATGATGCACTTGAATACCAACAGGCGCTATGGGCAATCATGCATGAAGTGCGTGAAGATGCTCATTCAACAGATCGTACAGGCCACCTTGTCTGGACAATTAAAAGTACAGATTCCCTTGGCCACCGCCTTATGAACACACAAAATGCAGAAATCTTGCAAATGGAAGCGCATAACATTGCGTCTACACTTGTCATGTACGGAATAAAAGATCAAAATATCTCTACGAGTAAACGTGACAGTCTGATCCCTAAACCATAACCTTACTGCCAATAAATAGGTCTAACACACATGTCTATAGCTATTATTACACATGACGAATGTCTTGCCCATGACACGGGCGACAAGCACCCTGAAAACCGCATCCGCCTTGAAAAAGTGCAGGCCGCTTTACATACAAGCGCGCAAAAGAACGAATTCGACTTTTTTGAATCGCCCCTAGCCGATGATGCGCAAATCCTACGCGGTCATGCCGAAAGCTACCTACAAAAGGTCAAAGATACTGTCCCAACTACAGGCACGGTTAATCTTGATGAAGACACCATCCTTTCATCAGGCTCATTAAATGCCGCACGCCGTTCAGCTGGCGGTGCGATCAAAGCTGTTGATTTAGTTTGCGGTGCAAACGCCGCATATAAGGTCGCGTTCTCAGCTGGTCGCCCACCAGGGCACCACGCTTTATATGAAGGCTCTATGGGCTTTTGCGTATTCGGCAATGTTGCCTTGGCCGCCGCCCACGCAATTGAACAATATGGCCTGAAACGCGTCGCTATACTTGATTTTGATGTACACCACGGTAACGGCACGCAGCAAATATTGGATCATAACCGTGAACATAACGGCCATAACACTTTGTTCATATCTTTCCAAGAAAGTGATATTTGGCCGTATAACAAAGATGAAAACACCATAAAAAACGACCATACATTAAATTACCCAATGCCAACAAAAGCGCCCGTTGAAATGTATTATGATGCATTCAACACAGAAATCCTTCCTGCGCTAGAGGCTTTCAGACCTGAACTGGTTATCATTTCCGCTGGCTTTGACGCGCATCGTGATGACCCACCAGGCGATGCATTATTTAACGATGCACCAGGCCGTCAACTATTGCTCGAAAAAGATTTTAACTGGATGAGCATGCGCCTTCTGGACATTGCACAGAAATACGCCAATGGCCGTCTTGTTTCTGTTATGGAGGGTGGCTATAACCCTGACGTCCTTGCTAGCTGCGTTAAAAGCCATGTCGAAACATTAAACGCCTATTCGCAAGAATTAGCCAAAGGCGATAAAAAAGTTGCGTGAACAACATTTTTACTTCACTTTTTTGAATTAAATATGCTATCTAAGGGCACATAAATATGTGCCCTTTTTACTGAACAAAATACAAGGAAAGCCGATGTCCGCTCATAAAGAATTCCTCATCACTTGGGAACAAATGCACCGTGATTCCAAAGCCCTTGCTTGGCGCCTAATTGATAAAGGCCCATGGAAAGGTATAGTTGCCATTACCCGTGGCGGTATGGTACCTGCCTGTATTATCGCGCGTGAATTGGATGTTCGCTTGATGGAAACATACTGTATTTCTAGCTATGACCACGACAATCAGCGCAATGCAAACATCCTCAAAGGCCCAGAAGCTGCAGGTGATGGCGAAGGCTGGCTTGTCATTGACGACCTTGTAGATAGCGGCAACACATTCCGCATCGCACGTGAACATTTACCAAAAGCGCATTTCGCCGCAATTTACGGCAAGGAACAAGGCATCCCAACAGTTGACACCTTTGTCACTGAAGTATCCCAAGACACATGGATTCACTTCCCTTGGGATATGACTGTACAATATGTTGCGCCATTGGCCGAAACACGCAAGAAGTAGTTTTACATATAAATTGACACTTAAGATTTATTTTGCTATAAAACCCTCTACTACGGAGGGTTTTTTAATGCACGCAATTCGACCACGAAAACTTACAAGTATCAGGCTGTTAACATCCATATTCAATACGGCTGACATGGTCGGGCAAGCTGGACGACAGCACAAAACCATGCAGCAATGCGTGCGCGACACCCTGCAAAATCAAAAGTTTGACATCCAAATGCCCATTGAAATAAAGACGGCTGATGAATACGCGACATTATTTGAAAGCGCCTTTAACGCCGCAACCATGAACCTTATAGACCGCCAAAAAATACCAAGCCCCAAAACGGTTGAGCTACAAGCCGAAAAACTTATCGAATACCTTAAAGGGCAAAATGTAATAAAAGTCGCAACAAAATTACAGCAAGAGATTTATTAAAGGATCCAATAATATGACACAGCCTTTATCAACATCAGCCACAGGAAAGTTACTTGTTAGTATTTTTAGCTCCATGAATCCCGTCATACAGAAAGCTGACATTAACGACCAAACCGCTGAGAACGTACGCACGCACCTGCAAGATATAGGCTTTGATATTAAACTGCCCTTAAAAATAAGGCTTGCTGATGATTATGCTGAAATTTTTGCGCATATATTTGACCAAGTAAATGATGATGATTTAAGAGCCTATGCCAGCGAGAAAGCTATGCACGCTGCCAATTTTGGACTAAACGGTGCAGATGAACATAAAGAAAAGTTTCATGATGTTGCACGTCATAATACGTCTGATCGTATCAAGCTCGTCAAGAGCGTCATTGATGATATGCAACGCGCAAATATAATAGACATCGCGCAGAACTTTAGCCCAATCATACGGTAAACGCCTAATAATACGTTTTCTATGCTTAATTTTATTGACTCTTATATATTAGGGCGTTATAAAACGCTGTTTGAAATAAAGTGGTTTGGCGAAATTGGCATGCCTCAATCACTTTTTTAAAAATCCTAACTTTGTTTAAGGAGTAGAAAATGCCGAAAATAAAAACCAAATCCAGTGTGAAGAAACGCTTCAAAGTCACTGGTTCTGGCCGTATAAAAGCCGGTCGTGCTTTTACAAGCCACATGATGATGAATAAGCCTAAAAAAATGAAACGCAAAGCACGCCGCACTGGTGTTCTATGTGCTGCTGATGCGCGTATCGTTCTACGTAGCTGGCTTCCTTACAACCGTAAAAACAAAAACAAAGCAGCACATAAGAAAACTGCTGCGAATGGAGGCAACTAATGGCACGTGTAAAAGGTGGTACTACGGCGCATGCGCGTCACCGTAAAATTATTAAAATGGCGAAAGGCGCGCGCGGTCGTGCGAAGAGCTGTTTCAGAACAGCTGTACAACGCGTTGAGAAGAATCTTCAATACGCGTATCGTGACCGTCGCAACAAAAAACGTGACTTCCGTCGTCTTTGGATTCAGCGTATTAACGCTGCTGCACGTCTAAACGGCATGACATATTCTCGCCTAATGAACGGCATGAAATTGGCTGGCATCGACCTTGACCGTAAGGTATTGTCAGACATTGCTATTCACGACGAAAAAGGCTTTGCTGATATTGCGAAACAAGCACAAGCAGCCCTAGACAAGCAAACGAAAAAAGCGGCATAAGCTTTAAACGTATAATGAATTTTAAAAAAGCGCTGCAAAAATGTAGCGCTTTTTTTCATGCCCCTCGCCCGTTAACATGTGTGATATCAAGAGACACAAATAAAATTTACCTAAAACACGATATAAATTTTACACAAATGCAAAAAAATTAACACAATCATAAGAATTACCTAATACAATAGTTTAGTGTGTTTGGTTCTTATATACGTTTATCTGGCATTAGGGAATGCCCTGTAGACCGTAAGTAAATATAAAAAAATAGAGAGTTAAGAGATTGCATATGGATTTCTCACCATTAGAAAAATCAGAAAACCTTGGTCATTTGATGGTTAAGCTTCACGATGTCTATAATGAATATAAGCAAGATATTTTCGGCACAGTGTTTTCACAAAACCGCATTTCCGATGTTGTTGAGGAGATTTTAACCGAAGATAATATTACCGAAGAAGAACAAGCTTTGGTGACAGAAATCCTTCTTGCACTCATTAAAGAGGCAGAATCCAAATTAAAAGCAGCCATAGCTGACCGTATATCCGTTATAGATGGCGCTCCACATAAATTATCATTTGAGCTTGCTAACAACGAAATTGACGTTGCTCGCCCTATTCTTGAAAATTCCGTCACATTAACAGACGATGACTTGATTTATTTGATTAATACAAAAACCGGCGAACATTGGCAAAGCATTGCACGCAGACGTAGCCTTGAAGACGCAATCATTAATAAGTTAGCAGATACCAATGATACAATGACGTATAATGCGCTGCTTAAGAACTTCAGCATTCGTCTTACGCATTATTCCGGCGGAAAAATTGCCGAAAAAGCACAAAAAGAACATTTACTGGCAAACGGCCTCCTCGCGCGCGATGAGCTATCAAAATCAATTATCCTTGATATCTATCAGCATGTTGGTGAAGCACTACAACGCCAAATTCAGAAGAAATACAATTATTCTAGCGAAGAGCTAAACAAAGCAATTCACGACATATCACATGAACTGTCTGACGGGGAAGCCCTATCGACCGCACATATGGATGCCTATGAACAAACAGCACTTGATGACAATGAAGACGGTGAGAGTGCTGGCATTGTTTCGCATAAAGAAGCATTTTTGGATACAGAGCGCATTACCAAACAGGATGAAGAATATCAAACCGCGCTCAAATATAAAAATAACGGTGAACTGGACATAGCACTTATGATCCGCCATTTACGCCGTAAACAATTCCGCTCATTCATTTGCCAATTGGCGGTGTTAAGCGACCTAGACCCAGGTTTAATTAAAGACATTCTTAGACAGCCATACGGTAAAGGTCTTGCCATTATATGTGTCGGCCTTGATATCTCAAAAGCGGATTATATGAATTTCTTCCTACTAACGCAGCCACTGCGCGGCTCGAGCCGTATTGTGTCAGACGCAAATATCTCAAAAGCGATGAGCACATATAGCCGTGTTGACCCACGCAATGCTGCACAGATATTGGAAAATAAATTCAATTCAGGTGAACATATCCGCTAACGATAGCGCTTTATCATTACTTCTTCATAAGACGCGCAACGAAAAAGCCGTCTAGTCCGCCATATGCAGCCCAATAAAACGGCAGTAAACGTAAATACCCTTCATCGGTAATGGCTTGACTAAGTTCTGGCACTTCATTTGGCTGGATCGCCTGCACTTCAAAGCCATCATGACGGGAAAGAAAATCATTCACCTGCCCCTCACCTTCAGCTTTTTGCAAAGAACATGTGCAATAGAGCAATACACCGCCGGATTTAAGCATATTCGCCGCGTGATCCATTAAGTCACGCTGTATTTTCACCATAGCCTGAACATCATCAGCCTTTTTAAGCCATGCAGCATCAGGGTTACGGCGAATTGTCCCTGTCGCTGTGCATGGTGCATCAAGAAGCACCATATCCATCTGTTCTGGCGCTTTCCACAATGCGCCATCAGAAACAGCTGTAATAACATTATCCTGAAGCCCTGTACGCGCGATATTGTCATCCAAACGCTTCATACGCGTGGCGGAACGATCAACCGCATAAACCTTCGCGCCTTGCGCGGCAAGCTGCATAGTCTTACCGCCTGGCGCAGCACACAAATCTGCAACGGATTTATTTAATACATCGCCCATTAACTTCACAGGGAACGATGCAGAAGCATCCTGTACCCACCAAGCACCTTCGTTATAGCCCTGCAAATCAGGGATAAGCGCGTTTTCTACGCGGCGTAGAGTCCCGTTTGGCAGTATTGTGCAGCCTAGTTTTTCTGCCCAATCCTCTTTATCGAGTGGGTCAAGTACCGTAAAATCAAGCGCAGCTTCTGCAAGGCTTGCCTGCGCGATCTCTACAGCATACGCCTTGCCATAGTCCTTCCCCCACATACTCAACAACCAAGACGGCGTATTTAAACGTGGGATGTCTTGCTCCGTTGTCCATTTCTTACCGTTTTCAACGGCGCGGCGTAACACCGCATTAATGAAACCTTTTGCACGCTTTGCACCTGAACGTACTGCCAATTCTACAGTCGTGTTCACAGCGGCGTGGTCAGGCACATTCATAAAAACAATCTGTGCAATACCTAAATGCATAAGATAGCGTACAATTGATGGCGATATTTTTTGCTTCGGGTCAGAAAAACCGCGGCGCATAATATCTTCAATCTGTCCACTACGGCGCACGGCTGTTGTAACCATCATTCGTACAAAGTTGCGGTCGCGCGAACTTAACTTTAAAAAGTCGCCATGGCTTTCAAACAAACTATCGAGGAATTTTTCTTCTTCCCAAAAAGATTGCAATAATGATAGCGCAACCTTACGTGGCCATAATATATCATCCCCCTTTTGTTTTGGGGAAGATTGACCGTCCTTATTTTTTTGCCTATGCGAATGATCCGCCGCCATTGATTATGCCTTTACCTTTTTACCGCTTTGCCGATAATCGGCTTTAATATCTTCTTCCAGATCACAGCTATATTTAATTATATCTGTCCATAGCTTATATATAAAATCAGAGTCGATATGCTCGCCCGCCATATCTACAGCATTATTGCGCACTTCATCAACGCGGTCTTGTAAAACCGCCTCAATCCCCTCTCGCGCCTTTAAGTGCCCGACCTCTGCTATAATGCCAAACCGTTCAATAAACAAATCAATCAGCTGTCGATCCACAGCATCAATACGTTCTCGGTAAGGTTTTAAAATCTGCATTGTCTTTTCTCCTGCCCTGTATATATAGTGTTATACAGGAAAACGCAAAACATCAAAATATATAGCGGTTAAATTATGACGAAAACACAGATAAAGGCCAAGGCCGAAGATCAAAAAATAGAAAGCACCACACAAGATGCAAAAGAGAGCGCAGCTGAGCGCGAAAAGGAATATGGCGGCCGCCAAGAAGGTTTAGAGCCAACACGCTACGGCGACTGGGAATTAAAAGGAAAATGTGTCGATTTTTAAGATAGTCGCAACAACGTAAACTTAAGCACCAATAAAAAAAGGGCGAAATATTCGCCCTTTTCCGTGTGGGTATCCCCGTAATTATTTATCATCATCCGCAACGGCGGCGACTTCGTCATCATTGGATGGGCCAACAAGCATATTATCGGCAACCAGACCTGCATTCTGACGAATGGCGGTTTCAATCTTGTTGGATACTTCAGGATTTTCACGCAAGAAATTCTTAGCATTCTCACGGCCCTGACCAATACGCTGCCCATCATAAGAAAACCATGCGCCAGATTTATCAACGATATTACCCGCCACACCTAGGTCAAGGATTTCACCCATTTTAGAAATGCCTTCACCATACATGATGTCAAATTCAACCTGACGGAACGGAGGTGCCATTTTATTTTTAACAACCTTCACGCGTGTTTGGTTGCCCACCACATCTTCGCGGTTTTTAATTTGACCAATGCGGCGAATATCCATTCGTACGGATGAATAGAATTTCAGCGCGTTACCGCCCGTTGTTGTTTCAGGCGAACCAAACATAACACCAATTTTCATACGAATTTGGTTAATGAAGATCACGACTGTGCGTGAACGTGAAATAGAGCCCGTCAACTTACGTAGCGCCTGTGACATCAAACGCGCCTGCAAACCAACATGGCTGTCGCCCATTTCACCTTCTAGTTCAGCCTTTGGCACGAGTGCCGCGACCGAGTCAACAACCAAAACATCAAGCGCACCAGAACGCACCAAAGTATCTGCAATTTCAAGCGCCTGTTCACCTGCATCTGGCTGTGAAATCAAAAGGTCATCAACCTGTACACCTAATTTCGCGGCATAACCCGGGTCTAGCGCATGTTCCGCATCAATAATTGCACATGTTCCGCCCGCTTTTTGTGCTTCGGCAATTACATGCAGCGCAAGCGCTGTTTTACCTGAACTTTCAGGACCATAGATTTCTGTGATACGGCCGCGCGGCAAACCACCGATCCCAAGGCCAATATCAAGGCCGATCGAGCCTGTTGATACGGCCTCAATCTCAATTGGGTTTTCGCCGCCATTAAGCTTCATAATGGAGCCCTTACCAAATGCGCGCTCAATCTGTGATAAAGCGGCATCTAATGCTTTTTGTTTTTCTGATGAATTTTTTGTCATGTCATCCTGCGTTTTCATTTTTGTTACAGCCATTGTGCTCTCCTATTAGATTGCATAGTTATACGGAAGTGACAATGCCCTTACGCCCAGCGCAGTCAACACGTCCCCAAAATTCTTAAATTTCTAAAACTGATGAGACCAAAGACAAGACTCGTTCGTTCTTTTTTTGTTCTCATAGAATCAATTTAAAACAAAAAGAGAACAAATACAAGAACAAAAATTCTTTTTATCCTACAAAACCTCTTTCACCTTCTCCGCCAATTGCTTGAGCGAGAAAGGTTTAGGCAGGAAGAATATGTTTTCATCCATATGTTCTTTAAGCTTTTCTTCCGTGTAGCCAGACACAAATATGATTTTAATGTCTTTGGTAATTTCGCGGATTTTATTAACGAGCGTTGGCCCGTCCATATTCGGCATAATGACATCTGTGATAATGAGGTCAAAATTTTCAATACCTTGCTCATTAATAACGGCAAGTGCGCTTTCACCACTATCCGCACCAACGACTTGATAGCCTTTATTCGTCAATGCCCGTTCAGAGAAGCTGCGCACAGCATCTTCATCATCAACAAGCAGGATTTTAGCTGTCCCTGTTAAATCTTTCGGTTTCGGTGGTGCATCAGCAGCAGCAACGACGGCTTCGCGAACATCATCATCTTCTTCTTCAAACGTATTCTGGGCAACCGGAAGGTAAACGATAAAGGTTGTCCCTTCTCCCACCACGCTTTCAACATCCAGAAAACCACCCGTCTGACGAATAATACCATATACTGTGGCGAGCCCTAAACCTGTGCCTTTACCAACGTCTTTGGTCGTGAAGAACGGTTCAAAAATACGCTTTATGTTTTCAGGTGCAATCCCCATCCCTGTATCAGATATAGCAATTTTAACCCAATGCCCCGGCGCCATTTCATCGTCACCGATTTTACGTCCCTTCTTGTTGGAATAATGCTCAGTCATAATTTTGAGCTTACCCGCCCCATCCATTGCGTCACGCGCATTTACAGCCATATTCATAATGACCTGTTCCATCTGACCTCCATCGACCTTCACAAGACCAAGGCTATCGCCGTGAAGAATTTCAAATTCAACGTTCGGCCCAATCAGACGGCGTACCAAATGCGATACTTCAGTCAAAATATCCGTAATGTCCTGCACTTTCGGGCGCAATGTCTGCTGACGCGAAAACGCCAAAAGCTGCCGCACAAGGTTAGAAGCACGGTTGGAGTTCTGCTTAATCTGCATAATATCTTGGAAAGATGGATCACCTGGCTTATGACGCAGCAATAACAAGTCACAGAAACCAATAATCGCCGTCAGCAGATTGTTAAAGTCATGCGCTACGCCCCCCGCAAGCTGGCCAACCGCTTGCATCTTCTGTGACTGCGCATATTGCTGTTCCAATGATTTCTTTTCAGATGTATCAAGAAAGTGCAGAACAATACTGTCATCGCCATGCAAATTTTCAAAATGACGGCCATAGACAATGGCGTAAGTATAGCCATTTTGATCCGCGCCATTTGCACCTTCGGCTTTGCGCAGGCGCACTTCATCAATCACTTCAATATTGTCGCTACCGCCAATCTTGGAAAGGCGGCGTTTTATGTCATGGCGGTCTTCCTCATGTATGAAGGATAAAAAATCTTTTTGTTGAACCGCATCACTGCTATAGCCGGTTAATTCAAGAAAGGCGCGATTACTGTCCTTAATCAAGCACTCTTGATCTATCATAATAATGCCAAGCGGCGCTTCTTCAAAGAAACGCGCAAAACGATCTTCCGACTTCTTAAGCGCATGACGCATCGCACTTTCAGCTGATATATCATGCACTACGGCGCGCGTACGAACGGTTTTATCATCATTCATCACAACAGTCTGGCTGACCGATGCATCAAACAAACGCCCTGCAGGGCCCTTTAATTGAATTTCCGCGACCTGCCGCGCCCCGCCGCCCTGAATAATATCATAAGGACGCGCATCATCAGGAACCTCATGAAGAAATGAATGTAAAACCACCTCATTCAACAATGTGTTCAAATCAACACCAAGCCAACGCGCAAAAGTCGCATTGGCAAAAACAAAGCGCCCTTCTTCATTGACTGAAAAGAAGCCTACCGGTGCGTTATCGGTAAAATCTATAAGTTTTTCACGCTCTTCGTCTTTTGCCTGACGTGCCATATAGCGTTCGGTTTCATCATCAACGCGCCAATGAATATAACCAGGCCAATTTTGCAAAGGCTGCGCCGTCACCAAAAACCAGCGATCTTGCCCATCAAGCGTGGTTTGTAAATCTATTGACCCTTCCACACCACGATGCGCACTATCTGCTAAGGCTGAGAAATGCGTGCGCGCCTGATCGTTCTGCGTAAATAGTTTTGATAGAGCATCAAGTCCTGGCACACCATAACCGCGGCATAGTTTTTGAAAACGCTTATTATAATATAATGCATTATCCGCTGTATCTGTAACCAGACGTGCGCCGCGGCTTCCTTCCAACACAGAATCAAGTACACGGTAATCAAAATTTTGTGTTTCTTTAAACAAGCTACGTTTTGCACGTTTAACAAAAACCCAAATCGCGAGGAAGCTGAGCCCCCAGACCATCAGCATATATACAAGGTCACCAACGGGAAAATGCTTTAAACGGTACAGTTCCAAAGATAACGCAACAAACAGAAACGCAAAAATAGCGCTAAACATGCTCCATAAAAACAAACGGAACGACCACTGCATGTTTTGCTTTTTCTCGACGGCTTCTACCGCCGCGCTACGATGCTGCTGCGCTATAAATTCACTATGATCAGGCATTTTGTTCATGACCAGCCACTACTCAGATAAATTGGTGAAAAAAATATTTTTCAACTTAACATGTTCAACTAATTTTTTATACAGAACCCTGAAACCATATGTTTTCATACACAATATATTCCACGCGCCCACACAAAATACTGCGACGCAGCACATGTTGCGGTTGACATATTACCAAACAGGCGTAACATGCGGCCAAATTTAGAATACACATAATTCATAAAACAGGGGTACAGGATAATGGATAATCATTTCAAAAATGTAGCTGGCAAGCTCCCTAAAAACGTATATTTAGTCTATACAGATGGTTTAGTTGACAGCCTACGTGCTGCGGACATGATAAAGACAGTTTGTCAGTCATCACAAAATGGCGAAGAGGCAAATGTCTATTTCCTAGATGCGCTTAAAACCGTTTATCTAGACGATGAAAGCGACCTTAAAGATTACGCTTTAAATTGCCACGGTTACACACATAGCGACCATAAAAAAGCCTGCCATGTTTTTCAGGACTATTTACAAGAAAAATATGACATTGAGAGTACATGTCTAACATCAAAATATACAGGTGGCATGCAATACGCGCTTATGCAACTTTTTGAAAATGAAGATGCAAACAATGTAGTTGTCATTTCATCAGATAACTTGGCTGACTACATTCATGGCGAAGTACACACTGCACGCAGCGGCCCAAATGGCGTTACGAAACACGTTCAATACGAAGTTGCACCAAATGACACGCCATCACAGCAAAGCAACACAACAACTTTAAACTGCCCAGCAAAAGAACAATATAATCGGCAGCTTTAATAACGGCACATTTTGACCGTTAACGACTAACCGGCTTTTATAAGCCGGTTTTTTCTTTTTTTAAGGTTAGCGCCTATTTCTTACGTTTTTTGAAAACGTAACTGATAATCTCCGCCACCGCTTTATACAGGTCAACAGGAATATCTTGATCAATTTCAACTAAATCATAAAGTGAACGCGCAAGCGGCTTATCTTCAACAACCTCAATTCCATGCTCTGCGGCGACCTCCTTGATCTTCAAAGCGATGTTATCAGCCCCTTTGGCGACAACTTTCGGGGCGTCCATTACTTCAGGGTCATATTTAAGCGCCACAGCAAAATGCGTCGGGTTGGTAATAACCACATCAGCAGATGGTACCGCCTGCATCATGCGCTGCTGCGCACGTTGATGTCGCAATTGGCGTAAGCGCGCCTTCATATGCGGGTCACCCTCGCTTTGCTTATGCTCATCCTTGACCTCTTGCATCGTCATCATCATTTTCTGATGATGCGAATAACGTTGGTAAACCACATCAATCAACGTCACAATCAATAAGGCAAATAACATACCTGACAAGACACGCAAAGTGATGGAACGAAGCTCATCCACCGCGTCCAACATTGGCAGCCCCACAAAATGATCCAAGCCATCCATATAGGGCGCAACAAGCAATACACCGACCGCGCCAACCACGATTATTTTGAGAAGGCCTTTTAGAAATTCGATAATCGCCTGCATGGAAAACAGCCGCTTAAACCCTGCCATCGGACTACCTTTTTTAATATCTGGCTTAATTGCTTCGGGGGAAAACATAAAACCTATTTGTAATACAGGCGCAAGAAAAGCCACCGCCATTAAAAACAAAAACGGCAAGACCATTAGACGCAAAACATCAAACAGCGCATCCCCCAGAATACTTGCCAAACCCCCCCCCACAGAAGGAATAGCCCCCGCCATTTCAAAATACCCCTTAAAAAGCGCTGATAGCTCATACATAAGGTGCCCAGACATAAAGGCGACAATAATTGTCCCGCCCAGCAAGATCATCCAATTGTTAAACTCACGCGAAAGCGGGACCTGCCCCTTCTTTTGGGCGTCCTCCAGCTTTTTCTGGGTGGGTTCTTCGGTTTTCTGGGAATTGTCTTGTTCTTCGCTCATCCCCAAGCCTTATCGTGATATGCGTTCCATTCTGCTTTCAGCATAACAGAATCAAGTTGAGAAAGAATAAACGATGCGCCTAAAACCATATTTAACGCCGCCTCTTAAAAGCTTTGCTCAAGGAAGAAAACCAAACCGTTTTCAAACTCCTGAAGCCAGAATAATAGCATCGCTGCGGCCGTCACAGCCAAGGTTATAAAACCAATCAAGATCTGCAGTGGCAAAGCAAGCATAAACACTTGAATTTGCGGCATAATACGTGCCAAAACACCCATGCCGATATACATCACCGTACCAATAATGATTAACGGAATAGACATTTGTATACCAATGCGGAATGACGATGCGACAACCTGCCCAATCATTTCAGCCATAGATTGCGCCTGTAACAATTGCCCGACTGGAAAAGCATGATAACTTTCCAGCAGTCCCAAAAGCATTAAATGGTGCAGATTCGTCACAAATAGCAACGCCACACCGGCAATCGACAGAAACGCGCCAAGAAGCGAACCTTGCGATGACATGAGCGGATTAAAAAGCTGCGCGTTACCAAGGCCAACCATCATCGACATAATCATACCCGCGACATCAAGCGCCGACATCATAATCCGCGCCACAGTGCCGATGAACATGCCCGTGATAAATTCAAAGATAATCAATAAGAACAACAAAACAGAGCCTGGCAATGGATTAGGCATATAGGCTTGCGTCACTGGGAATAAAACAAAAGCAAAACCAAGTGCAATATAAAGACGCACTTGTTGCGGTACGAGCGTATCCCCCAAACCGGGCAAGATCATCATCGCCGTACCAACACGGACAAAAGTTAGCATGAATGCAAAAACGCCCTGCGTAATAAAGCTTTGCAATTCGGACATATTACCCCCCGCCAATAATACGGTCAGCAATACGCTCCATATAGGCTACCATAATCAAGGAATAGTGTGGCAGTAGAAAGAAGATAGCCATGAAAATCGCAATAATCTTAGGTACAAATACCAATGTGATTTCCTGAACCTGCGTCAAGGCTTGCAGAAGCGCAATCAAGACACCGACAATCAAGCCCACCAACATAATCGGTGTACTGATTTGTATAATAAGCCAAATGGCTTCACGGATGGATTCTATAATTTCGGCCTGTTCCATAGGTACAAGAGTAAAACAGCATACAGACTATGTCATTACGATTATAAGAGTTATCCCCTACGCCAAGAACACTATCCAAAATAATCATTTGTGGCACCCCCTTGACCATAACAGAAAACAATCTATAGTTATGTATAATACACGTAGTGTATGACCACTTAATTTTTGTACACAGGACTTTTTTGTACAAGGGTTAGCTGGCCATCATGAATTTATAATAACCATAGTTGTTTCAATTTATTTTGAGACCAGCCATATGGGACGTAGCCTATAAGCATAGGCGAGTGACATAGGGCGCCGTGGCAAAATGAAGTCAAACGACTATAAATTTATGTTAGGAGCCCTATCATGAAAGCTTTACCTTTGACACTTTTAATAGGTTTTACAACAACCGCACTGCTCGCAGCCATCCCGATTGCGCAGAGTGCGGATATGGACAGAACTATGGATCGTCCAATCGCTCATGTCGCTGACAACAACGAAGAAGGCATTGACTCATATAAAGATATGTCAGCCCTTCCGACAGCTGCTGAACTCCAAAAAGTAAACCCTGCCGCGGGTGGCGGCTTAACTGAACCACAGTTAAATGACTGGGAGCTTCACAGATTGCAGCGTTTTTATAATGGCGATGATGGCGTAACCAAGTAGTCTGTCACCTCAACGAAGGTAGAAAGCAACGCCCATATGGATTTCATATCCATATGGGCGCGTTCTATTCTTGGAGGAATGAAAAAGCTATTTTTCTGAGTTGTCTAAGCTTTTTAGCTTATCTTAGGACAAGCACCATAAAGCGAAGTGGCATGGGCGCAGTAATAAAACAAGTTAAAAAGATTAGATTGGCATACGAAGAATTTCTTGATACGCACTAATCATACGGTCCCGTACTGCGGTAATAGTTTCTAGCGTGACTTCCGCAGCCGTTACAGCCTGCACAACATCAGTTAAATCTGCATCACCAATAACAGCGCGCGCAGACATACGCTCACCTTCATGCATTGTATCAATGGCTGATTCTGCTGATTCACGAAGAATATCGCTAAAACTCGCGCCGCTATCTGGACGTGCCACACTTTGCGCCCCGGCATTTTTTGCCGAGTTCGAATAAATATTCGCTGCTTGCGCTGAATTCATATTAACATCTATAGGCATAATTTGCTCCTACTCTACTTCCACCCTATTATAACATATATCTTGTTTCGCCTGAATAGCCATCATTAACGTAGCAAATCAATCGTGCGCATAACCATACTGCGTGATTGGTCAAACATACCTAAATTCGCTTCATATGAACGTTGCGCCTCACGGATATCCATCATCTCAACTAAAGTATCAATTTTAGGCGCTTTCACATAGCCATCTTCATTCGCGCCAGGATGGTTTGGCATAAATTTCATTTTATATTGCTCTTCATCTGGTGTGGTAACTTCATCAACTTTCACTACGCTGTGGCCTAATTCACGGTCTAAAACATTTTTAAACTGTACATATTGTTTTTGATATGGCGTCTCGTTCGGCGTTGTTGGTAGCGTACCTGCATTCGCAATATTTTCTGAAATAACACGCACACGTGTTGATTGTACGCGCATACCATGTGATGAAATTTGTAACGTATCGTATAACTGTGACATGTGATCCTCCAACCTATGCTAATATATTGTTTTTATTGTTTATTACTGCTTACCTGCGCCAATGGCTGTTTTCATCATACCGACCTGCTTACGCATTAAATTCAGCATCATGTTATAATCCATTTGCACTTGGTTTGACTTTACAAGCTGCTCATCAAGGTTAACCGCGTTACCTGATGGCGTTACTTCATATGTTGATTGCTGCTGCTCTTCGCCAATGTCACCGATTTGATTGCGTGATGTCATGTGGCTGCCCATTGATGTCGATACATTCACACGGTTATCGCCGCTAACCTTCGCCAGAACGCGGCCGAAATCAACCTCTGTAAGGTCTTTTGGAATATAGTTTGCTGTATCGGCATTCGCGATATTTTGCGCAATAACCTGCTGACGCGCATTCAAATATTTCATTTTTGCGCCCGCTGCTTTGAATAATGCAAGATTTTCTATTGTCATTTTTTCAGTCCTCGTGTCAAAATTACTCTAACTGTTTCAAACCCGATACATACTATGCAGGATCTGTGCCAATGGCCGAAGATGACAAAAATAACAGCATAAGCACTTCAAAAATAAGCAAAATACCCGAACGCCAAACTGCTGTTGCACTGTCAGAAGGCATCAAAAAAGGCTATTTGCCATCAATTAAAGCCACTGGTAAGGGATATATTGCCGAGCAGATTCTTAAAATCGCCTATGAAAAAGGTATAAAAGTCCGCCAAGATAGCGCCCTTGCCGAAATGCTGGCCAGTTTTGATGTAGATTCGCCTATTCCAAGTGAGGCCTTTACAGCAATTGCAGAAATCCTATCCTACCTTTATCGCGCAAATGGTGAGAACGCGCCCTTTGATGCCATATTGGCGCATATGGAAATGCTTGATGACGACTCATCCACAGATGATGAATAAATCCCTTATAGCGCGCAGTATTTCATACCTAATCATATTATAATGAGCCCAGATATGATTCTGCCTGATAGTTTATGAAGAGGATACACATATGAGCGCCGCGGAAAAGATCCCTACACAGCACGAAGACAACAAGAATTACGATGGTAAGATCGAAAGTTTTATGATGGATCGCAACCTCGCGCTGGAAGCATGTCGCGTGACAGAGGCGGCAGCCCTCGCCGCCTCATTATTGATTGGCTGCGGCGATGAAAAGGCCGCCGATGCCGCCGCCGTTGATGCCATGCGCAGCGCCCTAAACAGCCTACGCATCCGCGGCCGCGTGGTAATTGGTGAAGGCGAACGTGATGAAGCGCCGATGCTCTACATTGGTGAAGAAGTTGGCAATAGCCGCGGCGGCCCTGAAATTGACATCGCCCTAGACCCACTTGAAGGTACAACCATTACAGCGCATGGCGGCATGAATGCACTTGCCTGTATTGCCCTTGCCGATAAAGGCGGTTTCCTCAATGCCCCAGACACCTATATGGAGAAAATCGCTGTGGGGCCAGGTGTTAACCCGAACATACTCGATTTAGATGCCCCCATTGAAGATATCCTTAAAAAGCTAGCAAAAGAAAAAGACGCGCATGTGCGTGAATTGATGGTTTGTATCCTTGACCGCCCACGCCACCAAGACTTGATTAAAAACGTCCGCGCCGCTGGTGCACGCATTAGCCTTATCCCTGATGGTGATGTCAGCGCCGTCATTGCGACAACCGACGAAGATAAGGGCATTGACCTTTATGTCGGCACAGGCGGCGCGCCTGAAGGTGTGCTTGCCGCAGCTGCCCTACAATGTACAGGCGGCGGCATGCTTGGCCGTTTAGTCTTCCGCAATAATGATGAACGCGCCCGCGCGGAACGCTGCGGCATTACCGATTATGATAAAATTTATAGCCTTAACGAACTTGCCAAACCAGATAATGTCATGTTCTGCGCGACCGGCGTTACAGACGGCGCAATGTTACAAGGTGTTAAGCGCCGCTCAGGCCGCGCCCATACGCAAACCATTGTTATGCGCTCTCGCTCAGGCACAGTGCGCATTGTTGATACACATCATAACTTTAAGAGAAAACAGGGTTTTACACCGTTAGATCAATAATGCCAAAACTAAATTTACATAAAACTTGACGTTGCATGTGAATTCGTATTATATTATTTTCACTTAAAACGGTAATAGTGGAATAAAATAATGACTCTTTGGAAAAGCACAAAAGCAGCAATAGTTGCTACACCTTTAATCATCACTGGCATGTTTATCTCGAATGCTTACAACAGCGCTGCGGATGCATCAGTGACAGCGCCAATTGAAACGCCAACACAAATCACACAGCAAGCAAAAACAGATGCAGCATCAACACGCTGTAGTGTACGCCTCGGTCGTGATTTCAGTGAAGGTCGTTCAAGTAGCGAACGCCTAAGCCGCGGCGAAGCCATGGCCGCCGAACGCGCTGCATGTGAGCAAGCAAAAGCGGCGCAAGCGACAACAAAAGCTGACGCCTCGCCAAAGCCATCTGCTTAATAAATGATAGTTTATATAACTTACGACACAAAAAAAGCTTGGCATCCTACCAAGCTTTTTTAAATTCACGCATAACCAATCCTTGATCCTTCGCGCTTTACCCACTGCACACACGCAATTTTTTAATCATCAAAAAATTAGAATAAATAAGACATCACCACATAAAAACCAAAGACGGCAAATGCGATATACTCAACCTGTAAATATGCTTTTTCGTTGTAATCTTTCTTCTTATTCTCTGAAACACGCTCACTCATAATCTTTGCCCTCTTTAATTTTTTCACTTAAAACATACCGACCGGTCTGTATATGCTTATATACTAACAGCTATATGGTTAAAATTTTATTAACATAATTCTTGACATGTGTACGCGCGTACTGTAGAACATAAGCATTAATTTTAAGAGGTGTGTTATGACGATAAAATCAAAATCAATTAAAGCCGCATTTGGGTTAGCTGGCTTAGGTTTATTATATTTATATGGGTCCAATGTTTACACGATCCAACAAGATAAGACGGTTCACAATGATTGGGGCGATAGCTGCGCCGTAAACATGAATGTAAAACAAGGTGGGCGCGTATCTCTGGATATAACAAAGCACGGCAAAGATATTTTCAACGAAACACAGTTCGCCTTGCCCACAGCATGTAATGAAACCAATAACTACAAAAAAGGCCAAGAAGTCCTAGACGAATTCCGTTGGGGCAGCTTTGTGTTAGAGCTTGGCTCAATGTCTAGCTGGAAAATGCATTCTACAGGCAAACAAGAGCCAGCTAATGCAGATCAATCCTCTTGTTCTGTTGAACTAACGCTACGTGAGCGCCGCTTTACCTTTAATCCAATTCTAATGGGTAAAGACCCATGGAACGCACAATCATTTAATTGGAATATCCCTTGTGATGTTTACGACCAAGTCGAAGTCGGCCATAATTTTGTCACCGACCCTCTACGTGAAGGAAGCTTAATTAAACGCGCCATGACTAACAACAGCGGCAAAGCTGTTAGTATGTGGAGCGTCGAAGTGAGCGAAAAATATCCAAAGCCCGCCGGCGTATAAATAAACAAAATTCCAAAAACATGTGCATGGCTTTATAAACGCTCTGCACATGTTTTTTTTATGGGCTTATACTAAGCGCCATGAACTTACAGGAAATAACATATTTTTTAGCAGCATTGCTTTTTGTCCTCGCGCTTATGGGGGGGCTTGCATTGCTGTTAAAGAAACTGGGCATTGCAGGACCTGCGATGATTACACCGGCAAAACGCCGCTTAAAAGTCATTGAAAACATGCCCCTCGACGCGCGCCGCCGTGTTGTATTGATCGAACGCGATAATCAACAGCATCTTATTCTGCTTGGGCAGCATAATGACCTTGTCATTGAACAAAATATATCTTTGGATGCTGAAGATCTAAGAAATATCGAACAAGGTAAGGAGCGCGCCGCATGATCCGCACATATAAGCACGGCTTTTTTATAATCGCCCTCCTCACTCTAATAAGCGGCATCATCTTGCTGCCGCATGATGTATGGGCGCAATCCTTTACATTAGATTTCGGCGAAGAAAACACGAACGGATCCGTCACAGGGCGCATTATTCAAATGGTTGCCTTAATAACCATCCTGTCGCTTGCGCCATCTATCCTTATTATGATGACCTCATTCACACGGATTATCGTTGTATTGTCATTCCTGCGTACCGCTATGGGTATTCAGCAAACACCGCCAAACACCGTGCTAATCTCGCTTGCTTTGTTCCTAACGCTATTTATCATGGCGCCAACGATGGAAGCCGCTTACCAACAAGGCATTCAGCCCCTTATCAATGAAGAGATAGATGAAATGACCGCCTTTGATAACGCGGTTGAGCCATTCCACGCCTTCATGTTGAAACATGTCCGTGAAAAAGACATTTTGCTATTTGCTGAAATTGGCAATGTCCAAAACGTCGAAAGCCCACAAGACTTACCTTTGCGCGTTGTCGTGCCCGCCTTCATGATTTAGGAGCTGCGCCGTGCCTTTGAAATTGGCTTTATGCTGTTCTTACCGTTTTTGATTATTGATATGGTCACAGCATCCATCTTGATGTCGATGGGTATGATGATGTTGCCGCCGGTGATGATCTCCCTGCCTTTCAAGATTATTTTCTTCGTCCTTGTTGATGGCTGGAACTTAATTTCAGGCTCACTCGTCCGGTCATTTGAAAGCGGCCCGCCGCCTGGCTTCTAGCCCCAGTTTTAAGCCCAAGTTATAAGCTATGACGACAAAAACACGCTTTGCCCCCTCTCCAACTGGCTACCTGCATATAGGTCATGCTTATTCCGCGCTGTTTACTGCCGCACAGGGGGATGAATTTATCCTGCGTATAGAAGACATTGACCAAACCCGCGCGCGCCCTGAATTCTATGACGCGATATATGAAGACCTCACATGGCTTGGCCTTAAATGGGTTAAGCCAGTCCTCAAACAATCTGAAAACATGCCCGCTTACCAAGCGGCGCTAGATCAGCTCACCGATATGGGCGTACTTTACCCCTGCGACTGTACACGCAAAGATATTAACGAAAGCGCCGATGCCCCACACGGCCCAGAAGGTAAGCTCTACACGGGTCATTGCCGCCATAAAAAAATCACTGATATGGCAGACGACCATAACTACGCCCTGCGCCTTAATATTGATGCCGCGCTAAAACACATATCCACCCCCTTAACATTTTACGACCATAAAGCCGGCAAAGTTGATGTTGACCCGCACTTGCTCGGCGATGTGGTATTAGCACGTAAAGAAACGCCAACCAGTTACCACTTATCTGTTTGTATTGATGACCATGCACAGGGCATTAACCTTGTCACCCGCGGTGATGATCTCCTCTATGCCTGCCATATCCACCGCGTAATTCAAGCTTTGCTCGGCCTTGATGAGCCTGAGTATCATCATCATAAATTACTCTACGACCATGAAGGCAAACGCTTCGCCAAACGCAATAAAAGCGTGACCCTACGTGACATTCGCGCCAAAGGGTTTAGCGTTGACGATGTTAAAAATATGATTGAAAAAGGTGATTACCTAAAGCGCCTTAGCGCGGAAGGTTTATAAGCCGCGCAATTCATCCACCTTGTAAGGGCGTCCATTTTTAAGCGATGGAATTTGACTACGTCGTAAGGCAACATCGGCCAAATCAATCTCCGCCGTCACAATCCCTTCATCTTCGCCCGCTGCAGCAATAACTTTCCCCCATGGGTTAATAATCATCGAATGCCCCCATGTTTCACGTTCGCCTTCATGCGTACCTGTCTGTGCGGGCGCAAGAACAAACGCGCCATTTTCAATCGCACGGGCGCGTAGCAAAGTCTCCCAATGCGCCTGTCCTGTCGGTACGGTAAATGCCGCGGGCACAGTCAAAATCTCTGCCCCGCGCTGGGCTAAATCACGGTATAAATGCGGGAAACGCACATCATAACAAATACTCATACCAATGCGGCCAATATCACTATGGACAAGCGCCGCGCGCTCCCCCGCATCGAAAATCTGACTTTCGCGATATGCCACGCCGTCTGGCGTATCAACATCAAATAAATGGATTTTATCGTAACGCGCAACGATTGTCCCTTTAGGTGATAATAAATACGATCTGTTCAGTAATTTATTATTGTCCCCTTTAATGGTAAGGGATCCGAGCAATAACCATACGCCCCGTTCTTGAACGCGCTTCGTAAAATGCTCCAAAAATGGGTGCCCGCTTTCCGCCGGTGCGCTACGCAACTTCTTTGCGGATGGGTGCACCATGTGGCAGCTATTTTCTGGCGTCAGGATAAATTCCGCCCCGCCATCCGCCGCCGTCATAAACGCATCATCAATTAACGCCAAATTATCAGCAATTTCAGGGCGCGCCGATGTTTGTATCAAAGCGACATTAATTTTCTTATCCATTAAACTCAATTCCCTTAAGCGCGCTTACGCGCTTTTTCTTCAATCTGTTTGATTTGCGCATCACTTGGCGCAAAGCTGCCTTCAACATGCTGCCCGCCCCATTTAACAAGGGAAAGCATGACAGGGCGTAAATCTTCACCCATTGGTGTGAGGCTGTATAAATAACGCACAGGATTACTTTGATACTGCGCTTTCTTAATCACGCCCGCGGCTTCCAATTTCTTTAGCCGATCCGCCAAAATATTGGTCGATATTTTCTCAGGCGCCTTTAAAAAGTCCTGATACTGCCCAGCGCCAAGCAACAACATGTCACGAATAATCAGCAGCGTCCATTTATCACCAATAACATCAAGCGCACCGGCAATTGGGCAGCGTGAGCGCGTCGCAACAGCCTTCAAATCACTATATTTCATTAAAAAACCTCATCCAGAACAGAGTGAGGCACACACACATTATATTGAATATATCACGACACAAGGCATTTTAAAAACACCTTGTGTCCAAAATATAACTTAAGCCAGCATCGCGTCTAACTTGCCATCATAATCAAGCTCGTGAATATCATCACAGCCGCCGATCAATTTATCATTGATGAAAATTTGCGGCACAGTACGTGGCCCGCCAGTGCGTTCAACCATTTTGGCCCGCGCATCTTCATCACCTGTAATATCATATCCGGTATATGCTACACCTTTACGGTCCAATAATTTTAATGCTCTTGTGCAAAATGGACATGTTGTCCAATAATATATTTCGACTTTCGCGCTCATCGCCCTATACTCCATAAAAAATAAAACTCACTAAGAAATTAGTATAATCAGATTATATTGCAATGTTTAAAACAAAGAAATCAGATATTATTATTTCAGGCGCGGGGACTGCGGGGCTAACGCTTGGCCTACTTTTGGCCGATGCAGGGTTGCAGATTACATTTATTGACCCGATCAAATCGCCCAGCAGTAAAATGCTAAAAATGCCCGCAATTAACACCGACATCGGTACGCGCACCACCGCCGTAATGAATGACAACCTCGCTTTGTTTGATAAAATCGGCATATCTAATGCTATCGCCCCCTATTGCGATGAACTGCGCGCCTTACAAATCATTGATGCGGATAAAGACAATGACCACGCCATAACCTTCGCCGCAGACGAGCTTGACCTGACGCGCTTTGGCCTAAATATTCCCAATGTAATTTTGCTGAAAGCTTTAATGCAAAAAGCCTTAAAACATAAAAATATCACCCTGCATTTTGAAAATGAAATCACGGACATAGAAAATACCCCACAGAATGTTAGCGTCACACTTAGCACGGGCAAAACATTAAACGCCAAATTGCTTATCGGCGCGGATGGCCGCAATTCAAAAACGCGCGAACTTGCCAATATAGCCGTCACAACCAAACAAAGTGGGCAGCAAGCGTTAACCTGTATTTTAGACTGTGAACATCATCACAACTTCACATCAACCGAATTTCATTATGAAGGCGGGCCATTCACCCTCGTCCCGCTACCAGATAATAGCGTGTCCCTCGTCTGGGTTGAAAAAGACGCCCAAGCCGAATATTGGATGGCAGAAGACAAAGACGACCAAGAAGCCGAAATCAACGCGCGCAGCAAGGCTCTACTTGGGCATTTATCCCTAAAAACCCCTATCGAGGCCGTGCCGCTTACATCATCACATGCCGAAAAACTCTGGCAAGACCGCATCGTCCTCATTGCTGAGGCGGCCCATGTCCTACACCCGATGGGGGCGCAAGGTTTGAACACCAGCCTTCGTGATGTCGCGCAGCTTTATAATGAAATTTACAATGCGCTTAGCTGCGGTATAGATTGCGCCAGCCCAATCATATTAAAAAAATATGCCGATGCGCGTATGAAAGATTCAACCCTCCGCAACAATTTTTCTTACCGCTTAAATAAATATGTCGCGAACGATTCAGGCACATTAAAAATGCTCCGCCGCTTCGGCCTAAAAACCCTCGAAAAACACAGCGTCCTCCGCCACATGATTATGCGCTATGGCCTTGCGCCGTATAAAGCAGCATAGCGTTTTATTTCTTAACCGCGCGCGCCACGGATAAAATATGCACTTTATTTGCCCCAGCGCCCTTTAACGCTTTGGCGCATTCATTGACGGTTGCGCCTGATGTCATGACATCATCAATTAATAAAATCGTCTTGCCGTGCAACTTACCTTGATCTGCGACAGCAAAGGCGTTTTTAACATTGCTCTTTCGGTCTTTGGCGCGGCGGCGGCCTTGTGGGGATGTTGCCCGCACGCGCTTCAATAGTGACGGCGCATATATCTTTCCCTGCCGTTCCGCCAAGGCCTTAGCCAGTATTGCCGCCTGATTATAGCGCCGCTTTAACAGCCGCGTCCAATGGAGCGGCACAGGCAAAATATAATCCGCCGCTGATATCACATCATAACCTGCACGTTCCATCCATGGGGTAAAGGCGCGCGCCAAATATAAATGGTCACCATGTTTATAACGCAGCACCATTTGCCGCGTTAAATCATCATAAACCACAGCCGCCCGCGCGCTGTCATATTCGGGCGCATCTGCTATGCATGACGCGCATATCGTACCATCCTCAACCGCCAGAGATGCCGTGAAGGGAACGCCGCATGTATCACAATAAGGCGCGGCGATAAAATGTATCTGATTCCATATGTCTGGTGACAATTGCCCAGTTTCGCCGACAATATCCCCAGATATCGGACAGCGCGGCGGTACAATTAAATCCAGCATAACTTTGAGAATCATTCGCACTCCCCTTGTTTACGACAATAAAAATGCACTATAGTCCAGTTCTACGCTAAAAAAAAGAATTGCTTTTTTTACGTAAATATATTAGTAGTGAATACTATAAAAGAAAAAATTAAGTTTCTACCAATCTTATCATAAGTAAGCGAAGAAACTTAGGTTATAGAGCATAAATGGTATCGTTAAAACAAGGACATAACCGCGCCTCGCAAGGGGACGATGACGTAGACCTGATACGGCGCATGTATCAAAAGACTCCGCCGCACCTCATTAACGACGAACAAAAAGAACTTCTTAAAGACATTCCTGCCCATTTTGTCCGCCGCGCATGGTATAATTTGGCGCATATGCTGCTAAACGATAATGCGTTAATTGCCGTGATGGGCTGCGGCAATGGTATGCTGACATACACCATGGCTGTGTTAAAGCCGAACCTGCAATTTGTTGGCATCGATAGCGATAAAGACGCAATCAACTTTGCCCGTCAAAATTACCGCTTGCCGAATACCGAATTTATGCAAGGTGACATTTCCCGTATTAACCTTGGCCCCGAAAGCGTCGATGCGATTATTAATAACCGCATCCTATATGAAATTTATTCCAACCACGCCTATAGCGACCTTTGCGTTACGCGTGCATTAGAACACCACTTCTCGCTTCTTAAGGCTGATGGCACAATGTTCATTCAGGACTATGTGATGCCAGAACCTGGGCAGTTCGTTCTGATGGAATTCCCTGACAAGCCCGGTTTAAGTGAAGATTTCAACGACTTCACAAATGCGGAGCTGTTGGAATGGTATTCTGAACAAGCGCGTTCCCATGATGAATATTCAGGGTTCTTCCTTGAAGAATTACCGCCGCGCTTCCCCAAAACACGTCTGTTCCGCCTTCCCTATAAATGGGCCTATGAATTCATGGTGCGTAAACATGACCGTAACCTGTGGCGAAACGAATTAGACAAAGAATACGCTTTCTTTACTGAACGTGATTTCCGCAAGAACCTAAAATCCCTCGGCGGACGTGTGCTTTACACTGCAAAACAATGGGACGAAAAATTCATTGCCGAGAACTTTGATGGGCAATTTAACCTCTATAATGAAAGCGGCGTAACACTTAGCTATCCACCGACTTCATTGGTGGTCTTAGTGCGCAAGATTAACCACAAGCAAAGCTTACGCCTTAGTGAGCGCCGCCGTTCAAAAAAGCCGACCGGTGAATTACAAATCTCATCCATGCGGAACAAAGATAATGGCGAGTTAATCGACATTATTTCCCGCGCCGAAGCGTCAGCGGATGTTCTACCCTACCGTATTGACGAAGCGAACCAATCTTTAAAAATCTATGTCCATGAAGGCAACCCACGCGGCCTTGCCAATGCTGTACCACGCGGCACATATAATTTAGATGGTCGTTCATGGTCAGGCCACATGATTGAAGCAATCAGCGTTCGCGCCGATGATGTTCCAACCGATCATGACGGTGACAGCGCAGGCGTTAAAGAGTTTGCCGATAAGTTCTTTGGCCTTAAACCATTCTTTGGCGCAACACTAGAAAAAGGCGCTGGGTATTATACCGACCCGAAGCATATTGATGAGAAGATAGATACTTACTATCTACAGATCGCCGAACATGACGAAAAAACCATGCAGGTATCTGACCATTTGATGGACAGCAACCATTACAAAACACGCGGCGTGCTGCGTGAGTTGGATGCACAGGATATTCTCAATGCGATTACGGTTGGCCTTATTCCAACTAGCCGTTTGGAAATCCAAATTCGTAACCTGCTGCAAAAATATAAGATGAAAGCAACATCATGGAGTGAATCGCCGCTTCAGTTGAAAGAAAATCCAAATATCAAAGAAACTAAGGTTAATGACCTGATCCGCCGTCTGCGCGAAGATAAGCAGCAACCTTTTGAAAAGGCCAAAGGGTCAGCCGGACAAATTCAAATTTCGCACTCTATCTTCGTTGATGAAGGCCTCGCCGATTCAGGCGGCAGCGCGGGGATTAGTTCGCATGAGATGGATTTCTTCCTACCGAGCACCCAAACCACAAATGTTGCGGTCGTTCTACCATTATCCAAAAACATCAACGGCGAGGTTATGGCCGGTATTTGCACAGACTTTATGCCCGTACCGCAGCGCTATAAAGGCAGCGCCTTAACCGTAAGTGTACCCAGCTTTGAATTGCCAAACTCCATAGATTCCATGGAACAAGCCAAGCGCTTTATAGCCGAAAAATTTGAAGTTGATCCTAAATGTGTAAGCCCACTTGGTCCAAGTTACTTTAAACATTTAGGCGTCACGCCGCAGCGCATCTTCCCATTTGCCGTAAGCGAAGCCGCAGGCGGCGCAGGTCACCTAGCCGGCGTAACCGAACATGTCATGACAGCGGGTCTTTTAAGCCTGTGTTATTGGGATAACCATGATAGTTTCATCAAAGTTGTAGCTATGGCCTATCAACAATTCTGTCAAGATAGCGACCTTTCCGTTAAATGGTCACTATCAAAATCATTCGCAGCGGATCATTCGCGCTCAATATCTGAAATGGGTGAGTATGTTAACCAAGGGTCAAACAGCGGACAATCCGCGCATGTTCCTGCCCCCGCGAATAAGGGCGGCCGCACTTTAGCTGCGCCAAGTCAAACAGGTGGCGCTGAAAACAGTATTACAGACGCGGCACGTGCCGCAAAGAATAGCGATACATCAAATGACAGCAGCGCATCATCGAATGATGGTACAGCGCTCGTCGCGCCGAAGAAGAAAGCCAAAAGCCACGGCCGCACAGGTTTATTACAGCGCCTAAAAGGCCGCAGCGAAAATATAGATCAAATCAAAAATGGCATTAAGGCGCAAAGCTTAGGTGCATATGAAGAAAAAGAAAAACCAAAGACGGATAAAGATCAAAAACTTCGCCGTAAAATAGATTAGCCTCATGCAAAACGCCACGATTTTCGACAAAACGCGCCAACGTACCCAGCGCAATAAATATGCGTCAGAAATTGCTGATTATAACTTTCTAATCGATCACGCTGCCCAATCCATCATTGACCGCCTATCCGTAATTACCCTCAAATTCGATAAAGTCGCAATTTATGGCGGGCGCACGCCTGCAAAGACGCTACAAAAAATCATAAGCGCCCTTAACGCCAAAACTGTATTCTTATGTGATTATGCAGAAAATCTTTGTCACGATATGGCGCGCACGTTACCTGATACAAATATCTTAGTTGTGCAGTCTGATGCAGAATGGCTGCCTTTCGCGAACCACAGCCTCGACGCCTGCATCGGTATATTTGAACATCACAGCTTAAACGACCTACCTGGCGCGCTTGTTCAGGCACAGCGTGCATTAAGGCCGGACGGCCTATTCCTCGCCGCCATGCCGGGGGCAGATACGCTCTATGAAATGCGTGAAGCCATGCAGCGCGCAGAGTTAGATCTTTACGGTGGGATGTCACCGCATATATTCCCCTTCGCCGATAAACAGCAATATGGCGCATTAATGCAGCGCGCGGGCTTTGCTTTACCCGTCGTTGATTCCGAACATTTACAGGTTAGCTATACAAACATCTTCAAACTCTTCCATGACCTAAAATCCATGGGTGAAGGCAATTACCTAACCGCGCGTAATAAGAAAAACCTAAGCCGCCAATTTTTTGACACTTGTGAAAAAATCTACCGCACAGAAAATGGCTTCACAGATGAATCACGCTTTGATGTAACCTTTGAAATCATTCACCTTATTGGCTGGGCCCCTGACAAAACAAAACAGCAGCAGCCATTAAAACCAGGCAGCGCGGAAACAAGCTTAACCGCGATATTGTCATCAGATGAATAAAGGCGTATTATGCCTATCATGATGACGGTAAATTTGATCCCCGCGTTTAGCGATAATTATATTTTTATTTTCCCCTTAAATGGCGGCGCTATCGCCGTTGTTGACCCTGGCGATGCTGCGCCAGTCATTGCGCATTTCGACAAAACAGGACAAAAGCCTGATTATATTTTCCTAACCCACCATCATGATGACCATATTGGCGGCGCGGAACAGCTTCGCACCAAATATGGCTGTAAAATCATTGGTCATGCCGCAGATGCAAAACGCCTACCGGCATTAGATATAGCTGTAAATAATGGTGATCAGATCAATATTGATGGCACAGATATAAACGTCATCCGTACAGACGGTCATACAATTGGCCATATTTGTTATTACATGCCCGCGCAGGAAACAATCTTTGTTGGCGATACATTATTTGTTATGGGCTGCGGGCGTTTATTTGAAGGCACGGCGCAGCAAATGTTTGAATCCTTACAGCGTATCAAAAGCTTGCCTGACGCTACATCCATATATTGCGCACATGAATACACTTTGGCGAATGCTGAATTTGCCAATGCGCATTTACCAGAAAACGAAGAGATAAAGAATGCACTTTATTTCTTTAACCAGCTCCGCGCGGATAATATCCCGACCGTACCAACAACATTGCGCGCAGAAAAGCTAAGCAACCCGTTCCTTATCGCGGAAAGCGCAGAGACCTTTGCCGAAGCGCGCACAGCCAAAGACAATTTCTAAGCCACAGAATCTATGACCATTCGCAGCGAAGAATTTGATGATATTTACTTCTCCCCTGAAGATGGCGTTGCAGAAACGGAATACGTCTTCCTTCGCGGTAACAACTTGCCGCAAAACTGGCTAAACAAAGACCATTTCACAATCGCCGAAACAGGGTTTGGCACAGGGTTAAATTTCTTTGTCGCATGGGACATGTTTGAACAAGCGGCTTCCCCACAGCAAAGTTTACATTTTGTTTCCTTTGAAAAGTTCCCACTAACGCCCGAAGTAATTAAAGATGCGCTATCCCCATGGGCAGCGCGTTTTGGCGATAAAATTGATGCATTAATCAAACATTACCCGCTACGCATCAAAGGGTGGCATCGCCTAAACATTGCGCCACAAATTACACTCACCCTAATATTTGATGATATTAACAACGCGATACCCGAATTAACCCTGCCGATAGACGCATGGTTTTTAGATGGTTTCGCCCCATCCAAAAACCCACAAATGTGGGATGAACCACTATTCAGCGCTATGCGCCGCTGCGCCCATAGCGAAACCACCGCCGCGACGTTCACCGCTGCAGGATTTGTAAAGCGCAGCATGCGTGATGCAGGTTTTGATGTCAAGAAAGACAAAGGGTTCGGACGAAAACGCGATATGCTCGTTGCCACGTTCAGCGAAGAAGAAACCGCTCCACACACGCCCATCACAAAAGCGCCCCCACAAAACATAGCCATAATTGGCGGCGGTCTAGGCGGCACAGCTGCGGCCCATTTCCTTGCCCAAGCAGGCCATAAAATCACCCTATTTGAAAAAGAAAATAGTCTTGCTGCCAAAGCATCTGGCAATGCGCGCGGCCTTTATAACCCACGCTTTAGAAAACAATACGATACGGAGTCTATTTTCTATTCCTCCGCCTATGCCGTGGCGTACAGAACATTTAAAAATATAGGCGCAGATATTGATTTCACCCCATGCGGCGCAATGCATTTATTGAATAACGAACAAAAACAAGACCGCCTGCCTGCCACCAAAGAAAATTGGGACTGGCATGATGATCACATGCGCCTCATCAGCACAGCTGACAGTGAAGCCTGCTGCGGCATAGATTTACCGCATGATGCATTATACTTAGCGGATTCTGGCTTCGTCTCTCCACATAAGTTATGCCATGCATTTAGTGCGAATATTAATATAAAACTCGGCATAGATAACATTGATTATGCCGCCTATGACGCGGTCATACTGGCCACAGGTGCTGATTTCGCAGATTTCCCTGAACTAGAGCCCCTAAACCTACATACCGTGCGGGGGCAAATCACTTCGCTGAAAGCGCCTGATAATGTCGCCCTTAACACCGTTTTATGTTATGGCGGCTATACTACCCCCGCAAATGACGGGGAAATTATCTGCGGATCATCCTTTCAACGCTGGCGTGACGATACAGATTTAGACCCGCAGGATAATATTGATAATCTCGCCATGCTTAATGCCGTCCTCCCCAAGGATCAGCACATAGATCAGAGCCAAATCACAGGCGCACGCACAGCCCTTCGCACTGCTGCGCGCGACCATTTTCCCATTATTGGACATCTGCGCGATAACCTTTATGTATCGACAGCGCATGGATCGCACGGCCTACTTTCAAGTATTATGGGCGGAATAATTTTATCAGAAATCATCAGCTATAATGGGGCAAGCGCATTACCTCAAAATGTGCTAAAAAAGCTGTCCCCGCAGCGTTTTACACACACAAAATAGATAAAATCTTATTTAAATATGATTTAAAACTATTAACGCATACAGCTTCACCTATGATAGACTTAATAATACTAAGGGGTAGAGATATGAAGAAGACTATATTAACTTATTTAGAGCGTGAAGACGGCGCATCCGCAGTGGAGTATGCATTGATGTGTGCATTAGCTGTTGTCATTTTTGGTGGCGCATTTGCCGCATATTCGGATCTACTGCTGGAATTCTTTACAAATTTCATTGATAATATTAATCCATTTTAATTCACAAAATCCGCTTTATAAGATGCCCTGACCTCTAGGCAAGCGCTTATCAGGCGTATATAACATGTCTTATGGATTTTTTACAGAGCACATGGCTAGAAAACGCGCCGCTAGGCGTGCACACAATATGGCTAACGTTATTAGCTATATTCGTAGCCACGCTTGCGCTTATTCCTCCTACACGGCACTTTGCCATTAAACTCGGCTATGTTGACGAACCAGGCGGACGCAAAATCCATCATGCCCCTGTTCCGCCAATTGGTGGATTTATCATCTTCACGCTATTTCTGGCCTTGAATGCCGTTATCTTTACGCTGACGCCCGCTTTGTTAAGCCTATACGCGGCACTTGCCTTACTGCTTATCACGGGTCTTATTGATGATAAGCGTCCTGTGCCTGCATTACTAAAATTCATTATTCACTTCGTTGCCGCAGGTATTATCGTCTTTGGCGGTGGCGCGCAGCTTGATAATATGGGCAATATGCTTGGCTTTGGCGACTGGCATTTAGGTTGGTTTTTCGCGCCCATATTCTCCATCGCCTGCGTCGTTTATCTGATTAATGCCGTTAATATGATGGACGGGTTAGATGGCCTTGCCGGTGGTAAAAGCCTAATGATCCTTTTTTGGCTAATGCTCGCCGCGCATATCAGCGGCCACAGTGCAGCCATGCTTCATATCGGCATTATTGCCGCCGCGCTCGCTGGGTTCTTATTTTATAACATGCGCCATCCATTGCGTGACAAGGCCTGCATATTCCTCGGTGACACTGGTTCCATGGGGCTTGGCTTAATCATTGCATGGTTTTGCATCCATATTTCCCAAGGTGAGAATGCACCATTAACGCCCATTTCTATCGCATGGATTATTGCCCTGCCGATCATTGATGCTTTCGGCTTATTTGCCATGCGTATCTATGAAGGCCGCCATCCATTTTCACCTGATTTACGCCATTTCCACCACCATTTCATTCACGCAGGATTCCCCGTTGGTGACACAACCCTAATGATTATTACGCTCGGCGCGGGCCTCGGTGCGGTTGGCTTCGCTGCAAGTATATTCAACTGGCCAGAACCATTAATGACGGCTCTCTGGGTTGTTTTATGGCTGGGGCACGCTGTTTTAGTTATCAAATCACATCATTTCATCCGTTTCCTTGAGAAACTATTTCACATTAGATACAAACGACACAATAAGGCAGAACAATGAAAATTGCGTTTCTCGTCACACGCCTTGATGAATTTGGCGGCGTACAAATCCATATTCGTGACTTAAGCACATGGCTGAATAATCAAGGCCATGAAGCACTTGTATATTCTGGCTGGCCGGGCATTATATCTGACCATATCAAAGCTATGGGCACGGATTATTTTGAAGTGCATGACATGGGGCGGCCAATACACCCTGTTAAAGACATTAAATCCATCATTCAGCTTCGCCGCTATTTAAAAAAGCATCAGCCTGATATTCTATCTTGCCATTCATCCAAAGCTGGTATTGTCGGGCGCATGGCCGCCATTGGCCTACCAACAAAAGTCATATTCACCGCACATGGATGGGCCTTTACCGAAGGCGTATCAAACGGTGCACGCATCGCTTATAAATGGATAGAAAAATGCGCCGCGCCATTTTGTAGCAAAATCATCACGGTCAGCGAATATGACCGCCAATTGGCCTTAAACCATAAAATCGCTAAACCAGAAAAAATTATTGCCATTCACAACGGTATGCCGGAGCGCCCAGCCCCAGCACGCGCACCGAAAGATAACGCCGCGCAGCCGGTTAAACTGATTATGGTAGCCCGCTTCGCCGCGCAGAAAGATCATGACACCCTACTGCGCGCCCTTAAATTGATTGAAGACAAGAACTGGCATGTCAGCCTATGCGGTAATGGCGACAGCCTCCCTACGCAGCAATTAGCCGTTGAATTAGGCCTAACAGATAAAATTGATTTCCTTGGTGAACGTGATGACGTGCCAGAGCTTCTTGAAAAGCACGATATCTTCTTGCTCATCACGCATTGGGAAGGCTTCCCACGCTCCATTATTGAGGCCATGCGTGCAGGCCTGCCGTCCATCGCAACCGATGTGGCAGGCAACGGCGAGTCCATAACCCATGGAAAAACTGGCTATTTGGTTAAACACAAAGATGCCGAAGAGGTCGCAAACGCTATTACACAGATTATCGAAGATGAGACATTACGCCTAGATATGGGCAAAGCCGCCCGTGCAGCTTATGAAGAACAGTTCACATTCCTACATATGGCGAAACAAAATCTGGCTTTATATGAAGCGCTATTAAATAAAGCCTAGAGCTCTATCCGCTCAAGATAGGTAATGACCTTTTCGTATTCACCTTTAACATCTTCTAGAACTTGATCACGGTCCGATTTCTTGGCAACAAGAAGTTCTTCTGCGCGTTGTAGATCAACAACCAGTTTTTGCGCCCCAATCATCATAGAGCACCCTTTAAACCCATGTGCGATTTCAACCCACTCCTTGGATTCTCCACCTTTACATGTGCCCTCAAGCTTTCGGATAAAGTCTTCGCTTTGCACTTTAAACATATCTATAAATTTTTGGATTTCCGACTGGTCTCCCATAAAGCCACGAATCAGCTTTAGGTCAATCGGTGGCGATTTCTCATATTCCGTAAGATGCACACGCTCACTTGAACCACGCTTGGCTTGGTCTGAGAAATCAACCCAGCTTGACATGACTTCTTTCAAATATTGCATTTCAACTGGCTTAGCAATATAGGCGTCCATGCCAGCTTCAAAACATTTTTCTTCTGCGCCTTTCATGGCGTCCGCAGTCATCGCAATAATCGGAGTACGTGCGCCATTATCAATGCGCATAGCTTCAATTTCCCTGATCTCACGCGCCGCTTCATAACCATTCTTTACAGGCATATGGCAGTCCATCAAAATTAAATCATAACCGCCAGTCTTATATTCATCCAACACCGCGCGCCCATTTGCTGCAATTTTAAATGTTTCAACACCAATATGCTTTAATAGTCTTGTTACATATTGCTGGTTCAGCACGACATCTTCTGCCACCAATACACGCACATCCCCGACAGCTAAGCGGTTCGTTATTTCAGATACATTATGCGACACACTAAAGACCGCACTTTGCGCAGGTGTTGCTATATACTTACGCGAAGAAACAACAAATGGTATTTTAATCCAAAAAACAGAACCAAGCCCGAATGTAGAGCGCACACCAATTTCACCGCCCATCATTTGCACAAGGTCTTTTGTTATTGTTAAACCAAGACCAGTACCGCCAAAACGCCGCGTAATCGTATCATCAGCTTGTCTGAATTTTTCAAAAATGGCTTCTACCTTGTCTTCGGGTATGCCAATGCCATTGTCTTTAACTTCAATATGAAATTCCACATGCTCTGCATCTAGCGCTTTATATGATACACGTAGGCGAACATAGCCTTGCTCATTTGTATCAACCTCACCGCCCTCAAGGTATGGATCCTTAATATATTTAATTGCATTTCCAACTAAATTGGTAAGGACCTGATTAATACGCAAACTGTCACCCAAAACAATCGGCAGATCATCCTGTTTATAATCAACTGAGAGTGAAACGCCTTTTTGACTTGCAACTGGAGACAACGAAGCAACCAAATTATCAATTAAATCATGCAGATTTAAGTCCTTAGTTTCCAACGTGAATAAGCCAGACTCAATCTTAGAGATATCCAATATATCGTTTACAATATCTAACAAATTCTGTGACGACTTATATATCACGCCAGACATTTCTAACGTATCTTTATCAACATCTTCACTGTCTAAAATCAGCTCAGTCATCCCCATGATACTGTTGAGCGGCGTTCTTAATTCATGCGACATATTCGCCAGAAACTTACTTTTCATACGGTTTGCGGATTCCGCCTCCTCCATCGCCTGAACAAGCGCGTGATCACGTTCTTCCATTTTTTTAACCATGGAATTAAACGCGTTAACCATATCGCCCAATTCATCATAAGACGTTTTCGGGACCTCTATGCTGTAATCTTCATTCTCAACGAAGTTATGCGCAGCATCGCGCAGGGCTATAACAGGGCGGCTAATAATAGACTGCATCTTCGTTGCAATCAGATACACCACGACCATCACAACCAATAATATACCAGCATTAAAAAGAACATCTAACATCCAGCTTTTATTAAAAGCCGACAAATCATAGTGAATCAACAAATCCCCCACACGCTCCTCAGAGAAGCGCATAATAGGGCTAATTACAACAATATGCGTAAAATCATCAACGGCAGAACTATTTAACAAGCTTTGTTTACAAGATGCCTGTCCCGCCTCCCGCGTATATTCTGCGAACAAGCTATTTGCTAAATCATATACACAAGCATATTTAATGGAGCTTTCAAATGTTAAGCTTTGCAAATTTTCAAGCGCGGCTGCTTTATCAATAAAATCAAGAGATGATATCAAGCTTTGCGCAGTAATATCACTGATAACTGTTATACGTTTTTCAATTTCTTTTTTCGTAAATAAATAACCGCCAATATTCATAATGCTCATGACAGCAACGAGCGTTACGAATGTGGTTCCCACCGTAATAAGCAACAACTTTGTGCGTATCGACATTTGGCGATAATTAAACATACAACCTTCCCATTATATAAACGCCCCAATATTTTAGCCCATTTAATCCCTAAGGTATATAACTATAAAAAAATATCATAGCATTATTAAACCAATAGTTTATAATGACCCCGCTGAATTAGCGATAAACGTCAAGACGTTTTTAAATATAGAAAATTTGACACAACCATATGAGACGCGTTTTCCGAGCATTAACCGTTGTCACCGCATATTGTTTAATATGCGTCACGCCTTCGCATGCAGCAGATCAATTAGAACGTGTAAAAGCTGTATTTCTTTTTAAATTTTTTGATTATGTCTCGTGGGAAAATAAAGCAAAAGCACCAAAGACGTTATGTACATTCGGTCATCATCCCTTCGGAAAAGATTTAATATTCATAGCAAAAATGCGTAACAGCGATAAAATAAACATTATCGACATCGACACTCTGGCAGATGCCACTAAATGTCATGTGCTATATATTCATCACATCGACAATAACAAAACCCTAAACAACATCCCAAACAACGCCCAGACACTTATCGTCAGCAGTGATATGTCCGCGTTAAAAAGCGGCGCAATGGTTTTAATGGAAGAAAAATCCGGACGTGTACAGCTTTCGATAAACCTGAAGGCAGCAGAGCGTAAACATTTAAAAATAAGTTCCAGATTGTTACAAATATCGAATGTAATTCGCTAAGAACACCTAAAACGTCATCCGTAAACGACCGTAAATAGCCCGACCATTTTCGATAGGAAACGAATTAATATTCTGACGGTTATACTCTGGGAAGCTTACATCTTCATCCAAAAGATTTTCGCCATAAAGGGTAAAGTTAATGTCTGGATACCCGTCCAGTGCAGGTATAAACGCATTCAAATTTACATCTAGATTCGTAGAGATTAAATGATACGGTTGCGGCGCATCATTAACTTGCAAAACCGACGGATTAGTCTCTCGAATATCTTGCGGCGTACCGAACCAACTATCGAAAACACCAAATGACCATGAATCCGTTTTATAGGACACCCCCATTTTTGCCATAAAATTAGGAGAGAAAGTTGGATCATCTATATCAGAATCGCTCTCCCCTTCCTGCCAAGAAGCAGATCCCATAACCTGCCAGCCATCCGCGAAATAATACTTCCCTTCAAGCTCAACCCCGTGGAACACTTGTTCACCGGTATTCGTAATCCACACGCCTGCACCGAAAGGGTTGGACGTGCGGGCAATAATATCATCCATACGGCTGCGATAGCCTGTCAGCGCAACATATGCATTATCATCATTATAAAAAGCCTGCGCCTCTAATGTTTCAACCACTTCAGGCTGCATATTCACATTGCCTGTAATCACGTTCGGAATGGAGACTTCTCGCTCAACCGCTGTAGACGAGCGAAAAGCTTCACCATAAAGCAATTTCATACCCATATTTTCATATGGTGTGTATATGAATGCTAAGCGCGGCGAGATATCGGCCTTAAATAATTCAGAATCATTTAACTGTACACCGCCGACAAATTTAAATGCCGAGCCAAAAGTATAGTCAATTTGCGCATAGATATTGTGCAAATGCTGTTGATATGCACGGTCTGCAACGTAACCATCCTGATGTTCAAAAAAACCGCCATAGGTCAGGTTTAAGTTGTCATTCACATGCGTTTGCAACGACACTTCAGCGATCAATAAATCATCACTATTTCTTTCTGGCGCATCTGTATAATAACCTGAACGTGTCCGGTTATAGGTTAGGTGCGTTTCGACCTTCGTATCCGCAGCATCAAAGTGATGCTCATAACCAACATCAACAGTCGCGCGTTTACCATCACTATCTGATTCAGGAAAACGCCCAAATATCCCCAAAGAAGACTGCGCCGTACGGTCAACGAAAGCCAGCATATTTAAATTCTTATAATGCCCCTTAACAAAAACGCCATGCCCCTCTTCTCTGGCCCGATAACTCCCCTCTGCAGAGGTTTCATCTTTAATCGTAAAGCGCTGCCCCTTAACATCGGTAGCCTTAAATGCCGTAGAAATCGCCCAATCTTCACCCGCGTATGACACACTCCCCTCCTGATCACGGCGATTAAACGACCCATATGTCGTTTGCACAGCGCTGCAGCCACCTTCACAAGATTCTTTAGAAATAATATTCACAATGCCCGCATAGGCATTTGTGCCATAAAGAACAGATCCCGGCCCACGAATAACTTCGATTTGTTGAATATTGCTTACCGGATAGTGCGTAAACAACCCATAATTCAAATGTCCGCCGTAACTATCGCGTACAGGGCGGCCATCAATTAAAAATAATATGCGATTAGGATAATGCTGATTACTTGCCGCACGCAAAGTCACCATATTATTCGGGTTCGCAGTGCTATTTAAAACTTGCAGACTTGGTACGCGGTTAAGGACATCATGCAAATTTACCGCGCCATAACGTTTAATATCATCTTCACTAACAATACTAACCACACTCGGCGCTTCTGATACATGCTCCAAACGCTTAGACGCAGAACTCACCTGCACCTGTGACAGCCCTTCAATATCAAGCGCCATCAGCTCTTGGATAGACATCTCATCCGCCGATACAGGCGTAGAAACCAATATAGCGGCGCACGCGGCCGTCAGAAAAAAAAGAGATCTAGTCATAAAAAAAAACTTAATAATCAAATATATAATATAATAAAAGTTAGAGAGATAGTGCCAGAAAAATGACAATCAAGCAAGGTCAATAAGCAGAAAGTCACAACATATAGGTGGGGATAAGTCCTGTGCCTTGCCGCGGTCATCTTGCCCTGTATTTACCCAGGCCATAGGATTAAATTATGATTCTGTATGCAGCTTCTGCATGTGACCGTCATTTCTGAATGGTGATAAATATGAAAAAAGTTAAAATCAGCCCTCTTAAAGGCTACGCACGTATTCTTGTAACATCAACGGTTCTTGCCGTCTCACTTACAGGTTGCGGTGCGCTTGAACGTCTTTCACAGAAACTTCCTTCACTAGATGACAATTATACATACCCTGAAGAAGCAAACAATATTCCCGTGGATAGCTGGGCAACCCCGCCACAGACACAAACGTCACATAATGGCGCAGCAGATATGGCGCAGCCGCAAGGTCTAAAAATGAACTCCGTTGCACAGAGCATGGATGAACCGCTAGGCACCGAAGAAATATATGCCCGTTTTCAATTCATGGAACAGCAAATTGGCTTAATGCGTCAAGATATGGAGCGCATTGCGCCGCTTCTTGGTCGCTTATCTGTCATGGAAGAATCTATCCGTGAACTTTCACACGCGCTCAATGCAGCATATCAGCAACCATCAAATAACGCGATGCCCGCAGCGCCCGCAACAACAATGATGGCGCCTGCTATGCCTGCCGCTAATACGCCGCCGCCGCATATGGCGCCTTATGGCCAACCAATGCCAACGCAAATTTTACCGCAAGGCACTGCCCCCGCTATGATGAATCACAACGCCATGGCACATAACAACTACACAGCGCCACAAACACAACAGGCAGCGCCCACACAGCCAAAGCAAGTTGCTACGCCAAAAATGGCCGCCGGCACAAATGTCACTGGCATACGCTTTGGCAAATATAAGGGGCGCGACCGCGTGGTGTTGGATTTAACCAGCGCCGCAGACTTCCGTTATGACCTAGATAACAATGAAAAAATCCTAATTGTTGACCTGCCTAATGCAGCATGGAGCGCACAAATGGCCAAGAAAGTCAGTTCATCTGACGCCATCAGCGCCTATAACGCCCAACCCGGTCAAAATGGCGGCACACAGCTTGTCTTCTCGCTAAAACGTAACGCACGTATCAGCCAAGCCCGTCCACTCCCACCAAACCAAAAATACGGCCACCGTATTTTCATGGATATTGAGTAGGAACAGCCTTCATAGAGATAAAAAAAACGCGCATAGAAATATAGCGCGTTTTTTCTTTATAATTCTTTTTAGAACAAGCCATATGAAGTGACGCCTATAAACATAGGCGAACGAAATATGACGCAATAATAACACAGAGGTATAGTGCAGTTTTTTCCTTTAAATTCACTTTAGGACAAGCCATATAGAGCGAAACCTATAATCATAGGTAATAGAAATATGGTGCAATAATAAAGTAAATTTAAAGGAAAAAATGGTGCGGGCGGGGGGACTTGAACCCCCACTCCCAAAAGGGAAACGGATTTTAAGTCCGCAGCGTCTACCGATTCCGCCACGCCCGCGCATTTGTGATAAGAGCTAAGCATAAAATAGTCGGTAGTCTGCTTAACCGAGGGACATATTTACATTAAATCTTCATAGGCATCAAGCGCTAATATAGAAGAAGCGCAAGATTTATACGGATTTTATACTAAGCTTCAATTCAGCCTAGACATCAGCATCTAACGCTTTATAAATCTGTGCCAAGACATCACGCCCTTTAGACGTCAAATATATGGCTTTCTTACGACGCTCTTCAGGCGATATTTTTAGTTCAATCAAGCCATATGGATTACCGTTTTGGCGGTATTTAGACAGCGCACCAACAATACGAGACACAGTAGAAAGGCCGAGCCCCATTTTTTGTGAAAGCTCCGTCAGGGACATGCCCTCTTCCATAGAAATCTGCGCCAAACAAATGCTATATTGCAATGGAAATTCACTGTCAATTTGCCGCAAAGTCTCCAACACGTTCAAAAATGTTGTTGTCGCACTAAAATTTTCTTCACTTAGCGCAGCGACCTGTACCGCGACCTTGTTTTCTTGCTTACCAACCATGTGAATATGTTGCTCCTAAAATTTTATACTATTCTAGTTAACAACATAAACATTATCCTGTGCAACACCATATGTTCATAAGCATATATACATATGCAGTGGTCAATATTGATTACTCAAAAAAAGTCATTGAACTTATGCTGCATTTGGCAAATTTTGCCACGCACATAAACATCCATGTCATTGATAATATAGTGTTTACCATTCATCGACAGCCGAATACAATATTGCTGCAAATCCATAAATCTTTCGCGCTTATCATCATATAAATATGTGCCCACAAATTTATCGGCACTAGAAAAGTCGAGAAAAAAGACGTTTCCACCAATGAATTTGTTATAAAAGAAGCGCGCACACGATATATCAACCCCAGCAAATTCAGTATTCACAAAGCATGTTTGCGAAATGGTGCTATAGGCGAGGCATGCACCGAGCAAGCTCGCCTCTGTAAAATCACATTTCTGGATCATTGCTTCGCTAAGATTCGCGCCAATCATATTTGCGCCTGCAAAAGACACATCATATAAATGCGCATCATCCAAATTCACGAAGGATAAATCTTGATAAGATAGATCCAAATTATGAAGCTTTACGCCTTCGGCGACAGCCATTTCTAATGCTTGTTTAAGATTATTTACTCGGCATTGATATATCGTGATGCCGTCACGATTGGTTAACCGGAATAGCTCCGGCTTTTCTAGTCTACTCATAATTTCCTCACACAAATAGTTGCATAGTTGCAATTATTGTTTGAATAGAATATTTGAAATAATATGTCAAATAATTTTCTTTGATTGAAACTTTATGCATGAATGACTATCTTATTTAAACCCAATATTACCAAGGGCTGAGACTAGAGAAAAATTTTTATGACAACTGAAGCCGATATGCCCCTCACGCAGGGTATTACCATCATCAAAAAATTTACCGAAACCCTACCGAACCGGCCGGGGGTGTATCGCATGCTCAATGAAAAAAGCGAGGTGCTCTATGTCGGCAAAGCCAAAGCACTAAAAAAACGCGTCCTCAACTACACACAGCCACAGCGCCAGAGCGGCCGAATTTTGCGCATGATCTCCCAGACCCGCAGCATGGAGTTTATCGAAACCGCGTCTGAAGCCGAAGCCCTACTCCTCGAAGCAAACCTTATAAAACAGCTAAAGCCCAAATATAATATTTTGCTGCGGGATGATAAATCATTCCCCTATATCATGATTACTAACGACCATGATTACCCTATGCTTGAAAAACATCGCGGCGCCCAGAAAAAGGGCATCGAGTATTTTGGCCCTTTTGCCAATGCAGGCGCAGTGAACCGTACCATCGCCTTCCTACAAAAAGCCTTCTTGCTTAGAAATTGCAGCGATAATGTCTTCGCCAACCGCTCTAGGCCCTGCTTACAATATCATATCAAACGCTGCACCGCCCCGTGCGTGAACAAAGTATCCAAAGCCGAATATGCGGAGCAAGTCGACCATGCCCGCGCCTTTTTAACAGGAAGAAGCGATCTGGTCTTAAAAGACATGTCCGAAAAAATGCAGCGCGCCAGTGATGAATTAGACTTTGAACGCGCCGCAGAATATCGCGACCGGATCAAAGCCTTAAACGCCATCCAAGCCCATCAAGATATCAACATTGCAGGCTTAGGCGACGTTGATATATTCGCCGCCGTATTACGCGAGGGGCGCAGCTGCATTCAGGTTTTCTTCTTCCGCGGCGGACAAAATTTTGGCAATAAATCTTACTTTCCGCGCCATAATAAAGAAGAAACAATAGAAGAGATCCTTCCCGCTTTTATAGCGCAGTTTTATTTACGTCACCCTATTCCGCCGAAAATCATGCTCAATCAAGATATAGCGGACGCTGAACAAACGCTGCTTGAAGATGCGCTATCAACAAAGGCGCTCAAGAAAACATCCATCAGCGCCCCACAGCGTGGCGATAAGAAAAAATTGATGCAATTTGTTGAAAACAACGCATTAGAATCTTTAAAACGTAAAATCCTGATGAGCGAGAGCGACCATCGCCACCTTGAAAACCTTGCGAAGATATTCAAATTAGAGACACCACCTGAACGCATTGAAGTGTTTGATAACTCCCACACAGGCGGTACAAATATGATCGGCGCTATTATTTGTGCCACTGGCGAAGGTTTCGAAAAATCAGGCTATCGCAAATTTAACATTAAAAGCAGCGCCGCATCAGACGATTTTGCCATGATGCGTGAAGTCATCTCTCGTCGTTTCAAAAACTTCCATCAATTAGATGCCGATGACCAAAAAAATGTGTGGCCAGACTTACTGCTTATTGATGGCGGCTTAGGACAGTTAAATGCCGTGCATCAAGCATTAGAAGAGCTTGGCATTTTTGAAGATGACCTCAATGTCGTTGCTATTTCCAAAGGCCCTGACCGTAACGCTGGACGCGAAGAATTCCATAGCCGCAAGTTTAAAAGCTTCACCCTACCGCATAGCGACCCAACCATGCATTATTTGCAGCGCCTGCGCGATGAATCTCACCGCTTCGCCATTGGCACGCATCGCAGTAAACGCGGCAAAGCCATGCATAAATCTATCCTTGATGAAATTGACGGTATCGGCGCCAAACGCAAAAAAGCCCTGCTCACCTTCTTCGGTTCAGCGGATGCAGTATCAAACGCCAATGTGACTGAATTGCAAAAGGTTGAAGGCATATCCTTGCAAATCGCGGAGAAAATCTATAATCATTTTCATGAATAAGTTAGGGATATACACCATGATTTACACAGTAAAATGCCCACTGCCATGCGGCGATGCCTTAATTGCCGTATCTCATAACGGCCTATGCGGTCTCTATTTCATCGACGCCGCACATAGTGTAGAACAATTAAAGCAGCGCATAGCCAAAAACCTTGGCGTATCGACAAATGATATTCAAGACAACGCAGATATGACTTTAGCTTATATCGAGGGCATAACACAGTTTTGGCAAAACGGCATCTGGCCTAGCCATTTAAAACTTGACCTTCACGGCACAGAATTCCAAAAGAATATCTGGGCACATTTACTAAATATCAAATCCGGTGAAAGCTGCACATATAGTGAACTTGCTGCAAAATCCGGTAACCCCAAGGCCATTCGCGCTGCAGCCAGTGCGGTTGCGCGCAACCCTGTATCATTAATTGTGCCATGTCACCGCGTATTACCGAAAAGTGGCGGCGTAGGGAATTATTTATGGGGTAGCGCCATGAAACGTGAAATCCTCATCCATGAAAAAGCAATTGCCGCTTAAATTTCAAGTGCATCCTGCATAGAATATAAACGCCCTGCGGGTTTATCTTTAAGCCAGCGCGCTGCGAATATCGCGCCTTCAGCGAATAAAGCGCGATCTAACGCCTTATGCGACAGCGTTAATTCCTCACTACCACCAAAGAAACTAACATCATGCGCGCCAATCACACCGCCGCCACGCTGTACAGCATAACCAATTTCCCCCTCTTTACGCAGTACATCTGCGCCGTGGCGACCAAACACAGCAACATCATCATGCGCCACTTCGCGCCCATCCGCCGCCGCGCGCCCTAACATTAACGCCGTGCCCGAAGGGGCATCGCGCTTCATGCGGTGATGCGTTTCCGCTATTTCAATATCATATTCCACGCCAAGACGTGCGGCGCTTTGACGCACTAATGCACAAAGCAAGTTTACGCCAAGTGACATATTTCCTGCATGTAAGATCGGCACATGCTGTGCGGCAACCTCAATTGCATCCATCTGCGCGGCATCCATACCTGTCGTACCAGACACCATGAATTTACCGTATTTATCACAATTCAATTCCGCCAAGCGCACAAAATTATCCGGCAATGAAAAATCAATAACGCCATCAACACCATCAAAAAAAGTATCTGCATCATCGGTGACGTCCAACGTTAAATCAGACGCTGCATAACGCGCCAATCCAAAAACCAAATTAATGTCTTTATATTGGTCTGGATTTTCGACAATTAAACTTTTTAAAACGCGCCCAACACGGCCATTTATTCCACTAATGCCTATTTTCATTTTCAATTACACACAGTTTTATGAAATTTTTTTACCCCTCAATTTAGCCTATAACTTAGAAAAAATCAAAGACTCAAATCATTTTTTAAAAAGAATATATCAAATTCGCAGTGCAGCACGAAACAATGTTACAAAAAATGTTTGACAAAATAATCATTATACGTATTATGTGATTATCCATTAACAAATTGTTAATCATTTGAGTGATTAAACGTTTTAGGTGAGTTGAAAAGTTTCAGGGATTGAAAGTTGCTTTTTATAAATCGGTTGGGAGGCCGCAAGCAACAAACAAGGGAGAAGCCGCCAATAAAAAAAACAAGGCGGCATATTGAAAAGATAAGGCTTTTGTACGGCGTCCACAGGATGCATTACAAAGGCCTTTTTCTTATTCTAGCCTATCCGCATGCAGCCCAACATCACTTTCAGGAACAAATGACACCGCATGCGGGCGCATCGTTTGAAAGCGCAAATCTCCACTTAAACCGACTTGATCAAGCGCATCATAATAAAATTCACGTATCCGCGCCGCCATAGCATCACTTGGCAGCTTTTCAAGACGCAGTGCAATGTTCAAACGCTTATCTTGAAAGAGCCCATCTAACTGCACATCCCCCATGGTGTTTAAAGAAAAATCGAGCACAAAGCGTTTAGGCGCATCCTCACCTTCGCCGCCCTGTCCCTGACCGCCGCCATGTTGTGACCAATGCAATGCTATTGCACTAATTTGGCCATCATTTAGCATCGGCATCATCAGGCTTCGCCACTCTGTAGCACTACGCCCTTGTTCTTGACGGCTTAGTATATCACTGCCATCAGCAGTATCTTTAAGGAAACTCCGCAACACATCTAAACGCCCGAGCTTAGCAAAGCGCTCGTCCATCTTCCCGTCAAACATTTGCGCTACATCGCCGCTACGTAATGCAGCAACCAAAAACAATAACGCCGCGGGCATCTCTGCAGGTTTCGCAATATTCGGAACCATCATTTGATTTGCTAGAACGGCAGGTGAAGACGCCAAAGCTGCTGTGAAACTTTGCAAATCTCCATTAAATAACTGCGCAAAGCCATTCGCCATGTTCGCAGACGCCATAAATGGCGATAAACTTTTCGGCCATTGCGCCTGCACCGCATCACGTTCGGCGCTTCGATGTATGGGCACATCTACATCATCAGAAACTTGCGGCAATTCGACAGGAATAATATCCCCCGTTTCAATCGCATGAAAACGCGCAATATCACGTGGGTCTTTTAAACCAAAAACCAATGCCTTATGCGCAGGCCAGTTCGGCCAATCAGGCTGCACAATTTTTTCGCCCTTTTGCGTTTCACCAATTACACGAACATTAATGCCTGCCGCCTGCCCATTCATAAGCTGCGTTGCGTTTAAGGCGCGTTCATCAATGACCTTAATTGATGATGTAAACGGGTTTTCCGCGTTATAACGCGCCGTTTTATCGCTGCGTCCTTCATCAACCACCACAATTTCAGGGCTACGAATATCCTGCCCCATCATATCGCGGATATTCGGTGCGCGCTGCGCATCATAGACAACAGGCTGTGCAGTATGACGCGGCGGCGCATCTATTGGTGGCATAGCTTTCGGTAAAAACGTTGCAACATCCGCGTCACCATTAACGACCGGGATCAATTGCGCTACTGGCACGGCAGGCTCGACACTTTGCTGCGCGGGACTTTGCGTCAACACTATATGTGGCGTATTCTTCTGCACGGGGCTATCTGCAGCTTTTGATGCATCATCATTCTCTTCAAACACAAATGACGTCAATATTTGTTGCGTTGCGGGGACAGAAAGCTTCACCGTATAATCCTGAGGAAGTGCGATCAGGGCCTTCGTAATTTGAATAGGCAAAATTTGCGGCTCAATATCAGGCGGAACAATCACATCCTGCCGCGCCATCAAATCAATTGAAAAACTGCGCAGAACGGACTTCATGTTTTCTTGACTGCGCGGTATAACCTCACGCAAGGCATCAATCTTTTGTTCAATATCTTCTAATTTTTTAAGGCGCCCTACCATATGTGCAAAATCATCATCACGCAGCGGCGGAGTATTGAGCGGCATCTCAACTTCTTGGCTTTCAGCCACAGTCTGCGACGATACATACGTTTTGGCCGTGACATGATCGTCAATTAAAATCAAGTTATATTGCGGCTTTGCTGTGTCAGCTGCCACAACATTCAAAGCCAAGCGCTGCCCGCCATGTATAACATCTTGCGGCACTTCACTGGCTTTTAAGCTTATCGTGAATACTTCCCCCTTAAAGGCCAGCTGAATATCGACTTTATCTTTTTGATTTGCAGATACATCCACTACACGCAACTGCGCGAGCACAGCATTTTTCAAATCAAAATTCTGCTTTGCTTGCAAAATTTCAACTTGTGCATTTAGGAAGTTTTGAATGACGTCTGGGAATTGCGGTGGCTGCACCGTGAAATTGACAGCCGATAACTTCAAATTATCTTTGCTAATAACGACATTCTGTCGCATGGATTGTAAAAGATTCTGAAGGCGTAAATCACTCATGCTTTATTATACCATAGCAGAAAAGCATGCAGGCAAAGCTTATTGCCCCGCCGCTGCCATTTTCTTGCGCTCTTCCGCCATATCGCGCATTGTTTGACGCGCGATTTTCTCAACATCCATAGCCGCTTCCGCGCCTGGTGAACGTTTAAGAATTGGCGTTTGAGAACGTATTGCATCTTTCACGCGTGAATCCATATGCACAATTCCCGCAAGCGGCGGCTTAATGCGCAAGAAGTTTTCACATGCACGCAGCAATGTTTTATAGGTCTTTTCCCCTTCCATAGCGCCCTGCACCATGTTCACAACCACACTCACATATTTTGACATACCTGCAGCGCTGCCTAGTTTGATAAAGGCATATGCATCGGTCAATGATGTTGGCTCATCTGTCGAAATTAACAATGTACGCGTTGCCATAGATGACAGCATACGCACCGTACGATCAACGCCCGCACCAAGGTCGATAATCACCACATCATATTTACCGGCAACGTCCAATAACTGATCACGCAGAAGCGCCAAACGCTGTGATGGCAACGCAGATAAAGACGCCTGGCCAGAACGGCCTGCAATAATATCAAAGCCGCCATCCTCATAAGGCTGAATCACTTTACTCATGCTTAAACGACCACGAATAACGTCGTTCAAATCACGTTTTGGCATCAAGCCAAGCTGCACATCAACGTTCGCCAGACCAAGGTCACCATCAAACAATAGGACTTTGTGCCCCATTTGTGCATAGGTATGCGCAAGTGTAATCGAGAACCATGTTTTACCGACACCACCCTTACCACTGGCGACAGCAATAATATTTTTACCACGACGAAATACAGGCTTCCCACTCTGCGCGTTTGGTGTTTTGTCTGTTACCGATGCATCATTCATAATTATGATTCCTGACTACTTCTTCGAATTAAAGTTTACCTTTTTGTTTAATACCTGTGAAGGCATTAAAATTTTACTTAGTTTTTTCGGGTTCAATCCTTGCAACCCGTCCGCCACTTGTGGCGTATCGCTCATCTCTGCAAAACTCAGGCCACCTTCATGTGCCGCGTTTAGCAAGCCCCCTAAACGGCGCGCAACGTCCAGACGAGTGGTCAACATGCGGCGCACGCCCATTGTTGAAAAGACCCGTGCAATTTCACCGCTTTCTTCTGCATCAGCGCCCGCGCCCATAACAAGTATAGGCTCAACATCTGCCGCCGCTGCTAAAGTCGCAAGCGCCTTCATATCATCACGGTTAAACGGATTCGCACCGCCTGTATCAATGACAATTTGGTCACAGCCTTTAGCCTGATCAACCGCTTTGGCCAATGCTGCAGGTGATGTTGCTTTCACCAATGGAATTTTCAAAATGCGTGTAAAGGCCTGAAGCTGTTCAATGCCCCCTGCACGTAATGTGTCTGTTGTAATGACAGTGGTCGTCATATTATTCATCACCGCACGCGCGGCAAGTTTTGCTGATGTGAGGGTTTTGCCCACCCCCGGCGCACCAACAAGCATAATCGGCTTCTTAAGTGGACGCGCCTGAATTGGCTTAAACGTAAACAAGTGCTCAAGCGCCGTGCTAAGCGCCAAATAAGCGTCATTCATTCCGAGTACTGTCGCACAAGAAATAATCTGATCCGTGACCTCTTCTGGCACAGAATGACGCAGCATGACTTCCGTGAGCTCTTCGACAATCGCCGCTTCATCATCTTCATCATCATGTTGCAACCAGTCATCCGCCGACGCAATACCGTCATTGCCGATTTCGAACGCAGGGCCTTTACCATCAATGTCTAATTCATCAAACATATCATCTTCTTTTCGTATACCGTAATCACTTTCCCCACGACCAATATATTCAGGATCTTCTGCTGCATTCGCACCTGCGCCAACATGCATACGTTCAGGCTCAATTGCCGCCGTCACACGTACAGATTTCCCCCCGTCTTCTTCTCTAGTCGCAATGATGATCGCTTCTTCGCCAAGTGCATCGCGCACCATCTTCATTGCTTCCGTCATACTTTTTGCGTAGAACGACTTGAGTCGCATGGATAGGTAATTCTCTTTATTTGCGGGACAAAGCCTTAAAAAGCTGTATAAGAACCTGACCCTAGTTACAGTATATATTTTCTAGAATCACTATTCTACAAGATAAACGTAAACAAAGCCTATGTGAATCCCTAATGTGGATTATTTTTGAATTTTTTTTATTTTTTAGGCGCCGTATTTCCTGCGGAAACGTTCGCAGGCTTGCTCAATCTCATATTGAAATGCTTTGACCATCTTATCTTGGTCATTGGCAATTTCACCATCGACCAATAACTTAATAGTATTATAGATGATCTTATACAAATCTTGTAAATCACCGTTTACAGCTTTACTTCTTTGCATCAAATCAAGCACATTATTACAAACTGATGTGATGGACTTATAACCAAACATTTGCCCATTTGATTTTAAATCCAATATCGGGGCGCGCAACATCCGTACATTCAAATCCTTACCGCGCTCAAGCAAGAATATGTTACGGCGCATATCGTGCAAACATTTCTCCGCAAGGTCTTTAAACATAGCGGGTGAATTTTGACAGGCATCAAAGCGCTCTTGTACACGTGCCAATGAAACAGATGAAAAGCCACCGCCGCCTACTTTACGCTTTAGACCATTATCAACTTTAAAAATACGTGCCTTATTTACCATGGATCACCTAAAAATAATCATTAAATATCAACAGACCACTGGTCATCGCCCATATCTTCATCACGGCGCTTCGGACCTTTATAAGCGACTTTCATCGACTTTCTACGACGATCTGGACCAAAATAATGCGGGGCCTCAACATAAGATCGTGGGCGTTCAACAATAGCTGACAAACGATTCGCCAAAGATTCTGCAGTAAATGGCTTAACCAAAAACTCGTTTACCCCAGCATCACGCGCTGCGGCGACATATTCTTCAGATGCATAGCCCGTCACCATAATAATTGGTACAGTGCGCGTTGAGGCCCCTTCATCTTGTCTAATTTTTTTGACTAGGCTTAAACCATCAACTGGCTGCATCTGCCAGTCACATATAACAACATCAGGATTTTGCTGCACACATAAATCATAAGCCGCCTTACCATCAGATGCTTTAAGAATATGCTTCACGCCAAGGCAGTCCAATGCATAACTCATTAAGTCCTGCATCATATTAATATCCTCAGCCAGAACTACTCTTACGCGGCTAAAGTCGTAACTCATGCTGTTCCCCCATGAGGTTGCTTTCATACAAATAATACCGTCACAAGCATAACAACTTAGAGTATATTTTGCAAAATTTCTTTATACTGCACAACACATAGACATATTACATTGAACACGCAACCATTAGCGCCTTGCAGCAATCCATTTAACCCCATATAATCAAACAAAATTTACACATTCTGCAAGAAAGATTAGCCGCATGAACAAAACATCGCTTTATGTCCCCGTTTATAGCCTAACCCTCATCTTAAGCGCCGTGCTTCTTTTTTCAGTCCAACCCATGTTTTCTAAAATGATTCTGCCTCTACTCGGCGGGACATCGCAAGTGTGGAATACATCTATGCTATTCTTTCAGCTCTGTCTACTTGCTGGCTATGCCTATGCGCATGGAACAACAAAGCTTCTTTCCGCAAAACTGCAAGCCATAATTCATGTCTGCCTAGTTACAGCTTTTATAATAAGCTTACCATTTGGCGTAGATGCTAGCCTAGAGCCCCCCTATAACAGCGACCCAACATTTTGGCAAATTGGCTTAATGCTAACAACCATTGGCGGACCATTCTTTTTAGTTTCCGCGACCGCGCCTATGCTACAAAGCTGGTTTACACATAGTGACCATAAAGATGCGCACAATCCGTATTTTCTTTACTCCGCAAGTAACTTCGGGTCGGTAGCCGCCTTGTTAGCATATCCGGTGCTGATTGAACCTTTATTAAACCTTCACAACCAAACTATGTCCTGGATGTATGGTTACATTATATTAATCGGCGCATTCATCCTATGCGCCATGTTAATCTGGAAGTCATATAGCGAAAAACAAAGCGCTATCCAGAACGATGAAATAGAAGACGAAGAGACAAAAGTAACATGGGGCGCACGCGTTAGGTGGCTGCTCCTAGCCTTCATCCCATCATCCCTTATGCTCGGCGTAACAACACATATCACGACGGACATTGCCTCCGCCCCACTATTCTGGATTTTGCCGCTAACGCTTTATATACTGACATTTGTTATTGTCTTTGCACGCAAGCCAATCATTTCAAACACCGCCTCAATATATATAAGCTGCCTGTGTATTATCATCACGGTAATTACATCGATTGCCTTTAAACAGGTACATTTCATACCAGCCTTTATAATCCCACTTAATCTCGTGACATTTTTCTTTGTTGCGCTGGCCTGCCACGGCAGCTTGGTCAATACCCGCCCTTACAAAACACACCTGACAGAGTTTTATTTATTCATGTCCGCAGGTGGCGCATTAGGTGGATTCTTTAACGCGATTATCGCGCCGCAATTAATGACGTACCCGCTTGAATACCCACTCGTTCTTGGACTTGCCACCTACGCTTTTTACATTGGGCAGCAAAAATTTTTGTTCAGCGGCCTATGGGCAAAATTAACAGTGCCAAGCTTAATCACTAAAAACAGCGAAGCATTATGCATTGCCACATTTGTATTAGTCTTTGGCATCACGGCGCAATTTATGCCGCATAAAGGCATACAAATGGCTATTGGACTGCTTTGCGGTCTGTGCTTAATGACCACCATTAACGCCCGTAAGACATTTGCATTCTGTGCTATCGTCTTACTAACCTTCCCGTCATTTGCTGCCTACCAAAACTTACTTGACGGCAACAACAATATTTTAGTCTCGCGTAACTTCTTTGGTGTAAAACGCATAACGGAAAACAACCTTGTCCGCACATTATTCCACGGCACAACACAGCACGGTAACCAACCAGTCGCCGAAGAACACAAATTAGTCAAAACCGGATATTACGCCGCAAAAGGGCCGTTTAATGATGCATTCAACGCTTTAAGCCTTTCGACAAAAGGCCAACATAATGTTGCCATATTAGGACTCGGCATAGGTGTAATGGCTTGCTATACACAACCGCAGCGTCATTATGATTTCTATGAAATTGATGTTGACGTCATCAGAATAGCCGAAGACCCTAACTACTTTACCTATCTATCTGATTGCGGTAGCGAATACACAAATCACTTAGGAGACGGCCGTATAGAGATTAGCAAACAGCCAGACGAAAAATATAAAATGATTGTCGTTGACACTTTCAGCTCTGACAATATTCCTGTCCACCTCATCACCCTTGATGCGGCGCGCCTATACCAAGAAAAACTTCAGGATGACGGCGTTCTGGTCTTCCATATATCTAACCGCTTTTTAGATTTGGAACCCGTCATGCATACTATCGGTGAGGCCTTAGGTCTAACCACTCTTAAAAAATACAAAGATGAACTAACTGAAATTGGAGACACGAAATTGGCGTCTTATCCTGCACAGCTTGTTATCATGACAAATAATGAAGATTATCTCACGCATGTTAAATCATTAGGATGGAACGAAACAAACGCCCCAGATGACTTTAAAGTCTGGACAGATAATTATTCAAACATTCTGTCTGTGTTAAGATAAAGTCACAATAATAAAAAGCAAAAGCGCCATCATTCATGGCGCTTTTTTAATACATTAAGCTTACCTGCTTATATCTGCCCAACGGTCTTAATTTTAGCGCGTGGATGAATTTCATTCTGTGATACGACCACTGTATGCGGACGGAAACGTTCAATCACCGAACGTACAAAAGGACGTATCCCAGGTGACGTCAACAGCACAGGCATTTCACCCTGTGCGTTTAAAGTATCAAACTTATCACGCACAGCTGCAATAAATTCCTGCATGCGCGTTGGCGCCATGGCTAGTTGCACTTCATCCCCGTTGCCAACCAACGATTCAGAAAATGCCTGTTCCCAATTTGGTGAAAGCGACACAAGCGGCATATAACCATTATGGCTTGTATTACGGTCACAAATATGACGCGCAAGACGCGAACGCACATGCTCGGTAATCATCGATACGTTGCGCGTGATGCCTGATGCCTCAGCCACACCCTCCAAAATAGTTGGCAAGTCACGTATAGATACACGCTCTGACACAAGGTTTTGCAAGATACGCTGAAGCGCTCCAACAGAAATTTGTGATGGAATAACATCCGTAACAAGTTTCTGATATTGCTCTGGCAATTCATCGAGCAGTTTTTGCGTCTCCGCATAAGACAGCAAGTCCGACATGTTATCACGAACAATTTCAGTAATATGCGTTGAAATAACGGTCGCCGCATCAACCACAGTATAGCCTTTGAAATGCGCTTCTTCTTGATATTTCTCATCAATCCACATTGCAGGCAGACCAAAGGTCGGTTCAACCGTGTTTTCGCCCGGAAGCGATATTGGGTCACCTGACGGATCCATAATCATAAACATTGTTGGGCGCACTTCGCCGCGACCTGATTCAACCTCTTTAATACGGACAACGTAGCTATTGCTCGGCAGTTGCAAGTTATCCTGAATGCGCACGGACGGCAGAATATAGCCCATATCTTCAGCGAACTGACGACGCAGACCTTTGATTTGATCGGTTAGTTTATTCTCACCTTGAACAAGCGCCAGTAAGTTATAGCCAAGTTCAATACGAATAATATCCATCGCCAAAGTTTGTGAAATTGGCTCTTCCGCAGGCTTCGCTTCACCGCCCGGCAATTGCCCCTGCTGCTTGGCTTCAAGCGCTTTAAGCTCAACTTGCTGTGCCGTAGCTTTCTGTTCTGCAGCATAAGCTAAATACGACAAACCACCCGCCGCAACAGATAATATAAAGAACGGCACAAACGGGATACCCGGCGATATCGCCAAAACAAACAGCATGAACGAGCTCATCGCAATGGCTTTGGGGTATTTTGCAAATTGTGCAAGCAGGACTTTATCTGCCGTGCCATCAACACCAGCCTTGGACACCAATAGACCTGCCGATACAGAAACCATCAAGGCAGGAATTTGCGAAACAAGGCCATCACCAATCGTGAGCAAAGTATAAGTCGATGCAGCATCGGCAAGGGTAAGCCCCTTCATCCCCGCGCCAATGATAATACCGCCAATAACGTTAACAACAGTAATCAGCAATCCGGCAATCGCATCACCACGGACGAATTTCGCGGCACCATCCATCGCACCGAAGAATGTACTTTCTTGTTCTAACTCTTTACGGCGTGTTTTTGCCTCATCTTCGGTAATTAACCCTGCAGACAAATCAGAATCAATCGCCATTTGCTTACCAGGCATCGCATCCAATGTGAAACGCGCAGCCACTTCCGCAATACGCCCAGAACCTTTGGTAATAACGACAAAGTTTACGATAATCAAAATCGCAAAAACAATACCGCCAACGACATAATTGTCTTGAATAATAAATGAGCCAAAAGCCGAGATAATCGAACCCGCGGCGCCATCTCCCTCATGCCCATTTGACAGGATCAAACGCGTAGATGCAACGTTCAAACCAAGGCGGAGCGCCGTCACAACAAGCAAGATTGTTGGGAAAGACGATAATTCGAGCGGACGATTAATAAACATTACCGTCATCATAATAAGTACGGAAAATGTTACCGATAGCGACAACCCCATATCCAGCGCAAATGGCGGCATGGGCACAAGCATGAATGATAAAATCAGCAGCATACCAAGCGCAAACGCAACATCACTGCGTAATACGCCACCAAAAATATTGCCTAAGGCGCTGCCGCCTGTCGTTGTCGGTGTTTCAGCCATAATCCGTGTAAATACTCAATGCATTGAACAGGCAATGATTTGCCCCGTTATTCAAAAGAAACTGAATAACCCTTATATAATAACTGTTAACAGCGTTTTAAGCAAACAAGATCGCCATTTTATGAGCAAAAACGTATAGGCACAAAACCGAAGAATAAACTTAAAACATTAAAACTGTATCTTTAGTTTCTCTAGAGAGCATGCGCGCCCGCGTGCGCCGCTTTCCAAGCAAAGAACGCTCCGACTTACACTGCCATTTTCACCAAAGCTTGACACAGCTGTAAGCCATATGCCCGCCAGACCATCATCACTAATCTGTTCATTAAATGAAAATTTGAGCCAACGATGTTTTTTAGAAATGCTTTCAAGCACGGCAGGGCAATGACCTATAAGATTATCATCAACCGCATTTACACCGAAAAGAAATGTCAAAGGCTGACCCAGATTCTTGTACTTTGGATTATTATTTACGCTATGAAGTGAGACTGAATAACATCCCAATTGCTCAGGTGGGCTACTATAATTCGTATATAACGTTTCCCGTTGAAAGAACGCATTGTCTTCCCCCCGCATTACGACCATAAACCCCGGTACATCACATTCAATGATTGGACCTTTATATCCCCCAGAAAAAATATTTTTTATTTTCTTAAACACGCTAAACACTCCACTTGATTATAGCAAATAGATATAGCAAGCGGACAAAATTATGTCAACGCGGTTTACGCTTCGGGAACATCAAGCCCTTCATCACGGTATTGATTAAGCTTATTGCGCAATGTACGAATGGAAATACCTAAAATTTTTGCTGCATGGGTACGGTTACCAAGGCAATGGTCAAGCGTATTCAAAATCATATCACGCTCAACATCCGAAATCGTCCGCCCAACTAGGTTTTCGACAGCACCTGGGTTCTTCACAGCGCCCTCTGTATACGGCGATTCCGGCGCCTTTGGTGCAGCTTCGGTTGGTTGCGGCGCAGGTTGCGCACCATAGCTCGACACGCCGCTAGGGTCAGGTGCATTCATCGCGCCGCTGTTTGCAGAAACGCCTGATGAAAACCCGCTTTCTTGCAGCATTACCGCTTCCGGCTCAATTTCATCCTGAACAGACATTAAAACGCCGCGATACATTGTGTTTTCAAGTTCACGAATATTACCACGCCACGGGTAATTTATAAGCTTTTGCGCCGTATCATCAGATATGCGCTTTTTAGATACGCCGTTATCTTCAGCAAATTTATCAGCAAAGAACTGCGCAAGCTTAACGATGTCTTCTTTACGCTCACGTAGCGGCGGTAAATCTAGTGCAACAACATTTAAACGGAAGTATAAGTCTTCGCGGAATTCACCTTTTTGAACAGATTCTTCTAAATTACGGTTAGATGTCGCGACAATTCGCACATCAACCTTAACATTTTCATTACTGCCAACACGGGTGATTTCTTTTTCCTGAATAGCGCGCAAAAATTTAGCTTGCAGCTGCGGATGCATTTCTGACACTTCATCAAGCAACAACGTGCCGCCATGTGCTTCTTCAAACTTACCAATACGGCGCGCGGCTGCCCCTGTAAATGCGCCCTTTTCATGGCCAAAAAGTTCAGATTCCAGAAGGTTTTCAGGAATAGCCGCACAGTTAATCGCAATAAACGGCCCATCTTTACGCTTTGATGTCTTATGAATGTAATTCGACATCACCTCTTTACCTGTACCAGATTCACCACGAATAAGAACCGTTGCATCCGATGGCGCAATACGTTCAACTATCTTGAGGAGCGCTTGCATACTCGGCGCGCCGGCAATCATTGTGCCATTATCTTCGGTAACCGCCTGCAATACTGCCGCAATCATGTCCGCATCTGGCGGCAGCGGCACATATTCTTTCGCACCCTCACGTATCGCCTTTACAGCCGCAGTTGCGTCTGAGCCAATACCACATGCGACAACAGGTACATTAATGCGTTCTTTTTCTAGATTCGTAATAAACGCACCGATAGGCTGCTTGACATCAACCATTGCCAAATCCGCGCCCTTACCATTTCGTAATGCGCCAAGGGCTTCCTCAGTGTCTTCACAATGCACGACTTTCGCCCCTCGACGCAGGGCAATTTTACCGGCTTCAGCAATATGACCTTCTAAATGACCAACGATCATTAAACGCATAGATTTCTCCTCGCCTTAGACAATAAGGGCTTAATCAAAATATTTAATCTGTTCCGACGGTGGAAGCAAGCTGTTTAAGATGTGCTCTAAACGGCGTGGGCTTTCTTGCTTACCCATCGACACCAAAGCAGTATGGATCAAAGCACGGTTAAGCGCTTCTTCTTGTGAATTTCGTTCTAATTTCGCTGCCATCGGCGTTAAAATAACCGTACCCAGTATCGCGCCATAAAATGTCGTCAGCAAAGCAACCGCCATCGCAGGCCCGATAGCTGACGGATCATCAAGCTGTGCCAGCATCTGCACAAGTCCAACCAACGTACCAATAAGCCCCATCCCCGGTGCAATTTCAGCGGCGCGACGCACAATACCCGCAGAACGTTGATGACGCTCTACCAAAGCGCCAATCTCTTGACTCATAATTAAATCAATATCTTGCGCCGTATACCCATCGACCAAATATTGCATGACGCGCGATAACTCAGGGTCTTTAGCAACATCACTTTCGATACGTGATAAAACTAATGGCCCATGTTTACGCACCAAAACCGCCATCTCCACCAACTGGCGCGCCATTATTGAAGGCACCTGCAATCGGCGGAACATCGCACGCGACACAACTTTCCATGCACGCCCTAATTCTTCACCCGTATAGGAAATACTAGTCACCGCAATAGTGCCGCAAACAACGATCAACACCGCAGGCATGTTAAAAAACTGCGCGTTACCAGACCCAAACACGATTGCCGCCAAAATGAGGCCAATAGCAAAGGTTAAGCCCAATATTGTCGCAAAATCAATAACGAGAACGGGACGATGAATACGTATGCCGGATACATCAACTTGCGGAGAATGTCCTGCCGCGCCGCCTAGAGTATCGTTATTCTGGGATGTATCACTCATAATATATTTAACGCCTTAAACTGTTCTTATTAGCGGTCTGACTTAACAATCTCAGTCATAGTAATACCAAGCTTATCTTCAACAACCACGACCTCGCCACGGGCAACCAAACGGTTATTCACGTAAATATCAATTGCTTCACCAACTTTACGGTCCAAATCAACAACCGCACCACGACCGAGTTTCAACAACTGAGAAACCTGCATTGTCGAACGCCCCAATACCGCAGAAATTTGCACGGGAATATCGTAAATTGCCGTAACATCACCAGCCATAGGCTCACCCGGCACATATTCTTTTTGTGGGCCGTTATTAATAAGCTCCCCCGCCATTTCATCCAAATTCAGGGCGTCCGCAACAGTCTCAGCGCTCCCGCCCATTGCGGCCGCCATATCCATTTCATCAGCATCATCTGCGCCATCATTCATAATATCGTCTATGTCATTCTGGCCCATGCCATTTTCTTCATCACTCATGCTCATCGCCTCCGTCAACTATACCTTCATTTATATCTTCTTGATTTTGCGTATTCTCTTCCGCCGAAGCAAGTGTCTTTATCAATATATCTGCAATCTTTTCACCCATAGCTGCTGGATCTAGGATTGCTCCACCATCTTTCCAACGCATTTTAACCGCACCGGCGCTTAAACTATCATCCGCTTCGCATATTAAATGTTCAGGCCGCGGTGTCATTAATGCCATGCGCGCCTCAATATCATCTTTATCCTCAGAACGTACTGCAACCACAATTTCGTTTACGCCTTCATGAAGCTCAAAGGCCTTGCGAATAATATTTTCAATTTCCTCTGCACCATAATGTTCCAAGAACACAGGAAATGACTTTTGGAAGATACTTAAAGACAGACGTAAAACTTCTCGTTCAAATTTATCTATACGATCAGCTTCTGCCCTATATATTTCATTATAGCTTGCAGCAACAATTTTTAGCTGCTCCGCGATGTATTGCTCACGCGAAGCCGCACTTTCTTCACTCGCCTTTTTAAAGCCCTCATCATAACCTTGCTGCCTTGCCTGTGCTAATTCTTCTTCTGAAAATGTCGGGGGTGGCGGTTCTAAATCCTCTTCTTCATCTTCTTCAGGCTCATCAAAGCTATGCATATCGAACATGAATTTCTTCGTTCGCATATCTTTTCGTGTTGCTTTCTCTTTTAAATCATCACCATTCGTATTCATTAATACGATCTCATTTCTTAATAGATCATTTCATCTTCTTCAGTGCCAGTTGAGATAACAATCTCACCACGCGATTCGAGGTCTTTGGCTACATTGACAATATATTGCTGAGATTCCTCAACATCTTTCAAGCGTACTGGCCCCATGGCTGCCATATCTTCCTTCATAATCTTCGCTGCACGTTCCGACATATTAGAGAAGAACAAATCTTTCACTGTATCCGTTGCACCATTTAGAGCCGTTGGCAGCTTATCCTTATCAACGGCACGAATAAGCGTCTGTACAGAGCCTGCATCAAGTTTATCAAGGTCTTCAAATGTAAACATAAGCGAACGAATTTTTTCAGCTGCCTCTGGCGCCTGCTCTTCGAGGGCCTCCATAAATCGTGTTTCAACAACACGCTCAAGGTTGTTGAAAATATCTGCCATCATTTCATGAGAATCGCGACGCTGCGTACGCGCCAAATTCGACATAAACTCAGTACGCAAAGTACGTTCTACATCATCCAAGACATCTTTTTGTACGGCCTCCATGCGCAGCATTCTGTTAACAACTTCCATCGCAAACCCCTCTGGAAGGAGTGCAAGTACTGCAGCCGCATGTTCAGTCGCAATTTTAGACAGCACAACCGCAACTGTCTGCGGATATTCCTTTTGTAAGAAGCTTGCTAGAATTTCTTCGTTCACATTACCAAGTTTTTCCCACATCGTACGACCAGCAGGGCCACGAATCTCTTCCATGATGCGGTCGACTTTTTCTTTACCCATCACGCGCTGCAACAGGCGCTCCGTACTATCCAAGGTACCAACAAGGGAGTTTGTCGAACTCATCTGTTCAGCAAAATCAACAAATAAGCGCTCAACAATAGCCGAATTAACTTTACCTAAATTCGCCATAGTCTGCGAAATTTCTAGAATTTCCTCATCATCCATAAGCTCGAACACTCTAGAGCTATAATCTTCGCCCAGAGATAAAAGTAATATTGCTGCTTTTTCACCACCCGTTAGGGTTCTAAAGTCTTCGCGTTTACGCATTCTCGCTTATCCAAATACCCTTATAAATTAATTATCCTGCTCCATCCATCCGCGCAATACGGTCACTGCTTCGTTTGGATATTGATCAATGATGTCTTCAACCTTCTTAACAGATGACGCCTTCACCTGGCCTGCGATTCGATCCATACTGATCATATCGACATCCTCTTCATCTGTGCTATCAAAATCTAGCTCGCCCATTGGCATCTCTGCGCCGCCCGCCCCAGTTGGCCCAGGTGACGCTAACATCTGCTGCGATGTTCCAGACCCCAGAAGTTCATTTTCAATCGCAATTGAACCTTCATCTTCACCTTCAGCTGCACCTGCGCTTATTAAACGCCCAATCATTGGCTGCAGCACAAGCAAGACAACCAAAATAATCATAACGGCAACCGTAAGAACTTCTGCCGTCTCCAACAGATCATCCTTCGCAAATCCTAATATAGTATCTGTTTGCTCAATATCACCAATTTCGACTTCAGCAAATTGCATGTTAATAACTTCGAGGGAATCACCACGCGCCTCATCAAAACCAACGGCGGAGCGCACAAGCGCATATATCTGGTCTAACTGCTGCTGCGTACGGGGGGAGTACGTTTTATTGCCCTCTTCATCCATCACATAAGAACCATCAATCAGAACAGCAATAGATAGCTTATTCACTTCACCAACTTCGCTAACTGTACTGCGTATGGTTTTGGAAATCTCATAATTTGTAGTTTCCTCAACGCGCGAAGCCTCCTGCGTTGGCGAATCCATCCCCAACAAATCACCACCAATGCCGGGCAAATTATTTTCAACAGTTACGCCCTGGTTCTGCGGGGCGCGCTCACGGTCACTTTCTTCAACAGTTTGCGTTGAACGAACAACCTGACCTTCAGGATCATATAATTCTTGATTTGTGCTGACACGATCAAATTTCAAGTCGACAGTCACGTTCGCGCGCACTTTATTGTAGCCAACAACATTACCGACAAGCTCTTCAATGTTGTTTTGTACGCGGCGCTCATAGCTGCGGCGCATTTCTTCGCCGCGCTGCGTTAGCAACGCATCGCCATCTTCACCGCCACGCGCCAATAAATTACCATTACTATCAACAATAGACACATCATCAGCCTTTAACTGAGGCACTGCTGATGCGACCAGCGACTGAATAGACACGACCTGTTCACGTGACAAACTATTACCAGGCACAAGACCAAGGAACACACTTGCCGAAGCCGGAAGGCTCTCACGGCTAAACAATTCACGTTTTGGCAAAACCAAATGCACACGCGCACTTCGTATAGGAGAAAGAGAAATAATGGTACGCGACAATTCCCCCTCAAGCGCACGTACCTGATTTACATTTTGCACAAAATTTGTTGTGCCAAAGCCAGATTGCTTATCGAAAATCTCATAGCCCATAGACCCGCCATTCGGCAAACCTTGCTCCGCAAGCAGCATGCGTGCACGACCGACTTGATCTTCTGGCGCTAAGACAGAGCTGCCATCTTGGGATATTTGATAAGGAATCTGAGCCACTTCAAGCGCGGCAGCAACCTGCCCTGCATCCGCAGAAGACAAATCGCGGTATAATAGCGAATAGTCTGGGGTAGATACGCGTAACGAAACAAATACGAAGAAAGCAAGCAGCGCCAAAACAACGCCGCCCATTATACCGAGGCGCGCCGGGCCAATTTGTTTTATTACATCTAAAAATCCATTCACGTCTTGTACCTGCTCCAGCTACTTATACAATAATTTATTCCCCAACCACGGTCATGAAACAGCCACAAAGCAGGACGCCTAAGGCTTCTCAAAGAATGTTCAGGCCACACTACTCCACGCACCCAAAACAAAAGTAAACGATTGTTTTTGCAAAAGCTTTACCTACCTAAACCCACGATAAAATAAAGTTACAAAAACTTACTCTAATATAGTATACATTGTTTTTTACGGCGTTACCACCTTACAATGCGATTTTAACGGCATTAAAACATAGAATTTTATGTTTTATTCACCTAAAGTTTATAAAAAACTTGACTTAAACGGGTAAATCTACCTATAATTGATATTAGGGTATTGTACCTAGCTGGGGAGCTGGGCACATATTAACAGGCCATCAAGAATTGATGCCCTAGAAAGGTTAGGAAAAACCAATGTTAGAAGCAGTAAACTCTGTTGTCTCTAACGCACCATTATTAAAGGTAAGTGCAGACAACATCCGTATAGATAAAGGCGCGTCCAAAGCCGTTGATGTGGCTCCCACAGTCACAACAAGTGCTTCCGCACCTTATATTAGCCCATATGTACACCTTGCCAGAGGACAAGCGATTCTTCAGATTCGTGATAACAACACTGGCGACGTGCAAAGACAAATTCCACCAGAGCTTGGCGCTAAGCGCAGTGCAACACCTTCTGCAGGAGCAGAAGTAAAGCAATCTGTGTCAGCCGCGGCGTTAACATCATCTCAAGCAGATTTTGCGCCGAAAGCCATTACGCTGGAATTATCTGAACCTTCACAGGCAGCACCAAAGATCTCGGCACAAGCCGGTGCATCTGAATATGCCGCTGTGACGCAGTCAGTAACACCATCGTCTTCGAAGGGTGGAGAGGTCTCCGTCTCGACATAAGCGAAGTGTAATACTTAGCTTAAATCCTTTATTACGCCGACATGAATGAATGTGGGCTATTTGTGCTGCGTGCACCTTGGCGTTTCTATGGCACCGCCATCAAACACAGCTGAAAAATTGCGCCTTAACGCCTCGTCAACCGCTTCTTTCGTGAAAGATACCCCCAAATCCTTGAGTGAAGTCACGCCGAACGCGGCCAAACCACATGGAACAATGCCATTAAAATGGTCAAGATCAGGGTCTAAATTCAAAGACACACCGTGAAATGTCACCCAGCGACGAATACGCACGCCAATCGCAGCGATTTTTGCCTCCCCTACGCGGCCATAGGGCTTCAAGTCCACCCAAATCCCCACGCGCCCTTCACGCCGCTCACCTTTAATGCCAAATTCAGCCAATGTGCGAATAAGCCATTCTTCCAATTTACAAATAAACGCCTTAACATCTGGCGCAGATTGTCGCGCTTTCAGGTCAAGCATCACATAACCAACACGCTGCCCCGGCCCATGATAGGTATATTGCCCGCCGCGCCCCGTTTGATAAACAGGAAAGCGCGCATCAAGCAAATCATCATCCTTTGCACTACTACCTGCCGTATATAATGCAGGATGCTCCAAAAGCCACATAGCCTCATCGGCCGCGCCATCGCGAATGGCCGCAACGCGCTGTTCCATAAAATCATGCGCATCTTGATATTCAACGTGCCCTGACGAAACGATATACTCCATAGATCATCCTTTTTTAATAAAACGCGCAATATTTTACTTGCACGAATAAAAATCTTTTGCTATTTCACATAGCCTACTAAGTCACATAGTGCAAGTGCGGCCGTGGCGGAATTGGTAGACGCGTCAGACTAAGGATCTGGTGGGAGGTAATCCCGTGGAAGTTCGAGTCTTCTCGGCCGCACCATTTTTTCAAATATAAATGTTATCGACCTAAAGTGTTCTCCACAACGCGCACCCAATATTCAATGCCGAGCGGAATAATATCGTCATTAAAGTCATATTGCGGCGTGTGTAGACCTTGGTTATGGTGAGATGTTTCATCCGCTTCGCCCTGCCCCATCCAAATATAGCATCCAGGTACAGCCTGCAGCATCGCGCCAAAATCTTCTGCGCCCATTGACGGGGTAACATCTGTATCAACAAGATCTTCACCAACGAGCGCTTTGGCAATATCCGCACATTGCGCGGTTTCTGCCGCTGTATTGATAGTCGGGTCATATCCGCCCGCGGCAAATTCACAAATCGCTGAACCACCCAACATTTTTGCTGTATCAGCCGCTACTTCGTGGATACGCTGCATCATGTTGCTGCGCATTTCAGGGGTAAATGCACGCAAAGTACCACTTAAATGCGCACTATCAGGAATCACATTAAACGCGCCCGTCCCCGCATTAAAATTTGTAATGGAAATCACCACAGGGTCGAGCGGATCAGCTGTACGGCTCACTAATGTTTGTAGTGCCGTGACAATTTGCGTCCCGATAATGATTGGATCAATCGTTTTATGGGGCATGGCCGCATGACCACCCGTACCGCTAATTTGAATATCAAAACGTTCTGCCGCAGCCATAATTGGCCCGCTACGCATCGCAATTTTACCCTTGGGCAGTTTCGGCCAGTTATGAAGGCCATATACAGCATCCATCGGGAAGCGTTTAAAAAGCCCTTCTTCAATCATTTTATGCGCACCGCCTGCACCCTCTTCAGCAGGCTGAAAAATCAAATGCACCTTACCATCAAAATTACGATTTTCTTTTAGGTATTTTGCCGCGCCGAGCAGCATCGCAGTATGCCCATCATGCCCGCAGCCATGCATTTTGCCTGGTATTTTTGACGCATGCGGCTTGCCCGTTACATCTTCAATAATATCAAGCGCATCCATATCTGCGCGCAGACCAATAACCTTACCACTATTATTTGTTTCACCTTCTATTGTTGCCACTATCCCTGTTACCGCGATTTTGTCCTCAAAAGTAATGCCCCATTCGCTCAACTTGTCACGCACAAGGCCAGATGCAAACTCTTCTTCATATGACGTTTGTGGGTGCTGATGCAACGAACGTCTATAAGCGGTAATTTCATCTTTGATATCTTGGATAGAATTGCGGATTTTCATGTTATGCTCCTAACGATTAACGGTTTCTATTATATCCCTAAATATTTCTGGCGTATAGAGGCGCTATATTGATCTTTTTGTGCAGTCCAGCATAGAATTTTGCGGTTGAAGGGCTGCTATGCGGAACATTCACTTGCCGCAATTACTGGCATTTGTTAAAAAACGATATGTAATTCGTTACATGTAATAGAGTGTATTAAAATATAGCCTTGAAGAGAGCGCCTAAATGAAAGATAGCCTACGCGAATCCGCCCTTGATTATCACAAAAACCCAAAGCCGGGTAAAATAGCCATAACACCGACAAAAGCGATGGCGACGGCCAAAGACTTGGCCCTTGCCTATTCCCCTGGTGTTGCCGCACCATGTGAAGAAATCGCCGCCGACCCATTAAAGGCGCTTGATTATACATCACGCGGCAATATGGTTGCCGTAATTACCAATGGTACAGCCGTCCTTGGCCTCGGCGCAATTGGCGCACTGGCATCCAAGCCTGTTATGGAAGGGAAATCCGTCCTTTTCAAAAAATTCGCAAATTTAGATTCAGTAGACATTGAAATCGACGAGCTAGATGTTGATGCCTTTGTTGATACTGTCGCACGCCTTGAGCCATCTTTTGGTGGCATTAACCTTGAAGACATCAAAGCGCCAGAATGTTTTGAAATTGAAGAGCGCCTGCGCGAAAAAATGAACATTCCGGTTTTCCATGATGACCAACACGGCACAGCCATTATTGTCGGCGCAGCCTTCACCAACTGGCTGCACTATACAGGCCGCAATATCAAAGACATCAAACTCGTTGCTTCTGGCGCGGGTGCATCGGCCATTGCCTGCCTGACTATCATTCATGAAATGGGACTGCCGAAAGAAAACATTATCGTCTGTGACCGTAACGGCCCAATTTATAAAGGTCGCAACGAAGGCATGGATAAAGCCAAAGAAAAATTTGCCAATGATACAGAGGCACGTTCACTAGACGAAGCGATCAACGGTGCGGATGTGTTCCTTGGCCTTTCTGGCCCTGGCGCGGTAAGCCAAGACCAAATTGCAAGCATGTCAAAAGCACCTTTGGTCATGACACTTGCCAATCCAACGCCTGAAATCATGCCTGAACTTGTCCGTGAAGTGCAACCCGAGGCTATTATCTGTACTGGCCGTTCAGACTTCCCGAACCAAGTAAACAATGTGTTATGCTTCCCATTCATCTTCCGCGGCGCGTTGGACGTTGGCGCAACTGCGATTAACGAAGAAATGAAACTTGCCTGCGTAAAAGCAATCGCCGAGCTCGCACGCAAAGAAGCCGACGCAGAAGTCGCAAGCGTCTATGAAGACGAACAATTGGAATTTGGTCCTGAATATCTTATTCCGAAGCCCTTTGACCCTCGCCTTATCGTTGAACTTCCGCCTAAAGTTGCCGAAGCTGCGATGAATAGCGGCGTTGCAACGCGTCCGATTACCGACTTGAACGCTTACAAAGAAAGCCTACAGGCACATACCATCAAAACCAGCATGGTTATGCGCCCAATATTCTCCAAGGCAAAACAAAACCCGAAACGCGTCGCATATTGTGAAGGCGAAGAAGAAAAAGTCCTGCGCGCCATTCAAACGGCCGTTGATGACGGCATTGCAAAGCCAATCATCATTGGCCGCCGCAAAGTCGTCGACATGCGCATCAAAAAATTGCGCCTACGCCTTGAAGAAGGTAAAGATTACGAGCTTTGCGACCCAGAGAAAGATTCACGTTACCGTGATTATTGGGCAACCTATCATGAGTTATTGGAACGCCGCGGCGTTACGCCAGCATACGCTAAAACACTTGTCCGCACCGATACAACAGTAATTGGCGCCCTTATGCTACATAAAGGTGATGCAGATGCCGTTATTTGCGGTGCTTATGGCCGATTTAAAGATCACCTAAAACATGTTTACGATATTATTGGCGTACACAAAGAGGCAAAAAACCTTTCTGCGCTTACAGCACTCATCACAAATAAAAGCACCATTTTCATGACCGACACACATGTAAATGTATGCCCAACCGTTGATGAAATTGTTGAGAACACACTGCAAGCCGCCGAAGAAGTACGCCGCTTCGGTATCGTCCCTAAAGTCGCGCTTGTAACACACTCAAACTTTGGTAGCCGCGATAGTGAAAGCGCCGTACGTATGGCCGAAGCTTGCCGCATCATCAAAGAGCGTGATCCAACACTCGAAATAGATGGTGAGATGCACGCAGACGTCGCTTTGCGCGAAACGGTTCGCCAAGAAGTCATGCCAAATTCAACATTAAAAGATAACGCTAACCTACTTGTCATGCCAAATCTTGACGCGGCAAATGTCGGTTTAAACATGACCAAAGCAATGACGGATGGTATATCTATAGGCCCGATGATCCTCGGGGCGCGCCTACCAATCCACATTGTGACACCATCCATGTCAACACGCGGCATTGTCAATATGACAGCTATGGCAACAATTTCTGCGCAAGTCGCTGAACAAAAACGTGATAATGTTGTACAAAAGACATTATTTACAAAGTCACAAGCATCAGCTTAATACGCGGATATTATAAGAATAAAACCAAAGCCTTCTTTGCGCATATGTGAAGAAGGCTTTGCCTTATGCCCTTGCATGACTTACGAAAAACTGCTATAAATCTTGCGAAAATAATCAATACAAATCATTAAATAAACTTTAGGGTAAGGGATGACTTCAGACAGCGATCTCATAAAAGACACTGCCGAAGAATTGGACGAAGACAAAAAAAACGTCCAAGACAATCCCCTATTCGGCCTACAAGACGCGCAGGTAAAGGCCGTCACAGCACTTCTTGATGCTGGTAAAGACGCAAAAAAACCGCTGCAAGGCTTGCTTGATGAAATGCGCAATGCTGACATTGCGGACTTATTTGCCAAGCTTCATACAGACCAGCGCGAGAACCTCATCAATCAACATGGCGAAAGCTTTGATCCAAATGTTTATGCAGAAATAGATCACGACTTACGCCCTGAAATTATTGACCTGCTGCCAACGGAACAAGTGGCAAATATCGTTGATGAGCTCGATAGTGACGATGCGCTTGATTTGATCATCTCGCTAGAAGAAGAACGTCAGGATGAAATCATCCGCCAGCTTTCTGCCAAAACCCGTATGGAATTGAAAGAAGGCCTAAACTTTCCCGAGGATTCCGCCGGTCGTTTGATGCAGCGCGAATTTGTGGCAATCCCACAATTCTGGACCGTAGGTAAAACCATTGACTATTTACGTGCCGCCGCCGAAGAAATCCCAGATGAATTCTTCGATATTTTTGTTATTACACCAACATATCATGTTGCAGGCGAAATTCCATTGAGCCGCCTGATTAAAGCTAAGCGCTCAGAAAAACTTGAAAGCCTGACCCTAGATGATATTCACGCCATTCCCGCGGATAGCGACCAAGAAGACGTGGCGCGTATTTTCCGCCGTGAAAACATCGCATCCGCCCCTGTTGTTGATGACAATGGCCGCTTAATAGGTGTGGTCACAGTTGATGACGTCATCCACGTTATCGACGAAGAAGCCGAAGAAGACTTCTTGAAACTCGGTGGTATTGAGGAAGACGATTTATACCGCGCCGTCCTATCGACCACAGGGTCACGTTTCCGTTGGCTGTTCGTCAACTTGCTAACTGCGATATTCGCATCTATGGTCATCGCGCTGTTTGAAACAACCATCGAAAAAGTCGTTGCCCTTGCCATTTTGATGCCGATTGTCGCATCCATGGGCGGTAATGCAGGCACGCAGGCGCTAACCGTTGCTGTACGCGCCCTTTCCACCAAAGAGCTTACCCGTTCAAATACAATGCGTATCATTTGGAAGGAGACCTTGGTTGGTTTCATTAACGGCGCGCTATTCGCCATTCTTATCGGCGCGGCAGCGACTTTATGGTTCCAAGACATTATGCTCGGCGGCGTCATTGCCGCGGCAATGATTATTAACCTACTTATCGCGGGTCTATTCGGCGCAGGCATCCCCATCATGCTCGACCGCATGGGGTCAGACCCTGCCATATCATCAACCGTTATTTTGACCACCGCGACAGATGTTATCGGCTTCTTTGCCTTTCTGGGGCTTGCCGCTTTGCTTCTCGTGTAATACAACAGGCCGATGCCTAAAATGCTGTAAAGTGAAACTATGAGCAAGAAAAAAACCAAAGCAAAATCACCATCCAAAAGGAAGTCCGCATCAAAAACAAAAAAAACGCGCCCTTCACTATGGGCGCTTTTTACGAAGCTGTTTAAATTTGGCATCTTACTCGGCCTTTGGGGCGCGCTTGGCGTTATCTGCTTAACGGCATGGTATGCCCGTGAACTGCCCGCGATTACCAAGAACGTCGAATTTGAACATCGTGCCGCGATTACCATCCTTGCCAATGATGATAGCCAAATCACGCGCATTGGCGAACTACGTGGCCTCACAATTCAGATACAAGACGTACCGAATTATGTTCGACATGCTTTCATATCTATTGAAGACCGCCGCTTTTATACGCATTTCGGTATCGACCCGCAGGGTATTGCGCGCGCGATTTATACCAAAGTCTTCCGTGGTGGGCGCCTTGCTGGTGGGTCTACCATCACACAGCAATTGGCAAAGAACTTATTTTTAAGTCATCAACGTAGCTTAAAACGTAAGGTGCAAGAAGCTCTCCTCGCCCTCTGGCTTGAGCGAACATTAACGAAAGACGAAATCCTCAGCGCTTATCTTAATCGTGTTTATTTCGGTGCGGGCGCTTATGGTATAGAAGCCGCTGCCAACACCTACTTTGATAAATCAACGCAAGACCTAAACCTTGGCGAAGCGGCTATTCTGGCAGGGTTACTCAAAGCGCCATCACGCTATGCACCAACCAACAACCTTGCCCTGGCACAAAAGCGCGGCCGCCTCGTCCTCAACGCCATGGTTGAGGAGGGCTACATCACCCGTAGCGAAGCTGAAATGCAGGCAGGCCTGAGCGTCACGCGTCCTAAGCCACGCCCAATTGATGCCGATAGCGGCCGTTATTTCGCCGACTGGATTATGAGCGAAGCAGCCAAACTAATCTCTATGCCAGAAGAACACATTATCATTGAAACCACCCTTGACCCTGAACTGCAAAACGCATCACAAGGCGCATTAAACCAAGCGGTGACAAGCCATGGTGAAGAACGTAAATTTTCACAGGGCGCGACATTATCATTGGGCCGCGACGGCGCAGTTTATGCCATGGTCGGCGGCGTAAATTATCACCAAAGCCAGTTTAACCGTGCGACACAAGCCTTGCGCCCATCAGGCTCTGCCCTTAAACCATTCATATATTTAACCGCGCTTGAAAATGGCTGGCAGCCAGATGATAAAATCCTCGACGCCATAATTACTGACCAAGAAAGCGAATACCAACCCGCCAATTACAATGATAAATATTACGGCGAAGTAACACTGACCGATGCCCTTAGTAAGTCTATGAATACCGCCGCTGTACGCCTGACACTGGAAACCGGCCTTGGTAATTTCATCAAAAAGCTACGTAAATTTGGCATCACTGCGGACTTAAACCGTGACCTGTCCCTCGCCCTCGGCAGTGCGGGTATCAGCGCGATAGAGCTTACAGCTGCCTATGCAGGCTTAATGAATGAAGGACAAAAAGTAACGCCATACGGTATCAAACGTATTCTAACAAAAGACGGCGTGGTCTTATATGACCGCACAGATCATCGCCACAGCCAAGCGCGCATCGCCAAAAGCCGTTATGTCGAACGCCTGAACACCATGCTAAATCATGCCGTCACTTATGGTACAGGGCGCGCTGCACAGATCAACGGCGTTAATGTCTACGGTAAAACAGGTACATCTCAAGACACGCGCGATGCATGGTTTATTGGCTTTACAGATAAAATCACAACGGCGGTCTGGCTCGGTAACGATGACAACACCCCAATGGACCACGTCACAGGTGGCTCATTCCCCGCGCGCATCTGGCAAGACCTTATGCGCCGCGGTTTAGAGGATACTAGCCCTGCTTATGCATATCAAAAAGAAGGTCAATCAGGGTTTTCACGCTTATTAAGCTCAATCCTCGGCGGCAGCGACAATGCCCCTACAGTCACGACAACACCAAAGCAAAGCTACGATTTAAACGAATAAAAAATACCCCCGATATAGGAGGATATATCGGGGGGAGTTTATGCTATCTGGTGTAATTAATAGCTAAGGACTATTCTGTTTTATCGCCATATTGGGCGAGTAGAGATAAACAAGCGGTGCTTATAGCGTATTTGTGATAACGCCCTCATCTAGGGTTCTGTATTCACGTTTAGCCGCCGCGAATTTATCTTCACCTAGCCCATCCCAGTGGGCATATAAATCCTGCAATGTTTCACCTGCACTACCGTAATCTGTTGCATCGCGGCTGCGGGCGTTATCCGCAAATTCCAAAAACTCATTCGGAAATGACAGGCGCGGTGCACGTAGACCTAGGTCTAACAATATGCGTGCAACTTGCGCGTCTTGTATATCCATCATATCTGCCGTGAACTGAATGGCTGAAAGAACCTTTACTTCCATACGGCTGTTTGGGACGTAACGTAGGTGACGCATGAAACGTGCGTAAATCTCCATATCTGTCTTGTCTTTTAAATCCTGTGGCGGTAGCGGTAAAATGACACTTTCGCGCGCTGCAGAAGTAACTGTGTTGTCATTTGTTTTTACTGTGCTGTTTATCGTCTTGCTCGTCATGTTGGCCTCCCTTTCGTGGCTGTATAACTTGTGCTATGACTCCACATTGCCTGTCGATAATTAATGGAATCTTAACAGCGCCACCATTTGCCCTAAAACAGCCTATTATGCTGTGGGTAAGTCAAATATGGCTGGTTCGTGTATAAAAAAAACGTTTGGAAAGCAGATTCGGTTCTCGAATCATTGATTATTTATAAAATTAACTGTGTATATTAAGTGCGCACACTAGGGATCATCAGACATATAACAATGGGTTATCGATATGAATCTCAACACGAAGAAAAATCATCGGCTATATATTCAAGAAAAATGCGCCGTAAAACTTACCGCGCATTTTTGTATCTTTATAAAATATATATAGACTGATTATCTTCCAAAATACTTACCGCCCCAAGCCCAATGTTTGTTTAACCTTTTCAATAGGATCTTGTGAGATAACAAAAGCACTCGATTCACAGTCAAAACGTCCAAAGCCAGCCCCAATACCAGACTTAAACGAAATTTCTGTATACCCCTCTTTAGGGACAACGTCTTTAATAGAAAATTTCTATATAAATACAGTCTGAAGAGGAGATTCTTCAAGCGTACGTAATGCCAACTTTCTGTTGCTTTCAGAAAGGCCCTTACATCCAGCATCAGTATAATATGTAGCCCCGCGAAGCTCTACAAAAGAATTATTATCTTTGATACAAGGAATTAGTTGTGTTAAATCAGCCGCCGAAAGATGTTCCGAATCCTGTCCGAAGAGACCTCCCTCTTCGAGAGAAACTATTGCAAGCTGCTGATTTAAAAAGCTTTTATTAAATTTGTGTTTAATTTCATAACTTAAAAGGTCGCGTATCCGAACATATTTCGCGGATGAACTACCAGCTTGAGCATCGTATAAAAACATAACATATTCCTCCTATTACCTCACCAAATAGCGGGCATACAGGAGGATATGCATTATGTCAATAAAATTTACACCGCTTTCTGCATCGCGCCTTCTAGACCCTCAACAATCTTATCAAGAAAAGCTTGTGTATTTAGATATGGCTGATCTTTACCAACTAAGATCGCAAGGTCTTTGGTCATGAAGCCCGCTTCAACTGTATCGATACAGACCTGCTCTAGACGCTCCGCAAAGTCGATCAATGGCTGATTGTCATCAAACTTACCACGATATTTCATGCCGCGTGTCCATGCGAATATAGACGCTATCGGGTTAGTTGATGTTTCTTTGCCTTGTTCATGCAAGCGGAAGTGACGCGTCACTGTTCCATGCGCAGCTTCGGCTTCTACCGTTTTGCCATCTGGTGTCATCAAAACAGATGTCATTAAACCTAGAGAACCAAAGCCCTGCGCTACGATATCAGACTGCACATCGCCGTCATAGTTTTTACATGCCCATACAAAGCCGCCATTCCATTTAATGGCGCAGGCAACCATGTCATCAATCAAGCGGTGTTCATAGGTTAAACCTGCCGCATCAAACTTGTCTTTGAACTCATTATCAAACACTTCTTGGAACAAATCTTTGAACTGGCCATCATAGGCTTTCAAAATTGTGTTCTTCGTCGACATATAAACGGGATAACCACGCTGCAAACCATAGTTAAAGCATGAGCGCGCAAAACCTTTAATACTTTCATCAAGGTTATACATGCCCATTGCCACGCCAGGGCCATCAAAGTTAAAGATTTCCATTTCCTGTGGCGCGCTACCATCTTCTGGTGTGTAAGTCATAGTCAAACGCCCAGCACCTGGGATTTTTACATCTGTCGCGCGGTATTGGTCACCAAAAGCATGACGACCAATAACAATTGGCTGTGTCCAGCCCGGCACATAGCGCGGTACATTGTCACAAATAATCGGCTCACGAAAAACTGTGCCGCCAATAATATTACGGATTGTCCCGTTTGGGGAACGCCACATTTTCTTTAGGCCAAATTCTTCCACGCGGCCTTCGTCAGGGGTAATCGTTGCACATTTAACGCCAACGCCGTGTTCTTTAATCGCGTTTGCTGCATCAATCGTGATCTGGTCATCGGTCGCATCACGAGATTGGATCGACAAATCATAATATTTCAGATCCACATCAACATAAGGCAAAATCAACTTCGTTTTAATGAAGTCCCAAATAATACGCGTCATTTCATCGCCATCAATTTCAACGATCGGATTATCAACTTTAATCTTGCTCATTTCGCCCTGTTCCTTCCTGTTTATGCGTAATGGTGGATAGTGAAAATTATTATGGCGCGATTGTGTGAAATATCAAGGCATCCCCTGCCCCAAGCACAGAAACGCCCCCACATAAAAACTTGACATAATTACCATTATGTTTAATATGCCCAGTTGAATTCATGGGAGCCCAATAATGTTTAAAAAGACAGCATATAAAATCATCGATAAAGGCACACCAGAACAGCTGCGCGCTTTTCTGCAGAAAAACCCTGATAAAGTGAATGAAAGAGGCGGCGGCGACAATACTACACCACTCACACGCGCCGCATTTAAAGGCCGCGCCGATATGCTGCAAGTTTTATTAGAATTCAACGCCGAATTGGATTGCATGAACAAACACATGTGTAATGCGCTTATTCTCTCTTCTCATTTCGGTCATCACGACTGCGTAAAGTTACTATTAAATGCTGGCGCAGACACCACTATTTTAGACAACAGGGGGCTAACCGCAGAGCAAAATGCAAAAAACGACTCCATTAAGCAGCTATTCATCAATCATCGTAAAGCCAATGAGGAACTTGTTTCCGAAACCAACACATCGATCGATAATAGCAAATTCTGTAAAGATGGAAATTACCTTGTCTCCATCACCGAACACACCGAAGTAACAAAGCTTAGCCTAACCACGGTCTATAACTTCAAGGCACAAACCGTCACCTATTTACAAGGTACAAAAGAATCCGCGCCGCATGTAGTGCCGTTTAATAAGGCCGCGAGCCCCAAAGAACTAAAAGCTGCTGCGGAATATCTACAAGAAAAAAACGGTGACACATGTAGCTGGAAGCCAATGCTTATTCAATAGAGGAAAAAACATGTTTAAAAGTGAACGAGACATTTTTAAAATCATTAAAAACGGCACAATCAACGAATTAGAAGAGTTCGTAAAAGCCAACCCTGATTGTTTGAATGAACGCTCTGGCTTTTGGTCGGACAAACGCCCACCACTTTCTTACACGATAATGCACAAGAAAACCGAATTTGCCAAAAAACTCTTAGAGCTCGGCGCAAACCCCAATGAGGAAGATGCATATAATAACCTCGCGCTTCACCACGCGGCGGCCACAGGTAATGAAGAGCTTCTAACCCTGCTCCTCTCACGTGATGATGTTGATATTAATGCCCGTGGCCACGCAAACAATACAGCACTGCATTACGCAGCCTACAATAACCAGTTAAATACACTAAAGCGTTTGATCAAGAATGGCGCTAAGCTTAACTTACAAAATAAAGATGGGTATACAGCACTTCATAAAGCCGCATCCTTTTCTAGACTCCCAGTATACAAAGCTCTACTCCTTGCAGGCATAGATAGAACAATCAAAAATAATGCAGGAAAGACAGCTTCTCAAACATCAGAATCAACATACATAAGGATTGTAGATTCAGAAATAGACGCTTTGCCGCAGAACACGCAACAAGATGAGTCTTTAGCTACGCTATCAGAAGATATAAAATCCGGTAACTTTGTCCAAGAAAACGAAAGTGCCGTATCCATCACTAAGGTCTTTGAAGCATCAGCAACAATTCAGAAAATCATTTACGATTTTTCCGATGAAACGATCACAACCATCACAACTGAACCCACTGGCAAAGCACAATGCGTCAATGCCTTCAAAAATGCCGCGAGCCTAAAACAGTTAAAGGCCGCAGCAGAATATTTAGAAACACAGGGCGGCAACACATATAGCTGGCAACAGCGCGTGATTATATAGGAAGCACATTTATGTTTAAGAAAAATAAGATCGCGGCAAAAGATATCTTTGATTTAATTGATAATGGCCACCTGGATGATATCAAAAACTGGCATAAAGATAATCCTGAAGCATTAAACATTATTGGCACAGACTATAAATGCACCCCCCTAATATGGGCAGCATGGCATGGTAAGAATGAAATTCTGGACTATCTAATCACATCTGGCGCAGATCTGGATGCACAAGATAAGGACCACGACACTGCTTTATCAAGCGCAGCAAAGAAAGGCCGCGCATATTGTTTGCAACGCCTCATCCTTGCTGGGGCAGATACATCAATTAAAACATCCTACAGAAAAACTGCCAAAGAGCACGCGCCTGAATCATGCCGAATGATATTTGATTTAGAAAATAATGGCAAATTCATCAAGGAATCTGCCTATATGGTGTCAATCAGCGACTATGCCGAAGCCAGCCAATTAAGCATCAAAAAACTATTCAATTTCAAGGCACGCGAAATTATTACCATCACGCATGATATGAGCGGGCAAATCAATTCACGCGAAGACTTTAAACAACAATATCAATTAAAACAGGCCGCAGAATTTTTGAAAAAAGAAAATGGCGATTTATGCGGCTATAAAATACCAGCCATTATATAGGGAGATGCCAGATGTTAAATTTTGGAAATAAGAAAATATTCAAGCTGATTGAAAAAGACAATCAGGAAAAATTAGAAGCATATATAGAGAAGCATCCTGAATGCCTGACGATGACGACCAAAAGCGATGAAAACCTTCTTATAGGTTATGCCGCCGCCTGTTATTACAACCTTTCTTTAAAAACACTTCTTAAATATGATGCTGGGTTAAACACCCCCAATAAATGGGGATACCCGCCAATTGCAACAGCAATAAACAGCAGAAACCTATCAGGCGTAAAACTCCTTATCGAAGCCGGCGTTGACTGTCACTGCGTATTAGAAAGTGGTTCGACTCTGCTACACTTAGCTGCAAGGTATTGGGACACAGAGTTAATAGAACTGCTTATTGCACAAGGTCTCGACCCAAATGCACAAGATGAGGACGGAAACACTCCGCTGCATATAGCTGCTTCATATGATCGAAGTAATGTTGCACACACCCTATTAGCCCATAATGCCGACCCGACTATACGCAATAAAAATGGTAAATTCCCACAAAACCGTACGAGGGATAAAGACATACAAATTCAAATCAAAGAGGCGTTATCAGGTAAATTTATTCAGGAAGGCGACTTTCTTGTATCTGTTTCAACATTTGCGCAGCTTGCCAATATTGATGAAACCGCGCTTTATAATTTTCAGGCGCGCACGGTATCTTACCAATACAACAACACCGGCAAATCCCTAACCAAAAGCTTTGACGAAGCGATCAGCAAGACTGAGCTACAAAACGCCACCAAGTTTTTGGACAGTAAAAATGGTAATTTATGCGGCTACACGCCAACATTAATTAAATAAGGGGAACAAATATGGCGCTTATAAAAGCAAAAATTTTTAAGCTCATTGATGAAGGTGACTTCAATCAAGTTAAAACCCATCTTGCTGAAAACCCAAAACAATTAGAAGCCCTAACATCTGTTGGGTCAGGATATGCAAAAAGAAAGAAGATCACGCCTTTACACTATGCGATATACCACAAAAAACACGATATTGTCCGCGGTTTGATAAAACTCGGCGCAAATGTTCATGCGCGCGACAACTACAAAAGAAGCATATTACATACTGCCGCTATGACTAATGATATTGACATGGTCAATATTGTTTTGGAAACAGATGTTGATAGAGACGCAAGGACAAAATACGGGTATAGTGCCGAACACTACACAAGCAATAAAACCATACAAACACTAATTAACCCAAGCTATGTCAAAGAGCAGATCGCTGGACAAACCGTGCATGTCTTTATAAGAGAAAACGACCACATCGTGTCCTATACCGATGTCGCCGAAGAAACCGAAACAACATTCACGACCTATTTTAACTTTGCCGATAAAACCATCACACGCAAAACCAAGGATAATGACGGGCAAAGCAGCTATATGCAACTATTCAACCAAACAGCTAACCCACACCAATTAAGTCAAGCGGCTAAATTTTTAGAAGAACACGATGGCAATTTACATGGATATAAACCGCCATCTGTAATAAAGTAATAAGATGAATAAAATACAGAACATATTTTGCACGGCCTTGATGCTTACAACCTTATCCGCCGCGCCAGTTTTGGCGCAAGATACAGCAGAAAATATGCTCGCATTCAACATATTAAGCACGACTATTTCCACGGATAAAACGATGTGGAATGGCCAAACGCATAAAGACAAGTTTACGGCCATAACCGTGCGATTGGATTTAGAAAGCAAATGCATTGGCCCATATAATATTCATGTGGGACTGTTAAGCGCAGAAGATAAACACATCACAAGCCAGCCCTATTTCGAATACGCATCACCTGTGAATGCCCCATCATTAATGTTCGTGACGGACGCAGAAAACGAACAGCACAGCATAAAATTCAGATTTTCAGGTGAGGCCATCCGCCGCAAGGGCATTGATGGGCCATATAAGATCAAAGTCTATAACTGGCCATTCCCTGAATTAAAATGCGCTGATACCATTCAACCTGCCCCTACATACTGGCTTAATACGCCGCCTTATAACGCCGCAGATTTTGGCGAATATTGTGGTAGCGGCGAAAACGCCCGCCCCTGTGAAGACGTTTACGAATAATATGCCGCGCGGGCGGCATGTGCACAGTATTTCCTTGACTTAAAGGTTGTGTTTATGTAAATTTCATTGGTTTTATTAAACATAGGCGCAAGGAAGATAAAGATGGCAATATTCGGATTGATCGGCAAAAAAGAACAAGCACCGCCACCACCACCGCCAAAGCCACGTACATTTAACATGGATAATATTTACGATGTTATTGAATATTGCATCCTTAAAGAGCCTGAAAACGCGACCGCCATTATCACAAATTTTTTGGAAAATAACCCAGACCAGTTAGAAAGACGCTACACAAATGAAACCAAACCTGAACGCGGCGCAAATTTTTGGAGCGCAAATGGTGCAACTCCATTAATGATATTAATGAAGTACAACCAAGACAAAAATGCAAAACTTCATGACTATACCGAAGACGGACAACGTATTGATGCCAAGATAGCGATTTTTGAATGGCCGCTTTTTGAAAATATTATCAATCTGGACGCAGACCTAAATGCGCAAGACAACAACGACCTATCTGCATTATTCTATACAACAGATGACAACAAAGACATCACAGTAAAGCTTCTCGAAAACGGCCTAGATTATCAGACATATTTTAATGGCGAAAAACAATCAACATCATCAAACTACAGTGCATTCGTACATTATGCGATACAAGAATTTGAATCAGGTAAATTCGTCCGCCTTGACGATCAAACCGCCGCTTTAAGTCATATTTTCTATGTAAAGGCTTCGCAATACATGCCAAACGGGCTATTCAAGAACTACAAGGGTAGTGATTATTTATTGAGAAAACGACTGCTTATTGATTTTGAACAAAATGCCATTCATACGCAGGAAGGCTATGATGGCTCATCAGCCCTCCGTGTCTGTAACTGGCGCACAAAAGATATTGAAAGCTTTGATACATATATGAACCAAGGTCTGATCGAACGCGCCCGCGCCTTTATGGATAGCGGTGAGCGTATTGAAGCAAGTAAACCAGCGCTTAAACAAAGTGGAAGCCATATTCTTATTCGCTAAAAAAGAATGTATTTAAAGTCATCAAAAACGGTACGTTCGGCGACCTAAAACTGCCATTAATCAGCTAAAGATTAAGCGTCTAACCCGACAAGCGCTTTGGCGTATTCTTCTGGCTTGAACGGCTGTAAATCTTCAACCTTCTCACCAACGCCGACTGCATAGACTGGCAGACCGAATTTTTCGGCGAGCGCGACCACAACGCCGCCTTTGGCTGACCCGTCAAGTTTGGTGACAATTAACCCCGTCACATTGACCAACTGTTTAAATGTTTCAACCTGCGTAATCGCATTTTGCCCAGTGGTTGAATCTAATACGAGCAATACTTCATGTGGTAGTTTATCATCATGCTTTTTAAGAACGCGGATGATTTTCTCAAGTTCCGCCATCAAGTTTTGTTTATTGTGTAAACGCCCTGCCGTATCAATCATCAACAGATCAGCGTTTTCATCCAATGCCTTTTGGTATGACTCATAAGCCACTGCGGCGGCATCTGACCCAAGGTCTTTGGATACAAAGGCACTGCCTGTACGTTCTGCCCAAATTTGTAGCTGTTCAACCGCCGCGGCGCGGAATGTGTCCCCCGCGCCCAGCGCAACCGTCTTTCCGGCTTTGAAATGCATTTGATGCGCTAATTTACCAATTGTCGTGGTTTTACCCACGCCGTTCACGCCGCACACCAAAATAACGCGCGGGCCTTTTTCAGGCTTTTTCATTTCAAACTGCGCCGCGCATGGCTTTAATATCTCCGCGATTTTCTCCGCCAGATATTCTTTAACTTCTTCATCGCTGACTTCTTTGTCAAAACGGTCTTGTTCCAACATCGACACAAGGCGCATGGCTAATTCAGGTCCCAAATCCGCCGTGATAAGAATTTCTTCTAATGCTTCTAATGTTTCGTGATCTAATTTCTTCTTGGTAATCAGGTCACCAATGCCCTGCCCAATTTTCTGTGATGATTTGGAAAGGCCGCTGCTTAAGCGTGAAAACCACCCACCCTGCTGCTCTTCAGTGTCTTCTTCCTCATGCTCATCTTCTTCAGATGCAATCTCTGGCATTTCTTCTACGGCTTCGGGTACAGGAACTTCCTCAATATCCTCAATCGGCGTTTCGAGGGCTTCTTCAACCGCGTGCACAACTTCTTCTGCGTCTTGCACAGTTGGTGTTTCTTCTATGGGTTCTAATGCAGCTTCCCCTTCTGGGTGGAGCAATGCATCTTCTTCTGCGCTATCTTGTTCGGTTGATTTTTTCTTACGCCAGAAAATCATAGTAAACCTATCTCTTTATACTACGCGGCCAATTAACTTGCCGTCTTCGATTTTATCACTAATTTCTACTGTGGCGAGTGTACCTTGTTCTAAATCTTTATCAAGCTTTACTGGCAGGAAATGTTCTGTACGGCCGATATTCCCCGCTTCGACAATCACTTCACGTGTTGAATTAACATGCTTACGCAGCAAAGCATCAACCTGACGCTCCCCCGCTTCGCGCAGACGCGCCGCACGTTCTTTACGGATTGGATGGTCAACCTGCGGCATGCGCGCTGCGGGTGTACCTTCACGTTCCGAATACGGGAAGACGTGCAGGAATGATAAGTCGCATTCATCAACAATCTTCAGCGTGTTTTCAAACATTTCATCCGTTTCCGTTGGGAAACCCGCAATAATATCCGCGCCAAATACAATATCAGGGCGCAATTCACGCGCGCGCTTCGCCATGGCTATCGCATCATCACGTAAATGGCGGCGCTTCATGCGTTTTAACACCATATCATCGCCTGCCTGCAAACTCATATGCAAATGCGGCATTAAACGCGGCTCTTCACCAATTAAGCGCCAGAGATCATCATCAATCTCAACCGGGTCAAGCGACGATAGGCGCAGGCGTTTTAAATCCGGCACTAACGCCAATACACGGCGGATCATTTGCCCCAATGCAGGCTTACCCGGTAAATCCGCGCCGTAAGACGTAACATCAACGCCTGTAAAGACGATCTCGTTATAACCGCTTTCAACTAATTTCTTGGTTTGCTCGGCAATGACGCCAATCGGCACGGAACGTGAATTACCGCGGCCATATGGGATAATGCAGAATGTACAGCGATGGTCGCAGCCATTTTGCACCTGTATAAACGCGCGGGCGCGCCCTTCAAAACCTTCGATTAAATGCGATGCGGTCTCTTTAACCGACATAATGTCATTTACCTGCACCTTTTCACTTGATGGATTACCCCAGCTTTCGGCCTTCAGCTTCTCATCATTGCCAATAACGCGATCAACTTCTTCCATACCGCCGAAGCCTTCAGGGTCAATCTGCGCCGCGCAACCTGTAACAATAATTTTAGCATCTGGGTTTTTACGGCGGGCTTTGCGTATCGCTTGGCGCGCTTGGCGTTCTGCTTCTTTAGTCACCGCGCATGTGTTGAAGATGATAACATCTTCCATATTGGCATTTTCGGCATGCGCGCGCATCACTTCACTTTCGTAAGTGTTCAAGCGGCAGCCAAAGGTAACTATTTCCGGTGCTTTAGACATAGCGAGGGTTATGGCATATTTTACGCGCGAAAAGCAAGAAAATTAAGCCTTGCTAAGCTTTAGTCAGCTTAAGCTATTTCGTTTTCTTATTCTGACAATTTTGCCATGCTTCAGGTGCGGCGCTGCAGCCCATCATACACAGGCCACCACTTGTGCCTATAATCTTTAGGTCCTTATCCAAATAATAAGCAGGCCCATCCGCTGCCGCATTACAATCAACATAGACCATATCATCGCAGCGCTCTGTAATTTTACAGGCCTTGCCATAGGCCTTTTTTATTTTTAATGACTTTAAATAATCCGCCTGCACCGGATTATTCACCGAAAACATGAGGATGAGCGCACTACATATCAAACAAGTTTTCTTCATTTTCTTTTGCTTTTTTTCGCGAAGCCTCTAACGAGAGAGAACAACACAAACAACACTGCACCAATCCCTATACCTGCACCAACAAACCCAAGAATCAAGCCAATCATATCACCTGTTTCCATTGTTAATACCACGTCTCATTAGGATTATATGGCTAAACCGAGTATTTAAGTTGTTTTGAAGTTAAAGTATGAATTACGCCTCAATTCAAGCCGAGGTCCTTCACACAAACATCTGCAGCAAGGCGAGAATAGCACTTATCATCCTCAGAGGTCGATAGCCCCTTACCGCCAGTTGAAAAATTAGCTGTACATCGAAGATGGTCGTATTCTACTTCACTATATTCATGCCAGTACTGACGTGCCAATGGCAAACCATGAGACGCCGCTTGGTTATCGCCGACATCCAAAGTAGCGATGTCATTAAAGCCACGGCTTAGAATATTTTTTTGAATATTGTCCATATCCTGGTCATTTATAAAACGCAAAGGAATACTTTTGCCAGCCTCAAATTCTATATGTTCATTTTTATATAGCTTCATCTGCAGGGCTTCTTTAATAGTCACCGCGACATCTGCAGCGTGATAAACAGATTCAATAAATGTTTCTAGCAAGGAAAGCTGTCCCGTATTGTCATCATATGCAGTTACCAACCACCCTTCAAAAGGCCCTTCTGGTATAACATCGCCCGGCACAATATCATTAGGGTCAAATGGCTTAACAACATCTTCTATTGTGGCCATATAACCTTCACGTGTTAAAATATTTACTGACATAACATCCCCCTCTAGAACAAAAAAACTATCGAAGAAATTAACACACAAAGCACATTATGTCAAATAATGGATCCCTCATATACATAAGCAATAGGGCCGCTCATAATAATACGCCCCTCACTATTCAGCTCAATATGCAACTGACCACCATCCAGATGAATAAAGGCCGCATTTTGTGTTAAATCCTTTTTATATGCCGCAACCAATGTTGCGCATGCACCTGTCCCGCATGCTTCAGTAATGCCTGTACCGCGTTCCCATACACGCATGCGGATATTTTCAGTGTCTATGATATGCGCAAATTCTACATTGATCTTTTCAGGAAACATCTCATGCGTTTCAATTTTAGGGCCTACTATATCTAAGGCGATGCCTTCGGCGTCCTCAACAAAGAATACAGCATGCGGATTACCAACATTTACCGTGAACGGTGTGCTGTATCCATCAACAGTAATCGGCACATTTGCGCTATCACATTGTTGTGCAAGGGGAATGGCATCCCAATCAAATCTTGGCGCGCCCATATCAACACTTATCCAGCCCTGCACTTTATGACTATGCCACGCTGATAAAACGCCTGCATCAGTCTCAATTGCGACGTTATCTTGTCTCATTTCATTAAGTAATATATCCGCCACACAGCGCGTCATATTACCGCACGCCCCGACGCGACTGCCATCTGCATTATATATATGCATGAAGCAATCGGCTTTATCACTACGTGCAAGCACCGCCATTTGGTCAAAACCAATACCTGTCTTGCGATTTGATAGTGTAATGATATTTAAATCCGGCAAGGGCGCATTCCGCGCATCAAATATTGCAAAGTCATTGCCAAGGCCATGCATTTTTATAAAAGATATAGGCATATTCATTCTTAAATTAGTCCCAATTACAAAAAAAAGCGCATAGCCTATATCTTTAAGCTATGCACTGCATCATATCAAATTATAAATGTTAAAATGAATATTCTTCTTCTTTGGCCATACACGCAATGTTTATATCTTGATCGTAACTGCCTACACTGACATATAAGTCGTCAACTTTTACCACGAAACTATTCTTGCGCAACACCTCACCTGATTGTGGGTGCAGCCATTTATATTCCGTCCAGCCACCATCACTCTGAAGAGATTTGACTTTATCAAAAACATATTCACCGCGCGTATCATGTAGATATTTTATGCTTTTTCCTACAAAAAGCGGGTTTACGGGCTCTGATTTAATAACACCTTCACTATCGAAAACCACGACATATAAGTCATCCTGCACAAAGCGTGAGTTCTGACTATTAAATTGTGCAAGCGCTTTCATTTTCCCGTATTCACGCACAAAGTTGGCTGCTTTTAATGCGTGCGCCTTTGCGTCCCATAAGCTTGCACCACTTGCCAAGCTTTGTTTGCCGCACCCACACACCGAAACAACCAAAAAAGACATTAAAAACAGCGAATTAAATGTAGTTTTATTCATATTTCCCCCATATAAAAACACACCGCAACATATCCTATAGTTTATATTAACACGCATAGATTGCATTTTACAATCTGATATTGCAACCATAGGAAGTAATTGGATTTTTCATCTCATCAGAATAAACTACTTTAAAGGGCGCTAATTAATCATATGAAAATATATAAATATTCATATATATAGAAATCAGCCGCCCCCTACACGCCATCTGCATAATGTTTTTCCTATAAAGACGTTGACATTTCTGTACAGATCCTTATAAAGAGCAGCGTAATAACACAGTTTCACAGCATTTTTGGAAACTTGTGTCCATTGTTTAGCAAGGATACCCCATAGTCGGCGAGGTTTCGCTCACTGTGGTTAATCCGTTTATGAGCTGCATATTTCAGCCTGCTAAACAAGATAATGAAAGGTCTGGATTAGACGATGTTTAAAAGTTTGAGTGACCGCCTTGGCGGTATATTTGAAAAGCTCGGTAAAGGTGGACGTCTTAGTGAAAATGACGTTACCGCCGCTATGCGTGAAATTCGCATTGCGCTACTAGAAGCCGACGTCGCCCTGCCAGTTGTCAAAGAATTCATCGAAAAAGTTAAAGCCGAAGCCGTCGGCCAAGATGTTATCAAAGCCGTATCCCCTGCACAGCAAGTTGTTAAAATCGTCAATGATGCGATGATTGACATGCTCGGCGCCGGCGAAACAGAGCTTAACCTGAACGCCAAGCCACCAGTTGTGTATTTAATGGTTGGTCTGCAAGGTGCAGGTAAAACAACATCGACAGCCAAAATCGCCCACTGGCTGCGTGAGAAAAGCCGCAAAAAAGTATTGATGGCCTCACTTGACGTGCAGCGCCCTGCCGCGCAGGAACAGCTTGCTACACTTGGTGAGCAAACAGAGACCGCAACGCTTGAAATTATAAAAGGGCAAAGCCCGCTTGAAATTACAAAACGCGCATTAGAAACCGCCCGCCTTGAAGGCTATGACGTTTTAATGCTCGATACCGCAGGTCGCCTTGCCATTGATGAAGAGTTAATGGACGAAGTTGCCGCGGTTAAGAAATTGGCTGAGCCAACAGAAACGCTTCTAGTTGCCGATGCAATGACCGGTCAAGACGCCGTCAACACAGCTAAGGCTTTTGACGACAAAATGGGCATTACCGGCATTATGCTTACGCGCGTTGATGGTGACGCACGTGGCGGCGCCGCGATGTCTATGCTCGGCGTAACAGGTAAGCCTGTTAAATTAATCGGTACTGGTGAAAAATGGACTGAAATTGACGCGTTCCACCCTGACCGTATCGTTAGCCGCATTTTGGGCATGGGTGACGTTGTATCCCTTGTTGAAAAAGCTGTCGAGACAATGGATCAGGCGAAAGCCGAAGAAATGGCCAAGAAATTCAAAAAGGGCCAATTCGACTTTAACGATATGCTTGACCAGTTCCAGCAAATGAAAAAAATGGGTGGCATGGGCTCTATGCTCAAACTTTTGCCAGGCATCAGCAAATTTGCAGACCAAATCGACCAAGCAAATATGGATGATACGGTCTTGAAAAAACAAGAAGCCATCATCCAATCGATGACCAAAGATGAACGCGCAAAACCATCTTTGTTAAATGCATCACGCAAAAAACGTATTGCCGCGGGTTCAGGATCGACTGTACCAGAAGTTAACCGCCTGATTAAACAGCATCAACAAATGGAAAAAGCCATGAAACGTCTGAAAAAGATGGGCATGGGCGGCATGATGAAGCAAATGAAATCCTTAATGGGCGGCAAAGACGCCGCAATGATGGATGCAATGCAAGGCATGGATATGGGCAATGTTGACGTGAACGACCCAGAAGCCATCAAACAGTTTATGGCCGAAATGGATGGTGACGGTGCAAATATGAATGCACCAGCATCCCCACTTGGCGCAAACCCATTCACATCTGGCGCAGGCGCAGGTTTACCAGGCCTTGGCGGCGGAATGGGCGGCGGCATGCCTGGTTTAGGTGGAATGTCGCATGGCGGAACAAAAAAGAACCGCAAAAAGAAAAAGAGATAAATAAAGTTTTGAAATTTAACGTTGAGATTAATCATATTAAAGGAGTAGAAAATCATGGCAGTTAAAATTCGTTTGGCACGTCGCGGCCGCAAAAATCGTCCATTTTACAGCATCGTGGCTTGTGATAGCCGCATGGCACGTGATGGCCGTTTCATTGAGAAGCTAGGTACATACAACCCACTTCTTGCAAAAGACGACGAAAAGCGCGTTGTTCTTAACGAAGAGCGCATCCAGTACTGGCTAGGTCAAGGTGCACAGCCATCTTACCGTGTTTCAACTTTCTTGGGTAAAGCCGGCCTTACAGAAATGCCAGCAACACCAAACAACCCACAAAAAGCGAAGCCAAAAGCAAAAGCACAAGAACGTCTTGACGAAAAAGCTGAAAAAGCAAAAGCAGCTGAAGAAGCTGCTGCTGAAGCTGCGGCGGCTGAAGCTGCACCTGCAGAAGAAGCACCAGCTGAAGCACCTGCTGAAGAAGAAGCAAAAGAAGCATAAGCTGACCACTTCAACGCAAAATAAAACAAAAGCCTTGCGGATTACTCTGCAAGGCTTTTTCTTATTCGTATAAATCTCTTTAGAACTGCGCCGTAACCGTCACACGTTCTTTTGGTGATTGATTACCCAATTCCCTTTCGCGCATACGCATTAATTGGGTCGCCGTCGTCGGGCCTGCACCAAAAAATTTTTGTCCCTGAATAGCTGCTGACATTTTTTGGTAAAAGCGTTCTTCACTACAATCAAGGTTATTTAGTAATGTTTCTGCAACTTCGATCTGATGTAAACGTTGAATCTCTTTATCTGCGCCTATAGCCGTTGGATTAAAGCGATGATGGATATGCGCATCACCGAATTTAAAATCACGCGACATCAAAATAGACGCACGCTCATCTCTAAACATCTTATCCAGACGACCTAGCGCCTTATTCTGCACATCAATGTCACCCTTATTTTCCTCCATAGCGCTCATCACTTTTGCTGCATAAGGATTGTTACGCAAGCTGCTCTCTACCTCATGTGTCGACATTTTTCTAATTTCATTCGTCATCTTAACACCCGTTCAATTAAATAGTACTTATTTATACTGTCCTAATCTTAACATATGGTAAAGGCCACAAACAAAAAGCGATTCTAAAGCGTTATAACTAAAGCGAAAACACAATCACAACAAAGCTACATAAGGTGATAATTGCACCGGGAATAAGGCTTTGTGATATGTCATGCTTCATAGCGCGATGATAAAGCATCAATAAAAACGGTGCAGCTAATAACACCGCCGTAACGTAAGACGGGTCAGCCGCCCACAGTACCGCATACCAAGAACATAAACAAGACAGTGCACTCACTACAGACAACACAGCGATATTACGGTTTATTCGTAGTGGCTGAATTGGAATATTTTTAAAGCGCATCCACAGTGCCGTACAAACGACTTGCGAGAGAAAAATGACAAAAGACAACATCACCATAGCATCAAGCGTATCATCCACGGTCTTTTTTACCCATATTTGTGACAAACCAATCATCAAGGCGTTCAATACGACTAACCCCACAAAGGATGTGTGCGTAAAACGAATATGGCGCATTTTAAACACAGTAATATTGGCGACAATCATCGCCGCCGTTATCACCGCAGCATTAACAGGGTGGTGAGCTAACCACGCCCAGCGCCCTTCCCCGATAAACAGCCATAGCGCAAACGTGAATATCATGGCGAGCGGCATAAAAAGCGATGCGAGATGCGCGCTATGCTCCTTCGCGCCATAAAATAAACTTGTTGTTGTAACTGCAGACGCAATCCCCGCAACGATAGCCCCGCTATAAAACGCCATGCCCACAGGCCATTCAATAAACGGCAACGCCACCCCAAACATCACAGATATCACAACACAGCGCACCAAATTCAATTGCAGCGCTGGCATACGAATATGCTGATTCCACACCGTCATAAAACAGGAAAATATCAAACAAAGAAACGCAGGAATAAGCCACATACATACAACCCCAATATAAAGGCCATATACTACACGGTTATCACATACTTAAAAGTAATAACTTATTCATCCAAATCTAATTCTGTGTCCCAATAGAGGAAATCACTCCAACTATCATGCAGGAAATTTGGTGGGAATTGGCGTCCGCATTCTTGCAGTTCAGACAATGTTGGCTCATGCGGCTTACGGAAGGGATGCATATTGCATTCTTTGGGCAGCTTGCTGCCCTTTTTAAGGTTACAAGGCTGGCAGGCCGCGACAATGTTTTCCCAATTTGTCCGCCCGCCTAACGCGCGAGGAATAACATGGTCAAACGTTAATTCGTGTGATTTAAACTGATCACCACAATATTGACACGACCATTTATCACGTAAGAACAGGTTAAACCGCGTAAAAACAGGCTTACGATTATAAGATATATAATCTTTAAGCACCAAAACACTAGGCAGATTCATTTGCGCTGAAGGCGAATGAACCACGCGTTCATATTCCGATATAACATGTACCGTACCACGAAAAATGGCCTTAACAGCTTCCTGCCAAGGCCAAATAGATAAAGGATAATAACTGAGCGGACGGTAATCGGCGTTCAAAATCAATGCAGGGCATTGTTCTAACGGCGTATGTCGCCCAACTTCCCGCATCCGACGGGTTCGTTCCCGTATTTTATCGCGTATGAGATTATGATGATGCCCTGCATCATGCCCTGAATGACCATTTCCGGTCGTGTCACTATATCCATTTGCCATGGCCATCCTCCTGCCGGCTAGATAATCGGTTAGCGCGTATATTCTTTGCACTCGACACAACCATAATAACAGATTCTTCCGTCCCCCTCATCCACTCTGTGCATGACATGTGGATAAGCTTAGGAAAAATCCCCTAATACACTGAATTATAACACATATAGTTGTGGAAAACAAAGATTCACAACTATGGATAAAGTATTCTCTTTAAGAAATCATGGCCTTTTTGCACGCCTTCAAGGTCAATACCGTGCCCTAAACCGGGAGTAATATGCCCCTGTACATCGTAACCCGCGCCCTGTAAAAAGGCGTGTGCTTCATCAAACATATCAACGGGCACAACCTCGTCAGCGCTGCCATGCGCCAAATATATAGGGAATTTCAAGAACTTATCTGGCGCATCCATTAATGCCTTACCATTAAGCAGCGCCCCAGAGAAACCAAGCACCCCTGCAATCGCCTTATCCATGCGCGGCGCAGTGTAGAGCGACATCATTGTCCCCTGTGAAAAGCCAACCAAGGCAATTTTCTCGAAAGGAATTTTAAAATTATCTGAACAGTCTTGGATAAATTTTTCTAAAATCGGTGCTGCAGGATTAATATTAGATAGCATCACATCTTCACGGCGATCCATCAACGAAAACCACTGAAAACCAAAGGCCGATATTTCACATTGCTGAGGGGCATCAGGCGAAACGAATAATGTTTTGGACATATCCGCATCCCATTCAGGCGCAAGAGTAATAAGGTCTTGCCCGTTAGAACCATAACCATGCAGTAAAATCACAAGGTTTTCAGGGTCTACTTCATTACCGTATTTGTAGAAATTAAGGTCTTGCATATGTCTGTCCGTCCCAGTTTATTTACCGGCATTTTTAGCATAGCCCCGCACGCAAAGATAGAGGACAGTTGCGTTTAATACATGCCAGATAAAATGCGTCCCTTGCGGAAAGGCATTACAAACTCTCATATCCAAAGACCGGAAACAAATTGAGATAAAAAATAAAGCAGCCGCAATTAATAATATAGCGCGCTCTGCTATAACTTGCCCGCTAAAGCAGTGCCAAACGCCATAGGCGCTAACTAATAAAGCCGCAGGTAAATACGCCAGACTACCATTCATCACGTCTGGTGGTATATATGATACGCCGTAGCTAAGTGCGAAAAACACCGCAAAAATACCAAATATTTTGATGACACCTGCTTTCATAACATCATTCGCGTACAGCGCAATAAAGCATAGCTGAAAAAGAAAAATCGGCACAACGTCAGATAACATTGCCCATTGCACTGCAAATGTATGAAACAAAAAGCTGCCAATGCCAATTGCTGTAAGCAAACCAATGAGAATATAAGCCCGCCAATTTACATCACCCAAACGCTGCACATAACGATGCGCGCAATAGGCCGAAATAATAAACGCAACATTTGTTATGGCATTTATTGGTTCAGCCCAGAAATCCGGCGAAAGGCGTTCGCAGTATATATCAATCGGAGTTAGGTTCATTGTAAATTTATGGCTTTAACGCACCAGCTTTAGGCTTGTTTGGACGCACCATTAACCCTGCTGAAATTTCGCGGTTAATCGTAATTATGCTTTCCAGCATTGATACATCCTGCGTGCGTAAAATATCCATCTCTCTTTTAAAAATAAAATTTGCTAAATTAATGATATTACTCCGCAAAGTCTTTGCTTGCTTATCTTGCGTATCTTGATGTTCGATAGCCTCTTGCTTTTCAATAGCGGCATCATAGAACAACAACCAAATGGAGCGATTATAAAGCAAACAATCAGATAAGATCTCTTTCTTATCAAGCCCCTGCCACTTACCGTCATCGCTCCAGTTCGTTTTGATATCCTCAAGTGCGTCAGCTGATTTCACAAGCACGCGCGCCTCTACCTCGCGCTGGTCACGTGATAGATTATGCGCGTTCTTGCCATAGGCACCGGCTGCATCTGCATAAGATTTGTTATTCATATGTTACGCACTTTCTGTTTGGTCTTGCGGTGTTTGGCCAGAAGCTTTTTCCAAAAGCTCTTGTTCAAACGCCATTAATTCACGCGCTTGTTTCATCGCTTTATAAAAATTCTCTTTCAAAATAAAATTCGTAATATTAATGAAAAAGAGTGCTGTTGACGGCGCGGCTTTCTTGATCTGATCCGCTTCTCGATAAAACTGGTCAAAATAAAGTTCCGGCTTACGCGCCAAATACATACACTGGATCAAGAAATATATACGCTCGCACGGTGTTTGCGCATCATCCTCTTGCATGACATCTTTTTCACGCAAAATGGGGGCATCGCCCGCAATGTGAAGGCGTGTACGTTGTTTATCATTCGTGATAACCGCTTCCCCGATTAGGATTTTTTCATGCGGTTTTAAGTCAATTACGAGGGCCATGAGATTCTCTCCTTACTATAAATATATGCCTTTGTTCTAAAGAATAAAGACCGGCATTCTGCCGTATTAACCATCATATTTATCATTATAGCACAGTCTGAACACAGAAAAAAATGGGTAATTTTTGCCTAGAATATGAAAATCAATGTATCTTCCATATAATATTTGACAAAGCAGCGCCACAGACCTAAAGTCCGTTCTCATAAGCATACAAAAGCAATCGGGAGAGTGGAAATGACAAAAATAAAAACAGAAACAGAATTCGCATACTGGCTACAGGGTTTCTTTGAAATCTCAGGCACAGATCAACTAACAGTCGATCAAGCAAAAATAATCCTTGAAGCCGCAAAAACATTGCCCGCCAACCAACAGAAATTGGCGCAAAAAATTACGGATACAATTATTCAAAACGGCGCAGCTAACGCTGGTCCAGAACTTGCCGAAATTCTTAATGATATGTTCGAACATCACATCGACCCGTCTTATGCCGGCAATCAAAATCAGTTCAACAGCATCCACAATAATGGTAAAGGGCCAAACAAGCCTGGCGTACGCTGTTAAAAAATCATGACTAATTATGAATTTGTGAAATGGATGGCGGGTTACTTCACGCTTTCTGATGCGGAAACCTTATCAAAGAAGCAGCTTTGGGTGATGAATAACCACCTTAATTTGGTTACAGCTGTTGAGGGCGTCCTGGGCCCGTTTAACCAAGAAGTCCGCGCGATGATCGTTCATCAGATCGACCAATTAGAACACGATGATGATTATTCGCCCGCTGAATTTACCACAGCGCTGCGTGAAAAAATTCTAACGCAAGCAGAGAACATATAAAAAAGCCCCTAACACATTAGGGGCTTTTCTTTTTCATTCATTGTATCGCGATATTATGCAGCGATTTTCAATGGGCCTTTTTCAAGTAGGCTTTCCACATGCGCCCAGTTGACCATGTGTTCCAAGAATGATTCAACAAACTTAGGACGTGCATTACGATAATCAATGTAATAGGCATGTTCCCAAACATCACAAGTCAAAAGCGGTGTTTTACCTTGTGTGAACGGTACGCCCGCATTTGATGTGCTAACAATCTCAAGTTTGCCGCTTGCATTATCCATTACAAGCCAGCCCCAACCTGAACCGAATTGACCAACACATGTTGCAACGAATTTTTCTTTAAACGCATCATAGCTACCGAAAGCTTCGTCGATTTTAGCCGCGAGAGATGCGCTGAGCGCGCCTTTACCGCCTTCTGGGCTTAGGCAGTTCCAGAAAAAGCTGTGATTCCAGTGTTGTGCGGCATTGTTGAACAAGCCGATTTTTGCTGTATCGTTAGCAACCGCCATGACGATCTCTTCTAACGTCTTGCCTTCTAGGCCTGTACCAGCAAGAAGCTCATTACCCTTCGCAACATAAGCTGCGTGGTGTTTATCGTGGTGATACTCAAATGTTTCCTTGCTCATATGTGGCTCTAATGCATCATAGGCAAAAGGAAGCGCAGGTAATTCAAACGTCATAATATGGTTTCCTTTATTATTTTAACATTGTCAAAAATACGCGAATAAGGATACATTGCCCATTGAATTTAACAAGGGGTAACGAATAAGAAATATCAAGCTATGCAAAAAAGTTACGCGCAGGACATCGTCCAAACTCATGATTACACTCGCTACCTCGTTAGCCTTTCCGCCAAAAGCTATGCACAAAAGCAAGCGCTTTGGGCGTTATTCGCCTTTAACTACGAAGTCGCCCGCACACGCGAGATTGTCAGCGACACCACAATCGGCTTAATACGCCTAACATGGTGGCGTGATGCATTAAAGGCCATTTACGACATGCCAACTGAACATAAACGCAGCCTAGATGACCACCCCATACTACCCGAGCTTGCTGATGCGATTAAAACCTTCGCCCTGCCTTATGATTTATTCGATGAATTACTATTAGGCCGCGAATTTGATTTGGAAGACCTTCAGCCCGAAACATTAGATGGGTTAATCACCTATATCAAAAACACCAATGGGCCACTCTTGAAACTAACCGCAAGGATTTGTGGTTCTCAGTATTCCGAAATTCAGCTCGAAAAACTTGCAAGTGCTAATGGCTTAATCGGCATAATTTCAGCCGTGCCTTATCATGCACAACATAATATCGCTATGTTACCCAAAGAAAATATAGATAAAGACGCCATTATAAGTGCAAATACAGAAAAACTCGTGCCCACCCTGTCTATGATCTGTCAAGAAATTCAGGAATTACTGAAAGATATAAAACAGCCACCAAAAGGTGTTATAAAAAGCCTGTATAGATTAACCAAAATCCACCTTCACCACATTGAAAAATCTGGCTTCGACCCCACAACGACAAAGTTTCAAAAACGTCCGTCGTTCCTTGCGCTAAAAATGTCTATTTAAAACTAGGGTTACTCCCCTGCTGATAATCTAGCTCTGCACTTACGGCTGGGCCATCTAAACGCTTATCATTAGTTACTTGGCCATCGGTGTTATACGCTTTTGCGCGCTCAAAGAACGCTGCAAAATCAGACGGCTTCTTAAGGCTTAATCCATCACTATCTTTCGCAATATCCTCTATATTATGATAATGTGCATTTAGCCAATTCTCACCGGTCTTAGCAGGCTGATTTTCCTGCGCATAAAGTGCGTATTCAGGATATTTCTTTTCAAACTTTGCGTTAAATTCACGCACTATACCTAATGCCATCTATAGTCTCCTTAACTGTATTTACGCTCATAGTGTAATGACAATAAATTAAGAAGCGGTAAAATAAAGCCCCGAAACCGTTAAGTCACAGGGCTTATAATTAAGTATTCATCGGCTTTATTTAGGCGCGCGCTAATTCAACCAATTTCGCCATGTTTGGGGCGTATTGTGTACGAAACTCCTGCGCTGTGCCTGCATCAGTCTGCGCAACATCAATAAAGGCCGCGGCTTCATCTTCACGAGAAAGACGATAAGCAACCGTTGCGAATATTTCAGCAACTTCAATTGTTGAATCATCAACGCCGCCTGCCATTGCTGTAAATACAGCGGCAGCCATGTTATTATTTTCATCATCATTCATTGAATCTTCGACATCCCTCGCCAAACCTGGCTGATCCGCTAGTGGAAAGCCCGCTGCTGAGACAAAGTCATCGCATAAGTTTGCAAGTTTTCTAAGTGACATATCATTTCTCCCTATAATTATATTTTATGCCTCTGCAAGCTAAAATAAAACCGAATTATAAGCAACCTTTAAGTGCAAGATTGCCGCTTCTGCACTTGACGATGGCAGAGGTTCAATATAGTTGTCTATTTATCAAGATAATAAACAGGCACGGTTTCATGCATCACGTTCATATCTATTTCAACGACGCCGTCAAAGATACGGCGATGGCATTAAGAGAAAAAATCAGTAAAGATTTCCCAAACCTCAAACAAGGCCGCGTGCATGATGCCCCGATAGGGCCACATCCAATGGGAAGCTTTCTCGTCATTGTTGAAAACAACTTAGCCGTGTTCAAGAAATATCTATCGCAGGAACATAACGGCCTATCCATCCTCATCCACCCCGAAACCGGCGATGACTATAACGACCACGCCGAAGCCAACATCGAATGGCTCGGCACCGCAAGACACCTCAACCGCGATGTGTTTGGCCCGAAGGTTTAAGCCTGATTACAAACGAACATATTGCCGCGAAACATCCCCAAAGTTAAAGTCATCCCACCACATAAATTCCTCGGGGCTCAATTTATACAAGAAGTGATCGCCTTCATCTTTCAAAAAATCATCAAGCGTTTGGAAATCATATAACGCAGGATACCTCTCCGCATATAGCTCATAAGGCATTCGACAGCCTTCTCCAGTAAGGAGCTCTGCTTTTCCGGCGATCACCAAGGCCTGCCCTTTTTGCCCCAAGCCCTCATCAAACCATTTATGAAATGTACAAGCAATATTAGGGTTTTGTTCTATCTCTTGGGAATGACGGCGTGTTTTGCGAGACATCCAATACACATTATCTTCTTCATCCATCACATACCATACATTACACAACCAAGGTTGATTATTAACACAGCTTGCCAACTGCATCATTTTTATATCTCTCAAATACGTGCGGTAATGTTGGCGAATATCGTCTAACATCTACTCACCCAAGAAGTAACGTTTGGTAATTTTACCATCCTCTAGTTCAAAAACCAGCGGTACGCCCGTTGGCATTTCCGCTTCGTTGATGCTATCAGGTGTTTCTGCGCCGATGATGATTAGCGTAGCGCGGAGCGAGTTACCATGCGCAGCCATTAGGACGGTTTCGCCATTATCTAGGCACGGCTGAATTTCTTTTTCAAAATATGGGCGGACGCGGTTTTCCACGACGTCTTTTAGGCATTCGCCTCCCGGCGGTGGAACATCATAACTGCGGCGCCAAATATGCACTTGCTCATCACCATATTTTTGGCGGGTTTCATCTTTGTTAAGGCCTGTTAAATCGCCATAATCACGCTCACGCAGATCATCATGGCGTACCATTGCAGCAAACTTATCTGGCTGCCCTGCTTCGGTTAAAGCAATATCCGCCGTACGGTTAGCGCGCTTTTGTGTTGATGAGAAAACTTTATCAACTTTTATGCCTGCATCTTTCAATAATTGTCCCGCGCGCTTGGCTTCGGCCTCGCCGTTTTCTGTGAGATCTACATCCTTAAAACCCGTGAACCGATTTTGCAAATTCCACTCGGATTCACCATGACGAAGTAATATTAGTTTTTGCTGCATTACACACCTTTATAAAATTTGATTCTGAATCGAAGCTAACTTCGTGAAAAATATAGCATTTCTGATTAAAACGATAAACAACATAAAAAACAAATTCTTAGCAAAACTCTTTGACAAAACCTGCTAATAATGCGAAATATATGGCCATGGAAAAGGTTTTGTACATGACACGTTACGGTTGACGGCTGACGGCAGCGAGGTCTTTCTCCCCGCACACACACAAAAGTCTTCTGCTGTCGTCAGCTGTCCACCGAAGCAAGTCATATAAAATCTTTTCTATATCAATACATTAAACTATTAAAAAGGAAAGACTATATGTTTAATATCTACCGCAAAGAACTAGACTTTGCAGGCCAAAAACTTGTCCTAGAGACTGGTAAAGTCGCACGTCAGGCTGATGGCTGCGTGATCGCAACACTAGGCGGCACATCCGTACTTTGTGCTGTAACTGGTAAAAAATCAGTCGCTGATGGGCAAGATTTCTTCCCACTTTCAGTACACTACATCGAAAAAGCATACGCAGCGGGTAAAATCCCTGGTGGATTTTTCAAACGCGAAGGCCGTCCATCTGAAAAAGAAACACTTGTTTCTCGCTTGATCGACCGTCCGATTCGTCCACTATTCCCTAAAGGCTTCCTAAACGAAGTTCAGGTTGTATGTACTGTTGTTTCACACGACATGGTTAACGACCCTGATATGGTCGCGATGATCGGTGCATCTGCTGCACTAACAATCTCAGGTATCCCATTCATGGGCCCAATTGGCGGCGCACGCGTTGGTTATAAAGATGGCGAATTCATCCTTAACCCTACAATTGAGCAAATGGCTGAAAGTGACCTTGACCTCGTTGTTGCAGGTACACAAGAAGGTGTGTTGATGGTTGAATCTGAAGCAGAACAGCTTTCAGAAGACATCATGCTTGATGCAGTTATGTTCGGTTGGAAAGGCTTCCAGCCTGTTATCGACACAATTATCGACCTAGCTGAAATGTGCGCGAAAGAACCATGGGATATTACAGAAGAAGACCCAGCAATCAAAAAGCTTGGTGAAGACCTTAAAGCTGAATTTGCTGCACCTTTGACAGAAGCATACAAAGAGCAAATCAAGCTAGAACGCCAGGCGAAAGTTAGTGCGCTTCGTGACCAAGCTGTTGAAAAGTTCACCAATGAGGACGCTGGCATCGGCGCAGAAGTCGTAACAGCGAAATTCAAATCAGCTGAAGCTGACGTTGTTCGTGGCGGCATTCTTAAAACAGGTGGCCGTATTGATGGTCGTAAAACTGTTGATGTTCGCCCGATTGTTGCTGAAGTTGGTATTCTTCCACGTGCACACGGTTCAGCTTTGTTCACACGCGGCGAAACACAGGCTTTGGTTGTGACAACGCTTGGTACAGGCACAGACGAACAAATCATCGACGCATTGGACGGCGAATATAAAGAAAGCTTCATGCTTCACTATAACTTCCCTCCATACTCAGTTGGTGAATGTGGCCGTATGGGCGCAACAGGCCGCCGTGAAATTGGTCATGGTAAGCTTGCATGGCGTGCGGTTCACCCGCTTCTTCCATCTGCAGAAGACTTCCCATACACAATCCGTGCGGTGTCAGAAATCACTGAATCAAACGGTTCATCATCTATGGCGACAGTTTGTGGTACATCACTTGCCCTTATGGATGCAGGCGTTCCACTGAAAGCACCTGTTGCAGGTATCGCGATGGGCTTGATTAAAGAAGGCGATGAATTTGCTGTTCTTTCTGACATCCTTGGTGATGAAGATCACCTAGGTGACATGGACTTTAAAGTTGCTGGTACAAGCGAAGGCATTACATCCCTACAGATGGATATTAAAATTACATCTATCACAGAAGAAATCATGAAGATTGCACTTGGCCAAGCGAAAGACGGCCGTCTGCACATTCTGAATGAAATGGAAAAAGCCATTTCTTCTGCACGTACAGGCTTGTCTGAATTTGCACCACAGATCAAAACATTGACCATTCCAACGGAAAAAATCCGTGACGTGATTGGTACTGGCGGTAAAGTTATTCGTGAAATCATCGAACTTACTGGCACAAAAATTGACATCGAAGACGATGGTACAATTAAAGTTGCCGCTCCAGATGGCGCCGCGATTGAAAAGGCCGTAACAATGATCCGCAACATCACCGATGACCCTGAAGTAGGCCAGATCTACGAAGGTAAAGTTGTTAAAGTTGTTGAATTTGGTGCATTCGTGAACTTCATGAACCGTGACGGCCTTGTTCACATCTCTGAACTTGAAAACCGCCGTGTTGCGAAAGTCACAGACGTTGTTAACGAAGGTGACGCCGTTAAGGTTGTTCTTCTAAACGTTGATGACCGTGGTAAATACAAGCTTTCTATGAAGCGCGTTGACCAAGAAACTGGTACATTGATCGAAGAAGATGCCGCGAATGATGCGGAAGCTGCAACAGCATAATCTTCACGCTATTGATTAAATAAAAGGCTGCTTATTTAAGCAGCCTTTTTTTAATGGATAATGTTCTTGGATTCTTTACGATATTCAGATGGTGACATCCCTATCTGCTCTTTAAAGACGCGGTTAAATGTCGCGTTGGAACTAAACCCTGCCTCTTCTGCGATATCTTGTATCGGCGCATCTGTTTGCGCGATAAGCGCCTTTGCATCATCTATACGTAGGCTATTAATTAGCTGCGGTATGGTTTTATTGTAATGAGCACTAACAAGGCGCGAAAGAAGCCCTTCAGATATCTTTAGTTCTTGTGCTAAATCCGTCCGCGTTAGGCTCGCCTCTTGATAAATCTTTTGCACTTCCATCAAATTAATCAATGCATCAAGCGCTTGTTTATCTTCATCGGTTAAAGGGACTTTATCGGCTCCCTTCACACCATTATTATCATCAGCGACAAAATAAGCCTGCGGATAAATACGGAATAAGCTAGTCGAGGCCAAATAGACAAAAACGTTACAGATAATTAAACGCAGCATATCCCAGACATTATTTTGAAATGCGCCTAAAGTTTCAAAGAATAACCCGCCGATAAACAACACATTGAAAAAGACCAGTGCCATAGACAGCCAGTAACGATCATTGCCTGCATTACTTTGGTTATTATATAACTGCGTCAACAAATCGCGTCGCACCCATAGGCCAAGAAGCGTTATCGCCCCAAAGACAACACTAATCACAGGCAAATAATCTTGATACAAGCCATCATACATACGGCTATCAATCTTATAAAACACATATAGCAGGATAGGTAGCAATAAAAAGCTATAGTAACCAATATGTGGTAGCTTCGGCATGCGCGCCAGATTAACGATCAATAATACACTAAGCGCTGGTACACTCGACCATAAGAAAAATGACAGCCATTTAAAAAAGCTTGTATTACCTTCGATAAAAACGCCCGCAAATTCGGCATAAAAAGCGCCGCCGATAAACAAAAAATAAAGCACGGGAATGAAGGCATGCTTAATATGCCCCGAACGGAACGCCATATAAACCAAAACAGAGACCGTCTGCGCGAGCCCCGTGATGGCCAATAAATCAAATAAAGAAAAGCGTAAATTTTCAATCATCATAGTAATTATAGGTCATTTTTATTTGGGGCATAGGGGATGAATTGCAGCTTCCGCATCATCCAAAATACGGTTACATAAATAATCGACCATAAAATTAACTTCATTCGGATGCATATCTTCTGCCCCCTCTTGTAACAAACGAATTGTCATTTCATATGCTGCCTGCTTATCCCCCTGTTCCAATTTAATGAAGGACGGCATATTTTTTGCCCAGCTTGGTAACTCAATTCCTTTATTTTGTAAGTCAGATAATTCGTAAGCCATAGATAGTGCTTTATCTAAATCTTTCTGCTTATGCCGCGCAAAGAAAATAGCATTGACGAGCCAACGCCATTTCTTATAATTTGCCGCTTCACGCAACCCGACCTCACGTAAGAAAGAAATCACATAATCAAGCTGCTCAGGCTTATCTGTCGCAGAGAAGTAATACGACACCATCATTGGCACGAAGTTCGATTTCGGGTCTAAATAGTCCAATACAGAAAACCACTTCGACAGGCGTGCATAATCCAAATCACGGAGCGGCGTAACCTCCCCGCCTTGATCACCCATATTTTGTAACGTTAAGCCATAAGAGCGATATGCAAGCTGTTTATCCCCCAAAGTAAAGCTCGCCGCAGTTTCTTGCTGTGGCGGCGGTGGGACATCAAACCAAACGGGTTTCATATGCCGCGTCTGATTCCAAAAAATCAATTGGATGGCGAAAAATAAGATAAGAAGAACTGAAGTATTTCTAAGGGATTTATCCACGCTAGATTCTCCCTTAAAACTCACGGCGTACAAGATCAAATATAGCAGCAAATAACAAGACTGGAATAATCACTAAACCATGTGCAATTGATAACACGCAAGCCTGTACATCTTGTACGCCATAAACTAACCAGCTTGTCTGTGTTAACAAATCCAAACGTGGAATAAACATCGAAATAAAGGTAAAGACCCCATTCAACAATTCACCGCCCGGTAAATCAACGCCGCTATGTGATATACCTAATAACTGCCCCATCATACGGGCAAACACATAGAATCCCATGGTCGCGAGCGCACTGCCCGCTGCGCTGGTTATAACCATTGAAAAAAACAATGCAGCATGAACAACAACAAGTAATTCAACAATAAAACTGAAGCACCATAAAGCAAATGACAGGCTAAATGGCTCATAGACCGCTAGACCAACGGCCAAAGCGGCACATAAGGCAAAGAAAAGCGCGACAGCTGATAATGCAAATGCGTTAGACAAGACAAACCCTGTGCGCGATATGGGGCGCGAAAGTAAATATTCAATCTCACGATTTTCAAACAAACGGCGTACATAAAAACACACAAATAAAACAATGCCAATTACTGCAAATAAACGCATACTACCGCCCATAAAGACAACAGCAAATATTTCTTTCTCCGTCACAACAGCCGACGACATGAAAAGCGACATACAAACAGATAACGCAAAAGTGACCGTCATAATCCAAATTAAACGGTCACGTCTTGCAGCTTTTAATGTGTAGTTAATTAACGGTAGAGACATCATCCCCAAATTTCAATTCGTGTATGATAATGCCTTACAGCTTTAGCGGACGACGGTCTTGTGAGAACATGCGGTAGAAGTCTTTATCCGTATTGTGGATTGTATCTTTCGCATTGTTCACAATAGTCGCCTTCAAGAAAACAATAAGTTCTGTTTTTTGGACACGGTCATTGTGGTTTTTAAACATTGAACCAAACAATGGTAGCTCACCAAGAACTGGCACCCCGTTTTCTTCACTTACTGTGCGGTCTTCAAGCAAGCCGCCAAGAATGGCGACGTCGCCTGATGGAATGCTAATAATCGAATCCATTTCCTGTACACTAACAATCGGCACCTGTGATGAAATACCATCAACATTTGCACCGTCAGCCTCTGCCTGCGCAGCAGAAAGAAGAACACCAGGGTCTTCGACAAAGTCTTCAATACGTGTAATTGTTGGACGAACAGAAAGTGAAATTTCGCGTGTGTCCAAATCGATAGATGGCATAACGTTTATCAATACACCTTCTGGTACTGTACGGATTTGAGAGTCTGTCTCAATTTGAGTTACACCTTCATCTGTTGTAGTATCAATATCAATTTCAAAGTAAACCGTGTTTTCTGCAACGTTCAGAACAGCAGCTTGGTTGTTAAGCACAGTTAAACGCGGACTCGCCAATGCATGTACAGTACCAAAACGTGAAATCGCATCAACAACGGCATTCAAATCATTGCCTGAATAGCTGAGTGAGAAGTTAGATGAGCTTGGAGGGCTCAATGCGCTACGCGCTGAACCGCCTGATGTGTTAAACTCGAGGCCAAGCTCACCAGATAAGAAACCACCGACCTTAGTCCAGTCAACACCCGCAGAAAACTCATCGGTCAGACTAACCTGTAAAACCTTCGCTTCGATCAACACTTGTGACGATACAGAGCGTTTCAATTCCGCTAAGTAGCTCTTAACTTCTTTATGTTGCTTCTCGTTCGCGAAAATAGACACTAAACCAGCTTGCTTGTTTATCGTAAAACTTGGCGTGAAACTAACCGCGTTGGCAGATGCTGCCGATGATGGTAAGGACTGAATACGCAGCACTGGCGTAGGACGCTGTGCATCGAATGCATCTGCCGTCAATTCAGCATTTGGATCACCGCCGACACTTTCCGCTGACACTGGCGCAATAACTGGCGGCGTTGTTTGTGATATATTCAGTGATGGGTCAGAATCTGTACGTAATGTGTTCTGCGTGGAGTTTGAATCAAGGATTTGTGCAAGGTTTTCATCAAGACTTTCCCAGAAATCAGACTTTGCTTCGGCTGTAACGCCAAAGCTTGACCCTGTATCTGCACCTTCACCAGAAACAACAGAAACATCTGTGTTCATTGATGACTTGCTTTCACGCATCAAGTTCAAATAATCAATCTTATAGCTTTTAGAATATGGCGTATCCAATTCAACACGGATCGTATCGTCTTCAAACTTATAACGCAAACCAGCGATTTCAGAAATACGGTTAATTACAATGTCTAGCGGCTTATTACGCGCTGTAAAAATAATCGACCCGCTAATCCGTGGATCAAGTTCAATATCGTATCCGGCTTCCTTAGCCATCTCAAATAACGCATCACGTAACGGCACATTTTGGTTCAAGGATACGGAAACAATTGGCATTGGTGCAAATTCGCTTGCGTCCGACATCACATAATTTTCAAGCTCAGGCACGCCATTTTCGAGCTCTGCTGGTAATTCAGCTTCACGCGGCGCCATCGCATCTCTATAATCCTGCATTTCCAGATTCGTACTACGGTCTAGCTTTGTATGATTATTAGCCAGATCACAACCACTAAGGCCAATTACAGCCGTCGTCATAATTAGGGATATTTTTGTGAAAGCGTTTTTTTTCTTTGTTGAGAACATCCGGAAACCCACTTTTTAGACTATATAAAGGACAAGAACCAATCACGAGATTATAGATTAGCCATGATTCGGCGTAGATGCAGAATCATGATCCTATTTTGCTTGTTTTTCTGGCTTTAGGCAAGGGAAGAAATCCTATGACACCAATTTAAGACACAACCTAAAGGCTGCACAAACGTTTAATCAGACATTTTTAAGCGCGAAGTATCAAGATTAGTTAAACCGACATCCGTATTTCCCAAACGCATTTGCTGAATTTTCAGGCGAACATCATTTGCTGTATCCGCGTGTGCAATCGCGATTTCTTCCGAAATTAGGCCGCGGCTGTACAGATTAAGAAGTGACTGATCGAATGTACACATCCCCATATTAATGTTCTGCGAAATAACTTCGGGAATTTTTGCGGCCTTGTTTTGTTCAATAAGGTCCTTAATAAGCCCTTCATTAATCAAAATTTCCATGGCTACAGTCATACCGCCATTAACGGTTGGCACAAGACGCTGAGAAATAATTGCACGTAAGTTCATCGCCAAAGACGCACGGATTTGGTCATGGCGATCTTCGGGGAACATATTCACAATACGCTCAATACCTTGGTAAGAGTTATTCGTATGCAGTGTAGACAAACATAAATGCCCTGTTTCAGCGGTCGCAAGAGCCTGCTCCATCACCTCACGGTCACGCGCCTCACCGACCAGCACCACATCAGGGCGCTGACGTAAGGAATTTTTGAGCGCAACGGCATAGTTTTCAGTATCCACACCAACTTCACGCTGCGTCACTACGCATTTCTTATGCTCATGATAATATTCAATAGGGTCTTCAATTGTTATTATATGCCCCGGACGTGCTTCATTTCGGTGATTGAGCATCGCTGCAAGCGTTGTCGATTTACCTGAGCCAGTTTGCCCCGTAACCAGAATAAGGCCGCGTTTTGTTAATGCTAAATCCTTTAAGAGCATCGGGATTTGCAACTCTTCAAAACTCGGGATTTCAGTCTTTACGCGACGTATAACCAGCCCCGGCGTTTGCTTCTGTCGGAACACATTCAAACGAAAACGTCCATATTTCCCCATATCTAGTGAGGTGTTAAGTTCTTTATCCGTTTCATACTCACGGCGCTGACGGTTCGTCAGCACCATCCCTAAAATTTCATTTAAGTCTTTTACATCCAATTTTTGTTCCGCAATATTAATTATGCGGTCATCAACACGTATGGTTGGCGGAAAGCCAAGCGTGAGATATAAATCACTCGCGTCGTGCTCAGCCATAGCTTTGAGATAATTGAATATAACAGGTACGCTCAAAACGAATATCCTTCTTCTGCAGCCGCTTTACCGTCTTCATCTTCAGATGATTTTTGTCCGCCCGCATGTGCCTCTGGTGCTTGCGGCGCTTCATCATCTTCAAAATCACTTTCTTCATCAGATGCTTTTAGAAGTGCGCGACGTGCTTCTCTACGTGAAATAATTCCACCCTCAGCAAGGTTTTTAATCGCCTCTTCCATCGTGACCATGCCGTAACGTGCACCAGTTTGCATCATCGAGTACATCTGTGCGATCTGGTTTTCACGAATAAGGTTTCGCACCGCATTCGTACCAACCAAAATTTCAAACGCACCAACACGGCCTGTGCCATCTGCGCGCTTAAGAAGCGTTTGCGCAACGACCCCCTGCAGTGAGCCTGAAAGCATGGCGCGTACCATTTCTTTATCGCCAGATTCGAATACGTCAATAATACGGTCAATTGTTTTGGCCGCTGAGTTCGCGTGCAATGTACCAAATACCAAGTGGCCTGTTTCTGCCGCAGTTAACGCCAAAGATATTGTTTCATGGTCACGCATCTCACCAACTAGAATAACATCAGGGTCTTCACGTAGCGCAGATTTCAGTGCGCGGTTAAAGCTATGCGTATCCGTGCCAACCTCACGGTGGTTAACCAATGATTTTTTAGACGTATGAAAAAATTCCACAGGGTCTTCAACTGTCAAAATATGTTTACTAGTCGTTTGGTTAATGTGGTTAATCATTGATGCCAAAGTTGTTGACTTACCAGACCCCGTTGGCCCAGTAACCAAGATAATGCCTTTTTCCAACTCCGCAAAACGGCGCATAACGGGCGGAAGCTCTAACTCTTCCATTGTTGGAATATCAGATGGAATACTACGGAACACAGCCGCCGCACCTTCACGTGTGGTGAATGCGTTCACACGGAAACGTGCTTTCTCACCAAATGAAATCGCAAAATCAATTTCTAATTCTTTCTCATACTCGGCGCGCTGCTCTTCAGTCATAATCGAGAACAGCATTGTACGAATATCATCACTAGCAAGCGGATCCATCTTCACACGTTTCATTTCGCCATAAACACGCACAATCGGTGGCTGATTAGAACTGATGTGCAAATCCGATGCGTTATTTTGCATTGAAAACGCAAGAAGCTGAGTAATATCCAAGGTAAGTCCTCCTTAAGTGGTGACCGCGCGAGTAACGCCGGAAAAGAATACGCATTCTTGCGCATATACTAGAATATCATATTTTTAGAATGTAAAAACTCTATTAACAAAAAAGAACATTCACCCATAAAAATACACGTAAAACGCATCTTTGAAAAGATAGCATATAACAAGCGCAATAATAAGTGATGGCCCGAATGGAAAAACCACCGCCCCGTGACGCAGCCGCATGACCCCGCCATGCAAAACGCCCAAAACACCCGAAAGAATCATGAATATAGGTAGAATCATGCCGCCGAGCCACACAGACGCTGCCATATAAAACTTCACATCGCCAAGACCAAGCGTATCTTTACGCAAAATTTTTGAAAAGATAAAACCAATTAAAAATGATGTCGCACCAAACACAACGACATCAAAGCCAAGTGCCAATAAACTGGCAACGCTTATCCCAGCCCCATCAATAAACAAGCGAAACACCACGCCAATAACAAACAAAAGAAACACAAGAATATTGGGTAATATGAAATGCTCTAAATCTATAAATAAAAGCGCTAATAAAACCGGCACAGCACAAAGCGCAACAAAAGATTTAAGGCTAAGCCCCCAAAACAAGAATATCATTAAACTCAATGCAACACTGCACAACTCAATCAAAAAATATTGTTTGCCGTACGGCGCACCGCAATATCGGCATTTTCCGCGCAAGCATAGAAACGACAATACAGGAAACAAATCAAATGCCCCTAACTGATGGTTACATCCCGTACAGTAAGATCGCGCTACGCCCGATTCGTCCCCACCCTTTTTCGCGCCACGCCCAAAAGCAACGGGTATACCGCGCGGCAAACGGTAAACAAGCGCCGTCGTGAAACTACCGAAAAGCCCCCCCATGATTATGGAGAGGCTTATCAAAATTACTGTATCTATGATATCAAATGGCACTATAACTGCCCTTACATATTGCGTAGGCGACTTAAACGATCATATATAACTTCACGTTTTATGCGCCCGCCACGGTTAAGTGCATCAATTTGCAGCGCATGCTCATAATGTTTAATTGCGTCATCATAATTTTTATTACGGTCATATACTACCGCAAGATTATAATAATGAAGTGCATTATTTGGCTCTATCGATGATGCGATACCAATATAACGCTCAGCGCTTGCATAGTTATGTAGCTTCGCTTCCGCAAGCCCCATCTGTGCCACGATAGCCGCATTACCAGGATTCTTCTCATAAAGCCCCTTCAGGCGCTCCAACGCGACGGCAGGATACTGCTTTGAAATTAGCCCCATAAGGTTTACAAGCACCTTTGGATTCTTCGGTGTGAGTTCCAACAGTTCTTCATAAGCTTGAATAGCTTTTTCTTCATGTCCTGTCATCTGCAAAGCAACTGCGCGCCCCATCAGAACGCGTTGGTCACGTCGGTTCTTCGCATATAAATCATCAAACATCTGCAATGCAGCATCATAGCGGCGCAAATCAAGCGCGCGTTGAGCTGCAACAAAACGTGCATCTACACTGTTTTTTGTGCCTACACGATCAATAATAACAATGCGCTGTGCTGGGTCCTTATCAGGGTCAGCCTTAAGTGGCGCATTCAAATCCGATGTCGTTACACCACGATCAGCACTATAATATTTTTCTTCTATATCTTCAAAACCGCTAGACGCCTGTACGCCGCCCTTACTTTCACCGCTAATCGCTTTCAAAGCTTCCTCGCCGCCTGGGGCCAGGCTTGGCTTATTTGGCTGAATTGCCGGCACAGGGATAGCTGGCGTAGGAATAGCATTATCACTTATTTCTTCTTCAGCTGGTGTATCCTCAACGACATTAGCAATTGGTGCTGGTGCCTCTATGGCTATATCTACAGGCGTATTATTTTCAGCAGATATATCATCTTCCACTGTCTCTACAACAGGAAAATCTGGTAAAGTTTCCGCATCTATCTGCGCCTCATCAGTATCATCCATGGTGTCTTCTGGTACAAAAGCACCTAGCTCGTCTGGCGATGCGTTAATAAAAGGATCATCCCCCAAATCATTTACAGGCGCGTCAATATCCACAAAAGAATCATCCGGCATAGCCAGTGCATCTGGCGCGTCAATTTCAGGCATCTCAATTTCAGTGACATTTTCCACGACAGGTGGAGTAAAAAAGTCATCTGTAGGCTGCGCATGAGCCGTAGCCCCTAACAAACATAGACTTCCACCAGATAATGCGATTGCAGCACAACTTAAAATATATTTACGGACATTCATTGAATAACTCACTCGTGAGGGGCATGGAAAACCAATAGACAGATTGTATTGTACATCAAGAAAACATCAATGCCAAGCGCATATAAAACAGACCCACAAACCTTTATCAGCGGTTGTGCAAAACTAGATCCATAAAGCATCGTTCCAATGTTTCCCCCTCGCGCATTTCAACAAACTCATGCGGTGCACCAAAGAAATGAATTTTGCCCTGGTCAATAATCGTAACTTTATCACAGATCTCTTCCATATCAGCCAGAACATGGCTGCTAATCAAGAACGAAACGCCTTTTGCTTTTTCCGCCTTAATTAAATCTTTCACCAAACTTCTCGAAAACGGGTCAAGGCCACTCATCGGCTCATCAAGTATCATCAAATCACATCCTGTTAAAACCGTTGCAAGCAAGCCAATCTTTTGCCGCATCCCTTTGGAATATGATGACACTTTTTTATCTAAAAACTTCAAATCAAATGCCAAATCATGCACGGCAAGGCGTATCGCTTCGCGATCTAGCTTTTTACCGTAAACGCTTAACGAGAATGCGATGAACTCATACCCCGTCAAGAATGCTGGCGGTTCAAATTTCTCAGGTAAATATGCAACCGCATCCTGTTTACCCTCTCGTTTTTTATCGCTCTTATAATTTAATGAAAATGTTCCCGCTTTTTTTTGACGAAGCCCAAGTAGTGTTTTTATTAGTGTAGTTTTACCCGCACCGTTAAGGCCAATCAGCCCAACCGTTTCCCCGCGACAAACAGCCAAATCGACATTGGTCAAAACATCAATATTTGGATAACCAACACATAGTTTATTTGCGTGTAATAATGTTTGTGATTCAGTCATATCAACCCGGGAAGAATAACTTTGCATCCAGATTAAAGGTCTGATTTGGGCGCAACTTCACAGGGAAAATCGTATTGGTTCCCTTATCAAACCATTTAAGGCGCACAAAATCGTTACTCACCTGTATATCTAGTATCTCATCAGGCAAGTTTTCAGGCGTAATGCGTAGTTCATTCAAATATATAGTCCATTGCTTTTTATCTTTATAAACTATGCCACCTAAAATCAGATCACGGCGCGCACGAATCTCACGTGTCGGCGCCGCATTCGTAGACACACCAGAACCTGGAAGACGTGCCTCAAAGCCTCGGCGTGCTTCTTGAATTAACGCATATTCCTGCAAATTGAAGAATAACGACTTCATAACAGGCTTTTCATATGTGAAATTCTCATCACTATCAAGATCAGCAATAATATTATCAAGCATGAGCCTAAATTCAGTTGTTGCTTCTTCTTGATCTTTTCTCAATTCAAGCAAATTAGGTAATACCACCTGCTCGTCCTGTATAAGTTGCTGTGTCTGCGCACGGAATTGGCGTTCATCTAAAAAACTTTCACCCTGATACAAAGATTGCGCCCCCGCAATATTACCGCTTAAAGCGAAAACTGTAACGCCAAGGCACAGCGCGCACTTTATGGTACGAAACGATATCGCCTGCTTTTTGTTATTCATATTTATATCACCTTGTCGCGTCATCTTAACCTATTCAACAATTACTGCGCTGTTGACTCTGCTTCCTGTTTCGTTTCCGGCACAGAGTGCCACAAAAAGCTAACATCGGCATTCACCAAACTAATTGGTGTACCTGAGCCAATCTTTTTCAAGACATCAGGCGTCAAAGTTTCATTACGTTTTAAATCTATCGATTCAAACTGGACATAGCCTGGGAAATCACGTTCAATTAACTCAACAAAACTGAAAATATCGATATCGTCAAGCGCCTCAATCTTAATATTAACCTTACTATTCACCCAACGTAAATTAGGCTGCGTTATAAAAGCGCTAGATTGTGACTTATATGGACTCACGTCATATTTCGCGCGTAATACCTGAGATTTCTTTTGCGCTTCAAAGAAAATATCGCGCAAAACTTCACGGTCTTGCTCTTCAAAGAAGCCGCGCTTTTCAAGCAAGACGTAATCTGTGACTTGCCCACGCAAGGCTGCGAACTGTTCACGGACTTTTTTCACTTCATTGAATCGGTCACGCACCTTACGTTTCAAACCATTTAACTGGCGCTCTTTGATGGTTATAGTGTCATTCATATATTTATAACCAAAACCGCCACCGACATTTAACGCCACGAGCAGCAGAATAAAAACGATACGCTTTACACCTAAAATAGAAACCATTATTTCAAGTCCTTTCGTATCATAATAGACGCAGTCAAATCAGCCTTACTTCTTTGGCGTGAGACCTGTCGCTGCTGGACATTAGCGACATTATAGCCAACTTCATCCGAAAAAGTCGCCGCTGAAGCCAAGTCCTGAAGCTCTTTTGTGATTAAAACCTTATAATCACCACCAAAATGTTTCTCTAAACGTGCACGAAGTGCCTTTACACTGACATTGCCCAGCTCGACCTCCACCTCGGGCGGGAAGCTCATAGACAAGTTCGCCTCTATATGGCCCTTACTCTGATTGTAGCGATTTGCGCCCCCTGTTGGCGGTGCTACATAGCGAATGGAAAAATCATCAAAACGTATATTATGACCCAAATTATCTGTCACATCCTTAGCCCATGCTAATGTGTCAAAATTCTTAACGGACAAATCATTATAGAGGTTTATCGCATTAAAAAATTTATCAAGGTCGATACCGATTTTCTTCTTACTTTCCACCTCGCGTTTATACATGTTTTCCACTTGGACACGCTGCTCCTGTGCCAGTTTTATATCTGCATCAACTTGATAAAGCTTTTGCCCTGTGATCGACACAAAATAAATGGCAGCCAAAAACGATACTGTTGCAAGCATCATCGCGCCATTGGCAATTTGGCGTGGCTGCATAATGGTGTCTAAATCTTTAGACTTTAACGGCAGGTCAAGTACGGCTTTGCGCCCAGCCCATGCAACATGAAGCGGGTCAGCCAATCGCATATCATCCTGCGCGCCGATACGAACGCCAATCTTTTTCGCAGCTTCTGCAACGGTTAAAACCGTCAAATAACACGATACGGTAATCATCGCCTCTAACGCTTGAGATGCCTCAGGATTAGAAATCACGATAACGTCCAAGCCATCTTCCTGCGCATAACCAAAACGCGAAAGATAACTCATTGTTGCTGTAAACTCTTGTGAAACCTCACTCGCCCATAGGCCAGGGTCAATATCAGAATCAACAATTGGTGTAATACGTGTCAGCGCAAGCTCACCATCTTTAGTGACGATCTGACGCAGGCCGCCATTAACATGCTGCCCTATAAAGACCACCCATTTGGACTTTTTACGTTTCGTCTCTTTTGCCAAGCTCTGCGCAAGCTCACTAATCATACCCGCCGATTCAACAGGCAGCGTCGCATAACCAAATATCTGCGCATATGATTTATTAATAGATTCTAGCGCCAACTTAAATGGCTGCGTAACAGGTACACCCGTGAATAAATAATAATCCCCCGGCTGTTTCTTATCTGACTTCATCGCAAGCGCTGCGCGCACTGGATGGTTCGGAAAGACAACCGCTAATTTACGGCGAATGACCCCAGTACGGTCAAGCGCACCAACTTTTGGCAGCTTTTCTTTACGGTAATGTTGCTCGACCATATCGTTAAGCAACAGAACTGACCCTGAACATTTCTTACTTAATACGCCAAGCGTTTTATCAATGAACTGTTCATCAACCCATGGCACGACACCTTCCAAGCGCACAAACCCTGCACGCACATTGTATATGGCCAGACTTTCATCTGTCATCATAAGAACTGTTCGCGATGGAGCCATAAACGGCACGGGTTTTGAAGCCATGAATATTGTCCTTAGAAACCTATATTTTCAAAACTTGAGTAGATTGGACCAAATACCGCAGCCACAATCCACAGAATCATAATACCAAGGAACGCTGTCAAGAACGGTTCGATCATAGCAATCATGCCCTGAATCGCTTCATCAACATCCTTTGTATAAAAATCAGATACTTGTTCGAGAACCGATGTCAAATTACCAGATTCTTCACCAATTTTAATCATGCGGGTCACCAGACTTGGGAACTCCCCACTAAGCGAAAACGCTTCAGATAGCGGGCTGCCGGCCTGCACATAGGCTTCAACAGCCTCCATGGCCTCAATCAAAGCGAGGTTACCCACCGTTTGTCGCCCGCTTCTTAAACAATTCATAATATCAATACCACTGGCAAACAATGCGCCAAAGGTTTGCGCATAGCGCGCAATATTAATTTTGCGGGTCAAGTTGCCGTAAATTGGGAATGACAGCATCATATAATCGACACGATATGCAAAATCTGCCGATAACTTCTTAAGCCCTTTAAAACCAAAGAAGACAGCGAACGGCGCACCGACTATCCCCCACCAATAAGCTTGGAAAAACTCAGATGTGTTAATCAGCCATATAGTATAGAACGGCAGCTCCTGACCAATATTCTTAATGAAGCCAACAACTTCTGGCACAACATAGCCCATCATCACAACGACAACCAACACAACCGCGCCAAGCAAAATCATAGGATAACGAGTCGCTTTTTTAATTTGCGACTGCATTTCATCCATCCATTTAAGAAACTTCATCAACTGACGATATGATGATGTCAAATCACCTGTATCTTCACCTGCGGCGATCAATGAAATATATAAGCTGTTAAAAATTTTCGGATGACGCGCCAAAGATTCGGACAATGAACTGCCTTCCGACACGTCACGATGCACTTCCGCCATAACATCACGCAAGGTGTTGTGATCTGTTGTGTCACGAATATCAGCTAAGGAGTCTAACATAGGAACACCAGCTGATTGCATTTGCTCCAAATGCATGAACAACTGAATAAGATCACGAATCTTAACCTTCTTCACACCAAGCGATAAACCGCTAAGCTTACTGCCGCCATCCATATCAGAACACCCCATAAGTTCCATGCCCGCAGCCTGAAGTTGATTATACAAATCAATTTCATTCTTGGCGGACATTACCCCCTTAATCGGGCGCCCCTTGGCATTTAATGCTCTGTACTTAAACTTATGAATAGCTGCCCCCTATAAGCATTGAACCAGCAAAAGATTGAACAATCAGCGAATGCATGGCAGAACGCCATACGAATTAGTCTTTGTCTATATTAACAACTTTTGACACGGCTGCAAAGTCTGATGTGCCTTCAAGTATTTTTAGCATACCATCATCTTTCATGCTTTTAAATCCTTTTTGAAAAGCCATCTTCCGAATATCCGATTTTGGCGCATTCGCAGCAACCAAATCATCCAAATCTTCATCAAACGTCAAAATCTCCGCCAAAGCGATACGCCCTTTATATCCTGTACCACTACAAACCGAACACCCTTTTTCACGTGCCTTGTAAATTTCAGGCGGGTTTAACGGATCCACCTTCAAATATTTACACTCTTCCTCAGTTGCACGATACGGCTCCTTGCATTGTGAGCATAGACGGCGCGCCAAACGCTGTGCAAAAACACCAATAATCGCCCCCGCAAGCATACCCGGCTTAATATTTAAATCCATCAAACGCGGCAATGCGCCGAATGAATCGTTTGTGTGGAGTGTCGTATAAACTTGGTGACCGGTCATAGCAGCCTTAAGCGCCATTTCAGCCGTCGTTTGGTCACGAATCTCACCAATAAAGATAATGTCAGGATCTTGACGCAAAAGCGCCTTAATGCCATCAGAGAACTCCAAAACACCTTCACGAACATTTGTTTGACGAATCATCGGCAAACTATATTCCACAGGATCTTCAAGCGTCTGAATATTCACCTCTACCGAGTTAATATGGTTCAGCATCGAATAAAGCGATGTACTTTTACCACTCCCCGTAGGCCCCGTAACAATAATGATCCCTTCGGGTTTCGTCTGGCAGTAATCAATTTTTTCCTGATTAATTTTACTGAAACCCAATGCCGAAAGCGGCATAATACTTGAGCTTTTATCCAAAACACGCAGAACAATGTTTTCGCCCCACACTGTTGGTAATGATGACACACGAAAGTCAGCTTCACGCCCACCAACATTAATGTGGAAACGTCCATCTTGCGCGCTTAACTTATCCGCAATATTCATATTGGACATCAATTTTAAGCGCTGCGATATACCATTCCAATGCTTTTTATGGATCATATATGCTGTCGACAGAACGCCATCTAAACGGAAACGCAGACGAATAAAGTTTTCTTCTGGTTCAAAGTGCAAGTCAGACACACCTTTTTTCACCGCATCAAATACGAGTGCGTTCACCAAGCGCACAATTGGGTGCGTATAAGCCGAATCGCCCGAAAGCTCAGCGACATCAATATCGTCACCCTGTTTCTCAAGCTCTTCCAAAATATCATCAATCGCACTCGAATACCCATAGGCCGCATCAATCGCATCCGCCAAAATAGTCGGCGTACTAACCAATGGACGAATATGCAGCCCCTTAGGCACATAACGGCGCAGCGAGTCCATCGCCACCACATCATGCGGGTCAGTCATCACCACGCAAATTTCATCATCATCAATTGACACAGGCAGAACGTTCATTTTTTCTGCCGTTGCACGATCCATCAACTCTAACGCCGCGCCATCAAAAATCGTATTCTTCGGGTCAAAAACCTCGTGGCCCGCAGCTTCAGCAAGAACTTGTGAAAGCACTTGCTCATCAATAAATTCAAGATCAACAAGAACCTGACCAAGCATTTTGCCAGATATCTTCTTTTCTTGTAGCGCAACCATCAATTGCTCACGCGTAATCACGCCAAGTTCAATAAGGCGATCACCAATACGCGAAGCCCCTTCACGGTCAATATTTACGGGAACGCTTTTGCCCCCGACAACCGCGCCGCCGCTAACGCCGCCCTCACCCGCAGAATCCATATCCACATCAGAGGATTTGCGCTCTGATACGCCCTGCGTGCCGCCAACGACTTCAGGCAATACTTCCGTTGCCTCAACATCAAGCACATCATCATCCGCGCCATCATCTAACGGTACATGACCAGACACATTCAAATCCATAGAATCGACATGTGAAACAACACTCCCCGCGCCTTGCGGTGGTGTATCTGCAGATTGCTCTGTTTGGTCATCCGCCAGATGCTCTGAATCATTTTCGTGCTCATCTTCTTCTAAAGACAAAGAAACGATTTCAATATCATCTTCAGCTTTTGGGGAATCTCCACTCACTTGCGACCTCTCACGGAATAAATTTGGATAGATTATTATCACTTAAGTTTGACAGCACATTCTGTGCAAGAAACAAATCATAACACAATTCAATATGCTTAGAAATAAATATGCCCGCAAAATATTAACAATACCTTATGAAACGAGAAATTTTATATGTTTCACACAAAATATTATGCCCCCTTTCAAGACGCGCATTTTTGTAATAGAATGGACTATAAAAATAATAAATCTAAACATATCAGGACTACTCATTATGCCCGCAGAACTAAGACGATTAGTTTTTTCACACAAAGAAACAACCGAAGCGCTTTTAAAATTCGGCAAGACCGAAAGCATCCCCTTCCCTAAAGGAAAGATGATCCGCGCGAAATATGCAGGCAATGCTGAATACGAACTACACAGCATGAAGGGCAAGCAAACCGGTGTAAATAAAAACTTTAATGTCGACGGGCAAGACCGCGCCATAATCGTTACGTTTTTTGATGAAGAAACTTTTGAACACAAATTCTTCAACTTAACCGCAGACTTTGTCAGCGCTGCATTAATCAATTACTGCATTGACCACAAAATCATGCTGCCACGCGACGCACGCAAATCACTCGACCTTACTGAATTCAATGTCTGCATGGATGTTGTTTTAGACAACACAGGCACATCACAAGGCGCAGATAGCTTAAAGCTAGAAGATTAAAGTTAGAGAAAATAACAACACAAAAAAAAGGGCCGATATATCGGCCCTTTTCTGTATATTCTGTTTACGCTTAACGCGAATAAAATTCGACGATAAGGTTTGGCTCCATAAGGCTTGCATATGGAACATCTTCCAAAGATGGTGTGCGAAGAAATGTAGCTTTGAACGCTTTTTCATCAACTTCGATATATTCGCAGTATTCACGTTCTTGTGATTGTTGCGCTTCAATAACCATTGGGATCTGGCGTGAAGATTCACGCACTTCAATAACGTCGCCTTCTTTAACTTGGTAAGAAGGAATGTTTACGCGGTTACCGTTCACCAAAATGTGACCGTGGTTCACGAACTGACGCGCTGCGAACACAGTCGGTACGAATTTCGCACGGTAAATAACAGCATCCAAACGACGCTCTAGCAAACCAACAAGGTTTTGACCTGCGTCACCACGTAGACGAGAAGCTTCTTTATAATAACGGCGGAATTGTTTCTCGCCAATGTTACCGTAGTAACCTTTAAGCTTCTGTTTTGCCATTAACTGCAAACCGTAATCTGACAATTTGCCGCGGCGCTGGCCGTGCATACCTGGTGCAGTTTGGCGAAGATTGTAAGGAGATTTAACGCGACCCCATAGGTTACAACCTAGGCGGCGGTCAATTTTATATTTTGCGCTTATACGCTTACCACTCATAGTAAAGTTTCCTTTTCTTATTTATTTTTGTCCCAATATACACCGACAATACGGTTTGATTTAAAAGCCCAACTGCCCTCAAATCAACGGAAAGCGCACCATAAATGCAGCCTTCTCTTTCTTGAGAATAGACGCAATATACGGATTACCCCTCAAAAGTCAAAGCTTTTTTACCAAAATTTAGCGAAAAACTTGAGGCGCTGTATAGGCTAACCCCAAACCTACACTGCAAAATTTATCATTCACGGATAAATCCGCCGCTGGAAAGGCCTTACGCACCATATCATTTACAACAGGAAGCTCACTAGACCCACCCGTCAACACAACCAGCTCAATATCATGCGCCGTTACACCCGCATCAGATAAACATTGCAGCATCGTCATGCGAATTTTATCAATCTGGTCATTGATTGCAGCGTGTAATTCATTCACATTTACGGGCACATGGAAATTATATCCTAGCCCTGCCATCTTCATGTCAACCGCGTCACACTCAGAAAGCGCAATCTTTGCTTGCTCCGCCTGCTGCAAATAAGCATGCCCCAATTTGTTTTTCTGCAGATGGATAAGGCGATCCAATTTATCAGCCGCCAAACTCGTTCTTCGAATTTGCTGCGTTTCATTAAGCGCCTTTTGCGTCTGCGCAAAATGAACACGTGGCCAGTCTGATAAATCTTGGTACACACTAGTTGGCATATCAAGCAGCTTACTTTGGTCAAACGTCGTGCCATATTGTGAACCAAAGCCTAAATACGGCATAAAGCTTTGCATAGACAGCCGTTTATCAAAATTCGTTCCGCCAATACGCACACCACTTGTCGCCAAAATATCATTCAAACGGTCATCCTGCGCCTGACGTGATGGAGAAAGCCGAATAACCGTAAAGTCCGATGTACCCCCGCCCAAATCAACAACTAAAGACAGTTTTTCATTTTGAATTAGGCGCTCATGCGAAAACGCTGCGGCAATCGGCTCATATTGAAAAACCACATCTTTAAACCCAATATACCCCGCAACCTCACGCAAGACGTCTTCCGATTCCATGTCTGCATCTGGCGCATCATCATGAAAATGCACAGGGCGCCCCATCACAACTTTTTCGATCTTTTCTCCCGCCGCTTGTTCCGCACGTTTTTTAATATGCGACAAATATGCGCGCAATATGTCTTTGAAATAAGTTGCGCGCCCATTTATAACCGTGCGTTCATTCATCAACGCCGTACCGAGCATAGATTTAAGCCCACGCATTAAACGCCCGTCTTCGCCATCAATATAGGCAGAAATCCCCTCGCGACCGAACAGAACATCACCGCCATCTTCATAGAAAACCGCGCTCGGCATATCAAATTTTTCACCTTCAAGCGGCACAAGACGCGCCCCGCCTGCCTGATAAATGGCACAGGTTGAATTGGATGTTCCAAAATCAATACCGCAATACGTTTGCGCGCACATAATATTTTCCCTTTACCGAAAACTGCACAGCCTACGCCATTTAGCGTAATGCTATTCATATAGTAATAACCGTGATGATAAGTATATTTGCAAGTGGTGGGCCCGGCAGGATTCGAACCTGCGACCGATCCGTTATGAGCGGAGCGCTCTAACCGGGCTGAGCTACAGGCCCACGTTGCAAAAAGCCTGAAAAACGGCTTCAGCCACATTGATTTAGCCTATTTTATACACAAGGGCAAGGTTTTGTTTCATCGCAGCACACAAAAAATTTGATTTAAAGATTTATTTTTCCTAATATGAAAAAAACAGGCACCCGATAAGAGGTGACCATAAAAAAAATGCTTACATGGGGAGCAGGTCATATGACCAAGAGTAACAAAAAATCTGTCTATATGTTGTACATTCCTGGTGGCGCAATGCTTGGCTGCGTTCCAATGGTTATGCTTAGCGAACTTGAACGCTTAACCGACATGCCCTGTAAAGATTTATTCCAAGCATTTGAAGGCGTATCCACTGGATCAATATGCGTAACAAGCTTGCTTTGTGGCCACAGCGCAGAAAGTACACTTGATCGATATAAAGCAGACGGTCAGTATTTCTTTGAACCTATCCCTAGCCGCGCCCTTAAAATGACATTTACCAATGTTGCCAGCTTTGTGTTTAGCGGTGCAGACCCACTAAAGCGCCACCGTTTTGGCCTGAATGAAATTATCCGCACTTCTAACCAGTTAACACGCGCCTTAGATGAAAGCTATAACGAAGATTTTAACGCCCTGAAGAAATTCGCAAAACAAGATATTATTAGCGAGAAATCTAAAAAAGGTGCCCTCAAAATATGTAGCCGCCTTAATAAAGACCAATCCATCTCCGAAGAAATGCGTGAAATGATTAAAACCATGCGCATATATATTGAACAAGTTGAGCCTTCTGGCTATTTAAGCTCTATGTTCTATAACGCCGCGCGCAAGCCCGTTGATTTCATTATCAAACATTGGGCCGGAGACTATCATTATTCATCAGAGCGCCCAAAAGAGAAATTTAAAGAATATTTCGGCAAGCGCCGCTTAAGCGATAGTCCAAAATCAGTATATATCGCATCATATAATTTAGAAGACGGCCAATTTGAACATTTCTATCACCGCAAAAATGACCTTCTCACCAACGACCCAGCGGCCAAAGGCGAAACTTCAGAAGGCAATGAATTTTTATGGGACAGCACCATGGCTAGCATTTGCAGCCCATTTGCTTTCGTCCCACATAAGACACTAACGGATAAAGTCTATGCCGACCAAGCGATAATCCATTCTCCTATTGCATCCGTCTGTGACCTATACAACAATAAAGATGCCAATACAGAAATAAAGCTTGTCTATTTTGGCGTTGGTAAATTTGATGAAGACTTCATCATGCAAGAGCACAAAAAACTAGGCGTTGTCGGACGCGTTTTAACTGGTGGCATCTTAACCGATATGGAGAATTACACACACTCCCTATCACGCAAGGCCCTCGGCAACCTTATCGGCGAAGAAAACATTACAATATTTAACCCGCGCCTAACATCAGAAGAGATTGAAAAACTTAACTTGATGCCATCCCGCGACACGTTAGACGCATCCCCCGAAAACACAGAAAAGCTCGAAAAAATCGCACAGAACTATTTGAACATTCCACGCGTCAAGGCCCGCCTTCATAGCCTTGCTGTTGATTTGTGCGAAAACCTATACAATATAGGTCAGCTTGATAAAGAGCATCTAGATGAAGTCAAAAAACGCTGCGATGCCGCTAATGATAATGGAAAGCCACACCACCAAGATCAAAACAACACACCTTGGGGCGGACGCCTGCGCAACTGGCTAGGTTGGAACCCACAATAAAGACAAATAAAAAAGCCGGATCAACATCCGGCTTTATTTTTAAACTTCAAAAATGATTTAAAGCGGCAAGTAACGCACACAAAACTCATTTATTTTCTGAAGGCCATGTGCAACATCTAGCGTTTTCTCTGCATCACCTTGGTACATAATCTCCAGCTCGTTTAGCAACATATCCGCAAAACCATCAGCCCATTTATTAAATAACTCACTCATTATTCGCTCCCTTTGTTCAATCGCTTGCGTAATCATACAGAAGAGAAACATTATGTCAAGACAATAGTTCTGTGAAAAACATTATTACATTGACATAACACACACTCAATGCTATCCTTTTGTCCAGAACAGAGGATAACACCATGCCCAAATTTACTAAATTACAAAAAGTCTTTACAGCCGCCGCCGTGGCAATGACAGTAGCCGCTGGCACCGCATATAATGCCATTACCGATTTTCAAGGCACAGGCATAAACAAAGCACCCATTAAAGTAGCCATAGATTCAGATGGCATCCATTTTTTAAAGCTGCCCCGTCAACTCGATATCGCCGTAAAAGCAAACGACCTAAAAAAAGCAGAAGAGCTATTAATCGCCGGTGCAAATCCGAATTTAACAACACATTTTAGCGGCCCTGCTTTAAATGACAGTACTGAGTGGGGCGCGCATCTTGATATGATGAAATTGCTGGTTAAATACAAGGCAGATGTAAACACACCCAATAATGCAGGCACATTGCCTTTAACGAAAGTAATCTGGGCGAATGGATTTCAAGGCAGTGACGAAGCTTTTGAATATTTATTAGGCCAAGGCGCTGACCCCGACCTCATCATCCCTATTGATAACCAGAACATGTCACCAAGAGATTGGGTCGAACACAAAAAAGCCGATAATCTACAAAAAATCCTTGAGAGATACGATCAACAAAAAGCATTAGCAACACAGCGAAAGCAAGTGTTCAAATACACCACATAATAAAAAAGGCCCTCTTAAGGGCCTTTATATTTATGTATCTAGGAAGCTGCGCAATTTTCTACTGCGGCTTGGGTGCTTCAACTTACGTAGCGCCTTAGCTTCAATCTGACGAATACGTTCACGCGTTACGTTGAACTGCTGACCAACCTCTTCCAATGTGTGGTCAGTATTCATACCAATACCAAAACGCATACGAAGAACGCGCTCTTCACGTGGTGTCAGTGTTGCGAGAACGCGCGTCGTTGTTTCACGCAGGTTTGAGTGAATTGCGCTCTCAACCGGCAGAATCGCATTTTTATCTTCAATGAAATCACCAAGACTTGAATCTTCTTCATCACCAATTGGTGTTTCAAGCGATACAGGCTCTTTCGCAATTTTCAGAACTTTGCGCACTTTATCAAGCGGCATATGTAGACGTTCTGCCAATTCTTCTGGTGTTGGCTCACGGCCAATTTCGTGCATCATCTGACGGCTTGTTCGCACAAGCTTGTTGATGGTTTCAATCATGTGCACAGGAATACGAATTGTACGTGCTTGGTCAGCAATCGAACGTGTGATCGCCTGACGAATCCACCATGTTGCATAGGTCGAGAATTTATAACCACGGCGGTATTCAAACTTATCAACCGCCTTCATCAAACCAATATTACCTTCTTGGATCAAATCAAGGAATTGTAGGCCACGGTTTGTGTATTTCTTCGCAATCGAGATCACAAGACGTAGGTTGGCTTCAACCATTTCCTTCTTGGCACGCCCCGCCTCTTTTTCCCCCTTTTGTACTGTCGAAACAATACGGCGGAATTCCTTAAGCGGCAGCCCCGCTTCATCACCAATGCACATAATTTGTTCACGCATTTCACCAACGCGCTCACCATAACGTTCAACAAAACGCTCCCAGCCCTTACCTTTAAGGCCAGACACCATCTCAACCCATTTCGGGTCAAGTTCGTTACCATAGTGATGCTTCAAAAAGTCTTCACGGCCAACGCCACAATCCGTTGCAAAACGCATAATCTGGCCTTCTAAAGACACCAAATCACGGTTCATTTTATAAAGTTTTTCAATCAACTGCTCAATACGCGCAGGGTTCAAGCTGACTTCATTCATCAACTCAACCATTTCTTCATTTAGCGCTTTATATTTTTTGTTAGTTGCGTCGCTCGGCTCATCACCTTTATGGAAGGCTTCCAAACGCTCTTTTTGCACTTTCAAAATTTTCTTATAGGTCTTCTGAATACGCGAGAAGATGTCGAAGACAACTGGACGAAGCTCTTCTTCCATCGCTGCGAGGGATACGCCGCCGAGATCGTCATCACCATCATCGTCACCGTCTTCGCCGTCTTCGTTCTCTTCACCGTCTTCGTCTTCTCCGTCTTCTGATTCTTCATGATCGTCTTCATCATCATTGCCATCAGAATCAAGCGCTTCTGGATCAGCCTCTGGGTCATCAGAACTATACATGGCCTCAAGATCAACGATCTCACGCAATAGAATTTCTTCATTCTGTAGCGATTCATACCATGCAATTAGCGACTCAATCGCTAGCGGGCTTTCACAAATCCCGCTAATCATCATTTCTTTACCAGCTTCAATGCGCTTGGCAATCGCGATTTCACCTTCACGAGAAAGAAGCTCAACTGTGCCCATTTCACGCAAATACATACGTACAGGGTCATCGGTACGGCCTGTATCGTCACTGGCTATGTTACCGCCAGATTCGTAATCACTCTCATCGTCATCGTCACCGGAACCTTTTTTATCCGATGCCGTAGCGTCTTCGTCAAAGTCATCTTCGCTTTCAACGATTTGTACGCCGCCATCTGACAGATTCGCCATAGCGTCTTCAATTTGTTCTGAAGAAAATTCTTCGGCAGGCAGTGCCTTGTTCAGCTCATCGTAAGTTATAAAACCACGCTCTTTACCGATTTTATTCAATTTCTTAACGACACTGGCAATAGACCCTGCTGAGCCTACTTCATCGTCACGATCTTGATTTCTTGCCTTTTCACTTACGCTCATTTAACTATCAAGCCTGTTTTTATTACTGTTGTACCCAATCCACCACGTGCTTTTATAACATGTACATCAAGGCGCCCACTCACCTGAAAAATCTATATAGACCACATTACTTAAATTTAAAGCACAACTCGGACAGATTATACTAATCCGAGAAGATCGCAAATTAAAGCCGATTTTGAAAGAAAAAGCCAATATTTTTTTAATAATGTATAACTTTGCCGTAACATACCATAATTAAAGGACTTTTTTAGACAGCATTCATCTTCTGCAGCGCGACTAAACGATCCGCATTCTCTTCTGTGAAGTCTTTTTCAAGCGCTTTAGTCGCTTCGGCGAGCGCAGCCTTATGCGCCAACGCGTTTAGACGGGCGACGGTACCATCCCATCCTTTAATCGCATCATGCTCTTCCCCGTCTGGTTTTAGCCACGGCGCATGCAAATATAGCCCCTGCTGTTCACGTTGACGGATAATAGCGCCATAGCCGCCTTGTTCTAGCTGTGTATGAAGCGCCGACATGTCTTCACTATAATCTTCTATATCCAGATCAAGCAGCGCCTGTTTTAAGCGTTCCATATCGCCTTGCCGGAATGGACGATACGCCATGACATCATAAAAACGCTCTAATAGCGGATAAAACTTAATCGCGCTTAACACCAATATAGTTTGCAGCGTTTCAACCAAGGATTCATCTTCGCCAGATAAATTTAAAACCGCTTGGCGGCGGTACTTTTCCAAATCGGGCTGCGTATTATTTTTAAATTTACCATCGCGCCCCTTAAAATCCTTCTTCTTAAAGCTTGAGAAAAGCTTATATAGACGGTCTTTCACATCGCGGCGGTAATATGACTTTGTTGATTCATCCGCAATCGCATCCACCGCGCTATGCAATGCCTTTTCTAAAGCAGCGCGCTCTTCTGGTGCGTCAAAGCGCTTACCCGTCACATTCGAATCCCACAGAAAATCAGCTAAGCTCATCGCCTGACGGAAAACTTCACGCAAGGCTTTTTCGCCCTTAGCCTTAATATAAGAATCTGGGTCTTCTCCTTCAGGCATGAATGCGATTTTTACCGTACGATCAGACGACACATGCGGCAAAATACGCTCCATCGCCCGCATCGCAGCGCGCTTACCCGCGCCATCACCATCAAAACATAAAATAGGCGTTTTTTGATTATAGGCACCAATCTTCCACAGCGTTTGGATTTGCTCATCGGTCAGCGCAGTGCCCATTGGCGCGATTGCGCCGCGAAAGCCCGCTTCGTGACAGGCAATAACATCTAGATAGCCCTCAACGACAACAGGCGTATGCCCTTCACGGCTTGCCTTACGCACTTGATACGCACCATATAATGTCGCGCTTTTATTAAACAGGCTGCTATCCGCGCCGTTTATATATTTCGGCGGGACGAAATCATTACTATGCGGCGGAAATCCTGCAGCATTGCGTACATGGTCTGGCAGTATGCGCCCACCGAATGTCACAACGCGTCCACGCGTATCAAATACGGGGAACATAATACGTTCACGGAAAAACGCATAAGGCTTACCATCTTTTTTACTGGCGCGGCATAAACCGGCTTCGATCATCTGCGCATCATCATAGCCCTTACTACGCAAATAGGTCGGAAGTGCCTGCCCATCCATCGGTGCGCAGCCAATCATAAAGGATGATAACATCCCGTTCGATGCCCCGCGATCTGTCAGATAATCAAGGAAGGTTTTGTTTTCAGGGGCGTAGAGTTGCTGCGTAAACCAATGCGCGGCATCCTCCATTAATTCATAAAGGCCTTTGCGCACTTGTTCAAAATGGTAATCCGCCGCCGTTTGCTGACGCTCAACAGGCATTGCCACGCCAGCTTTATCGGCAAGCTGTTCCACAGCCTCAGGAAACGGCACATTGTCATGTTCAACAATAAAACGTATCGCATCCCCATGCGCCCCGCAGCCAAAACAGTGGTAAAACTGCTTATCATCATTAACATAGAAAGATGGTGTTTTTTCTTTATGGAACGGGCAGCACCCTTTGAATTCACGCCCTGCACGCGTCAGCTTCATACGCTGACGGATAATATCCGACAACGTTACGTTATCACGTATTCTATCTAAAAACTGCGGTGTAAATTTGCTCATAGGCCATGATTAGCAATATATGCCTGTATTTTCTAGTGCCTTTAAACAACAAATCAGCACTTATAGCCATTTTAGTTGATTTATTAGCCCAGCTTTTCTTTTACAACGGCACTTGCGCGCGCCATGTCTAGCTTGCCTGCATATTGTGTTTTCAGCGCAGCCATAACTTTGCCCATATCTTTAATGCTTTCCGCGCCAACTTCAGCGATAAGGCCAGCAACGGCATCATCAACCTCAGAATCAGAAAGCTGCGCAGGCAGGAAGCCTTGAATAACATCAATTTCCGCCTCTTCGCGCTCCGCAAGATCCATACGTTCACCATCACGATAAATACGTGAAGACTCCTGACGTTGCTTAATCATTGACTGCAAAAGGCTCAAAACCTCCTCATCCGCGATTCCATCCTGACCAGATGCGCTACGTGCATTAATATCACGCTCTTTAATCGCCGCACTAATAAGACGGATGGTTGAAAGGGAAACAGCATCTTTTTCTTTCATCGCTGTTTTCATTGCAGAGTTAATTGTATGACGAAGATCAGACATATCAGCTTTCTTAATACTTAGATTTGGTTTGCACACTATATACTGCCCCTATCTCTCACAATTCAACGCCCTTTTGCAACATAAAAATGAGCAAAAACAAATTAAAACCGTTCAAAACAGATTTTTATTTTACGTATTGATTTTTGCCGCACGCTTCTTTATAAAAAAATCATGGCAAAGAAAACAAAAGAACGCATCGGCATTTATGCAGGGTCATTTGACCCCCTCACCCTTGGTCACATTGCAATGATTAAGGAAGCGGCCGTGCTTGTTGATCGCCTAATTATCTCAATCGGCATCAACCCCGCTAAAAAAGGTTTGTTCACAATTCCTGAGCGTGTTGACCTGATTAACAATGAAATTCAAAGCGGTGCACTTAAAGGCATTAAAGGCTGTAAGCTAGAAGCCAAAAGCTATGACTGTATGACCGTAAAATTTGCGCAGCAAGTTGGCGCGGCCGTCATGTTCCGCGGCTTACGATCAGCCAATGACTTTAATGATGAATTAGGTTTAGCGCTCACCAATAAAGATCAAGACAGCAGCATTAAAACCGCATTCCTGATAACAGATCCGACACTGACATCTGTATCCTCAAGCATGGCCAAAGCCTTGATCAAAAATGACGGCAAAGTATCCACTTACCTGACCCCAGCCATAGAAAAAGCGACCCACAATAAACTACAGCAACTAAAAATCTAATTTATAGCTTACAAATATATTTCCGACCTTCAACCTCGAATGCCACCTGGTTTAAAGGCTCCACACCATAAGGATGAGCTTGAGAAATAGACATAATTTGACCGCATATTTTCTGCGCATATTGATCTATTTCGTTATATTCATGTTTATTTTCGGGTAAAAGAAACATCGATCCATGAAAAGCAAATGCTGTAACTACGCAACCAGCCAAATCAGTTAAAGAATTCATTTAATAACTCCACAATAATAATTTACATAAAAATACAGGGTAATCTTTAATTTGTCAAATAAACATTTTCTATTGCCAGCACAGACTATCTAGCTTATAGATTTCTTCTCGGTACATATATTCACTTCTCGCTGTAAGGATACGCGATATGCCGAGCCGTAAAGACATTCAATCCATTTGTATTATAGGTGCTGGTCCAATTATTATTGGTCAGGCTTGTGAGTTTGATTATTCTGGAACGCAGGCCTGTAAAGCCCTGAAGGAAGAAGGTTATCGCATTATATTGGTGAACTCCAACCCCGCGACAATTATGACCGATCCTGACTTGGCGGACGCGACATATATCGAACCGATTACGCCAGAGGTTATTGCCAAAATCCTTGAAAAAGAAAAACCAGATGCTTTGCTACCAACTATGGGCGGTCAGACCGCGCTCAACACCGCGCTTGCTCTGGCGGATGATGGCACGTTAGAGCGCCTTGGCATTGAACTGATCGGCGCGAACCAAGACGCAATTGAAAAAGCCGAAGACCGTCAAAAATTCCGCGACATCATGGATGAAATCGGACTAGAAAGCGCAAAAAGCCGCACCGTGCACAGCTTAAGCGAAGCCCTAGATGGCCTTGACTTCATTGGCCTACCAGCAATTATCCGCCCTTCATTCACATTGGGCGGCACAGGTGGCGGCATAGCCTATAACCGCGAAGCGTTTGAGCGCATTGTCCGCGAAGGTTTAGATGCATCCCCCGTCACCGAAGTGCTAATCGAAGAATCACTTTTGGGCTGGAAAGAATATGAGATGGAGGTTGTCCGTGACAAAAACGACAATGCCATCATCATTTGTTCGATTGAAAATATCGACCCAATGGGCGTGCATACGGGCGATTCCATCACGGTAGCCCCTGCCATGACACTGACCGATAAAGAATACCAAATCATGCGCAACGCATCCTTGGCTGTATTGCGCGCGATTGGCGTTGAAACGGGCGGGTCAAACGTGCAGTTCGCTGTAAATCCAGAAGATGGCCGCATGATCGTCATTGAAATGAACCCACGTGTGTCGCGTTCATCCGCCCTTGCATCCAAAGCCACGGGCTTCCCGATTGCCCGCGTAGCTGCAAAATTGGCGGTTGGCTACACACTCGATGAACTGAAAAACGAAATTACAGGCGGCAAAACCCCCGCATCGTTTGAGCCCAGCATTGATTACGTTGTCACCAAAATCCCTCGTTTCGCATTTGAAAAATTCAAAGGCAGTAAAACAACATTATCTACAGCAATGAAATCGGTCGGTGAAGCGATGGCCTTCGGCCGCTCAATGGAAGAATCTTTACAAAAAGCATTACGTTCCCTTGAAAAAGACCTTGATGGCTTTAACGACTTGCCTGTTGGTTCACCATCCCTAACGCAGGAAGAACCAACCCATGATCAGATCCGCGCTAAACTGTCAGACCCGACCCCCGCGCGCATCCTTTATATTGCACAGGCCTTCCGCCACGGTATGAGCGCCGATGACATTCACGCCTGTACAGCATACGACCAATGGTTTTTGGCCTGCATTGAAAACATTGTAAACACAGAAAAAAACATTATCGCCAACGGCCTACCGACATCCGCTGAAGACTGGATGCATGTGAAAAAGATGGGCTTTTCTGACCGCCGCCTAGCGCAGTTAATGAAGGTTGATGAAGACAAAGTCCGCGCTGCGCGCCACAGCCACAACATTCACCCCGTATACAAACGCATCGATAGCTGCGCGGGCGAGTTACCATCCATCACACCATATATGTATAGCTGTTATGAAGGCGACGGTCTAACCCCCGCAAAAAGCGAAGTTGAGCCAAGCGATAAAAAGAAAATCATCATCCTTGGCGGCGGCCCGAACCGTATTGGCCAAGGAATCGAATTTGATTATTGCTGCGTCCATGCGGCATATGCCCTTAAAGAAGCAGGTTATGAGACCATCATGGTCAATTGTAACCCCGAGACAGTATCAACTGATCCTGACACATCTGACCGTCTCTACTTTGAACCGCTGACGGCAGAGGACGTCATCGAACTGATCCGTGCAGAACAGCAAAATGGCGAAGTCGTTGGCGCGATTGTCCAGCTTGGCGGGCAAACTCCATTGAAGCTTTCGCATATCTTGCAAAAAGAAGGCATCCCAATTTTGGGCACTGACCCAGACGCGATTGACCTTGCTGAAGACCGCGAACGCTTCCAACAACTCCTTGAGAAGCTAGAGCTTCGTCAGCCGCCAAATGCTCTTGCTTATTCAGCCGAAGACGCGATTGAAAAAGCGGCGCATCTGGGCTTCCCACTCGTCATTCGTCCGTCTTATGTTTTGGGCGGTCAGGCGATGGAAATCGTACAAGATATGGATGGCTTAAAACGCTATATCGCCACGGCGGTGAATGTATCAGGCTCGTCCCCTGTTCTGCTCGACCGTTACCTCAAACAAGCCATTGAAGTTGATGTAGATGTGTTAAGCGATGGAGATGAAAGCTATGTTGCAGGCATCATGGAACATATTGAAGAAGCAGGCATTCACTCAGGCGATAGCGCCTGCGTTCTGCCGCCGCACTCACTGCCATACCGCACCGTGCGCGAACTTGAAAAACAAGCCAAAAAACTCGCCAAAGCTTTGAACGTTGTTGGTCTGATGAACGTCCAATTCGCCTGTAAGAAAAACAAAGATAGCGGCGAATATGACATTTTCATTTTAGAAGTTAACCCACGCGCGTCACGCACTGTCCCATTCGTGGCAAAAGCCACAGGCGTGCCTGTCGCCAAAATCGCAGCGCGCATAATGGCGGGTGAGAAATTAAAAACCTTCCGCAAAGAAGATATGCTGAAAGGCATGGCGCCCGACCATTTGGCCGTGAAAGCGCCGGTCTTCCCATTCTCTCGCTTTGCAGGTGTTGACCCAATCCTCGGCCCTGAAATGAAATCAACGGGTGAAGTTATGGGCCTAGACATGGAAGTCGGTCAAGCCTTCGCCAAGTCACAAATGGGTTCAGGCATGACACCGCCGCTTGAAGGCACAGTCTTCCTCTCCGTTAAAGATGAAGATAAAGATGAACTTCTCCTCATCGCACGTGAACTTGATGAAATGGGTTTTGGCCTTGTTGCGACAAGCGGTACATGCCAATTCTTGAAAATGCACGGCGTCCCTGTGAAGCGCGTCAACAAAGTAATGGAAGGTCGCCCGAACATCATTGACCACATGATTAACGGTGAAATTCATTTGATGATTAACACCACCAAAGGGCCGCAAACCCATGTGGATTCACAATCCATCCGCCGCACGGCGCTGATGAACAAAGTGCCGTATTATACATTGCTAACTGCCGCGCGCGCCGGCGTACAAGCCATTCGCGCCATGAAGAATAAGCAGATTGATGTGAAACCGCTGCAAGATTATTTGAAAGACGTTGCTTAAATTTGTGGTTTAAGAGCAGATGGCTGCTGCACATAGCTTTGAGAAGCGTCTTTATATAAATAGACTTGCTGTTCATCGAGCATGTGCAGTTTGTCTGGCTGCTGCGGTAAGAATTGTGAATATACAAATTTGATTAACGCATCCCCATATTGCCGCTTATCACCATAAAGACCAATAAGCTGCGTATCTTCTACGCCGAGCATTTCATCAAGGTCATGTTCACGCATCATATGCGCCGCGCCATAAAGAATAACAGACTTCTCATCATTCGCCTGCGTTTGAATAAATGATGCGATATGTTCATTATCCTCCCCCAAACGTTTTTCAAAGAAATCATCATATAATTTCTGCAATCTATCTTTAAAATTAGGGTCTGCCAAAACTTTGCCGTAAATGAATTTTTGCGTAGCGATAAAGATTTCCATGGATGACATAGATGCATTAACGCCGCTTGCTTCCATTTCACGAACAACAACACCAGCCATTTCGAAAAGTAAATCCTTACTTTCTGCTGACATGCCTGAACTGCCCATACCTGGGTCAGCAAAATGCATTTTTATACCTGCTTCATTCAAGTCAACAATCATGTCCGCCATCATTTTATGGTAGCCACGCATTTGCTCAGGGCTCCACCACAGCGGGCTAATCTGCGCGGTAATCTCACCAACAAATTCGTCTTTTGTCGTTGTGCCCGAAGCCAAGTCATCAACTAAATTTTGCATTTGCTGCGGATATTCAATAAAAACATGCTTCACGTCCGCATTGATAATATTTTGCGTGTTTTCTGCGCCAAAGAAATAGCTGCGCACTGCACCAACGGTATGGCTCATATCACCGTAAAATGTATATTTTTTATCTTCTAATAGCTGGGGGTATAATGCAGATGCGCTAACAAGCTGCGTGCTTTGTTCCAAAGCCTGAATATTCTTATTCGTCAAAATATTATTTAGTCCATCAAGCGGATCATCCCCTTGCGTCGCAAGCATCATCATGACAACACCAGTCGCCGCAGTCGCGTTAAATACACCCGCAAGCACGTTCACAAACCCGTTACCAATACTCCACAAACCACGATTCCATAGTGATGCTTTTTCCGTTGTCTTGGCTTCTTCAACAGGCTCAGTATTCGCCGATTGCGCTTTATCTTTTTTATTGGCTTTAAACACACCCCACCCCTTTTGTCATTTTGTGTTCTAATGTGAGATGAAAAAGATATTATATTATGTAAAAAGATAAGTCAATATTATAATTCTATAATTTGAGAGATATGTTGGCGGTAACCATTAGCCGCTTGCGCGCCCTTTACGCCAACAGCTTTCTCAACAAGCTCACAGCTCGTATATTGCGCGCCATGTTTATAAACATGTTCATTCAGCCAAGCCGCCAAAGGCGCAAAATTACCGCGCTTAATATCGCCAGCATAATGATCTGGCTGCATATGCTGATACAGGGTTAGCGCATAATGTTGCCCCATAAAGTAATTGTCAAAATCTGCTAAATCACCCGTAAACCAATGCGGGTCTTGTAATACACCGCCCCCATCATCGTCATATTTCGCAGCCGCGCCAATATAACCCGCAGCTTCCGCATTAAAAATATGCTTAAGCTTTTCCGTCTCACCGCCGTTTTGTACCAATGTTTTCATCACGGCGCGGCGCTGCATTAAATGCAGCGGATAATGCATAACATCGGCGCTGATGCGCAGCCCGTCTGAACCACCCGTCGCAATACTCTGATGAAGTGCCGCAGCATTCAACGCCACTTCTCCATGTGTTTCTTCGCCAATCACCCGCGCCAAATATTCCGCAAAGGCAGGATGATGCGCAACGCCATGTTCCCAAAATAGCGCCATAGCTTCATCCATATCACGCCCTACGATCAAGCCATCAGCCTGCCCAGCCAAGCTACGCGGTAAATTCTGACGGTATAGCGCATGACCACCTTCATGCAAAGCCGTCAGGAAGCTGTTCAGCACATTGTTTTCATCATAGACCATCGACAATACAACATCATCATGATAGCCCAAACATGCTGGGTGCGCCCCTTTACGGACATCAATACGCGCCATATCAAGCCCCATATCCGCCCATAATCGCGTTACGATACGTTGCTGTGTGTTTTTGTCCAAGACCACAGGCGGTAAAGAGAGCACCTGCGTGGATGCAGATTGCTTATGCTTTGCGGTATTGAGTTTAATATAAGAACGATACGTATCGCTCATTATTTGCCCCACATCACTATCTCGTAATCCGCGGCTATGTTCTGCCAATGCATATTGGTACGGATCGTAGCCAGCATCATGCGCGCGCGAAAATTGCATCTTGAGTAATTTCTGAAGTGGCGCAGCGGCTATAGAAAAATCACTCTGAAGTCGCGCTTTCTCCCATGCTTTAAATGTACGTATTTTCTGCCCATGTAGGCGCAGGCTATCCCATAAATCAAACTGTGGATGGTAAGACGCTGCATGTGCCAATTGCTGATAACGCAATTCCTCGCCATTTTGGCTAGTTAAGGCCTGCTGCAATTTCGGGCGAGAGAGTAAATAATCCAACCGCAATTGATTGATAAACAAAGCCGCCCCGAAAAAGACCGTTTTAATGCGCCCCACTATACCAGACGAAGCCGTCAACAAGTGCCAGCGCAAGCGGTCATAATCCTGCACTAATGCTGTGTATTTATAACTATATTGATCAAGCGTCTTTTGCGCGCTTTCTTCCCTGTTCATAGCCTGTAGTTTATAGCACCCCTATAAAAATTCAAGCCTGAGCAAATAAGCATTCACTCAAAAAATTCAGCTTGATCCGGCACGCGGCTAAAGGCGATTTTTGTGCCTACATAACCGGCGCGCGTTTTGGGGGATACGCCAAGCCGTAAGGTTTCCGCGCCATATTTACTGTTCAAATTATCCATGACCTGCGACAACGCTTCATTCTTATGCGTAAGCGCCTGATAGGATTCCGACGATTGGTCAAACAAATCTGGCGTAATATCTTGCCTACGGCACAGCCCATGCAGCGAAATAGACACCTTAAACGGTCGATCCCGCGTTTGACGATAGGCGCGTGAAGCCATCACCTCATCCGCCATTTGCGTCCACAGCCCTTCAAGCGCTTTCAAAAACGTAAAATTATCCTGCGCAGGCGAAAGCCGCACATCGCGCGCCCAACGCTGCCCTGATTGAAAACGAATGGCAAAGACAAACCCCGCCGCAAAAAACTCTTTCCGGCGCAGTCGCGTTGCCGCCTTAATCGTCAAACGGCGCACAACTTGATAGGCCGCATCCGCATTGCGCAGCTCCGTATCTAACACCCGCGAATGACCAATCATTGTTGTTTTCGTTTCTTGGTCTGGAATTTCATAACCGCGCAATCGATACCAAAACCGCTCCCCCTCAACACTGCCCCATATCCGCCGCGCATGTTTAGGGGATAAATGCCAGAACTGCTCCACGCTTGTAATACCCCCGCGCCGTAGCCGCGCCTCCATCCCAACATTAATGCCGCATAAATCGGTTAGTTTAAGCGCAAATAACCGTTCTTGCATCGTATCCGGCGAGAGGATCACCAAGCCATCAGGCTTCTCCATATCCGTTGCCACCTTTGCTAAATAAGCGTTGGGTGCAATACCAATCGAACAACGTATATGTTCACCTAGGTTCTGCCTTAACCCCGCCTTCAAACGCAAGGCCACGGCACGCGCTTTATCCGCCGTACGCTTATTGGGTGGCAGGCGGCTTGATAATTCATCTACTGAACAGACCTTATTAATCGGCGTATGCTTAATCACTTCCGACAAAATACGGTCGTGATATTCAACATATTTATCATGCCGCGCCAAAACCGTAACCAAATCAGGACACATCATTTTTGCTTCTTTTATACGCGTTCCTGTTTTTATGCCATAGGCCTTCGCCTCATAAGATGCCGCAATAGCGCAGGTATAATCCGTATCCATCGGTACAACCGCGACCGGACGCCCCCGCAGCTCAGGGCGCTCCTGCTGCTCCACGCTTGCAAAATAACTATTCAAATCAAAAAACAGCCACTTACAGCTATTCATTTCTGGTGATTCCAACATCAAGAAACTCCGCACAATATGTTCTATATATGTTCACAATAACGGCAAAAATAGAACAAAACAAGAATATAATGCGCCTTGTATAAAATTAATATTATTTTTACGGCTATTGGCGATGATAAAGAACAATGGTAAAATTACGCCATAATTTCCAAAACCTTGATCAAGGATAAAGATAGTGGATAACGCAGCAGAACAACAAAGCCCCATCAATGAAAGCCAGTTTTATATGTGGCGTACTTTATTTGCGCTCGTCCATGCCGACAATGTCGTGACCGATGAAGAACGCAAATTCATGGAAAAAGCCATTGATACCCTATCATTAACTGATTATCAGCGATCCATTTTAGTCGCCGACACCATGGATGCATCTGACATTGGCGAAATGTTCAAGCGCATCACTGACCAGCATGACCGCACCGAATTTTTCCGTCACGCGCGCGTGCTTGTTTGGTGTGATGGTGATTTTGACAAACAAGAACAAGAAATAATGTCCAAACTTAAACGCGCCCATGTCGCTGACGTTGATTTTAACGCTATGCTTGATGAAGTTAGCCTAAGCTTTGATGATGAAGAAAAAGAAAACGTCATATCAGAACATCAACAAATTGAGAAAGAGCTTGATAGCGGTGAAAGCGAAAGCTTGATGAGCGCCCTTAAAAAACTTTTCAAACCATTTTGATAAAATACAGTAAAACACGATGAAGAAGTTTATTGCCAAAGCATCGGCGAAATTAGGGTTAACGCATAAGAAAGATATACCTGCTGAAACGCCACCTGATGCCCCTGTCGATACCACAAAAACACGCGAAGATGGGCGCGCCTATTTCAACGATGGGCGCATAAGCTTTAAAGCGCCTGAAGGCTTTGGCTTTTTAAGCGAAGATATGATCGTCCAAAAATACGGTACAGATGGCCGCCCAGATGCTGTGTTAAGTAATGAAAATGCCACTGCAACCATTGCCTGCACCATCCGCCCTGAGGACATGTCCGTTGCGCCAATTGATGAAATGCGCCACGCGATTTCACGTTCATTCGAACAATCCGTACCACAAATTCGTTGGTACAGAAACACCATCCTAAACATTGATAATCGGGAATGGTTTTACGCAGAGTTTTCATCAAACCAGCCAGACGCGTATCTCTATAACATGATATTAATGACGGCTTATGAAGGCCAGACCCTGGCCTTCAATTTCAATTCCATCATGGGCGAAAAAGAAAACTATAAAGCCATATATTATGAATCCATGAAAAGCATGAAGGTCTCATAACCTACTCACGCCCACTAAGCTTCTTCAATATTTCCGTTGATGGACCGTCGGCCATGACGTGCCCTCTATCAAGCAGGATCAAGCGCTCAACAAGTGGTAGCAGCGACGTTCTGTGTGTAATTAGGATGAATGTTTTATCCTTAATAAAGTCGCGTAGTTTTGAGCGTACGCGCAATTCAAGGGCGTTATCCATACCATTAGTCGGTTCATCCAAAATCAAGATTTGCGGGTTCTTGAGGAAGGCACGCGCAATCGCGATGGATTGCTGCTGACCACCGGATAGGTTCTTGCCATTCTCGCCGACCTCCAAGTCATAGCCATAGCCCGTTTGTTCAACAAATATATCAAGGCCTGATATTTCGGCGGCGGCTTGGAACTCTTCCTCAGTTACATCTTCGTTACCAAGCAAGATGTTTTCCTTGATTGACCCACTAAAGAAGAATGGCTTTTGCGGCACAATACCAATATGGCGGCGAATTTCCGCTGGATAAATCGTATCCATTGAATAACCATCAATATGAACCGAACCACCCTGCGCATGGAGGAAGCTAGTCAAAAGCCCTGCAACAGTACTTTTACCCGCGCCAGTACGGCCAATAATGCCGACCTTCTCACCCGGCGCAATGTTAAAATTGATGCCCGTCAGCGTTGGGCGCAGCTGCCCCGGATATTGAAACGCAACATCACGGAACTCAATACCGCCCTTAAACGGGCCCTTTGTTGCGTAATTACGTGTTGGCTGACCCTCATATGGCATTTTGAAGATATTATCGATCATTTTCAAAATATCACGTGATTGTTTCATGCGCGAAATCATTGCGGAAACATTCATAATCGGTGCAACAGCACGGCCTGAAAGGATCGAACAGGCAATCAACTTACCAACGGTAAAGCCTTCATTGGCATGTATCTCATAAATACCAAAGAACACGACAGCAATTGTCACGCCCTGCGCAATCATCACAGACAAGTTCTGCGAAATATTCATCATCAAATGACTTTTACGTGCGGCGGCTGCCGAATGCGTTGTTGATGTATTCCACAAAAACAGACGTGTGCCCATCGCGTTATGCATTTTGATGGTTTCCAAGCCGTTTAGCGTTTCAACCATAACAGAGCTTTTATTCTGCATCGACGTGAATGCATTGCGCGTTAAACGGTTAATCGGTATTTGCACAAGCAAGTTAATGACCAAAATAAGCCCCGCCGCACCAAGTGCGATACCTGACAAAGCAGGCGAGAGTAAATAGATCACAAATACGAACAATAGGAAGAACGGAAAATCAACAATGGCTGGCGCAAGGCGCGTGGCGTAATAATCACGGATGGATTGTAATTCGCGGAACAGATTGACGCGCTCCCCCACCGACAGGCGCAGGTCAATAGACGGCAAATGCATTAAACGTTCCATCAAATCAAAGTCAAACTGACAACCAACACGGGATGCAACATGCTCAAGCAGATAGCTACGCACGACTTTAAAGAACATGTCTAGCAACAGTACAAGCGTAATACCGGTCGTCAAAACGAACAGCGTATCTTCGGCGCCGGGGTTCGGCGCAACACGGTCATACACATTCATAGTAAAGAGCGGCACAGCTAAGGCAAACACGTTAACGAATATCGTCGCAACAATAACATCGCGGTAAGCTTGCCAGTGTTTAAAGATGGGCTTCCAAAACCAGTCTACTGGATGCTCATGCGACACGCCGCGCGCATCCATGCCTTGTTTAAGTTCCGCAGGCGCAAGAATAATCGCTTCTTTTGTGTAACGCGCCTCTATATCATCAATCTTGTCCGTAATGAACCCTTCACCCGGTCTAAAGATTTTCCCTTTATGCGTCTTTTGCGGCAGAACGACCAGCGCCTCACCATCTTCCATGATGATGATACACGCAGCTTCTTGGCTCAGCACTTGGTTAAAGCTCATCTTCTGGCGCCACAGCGCTTTTAAATTTGTACGCTGCGCAACCTCTAAAACTAGCCCAGGAGTCATCGGCGCTTCGCCACCTGGCACTTCCAGTAATATGCCGTCCATATCAGTATGAATACCGTAAACCGACATCACATATTGCATTGAGCGTTTCAACGATTCAGAATTTAATGGGCGTTCAGGCATTTTCATAGGGGCATACCGTAAATATAATTAAGAAACAATCGAATAGCGCCAAAATTCTTTTCGGCGAACATCTATGATAACACGATTAGCGCAGGGCTCAAAATGAGATATCCCGAATAATGCGAATAAAAACATCATTCCCACACGAATATTAACACTTGCTAAAGTATTTCTTTATAGAATATGCTCAGGTTATGCAAAAATCAAAGAGACCAATGGCTTACAAAACGCCTTTATTTAACAATATTGCCGATTACAATGTTCACTTTTTAAACCCAAAAGCGACATTGCAGTATTTTGACGGCGAAAAACGCCCGCAACAAAATGCGAAGCGCTTTTCAGATATGTTTCAGGACATACGCGAAACAGCGCCCAAATTCATCCAACATCTCATCAAGATCAACCGCAACGTCCTTGGTGAAGAAAGAACCATAGACGCCCTCAAAGCCGCCGCATTGTCTGACGAAAGCGCAGACACCTTACAAGAGTTCATCGCACAAAGTGACTTAAAAACTTTAAGCGGCTATCTTTGCCAGCTCTATAGCGACAAAATTGACCGCACCGCACAGCTCTACACCGAAGCCGAAGATATCTTAGATGACTGGACCGCTGAACACGCTGGCACGGCGAAGCTTTATGACTTCCCCGCATTTCAGGACTATTTTTTGAAACACCCACGTAATAGCACAGCAGCGCCGTTAGACAAAGACCATGGCGCGGATGACCGCTACGCGCTAGAAACACCATTATTCCGCATCTGCGTTAAATCCCCCTACAGCGCCTTCAGTAAATTATTTGCCGATTACGCTGATAAAAACAACCTGCAGCAACCATTTAAAAAAGAATTACTGACAGACTTACAGCGCGCCCGCATTGTTTGCCCTGACCAAAACATATATGCCTTTATGAAAGAAGCATCACATTACAGCAAAAATGGCCTATTGCACAAAAATAGCGCGGATAATATGGGCGCCGTTTTAGAGGATAACCGTCTTGTCGCGCCCAAGAAAATGACTGGTCACCGCGTATTCTTCCAAAAGTTTTCATTACCGACAGACAATACTACGCGCGGATCTTTGGTTGAATTACAAATTTTGCCGCAGTCTATTATGGACGTTAACGACCTCACCCATATTTTGATGGATAAAGCGGATGACCTATTAAATGTTCCCTCTCCATCACTAGAAGCACGTATCCACGCCAACTTCTTGTATAATTTATGCAGCCTAACACATCGACGCTGTGCACAAATTGGCGGGTTCAATAAATTAGTTGCCGAAGGGCTAGACCCTAAAGAAACAATTCTAAATATGATGCATAACGACCAACGCGCCGAAGTAACATCAGCTGTTCTCGCCTGCGAGATTGCCTTAGAAGACATATTGGTTGACACACGTAATGGTCAAGACATATCAGACAACACCATAAACTTACTAAACTGCGCCGAACAAGCTGTGAAAAAGTCTGTCAAAAACTGGCAGAGCAGTGAAGGTAATATATACAAACTACTGGCGCAAATTGATGCACGCATAGACCTTGTTTCTGGCGTTAAAGCAAGCAAAAAGGATGAACGTGAAGCGCAGCTACTTAGTGAAACGAAGCGCCTAATCTATGATCAAGTAAGCGATACAAACATATTGCCACCCCTAAATGTGACAGATAAGACAAGCGCCGATATAACCGCCCTTAAAGAAATCCTTACGGGTGACGATGATGGATTAAGTGATACCGCACAAAAACTTATCAGCCTTACAGAAAACATGACAACCGAGATTATCCTTGGGCACACGCCTGATGCATCACGTATTATCTTTACCTCATTAGGCCTTGCCAATGCAGAATGCGTTAAGAACGCACCAGATAAACACGCCTTAATGCAGGCGCTCAACAAATCTGCGGTCGATAGCGCAGCTATTGCAGACGCCCAACGTCAAGAACACTACGAAAACCTGCTTAACCGTAAACGTAACATTGAATATTATGCCAATGAGCTATCCCGTGACAACGACAGCATCCATCATTATATCGGCATTCAACGTGACATTTTTGGTAACATCAATACCGCCATTGAATATAAAGAGGGCCAAACGCGTCAAATTGATACACAGCGCCTAAAAAATATGTTTGCGCATAGCTATGAACGCGTGAAAGATCCAATCGAAACTATCCCAGAAAACATCCGCAAAGACATTGCCCGTAGAATTGTCCGTTTTGCATTTGCGCCGGATGCAGATTCACCGCAATTATCGCCACCGCCAATTTAACACATTACCTATAAAACAATTGTCCCAGACCACCTTGCGGTAATCTGGGACGAGTTTGTGTGGGGAATGCTTAATAAATGTCTTGTACCTAAATTAATAAAACCTGTATCAATTAGATAAGGAGACTAATCCAAAACATATTATTAAACAAAGTAACAGTTATCATTATCTTAACTTTATGTCAAACTATTTTTATGTAAAAATTGTATTTTTTTATTTAACTCAACGTAAAGCTACAAAAAAAGCGACCTAAACCAAGGTCGCTCTTAACAAAAAAATCTATATTCAACGCCTAACGTGATGGCTTCTTCGTCGGCGTTGGTACGTTGCTATCAGGGAAGTATGCCGCGCTGCCCTCATTCAGCGCACGTATAATACGCAAATTACGTTCAAGCTCTGTACGGGATGGGTCTAATGTTTTTGCGCGCTCTAGCAAAGTGATCGATTCATCAATATAGCCCTGTGTAGCAAGATTTAACGCCAGATTGTTCATTACTGGAACTGGGCTACCTTCCCAGCTGTTTAATGCTGTGCGAAAAGATTCTTCAGCCTCTTTATAACGCCCCAAACCATCTAAAGCGATACCTAACGTATGCGCAGCAAAGCTGTTGTCTTCTTGTTTCTTTAGTGCGTCTCGCGCAAAAATTTCAGCTTCGCTATTTTCACCTTTCGCAACTTTAATCGCTGCATACTCAGCAAATGTATCTGCCCCACTATTTACGTCTTCCGCAAAAGGCGACAATATTGCTTCCGCTTGCCCTATACGTCCGCTTTTACGAAGTATGCGCGCATACTCAACTGCCGCCTTCTCGCTTTTTGGGTTTTGCTTATAAACACGCTCATATACAGCAACCTTCTGCGTATCATCACTCGTCGCTGCAGCACGCTTCTCGGCGCGCTCAATAGCCATATCAACTTGCGCATCATGTTGTGTTGTTCCACTCGCGCAGCCCACCAACAATAGAGATGTCATTCCCAATGCAAGTAAAGATTTAGTTTTCATTACCAATTCCTTATGTCTTTTTTTTTATAACGTTTAGACCGTAAACCATAAATTATTCAAACTGATTTTCAGATGCATCAGATAAAGCCGGAGGCGTATCGCCTGAAGAACCTGAATCATTATCATCTTCGTCATCCTTGTTACGAATTTGTTCGTTCGTGTTAATGCGCTCGTTGTTAGAGAAATCATAAACTATGTGACACATATCAGGGCAATAATAGATTGACTGGAACGAACATAATTCATCATCCGCACCACAAGCCTGTTTTACACGCACATAATTTTGCTTTTTCGCGGCAACAATAACGCGCTTTTCAACAATTGTATTACCATCGGCATCTATCGCACGGAAATATGTCGCGCCCGGCTGTACAGGCATCAAAATCAAAGTACGACGAGAATCTGGAAATATATTCAGGAATAAATCATTACCAATAAGAATATTGGCCACATCCTGATCCAACTTCAACACCAAAGGACGGTCTGCAACCATATTAATAACATCATCATTTGCCGATGTCTCGACAACACGCATGCCAGATGAATCATTATCTGTAATTGCAATCATTTTTTCTGCCGCATTAGCTGTGAATGCGCCGCCCAGAACAAACACAGATAGGCTCAGACCGAACAATAACTGCGCACGAAGCATCTTTAAAATCATAATTATCTCAACTTTGTTTGAAAAACGGTAAAAAGAATATTCTAATTATACTCTATCTCATTTTTGCAACAAATGCATCCCGTTTTTTTTATTTAAGATACGCAGTATGCTAAAGCTTAGGTTTATATAAAAACCCCAGTTTCGTTGCAAAATTTTGTTGAATTAGCTTTTATCATAAGTAATTTGTGCTACACTATTAAGTGCGTTGATTTGTTTTAAAGGAATTAACGCAACCGGTTTACACTTTAATCTTATAAGTTGTTTGTATTCATAAACAATATCTACAAAAAGCTTTAAGGCCTTATCTACACTGGGGTTATGCGTATTATTATAGATCATAAAGAACAGCGGCGTTCAAATAAAAAAACCGCTTTCGCCCTACTAACGGCAACAGCCATCGCACTTATATCAAGCGCGAGCGTCACCGCCTATGCGCAGCAAAAGGACATACCCCCGCAGATATATAATCCAAAATCCGCATGGGCCGTAAAAGACCAGGCCACAGAAACAAATCCGTCTTGTACCATGTCACGTGGGTACAACCCTGAAATTTCCATTCATATCCGTTCCGACGTAAGCGGGAAAGCCACATTAAACATACGCAATCACCCCGAAGGCTTAGCGCGCATAAGTCAGGTGAGTATAGACGGCGCGCCACTAAACAATATAGAAACAACAGCCAACAGCTTGACCGCCACCATAGGCCATGCTGATGAACTGTCCAAACTTTATGATGCGGAGGCCATTGTCCTTAACGAAGATGGCGGGCGTAGAATGAGGTTCCCCGTACAGTCCACGGCTGTGGCTGAAGCAAAAATGTCCTTATGTGTTGATGTTATCGACCAATTGAAAAAGGCCGTTACGACTGCAGGTGCCGCCGATATTATTGACACAGTTTCATTGGCCACTCCCACCACAGTAGACATGGCCGACGCAGCCCCGCCAGCCCTTGAAACGCCACTAACCATAGACGACATCATTTCAGACGTTACAGCAGCAGACGACCAAGACAGCGCAGATGCGCCAGATGATGTCGCACAGCTGATAGATCGCATTTCCACGTCAGATTCTAAAGCACAAGACGAGACACCAGAAATAATAGATGCCCCTACGCCCTTAACTGCTGAGTTAAGTGACGATGTTGAAACAATTACAGCCACAGGCACTGCGGATGATATTGAAGACATTAGCGCAGACTTATCCGAAGAGCTTACGTCCACAGAACCAGAAACAGAGGTTATAGACCTAGCCGACGAGGTTGCCGCAGATCAACGTGAAGAGAATATAGCGGGCGCGCAAGAAGAATTTGTTAATCTTGCACAAAGTATGGAGCAAGATGCCCTTAAAAATTCAACGCCGCCGCGACTCGAAGACAACATAAAAGACAATAATAAAGATCCGCTTTTAGACGTTGAGGCCCTTATTGATGAATCCCTGCCGCTTGCCCCACCATCCGTCACTCCAATTGACGCGCCAACTGAGGAAGTAGCAGAAGAAGTAGATGTGCTTGATACCGCATCCATAGAAGTCGCCAACGATGACACCGATATAATCGCTAATCTATACGAAGTACAGGAAGAAGCCGACAACACCGAAGCTACAGTTGAAGATTTTGGCGCTACAAATGGCGCGACAAATAAAGTATCACCTGGTGAACAAACAGATGTTATGGATGATACAGCCATTTTATCTGCCTTAGAAAACAGCCTAAGCGTTGAAACACTTCCGCCTGAACAAAATAACGCATTAACAGATGATTACCCAAGCGATATTCCGTTAGATGAACTCGCAACACTTGCCTCCCCTGCCGAAGTTACGATTGAGGGCGAATCTACAGCTATTGATAATACTGAAGAGGCGGCATCAGACACCGCCATTGCAGAGATAAATAACACAGATAGTGAACAAGCTGCCGAAGATGTGAGTGTTGAAACACTAATCGATCAAGCTATGCTTGATGTACCTGCACAGGACAGTACCGAGCCAACTGAAGAAGCAACTGAGAGCGCTGAAACAACAGAAGAGGCCTCTAGCACATCAAACAGCAATATTGATGCTGACACCTTGTTTGAAGATGGGTTAAGCCTTGATATCGAAGATGATAGCTCTATTTCATCTAAAGAGAATGAAGATATTATTGATGAGCTAGCCGACGAAGATTTCAGTGATGAAGAACTCCTCGCCTTACTGGATGATCCGGACGCCCTCGCCGAAGATTTCACAGAAATCATGATTGAAGAAGAATTTAAACAGGTAAAACCAATGGAAGGCATCAGAGACATGTTGGGCCTTGGCACACCTGATGATATTGAATACAAAAAAGTTCCATGGTTGATGGAAGAAGACATCGACGAGCAATGGAAGTTAAAAGTAAAACTTCTTGAGCGCGAAAAAGAAATGCTGCGCCTGAAGTTGGCAGACACCAAAGCAAACCCAATTGCCGACCTTATTTCACGCAAGCGCAACAAACGTACCCAGGAAGAGCTTGTTGAGAAAATACGCGCGCTTGAAGCTGAAAACGAGAAGTTGAAGAAAGGCCTAGTCCTTAGCAAAACACCTGAAGAATTCTTGGGTGAGGATCTAAAAATATCTGATCCAAAATCAGGTATGAAAATAGGCGGCGCACCGACAAGTAAAATTGACCTAATTGATGAAGAAGTCGATAGCGAGCTGACATCCCTTGAAACACGGATGGATTCATTCCTTAAAGGCGTAGGCGAGGACTATGCCCTTGCAAACCCTGAACAAGTTTCACCACTAAGCGCGTCTTCATTAACGCAAGATATAATCAACATTCTCAAAGAAGGCTATGTGGTTGATCCAGATTCCCTTAAAATTCGCGCGTACCGTCATAAAGCATCCGGCACTGCCGTAACTGCATGGGAAGCTGGCGATCTAGAAGGACGCGCCGAACGCAGCGTACTGCCGCCAAATTCAGACTTTACAGCCTATGTCGAACGTTTTTTAAACGCTGCGCAGCTACGCTGTAACGGTAACTTTACCGCCGTGCCAGACACAAGCACACGTAATTTAAAAACACTGGATATCCATTGTAATGATGGCGCATTAGGCCAGCGCTCTTCCGTCATATTTGTTCGCCATGGACAAATTATCACGGCGATTGCAACAACGACAAACCTGCCTAAAGGCGATACAGATTTCTTACGCGATATTCGCAAGCGCATTATCGAAGGTATTCGTATAATGGATAAAAAGAGAACTTAAAGGATTACTAAATGACCGTTTTTGATATGCATAAATCCGGCTCATGGAATTACCGTCCCGTGTTCTTTTTATGTATGCTGTCGTTTTTGTTATTCCTTATATGGGCGACCCAGTCAGAGGTCGACCAGTTCGTCCGCGGTCAAGGGCGCGTTATAACCCCCGGTAAAAATAAAAATATCCAGCATTTGGAAGGCGGTATCCTCGCAGATATCCTTATCAAAGAAGGGCAAATGGTTAAGAAAGGCGATGTATTATTCATTCTTTCAAACCAGTCTGCAGAGTCAGACCTGCAAGAAACCCGTATTCAAATTGAATCACAACAGCTACGCCTCGCCCGCCTAGAAGCTGAACTATTAATGAAAGACACCGTAAACTTCCCTGAAGACATTGCGGAAAAGCTACCTAGCCTCGTCGTTAACGAACTGGCTTTGTTTAAATCACGTCTTAGCCGCCGTAATGAACAGCTTCAGGCCTTAGAAGAACAAGCCAATCAAAAGCGTTTAAAACTGGTTGAGCTAAAAACACAATATGAAGATTTAAGTAAAGAGTTGAGCATCGCGCAGGAACAATTCCGCATCAACCAAAAACTCTTACGAAGCGGCGCAATATCAGAAACGCGCTATCTCGATTCCAAAAGTAAAGTGTCAAACTTCAACACACGTCTATCATCCGTCCGTAAGAAAATTCCTATCAGCGAAGCAGAGCTTGCTGAAACTGAAGCGAACATTCAAGAAACCATTCGTAAGCACGAAACCGAGGTTTTGGATGAAATCAGCGAAGTAAAAGTACAAATTCAACAATTAGAAGAGCGCATTAAATCGCAGCTTGATAAAGTGCAGCGTACAGCTATTCTCGCCCCTGATGAAGGCGAAATTGTAACCATTTATTACAATACAATTGGCGGCACAATCCGTAGCGGTGATGTTATTGCGGAACTTGCCCCATCAGACAAGGAACTCATTGTCGAAGCGCGCATATCAACAGCTGATCGCGGCAAACTTTGGGAAGGCTTGCCTGCGAACATCAAAATTACTGCATATGATTATTCTGTATACGGCAGCCTAGAAGGCCGCATTGAAAGCATATCCGCGGACACAATCCTTGATGAACAGGGCCGCAATTATTACCGTGTACGCATCAGCCTAAAACAACAACAAATTGGTGAAGGTATGCCCGTGCGCGCCGGCATGCAAACCGAAGTTAATATCCTAACAGGTAAGAAAAAAGTTTTGGATATTATCCTGAACCCATTAAAGCGTTCTATGGATAATGCGCTCGGCGCGACTTAATTACCAATCAACCTTGCTGCCTGGTAGAGCAACTTCAAGGCCTTCCATTTCATCATCCACAATGATTTGGCAGCATAGGCGTGAAGTATGTTTAAGATCAAAAGCAAGGTCGAGCATGTCTTCCTCTTCCTCACTAATACCATCTTCAGGTAAAAGGCGTTCATGTGCATCTGGGTGCACATATAGGTGACATGTCGCGCAAGATAGAGAACCGCCGCACGCACCTTCTATTTGGTCAATGCCGTTTTGTATCGCCACTTCCATTAATGACAGGCCGATTGACGCATCAACATCCTGACGATTTCCATCTGGGTGAATAAATGTAACGATTGGCATAGGATTTCCTTATAGTTAAATAATTAAGACGTTAGCTTTTGCCAGAATTTTATGAAAGCGTCAACATCCGCTTGTGATGTCTTCCACCCCATAGATAAGCGCATAACCGGCATAGGCTCAGATAAATTCGGGCGCAGCGCTGCTACTGTACGGCTCGTCTTTACCGTACCGCTTGAACATGCCGCGCCGGAACTCGCACAAATACCCGCCATATCGGCTTTCATCATTAATGTATCTGCCTTTAAATCATGAATCATAAATAACGACGTATTCGGTACGCGCGGCGCATCTTTCGCCAAAATATCGACGCGCGGCGTACCGTCCTGACGTTTGGCATCCATAAACATACGCTCTATGTCATCACGCCACGGGCGTATATGGCTCTCATAATGGGCAATATCCTTTGCCGCCATTTCAGAGGCAAGCCCCATACCGGCAATCCCCGCGACATTCATTGTGCCTGCCCGTTGGTGCCCTTCTTGTGACCCGCCAAGGATTAACTTTGGTGGCGGCTTACCTTTAGCAAAAGCCAAAACGCCAATGCCCTGTGGCCCGCCATATTTATGCGCAGACAATGTTATATAATCCGCCCCTATTGCATCCATATCTAATGAAATTTTCCCTGCAGCCTGCACAGCATCTGTATGAAACAAAGCTTCATATTTTTTACAAAGCGCGCCTACTTCAGCAACGGGTTGAATAATACCCGCCTCATTGTTCACATACATAACAGACACCAACACAGGGCGCGGCGTGGCCGCTAATAAAGCTTCAAGTGCCTCAAGCTGAATAACGCCATTCTCATCAACAGGGATGAAATGAACACGTTCCCCGCTTGGCTTAATCACGGCTGGGTGCTCAACATCAGAGACAATCACATTATAACCCTGCGCGACAAAGCCATGGATTAGCGTGTTATTCCCTTCACTTGCCCCTGAATTAAAAATAATCTGGTTCGGCTCAACATTTACAAATGCGCCCATCTGCTCGCGCGCTTTTTCAACAATGCCGCGGGCACGTTGACCTGACTTGTGAACAGCCGATGCATTACCCACAATACGCATTTCAGCCGCCATTAATTCGACAACTTCATCACGTATTGGCGCTGTCGCATTATAGTCAAAGTAGTGAATCGCCATTATTTTCAACCTATTATAATTCTAAATTTCGCAAAACTACGCCCAATTTAAAATGTTATGAAAAACAAGCCGAACCAATTTTACACAACAAAAACAATGATTTATCATTTTTAATTGGACATAGTAATTTTTATACGCTATCAACAATACCCGAATGTAAAACAATAATTATATAAACTACATTTTGGGTGTGTTTTTAGCGGCTTACCGCAAACTATTGTCGTTTCAGTTTGTTTTAGAACAAATCATATGAAGCGAAGCCTATCAACTATAGGTGAGCGACATATGATGCTGAAGTAAAATAAACTGAAGCGATAATATAAAGAATTTTGAACACGAAAACCAGACTAGATTGGAATAAGATGCCTGAAATTATCATTAACGGTCCTGAAGGCCGTCTTGAAGCACGTTATACGCATTCTAAAATTAAAGACGCACCATTAGCGTTAGTCCTACATCCTGACCCCGAGCGCGGCGGCACGATGAACAACAAAATTTCATTCATGATGCATCAAGCATTTGTCGCACGCGGCTTTTCAACAATGCGCTTTAACTTCCGCGGCGTTGGTAAATCACAAGGTATTTTTGACAAGGGCGAAGGCGAGCTAAGCGACGCAGCAACTGTTCTTGACTGGATGCAAGAAATCAACCCGAATGCGCCATATACATGGGTCGGCGGTTATTCATTTGGTGCATGGATTGGCATGCAGCTTCTTATGCGCCGCCCAGAAATCAAAGGCTTTATTTCTGTAACGCCGCCTGCAAACGAGGAAGATTTCTCCTTCCTTGCACCATGCCCACAATCAGGCTTGATTATTCACGGTAACGCAGATGATCGCGTCCCACCAGAAACAATCGAAGAGCTTGTTGGCCGCCTAAACGAACAAAAAGGCATTTCTATCGACCACCGTACAGTTGATGGTGCAAACCACTACTTTACAAATAAGGTTGATGAGCTTGTTGCCCATATGCATGACCACATGAACGCGCGCGGCGCAGGCGTCATTAGCAATATTCCTGTGCCACAGATTGCACAGAAAAAAGCTGCAAACTAAGCTTATAGATTTATTGAATTAACAAAAAAGCGCGATAAATTATCGCGCTTTTTTGTTTAAAGTGATTTCGCTTTTTCTAGCACATCTTCAACATGGTCTTTGACCTTAACTTTGCGCCATATATGCGCAATCTTGCCCTGTGCATCAATTAAAAATGTCGCACGCTCAATCCCCATATATTTACGGCCATAGAGGTTCTTCTCCACCCACACGCCGTAAGCTTCACAAAGGCTGCCCTCTTCATCCGAAAGCAGCGTTAAATCAAGGCTATGCTTACATATAAATTTGTTATGTTTTGCCAGCGTATCCTTCGATACGCCAATAATTTTTACGCCAAGCGCATCAAATTCAGCCTTTTGTGCCGTAAAGCCAATAGCTTCCTTCGTACAGCCAGGTGTGTCGTCCTTCGGGTAGAAATAGACAACATAAGGGCCTTTAATTTTGTTACTATCAACCGTGCCACTTAATTCGCCTTCTGCAGGCAGGTTAAATTTAGGGGCATCATCACCAATATTTAGATTCGTCATTTTCTGTTCCTTATCATTTTTGTTTTAATAAGCTGTGCGTTCACGGTATAAAAGTCAAGAACGGTGCTAGAAAAAAGATAACAGCACCATTATAGTCAGATATATTTTCAAAGCAGAGACATAATGAGTAACGCTGTAAAATCGCAAAATAAATTTATTGAGCTATGTAAGCGCATGGCAGGTGCCTGCGCGTCCAAAAAAGCGGCGCGTATTGGCGCTGAAATCTTAGCTATTATTCTCGTTTTTCTCCTGTTATTCGTCGGCCTAGTTCTATGGAAGCTACGTAGCGCACCGATAGATATTAGCTTCGTTAAACCCGCTATATTAAAAACCGTTAATAGTGAGGGCTCCCCATATCAAGTGGACTTTTCACATATCGTAATTGCCTGGCCTGAATTAGAAGGCAGTCTGAAATTACGCGCCTTAGACATGCAGTTAAAGTCCGGTGCGCAGGAAGTCTTCTCCATCAGCAAAGCCGATCTATTCCTTGATATGCGCGCCATGATCCGCGGTAAACTTGCTATAGACGAAGTTGTATTATACAGCCCACGCGCCCATATTTTGCGCGAAGCTAACAACAGCTTTTCCATTGATATTGCTTCAGATAAAGAAGCTGTAAAAACAGCGCCCGATGCACAGCAAGAACCTGATACGAACTTTGCCAGTGACATAATTGAAACGCTACTAAAGCCAGAAGAGGATGCGCTAAAAGCAGATGATAAGCTTGGTTACCTCGATCGATTTGAAATTCGTGAAGCTGAAATTATCATCAGTGATAAAGTATCAAACATGACGTGGTTCTTACCACAAATTGACCTTGCACTCACACGTTGGGACAAAGGGATTAACGCCCAAGCTGCCATAAACCTTTCCCCGTACAGCAGCGAAGATCACAATAAAGTTAACTTAGACGTCACTTATGAGCGCGATAACGAACAGCTAGAAGCTAAAATTAACCTAGAAAAATTCGATGTTGCGATACTATCGAGATACATCAAAGAACTTAAACCATTCCGCAAACATGAAGCCAAAATAAATGGTCGTTTCATTGCGACATTTAACAAGGATTTGACCCTTGATAATGCCGTTATTGATGTAAACATCCCTGAAATAGGCATTAACCTGCCGCAAGAATTTCAACACAAGAAAACCATCAATAATATCATTTTGTCTGGTTTTTTCGATAATAAAGAACGCAACTATCAATTAGATCTACGTAGCCTAGAAGTCGACGACACTAAACTAAATGGAAAAATCAGCGGTACATTTCAAGGTATGGATTATCAAGCAACCGCAAAGCTTGAAGCGCCCCAAATTGATTTGAACTTCTTTAAAAACAACTGGCCAAGCAGCCTAAAAAGCGAAAGCGCGTCCGTATGGCTGACCGAAAAACTCTCCAAAGGACAGTTTCACAATATTAAAGGACAAGTCGCCCTTGCGCATAATTTCGATAGCGGTGCGACCACAGTAACCGACCCGCGCCTCGATTTCTCTTTTGATAATGTCCATATTAATTACCGCGCGCCAATGCTTCCTGTCGATAACGCAGAAGGCCACGGTTTTATAGACGAGACCGGCTTAGAAATTTTCGTTGATAATGGTATGGTAGCTGACCTGAAACTCAGCGAGGGTGATGTAAAGCTTAAAAATATATATGAAACAGGCAAAGGCATTGCCGATATTAAATTAAAACTCGCAGGGCCAGTGCCGACCGTCTTCGCCTATATCAGCAAAGAGCCGATTGCCTTAGGTGACCGCTTTGATTTCAAGCCAGAAGAAACCAAAGGCGATGCCACACTAGACATAGCACTTACCTTCCCCACAATTAAAGACTTGCTCGCCACCCAAGTAAAAGTCGATCTAGATGCAACCTTAAACGAAGTCTATATACCAAACGCCGTTAAGAATTATGCCTTAACTGACGGCCCTTTCACCGTAAAATATGATAGCGAAAAAATCATCCTTTCCGGCAATGGTAAGCTATTAGATCGCCCTGTTAAGCTTGATTGGACACGCTATGTCGATAGTGATGCACATAAGGACTATTCGATCATCAACGCATCCTTTAAAGGCGACAAAAAGCTAAGGGATGCTTTTAACATTGATTTGGACGATTACATTAGCGGACCGCCTGCCGTAAAACTCACCTATAAAGAGCGCCCCAATAACGCCGCGGTAATTGACGTTGATTTAGACTTAACGCCAGCAAAATTCTTCATAAATCCATTTGATTACATCAAAGCTGAAAAACAGGCCGGCAACGCGTCCGCGCATATCATTATTCGCGATGGTGAAGTGCACGAAATAAATCGCCTAAATATTAACACGCCTGATACTGTCATTAAAAACGCCAAAATCCAATTTGGTAAAGTGGGCAAAGAATGGGACATTAAGTCAGGTGAATTCAATAAAGTTCAAATCCAGAAAAACAAATTTGATCTAGAAATATCTAGACCATCCTCACAAGTCATGCGTTTTGAAGTTGACGGCACCTATCTTGACCTTCTTCCGTTCCTGTCGGTTGGCGATAGTGTAAGCGGCAGTGATGAAGACAGTAACAATAAAACCGCGCCTAAGCCATCCGATAAATCGGGCACGGATATTGAAGTATTTGCCAAAACGAAACGCCTGAATACCAGTAAAGTAGATGGCCGTTTAGATGACGCCACGGCCTATGTCATGATTAATGGCAATGACGTTATCAACCAGTTGGAAATGGACGCCAAAGCCGAAGGCAAGCCGGTCTACCTCCGCTACAAACCCGCACAAGATAGCGGTAAGCTAGAGTTCCGTCTTGAGGCCGACGATGCAGGCGCGTTCTTACGTGCCTTTAACCTCTATGAGAATGTCAAAGGCGGCAAGATTGTCGTATTTGGCGAGCCAACCGCGCAGGGCCACCCGAACAACATAAAGGGCAAAGCAATGATTGATGACTTTATGGTCACCAATGCACCTACGCTTGCGCGCTTGCTCAATGCCATGACCCTTACAGGTGTAGAAGAACTGCTTACTCAAGAAGGCATAACATTTGATCGCTTGGAAAGTAACCTCAACTGGAAAATATCTAATAGCGGTATCAAATTTGAATTCCGTAAAGGGCGTACATCTGGAGGCGCACTTGGCCTAACTTTTGAAGGTAATATTCACCAAGGCCAACGCAATGAAATTGATATAAACGGCACCATCGTCCCCATCTCATTCATCAATAAATTTATTAGTAAAATTCCGCTTCTAGGTAGCATATTGACTGGTGGAGAAAACCAAGGCATCTTTGCAGCAACATATACAATCAAAGGCACATCGGAAAAAACAAAGGTTTCCATTAACCCGTTATCCGTCCTCGCGCCTGGTATAATCCGCCGTATATTGTTTGAAGAAAGTCCTGATGATAGCGATGAATAAAATCCGCTATTAAAAAATCTAATTTGAAATCCAGTTCTTAATCGCTTTAATACCTAGGCTATATGCGATTGGTGTGCGTACCATAAAATATTCAATCTCATTGAATTTCTTATTCTTGATTAAGTTTTCAAGTTCTTTCATCATTTCGCTTAAGGCGCGCAAGCCAAAATTTCCAGCCATCCCTTTCATTTCATGTGCGCGCTGGCCGAGCGTTGTCCAATCTTTTGACTGATGCGCAACAGACAGGCCTGACAAAATTTCTTGCCCTTTTTCATCAAAACCATCAACCAAGGCAACCAATTCGCCATGATCCATAGACAGCTTTAATGCTTCAAGTAGTGACGCCTCAAACACTTCACCGCGCGCTTCAATATCCGCACGAAAAGCATCACTAATCGGCTCATCTTTATCGGCATTACTTGTATCTGCAACGAGCTGATCTACATCTTCTTCAGACTCATCATGAATAAACTGTTGTAACGGCGACACGCCGCCATCAATTGCGACCGCGCCTTCAGCATTTGCGACATCGCTTGTATCAGCATATACATTTGTTTCCATCTGGGCTGGCAAAACGGGCAATTCATCATCGTCAACATCGACCGTTGACGCTACAATCGTTTCAACTGATGCCTCTACAGCCGTAGCATCATTAACAATGCCCTGTGGCGCGGCATCTTTATCACCAATAGATACAATTGGCGTATCTTCAGCATTCATACTTCCCCCTGATAAAAGGGTCTGGCGAATTTCTTTGTATTTCTTCGTTGTTATCTCGTTACTAAATTCATTTGTTTCATATTTATTAACCATAGTAGACAGCGCATTTGGGTTTACTGGCTTAAGAATGAAGTCGTCCATCCCCGCCTCATAACACTCATGAACCGCATCCATTCCCGAATTACCTGTCAACGCCACAATAGGTATTGCTGATTTTTCAACATGCTGCATTTCACGAATTTTACGCGTAGTTTCAAGGCCGCTCATACCGCGCATATTTACATCCATAAAGACCATATCAAAGCGTTCAGACATTAAACGCTCAAGCGCCTCTTCACCACTTTCAACCTTAATACAAACATGCCCCAATTTATCAAGGAAGCCATTAAGAACTTTAAGATTAATGCTGTTATCATCTACAGCAAGCATACGATAAGACTTACCACTTACATTAACGTTTTTAGATGTGCCATCTTCACTTAAAGCTTCCGCTGCATCGCCTTCTTGCATATCCAGTGTAAAGAAGAAAGTTGACCCTTCGCCTTCTTTACTATTTACGCTAATTTCGCCGCCCATAGCATTAATAAGCTTCTGACAAATAGATAAGCCCAGCCCTGTTCCGCCATATTTACGTGTTGTTTCTGCCTTAGCTTGCGTGAAAGGTGTAAACAAATTCTTTTGCGCATCATTTGATAAACCAATGCCAGAATCCTGCACACCAAAGTAAACAGAGTGAATTGGACGGTTACCTGATAAGCCCGTTGCGCCAGGTACCATTTTCTTTTCATCACTTGTCCCCATATCAATGCGTTTCACGATGATTTTTACATCACCGTAATCCGTGAACTTAATGGCATTACTTAGCAAGTTCAAAACAACCTGTCGCAGGCGTGTCGGGTCGCCGACGATAAATTCCGGCACGTCCGATTCAATAGATAAGCCAAGTCCGATTTTCTTCGCCTCAGCATGACCGCTCATAAGCCGCTCAATACCTTGCATCAAACGACGGACATCGAAAGATATAAATTCAAGCTCAAGTTTGCCGCTCTCAATTTTCTCGTAGTCAAGAATATCGTTGAGCAATGCAAGCATCGCATCGCCTGAATCTTGAATAGTTTGTGCGTAATCTTTTTGCGTGTCACTCAAAGATGTACCCATCAGTAATTTGACCATCCCGAGAACGCCCGTAATCGGCGTGCGAATTTCATGGCTGATCACAGCCAAGAAAGCAGACTTCGCTTTATTCGCCTCATCCGCCAAATCTTTTGCCAAACGCATTTCTTCTGTCTTTTCCGCTTCGCGCGAACGTGCTTCATCCAGCAGCTCACGCTCACGATCAAGCACGCGCAACAAACGCTCACGGTCAGCCGTGTCTTTTGAATTACGGTAATTTGCACCACTAGGAAAAACATTCTTACCAATGCCTGATAAAGGCGCAGCAGCCTTCTTGTCCGTTGGGCGGCGAATAGGCATAGATAAAATCAGCAATAACGAAATAGCTAACTGTGCATATACATAGGCATAGCCAAATAAATACGATTTATCGCCTAATGAGAACTCTATAGAAATACTACCTGCGAAGATTGCCCCGCTATACAAAAGGCCCGCGAGCATAGTTAGATACTTAACAAGTACCTTAGACTTGATATTCGCGGCAAATAAAATGAAATTGGCTAGAATAACGACAAAAATCGCCGCTAAGAACACTAAATACGCATAATCATCTGGCACGGCCAAAACAGAAAACCCCGTAAGAACCAACGCCAAAGCTGGCATACCAAGTGCCATTTGCTGCATAAAATTAGAGCTTATAACTTTATCATAAAAATAGTTATAAAAGACATAGAACAAGCAAATCTGCGTCAAGATGAAGCTAAAGAACAACGTCTGTTCATATAAAGGCACCCCCGCATACAATACGGTGTTTTCGACCAGATAATGTACCAAGCCAAAAAACAGAAATAACGTACCAAATAATTGATGCGGTTTACGATACATCAATGTGAAGGTTACCATCATAAACAGCAACGCAATATACACGTAAATCGTCATGTTATGGCGATCAAGCAGGTTGATCCCGCGCCCAAAATACTGTGTTTTCTTATATAAGCGCGGCGCGATTATAAATGGCTTCTTCGCAGCAGGCTCCACGTACAGCACCAAATGTGACGTTTTACCGCGCGGTAAGTCTAGCAATAAAGCGCTTTCAATCAAATTATCGCTTTTTTCAAGCTCTTGATTTTCGTTACCAAAAATTTTTAATATTAACTCACGCTCTGTGACATCATAGGCCATAATTTTCTTTACGAACCCTGAACGCCCATTAAAAGTATCACCAAAATCCAAAATCCAGTTATCTGTTTCGGATTGGTTGTTGATGCGTAACATCATCCAATAAGACGAAGATTGCGATGTTAATCGTAATACGCGCGAGTCAGATAGAAATGACGATGGCTTTGCATTAATTTCCTTCCACGCAGAAGACAAATTATATTTCTTAAATTTGTCTTCAAAGACGAAAACCTTGCCTTTCAAATCAATCGATGACATCTCTGAATTCAGGGCAATAACACCCAAAGTGTTATTACTTGCAGCAAATGACTTAACACTCCCCCCCACAAAACAAAACATAAGCATTAGCGCAGCACACAGCACATGCATATATAGCGTCAGTGCAGATAGCTTATAAAAGCCTTTAAGTTTAGAGAGTTTATTTAGGGTCATTACACACTCGATAAAAATTTAAAAATTAAAGTGAACGTGCAACGCAAATTACCATTTAATCAAAAATGCAGCCATCAGCACCAAAACAACAATCACGAAAATTGTGCTTATTTTTGAAAATTGAACAAAAGATTCCCATGTTTTCTGTGCTGCATCAACTGTTTCTTTATCAACAGACACCTTTTTTGTACTTGCCATTTGTTAGATTACCTTTCAAGAATTTAATAGCTTTTGAGCTTGTGTATGATAGAGATCAATTAATCACCTCCACAACAGACATATATTTTATACCGCCATCAACATGTCGGCACAACAAAAACAGCTTATATTTTAACATTATAAAAACATTTAATAAACGCCGAAAAATATAAAAAAAACATAAATATAACGCACCGCACTTTTCCGGACAGAAAGCCTTGCCAAAATCAACGGACAGCAATATGCTTATTATTCATTTGAAACAGCTTTCGACTAGAGAAAGAAACGAATATGTCTCGGATTTTATTACGCCTGATGAGCACAATGGCGATCATCCTTTTTTATGCGCCCAGCGCATTAGCCAGTAATGTCTACGTTATCCAGAACATCGAAAGCGAAGCTACTGCAAAAAGCGCCGTTGCTGCACGTGAAATTGCATTCAAAAAAGCGCTAAATCAATCCTTCAATCTACTTGCACAGCGTATCGTTAGCAAAGAAGAATTTGCAGCATTCACCATGCCAGATAACGACACAATATCCAACATGGTGATGGATTTTGAAATTACTAAGGAAAAATCATCAACCACTAGCTATCGCGCAACATATACAGTGCGTTACAATAAAAAAGACGTTCAAAAATTTTTCGCCCAGAACAACGTTAATTACGCGGATTTAGAAGAGCAAAGCTTACTAATACTACCATTCTTGCAAATGCAGACGACCACCACATTATGGGATAATAACAACCCATTCCTATCCGCATGGCAGCAAGAAACAAACAGCAGAAACGCGGTTACAAAAATCATCGCGCCGATCAAAGATCTACAGGATATGATCGACATCAAAGATCAAGAAGCCTTAAACTATAAACCCGAAAGCATGCATAGCATCGTATCGCGCTATAACGCAAAAGAAGCTGTAATCGTCATTGCATCCCCACAAATGGGTGTTGAAAAGCTTCACGAAGCACCAATTAACTTCTATATCTATAAAACCGATAATAATCGTCCCGAATATATTGATACATTGACAATTCAGCCGTCTGCGGGGCGTGACATTGTCAAACATTCCGTTAAGCGTATTAAGCAGTTCCTACAAGAGGAGTGGAAACGCGAAAACAACATCACCCCAGGCCAAGGCACTGGCCTTACAAACGCACTGATACGCTACCCGAGCTTAGACCAATGGATCAGCATCAAGAATACGCTAGAGCGCCACGCTTCGGTTGATAAAGTTGTTATAAAGTCGCTGCGCACCCAGGAAGCCCGCGTTGAAATTTACCACAATTGGCCGTTAGACCGCCTTGCGGTATCCCTTGAACGTGGCGGATTAACCATCAATCCTATAGGCGCTGGCTTATATGAAGTTCGCCGTAAATAATAAGGATCGCCATAAATGAGCATCGAAAAACAAAGTATATTTTGGGTAACCGTCCTTACATTAATAATTCTAAGCCTTTGGCTATTACAGGCTGTATTACTACCATTTGTATTAGGCGCAACAATAGCTTACCTCCTCGATCCTTTGGTTGAGCGGCTCGATAAATGGGGCATCAACCGTGCGCTATCAACAATTCTCATCTTGACTGTTAGCTTTGCTGTTTTTGTCTTGATTGTCGCGCTTATTGTTCCAGCCTTGTACAACGAATTACGCGCCCTCATCGAAGCACTTCCAGAATATATTGAAAAAGCAAAAGCGTTTATTTTGCCTTATATCGACATCATCAAAGAAAAAACGGGGTTAGAAAGTCAACGCGACATCATAGCTATACTCTATGAACAAAAAGCGACTGCGTTCAAAGCAAGCAATACTGTATTAAACGGCCTTGCCGCAGGGGGCAGCTCACTCGTTACATTGTTGTCTATTATTGCCCTTACACCATTATCAGCCTATTTCTTCATAAAGGAATGGCCGCGTATCATGGCTTACCTTGAACAGCTTCTTCCACGTGCACATGAAAAGACATTAAAAATGCTTCTGAACAAAATGCATAACATTGTATCTGGCTTTATTCGCGGGCAGTTAATGGTCGCGTTCTTCTTGGCGATTTTCTATGCCATCGCCCTCAAACTTGCGGGTTTACAATATGGCGTCATTATTGGCCTTAGCGCTGGATTTTTGTCCATTATCCCCATGCTTGGTGCAATTGGTGGGTTGATTGCCGCGACTGCGACCGCATGGCTCACCACATTTGAATTTGGCTATACAGGCTTAATTGCTGGTATATTCATTTTTGGTCAAATCCTTGAAGGCAATTTCCTAACCCCTAAATTGGTCGGCGACCAAGTTGGCCTTCATCCATTATGGGTTATCTTTGCTGTAATGGCAGGCGGCGCATTAATGGGGCTTGCTGGTATGTTCTTGGCTGTGCCTATTGCCGCTATCATCGGTGTGTTAATTGGCTTTGCGATATCACAATATAAAGCAACGCCGCTTTACACGGGTAAAACTAAAGCCGTTAAGAAAGCGCCGACAAAGGCCGCAAAAAAGAAAACGCCACAAAAATCTGCTTAACCTTGTGACGTTTTTCGGCTATACCCGTATCTATGAATAATAACGAAGACGTCACATACGCGCAAATCCCGCTCGACCTAAAGCACCGCACAGCCTATGGCCGTGAAGACTTCCTTATATCCCCCTGTAATCAAGATGCGGCGGCGTGGATTGACAAATGGCCCGACTGGCCGGCTCCTGCTCTCATGCTATATGGCCCTGCGGCCAGCGGTAAAACGCATTTAGGCGCAGTTTGGGCCACCAAAAGTAAAGCTGCCATCCTTAACCCTGATGATATAATCCAAAATGACGCTGAAGCTATCAGTAAAATGGCCGATAATCTGGTCATTCGCCACGCAGATCTTCTGATTGGGGATCGCCCATGTGAAGAAAAACTCTTTCATCTTTATAACATGAGCAAGGAAGCCCAGCGCAGCATATTACTGACGAGCCGCGCCCCCGCAACCAACTTAACATTCATTGTACCAGACCTTGCCTCACGCCTACGCGCAGCGCCGTGTATTGCCATCCAATCACCTGATGAACCACTATTGACTGCCTTATTAGTAAAACTGTTCCGCGACCGCCAGATCACGGTCAGTGAAGATTTGATCCAATACATCCTGCCGCGTATGGAACGTTCATTCGCCGCCGCGCAAGACTTGGTCATAAAGGCCGACAAACGCGCATTAGCAGAAAAGCGGAATATTACTATCCCGCTTATCCGTGAAATTCTTATGTCTGAATATTAATTACGATTCAACAATCGTTACGTAGAAGTTGTTTGAACCATCATTATAAGTGTAATTACCGCCACCTTGGTCTGTAAAGCTACCATCTGTATTTACATTCACGAAGCCTACTGACGAATTAATCGTTAGGGTTTCGCCAGCTGCAGCATCACCACCGAGTAACGCTTTAACATCAGTACCATTAAGATCGAAACCATCACCACTATGTGTTACGCCTGTGAAGTCCAATTCTTCAATATCAGTAAATACATTAACCAAATCAACCGCATCGAAGCCTGCACCACCATTAGCTGTGAAGGTCACACTATCTGTACCCGCGCCACCATCAATCATAGTAAAGTTACTATCAATCGTGCTCAGGCTATCATCAAACATTGTGAAGGCATCATCACCTGCGCCAAGGATAAGGTTCTCAATCTCCGCGAATGTGTCTGTTGATGAATCTGTGTCTTTATCAATTGTCGAATTGTCTAGGTCAACATCAAGGTTGCCTGCAATGCCGCTAAAGTCAATTGTATCGTCACCGCCAACACCGCCATCGTAATCATCATTTCCTAGACCACCGAAGAACAAGTCATCACCAGTGCCGCCAAGTAATGTATCATCGCCCGCGCCGCCTGTGAACGTATCGTTACCGATACCACCTTCAAAATAGTTGTTCTGTGCATCACCTGTAAAGGTATCTGCGCCATCTGTACCAATGACACCTTCCATGTCGTATATAGCATCGTTACCCATGCCCAGACCAGAGAAGTCATAGTTTTCAATGCGTTCATCCGCATTTGCATTGCCAAGGTTTACTACGACACGACCAGTTAAGCCACTCGCATCAAGGATATCCAATGTACCACCTTCACCACGGAATTGGTCACCTGCATTGTCTTCCGTTGCAATAAACGTATCATTATCATTGCCGCCATAGAAGTTATCTGCACCTGCGCCACCGGTGAATGTATCGTCACCTTCTCCGCCACGGAAATCCATAGCTGCTGTATCTGCTGTGAATGTATCATCCAGTGCCGTACCAACGATACGTTCAATATTAGTGATATCATCACTACCTGTTGAAGCGCCTGTTACCTCAGCAGACACATTGCTCATATCAACAACGATGGCAGAAACTTCCGCAGAGTAATTCAATTCATCAATTTCACTACCGCCGTCAATAACATCATTGCCTGCACCTGCGACAATTGTATCAGTACCCGCGCCGCCATTAAGCACATCAGCATCCGCGCCGCCATCTAGGTAATCAGATCCCGAACCGCCTGATAGCGTATCCGCACCATCATTACCAACAAGTGTGTTCGCTAGCGTGTCGCCAGTTAATGTGTCAGCGAAGTTAGAGCCAATTAGGTTTTCTACACCATTTAATACATCTTCACCTGCCGAACCATTGACGGTAACCGCTGCATCTGTACTACCATTCAATGTAACGATGATTGCACCTGTATGCGCAGAATAATCAACAGTATCACTACCCGCGCCGCCTGTAATTGTATTGCTTACACCTTCTTCACCGTAAGCTGTATCATTGCCAGTCGAAAGAACGACATTTTCAAAGCTATCAATAATATCCGTACCATTACCTGTAGCTGTTAGCGCATTATTGCCAAGATCAACAACAATCGGGCCACCAGTAAGCGCGCTTAGGTTCAACGTATCAAGGCCTGCATCACCATAGAATGTATCAACTGTACCATCTGCCGTAACGGTAAAGGTGTCATTATCATTACCGCCATGCAGAATTTCGCCCGCGCTGCCGTCAGTAAATACATCATTACCATCTTCACCATAGACCGTAACGGTGTAATCATCACCAATAAAGGTGTCATTAAGGTTTGTGGCATAGATGACTTCAATTTCATCATTCAATGTGTCTGTATTATTATAATCATCATTAATAATACCATTCGCACCTGTTGTCAGGTTAACGAGAATAGAATTGCTACCGCCACTCGTACGATAATCAACAACATCAATGCCATTACCGCCCGTAAGAACGTCGTTACCCGCATTACCGATCAATGTATCGTTACCATCTTCACCGCGTAGCTGATCCGCCCCTAGGCCGCCATATAGGATATCGTCTTCTGTACCACCAAATAATAGGTCATCACCCGAACCACCATCAATCGTATCTGCGCCCGCACCACCCGTTAAGTGGTCGTTACCCGCTAAACCGTTAATAATGTCATTACCGCCTAGACCGTCAATAGTGTTCGCACCAGATGTACCATCAAGAGAGTTATCATTATTATCCGCGGCAATCACACCAATATCGAGTACAAGTGTAAATGTCTCACCGGCATAAGTAATGGTGTATGTGTTACCCGATGGCGTAACGGACGTTGCGTCAGCCATAGCAGCATCATAAGCAAAACCATCTTCCGCGTGTATCGTCAAAGTTTTACCATTCGCAACGCCACTGCCGCCTAGCAAATCATAGACGTCTTTAGCGAGGATAATCATATCGTCGCCAGAATCGATAGTCGCTTGCGTCAAATTAATATCTTCAACATTAACAAAGCTATTGGCAAGGTCCGCCAAATCAAAGTTAATTGTACCGCTTGTAACCTCAATTGTATCAACACTTGAAGCCGCGCCTGCGTCATAAACGTTACCGCTAATTGCCATCGCCGCGATTACGCTTGATGTAATACGGAACACATCGTCCTGCGCTGTACCGTTTATGCGCTCAACATTGTACAATCTGTCTGTACCATTCGCACCACCAGAATCTTGTTCCACCGTTACGTCATCAATATCAGTTTGTAGGTCAACAATAATCGCTGTGGCATCAGTGCTGTAATCTACAGTATCTTCACCGCCTTCACCGTCAATTGTATCGTTTCCTAAGCCAGCATTTACAAAGTCATCACCTGTACCGAGGTTTAGAATATCATTACCGTCAGATGTGAATAGTGTATCTGCCCCTGTTGACCCCGTGATATAATCATCACCGCGCGCCGTGTAAATAATTTCTACTTCGCTAATATTACCATCTGCGGCGATAACGCTGCCTGGCGTAATAGTGTCAATATCATAGTCGCCTGTCGTAAGATCTAACGTAATAGTGTTTATCGATGTCACATCAAGCAAATAGGCCGTATCTGTACCATCGCCGCCAATAATAACATCGTTATCGGCCGAATTTGCACCCTTCGCATAAATGAAGTCATTACCATCACCCGCATCAATGGTATTACCGTTCGCGTCACCTGTTAACGTGTCGCCATATGCCGAACCGATAATATTTTCGATGCCGATTAATACATCGTTACCACCCCAGCCATCAATCGCTGTACCAGCCTGTAGGTTAACTGTAACGCCCGCTGTATCATATTCATGACTTGCCCAGTCCTCAGTTGATGCTAAGCCCGAAGATGTATCATCACCATCTAGCGTATCATCACCTTCCATACCAGCCATTTTCACGCCGATAGAACCACTCTGCGCAGTAATCACGTTAACTTGGTCACTACCGATAACTTCTGCAACACTGTTCGTAAAGCCTGTATAGACATTCTCAAAACCAAGGATCGTATCGACATTCGCCTGCGATGTCATAGTTCCATTCGTTAAGTCTATAACTGTACCCGTTGTTGTTGTGTTCTGGCGAACATATAACGTGTCTATACCGGCACCGCCATCAACATAATCATTGGCATTGTCGTTATTGAACATGCTTATATAATCATCACCAGCTTCACCATAGACCGTGTCCGCAGATGCCGTGCCGCCGCCAAAATATAACGTTATGTTATCATTTCCATCGCCGCCATAAATTGTGTCCGCATGGTCGCCACCATTAATAAAGTCATCGCCTAAACCACCATAAATCAGGTCAGCGCCTAAGCCACCGTCTATTAAGTCCGCGCCATCATCACCATAGATTGTATCATCACCGTCATCACCATAGATTTCGTCCGCGTCGCCGCCGCCCTCAATATAATCATTACCTGCATCGCCATTGAGCGTGTCTTGTCCTGCATCACCGTAGATACTGTCGTCATCATCACCACCAGCAATAGTATCATCACCTGTGCCGCTATAAATCGTGTCATTACCCGCTCCACCATTAATTTGGTCATCACCTGCTCCACCATCAAGTATATCCGCGCCATTATAACCATTAAGCTGGTTATTATATTGGTCACCAGTAATGGTGTCGACTTCGTTTGTACCGCGCACATGCTGGAAGTAGAAGATATGGTCTGTATCGCCATATGTATCAGTTGCAAGGCTCTCGTTAGAACCATCAAGCGTAACGGTCACACCGAATGAACCACCTTCATTCAGATAATCCAACCAGTTACCTTCGCGTCCAGCGGCGTGCCCTGGGTCAACACTTAGGCCGCCAGATTCATCATGACCATATAACCAGTCTTCACCTGCACCACCATTGATATAATCGTTATTATCAGCCCCCGTAATTGTGTTAGATGCTGCATTACCATAAACTGTGTCGTCACCAGTATCATCATTCAACGTAATATTTTCAATGCCGTAAATGTAGTCAACATAACCTTTATTCGACGTTACGGTATTCGTCATAAGGTTAATAACAACATCACCGCCAAGCTTATTAAATCTTAGTTCATCACCAGTGTCATTATCTGTGGTTTGGTCGATCCCCGCATAGACAATATCACTATCATTATCACCGTATAATACAATGACATCATCACCATCACCGCCATAAATAGTGTCCGCGCCATAGCCATCTTCTAAGTAATCATTACCGTCATAGCCATAAACTGTGTCATCACCATCATTACCACGCAGACTGTTATTAAGCGCGTCACCTTGGATAAGGTCGTCAAAATTTGAGCCTTTAACATTTTGGAAACCGCTAATAACATCCGCACCAATATTTGTCGTGCCGCCACCAAAGTCCGTAATCGTCTGGTTGCCAGCATCATCAAGGTTAATATCAATACCTGTTGTCAACTGTAACGCATTCAAAGTATCAGAGCCTGTGCCTGCATCATAGGTATCCGCAACGCCATCAGACGAAAGATAAATTGTATCATCTTCAGCGCCACCATAAATGGTATCGCTACCCGCGCCACCTAGAATAACATCAGCGCCCGAGTCGCCATAAAGCGTATCATCACCAGCATCCGCATAGATTGTATCGTCGCCAGTACCGCCGTAAATCGTGTTATCGTTCTGCGTCCCCGCATTGGCGAATGCCGCTGCATCCCATTCAATAATATAACCACGCCCACCAGTATAAGGTGTGGCCGACGTATTTGCTTCACCGACATTATCAGCCGTTAACCACCAGCCGCCCGTGCTCATCAACAAGTAAGTCTGACCAGCGCGCCCATCCGGCTCATCCTGCGCAGTGGTAGATCCTGTTGGCTGGCTGAACACATCATAAGCACCCGTGATATAATCACCAGCTTCATAGAAGTTCACGCCATCAAGCGGGCCGCCCGACCATTCCCACGCGCTTTCACCAGAATTATAAACGCCGCCCATCCAATAATTTGTACCATTGGTGCCTAGCTGACCGTAAACCACACGCGTTTCAGTGCCAGATTCCGCCGTTACAAGACGGCCAGCAACATCGCTTGGTGTATATAGGCCACTTTCGCCGCTACCGGCCAAAACAGTTGCAATAGCCGCAGCTTCTGCATCTGTCCATGTTAATTGTGTATCAACAACTTTATAAACGGTGTTTGTATCCGCCAAGTAAACAAGCGATTGATCTTTCGCGAGGATTTCACCCAGTTCAACACGCGCATCAATAATGTCATTACCGCCATTACCATCGGCGTAATCATCACCATCTTGCAAGTAAATACGGTTGGCAATTTCGTCACCATTGATAACATCACCCGTGCCGCCGACATAATTTGTACCAACAATATGATCGATAAGCGTTAATGTGTCTGTTTCGGCACCAAAACTAACCGTTGTCGTTCCGTTATAATCGAGCGTTACGGTTAATGCATCGCTAACCACTTCTGAGTAGGACACAGTATCATTCTGTGAAGAATGACCTTCTAATGTATCATCACCACGGTAACCTTGCATATATGAGCCACCGATCAACGCATCAAAAATGTTAACTTCATCATCACCATAGATGTAATCAAAGCCGGTGAGTGAGCCTATCACATTCTCAAAGCCGATAATTGTATCTACTGCACCAGTTTGCCATGTAACTGTTTCTGCACCCAGATCAATGATTAAGCCATTTTCCACTGTGCCAACACGCTCGCCCGCAAAATCAGAATTTAGTGTCGCCGCATCATCATCACCAATTTGGATAGTGTCATTCGTGCTGTCATCCAGTGTATCGTCACCCGCATAAACTAAGTCATTATCCCAATCACGAACGAGGTGAATTACATCTGCCCCTGTGCCGCCATAAATCGTGTCTGCGCCACTGCCATCAAAGACTTCGTCATCTCCATCACCGGCATTGATAATATCATCACCAAAATAACCACGTAGATAATCTGCACCACCTAAACCAAAAATCGTATCATTACCCAAACCACCACTAATTGTGTCATCCGCAGCCTCAAGGCCCGTTAATGTATCATCATGGTCTGATGCAACAAGCGCAACAAAGCCATTGATTGTTGTGCCTGCGCCGACATTACTGCCCGTAATGGTTTGGTCTTCTAGGTTAATTTCCACGCCGCTGCTTGCGCGTGATGCGTCAATAATATTGTTACCCGCTTCACCATCGTAAACATCATCAGAGCCATCTGTTGTAATGAAGATACGGTCATCGCCATCACCACCAAGCAATGTATCTGCGCCTTCACCGCCATCAAGCGTATCCGCGCCATCACCGCCAAGCAATGTATCTACACCACTATAACCAAAGATAGTGTCGTTACCTAATCCACCATCAAGAATATTTGTACTGCTCGACGATGCTGCATTGATAACATCATTGCCTTCCCACTCAACAATATAGCGCTGCGCGGTACCTGCATAATCATTAAACCAATCATTATCGCCTTCATAAACTAAATAATTTTCTGTGCTGGTCGTATCATTCGGCAAGTCCGTACCAAAGTTTGCATATTCTGTTAAAAATGCAGTACCTGTCGTTGAGTTTTCAATATAAAAGGTCAGACCATCCTCAGTAGTACCCGTGGCATCCCATTTCCAAGTGCCTTCTTGAGCTGAATCCGTACCACCAAGGAAGACATTATATGTACCCGCGATCAAATCAATAATCGACATCTCAACAGGCGCCGAGTCAAACGGTGCGTGGATTGTAGCCAAATGCCCACCGACACCATTAATTGTATCCGCCGCCGCATTCGCTTTCGCCGTGCTGTAAGCTTGCGCTGATGTTTCTAACTTGTAGAAATTACCTGTATCAAAGCTGTAATAAACACCATTATCGCCTTCAAGCAGATTATTCGTCCCACCACCGACACTGTGATATTGGATATTTTCTAAATCACCGAGTGATTCATAAATAATTGAGCGCGCATCAAGAATATCATTACCATCACCACCTGAAAGCGAATTATTACTCGTACCTGCTGTGTCCATCACGGCAACGCGGTCGTCACCACCCTTTGCTTCAATGTTAATCTCACCTGTTGGGATAACATCCGCACTTGCATAAATATAATCACTACTTGCCGTGCCGTGCATGGTTTCAACGGATATAAGGTTATCAACCTCCCGAGGAATAGAGCTACCATCAATTGATTCCGCAACAATAGAATAATCATAACCACCTTCTGTGGCAGCACCGTACCAGAAATGCATATCCGAACTATAAACCGATGATGAATAACTTGTTATATCTTCGCCCGTGCCACCATCAATCAAGTCATTGCCTAGGCCACCAATGATAATATCATCACCGCCCTGTGCAATTACAGTATCGTTACCTGCGCCCGCATCAATTTCGTTATCACCATCATCTGTGCCCGCAAAATTACCACTACCATCAACATAGCTGCCATCAATGACGTCATCACCTGAGTTACCAAGGATCGGTACAAGCTCAACCGTTAGGGTATATGTCGTAGCGCCGCCCGTAATTGTATATGTATAAACTTCACCCGCACCACTATCATCAAAGCTGTCATATGTGAAATCCAGCCCGCCTACACCATCAACATCCACCAAGCTACTCGCGCCATCCCAAAGGAAACCAATACGCGCTTTAATAGTCAGGTCAGTTTGCGTTCCCATGAAGGCTGCTAAATCATCCAAGTGAATATTGAATGTACTTGCACCTGGGTTCAGCGCAACAAAGCTTATCTCTTCAAAACCAGTAAAGAATGACGCGCCACCATCCGCGAAGACATCAAAATCAAAATCAGCGCCACTACCATCATTTACAAATTCAATAACGTCACTGCCGTTACCCGCGTCATAGTAATGTACACCCGCAACAAGTGCTTGTAATACAGATGCAGAGAATTTAAACGTATCGCCATTCGCTGTACCTTTAATACGTTCAATATTTGTCAGCGTATCAACGTCACCACTTAAATGCGTTACGACAATATTTTCAGGGTTATCGCCGATATCATCAAATAAAACCTCAGTTAAGGTTGTCGCCTCTTGGTCATATTCAACAATATCAATATCTGTGCCGCCTTCACCGCCATCAATTGTATCGTTACCAGCCTTACCACGTATACGGTCATCATCATCACCACCAAATAATTGGTCGTCACCATCACCACCATCTAGAAGGTCATTGCCCGCACCGCCTTGCAAATAATCATTACCTTGATAACCCAAGATAATATCATCGCCGTCAGCCGCGTTGAATGTATCATCACCTTTAAGGGCGATAACAACATCAGAACCTGCAGTTGCTGGGCCAGAATAATCAGCCTGATCATCGTCGTTATCCGTACCCCAAATGAAATCACCGCGAATTTCAAGGGTGATCGTGTCACCCGTACCTGCATTTACAACTTGATATTCAAGGTTGTCATCAACATTAATAATCGGGCTAACAATCGTCCAATCCACGCCATCATTAATTTCAAACTCCAATAGTGAATCTAGCTGAAGAACAAGGCGATCACCGTCATCACCACTAGATATACCAGCAATATCATCCCCTGTCAGGATCAATTTATCAGTGGTAATATCACCTGTTGTGAAGCGCACCAGCTCGATATTATCGGCAATAGTATCAATATCCGTACCATAGACTGTGCCAAGCGTGCCAGTGATGCGTAGCTCATCTTCAAAGCCTGCGCCCATACCATCTTGCGTATAACCATCAATATAGAAGTTTGTGCCCCATTGCGTGATAGTGTCATTAAAGTCTGTAATGATGAATGTATCGTGCGCACGTGTACCAACGAATTGTTCAATGCTGGTAAATACATCGTTACCGTAAACACCACTATTTACAGTACCAGAACCGCCTGTTGTTTCATCAAAGTTAATGGTTATACCTTCAGTTGCGCCCCAAGCATTACCCACACCATAATCAGCGTAGCCAAAGGTCAAGAATCCGCCATTACTAACATCCAGACTATAATCAAGTGTGTCTATGCCGCCTTTACCATCAATCGTGTCATTACCGCCCGCGACAACAAAACGGTTTGCTGACCCTGTACCATCAACCCAGTCACCACTACTGCCGCCAATGAAGTTTTCAAAGGACGTCGTGAACGTATCCGTCAAGTCATCTGTTCCAAACCCACCATCATCCACATCATCCGCATAATAACCAGCGGCAAGGTTTGTATAGTTCTCATCAACGCCGCCAGCTGTACGCCATGCAAGGTTATAGGTGTCAATGCCGTCACCGCCATCAAAGGTGTTTTCACCACCTCGCCCGCCAATGGTATTGTCAAATGTATTACCAGTGACAGTATCTTCGCCACTACCGCTTCGGATATGCTCAAAGCCAGTTACTTGAATTGTGCCGTTACCAGAAATCGCCACGTCAGAAACAGAAAGATCAATAATAATATTCGCACCGATACTATACATATCGATCAAATCGCCACCGTCCAAGTCATTATCACCGCCATGATATTCTGCGCCAGTATTATTATTCCCACCTGTGCGGACATAATCATTGCCAGCTTCGCCGTAAATTATATCACCGACCCCGCCAGAAGGTACATTTGTACCACGTCCATTAATATAATCATCACCGTCGCCGCCATAGATCGTTTCATCATCACTATTGCTGCCCACAAGCGTGTCATTAAACGCAGTACCGCGGAAGCTTTCAATGCTTAAAATCGTGTCAAGCTCATCACCTTCAGCTGTTGTTTCGAACAACGCGTCATCATTCGCATCTTTGTAAATAAAGCTGTTTTCTAAGTCTAACGAAATTGCATGCCCATATGTTGAATAATCAATAAGGTCGATGCCAGCGCCGCCTTCATAGGAATCTAAGCCATCACCACCAATAAAGGTATCATCTTCATCATCACCATAAGCAAGGTCATTACCAAGGCCGCCCGTAATAACGTCCACACCTGCACCACCGTGAAGGGCATCGTTACCGTCACCACCATCAAGCGTATCATCGCCATCATTACCGGTTAACAAATCTTCATCCGCGCCGCCGATAAAGTGGTTGTTGTTTGCGTCACCAGACATAGTGTCTTTGAAACTTGTACCAATAACGACTTCGATCGTACCATCGACTGTATCTGTTGTCGCGTCCCCAGTTTTATCGATTGTGTAGTCTACACCCCAATCAAATTCGATCTTACCTAGTGTTAAGCCACTATAATCTAATGTATCGTTACCATCACCGCCTAAGAAACCGTTATCATAGCCTTCGGCGCTAAACATAGTGTCATCGCCCGTACCACCGACAAGTGTAACGCCTGTGCCATAAGAAGAATCAGCTGTTAATACGTTAGGCTGTGCGTCAGTACCAACAAAAATTTCAATATTCTTAAAGCGCTCTATAGTTGTACTGCCATCAAACGTTAAGGCATAATAACCACTTGCATCTGGTGCATTTGTCAAGTCAACAATAATGCCATTTGTTGTACTATCTGAAGCATCCAAACTATCGACACCTGAACCACCATCGACTGTATCAGCACCATTACCACTATTGATTACATCATCACCATCGCCGCCAAAGATAGTATCAACTGCTGCACCTGTCGTAATCGTGTCATCATTATCGCCGGCGTCAACAGTATTTGCGCCAGTACCACCATAAATCGTATCTGCACCATCACCTGTTTCAAAGAATATAGCTGAAGATGTAGTCGTGCGTGTAATAATATCATCGCCGGAACCTGTTAATATACCAACAAACGAATACACATAGTCTTTTAGAATGCCACCTTCATACAAGCCCTTATAGCCATTACCTTCATTAACATCGCTATTAATGCTCAAATTAGTAGTAAAGCCACTATAATCCAACACATCATCGCCGCCTTCACCAGCGAATAAGTCATTGCCCGCACTACCGACCCATGTATCATCACCGTCACCACCATAGACAGTATCATCAGTAGCCGCACCCGTGAATGTATCTGCACCAGAACCAAGCTGAATGCGCTCAATCTCTCTTAGCGTATTGGTATTACCGTCCCAAGTTAAATCTTGATAGCCTTGTCCATCCGCTGCACCTAGCGTAACTACCATATCTGTGCTTTCAAGCTCAAGCGTATATAAGTCACCTGCAGCTGTCCCATCAAGGTAACCATCAAAGGTTGTACCAAGATTGTCACCATAGAATGTATCATCAAAAATACTACCTATAACGCGCTCAATGCTTATAAGATCATCTTTACCGCCGCGGCCATCATCATCCACTTCATAACCATCATTTTCACCGCCGCCATGGTCACGGTCTAGCATATCAACGATAATACCGTTCACACCTTCTGGGTTAGTAGCTGTACGATCGTTATAGTAAATTGCCGTATCTGTACCACTGCCACCGTTTAGTGTATCCGTACCTGGGCCACCAGAAAGAACATCGTCACCAGCATCACCAAATAGGGAGTCATCCCCTTCTAGACCATAAATACGGTTATTACCTGCATCACCGCTTTCGACATCATCGGCGTCATCATCTTCAATTGGTGGCTTTTCAATAATAACTTCAAGTGTATCACCACCTGCGTTTTGGAAGTTATATGTTTCAATACCGTTGACTTCATCATTATCGTAATATGTTTGTGTATCAAACGTTGCACCAAGTGCAATATTAATCGTCTGACCATCTGAAGCGGTAATTGTAATTGTACGGTCACCTGTGCCGCCGCGAATACCAGCTAACTGATCTGCATCAAGGTCAAAATCATCAGCAACGACTGGGGATGCGTTTGTAATGTCAATGTAGTTTACATTAGTGAAATGACCATCCAAATCGATACCGTCAAAGTCCAAATCACCTGTAATTTCAAGCGTATCCGTAGTAGATGCACCAAGATCATAGGATGCGCCCGCAGCAAGCGCTGCAATCAATACTGATGTTACACGTAATGTATCACCGCCCGCGCCTGTAGTAATGCGTTCAAAATTAGAAATTGCATCTGTACCAATAGATGTGCCTGTTGCCGTGCCAGAGTTAGTATCACCAAGGTTAAGAACTATTCCATCTGTATCCGCGCTGTAATCAAGGAAGTCATCATCCGTACCGCCAGTACCACCATCCATAGTGTCATCACCTGCGTCACCATAGAATGTATCATCATCATCACCGCCAGTTAAGACATCATCACCTGCGCCACCTGTGAAAGTATCATCACCTGCGTTACCGACAAATGTATTCGCAGCTGTATCACCTGTAAATTGGTCATCGCCTGCACCGCCAGTTACACCTTCAATGCTAATCAACGTATCTGTGTAACCATCGCCTGATTTTACGACCGTATCTGTACCGCCACTAAGATCGACAACAATATCGCCTGTTTGATGCTCATAGCTAACGTAATCTGTACCTGCGCTGCCGCCGTCAAATGTGACATTGCCTATCGCGGTTGAACTTGCGGTGACTGTATCATCACCAGCTGTACCAATAACGTTATCAAATCCAGATATAGTATCTGTACCAACATTTGTGCCGCCATTATCACTAACCGCGCCAGTCTCCAAATTAACTGTTACACCGCCACCAGTGATGTTAGAGAAATCAATCCAATCATTACCTGTACCAGCATCAAGATCATCGTTATTATCTCCGTCATCAAGGACAATAACATAATCATCACCACTACCTGCTGTTAGCGTATCTTGACCATCGCCAACTGTGATTGTGTTCGCGCCGTCACCTGCAGTAATCGTATCATTGCCTGTACCATCAATAATCACGTCATCTGTGGCGCCCGCAACAATTACGTCATTACCAGCACCACCATCAATAGTATTCGTGCCCGTTGTACCAGTAACTGTAATTTGATCGTTACCATTACCTGCATCAATTGAGTTAGAGCCTGTACCCGCAACAATAACATCAGCGCCATCGCCTGCTGTAATGCTGTTATCACCATTACCGACCGTAATAATGTCATCATCAGCGCCCGCATCTATTGTGTTATTACCATCGCCTGCGGTAATCGTATCGTCAGCAGCGCCTGAGACGATAATATTGTTACCCTCTCCAGCATCAACGGTATTTGCGCCACTACCAACATCAATATCATCATTACCAGCGCCAGTTGTTACATCATCCGCACCACCTGTAGCAGTAATTGTATTATCACCATCAGTTGCCGTAATGGTGTTGTTGCCACCACCAGCGTCAATTACATCATTACCTGTGCCGACACTGATAATATCTTTATCACCGGTTGTTGTAATGGTGTTACCACCATTACCTGCTGTAATTGTATTTAGACCACTCGCTGCGCTGATAGTATTTATACCATCACCAACCGTAATCACATCAGCGCCAATGCTTGATGTAATCGTATTCGCGCCGTCAGTCGCCGTAATTGTATTATCGCCTAGCCCCACGCTAATCGTGTTGTTACCATCTGTGGCATCAACAATATCGTCACCAGTACCCGCCGTAATAACGTTGTCACCCCCCATCGCGTCGATGCTGTTATTACCATCATCGGCATCGATAGTGTTGGCTGTCGCAGTACCAGTAATAGAGTCATTTCCTATGCCTGTATTCACGTTACTAAAGCCTATGATCGTATCTGTCGCTAAACCAGCGTCAGTCATAGTTTCAGTTGTCAGGTCAATAACGTAATCACCCGTACCCGAACCATAATTAAGGAGGTTTGTACCTAGACCAGCATCAAAAGTTTCAGCCACACCATCATTACCGGCGAATGTATCATCAAAATCAGTACCAATTACATTTTCGATAGAGACGATATCGTGATATGTGCCGCCATTAACAGTGTCTGTAGCCCCGCTAAAGTTTACAGAAACAAAAGATGTGAGGTTACTGTAATCCAGCGTATCAGTGCCTAAGCCACCATCAATTGTACCGTTATTTTGCGCGTAAACGACAATAGTATCATCACCATCTTCAGCATCAACCGTATCAGAGCCACCATGAATATGAATAGTATCTGTACCATCACCAGAATTAATGATGTTCGTCGCACTCACTGTATTAGTATAGATTGTATCATTTCCGCTGCCAGTATTAACGTTTAGGAAGCTATTAATGACATCACCTGTTGCTACAACAGTATAATTATTAACATTTAAATCAATCGTTAGGTCTAAACTAATATTAGTAAAGTCGATAGTATCTGCGCCGCCGCCGCCTTCAAACGTATCAGCCTCGCCATCATCACTCGCAATGATAAAGTCACTATCACCTTCACCATCAATAATATCGATACCTGCGCCGTCATAAATGGTGTCTATACCAGCCCCACCATCTATAGAATCGTTACCAGCGCCGCCATAAATCGTATCATCGTCCGCGCCACCATCAATAGTGTCATCATCGTCACCACCATCTATAACGTCGTTACCATCTTCACCATATAGAACGTCGTTATTGCCTAAGCCGTTAATGACATCAGCGCCTGCACCGCCATAAATTGTGTTAATTTCAGCCGAACCATCAATAGTATCGTCGCCTGTACCCGCGCGGAAGTTTTCAACGTCAATGATTGTATCTGTACCGCCAGCCGCGTCAGTCATCGTATCGTTTTCGAGGTCAGCAACAACTTTTGCAGTATCTGCACTTTGGTCTACCCAGTCACTACCACCCTTCGCATCAAAAGTATTGTCTGTACCGTTCTGACCTGTGAATGTATCAGATTGACCTGTTGCGATGATGTTTTCGATACCAACAAGTGTATCGGTATCACCCCATGTATCAGTAACAATCACTGTACCTGCTGATAGGTCAACAGTAATGCCGCTCGCACCACCATCTAAGTTATAATCAACAGTATCGCTATCCGCACCACCATCAATGGTATCGTCGCCTTCACCACCAATTAATGTGTCGTCTTCTGTACCACCATAAATCGTATCATCATCTGCACCCGCATAGATAATATCTATGCCAGCTTGGCCATAAATCGTGTCATTGCCTGCTAAGCCATTAACTTCGTCATCGCCTGCGCCTGCATCAATAACGTTCGCGCCTGAACTACCGTTAATACTATCTGCGCCGCTGCCCGTATTAACATTTTCAAAGCCATTGATAATATCTGTATTCGTATTGGCATCAATCATCTGATTAGCGGTTAGATCAACATCCAAATCAGCACTTGCGCTACCATAATCAATTAGGTCATTCCCTGTCCCGCCATAGAATGTATCAGCGACAGCATCATCGCCAACAAATGTATCGTCATGCGTAGAACCTTCAATGCGCTCTATATCAATCAATGTATCTGTTGCGCCGCCACCATCAACAACTGTGTCCGTACCGCCAGATGTATCAACAACAATGCCTGCACCCTCAGCTGAGTAGTCCGCGACATCTATATCCGCGCCACCATCAAGCGTATCTGCACCCGCGCCACCAATTAATGTATCATTACCCGCTTCGCCTTGTAATGTATCGTCACCTGCTGCGCCATCTAGAATATCCACGCCATCGCCAGATGTAATCACGTTAACCGATGCGTTACCGGTAATTGTGTCTGCATACGCACCAGTTGTAATCACATTTTCAAAGTTTGAAATTGTGTTACCAGTATTGTTCACATTGCTATCTAGATTAACTTCAACGCCTGCTGTAAATGCACTTAAATCCAGCGTATCGCTTTCACTACCACCGTCAAAGACATCAGCTTCACTGTCATCAGCAACGATGAAGTAGTCGTTATCCGCGCCGCCATTAACCGTATCAACGCCCGTGCCGTCAGACAAACGATCTTCGCCCGCATCACCATTAATTGTGTCATTACCTGCAAGGCCACTAATTGTATCATTACCTGCGCCACCAGAAAGGATGTTCGCGCCTGTTGTACCGTCGATTGTGTCGTTACCAGTACCACCAATAAAGTTTTCAAATCCTGTGATTACATCCGCGCCAGTGCCGTCACCAGTCATTGTGCCTGCGGCCAGGTCAACAACCAAGTTACCAGTACTTGCGTTCTGATCTAATGTATCGTTACCAAGGCCAGCTTCTAATGTGTTTGCTTCATTCTCAGCGCCAGTCATAGTATCGTCATGATCTGTGCCTCTAACATGTTCTAACCCGACAAGAACATCTGTCGCACCGAAGCCATCCGTCGCGCTACCTGTGCGTAGGTTGACCGTTACGCCATCTGTACCGCCTTGGCCGTCATCTTCACTGTAATCAACCCAGTCATCTGTACCCGCACCGCCGTCTAAGTGATCTGCGCCTGCACCACCGAATAATGTATCCGCATCCGCCCCACCATATAGGGTATCATCGCCATCCATACCGCGCAGAATATCCGCACCAGCAGCAGCCGCGATTATGTTCGCAACCGCGCTACCTGTAACCGTATCGTTACCCGCGCCAGTGTTAACATTCTCAAAGCCGAAGATTGTATCTGTGCCCGTGCCATCACCAGTCATCGTTTCGTTGGTTAAGTCAACAACCAAGTCATCTGTTGTTTCACCACTATGATCAAGCAAGTCACCATTGATTTCATCTTCGTCATCATTCACGCCGCGCGCATCAAGAATATTATCTTCGTTTTCTGCACCGGTCATTGTGTCGTCAAAGTCTGTACCAACAACGCGTTCTATACTGATTAATGTGTCTGTATTACCGTGACCATCGGTAGCAAGATCAGTTGTCAAGTTAACGACTACGCCTGCTGCGCCGCCATCAAGTTCGTCTTGTGCATAGTATGCCGTATCATTGCCCAACGCGCCGTCAAGCGTATCATTACCCGCGCCACCAATTAATGTATCGTCACCGCCACGCGCGTTGATGTAGTCATCGCCAGCCTTCGCATCAATAATATTTGCGCTGTCATTTGTTGGGCCAAATAGGTAATCGCCATCCGTCGTATCTGCATCACCATCACCCAAAATTGGTGGTTGGTAAACATCAATATAAATTGTATTGCCACTACCGTCATTGAATTCGTAGCGCGTAGTTGATGCCGCAGGCGTAGTTACACCGACAAAGTTATTATATGTAGTACCTGCATTTACATTAAATGTTGTACCGTTCACGATCTCGATACGGAAGACACCACCATTCGCCACGCCAAGCATAGAGAACGCTTCATCAGCTGTAATGTCAAAATCATCACCATCAACTGGCGTAACATCAAGAAGGCTAAGAGTTTCAATATTATCAAAGTGTGCGGCCAGATCCGAACCATCGAAGTCAAGCGCTGTACCTTGTAAGTTAACGCGGTCACTGCTGCCGTTCGAGCCGTCATATACATGCGCCGCCGTAAGCGCATCTAAATTCGCTTTGGATACATTTATGAAGTTAAATGTATCATCACCATCACCACCGGTTAGGGCCTCAACATCTGTGAGTGTATCTGTATCAGCACCTTGATCTACACTAAAGCTCTCAACATCTGACATGTCGATTGTTGTGCTAATCGCAGTTGCATCACCTTCATAAGATACTTCATCACTGTCTGTACCGCCGCTACCAAGGTTAATAACATCATCACCAGCCCCGCCATAAACAAAGTCTTGGCCATCACCTGTTGTAATTGTGTTATCGCCAGCATCACCAGTAATGGTATCGTTACCAGAACCTGTCGTAATATTATCAATGCTGTCCATTTGGTCGCCATCAGCCGTTGTTAAGCTGTCTGTACCTAAATTAGCTGTAATATCACCCGTGAAGCTACCCATATCAAGCGTATCAGTGCCTGCGCCACCTGTGAATGTATCTGCGCTACCATCTTCGTTTGCTGTAAATGTATTATCACCGCCTGCGCTGCCGTCATAAGTATCCGCGCCCAAACCATCAACGAATGTATCGTTACCTGTACCCGCAACAACTAGATCGTCACCCGCGCCTGCAGTAATTAAGTTGTTACCATTACCTGCATTAATTGTGTTCGCATTCGCATCACCAGTCACGGTATCATCACCTGCACCGGTATTTACATTTTCAAAGCCTGTGATTGTATCAACGTTTGAATTCTCATCCGTCATTCTCTCCGCATCAAGGTCAACAATAACTTTCGACGCGCTGCCTGATTGGTCAAGCAAGTCTTCTGTACCTAAGCCTGCATCAAGTATGTTTACTGTGTTTTCATCGCCTGTGATTGTATCATCATGGTCTGTACCAATAACGTTTTCAATATCAATCAAGACATCAGAATGTGTAAAGCCGTCTGTCGCTGTACCCGCACCTAGGTTAACAACAACCCCAGCTGTGCCGCCTGCTGCATCATCTTCGCTATAGTCAACAGTATCAATGCCAAGACCACCATCTAATGTATCTGCACCTGCCCCGCCGAACAATGTATCCGCGCCGTCTTCACCTTGTAACGTGTCAACATTTGCACCACCACGAATAACGTCAGCGCCATCGCCGGCACTTACTGTGTTTGCACCATCGCCGGCATCAATCAAATCATTGCCTATACCTGATGTGATAATATCCGCGCCATCACCTGATGTAATAGTATTGTCACCGTCACTCGCGATAATTGTATCGGCGTTAGCGCCTGTTGTGATGATGTCTTTGTCAGTGCCTGTTGTAACTTGGTTCAACCCATCGCCCGCATTGATGATATTTAGACCATCACCAGCAGATATAATGTCATTACCTGCGCCTGTTGTAATCGTATCCGCGCCAGTCGTTGTTGTGACGCTATTATTACCTGCGCCAGCGTTAATATCGTTATCACCTGCGCCTGCGTTAATCTCATCATTACCAATACCAGATGTAATAACATCCGCACCTGCAGTTGCTGTAATGGTATTATCACCATCACCCGCAGCAATTGTGTTCGCGCCATCACCT
>NZDE01000012.1 GCA_002690045.1 Alphaproteobacteria bacterium | reverse complement strand
TATTGCACCAATCGCGATGGACGAAGGTCTACGTTTCGCAATCCGTGAAGGTGGCCGTACAGTTGGCGCCGGCGTTGTTGCGAAAATTATTGAATAAAGATCTATCTGATCTCAGATAATCGTTAGAAACCCGCCAACTGATTTGGCGGGTTTCTTTTATGCGTAATTTGATCGTACAACAAAATATTTTACATATATACTGTATTGTGTTACTATTCTTCCTTTATTGGAGGGAGCGATGAAACAGATAACCGAACAAATGAAGCTAGAGCTCGGGCCATATGATGAGCGTATGAAGCTGTTGCTTGCTATGCAAGAATCTGGCTTGCGTCCCGTTGTGAACCGTACAAAAACAGTAAGGCGCCTTGCAGCGCCTATTGGTAAAACGGCGGCTGACGGCGTGATGAAGCAGACATTCCTCAATCTAGACCCGTCCGATCCAAAAACGAACTTATCTGTCTATTGGGATATGTTACAAGGCGTAGATTGGCATTATGAGATGGCAGAGGGGTTAAGCCCCGCTTATGTGCAGGGTAAGGCGGGCTTTGACAAAGCCGCTAGCCTCAGCGATACAAGCGTTGAACATGCGGCATTATTTAAAGCCTATAAAGCTTATGTTTGGGATCAAGATAACAACGTTGCAAAACCGCTGCGTCCTGCAAATTGAACGGGCATGAAGAGGAATGAAAAATGTCTAAAACGAGTGAAGGTTTAGAAATTGAAAATAAGTTTCTAACAGATCAATCGACGTTAGAAGAACTCATCAACTTTTATTCCTCGCCAGATATTGGCCTATTCGTTCAAATGGTGGAACGTGATGAGCGCGTAAATACTTATTGTGATACCAAGAAAAAATTTCACCTTTATCAGCGCGGTATGGAGTTTCGTACCCGTGATAAGGGCACAGAAAAAACGAAAACAGATTTAAAAACACCACGAGATTTAAACAAACCGGAAATAGGCCCAAATGATGATGGTTTAATGTATCGCGGTGAATTCTCTGCTGTTCAAACTAATTTAAACCCCAAGCTTAGTTTAGCGTGCTTTAACGATTCAAGCGCTGCGCCTTTTATCGCGGATATTCAGGACAAGACACTAAAAGAATGGGTTAAGGGTAGCTTCAAACGTTGGAAAGTCACTTTTGCGCCCGCCGCGAATTTAGACAGTACCATTGAAATGGCGCTTGAACGTGGTAAGTTTTTCTCACCAGGCGGCACCTATGAATCCGAAGAATTCTTCTTCATTGAATTTGAGAGTAAGGACGGAAATGTCCCCGCGCTTTTACAGGCTATTGAGAAATTTAAAGAGATACGCGGCTCAGCGTTGACCTTAAGCACGCGCACCAAAGGTGAAATGGGACTTGAATGGCTCGCACAGGCTGGCGGCATACCTGTGGATTTGGTCAATAACTTTAGAGCGGCTCAAGATACACGTGCAAAATATTACACGAAATTACGTAAGGATGAAGACCGCGCCAAGAATGGCGGTCAGATGCAGTTGAACCTTACTGTAACTTAACGCACTTAAATTTGTGGTATGGCCAGTTGAGACTTTGTAATGACGTTATTTAGTGTATTTTAGAACGCAAAAATACCATAAAAATGCCGCAGTATTAATATGTTACGCTAAACGACCATAAGCATCGTTTTTTTACTGGAAAAATTTAAAAGACTTCTCTATAGTACGGCATCTTCTGCTCGTAATTTTTACGTGCGTCTATGAAGGGGTATAGCTCAGCTGGTAGAGCGACGGTCTCCAAAACCGTAGGTCGCGGGTTCGAACCCTGCTGCCCCTGCCATTTTCCTTACATCTCATAAGCCGTAATAAGGCGATAATAAGGTCTGTCAGCTGACACTACTCTACGTTTTTTTATGCTTGATGGAAGTCAATTTCATTTTTCTTGGAATTTGTCATGATTGTAGCATGGATCAAGGTAATTTAATACATTCAGCCACATTACAGAGTTTGCCAAATTTGTTTGTGCAATATCTGGATGTTTGCAATCGTGCGATAGATGCTAATAAGCACCGTTTCCCATTTAAGCAGATAATGGAATCGGTGCGTGATGTGCAGACGCATAAGAATGTTGAAGTGATTATCCTGGATGACCATCCGCCTGTATCTTGTGTTATATGCTTTGATGACAACCAAAAAATCACAACGCAACCTGCTGTTGGCGTACGCGGTTTACAAAAATGGCGTGTATCTAAGGCTTATTTGGAAAATGTTATAAACAACCCTGATGAATATATCCAAAATCCAGCCAAAATTGATTGGGAATGGCTCTATAACAATAATCAATAAATTATTGTGATAAGTCCTTGCACGGGAATTCAGAGCTACACACTGCGCAGGAATAATTAATGAGCTGGTCAAGGCTGTCTAACTCAACGGTCGCGCCTTTGACTTTGATGCCTGTGGCTTGTTTTAATTTTGATAAAGCGCGAGAGAATGTCTCGGGCTGCATACCAAGGCGTGAGGCCACCAATGTTTTGTCGTAAGGTAAGTGAATCGTTATAGCGCCTTCATGTTTTTGGTCTGCCAAACGCAGTAAAAAGCAACCAATGCGCTGTGGCGCGTTTTGCAACGTGCGGTGTTCTATTTCGCGGTCTTGCTGGCGTCTATATCGTGCCATGGCGCTAAGCATGGATAAGGCAATTTTAGGGTTTTCTTCAATTTCTTTTTTTAGCACCTCAAGCGGCAGCGATAAAACCTCGGTCGGTTCAACGGCTTCCGCGCTATAGGGGTATACATCATCTTCAAAAATGCTGGTTTCACCGAAAATATGGCCTGCGGGCAGAATATCAACAACGGCCTGCGCCCCGTCTAGTGTTTCACGAAACAATTTTATCCAGCCATTTAACACAATATAAAACTTCTCAGCCTTATCTTGGTTAACAAATAAAACATGACCCTTGCTGTGCTTTTGTATACGGGCGTTTTGTGCTAAATTAGCTATGAATGAATCACTGGCATCTTTAAATAATGCTATGTTTTTTAATGATTTTCTGGTCTGTTCGGCGTCACTCATTACTCTTGCTCGCAGCTTGTAAACTTGACAATAGTCAAGGCATCAAAATTTTACGCCCCTCATAATAGCAAAGAGTATACAAAAAGCTAGCTGATCGCGCATGATTATTGATTTTTTACATTTAACAGCCAATTGCGTGCAAAACCTAACAATATCGCAGGGTTTATATGCATCTTTATTTATGGCTGGTATAGTGGGGGGCTTTTCTCACTGCACACTTATGTGCGGACCATTTGTGATGGCGCAGAATAAAGATGTAAAGAAATTAGCGGGCGCATTACTACTACCATATCATTTGGGGCGCATTACGACCTATTGTCTTATGGCCTTGATGTTAGCCACAGTGTTGAATATCGCTTTTTTGTTTTTACCAATTCGCAGCTTTGTGATTGCCCCAGTTTTAATGCTTGCGGGAACAATTTTCTTGGTTACCGCCTTCCCGTCTTTGGCGCGCTTATTTCCTTGGGTCGGGCGGCTTAATATTGGCGTACCGTATAAATATATATCCCAAGGGTTCGAAACGCTATCACGTAAAAATGGGGGGGCGGACCAATATCTGATGGGTATGCTGCTAGGGTTAATGCCCTGCGGGATGATTGTATCCGTTTTATTGGCGGCATTAAGTGCGCCAACGCTTCTGGGGACGGTGCTTGCGGTGATGAGTTTTGGTTTGGGCACAATGCCCGCATTAATTTCAGTGTCCTTAGGTGGGCAAGTATTACAACGTAAATATCCAATCGCGTTTAAGCGTGTGCAGCAAGGGGCAATGCTCTGGAGCGGCATTTGGTTATTTGCGATTGCAGGTTTTATTTTGATGTAAAGGAAGACGAAGAATGAATGATAATACAGCCGTAAAATATAATTACGACATTGTGCGGATGTTTACATTGGCGACATGTTTTTGGGGCATTGTCGGTATGCTTGGCGGCGTGTTTATTGCCTTACAAATGGCTTTCCCTGCACTCAATTTAGAACCTTATTTGACCTTTGGTCGTCTGCGTCCACTGCATACATCGGGCGTAATATTTGCCTTTGGTGGTAACGCGCTCTTTGCCACAAGTTATTATGTGGTACAGCGTACATGCCGTACCCGCCTGTGGGGGGATAAATGGGCATCCTTTACGTTCTGGGGCTATCAGGCTTTTATCGTTATGGCGGCGCTTGGTTATGTTCTGGGCGTTACGCAGGCCAAAGAATATGCTGAACCAGAATGGTACGCAGATTTATGGCTGACCATTGTTTGGGTGGCGTATTTGGTGGTTTATATGATGACCGTCGTGAACCGTAAAGAACCGCATTTATATGTCGCCAACTGGTTCTTCCTTGCCTTCATTATTACGGTCGCGGTTCTGCATATCGGCAATAACTTGAGTCTACCAGTCGATTGGCGTTACGCGAAAAGTTATTCTGTCCCTGCAGGTGTACAAAGTGCGATGATCCAGTGGTGGTACGGCCATAACGCGGTTGGTTTCTTCTTAACGGCAGGTTTCCTTGGTATGATGTATTACTTCATTCCGAAACGTGCGGAACGTCCAGTTTACTCGTACCGTTTGTCCATCGTCCATTTCTGGTCACTGATCTTTATCTATATTTGGGCAGGGCCGCACCATTTGCATTATACGGCGCTGCCAGACTGGGCGCAGACTCTAGGCATGACCTTTTCCATTATGCTATGGATGCCAAGTTGGGGTGGTATGATTAACGGGATGATGACCCTATCGGGCGCATGGCACAAACTGCGTAAAGACCCTGTCTTACAATTTATGATTGTCGCGCTTGCCTTTTATGGGATGAGTACTTTTGAAGGGCCATTGATGTCAATCCGCGCCGTGAACTCGCTATCCCACTATACGGATTGGACAATTGGCCACGTGCATTCAGGTGCGCTCGGCTGGGTCGGGTTCATCACCTTTGGCTGTCTGTATTACCTTGTACCAAAACTATGGGGACGTGAAGAGCTTTATTCTTTGAAGCTGGTCAGTACGCATCTATGGGTCGCGACCTTCGGTATCGTGCTTTATATCTCTTCCATGTGGGTGTCGGGCATTATGCAGGGGCTAATGTGGCGCAGCTATAATGAATATGGTTTTTTGACCTATTCATTCGTTGAAACAGTTGAAGCGATGCATCCATACTACATCATCCGTGCAACAGGCGGAATACTGTATTTAGCCGGTGCACTTATCATGTCTTATAACTTCTATCGCACCATCAAAGGTGATGTTGCCAAGAACGAAGTTGATAAAGACGGCAACCCAAGACAGGCGATTTCCGCCGCGTCATTGGTCGCAGCAGAATAATTGAGGAGTAAACAGAACAATGAATCCTTTAAAAAACCATGAGTTTTTAGAAAAACGCTCAATTGTCCTGCTGCTGGCGATTATCGTCACGGTACTTATAGGCGGTATCGTTGAAATTGTCCCGTTATTCCGTCAGGAAACGGTGATTGAACCAGTTGAAGGCGTGCGTCCTTATTCACCGCTCGAACTTGCAGGCTATAATATATATTTGCGCGAAGGGTGTTATAACTGCCACTCACAGCATATTCGCCCACTGCGTGACGAAGTTACGCGCTATGGCCACTATTCCTTAGCCGCGGAAAGCATGTATGATCACCCCTTCCAATGGGGCTCAAAACGAACAGGGCCAGACCTTGCCCGTGTTGGTAAGAAATATTCAGACGAATGGCATGTCGCGCATATGATTAACCCGCGCAGTGTTGTACCGGAATCAATCATGCCAAGTTATAGCTTCTTGATGAATCGCGGCGTGAAAATGCATGATCTAAAACATCATTTAAGCGCATTAAAAGCCGTCGGTGTTCCATATAGTGAAGAAATGATCGCCTATGCGGAAAAAGACGCCTATGTCCAAGCCAATGGTGACGCCCGCGTTGATGCTAGTGGCCTGCAAGAGCGTTATGGCGAAGATATTGCCGCGCGTGACTTTGATGGTCAGCCAAATATTGTGTCAGAAATGGATGCGCTAATTGCATATTTGCAAGTGCTTGGCACCATGGTTGATTTTGATGCCGCAAAAGATGTTGACCCAGGCGCAGTAAAGAATGCCGCCCTAGGCGCAAAAACTGAGGAGGCCGAATAAGATGAAAGAATTATTTGCGAGCGAAATTTACGGCATACTCGGCCTATTCATTTTCTTGGCCTTGTTCATTGGCATGCTTGTCTGGGTCCTGATGCCTGGTGCCAAAGAACGTTTCAAAGAACATAGCTTAATCCCGTTAAAGGACGAAGAATATGAGTGAATATAAGAAAAAAGATATTGATGAAATCTCTGGCGTTGAAACGACGGGGCATGAATGGGATGGACTAAAAGAACTAAACAACCCCTTGCCACGTTGGTGGGTATGGGTCTTCTTAGTGACATGCATTTGGTCGCTTTGGTATTTTGTTGTGTATCCAGCCTGGCCCGTTGCAGGCGGCGCGACCAAAGGGACATCTGGCTATACCCAGTTTAAAGAACTTGCCGCAAGCCAAGCTGAAATCATTGCCCGTCAACAAGTGTATATAGAGAAATTTGAACAAGCGGATTTTGATAAAGTCTTGAACGACCCTGCGCTTTATAGCTTCGCTACAGCGGGTGGAGCAGCCGCCTTTAAAGATAACTGTGCAACATGCCATGGCAGCGGCGCAGAAGGCAGCCAAGGCTATCCAAACTTAAATGATGATGATTGGTTATGGGGCGGTAAGGTCGAAGATATTTACACGACACTTCAGCATGGTATACGCGTGCATAATGACTACGATACGCGCACATCGCAAATGCCCGCTTTTGGTAAAGAGGGCTTGTTAAAAACCGAACAAATCAATGATGTTGTGGATTATGTGGTGGCGCTTAAAGGTGGCCATGATGCTGCTTCTCTGCAAGGTTATGATATATTCCAACAAAACTGCGCATCTTGTCATGGCGCAGATGGCAAAGGTCTACGTGAATTTGGCGCGCCCAATTTAACAGATGCGATTTGGCTATATGGCGGCAAACGCGCGGATATATACCAATCCGTCTTTTATTCACGCGCAGGTATGATGCCGGCATGGAAAAACCGTTTGGATGAAAATACAATCCGCCAGCTTGCTATATACGTACACCAATTAGGTGGCGGTGAATAAGGAGCGCATGTGAGCGAGGACAGCACAAATAACAACCCAGACGATATACAGCTTTTTGCCAAGCAAGAACGCATTTACCCAAAACGCGTTTCAGGCATATATCGTAACTTAAAATGGATAGCGATGATTATATGTCTGGCTATCTATTATCTTGTGCCTTTCATCCGTTGGGATCGCGGCCCTAATGCGCCAGACCAAGCCGTGTTGATTGACTTGGAGCGCGGCCGCGCCTATTGGTTTTGGATCGAAATTTGGCCGCAGGAAATTTATATCCTGACGGGTATACTTATTCTAGCGGCGATTCTCTTGTTCTTTGTTACATCGCTTTTTGGGCGCGTATGGTGTGGGTATCTGTGTTTCCAAACCGTCTGGACGGATTTGTTCATTTGGGTAGAGCGCATCGTCCAAGGTGACCGCAATAAACGTAAGAAAATGCGTGAAGGCCCATGGACAAAAGAAAAGGTCATTAAGCTGGGCATCACCCATGCCATCTGGCTTGTCATCGCATGGTGTACAGCAGGGTCATTTGTTTTATATTTCAATGACGCCCCAACGCTAGTACGCAGCTTTTTTAATTTTGATGTGTCTCCCGTGGTGCTTGGCTTTATTGGCAGCTTAACTTTTATGACGTATTTAATGGCAGGTTTCGCGCGCGAGCAAGTCTGTACCTATATGTGCCCTTATGCGCGCTTTCAATCCGCAATGTTTGACCAAGATACACTGATAATCGGTTATGATGAAAAACGCGGTGAACCACGTGGTAAACATAAAAAAGGCGCAGACTGGACAGGGTTAGGTGATTGTATTGACTGCACGGCCTGTGTGCAAGTCTGTCCAATGGGGATTGATATTCGCGAAGGACTGCAAATGGAATGTATTGCCTGTGGCCTATGTATTGATGCCTGTGATGACATCATGGATAAAGTCGGCCTACCGCGCGGCTTGATCCGTTACGATACCGAACGCCGATTGGAAGAGAAAAACCATGATCTAAAAATATCGCCGTTTCGTATTTTGCGCCCGCGCAGTTTTTATTATATGGCGATTATCGCAATTGTCGGCGGCATTATGCTTTATAGCCTGCTGACACGTTCAGAACTTGATATGAATATATTACATGACCGTAACCCTTTGTTTGTACAGCTTTCCAATGGTGACATTCGTAATGGCTATGACTTGAAAATTCTTAACAAGACCCATAGCGACCATATTTATGCTTTGCAGGTTCACGGTCTTGATGGCGCGGTGATTGAAATGGTCGGCGCTGGAGATTTAGATGAATTGGTTTTGGGCGTTGCAGCCGATAGCGTAGGGCAGTTCAAAGTTTTTGTTCACGCGCCAGTTGAACCGCAAGAGCCAATAGAGATAGAGTTTGTCTTACAAGAAACGCAAACGGGTATATCAGACCGTTATAAATCTATGTTTATAAGTGAAAGGCCTCACTAATGAATGATAATGTAAAAGAAAGCCGAAAAGCTGGTCGTAAATTTTTATTCATCTTAATCGCCTTTTTTATGGTTTTTGCAACTGTCGACGCCTATTTTGTCTATAAGGCCGTTTCAACAAATACAGGGGTGGTTGTTGAACATGCATATGAAGTTGGCCTAAATTATAACGACTTACTCGAACAGGCGCGTCAAAATGACAACGCAGATCAACAATAATGCCTATGAAAGTCTTACCCATACCGATGAGACGGGCAGCCATAACCTAAATATACTGGTCAAAGGGGTGCATTGCGCACTTTGCATACAAAAAATTGAAACGACAATTAGGGCATATGATGACGTGTCTTATGTCCGTTTAAATTTCTCTACCGGCAGTTTAAATATTAAATGGGCGGGCGATACTGAATTGGCAGATGACTTTGCGCGCGCCGTTGAGAAGCTCGGCTACCAAGTCTTTCCTTATAACCCTGAAATTGAAAAAAATACCGAAGAGCAAGAAAGCCGCTTTCTATTGCTTTGCCTTGGTGTTGCTGGTTTTGCCATGGGTAATTTGATGTTGCTCTCCGTTGGGCTCTGGGCAACGGATGAGATTACGATGGGCATGAATACACGCAGCTTAATGCATTGGATTTCCGCTTTGATTGCTATTCCCGTTGTAATGTTTTCAGGGCGACCATTTTTTAGATCCGCTTGGGCGGCGCTCAAGAATGGTACGACCAATATGGATGTGCCAATTTCCCTCGCCCTTATCCTTGCAACAGGGATGAGTATTTTTGAAACCCTTAATCACGGCACGCATGTCTATTTTGATTCCGCTGTGATGCTGATGTTTTTCTTACTGATTGGCCGTTATCTCGATTTTCGCGCACGCCGTCAGGCCAAGGGCGCGGCGCATGACTTATTGCAGACTTTAAATGGTTTTGCCACGGTTGTTGAGGGGACACACACACGACAAATGTTAATCCGCGAAATTCAACCTGATATGATTGTCTCCGTCGCGGTAGGGGAGAAAATACCCGTTGATAGCATGATTATCGATGGCGAAAGTACGGTTGATACGGCGCTTGTCACTGGTGAAACCATGCCGCGTGATGTAAAGACAGGGGATGACCTTTATGCGGGTATGGTTAATTTATCTACCCCGTTGCGCTTACGTGTAGCCAAGGCTGCAGAAGATTCCTTGCTTGCGGATATTGTCCGCTTACTTGAAAAGGCTGAACAGTCCAATGCGGCCTATGTCCGTTTAGCAGATAAAGCCGCGCGGCTTTATACGCCTGTTGTTCATTTTCTGGCACTTTCGGCTTTTATTTTATGGGCGTTCCTCCTCGGCGCGGCATGGCAGGATGCATTATTAATCGCTGTCACGGTATTGATTATCACCTGCCCTTGTGCCTTGGGTCTGGCTGTGCCAGTTGTTCAGGTTTTGGCAACAGGACAGTTGATGAAACGCAATGTGCTTGTGAAATCAGGTGATGCGCTTGAACGCCTTGCCAAAATTGATGTCGCTGTTTTTGACAAGACAGGGACATTAACCCTTGGTAAGCCTGTTTTGCAGGATGATGACTATACCCCGAAACATATGCAATTCGCGGCCTCCCTCGCCGCGCATAGCGCACATCCACTCTCCAAAGCGCTGTCAGATGCCTATGACGGTGAATTGATTGACGTAAGTGATTTAAAAGAACATGCAGGGCAAGGGCTAAGTGCTATTATCGACGGACACGCTATCAAGCTTGGTAGTTTGAAATATTGCGGTCTGGCCGAACAAAGTGACAATATGTATCCGCAAATTGCTTTATTAATTGACGGCGCACGGGCGGACGTTTTTACCTTCAAAGATCACATAAAAGATGATGCCAAAGATATTACCGCTACATTAAAAACCCAAAATATTCAGCCGATATTATTATCGGGCGACCGCGCCTCTGTCGCGCAGCATGTGGCGGAAAAAATCGGTATTGATACTGTCTATGCTGAGCAAAGCCCTGTTGAGAAAACCGAAATCATTAACCGCCTAAAAGCCGAAGGGCATAATGTCTTAATGGTCGGCGATGGTTTAAATGATGCGCCCGTGCTCGCCAATGCCAATGTCTCTATGGCACCAGGTAGCGCCGTCGATATCACGCAAAACGCCGCTGATATTGTCTTTATGGGGGATCAGTTAGCCCCCATATGGAATGCTTATAAAGATGCTGTCATGGCGCAAAAAATGGTAAAACAGAATTTTGCGCTCGCCATTGCTTATAACTGTATCGCCGTGCCGTTTGCCTTTATGGGGCATGTTACGCCGATGATTGCCGCTATATGTATGTCCGCATCATCTTTGCTTGTGATTATTAATTCATATCGGTTAAAATTCACGCCATGAGTATTTTGATTTATTTGATTCCTATTGCGCTCATTCTGGGCCTCTTTGGTTTATTGGCCTTTATATGGAGTTTAAAATCTGGGCAATATGATGATTTAGACGGCGCCGCACAGCGTATTTTATTAGATGACGACGAAGAGCAAAAATAAGTTTCTTGGTTTTTGACTTCTGTCAATTTGCGTTGCTCTATTAGCTGATAATTTAACGCTAGCATATACCTAGAGAGTAAGGAAAAATCATGAATATGAAATTTATAAAACAAACATTATTATTCGCAACTATATTGGTAGGCATAAGTACCCCAGCTGTTGCTGGTGAGGGATCTGACTGGCTGTCAAAGGAACGCTTCCAAATTCGTGCGCGCGCCATTGGTGTAATCGCCGATGGTGACGGTCATGAAAGCGTTACAAGTCTTAAAACAGATGTTGACAATGCCTATGTACCAGAAGTTGACTTAACTTATTTCTTCACAGACCATGTTGCTGCCGAACTTATCGCCGCAACAGCAGAGCATTCAATTAAAGCTGGAACCAACGATGTTGGTGACACATGGATTTTACCGCCAACATTAACGTTGCAATATCACTTCACACCAGACAATCAATTTAGCCCATATATTGGCGCGGGTATCAATTATTCCCTTTTCTATGGCGAAGATGAGGGCACAGGTTTTAACGACCTAGATGTGGATGGTGGCTTTGGATACGCTGTTCAGGCTGGTTTTGATTACTGGATAAATGATAACTGGGGTCTAAACTTTGATGCTAAATATGTCGATTTAGAAGTCGATGTTGACGTAAATCTGGGCGCAACGGCTTTATCAGCACATAATGTAGACCTTAACCCATGGATTATAGGTGCGGGTATTTCTTACCGGTTCTAAAAACTCAAGGCTGTGTTAGAATAAAATGAATTTTATGCATGATAGCTCTGTGTTGGGTGTTCTCCGAGAATAGTTATCACTTGACTGCAAGCACTGCCATTTAGTCCAAGACGGTCTTGTCAGATTAAAATCGGCATATGGAGTTTAGTCTGATATTGTTGTTTTTATGAGCAAGAAAAATCCATTTAAATATTACAAAACAAGCCCTGAAATTATTAAACTCGCAGTGATGTATTACATTCGCTATCCGCTGAGTTTTGCGACAGGTTGAAGATATACTTCATGAGCGCGGCATTGATATTTGTCATGAAACAATTCGCTATTGGTGGAGCAAGTTTGGAACTTTGTTTGCCAGGGAAATGAAAAAGAAAGCGCCCCAACCACACTCAAATTGGCGCTGGCACATTGATGAAGTGTTTGTGAGGATCAATGGGAAACGCATTATTTATGGCGCGCAATTGATCACGAAGGAACGGTTTTGGATTGCTATGTTTCGAAAAAACGCAACCGAAAGATTGCGTGTAAAATTCTTACAAAACTTATAAAAAAACATGGTAAGCCAAATGAGATTATCACTGATAAATTGGCATCATACAAAGCCGCACTAAAACAAATAAATAGCCAATAGCGGCAGAACACAAAACGATACATGAATAATCACGTTGAGAATTCACATTTGCACTTCAGGCGGCGCGAACGCGGTATGTGCAAATTCCGATCTATGGGCTCTTTACAAAAATTTGTAGCCATACAATCCGCATTTCTCAACCATTTTAATCATCAGCGCCACTTAGAAAAACGACAAACATTTAAGAACTTAAGGCAAAGCTCTGTCGATCTTTGGCAAGAAGTTTATGCATCATAGTTTTGTGCTTGCGGCGCTTCGGGAGAAAGGTTATCGTTTGTCTGACAGCACTATTTTAACGCTTATATCACCTCAGGAAGCGTATCCATAAAAAAATATGAACGAATTAAAGTCGCCGTGTCGCAAGGTTCATCTAGGGGTGAGGGGGCTATGGTAAGATACACTCTGCGCTGCCTTTGTAGCTAGCTAAACAGCTTGTAATATTGCTAAAGTTGCTCTCCTGCTGTTCTGCTGTGCTGGTGCTCTTATCTTTGTTTTCGGCACTATCATTGTTATTGTTGCCTGCCCCAGTCTCGATATCATTTACGGCGATATCAGAAACTGGTAAATCTTGAGTTCGGCCGGCGCTTTTTGGCTGTTGTATATTCTGGCTTAAAGTAGCAGTAACAGTGGGCGGTATAATGTTATCCTCTGCGGCTATCGGGTTTATACTCAAAGTGCCGTCTGTGTATATAAAGTTGTAGTTTTTGCTTGCGGCGCCATAAGGTGTAATCGTATAGGCTCCTGCTTTTGAGTTTGTTTCAGCTAATGTTTTAAATTGTGCTAATGTGTCCATAGAGTCGAGCGTGTCAGTTAGCTTGAAGCCGCTATATGTTGCTGTAAACTGCGGGTTTTGCTGCAACGCTTCGCGCTTGGTGTCGTTAGCTATGATTTCTAAGGGGGCCTTCTCAATTGTTAGGTTGCCATCAACAAATGTGAATTGATACCCTAGGGGAGATGTCAGTGTGCCTATGCTCTGCTTAATTGGGCTTGTTCCTGCATCCGCAGTTGCGTCAGCTGCGGAATAAGCGATTTTTCCAACAAATGCAGAGGTGGCCGTATCGCCATCTATTAAACCGCTATAAGAACTCGTAAATGCAGGATTTTCTTCACCATATTCGCGCGTTATACTTTTTCCTTCAAAGGTTATGCTCGGCGCAATGCTATATAAGAAACCATTTCCATTCTCGCTTATATCTGCAGGGCTGTTGTTTATGAAGTCCTGGTTATATCTTTTGAAATCACCAGTTAAGCCTAGGCTGCTGTTTTGCGCAGGGTCTGACGAATAGACGAGCCAGCGCCCATCTCCTGAATCAAGTGCATTTGCCCCATAGTTATTAAAGAAGTTATTGCCTGACGCAATAACAATACTGTTCCCATTGGCGCGAGATGTTACTGTATCGTTTAGCGTTATGTCTGCTGATCCGTTTGTTGTTTGTAAAAAAATGTTTTCGCCTGAAACCTTTGCTAGGTTGAGGTTGTTGGTGCTTGTCACCGATATATTACCGCCTGCAGATAGCGTAAGGGTGCCTCCACTCTGCAAATCAAAATCGGTGCTGTTTAACGCGATGGATCCTGTTCCGCCTGCATTGATGGTTACGTCACCACCTGATAGTCCTATACGTTTTGTTTGGATTTTTCCGTTAGATATGTCGGTAATATTCCCGTTTGTTGTTTGTAAGCTCAGTGAGCGGCCGTCCGCTAAACCTAGTGTGTCGCCTTGTAGGTCAAGCGTAATTGTGTCTGTTGCTTGTAGAACGATATCTGCTGTTTGTGATAAGGCCTCCAGCCCTTCGACCGTGAATCTGTTCCCGCTTAATTCGCTAATTTGGTCGCTACTTAGCGCCGCGCTATAAATACGCAGCTCATCTATATTTCCATTTAGGTCTCTGCTGCCGTTTAAGGACTCGCCGATCCTGACTATGTTGTTGTTATTTAAAATGCCGTTATTGTTTATGTTGCCCAAGCCATTTACTTGTGCGTTGCCATCAACATATAGTTCCATAACGCTGTTTGTCAGGTCAACGCTTACGGCGATATGGTGCCATTCGGTGTCGTTTAAAGTATTGGTTTTACTGCTTAATCCATAGTTCCTTTTGCCGTCATAAAGCAGGGCGGATAGGGCGTTGGAGTTTCCTTTGCCAATATTTGCAAATCCTCCTGCTGAGTCATCTCGCCAAATTAGCAGGGGCTGTGACATTCCATGATTGCCCTTATATAGAAAACCTTGATCTTTAGAAAGTGTATTGCTGCGCGCCCAAAAGGATATGGTGAAGTCTGAGTTCTCGATTTCACTAATGTCGATGAAGTCAACGTGATCATTGCTGCCGTCAAAGGCAAGACTATACTGACCACTTAAAATACTGTCAGCTGTTTCTGTAGAATATGTTGCGCCAGTGATCGTGCCGTTATATCCAGAAATATCATCTATAGCGCTGGTACCGCTTCCTTCTTCAAAATCCCAATGGCTTATAAGGTCGTTGCTGGCGATTGCTGAGGCCTGTCCCCCATAAATAGTTATGTTTTCTGGGTCTAGCAGATATGTTCCTTTGTTGCCATGTTCTGCGGTAAGGTCAACAAAGCCATATGCGTTTAAAATGTTTTTGCCCGATGTTTCTACAAAGCCTCCATCACCCGAATTTGCCCCGCCGCGAGAAAAGACTCTTCCAAAGAAATCGGTTTGGTCGTCTGACCAAATAATAGTGCTTCCGCCGTTGCCAGTATGTATGGCATCGTTCAAAATAACGGCACTCTCGTCAATATAGCTATAGCGTGCTGTTGGTGTTGTGCCTTTCCCCATATAAGCCCCGCCAACCTTAATGTCGCCCCCGCCGCTGTGGCCAGATGCGTCAATTAGGCTAGAGCCGGTTAAGGCAACGTGGTCGCCTAGAATGTCGATGTTTCCTCCATGCGCGCCATCTTTATACCCTGTAGCGTGAATAATGCCTGCATTCAATGTCGTGCTTATGCCTTTGGCGCTTGGTGCGGCTGTTTGGCTACCTTGTGCATATAGTTTTATGACTCCTTGTTTATCAACGCTGACGCTGTTAGCTGTAATAACCCCTGTGTTCACTATCAAGTTATCAACTATGTCTGCAGCGGCTGCTGCTTCCATGTGGACATAACCGCCACTGGCGCTTATTAGTCCTGTATTAATGATGTCTTGCGACTGCCCTTTGTCCAGCGTAATTTCTAACAAGCCATCACCATAGAGGTCAACTGTGGCCTCGGCGCCTGATGCTAAGACTACATTACCAAGCTTTGCTGTGATGTACCCGTTATTAACTACTGTTGGCGACACAAAAGAGGCAATGCCTGCATCTTTAATGTTGATGTTTCCGTGGTTTACTATTTCGCCATCTGTGTTTGCGTTGGTAATATTAATTGTAGAGTTCTGCATGAAGCTCTGATCATTTATGTCGCCTGTTGATGCAAGGAGGCCGCCCACATCAATTTGGGCGTTGGGGCCGAAAAACACGCCATTGCTGTCTAATACAATAATTTGACCATTTGCTTCGAGACGGCCTAGAATCTGAGTTGGGTCTATGTTGTTGCCTACTACACGGTTTAATGCAACTGCGCGCTCATTGGGTTGGTGGAATGCGGTTAGTTGGCCCTCGCCAATGTTAAAGCTTTCCCAATTTATAACTGTCTTTTGTGTATGTTGGGTAATATGCAGCGCATTTTCTTGGGTGTAGTCAAGGGTGGATGAGCCTTGCGCAATGTCGGCCCCGTAGGGTAAATTTTGTGCTGAAGCCTCTGAGGTTAAGCAGGATGTGTTTAGTAGTAATGCTGTTAAAATGAATGTGCAAACAGGTGTTTTCAGGGAGCCTTTCGCTTTGTCCCTATCTCTTGCGCTGTGGCATATATCGTTTGTTTTCATACGCTCCACCCTTGCTCTTAAGGTTTAATTTTAACATATTTAATGTATGTTTAGGTATGTGTATTATGGGTATGGATGTATTCTTTAGGTTTTGTTTTTGGAGTCTCGGACAGGTTGATGAATGGCTCCTATTGCCAGAGCGCCGGTCGATCGGAATTTGTACATAACGGGCTCATAACTGCTAGGATATCATGCTAAACTCTATATTCTGATTTTAATCTGACAAGACCAGTATATGTATTTATTCCATGAAGTGGAGGTGTTAAGAATTGGTAATGTGACCGGTATAGCGGGGGGGAGCTTTATATGATAGGCAGTAACCTTTTTAAATTATTTACGAATTAGATAAGTTAGAATATAAAACACTGAGGTGCAGGAATAATGAAAACAAGCACAACATTAGCAAGCATTCTTTTGTTAAGTTCATTTTTATCATCTGGCGTGAGTGGAGTAGTCCTGGATAACAGTATAGCAAATGATAGAGTTAATGAAATCGAGTCTGATGTTCATGGAGAAGGTTGCTGCTGTATGGATTGTTCTCCTCTTTTAGAAGACATTCACTAGATCCTTTAAATAATATCTAAGCGCATTAACACAGATTTGTTGTTTAATGCAAGATCTGGGGTTCTGTGGAGCAGTCCTTTAGGGCCGCCACGAAAAAGAGCTATGTCCCATTTTTTCATATGGTTTACTTCTGAGCTGTCTAAAATGATTTCTTCATTAGGTGCGCCATCAAGAAAAGCTTTTCTATTCGCTCCTTTATCACTGATCCATTCTGTTCCTTCCCCTGCATAGGTAACTAATAAACGGAATTTGACATAGTCTACATGGAAGCGCCTGCAGCCTCTTTGCGAGCTCAGTGTAAATTTTAAAGACTCACTTTTTAACATCTGGCAAAAGCTTTCACATATTTTCGCCATATCACATAGCCAATATGAGTAGAAACTATCTTTCTTCAAATTGTCAGGAACAATCTTCTCTAGCAACGTGTTTAAATCTGAGAACGCGTGATCTCGATCTACTTTACCCTGAACGTTGATTGCTTGATTCATTAGTTGACTAAAGAAGCCCTCCGCTTCATCGGGGGCATTTCTTTCTATTACAAGGCACTGATAAGGTTGATTTGGAAAAGATGTAATAGGGTGAAGAGACCCATTATCAGCTAAGAAAATTAACTTATGTGACATTTTGGTTTTTATCTGTTGCTTTTTTACAGGGACAATTTATAAGAAGTGTTATATTATAACACTCTGGAAATCAACACATGAATGAGGTGCACCGTGAATAACGCAGATAATAGGCTGCCTGTAACTGTTCTATCTGGCTTTCTAGGAGCTGGAAAGACAACTCTTCTCAATCATATTCTTAATAACCGTGAGGGCAAAAAAGTTGCAGTAATTGTTAATGATATGAGCGAGGTAAATATTGATGCTGCACTGGTTGACAATGGCGGAGCTGATTTATCAAGAACAGAAGAAAAGTTGGTCGAGATGACCAATGGCTGTATTTGTTGCACTCTTCGCGAAGACCTCTTGTTGCAAGTGAGAGACTTGGCCGCTGACGGTAGGTTCGACTATTTATTAATTGAAAGTACAGGTATCTCAGAACCACTACCTGTGGCAACAACGTTTGATTTTAGAGACGAGAATGGCGTAAGCCTATCGGATATTTCTCGTTTAGATACAATGGTTACTGTTGTTGATGCGGCTAACTTAGTTAAAAACTATAGCTCGACGGATTTTATTAAAGACCACGGCGAAAGCCTTGGAGATGAAGATGAAAGAACTCTGGTTGATTTATTGGTTGAACAGATCGAGTTTGCAAATGTCATTATTCTGAATAAAATTGATTTAATTAACTCAAAAGAGCTAGAAATTGTTCGAGCTATTATTCGGGGCCTGAATAGTAAAGCAAACATAATTGAAACAACACTATCTCAAGTCGATATAGGCCAGGTCATGGACACAGGGTTATTTGATTTAGAGGAAGCACAAGAACATCCTTTGTGGGCACAAGAGCTCTATAATCCTCACGAACATGTTCCAGAGACAGAAGAATACGGTATTACGAGTTTTGTTTATAGAGCTCGAGCGCCTTTCGATCCTAAAAAAATCCATGAGTTTCTTAACCAAGAATGGCCAGGTGTTGTTAGAGCAAAGGGCTTTTTCTGGCTTGCTTCACGTCCAGACTACGTAGGTGAAATTTCACAGGCAGGCGCTTTTGTGCGCCACAAGGGCATAGGACGATGGTGGGCCGCAATACCTAAGAATCAATGGCCAGCAGGGGAGGAGTTTGAAAACGTTATTAAAGAATACTGGACCAAAGATTATGGAGACCGTCGCCAAGAGATTGTTTTTATCGGCTTAAAAGATCAAATGTCTCAGCAGGCGATTAAAAAACAGCTAGACTCTTGTTTGGTTGAAAGTTATCTCACGGCCCCAGAGCTTTTTGAGAAGCTTGAAGATCCTTTCCCGCAATGGTTTAGTTCTCAGGCGGCGTAATGTTGCCGCATTTATTTCTTTATAAGGCTGATGAAAAAGGCCGTATAAAAACTTGCACCTTTTATTTGAGGTGTATATACCCTTAAATATACAAATATTTGATGGGTTAGGGAATAATGCAGGCTTTCCGTTTGCGACAGATGCGACAATTTTACGCGACATTAATTTTAATTGCCGCCTTGTTGTTGCAGGCTTTTATCCCGCAAGGCTTTATGCCGAACTTTGACGCTAAGAACGCATTTGAACTCTCTATATGTCGTTCATCGGATTTGTCGACATCTAAAGATCAAGATCCTCAATCAGGCCATTCAAGTGATATGGCTTGTGCCTTCATGGTGACGTCTATAGGTGATGTGCCGGCATTTGGGGGCGGCTTTATTATTCCTCATGATCGTGCAGCTGTTCATTGGCCTTCGCCCGACGAAGGGCAATATGCGTTAATGCGCAGTAAATATTGGCAAGCCCAAGCGCCGCCGCAATTCTCCTAAATCAATATAAGTCAGAAATATTATTGGCGCTTATATCTGTATAGGTGCATTAAAATTGGAGAATAGAATTATGTGCAGATGGCATAAATTAGCGGCGAAAGACGCCGCCACGAATAGTGAGACAGGTGAATTTGATGCAGCAAAATATGCTGTCGCTTTAACGGCAATGGGGCTGTTCCGTGTTGAACAAGACCGTTGGGGCTTAAAAGATTTATTTGAAATTGATGGCTTTAATCCAGAAGAAATCTTAACTGACGGCGCACTGGCTGCGTATAAGAAGACACCTATGGCGGGGCGTGATATGGCAGAGGTCAAAGCATCTCTTGCGCAGAATGTTGAAATTCTTCGCAAAGCGCTCGATCAGCTCGCTGCGGAGAATGATGTGTGTACTGTTGATGGTTTAAATATTCCTAAAGGCGTTACCGAAGAAGGGTATAAGGCGACATGCTGCGCCCCTGCAAATCCAAGAGATAATGGCCCGTTTTTAGATGCCGCTGTTGTGTATCTGGCGAAAGGCTATGATGATGCAGAGCGTTCCTATGCGCGCGGCGCGTTGGAATTAATATCTGCCGAGGAACTCACGGCGTTAGTGCATGATGAAACAGTTGCAGAAAATGACCGTCCTTATATTGGTTCACTGGAAAACTTGCGCGCATTAAGTGCCAAGTTTTTGGCTATGCCAAATGTCGAAGCGGCGATGGAAGGTGCATTTCGTGACAGCGTATCTTATATTTTTGATACTGCCGCATATGATTTGGAAAACGGTTTAGGCTTAACTGGTGCGAGTGACTGCATCATGTGTGAAGGTGCGAAAGGCCGTAAATCTGCGGAGGCGGAAGACGCCATAGACACACCAAAGGAACAAGGCGTGCTATCACGTATGTTTAACCCGATAAGCAAACGTTTTCCACAAAAGTTAAAAAATGCGTTCAAGGCATGTGCATCTTGCAGCGGTAATATTATTATTCCGCATTTACCATGCATCAGCCTCATGGCGATGGCGTCATCAAGTGCGCTTGCTGCGGCATATGTCAGCAATATTTGGTTGGTGGGCGCAACATCTATTGCAGCAGCAGTAGGGGGCTATACGTCATGGCGCCGTAGCCGCTTTGAAAAGGCTTCGAAATTGGAACATGGCGTGATGATCGCTGGGCCCGTCCTTGCGGCAGGTTTAATGATCGGTATGCATTTACCGGGGTCAGGTATGCATGACCATCACCATATGCAGCCAAATAATGATAACCACCAGCACCATGAGCATTACCACCATATGCAAACAGCTGATCCTGAAGGTTGGGATGCTGCACAGACGTGGTTTAAAACGCTGGAGGGTGCAGAAGCGGAAAAGGTAAGAAATAACGCAGCGGCGTGGAACATGCCTCTCGAAGAAGCCGTTTATCATTCGCATATGATGTGTTCATCGCCTACCGTGAAGCTGAAGACCGTGCGCCTGTGATAAATTAGGCCTTTTCACTTGTTTTTAACCTAGTTGAGGAAAAAAATATGAACTCCAGTTGCTGTTCAAAAAAGATAGAGGAAACACCATCAATTATTAGTAGTCTTATCTTGTATAAGCCTTTAATTGTCATTGTTTTTGTTGCCTTTTTTGTGTCGATAGCTTTGGCCTACCAGGGGGCGCTACCTTTTATGAATGCTTTTATGGGGGTGTTTTTAGCATTACTAGCTAGTCTTAAATTATTTAATCTCAGTGGGTTTTCACTTAGCTTTGCTAAATATGATTTAGTAGCCGGAAAATTCCCCATTTATGGATTTCTATACCCGTTTATTGAGCTACTATTATCTGGTCTTTACCTTGCGGAGTTATGGCCCATTTTTACTAATGTTCTTATGATCACAGTAATGGTAGTGGGAACGGTAGGAGTAATAAATGTTTTAATATCAGGAAAATCTGTGCAGTGTGCTTGCGTTGGCGCGAGCTTTAAGCTTCCAGTTGGGAAGGTTACTTTTTTTGAAAATATTACTATGATGCTAATGGCAGCATTCAATCTGTTTATCTTATTAGTGCCATAATATTAAGCTGGATATAGAGAGAAGTTAGCGACAGACTGCAAGCACTGCCATTTAGTCCAAGACTTCCCAAAATATACGAAATCACACTGACAAGCCCGGCACTGGAGCATGTCAGATTAAAATCAGCATATGGGGTTTAGTCTGATATTGTTCCATTATACAGTTTTGGGATTATAATCCGTTCTCATTTACCCATAATTGTAGCTCGTCAAGAAACTTTAGAGCTGTTTTACCAAATTCGGAAGCTTCGTAAGTAATTGCTACTGGCTGGTCTGAAACTACTTTTCTAATAACAAGCTTATTCTCTTCCATTTCTTTTAGGCGTTGTGAGATCATTTTCTTGCTCGCGCCACTCAACTGCCTTGAAAGGTCATTAAACCTAACTGGCTTATCTTTTAAGTGCCACAGTATAGAACCCGTCCATTTCCCGCCGACAATTCTCATGCCTCTCTCTATAGGGCACGGTCCTTCACAGGGCTCTTCAACGATGCGTTTGCCGTTCTTACCTTCTGTAATTTTCATCTTACCCATAAAAAAACTCCTAGGTTACTAAAAGTATACTAATTGAAACATGTAACTTAAAAGGCTATCATAATACATATGGTAACATTTTTATACCTGATTTACTAGGTAAACTTAATGATTTTAGTCTTTATAGGTAAGGAGATATCTTAAATGTCTAACGTTTTAATTATAAACGCACATCACTACTACCCATTCGCCGAAGGTAAATTAAACAAAACTTTGGCTGAGCTTGCAGAGGACAGCTTAAAAGAAAAAGGCCATGATGTCCGAATTGTGAACACAGAAGAAGACTACGATGTGGAAACTGAGTTAGAAAATCACAAATGGGCAGATACTGTTATCATCCAAACACCTATGAACTGGATGATGGTTACATGGTCCTTCAAGAAGTATATGGATGATGTATATACAGCCGGTATGCGCGGCGCACTATGTAATGGTGATGGCCGCCATCATGACGCCCCTAAAGAGGGCTATGGCACTGGTGGCACCATGTCCGGCAAGAAATATATGCTTTCTATTACTATGAACGCCCCTAAAGAAGCATTTGATGATCCTAAAGAATATTTATTTGAAGGGAAATCCGTTGATGATCTTTGGTTGCCTATGCACGCCAACTTCAAGTTTTTTGATATGAAGCCCCTCCCTACTTTTGTTTGCTATGACGTAATGAAGAACGCAGAGGCTGAGAAAGACTTCGAAAGATATAAAAAACATTTAGACGCAAATTTTTAATCTCTACCCCTTTCAGATCAAGGAGATAATTAAATGACCAATACCAATGACATACACTTATATACTGCTTCTACAATGAACGGCTGGAAGCCTGTTATCTTCCTAGAGGAAGCGGGAATTGAGTACGATCTAACTTACATAGACTTCTCTAAAAAAGAACAAAAAGCACCTGAGTATGTGAAACTAAACCCCAACGGTCGTATTCCGACTATTGTGGATCGATCAAATGATGACTTCGTAGTGTTTGAATCAGGAGCAATACTTTGGTACTTAGCTGAAAAGTATGGCAAATTTCTTCCAAGCGATGAAAAAGAAAAGTCGCGGACGTTGCAATGGCTAATGTTTCAAATGGGCGGTGTCGGTCCAATGATGGGACAAGCGATGTACTTTCAGCGTATAGCGGCAAAACAAGGCGAAGAACATCCATTTGCTATTAAGCGCTATGTTGATGAAAGCCGTCGATTAATGGAGGTTCTTAATACACATCTAGAAGGCCGAGAATATTTAGTAAACGATGAGTTCACAATCGCTGATATTGCAACATATCCTTGGGCGCGAGCATATTATTGGGCCAATGTTTCAGTAGACGGTTTACCTCACTTACAAGCGTGGTTTGATAGAATTGATAACCGTCCAGCCACACAAAAGGCCTTAGAAATACCAAAGCCTTTCTGGGCGTTTTTTGGCAAAGGTGACGTAGAAGCCCTGGAAGGCGAAAACGCAGAACGTTTCAAGAGCGATGTGAAGAAAAGTTAGCATTTGTCTGACAGCACTGCCATTTAGTCCAAGGCTTCTTAAAATATACGAAATTACACCGACAATCCCCGCACTGTGCCGCGCATGCATTGTTATATCTATTCCGATGGACTGTGAAGAATATACTTTCTGTACATTATTGTGGAAAGCAGGATGCCTTGATCCTTCGAGATTAAGATTCTTGACTTAACACATATTTTATAGGAATATATGCCCATAAACACCACAGGTGCGTCTGCGGTGTTTTTTTGTACTTATATGAAAGGAATAAATATGTTCGATACAATATTTAGCACTGTTAGAGCGTTTGAGCAGCTTCGTTCTGAACCATGGAATAAGCTTGGTAATACACTACTTGTTGGTGAAGGCAATTTAAGTTTTGCGCGCAGCCTAATAAACATGCCATCTGCTGGATTAACACGCGTAATGGCTACTGTTTTTGAACCTGCGAGTAAATTATCGGAAGAAGCTATTGAAAATGCTCAATGGATAAAACGCTGTGGCGGGGATATTCTATATGACATTGATGCGACAAAGTTGGATTCGGATTTTCCGCAGCAAAAATTTGATACGATTATTTTTCAGTTTCCGAATGTCGGAAGCCGAAAAAGTAAATATGGACATACATCAAATCATGTAATGGCTAGAAAGTTTTTACGTGCTGCTAAAATATGTCTTGAAATGCATGGCAAAGTATTATTGACACTTGTTGATAATCCACATTATAGGGGGATATTTAAGCCAGATGAGGCAGCAACCTTTTCTGGATATAAAACGCCTCATAGTTATCCATTTGACGCATCAAAATTTAGAGGATACGCTCACACCAATACAAATAATGATGACAGCGCCGCGCAGAATTATAACCGTTTTGTAACATGGGTTTTTGAACCAGAATGACTGGCTTACTTTTTGATATTGAAACACCATCTTGCCCTGATATAGAGGGATTATCTTTTGTGCCTGACTTTATCAATAAGGATACAGAGCGGGCACTGATCGATGAGATTGATCAAAGCCCTTGGCTTTATGACCTAAAACGGCGTGTACAACATTACGGTTATCGATATGATTATAAAGCGCGGACTGTGACGAAAGATTCGTATATTGGCGCGCTCCCAAAATGGGTATTGCCTATTGCGCAGCAGTTGTGCGCGCAAGGCATTTTTAGCAATATGCCGGATCAGCTTATTGTGAATGAATATCAATCTGGTCAGGGCATATCCGCGCATATAGATTGTGTGCCGTGTTTTGGCGAGACTATTGCTTCACTTACTCTTAATGCTGGTGCGATGATGCAATTCCAGAACACACAGGCTAAAAATTGCAAAGAAGCACTCTATTTACCGCCATGCAGCCTTGTTGTATTATCTGGCGCAGCGCGTTACAACTGGACCCATGCTATTCCTGCACGTAAATCCGATAAAGTTGATGGCCTTAAAATAGAACGCGAGCGTCGTATATCGTTAACATTCCGCAACATGATCTTTGATAGAGAATAGTTATCACTTGCCTGACAGCGCCGCGCAGAATTATTACCGTTTTTTAACTTGGTTTTTGAACCAGAATGACGGGCTTACTTTTTGATATAGAAAATATTTTTCATATGTGATATGAAGAATGTTATGAGAGCACTTATTCGTAATAAAAATAGCCTAGGTGTACAATCAGTTCCTGTACCAGAACTGAGCGTCGATAATGACGTATTAATACGCGTTATGGTGTCAGGTTTGTGCCGTACAGACGTATATGTGGCCGAAGGACTTATTCAAATTGAAAAACAGCACCTAATACTCGGTCACGAATTTTCAGGTATAATCGAAGAAATTGGGCCGAATGTAAGTAAATTTAAATGCGGTGATCGCGTCGCCGTAATGCCTGTTTTTCCATTAGGTGACACTATAAAGCCCGTGGTTGAAGGCTCCATTAACACAATGCTTGGCATTGATCATGATGGCTCTTTCTCTGAATACATTGCGGTGCCATCGTCATTTGTATATAAAATTCCTGATAATATGAGCTTCAAGCAAGGTGCTTATCTTGAACCTGTTGCGGCGGCACTTGCTCCATTAAACGCCAATATAAGACCAGATCAGGCCGGTTTAATTTATGGTGAAAATAGGATAGCACGCTTAACGGAGCGCGTTTTAAAGGCAAAAGGATATACAAATATTGAAGTTTATGACGATAGTGAATATGGCTCTCGCCCTTTAGCCAATAATCACTATGACTTTATCATTGAAACTTTTGCAACCACAGAGACTGTTAATCGCCTAGTCAAAGCGATTAAACCAAACGGCACAATTATATTAAAAAGCCGCCAGCACCAACCTGTTGAGGTCAACATAAACACTTTGGTTATGAAAGATATTACTATGCAGGCGGTGAATTACGGTGATTTCTAAGAAGGCATTGATCTGATAGCTAGCGGTAAACTTCAAATTGATGACCTTTTGGGCGATGTGTATGCCTTAGAAGACTATGAGGATGTCTTCGCCATTTCTAAAAAAGGCGAAGAGCAAAAACTTTTCTTATCAGCGGCGAACCAGAATGTGTGGGATAGCTAGCCTTTGGTCAAAACGACCAATTAATCAAGAACGCTTCGAAAATGCCGTTGATACACTGTATCATCGTGGCCCCGACGGGCGCGGTACATGGTATAGTCATGATCAACATATAGCACTTGGTCACCGCCGCTTGAGCATTATTGACCTTAGCACTGGCGCACAGCCTATCAGCAATAACTCGAACAATATTCACCTTATAGCCAATGGTGAGTTTTATGACCATGAACGCATTCGCGATGAATTAGAAGCCAAAGGTCACCAGTTCAAAACCGCATCAGATAGCGAAATTGCTTTACATCTCTACGTTGAATATGGGCATGATTTTGTTACACATCTACGTGGTGAATTTGCTTTTACGCTTTATGATGAAACGCAAAATCGCCTTATTGCCGTTCGGGATCGTTTTGGCATTAAACCTTTATGTTTCGCACTAAATGATGATGGCCTGCATATCGCATCTGAAGCCAAAGCTATAATTAAAATGGGCGTATCAGCAGCATGGGACGAATATGCTTTTTTGCACGCATGCAATCTTCAATATGTGCCAACTGATCGAAGTTTATTTAAAGGTATTTCTCAGTTAAAGCCTGGTCATATGATGATATATGACGGACAAGACCTGAACATCAAAAAATACTGGGATCTAGATTTTGCCAAAGAACCTATACAAAGCGCAAAAAGTGAAGGTGAATATATTGAAGAGTTCAAAACGCTTTTTGAAGAATCTATCCGCTTAAGGTTACGCAGCGATGTGCCCTTCTGCTTGCACCTGAGTGGCGGTTTAGATTCAAGTGCTATCGCCGCCACGGCCATGAAAAGTCACGGACAACCAATTGATTGTTTTACGGTTAGTTTCGGTCATGAAGGTTATGATGAACGACCTATCGCACAAGAAATGGCAGAGCATCTGCACACGAAATTGCATGTCGTGAATGTAAGCCAAGATGATTTAGTTAATACAATCTCTGATGCTGTTTATTACAGTGAAGGGTTATCAATTAATGGTCATTTGGCTGGCAAGTACATGCTTAACAAAGCTATACGTGATGCAGGCTTCAAAGTCGCCTTAAGTGGCGAAGGGGCAGACGAAGCGCTTGCTGGTTACCCACATTTACGAGAAGACCTTGTTTTATATGGGCAAGACCATGACCAGAACAATAAAATCAAAGAGCTCTACCAAAGTAATGACAAATTAGCTGGCGTATTTCTTGCCCACGGTGAAACGCTTTCACTTGATGCGGTAGAAAAGGCCTTAGGCTATAAACCTAGCTTTTTGGCAGCTAAAGCTTCACTTGGATACCGCGCGACATCTCTACTTTCTGATGATTATATAGGCGAAACTGACTTCTTCAATGATATGGTGAATAGCTTTGATATTCAGGAGCAACTATCAGGCCGTCATGTTGTTAATCAATCTTCATATCTTTGGACGAAGCTGACCTTGGCGAATTATATTCTGCGTACACTTGGGGATGGCTGCGAAATGGCCTATTCAATCGAAGGGCGCTTACCTTTCCTCGACCATCATTTATTTGAATATATCCGCCGTCTGCCGATGGGTATGAAAATCAAGGATATGACTGAGAAATATATTCTGCGCGAGGCGTTAAAACCGTTAATTACCGACACTATTTATAAACGCCAAAAACACCCTTTCATCGCGCCGCCGGTTAGCCGTTTTACCAATGACCATTTGAATAGCTATATTCAAGATCATCTGCGCAGCGCCGCCTTTAAACATAGCGGCCTATGGGATCAGCCAAAAGTTCTTAACTGGCTTGACCAATTGCCGCAAATGGATGCTAAAGACCAAGCGGCGGCTGAGCCTGTCCTTATGATGCTTCTGACCTCCCATTTGATTGGGCAGCGCTTTGCCTTAAGCCGCGGCTAATGCCTTGACTTGGTTTGATAACATCAATACTGTGAAATCTTACGAAAAATAAGATATAAGGACAGGGATGATCCAGACCCTAGATACCGAAATTATAGACTCTGGCGCGTTTCGCGCTGCGCTTTATGATGGGCAGGTTTTTATCATTAAGTCTACGCCAGAAAGCCGCGCACTTGTCCATGATGCGCGGGCAATTGTCGCTTCGGCCTTTGGTGCGGCTCAGCAAGATTTACCACATATTCACATGGAACAATCCGCCGATGAGCTATGGCAAAACCTTAATGATGCACGCGCTGTGATTGCTGCATCAGAATTTTCAAAGCGCCACATCACCAATATGATTGCCCCACTTTTTAATGATCATGCCTGTTATGATGTGTTGCGCCTGCGCTGTTCGCCGCATAATGGCCATACAAACCCCGCCGCGGCGCGCAGCTATAGCGCACATCGTGATACGTGGTTTGCGAACCCTGATGCGCAGATTAACTTTTGGGTACCGTTATTTGATGTGAGCGAAGCTCAAAGCTTCGCGTTCTCTCCATCTTATTTCAACCAAGCCACGGCCAATAACTCAGCTGATTTTGATTATACTATCTGGCGCGATAGCACGGGGTTTCAAAATGCAAAAGCATCGAATAGCGCCGTTTACCCATCGCTCACCACGCCTGTGCATGACCCTAAACGCTTTGCCTTTAACTGCACGGCGGGGGATATATTGGTTTTTTCCGCCGCCCATCTGCACCAACCCCAAAATAACAATAGTGGGCGCACGCGCTTTAGCATTGATTTCCGTCTTGTTGATTTAGATGATGCGGCAAACGGGCAGGGCGCGCCTAATGTTGATAATGAATCTAAAGGCAATGCGCAATCTGATTATTTGCGTTTGAAGCCATAGGGGAAGGGCATGAATATGGTCAAAAAAGCACAGGCAAATTGGTGGAAAGAATTTTATGATGATACCTTCGGCGACATTGTCCTGAAGCGTGAAAATTGTCAAGATTTGGGCCTGACGGTGAATTTCATCAAAAAATATTTGCATATTGATGCGGGGGATACCATATTCGACCAATGCTGCGGCACGGGCAGTGTGTCCCACGCGCTTGCGGAAGCAGGTATTAACGCCATCGGTACAGATTTAATTGACAGCTATGTTGCCACGGCCAATGACATTGCCGGCGAAAAAGGCTTAAATGCCCGTTTTACAGCGGCAGATGCGTTTAATTATGTAGCAGATAAGCCATGTGATGCGGCGATTAACTGGTATACAAGCTTTGGTAATTCGGATGATGATGACCTAAATATTGAAATGATTAAGCGCTTATATGACAGCTTGAAATCAGGCGGGTATATGGCGATTGATTATTTCAACACCGCATTGAAGTTACGTACCGCTACAGATGGCGCGGTACAAGAATTTAGCCATCAAACTAATGAAGGTGACATTCATGTACGCCGTGCATTTTATTTGGATATGGCGCGCTCGATGAGCGGGTCACACTGGACGTATACTTTCCCTGACGGTTCCCAAAAAAGCAGCAGCGGGGAATCGCGCCTTTATATGCCGCGTGAAATTTTTAATATGGTGCGTGACGCGGGCTTTACCGATATAGAATTTTATGGTGATTACGCGGGTAATGAACTTACCTTGGAAGCGCCGCGCTGCATTTGCGTTGCGCGCAAGCCCTAATTTGCCATAATTTCCTTGATTTTATCGGTGTCCTCGTCTAATGTTACGCCGTAACATAATATGTAATTTGGAAAGCAAGCATGAAGAACAAAACAGGCTTAATTCTAGGTAAGTTTTATCCGCCGCATAAAGGTCACCAATATTTGGTCGACTTTGCGCGTAAATATCCAGGCATTAGCAAGCTTTATGTCGTTGTTGACCGTACCCCAAATGAAACCGTACCACAGGCGCTGCGCGTACGGTGGTTACAGGAAATGTTCCCTGATGTATCTGTATTGCCATTAGGTGATATGAACTGGCAAGACCCATCCGAAGCGCCGAGCGAAGAAGCCTTCTGGAAGCAGTGGCGTGAAAGCCTAAAAAATGCGGTGCCGGGTAAGATTGATTATTGTTTTAATTCTGAACAATATGGCTGGCGTTTAGCCGAAGAACTTGGCGCAACACATGTGCCGGTTGATCGCGGCCGTGAAAATTTCCCAATCAGCGGCACAATGATGCGTGAAGACCCATTTGCGCATTGGGATTATCTCCCCAATGAAGTGCGCCCATATTTTACCAAGAAAGTGGCAATTATCGGTGCGGAAGCAACCGGTAAATCAACTTTGGCGAACAGGTTGGCTGCTTATTTTAATACGGTGGCAGTCCCTGAATATGCACGCATTTATCTTGAATCTCTGGCGGAAAAAGATCAGCCACGCTCAACAGTTTATGAAGATATTGAGCTTTTCGCCGATGGGCAAATGGCTAGTGAAACATCACTAACATCAAAAGCAAACCGCGTATTGATTTGTGATACCGACCCGATTACGACATCCGTGTGGTCAAATACACTATACGGTAAAGTGCCGCCAGCGGTCAAAGAAATGGCTGATGAAGTGGATTATGATTTATATTTGCTCGCCAAGGCCGATGTGCCATGGGTGCCAGATGCCCACCGTCAGTGGGAAAATGAAAGCCGCGAAAATCGACGCCGTGCTTTTGAACATCGCATAAGTGGCGAACTTTTAGCGCGCGATAAAGAATTTATTGAAATCACTGGCGATAACTTCGAAGACCGTTTTATCCAAGCGCGTGATGCTATAATCCACCATATTTTCAAGGGTAAAACATACGCTGATTTTGGTGTTAAAGGCCCATCATAGTTATTTTAATGCTATTAAGTCTATATGATGCTTTTTATTGAACGTTTTATCGATATTGCCGACCAATACCCTGAGAATATTGCTATCCAAACAGATGGCAGGAATAACGTCAGCTATGTCGAGTTAAAAAACCAAGCTTTTTCTGTTGCGCAATTTTTACAAGAACAGCACATAAAACAGGGCGACCTTGTCGCTATTGGGGTTGGAAAATCTGCTGAATATATTAGCGCCATGCTCGGCTGCTGGCTTATTGGTGCGGCATTCATGCCTCTCGACCCTGAATTGCCGCCTGATCGCCGTGACTTTATTTTGAACGAAGCATCACCCAAATATATTCTTGATGCACAAAATATAGCTGAGGCGCTAAATCAAACAGATATATCAACTAAATTAACCAGTTATGAGCCCGAGAATCTAGCCTATGTAATATTTACATCTGGTTCAACGGGTAAACCTAAGGGGGTTATGGTTAGCCATTTAGGTTTAGTAAATTGCCTTGCTGCACAAATCAAAACGTTTAGATATACAGCACAAAGCCGTGCGCTTTTTTACCTCTCAACGAATTTTGATGCCTCTATCTCTGATATGGGGACAGCGTTACTTTCTGGCGCAGCCCTGTTAATCGAAACTGGAAATGTCATAGAAAACGCCGCTAAATTACCTGAAATCTTACATGTACGTAAAGTGACACATATGGATATTCCTCCGTCACTGCTGCGCCTTATGAGGCCAGAACAAATGCCTGAAAGCCTTGATACTATTGTAATTGGGGGTGAGGTCTGCCCACCGCAGACAGTCGTAGAGTGGGCATCTTATTACAATCTGGTCAATGTATACGGCCCAACCGAAGCAACCATTTGTACAAGTATGGTACAATGTGATCCGAACAATTGGACGCTCCCTCTGATTGGTAAACCATTACCAAATGTAGAATATATTCTGGTTAATGATAATGAACAAATTATAGAAGGCAGTGGCACAGGTGAACTTTTAATCGGCGGTTTACAACTCGCAATTGGTTATATGAACCGACCAGACTTAAATGCCCAGAAATTTATAAATATAGACGGCAATCGTTTTTATCGCACAGGGGACTTAATTACACGCCATGAGAATAATGACCTTGAATTTCTAGGGCGCACAGATCGCCAAGTTAAAATCCGCGGGCAATTAGTTGAATTAGAAGAAATAGAAGCAAGGCTATCAGAACACCCATTAATTGCGCGCGCTGCAGTTATCAAGCGCGATATGGCTGGCCGCGCTGTTCTTGCAGGCTTCATAGAAAATAAAGAAAGGGCACAGCTTAGCGCCGAAGCTTTGAAATTCTGGCTCCGCGCGACTCTCCCTAGCTGGATGATTCCACAGTATTTTGTGTTTTTGGATAAGATGCCAAAGACTTCAACAGGGAAAATTGACTATGCTATGTTGAAGAAGCACAATTTAAACGCACCCGAAACATCGGCGTATTTTGCCCCTCAAACGCCATGGGAAACCAAAATACAGAATCTTTGGCAGAAAGTTCTTAAAACCAATATCAACTCCGTTCAGAAAAACTTCTTTACCCTCGGTGGCGATTCCATGGCGGTTCTAGAGCTTTCGTTAGAAGCAGAGCTTATTGGCTTACCATTAACGACCACTATAATTACAGAATTCCCAACAATTAAAGCACAAGCGGAATGGGTATCACAAAACCTAGACAATGATAATTTAGACGCAGGCGGCATAGCTGCATCCGTTTTACGCCGTGATATTGCTTTTGACCATACATGGGAAGACCTGCTGGAAGCGGCGAAGACTTTGCCAAAGGCCCCGACGTCTATGCAGAATATATTATTTACAGGCGCCACGGGCTTCTTGGGCGCCTTGCTTCTATACAATCTGGTACATTACACAAATGCACAGTTTACCGTCCTCATACGCGCAGATAACGCCGAAGAGGGGCAAAAGAGATTAATCGAAGCGCTACAAAAACATGAACGAAGCTATAATACTGATGAACTTGCACGCATAACTGTAATCTGCGGTGACTTCGCTCAGCCACTTTTGGGGTTAAAACAAGACAAGTGGGATGAATTAAGCCAAAATATTGATACAGTCTTCCACATCGGTGCTTTAGTGAATACAGTTGCGCCATATCAAAGCCTACGCGCCCCGAATGTAAGCGCAACACAAGAAATTGTAAAATTCGCTTTAAATAAACAACGCAAACCCATCCATTATGCATCTACACTTTCTGTATTTGTATCAACTGATCAGAATGAAGGAACCGTCTACGAACAAGACACTCTAGAAAATACAAAAACTGTATATGGCGGCTATGGTCAAACTAAATGGGCCGCAGAGAAGTTTCTGCTTAACCTACCCAGCGACCTCTGTGAATTATATATTTACCGCCTGGGTTTAATTACAGGAAGCACAGAAACAGGTGTTTTAGCAAATCATGACTTCTTATATATGTTTATCAAAGGAATCGCCAATATAGGAGCTATAGCTGAAGGGTATAACCCAAATATTTCAGTTGATGTTACACCAGTTAATTATGCTGCAAATATAATGTTCGAAATTGCGCAAAATCAGAAGCCTAACACATACCACATCGCTAACAATAATGGCTTAAAGTTACAAAACATTATTGAGGGTATACGAAAATATGGTCAAGAATTAAGCGTTGTTCCTAATACAGACTGGTACAGCCTTATCGAAAATATGAAACATAAAACGACAGGGCAAGAAGCAGCAGCGTTTTTAGGGCTTTGTCGCTTATTTGATAGAAAGAGTTATCAAAAGCACCGCGCAATGGATTTATTCCAAGCCACGAATATTCAGTTTGATACGACGAATACAAAACATGCGTCTAAATCATTAAATGAAATGCATAAATTATCACTAAACGACCTGATCCAGTGCTATGTAAAAACAGTGCTATCACAAATTAAGACCAAACCCACCATATGATTATTATGATTTAGGGTCTTGTCAGAGTAAAATGACAACTTTTATTCTCTATATTTCGCTCAATATGTAATCATAAGGCAATCGTGATTTAGGCAAATTGGCATTATAGTCTTTCTCTGGGTCATGATAACCCAGTGTAACAGCAACAAGGCTCGTATAACCTTTTTCACGAAGACCAAACTCTTGATCAATTGATTTAATATCAATGCCTTCCATCGGGGTTGCGTCTATACCAAGTGTAGAGACACCGAGTAGAAATGCACCAACATTCAAATAAACTTGTTTATCCATCCAGTGCTGAACATCTTTTAAGTCGTGTTTGTGAATGTTAATAAAAAATTTCCGGCCTTGATCCATTTTATCTTTGAAAGTTGGGTCTGCTGTGAAGCGTCCGTCTATTTCCTCTTGTTCGAGCACTTTGGAAAGATGGTCGTCTTCAATTGTCAGGCGGCTGCAGAAAATAACAACATGGGATGCCGCTAAAATGGAAGGATTATTAAAGGGAAACATGCTTTCATTTGCTTTCGCGACGCGTTGCTTGCCTTCCTCTGTCGAGATCATTAGGAAGTGCCAAGGCTGCGCGTTTGTGCTAGATGCGCTGAAACGTAGAAGCTCTTTAACTTTCTCTATATTCTCATTTGAGATTTTTTTACTTGTGTCATAGGCTTTTACGGTATGACGGGTTTTCGCATAATGTACGATATCATGTTGCATTGTTAAGTCCTATATTATGCTTATTTGCTAGAAATTTTAAATTTATTATTTGTGCGGATATATATAATTGTTTCTTCAGCAACGCTAATTTGATGATCCTGAATTTCATCACCCCCAAAATAATTTCCGGCTTCTAAATTTACAGTTTCAGAATCTTTTATATATTTAACCATGCCTGAAATAACTACCGCATGGAAAACATCACCTTGGTTACTGACATGTCCATTGAAACCTTCTTGTAATTTTATAAGACTTCCATTTAGCTCACCAGCCGCGGTTTTTCCCCAGAGAAATGAACGTTGCGCATTCGATCCCTCATTAATCCAATCAATATCTGATGCATCGAGCCATACTAAGTTAGATTGATCTACATTGACCGGTCGTTCACCATTATCAAAAGCCATATCTGTGGGCTTTACAAGATATGGGCCGCTGTCTATTTCAATATAGGCGAGGTTTTCTTTGTCACTAGCCGCAGTGATATGTGCTTCGCCAGCGGGTTGTATCCAAAAAGATCCTGCAGGCAACCACATTTTTTCGGCATTAGGGTCATCGTTATGAAGGCGTCCCTTTATTACGACGCCGCGATAAGTGATATTGTGTATGTGCGGCGGAGAGGAAAACCCTTCTTTGAATTTTACTAAGAAACCTGACGCTTCATCTTTTGTTCGATCTCCCCATAGCTTGCCTGCGGCAGGGCTAGCATCTCCACGTAATGGGTTCAAGTGACCCCATTCAACTTGGTCTGTTGTGATTGTCTCTGCATAAGCATTAGAACTAGTTGCCGCCGAACTAAAAATAAACGCGGCTGCTAATGTAACTGCTATTAAGTTTTTCATTCTTATACCTTCTTTAGCTAAATATATTTTCGTGCTTATATTTAATTTTTTTAATCTAGTTATATAATACACTGTAAATTGTTTTGTGATAATATGCATATTTATGAATTCACTATTCGGGATTTTTTGATAATATGGATATTGTATCTTTAAGGCTTTTTCTTGCTGTTGCTAAATTAGGCTCTGTTACTAAGGCGGCTCAACAACTCGGCTTCTCGGCTGCAAGCGCTAGTGCGCGAATTTATAAACTCGAAGAAGAGTTGAGCTTTCGTTTATTCAACCGAACAACAAGGGCTGTGTCGCTAACTACTGATGGTGTTTCATTCTTACCATATGCGCAACAATCATTAGAGACACTAGAAGCAGGCATAGGCGCAATTAGCGGGGAGGCCGAGAAGGCCTCCGGAGTGCTTAAAATGACAATGCCAGGATCTTTCGGCAGAATGCATATCATCCCCTTTCTATCTGAGTTTAAAGAAGCATATCCTTTAATAAATCTAGATTTACGTTTATCTGATGAGGTGTTAGATGTTGTCGAGGGTGCGTATGATTTAATTATTAGAAATGCACCATTAATGGATAGCAGTATGATTGCGAGAAAGCTCGCGCCGGACAGCCGAATTCTAGTGGCTTCCCCTCAATATCTTGAGAAATATGGCACGCCTTTGTCACCGGATGATTTGGCGGAACACGAATGCATTACCTTTGCAAATCAGAAATGGGTGTTTTCTAGTGGTAAATTCATTAGCCCTAATCGATCTGTTGTTATAAATGACGGAGAGGCCATGAGAATGTTGCTAGAGTCAGGATGTGGCATTGGCGTTAAATCAATGTGGAATATATATCAAAGCCTAGAATCTGGGCATTTAGTAGAGGTGCTTCCAGATCATCCTCTAAGAACAGACTCTGCTATATGGGCGCTGTATTTGGGGGGACGTGTTTTGGCGCCTAAAGTACGTTTGATGATTGATTTCTTGTTATCTAAGTTCCATCCAAATCCATACTGGGACAAAAGTTAATTTTAACTATATATACGATGGCTAGCATATGTATTATGTTCTTAGGTATCGGAGGCTAAATTTATGAAATTAGTAAAACGTATACAAATTCTATGCTTATTTTGTTTTATAACGCTCTGCCTTGGTGTGGCTGGGTCTATGGCAAGTGATGATGTTGCAATTGATGTGTTTCATGACGTTAGGATGGAAGGGCTGTCTTTAAAGAGCACCGCGGAAGAGATAAACAGTTTTATTACGTCTCAGTCATATATGAATTGCGAACATGTTGACGTGCCAGCAAAGGTTAGTAAATCGAAAAAGAGGCCATCGGTACCGCGGCGCAGAGAGTGGCATTGCATGTCTTCGGATATTGAGCTTCCCGGAATTCTAGAGATCCAAATGTACGCTGATGTATTGACTTATATAAACTATGAGAAACGGTATAAAACTGAGCAAAGCCAGAATAATGCGGTACAGATGGCCATTAATACATTTGATAAGCTGAAAAAAGCAGGTTTGAGCGATGAAGCTACAGATAAAAATAATTATGTTTCCTATTATACAAACGATATCATAGGTAAGTCTGATGGTGCTTTTATGCACAGCCTTAAATCTAGAATCAGGCCTGTTTGCGACGGAACAGCGGCGTACTTCAATTTACTAATGACGGCAAATAAAATACCTGAAAAGAGCGTTTATAGCGCTAGAATGCAATTGGAGCGCAACCATTTTCCTTTAAACTGCGCTAGGTAATGTTAATGACGGTTTATCTTATTATGAGCAAGAAAATCCATTCAAATGCTACAAAACAATTTTAACCACTAGTGCCCCATAGAAAAACGGCAAACATTTATCTGTAAGCACTTCCGAATTATACGAAATTACACTGACAAGCCCGCACGCCCTCATGGTTATAAGAAGTTTATTATTTAAGCTTTACGGGTAGCATACGTCGGAGTGTGTTGTCTTTACGGTGGAAGTGATGAAAAAGTGCTGCCGCAACATGCACGCCAATTAATAACCAAACAAAGTAAGCACCGCCCTTTTTATGAACAAAATCGAGAGGCGTTTCGAATTCTTCCCAGCTTATGCCCAAAATATTAACGACGATAAAATTATAAGCCTCTGTATGTTTGAATTTAGGTATTTCAAAAAGGCCAAAAAACTCTGTATTCACACCTGTACCAAAATACCCCGTGATTGGCATAACAATCATTACAGCATAAAGCATATAATGCGCCCCTTTAGCCGCAAGATGCTCTAACTTAGAACCTGGTACTTCTTCTGGTGATTGATCAAATAGCTTGTAAGCAATACGAAGGCCAATAAAAACCATAACAGTAATACCAAATGATAAATGTAACTGCAAAGCCGTCCAGTTTAGATCTGTTTTAGGCTCTGTAAACCAGTGTCTAAAATAGACGCTTAGATATAGGCCCAGAAATAAAAAAGCTACAATCCAGTGTAAGCTCATTGCAATTATACCAAATCGTTCTTTCGTGTTTTTCAAATCCATGTGTTTATTATCCTTAGTTATTGATTTGTTCTTTGTTTAGTTTGCAAGAAAGCTTATTTATACAGCCATGTAGCCACCAAACGAACGTAGCGAGGCATGATAATGTAAGTCATCAGGCCAACAATTATACTAGCAACTATAAAGCCTCTAATAAAAGGATCACCAGGTAAATCCTTGCTCTCGAAAAGAGTAGAGAGCATATACGGAATGATTAAGGTTAATGGATATATCGCCGACAGGGTAATTAAAAATTGTTTATGTGGCGGTGCGGCTTTATGTCCTTCTTGTGGTGTGAACCAAAATTCTAAACCAGTCTGAATTTCTATCGCCTCATCTTGATGTAAAATAGGTCGTACTTTCTTAATTAAGGCTGAGCGTTCTTTTGAATTCAACCAAGCGGACAAACGTGCTTCAGATTCAAAATGCAGCAAAATAGTATATTCATCATGCGTGCCATGTGGGCGTATTATATTGACGCCTTTGTGGCCAAGAAAACCTTGTGCAACTGGGATAATCTCTTTCAACCACTCTTCATATGCGATTTTTTGATCTTTTAAAGGGCGCTGTGTGATTTTACTAATGACGCCAGATGTAGCTTCTTGGGCTATATGTTTATCTTGCATGACCTTGATCCTGTTTATTATGCGCTAAATATCATCAGGGCATCATATATCGGATGCCCTGATGGCTTGAGGAGTATTAGGCAGCAGATTTAACTGTTTGTGGTTTGGTCTTTGTGCGCTGTGGTGCTTTGTGAACCATAGTGTATGCATAATCAACACCCATGCCGTATCCACCGCCATGATCTTTAACGATTTCAAGAATACCGTCATAAGTTTCCTGACGTGCCCAGTCGCGTTGATATTCAAGTATCAATTGCTGCCATGTCAGCGGGATCGCACCGGCTTGGATCATGCGCTGGACCGCCATATCGTGGGCTTCTTTTGAAGTGCCCGCCATTGCATCCGCAACGAAGTAAACTTCATAGCCTTCGGCGAGCGCGCTGATCGCTGGGAAGGTAATGCACACTTCACTCCACAGACCTGTTAAAATCAACTTCTTGCGGCCTGTCGCTTTTACAGCATCAACAAAACCTGCATCTTCCCATGAGTTCATGGATGAGCGTTCAATAGTTTCTTGCCCGTCTAATGCATCAATTAATTCCGGCCATGTATAACCGCTGAAGCTTTCTGTTTCGACTGTGGTCAATATAGTTGGCACGTTATATAACTTAGCCGCTTTAGCAAGGCCAACTGTGTTGTTTTTAATAGATTGAATATCATGGCTGTTTACGCCAAAAGCCATTTGTGGCTGAAAATCGATAAAAGCGATTACGCTGTTTTGTGGATTTAGTAGTTTATCTGTTGCAGCAGTCATTGTCTTTCTCCTTAAACGTGTTTTTTAAATATGTTATTAGAAATGAGTTTCTGAAATTATAGAGCCTATCTGTTTATACGCAGAGAAACTGAAACAAGATTGAAAGTTTCTTAGCGTCTCTGCAAAACTTGGCGACCGTTTAATTCGTCAACTCAGCATATGATTTAATATTAAATTGTTTCTTCTGGGATGATAATGCATATAATGTGAACATCACTGTTCCAAAAAACAGAACAATAAAGCCCCGCAAAGCGCGGGCTTGCGTAATATATTTATGGGTTCAAAGGAAGTTTAGAGAAGTGCGCAGGTCAGTGCATCTTTGAAATAGCTGTGCAGATGGTCAATCAATGTGCGCACTTTAATCGATAAATGGCGCGTATGTTGATAAACAGCATAGAGGTTGAAATCATCGCGTTCATAATCTTGAAGCAATATTTCAAGCTCGCCGCGTTCAACGGCCTCCCCAACGATAAATATAGGAAGCAGCACAAGGCCGCTGCCCTCAATCGCCGATTGAAATAGCAAATCACCATTGTCAGAAGCAAAGCGGCCAGAAATAGGTTGCCATATCATTTTACCATCAACCATAAATGGCCAAGCCTTACCTTCCGCTAAGTTCAAGTAACTCAAGCAGTTATGCTCACGCAAATCCAGCGGGGCTTGCGGCCGGCCATATTTTTGAAGGTATTCGGGTGATGCGCATAGGACAAGGCGGCTATGCGCGAGTTTTTTCGCAACGAGGGAGGAATCCTCTAATGCACCAAGGCGCAAAGCTACATCAAAGCCATCTTCGATTAAATCGACACGACGGTCAGAAAGATAGGCCTTCACATTAACGTCAGGGTATTTCTCCATATAGCTTGAAAGCGCCGCCCCGAGATATTGCATACCGAAGCTGAGTGGCAAGCTAATGCGGATCGTGCCTACAGGGTTCTCGGTTTGATAGAGCAGCGAAGCTTCAACCTCTTCCAATTCATCAAGAGTTTTGCGCACAAATTCCATATATGTGTATCCAGCTTCTGTCAGCGTCACTTTACGCGTTGTGCGCACCAAAAGCTGAGTACCGAGATAGCCTTCTAAATCTTTAATCCTTTTGCTTACGACTGAATTGGCAAGGTTTAAACGTCGCGCGGCCTCAGCAAAGCTTTCTGTTTGTCCGACAAGGGCGAAGGCCTGCATATTGGCGAATTTATCCATTTATATTATTCCATATTTTAGAATTATGTTGTTCATATTATAAATATTATCATGTTTATAGAAATAATCTACACTGAATATTATAAGTCATGTTACTGTAAGAAAGAGAGTAGATATGTTTGTAAAACGTTATCGTGATGAACGAGGCCCGACCAATATCGGTTGGTTAGATAGTCGTCACAGTTTCTCATTCGGTCATTATTATGATCCAGCTCATATGGGCTTTGGCCCATTGCGCGTCATCAATGAAGACCGCGTCGTCGCCGGCGCAGGTTTTGATACCCACCCGCATGCGAATATGGAGATTATATCCTATGTTATATCTGGTGCCTTAAAGCACAAAGATAGCATGGGCAATGGGTCAACCATTCGCCCCGGTGATATTCAGATTATGAGCGCGGGTAATGGTGTGACCCATAGCGAGTATAATGCTAATGCGGATGAAGACGTACATTTCCTGCAAATTTGGGTTATGCCGAATGTGCAAAATAACCGCCCAAATTATCAGCAGCAGAGCTTTAAACGTGACAAGGCCAAGAACCGTTTTCACACCGTGATTTCACCAAAAGGTGACCATGGCACATTGCAGATTAATCAAGATGCCTCCATGCTCGTCGGGTTGTTTGATAAAGACACAGCCTATAGCCACACCACAGAACTTGGTCGTAAATATTGGGTACAAATGGTCAAGGGTGAGGCTTTAGTGAACGGTGAGACAGCGCGCGCTGGGGATGGTTTTGCGCTGCGTGCAGAAAAAAATATCAGCATTGATGCAAAAACAGATTCCGAGATTCTGCTTTTTGATTTACCCTAAACATTCAATTTGGAGGGACAAGATATGAGCACAGAAAATAAACATAGCGCCTATATTCGCGAAAACGGGAAATCTTCATATGCCGTTGACATCACGGTAAGCGGCTATGATTTAGCAGGGGACGAACCAACCGTGATGGCCGGTGGTGATCTTGGTCCTGCCCCATATGATTTTCTAATCGCCGCCCTTGGGGAATGTACGGTAATGACTATTCGCTGGTATGCTTTGCAGAAATCGTGGCCGGTCGATCATGTTGCCGCAAGCGTTACCCATCATAAAGAAAATGGGCAGGATGTTTTTCACAAAACCATCACCATTACAGGCGATCAACTCACAGCGGAACAGCGCGAGAAATTATTGGATGTAGCAGCGAAATGTCCAGTACAGAAAACCTTACTATCAACACCGTCCATAACTACAAAATGGGGAGAATAAGAATGAGCTGGCTACCAACTACAGATCCAGATTGTACGGAAGATTGCCCAGAACAGGTCGATATGGTTATTGTTCCGCGCAGTAGTGATATAGGCAATTTTGAAGTCATGCGGGCCTTGCCTTTCCGCAACCGTCGTATGGTTGGTCCTTTTATTTTTTGGGATCAAATGGGACCAGGTGAGTTATTAACCGGTCAGGGTATTGATGTGCGCCCGCACCCGCATATTGGCTTATCAACGGTGACCTATCTACTCGACGGCACAATGGATCATAAAGACTCCTTGGGCAGTGATGTGCGGATCAAACCCGGTGATGTGAATTTAATGAGTGCGGGCGCGGGCATTGTCCACTCTGAACGCACAGGCCAAGATATCCGTCGTGCACCATCGCGTCTTTACGGTATACAAAGCTGGATAGCCCAGCCCCAAACCCATGAATATGGCAGACCGTCTTTTTCTCATACCGATAAAGCGAATTTGCCTATTTTCACAGATACAGGCATTGAAGGCCGCGTCATTTTAGGTGATTTCCACGGCGTTAAATCCCCCGTGCCGCTTGAATGGGATACGCTATATATTGATGTCTGCCTTAAAGAGGGCGCAGAAATGCTGATTCCTAAAGCGACGGAAGAACGTGCCATTTATGGCATGAGTGGCCAAATCGAAATTGGCGGCACTGTTTATGATGCGCAGCAAATGATGGTTCTCCACCCTGGTAAAGATGTCGTCATTCGCGCAGTTAACGACGCCCGCATCATGGTACTGGGCGGCGCGGTTATGGATGGGCCACGCTATATATTCTGGAATTTTGTTGCATCTAGTAAAGAGCGTCTAGAAGAAGCAAAGCAAGACTGGAAAAACGGCCGTTTCCCACAAGTGCCAGGCGATGATAAAGAATTTATTCCATTGCCTGAGTAATCGGTTGCAGCTTGTTACTGAGAAAGGTCACCTTTTGTTCGGTAGCACTTTTAAAAGCCTTTTTTGTGCGGTGAGATGTGCATAGCGCTCACGGGCCCATTTATGTTCTAATATATATAGCATGACTAATTCAGCATCATCATCGTTAAGCTCGTCATCAACTAATGCTTGAATATCATAATCTGTGATAAGGTTTGTCATGATAAATCTCTCTATTTTATTAAATAGGGGAGCTGCTTTTGCACAGCCCCCCATTTAAATTTCAAATCATAGAGTGCCGTATTATTTGCGGAACTCTACAACGACGCGGCGGTTCTCGCGTAAGGCAACGCCATCTTTTGTCTCAACGGCTAAGTTGTCTTCACCTTTAGCTTTTTCCTCAATAATACGGTTAGTGACGCCCTGTTCGCTCAACGCCATTGATACTGCATCTGCACGTTGTTTAGATAGCTTCATATTATAATCACTTGGGCCTGAAGTATCCGTATAACCTTCAACAGTTACTTCGCGTGGATTATATTGTTTAATTTCATTTGCGATTTGACTTATGGTAGAGCCTGCTGCAGGTTCAATTGCCGCGCTATCAAATGCAAAATTAATTTCGTATTCATTAAGAACCTTGCTGACCTTCATATCATCAGGCTTTGGTGTAACAACGACGATTTTTTGCGTTTTAGGCATTATGCGCTTAAGCGCGCAATCCTCATATACAAAACCTGTGGGCGCAGGGCGATAGTTTTGGCAAGGTTCACGGTCAACGTCAGTATATTCTAAATAATTGCGTAACTCTAGTTTCTCTTCAGCAGGTAATTGCTTTGCAAAAGAGCTATAAGGCTTTTCTTCAACGGTGTGGTGGGATGTAAATCCATCCGCTGAGGCAGTATTCGCGGTTAACATTGTTAGTAAGGCTACTGAACATAAAGCCATTTTTTTATATTTAAACATAATTAATCCTTTCAGTTTGCTGATTTAACATTCTCGTTCTGTTTCAGCTAACGCTTCATGTGAAAAAATGTTCCAAATAAAACATGTGGAACTCTTGATGCCTTCATGCGTTGGATTTGACAGTACATTTGTTTAACAAAAAATAATAAGGAGGCTTCCCATGCTAGGTTGGGCTATTTCATTTCTAATTATTGCAATTATCGCCGGTGTTTTAGGCTTAGGCGGTGTCGCGTTATTGGCAACTGACATTGCGCAGTTACTTTTCTTTGTATTTATTGCACTGTTCATTGTATCGTCGCTTGTTCATGTGATTAAAGGTAACACACCGCCGCCTAAGGCATGATACAACTAAAAATCTATTTTCATTTAAAGGTCGCCTAGAAAATGCAGGCGACCTTTTTTATAGATTTATACGAGTGTATAGCATAACATCTGTGCAGCTTAGCCCATTCATAGAAAGAGAAAAAATGGATAATACAGCAAAACGAAACTTCATTTTGTTCACCTTACTGCTTGTAAGTTGCTCTTCAGTGCTGATTTTTAGTGTTGTTAAAGGCGATAAGTCTTTAGCAAAAACAGATGACCTTGTCATAGAAACACAAGAGGTTATTACGCAGTCAGAGCGTTTGTCTTTTCTAATTGAGGGTATGTTGTCTGCGCAGCGCGGATACTTGATCACAGGAAATGAAGAATTCGTAGAAGAGTATGAAAATAAAAAAGCAGAAGTTTCAGAGCGTATTGCAAGCTTATCGGAATTGATCGCGGAAAACCCATCACAGATGAGCCGCCTTGCCGAGCTAAGAGATTATTTTACAGAGTTTTCAAAGAAGCTAGAAGAACGTGCGAATGTTTTTGAGCCTGTAATTGAAAAGGAGATATTGTTCGATGTTCAAAGCTTGGATAATTTGAAAAACAATATTATGCGCATTAATAATATGATGCTCAAAGAAACTTATGAAAAACTTCATGGCCGTTTTAAACTGCTTGGCGAAAGGAAGAAACAATACCTAAAAACTTTATTGTTTAGCGTTGGTATTGGCACAATTTTATTGTTGATCTTTAATGGCTATTTATTGCTTGTACAACGATCAAAAGGCCACATTGCGGCCTCACTTAAGGAGGCGGAAGAACGATTGTCTATAGCAATTGACGGCAGTGACGATGGAATATTTGACTGGGATATAAAGAATAATGTGGTCTTCTTCTCAAGGCAGTTTTTTGACATGATTGGCGAAAAATTCGACCCAGCAGTTTCGAGTATTAATTATTTAAAACAGCGTATCCATGAAGATGATTTAGAAAAAGCATGGTCATATATTGAACAATATTTAGATGGCGGATTATCCGAATATCGTCAGTCTTTCCGAATGAAGCATGAAAGTGGCCGGTGGGTTTGGGTTCAATCTCGTGGTAAAGCATTATTCGGGGCAGACAATAAAGCTACGCGCATAGTGTGTATTCACACAGATATAACGCATACAGTAAAGGCACAAGAACGCCTAAAAGCTGAGAAGATGGAAGCAGAAGATGCAAACCGCGCAAAAAGTGAGTTTTTGGCGCATATGAGTCATGAAATTAGAACCCCGCTTACAGCAATTAATGGAATTGTTGAAATCTTTGAACGAACCAAAGACAGCTTTAACGAAAAGCAACAAAGCTTAATTGGTACACTTAAATCAAGTACATCATCACTTATTGACTTAATTAATGATATTTTAGATTTCTCTAAAATCGAAAGTGGTGAGCTTGAGCTTGATGAGCATGGCTTTAGTCTGGATGAAGTTTTCGAAAACGTGATTAGTATGATGGCGTTAAAAGCTTCGGAAAAAGGTATTAGCTTTGTGTTTGATTATAGCGCGCTTAAAGGGCAAGATTTTTACGGTGATGTGAAGCGTATTCGTCAGATACTTGTAAACCTTATTAATAATGCGATTAAGTTTACAGATGATGGTGGTGTGAAAATAAACGCGGAATTAGAAGACCGTGAAGGTAACCCTTTCTTGCGCATTAATGTAAGTGACACTGGTATTGGTATTGATCCTGAGGATTTTGATTTAGTTTTCCAAAGGTTCAAGCAAGCAGATTCGTCAGTGTCGCGCAAATATGGTGGTACAGGTCTTGGTTTGCCCATCTCGAAAAACCTTGCAAACCTAATGGGCGGGGATATTTTCTTAAGTAGCCAGCCAGGTAAAGGGTCAACTTTCTCATTATTATTGCCAGTAAAAATAGAGGTGCATTCAGCTAGTACAGAGAAGCAAGATAAGAGCGCTCTGAAAATAAATGATAAGATTCGCTCTGCTTTGAGTAATGATAATAAAATTCTTGTCGTTGAAGATTATGAAGGCAATGTTGTGCTTTTAAGCTATATGTTTGATGAATTAGATGTTGTTTATGATGTGGCGCGTAACGGGGCGGATGCGGTCGATATGTGGAAGAAAAACCATTATGATGTCGTGTTAATGGATATTCAAATGCCTGTTATGGATGGCTTTAGTGCAACGAAACATATTCGTGATTTTGAAGCCGCGAATAATATTGAACGTACTCCCATTATAGGTATGACCGCGCATGCCTTGGTCGGAGATAAAGATAAATGCATTGAATCGGGTATGGATTCATATCTGCCTAAGCCATTGGTCGAAGCAGATTTGAAAAGAGAAATACTTAAATATGTGAAAGCTAAAAAAGCAGCATAAAAATAAAGCCAGCGTTAAGCTGGCTTTATTCGTTAAATAAGTTTGATTTACGCAGCTAATTGTAATGAGGGTGCGCTTACATATTGTACATGATGTGGCGCGTAAATAGGGTTTGATTCTTCCATTGCACCTTGTAATGCATCGCGCGCGCGTGATAGGCGTGAACGAACTGTGCCAACGGGGACATCAAGCTTCTGTGAAACATCGGCATAGCTTAATTCATGTACGCATACAAGTTTAAGGATCTCCTGATGGTCATCAGATAGTGTTTCGATTGCTGTACCCACGTCACGTAGCTCAATTTTCGTGTCTTGCGGCGCATCCAAAGCCTGTTTTTCTAAATATGGTTCTGGGTCATATTGTGTTTCAAATTTAACCTTACGTCTGTAGTTTGAAACAAATAAGTTAAACATTATTTTTGAAACCCAGCTATATAGGCTGGTACCGCTTTTATATAAATCTTTTTTCTCTAATGCACGTAATAGCGTCGACTGCAGAAGATCATCTGCATCGTGCTGATTCTTTGTTAGTTTTCTGGCAAATTTTAATAGTCTTTCATTATGGTTTAAAAGTTCGTTTGTACTAAACATAATGATGCTCCTTTTGTTTTGTTTACATCTCTATGTTAGCCACACGAAGTAACGGCAATTTTTCGCCTTTGTATCAATTTTGAAAAACTTTGTTTCTGATTTGTAACAAAGCATGTATGATAAGCGAGCCTAACAATAACACAGCACTATTCGTTTTATTTTTGGCAATTTTAATAGGCTAACTAATGAGACTGAGAAAAAATGAATAAAGGCGTTATATTAAGTATTGATGACGATCATGACCTGCAAACAGTTGTGACGGAGTATCTGCAAACAGATGGATATAAGGTTTTAAATGCCTATGATGCTGAAAGCGCGATTAAAGATGTCAGCGCTATAAAACCAGATGTTATTTTGCTTGATCTGGTTTTGCCTGATGGGGAAGGGTTGACACTTCTCCCGCAGTTAAAGGCCGTGACGTCATCAGGCGTAATCGTTGTTTCGGGTAAAAGTGATACAACGGAAAAAATTATTTGTTTAGAAATGGGCGCTGATGATTACATTACAAAGCCTTTTGAAATGCGGGAATTGTCCGCGCGTATAAAAGCTGTGCTTCGCCGAACACATGAGCAAACCCCACAGAATACAAAAAGCACAGAAACACCTAAAGACGAAATAATAGAATTTGGTGAATGGGTATTAGATCGCGCGCAATATCAAGTTCTTGATAAAGGCGGTCAGTCTTTAAACTTTACGACCGGCGAATTTAAACTGTTAGAAGCCCTTATTGAGGCGCCTAACCGTGCCCTGACACGAGACCACTTATTCGATTTAACGCGGGATGGGAATTTTGATTCATATGATAGAAGTATTGATATACAAATTGCCCGTATTCGTAAAAAACTGGATAATAACGATGTAATTAAAACCGTCCGTGGCGTTGGCTATATGTATACCCCACCTAAATAAAGCTACCTTAACATCGCTTCTGGGAACTTTTTATACATTCATAGGTAAGTATAAAAAAAGAAAGGAGCAATTATGCTTAAGAAGTTAAATATATTTACATTAACAGTTTTGGCTATAGCTGGTCTTACGCTTTCCGCTTGTGAAACTATTGAAGGTGCTGGCCAAGATATTGAGAATGCAGGTCATAGTATTCAAGACGCTGCAAATTAACATAGATATTATTGATGAAAAAATAAGCCCAAACTCTCTGGGCTTATTTTTTTGTGTTTTTTTAATAAGAAAAGCCCCACCAATATTAGGTGGGGCTTTATTTTGTGCATATTGTTGTTTATGCCGCTTTTAATTGGTCTTTGAGGTTCTTCATATAATCATGACTTTTACGCAATGTTTGATATTCAGTGTCTAACATTCTCGCGGCGTCTCTTGGCAATGTTTCATCGCCCATAATGTCTTGAATTTTATGAAGACAGCGGTCTTCGGCTTCTTCCAAGTGCTTAACAAAGGTCATGTCTTTATCATTACTGACTGAAGCCATCACTTTGGCCCAAATCTCTCGAGTTGAACCTGCCATTGTTTCGCTTGTATCAATATTAGTATGGCCGTTTGCGCGTAAATATGCCTGCAAATCAATCACTACGGATCTGTGAATTTGCTCTAAATTACGGAACGCGATTTTAATAATACCATTATCAACTTTGTGGTAAGCGTCTTGATAAAACTCATAAGCATCTTTGTTAATATTTGCTAGGTGCTGAAGTTCTTTTTTTAAGTCGCTCATTATATTGGTCCTTTCTGTTTTGTAATCAATTGCGATACATAGATTCATACAAATCAGCAGCATGAAAGTTCCAATTTTTTGTTCAGAATATTCTTCACTTATATATATAAATAAAAGCTTTGCAGTATATCTGATTTTTTTGGGAACTCCTTGGCGCATTGGACGTTAGTCCTGGTGAAACAGAAACGAAAGGATAAACCAATGAATAAGACATTACTTACAGCGGTATCGGCCCTTGCCGTAGCTATTTCTACGCCAGGCCTAGCTGAAACACAAAATCGTACAGAAGCTAACGTCGTGTCGGAAGCAAACATTTCGGCTAATGAATCGACGGGCAGCGTGAAAAAAGATGTTAAAAACGCATGGAAGCAGACAAAAGAAGATGTCTCTAATGCTGCAGAGAAAGTTTCAGATTCTGTTGAAGAAACATACAAAGATGCAAAACAAGCGTTTGTTGATGATGATACAACAGCAGAGCTTGAAGAGATCACTGTGTCTGAGCGTATGACAGCACAGGGCATTATTGGCCGCACGGTTTATAACACAAATGGTGACCGCGTTGCCAAGGTCCGTGATATAATTGTTGACCAAAATGGTCATGCAACAATGGTTATTCTTGGTGATGGTGACTTCACTGGCTTAGGTAAGCTTGTTGCGTTTGATTATGATTTGATTATGACACGTCAAGCTGATGGTGATGTCGTGGCATCAATCACTGAAACAACAATAGATCAGGCTGCTAGCTTTAGCTATGACGACAATAATACATCCAAAGCAACACGCGTTATTCCAAATAACGGATATAGTCTTGCGAAGATGTTAGACGCGGAGCTTGTGTCAGCAACAGGTGATAAACTCGCTGATGTTGAAAATGTGTTGATGCGCGATGGTGCAGCTGACCAACTTATCATCTCATATAATGAGTTTCTTGGTATGGGCGGTAACAAGTTAGCGCTGCCATTTAAAGAAGCTGAGCTTAATGAAACGCAAGGCGAAGTGGAATTTCAGCTAAGCGCTGCTGAAACAGCACAGTTCCGTATGCACACTAAAGCATCTAACTAATTATTAAATGATCATCAGTTTTCGCGCCGCCCCCTCCCCCATCGTGGCGGCGCGGAGCCTATCAGAAAAAGGAGTTTTAGATATGAAGAAATTACTTGCATTAAGCGTAGCTAGCTTTGTTTTATCGACAAGTGCGTCGGCTTTGGCTGCAGAAGATACGGCTAAGCTAGGAAAATTAGAGGATCAAGCTCAGGTTATTGTCACTGGTAAAGTTACTGACGTACGTAGTGATGAGTTTGACTTAGATTACGGGCCAAATACAATTACGGTAGAACTGGACCGCTTTGGCTGGACCGGCAAAGAAACAAAATATTTAGATAAAGGTGAGTCTGTAACTGTAAAAGGCATTATTGATGATGATCTTTTTGAGGGGCGAGAAATTGAAGCTTACTCAGTTCAACTCAATGATAGCTATGTTTATTATTATTCTGAGCACAGCGAGCCAGTATATTACACGTATTATTATTCGACAGATGCCTTGCAGGCAACCGTATCAGGTAAGGTCGTTAAAATAGATGATCGTGATGTAACCCTTAAAACCAAAACAGGTGAAATGACCATTGATACAAGTGCGTTAGATTATGACCCATTTGACGATGAAGGTTTCCAAAAGATTGAAACTGGCGACCGCATCTGGGTGACAGGAAGCATCGATACTAAATTGTTTCAAGACAATGAAATTATTGCACAAGGCTTAATTGAACTGTCACAGCACACACTTACAAAATAAGGAGATATGTTATGAATAAGGACATCCTAGAAGGAAACTGGAAACAGTTTAAAGGTGAAGCGAAGAAAAAGTGGGGTAAACTCACAAATGATGATCTAGACCAGTTAGACGGTGATCGTGAAAAGCTGCTTGGCTTAATTCAAGAAAACTATGGCCATACCCGTGAAGAAGCGGAAAAGGAAATAGATGAGTGGCAGAAATCCTTAGCTGCGTAATTCCTTTAATAAGGAACTTAATGATAAAGCCGTACGTTGGAAAACGTACGGCTTTAGTTTTATCACAGATAAAAAAGGTACATAATGCATTTCATGGTTAAAATAAGTATTTTAGTTCTTGTTCTAGGCGCTACGTTTGCATTCACTAAGCTGGCTTTAAGTACAGGTGCTGCACAAGAGCTAGATGTTAAATATAAGTCTAAGAAATATAGCCCTGTTGAATATATAAACCCTGATAGTCCTTTTTATAAAAGCCCATCTCAAGAAGGCTTAAGGCCTGTGTCACGATAGGCTTATGTTTGTCTTACCTCGTTTAAGAACTTGTCAACTGCAGTCTTTAGGCTGTTAGTTTGGGCGGCGATGCTATCCACGCCTAAGCTAGATATCTTCTAGTGCTAAGTTGTTCAAATATTCATGATATCTTTTTGTATTGTAATGATACATAAACTTCTTGATTAGCCGCGCTAAGTCTTCTAGCGGCGTTTCTGAAGCTGTCATGCTCGAATATAGGCGCTATGTAACGATGTAACTTGAATAATACCAGTGCCTCAGCCGGCGATTTCCAGTAAAGCGCAGCGCGCGCTCTCTTAGTGAAGTCCTGGGCTTGGGCTTATCAAGGGCAAGATCAATTTTTGTTTGAGCGTATGGCTAGAGCTCATAGCCGCTGAAAGGGAACCGTTGTAAATAATCTAATTATTTAGAATAGGGTAAATTGTTTAGGAGTAATTTAAAAAGGAAGCTGACACATGAAAAAAGGCTCTGCGGTTCAGCAAAGCCATAATAAATATATGATTATTTATGTTGGTTAGAAACCTCTATGACCAATAATTCCACCTATCAGAGCGGCAAGAGCTATTGCGGTTTTTGGGTTGTCGCGGATTGGTTTTTCGACCTCGCCGTTAATCAGGTCTAATGTTTCAATAAGCGCGTGCTCTATTTGTCTCTCAAATTGTTTGCGGCGTTTATTTTTATGTTTCATGAGCATCTGTGCAAAGAAAGCACTCATAGCGCCTAAAAACGTTAAACTTAGACCAAGTATAGTCATGGCAACTTCTGGGGTAAACTCATCCATAAGCCATATATAATAAGCAGTAGCTAGGAAAATTAGCCCAAGAAAAATAAGCAAGCCAGAAAGGGCACCTAGGCCCAGTCTAGCTTTTGTTTTGTTCGTGACGGGGAAGTCACTACTAATAACGCGGCTGATTAAAAACTGTTCTGCTAGCTTTAAATAACCGTTCATAGCTTATCTCCGACTGAGGAGTAAGCTTGTCGCCAAGCCTGCTGCAAAGGCGATGGCCACGGATTTAGCTGGTTTTTGTTTAACATGAGCTTCCAAATCTTTGACGCGTTTTTCACCTGAAGATTTCAATGTGATCAGACGTGATAATGCGGCATTTTTGAGCTCTTCAGTTTGTTGATGACCATCACTTTTAATATGTTTGGTAAGTTCAACAACGTTGCTTTTCAAAGAATCAAGATCTTCTCTAATGTCATTTATTTCTGGATATGGGTTTTTTGCTTTGGGCATATTCTTGTTTACATCCTTTCTGTTTGAATTTATTTTTCAAACAAATCAGAAGCATAAAAGTTCCAAGATACTAAGCAAAATGATGTTCTTCTGTTTTTTGGAATCCGTCGCTGGCTAGTTGATAAAACTCTATATTTATTGCGCTATCATCAATATCAATAACATTGAATCCATTGCCTTGTGATCTGGTTCGTGAAGAAAGCGTCGTGGATGCAGATACGAAAATAAGGCGGCGCCCATTTTTCTTTTCAAATGTTTCTATAGAGGCGTGGTGAACATGCCCCGTTAGAACCAGATCAACATTGCTATGTTCAAATGCCTTAAGCGCCTTTTTACCGCCAAAAACTTTGACTTTAAGCGGTGAACCTTCAGCCTTATGAACGGGATGGTGTAGAACGCATAGACGGCGCTTTACGCCTTTGGATAATGGGTCGTTGACGATTTTCTCTAGCTGTTTTTCATTAATCGCTCCATTGGCCCAGTTCCAATGGGGAAGGGCGCGGCGCGCTGTATTTAAGCCAATAATTTCAATATGGTCATACCGAAGCTGCGGTTCTAATTGTGAAGATATATATTTTTTATAGCGCCTATATGGTGATAAAAAACGTTCGATTAAGTTATGCGCAGGAATATCATGGTTACCAGCTACGCATAAATACGGTGCCGGTAAACTGGTGAGAAAGTTTTGTGCCGTTGTGAACTCTCCATGTGACGCGCTTTGCGTAAAGTCACCGCTGATAATAATCAAGTTTGGATTGAGATCCATAATCTTGTTTTGTAGAAAAAAGATCGTTTGCGAATCTTCTGTCCCAAAATGTAGGTCTGATAGATGTATTATACGTGTCATGTCTGTTTTTATCCTATAAGTTTAGATAGTCCATAGGGTAATAAAGTTAAACTGACCCCAACAAAGAAAAGTGAAATTAAGAATAGCGCCCCATCACGTGCCATTAAACTTAAACCTAGTAAAAAGACCCCCATAGCCGGTATAATGGCCGCAAAAGGAATAAACCCCAATATAATTATTGATATAGCCAGAAAGCAGCTTAATAAGGCGACTAAATATTTTGAATGGCCGCGTACAAGAAATGTCATTCGTGGGTATATGAACCTATCTATAAATTCAGTATATGGCTTTATGCGTGTCGCATATTTCACAAAAGTTTTGCGCTCGAAAGAAAAAGTCTTAATTTTTTCGGGAACCCAAGGATGCTTACGCCCAAATAATATTTGCACACACATAAGGAATATGAAGAGCGCGCATATCGCAGGTACACCAGGAATGGCACCGCTAGGTAAAATAGTTATGAGTGAGGGGCCTATTAATAAAGGGCCAAAACCACGCGCATCTAATGAGTCTAAAAGTGTATTAAAATCAATTTTGTTGCTCTGCGTATTTTCACACATATAATCTATCAAATTTGTTAAATCACGGGTCTTAATCATCAGGCTTGTTCCTTTTCATGTGCAGGAACAATCAAATTTAAGGCTTTGGGCTCTACAGATAACGTTAATGGCGGTCGCATATTTAAAATTTCACCATCAATTGAGACAAGAACCTTATTGTTCTTTAGGTTAACCGTAATATGTTCAGCTTTATCCATTTGGATTGAGCGCGCTTTTTTCCAATTGCCTATTTTTAAAAGCTTTATAAGATCTATCTTTTCAAAAAAGTTTCGTGGTTTAATCGAATAAAACCCGAGTTTGCCATCTTGTAGGCCCGTTCTGATAAAATTTACATTGTGGTTAGACTTATCTTTGGGGTGATAAATATTATTCGAAATCACTACGGATGGTGATTTTAAGGTGCGCTTATGATTGTCGATTTTTAGTTTGAATTTAATGTCTTTCGTGAAATCTTCAAAAATATGTGTGGCCAGCTGCGCATAAGCTAAAACGCTGCTATTAGTTGTTTTTCGGTTTTGCTCTCTTAGTTTCGATGCGGCAGGCATTACGCCTAAACCCACGCAGCACAAAAACAGCTTCCCGTTGATTATACCTATATCAACCGGATGAATAGTGGTGTCTTTTTGAGCATATAAATCTAAAGCTTCCTTGAAATCGTTAGGTAACCCTATATCTTGAGCAAGCAAGTTCATCGTGCCGAAAGGAAGAATGCCAAAGGCTATATTTTTCTTATAAAGGTTTTCGGCGCAACTACGAATAGTCCCATCGCCGCCTCCAATGAGAACACGATCATTTGTCTCTAGAGTATCTATGGCTTTGATTATTCCCTCAGCGTTTAATATATAGAGGCGGGTGAGGTCTATGCCGCTTTTAGAAATAGCATCTTCAATGGCTTTGCGCCCTAATTTACGCGCAGTACCTGAATCTTCATTTATATATATATGATAACCATTATCTGTCATAATATTGCAAACGCGTTAAACGCGAAGAGGTTCCTGATAATTATGTTTCGTTGTTATCTGGCTTGTTCAGTGACTTTTCCATGAACCAACCACCGACGATGAGTGTAAGGGCAACAGCAATAAAACCTATTATCGCAACAGGGTATATACCAAAACCTATTGACAGTCCAAACCCTCCAGCGGCCCATACGCTTGCGCCTGTGGCTGTTCCAATGACCTTTTCGTTATCTTTTGTGATGATGGCGCCTGCCCCTAAAAAGCCAATAGCCGTTAATGTGCCGGCGATTACGCGGGATAAATCCATAGTTAAAAAATCAGACCTATTATATTGCGCCGCTAATTCAAGCGCGAGTATGGATATTAAACATGTTGTAATACAAACAATAATATACGCCCTAAAATCTATGGGTTTATTTTTACTTTCTCTGTCCCAGCCAAGAATTATTCCAAACAATGCGGCTATTATAACGCGGATAAGAAGTTCACTGTAGGACAGTGTAGATAATTCTAAATAGGGCTCTATCATTTTGTGTTCTCCGAATTTTGGCTCTTGCCTAAAAGAATGTCTTCTGCATTCTCAAGTTTCAATGGGGCAGCCGGCGCTTTGCCTTCTTTATCAACGCCAAAATAGATGGTTTGATGTGGGAATGGTATCTCAATATTGTACTCATCAAACCGTATTTTCATGCGGCGATTAAACTCTCGACCGACTTCCCATTGCTTAATTGGGCGTGTTTTTAAGCGTGCTTTTATGATTACGGCACTATCTGCAAATTTATCGACACCTAGAATTTCAATGGGTGATAAAATCAAGTTTTTATAATGTTTATCATTGCGCATTTCTTCGTCAATGGTCTCTAAATGTTTGACAACTTCGTCTGTGTCTTCCCTATATGAAATGCCAATATCCATTAAATAGAAACTGTAATCTTTTGTAAGATTTTCAACAACATCAATTTCGCTAAAAGGGACGGTGTAAACTGCGCCATCTAAATCACGTAGTTGAATTTTACGGAGCGTAACTTTCTCGACAAAGCCTGTGCGCCCAGCAACGCGCACCACATCACCGACTTGGAGTAGGTCTTCTAGTATGATTGTGAATCCTGTAAGAAAATCCTTAACCATATTTTGTGCGCCAAAGCCAATAGCGACACCAAAAATACCAGCACCCGCTAATAAGGGCATTATATTTATGCCAAGCTCTGAAAGGAAAACTAACGTAAATAAGGTGAAATAAACTAAAAAGGATATGTTTCGTATTATGGGCAGCAATGTTTTTAATCTTGTGCGTGAGTTTTTGCTGGCTTTACGTAGGTTGTATTCTATTAGGCCATTAATAACCTCCCATACAAGAACCGCGACGGTAACAATGACCGTTATGCTTAAAACGCCGCGAATAAAGGATAAAGCTAAGTCCGACTTTAAAAAACCAAAGTCTGATAGGCTCCAAATGACAAAAATACTGTAAATAAATAATGCGGAAAATAACGCATAGCATACAAACCTAATGATACGATTATAAGTCAAAAAGCGTGAATGCTGTAATGAGAAACGTGCCGCGAGATTTTTTAGTTTAACTTTAATGCGGCGGCTAAAACTGCGCGTTATATAGAGCAAGATTCCAAATAATATAAACCCGATACCAGAAAGCACGCTTTTACCTATACTGGATGCATTCAAGTTATTATCTGAAATAAATGCTTTGTATTTATTAATAAAGCCATCAACTGCGCCATCAAAACCTAAAGATTCAAGAACGGGCTCTATCTGATTTTCTGATGTGTTTTTTTCCGCGGCTGTTTCTTGTAATGCTCTTAAGTTGCTTAAGAACTCTTCACGAGCAGTTTCACTTTCAATTGTTTTAATTAATTCGTCAATATCGTGCGAGTTCACATCTGATTGTGCATAAACAAAATTGGGTATGCATATAAGTAGAAGAGCTAAGGATAGGGTTATCTTTTTAATCATAATAATTTACGAATCTATTGAGTGTTTTGGTTTACATGGCCCTAGGATTAATGTTGCGGCCGGTTTGAACGGCGTAGCCAACTTTTTGAGGGATGATTAAGCTGTCTTTAAATGAAATGGTTATCCATTCAACACCTTTACTTTCAATCAATGGAACTTCGATAATATAGTGGCCTATATTAAAGTCACGATCGATTGAGACATTGTGCAGTACGCCAATAAATTCATCGTTTTGGTTTACCACATCCACGCCAATAATGTTGGAAAGGGCAAAACCAATATGTTTGCTCTTTTCTGGGTCAACGACTGCGGCATTTTCTTTGATTTTAGCCATGCCCCTTGGGTTTAGTGCCGCAAAAGAACTAATCGGGTAAATAAGTTCGGTGTCACTGTCATCACGGAAAGCGTCTGCCTCTTTAAGCACAGATATATATTGTGCAGCACCTGTTTCGGTGTCTATGTAAATTTCTTGAATTTTACCAATGTATTTTTTTTCATTATTAAACACATCAAGGCTTGTGAAGTCATCATAACTGCGTGCAACGCCATCGTCTGGAATGGACGCAACTTTTGTTTCGTAATGTTTGTTAATGTTATGAATAACATGGCTTCCAGCAGATGGTGCTGTGGCGGCTAGTTTAGCGCCATCAGATCCGTCATTAGAATCTCTAAAGCTTGTAAATACTTGATAGCCGACAAAGGCAATAATACCGTAAATGACTAAATTAAGTATTCCAAAACCTTGATGTTTCTTTCGTTGCATGATCATTTTTCCTTATTCTTAATATGTCGACCATACATACGCTCTTATATATAGGAGAGTTCCCTATTTAATGTTGTTACATGAATGTTACACAGTTTTTCAAAAATGAAACAATCAAGATATTTATTCGATACATTGCGTGCGTAGGATAGATACATACACAACAAAAAATGGGAGCCATACCATGAATGACATGACAAACCTAATGCCAACAAAAATATCTGGAATATCACATCCTGCTATTGCAGATATGTATTTAAAGACAAGCTTTGACCAAAAGGCTGAAGATGTCCTTATCGTAGAAACAAACGGCGGTAAAGATGATGTAGATCCCTATATCTTAGATCTTATACTAGATCTAGAAACGTTGAAAGAACAAGTGCGCCGTAAAGTTGGTCATTTTGATCGTGTCGACATTCGATAATTAAAGTTTGATTTGCGCGAATAACCCACTAGTCCCTACCCAACTCACACACACGACTTTATTCGCGTTACTAGCCCCGCTTCCCCAAGCGGGGCTTTTTTTATGGAACTTATCAGCAAAGAGATGCGTTAGATGTGTTGGAGGATATAACTATGATACAGACATATAAAACTTTTTTATCAGATGATGAAAATATTGTGCGCGTTAATTTTGTTCATCCTGCGGTTTTCTTTTTCCCGCTTCTCTATTTATTAATCGGTGCACTATCAGGGTTTTTCCATCCTATTATGATGGCGGTTATACTTCTAATGGCGTCAGTTCCGTTTGTAGCAGCCATTATACATTACAAGACGACCAAACTGATTTTAACAGATAAGAAGGTCGTATTGCGCCACGGTTTTTTTTCGCGTGATTGGATCATTATTAACTTTGAACGTATTGAAAATGCTTATTTAGAAGAGCCGTTGCTTGGACGAATTTTTGGTTTTTCGACAGTTCACATTGGTGGTATTGGTACAACAAACATATCTGTAGGTATGATTGCAAATGCATCTGCATATATATCAGACCTTGAAAAGCAGATTGAAGACAATAATAAAGATTATCAATTGGCGGCCTAGATGTCAGATCACGAAGACCAGATCAAAAGAATTAAAAGTCAGACACAAGGTCAGGACCAGTTTCATCAGGCTGTTGATGATGTCATGGAGCATGTCCTGCCGTTTGTTGGAGACAAGCAAGAATATATGGATGAGAAAATTGTTGAGCGGCTTTTGACACCTGACCGGGTTATTGAATTTCGCGTGACCTGGCGGGATGACAACAAGGAAATCCAGACCAATCGTGGCTTTCGTGTGCAGTATAACAACGCGATTGGTCCCTATAAAGGCGGCCTTCGATTTCATCCGTCCGTCACACTAGATACGTTCAAATTTTTGGCCTTCGAGCAAACCTTCAAAAATGCGCTCACCGGCTTACCGATGGGTGGCGGAAAAGGCGGTTCAGATTTTGACCCGAAAGGCAAAAGTGAAGCAGAGGTAATGCGGTTTTGTCAGGCCTTTATGATGGAGTTACACAAATATATTGGCCCGGACCACGACATTCCTGCCGGCGATATTGGTGTTGGAAACCGGGAGATCGGCTATCTTTTTGGTGCTTACAAACAAATCACAGGAGTGCATCATGGTGTCCTCACAGGCAAAAACCCGGCTTTTGGCGGCAGTTGCATCCGAAAAGAAGCAACCGGCTATGGCTGTGTTTACTTTCTGAAAGATATTCTGGAGGCGCATGATGACAAGCTTGAGGGTAAACGGTGCGCCATATCCGGTGCAGGGAATGTAGCACTCTATACGGCGGAGAAGTTGATCGAAGAAGGTGCGTCCGTGATCACATTATCTGACAGCAAGGGTTATATCTGTGCGAAAGACGGCATCAGTGAAGAGCAGCTTGCGGTTATCCGCACGCTCAAAGAAGAAAAACGCGGCAGATTGTCTGACCTCAATGAAAAGGGCATCACATATCATGATGGTAAAAAGCCTTGGCAGGAAGAGTATGATGTTGCCATTCCAGCCGCAACACAAAATGAAGTCGAAATCGAAGATGCCAAAAATATACAGGACGCGGGCGCCTCTGTTGTATGTGAGGCTGCCAACATGCCTTTAACAGCCGAAGCAACGGATTTCCTGCGTGAGAAAGACATGACTATCGCACCAGCAAAAGCAGCTAATGCTGGCGGCGTTGTCGTATCGGGACTTGAGCGTACACAAAACGCACAAAGGCTGTCATGGGGGTGTCGAAAAGTTGATGAAACGCTGCAGAGAACGATGAAAGATATTCACGATATTTGCGCCGAGTACGGCAAAAGTGGGGATCAGATTGATTATATCAAAGGGGCGAATATCGGCGGGTTTGTAAGCGTTGCCGATGCCATGAAAGCGTATGGGGTAATTTGATTATCAGATGCGCGAAGCTAGAGTATAGAATGGAGAAAATTTAGCGGTAAACTTTAAGCTCTGCCATTTAGTCCAATGCTTCCCCTAAAATAATTAAGTTCGCTGTGCTGTATTACATACGTTATCCACTGAGTTCACGACAGGTTGAAGTATCCTTCGTGCCGCGGTATATGCAAATTCAGGACTTCTCAACCATTTTAATCACTAGCGCCATTAGGCTTAAGCGTCGCAATTATCGCGCTCTGAGCTTGACTTGTATCTTTTATTTTTACCTAAGACCCATAATATTGAGTAGCCAATGCTGCCTGCAAGTACTGAAGCAGCAATGATGCCCATTTTGGCGGCTTGAAGCAGCTCTTCTTCTTTTCCAAAAGCCAACTGTGCAATAAATATGGACATAGTGAAACCTATTCCCGCCAAAAGCGCAGTTCCAATAATATGCGTGAACTGAGTATTTGTTGGAAGTTGAGCTAATTTAAGTTTAATTGCAAGCCAGCTAAACCCAACAATTCCTATTAATTTTCCTAAAACAAGACCTGCAACAATCCCAAAGAAGACATGGGACGTTTCTTGGTTTATGGCATCGGTTTCCATGGGAACACCAGCATTAAAAAATGCAAAAATAGGAATAACTATAAACGCCACAGGAACGTGCCACAAATGTTCGAGGCGGTGTAGTGGGGTCATGACTTCTTTAATCTTATCTTCTAGCTCGTAAATAATAGAGCGCATCACAAAGTTCTTCGAAATGTTCTTTTCGGCGTTTCTGCTGCTTTTGAACTTTTTGAGCAGCTCTTCTGCTTTAACTTCAAATAAGCTTGTGTCCAGTTTTTGACGGCATGGTATGGTCATTGCACCAATAACACCGGCTAAAGTGGCATGAACACCTGACTCGAGCATTGCAAACCATAACCCTATTGCAACTATGAAATATGGGATCGGGTTTCTTAAGCCAGATCTGTTAAAGATTAGAAGGACAAGAACAAAGAACGCGCTTAATAATAATGCTGAGATGTTAAGGTTCTCAGTATAAAATAAGGCGATAACCGTAACGGCGCCAAGGTCATCAGCGATAGCCAGTGCGACAAGGAAGGCCATAAGCGACCTGGGTATTCTGTTGCCCAGAAGAACCATAAGTCCAATGGCAAAAGCAATGTCAGTCGCCATTGGTATGGCCCAGCCATTTATGCCAGGACCATTGATGTTTATGATATAAAATATAGCTGCAGGTACTAGCATGCCGCCTATCCCAGCAAATATAGGGAGGGCAGCTTTTTTCATGGTGGAGAGTTCTCCGATGAGGATTTCACGTTTTAACTCCAAACCAATCACAAAGAAGAACAGAGCCATTAAGCCGTCATTTACCCAGTGATGCATTGATTTATAAAGGCTTATGGTGCCAATAGAAAAGCCAAGCTTAATATGCGTTATTTCTGTATATAAGCCGTAAAAGGCGGAGTTGGCTAAAATGAGTGCAATTATGGTTGCTGCGGCGAGAACAAACGCGCTGCTAGACTCATGGTGTACAAACTTTTCAAAAGGTGTAATGATTCTGTCGGCTGATTTTTCCCAAGGGGCGTAATAAACGCCAACATCTTGTTCTAGCTTTTTTTGCTGCTGTTGTTCCAATAGAGCTTACCTTCAATTTAATGAGAATTAAAAACGCGTATTTTACATTGTCCATCTAGCGCGATATACACACCACCTTTTTCTGTTGTTTATAAACAAAAAAGATGCGCCCTTGATCTTGGGGGGTGTGTTTGTGAGCGTGAGGGTTCGATCAAGGGCGCAAGGGGCGAAGTTTGGGCTATTGGTATCTTCTGTATCGGTAGTTTTCGATCGCGTTCGATCGCACTTTAACTGTTTTGTAGTCTAGTAGCGTATTCAAACTCGCATATTGTTGACTGAGCTCTAACATTTTATCTTTCATAGAAAGTCGCAGCTTTTTCATTCTGCAGAGTTTCAGCCAGTTAGGTTTTGGGCGCTTCTGCTCCTTGATTATCTCGGCTTGGATTTTACTCGATTTATATAATAAAGATTTAAACCTTTTAACTGACATCATGCTCTCCTTTGAGTTGTGTGCGTTGTTATATAACATGATATATTGTTATTATTTCCCTTTTCAATGTGAAAGAGAGCATTATTCTATATTTTTATGATATTCTACTTTGTATTCGATTTTTTAATAGTGTGGTATTTTTTCCAAACTATGTGATATGTGATCCGCAAGGACTGTACCTGCTTCAGGTAGCTTGGCTGACCTTAGCAGGGCAATTTCACAGTCCTGTAAAGGTGGCAATCTGAAGCTTGCGTGGGCAGGAACTAGCCCTTTTGGTATGAAGTTGAGTGGAAGAACTGTAATTCCAAGGCCTGCTTTTACGGCAGATATCCTCCCATCTATACAGGGGCTTGTATAGACCACTTCACAAGGTTTTCTAAGGCGCTCTAGGGCCGCTAAAGCTCTTGAACGATAAACGCAAGGTGCGGGAGATAGAATAAGCTGTACTGGTTCTTTGGGCTTATGTTTCTCGGAGCACACCCATACCAGTGGTTCCTTCCAAACGACTGTGCCGCCTTTGATGGTTCCTGCATCCCTTTTGATAAGTACAAGATCTAAATTTCCAGCCTCATATTCGCTTAAAAGGTTTAATGTAAGGTCGCATCTAATGTTCAACTGAACTTGCGGATGATATTTAGAGAAGTTTGCTAATATTTCCGATAAATAATGGCTAGCAAAGTCATCTGGCGCACCGAGCCTAATTACGCCTTTGACTTCGGGCTCGTTAATTTTGCTGAAGGCTTCCCACTGTAACTCTATGATTTTTCTTGCATACGCTAAAAATAGCTCACCCTTTTCCGTTAGGTGGATTTCTTTGTGCTTTCTATCAAAAAGCTCACATCTTAGGCCCTGCTCTAGTTTCTGTATGTGTATACTTACCGCTGATTGGCTTCTGCCAACAATATCACCAGCTTGGCTGAAGCTTCCTGTTTCGGCGACAGCAATAAAGCTTTTTAATTGAATGTCGTCTAAATGAAAGGGCATGGAGTTGGCTCTCTTGTGTATTTGAATTATTTATAAAATAAAGAAAGATTATAAGAAAATCAAATATTATTCCTTGACATATGTGCAATAATTATGTAATTTCTTGTTTAAGTAAACGCTAATAAAGGAGTTAATATTTATGAAGAACTTATTATCTCAAACTTTTGTCGCTGTCGGTTTATCTACAACATTAAGCGCGTGTGACATTTATCATAGGCCTGCATCAAGTACAAAATGTTACTTTGATCAAGAAAAGCAAGAAATTCGCGTTATGCCCGCCCTCCAAGAGAAGGTTCACAGAATTGCCCTTTCTGGTATATCTAATGATGATGTCGTATCTGGGGTTTCTAAAGATGGCGTGCGTGTTGTGTTTAATAAAAAACAAAACAAATGTTATGGGCATAGCGCAGAGATGAGTGAAAACCTGTCTTTAAAATATGATTACAGTGTAGTGCCTAAATTCTAGGGTGTTTATTTGGTGTTCAGCTTGATAGGCTTTTCTAGGGAAGAAATTATGTGATTTACAAAAGCGTTTCCTGCTGGTGACAAGCTATCTTTTTTCATTAAGGCTAGCTGTGAGTCCTCAAGTTTAGGTAATTCAAATTTATGGTCTATCGCTATAATGCCTGTTGGAATCATGTTCGCAGGCAATACCGTTATACCTAAACCGCCACGCACAGCAGCAATATTCCCCGCGAGGCTTGGGCTGCTATAAGATATTTGCCAGTTAATATGTGCATGGTCTAGGGCAGCAATTGCACGTGCGCGATATATGCAAGGCTGCGGGGATAATACCAATTGAAGTGTAGATTTAGGTTGATAGTGTTCAGCTGCGGCCCATACGAGTGGTTCACGCCAAACATTTGTGCCGCCAGTTACTTTTTCAGGATCACGCTTTAAAATAGCAATATCCAGTTGCTCATTTTTGTATTGTTTTAATAAGTTCAATGTAAGGTCGCAGACAACATGCAATTGAACGTGTGGGTGCTGCTGCGCAAAAGCAGATAATATTTCTGGTAAATAATGTGTTGCAAAATCTTCGGGCACGCCAAGTGTAATTTCGCCCTGTATGTCTGGCTCAGTTATGCGGCTAAACGCTTCGCGCTGTAGATCTATCATGCGGCGGGCATAACCCAAAAAGATCTCCCCATTTTCGGATAACGCAACGGATCTGCTTGTGCGAATAAACAAAGGAGTCTTTAGTGCATCTTCTAATCTTTTTATTTGTAGACTCACAGCAGATTGGCTGCGCCCAATAATTTGTGCGGCTTTGCTAAAACTCTGTGTCTCTGCAACGGCAATAAAAGCTTTTAAGGTTAGTGTATCTGTGTGAAAAGGCATTTGCTCTATCTTAATTTATTAATTTTATAAATAAATTTAATTAAAACTATCAATTTTACTTATCTATTGCAATTGTTTAAAACACTCAAAGTTTAAATATAAGGGTGATAGAGATGGATTTTTTTACAATTGTTGAACAAAATTTATTTACACCTGCAATCATGTTTTTTGCTTTAGGTGTTTTTGCAGGTTTGGTTAAGTCTGACTTATCTGTACCAGACAGCATTAGTAAATTCTTGTCATTATATTTGATGATGGCGATTGGTTTTAAAGGTGGTGTGGCCATTGCAGATACGCCTGAAATCAATAACGAAGTGATTTTTACAGCTTTAGCCGGGGTGGCGATAGGGTTCGTTCAACCTTTCTTGGCCTATATTCTTCTGAAATTCACAACAAAACTAGACAAAAAAACGGCGGCAGCTGTGGCTGCACATTATGGCTCGATCAGTATGGTTACATTTGCGACGGCTGCAACATTCTTGGAGGCTAATGAGATTATTTATGCAGGTTATATTGTTGCTGTATTAGCGCTTATGGAAGCACCCGCTATTATGTCGGGCCTTTTCATTGCACGTAAAGGGGATGTCGTTCAAAACCGTAAGGGTACAAGGGGGCTAACGCATGAGATAGCAACAAATGGCGCAATTTTACTTCTACTCGGTGCGTTTGGCATCGGTTGGGCGTCAGGAGAGGCGGGAATGAATCAGGTCTCTGGGTTCATCAGCGACCCATTCCAAGGCATTTTGTGTTTATTTTTGCTTGATATGGGTTTGCTCGTTGCGCGCAATTTGGAACATTTAAAAAACTTTACCTTCAGTCTCATTTTATTCGGAATATATATGCCGTTAATGGGGGCTGCAGTGGGTTTGGGCGCAAGCTTTTTGATTGGCCTGGATATTGGCACAGCTTTGCTATTTACCGTTCTGTGCGCCAGCGCGTCTTACATTGCAGTGCCAGCTGCTATGCGTCTAGCGTTACCCGAAGCGAACCCGTCTATATATGTTCCTATGTCGCTTGCGGTAACATTCCCGTTTAATATTATTGTGGGTATTCCTTTATATTACTCAGCCGTGCAATATTTATTAGTGCCCTAAATTTAAAGCCCACTCCATATTATTTTTTTAAGGTGGAGTGGGGTTATAATTCCTTAAGGAATCTGTCAGCATCATGTTTTATTGCTGCACGTTTTTCATCACTCATTTTGCTAAGTGTTCTATAGCTATGATTAAGACGGGGGTTACCCTTTAATGTGTCTTCATGGCGTATGAAGAAATCCCAATATAGGTAATTAAACGGGCAAGCCTCAGGGCCGTTTTTCTTGCTGACTTTATATGAACAATTTTTGCAATAATCTGACATGCGGTTGATATACGCACCGCTCGCGGCATAAGGTTTGCTTGCCAGGTACCCGCCATCCGCATAGAGGATCATGCCGCTAACATTGGGCATTTCAACCCATTCATAGGCATCCGCATAAACAATTAAATACCACTCATTGACTTGCTTGGGGTCAAGCCCCGCGAGCAGCGAAAAGTTACCGAGCACCATGAGGCGTTGAATATGATGGGCATAGGCATTTTCTTTGGTTTCAAGCACACATTGGCGCAGACAGTTCATCTTGGTTTTGCCATCCCAAAATAACCATGGTAGGTCGCGCTGGGCCTCTAAGAAATTTTCATCTTGATAGTCGGGCATTTTTAACCAGTAAATGCCGCGGATATATTCGCGCCAGCCTAAAATTTGTCGTATAAAGCCTTCTACAGCATTTAATGGCGCATGGCCGTCAAAATAAGCTTGTTCAGCGCGCTGAATAGTCTTAAGCGGGTCAATTAGGCCACAATTTAGGTAAAAGCTGATATGGGAATGATACATCCAAGGCTCGCCCTGTAACATGGCATCTTGATATGTACCAAAATTGGGCAGCCGCTCTTTAATAAATTTATCGAGAACCTGTTCTGCTTGCTCATGTGTCACCGCAAAATAAAATGGTTTAATGTCCCCAAAGTGATGAGAAAAACGGGCCTCGACCAAATCCATACATGCGGTAGAAATATTATCCGGTTCAAAGATAAGCGGTTTGGGGATGCGCATATTATCTTGTGCGGGGCTGCGGTTTTCGGAATCGTAATTCCATTGTCCGCCAACGGGGCTGTCACCATCCATCAGAATATTATATTTTCGGCGCATCTCACGATAGAAAAACTCCATGCGCAGTGTTTTGCGGCCATCTGCCCAAGCGGCGAATTCGTCAATATTAGATAAGAAGCGTGTGTCTTCACGTATTTCTACATCGATATGAAAACGTTCAGCCCATTGTTTCATGTCTTCAGCGACACGATATTCACCAGCTTCTGTAACGATGATTTTACGTGGTGAAAATTGATCAATGGCGCGCATCACTTCAGACCCAAAAGAGGAATCTATATCACCGCTTATATCAAGCTGCGTATAGGAAACCCTATAACCTTTGTCTTCTAAGCTCTGTGCAAAATGGCGCATGGCCGAAAATAAAAAGGCGATTTTCTTTTTATGATGCTTAACATAGGTTGCTTCTTCCCACACTTCGCACATCAATACCATATCTTGTGCAGGGTCAAAATCATTAAGGCTGCTGATGTTGTAGGACAGCTGATCACCCAATATCAGGACGAGGTTGCGTATTTGTTTGCTCATGGCGGGATCACCTTGCCGCTATAATCCAAACATCCACCGCTTTGGTCAATAGGCGCCGTATTAATGACGTTCAGCAGATATCCTGCTGCTTGGTCGGGCGTAAAAATCTCATGCTGAATATTTTTACTATGTGGGGCGGATAGGGATGTATCGACGGTCCCAGGGTGCAGGCCAACAACAAGTGTGTTTTTATGTGTCCGCGCGACTTCGATGGATAAAGTCTTAATCACCATGTTCAAGGCGGCTTTAGAGGCGCGGTAACTATACCAGCCACCAAGTTGGTTATCTGATATACTACCAACCCGCGCGGACAGCGCCGCAAAGACAGAGCGTCCTCCGCGGGCCATTTTAGGCATAAAATATTTTGCAATTAACGCGGGGCCAACTGTATTAATGGCAAAACTTTCTTGAAAAGCCGTCATGTTTAAATCACGCAGTGCTTTTTCAGGCATGTTGTGGGCGGGGACGTTTAACAGGCCGCTAGCGATGAGGATTAAATGTAACTCACCTGTGATGGCTTGGCTTGCCGCGGCGATGCTCGTTTCATTGGAAATGTCAATCTCAGCACAGCTTAGTTTTTCATGGCTGAGCTGTATTTTACGTCGTGAGAACGCTGTAATGTGGCCAATTTGAGGGTCATTAAGCAAATGCTCTAAAAGCGCATGGCCAATACCGCCAGAAGCACCTATGAGGGCGACATTCATTTGGTCGGGGAATTGGCTCAGTATACGCTTACTCATCGCCGCATCTTTCGACTAAATACGAAAAACAACCAATTCGGTATAAGGCGTAGGGTTTTCATGATGAGTGTAAAGCGCTTAGGGAAATGAATTTCAAAACCTTTCTGCGTTAGCCCCTTGCTGATGGCTGAAGCCGCTTCATCCGCACTAATCATCATTGGCATTTTGAAATCATTTTTATCAGTGAGGTCTGTTTTTACAAAACCGGGACAGATAATTTTGACATCAATATGTTCAGGCTCTAATTCAATTTTTAAGCTCTCTGCATAATTGATGAGCGCCGCCTTTGTTGCGCAGTAAGGCTGTGCATTCGGCAGGCCGCGATAGCCAGCAACAGAAGCACATAGCACGATTTGCCCATGTCCTTGCTGTTTGAAAATGTCGCGCACAGCATTCACGCAGGCAAATGCGCCAAATAAATTAACATCGAGCGCCTGTTTAACGTCAGACAAAGCCGTGGCATTAGGTTTGTAAACCGCCGCAAGATAAATAACGCTGTCCACAGGGCCGATTGCTTTGGCGGCATTTAAGAATGCATCGGCATCACTGACATCTAAAGCAACAACTTTGTGGTCATCACCATGCAGTTGGCCTTTAACTTCCTCCAGCTTATCTTGGCGGCGGGCCGAGAGGATTAATCTCGCGCCTTCATTGGAAAGCGTTTGGGCAAGCGCCGCGCCAATACCGCTGCTTGCCCCAATGATCCAGATTGTCTTGCCGTGATGTTGCTGCATTATTTATCCTGTTTTTGCATGAAAAGAGTTAGCTCCCCAACCGTAAACCCAAATTTCTTTAGATATGAGCGGTTAATTAAAACGCCATCATTCATCATAAACATCCAATCATCAAAAGTGATGCGATATGTTTTTTCACCAACATCTAAATCCATTTCATAGGCCCATCGCATCGCGCTGCCTTGTACATTACCTTGGGCTGTACCAATAATATCATGCGCGCTGCCTTGGTAATGTTCATCACCTAATTTTTTGATCGTCCATATGCGTTCGTCTTTCTCACCATCATAATAGTGGAAGACTTCGTTTAACGTGCCGGTATCGCCGTCCCATGTGCCGACCATATCAACATCAAAGCGGCGTTTAACATTGCCTTTATAATCTTGGACTATACCCCATGCCTTGATTGGCCCTGTGAAATAGCTTTGCAAATCAACTTTGGGGTTTGTCCCTTGATAATTTTTTAGCGAGGGACCGCCGCATGCACTAAGAAAACTTAATATGCCCATCAGCAGAACTCCTTTCATTATTTTCATGATGTTCTCCTTTGTTTTGAATGCTGCGCCATAGGAAAATTATGGCGACAAATTTAATTATACAAGGCACGAGCGCATAGCATAACGCCAAGACCTGTAAACTAGATACGGTATTTTCAGCGCCTGCGCTAAAACCAAAATACCCAAGGGTAATAAAGGCAATACCGCTGGCAAGTGCGAGGCTCATTTTCGGTATAAAGGCCAGCACGGCATAATGTTGGTTGGCTTCACTTTGTTTTTGCACATTAGATATTTTATCGGCGAGGAGGGCTGGCGGCAAAGCAAGATCTGCGCCCAAAGCCGTACCAGAAAGCAAACAGATGATCCCGAAAGCTATAAAGTCGCCTTCATTTAAAAACAATGCGCCGATAAAGCTGATGATAGAGAGCAACATAGAAATAATCCATGCCGTTTCCTTCCCAATTTGGGCAGAGAGCTTTACCCAGACAGCCATCAACGCCGCGCCGGAAAGAAAATATATGAAGAGGAATAAACCGCTATATTGCTGTGCTTGTAAGTAGTCTTGAACGAAGAACAGGAACAGTACCGCGGGAAAAGCTGCGGCCAAATGCGCGAGGAAACAGACAAAGAAAAAGCCACGCATATGTCCTTTTAAGATAGACCATAAAGCAAATTTAAATTGCGGCTTTTTATTGCGTTCAAATTGATGATCTAGCGCATCATAACTATAGGTTAAAAAACGTAAGAAAAGCGGCGTTGAAATCGCCATTAACAGCGCAAATAGTCCAAAAAAAAGTAAAAAACTAATATTGGCTGAAAATGACAACAGCAAGAGCGGCGGAAGGATCGCCGCGCAAAGTAAACCAATAAGCGAGAAGAATTCACGCCATGCCGAAATGCGGGTGCGTTGATTATGGTCATCATGCCATAACCCACCAACCATGTTGAGGTTTATCGTAAGCAGACTAAACCCAGTACTGGCGACGACCATGGCTAAAGCAAACCAAAGTGCTGCAGAAATGGAAGCATATGGACCTGCGCAGAGTGCGCAAATACCTATGCTTAACAAAAAGACGGCGAGCACGATTAACTTATGGCGCTGTGCGTGGAAACGATCAGATAAATAACCCAATATAGGGTCTTGGATGGCGTCAAAGGCGCGGATAAGCAGCAAAATTGTACCAATTACACCAACGGATAAGCCAATTTCGCGTGTGTAATAATCAGGCATATGCATATAAAGCGGAAGCCCTGCAAAGGCGAGTGGCAAGGCTATAAAGCTATACTGAAATAACGCTATTTTTTTAGGTGTGCTGGCGTCATTCATGATGCCCCCAATAAACTCATACGCAGTTCAGGCGCACTTGTTTTTTCGCCTAGCCATATATCAAAGAATCTTTTGGTAAATTCAGGGTCTTTGACGCGGCCTATTTCTGTCCCATTTTGATAGAAAATAGTTTCTCTAGAAGGCGAAGATACGCCCGTCAAAATATCGCCGTTTCCTACGTCAGGGAACATAGCCTGAATTTGGTTGTGCCAATCAGCAAGGCGGATTTCATCATTAAAACCTTGTTTGCGTATTTCTTCGATGCTTTTATCGGCGATTTTTCGTCCTGATAAGTTGCGTAAATATTCTAACTCTAACGCGAAGGCCTTGTTTTGATGCAGCTTACCTTCGGGCGCATAAAGGCGGGCAATATATAAATCCCAAAACATAAAGCTATAGAGCCCTTGTCCGACAAGGTCAGCCTTTCCGGCATTTTTTGGCATATACACATCCATATTGGCCTGTGCAGACTGCAAAGGGATGAGGCATGTATAAATAGCAAAAAAAAGTGGAAGGATATTACGCATGACGAAGCTCCACCTGCATCACATCCGTTTTATTCGTGCGGAAACCTGCGGCACATGAGGCTAAATAGAGGCGCCATAATCTTATAAAGCCTTCATCATAGCCCATTGCGCGGATATTGCCGATTTTCTCTTCAAAGTTTTCTAACCACATATCAAGCGTACGCGCATAATCATGGCCAAAACGGAAGCTGTCATTGACCTTTAAGCCGGCTTTTTCGGCTTCTTCGTAAAAACGCGTTGGGCTTGGTAGCATGCCACCTGGGAAGATATAGCTGCGAATAAAATCACCGCCAGTACGATAACGTGGGAAATCTTGTTCATTAATTGTGATTGTTTGTATCACGGCGCGGCCATTCTCGGCGAGGAGCGACTTGATCTTATCAAAATAAACAGGCCAAAAACGCTCACCTACCGCCTCAAACATTTCGATGGATACGATATTTTGATATTTACCGTCCTGATCACGATAGTCTTCAAGGGCAATATTAGCTTTCTCACCAAGGCGTTCTTTAGCAAAGCTATATTGTTCTTCGGATAGGGTTATGCCTTTAATGTTTTTAAAGCCGCGCTCTATCGCGCGTTCAGCAAACCCGCCCCAGCCACAGCCAATTTCTAATATGTTACCATTATTTTGTCCAAGACGCTCTAATATACGGTCATATTTATTATGCTGTGCCTTATGAAGGTCGCCTGTTGTATCATAAATGCCAGATGAATAGGTCATGGATGGGTCTAACCACAGTTTGTAAAATCCATTTCCTAAATCATAATGTTCGTGAATATTCTTACGGCTGCCAGATAAGGTATTTAAACGCGTTAAGTAAGAAAAACTAGAGATAACCCTAAATAGGCTATTCCCTGCGACAAAGCGGTCAAGTGCGCTACGGTTTTTAAGGCCAATGGTGGTAAGTGCCGATAAGTTATCGGTTTCCCAAAGACCTGCCCGATAGTCTTCCGCGAAGGCAATATCACCGCGCAGCAACATGTTACGTAGAACGCGCCAATCGCGCAATTCTATATTCGCGTGCTCGCCTGATTTATGGCCGCCAAAGCTACGAGTTTGGCCATCAGGTGTGGTGACATTAAGAGACCCATATTCCATCCGGTCAAGATTCTTAAATAATTGATGTGTCGCTTTTTTCTGTATCATAATATTATTATACTCTCCCTGATTTTAACGAGGCCTTTCATCAAAATTAATTTTCTGTAACGTTATTCGTCGCACTGTGTTTTTTAGACAATTGTTCCGGGCGTTTAATGTATTTTATGCCTTTGCTTATAAGCTTAAGGGCTTGCCAATGTATTAATGTAATGGCTTTGACCGTAACCAACGGATAACGCCAGAAAACATGGCTTAGATTATCTTTGTTCAGTACGATTTTTGCGCCAATTAATGACGTGACAAGCTGTTTCTTACCTTCATGATCGTAATAGTCAATCCAAGCGGCGAAATTGCGGCTAAAGACATCAAAACGAAAATGATATTTACCTTCACGTGCGAGAAACGGAGACACGTGGAAAAGCTTCTGGCCTTCCAACACATCATTTTTTAATATGGGGCGTTGGTCTTCATGCGCACAGATGTAACTATGGCGTTCACCAAAGGTATTGTGAACCTCGCATATTACTGCACGTAATGAATGATCTTGATTGTAACATAGCCAGAAGCTTACTGGATTAAAGACATAGCCCAAAACCCGCGGCATACAGACAAGAACAATTTCCCCATCTGCTTGGTCAAGTTTATAACGCGCTAAAAGTGACTTAGCCCAGTTTTGTAGGGACGACCCATCACACGCTCCATGATCCTTGTCATAAAAACTTAAGGCACCAAATTTGTTATAGGCCAGAGCCGTTTCATTTAGCTGTGAAAGCGGTAGAGAAAGATAATATATCCCATAGGTAAAATTGTTGCGCTTTGGGAAGAGGCGGCCATGCATAACATTTGCACATATAATCTCAGCGTTCTGGTGCTCTGCCTCTATGCCCATGGGATGTCCGATCCGAGGGATTTTGCGACATTTACGGCGCTTAATAACCCATCTTCGTGAAATCCATAGCGTTGATAAGCGCCACAGAACCAAAGCCCACGTTTGCCCTGTATAGTTTCAATTTGTTTTTGCGCGTTTATGGCTGCTATATCAAATATTGGGTGGCTGAACATATGCTCATCAATAATGTGTTCATCGGCAGGGCGGCGGTCGGGGTTAAGGGTCACTAAAATGGTTTTATCATTTGGCAAGCCTTGTAAATTGTTCATCCAATAGCTCAAGGACACATTTGGTTTCTTATCTTGCTGCGTTTCTGATAGATATATCCAGCTTGCCCAGCACTTGCGTATTTTGGGCATAAAGCTCTCATCGCTATGCACGATAATCTTATTATCTTGGTAACGGAACGCGCCAAGAATGTTTTGTTCATCCTTGGTCGGTTTGTCAATAAGCGTCAGCGCTTCATCAGCATGACAAGCAAGTATGACTAAGTCATATGTCTCTTTAAGGTCACAGCTATCCGTCACGGTGAAGGTTTTGTCTTTGTTTTGACTAACTTTAACTGCGCCATTCTTGACGTCTATATCTGAGGATAAGCTGCCCATTAATTTAGCGACATATGTACGGCTACCGCCTTTAACTGTGTACCATTGCGGCCGATTATTGACGCTAAGCAACCCATGGTTTTTGAAAAACCTTAAAAAGGTTTGCGCGGGAAATTCTAATATTGTTTCTAAAGGGCAGCTCCAAATCGCTGCGCCCATGGCGAGCAAATAATATTGTTTAAACCATTCACCCATATTTAGCTCATCGAGGCACTGGCCCAAAGTGATGTCTGTGTCGCGTTCAATATATGCGAGGGCCTTTTTGTTAAAACGCAGAATATTGGCAAGCATCTTCCAATAATTAGGGCGGAACAGATTCCGTTTCTGCGCAAAAAGGCCATAAGATGAATATTCAAGCCAGCCATTTTGGATGCTGACACCGAAGGACATATCGCTTTTCCGGTAAGGCACAGAAAGCGCATCAAATAGCCCAAGTAGATTTGGGTAATTCCAATTGTTAAAAACAATAAACCCCGTGTCGACGGCAACAGGCTCGCTGCTGGATGCAACGTCAATCGTACGGCTGTGGCCGCCAATATATTTGTTTTTTTCATACAGGGTAATGTCATGATCTTTGGCTAATAAATAAGCCGCCCCCATGCCAGATATGCCTGCCCCAATAATTGCTATTTTCATGGATTCATTCTATATGATAAAATCTTGAGGTTATATGTCGCTATTGTTACAAATTTGTAATTATACGCAAACCATTGCCTGAGTTTTCTAAAGTAATATCACCTTTATGCAGGGAAATAACCGCCCTTACCAAGCTTAAACCTAAACCAACGCCGGCTTTATTGCGGCTCATATCAGCCCGATAAAAGCGATCGAAAACCTTTTCGAGATCTTCTTTTTTTATCCCGTGGCCGCTATCTTCGATGATTATTCTAATCTGCTTTGGTCCATTCATATCCATTTTAACTGTGATCGTGCCATTTTCAGGCGTAAATTTAATCGCGTTATCAAGGATATTGGCAAAGGCCTGGAAGATCAGGTCTTTATCGCCTTTTATATCTGATTCAATTAAAGATGATGTCAGGCTAATCTGTTTTTCTTCAGCAAGTGGCGCATAGAAAGAAATGACATCAGACATAATTTGATCAAGTGATATTTGGTCAAAGTGCGTGCGTTGCTGTTCCGTTTCAATACGCGTAATGCGCAGCAATGCCGTAAACGTGTTTAATAGATGGTCTGCTTCATCTAACAAGGATTCATAAGCGGGGTCACTACTGCGCGATTGTAAATCTTCGATATGGTTGCGCATACGGGTGAGCGGCGTTCTCAAGTCATGTGCTATATTATCTGATACGCGCCTGACCCCGTTCATAAGCTCTTCAATACGGTCAAAAAGCAGGTTGAGAACACTCGCCATATTGCTCAAATCATCCCAACGATAATGAAAATCAAGGCGGCGGGAAAGGTCGCCTGTTGTGATGATCTCTTGCGCGGTGACCGCAATTTTGTTGGTGCCGCTTACGACGAAAACACTGATGATGTAGCTAACAAACACAACAATCATCACAAAGCCAATGCTGCAAATACCCATAATTTGCATGAGACGAAAATCTTTGGCTATTTCTGTGATGTTATAGGCAACAACCGTTTTTTGCTGTTGGTCATCACTATATATTTTTGCGGCATAACGTTGTTGATTTAGGGGGTAATTGAATAGAATCACGCCTTCTGCCAAACGTTTAACGTCTATATTGAGCGTCTTAAAAATATCGTTTTCTGTGTTCAGGCGGAATTGAAGAAATTCTCCATCTTCGCTGTCGTTAAATTGTTCAACGTGTTGAATATAGGCAAAACGCGTATCAAGTAGAGTTTCTGTGCTTTGCGTAAAGTGGCCTTTGGCAAAAAAGTTGATGAAAAAACCAAGGCATAAAGCCACAGCGCCGCATAAAATGGTAAACAGCAAGGCCATTATAAAGCTAGAGCTTTTGGCATAGCGGCGTTTGATATGATGCTGTTCTTTATGCATCGACAATATACCCCGCCCCGCGCTTTGTTTTTATAATTTGTTTATCGTAACCTTTATCAATTTTCGCGCGCAGACGGCTGATATGAACATCAATGACGTTGGTCTGCGGGTCGAAATGATAATCCCACACATTTTCCAGCAACATTGTTCTGGTCACAACCTGACCTTTATGCCGCAATAAATATTCAAGCAGTTTAAATTCCGTGGTTTGAAGCTCTATCGCTTGGTCTCCGCGCGTCACATTGCGTGAAAGCAAATCTAGCTCTAAATCTCCTGATGAAAGCTTTGTGTTATTGTCTTGTCCCGTATGACGCGCCGTCCGCTTTGCTAAAACCTCTACGCGGGCGAGAAGCTCTTTGAATGCAAATGGTTTGGTTAGGTAGTCATCGCCGCCAGCGCGCAGGCCTTTAACGCGGTCGTCAACCTCGCTAAGGGCGGATAGGATAATAACAGGGGTGTTATTATCGGTGGCACGTAGCGTCTGTATAATTTTCAAGCCATCCAATTCAGGCAACATACGATCAACAATCATAACATCGTATTTTTCTGTGGTGGCTAGAAATAGGCCATCTTTACCATTATCCGCATGGTCGACATTATAGCCGCTTTCTTTCATGCCTTTGTTGATATAACTCGCCACAGATGTGTCGTCTTCAATGACTAATATGCGCATATGACTATGATATCCTGTAATTTATTACCCTATCATGATGCTCTATAAACGAAATTGGTACAAATTAAAAAAAAGATAGGCATTATATTCTTTTATTCTTGGGTATTTAAAAGAGTCGTTATTACTTGCCTACAAGCGCTACCATTTTCTGGGTCGTGCTAGAAAAAAATGAAAAACATTTAAAAGCTTAGAACAAAGCTCAACCTATTTTTAGCGAAAAGGTTCTGTATGACAGTGGTGACCCTCGGAACGCTCGATGAAAAGTTGGTGTTTGTCTGGCTATACTCTACTCTGGAAATAGGGCGTTTTAGTTGGCGCGTACTTCTTCAATAAACTTGCTGACGGCTTCCTGAATACTTCTCGAGAAAAGCACTATTTAGTTGGGAATATTGACTGCGAAGAAAGTTTATGTATCATAGTTTTTTGTGCGTATGGCACTTTGGGAGAGAGGCTAGTATTTATCTAGCTTGCTGCCAAAAATGGTGTAACACAATTTTTTTATTTGTTCTTTATATAATTTATACATACTTCTGTTTATATATCCTCTAGAGTATATTTAACACTCTGTTAACCATTTGCGCGGAAAATCGGATTCAGGATTAAGACAAAAGGTATTTTTAAAGGTAGAATTTTAAATGTTATTTATGGGGACCCTAGCAGGGAATAGCATATCGGGCAACTTGCTTGATGAAGCTGGATACAGCTCCTCGCTTTATCACCTAAGTGCAGGTATCTACGCAACTGATCAAGGCGGCAGTCTTGTTTTGCAGTCTAATGGTGATTTCATTTATACACCACCAACCAGCTTTAATGGTGATGATAGTTTTTCATATTCTGTGACAGAAACATCTACGGGTATTATTCAAACTATTAATAATGCGCAAGTTAAGGTTTTCCCATCTGATTCAGGGGTTTATGCGGCCCAAGGCACAATGTTGGACGATATTTTCTATGGCAGCCAAGTTTATAATTTATATGACGGCTCTGATGGCATTGATACAATTTCTTATACAAATGCAACTGAAGGCGTTGTGGTTGACCAAATTAAGAATGCCGCATTGAATGATGGTTATGGTGGTCGCGATACATTGTTGCGAATTGAAAATATTACGGGATCGAATCATGATGACATTATTGTTACGAATGAAAATAATAATATAATTGATGGCCAGCAAGGCGCTGACACGCTGTATGGCGGTGTGGGTGATGATATTATTTATGGTGGTGCAGACAATGACGTAATTTATGGTGACTTAAAGTTAGAATCCTCAGAAGATAGTAATGATACACTATTCGGTGACGCGGGTGACGATATCATTATTGGTAATGGCGGCAATGATACTATTGATGCAGGCGCTGATAATGACCGTGTTTATGGCAATGCGGGCGATGATGTTGTTTATGGCGGTGCAGGTAATGATATTATTTATGGCGATTCGAAGTCAGAGTCCGCGGAGGATGGTAATGATACATTATTCGGCGGTGCGGGCGACGATATCATTATTGGTAATGGTGGCGATGACCTTTTTTATAGCGACGAAGGTAATGACCGCTTATATGGTGGCGCAGGTGTTGATACAATTTCATTTCTGAATGAAAGTGCTGGCATTACAGCGGATCTTAATAAAGAAGATGTTATAGACGGTACAGGTGGTCGTGATACGGTGAATGATTTTGAAAACGTCATAGGCACAAACTTTGACGACATTATCGTTGGCACCATATCAAGCAATAGTCTTGACGGCATGGATGGTGCAGATGTGCTTTATGGTCACTTTGGAGAAGACTTTATAACTGGTGGTAATGGTCATGATCTAATTTATGGAGACCTGAAGTCTGCAACCGCCGCTGATGCAGCGGACACGCTACACGGTGGTGCAGGCGAGGATATTATTATTGGTAATGGCGGCGATGATATTATTGATGCAGGCATTGATAATGACCGTGTTTATGGCGGTGCCGGTAATGACTTCATTGAGGGCGGTGATGGTCATGATTTAATTTATGGGGACGCCAAGAACGCACAGGGTGATGATGGCAACGACACGATAAATGGCGGCGATGGAGATGATGAAATTTATGGCGGCGCGGGTGCTGATACGATTTATGGTGGCGTAGGCGACGACCGCATTTTAGGTGAAGATGGTGATGATAAGATCATATTTAGCCTCGGCGCAGATATCATTGATGCAGGTGCAGGTGTTGATGCGATAGATGTATCAACTGCAACTGTTGGTGTTGCTGTCGACTTAACAGGCTTCTATGTTCTGGATGATAACGGTGAGCGCAGCTCAATAGAAAATTTTGAGAACATTATTGGCAGTGCATTTGATGACCGTATTAACGGTGATGCGGGTGATAATTCGATCGCGGCAGGCAATGGCGCAGATATTATCTATGGCGGCTTTGGCAAAGACATTATTTACGGCGAAAGTGGAAATGATGTTATCTATGGTGATACATCTTCAGCGGGCGGCGGTGATGTTGATACGTTATATGGCGGCGATGGTGACGATGCGTTGTTCGCGGGCGATGGTGATGATTGGTTAATTGGCGGCGAAGGTGCGGATAAGCTGTATGGCGGCGCGGGGGTTGATACAGTTGATTATTCTGCGGAAACAGCTGACGTTATTGTCGATATGGCAGGAAAAAGCATCACCTATACCGATACAGGCAAAGATATTCTGAACAGTATTGAAAATATTATCGCGACAGGTTGTGATGATCGCTTGATTGGTAACGAGGAAACTAATGTCTTCTATGGCGGCGCGGGCAATGACCGTTTATTTGGTTGGACTGGCGCGGATACACTTTACGGTGAAGATGGTGATGATATCATCTATGGTGACTGGAAAACTGTTGATGTAAATGACGGTGATGATGTTATTTATGGCGGCGCGGGTGATGACTTCATCCTTGGTATTGGCGGCACAGATACATTATACGGAGAAGATGGCAACGATAGATTTTTCTGGGATGCTGGTGACATTTACCATGGCGGCGCAGACTTTGATGTAATTTATCTTTCAGGCAGTTTCACAGATAATATTTCGCTCAGCCAAATTTCAGGCACAGGAATTGAACAAATTGCGCTAAATAACTATAAGGGCGATGGCACAATTGCAAATACCCTAACACTAAATGTTGATGATCTTAGTGGTTTAGCGGCGAATAACACTATTTATATCACAGGTGATTTGGGTGTTGATACGGTTATTGCGGACGATATTGACGCCGTCACAAGCCTTGTTAATATATTTGAAGTTGACGGCGTGTTGATGGAGCAGTTTAACGTAAACGGCTTCAACATCATTATTCAGCAGGGGCTACTCCAAGGCGCAGTAATAGGTGATGTTATTATTGGCACTGACGACGTGGATGTGATGCTGGGCAATGATAATGATAATATTATTCTTGGTAAAGCGGGCGCAGATACTATAAGTGGTGGTTTGGGTGCAGACCGCATTGATGGTGACGATGATGGCGATACTATCAGCGGCGATCAAGGTGATGATATCCTAATTGGGGGCGGCGGTGATGATATTATTTATGGTGGCGCAGATGATGATATTCTATATGCAACCGATCGACCGTGGTATGATGCGAATTGGACTCATAGGCAGACGGTCACAATTGATGCAGGTCAGATAAATAGCGATCTTACGAATTTCACTATACGCTTGTCTGGCGATGGTTTTGGTGAAGAGTTTTGGACGAATATTAACGCAGATGGCAGCGACATACTTGTAACGGACAGCACAGGGAGTTCTGTGTTTGATATAGAGATTGTATCGCTTGACGTGGCGTCTCGTGAGATGCAGCTATATGTTAATGTTGATTTCCTATCTTCAACTACAAATACAACCTTTAATGTTTACTATGGCAACGCCGCTGCTACGGCCAATACAGATTCGGCGTGGAATGCAAATTATGTTGGTGTATGGCACTTGGATGATGACTACAGCGCAGGCATAGGCAGTAGCGTGACTGACAGTTCACAAGCAGGCCGTGATGGACAAATTTTACAAAACTTTACTGGGGTGGATGAGGTCATTGACGCGCGCCTCGGTCAAGGCCTAGAGTTTAATAATACGGAATATATTGCGATTAATCATGCATATGCCGCCAATACTGTTCTGCCCAATGTGTCAGTAACAGCGTGGGTTAATACCACATTCAGTGGTGGAAGTAATGATAACTGGGCCATATTAGACTATGACCGTAGCGAGTTTTTTAATGTTTTTGTTAATGGCAATGGGCAGCTTTCGTTCAGCACAAACTCTGATGGTAATGGCGGTATTCATGATTTCTCAGGTGGCCCTGTGATTAATGATGGTCAGTGGCATCATGTTGCCGCTGTTTATGATGGCGCAGATAAAGTTTTATATGTAGACGGCGTGGAAGTCGCTCGTGCAGCGAATGTGCACAACGGTGCAGGGCTGATTGGCGGTCTAACGCGCTATGGCTATATTGCAGAAGGCTCTGAATCAGACAGTTATAACGGCGCTCGTAATAGCAAATATTACGACGGCCAACTTGATGAGATTAAACTATATGAAGGCGTGCTAAGTGCTGACGAAATAGCCGCTGAATACGCAAATATTGAGAATGCATCAGAGTTTTATAGTGTTGCCGGCACCGCGGATATATATGCTGGCGGTGATGATAATGATAGCTTATATGGTGAAGCTGGGGCGGATACATTATATGCGTCGTCTGGTAATGACTTGCTAGATGGTGGAGAAGGTGCTGATTTGCTATATGGCGGCAGCGGTAATAATGCCTTGTATGGCGGTGATGGTGATGATGTGGTTTATGCTGATTCATATGCGGCAGGAGAAACAACATCTATCCCTAGCGACATGAGCAATTTAATTTTAGCTGACACGCCAGATGCCTATTGGCGCTTGAATGAGACATCGGGAACGTCAGCCGTGAATCTTGGCGCTGGTGGTGCATCAATAGATGGCACAATTTTTGGAGCGCCGACTTTGGCGTCTGCAGCTTTGTATGAGGGTGGGGAGACGTCTATTCAATTTGATGGTGTTGATGACTATATAGAAATTCCAGACAGCAGCTTGATTAATTCAGGCACGCAAGCAACACGCTCAATAGAGCTCGTGTTTAATGCGGATGTTGTAAGTGGGCGTCATGTCCTTTATGAAGAGGGTGGCGCAACTAACGCATTGTCAATTTATATTGATCAGGGCGAAATTTACTTTCAAGTTCATGATAAGGGTGATTTTGGTCCCTTTACCATTAAAACGACAGTAAATACTGGTGAAACTTATCATGCGGCGATTGTCTTCGATTCTGCAAATAGCTCTGTTACTGGGTATTTGAATGCACAACTCGTCGGCAGTGAACAGGTTACTAAAGCTCTGTCATCGCATACGGGTGACATTGGTATAGGGGCGCAGAATAATTCTAATTACTACCATGATGGGGCAGACAACAGCGCACTAGATCACTTCTTTCAAGGGCGTATTTCTGATGTGGCTTTGTATAATACAGTACTATCCCAAGAAGACTTCCAGGAACGAGTAAACGCAATTTCAGGTGATCTTCCTGGAACAGCCGGCACTATTGATGATGTGCTGTATGGTGCTGATGGATTTGACCAGCTATTTGGTGGTGATGGCCGTGATTCTTTTGTTTTTGAGGCTGATAGCGCATTTAACGATGTTGACCAGATTAATAACTTTTCAGTTGCGGATTTTGACTCGCTTGATATCAAGGACTTACTTAATGGGTGGGTTAACGGTGATTCTGTGCAGGGTGACATAAATAACTTCGTTCAATTTACCGATAATTCAGGCAACACTATTGTGAGTGTAGACATTGATGGCGCGAATAATGGAAGTAATTACAACAATATAGCCCAAATAAACAATGTCGAGGGGCTTGATGTTGAATTGCTGTATAATAATGGACTGATAATAGTTGAGTAACGATCAAATCCATAAAACAACCCCTGAAATTACAGAATTAGCGGTGGTATTACATTAGCTTTCCGCATCCTTGCAGTGATCACGTGCCCAGTCAGCATTTACATTTATTTTAAATCAAGCAGGTCTATATTGAAAAGATAAGTTGTGCTATTATATCGTGCATAATTGATGGGGAAGTATATTGTGGCGATTAAACATTTTCTTATTACGCTTTTGATAGCCTTAATTGCGGCTTTGGGGCACGCATCTTCATCAAGATCAGAAACTATAACGCCATCAGATGTTTATAAAGTTACAGAAGAGCTACGAATGGCTTTGTTGGATTTGCGGCTTTTGGATTTAGAAAGTTATGAATCTCAAGCTTTTGATGTGGCTTTAAGGCACCCTCGTCATGTTATGCAAAAAGTGCGTAAATGTCATATGGTGATCTCGAAAATAATGCAGCAAAACGGTGTGTCGTCATCTCCTTTGCCTGCCTTACACTCACTTAGGGAAATTAGCTTTAGATGTAAAAAAGGGGGTCGAGCATTTATTGAATGAAGTGCGAATGATAGGGCCTGTGCAGCAACGTGAAATAGTAAAATTAAAGGGCAAGCTACCGAACGATGTTTACAATAATTTGAAACGTATGTGTAGGGCTTTAAATGTTGAGATTAATTCAAGCGATGTTTACAGGACAGCCAAAGCGATAGACGAAAATATAGAAAAAATTGCACTAAGCCGTGGATACGAATTGACGCTGGACGATGAGCCGAGTTTTAATAAATCCTCGCACGATGTTTATCAAGAAACGTTAAGTTTTATGGATGATTTACGTATACTTGCACTAAATCCTGATTTTGCTATTCCTGGTGGGGTGCTTATTCCAGATCGTTTGCGTACAAAAGAAGCGTCATCACAAGATAATTTGGCGTTGATGAATGATGCCTTGGCGGAAACGGATGCGATTAAATATGTATTGGGGGTGCGTGAACATGCAGCGCAGCTATCTTCGCACGAAGAGAAATCAGCAACAGATGTTTTCAAAGTAATACGTCATGCACATAATTTGGTGCAAAAGATTATTGAATTTGAGGCGCGCGCCGAGTTTGAGGGAAGTGTAGAATGAGGTTCTTATATAGTGCGTTAAATTGTTTGTTATGTGGAGTTCTCTTGGTTGGGCTTGGCGCGTGCGTCATAACGGGCTGGTACATACATAATGTTACGCTCATCCAGATTAGTCCCCACTTTGCGCCTATGCAGTATAATACAGCGCTCTGTTTTTTGTTAACTGGGGTGTCACTTATATCTTTATATTTTAAGCGGCAGCTTTTATTGCGCAGCGCGGCTGTGGTTGTTCTTTGTGTCGCTTTGGCGACTATCGTGCAATATATAACGGGTGTTGATCTTGGTATAGACCAGTTAATGACAGATCACACGATAATGACAAAAGTATCTCATCCAGGACGAATGGCGCCAAATACAGCATTGTGTTTCACGCTTGGTGCTGGGGCGCTTTTATTTAATCGACAAAACGAAGTATGTATTAGTCTCGCAGCGGCTATTTTGGTGCTCTCCATTTTGGCGTTGGTTGGATATGTGATGTTTGATGAAGGGCTATATGGATGGGGCAACTTAACACGAATGGCGCTGCATACGGCAACCGGCTTTGTCTTAATAGGATTAACTGTTTTTATGTATAAAGCGAATTCGATTTGGCGGGATGGGTTTGATATATGGAATATTTTACCTTTAATGCTGGCATTTATTGTCGCGACATCATCTATCTTTGCTTGGTATGGAGCAAAAGAATCGGTTGATATGCGCAACCAGGCGCATTTCAGAACCTTGGTGTATGAAATGCAAGACGTTCTTAAAAAGAGATATGCTTTATATGAACAAAGTTTATGGGGCGCTCAAGGCTTGATATATGCTTCTAATTATGTGAGCCGTAATGAGTGGAAGGCCTATGTTTTAACGCTGGATGTAAAGCGCAGGCTACCGGGTATTAGTGGTATAGGTTATATAGATTATGTTTTGGCTCAAGATTTAGGGGGTTATATTCAGGAAAGGCGCCAAGAGGGGGGGGCTGAATTCATCAATCATCCCCAAACTTTCTATCCAGACAAATTTATAATTAAATATATTGAGCCAGAATCGTTAAATGCAAAAGCAGTTGGGTTGGATATCGGTTTTGAATATAATAGGCGCGCCGCAGCGGAGCGTGCACGTGATCTTGGCGTGCCCGCCCTAACAAAGAAAATTGAGCTTGTACAAGACACTGAAAAATTGGCTGGCTTTTTATTGCTTATTCCCGTTTATGTATCACAAGTGGTTCCAGACGATATTGTAGTACGCCGTGAACTGTTCCGTGGCTGGGTTTATGCGCCATTCATTGGGCGTGATTTCTTGCAAGATCTGAGCGCTATTAACAGAAACCAAATTGACTTTAGTGTATATGATGGACGAAAGGCTGTTGAAGATGCTTTGATTTACAGGCAAGCGGTCCCCGAGGTTTCTGATAAAAATTATAATGAATATGCTATGCAAACTTCGGTGCGTTTTGCAGGGCGAACTTGGCTTATTGATTGGCATGCAAATGCAAATTTTATTTCGCCAGCGCGCAACTCTACAGCCGTGTTTATACTGTTTGTTGGCCTGTTTTTTGCGGTGTGTATTTATGTGACATTTAGCATTCTTTTACAAAGTAAGAGGACAATCGCAGATGAGGTGGTCAAAAGAACGGCACAACTTGCTGATAATGAAAGCCGTCACCGCGCGATTCTTTATAATACGGTAGATGCAATTTTAACAATTAATGAGGATGGCATAGTTCAAAGCTTTAACCCGGCTGCCGAAAACATGTTTGGGTATAGTGTGATTGATGTGGTCGGGCAGAATGTAAATATGCTAATGCCAGAGCCTTACAAAAGCCAGCATGATAATTATATTGCAAATTTTTTACGAACCGGTGATGCAAAAATTATTGGCACTACGCGTGAGCTTGAGGCTGCACATAAAGACGGATATTTATTTCCAATACAGCTTTCAGTGAGTGAGGTTGTATTAGAGGATGGGCGCCGCCTATTTAGTGGAATTATTCGCGATATTACGGAGAAAAAGCACGCGGAGGAGCAAATTAAGAATGCCCGCGATTTCCAAGAGTTGATCTCAAATAATATTCCAGATCTTATCTTTGTGAAAGACGATCAGTTCAGAATAGTAGAGGCAAATGAGGCTTTCTTACGGCTTTATCCAGAACATTTGCGTGATAAGGTTATTGGAGCATCAAGCGTTGAAAATTTTGACGAAAAAGAAGCGGAAGAGTTTCTTAAATTTGACCGTATTGCATTAAAGGAAGGTTATTCTGAGACAGAGGAAACAATTCAATTTCCCAATGGCAGAACCCTAACTTTATTTACTAAGAAAGTGCGCTTTGAGAATCTAAATGGTGAAAAATTTATTTTGGGTGTGGCGCGCGATATAACAAGTTTGTTGGAGGCGCAAAGTGAAAGCGAAAATCTGCGTATTGCTTTGCAAAATACAGTTGAAGGTATAGTGAAGCTAGACAATCAAGGATATTGCGTCTATGCGAATGAGGCTTATGCAGTTTTGCTGGGGTATGATGTCGCTGAGATGATCGGTATGCATTGGAAGAAGGTTGTTCCTGAAAGTGAACACCATATTATGGCCCAGCTATATGATGAAATGTTTAATCAAGGCAAGGTTACGGTTGAAACGCTTGGGTTAAGAAAGAATGGTGATACCTTCCACCAACAAATGACCCTAGCGCCATGTGTCCCTATTAATGGGGTAAGGGATGGTTATTTCTGTTTTTTCAAGGATATTTCCGAAAGAAAAGCTGCTGAAGCTGAGCTAGTGAAAGCAAAAGAAGAAGCACAATATGCGAATATGATGAAATCGGAATTTCTAGCGAATATGAGCCATGAAATCCGTACACCGTTGAACGGTGTTATCGGTGCGGCAGATTTGCTGCGCAAAACAGATGTTTCAGATAGTCAGCAAAGATATGTTGATGTTATTGTACGTTCAGGTGATACGCTTCTGGCTTTGATAAATGATATTCTCGACCTTTCTAAAATTGAAGCTGGTGAATTAATGATCCACCCTGAACCCCTTGTTTTGAAGGTCTTAATAGATAATGTGATGCAATCTATTTCGCCCAAAGTGCAGGATAAAGATGTTGCGCTGATCATTAATTATACGAATGACGTGCCTTATTCTGTTATGGCTGATCCTGTTCGATTGGGGCAGATTTTGGTAAACCTATTGGGTAACGCAGCTAAATTTGTTGAGCAGGGTCATATTTCTGTATCTGTAAACGGTGCTTTTGTGAAAAAAAATCAAGCGAAATTAACGTTCTCGGTTGAAGATACAGGGATTGGTATACCAGCAGATAAGTTGGACGTTATTTTTGATAAATTCTCACAGGCGGATGCGAGTACAACGAAGCGTTATGGTGGGACAGGTTTGGGGCTGGCCATCACGCATAAGTTAGTTGGTCTTATGGGTGGAGATATTCGTGTTGAAAGTCAGCTTGGCGAGGGCACGACATTTACATTCGAAATTACGGTGCCAATTGTGGAAAAAGAAAGTGATGATGACGTAGCATACGAGCATGTTGCATCCTCGTCTGATATTGACAGTAATGTGCTTTCAGCTGCGCGCGTTTTGCTGGTTGAAAACGAAATGGTGAATCAGATGGTTGCAACGGAAATGTTAGAAGATATGGGCTGTAAGGTTGATTTGGCTGAAAATGGTCAAGAAGCGCTAGATATGATTGTCAATCATGAAGATGTTTATAGCATTGTTTTGATGGATTGTATGATGCCAGTAATGGATGGTTTTGAGGCAACAAAAGCTATTAGGCAGCATGAAAAAAATACAGGTTGTAAGGCACAAATCATTGTTGCGATGACGGCTAATGCCATGGCGGGTGAAAAAGACAAATGTATTGAAGTTGGCATGGATGATTATCTATCTAAACCTGTTAAAGAAGAAGATTTGTTTAAAAAGTTGTGTGAGTACATAAAGACAGCGGATGAAATATAAGTCATATATTTCATCCGCTTGGGGGGACTAAAGATTAGCTTAAAAGGGGTGTGAGATTAAATGTGAGTGTGTTTAGATGCTAATCTATGAATAAATGCCGTGCGATGTGCGCATAGCGTGATGTAACTGTGCAGCTAAGCTGCCTGTGTGTGTGTTTGAGTGTGTGTTCGACACATCAATAAGCTCTTCATTGCTTTTTAGCAGGCGAATATCGAATAATTTCTGTGAGTGTGTGTTGTGTGTGTTCTTATTCATAATATCCTCCAAGCGTTTTGTGTGCCGTGTGATTGTATAGAATGCATGTACTGTGCCAATATGTATGATAAATATAGGTTAACACTATATAGTTCAATATATTCAATAGCTTATTTTGCTTTTTATCGTTGCTTGTAGGGGGCGGCAGCTGTCGTGTAAGATTTATTGCAATTGCATTTTGCAATGCTATAATGGTAATTGCTGCAAAATGCAGTGGTGGTGAATGATGAAGAAGAAATTGCTTATAATAGAAGACGATATCGCAATGGCGACTGTGTTTGAAGAGTATCTGCTGCCTGAAGGCTATGAAATACAGATGGCACATAGCGGAGAAGGTGGTTTAAAGGCTATTAAAGACTTTAGGCCTGATGGAATTCTGCTGGATATGTTTCTGCCAGATATGCATGGGTCAGATATTTTAAAGGCCGTACAGCACGATTCCTCAGGTGCGGCTATAATTGTGATTACTGGTCAAGCAAGTATGAAAACGGCTGTGGAAGCGATGCAGTTAGGTGCGCATGATTTTGTGCCCAAGCCTGTCGCGCCAGAACGTTTGCGTATTAGTGTGCGCAATGTATTGGAAAGCGTTGAGTTGAAACAAATTGTGAAGACATATGAAGATGTGTCTCTTGATTCGTTTCAAGACTTTATTGGAAAATCACCAAAAATGCAGGCCGTTTATACGGTGTTAAAAAATGCGGCACAAAGCAAGGCGTCAGTATTTGTGACTGGCGAAAGCGGCACAGGTAAGGAGCTTGCAGCGCGTGCCGTTCATAACTTAAGTGGACGGCAAAATAAGCCGTTAGAGGTTTTAAACTGCGCAGCTATTCCACATAACCTTTTAGAAAGCGAGATATTTGGGCATGTAAAAGGCGCATTCACAGGCGCGGATTCTGACCGTATAGGTGCGGCGGCAAGGGCTGATGGAGGAACCATCTTTCTTGATGAGCTTGGGGAAATGCCTATGGATCTTCAGGCAAAGTTGCTGCGCTTTATTCAAACAGGCAGCTTTATGCCTGTTGGCGGACGAAGCATGCAGACAGTTGATGTACGTTTTGTATGTGCAACTAATCGAGACCCGCTTACTGCTGTAAAAGAAGGATTGTTACGCGAGGACTTATATTATCGTTTAAATGTAATTCCTGTCGAATTGCCGCCATTAAGGGAGCGCGGGGCAGATATTATGCTATTGGCTGAGCATTTCTTGGCGCGGGCTGCGCAAGAAGAGAGCAAGGCTTTTAAAGGTTTCGCTAAAGATGCTGAAAATTGGTTTTATAATTATAGCTGGCCAGGAAATGTGCGCGAGTTAGAGAATGTGATCCGCCGTATTGTAGTGCTGAATGAGGGAGAACATGTTGAGCGCCCCATGGTTGAAATGGTTGAGCTGCAAGAGTATGGGGAGACACAACCCATAATAAAGGCAATTCCAGCGTATGATGGCGGCTTATTTTTGCCACAACATGCCGAAGATATAAGACCGCTCAAGGAGTATGAGAAAGACATTATACAAGCTGCGCTAAAAGCCTGTAGTGATAACATTACAGAAACATCTAAGCGATTGGACATTAACCCGGCGACCATTCATCGTAAGATGAAATCGTGGCGAATAAATTAGTGGGTCTGTGTTTTTATGCCATACTGGCGCGTTCATCTTGTAAAACGCGAACTAGTTGTTGGATGGCGGTGAGTAGTTTGTCTGTGCTTTCTAAGGCATAATCATGGCGGTTTTCGATGACTGCGGCTTCGATGTCTCTTGCGATATCACCTGCATCTTGGGCACCTAATGTATAAGATAGAGACTTTAAGTCATGTGCAGACCCTCTTAGCTTTTCTGCATTTTTGGTCTCCGCGGCATTTTTACAGCTATCAATGTGTTGACCTAGGCTCATTAGATAAACATCTAATAGTTTGATACGTTTTTCTTCTTTAAAATTATTTAAGAAGGCCTGTAACAGATTTCTATCAAACATTAATTGATCCCTTGCTATCATATTGGGGGGTTACTATAATATATCATAGTAACATTGATAGGCGCGCATGAAACCAAAAATATTGATTGTTGAAGATGAAATAGCACTCCTAGCCACACTACAAGAGTTTTTAGTGATTGAGTATGATGTCGTTAAGGCGCAGTCAGGTGAGCGTGCAGTAACCTTAATTAAAGAGTTAAAGTTTGATGCTGTTATAGTGGATTTAAACCTGCCAGATACGCATGGACTTAATATTATTAAACTGGTTAAAAATAGACAGCCCAAGGCGGCAATATTAGTGCTGACGGGTGACGGTGATTCTGATACGGTAAAAAAAGCGCTTGATTTTGGGGCGATGGATTATTTGCTCAAACCTATTAGTAAGTTACAATTACTGCGCCGTTTGAAGCATGCCGTACACACAAGAAAATCTGACTTATAGAAGAATTGATAGATGCAAAAAACCGTTGCATTTTGCGTTGCAATTGCATTTTGCGTCATAAACATATTCTTAAGATCATTCATAATATACTGATTTCATAGCATAATTTTTTATTTTAACGGTTTTGCTTAGCGGTACGTAATTTGCACTTTCTAAAAGACAGATTATATATGTGTTTATTTAAAAAAGGCCATTGTTGTGATTGATATTTTAAAGAAAATTCAAGGCCACCTTAAAGGTCAGGAAGCTCAAATAGAGTTAGACGAGTTCACCGTTCTTCAGCAAGTTTCTGAAGGGGACTTGACTGCAAAATTTTATGATATTGAAGATATATTGGTCGGTGAAGAAGACATTATTGCAGCCAACCCATTTATGGGTATCGGCAATCAAGGTCTTGATGAGGCCATATATGCCATGACTATAGGCGATGAGCGTTATGATGTTTTTGGGTTTACGGTTCAAGTTTTACCGACGGATATGAACGAGATTGAACCATATGCTGGTGTTGAACAGTTCGCACTTGCACCATTCTTTTCAAACTCTTTGACTTTACCTAGATTCGTTGACGTGAACTTAGATGCTCTAAGTGATAGTGGGCGTAATTTGTCTGCACAGCTGACAGATTTTATAGCGCAAAATAATATTTTGCAAAGCTTTGACCTTTCGGATGGTGACGCTGAACGCAATATCGCGCAAATTATAAATACGACAACAGAGCCGCGCGTTTTTGTCGCGCAAGAACAAGATATAGGCCGTGATAATGAATTAAATAATGAAGAGCCACTTGCGGGCGCTGCGCCAGAAGTAGATGAAGAGCCATCTGTAGACGTTGCGCCAGAAGTGGATGAAGAACCACCCGTAGACGTCGCGCCAGAGGTGGATGAAGAGCCAGCTGTAGACGCTGCGCCAGAGGTAGATGAAGAACCGCCCGTAGACGTCGCGCCAGAGGTGGATGAAGAACCGCCCGTAGACGTCGCGCCAGAGGTGGATGAAGAACCACCCGTAGACGCTGCGCCGGAGGTGGATGAAGAACCACCTGTAGATGTCGCGCCAGAAGTGGATGAAGAACCACCTGTAGACGTCGCGCCAGAAGTGGATGAAGAACCGCAACCACTTACAACAAACATAGTTGCCCGCGTTAGTCACGCAACGTCGAACCAAGATCAGATAGATAGCACAGATGGTTATGATTTAGAGGTTTATGCGCTTGGTGCTGAGTATACAGCAAGTGGACAAGATATGGACATTGCTGGAGTGAAAAATTCTGCTCAAGTCAGCTATAGCTTTAACGATGAAAATACGATTGAGGCATCCTTAGATACAGATTGGAATAGCGTAAAAAATATTGAGGTATCATCAACACAATCAGGCCATGTTACCATAGATAATTTTGTACAAGCGGATGTTGATTTAGGTGCAGGTGGTGATTCAACTGTAGTTATAGATGGTGCAAAACGCGGTAATGTAACTACAGCAGATGGCCATGATACAATACAGCTTCACGCGCAGAGTAATGGTGCAGGCTGGGGTAATGGTTTTAATATTTCTACAGCTGCAGGCGACGATAAAGTAAATGTGAACGGTGATAAGCATCATACAATATTTCATATTGATGCAGGCGATGGTGCGGATCATGTCACTATAGGCGGCGAGTATGCTGAATCCTATGTCGATCTTGGCGAAGGTAATGATGTATTTCATGGCAGTAGTGGGAATGACACAGTTAGTGGCGGCGAGGGTAACGATACATTTATTGGTGGCGGCGGATCAGATGTTCTAAGTGGCGGCGCAGGGCAAGATGTTTTTGTCGTAAATCTGAATGATGGCGTTACAACCATTTCTGACTTTGGCGGCGTTGGCGGCGGCAGATCAGGTGAAAAAAGCCTCCTACCAAATCACGATACGATCCAGCTTATCGGTGATGGTTTGAGTGCTGAAAACATGCTGATAGATTATGATGGACAAAATACCGTTATAACTTTTGAGGGCGCCGATGGCTTCTCTATAGTTCTTGAAAATTTTGATTTTACAGATCTTGATAATCTGCCTGCTGTTAAAGGGTGGAATATTATTTTTGACGGCGAAAATACAGGGCATGATGCTTATGATGTTTTTAACAACCATAACGCTGGCCCATCAACGGTTTGGAATAAAAATACGGTCACCCATCTGAATGATGCTGATAACACGATTAGTGGTAAGGATGGATCTGATGATGTCATAAATGCCATGGATGGCGATGATGTAGTCTATGGCGGCACAGGTGATGATGTCTTGCGCGGACAGCAGGGCAATGATGTTCTATATGGCGACGATCCGCAAGATACAGGGTCATCCTTTGTTACAACAAATATTGATGTGACTTATGTGTCGACAACGGCTGGTTACCAAAATGCAATTGGAGCATATGCCGTAGATGCGGAAGGTAACATTCTGAGCGTAAGTATTGGTATAGAAAATCAACATAGCGCGCAGCCTGGCGATACATTCTCTATCGAGGTAAGTGGACAAGGCTCAGCTGGTGTTGGCTATTTCATTCTATCGGATGGCTATAGTAAGAATACTCGGTTTTTTAATAAATATGACAGCACAGATGGCGAATATGCGTTTCTTTACAAAGCAGGCACGGGCGACGAAAGAACAGCAAATATACATGATGACCCTAATGAGGTTTCTTTGGTGTTCCAAACAAAGGGAAAAACGATAACGTTAGATGGTGAAGCCTATCATTCTAACGTGGGTTTAAATTCTGATGGATTTGACCATGTGAAATATACAGAAAACGAAGATGGCACAACGCGTTTGGGGTTTGAAGATTTACCAAACTTAGGGGATGCGGATTTTACTGATGTTGTGGTTGATGTGGCTGTTCATCACGATACCATATACACATTACCTGAAAAGCAAGGTGGAAATGACCGTCTTGTTGGCGGTGCTGGAGATGATACGTTGGCCGGTCAAGGCGGAAACGATGTTCTTGAAGGCGGTGCGGGAATTGATACGGCCGTGCTGACGGGTTTCCAAGGTGAATATGATTTTACTTTTAATGCCGATGGCAGCATTACTGTAGCCGACTTAATTGATGGCCGCGATGGTACAGATACTTTTTTTGATATTGAACAAATTGCTTTCCGTGACACCATCGTCGAGGCTACAGAGGAACTGTTAACGCCGCCTGTACCTGTGGATTCCAATGATAATAATGATACAGCATTAAATGCAGATGATTTAGCGGTTGTGACACCGCCAAGTGATGGCAGCGCGCATGACGTAGCATCAGATTCGAACCATAATGCCGCCGTTGAGCTTGTTAGCGTCAATGATTGGTATAACCCTGCATGGGGCGGCGGATATAATGCAACATTCAAACTCACCCTCACTGAAGATATGGTCAAAGATGGCGCCGTAAATGGTTGGAGCATAGATGTTGATATAAATAACCCCGATGCGTCTTTCTCAAGCGGTTGGTTGAACGGGTTTAATGGCAAAGCAAGTTTTGATCGTGCTGAAGGTGTTTTCACGAACGCAGATCAAAAATATCAACCTGAATTAAATATTGGCGATAGCATCGAGTTCTCTGTGCAGGTTCAAGATACTGGCTTCAATATAGATGACTTCTCATTTTCTTTTGTAGACCTAGATCCAACGGTTGATACTGCGTCTGATACTGAAAGCGACAGCGACTTGGTGGTTGATGCGCAATTAAGTGTAATGGATCAAAGTGTTATTGATGCTGAAGCCGAGCTTGTCCTTGACCCCGTTGAAGATGTGGTTGGGGATATAGATGTGTTTTTGGGTGTGAATGCGGATTTATTAGAATCGCAAAGCTGGGTAGAAGCGACGGAACAAAGTGCAGATACGATTTTGTCCGTGGCTGTGGATATGGAGCTTTCGCAGAATAGCTGGGTGTCAGAAGTTGACGCAGTATCACAATCAAATATTGAAGCACAATCAGATGTTAGAGCAGTTGAAAGCGTCGAAAAAGATGCTGCTGATTGTGTTGTTGAAGTTATGCCTGATCAAATAGATCAGACAAACGATAATTCAGGAGGAATTCTTTAAGAAATATAGCTTAAGATGATTTAGGCATGTTCTTGAAAAAGAAGGTAATATGGTTGACGTCGTAGCAAATAATGAGCAGATAGAAACATCAAAAGCAGCACTCTCGCGTGGTGCTTTTCTTGGTGTGGTTGATAAGGCTTTGTTGGTGTTTTCAACATTGATTATCAATCTTTTTGCGTTGGCTGTGCCAATTGTTACTTTGCAAATATATGACCGTATCTTAGCATTCCAAAGCGTCAGCACATTACAAGTGCTTTGTGCTGGCGTATTCATTATTGTTATTTTGGATATCATTCTAAGGTTCAGTCGATCATCTATCATTGGCTGGACAAGCGCGCGATTTGAGCACATGGCTTACATGGATGCGCTCAAGCACATTATGCATACAAAATTAAGGGCCTACCAACAACATTCCCAAGGCGAAATGCTGCATAAGTTGAGCGCAATTGCCAAGCTAAAAAGCTTTTATAGCGGGCAATTAATCATCAATCTTATTGATATGCCGTTTGTTCTTATATTCTTAGGGTTTATTGCTTATTTATCGGGATGGCTTGTTCTTGTCCCTATTGCGCTCTTATGTGCATTTGGTGTTTTTGCTATTGCGTTGGGACGCAGCATGAAACGCGCACTTTTATTGCAGGATGATGATGTTGATAAACGTATAAACTTCATCACCGAAGCATTGGAGAAAATACATACAATCAAAATGCTTGGTTTAGAATCTGCATTTTGCCGTAACCATGAATCATTACAGCGCCAGAATATCCTAGAAGCATATACATTAAATGCAGAAAATGCGCAGAGTTACAATGCATCCGGTTTGTTTACACAAATCATGATGGTTTCAATGATTGCTATTGGTGCGCTAATGACGCTAAACGGGCAAATGACTATGGGTGTTTTGATCGCGTGTGTCTTGCTATCAGGGCGCATTATGCAGCCTGTTCAACGCGCGCTATCTTACTGGCTATCCTATCAAGAATACCAGCTCGCAAAAGATAAAATTGATGATCTGCTTGCTTTACCTGTCCAAACTAAGGATGCATTCATGCCCCATGCAGATAATATTGGTGGGAACTTAGATATTAAGGGTCTTACATTCTCATATGGCCAAGATACTGGCACAATTTTAGATGGTGTAGACTTTACGCTTAGTGCTGGAAAAATTATATCTTTAGGTGGGCCTGCGGGTGACGGTAAAACAACATTATTAAAGCTAATTGCGGGTCTATATGAAGCTGATGCAGGCCATGTATATGTTGGTGGGAAGGATGTATCGCGCATACCATCAGGTGATATTGCACGTTATGTTGGGTATTTACCATCCGACTCAGAGATATTCCAAGGTACGATACTTGATAATCTCACGGGGTTTCGCCCAGATAAAGAAGATAGAGCCTTGGAAATGGCGGCTTACCTGGGGATTGATGTCGTTGTGTCTAAACTTGCCCAAGGTTATCAAACAGTATTATTTGATGGGCCCGCAGATCCGTTAACGCCAGGCCTAAAACAACGCATTACAATCGCGCGCGTGCTTATTAATCGCCCACGTATATTATTGTTTGACTTTGCGGATAAGTCATTGGACCGTGAAGGCTATAACCATCTTTTCCGCTTGCTTGGACAAATTAAGGGGCAAGCTACCATGATTATTGCGTCTAATGACAGAAACTTATTGCACTTAGCACAGGAAGAATATGTCCTTGAAAATGGGAAATTAGTGCTAATGGATGACAGTCAATATAGTAAGCAAGCGAATTTAGAAGTGTCATTAAAGGAGCTTAAGTCATGACCATGCAGCATTTGACACAAGCTAAAGATTACTTTGATGCGCGTTTTCAGCTTCCGCATGATGACACGCATAATTATGCGCCGGATTTGTTCAGTGTTCTGGACGCTTTACATTGGCATGGCAACAGCCAAATCTTAAGGGATGCTCTACCTTGTGGTGTTGAAACCCTTGGCTTTACAGACTTCTTGAATACTATGGCTTATTTGGGCTATGCCCCTAAAATTGTTTCGCTCCGTAAAAATAAGATTAACCCAGAAATGCTGCCATGTTTATTCGTTCCGCAAGGCGCAAAAGTTGGCGAGGTGTTATTTTCTGAAGCCGATGAAAATATAAAAGGTAGTGCTTTTATATTTAGGGCAGATAGTGACGGGGCGGAATATTCGTCTAAGAATATGATGTCTGCGGCGGGCTCAAATGTGAAATGGTTCACAAGATTACTGAAACGATTTGACGGCGTCTTTCCGCAAGTGCTGACAGCAAGCCTTGTTATAAATTTACTCACATTGGTTACACCGCTATTTATGATGAGTGTTTATGACAAAGTGATTGGTGCACATTCGCCAGCAACATTAGAATATCTATTAGCCGGTGTTTTACTGGCCATTACTGTTGAATTTACATTACGCTTCTTGCGTGCGCGCAGCCTTTCTTGGTTTGGGGCACGTATTGACTATATTGTCAGTAACGCCATTTTAGAACGTATACTGGCTTTACCGGCGTCGTTCACAGAGCGCACTTCTGTCGCGGCGCAGCTTTCACGTTTGAAAGCGTTTGAATCTGTACGTGAGTTTTTTACAGGGTCATTATTCTTATCATTCATTGAATTTCCTTTCACGCTTGTCCTGCTGGTTGCGCTTGCCTTCATTGCTGGGCCGTTAGTCGTCATTCCGCTGATCATTGCGGCTTTGTATGCTCTGTTATTGATTGCCATGCAGCCACGTTTAAAGGAATCGACTTTGCAAATGGCAACCGCTACAGCTGAACGACAAAATATGAATATTGAAACGTTAAGTAAGCAAGAAAGTTTACGTTCTGCGGGTGGTTTTGATGCGTGGATTGCACGTTTTGAGCGGATCAGCGCGCGCTCTGCCTTTGCGGGGTATAAATATCATCAGGCAGTTTCTGTTATAGATACCGTTTCACAGGGATTATTGGTTCTTGGTGGGGTAGCCATGATTTATTTTGGTGTTGAACGCATATGGGCAGAGCAGATGAGTATGGGCGGCATGATCGCTATTTTAATCCTAACTTGGCGTATCCTAACGCCCCTACAAATGACATGTACTGCCGTGCCTCGACTTGGGCAAGTGATGCGCAACATTCATCAAATTAACCGTTTGATGGATTTGAAGCCTGAATATGATGTGTATCAGTCTACACGTGAAGTGCCATCATTTGATGGTGATATAGAGTTTCACAATGTTGGTTTGCGTTATGCGAAAGATGCCGCGCCAATTTATGCAGGCTTGTCCTTTAAGGCGAAGTCAGGGCAAATAATTGCGATTACAGGCAGTAACAGTACTGGTAAATCGACAACACTTAAATTGGTAAGTGGGCTATACCATCCGCAAGCAGGCGCGGTCCGTATAGATGGAATTGATATTCGACAAATTGATCCAAAAAAGCTTCGTCAAGGCATCGCCTATGTCGGGCAAGATCCTGATTTCTTTACTGCGTCGATCGAAGATAACCTTCGCTTGGTTAAACCAGATGCTAGCAAAGATGCTATTAAGGCTGCAATCCATAAGGCGGGTTTAGAAACATGGTTGGAAAAGCTGCCAGATGGATTGGCAACATTAGTTGGCCATGGCGGTATAACTATACAAACAGGCGTGCGCTATCAACTTGCATTGGCGCGGGCTTATCTTCAGGACAGTAAAATAATATTGATAGATGAAATGCCATACGAGTTTTTAAATGGTGAAGCGGGACAGTATTTTCATCAATTTTTACAACAGGCAAAAGGCAAATATACGGTTTTGTTCGTGACCTACAGAAAAGATTATATCGAAATTGCAGATCAAGTGATCCAGCTATATCAAGATGAACGCCCGCAGGTAAAAGGAACAACAAATGCTTGAACATCAGAAAAACGATAGAGATTTAAATGATCTTGCGCGCAGTATTCTTTATGAAGAGGTGCCAAACCAAAACCTTATGCGCTTAACAATTCTGGTAATTGGGGCGGCCTTTATACTTTTCGTGCTGTGGTCATGCCTTACAAATGTCAATGAAGTTGCGCGGATGAAGGGGGAAATTATTCCAAGTGGTTATGCGCAAATTGTCCAACATCTTGAAGGTGGCTTGATTGATGAGATTTTGATTGAAGAAGGTGACCTTGTTGAAAAAGGCCAAGTTTTAATTCGTATGGGCGGTATTGGCGCTGAAGAAGATTATGCATCATTAAACGCGCGCCAGACAACGTTAAAGCTGCAAGCTGAGCGCTTGCGCGCCTTGGCATATGATAAAGCTCCTGATTTCCAAGCCATTGCGGGACAGGATGAAGACGCAATTGCCTATCAAGAACATATTTTAGAAACAACACGCCAGTCTTATGATGCGGAAATGAAAGTCATAGAAGACCAGCGAGCACAAAAACAGCAGGCTATAGAGCGCTTGAACGCAGAAAAAAACACCATGGAAAAAGAGCTCTCTTCCGCAAAAGAGCTATTTGACATGAAAGAGCAAATGACAGCGCGTGGCGGTGTGTCTAAAAAGGATTTGATTGATAGTGAGCGTGAGATAACACGGTTGGACGGTAATATACGTTCTATCGACGCACAGTTGGCAGAGGCGCAAAATGCGCTGAGTGAATACCAAAATAGGCTGCAGACCTTGAATGCAACGCGCCGCGACACAGCATTGAGAGATTTAGAAGAAATTGAATCACAAATTTATCAAAATAAAGAAATGCTAGGTAAATTGGAAGAACGTGTAGCACGTATGGATGTGCGCGCACCAGTGCGTGGGCTTGTGCAAGGACTGCGTGTGAATACTGTCGGTGGAATTATCGGTGCGGGCGAACCCATCATGGAGATTGTTCCATTAGACCAGACGCTGATTGTAGAAGCCCATGTCGCGCCGCGTGACATTGGTAATTTGCAAGTTGGCCAAGCTGCCCGCGTTAAGGTTAGTGCATTTGATTTTTCACGCTATGGCGTTATTGAAGGAAAATTAGACTTTATATCGGCAACAACGTTCACGGATCCCGATAATCAAAGTTTTTATAAGGGGCGGATTGTATTGCAACAAAACCATGTTGGGCCAAACCCAGAACGTAATTTAATTCTGCCGGGAATGACCGTTGAGGCGGATATTATTACGGGTCATAAAACTGTTATGGCGTATCTAATTAAGCCTATACATCGGGTGTTGAGCTCTGCGTTTAGCGAGCGATAAGGAGGGGACTAATGAGTGAAGCATTAACGAAATATCATAGGAATAATCATAAAAAAGTGTTGGCCGTAGAAGATGACGCAACATCACGTTTTGTTCTGGTCAACTTGTTGGAAGAATTGGGATATGACCCAATAGAAGCTGAAGATGGACGTGAAGCATTAGCGATCATGGAAAATGATATCAATAGGCCAGATATTATTGTGTTAGATAAAATTATGCCTGGGATGGACGGGCTTGAGGTTGTTTTACAGCTCAAAAAAGACCCTGCCTTAAGTCATATTCCGATTGTAATGGTTACGGGGTCAAAAACTCCTGAAGAAGTCAAAGAAGGTATTGATGCTGGCGTTTTCTATTATCTTGTAAAGCCATATGAGGAGGAGGTCTTTAAATCTGTTATTGATGCGGCAATGCGCGAAGCTGATAGACGTACAACGTTGCGCGCGGACCTTAAAAAACATCAAACAAGCTTTGGGTTTATTAATAAAGCCGAATTTACAATTCGCACAATAGATGAGGCAGAAGATTTAGCTTGTTTCATCGCGAATTGTTTTCCTAATCCTGACAGGGCTTTACCAGGTCTTGCAAGCTTACTTGTAAATGCCGTAGAGCACGGAAATTTAGAGTTAGGCTATGAAGAAAAATCTGTATTGCTTAAGAGTGGGAAATGGAAAGAAATTCTCGATTTGCGACAGAGGCAAGATAATTTTAAAGATCGCGCCGTTCAGGTGACTTTAGAACGTAATGCAGAAAGAACGCTAGTTAATATTTTAGATGAAGGCCAAGGATTTGATTGGAAAGAATATATGGATATAGACCCGTCTCGGGCGCTGGAGACGCACGGGCGCGGAATAGCGCAGGCGAATAAAATTAGTTTTGATAATCTCGAATATAGTCCGAAGGGGAATGCGGTAACGGCTATAGCACGGGCTGAGACATCAATATTGTGGTAAGGTAGAAAATGGAAGAGCAAATAATGAGTACTATAAATTATGAAGTTTTTAATAAACTGAAAACCCGCATGAAAGATAAGTTCCCAATATTAATTGAGCATTTTCTTTCAGATTCCAAAAAGTATTTGGCAACCATTTCAATGGGAATGTCAGAAAGTCATTTGGATCAAATTATAAATGCGGCGCATAGCTTAAAGTCTGGTAGTGGTCTTTTAGGCTTATCTGAAGTATCAGGGCTTTCCGAATCTTTAGAATACAAAAGCAAAGACCTACATGAAACGCAGCAAGGGAGCATAAATGAATTAGAGCACTTATGCCGACAAATACAAACAGCGTTTTCCGCGGTGGAAGGTGATTTACGCGCTGAGCTAGATAAAGCAAAAATAATGAGCATATTATAGGGGGTATGAGGTGACTATCTGTGTAATGATTGTCGATGATAGTGAAGCCGATAGATTTATATTGGCTACAATTCTCAACAAAACGGACCTGAATGTGGAATATGTTGAGGCGAGCAATGGACAAGAAGCTTTGAGCTATTTGTTGGAATCAAAAGCTCCGCCAGATGTAATTTTTCTGGATTTGAATATGCCGATAATGAATGGGTTTGAATTCTTAGAAGAAGTGACAACAAACCATCGTATCGACAGTAAAGTGGTTGTGATATCAAGCTCTTACAGAGAAGATGATATAAAGCGCTCAACAGGCTTTTCAATTGTCAAAGACTACATCGCTAAGCCGATAGATGTCCATCTGATAAAGGATACTGTACATACTTTAGGCGCAGCTTGAACATGTTTAATACATTGATATAAGTAAGAATTATACATATCAAGATTTGTTAATTTTGGTAAAACTATTTCTTTATTAGATAAATTGAGAATATTTTTTCCATCTAAAAGTTATGCCAGTCGCTATAGCTGACGCTCCCAACTAAATTTTCATGCCATTTCACTGTCAATTATTTTGTTGAACAATGTTCAGAATTGTGTCATTATAAAAATTGAACGTCGTTCATAATGATGGGAGAGCTCATGCGTAAGCTGTTAATGGCCATATGTGGCATATTATTGTTATTTAGTTTCATGGATAAAGCGATGGCCAGCGAAGAAAAGACGGATCTGGTGGTTTTGCTCCATGGCATTGGTCATAGCGAATGGAATATGGCAGGTGTAGAATTTGCGCTAAAACAAGCTGGGTATCAAACGCTAAATATTGGCTATCCCTCTCGTCAGAAAAACCTAACAGCGCTTGCGGATTTTTTAAACGCAGAATTACAAAATAAAGCTGTTTGGTCAGCAGGCTATAGCAAAGTGCATTTTACTACTCATTCAATGGGCGGCTTAGTTGTACGCACATATTTAAATGACCACCAGAAAGAAATCGACCAAAGCAAACTTGGCCGTGTTGTGATGCTCGCCCCACCAAATGGGGGGAGTGAGGTTGCTGATTTGTTGAAAGATTTATTACCCTATCAGTGGATATATGGCCCAGCGGGACAAGAATTAACGACAGAAAATCAAGCAAAAATGAAAGCTGAAGTGTATTACGATTTGGGAATTATCGCTGGGAATAAGGAATGGCCATATATCATCGCGGCGCATATTATTCCTAATGAGAGCGATGGGCGCGTAGCATTAACAAAAACAAAGTTAAAAGGCATGGTGGACCATGTTACACTATCAGCAACGCATAGTTTTATTTCTTGGAAGCCTTCGGTTCATAAACAAATCATATATTTTCTAAATCATGGGACGTTTAAACATGATGATTAATCAGCTCTATATTTTGAGAAATAGAAGTTCTTTTAATGGCCAAAACGGGTGGGTAAGGTACATATGATAAGTGTTTATGATTTAAAATCGCGTTTTCAGAATATGCTTCGCCCTTTATGTACGGTTTTAGCTAATAAAGGAATAAGCGCCAACCACGTGACATTAACGGCATTGGCCTTAAGCGTGTGTTATGGTTTTTTATTATGCTTCAATATTCAAGTTTTATGGCTTTATTTGCCAGCATTTCTATTTGTGCGTATGGGGCTCAATGCGATTGATGGCATGCTAGCGCGTGAACATAATATGAAATCAAAATTGGGTATGGCATTGAATGAATTAGGGGATGTTTTATCAGACACGGTTTTGTTTGTTCCCTTTATCTTTTATGCGCCGCAAGCGGCATGGTTTGTCGCATTATTTATATTCGCAGCGGCTCTAAACGAATTTTGTGGCTTGTTGGCTTTTATGATGAATGGGCAGCGTCGTTATGACGGGCCCATGGGAAAAAGTGACCGCGCAGCGGCAACGGGCTTGATTGGTTTTCTTATTGGGTGCGGTATTTCATTACATGCTGTCTTGGGCGTGATTTTTATACTATTAACATTGCTGTGTGCTTGGTCATCTGTGAACCGTGTGCGCGGCGCATTGTTAGAAGGGGATGTGTAAATGATACGTTTTTTTGATAACCCTGTGCATTTGGGGCTCGCCATTGTTATTGGTCTTCTCATGGCAGCGTCTTTTATTGTTTTTCTGTTACAAAAGCTCAATCAAAATGGCGATTATAAAGAACTGTCTGACCGCGTAAAAAGTTGGTGGGTGATGGTTGGGGTATTTTCCATCGCGCTGTTATCATCGCCAGTCATTTCTGTGATTTTCTTTGGTTTAATTAGTTTCTTGGCCTTTAAGGAATATATTTCCGTTATTCCCTTAAGGAAGGCGGATAGACGTGTTTTATTTTGGGCGTATCTCACTATACCGATACAATATGTTTTGGTGGCGTCTAACCAATATGGTTTGTTCATCGTCTTTATTCCTGTATGGGTGTTTTTCTTGCTCCCATTTCGTTTGATATTAGCTAAGCAAACGGACGGTTTTTTGCAATCTGTGTCTGCAATAAGTTGGGGGTTGATGATTACCGTATTTGCGGTTTCGCATGCTGCGATGTTGATGCAATTTCCCGTGACGAAAGATCATGTCGCAGGGGGCGCGGGGTTGATTTTATTCCTTGCGATTTTGAACCAAGGGAATGATGTAGCTCAGTATGTTTGGGGGAAACTTCTGGGTAAAAACAAAATTGTCCCTGACGTTAGCCCAAATAAAACTTGGGAAGGCTTTCTAGGGGGCGTAGGTACAACAATGGTTATGTCTGTATTGCTCTATAGCTTTCTAACGCCATTCAGCTTCATATTTGCGCTGTTTATTGGCGCTATGCTTGCACTCACAGGCTTTATTGGCGATGTCACATTTTCGGCTATGAAGCGGGATCTTAAAATTAAAGATGCTGGTGCGCTGATCCCGGGGCATGGCGGTATATTGGATCGTATTGATTCATTAAGCTTAAGCGCGCCCTTATTCTTCCATATAGTTCGGTTTTTCTATTATTAACAGCGTAAAAGCGGGGTAAGTCATGGAGCAAAAAATTCATAATATATTGCGCTGGTTTTTCTATGGTGTTGTCGTGCGCCCAATTTTGTTGTTGATCCTTGGCTTTAATGCACGTCACATGGAACGTTTAAAGCCCAGAGGCGCACATTTAATAGCGGCAAATCATAATTCACACCTTGATGCTATGGTGTTAATGAGTTTGTTTAAGCTTTGTGATTTACCAAAGGTGAAGGTTGTCGCAGCCAAGGATTATTTCTGCCGCACGCCTTTGATGGCATGGTTTTCAATAAACGTTATCGGCGTGATACCTATTGACCGTCAGGGCGGGGCAGATAACCCCATTCAGCCAGTTATCGACGCATTAGAAGAGGGATATACAGTTATTATCTTCCCAGAGGGCTCTCGGGGAGACCCTGAACAGCAAGCGCCATTAAAATATGGCGTAACAAAAGTTCTGGAAGCGCATCCTGATGTTCAAATCACACCCGTATATATGCACGGCCTAGGCAAGGCGCTGCCCCGCGGCGAAGCGCTTTTGGTGCCCTTTGTGTGCGAAATAAATATTGGAGAGCCAATAACTTGGCATGGCGACCGCGCAAAATTAATAGACTCGTTAGCCGCATCATTCGCGCATTTGAAAAGTGAGATGGAGGTTAAGCCGTGGCAATAAAAACCCGCGCCATAAGTTTTCTTTGGGGCTTTGCTGAGGGAACGTTTTTCTTCCTTGTACCAGATATTTGGTTAAGCCGTATTGTGCTTAAAGATAAGAAAGAGGCTTATATAAATATCGTTCTTACGGTGCTTGGCGCTTTATTGGGCGGCACGGTTTTATATATCCTGGCTATGGCGCATTTTGACCAGATGAAGCTCGGGCTAGCATATGTCCCCGCAGTGAATAGTGCCATGATTGAGCAGGTCGGTGTCCAAATACAAGGCAGCGGGTTATGGGCGGCTTTGCTTGCAGGTATTGCCTCAGGTGTTCCGTATAAAATTTATGCATCTTGGGCCGGTCATTTGGAGCTGTCTTTTGCTGCCTTTCTTGGCGCAAGTATATGTATTCGTGCTTTGCGCTTCACATTGGTTACTGGCGCTACGCATGTTGCAGCCTTTCTTCTCAGAAATGTTGTAAGTACCCCAAAGCTTTATTTAATTCACGCAGCCTCGTGGATAATATTTTATGTGTTTTATTTCACTAAATTTGGCTTTTGATAAAGCTATAAAGGCACGGACTGTATCAGCCCGTGCCTTTGGCGTGTTTAGATAATTATTTACTAGACGGTTTTAAAAACGATCTAAGTTCATGACTTTTGTCCATGCATTGACGAAGTCATGCGCAAATTTTTGCTTTGCATCATCCATCGCATAAACTTCAGCCACAGCGCGTAATTCAGAATTTGAACCAAAGATCAAATCAACTGGTGTAGCTGTGAATTTGACTTTGTTTGATTTACGATCAACGCCTTCATAAATGCCATCTTTATCTGTTTTGCGCCATTTTGTTGACATGTCGAGCAATTCAACAAAGAAGTCATTGTTCAATGTGCCTGGCTTGTCGGTGAATATACCGTGCTTTGTGCCGTAAGCGTTGGCGTTAAGCGCACGCATACCGCCGAGCAGAACAGTCATTTCTGGCACGCTCAGATCAAGCTGATCGGCTTTATCAACTAACATTTCCGCAGGTGACTTGTAATTCTCTTCTACTGCAAAATAGTTACGGAACGCATCGGCTTTAGGTTCAAGGAACGCGAATGCTTGTACATCCGTTTTTGCCTGTGTTGTATCGGCGCGGCCTGGCTTAAATGGTACTGAAATATCAAAACCAGCGTCTTTTGCTGCTTTTTCAATTGCACTCGCACCGCCAAGTACAACCAAATCAGCTAAGGATACTTTACGCCCGCCAGATTTCTTGCTGTCGTTAAAGTCTTTTTGAATAGCTTTAAGCTTATCTAAGACTTTGTTTAGCTCTTTAGGGTTGTTAACAGCCCATGTGTTTTGTGGTTCAAGCGCGATGCGTCCACCATTTGCACCGCCGCGCTTGTCTGATGCGCGGAAGCTTGACGCTGCGCCCCATGCAGTACGGACAAGTTCAGAAACGCTTAAACCTGAATCAAGTATCTCTTTTTTAAGCTTTTTAACGTCACCAGCATTGATGACATCATAATCAACTGCAGGGATTGGGTCTTGCCAAATAAGCTCTTCTTTTGGTGCTTCTACGCCAAGATATCCTGCCACAGGGCCCATATCGCGGTGCGTCAGTTTAAACCATGCTTTTGCAAAGGCTTTTTGATATTCTTCAGGGTTCTCAAGGAAGCGCTCGGCAATCTTCTTGTATTCTGGATCAAATTTGAATGCTAAATCTGCAGTTGTCATCACAGGTGGGTTATATTTGCCATCAACATGCGCATCTGGCACAACTTCATGCAAAGATTCATCAGTTGGGATCCACTGAATAGCGCCTGCTGGGCTGCGTGTTTGTTTCCATTCAAAACCAAGCAGGTTTTGTAGATACAAAGATGACCACTGTGTTGGTGCTTGTGTCCATGCACCTTCAAGGCCACTAGTCACCGTGTCTTCAGAATGACCTTTACCGCATTTGTTTTTCCAGCCAAAGCCTTGGTCTTCAATTGGTGCTGCGCCTGGCTCAACGCCAACACAATCTTTTGGCTTATGCGCGCCGTGCATTTTACCAAATGTGTGACCACCGGCGACCAAAGCCAGTGTTTCTTCATCATTCATTGCCATGCGGCCAAAAGCTTCACGGATGTTTTTCGCTGAACCGATTGGATCAGGCTTGCCCATTGGGCCTTCTGGGTTAACGTAAATTAGCCCCATATGTGTCGCGCCAAGTGGGCGTTGTAATTTACCGTCTTTTTCATGACGGTCACTGGCGAGCATTTCTACTTCTGGGCCCCAATATACTAAATCTGGCTCCCAATCATCAGCGCGGCCGCCAGCGAAGCCAAATGTGTCAAAGCCCATATTTTCAAGGGCAACGTTACCGGCAAGAACCATCAAATCGCCCCATGAAATGGCACGGCCATATTTTTGTTTTACAGGCCAAAGAAGGCGGCGTGCTTTATCAAGGCTTGCATTGTCTGGCCAGCTGTTTAGTGGGTCAAAACGTTGCTGCCCGCCGCCTGCGCCGCCGCGGCCATCAAGCGTGCGATATGTACCTGCGCTATGTCATGCCATACGAATAAAGAAAGGACCATAATTACCAAAATCAGCAGGCCACCAATCTTGTGATTCAGTTAGGACTGCATCAATGTCTTTTTTTAGGGCGGCGTAATCTAATTTTTTGAATTCTGCTGCATAATCGAAATCTTCACCATACGGGTTTGAGCGCGCATCATGGTCGCGTAAAGGAGAAAGATCAAGCTGATCTGGCCACCAGAAATTATTTGGTTTCGCTGCGCCTATTGCTGCGGTGCCTGTGCCTTTTGCGCCAGCCGGCTTACTGATTTTTGCGTCTTCGCTCATCGCCTGTGTAGATAGGCTGGCCGCAGCGAGTAGCGTCATGCAAGCGCCTGTAAGTAATAGTTTTTTCTTAAACAATGATTTTCTCCTTCATATGTTTATTAGCGGTCTTGTTTTAAAGGTTTCTAATGATAATGTTTCTAATTGGCGTAAATGTTACAGCGAGAAAATCCTTAAATCTAATTGGAATTTCGTGTTTTTGGTATCGATAAAATCGATTTATATGTGGTGTTATTAATTGATAAAATCGATTTGGTGGCGTTTTCTAGCCTTGTACATGCAGTTTTATAATGATTCATCACCAAGCCTTATTATTTGACATAATGTTAGTGCTGTGCTATTTTCCTTTATTCTATTTAGATAGGCTATGGCATGAAGGGTGTGCATATGGGGACAACTCAAGATAATCACAAAGGTTTCCTGCGGGAATCTATGGATGATGTTAAGGCCGTGTTTTCGGTTTTGACAAGCCCTGCGCGTCTAAAGGCCAAGATGGCTGAGTTTTCACAGCGCCGAAAAGACAACAAAGTCGCTGCGCGCTTAAACGGACAAATTCGCCAACAATTTATTGCGGCATATGATGCATCAGACAAGGACGAATATAGCGTTAAATTAAACCGTATGCTTGAAGACTATAAAGCCCGTAATGGTCCAAAATCTTGGCTGTTAAAGCCGTATGAAGTCTTTTCCCATTGGAATATACCAAGCAAGATAATTACGGGCCTTGGCTTTTTTAAAGGCGCATCTTATTTGCTGACGCCGATCATGGGCGCATGGGCGCTGACCGTGCCGTTAGGGACGATGATCGCATCGCGCATGGCATTGACCCATAAAGATGCCAGTAATCTGCGCCAAGAACAGCAAATGGCTGAAAAGGGCATTGTTGCTCCAATCCGCGTTAGCGTTAAAAATGGCGCGTTGTTATATAATGGTGTTAACGTGCATGATAATTTTAAAGTCGCTTTCCCTGTGTGGTTTCAAGCTACGCCAGAGTGGATTACAGCAGAGTATTTAAAAGAAAAGCAACATTTTGCGAAACATAAAACAGAGCATGCATTTACTCATGAATTATCATTGCGTCCTGACGGTGCTGAAAAACTGGCGGCAATAATGGCACGCTTCCGTAATGATAAAGATGCCCAGAACGCAGCCGCTTTGTTGCATATAGTAATGCCGGACAGCGAGGGTGATGCCATAAATGCGCGCGTTGCGGCAAATGCAGATAAAATGATTAATGTGCCAGCGGAGAAGAAGGGCGGTTACCTTGCGCAGGTTTTTTCAAAAACTTCTGGCGCGGGTGATGCGTATACAGAGATATCCATGAATGCGGCGTTTGTGAAAGCGTTTGAACCATTTGCGAAACGTATGCCGCAAGATTTGGGCATGAAGCCACTGTCAGGGGCGCTTACCCAAGATGATACAGAATATCTTGCCCATATGTTGAGCCGTAATCTGTGCGTGGGTGATAAGCAAGCAAGCCTAATCCAGACAATGTATAAAAAGAATGCAACTTATCAAATGCTCAGCTTTACGCAGCGTGTTGAAGTTGCGCTTTTTCCTGAAAACATGCAAACCATGTTTATGGAGCTATGGTCTGAACGTCATTTGCGCGATAAGTTTGACTTTTCCTCTATGCGTGAAATCATCTTGAATTTTGATGACTGGGGTGCGGTCGCTTTGAAAATTAACGCCCATGATTACGCGCAAGATTTAACCACGGCGCAAATCATAGAATTATCACAATCAGATAACGCGCATTGGGCAAAAATATATCATGATTTAAAAACAGACGACGCTATATCTACGGCGCATCTTACGCATAGTGCGCTCAGAAGCTTAACGCAACGCTTCGGCCAGGCAAGTAAAGAGCAGCTTACCCATCAAGAAAATATATGTGATGCCGCACACCAAGCGGGTGCGCAGCCATTGAAAGCGGCTTTATAACCCTCATTTTTGCGTATTTTAGTAAAACGAAATAATATCACGCAAAGAATCTTAAAATTGTATTAAGATTACCTTGACAGCTTTACATAAATACAATATATTGCCGAGATCATATTGACATAATAATCTCAATAAGGGGCGTGTAAATGAATGAGGGTGTAGAAAATAATCAAGAAACAGGTGATGCGGTAGAGCAAAAAACAAAGAAGCCTGCACTTAACGATACAATGAATGACTTTTTGACACATTTGGGGGATGATAATACCCAGCCACAACAAGATGCTGCCGCAGAAGTAGAAACTGCACCAATAGAGCCGCCAGAAGCGGCAGCACAAATAGCAGAAGAGCCATCTCAACAAGCCGAGCCAGATGAACCTGCAGAAGATGCAGAGCTAAATGAAGCTTTAAATACATTAGAAGCTTTGGACGATATTGAGCAGTTAGAAACGGCACAGCCACAACAACAAGCTGCACCAGTTGTCAGCGCGCCAGATGTGCCAAGTTCAGGGTCACAAAAAATACCAGGCGTATATAAGCCTGCGGCTGTGTCAACAAATGCGACGCTAACCAATGCTGTGGCATCGGGTGTGGTCACCAAAGAAACGCTCCTTACTCTCGGTATGGATCATTTGAACCGCGGTGCACAAAATGTGTATTCTGCGCAAAAAGACGCGGTTGAACTTCGTACAAGCTATGAAAAGGCCGCGCGCCAACATGGCCGTGCAAAATGGGCGATGCTCGCCGCAGAAACAACCATCATGGGCGTATTTAGTTATGACATGATCGAAGATTGGAACGGCTTTGCCGACCCAACCTCAGCTGAGGCGATTGCAGCGAATACTGCGCTTACAGGCGGCGTTGCGGGGCTGCGTGCATATGTGCAATATGAAATGATGAAACGTGGTGAAGATGCGCTGAAAAAAGGGCAAAAAATTCAGGGCGCCTTATTCTCTGCTATTGGCTTGGCGATTGCCGCGGCGAATGCGATTTTCGTGACATATGGTTTTGGTAAACGCTCGATTGAACAAACCCAAGATATCGCTATGGCGGAGCTAGATCAAATTTCAGATAAGCAAGCTGAAATCTTTAGCGAAAAAACAGCCGCGCAAGAGGAAATCAATAAATCAATTGATGCACTCGACCAGAAAATCCTTGAAATTCAATCTGGCGCGCGTGACCCAAGTATTACCGCCGTTGATGAAGAAATGCAGCGTTTGGAAAAAGAGATTCAAAATTTGAATAATGATCCAGCCTTCAGTGATGGGAGAGAGACAGAGGCAGATAGAATTATCCGTAAGGAAATTGCCCGAAACTCAGCCGAATTAAATAACTTGTCACAGCGCAAGGCAGAGCTTTTGAGTAATGTTGGCAAAAATCTGTCACCAGAAATGCAAAGAATGTTTGAAGCTACAACTAATCAGCGCCTTGATCTTGATGAACAAATTAAAACATTGGATACACGCTATAAACCACAGTTAGATGCTTTGCAGGCGAGCCGTAATGTATGGGAAGCAAAACTAGCAAGCGCAACAAGTGGAGGTGATGACGTATTCAAGGCCATGTTTAATAACCCAATTGTCCTTCTCGAAGGCGTGGTTATGGGCGCGGGCATTAGTATTGCTAACTGGGCTGCGGCGCACCAAGGGCAAAAACAAGAAGAATTTGAACATATTTTGGCAGGCAAAGCTGACAACCCATGGGCAAATCAGAAAAAAGCAAATGATAATGACCCGCTTGCATCAGATTTTGGCGCAGCCTCTAAACCTGCACAAATGTTTATGGGGTATAACTTTGCGGCAGATCGTTCGGAAAGCCTGCGTAATGAATCGCAGATTAATGTCATGGCCAATGCACTGAAAAACCCAGAAGCCATGCGTATCGAGCTTCGCTCCGAATTGACGCGCCAACATGGTAAAATGGTTGCTGTACTCAATGAACAATTCGCGCAATTGCCCGAAGATTTATATGTCCAAAGATTAAACGCGATTAATGCGGCTTATCAACAAGCGGCTGAGGCCGTAGAAGGGCATGAAGTGCTGGCACAGCTTGAAGACCTTATATCTTCAGAAAGCGCTGTTCCAACTTTTGAGGATCCAAATGATCCGGCATTTAAGGCGCTACCTTCCGGTAAGCAGTTTAAGACACCAGATGGCAAAATTATGCTTAAAGTTTAAGTGCGTGTGGTGTAGGAGGTGAGTGATATGAGTGAATGGGATAAAGTAGCAAAGCCAGTTTCAGCGGATTGGGACGGATGCGCGGTACCAGTAAAATCTGAAGCACAGCAGCGCCGTGAAAAACGCCGTGAACAGCAGCAAGCTATCGTAGAGGCGCAACATAAAAAACAAGATTTAGTTGCACAAAATGCGTATAAAACCGAAATGGCGGCTGTTCAGGATGAAATGGATGCCATTAAAATGGCTGAATCAGAACGTGCGCGTAAGAAAAACAATCAGCAGCGTGAGTTGTCGGTTATTGCCCGAAATGAAAATTTTGCATTAAGCCAACAAGAAACAGCGCTTGCCATGAAAGAAGCAGAAGCAGCTGAAGAACGGCGTCAGCGCGCAAAAATACTGGCTGATAAATTAGCCGAGGATGAACATAACCAGAAAATTATAGACGAAAAAAGAGCCGCGCAGGCTGATGAATTAGAGCGCCGCGGGAAAAGACGTTTGCAGCGTGATTACAACTTACGTGCAGCGCGCCGTGTTGATACGACAAAATCATATTCCAAAAAAGCGCTCATTATCGGCGGCACAGCTTTTGTTTTATGGATGCTGTTTAAAGTAGCACAAAATTTTGATGCGTTATTTGTACCGCCCGCGCCACCACCGCCTGTACATGAACAAGGCACGACACCGGCGCAGCCGCAACAACCAGCGGCAGAGCAAGGCCAAGGGCAAACACAGCCGCCCGCGCAGAACCCGCCTTTTGTCCCAGGGCAAACGCCACAAGCGCCTTATGAACCTTCAAGTGAAGGCAAGGTTAAGGGTAGTGATGGTAAGGAATATGAATATTCATCACCGAGAGCGCCATTTAAACATAGTGGTGAAGGGACCAGCAAAAAAGGTGAAAACCCTGCGGATTGGGGCTGGGAAAGATATTTTCCACAAAGCGAACTAAAACCACCAAGCGCATAGGAGGGGATCATGACAAATAATAAAACACAAAATAAAAAATCTATGACCACCGCCTTCACCAAGGCTGTGATTGCAGGTTTGTTCGCGGCGTCAACATGCACGGCTTATGCTGTGGGCCTGCCAAAAGTCCCGCCGAAAGAATCGAATCCGCGCGCATTGACGCAGGCAGAACTATATTATGCAGGTATTTTTGGTGATGAAATAAACCCAAATATACTTGAATATCACGCAGGTCCAAACAAAAGTTTTCCTGGTGGAAGCGTAGTTGCACAAACGTTTAATGGCTACCAAATTGCCTATTACGGGCACCCATATTTATCCCTCGATTATGGGGTGGATGGTGAACCGCTTCGCTTTGGTTCACATATGCATGAACTTGTCCATATTTGGCAGTTCCAAACAGGTGATCAGTATACACCTAAAGGTCACTGTAATTTCGGGCATGGCTATGACCTTAAAGAAGGCGATAAATTCATGGATTTCTGTAGCGAAAAGCAAGCAAGTATTTTGGAGGATTACGCGCGCCGCTATTTGATGCCGGAACGCCCACATCGCTCGCATTGGTATTTTGAAAAAGCGGGTTGTGATTCCCATGAAAATGATGCGTTGCTGCTTGAAATAGTTGAAACGCGTTTTCCTAAAGCGCGTGAAATGCGTGAAACCATTGGCCGTACAAAAGACTTACCTGACGCATGCCCTGCGCCATTTAAAATGCCAGAGAAAGAGTCAGAGAAAGAGACTGAGAAAAAAGCTGAGCCAGAGAAGAAGGCGGAGCCGGAAGCGCCAGCGCCAGAACCTGAGAAGAAAGCCGAACCAAAGCAAGAGCCTGAGAAAGAAGTACAACCAGGAACGCCGCCACAAGCTGAGCCAGAGAAGAAGGCTGAACCAGAAAAGAAGAAGCCAGAACCGAAACCAGCTGAGCCAGAAAAGAAGGCTGAACCAGAGCAGAAACCCAAGCCGAAGAAGGAAAAGCCTGAATTCGATGATGAAATGCAAAAGGTTTTTGAGGAGGCGTTCAAAAAAGACCCAAATGAAGGGAAGCCAGCCTTTTATTGTGAGGCTTTATCTGTGGCGTTTAACAATATTAGCGGCTTTGCAGAGAAACAGAACAAGCATAATAAGCTTAAATTCAAAGCAGAGCTTGATACGCAAAACCCATTTTGTAACGTGACTCACTATGGCCAGAAGATTATCTCGATCAAGGGCGAACACTTCACGGATTATGGCCTAATTGAAGAAGAGCCATTAACCAAGCTTGCAAAACTATTCACGGGTTATGTCGCGCGTGAAGACCTTGACGCATTGCGTGGGTTCTTGACGCAGCAATCTGATAAGGTGAAGAAGGATTTGGCGGGCAAAAAAGTGACCGACCCATCCAACCCTGACCGTGACCGCATGTTCCTATTTGAACAAATTCGTATTTATGATGCGATTGATAAGGCGCTGAAAAATTCAACCTTACCTGCGCCATCTATGCAGTAATGAATTGACGGGGGTAGTGATTTATACGCTTGCTATTTTTGCCAAGCTGCATAATAATTTTTACGAAAGCGATTAAGCTTTACTTTAACCTTTGTTGTAATACTTAATATTTATGCGTTTGTTGCTGCGGGTGTTGGTAATTCAGCCTTTTCTGCGGTTGCTGACATTGAATGCAATCATCATCAAACGGAACATGACCATAGTCAAGATTTAGCATCTGAGCTATGTGATGTTCAGCAAAGCCAAGGCAGCTGCGATGACTGCTGCTGCGCGCATGTCCATGTGATGACGGTTATTCAGCTCGACGAAATGAGCTTTGTCCCATCTAAACATGTGAATAGCCTTGCGCTGCCAGCTTCGTATAAATCTGCGGATTTAAGCGCCCTGCGCCGCCCACCCCGTCTTTAATGTTCATAGGACGATTCCGTCCGCAACTTTGAATAGGCGCCATGTCGGCGCGATGAATATCATGAACATTTCTAAAGATGGATTATCAAATGAAAACTCTATTATATATTTTTGCATGCTTAATGCTTGCGATGCCCGCTTATGCAGGGCCGGGTCATGACCATGGCGAATCTGCTTTTGCAGGGGGCGCTGGGCCTGCAGACGCCTTTGAATTAACCGAACAACAAATAACGAACCTAGACATCAAAACCCATAAAGCACAGCTTTTGTCGATGCAGAACGCGGTCGATGTGTTGGCTTTCACGGAATTATTGCCTGAAAAAACGGAAAGTATTTCACCGCATTTTGAAGGAAAAATTGCCCGTATATTGGTGCAAATTGGTGAAAGCGTCACCGCAGGGCAAGATGTTGTTGAAATAATCCCCGTTAATTCGGTCGGGACGGATGATAAAACTTTATCCCTTAAAGCCAGTAAAAGCGGGATTGTCTTACAGATATTTGCTGTTGAAGGCAGTGTTGTTCCTTCAGGGGATGACATCATGCATATTGGCGACCCGTCGCAAATGTTGGTTCGCGGCGTCGCCTATGAAACGCCAGACATCACGAAAATCGCTGTCGGGCAACGCACTGAAATACATCTCGACATTATGCCAGAGCGTCATATAGACGGAAAAATTCAACGCATTAATCGCGTGATTGATCCGACAAGCCGTACATTCTCACTCTATGCCATTATTGATACGCCAGACGGTGATATTCAACCAGGCTTACAGGGCACTATGGAGATTTTTACCGGTAATGACGCGCCTGTTTTGGCTGTACCAAAGCGCGCTGTTCTTGGCGAAATAGGCGCACATTTTGTCTATGTGATGAAGGGGTATGATGTTGAAAAACGTGATGTAACTTTAGGTGAAAAATGCTTACACCATGTTGAAATTACATCTGGTCTTGTTGCGGGCGAAGATGTGGTGGTGAATGGTAATTATCAGCTGCAATATATTGCAATTGGCGGCGTTCATACGCATGACGACCATGACCATGACCATGACCATGACCATGACCATGTTGATGAAGATGATCATCATGATGATGAACAGTAAAGAGGGAAAAAACTATGTTTGATAATATAATTCGTTTTGCCCTGAATTATCGTTTACTGGTCGTGGCACTTGCGGCCTTAATGCTGGTTTATGGTTTTCAAACCTTGCGGTCACTGCCTGTTGATGTCTTTCCAGACCTGAACCGCCCGACTGTCACGATCATTAGTGAGGCCGAAGGTTTAGCGCCCGAAGAAGTTGAAACCCTTGTCACCTTTCCAATCGAAGCTGCCGTAAATGGCGCAAGCGGTGTGGTGCGGGTGCGTTCATCATCTTCAACAGGGTTTTCAATTGTCTATGTCGAATTTGACTGGGATATGGATATTTATCTCGCGCGTCAAATTGTCACGGAAAAGCTTATCCAAATCAGCGGAACGTTACCGAAAGACGTTCATTCCATTATGGGCCCAGTGTCATCTATTATGGGTGAGATTATGTTCATTGGGATAACATCAGAAAATGATGACGTTTCATCGCTTGATTTGCGCACCATTGCCGAATGGGATGTGAAACAGCGTTTGCTCGGCATTAATGGTGTATCCAAAATAACGGCTATTGGCGGCGATGTGAAACAATACCATGTCATGGTCGATCCGCAAAAAATGCTCAATCACGGCATAAGCCTCCACCAAGTGCGAAGCGCCCTAGAAAACGCCAATGTGAACACCACAGGCGGGTTTCTGTTAGAACCCTATAAAGAACATTCCATTCGGAATATAGGGCGGATACGGTCGTTAGATGACCTTGAAAAAACGGTGATCGCTAAAGAGGTTTCATCAGATAAACCGGCTTTAACACTCGCCGATATTGCTGGTGTTGAAATGGCGGGGCCTATTGCGAAGCGTGGGGATGCATCGATTAACGGTAAAGCGGGTGTTTTATTGGCGATATCTAAACAGCCCAATACGGATACAATCAACCTAACCAGGCGCATTGAACAAGAGCTTTTGGCGATCGAAAAAACTTTGCCCAAAGGCGTGATGCTTAACCCTGAAATATTTAAACAGGCGGATTTCATTGAAAATGCGATCCATAACATCATCGAAGCTTTGCGTGATGGTTCTATTCTGGTGGCTATTATTTTGTTCTTATTCCTTCTGAATTTCAGAACAACGGCCATTACCTTGGTGGCGATCCCGCTGTCTTTTGTTGTGACTTTTATCATTTTCAAATGGCTTGGGATGAGCATAAACACCATGACTCTTGGCGGCTTAGCGGTCGCGATTGGTGAACTGGTTGATGATGCAATTGTCGATGTCGAAAATGTCTTTAGGCGTTTGCGTCAAAACAAAAATGCGCAAAAACCAAAAGCAACTTTGCGCGTTGTGTTTGAAGCCTCAAAAGAAATCCGTAATTCGATTGTCTTTGCCTCTTTAATCGTCGTCTTAGTGTTCTTGCCGCTTTTCTCAATGAGTGGCTTAGAAGGCAAAGTCTTTATTCCGCTTGGCGTGGCCTATATTACCTCAATCGCCGCGTCTCTATTGGTGTCGTTAACAGTGACACCAGCTTTATGCTCATATCTCCTGCCGAATATGAAGCGTATGGCGCATGAAAAAGATGGCTGGCTTGTCCGCGGCATCAAAGCCATTCATGGCAAACTGCTCGACTTTGCTTTGCCGCGGCCTAAAGCCGTATTGGGTTTAGTCGGGATGATCTTTGTCGCGGCGCTATTGGTCGTGCCAACCTTTGGACGTGAGTTTTTGCCTGAATTTAACGAAGGCAGCTTCACAATCAATGTCACGCTGCCGCCTGGAACGTCGCTTGCGGAATCAAACCGCATGGGCATATTGGCGGAAAACCTCATGCATGAAATCCCTGAAGTCGCGCATACAGGGCGACGTACAGGACGCGCTGAGGAAGACGAACATGCTTTAGGCGTTAACACCACCGAATTGGAAGTGACCTTAAAACCGTCCGCACGGCATAAGGAAAATATTGTCGCCGATATCCGTGAAAAACTGGGCTCTATCCCCGGCGTTATCATTAATATCGGGCAGCCCATATCCCACCGTATTGACTTCATTACTTCAGGCATACGGGCGCAGATTGCCATTAAAATCTTTGGTGATGACCTCAATATATTGCGTCAAAAAGCCGCGGAACTGCAAAATTTGATTAAGGATGTTGAGGGCATTGCTGACCTGCAAATGGAGCAGCAATTACTCATCCCGCAAGTCCATATCAATTTTGACCGTGATAAAGCGCGCCAACATGGCGTAATGATCGGTGAAGCAGCAGAACATGCAGAACTAGCCTTACAAGGGCAGACCATTACCAGCATTATTGATGGGAACCGCCTTTATGATGTTATTCTGCGTTTAAACGATGATGCACGTCAGGATAAAGAGTCCATCGCGCGCATTCCGTTTGATACTTTGCGCGGCAATGTCGTGCCGCTTGGCTTATTCGCCGATATTGAAGAAGCCAAAGGCCCGAACCTAATTAACCGCGAAGGTGTTAATCGCCGTATGGTGGTGCAGGCCAATACCCAAGGCCGCGATGTCGTCAGCGTGGTTAAGGATATTCAAAAAATCCTTGATGCGGAGCTAGACTTACCGACAGGCTATTACCTTAGCTATGGCGGGCAATTTGAAAGCCAAGCCAATGCGCAGCGTAATATCCTGATTTTGAGTGTTTTCTCACTGCTCGGCATGTTCCTTGCGCTTTACATGCATTTCAAATCGGTCAGTTTAAGTCTGCAGGTCATGCTCGCCATACCGCTATCTTTCATTGGCGCAGTTGTTGGTGTGTATGTCACCGGCGGTGTTTTCTCAATCGCGACCATGGTTGGCTTTATTGCCTTAACGGGCATTGCCTCGCGTAACGGCATTATGATGATCAGCCATTATCTTCATTTAATGAAATATGAAGGTGAAAGCTTTGATTTGAATATGCTGAAACGCGGCACGCAGGAACGTTTAGTCCCTGTCATTATGACGGCACTAACGGCGCTTCTAGCTTTAACGCCATTGGTGATGGCTGCTGGTGAATCGGGTAAGGAAATCCTAAGCCCTGTGGCCGTTGTGATTTTCTCAGGCTTGTTTAGCTCAACTTTGCTAAACTTGATTGTTACGCCGCTTGTGTTTTGGATGTTCGGTAAAAAACCATCTCAAAATTATCTTGATCGGCAGGGCGTTAGTCGGCTGTAGGAAGATTAGTTATTATTGGGGGTTTAGGGCGCGTATTTAGGCGTGCCCTAATCCCAAAATACCCTCTTAAGTTTAAAGATTATCATGAGATCACGCGCCTTCTGCGTAACATGTATAATTAAGCTTTGTTAGACGCTTAAATCTATTGTATTATATCGAAATATCTAAGGGCCTTCATTAGCGATTATTTGCTTTTATAATGTTTTCTCAGTTAAAAAAAATCGATAAAGAGTTTTTTATCAAGTCCAGTGCTTCATTTGTTATTCGCATTTTCTCTCAAGCCATGGCTTTGGCAATAGCAGTGCTACTGACGCGTTTGCTTAGCGTAGAGGGGTTTGGACTTTATTCGATAACTATTGCCACTGTTATGATTGCAGCTATCTTTGTAAAAGATGCGGCGCATCTTTTATGGACAAGATTTGCTGCAAATTATGTGGCAGAAGAAAATTGGGGTGCGCTAAAAGGTGCCTTAATTGCTGCGTTCACCTATGCTACTTTATTAGGTGTGGGACTTATAATTATTCTCTACATGTTAAGAAATACTTTAGTATTGGCTGCGGGTCATTTTGCTACGGCTGGGTTTCTTATCTCACTATGGTTAATTCCTATTGTCGGCATTACATTTGCTTTTATGGGTGTATTAAAAGGTATGAAGCACGTCATATGGGCACAGCTGCCAGAATTTGCCTTACGCCCTTTTTTGTTGTGTTTAATGCTCTTGGTTTTTTTTATGTGGGGGCCTCAAACATTTAATGTAGAAACAGCTTTAAGTATTTACTTGATATGTGCTGTCTTCGCTTTGGTTGTCACGGTTATATTTCTTATCTGCTATGTGCCTCGCGTTGTTTGGTTTGAAACTGCACAATATGAATGGAAAGAATGGGGTAAAGTTGTAGTGCCTTTGATTGTCACTTCAGGCCTAATTCTTGTAAACCAAAATGCAGATATATTAATGCTCGGCAGTATAAAGGGTGCAGAAGATGCTGGGCTTTATCAGGTTGCGACACGTACGGCAACATTGATGGTCATCGTTTTAACAGCTGTGAATGCAATCATCACGCCAAAAATTGCAGAACATTACGCTAAAGAAGATTTGATAGGCATGCAGCGCCTTATATACCAAGGAAGTTTGCTGATCAGTGTTTTGACATTGCCTTTGGTTGTCTTGTTCTCGCTACTTGCTCCTTATTTACTGGTATTCCTTTATGGGGAGGCTTATTCCGCCTCGCAAACGGCTTTCTTATTCTTGCTCTGGGCACAAGCCTTTAACGCTTTAGCTGGGCCTGTTGGTATGGTGGTTATAATGACGGGGCGACAGAAAGTCGGTAGCATATGTATTGCTATTTCCACTGCAGTTAATATTGGCCTGAATGCAGCTCTTATTCCAAATTACGGCATTAACGGCGCGGCTATTGCGACAGCGATAAGCATCCTCGTATGGAATGTTATGCTAGCCATATATGTCTGGCGAGATTTAAAAGTAAACTGTACAGCCATTCCTTTTTCTTATTATAAAACACGTAAACACTAACGCAGTCTGTATGCCTCCATGGAACAAATGAAAATAGATTTCTTTATCATAGGTGCCCCCAAATGTGGTACAACAGCTGTAGATCAATATTTATCTGCTCATGAGCGTATTTTTATGGGTACCAAAGAAATGCATCATTTTCTAACAGATCACCCTGACCTGTATCAACACTACCAAAACCCTGATAATTATTTTAATGATTTTCAAGATGCGCAAAGTGCACAAACTATTGGGGAATCGTCTGTTTTTTATTTTTATTCTGATCAGGCCATTAAAAATATATTAGAACATAACCCGCAAGCAAAAATAATCGTCTTTCTTCGAAACCCTATAGAACTGATACCTTCTTTACATCAACAATTTATAAAAACACTTTATGAACAAGACCCTGTTTTAAAGAGGGCATTTCAAGACAGTAAAAAGAGGAATCTTGAAGGTTACTTGCCAGTCATCCAAAATAATTCATGGTTATTAGATTATCAGGACATGGGCATGCTGGGTAAGAGGCTAGACTCTATAAAACAAATAGTGCCAGAAAATCAGCTACATATAATATTCTATGATGATTTAAAACAAAACCCTAGAGCTTTGTATACAGACTTACTCGCATTTTTAGGTGTGCCTGATGATGGACGAGAAGAGTTTGCAAGATATAATGCTCGTGGAACATATCGCTCGAAAGCGCTTGCCTCTTTTTTAAAGCACCCCCCCAAGTTCTTGAAAATAATATGGCATGTTGTAAAACCAGCATTAAACAAAGTAGGTTTAGCTGACCTGTATGATAGAATGGTTAAAGCTAACCAGAAAGAAATTAAACGTGAGAAAATCGATCCTTGTTTTCAACAAAATCTAAAGGACCACTTTACAGAAGACATTAAGGTGATAGAAACTATTACAAAGCGAGACCTAAGTCATTGGTATAAGAATTTTTAATTTCGTAAACGATAAGGCTCTCAACCTCAGCTTGATTTAAGGTATAATGCTTCTGTATTGCAGTGGGTGCATATTCTAGAGAGGTTTGTTCATTAAGCTATTAATGTCAATAAGCCCCATAGCATGACCAATTGAGATAGCATGACTACGATTATTTGCATTTAACTACATTTTGTCTAATAGGCGCTGACGGGATACAAACAGTCGATAACATTGCGCTATCATATTGCACCGAAATGGAAATTAGCTTATAGCTATGCTTATGAAAGCGATGTTTCGGATGAAATTGTTGTCTTTGTTAACGTTATTGGCCTTTTGCGCCAATGCGTTTATTCCGTTTTTTGCTGTCTATTCGGTGGCGCAAGCCGCCGCGGCAACATCATCGCGCGGGGTAGATTCACGCATTTTAATTTGTACATCTGATGGTTTTAAATGGGTGAAAGCTGATGCGCTTGGTACGGATGCCCCATTTGATAATCACGATGACAATGGACCACATCAGAATATTGAATGTGCCCTTTGGTTTTTTTCTCGCGGATGAATAAGCGTTATATTGCTGTGTAGCAGGCTTTATTATACACTTGAGCTTATTTGCAGATTCAATTTCTTAAGGACATATCAATGAAGGTTATAAAATATACGGCTATTGTCGCGGCGTTAATGTGCGGCGCTATCCCCGCTGAAGCGGCGGATTGGAGCGTTAATGAAGTGCACTATCAGATCGGCGAATTAAAAAATCCGTTTACAGATACAAGAACTACGACACATATTTTAACATTTCAACATGCCAGTTCTTGGCGCTATGGCAATAATTTCTTCTTTATAGATATGATCGATGACGGCAAAGAGGATAATTATAATGACACGGACTATTATGGGGAATGGTATTCAAATTTCAGTCTCGGCAAAATTACAGGCGCGGATTTATCTTTTGGCCCAATAAAAGATGTCGGTTTGATTGCGGGGTTAAACGTGGCGGGTGATGCCAATATTCGTAAATATCTCCCAGGGGTACGTTTTTCGTGGGATGTGCCGGGTTTTGCTTATTTGAATACTGATATAACCGCCTATATTGATGATAGCGATGTCGCGCAAGGTGATAGTTTTATGTTTGATGTCAACTGGGCGTACCCAATTGATGTTGGCCAACAAAAATTTAGTATCTCAGGTCATGTTGAATATATTGGGGAGCGCAATTACGAACAAGCTGGTGGGGCGAAGATTAATGGACATGTCCTAGCGCAGCCACAATTTAGATGGGACCTTGGTCACGCACTTTTTGATACGCAAGATCAGCTCTATGTCGGCATTGAATATCAATATTGGAACAACAAGCAAGGCACCAATAAAGATGAAAGCGTTGCGCAGGGCTTGGCTGTTTGGCGTTTCTAAAGTCACTTCAGCCTTTTTGCAGATCATGATTATCAGCAGCACTCGTTGAAAAATTTAATTAGTTTATATCTCAAAACGGCTACAGCGGAGTGATGTTCCAGATAGTGTGAGATTTTTAACACTTTTTCACGTATACTATAGTTATTATTTTAGTTTATTAGAGTTCCAGCGTGAAAAAAACAATCATAACTTTAAGCCAAATCATTATATTGGCAGTCACTTATTTTATAATGGCGCGTTTGGCCTTGTTATTAGCCATTCCGCCGGGTTTTGCAGCGCCTGTTTGGCCGGCAGCAGGTCTTGCGCTGGCAGGTGGGCTTGTCTTCGGTTACAGGGTGCTACCCGGCGTTTTTCTAGGGTCTATGGCGGCAAATATTTATGTCGCGGCAGATACATTGTCTGCTGGGTTTGATGCGAAGGCTTTATTAGTGGCGGCATGTATCGCACTCGGCGCTGCGCTGCAGGCTGTCTTCGGTACGTTTTTAGTTAAACATGCATCAGGTATTTCGATGCAATTATCGAATATCGCCAGTGTGGGCAAGCTTATGATCTATGGCGGTGCAATTGCCTGTGTGGTGAATGCAGTGATTGGCCCATTTATGCTCTATGTGAGTGGTGTTTTGTCATCGAGTGAACTTGTCATGAATATGTGTGTTTGGTGGGGCGGTGATGTAATTGGCGTTCTGCTGTTTGCGCCAATGTTTGTTGTGTTGGCGAATCGCTATGTTTCAGCCTTGCGTAAAATATTAGTGGTGGTGCCGGTTATGCTGTTTACAGCCGTAGCTATTTTTGCGTTTACGACATCCAAAAACACACAAAAAGCTTTGCACCAGAATACATTCGAGAAGAAGGCTGGAATTATCGCTGTTGAGCTTGAAAAAGAAATAGAGGTTTACAAGAGCGTTTTAACCGCTGCGCAGCAATTTATAAATTCGTCTGAAGAGGTAACAAGTAAAGAGTTTGAGTTTTTTGCAGCTGAATTTATCTGGGATTACCCAGGGATACGCTCCATCCAGTGGGGAAAAAAGGTTTATCAAAAGAATCGTGATGAATATGAACGCAATATTCGCGCGCAAGGCTTTCCTGATTTTGTTATTAAAGACCGTATAGACGCAGGGATAATTGAACCGGCGGATGCGCGTGACGTTTATTTCCCAATCACATATTTATACCCATTGGCCGGTAATGAAGCGGCGCATGGTTTTGATGTGTATGGGCCAGATATCCTGACATCTGACCTGCGGCGCGCTATTCTTGATAAGGCCCGTGACATGGGGCAAGCTATGGCTACTAGGCGCATCTCTCTTGTTCAAGATGAGGGTACATATGGTTTGGTGATATATAATCCTGTTTATGCGCATGGACGCGATACCGGATCTGTTGCCGCGCGCCGTAAACATCATATTGGATATACGTCAGGTGTGTTTACTATGCCGTCAATGTTGACAAATATTGCGCATAAGGCATGGCAAGATAATATGGATATGATTTTACATAATGTTTTGGAGGGGCAGGATAAAGAGTTGTTATATGATTCCAGAACGCCAGATTATAAGGAGCCAGTAACGCCAATAAAAATAAGCGACACTGCAGCGCAGTTTAGAGTAGAAATTGATATGGCTGGCCAAAAATGGGTGTTAACGCTTGTTGAGCGAAATCAAGCCGCAGGGCAGGGGCAAAATTGGTATTTATGGATTGTTTTGGTCGGTGGTTTAATGTGTTCTGCAGTTCTGGGCGGGTTTGTGATTATCCTGTCAGCAAACACTGAGCGTATGGGGAAAGAGATACGTAAAGAAGGCGGAACGGTGACAAAAGCAGCTGTTGTATCTTTGGTCATAGCAGGTATTAGCTTTGTTTTCTCTTTTGCGGTTTGGGTCGAATATAATAAACAGGAATCGCGCCTAATTAATCAAATTGCCCAAGAAGAAATGGCGAATACAACATCCAATATAATTGAAAATGTTACGACAGCGGTTATGGCGCTAGAAAGAATGGCAGCGCGTTGGGTGGCGCGTGGCGGTACGCCTTTTAAAGAGTGGGAAATTGATGCACAAAGCTTAATAGATGATTATACCGCATTAACGACTGTAGAATGGGCCGATAAAAGTTATCATATAAAATGGGTTGAGCCTTTAGCTGGAAATGAAAAGGCTGTGGGTTTGAATATAGTGTTTAATGAAGAGCGTCAGAAGGCTTTGGAAGGGGCTGCGGAGCGCGACCAACCAACACTGACACCGCCAATTGATTTGGTACAGGGGTATCGTGGTTTAATTGCTTATGTGCCGTTAATGGTTAATGAAACCTTTGATGGGTTTATTGTTGGTATATATGACTTGCAGGCCTTCTTAACGAATATTATGCCGCATCATTTGCGTGAATCTTTTGATATAAGAATCACCGATCAAAAAAAGGATGTTTATAGCAATATTGAGACGATGGAGATGTCTGATAGCGCCTTCACATATAAAACAGAATTCAAAATTTTTGACCGTGATTGGACGTTTATGGCGCGCGCCAAGCCAGTATATTTTGATAAACATAAATCAAGCTATTCTTACTTTAGTTTGCTAGGCGGCGCTTTATTGTCAATTTTAATCGGTATCTCTGTATATACAGTGATTATTTCATATCGACGCAATATATTGTTACAGCAAAGTGAACATGCATTACAGGAGGCGAATGAAGAGCTCGAGGAATTCGCATATAGAACATCACATGACTTACGGTCACCGGTCGTGTCGTCATTGGCGCTGTCTAGAATGTTGGAAAAACATATTGCTGATAACAACGCTGAGAAGGCGGAAGAATGTTTGCATATGATAGTGAATGGTCTGAGTAGATTGCAGGATTTGATTGAAGATATATTGAGTTTAGCTAAAACAAAAAATGAAAAAGAAAGTTATGAAGAAGTTGATTTGTCAGAAATGGTGGCAACGACATTGGCTAAATTAAAAGGTATGGATGGTTTCTCATCTGTAGACTTCCGTGAGAATTTAGAGATACGCTATTTAAGTGGTATATTAAAAAACAGGTTAAAGCTTGTTGTCAGTAATTTGTTGTCAAACGCTTATAAATATACAGATTCGTCTAGAGAGACATCATATATATCCGTTCATAGTTACCGTTACGGCGATAATATATATATAGACTTCGAAGATAATGGTCTGGGTATCCCAGAGGGTAATCGCGACCAAATTTTCCAAATGTTTAAACGTTTTCACCCCAAAGCATCATATGGGTCAGGTTTGGGGCTATATATGATTAAGAAAAGCGCAGAGATGCTTGGCGGCGATATTATATATATCCCACAAAAACAAGGCTCAATCTTCAGGCTGATTTTACCAGATGGTAAAGCGTAGCGTTTGCTTAATAACCGCCGCTGGCGCCGCAAGGAATGCCACGTTTAAGCAGCCAGTAAGTTGCACCTGCAATGACTGGAACTGACACAGGGAACGTCGCTGCTATGCCAATTATAACGGCTTTTTCTTTACGTGAAGATTCTGCCCAAGCTTGGCGCATCCTTGTCCATGTTGAATGTTCCGCTGTATTGTTAAACTCTGCGCTTAACTGTTTGTCCGCGTGGCCAGATTCTTTCATTGTTTCAAACATATTATTGCTCATTTTACCGTCTTTCTAGTTCATTATAATTTACCAGCAGGACCATAACGGCCCGGTGCCATAATGTTATTTGGGTCGAGGCCCTTTTTCAGTTTCTTGACCATGTCAAAGAAGTGGCTGCCCTCTGTTTCTGTATACCAGCCCATCGTATCGATATGGGCACGGTGGGGAAGATAACCCAAACGCTTGCCTTCTTCAAATAATTCTTTGTGATATTTATCCGCTGCTTCTTTTTCTGTGGCAGGGTCAAAGAAAATATGAATACCTGCAGAAATCCATGTTTCGCTTTCCACGCACAGATTCCATGTCGGATATATTTTATGCTTAGCTGATATTTGTTTAAACATTTGCAGGAATAAATGCACGTCTTTCCCGCGCAGTGGAATAATTGGCCAATACCAAATTAAACCGGCTTGTTTAATGTCGCCATCAAGGGCTTTATCATCTTTTTCTGGCATATTTTGGTGGTGATATGTGTAATTTAACGCCTTCATTTGCGGTTTTCCGTGCATATAGGCGTACATTTCTTTGATTAAGCCAATGTTTTGTGCAACGAAGCGGCGCATTGCTGTGTTTTTGAACTTCTTGGGCTTATTTTCGACCTTTTTAATCAAATCACCGTTCACAAAAACGAAATCATGCGCCACAGGTTTTAATATGCGCTGCATGGCTTTGATGGCGGCTTTATTCATTTCACTGCTGGCGTGGATTGAGCCATAAGCCGTCCAAAGGCTTACGTCATCCATACGTTGCCATAGATCTTCGGGGCTTAATACATTATCACTATCGCGTTTGCCTTGTTCGGCACTCATGCGGTTGCCAAAGTCAATTGTGTTGACAACGCCGCCAAGGCGCTGTTTCACTTCACGCAACTTATCGGTAAATTCAGTCATGTTAACGCCATCACGTGGGCGGAAATAAAATAACGTCACATGTTCAGGGCGGCGGGCAAGGGCGAAGCTTGCTTCCGTCACCACGCCGAATGAGCCTTGCGAGAACAGCCCGTCTATATAAGGGCCAACACCCCATTTATAGGCGCGGCTAACGGCCTTTCCGCCCGCATCATCCAATAGCGGTTGATATACGCTGCCGTCAGGTAAGATTGCGCGGAGCGACATAAGTGATGAGAAGCGATCCGTATGTGGCATCATACCGTGTCCGCGGTCAAGCGCGTTGCCCATAACCGAACAATGTGTGCTTGATGCAATTGCGGAGTACATGAATGGGTAGTTGTTCGCGCTCAAAAACTCTTCTAACTGGCCTTGGGTGACGCCTGGTTCAACCGTAACAATGCCCAAATCAGCGTCAAAATCGATGATACGGTTCATTTTATGCAGGTCGATAATCACGCAGTTATCAACGGCAGGGTTCGCCCCGCCAAAGCCCCAGTTGCGCCCCGTGCTAACCGGATAGACAGGCACCTTATGCGTGGCAGCGATAAGAAGAATGTCTTGGATTTGCCCTTCATTTTCAGGCAGTAAAATTGCATGAATATGGCGGCGGCTTTGTGAGCAGCAGTTCTGATAGCGGGCGATGTCGGTCTCGCTACTTAACACGGCATCTTTGCCTAATGCGTCTTGCCATTTGGTTAGCGCAAGAGCGAGTTCGCGCGTAAATAATTCAACGACATTATTTTGTGCATCATTAAGGTCTTCGTACATAGCTTATGCCTTTCTGCGTTGATAGCGTCCGGGGGACATTAGCCCATCCGCGTCAATATGTTGTTTTGCTTTTTGTAATGCGCTTTGGAAATGGGTTGTTTGATTATCTGCCCCATACCATGCCATAGAGTCAATATGCGCACGATATGGCAGGGAACCCGCCGCCTGACAGCTTTCAAATAAATCTTTATGACAGGCAAAGGCTTGTTCAGATTCTGTTGCAGGGTCAAACATAATCGGCACAAGCGCCGTAATGCATTGTTCGGATATTGTGGTCATCGACACCACAGGAAAAATACCATGGCGCGCGCAAACGTCTTTGGTGATCTGTTCAAATTTTAAAAGGTCTTTGCCGGTCATGGGGAGCATCGGCGCATACCAAATTAATCCGCAGCCATCGCGCCCTGGGTGGTAATCATCTTGATTGTCGGGCAACTCTCCGGCGCGCCAATAGGCGGCTTTTAGGAAGCGGCTTTGCGGCATGCCGCGCAGTAAATCATAACTGGCGCTGACCGTGTCAATTTGAGCCTTTATCATCTGTAGCGGTTTGATATTCGGCAGGATCTTGTTTGCTGCGCGCGCAAGTTTAATCTTCTTGCGGTCAAAAATCACAATCGACTTACAATGCGGGGCAAGGCGTTTCTTGCATTCACGCGCGGCGATATGTGCCAAGTCATCATTACCATAGATGAATATAAGGCCAAGCCATTCGGGAAGCCTGTGTTTTTTGCTAGCGTCGTTTAACCATGCGGTTATATCAAAATCAGGCGCGGCGAGCTCATCACGCGGTACAGGCATATTCAGCGCGACAGAATAGGCTTTGTTAAAATATTTAATGGCAGAAACCACTTTTTTCTGGGTCTGCATAAGTTCGCGGCTGATGCGCACGACCTGTTCAAAATCTTCGGCATCATCACTTGGTTTGAAAATAATCATGATGCTGTGGTCGGTTTTGGCTTCTAGTTTTATGGTAGCCTCAACAACAATGCCGAAATTACCTTGTGAAAATAAGCCTTCGACATATGGTCCTGCGCCCCATTTGGCGAGCTTGCTCGACTCCACGTCCATTTGGTCAAGCTGACCTTGATAAATTGACCCATCAGCCAAAACGGCTTTAACTTCGGTAATGCCTTGGAAATGGTCGGTAATTGGCGTTACGCCATAGCCGCGCTCTAACGCATTGCCAATTAAGCTGCAATGTGGGCTAGACCCCGTGACGGGCGCGAAAAAAGGATAGCTGTGATCAGTCAGGAAATTATATAGGTCACCCTGCGTAACGCCCGGCTGTAATGTAATGCTGCCAAGGTCAGGGTCAAAGTTGCGGATCTGATCCATATCGCCCATATCGACAATTAGGCAGTCTTCTTCGACTGGATTGCCGCCGCCATAACCCCAATTGCGCCCTGTGCTTAATGGGTAAAGCTTGATGTTGTGTGTATTCGCCCACGCAACTATCGCTTGCACATCTTTGATGTTATGTGGTTTTGCAACGCCGATGATGTGGCGCGCGGCTTGCGATGGGCAGGGGTAAAGGGCGCGAGATTCATGTTCATGAATGACTTTGTCTTTGCCGATATGTTCCGCGAGTGTGTCGAGCGCTTTCACTTGTCCTGCTAACCAGTAATGTTGATAACTGCGGCTAACATAAACGAAATTGAGATAAATAAAAAGACCCAAAAAAGGGTCTTTTCAAAACATATTTATAAAACGCTTTAAGCGGCTTTCTTGGTTGTGACTGCACCGCCATCAATAACGTGCAAATCACGCTGTGGGTACGGGATAGAAATACCTTCTTTGTCAAAGGTAACTTTGATCTGTTCAGTCAAATGCCAATAGACTGGCCAATAATCTTCGGTTTTAACCCATGGGCGTACCACCAAATTAACCGAGCTGTCAGCTAGCTCAGATACAGCAATGACAACGTCTTTGTCTTTCAAGACGCGCTCATCGGCGCTAACAATTTTGCTGAGTACGTCTTTGACTTTTTTCAGGTCATCGTCATAACTAACGCCAACCACCAAATCAACGCGGCGCTCAGGCTTAGCTGAAATATTCGTGATATTGTCAGATGTTACGGCGTTATTCGGCACAATAATTTGGCGGTTATCAGGTGTTCTGAATTTGGTTGTGAAAATAGAAATATCTTCGACAATACCCGCTGCGCCAGCCGCTTCAACAAAATCACCAATTTTAAATGGACGGAACAGGATAATCATCACGCCTGCAGCAAGGTTGGAAAGTGAACCCTGTAGCGCAAGGCCGATAGCTAAACCAGCAGCAGCAATCACAGCGGCAAGTGATGTTGTTTCAACGCCAAGCTGACTTAAGGATGCGATAACGACAAAAGCAAGGCCAAGGCCGTAAAATATGTTGCCTGCAAAGCTGATAAGTGTTTCATCAACCGACGCTTTTTGCATAAACTTTTTCAAGACATTTACAACGCGTTTAGCGACCCATTTACCAATAATAAAAATCGCAATCGCGGCTATAACTTTTAAGCCATATAAGCTGACATAAGCCGCAGCGCTTTCATATATCTTATCAAGATCCATTTGAATTTCCTTTGTATAAAGATGTTGAATATGGCCTGTAATATACAATCAATAGTTATGTGCAGCAAGGGCAAATAAGCTATGCATTATCGTACCAACTAATATTTAGGCTGCTTAGGGCGCCTAGATATTCATCCTTACTAATTAAGCCAAGGCAAGGCTGCGCCCCATTCATGTTTAAGTCACCGCGCGCGAGTTTTTGGGTGAGTAAAATGGCGGGCATGCAGGGGATATAAGGGCCGTCACCGTCACGGGCGGTTAATTCAAAACATATTTCTTTGGGTTGGTTGTTATGTCCTTGTCCGGATATAACCATGTGGAATCCACTATCTGCGCTACCAAAAGCATCAAACCAATAGGATGCTTTCAACATAAACGGAGCTATGCGCGAGAGGTTTTTGATGGAGCCAATCCGCACAAGCCATGACAGTCCCCATAAACCGATATGTAAAAGCGGGATTTCAAGCCCGGCATAAAAGCGAATGGTTTTAAGGCTTGGATAGCGGGCGGTGAATAGTGCTAAGTCAGGGATGTCGCAATTGCCGAGTAAACGCCAACCAAGGGTTTTATATTTGCGCCAGTGTAAGTTTTGCCAGCCATAAACTTTATGCGGATGGCCGTTTATAATAGTTTCAAAGCTTTTGCCAGTGTAGCCCAATATAGCGGCGGTGGTAGCGAGGCCGCGATTGGTTTTCTGCGCGGTCGTGATGCCGTAATCAAGGTTTTCAATGCTAGAAAATTGGTCTTTATAAGCATCGACCAAGGCGCTAGTCAAGCACGGGACAGAGCTTGCGCCGCTTATGACGCTAACGCCTTTTTTCATTGCGGCATCGTTAAGCGATGTAATGTTGGCAACAAAATTTCGTCCATCGGCAAGGTCAATGTAATGGCAACCTGCATTAATGCAGCATTTTGCGACATGGTAGTCTTGTTCTTGGAATGGCCCAGACGTGTGAATGACAATATCAGGCTTTATCTGTGTAAGGTGCGTGGCTAAATCATGATGAATATCTAGGTTTACGGCTTCTGCGCCAATATCTTCGGCAAGTTTCGTTGCTTTGTCTAAATTGCGCCCAGCAATGATGATCTGTAAGTCCGCTTCTTTGGCCAAACGGCGTGCGATATAACTGCCAAAATTGCCATACCCGCCAATGATTAACACGCGTTTAGCCATCTAGTTTCTCCATAATCTCAAAGCGGCCTTTATATTGATACACCTTGCCCCACCATGGGTGTGTTATATGGGTGATCATATCAAATCTATGCTCATCTACGGCAACTTCTTCGGCGTAGCCCTTACCCATGAATAAGGTCAGCGGCACAGGCACAAAGTGGCCAAACAGTTTTAGGGCATAACCTTTATGGCTAAGGATGACTTTCGTTCCATCCCATGTATAACGCATTTTCCACCCAAGACCAAAGCGCATAACCTCGATCACAACATTATCTTGAACTTGTATCATCTGTGAACGGAATGCATAGGGCTTCGTGCTTTTGAAATAAAACTGGCGGTTAAATTGAAAGGCTTTGCTGTGTAAGTCGCTTTTAAATTCAACCGTCACGGGGACATTTTCTTCATTGGCGGGTGGAATTTGTCCCATCAGGCGCATAATAGGCGCAAGCCACGTAAGGGGCGCTTTACACATAATATCTAAATGCCCTGATACGGTCACAATATCATTGCAATATGGACGATTGGCGTAATGTTTTTTTAAAACGGGCGGTAAATTGTCCCAAGCATCGCTAAAGATGCTCTGGAAAATCGGCGTGGATTTATGGTTTAAATTGTCTATACGCCCTATATTTTTATTTCTTATCAGCATATTTCGAGTGCCGCGCATCCAAGGGTAAGTGATGACGGTAATGGGGCGCCACCTAAACAGACTTTTGCAAAACACTGTAAAGCTGTTTTTTGCTGCGCCGTGTCTTGCCATAAACTCTAAGGCAGTCTGACCGTGGTAAAAATTAGAGCCATCGTAAATGATCATTCCTTCATCTAAATCAAGGCCGCGCTTATTTATCTCAGCCATTAACGGGTGGTCAGCTTCTGTGCGTGCATTGATTAAGTGCAATGCGCCAAATTTCTCTTTGATGCGCAGGGCATACGCGGCGGAGCGGCATAATGGGCATTCACCATCATAGACAAAGTATATTCCGTTCATTTTGTCATTCATATTCATGCTGGTTTAAACACCATAAGGAAGAAAACAATCACAAGGCCGATAAAGGCTGGCCATCCTAAAATAAACCATAGTTTAAATAGTTTATTGTATTTATCTGGCAGCGGCGCATTATCATTTAAGGCCTGTGCCACCATATGTTTTAAGCGAATTTGTATGGCAATGACGGGCAGCCAACATAAGCCAGCTAATACATAAATGCCGTAGGTTAAGCTCAGCCATAAACTGTTCCAGTCATAGCCGCCTTGCCAGATCAGCCAGAAGCCACTCAGCGGTTGAATGATGACCGCGGGCGCCGTAAAAATATAATCGGCCAGAACCGTATTGCGTGCGGCAAAATGTTTTTCATGCAAATTATCGGTGAAATACGCACGAAACATGAAAAAAGCGATTCCCGCCCCAGTCCCGAATAGGATGGTTGCGCTAATGATATGGAGGGTTTTAATAATTAAATACATATCCATGGAATAGTTATAGCATAAAAACAGTGATATGTGCGCGAGTCATTTGCAAGAAAATATAGCCTTAAAAGGTTTTCTTTTCTGCGCCGCAATAAAAAATAGTTGACTAGTCGGTCAAATATATTGTATCGTTATAGAGTAAGGAAAGGAAAAGTTTATGGGTAGAACATCAACTGGCACGAAAGAAAAACTTATAGAAACCGCACGTGAATTGATTTGGCGTGAGAGTTATAACGCGGTCAGTGTGGATGAAATTTGTAAACGCGCTGATGTAAAGAAGGGTAGTTTTTATCACTATTTTCCATCTAAGGCGCATTTGGCGGTTGAGGCGATGGACGCAGGTATGCAGGAGATGAAAGATATATATGATGATATTTTTTCACCCACCCGTCCACCAGTTGAGCGATTTCGCTTAATGGCGCAGCATGTTATTGATCATCAAAAGGAAATTGCGGCTGAATATGGTCATGTATGTGGTTGTCCTTTTGCGGGGCTGGGGTCTGAAATCGCTGGTCAGAATGATGTGATTAGTGAAAAGGTCGCGGATATATGTGTTAAAAAATCAGCTTATTATCAAAGTGCCTTGCGGGATTTGATCGCAGAAGGACGTGTTGATGCGAGCCTTAATGTTGAAGCAAAGGCCAACGAGCTGTTCTCGTTCATTATTGGGCAAATGATTATGGCGAAGATCTGGAATGATCTGACATTTTTGGAAAAGAATTTGGAGCGTGGCATTTTTGACCTTATCGGGTTGAAAATGAACATGAGAGAAGCGATTTAACTGACTGACTGGTCAAAAATAGAGAGTGAATATGCGTAAAACAATTTTAAAATATACAGTTGCGGCTTTTGTCATTAGCGCGGCAGGCTTTGCTGGCTTTAATTACATAGGTGGTCATGGTCATGTCGCTGAGGCGTCTGAAGCAGCAGATGCACATACGGCTCCAATGGCAATGCCTGTGGATGTAACAACGATCAAAGCACAGCAAGTCGAGCTTTGGAAAAATTATTCAGGCCATGTTGTCGCGGTTGATCACGCGGATATTCGCCCGCAGGTGAGCGGACGCATCACAGAAATTCATTTCAAGGACGGACAGCATGTTGAAAAAGGCGATGTGTTAATGGTTATTGACCCGCGCCCATACCAAGCGCGTTTAAACCAAGCCAAAGCATCATTGCAAGCGGCGAAGACACAGGCAAACCTAGCAGAAAAAGAATATCAACGCGCTGTGAAGCTTATAAACACAGATGCGATATCCCAGAGTATGCTTGATGAGCGTACAAATAACCGTGAATCTGCGGCAGCAGCCGTCAAGGGTGCAGAAGCCGCCGTTGAAAGCGCTGAAATTGATTTAGATTACGCGCATGTTAAGGCGCCTATTTCAGGAAAAATAAGCCGTGCGGAAATTACCGAAGGCAACCTTGTACAAGCCGGTGGGAACGCGCCTGTGCTTACGTCTATCGTTGCGGATGATAAAGTCTATGTCGATTTTGAGGTGGATGAGCGTACCTATATTGAATCCGTTAAAAGCACACAAAATAAAGATGTGTCAATCATACCTGTGCGTGTCAAAACACTTGGTGCAGAATCCGAATATCAAGGGACAGTGCACAGTTTTGATAATCACATTGATACGGCGAGCGGTACAGTGCGCGCCCGCGCAATTTTTGACAATAAAGATGGCGTGTTGCTGCCGGGTATGTCAGTCAGTGTTTTGATGGGCACGGCCGATGGCACCGATAAAATTTTGGTAACAGAGCGTGCAATTGGCACCGATCAAGACCGTAAATTTGTTTATGTGATTGGCGATGACCAAACTGCGCAATATCGCGAAGTCAAAATTGGCGAAAGCGTCAGTGGGCAGCGTGTTATTATATCTGGCCTTGAAGAAGGCGAGAACATTATATCCGCCGGTATTGTTCGTATCCGCCCAGGTATGCCGGTTATGCCTAAAACCGCAGAGCAAGCAGAATAAAGAAAGACTAATCAAATGAACTTATCTAGCCATTTTATCGACCGGCCGATTTTTGCCGGAGTGATTTCCTTTATGATTTTTCTGCTTGGGGCAATTGCGCTATTTCAATTGCCTATTTCGGAATATCCTGAAGTTACGCCCCCTGCGATACAAATTAATGCAAGCTTCCCCGGTGCTAACCCAGCGACAATTGCCGAGACGGTTGCAACACCTTTGGAAGAACAAATTAGCGGCGTTGAAAATTTACTTTATATGAATTCCTTGGCCACGGCAGATGGTAATTTGTCGATGTCGATAACATTTGCCATTGGGACGGATGTTGATTTGGCGCAGCAACTTGTTCAAAACCGCGTGTCACAGGCGTTGCCGCGTTTGCCTGAGGTTACACGCAATTTGGGTGTAACGGTGGTAAAAAGCTCACCTGATTTAACGATGGTTGTACACTTAACATCACCAAATTCACGCTATGACATGCTCTATTTACGCAATTATGCGACGTTGAATATCAAAGACCAGCTTGCCAAAATTAATGGTGTTGGACAGGTGCGTTTGTTTGGATCAGGTGACTATGCGATGCGTGTGTGGTTGAACCCAGATCGTATTGCTGAACGTGGTCTGCGCGCTGAAGATGTTGTGAACGCCATTCGCCGTCAAAATATTCAAGTGGCGGCTGGTGTTATCGGTGGCCCGCCATATGATGATAGAACAGAGTTGCAATTACCTGTAAACGTACAGGGGCGTTTAACATCACCAGAAGAGTTTGAAGATATTATCATTAAGCGTGACGATAAAGGCGTTGTGACGCGCCTGCGTGATGTGGCGAGCGCGGAGCTAGATGCGCAGTCATATTCTCTGCGCTCTATGTTGAATAATGAACCTGCTGTTGCTGTACCTATTTTTGCTGCGCCTGATGCTAATGCGCTTGAATTATCGGCAAATGTTCGTGCAGCTATGGAAGAGCTTAAAAAAACATTTCCTGAAGATGTTGACTATAGCATCGTGTATGATCCAACCGTTTTCGTTCAGCATTCGATTGACGCAGTGATTCACACATTGATCGAAGCGGTGATGTTGGTCGTCTTGGTGGTCATTGTCTTCCTACAAACATGGCGTGCATCCATCATCCCATTATTGGCTGTGCCAGTGTCGATTGTCGGTACATTCGCGATTATGCTGATGCTCGGCTTTTCAATTAACGTGCTATCTTTGTTTGGCTTAATCCTGTCCGTTGGTATCGTTGTGGACGATGCGATTGTCGTCGTTGAAAACGTGGAACGTAATATTGAAGACGGTAAAAAGCCGCGTGAAGCAACTATACAAGCAATGAAAGAGGTTACTGGCCCGATTATTGCGACATCATTGGTTATTGCAGGCGTGTTTATTCCGATTGCTTTCATTAGTGGTCTGACAGGCATGTTTTATAAGCAGTTTGCGTTAACGATTGTCATTGCAACATTCATTTCTATGGTGAACTCTCTTACGCTCAGCCCTGCGTTATCCGCTTTATTACTAAAGCCGCGTGAAGAACAAAAAGACATTCTAACCCGTATGATGGATTTTGGTTTGGGCTGGTTCTTTAATTTGTTCAATAAAGTCTTTGGACGCGCGCAGCGTGGGTATACGCGCGGCGTTGGTACAGTGACGCGCCACCGCATCATTATGATGCTGCTATACGTCATCTTGGCGGGGGCAACCTATTTCAGCTTTGGCCTTGTACCAAAGGGCTTTGTGCCTGCGCAAGATAAGCAATATTTGATCGCTTTCGCGCAATTGCCGCCAGGTGCGACATTAGAACGCACGGAAGAGGTTATGCGTAAAATGGGTGAAATCGCCCTTGCTGAAGAAGGCGTAGCCAACGCAGTACAATTCCCAGGCTTATCCGTGAATGGTTTTGTGAATTCATCTAGTGCAGGTATCGTCTTTGTACCGCTTGATGAATTTGAAGACCGTGCATCACATGAACTTAGCGCCGGTGCCATTGCTGGGCGTCTCCAGCAAAAATTTGGAGCAATCGAAGAAGCCTTTATTGCTATTTTCCCGCCGCCACCAGTGCGTGGACTAGGGACAACAGGTGGTTTTAAACTGCAAATCGAAGATCGCGCAAATATGGGGTATCAGGCACTTGATAATGCCGTGAAAGAAGTTGTTGGTAAAGCGTATGCAGCGCCAGAGCTGACAGGGGTATATTCAAATTATAATATATCTGTACCGCAATTATTTGCTGATCTTGACCGTACGAAGGCGCAGCAATTGGGTATCCCAATTGATGAAATCTTCCGCACAATGCAAATTTATCTTGGATCGATCTATGTGAATGATTTTAACCAGTTTGGCCGTACCTATCAGGTTGTGGCGCAGGCGGAAAAATCATTCCGTTCAGAGCCGCAAGATATTGAACGCCTGCAAGTGCGCAATACGGATGGTCAGATGGTGCCGCTAGGTGCAGTCATTGATGTGCAGGAAACTTTCGGCCCAGAGATTGCGTCACGCTATAACGCGTTCCGTTCAGCGGATTTGAACGGTAATGCCGCGCCCGGCTATTCATCTGGGCAGGCGCAAGATGCGATATCTAAGATCCTTGATGAAACATTGCCACAAGGCATGGAATATGAATGGACGGAACTCACCTATCAGCAGATTTTGGCAGGTAACACGGCTATCTATATTTTCCCGCTTTGTATCTTCTTCGTCTTCCTTGTCTTGGCGGCGCAGTATGAAAGTATGGCTTTGCCTATGGCGGTGATTATGATTGTCCCTATGGCGATTTTGTCAGCGATATTGGGCATATACTTTACGGGGGGCGATAACAATATCTTTACGCAAATCAGCCTCTTCGTCCTCGCAGGGCTCGCCTGTAAGAACGCGATTTTGATTGTCGAATTTGCGCGCGAACTCGAAGATGAAGGCATGGAGCTGATCGCTGCCGCAAAAGAAGCTGCACATTTACGTTTGCGTCCAATTTTGATGACATCCTTCGCCTTTATCATGGGCGTACTGCCATTGGCTCTTAGCCACGGTGCGGGCGCGGAAATGCGTCAAGCCATCGGTATAGCGGTGTTCTCTGGGATGCTCGGTGTAACGATATTCGGTTTGATCTTTACGCCAGTTTTCTATGTGATCTGCCGTAAAATTGAAATGAAATTTAAAGGCGGTAATAAAGCTGTCGAAGCTGCGGGAGCAGAATAATATGATGAAAAAACTGATTTTAGTGTCAACTATGCTCACCTTGTCCGGCTGCGGATTAGTGGCAGAGCAATATGATCTATCCTTCGATAAACTGACCAACTGGCGCAGTGATGCCGCCGCGCCAGTTGAGCAGGTTAGCGCATCCAGCCTTAAAGACTGGTGGCAGAAATTTGAAGACCCTGCGCTTAATGAGCTTGTGACTCAAGCCATGAGCAGCAGCCCCGATCGCCTAATCGCTGAAGCACGTATTGCCGAAGCACGCGGCCTTCGCCGTAGTGCGCGTGGCAGTTTACTGCCGCAAATCAGCGCTTCGGGTTCAGGCGGGCGAGAGGATACGGGTTTATATGATAACCTCTACCCTGATAATTTCTATGATGCGGGGTTTGATGCATCGTTTGAATTGGATGTGTTTGGTAAAAACCGTAACAATTTCAGCGCATCAGATAATCAACTGCGCGCCGCCGAAGAACAATATCGCGACGTGACGCTCAGCCTTATCGCGGAAATCAGCCGTAATTATATTGAATATCGCGCCGCGCAACATCAATTACGCATTGCGCAGAAAAACTTGGCGACACAGGAAAAAACACTGACCTTGATTGAGGATATGTTCCGCCTTGGCGCTGCGCCAAAACTGGATGTTGAACGCGCTAATAACTTGGTCAACACCACCCGTGCTTCCTTGCCAGAATTCGAACGGCAGGCCGATAATGCGCGTCTTGCTTTAACTGTTTTGGTCGGCGCATTGCCGCAGGACTTAGAACCTGTTTTGGCGGAAGCGGCGGAAATCCCTGCCACCAATATCGCGCCTGTATTAATTGCGCCTGCCGAAGTGCTTTCCCGCCGCCCTGATGTACAGGCGGCCAGTTATCTCCTCGCTGCGAATACAGATTTAACGCAGGCCGCAGCGGCAGATATTTTCCCAAGCTTTACCCTGCGCGGTTTCTATGGCGTGGCGGATAATGCGCTGGCGAGCGCTATTAACCCTTGGAATATCGCCCTAGGCGCGGCAGTGTCATTGCTTGACTTTGGCCGCATAGAAGGCCGCGTCGATGCCGCAAAAGCGCGTGAAAAGCAAAGCTTTGAACAATACCGAAAAACCGTATTATCTGCGGTCAGCGAAGTGGAAACAGCCTTGACCGATTACATCCACATTAATGGGCAGCATCAATCTTTAGAACAAGCTTATGACAGCGCGTCCAAAGCCTTTGACCTGTCGCAAAATCTATATAAGGAAGGTGAAATAGCTTTCCTTGATGTCTTGGATTCACAGCGCACTGTTAACAACGCCGAATCCGCGATGATTACCGCCAAAGCATCAGAGGCGGTCGCACTCACCCGCCTCTATAAAGCATTAGGTGTATATTAATAACGTTATTCTGCCGCGATTAATGCTTGGTCGTCATCTTCTGGGTGATGACCTGCGGTGGTTTCAGCTGCCGTAACCGTTTCGCTTTCTGCGTTGTCGTGTTGAATGCTGTGTAGAAATTCTTCAACTGAAATTTTAAGGCGGTCTGAAAGTGACGCAAGATCACTTGCAGCATCTAACACGCCATCAGCAGAATGGCCTGTTTCGCGGGCGCCAGTTTCCACATTAATGATGGTTTCTGCCACGTGGTTCACACTTTGTGATGCGTCAGAAACGCTGCGTGATATCTCCATATTTGCGGCATTTTGTTCTTCTGCGGCGGCCGCTACGGTAGTGATAGCGTCATCAATTTCAGATATATTGTTGATAATATGCTGCATGGCTTCAACCGATAATTTTGTTGCGCCTTGAATTTGTGAAATTTGTTCTTCAATTTCACTGGTTTTCTTGCCTGTTTCTGTGGCAAGTTTTTTAACTTCATCAGCAACAACAGCAAACCCTTTTCCGGCCTCACCCGCGCGCGCAGCTTCAATAGTCGCGTTCAGCGCCAGAAGGTTTGTCTGCTCTGCAATATCGCGAATGGACCAGATGATTTCACCAATCTGTGTGGCGAGCACATCCAAATTTTGAACCGTTTGGTTGGCATGTCGGGCACGCTCGGCCGTATCATTTGACCGTGCACGCGTGTTGTTAATCTGTGATGCAATTTCGGCGCTACTGGCGCTTAATTCTTCAATGGCGGATGCTACACTATTCACGTTTGAATTGGCTTGGTCAGATGATGACGCAACCGCTTTGGATGAACTTGCCGTATCATCAGCCACATTACGCATAGTTTGTGCCGTGGCCTGAAGTTCCGTAGACGCGGATGCCAATGTGCCAATCATGCCGCCGACTTGGTCATCAAAACGTTTGGCAAGGGCAAGCGTCGCTTGGCGCTTTTCAATATCGGCTTGTTTTTTCAACTCTTTTTTTTTTTCTTCCATAGCGCGCGCTTCGCTCAATTTGATATTCAAATTTTCTAGCGCTTTGGCCATGCTGCCAATTTCATCGCTGCGCTCCTTGTCTTTCACCTTAATGGTTTGGCCTTGTGCCAAAATTCCCATATTTTCGGCTATGCGGGTCAGCGGCAATTTAATATTACGCGAAACGGCAATGCTGCCAAATAACAACACGGCAATAAAACTGATAATCACCACCGATGCTTGAATGGCATCTTCTAAAAAGGCCTTATTCACGTCATCAACATAAATACCAGACCCAACAATCCACCCCCATTCAGGGACAAGCTTAACATAGGATATTTTCGGGAAAGTTTTATCTGCGTCTTCACCGGGTTTCGCCCATTGATAATCGACCACACCTTCGCCGGATTTTTTGGCAATATCGACCATTTCAACGAACAGCTTTTTGCCCTCAGGGTCTTTGGTTTCGCTTAAGTCCTTGCCGATTAACGCAGGTTTCATCGGGTGCATGACCATGCGCGGATGCATGTCATTAATCCAGAAATAATTATCTCCATCATAGCGCATAATATTAATGGCTGTTTTGGCAAGGTTCTGTGCTTCGTCTATAGTCAGTTTTCCTGACTTAGCATCTTGCACATAACGGTTAATGCTACTATGGGCAAGCTCTACAATGGATTGTGTTTTTGCTGTACGATCAGCAAACATTGTGTTTTTGTTTTGGATGAGTAATAAAGCCGCAATAATTATCATCGCGGCAATCGAACAGCCAATAAGGATATTCAGTTTTTTGCCAACGGAAATATTGCTCAGTCTAAAAATATTAGGCATAATCAATGTCTCTCGGTATTAATAAAAAATGTTTAAAAACAATATATTAAAGTATATGTATTAACATTTTCGCATATATTGATGAACAAAGACTTAATTGGTCCATGTTTGATGGAGGGGGGCAGCGCCAAGTGATTCAATCGTATGATAATCGGCGCATATGTGGCGTTTTCTTTTCTTTCATTATAATTGAAAGAACATTTTGATTGTTTTCAAGGGGGATCCTATTGGCGAAGGTGAAATATGACCTATACTCTATAATTCGAAAAAAGCAGTTGATGCTAGATGGAATAGGATAATATTATGGCAACATTATTTTCACCCTTGACCCTAGGGGATTTAAAATTACCAAACCGTATCATTATGGCGCCGCTGACCCGTTGCCGTGCAAGTGAAGGACGCGTGCCAAATGAATTGATGGCTGAATATTATGCGCAGCGCGCATCTGCAGGTTTGATTATATCAGAAGCGACTATTGTTGACCCCATGGGGGCGGGGTATCCGAATACGCCGGGTATCTATAGCGATGCACAAATTGAAGGATGGAAGAAAGTTACCAAAGCTGTTCACGATAAGGGCGGACGTATCTTCTTACAGTTATGGCATGTTGGGCGCATATCTGATCCTATATATTTGAACGGAGCGTTGCCTGTTGCGCCAAGTGCAGTAAAGCCTGCGGGACATGTAAGCTTGGTTCGACCTATGAAAGATTTTGAAACGCCGCGCGCATTAGAGCGTGATGAAATTCCTGCTATTATAGACATGTTTCGTCAAGGGGCGGAGAATGCTAAAAAAGCGGGTTTTGATGGTGTTGAAATTCATGGTGCGAATGGATATTTACTTGACCAATTTTTGCAGGATAGCACGAATAAGCGCGATGATGATTATGGTGGTGCTATTGAAAACCGTGCGCGCTTGATGCTTGATGTTGTTGATGCAGTGCTAAGCGTTTGGGATAAAGGCCGTGTGGGCATGCATCTTGCGCCGCGTATGGATGCGCATGACATGGGGGATTCAATGCGCCTAGAAACATTCAGCTATGTTGCGCGTGAGCTTGGTAAACGTAATATTGCGTTTATTTGTACGCGCGAACATCATGCAGGCGATAGCATATCACCTGCCCTGAAATCAGCATTTGGCGGTCTCTATATTGCTAATGAGGGTTTTACCAAAGATAGTGCAGAGACGATATTAGAAAACGGAACAGCCGATGCTGTGGCTTTTGGCAAGCTTTATATAGCAAACCCTGATTTGGTTGAACGTTTTAAAACGGATGCCACATTAAACGTACCTGATGCGAACACGTTTTATGGTGATAGCGGCGCGATAGGTTATACGGATTACCCGTTTTTAGATTCAGAAGAAAGTGACATTAAACATGCATAAAATAAAAGCTCTATGCTTGGCTGTATTATTATCATTGCCAGCAACGGCAAGCTATGCTCAACCTTCATATGATGCGCATTTGACGCAGTATAGTTATGATTATGAACAAGATATACGTATATTCCCTGTGTCTTCACAGAAGCAAGACCTTGAGATGGCTTACATATTTATGGAAGGTGAGGCGAATAAGCCTTTTATAGCCTTACTTCATGGTAAAAACTTCAATGCTGATTATTGGGCAGAAACCGCGCAATATTTGAATGCTAAGGGCTATAATGTTGTTGTGCCAGATCAAATTGGTTTTGGTAAATCCTCAAAGCCAGTTCATTATCAATATAGTTTTGCATCTATGGCCAAACAAACACATCATCTGTTAGAAAGTTTGGGGGCTAAAAAGGCTATAATATTAGGGCATTCAATGGGCGGTATGCTCGCTTCGCGTTATGCGCTTCTTTATCCTGAGGCGACGGAAAAGCTGGTTTTGGTTAACCCAATCGGCTTGGAGGATTATTTACGCTATGTTGAGTATAAAGATACGGACTTCTTTTATGCGCTTGAGCGTAAGAAAACGCCTGAAGGCATCAAAGCTTATCAGCAAAAAAATTATTATGACGGGCAATGGAATGATCGCTTTGACAAGTTGACCTATTTCATGATTGGGCAGGTGCAAGGCCCTGACCAAGATCAAGTGGCATGGGTTAATGCGCTGACTTATGACATGATTTTTACGCAGCCAGTTATTAATGAATATGCACATATCAGCGTTCCAACGCGGTTAATTATCGGTACGCGTGACCGTACGGGGCCTGGGCGAGGATGGAAGAAGCAAGGCGTTGATTATATGCTTGGTCAATATCAAAATCTAGGCAAGGCGGCGGCTGAACGCATCCCGTCAGCACGTTTGTATGAGCTGGATGATCTGGGTCATTTGCCGCATATCGAAGACTTTAAACGCTTCACAGCCGAATTGGATCAAGCACTCGAAATTGCGGAATAAGTTTAAAACTTATAACGAATGTCTAAACTGCTGCTATGCCCATTACTGAATTCAGTGTGATTGTCTAATATATTGATTTTATGCGTATCGGTGCTACACTGGGGTACCGATGCGCTTCTGCATTGGCTTTAATTATTTTGCCGATTTCATGCTTTTTAATTCGTTCATTTTTTTATGTGCTTTTCTGCCGATATGTTGGGGGGTATTTGCCCTGCTGCGGGGGCGGCGTTTATTTCAAATCTCGGTTTGTTGGCTAATTTTATGTTCGCTCGTTTTCTATGGCTATTGGAATCCGCCTTATTTGATTTTGATACTGGGCTCGATTGCCGTTAATTACGCCTTTGGTCATGCACAGAACCTGCTGCATGATCAGGGGAAGCAAAGTCGCCCGTTAATGGCGGGGGCGGGGCTGTTTAATTTGGGTCTGCTTGGCTATTACAAATATGCAGGCTTTATCACGGAAAATATAAACGCGCTAAGCGCCAGCGCACTGCCTGTGCCAGAAATTATCTTACCGCTGGCTATATCATTTTTCACTTTTCAGCAAATTGCCTATCAGGTTGATGCTTATCGTGGCGAGACTAAAGAGCATGGTTTTTTAGATTATGTGCTATTTGTCACCTTTTTTCCGCAGCTTGTTGCTGGGCCGATTGTTCACCACAAGGAAATGATGCCGCAATTCAGGGCGCAGCGCACATTGGGTATTAACCCTGACCATTTGGCGCTGGGGCTCGTGCTTTTTTCATGCGGGCTGTTTAAAAAAGTGGTCTTGGCGGATAATCTTGCGCGTTATGCAACGCCCGTATTTGACGCAGCGAACGGGGATGTGCCCTTAACCTTGTTTGAATCATGGGGCGGGGTGCTGGCCTATAGTTTCCAAATTTATTTTGATTTCTCTGGCTATTCGGATATGGCGCTTGGCCTTGCCGCTTTATTCGGCATTATGCTACCGCTTAACTTTCTCTCTCCTTACCGCGCGGGCAATATTATTGATTTCTGGCGGCGTTGGCATATAACGCTGTCGCGTTTCTTGCGGGACTATCTCTACATCCCGCTTGGTGGTAACCGTAAGGGCAAATTACGCCGCTATAATAACTTACTCATGACAATGTTGATTGGCGGCATCTGGCATGGCGCAGGGTGGACATTCGTTATTTGGGGTGGGCTGCATGGCGTATATTTAATTATTAACCATGCATGGCATCGCGTGCTTAAAGGCGCAAGGATTACACATCCAATTTATAAGTTAGCGGCATGGGCGTTGACCTTCACGGCGGTTAGTTTTGCGTGGGTGTTCTTTCGCGCGGAAAGCGCTGATGCAGCGTTTAACATCTGCCGCGCTTTAATAGGACAAAATGGCGCAGTGCTCGACTACCGTTTAGAAAGCATCTTGCCCTTTATGGCGGATCTTATTCGTTTTGAAGGCACAGGCATTGGCGCTTTCCCAAGTGTGTATGGCGTGCTATGGCTTGGCGCGGCGGCAGGTATCGCATGGCTCTGTCCGAATATATATAGTATGCTTGCCGTGAAAACGGATCAAGACAGTTTACTGGTGAATAATCTGGCGGCGTTACCGAAAGGGCGCAGAACATTGCTTCTGGCGTTTATGGCGCTGCTTCTTGTTGTGGCGCTTGGTCAAATCGGCGCGCCATCTGAATTCCTTTATTTTGATTTTTAAATATTATGCGGCATTTAATTATATTCATATCATTTTTTATGTTCTGGGGCGCTTGCATCGGCGGTCTTACCGCAGTGTTTGATCCGCTTCATAAGCTGGCCTATGCGCCTGCTGCAAGTGAAGATATTCCTGATATGGGCGAAAACGCGCAGGACATAGTGGATATGAAGCTTGCCCTTTATCTGCGCCATCCGCAGCCTAATGTTATTATTGGTAATTCACGGCCTTATAAAGGCTTGCCGGCTGAATATATGGGGGATGATTGGTTCAATTTCGCTATCCCTGGGGCGAATGCTAAAGACTTATTGGCGGTGGTTGAGTTTTTAACACAGTGCATGCATTTTGCCCCGCCCAAGAACGTTGTGGTGATGCTCGACCTAAATATCTATGACTTAAGGCGCGGCAACGCTGAAGGGCGTAATTTTGACTTAAACAAACATCGTGGGAAATACATAGCACATGGCCTTTTCGCGGATATGCAGGCACATCCATCCTATTTCGTCGATATACGCAATATCGCGCGCATCCTTCGCAAAGGTGAAGAGCGCTATACGGATCAGGGGAGTTATAAAGATTTTCCCGAGCGTTTGACCGAAACGCAGCTTAAAAATGCGCAGCTGAGTAAACTTGCGGATTATCGTGTTAAGGGGTGGGGTGTGCGTGGCATCGTTCAGGATGAGGCCGCACAATATAACCACTTTAGTAGGGCGCTACCCTATTTGAACGACCTAACTGCGCGCGCGGTGAATAGCGGCGCGCAGGTCTTGCTTATCTGGACACCGTTCCATGAAAGCTTAAATGTGGTTATGGCAGAAAAAAACTTGCATGTGATAGAAGAGAAAATAAAGGCTGAAACAAGCATTATATCACATAAATATACGCAGGCGGATGCGCTCTTCATGCCGCTTTGGCAAAACTACACAATAGGCGACATTACAAAGCCGCGAGATGGTGGCTATTACTTTATTGAACCATCGCATTTCACGTCTGTTTTTGGGCGCAAAATAGCTGAAGATTTAAAAGCGCATTTTTAAGTAGTCTATTTTATCATACATTTTTACTCACCCATTTGAGTGGTTTCAATATATCTCATACTGTGATATACTTAAGTGTAGGTCTTCTTGGGGGAGGGAGTAATGTTACTTTTCTATATCTATATATTTTTCAGCGCAGTTCTCGGCTTGTCTCTGGCTTTTTGTATATCGGATAAAGAGCATGGGGCTGTAAACATGGGTGAGCGCGTTATTATTATGCTCACATTCTTTATATTATGGCCATTTTTGGTGATATGGTTTTTTGCCAAAAAAGCTTAATGCTTTAAATGCGCTGAACAATGTGCGTCTATATGGTCAATAAACAAGCGTACCCGCGTTGATAAATATCTGTTCGGCGGGAAAATCGCATACAGGCTGCGTGGCGGTGATGTTACATATTCATCAAGAATTTGCACTAATGCGCCATTTGCTATTTCATCACGCACGAAGAATGCTGGGCATATAGTTATGCCAATGCCGCGGCAGGCGGCTTCAACCATCATCTCGGCGGCATCTGCCTTAAAAGTGCTGTTCAGGCTTTGCACGGCTTCTTGCCCATCTGGCGCAATATAGCGCCATTCATGCGCGCCTTTATTTCGTGTATAGGCCAGAACATTATGCCGCGCCAAATTTTGAGGGGTTAGTGGCGTACCGCGACGCGCTAAATATTCTGGGCTGGCAAAGGCACATATTGGGACATCAGCTATTTTGCGGGCGATCATGCTTGAATCTTCCAATGCGCCAATGCGAATTAACACATCAAAATTTTCATCGCCATAATTAATGATGCGGTCATCGAAAGACACATCAATGGTCACTTCGGGATATTTAACGGCAAAATCGGCAATTGGTTGTTTTAAATACATGTTTGAAAAGGCGCGCGGCGCACTAATTTTCAATGTGCCGTGTGGCTTGCTTTTTAACTCATTTAAGGCTTCCGTAGCTTCGTGCAAATCTTCAAGGGCGCGGCTTGCGCGTTCAAAAAATAATGCGCCTTCTTCAGTTAACGATACTTTGCGTGTGGTGCGGTTAAGTAGCTTGACCTTTAATTCATGTTCAAGGTTTTGTATTTGTTTGGATACGGCAGAGCTTGTTATACCAAGTGCCCGCGCTGCGCCTGCGAAACTTTCGTTGCGGGCAACCTCAATAAAAATGCTTATGCGTGATAAATGATCCATAGCATGTAACTTAGATTATTGTTTCTAAAATGGAAACAGTAAATTAACAAATATATATATTATCAATCTATATGTGTGGTGTTAGAATAAATTATATCATCACATAACTTTATAAAAACGGATTTTAAAAATGAGAAAATATTTATATCTAATAACACTGTTTGCGGCGCTGGGCGTGCCATCATTTAAGGCGCAGGCTGCGACGTATAATATTGATGCTTCACACACAAATATTATGCTGAATGTTTCGCATTTAGGTTTTTCAACTATGGTTTTAGAAGCATTAAAGCCAGAAGGCCAAATCATTTTTGATGCAGAAAAGCCTGAACATAGCGCCGTTTATGTGGTTTTGAAAGCTGCCCATATTGATGGCGATGATGAGAAGTTTAACGCGCATCTACATAATGCAGATTTCTTTAACGCCGCGGAGTTTCCTGAAATAACATTCAAGAGTACAGATGTTGAAGTGTTAAGCGAAAATACAGGTAAGGTCACAGGTGACTTTACACTGCTCGGCATTACAAAACCTGTAACGTTGGATGTGACATTCAACAAAGCCGGAAAAAATCCATTTTCACAGAAAGAAACCGTTGGTTTTACAGCAAGTGGGACAATAAAGCGTTCCGATTTTGGGATGAATTATGGCTTGCCGATGATTGGTGAAGATGTCGGTATAGAAATAAATATCGAAGCTGTTAAAGGCGAATAAAGCATTAGGCTAAATATTTTTTATATGAAAACCTGCCCATATTTAGGCAGGTTTTTTTAATTCTCATTTGTCGGCAGCTACGAAAATTGGTATTATTACTGCGTTCATTTAACGTTACCGTAGTATTTTAGTCCGTGACCATAAACAACCCATTACCACCTACGCATGAATCGCTTGCTAAACAGGGCGCAGATTTTTTTCGCGCCGGACAAGTTGTAAAAGCTTATCAGGTATATTTAGAAGCCGTACTCATGGCGCCGGAAGAGACAAGATATCGTTTTTCTTTAATTCGATGCCTGACCAACCTTCATACTAAGGAGCATAATTATAAGCTGCAACAAGCCATATTGCTGTGCTTGCTTGATGATGATATTCCACCGCGAAGTGTTGCCGTTATATGGTTAGAACAGCTTTTTTTAGATCCCGCAGTTAGTGGTTTTAAAAAGTTAACCGTGTGCGATGATTATGAAGCCTTTTTAACGGCTTTTGACCATGATGTTTTTGTTCCTCTTTTGAATAATAAATATTTCCTAGCTGGGCTGCGCAGATGTGTAATTAAACACACGCGTTTGGAAAATCTTCTGGTTCATTTAAGGCGGTTTTATTTGTTACGTGCAGATGCTGCGCAGAAAGACGCAGTAAGGCCGTTTTTATGTGCGCTTGCCTGTAAGGCGTTTCTGACGGACTATATTTTCCCCGTTAGTGACGAAGAGCAAGACGCGGTTTTGCACGCTGAAGAGAGTTTCAAAGATTTATCCGTTACGGACCAAATTATTTTAGGGTGTTACCGCCCATTATATGAAATTGATGGCGCGACGGCGTTGTTTGATTACGCCATTGAACAACAGGCGCAAGACCTGCTGCATCTAACAGTTTTACAAATTGATGAACCTATAGAAGAGCAGGAGCTTCGTCAGGAAATTCAGGTTATTGGGACGAATTCTATAAACAAACCTTTGGGGCTTGATTTGCCTTATCCGCGATGGTTTGGTACGCATCCTGCGCGCTTTTCATTAAACGCAAAGATGATCCGCGAAAAACTGGATATTCTGTATGTTGGTTGTGCCACAGGCCAAAATGTTGCCGTTATGGCGCAGCATACACCAAATGCGCAGCTGGATGCGGTGGATGCATCCTTGGCACAACTTGGGTATGCCAAGCGGCGCATACATGAACTCGGCGTTGAAAATATACGTTTTTTATGCGCACAGCCTGAAAATATGAAAGATTTGGATAAAACATATGATTTGATTTATGCGGCTGGGGCACTACAAAATGTTGAAAGCCCAACAGAGGAGCTTTCAAATCTTACGCATCTTATGAAGCCCGAGGGCGTGATGCGCCTGGCTTTGCTAAGTGATGTTGGGCTCGCTAATATAAAATTCTGGCGCAATCATATTGGTGTACAGGGCTATAAAGATGATTATGACGGTATTCAGCGCCTGCGTCATGATATTATGCATTCAGATATAGATCCGCTGTATCAGCGTATAATGAAGCGTGATGACCTTTATAGTGTGATGGGGATAAAACGTTTGTTGTTCGCGCCTTATGAGCATGGTTTTAACTTTGAAAAGATTATGGCTTTGTTAGATGCAGCAGGTTTAAGGCCGTTAAAGGTTAAGGCCGGTGTCCCCGCACTTGAGCGGCAATATAAAAAACGCTTCCCAGAAGATTTTAAGAAGACGGATCTTAAAAACTGGGCGATTTTAGAACAAGAAGTGCCTGATGCGTTTATTACGGGATATGACTTAGTTCTGGTGAAAAAGCCATCATTTAAAGGTGATGAGCTGCCCCTATGGTATCGTAACCAAGAATAAATATGGGGGTGTATATAAAAACATATGCATGTGGCTGTTCTTGTTTTAAATATTTCTATATGTTATGTCAGCCTTAAATAAAACATATAATAGGAAATTTTCACGATGAGCGTAGAAGCCGTTAAAATAAAAGAACAGGATACGTCTAACAGTAAAGAATTATCACAGCACGATGATGATCTGCATGTTCCTGGGCTGTCTAATGATAACCAACATGGCAGTGCTCCAGATTGGAGCGTATTTAGCCTTAAGAAGTTTCACCCGCATTTAGGTTTGATTCAAATGGCGCTTACTGTGCTTGGCTTGCTCGCGGGGCTTGCTTATGCGGCTATGTCTTTACAGGCAGTGGATACAGCATCAGCAACAATAGCTGTGTTTTCTTTCCTTTCATATGGGCTAATCGGTCTTGTTGGGGGTTATTTCTCCATATGGATTACCGGCGCAGCAGTGGCACTTAGCCCAGTTATTTTATTGGCGTCTTTCTTTATGTAAGTAAAGCATATATGAATAAAAAAACGGCGCATAGTGACATGCGCCGTTTTTCGTTTATTTCGTTATTCGTTCAAGGTGATTCACCGAGTAAATTTTTTGTTTTCAGATGCATAATTTGGTCATGCAGTAAACCGTTATGCGTCATAACTTCCCAAATGGCTTTTTGTTTTATACGCATATTGTGAAGGCTCATGAAAATATCGATCAAAACGGGTTGACGGCCTTCGTAATCAATAACAGGGCCAATACGGTGGCACATAATGCCAAGCTGTTCAAAGCTGTCGATTAATGGCGTTTCCAGTAAAACGCAACATTGCGTTTGTCCATTTTGTATCGCGACTTCAAAACTGCTGCGAATTAAACCAATTGGCGCAAACGGAATAAGGCGGCGGGCTATGCGGCGCGCGGTTTTATCCATAAATGTTTCTTGGTCTTGATCATGGACGCAGCCAAGCGGCGACCCTTCATCCCCTTTACGTGAACGGAATTGTTTTAATACGCATAGCTTGGAAATTTCACATGTCGATTTTAACAATTGTTCATCTTTGAGCCGCCCGCCTTGGAATCGTTCCTGTAATGGAAAGCTGTTGTGCAGATCATCCATATTCGGCAACACGACGCGCACCGTGCCAATAGCTTCGCCGCTGCGTTTGTGAATTAACAAAATATGGCGCGCATGCTCATCATAGTGGTCACGCTCCATCTTGTCGGCATCAGGTTTAATTTGATGATATCCAAACTCTTCGCACAGCACTTCGTATCTTATGCGGAAGGCTTTTTCTTTTAATGCATCGCTTTGCGCTTCTACAGTTTCAAATAACTGATTATACAGCCAAGAAAAGCTTTTGAATTGGATGTAGTCTTTCAACTGTGGGGAGGACATCCCCAGATTCAATATTTGGTCTTTCATTTTTATATACTCACACACTCATATTATACACACACCATATCATTATAATCTTTCTTTTATTAATTAATGCTAAAATAAAGATACAATGCGATCTAATTCTTGCAGGCCGCGGCCTAAATGCACTGGCATTGCACTGCAGAATTGCGTATAGTGATAAGCACAAACGCCCCGAAAAAGGTTTACAAGACAGCGATGAAAGATATGGCCGCGCGCGATAAGTTATTAGAAGATTTACTAGCCCTAAACACTGACCTTAAAGAAGACGTCGTGGAAAAGGCCTATAACTATGCCAAAGAAAAGCACGAAGGCCAAACCCGCGCCTCAGGTGAGCCATATTATACGCACCCTGTTGAGGTCGCGATGATTTTGGCGGAAATGGGGATGGATACGCCGACTATTGTCACAGCTATTTTACATGATACGGTTGAAGATACTGACGCCACAGAGGAAGATTTAAAACGCGAATTTAGTGAAGAGGTTGCGAAGCTAGTCGCAGGCGTGACCAAATTAACGCGGATTGAAAGCCAGACTGTGGAAGGCAAACAGGCTGAAAACTTCCGCAAACTTGTTTTGGCGATGTCCGAAGATATTCGCGTTTTATTGGTGAAGCTGGCTGACCGCGTCCACAACATGCGCACCTTAGGTCATTTTAAAGACCGTCCAGATAAACAAAAACGTATTTCGCGTGAGACCTTAGAAATTTTTGCGCCGCTCGCAGAGCGTATCGGTATCCATAAAATTAAAGAAGAGCTTGAAGACCTTGCCTTCACTTATATGAACCCAGATGCACGTGAAACGATATCTAAACGCTTGTCTTATTTGCGTGAAGAAGGCGCGGATACGACCAAAGACGTTATCACCGAACTTGAAAAAGTGATGAAGGAAGCGGGCATTAAATGTCAAATTAACGGACGTGAGAAAACCCGTTATTCAATTTGGCGCAAAATGCAGCGTAAGAATATTCTGTTTGAACAGCTCTCTGATATTATGGCTTTCCGTGTCGTCGTTGATAACATGGAAACTTGTTATCTGGTGTTAGGTATTGTTCATGCGAAATACCCAACCGTGCCAGGACGTTTTAAAGATTATATTTCCACCCCAAAACCAAACGGTTACCGCTCAATCCACACCACGGTCATTGGGCCAGGTGGACACCGCGTTGAAATACAAATTCGTACAAGCACCATGCATGAAGAGGCCGATTTGGGTCTTGCCGCACACTGGGCGTATAAGCGCGATGGGTCATCTGACCGCGCGACAGCGGAGGCTAAACATTATCGCTGGCTGCGTGAGCTTGTTGAAATCATGGAAGGTGAAAGTGGCACATTTGAAGAGAAGCTTGAGAATACCAAGCTTGAACTATTCCAAGACCATGTTTTTGCCTTCACTCCACGTGGGGATTTGATCGAACTTCCCGCAGGCGCAACGCCAATTGACTTTGCTTATGCGGTGCATTCTGGCGTTGGTAACAAATGTGTCGGCGCCAAAATTAACGGGCGTATTACGCCGCTAAATACCAAGTTACAAAATGGTGATCAGGTTGATATTATCACAGCCAAGACGCAAAACCCGTCCCCGACATGGGAACGTTTTGTTGTAACCGGTAAGGCGCGTTCACATATTCGTCGTTTCATTCGTCAGCAGCAGCGTGATGAATACATCACCCTTGGCCGCGCGATGCTACAGAAGATCTTTAAATCGGAAGGTTATGATTTCTCTGAAAAGGCGGTTAATGGCGTTGCGGACAAGTTCAAGGAAAATAACGCGGATGATGTGTTTGCGGGTGTTGGCTCGGGCAATATTGTAGCGCGTGATGTCTTCAAGGCCATTTTCCCAAGCCATAATACCGAACCTGTTCGTCCGTCTTTAGAAGAAGTCGGTGAATATACATCGAATAAAAAGCCGCATAATAAAAACAGCAATGCGCCAATGCCTATCGTTGGCCTTATACCGGGTATGGCGATGCATTTCGCCCGCTGTTGTCACCCGCTGCCGGGCGACCGCATTGTCGGTATTGTGACCACAGGTAAGGGCGTCACGATCCACACGATTGATTGTGACACACTTGAAAACTTCGCTGATACGCCAGAGCGTTGGCTTGATGTATCATGGGGCGAAGGCCCAGACGCACCAGAGGCGCGCATTGGCCGCCTATCTGTGACAATTATGAACGAACCGGGTGCACTTGGCACGCTGTCTACCGTTATTGGTAAAAGCGGCGGTAACATCACCAACCTTAAAATTACGTCCCGATCGACAGATTTCTGGGACATGCTGATTGATGTTTATGTCAGTGACACGAAACATTTAAACAACGTCATTGCCGCGCTGCGCGCCACGCCACAAATTATTAGCGTTGAACGTGCCCGCGGACGCTGACGGTAACTTAGCTTCATATAGCAATAGGATATGCGATGAAAAAATTGATGATAAAGCAGAATCTACGGCAAGTCTTATCTGTCTTTATAGTTATTATCGGTGCTTGTTGTGTAATCACTCATGCAAATGCACAGAGCGATCTGCGTCAACCGCTTTTTGATGCGTGTAAAGCGCAGGGCCGTGATGAAACGTTTTGTAACTGTATGATCGGCGAGCCCTACAATGCGTTTTTATATAATCATCAATATGGCGGTAGAGATAAGCTGATAGAAACGCAAAGTGAAATCCGTGCCACTATTCTGCAAGAGCCGACAATGACAGAAGGACGTATAAAAGAGATTTGCGCCATTGCTGAAATGCAATTTATGCCGGCTAACGAAGCACCAAAAGATTCGGTGCAGCGCATAGCGCAGCTTAGCAAAAGTTTAAAAGAAGAATATCCACCAGGCGACGCTGCCCGTATGAGTATTCGGAACATGATTGTCGGTTATTGTTCCTACGGGCCTAAAATTGCCGCGGCGACAAAACGCGCAGAGGAGCTAGGTAGCTTCGAAGCTAAGAGCCACGATAGCAGAAGCATAAAAAATCTATATAGAGCTTTCCTACGCGACCAGCGTAAGGCCTGTACACCTTAATCTACTTTCCTGCACAGATGACTTTAAAACCATTTGCTTGCGCTAGGACTTCAAACTTATGGAACAATTTGTCTAATGTCCGTTCATAGGGCAGATGCGTGTTCGCGACCATGTAAAGACGGCCGTAGCGTTTAAGACTCATATGTGCCATCTGAATGAAGCGTTCGCCAAGGCTGCATTCTGTAGATTTTCCGCTGTGAAATGGCGGGTTCATGATAACAAAATCAAGGTTTTTAGGCAGATGGTCTGGCGCGCTTAAGTCATCCCATAAAGGGTGCAAAGCCGAGTCATGCCCCGCCACATTTTGGGGGATCAGATCAATGGCGCGGCGCTCTGCATCTATCGCAAACAGCTTACGAATTTTTGGGTTTTTCGCCAAAATCGCGCGCGTTAAATACCCATAGCCGCAGCCAAAATCTGCGCCAAGCCCGTGTAAGTCATCGGGCATATATTGTTCAAGCAGAAGAGAGCCCTGATCCGCCTTTTGCCAGCCATAAAGACCCAATTGCGACATGAACCTCCCGTCCAGTATTGGCGTAGGCGCGCCGCTGTTTATGACTGCGTTTATGGCGCTGTGATCCAGTGCATCTAAGGTGCAGTGAAGCTCCACGATTTTGCATTTATTTTTGGATTCTGTCGCTTTAACTGTGCCGCCAAATTCTTCGGCAGTTTTCTTGATACGGTTGCCGCCGGCATCATTGGCGGCAGCAATAAATATCTGCGCGCCACCTGCTGCGCTGGCCAGAGCGGCGGCGATCATATAGGCGCTTTCATCCTTTTGTTTTGATGGAAAAACCAAAATACATTCTAGCTTATCTGCAAAAGGTAAGCTTGATGAAAGCGCGGTTTGAAAATTTTGGCTAAGCGTTTTCGCCCACGGATAAAACGGGCACCATATGTGCGGTTGATATGCGCCGAGTAACGGGGTAAGCGCCGCACAATCCTGCATGGCAAGGATCCCGATTTTTCCCTCTGGTGCATTCAGGGTCAATGCACCGCTATCAATCAGCTTAATAAATGCGAATGCGGCTTCACTCATATTTGTTTATGCCACTTCATTCATTTGGTTGACTTTAAAGCCTTTGTCACGCAATTGTGCAAGAATATCTTTGACATGGTCGGTGTCGCGCGCCTCAATCACAATATCAAGCTCCGCTTTTTTCAGCGGCACGGCCTGCATAAGGCGTTGGTGGATAACTTCGATGACGTTGGCGCCAGCTTCACCGATTAGGCGTGATATATCTGCCAATTGACCGGGTGTATCATCAATCTCAAAACGCAGGCGTGTAATGCGCCCTTCGCGGAGCATGCCGCGTAAAATCAATGTCGAGAGCAAACGTGAATCAATATTACCGCCACAAAGGACAAGGCCGATATTCTGCCCCTTGAATTCATTTTTGTTGTTTAAGATGGCGGCAAGACCTGCGCCCGCCGCGCCTTCAGCGACGAGTTTTTCAGAGCTTAAAAGGTTGAAAATCGCATCTTCAATGTCTTCTTCGCTGGCTGTTTCAATACGGTTCACGAATTGGCGGATGATTTTTAATGTACGCTCTGCGGGGCGCTTTACGGCAATGCCTTCCGCCAAAGTTGGGCCGCCTGTGGGGTGGTCCGTATTTGCGTCATAGTGACGTCTCACTGCGTCATATAATTCAGCCTGCGCGCCAATCACTTCTATATCGGGGTTCATGTGCTTCACGGCGGTCGCGACGCCAGATATTAAACCGCCGCCGCCAATGGGCACGACAATTTTATCAAGTTCTGGGCGGTCTTCGAGCATTTCAACGCCTAATGTCCCTTGTCCGGCAATCACATAAGGATCATCAAATGGATGGACGAAGGTGAAACCTTCTTCTTCAGCAAGGCGGTGGGTGAAGCCTTGCGTTTCATCATAATTTGCGCCCGCCAATATAACTTTTGCGCCAAACTCTTCTGTACGCTGTACTTTATTAAACGCTGTGCCCTTCGGCATGACAATGGTTGAAGGAATGCCAAGACGCGTTGCATGAAACGCCACGCCCTGCGCATGATTACCAGCTGAGCTTGCGACAACACCGCGTTTTTTCTGGTCATCATCTAGATTGAGCAGGCAATTTAATGCACCGCGAGCTTTAAACGAAGCTGTGTGCTGCAAATTTTCAAGTTTCAGGAAAATATTGACGCCCGTGCGTAAAGATAGACGCGTTGCGCGCACAGTTGGCGTACGAATAATTTGCCCTTTAATGGCTTTTTGTGCTTTTTCAATATCTGCAAACGTAATATCCACGCGCCGTAATTCCTTTATTTTCAATGTTTCGCTTGGGTTTTTACAATGTTTTCCCCAAGGCTGTGTAAATCTATCAATTCTACCCCTAGTATCGCAAGAAAATTTATGTTAGCATTTTATTAAGTTATTCTCTTACACACGGAGATTCGCCCATTTTGACAGTTCAGTCGATATTACATAGAAAAAGGCAACACTGGCGCAGCGATCACACATTGGCTGCTGTGCAAGAAACCCCGCCGCCGCCGTGCATTGTGCATATTGGGCATATGGCATTATCACTGACCACCGCGAATTTCGCATGTTTTTCCAACTGGCTTTTCAGGAACTTTCCGAGCCAGTTTTTTTGTATCTTTTTTTCGCGCAGATTTATCTCTCTTTGTGACACCTCGGCAGAATGCCGATTTTCCCGCCGTCACAACTTTTCCTTTCTTTCCTTCTCCCCAACCCAAACCATAGGAGCGACCCATGGCTAAAAAGTCACGTAAAAAATCTGCAAAGGCGAGTGCAAACAACCAACACCCTACAAATGTTGTGCGTGCGTTTGGCTCAGCCGATTGGCATCCATTAGATGAAGCGATTGATCGTCAGCGTGATAAAAGTTTTGTCCGCCGTATTAAGCCGCGCTCCGAAGGGCAAAAAGAGTTAATGGAAGCGATTAAAGACCATAACTTAACGCTAGCTGTTGCCCCTGCCGGTACTGGTAAAACTTACTTAGCCATCGCCGCTGCGGTCGAAGCTTTAGAAGCCGGTGAAGTTGAGCGTATTATCCTGTCCCGCCCAGCGATGGAAGCAGGGGAAAGCCTTGGTTACCTACCAGGCGATATGCAAGAAAAAATGGCGCCTTACCTACGCCCTTTATTTGATGCGCTAGGTGACCGTTTAGGCGGTAAACGCGTTCGTCAATTGATGGAAGAAGGTACCATTGAGATTGCACCGGTTGGGTTCATGCGCGGGCGTACCCTAAATAACGCCTTCATCGTTATTGATGAGGCGCAGAACTGTACCTATGTGCAGCTAAAAATGTTGCTGTCCCGCCTTGGGTGGAATGCCACAATGGTTGTCACAGGTGACCCGCGTCAGAGTGATTTACTGGATGGTATGTCTGGCTTAACTGAAATTGAAGAGAAATTATCACCGCTCGAAAATATTGGCCATGTGCGCCTTGCGGCAGAAGACATTGTACGTCACCCGTTAGTGGCGGAAATGCTCAATGTTCTTGAGTAAACTTAATTTACGGTTCTACAACTCCCTGTAAACTTGACAGCCGGCCTTAGTGCCGGCTCTTTTTTTGCTAAATAAGGGGGAAATAAAAAGGCGCTATACTCAGCGCCTTTTAAAGAAATTATTTTGTCGCTTTTTGAATTTTCGCGCCAGCTTTTTCAATATCTTGGCCGACGCCGTGGAAAGTGTTACTGCATGCACTTACCGATAATGTTAAAATTGCTGCGCTCATCAAAAGGGCTAATGTTTTCATGTTAAACTCCAATAAAGGTCATTATTTAGATATAGGGATCTTGCATGTTTACGTTACGGGATTTTACATGTTGATCGACCGCTTTGACAATTTGTTTTTTAGGCTGCGCCTAAAAAGTTGGTTTATGAGCACTGTCTTTATCGGCTTGTACATTACGTTCAACCGCCTTGATGGTTTTACGTTTTTCCCAAAGATTCTTAGCGGCGAGCCCTGCAAAGATTGCGCAGAGTACAACACCAACATATGGTGCTTGTGACAATGTGCTATCTTCTTTTTCTGCCCACTTTATTGCCGATCCTACTGTCCCAACGGCAGCAAAAGCTGCGATCATTCCATTTTGCTGTGCGTCTTCGCTATGATCTGTCGCTTCGTCGTGACATTCAATTAGCGCATTTTGGTCTGCATCATATGTATAACGGATTTGATCCATTGTGCATACGCTGTTTTTGTTAAAATAATTAACGGCACTATCGTAGCTTGCTTCACTCATTTTTATGATTCCTGCGTATATGTATTTACATGACAATATTATTTGCGGAAGATTTGTCGGAACCGACATTACGGTCGACGGCTTTGATAATATTTCGGCGGTTGCGTATATGCACGGCAAGGCCTGCGCCAAAAAGTGCGATAAATGCAAGGCTCCAATCAGGGCCATATTGACTCCAATTATCTTTTTCCATGGCTTCATAGGTGCTGTCTACGGCGCATACACCAGCAACGGCGCACCAGAATGCTTTACCTGCAGCACTGTTTCTTTGTTCTATTGCTTCACTATGTTGCTGAACAAGCATATTTTCATCCGCATCATATGTGTAGCGAATTTGATCGATTGTGTGAGCGCCTACATTGTTGAAATAATTTACGGCGCTGTCATATTCTGGGGTACTCATTATTTTTTCCTTAGATTACTGGGGTGTCTTTTTGACGGGATGATTGCGCAACTTCGCGCTCTACAGCTTTATAAATCTTTTTAGTTGCGCGCGCTGCGCCATATGTCAGAAAACCAAAAACTAAAGATAGACCGACAGATATATCTGGCACAGCTTCTTTTGCTGTTGCTTCATCTGGCGCGGTATATACGTTGTGGAAACTGTTAAGCATGACTGTGCCTGAAACGGCCGCGCCAACAAAACATATTGCGCCACCAGCTGCAAGGTCGCCTTGAATGTCGTTATAATGTTTTATCAAAATATTCTTCTGGCTATCATAGGCATAGCTAATGTCATCGGCTGTGCAGTTTGTTTTACCGTTAAAATAAGTGACCGCATCATCGTAACTAGTTTTTGACATTCTAGATTCCCTGTATGTTATTGTTGAACCGTCATCTTTAGACATAATCAATATGAGAGTCAATAAAAAAACCGCCAAAATATAGCGGCTTTTTATTAGATAAATTAAATATTTAAGCGGCGTCACCAAACGCTTTTTCTGAGAATACGTCTTCCCAGCTGCCTTGTGTTGATGCGCGTGAATATTCTGTCGCACGGTTTTCGAAGAAGTTTGTGTGTTCCGCGCCATTTAGGATTTCGTCCATCCATGGCAATGGATTTTTCTCGATACCGTAAATAGGCTGTAGGTTAAGCTGTTGAAGGCGGCGGTCACCGATGAAGCGGATATATTGTTTCACTTCCTCTGGTTTTAGGCCTTCAATGTCACCCATTTCAAAACATAGGTCGATGAATGCATCTTCATGGTCAACAGTCAGCTTACAGCATTCTGTGATTTCAGCTTTCAGCTCGTCATCCCAGATGTCTGGGTTTTCTTGCAAGAATGCGTTGAACAAACGAATCATAGATAGGCAGTGCAATGTTTCATCACGCACAGACCATGTTACGATTTGCCCCATGCCTTTCATTTTGTTGAAGCGTGGGAAGTTCATCAAAATCGCGAAAGAGGCAAAAAGCGCAAGGCCTTCTGTAAATGCACCAAACATCGCCATTGTTTTGGCAATATCACGGCGGCTTTTCATGGATACGTTTTGAAGGTAATCAAATTTGTCCTTCATTTCTTTATACTTCAAGAAAGCTTGATATTCGACTTCTGGCATACCCAAAGTATCAAGAAGGTGCGAATATGCAGCGATGTGCACAGTTTCAATGTTTGAGAATGCAGAGAGCATCATCTGTACTTCCACTGGACCGAATACGCGTGAATAGTGACGCATATAGCAGTTGTTTACTTCCACGTCAGACTGTGTGAAGAAACGGAAAATTTGTGTCAGAAGGTTAATTTCCGAAGGTGATAGCTTGTGTTTCCAGTCGCGAATGTCTTCCGCCATTGGTACTTCTTCAGGTAACCAGTGTAGGCGCTGCTGTGTAAGCCATGCTTCATAACACCATGGGTAAAGGAAAGTCTTATAAACGTGACGTTCCTGTAAAAGCTGACTATCTGAGTTTGTTACATCATCACTGATTTCTTCTGTCTTGTTAATAAGTGCGCCTGTTTCTAGTGCATCTATTGCGGCGTTGTCTGACATGGGCTGCATACTCCTTGAAGCAAAAATTTATATGATCATTCACCAATATAAAAATGTAGAGCAAGAATCCGAGTCTTTTATGACTCTTCTCCACATATATTGATAGAAATTAAACAAACAGCGCGAATACGCTGCATTATCAATATATAGTATAAATTGATCTTTTTTAAACACTACATATAGATTTATTTGATTTTTATGTGTGTGAAATTTATGACGCGATGAAAAAAGGCGATGACCAAACAAAGTCAGATATGTAGATTATTTATGTACGCTGTTCTTTGGACATCATCGAATCCATAATGGAAACATATTAATGCCTTCACTTGCCGCAAATAAAATTCGAGTTTTGCATGTTGTGCCCGTTTTAGAAGTGGGCGGCATTGAGAAAGGTTTAATTGATGCCTTTGCATTTATGGATCGAGACCGATTCCAATTAGACTTCTTGGTTGAGCGTGATATTGATACGCCACTGGCTGATACCGCGCGCAAGATGGGCTGTAATATAATTCCGGTTGGCCCGTTTAAACATTTGCATTCATTTGCCCCGGCTTTTATCAAAACCGCACGGCAATATAATACGGTGCATGCGCATACCTATTTATTTTCAGGGCTGATAATGGTTTTGGCGCGCGTAGCTGGGGTAAGACAGCGTATTGCCCATATCCATAGTAATATTCCATATAAACCTGATCATTTGGCGGCGTTCTATCGCGGGGTGTTGAAAGGCTGCATAAAAAGCTGCGCTACGGACATTATTGCGGTAAGCCGTATTGCCACGGCGGTGCTGTATGGTCAGGAACGTAATGCGGGCGGGGCGTTGACGATACAGCCTATGGGGGTTGATTTCTCAAAATTTCATGAATCGTTTAATGCGGGTGACACATTGGCATCTCTTGGTATTAAGCCAGACGAACAAATTGTCGTGAATGTTAGTCGTTTTACTACGGCGAAAAACCACGAATATATTATTGATGTTTTTGACCATATGGTGAAACAGCTTGGTTTTCAGGGGCGGTTATTATTGATTGGTGACGGTGCTTTACGCCCATTTATCGCTGATAAAGTCGAAGCCTTGGGGTTAAAAGATGTCGTGATTTTTGCCGGTACGCGTTATGATTGCCACAATATATTGCGGGCGCTGAATGGTGTGTTTGTCTTCCCGTCCTTATTTGAGGGTCTTGGCTTGGCCGCGGTCGAAGCGCAAGCGGCAGGCCTGCCGATTATTGTCAGTGAACATGTGCCAGAAGAGGCGCGTATATCGGATAAAGCCTGCATGATGATCCCCCTTGCAGATGGCGCTTTAGCATGGGCGGCGGCGGTTGATGCACGTATGAAGGCGCCTATGTTAGATCGGGCGGCGGTGCTGCGCGAAGTTGAACAAAATAAAATCAATATTAAGAATTTTGTGCGAATCATAAGTGACTTATATTTGGGCGCAAATAATGATATGGTGCGCAAAAATAAACATTAACGGGTGTGACCTTTATGAGTTTAATTCTATCTGTTCAATCCCATGTGGCTTTCGGCTATGTCGGTAATTGTGCGGCAATTCCGCCAATGCAGGCGTTGGGCCATGACGTTATTGCTCTGAATACAGTGCATTTTTCGAACCATACGGGCTATGGTGACTGGCAGGGGCGTGTCACCTCATTAGATGACTTATCAGATTTAATTCGCGGTATAAAAGCGCGCGGCCTGTTTCCACAAGTTGATGCGATTCTAACAGGTTATTTAGGGGATTCGGCGCTAGGAGCATTGGTGCTTGACACCTTAGCTGAAATACGCCGTGATAACCCCGCCTGTTTATATAGCTGTGATCCAGTAATGGGGGATGTTGGGCGCGGCTTTTTTGTGCGTGATGATGTGCCGCAGTTTTTTAAGGATCACGCCTTGGGCGCGGCCGATATATTAATCCCAAACCAGTTTGAGGCGGGGTATTTGTCGGGCATAGAAATCAACGATCATGATACTGCGCGGCGCGCTTGTGATGTCTTGCATAATAAAGGTGCAAAAACCATATTGATTACTTCTTACCATCCGATGGATTTGGCGTTGGATGAGATATCTATGTATTTGTCTGATAAAGATGCGGGCGCGTATTTGGTAAAAACGCCGCGTTTTTCTATGGATCCTATGCCCAACGGGGCAGGCGATGTCACGGCAGCAACATTTACCGGGCATATCTTGAATGGGCGTAGCCCCGTTGAGGCGCTGCAATATACTGCAGGCGCGTTACATGCGCTGTTTACTAAAACCAATATGGCAAAGCGCCGTGAATTGTGCCTGCCGCAGATGGGCGGTGAATTTTCAGCTCCAGCCCAATTATTTGATGTCGTGAAGCTTTAAGTTAAGGCAGCTTCGGCGCAGCAATATCTTTTATGATTTTTAGGTAAGCGGGGTCTTGCGTTGCGCGATATTCTTCGCGCGCAGAATAGGCAAGCTTAATGGCGTGGTCATTATGTGATGCACGAATAACGTTCCATTCGGCGCTTAAATTTTTTCCGCTTAAATTTGTGGGGGGGTGTAATGTCGTTAAATCAGGTGCGCCGATGGATAAATATGTCGCCAAAGTCGCTTGTCCCATGGTCGCCAAGACATCATTAGGCGCTGCGGCTGTATTGTATAGGCCGCTTAACGCGTGAACGGCTGTCAGGCAGTGCAAGGTCGTAAAGTTCGGAAATGTTTGATATAGCGTCAGTGTTGCGCGGCGAAAATCATTAATATTTGTCTGGCTGCTTAAAGATGTTTGACCAATGAAGCTCTGAAAAGGCTGTGTGTCTGTAATTTGTTTGATTTTGGTGTAAATATTTGGTGCGCGCTGCGCCATATTGTCCCAATGGCCTTCTTGGTGGAGTTGCTGAGCGGCGGCAAATGCATCACTAAGCGACAGCCCATTCGTGGATAATGTTGCGGGATGTGTGGTGATGCTTTTATGCGTATCCGCCCAATAAGCGAGCCCGCGGCTAATTTCTTCATTATTGTCCGCTGTTAGCCCATAAGCCGTGCGGATTAACCCATGAAAGGCACAGCCGCATACGCCATGCATTAAAAAATTGATATGGCGCTTGAGTGTTTCATCGCGCCCGTGAGTGCTGATCTCTTTATCAAAAAATTGATTATAAGCACTAAATGAGCGGCGTTCACCAAGTGCACTGTAATAGGTCTGGCTGTCTATAATTGTAGTAGATTTTTGGGTAAGCGGGGTTAGGCCGCGTGCTTTAATATGGTCTTGTGCGAATTGAGTGATTTGTGCATCTGATGCATCAATATCATAAAGGGCATAAAGCGCCATGGGTAGGTGGTTAGTCAGCTTGGGCCCATATTCTGGGTCAAGATGGCTGTATGAATTAATTAAGTTATTTATCGCGCGCTTATCCATGATGCGACGTCCCTATTTTTTATTTTCGAGCACAGTAACAAATGAATTAACTTATGTAAAGATGTGTTAATATAATCGTAACGTGCCTAACGTAAGATTGATGTTAAATAAGACAATTCTTGTTTCCTTTTGGGTGGGAATTTATTAGAATCAGTAATTAGAGTGCTTCGGCGCTTGGGCGTAAATATAAGGGTATATCATTATGAGCTCTCCACATGATGCACAAGAACAGGTTAATTGGCACTGGCGTAATACAACGCGACCGCTGCGCTTCTTTAGTATGGATTCGCGCGCTGCATTGCCGTATTTGATTTTGCTACCTTATGCGCGCCCTGTTACATTGGTGTTTTGTGTGTTATCGACAATTGTGTTCATGTTTCTTGAAAAGCATGGCTTAACATTTCCGTCTGCTTTACGCGCTTTGCGTTCATCATTAGTGGGCGAAAAGCGTCATGCCTTGGCGCGCATTCGTCGACGTAAGTTTAGAGACCTTGGGTAAGCGATAACCAAGTTAAGGCCCTATTTATTAATTTGAGAGTTTTTTTAGGTCGGTTTGCGCTTTGCAAAATAGCGTAGGCATGCACTTTGCAGCTCTTTTGCAAGGGCTTTCCCGGCTTCACCACCTGTGCCGCTCATCTTTTTTAAGACGATCAATGTTAATGTTTTGTGGTGCGCGCGGACAATTTCAACGGCGTCTTCATCGAGCGTTTCGATCTTCTCAAGAAAATCAACCATGATATTGGTCATGATTGTGACCAGATCATATTTAAACATCTTGGCATTGGCTTTTAGGTCAAATACAGGTTTGAACAAACGGCTTTTATGTTTATTCAAATCTCCACCTTCGTTTTTGCTGGCTTCTTCGAGAGCTTTTTCTAACTGTTTTAGGAAATCCATAGCAACAGGAAGAAATTCTTGCGTATTTTTTTCTAATGCATCTTGGCAGGCGCGTATGCGGCCATCTTCAATTTTTCCTCGACCGGCCTTGACTTGTAACATACGGTTGGCGGCAATTACTTTGGCCTTGCTGCCGCCACTATGCCCTTGTTCTGACATATGCATTATACCCTTGATCCTATTTGTTGGATAATTGTGCCTTATAGACGCAATTATACGTTTATTAAAATTACAGATAAAGCCTTTAAAAAAGGTTAACCTACGCTCCACGCATCATCAAAGTCGTCTTCGCGACGGCGTGGGCCATCATAATTTTCATCGGCCTTGCGCCGACGATCTGGGCCAAAATAACCGTTATAATCAATGAAGTTACGTGGATTATTAACAACATGCTGCAGGCGGCGCGTAAGGTCCGTGGCGGCGAAAGGCTTAACAAGGAATTCAGTTACACCGCAGTCTCGCGCTTCTTCAACGCGCGGGCGGGCGCTGTATCCGGTGACGAGTATAATGGGAACCATTTTATTTGGGGAGCCTGGCGTGGTGCGGATTTTTTGTGTCAGCTCTATGCCGTTCATAGGTTCCATCAGCCAGTCAACCAGAACAATGTCAGGGTTTTGTTGGCAAAAAATATTGTACCCCTGTTCACCGTTGCTTGCTTGAAATACCTTACCAACGCCAAGTGCCTCGAGCACGGACGTTATTAAATTCCGCATAGATATTGTATCGTCAACGACCAATACACTTATTTTATCAAATTTTAACCCCATAGCATTCGCTTTGAAAAAACACTTAAACAAGTAAGAGTAATAAATTATATTACTTTAAATAGCATTATGAATATCATACACACGTATATTTTAGCAAATAAAGTGTAAAAGGTAAAGGTTATGAGTGGGGCGTGTTTTGCGTTGAAGTTTTTGGATACAATATTGCACGGGCAGTCATCATGGATGGCGCGCGATGGTGCTCATGCGTTGTCAGTAGATGACCCTGCGACAGGCGCATTGATAGCGTCCTTGGCGATAACGACAAAGGCGCAGATATGCGCTAAAATTGATCAAGTTTCTATTGCGCAGGCGCTTTGGGCGGAAATGACGGCATCGGCTCGTCAAAATATATTGCGCAAATGGCATGATTTGGCACAGAAGCATGAAGGTGAGTTGGCGGCATTATTAACCTTGGAGCAAGGGAAGCCTTTAAGTGAAGCAAAGGCTGAAATTTCATCATCATTAAAAAATATTTTATGGTCGGCGGGGCTGTGTGAACGCAAAAATGGCTACGAAGAAAAATCGCATATAAATGGCGCGCTGAACGAAGTGCATTATGAGCCAGTCGGTGTCGTGGCGGCGATTACGCCATGGAACTTCCCAAGCGCTATGATTACACGCAAGGTTGCCCCTGCTTTGGCAGCAGGGTGCGGGGTGATATTGAAGCCAGCTGAGGATACGCCGCTCTCAGCGATTGCTCTGGCGAAGCTTGCTTATGATGCAGGTATACCAAGGGGCTTATTTGCGCTGGTCATTACAAATCGTGAAGGCGCTGCTGAATTTTCCGACGTTGTTTTTAGTGACAAGCGTGTGCGCATGGTAAGTTTTACGGGGTCAACAGCAATAGGAAAAACATTGATTGCATCCAGTGCGCAGAATGTGACCAAATTATCATTGGAGCTGGGCGGTAATGCGCCATTTATCATTTGCGCAGATGCAGATTTGGACAAAGCAGTAGAGGGCGCGTTTGCCAGCAAATTTCGCAATGCCGGTCAAACATGTATATGCGCAAACCGTATCTATGTGCATGCGGATATATATGATGTCTTCATGGAACGTTTCGTTGCGCGTGTGCGTGCGGCTAAAATTGGCAATGGCTTTGAAGATGGTGTTGAAATTGGGCCGTTGATAAACGAACGTGCGCAACAAAATGTGCAAAATTTTATCAAAAAACTAGATTCTGAGGGCGCGCAGAAAATTTATGCGGCACAACCGGGGCTGACTTGGTCGTTTTTGCCGCCTATGGTTTACGCTTGCGCAGAAGATTGCTCTGCCACACAACAAGAAATCTTTGGTCCAATTGCCTGTGTATATAAATTTGATTCGTATGAAGATGTTGTGCAGAAAGCTAATGAGACGGATTATGGTTTGGCGGCCTATATCTATGCTAAAGATAGTAAGCTTTCAACGGGGCTAGCTAAGGCGTTGCAATTTGGTATGGTTGGTATAAATGAAACACGAATCTCTGATGCATCTATACCTTTTGGTGGTGTAAAACAATCTGGTATAGGGCGTGAAGGTGGGTATGATTCGCTCAAGAATTTTATGGTCACAAAATTTATTTGTAAGGCATGAGCCCCTTTGAATATAAGTTTTTAGCCATTTAACATAATTTTTATTTGACTCCTCTCTCAAAATAGATTAAAAAACTGTTAACTTCTAAATTAATTTGCACCTAATGCATCGTTAATTTGGCATGCATCATGTAAAAAATGCATGAAAATATTTGTTTAAACAATATGGCACGTTTTATGCAAATACCAAATGCGATGCAATAATATTAGGTTTTTTAAAAGCTATATGTAAGCGATTGCCGTTGTGAGGAGAAAATAAATGGCCAATTCATCAATAAATGTAAATTTTGCACAATCAGACGTTCAGGAAATTAGACTGGGCGGCGAAAATATGCTGGAAATCATGCTAAATGATGGCACGGTCGTTGGATACGCAGATTTGGATCTGCAAAATTCGGATCAAAACTACATTATATTTAACGATGGTAAAGCGCTTGAAATCTCCTCACTTATTAATGCGCTTGAAGCCGGTGAATCTTGGAATGGCCTAACGACATATAACGTGCAAACAATCGCTATGCCAAGTGGTGGTATGGAAACATACAATATGGCTGATGGATCAATTATGCAGCTTGATCTAGACCTCACAAATGCCAAGCTAACGCATCAGGGTGATGTGCTTACAATAGATATGGGTGAAACGGGCTCTGTTATCGTTTCAGGTGTAAATGGCGTTGAAGCCATTCAGCTTCTAAATGGTGAAGTTGTGAATATGGACATGCTTTTGATGCAATCTGCAAGTGACGATGTGTTCGCGGCGGTTGAAGAAGATGTGCAATCCCCAACAATGGATAGTGAAGCGCAGCAAGTTGCGGCTGTTGAGCCTGCATCAGGTGATGTTGCGGAACAATTGGCAACAATTGAACCTGCGGCTGGTGAAGGCGCGGCGCCAGGTTCGCGTGGCGGTTTTGGTTTTGGCTCAACTTTCTCTTCTGAACAAGTTTCACCATTAAATGAAATTGGTCCAATCGATCCAACAGCATTGCAATATGGCATTGAATTTTCTCAAGACCGTGTTCTTCCACAAGAAGACGCGCCTGAACGTCTTGTAACGCCGCCAGAAATTGGCTTTAGCGAAGAATTTGTGAACGAAATTCCAGCTGCGCCATCAACATTAAACGGCACAGTTCCAGTTTTCTTTGATGCGGATGGTTTCGGTTCAATTACACCGGGCGGTGCGGGCTTCTCTGCATCTGGTTCAGTTGCGGGCGGCACTTTAACGTCATTGGGTGAAGCTGTTATCGTTACAGCAACAGCAAATGGTTATGAAGGCGCAACCGCAGGTGGCCGCGCAGTATTCACAATCACATTTGATGACCAAGGTGGCTTTGACTTTATTATACATGATGGTATCGACCATGCAGACCCATCAAATCCAACAGATGTAATTACACTTGAATTCGGCATCGCAGCGGTTGATGGCGCGGGCGATACCGCGACAGGTACATTCACAATTGATGTGATCGACAGCGTTCCAGTTGCGGCTGATGACCATGTGTCCATGACACCATTTACTGATTTAGATGTAACAGGCAATGTTATCACGGGCGTTAACACAGGCGGCGCAGATACAGATAGTGATGACATTACATCAACAGTAACGGATGTTGACGGTAAAGGCGTAACAACAATTGCAGGTACATTCGGTTCACTTGAAATTGATGCAGATGGCGAATTTACGTACACACTTTATAATAACTGGGATGCTCTTGCGGGTGTTGATTACAGTGTAAGTGCAACATACGATTTTGATACATTCACATATACATATACAGATGCTGACGGCGATAGCGATACAGCAACATTAAGCTTTGATGGTTATGTCGCGGCGCTTCCACCGTTAGAAGCTGAGCCAAATTCTGTGAATGTGACAGAAGATCTAGATCAAGGCACAGGCAAAGTCAAAATTATCTCTGACGATAATTCTGTTCTCGCCTACAGCCCGAATGGCGATATTGTTTCTGTTGAATATAACGGCGCGCTTAACACAAATGTAGGTACGCTAACATCAAATGGTTCGCTTGTTACCGTTACACAAACAGCAACAGGTTTGGTTGGCACGAACGCTACTGGTGAAACAGTATTTGATGTTGTCATCACAAATACAGGCGGTATCTTTGAATATGAATACACACAATATAAAACATTAGACCACGCAGAAGGCGCAGCATCTGATGACCAAATGAGCCTTGAGTTCGGCATTACAATCACCGATGAATATGGTCTAACAATCGACAGCACAATCACAGCCTATGTGAATGATGATAACCCAGACGCAATTGATGATACGGTTACTTTGGCTGATGGCCAAAACTTAATCACAGGTGACGTGACAGATAATGACCTATTCAGCGCGGATGCAGACAACCTTGTTACTGGTTATGTAGTATCAGGCACATATGGTGAATTTGTTGTTGATGCGAATGGCGATTATAGCTATTCCCTATATAACAACTGGGCGGAGCTTGCGAATGTAAACTATGGCGCAAACGGCACATATGTATTGGATACATTCTCTTACGCGCTAAAAGATGGCGATGGCGACCAAGATATTGCGAATATCACATTCAGCAAAGACTTCAACAAATTGCCTGATCCAGACGCAGACCCTTCAGAAGTGACCGTCACAGAAGATGCACCACTTGACGATGTGAACACATTGACAGCAGGCAGCACAGTTGATGCAACAAGCCCGAATGGTACGATCGTGTCTGTTGAATATGCAGATTCTTACACAAGCAACCTTATCGGCAGCTTAAAATCAAATGGTCAGGATGTTACAGTTTCTGAACAGAACGGTAATGTCATTGGTAAGCTTGCGTCGGGTGAAGTCGTCTTTGATGTTGTCTTCACACAGAACGCGACGACAGGTAAGTTTGAATATACATACACACAATATGCGCCTTTAGACCACGAAGAAGGTGAAGTTTCAGACAGCCAAATGAACCTTGTGTTTGATGTGGTTGTGACTGATGAGTTCGGCCTAAGCACAACAACAACTGTGACAACAAAAGTTATTGATGATAACCCAACAGCAAACGCAGATAGCGTGACATTAGCTGATGGTGTCTTCTCTGCGACAGGCAGTGTGCTTGATGATAACGGCAATGGCGCTGACCACTTAAGTGCGGATGAAACAAATGATGTTTCTGCGGCATCTAGCCTTGCAGGCACTTATGGTGACCTTCAGTTATTTGCAGATGGCACATATATTTACACATTACGCGCAAACTGGGATGCAGGCTTGGATTACAGCAAGAGCCACAACCTTACAGATAATTTCTCATACACGCTTACAGATGGTGATGGCGATACATCAACAACAACAATTGATTTTACAAAAATCGTTAACGCGCTAACCCCGCCAACATTGGAAGCAACAGATAAGGTTCTTTATGAAGAGCGCGATGCTGACCCAAGTGAAACAGGCGGTCTAGCGGTTTCTGGTGCGAATGGCGGCGTGGATAAAATCGAATTCACAGGTACATTCAATGCGTCAGGTTCTTTGGAAAATAATACGCTATCTTTCAAAGGCACAGCGATCACGACATCATTCTCTGGTAACACATATACAGGTATGGCTGGCGCAGATAAGGTCTTTGAACTGACATTGAACGCAAACAACACATACACATTCACATTGTTTGAAACTTTGGATCACGAAGTTGAAAACGTTGCGGATGACATCACACTATCTTTCCAAGTGAAAGTAACAGATGATTATGGTTTGAGCGCGACGGACACAATTGATGTGAAAATCGTTGATGACCTGCCAGTCGCAGAAGACGACAGCGCAACATTAGCGGATGACGAAACAAGCATCACAGGCAATGTTTTGACAAATGACCAAGATACCTTCAGTGCGGATGATAATAACCTTGCTATCGCGAAGACCTACACAGGTACATTTGGTGATATGACACTTTATGCGAACGGGTCTTATACATATACACTGCACACAGATTGGGCATCAAATGTTGTCGGCGGCGTTGATTACACAACTGGCGGCACATACGAGCTTGATACATTTGAATATACATTGATTGACGGTGATACAGATACCGACACAGCCAATATTGAGTTCTTCAAATCAGTAGATAAGCTTTATGCACCAACAATTTCTGGTGAAGATGTTGAGCTTAAAGAGCTTCGCAATGCTGACCCATCTAAAACAGGTGACATTAATGTTTCTGGCGCAAATGGTGGTGTTACGGACATCGAATTTGTTGATGGTACATTCGCCGCGTCTGGTTCACTTGAAAATGGCGCATTCACATTCCAAGGCACACCGATTGTCACAACACTTGTTGGTGACACGTTCACAGGTATGGCTGGTGCAGTGAAGGTCTTTGAATTGACGCTAAATCCTGATACGCTTAACCCGACTTACACATTCACATTGCTTGAAACATTCGACCATGAAGTTGTCGGCGCAGCTGACGAAATCACAGTGTCTTTCGATGTGAAAGTGACGGACGCTTTTGGCTTCACAGCAACAGATACAATCAATGTTGACGTTATTGACTCCTTGCCAGAGGCGAAGAATGACTTTGATACGCTTGGTGATGGTGAAACTGTCGCAACAGGTGATGTCCTTGTAGATAACGGCGCAGGCGCAGATATTCTAAGTGCTGATGATGATAATTCAGTGGCACTTGTCTCTCACTATGTCGGTGATTATGGTGACCTAACGCTCAACGCAAATGGCACTTATACATATACATTGCATGCAGACTGGGATCAGAATGTTGATTACGCGACGGGCGCAACTTTAGTTGATAAATTCACATATGAACTTATCGATGGTGATGATGATACAAATGAAGCTGTCTTAACAATTACAAAAATTGTTGATGCACTTAACCCGCCATCGATCAATGTTGAAGATAACTGTGTAACTGAAGACCTTCCAATGGGCCCAGTTGTTTCGGGTAAGCTGAACATTTCTGGTGAAAATGGCAGTGTTGTTTCAATTAAACCTGTTGATGGCAGCTTCTCATTCTCTGGTTCCTCAACAGCGCCAACATTGTCACATAACGGTGTGGCGGTCACAGTTGCAATTGTTGGTAACAGCTTCGTTGGTACAGCGGGTGCAACAACAGTGTTTGAACTTTCAATTGATGAAGCAAATGAAACATACACATTTGAACTTTTTGAAACGCTAGATCATGCAGATGTTAATTCTGCAGATGTTATCGACCTAGACTTTAAAGTCGAAGTAACAGATGAATTTGGTATGACTGCGCAAGACACAATTGATATTTGCATTATTGATGATCGCCCAATCGCAAATGATGACATGATCGAGATTGATGCAGGTCTTACAGACACAGCAACAGGCAATGTTGTGACATCAAATGACGAATTAAGTGCTGATATGGATAACACAGTGACATCTGTGAAATTTGAAGGCAATGTTTACCAGGTGCCAACATCAGGTGATCTCGTCATTGATGGTAACTACGGTAAACTGACAATTGATGCGACAGGTGAATATACATATGAACTTCGTGATGACATCATGTCAAAAGAAACAACATATACATTCTCTAAAGATAACCCTCCAGGCAGTGATGCGGGTGGTGACATCAAGAATGTGGCAACAACATATAACGAAGATACGCATGAATTCACATTTGAGATGACTATTGCTGATCCTTATGGTCGTACGACTGAAGGCTTCACATTGGCATTGAATGATGGCCCGAACCCTAAAGGCTCAGGTGAATTGGCGCTATTCTACTTTGATGCGTCTTCAACAAATGCATCTCCTGTAGTTTCGGCTTATGCGTATAACGGCCTGAACACACAGACAAGCTGGAAAGATGGCTCGGCAGCGGGTGGTATTCAGCCAGCGGATCAAATCGCGTCATCACTTGGTGCGAACAGCCCGTTCTCATCAATCACAGCGACTACTGATGCGAATGGCAACCATGTGTACAGCTTCACATTGAATGCGGACTTCATTCAAAACCACGTGCCTGATTATGGCGATGCGGCGGATTGGACTGGCCTTGGTTTCGACCAGAGCTTAGGCATCTGGTTGCATCCAGTGGCTGACATTGTGACTGATTATGATGCCAATGGTTACCTAACGCAGTGGGAAACATGTGCGCAAGGTTGGTATGATGCAAGCAACCTGACAACAACAGTAACAACTGAATGTATCGGCTGTGTTGGCGATGTATTTGAATATACATTAACAGATAGCGATGGTGATAGTGATACAGCAGAATTGGCAATCAAATCTTGCTTCCCTAAATTCTTGGTGGGTGAGAATGTTGATGATGTTGCGGGTGAAGATACATATTACGCCGTTGGCGGTGAAAATGGTATCATCACAGGCGGTCATGCATCTGATGTATTGGTTGGTGATGTTGGCGGGTCAACATTTATTCCGGCTGAACCACAGGATTATAACTTTGTATTGATCCTTGATACATCGGGCTCTATGGGCAGTAAAACGGGGTCATCACGCCTAAATAAACTTATCGCAGCGGTTGAGAGCTTGTCTGATGATTTGGCGGCTTATGATAACGGTGCAATTCGCGTGCATATTGTCCCATTCGGTAATACAGCGCGTACATCGGCGACATTTGATATCACTGACCAAGCAAGTGCAGATGCATTGGTTGACTGGTTGATTAATGACATGCAAACTGGTGGCGTAACTAACTATGAATCAGCTTTGCAAAGTGCAATTAGCTGGCTTGAAACACCAAATGCAGCGCTTGGCGGCGATGCAGAAACATATACATACTTCATCTCTGATGGTGCGCCAAATGCTTATGTGAACGCGAGCGGTGGCACAAGCGGTGGTTCAGAAGCTGTTGGTGAATATACAGGCAGCGACGGCACAGACGAAGCGGCGATGATCAAAGCGTTGAGCACAGAAGTTATCGGCGTTGGCATTCAGCTTGGTGATACAGCCCTTGGCCGTATTGACCTCATCGACTCAGATGGTGATTCACTGAACATCACAGACCCTGATGACTTAACTGCGGCGCTAAAAGACTCTAGCCCAATCAGCGGTCTAACAGGCGTTGGCGGTGATGAAATCATCGGCGGTGCAGGTGAAGACTTGATCTTCGGTGACAGCTTGAACACAGATGTTCTTGCGGCGCTTGAAGGTTTGAATGTGACTGATGGCACGGGTTGGGACGTTTTTGAACGTTTAGAAAACGGTGAAGGCACAACAGCTAACTGGGATCGTGAAGATACACTTGCTTACATCAAAGCAAATGCAGAAGAGCTTGCTGAAGAAACAGTGACCTCCACAGGCTCTGGCCGCACTGGTGGTGATGATGTGATCTCTGGTGGCGAAGGCAACGATGTGATCTTTGGTCAAGAAGGTAATGATGTAATCTCTGGCGGCGCGGGCAATGATGTGCTTTATGGCGGCAGCGGTGATGATGTCTTCTTGTTTGAGGCAATCACTGATGGTGTTGATGACATTATGGATTTCACCGTTGGTGAAGATTCTCTAGACCTATCACAGCTGATCTCAATCACAGATCCAATAACACAATCTATTGAAGATTTTGTATTCACAAATGATAACGGCAATGGCGGCACAATCGTTTCTGTTGATACAAACGGTAGCGGTAATGCAAGCAACGCGACAAACATTGCCAATCTTGATGGCGTTGATCTTGATATCAACGACCTTATCGCAAGCCTACTTGTCGCATAATTATAAAAACAAGTTCATGGGACTTAAAAGCCGGCCATCGCGCCGGCTTTTTTATTCTTGAATTCCTTGCACGAGTTTTCTATAGTGCGGCATGCTCTATTTACAGAATAATTTTCATGGTCGTCTGGCTGCGGCGTATCAAGCGGATTTTACCGAAGCAGCTGCGGGGGAGGCTGTGCGTCTTGCGCCTTATTTTGCGGCGCTGGGTAGTGAAGGCCGACTATCAGAAATTTTTAAAGCTGTTGCGCTTGATAATGGGTCTTTGATCGACTCGCGCTTTATTGTAACGGATTCAGCCAGCTTCCTTGATTATGCGCATAATGATTGCGCGCCTTATTATAATGGGGATAGGCATACAGTCTATCCTGCGCCGAGCGTGGTGACACATCATCACAAGACAGGTTTCGCGCAAATCCTAAGGCTCAAGGATGATACGCGTATTTCTCAGCCTGTGCTTAGCCTTGATGCACGGAAATTAACGCCGCATTGTACGAACCAGAAAGAAAAGGTTTATAAGGGGCTAGAGCGCCTTTACAGCCAAACCACGCATGATTGGCTGCATCATCTAACCATGGCGACGGTCAATAATGATTTAGTGGTTAAGGCTAATCGTCACAGAGCAGTTAACAAAGCGCTTGCTGCATGGAATGAAAAGCTGCCTATGCCTAATGCGGCCTATCCGCATACCACATATGAAGCTTGGGCACTGACGACCCATGCGGGGCTCGTGCATGATGATAGGGCGCTTCTTGCGAATTTAAAGGACACGGTCACCAGTTTGGCACAAGATATCAATGATTGGCGTATGTTCATTTTTGAATTGCCAGATAAAGATTTACCTGCGGCTTTGGAAGAGTGGGCTTATGTTCATTATGTAGCCTGTCAGGGTTTGTTGGTCATCGCCGCGCCAGAGGATGAATTATTCGCTCCACTAGCCGCCCTCGCGCCGACCGCCCCGCCTAATGCGATATCGACTTTGTTCGACCTTAAACAAACGCCCCAGCGTTATCGTGATGATATTCGGAAGATGACGCAGCAAGCTTGTGAGATTCTTGCCGTACATTATCAGCTGTAATCGCGGCCTAAGCGCAATGGGGGTAAGGCGCAGCTTGGGATTGACCTTTCTTACGAAATGCTTATATAAAATTAAGCGAAATCAAATTTGATGTGATAATATATCTATATGAGTAACCGAACCCATTTAAAAACGGTGAAGCGCGGCCTGTCCGTTCATCACTTGTCTAAATCCTATAAGAAGCGTCCTGTTCTGCGGGATGTAAGTCTATATGTGCAGGCGGGTGAGGCTGTGGCGCTGCTCGGGCCGAACGGTGCGGGTAAAACGACCAGCTTTTATATTGTCACGGGCTTGATAAACCCTGATAGCGGTCAGGTAATGCTTGATGGCGTCGATATCACTCACATACCCATGTATCGCCGTGCCCGTTTGGGGATTGGCTATTTGCCGCAAGAATCGTCTATTTTCCGCGGCCTGAATGTTGAAGATAACATCCGCGCGGTTTTACAGGCGCAGAACGATTTATCTGCGCGCCATCAGGAAATTTTCCTCGAAGAATTATTGGCGGAGTTTTCCATTGAACATCTACGCCGCACGCCTGCAGTTTCATTATCAGGTGGTGAACGCCGCCGCGCCGAAATTGCCCGCGCATTGGCGGGGCGTCCGCAGTTTATTTTGCTAGATGAACCGTTAGCCGGGATTGACCCAATCGCCGTTGCCGATATCCGCGGTTTGATCGCACAGCTTAAAAACCGCGGCATCGGCGTGTTGATTACTGACCACAATGTGCGCGACTGCCTGGGTATTGTTGACCGTGCGTATATCCTTCACGATGGACGCGTATTGATGGAAGGCACGCCAGAAGACATCGTCAAGCACGAAGATGTGCGAAAAGTTTATCTGGGCGATGGATTCTCTCTGTAACCTTTGTATTTTCATGGTACACTGCAAATATGAGCAAGTTATCGCAAAATATTAATCTTAAACAAAGTCAAACGCTGGTGATGAACCAGCAAATGCAGCAAGCTATCAAATTGCTGCAATTGTCTAATGTTGAATTGAATGAATATTTAGAAGAGATTGTCGAAGCTAATCCACTTCTTGAAAAAGAGGATGCAAGCGGTACGCATGAGAGCATCACGGAGCGCAAAGATAGCGATTCGATGGATGATAACTTTGCGCAGGATGATTGGGATAAGTCGAGTGAATCTGGAGATTCCTATGAAGCTTCAGAAAGTGAGATGAGCGGCGGCGGTGAAAGTCATGATATTGGGGATAATGCCAATGACTTGCTCGGCGTTGGTGCGGGTGGCTCTCATAAATTTGATGATCCTGAATATTCATTTGAAAACCGCCTCAGTAAAGAGCCATCATTGCGTGAGCATTTGATGGATCAGCTGCATATTATGACCGAAGATACGCGTGACCGTATGATTGGCGCGCTGTTGATTGATCAGCTTGATGAGGCGGGTTATTTGCGCGCTGACCCTGAAGACTTGGCGGCGCGGCTTGAATGTTCAGAAGATCGCATCAATAAATTGCTGACCAGAATGAAATATTTTGACCCTGCGGGCATTTTTGCGCGGGATTTAGCGGACTGTCTTGCTATGCAGCTTGACGAAGCAGGGCAGCTTGACACGCCAATGCTTCGTTTGCTTGATAATCTTGACCTTCTCGCGGCGCATGAATGGGACAAGTTATGTAAGGCCTGTGATGTAAACCGTGAATATCTAAATGATATGATCGAAGAAGTGCGCCGCATGCAACCAAAGCCTGCGAGTGATTTTGACCATTTTGTCGCGCAGACTGTTGTGCCTGATGTCTATATGCGTCCGCGTCCCAAAAATCTGGGCGGTGGCTGGCATGTGGAGCTGAACACGGCAACATTGCCTAAAGTACTTGTTAATCAGGAATATTATACGACCGTGGCCAGTAAGGCGAGCCGCAAGGATGATAAAGAGTTTCTGACATCACAAATGCAATCAGCTAATTGGCTTGTTCGTGCGTTGGATCAGCGCGCCCAAACCATTTTAAAAGTGGCGAGTGAGATTGTTGAACAGCAAAATGCATTCTTTCTTTATGGTATTGAATTTTTGCAGCCAATGAACTTAAAAGATATTGCCGAAGCAATTGAAATGCATGAATCGACCGTGTCGCGCGTGACAACCAATAAATATATTGGTACGCCGCGTGGTGTGTTTGAGCTTAAATATTTCTTCTCAACCGCGTTAATTGGCGCGGATGGTTTGGTGCATTCAGCCGAAGCGGTGAAGTCAAAAATTAAAACAATGATTGATGATGAAGCGCCAGATGCCATTTTATCCGACGATAAAATTGTGGAAATCCTCGCCAAAGATCATATTGATATTGCTCGCCGTACGGTCGCAAAATACCGCGAAGCAATGAATATTCCGTCATCTGTTCAGCGCCGAAAAATGAAAAAGCAATAAAACTATGAATAGTTTTGCTATGAGCAATAGAATTTATTGCAATTGTATTTAATCCAGACATACTCTAAACTATGCTTTGCTAAAAAGCATTTTCGCGAATAAATAATCTATAGATATGTCGTCATGATTAAAAAACATTTTCAAATTTTGTCTTTAGTTTCAGTCTTAGCTTTAACCGCTTGTGAGGCGCCTTCGGTCATTCGTAATGATTCACCGCAGGTTGTTGCTTCACCTGATCGTGTCTCCCTAATGTTGGCGGATGCAGCGGATAAAGCCTCTGTCGCCTTGGAAACACTTGCGGCAATTGAACAATATAACGCGCCTAAAGTAGCAACCGCAGCGCCAGATAATGTGCCGTCGGAATTGAACCGCGCAGTTACAATTGACTGGATTGGTCCAGTTGAGCAGATTTCTAAAACATTGGCGGACCAATCAGGTTACCGCTTCGTTGTTTTAGGTGATGTGCCGCCAGTTCCTGTTGTTGTTGATGTCGACGTTGAAAACCGTCCGATTATTGAAGTTATGCGCAATATTGGCCTTCAACTTGGGCGCCGCGCGGATCTAAAACTTGATTCAAACCGCCGCGTTGTTGAAATTTACTACGCACCGGTATCTGGCCTGTAATATATAAATCATTGTTACGGGTTCATCTGTGCTGAGAAGCCGTAATCGTAATCATGGGGTTATAAAGCATGAGCGTTTCGCTAAAAATATCTCGCTTTAACGTTAAACATTTACTGCTCGGCGCGGCTGTATTGGGTGCACTTGCGGTTTCTGCGTCTGCATCTTCCTATGCGGCGATAGGCGCACCAGCGAAGCTAACGATGGAGCCGCCACGTAAGATGGCAGCTTTGCAAGAAATTGAACCTGTAAACAAAGACCGCGAAAAAGCTGAAAACGCAATGCCGCTGGATATTCGTCGTGATGCGTTAATCGAAGCGGCGTTATCATTTGGTGCGCGCGGTGGTTTGGCAATGCGTACATATGAAATCAATCAGGAACTTGACCGTCAAACAAGCTTCCTAGATAAAATTTATAATTTCAGAAGCCTTTTGGTCGCTGTGCCATCAGGTTTGATGGTTGAGCCACCAGTCATTTCAGAAGCTGTTGATGCGATGATTATTGAAGGCGATGGCCAAAGCGCGGCGGTATCAGACCGTATCTACAACATTAATCGTAATGCGAAAATTGTTGCAGCGGCGCGTGACTGGCGTGATTATTTGCAGCGTGATTGGGGTGAGGTTAAAGATCCACCAGAATTATTAATGCCGCAAGATGATGAAGAACGCGAAATTTGGGAAGAAAAAGTCGCTGAAGGTTGGAAGAACGGCTATGAACAAGCTGATGAAACTTTCGAAGCTGACCTTGCGCGTCTCGTAAGTGATTTTAACGGTATGGTGCGTTACCGTAAATTATTGGCACAAGGCATGGTATCACCGCCTTATGCGAACCAAGTTGACCGCGGCGTAACAGGTGGCGGTTATGAAATGCGTATTGGTGACCGTGCAATTCAGCTGACAGGGAAACCACAACTTATAAGTGGACACAGCCAATGGAAGCCCGCAAACCGGTAAGCCTTCTTAAAGGTGAAGATAACATTGCGGAAACATGGCCTGAAGAGCCAGACCGTTTCCGCCAAGACCATGTTGACCCTTACCTTTTGTGGTGCGTGAAAAAAGGCGCATCTGATATTACCATCCAAACAGACCGCCCCGGTTATAATGATATTTCTGGTACATTATATCCTGGCACATATCGCCCAATTGATGCGGCGGATATGAACGTTTTTCTCGCGAAAATATATGGGCCTGATGCATCTGCGCGTTTGGCCTCTGGTACAGACCTTGATGTATCCTATGAAATTCGCCCTGATCGTTATACGCGTATTCGTTTTCGTGTGAATATCACGGCTATTCTGTCGCGTGGGCGTGATGCGGTGCAAATCACTATGCGTAGCTTGCCAAGTGAGCCACCAACCATGGCGGCGCTGAACATCGAACAAGAAATTATTGATAACTGGGCGCCGCGCCAAGGCATGGTGGTGATTACGGGGCCAACAGGCTCTGGTAAATCGACATTGCTGTCTGCGGGTAACCGTATGCTGCTTGAGCGTATTCATGGCTGCGGCAAGATGCTGACTTATGAAGCGCCGATCGAATATACTTACGACACGATTAAATCCCCGCGCTCATTAGTGTCACAAACGGAAATACCGCGCCACTTGCCTGATTTCGCGGCGGGCGTACGTAACGCATTGCGCCGTAAACCAGAAATTATTTTGGTGGGTGAGGCGCGTGATAAAGAAACAATTTCTGCCGCGATTGAAGCGGCACAAACTGGCCACGCCGTTTATACGACAACGCACACCACGGGCGTGGCATCAACCGTTCGCCGTATGATTACAACATTCGATACGACAGAACGTAACGAACGTGCCTTTGCCTTGATGGAAACATTGCGCTTGATCGTAACGCAGGCGCTTGTGCCCAAAATCGGTGGTGGGCGTATGGGGCTTCGCGAATGGATGATGTTCCCCGCCAATGTGCGTGAAAAACTGCTCGATATGGAATTTGACGATTGGACCAATGAAATCCAACGTATGATCCCTGCTTATGGGCAAACCATGATGAAATCGGCCACGGATGCTTTCGAAGCCGGCTTGATTGAGAAACGCCATTACTTGGCGCTTACTGCAGGTGAAGGCGGTCATTAACCGCCTGCCGCATGATAATTACTTCGGCTGTATAGTTTTGTTCGTTTTTGTAAGCTCTGCCACAGATTCACCGGTCGTTTGTAAATGTGGCGCGTAATGGGAAACGGCATTGCTATATAATGTTTTGCCTTTTAAAGACTGCTCCAGAATCTGTAAGCCTTTTGCGGCCTTTTCGCTTGAAAGCAATGATGCATCCATCAAGTCGTGACTGGTTACATTTGGCGAATAGCTATAAAAGTCTTTTGTCTTACGAAAGATCTGATATTGGTTATCGTTAACGCGTTTTGCGTAATATTGGATATAGCCACTTGGCTTTTTATAGCTGTGCGTTTCTATGATATGTGGGTTTTTAAAGCCAAGGGCGGCTTCAAAATGTTTTCTAATCGTGCTGAACATTGTGGTAGTCCCTAATTTATAATTTATTATTATCTAGACAAGTTTTTAGCATTAGGGAAAATGGCTGTCAACGCCATATTGTTTATGTTAATGCGTTATGTGTTAAATATTTTGTTTTCAATTGCTTATAAAGTTTGTTTGTATGTTGCGCTGCAATGGGCGTGGCATCATTACCAATGAAACGCATGGTGAACACGCCGTATAAATTAATTTGGTAATACAAGGTGTAGTAAAAATGACTAAAACAAATTTAAAAGCAGCAGCAGTAATCGCAACAGCATTGGCAGCAACAGGTTGTGCAAGTGTAAATACAGTATTTGACCAAGCAACAGGCTTGGGCAATCAGGCTTTATCGTCTTTGAATAATCAAACATTTGATACGGCAACAAGCATCAAATACGACAATTATACAGGCAAGCCAAGCTTTGTTGCCGAAAGTGAAGGCGTTGGCGCATGTTTGCGTTCGGATGAATTACGTACAGAAGTTCAGCAGAAAATTAAAAAAGGCGCATATCTACCAGGTGGTAAATATAACCCATAATTTTTAAGATTGAAAATATTTCAAAGCGCCCATTTATTGTTGGGCGCTTTTTTTAATTATCATTACTTTTTTGCTGATAAAGCGATAGGCCAGCACCAATTTGTAGGGCATGCGCAGCATCAATGGCGCCGTTATAGAAGCTCTCACCAATTAATATGCCCGCGATATTGTGGTCGTTAGCTAGTGTTGCGATGGATAATAAATCTTCTATTTTATCGACGTCATTGGCAAAAAATAATGGCGCGCTGCATGTTTTACTGAACTGGATAACATCATCAATATCTAGCGCCATAGCGTTACTTTGCTTTTGCGCATAGCTATAAAAAATCGCATAAGCGCCATAGTCGTGAATATTTGTGCCAATTTTCCCTAGGTCAAATTGCGCAACGCCGCTATCGACTTTACCGCCATCACTATGCAAGTGCATGGCAATCTGGTCAGGGTAATGCGCGCAGGAATCTTGAATGAAGTTATGGTCACTTAGCGCGATATTGTTCAAAACGACGCGGCTTATACCCTCGGCAAAAACTTGGTCAACTTGCGTGAGGTTTTTAAATGCGCCTTCAAAAATTACGGGTACATCAACGGCATCGATGATCTGGCGTAAAGTGTGGATGCATTCTTCGTCAATGGATGCGTCTTGGCTTTGGATATAGAGCCATGAAAACCCCGCTTTAACAAATTGTGCGGCAATGTCTGCAGGCGTGGCAACTGCGCCATCAAATTGATGAAGTGACGCGCCGTCTTTAATGGCAATTTTTGGTAAAATTAGCATAGCGTTTGTCTATTTTTATGCGGCAACTTCGCGGCGTAGTGGGCGCTCAAGCATCTTATTGACCATGTCGCGAATGGGCGCGCCTTCGTTTAGGCATTTATAAACGGCTTCAGCAATTGGCATTTCAATCGCGTGATTTTTCGCCATAACCATCAACGCTTTGGATGTGTGTACGCCTTCAGTAACGGCGCTGCGTTCCGCCATAATTTCGTTTAATGTGCGCCCTTCACCCAGATGCGCGCCGAGCGAAAAGTTACGTGACTGCATAGATGAACATGTCAACACAAGGTCACCAAAACCGCACATCCCCATTAATGTTTCTTTTTTCGCGCCCATAGCAGAAGCCAAACGGCCAATTTCCGCGATGCCGCGTGTCATAAGGGCTGCGCGTGCATTTTCACCAAGGCCTAAGCCGTGAACGGCGCCGCAGGCAATCGCCACAACATTTTTAATAGTGCCGCCAAGCTGCGCACCAATAAGGTCTTTAGTTTGGTATAGGCGTAAATTACGGCTGCTTAATGCTTCTATAATTTCTTGGCCTTTGCTTGTGTCTTTATAGGCAAGGGTCATGGCGCTTGGTAGGCCTTTGGCAATTTCCGCCGCAAATGTCGGACCTGTTAATACGCCAATGGGCTGATTAGGAATTTCTTGTTCAGCTACTTGTGTCATTAAAAGGCCGCTTTCAATCTCGATGCCTTTTGAACAAATCAATATTGGTTGATCTTTACGCAATGATGGTTTCATTGTCTGTAATGTTGAACGTAAATATTGTGCAGGGACAACCATCAATAATACGTCACAAGCCGTGACTTCTGAAATAGATTCGGTAACGTTGATTGCAGGGTCAATTTTAATTCCGGGAAGGAACTTGTTATTTTCATGGTTTGTTTTCATGTATGACACAAGTTCAGTTTCACGTGCCCATAATGTTACATCACGACCTGCGGCGCGAATAACTTGCGCCAAAGCTGTACCCCATGCACCCGCACCAATAATACCGACTGTTTGCATTCTATATCCTATTACTACTTGCTGTTTTCTTGCTCTTTATAACGTTTTTTATGCCTTAACGCCAGCGCCAATACGTTTTTCCGCATCGGGGTCAAGTGGCCAGCGTGGCCGCGCCGCGAAATCAAGCTCATTGATAAGGCCGCGCTTAAAACGTTCAATACCTGCCCATGCAATCATAGCGCCGTTATCGGAACATAATTTTACAGGTGGGGCGATTAAAGTCATATTATGCGCCGCTGTCAAGTCTTCAAGTGCAGCGCGTATATAGCTGTTTGCCGCAACGCCGCCAGCAACGACAAGGCTTGGCGTTATATTTTGTGCATCTAATGTATCGCCATAACTTTCTTTGAACATCGCAATGGCGCGGGTTAATTTCTTTTCAAGCACTTTGATAACGGCCTGATGAAAGGCATAAGCAAGCTCTTCGGCATCATGCTGTTCGATGATATCGGAATCAATGGCATCAATATGTTTGCGCATCGCAGTTTTAAGGCCGGAAAATGAAAAATCGAGATTTTTTTGATGAGTTAGCGGCAGCGGCAAATCATATTTGGCAATAATGGCATTGGGGTCTTGTCCATTTTTGGCGCAGCGCGCTTGATAATCTTGCGCTAATTTTTGCATATGCGGCCCGCCTGGATAAGGTAGCCCCATCATCTTGGCAGTTTTATCAAAGGCTTCACCTAAGGCATCGTCCAATGTTGTGCCAAAGCGTTTATAGCGGTCAATGTCTTCAGCCACTAAAATTTGTGTATGCCCGCCAGAAACCAAAAGGCATAAATAGGGCATTTCTACCGTATTGGTTAAGCGCGCTGTTAATAAATGCGCTTCTAAATGATTAACGGCAATAAAGGGGAGGTCATGGGCCGCGGCAATCGCTTTACCTGCCATCATGCCGACCATTACGCCGCCAATTAAGCCAGGGCCGCATGTCGCGGCAATCGCGGATAGATCTTTGAAATCAAGATCAGCCTCTTTCATCGCGGCGATGATCAGGCGATCCATCTGTTCCAGATGCGCCCGCGCGGCAATTTCAGGGACTACGCCGCCAAATTCTTCATGCTCGACATATTGCGAAGCAAGCATATTGGCGCAGATATGCCCGTCATCACGAATAATCGCGACGCCCGTGTCATCACAGCTGCTTTCAATGCCTAATACATACTTGCCCATTGTCTAAAATACTCATATAACCTATGTTGATTAGTGTTTTTAAGCAATTTGCGACGAAGATACAAATAAATTTTATACTGCACGCGGCAAGGATGTTATGACGGTTAAACGTATACGTATCGGCACAAGGGGGTCAAAACTGGCGATGTTTCAATCAAACATGGTCAAAGCCGCATTGGAATCTCATCACAGCCAAATTGAAATTGAACTTGTTGAAATCCTCACATCTGGTGACTGGAAACCGTCTATGGGCGAAACGCGCCTATCTGCGCAAGATGGCGGCAAAGGCCTTTTCTGTAAGGAAATAGAGCAAGCCCTTTTTGATGGCCGTATTGATATTGGTGTCCATTCTTTGAAAGACATGCCTGCCTTTTTACCCGAAGGCTTGGTGATGAACCACTATTGCCGCCGTGAAGATGCGCGCGATGTGTTTATTTCTGATAAATATAAAACGCTTGATGATTTACCAGCGGGCGCAGTGATTGGCACATCAAGTGTACGTCGCGCGTCATTTTTACTGCATAAGCGTCCAGACTTAAAAATTGTCCCGTTTCGCGGTAATGTTCCGACGCGCCTTGAAAAAGTTGCGGCAGGGCAGGTCGATGGCACATTCCTCGCTATGGCAGGTTTAAAGCGTTTGGGGCTTTATGAAGAACGTTTCCAAGTACTGCCTGTCGCGGAATTTTTACCAGCCTGTGGGCAGGGTATTGTCGCGATTGAATGCCGCGCTGAAGATGTTGAATTACAAGCAGCGCTTGACCCGTTACAATGCGTGGAGACAGCCATTTGCGCCGCCGCAGAGCGTGCATTACTGGCGACATTGGATGGCTCATGCCGTACGCCAATTGGTGGTTATGCAGTTATTGATGGTGGAAAGCTGCATTTAAAGGCGCAAATCGCCGCCGAAGATGGCAGCGCCCTTTGGATCGAAATTGGCGACACGTTAGATGTATCACTGGACGGCGCAACTGCGCTAGGTAACGCACTTGGGGCAAAGCTTAGAGCACAAACACCGGATGATTTATATTTAGAAGATTATGAGTGCGGATAAAGACCAGCATTACTATCAAAGCCACAAATTGGTCCTGACGCGCAGCGCAGCGGATTGTCATGCGTTCGCCGAAGAGATTCTAGCGATTAACCCGCGGGTAGATATGGTTTTTAGCCCAATATTGGATATTGAAACCGTGGATTTTGATATAGATAGCCTACATCCTGATGCCGCCTTGGTGACAACATCAAAAAATGCAGATGATATGCGCCGGCGTTTTGCCAATGTACCGCATTACGCCATTGGCGGCGCGCCAGAAATTCAGGATGTCGCGGGGCTTATCAAGCATATTGAGGCGCATCATGATAAAGCGCGGCCTTTAGCGTATTTGCGCGGCCATGATATTTCGTTTGATTTAGCGCATGACCTTACCCAAAAAGGGTACAAAATAGAAGAACATATTGTTTATAAGGCCAATATAGCGCAGGCGATTACGCCAGAATGTTTAGCCGCCATAGATGCAGGACATGTTGCTTATATCAGCTTTTTCTCCGCGCGTACGGCGGCGGCTTTTGCTGATTTATTGCCAGAAGCGTATCATGCCAAGCTTAAACCCATAAAAGCTTTATGTTTAAGTGCGGGAGTGGTAAACTCTTTAGCAAAGCTGCCTTGGCAGGACTGTTTGGTTACGCCAAATAAAACCCGCGCCGCAATGGTTGAATTAATCCAAACCCTTTATGAATCTGACTGATGTAAGTTAAGGACGTCATTAATGAGCGATATAAACAAACAAGCTTTACCAAACTCCCTTGAGATTATTGAACGCTTTGGCGGCATACGCCCCATGGCGACAAAACTTGATGTGCCTGTAACAACCGTGCAAGGGTGGAAGAAGCGCGAAGCTATTCCTGTAAATCGTAAGGACGAAATTATCGCCGCGGCGGAAAAGCATGATGTTGAGGTGGCTGACTTGCTGGCGGAAAAGGCTGTCACACCGAAACAGGTAAAGCCTACGCAAGCTGCGCCAGAGCGCCCTATGCAACCCGCAGCGTCTGCATCTGAAACGCCAAAGGCTGCAGCCCCTAAAGAGGACGCGCCCAAGGCGGAAACGCCGCGCCCGCAGCCGATTAATCCGCAAAACGCTGCACAGCATGCACAGCATGCACAGCAGGCACGTTCGACACAAAGCTTGATTAACGGCATCGTCGGCGGCGTGAGTATCGCAGCGCTTGCCGGCGTTTTGGGGCTATTATTCTTAACAGGCCCAAAGGTAAAACAAACTGATAAGCAAGAACAGAAAATTGCCGAGCTTGAAGAAAAATTGGCGGAAATGAGCCAAAAGCAAAGCGTCTTCCAAAAAATCGTGCCGCAAGATTTAGACAAGAAAATTGGCGAAATTAAAGAACAAACGGCGCAAGTTAGACAAAATGTCAATAATCTGGCGGAACAAGCATCCGTTATTTCTAAAACTGTGATGGGCGCAGATGGCGGTTCAATCGCGCAGCGTTTGCAATCACTAGAAGGCGAAATTGGCCGCTTTGCAGAATTAAGCGGGTCAAATGATCTTGCCGGTTTTGTTGGGAAGTTATCGACCATGCAACAAAGCATGGAAGGGCAGCAACAATTGCAGTCCGCTATGGATGAATTATGGGGCGCCGTCAACGCAATGAAACCAAGTAAAGCGGCAGAAGGTGAAGAAGGCGTTGGTGACGCTTTAGATGAATCGCGCACAGCCGAAGCTTCTGTGCTGAATGAAACATTCGGATCACTTGAAAAGAAAGACTTAAAAGCAGCCGCCATGCTTATGGGGCTTGCGCAGTTGCGCGGGACACTCGGGCGTGACAATGCCTCTTTTGAAAAGGATTTGGCCTTAATGCAAAAACTGGTCGGCAGTGATGATGAACAGCTGAACGCCGCCATACAAAGCCTTGCACCGCAAGCGAAATATGGCGTGTTAACCGTTGGCGGCCTGTCTAAACAGTTAAAAGGTTTAGGCGGTGATATTGTCAGCGCATCGCTGCAAGGCGAGGATGTGTCATGGCAAGAAAAAGCCAAAGCGCGCTTTAACAATGTGATGAAGGTTGAAAAAGACGGTGAATTGATCACTGGTACAGAAACACAAGAACGCATCGAAGCGGCGCAATATTATTTGAATAATGGTGATGTCGAAAGCGCCTATATCATCCTCAATGAATTAAATGGCCCTGCACGCATCACGGCCGATAGCTTTATAAAAGAGCTTCGTAAAACCGCCATGGCTGAACAAGTCGAAGAAATGCTGACGGGTAAGGTTATGCAGAATGTTATGGGCTTTGATATTTCCGCCTTGAAAGAAGGCTTAAACGGCGGAAATTTCTTATCTGGGCTAAATGCAGAAGGGCTTGGCAACATTAAGAATATGGATGCGCAGTCTTTGCAGGGTTTGGTGGATAGCTTTGAACGTATGATGCCAGAGCGGGCATTGATTGAAGACCCTGTTTCTGGGTATAAGTTCATGGATGGTGGTACAGGGCTTGGCGGTATGCCAAATATGCGCAAAATACCAAATGCACAATAGGCCTTAAAGCGGACAGTAAAGACGGGTTTTAAAAAATGATTCAAACATTCTGGTATATGATAAAATTAGCCATCGTAATTGTCGGTGTTGTCTGGCTGCTTTCCTTAGACGGCGCGGTTGTCCTTGAATGGGATGCTTATAAAGTCACGGCGCATACGGGGTTCTTTTTATTTTTAATCGCATTGGGCGTTTTACTGGTGACATGGGTAACGCGCGGGGCAATCTGGTTTGAAAATATACCGAAGCTTTGGAAAATTTACCGCAAGGAAAAACAGCGCGAACAAGGCCATGTGGCAATTTTGCGCGGGCTAACGGCGCTATCCGCAGGTGATGCGAAAATCGCCGAATATCAGGCGCAGCGCGCCCAAAAACTTTCACCAGCTGAAGATGGTTTGGCGCAGCTTTTAAGCGCCCACGCCGCGCGTATGAATGGCCGCACAGATGAAGCCGAAGCGCGTTTCCAAAACCTTGCGAAGAACAAAGAAACAGCCATGCTTGGCTATCAAGGCTTGATCAAAACGGCCTACGAACAAGGGCAGGAGGAAAAGGCGCTATCCCTTGCTTATCAGGCCTATAACAAAAACCATAAGAATAAAGACTTTTTACCGCGCATTTATGAAATGGAATGTGAATCGCGTGCATGGTCTGCAGCCTTAAAAACGCTAAGCCGCCTTGAAAAAACATCTTTAATGGATAAATACAAAATGAAGCGTGACCGCGCGGCGTTGTTAACGCAGATGGGCTTGGAAGCGAAGCAGACAGAGCAGTTCACTTTGGCATCAGAAAAATTTGCGGCGGCCTTAAAGGCATGCCCTGATTTCTTGCCTGCAGCATTGGAGCTTGCGGCTTATTACTTGCGCCAAAAAGACACACGCCGTTTGAAAAAGTTAATTGAAAACCAATGGCGAAATGCACCGCACCCTGAATTGGCGAAGTTATGGATGGATTTATTATCCACCCGTAAGGCGCAGAAGCCTAATGCCCGTTTGGATTGGATCAAACGTCTAAGCGCCAATAACCCAGACCATATTGAATCAAAAATCGCTATTGCTAAAGTGGCGATGGAAGATGGCCTTTGGGGTGAAGCGCGCGGCTATTTGTTAAAGGCCGAAGCCGAAGCGCCGCGCCAGACTATATACCGCATGTTAGAAGAAATCGCCCATTGTTCAGATCATGACAATGACAAGGCGCGCATCTGGGCAGATAAAGGCATTGATGCACCGGCTGACCCTGCGTGGATGTGTGAAAACACTGGCCGCATTTATGCAGAATGGCAAATTTCTACCCCGCCAAATAATTTCAATACCATTAAATGGCGTGCCCCACGCCGTCTGCAGATTAGCGGGATCACTAGCCCATATGGCACGGCTAATGCGCTAAACTTAGAAAATTTTATTGACCGTTAAGCTTATTCGTAACGGCGCGGATAATAATGATTAGTGATGGGGTAAAGGCGCTCACGCTGTGCGAAGCTGCGTTTACTAACAATCGGGCCAGGCGGTGTTTGGGCGCGTTTAAATTCTTGCTTTTGCATGTGGTAAGCAAGTTGACATACAGTTTCGCGTTCAAAGCCCATCGCGACAATATCGGATACAGACGCTTCATCTTCGACTAAAGCTTTTAATATTGGGTCAGTGACTGTATAAGGTGGCAGTAAATCAAGGTCGATTTCATTTTCGCCCAATTCAGGTGTTGGTTCACGCGCTATGATTTCAGGGTGCACGACAACGCCATCCACGCCAAGGCCAATGCGGCATTTATTGTTGTTGCGCCATTTGGCCAGTTCATAGACTTGTAGCTTCCATACATCTTTAATTGGCGCAAAACCGCCCGACGTATCGCCGTAAAACGTTGAGTGGCCAAGCGCGACTTCGGATTTGTTGGATGTGTTCAACACTAAATGTTTTTCATCATTCGATACAGCAAATAAAAACAACATGCGTAGGCGCGCCTGAATATTTTCAGGGGTTTCTTTGACTTTAGTGTGATCCCAGCGTTTGGACAGTTCAGCCTGCATGGCTTCAAATGGCGCTTTGATTTTTAAATCATCCGAATAATGGCAGCCATTCATTTCAGCAGATTCGCGTGAGAAGTTCAGCGAGTTATCGGATGTGTAATCATCATGCGCAAGCATAAGGCAATGCACATTTTCAGGGCCAAGCGCGTCACAGGCAATCGCCGTGGTTAGGGCAGAATCTATCCCGCCAGACATACCGATAACGGCGCTTTTGAAACCGTTTTTATGGGCGTAATCACGCGTGGCAAGGACAATCGCTTCATAAGTCTGCGCAAGTTCCTCTTCGCGCCATGGCAAAATATTCGCGGCAGGCGGCGGCGCGAACATATTGGCGTGGGTAATATCATCAGCCCATTGTTTCTGCGTAGCGGTGACATCACCTGCGGCATTCATAACAAAACCCGCCCCATCAAAAATTAATTCATCTTGCCCGCCAAGTGTGTTGACATAGGCAACAGGCAGACCGCTTAACGCGGCAGCGCGGCGGGCAACGCTTAAACGGTCTTGGGTCTTGCCCGCTTCATAGGGGCTAGCGTTGATAGAGATGATGGCTTCTGCGCCATGGGCTTTAAACGCATTAATGCAATCTTCCTCCCATAAATCACGGCAAATGGCGATGCCGACTTTGCGGCCGTTAATATTGGTCGGCGTATAATCATTGCCGCGCGCATAGTAACGCTGTTCATGAAATGGACCATAAGTAGGCAAAGCGCGTTTGCTGATAACATCACTGATTTGGCCATTTTCTAATTTCAACGCGGCATTAACAAGCGCTTGGCGCGTGCCGTCTTCAATTACCCAAGGCGCGCCGACAATTAATGGTGGGCCATCTTTGGTAACCATAGCAAGGCTTTCGACCGTGCGGCGCGTGGCATCTAAAAAAGCCTTTCGGAAAACAAGGTCATCAAGTGCGTAGCCTGTGACTGATTGTTCGGCGCTGACGATAACGTCTGGCATTACGCCGCCCTGACTGTTTTTGGCTTGTTTATAGGCGTCCTTAATTTTTGCGGCATTACTGTTTAAATCACCAGTCGTGGCGTTGAATTGGATCATGGCGATGTTTAAATCGGCGCTCATAATTGGTAACCTTTATCTTTTAAGTGGCGTTTAATCGCCGCCGCGCTTTGGCGGGCTTTTAGGTTTGTCGTATCTAACGCAAAGCTGTTTGGGTCATTCACAACTGTAAAATCTTTATAAAGCTGCTTTAAGGTGTCAGCATCGGTCAATTTATGGGCTTTAGCACGTGAAGGCGTCACAATACGGCGCGCATTTTCATTGAAGTCTGCGCTTAATTGTATTGGTACAAAATCCGTATTGGCCTTTTTGGCGAGGGCTTGGATTTCTTTGTAATATAAACGGTGTTCAGCAACTTGTTCGGTCAGGCAGTTGGTCAATACGACGGGTTTTTCCTGCAAAGTATATTGTAATTCTTCAAATACAGCTTCAATGACTTTGCGGACAACGCGTGTGTAACCATCTGTGCCGCGGCCGCAGGCTTTTACGGCAGGGTTTAACAAGGTGTGGTTATCAATAAAGGCGGCATTGATTTGTTTCGCCAGAATACTGCCGACAGTTTTTTTGCCAACGCCCGGCCGGCCATTAATATGGATGAGTGGGTAGGCCGCGCCGTTTTCCTCGATTTTTGCCGCGTTAGATGATAGCGCTGCATTTGTGGCATGATCTTCAATCGCCTGACATATATTGTTTAATGCGGCGGCGCGCTCTATTTCGTTCGTGTAATATGGCGGCTGCACCGATAATGGCGGCAGGGGGGTTATACCGCTATAACGTAATGGGCGGTCATGTAATGCTTTGAGCATTTCATCCAATTTATGCGGCACGCCTAGCGGGTCAGCCGCACCTAATAAGCCAGCATGGGTCATGACAAAAAAGGCGGATTTACCTTTAAGCGGCCCATTGCCAAAAGTTCGGTCCTTGCCATAAGCAAATTCAGGGGTAAAGACTTGGTCAACCCAGCCGCGCATAATGGCGGGCGGGGATGACCAATAAGTCGGCGCCATAAAAATGATTAAATCAGCGGCATTGATTTTTTCTTGTTCCGCGCGAATAACCGGCGGCAATGTGCCTTGACGGTAGTGATGCGCCTGTTCACGTTCTAAGGCAAAATATGATGTATTGGTACGATCAGGAAAGTCATTCGCATAGGCAACAGCAGGGAAGCGCTGCGCATATAAGTCACTCACCGTAACGCCGTGACCAGCCAAATTTAAACGCCGTACAGATTTCTCGAGCATCTGTCCGCCAAAGCTTTGTGGTTCGGCAATTGCGCTGACGATAAGAATATTCACTGAAAGCTCCCTAAAAATTCACCAAAATATTTACCATAAGCATTGTGTCATGTCAAGGAAACAGGAGGAGAGCACAAAAAAAACGCCAGTAGATAACTGGCGTTTTATAAAGAAGATAAGGTTTTATTTTAAACAGATGGCGCTGGTTTAGGTAGCTCCACTGCTTTGTTCGGGGTAACCTCATGCGTTAGCTTATTAGCTTCGGCGTTAAAATCAAATGTGATCGTGCCGCCTGTTTTGTCTAAATCTTGGTCAAGCTTTGCATTGGCAATTGTTTTGGTGACTGTATTTTTAAATAGACGTTCTAATGGGCGCGCGCCAAACGGCCGGTCATAGCCTTCTTTCGCCAGATAATTTTTCGCAGCCGCCGTGAACACGGTTTGAATGCCATCTTCTGCCCACATAGTGTCGCTCGCAGTAATGACTTTCTCGACAATTTTATGCATGGTGCTTGGCTGTAGATAATCGAAATAGATTGTATCATCCAAACGGTTGCGGAATTCAGGTGAGAAGAGGCGTTTCAGTTCATCTTCAATATCAAGCTTCACCTTGTTTTCAGACTCGCTAAACCCGATGCTGCGTTTTTCTGATGCACGTACGCCTGCATTGGATGTCATTATAAGCGTAATATTCGAACAGTCAATTTTCTCGCCTTGTTGGTCAGTGATTTCACCTTTATCCATAACGGCAAGTAAAACGTTGAATATGCTCGGATGTGCTTTTTCCACTTCATCGAGCAAAATTATGCTTGTCGGGTTTTTCTTAATATGTTCGGTCAATTGACCGCTGCTTTCATAGCCAACATAACCCGGAGGTGCACCTATTAGGCGGGAAACCGTGTGCTGTTCCATATATTCAGACATATCAAAACGCTTTAGCGGCGCGCCAAGAGTGGCAGCAAGCTGTTCGGTCATTTCTGTTTTACCGACGCCAGTTGGGCCAACGAAAAGGAAGCTGCCAACAGGTTTGCGGCGTTTACCGGGCATTGCGCGCGCCAAACGGACGGCGTCAGCCAACGCATCTGCCGCGGCGTCTTGGTCGAATACAGCATTTTTCAAGTTATCGGATAATGATGACAGGGACTGACGCTCTTCCTTGCCAGTTTTGCGGCATGGCGTATTGCTTAACTTTGCGCCGATTTCGACGACAATGTCTTCGGTGATTTTGTCAGGGCGTGTGTCTTTATCCATCAAAACTCGCCAATGTGCGGCGGCGCTATCAATGACATCAATGGCGCTATCTGGTAATTTAATATCACGTATATTTTCTTTGGCAACGCGCACAGCCATGCTGATCGCGTCATCTTCATACGCGACATTATGATGGTCTTCAAAATAGCGTTTCAGGCCTTGGAGAATTTCTACAGTTTTTTCGACAGATGGTTCATTCACATCAATCTTCTGGAAACGACGTGACATGGCGCGGTCTTTTTGGAAATGCTGACGGTATTCATCATAAGTTGTTGAGCCAATTACACGGATGCGTCCGCTTTGAAGCGCAGGTTTGAGGATATTCGATGCATCCATAACGCTGCCGCCCGCTGCACCTGCGCCAATAATCGTGTGAATTTCATCAATATACAGGATCGCATTATCAAGCGATTCAATCTCTTTCATGACCTCTTTCAGACGTTTTTCAAAATCACCGCGATATTTTGTGCCCGCCATTAGGGCGGTCATATCAAGCGCGTAAATTTTTGCATTGGCAATAGCTTCTGGCGCTTCACCATCGGCAATTTGTTTTGCCATGCCTTCAACAACGGCGGTCTTACCAACGCCCGGGTCACCAACAAATATCGGGTTTGGCTTTTTACGTTTTGAGAGCGTCATTACGCCTTTTTTGATTTCTTCATCACGGCCGATGACAGGATCAATTTTGCCGTTGCGCGCTCTTTCAACAAGTTCTTCGGCATAAGCGTTCAGGGCTTTTAATTCGCTATTTTCATTGGCTTCAGGGACTGTGTTTTCATTTGCGGCATCAGGCGTCGCTGTCGGGATTTTTGAAGCGTCAAAACCGCGTGAAATTAGGAAATAGGCTGCGAAATTATCGTAGCCTGCATCACTATAATAACATAGGCGTTCAAGCAGCTTCCCTGCATCCATAACGACGAAGTCCCCTGCTTTTTCCGCAGCGACTTTGTCCGTTATAATTTGGTTTATAGCACCTAGATACTGCATAGGCGCACTTGGTATGTTTTGGTCAAAATCTTTTAGGTGGAGCTCAAGCTCTTTACGCACTACGGCAATATCAATATTCTGTGCGCACAAAATATTTTTCACATCACTATTTTCTAACATTTCGAGCAAAAGATGTTCGGTCGTTAGATATTCGTGGTTTTTATCTTTTGCTTTTAAATAAGCATTGATGAAAATATTTTCTACGTCTGGTGTAATCATGATCCCTGCTTCACTTTTATAAGTTTTTTTTACGAATAGCATTCCATAATCTGCACGTCAACAGGTTTATGAAAATGCTTTTGGATGTTGACCAATAAACATAATAATGTTAATCGTCACTGCAGATATTAAAAAAATTACACATTCAGGGACGGATATGACTTCACGTAAATTCAATGAAATGACGCATGTTCAAGAAACAGATACAGGCTTCATGCACACCGAAGATGTGGTCGCGACTTTGCCGCAAGAGCAGAAAAATGCAGCACGTTTTGGCTTGGCGGCCACTGGCGTGAAAGGGTTTAAGGTTGTTATGATTGATGAGGATCTTTGGGAGGGCGGCGGCGGAAATGACGATTATGGTTTGTCTATCCGTGATCCTAAATCAGAGGAAGAATCAAAATCTAAAATCGAGCGTCCTAAAAAATATAAAGTGATCTTTCATAATGATGACCAAACGCCATTTGATTATGTGGAAGACGTTTTAAACCGCTTTTTCAATAAAACTTCACAGGAGGCTGAGCAGATTGCTTCAGTTATTCATTTACAGGGGCAAGCAACAGTCGCTATTTTGCCGCGCATTGTGGCAGAGAAAAAGACGAATGACGTAAATGCCTATTCAAGGCAAACGCCGAACCCTTGGTATGGCGGGGTTATGCATTTACAAGTCACCTGCGAACCTGAATAAGCTTATTCAGCTGCGCCTTCTTCTTCTTTCGCTTTTACCAGTTTGTCGCGTGCTTGCTTGCCTGCGTCTTTGAGTAGGGTTTCTGCAGAAGCATTAATTTTTCCACGCTTGATCTCCTGCGGGGCTTGTGGCTCACTTGCTGCTGGCGTCGCTGCAGTAGGTTCCGTAGAAGGCGGTGTGGCCGCTTGTGATGTTTTATGCGCAATTTCAGGTGTTGCAACGGCTTCAGCTTCGCTTGGCGTTGTCTCTGGGGCTGCTGTTTCAGCTTCGCCTGTGAAGAAGCACATTGGGTTATCACTTGGCTCGGCTTCGGCAGCTGGTTGTGTTGCAGCCTGTTCAACGGGCGGCGCAGTCTGTGTCTGTGCTGCTGGTTGCGTTTCTGGCGCAGATGGGGCGGCGGCCTCTGTTGCAGGTGTTGCCCCAAAGAAGCCCATCGGGTCTGTATTATCAGGCGTTGCTGGTTGCGGCTGCTCTGTTGCAGCTGGGGTGGCGGGAGTTTCTGCTGGGGCGCTCGGGGCTTTTGTTTCAGCTGGGGTTTGTAGTGTTTTGGACGCTTCTGCCGCGACTTTAGTTTCGGCTTTAAGCTCTTTTTGGTCAATTTCAGGCGACTGCGAACCAATACCTTTTGGTGCTTTCTTTTCAAGCGGCGCAGGTAATGCATTGTCCAAAGCATGCACATCGACAATACCGAACAAGCCAGACATTAGACCATCTTGGTTATGCTTGATCCCTTTGTTGTAACCTTCAAGTAAAGCGTCAATTTCAGGCGGCGTTTCAATCGCGACATCTGCTTTTTCTGCAGACCAGCCTTTCTTCACAAGGTTGTCGCGTAGGCGGCGAATATCTTTGGCATTACGCAGAAGGTTTTCATCAGGTGGCGGGAGCGCCATATAGCGCGTTACGCGCATGGCTTTTGCATGGCCTGGGTTCGAATAGAACATCTGTGTTTCAAATAATGCACCACCAAATGTTACGACCGCTTGACCTTCTTTAAAGCTACGTAACTCATCATAAGATGCGTTGTCACGAATTTGTACGCCCGCTTGCAGGCCGTCTGTATAGTTGTGGCCGAGAGAACCTGCCTCCGTTTGGAAGCCGGAAACCTCTGTCACAATCGACGCACCAACCGTCTTTTCAAAGAATTCTTTGGTCTGGGTTGGGTCTTCAAGCTTACCGAAGATTTTAATATTACAGTTCGCGGTAATGGAACGTGCTTCTTCTTTTACACGTTTTTCAAGCGCAGGCAAATCCTGCGCGGCGTAAATCAAACTAAAGCCGAGCGATCGCGCCTGCGCCGCCATAACGGCCATACCTTCGGCGGTATAGTAACCAACCTCATCGAAGACCGTCATAAATGGGGTCATCGATTTTGTCGGTTTGTTATCAATAACCGTGGATGCTTCACCTTCAACGGTAGAACCAAGCGTCGAACCCATCATCCCCTTAAGGGTAGAGGCCACGATTTTACCAAGGTTAGCTGTTTCATCGCCTGATTTTTCAAGAGCAGGAATAAGCACGATTAAAACGCGGCGGTTCAATACGACGTCAACCATATCCACGTCAGCGGCTTGAGAGTCAAAAATGTAACCATAATCATCACCTAGAGACTGCAAGCTACGTGTGAACTGCATCGATAGATAACCGTGCTGTTGGTGTGCGGTTGTTGTATCAATTGGCGGGCTGTCTGGGCCTGCTGGCTTTTCTTTACCGTTATCATCAAATGCTTCTGGCACAAAGCCCGGTAATGTGTCGAGGTAGCCGACAATACCTTTGCGGATTTCTTCGGGTACCATTTCATCGCGCGATAGGGCAATAACAGCATTAAGGCCAAGATATTCACGGATAGTCGTTACACTCATCGGAATATCTTGATAATCACGTTTCCATGTCAACGCAGGCATAATCGAGCCAACCAAAGACACCGCACGTTCTTTCCACATGGCGTTGTCACCGCCAGATTCAGGCATCAAACTTACAAGCATGTTGGTGAGGTAAGATGCAGAGCCACTGGAAAACGGGTTCATGGTGTTTGACGGTGCGCGGCTGTCGGAGTTACCGGTCATATAGTTCAAGATGAGCAAGTCATCATCGCGACCGAAACGGCGCATGAGTGAGGACAGTGATGACCACAAGTCTGTATCGGCTTTACCATCGACGTAAACGAAACCTGATGCCCAACACAGCGCGTTTGTCACAAGGGACTTAAGCCCCTCGGTCTTACCCGCACCTGTTGTACCAAGGTAAAGAATATGCGTACGGGTATCAGAATCACTAAACCAGACTTCTTCGCTGGTTTCTTTAACGTTACCCATATACAGAATGCCTTCGGCTTGACCGCTTTTGCCGGGGCCTTCATTGTTTTTATCTTTATATTTTGCGCCCATCGGCATTTTAAAGGCGATTGTACGGTCAGCTTTAACAATCATAAAAAAGAAAAATGCCGCAACTAGAAAAAACCAGTCAATATAGAGCTGAAGGTCACCTTGTATGAATGGCAAAATAGCACAAGAAATAAATACGGCGCCTGAATTGGCAGGGCGTTTCATCCAGTCCCATACGCGAAGGGTCCATGGGCGCGTGTCCCTTAGGATGTCGGTATGTTTATAGGAATATTTCCGGGTGTCTAATACCATTTGATTTTTTACCGAATTATAGGGGCGTTCGATGCCCCGCTATGCAATATTATAATGTTCAAAAGTTAACAATATCCTGCTATGAAAAAGCAAGGTGTTTTCAAGGTGTTAACGCCCCTTCAAAAAGTCATCTGCGGATTGGGGAACACCATCTTGTATGATTGCACCTGATGATGTGCTGCCCGTTGATGGAACAGTTGTACCGCTGAACATAAGCAAGACGTTGATAAGAATTATAAATGCGAATGCGAAGCCTAAAAGTGACGCGATAACGATTGCTGCCTTCTTAAGAAACGAGCCGCTTTTTGCAGGTTTTCCAGATTTACCTTCGTCTTTTTCGGCTTTGCTCATGGCTGATGAAATTGCGCCTAAACCTTTCAGAGCATCACTTTTATCATTAAAGCGGGCAATTTCATTACTGTCGCCTTTAGGCGTTTTCAGTATTAAAGTGAAATCACCTAGCTTGTCTTCACGAATTTCTATTGCTGACATTTTTGCTTTGGCAAGCTCCATGCGCCAAACCACCGGGTTTATAGCGTTTGGTAAGGATAGTACCAATGAGTTATCGACAACATTTGCGGAAGGTTTTCTGGACATTCTTTGCTCCGGATTTATTTATTATTGGGCTTTGGCTTTTTTGATGCTGCGGCGTTTAGACCCGCTGTAATCAAGGTTAGGGACGGGACGCGCGCGGTCTGATTTCATATATTCAGTAAGCATTTGTATGGCTTCTTCAACTTTTGGACGTGGAATAGGGCGCCCAATACGTTTTTCGACTTTATAATGCGACATAGAGCCCAATGCTTCCATGTGGAAGGCTTGGCGACCTAAATTGTTTAAGGCATACCATAGGTTTCGGTCAAATCCGCGCAGCCAAACAAATTGAGATGATGACAAAACGCCGCCTTCTTCACGCGCAGTTTGTAAGGCGCGGATCATGGCTGTGGTGACAAAGCCATGCTGATTACATTTTCCAAGCGTTTTTCCTGATAAGTCACGATTGCGAATGATACTGCGCGCTTGTTTTAGAATTTTTTTGTCAACCACTAGGCCCTTTTTATGTGACCAACATTTAGCAATTTTACCAAGTAGCTCGTCAGATTCTTTACGTTTACGAGCAGCTTTCAAGCAAAATGCAGCAAGGAGTAACTGCTCATGTGTTTTTAATTTCAAGGCGCCGCGCCATGGTTTACCAAGCTGTTTGACAAAGGCTTTGTAAGAAACGTCATAATTTAAATCACCATCTTTACCGTGTAGGCTATGATAGGCGACAAATTCTTCCGGGCCTAACGCTTCGGCAAAAAGTGGTAATTCAGCAGGAACCGGCGCGCCTGGCGGGCGGGCGGGCTGCGTGCCAGGGTCAAATTCAATAAATGGTGTGATATATGGAAAGATTTTCGACTGACGTTTAATCAGCGTATTTAATGAAAACTTTGTTCTGAACTGTGTGTATGGGCCATAAAACATTGACCAAATTGCAAACATAACCAATATAGCAGATAGCGCATATTTAATTGGTACAAGCGCAGCATGGGCCGCCAAATCCATGATTTGGTCATTTAGTAAAGTTTTGTCGAGAACTTTGAGTTGGTCTAGGATAGAACCAAGTGGCCATTCTTGAACTTCTGTTGTGCCGGGCATTTGCCAAAGAATAGTATAATCGCGTCCATGCAGAAGAATGCCAAGATGAATTTCACCAATACGCCAATAGCGTATGACGTTCTTAATGTCATATTCAAAATAATTATAGAGGATATAGCCTATCACACCCAAGACAATTGCAAGGATAAAAAAGCCTATCGCGCGTTCATAACTGCCTGCTTGTTCTGACACGTTTTTTGTAGATCCCTAACGATTCATTGTGTAAACCACCGCAGCCATTATAAAACAAAACCTGCGCCAATAGAAGGCGCAGGCTACAAAAAAAATACGAAAAAAGCGAGTTTTTTATGTCGAAAGTCGCTTAATATTTAACGGAACAGCCATATGGTTGTGTTTCGCTGGTTGTTACGGGCTGCCCTGCACGTAACTCTTTAACCGCGCTAACCACGTAATTTTGTGCATCTTCCATGCCGCGTGTACGGAATGTTGGGTGGCTATCAATCGCGCCTTGATAGGCAAGTTTGCCGTCTTTATCGATGACATACATATGCGGTGTAGTCTTAGCGCCATATGCTTTGCCCATCTCACCTGTTGGGTCGAGAATGATATGCGTAGGTTGTGCTTTTTCAGATAATGCAGTTGCATTGGCTGTTTTGGCATCCATATAACCTTGTTTACCCGGTGCGGATGAAATCACAGAGATCCAAACAAGATCTTCGCCAGCAAGGTCTTTTTGTAATTTCTGCATATGGCCATCATCATAATGTTTGCGTACATATGGGCAGCCATTATTTGTCCACTCTAGTACGACAATCTTGCCGTTGAGCATATCTAGAGATATTGGGTTGTTATATGTATCTAACGCCTTAAAATCTGGCGCAGTTTTACCGATCACGGCCTCTGCTTGTGCAGGGGCATTAGATGCCGATAAAACGAGGCCGATACATGCGAATAATGCAAAGAAGTATCTTTTCATAGTTGTGTCCTTTGTGTGGGGTTGGAGGTTAGTGGTCAAATAATGACTCGAAATGGTTAAAGGTTAGTAACTGCGGTAAAATAACTGGCGCAGGACGTTGTCCGTTTTGTGTGTCGGCTGGGCCGTAATACACATATAACGGCACGCCATTACGTTCAAAGCGGGATAGATATTCAGTTATGTCGCTATTGCGTTTTGTCCAGTCCCCTTTGAAGACAAGAACATTCTTTTCAGCAAATAAGCTCTCGATATCTTTTGTCTCTAAGACGCGGCGTTCATTTACTTTACAGGTAATGCACCAATCGGCCGTTAAATATACAAATATAGGCTGGTTTGGTTTGGTCATTAAGGCGCGTTTCAACGCGTCCTGTGTAAAGGCTGCGTGTTTGCTGTCATGCGCGGATACGGCGTCCTCAATTGTCGCTTCTCCATTCTCCCCCATGACCACTGAACCAAATTTATGTGGGATGATGATGATGACCAATATCGAGGCACATAATAGAATATATTTAACAGCTTTTTGTAAAGCATTCTTCGGATGGCGCGCTAAAACCCATGCGGCAAATGCCGCCGTTAATAACGCGATGAGTAAAGGTAGGAGGAATAAATAATTATCCTGCATGACAAGGGCAAGGCCAAGCCAGATGGTCGCAGCAAGCATTGGGAAGGCCAAGAACTGACGGAAGCTTTCCATCCAAGCGCCAGGTTTTGGTAGCATGTTTCGTAAGGCTGGAACGGTACATAAAATAAAGTAAGGAAACGCCAAACCAGCGCCAAGAGTCGCAAAAATGCTTAGCGAGAGTAGTGGGGGCTGCGTGGCGGCAAAGCCAAGCGCAGCGGCCATAAAAGGCGCAGTACATGGCGCGGCCACTAAAGTGGCAAGCAGACCAGTAAAGAATGCGCCGCTTAAGCCTTCGTTGTTGGTTTTATCCTGTCCAATATTGGTGATTTTGCTTGGCAGGATTTTATTGACGTTAAGTGCCCCTAATAAAGATAGAGAAATTAAGAACATTAATAACGTTAGAACATAAAGCACGTTGCGATCTTGTAACTGAAAGCCCCAGCCAATTTGCGCGCCGCCAGACTGCAACGCAATCATGAGGCCAGCAATTGCAACGAAACTAAGAATGACACCGCTGCTGTAAGCTATGCCGCCCATTACAGCCACTTTATATGGTTCATTCGCATGTTTAATAAGGGCAAGCGCTTTTAGCGATAAAATTGGGAATACGCATGGCATAAGGTTAAGGATTAACCCACCGATAAAGGCGAAGACCATCGCCTTGCCAAATGTGAAGCTTTGCGCATGTTGCTCAGGTGAAATATCAACATTGCCCATGGTTTGCGCTTCTTGTTCTTTTATAGGTGCGGATGTCGGTACAGCGCGCGCCGCGCTTAGTTTTTTGGTGATATCACCTGAAATTTCATAAGCGGCAAGGCTGTGTCCGTCTTTAGCAAAAACCAAGACGCCAGCTGCGCGGTCAAGAGAATCAAATAAGCGGCGTCCGCGAGGATAACGCATAGATACAGTTTGTGTATCTGTATTCACAAAAACGGACGGATCACTGGATGATTTAACCCAGCCCCAATCATAAGGCGCGAAAAATAGATGTTCGCCTGTTTCTTTTAAGGTGGATACGCGTGTGAATAGGTCGTTCTCTAACTGCGCGGCGATTGTAAAAGAGAAATCTTCTGCTGTAAAATCCACGTCACCATTTAAAGGCACGGGAATTCGGCTCATATGTTTTGCAAGGCGCGGATCAGCAGTAAATGACGTGCTATTTACATCATAAGCGGTTTTCGAGGGAAGGCTAATACTGTAAGACCCGAACTCAGGTACACATATATCTTTACAGATAAGCCATTCCAGATCGAGATCTATTTTTAGCTCTTTTGCGCTATACCCTTCTGGGATGTTTATATCTGCGAACAGCACGGTTTCATCATGATAGCCGTAATTAATAATAGTATTATATTCAATATATTCTGGCATAGGCCATGATATTTGCGGTGTTTCAAATTCGTCTGCTAAGTCCCAGAAAAAATCAGGGGCTTGTCCCGTTTCGCCGCCATAACGCCAATAAATATGCCAATCGGGCTCCATTGTGAAAGCCACGCCTAAACGATATGTCTTTCCCGCTTCAAAATATGGTGCGCTGGGTAGTAACTCAACTTGCCCATGCTGCGTGGCCATGTCTTCGGCGCTTTGCGCCTGCGCTTGTGGCGGCGCGGTAATTACGCATAAAATGGTGAGCATCCATAGGGGAAAGAATATTTTTCTAATCATAAGGTCATCTAACTTTATATTTGTTTTTAAGGCGATGTTTTTTAATTCGTAAGGATTGTGCCTTGGGTTACATATATGCTAACGTCTTTGAATATTTTATTGCATTACAGATCAATTATATATGGGGGGCTCATGGGCCAGACAAGTTTAATGCCAGAAAAAAATATACCACTTTGGTCACCATCACAATCAGCTGTTGAAAATTCAAATATGTTCAAATTCAAAACATATTTGGAAAAGAAGTATAACGTCACTTTGCCTGATTACCCTTCATTTTATTTTTGGTCCATTGAGCATGCCGAAGATTTTTGGTCTGAATATTGGGATTATGCAGGGTTGATTGGCGATAAAGGCAATGTTGTGATTGCCAATAAAGACCAAATAGAACAAGCCAAATTCTTTCCCGAAGCGCGTATTAACTACGCCGAAAATATGCTGAAGCGCCGTGATGAAGCGCCAGCAATTATTTTCAAAACCGAACAAGGGCCAGAGCGCACAGACAGCTTCGCTGATGTATACGCGGCTGTATCCAAAATTCGCCAAGCTATGGTTAATGAGGGCGTTGAAAAAGGTGACCGCATTGCCGCCTATATGCCGAATATGCCAGAGACGATTTATGTTGCTTTGGCGGCGGCCTCACTCGGCGCGATTTTCTCATCCGCCTCACCTGATTTCGGCGCGGGCGGCGTGATTGACCGTTTTGGGCAAACTGAACCAAAACTGCTTTTTACGGTTGATCATTATTATTATGGCGGCAAAAACCTCGACCAACGCACAAAATTGGCGGATATTCTGCCTGCACTGCCGTCGGTACAAAAAACCATCATTATCCCGAATGTTCAGGATGATTTAGACACCAGCGCATTGCCAAACACGGTGCGTTATGAAGATTTCATCGCGTCATATGCTGTGCAAGATATTGCCTTCACCCGCGTGGAATTTAACCACCCGCTTTATATCATGTTTTCATCGGGCACAACGGGCGCGCCGAAATGTATCGTTCATGGTCATGGCGGCACGCTAATTCAGCATGTGAAGGAACTTTCCCTCCATTGCGACCTGAAAAAAGGCGAACGCATTTTCTACTACACCACATGTGGCTGGATGATGTGGAACTGGTTAATCTCTGGCCTTGCGGTTGATGCGACCGTGCTTCTTTATGATGGCTCACCTTTCCATGAAGATGGGCATATTCTTTGGGACTTCACGACGCGTCATAAATGTAATGTTTTTGGCACTTCAGCCAAATATATCGAAGCGCTCAAAACCAATCATATTTTCCCGAAAGATCATTATGATCTGTCTGACTTGCGCATGATTACCTCAACAGGGTCGCCGCTTGTCCATGAAGGTTTCGACTTCGTTTATGACCATATTAAAAGTGATGTGCATCTTGCCTCTATCTATGGCGGGACGGATGTCATTACCGCCAGCTTCGGCATCGGTAACCCCATTTCACCAGTTTATCGCGGTGAATTACAAGGCTCTGCCCTCGGCGTTGATGTGCAAATTTTTGATGATGAAGGCCAGCCAATGGCCGAAGGCACAGGGGCGGGCGAACTTGTCTGCGTCAATGCGCATCCATCTATGCCTGTTGGGTTCTGGAATGACCCAGATGGCGCAAAATATCACAAAGCTTATTTCGCGGAATATGAGAATATTTGGCATCATGGTGACTGGGTCGAAAAGACCATTAATCACGGTCTAATCGTCCATGGCCGTTCAGATGCCACCCTCAACCCAGGTGGCGTGCGCATCGGTACAGCCGAGATTTACCGCCAAGTTGAGAAAATCGAAGACGTTGCCGAAAGCATCTGCGTTGGCCAAAACTGGGAAGGGGACGTCCGCGTTATCTTGTTCGTTGTTATGAAACCAGGCAAAACCCTTGATGAGGATTTAATCAAACAAATCCGCACGCAAATCCGCGTCGGCGCATCCCCACGCCATATGCCCGCCAAGGTTATTGCCGTAGCCGACATCCCGCGCACCCGCAGCGGCAAAATCACCGAAATCGCCGTCCGCGACGTCATCCACGGCCGCAAGGTGAAAAATGTCGAAGCCCTCGCTAACCCAGAGAGCTTAGAGCTTTATAAAGATATTGCAGAATTGGCGGTTTAATTCTTACCGCCAATATAGCACGCTTTAATCGCGATATTCCCCACGAATATTAATTGGTCGAGTATATAGTCTTGTGCGGCGGCGTCTGTTATGTCGAGGGTAAGGAAATCCGCGCGGTAGCCAGTTTCTAGACGGCCTGTTTTTACGCCGAGTGCCTGCGCCCCGCCATTGAGGGCGGCGGTGTAGAGATAGTTGCCTACATGCGGCTGATCATCTGTGCGGGCGATGGCGCGGCGGCGATGGGTGAGGCGCTGCCCGTATTCGAGGAGGCGGAGTTCTTCGGGCATATTAATCATGATATGGCTATCACTGCCAATGCCCCATGTGCCGCCAGCCTTTATATAATCTTCCAAGTTAAATAACCCATCCCCTAAATTCGCCTCGGTGATGGGGCAGAGCCCTGCGACAGCGCCGCTTTGGGCGAGGGCTTTGGTTTCATCTGCGTCCATATGGGTGGCGTGCACTAAACACCAATTTTGGTTGACGGGCGCGTTTCCAAGTAGCCATGCAACGGGGCGTTTGCCGCTCCAATTAATGCAGTCTTCAACTTCTTTCATTTGTTCGGCGATATGGATATGGATTGGCATGGCAGGGTCTATATCATTCAAGCCCGTCAATGTATCGAGCATCATCTCGGGTGATACGGCGCGCAGGGAATGAAAGGCCGCGCCGATTTTAACCAGTGGCGTGTCTTTATATTGGGCATGTAGCTGGCGAATGAGGGCAAGGTAACTTTGCGCATCATGTAAAAAGCGTTTTTGACCATCTTCGGGCGGCTGCGCGCCGAAGCCGCTATAGGCGTAAAGCACAGGTAGTAACGTAATGCCAATCCCCGCCGTTTTCGCGGCGCGGATCATTGCATGTGATAGCTCGGCGGGGTCTTCATAAGGCGTGCCGTCAGGGCGGTGGTGGATGTAATGAAATTCACCCACTTGGCTAAACCCCGCTTGGCGCATTTCGGTATATAGTTCAGTGGCGATGGATTCTAGTTTATCGGCATCCAGATCGGTTAAAAATTCATACATCAATTTTCGCCATGTCCAAAAACTATCCTGCGTCGCCGTCGCAAATTCACTGCGCCCCGCAAAAGCGCGCTGAAAAGCATGGGAATGGAGATTCGGCATAGCGGGAATAACCGCGCCATCAAGCAATTGCGCATCATTGGCTTTGGCGTTTTTCTCAACCGCGCTGATAAAGCCATGATCATCAACGCTGATCACAACATCATCCGCCCAACCATCGGGTAGAAACGCAGCCTTTGCGAAAAATTTTTGCATGATGTAGAATCCCTTAGACATTAAAAATTGTCGTTTCAGTTTATTTTAGGGGAATTCTATGTGGGAATCCATATGGGTCAATGCGCATATTGCGACAATGGCCAAAATAAGTGGTTATAGCGAAATTATCGATGGCGCGATTGCGGTGAAAAACGGCAAAATCGTATGGGTCGGTCGCCGCAATGATTTACCGCATGATTATAAGACGGATATCGTCCATGACGTCAAAGGCAAATGGATTACGCCGGGCTTAATTGATTGCCACAGCCATATGGTTTATGGCGGCAACCGCGCCGGTGAATTTGAACAACGTCTGAAAGGTGCATCTTATGCCGATATCGCCCGCGCAGGCGGCGGTATATTGTCAACCGTTCAGGCCACGCGCGATGCATCAGGCAATGATTTATTCATGGCGGCTGAAAAACGCCTCAAAGCCCTAATGCGTGAAGGCGTCTGCGGCGTTGAAATTAAATCAGGCTATGGCCTATCCCTTGAACATGAAGCGAAAATGTTAAAAGTCGCGCAGCGTTTGAGCGAGGAATATAACATCCCCGTGCAAAAAACCTTCTTAGGCGCGCATGCCTTACCGCCTGAATTTGCCAATAATGCCGATGGTTATATCGATGATATTTGCACTGAAATGCTGCCAACCCTCGCCGAAATGCAATTAGTCGATGCGGTTGATGTTTTTTGTGAAAATATCGGCTTCACGCTAGAACAAACCCGCCGTGTTTTTGAGTGCGCCAAAAATTTGGGGCTGCGCGTGAAGCTGCATGCAGAACAGCTGTCTGACCAAAATGGCGCGGCTTTGGTCGCGGAATATGAAGGCCTATCGGCAGACCACCTTGAACATCTTAATGAAGACGGCATCCGCAAGATGGCGCATGCGGGGGTGACGGCGGTGTTATTGCCGGGGGCGTATTATTTCCTAAGGGATACTAAATTACCGCCGCTTGATTTGCTGCGTAAATATGATGTGCCAATCGCCATTGCCACAGATATGAACCCCGGCTCTTCGCCTGCGCATTCCTTATTATTGATGATGAATATGGCATCAACCATTTTTCGCATGACACCCGAAGAAGCTTTGGCAGGCGTCACCCGTAATGCGGCGCGGGCGCTGGGCTGGAAAGATCGCGGTAAATTAAAGGACGGCATGCGTGCGGATTTCGCGATATGGGACATCGAACATCCGGCGGAGCTTGCATATAATATTGGTTATAACCCGTGTTTAGCTGTGGTGCGCGAAGGCGTCGAGCATCGTTTCTAACGCGGCGATCAGTTTTTCAGCACGCTCAATGCGATAGAAAAAGCCATCTTCATCCATGTAAAGGTCGCGGCAAATTTCCATCTGCATAGCATGGACGTTCTGGTCAGGGTTTCCGTGATGGCGCGTTATATACCCGCCAATAAAGCGGCCATTAATCACATGGCTATAATCAGTTCCTTCTAGGGCTTTGGCAGCGGCCTGCATGCGTGCATCATCGCAGCTTGCCCCATTGGCTGTACCAATGTTCAAATCAGGTAAATCCCCTTCAAACAGCAGCGGGATGTTGCGTTTAATCGAATGCGCATCAAGTAGCAGGGCAAAGCCATGAATGGCGACAACGCGTTCGATTTGCTGTGCCAGTCTATTGTGATAAGGCCGCCAATATTTTTTAATGCGCTCTGAAATTTCTTCTTCATCGGGGTCTAATCCATCACGGTAAACAGGCGTGTTTTTAAACGTAATGTCGGGACATAGCGGGATTTTCGCTTGCCCTGGATACAGTGATTCATTATTCGGCGGGCGGTTCAAGTCAATCACATAACGCGAATAATTTGCGCGCAGAAAGGTCGCGTCATTCTTTTTGGCGTAGCTATGATAAAGTTTATCGACATACCAATCCGTGTCGGCAAGGTCTTTACCGTCTTCGGTGAAGTTAAACAAAATATGTTCAGGCACATATGTCCCTGAATGCGGGGCGGAGATAATGAGCGGGCTATTGCCAATTTCTAATTCAAATAAATCCATTATTTTGCTTTCACCGATGGGATGATTTTTGCCGCGTAGCGCATCAAAACGTCACTTTCGACTATAGCGCGCGCCTTGGCAATATCGGGGGCGAAATAACGGTCTTGGTCAAGGTGATCGACCTCCGCACGGATGAGGCTATGTACTTCCTCTAACTGCGGGGATGATGTCAGCGGACGTTGGAAATCAATGCCCTGCGCCGCGGCAAGCAGTTCAATGCCGACAATCGTTGCTGCATTTTCGGTCATTTTGACAAGGCGGCGTGCGCCATGGGTCGCCATGCTGACATGGTCTTCCTGCCCTGCACTGGTCGGGATGGAATCGACAACGGCAGGGTATGCATTTTGTTTGTTTTCACTCGTTAGCGCGGCCGCAGTGACATGCGCAATCATAAAGCCTGAATTCACGCCCGCATCTTCAATCAAAAAGGCAGGGAGGCGGCTTTGATTATCATCAATCAACATCGCAATGCGGCGCTCCGATATACTGCCAATTTCAGCAATGGCCGTGGCAAGCGCATCGGCGACCATGCCCACGGGTTCTGCATGGAAATTGCCGCCAGACAGAATCTCGCCTGTATCTTGGAAGACCAGCGGGTTATCGGTCACGGCATTGGCTTCGTTTTCTAATACGGTGGCGGCATGGCGGATGGTGTCTAAACACGCGCCCATCACCTGTGGAATGCAGCGCAGACAATATGGGTCTTGTACGCGGTCGCAATCTTCGTGAGATTTAGCAATCTGGCTGCCGCTTAAAATATCACGGTACAGCGCGGCAACATCAATTTGCCCTTGCTGACGGCGGACGCTATGGATGCCGCTGACAAATGGCGCGGCGCTGCCTTTGGCGGCATCAATGCTCAGTGCACCTGCAATCAACCCACCAACAAAACAATTCTCTGCCGCGAATAAACCGCGCAGCGCAAGGGCGGCAGAAACTTGCGTCCCGTTAATCAAGGCAAGCCCTTCTTTCGGGGCGAGCGCCATAGGTTCTAACCCTGCGCGTTTTAACCCTTCGGCGGCATCAAAAATTTCACCATTAATGCGCACCTGACCATAACCGAGGAGAACGGCGCTCATATGCGCAAGCGGTGCGAGGTCGCCTGATGCCCCAACCGATCCTTTTGCAGGGATGCAGGGGTAAATTTCTTTATTAAGGAGTGTGATGAGTGCATCAATCAATTCACGGCGTACCCCTGAAAAACCCTGCGCCAAGGCATTGATTTTCAGCACCATAATCAAACGCGTGATTTCATCATAAAGCGTATAACCCGTCCCCGTACAATGTGAAAGGATCAGGTTTTCTTGTAACTTCTCAAGCTGCTCAAGGCTAACGCGTTTTTTGGCAAGCTTACCAAAACCCGTATTAATGCCGTAAACCGTTTTGCCCGATTTGATCACATCATCAACCACGCGGGTGCTGCCGTCAATCGCATCATAGGCCGCAGCGTTCAATGTGATTTTAACCGGTTCACGATAAACGCGGCGTAAATCTTCTAAGCTTAATTCACCGGGGGTAAGGTTCAGTATAAACATATTTGATATCATCCATTAATCATCGGAAGTTTAAGCCCCTGCGCATTGGCACAGTCAATTGCCTCTTGATAGCCTGCATCAGCATGACGCATCACGCCCGTGCCGGGGTCATTGGTCAGGACATTTTCTAAACGCTTGCGCGCTTCGTCCGTGCCGTCGGCAACAATCACCATGCCGCTATGCTGTGAAAAGCCCATACCCACGCCGCCGCCATGATGCAGCGATACCCAAGTCGCGCCGCCCGCAGTGTTAAGAAGAGCATTAAGCAGCGGCCAGTCCGATACTGCATCACTACCATCTTTCATGGCTTCGGTTTCACGGTTCGGGCTAGCGACTGAACCTGAATCGAGATGGTCACGCCCAATCACCACAGGCGCGCTTAATTCGCCGCTCGCCACCATGTCATTGAAGGCAAGGCCAAGACGTGCGCGGTCACCAAGCCCAACCCAGCAAATACGCGCAGGCAGGCCTTGGAAGGAAATACGCTCCTTCGCCATATCAAGCCAGTTATGCAGATGCGGGTTATTCGGCATAAGCTCTTTCACCTTTGCATCGGTTTTATAAATATCTTCTGGATCACCTGATAGCGCTGCCCAGCGGAATGGCCCAACGCCGCGGCAGAAAAGCGGACGAATATAGGCCGGCACAAACCCCGGAAAATCAAAGGCATTTTTAACGCCTTGGTCTTTCGCGACCTGACGAATATTATTGCCGTAATCAAATGTCGGAATGCCCATGGATTGTAAATCAAGCATCGCCTGTACATGCAGCGCCATTGATTCTGATGCCGCTTTAATCACAGCTTCAGGGTCTTTTTTGCGCATTTGCTCGGCTTGGCTGAGGCTCCAACCCTTCGGTAGATACCCGTTTAACGGGTCATGCGCACTGGTTTGGTCGGTCACCATATCAGGGCGATAACGTGGGTCTTCTTTGGCGCGCGCTGCAATTTCAGGGAAGATATCGGCGGCATTACCCAGTAGGCCAACCGACACAGCGCGGCCATCTTTATGTGCGGCTTCAATCAATGCGATGGCGTCTTCTAAACGCTCAGTCTGCACATCTAAATATTTGGTGTTCAGGCGTTTGCGCATGCTTTCAGGGTTGCATTCAACGGCGAGCATAGATGCCCCCGCCATAGTTGCTGCTAAAGGCTGCGCCCCGCCCATTCCGCCAAGGCCGCCAGTCAAAATCCATTTGCCTTTCAGCTCGCCGCCATAATGTTGACGGCCTGCTTCAACAAAGGTTTCATACGTGCCTTGGACAATGCCTTGTGAACCAATGTAAATCCATGACCCTGCGGTCATTTGGCCGTACATCATCAGGCCTTTTTTATCGAGCTCGTGGAAATGATCCCAATTCGCCCAATGCGGCACAAGGTTTGAATTCGCAAGCAAAACACGCGGGGCATTTTCATGCGTTTTAAAGACGCCGACAGGCTTACCGGACTGGACAAGCATGGTTTCGTCTTTATCTAAATTTGTTAGGGTTTCGATGATTTTATCGTAACAATCCCAGTCCCGCGCCGCGCGGCCAATGCCACCATAGACCACTAATTCATCAGGGTTTTCCGCAACCTCGCGGTCAAGGTTGTTCATCAACATACGGATCGGCGCTTCGGTCAGCCAGCCTGCCTTAGTCGATGGTTTTAAATCATGTGAAGCTTTAATCTCGCGGTTCGTTGATTTGCGCGCGGCGTTAACAGACATATCAATTTCTCCCAATTATATTTTTGCTTTTTATAGCATAGATATTCTTATAGGTGTATCCTATTCACCAAATTAAAGGAGGTTGCCCCATGAAGAAATTATTACTGTTAAGTGCTGCGTTAATTGGTTTTTCTGTGCCTGCCTATGCGGGGCAAGATATGATTTACACAGATGGCGATACGCTTATGCAAGGTTACTTCGCGCCATCAACATGTGACAATGGCAAAGATGCGCCCGTTGTCTATGTAATTCACCAATGGAAAGGCCTTGGGGCATATGAAAAAGGCCGCGCCGATATGCTCGCCGGCAAATGTTACAATGTCTTCGCCGTTGATATGTATGGCAAAGATGTTCGCCCAGCCGATGTTGAAGGGGCAAAAACGCAATCTACTATTTACAAGTCAGACCCTAGTTTTTCAAAACAGCGCATCAACGCAGCGCGCGCTTTTGTGCAAAGTGAAGGATACACTAACGATAAAGACGCGATAATAGGGTATTGTTTTGGCGGTACTATGGCGCTTGATTACGCCCGCGCGGGCAGTGATGTTGATGGTGTAGTCAGCTTCCATGGCGGCTTATCAACGAAACGCACAATTTCTGAAGACAGTCCATTAACCGCATCCATCCAAGTCCATCACGGCGCCGCCGATCCGCATGTTCCGCCAGAACAAGTTGAGGCCTTCACCGCCGAAATGGATGCCGCAAATGCCGATTGGCAGTTAAACATCTACGCCGATGCCGTCCACGCTTTCACCGAAAAACATGCGGGCAACGACCCATCAACAGGCGTCGCTTATAATGAAAAAGCTGATATGCGCTCTTGGGCGGGCGCTTTGGCGTTTTTGGATGAGGTGTTGAAGTAAGAAAATGGCGCACCCGGCAGGAATCGAACCTGCGACACCTGGCTCCGGAAACCAGTGCTCTATCCACTGAGCTACGGGTGCTGCGCAGTGTTATCTTTAACCTAGTGCGCGTGACCCATCAAGCGATATTTTATGTCAGTCCAAATAGGCCCTGATATGGACTAGCGTCAAATTTTTGCCAATCTTGCTTCTGTGCGGCAGCGTTATGATATAGACGATCCGCGATGATTAGCCGTACTGCGGCATCAAAAGGTAGGCCGATATGGCTTGTGTTTACTTCGATATTTTGTGTGCGTTCATTTTCTTCACCGATGCAGGTTTTCCAATGTACGACACCGTCATTTTGGGTGTAAATATGCGTTGAGGGTACGTCGATGGGTTTCACACTTTCCGCGTTAAATGTATTGTCTGATAGGACTTTAGGCTGTTTAAATAATCGTTCAACGCAATGCAGTGGAAAGCGCACACCCATTTTCATTTTATCACGAAGCGACGTTTTTAGGCTCAGCTGATGTTTGAGAAGGGCAGGTATATCGCCCATGATCTCTTTGCTTGCGCCGATTTTTTGGTCAAGCTGCGTGGCGAAATCAAATGCCGCTTTTAAATGTGTTGAATCCGGGTGTTCAGGTGCCTTGAATGGACTGCCGAGTGTGATGACCTGTGCGACTTTATCAGGCTGCATGCGCGCCATTTCGCGCGACACGATGCCGCCAAGTGACCATCCAATTAAGGTGATTGGACGCTGCCCGTGTTTGTTAAAGACGTAATTTAAGCGCTCTTCAAAATGCTGCAATTTATAATCGCTCACGCCTAGGTGCAGTCCGCCTTTCCATTTTTTACCGGCATAGCCAAGGCTAGATACAAAATTCCCTAAACTGCCTGTAATAATGTCATGCGCCATAAAGCCCGGTACGACCATAACCGGTGCGCCGTTGCCATAGGGAAAAAGGCTGCGAATGGCGTCATCATAATTATTCTTTACCGCATCGTAGGTGAGCAGGAAATCATAAGCGGCGTCGATTAAACCGGGCGGCGTAAGTTTTTCAGGTTTGTCCATTTTATCTCACTGTTCAATTGTTTTTATAATTATGTATTTTACTTGTAAGAGCATTCATAACAAATAGAGACCATAAAACGCAACTTTATTATGTCTCGCACATGCAGCATAAAGATATCTCGCCCTGCGGATTGATTTTTGGCCTTTATCAGTCTATGTAATAAGCATTCACAAATTGATGAAATCCATAGATACAGGATATAAGATGAGCAAAAATATTGCAGTTATTCTTTCAGGTTGCGGCGTTTTCGATGGCGCAGAAATTCACGAATCGGTATGTACATTTTTGGCGTTAGATAAAGCGGGCGCGAATTACAGTGTATTTGCACCAGACATGGATCAGCACCATGTCATTAACCACATTACCGGTGAAGAAATGGATGAAACGCGCAATGTCATGGTTGAGGCTGCGCGCATTAGCCGCGGTGCGATAAATGACCTTGCTGATTTTGATGCGGATGATTTCGATGCGGTCATTCTTCCGGGTGGTTTTGGCGCAGCAAAGAATTTATCAAGCTTTGCCTTTGATGGCGCAGAGGCCAGTGTAAATGATGATGTGAAAGCGGCGCTGCAAGCAATGAAGCGCGAAGGCAAGCCCATCGGCGCGCTATGCATTTCCCCAGCGATTTTAGCATCTGTTTTTGGCGATGTATTGGTAACTGTTGGCGCGGATGAAGCGACAATCGGTGAAATAGAAGCTTGCGGTGCGCGCCATCAGGTGACGGGCAATGATGAAATTGTTATTGATGCAGCAAATAAAATTGTGACAAGCCCGTGCTATATGCTCGACACATCCGTTAAGCATATTGCTATTGGCGCAGAAAATACGGTCAATGCCCTGCTTGATTTATGCGCGTAAATTAAAATATTGCTGCAATATTTGCGCTGCAGCAATTAGATAAAATTTTATGTTTTTATAACACAATTTTACCATATTTAAGTGTAGAATGGTTGTGCGAACATTCCACAAAATGAATGGAGAAGTTTATGGATCAAGTAAATATAAAGACAGTTCCGCCAGAAGTTTCGATTGAACTGGTGGAAGAATCCCTCTCCCTTCCTGATTTAAATGATTTATGTGATGCGACGGACGCTGCAATCGAGGCGGGCGGTGGTTTCGGGTGGTTGGAACTGCCCGCGCGCGATATTTTGGAGCGTTATTGGCAGGGTGTTGTCACGATGCCCTCGCGCAAGTTAGTTGTCGGGCGTTTGGATGGCGCAATCTGCGGGACGGCGCAGATAACCATGCCACCAAATAATAACCAAGCGCAGGCACATGCGGCACAGTTAAGCTCTATCTTCGTTGCGCCTTGGGCGCGCCAATATGGTTTGGCACGTATGATTATTGAACAGGCTGAAGACGCCGCCCGTAAAGCAGATTTTACGATTTTGAATTTGGATATTCGTGAAACGCAAGAAGCTGCGATTGCACTGGTTGAAAGCATGGGCTATGTCCATATTGGCACGCACCCATTTTACGCAAATGTCGGCGGTGAATATGTCGCGGGGCGCTACTTCTATAAACAGATCCGCAACGCATAACTGGCGCGAAGCTGCCGCCGTTAATTTATGTCTATCGTTTGACGGTTTATCGAAGCTGTATAGCTTAAAAGCTCTGCCGGTGAAAAGGGCTTGCGAACAAATCCGCGCGCGCCATATTTAATGGCTTTATCTATATTGCTATCATCAGCATGGGCGGATAACATCACGACATAAGCCGCGGGGTCGAGGTCAAATATTTTCGCCAGAAAATCATAACCATTAATATTAGGCATTTGAATGTCGAGTAACAGTAAGTCTGGCGCATGCTTGACGTATAGTTTAAACCCTTCTAATGCGTTTTTTGCCGTTAGCACTTTTGCATTTTTAGCGTAAACTTTCTTGATTAAGCTACGCGCGAATGGGTCATCATCAATAATTAATATGGTTGTTTGGGGGTTATCCGCGCGTTGAATTTTTACATGCTGTGATAATTCAGGCGTGATATTTAACGTCATAAAGTTATGACGTAATTTCAGCTCTTTTTCTTCGAGCGCCGCCCGCATATGCTCTGCATTTAAATGTGAACGAATAATATTTAGCGATGCCAATTCTGTGTTGTGATTTTGCTGTTTTTCCATCATAGCCTCCTTAAAAAGATAAAGATTGCTATAAATACTATGCAAGCCCTATGCCCAAAATTATGGTAAAAAAATTGAAACTTTAGTATTAATTTTAAGGGTATTTTATCTATATAGCTGACCACATACGGCGCAAACGTAGTGTTTTGGGACGTTATTGTTCTAGTTTAATGCGATTATACTAAAACTCATGGTTCGCCTCTAAATATTGGTCAACTTTTGTAAGGTGGTTGTCTATTTTATTTTTTTGCAGTGGTATTGTTAGTGCTGGGAACTTTAATAAGCATTTTGCCTAGAATGCTTCTATAGTATTTATCTGCCCAAAATAATTTTTTTACTAAGTCTATGTCTTCTTTGAAGCTGTAGGATATAAGAAGATTTTCATCGTAGAGATAGCTTACTTCGCAAGAAAAATAGCATTTGGCCAGAACCGGCTCGTGATTGTATGTCTTAATATAATCAGATACGATTAAAACGCTATGACCTTCTTCTCGAGTGTAATACTTTACGTTTGGATCGCTATTTTCGCCTTTTGACCAAGTTTTTGTTAATTGATTGTAGCGTTGGTAGGTTGTTAATCTTTCTAGATTTTCACCACCAATCAGGCTTAGTTGCGCCACCATGATACTCTTTGCGTTGGGGATGTCTTTGATATCACAATTCTTGCGACGGCTCAGGATCGCTTCTCTAATTTTATGGTTTTTGTCTGGGACGGATATTGTTGGGGTATCCCTACGATGTGCTTTTATGGTGTAGTCACCGATCTCCACTGTAACATCTTCATCACAGTATTGTTCTTCTTGTGCTGTGGGGGTGGCATTGGCTTGTGATGGCTGATCTTCTTCTTCCTTACATCCTGTAAGTAAAAAAGCCACACTTGCAATCATCACAATATTCAGAAAAACACGTCTCATAAAACCCCCTAAGAACTATAATCTAAAATATAGGAATTCATAAGGACAGTATATATTAAAAACCGCCACTCTGCTGAAAGCGCAAAGAAAGCCTTGTTAAGAAAATGTAATGGAAGAAAGATGGCTGGGGTACCTGGATTCGAACCAGGGATGGCGATACCAAAAACCGCTGCCTTACCGCTTGGCTATACCCCAACACAGGGAAGAATTTGAATGGTGCCGCAACACGGACTCGAACCGCGGACCTGATGATTACAAATCAACTGCTCTACCAACTGAGCTATTGCGGCACATCAAGTTCTGTGTGCTGCATATTAGCTATTTCTTTCCAAATGTCAAAAATTTTTTTACCTAAAAATGCATTTTTTTACAATTGATGTGCTGTGCGCCGATTTTATGTATTGTTTGTTTGCGTATATGCATGCAAATGAGGTATGATTTAATAAGTAATATCAAAATGTTATAGGTAAATAATGCAGAATCATATTGTCGAAGCGCTAAAGGCTAAAAACACCTATGCCTTGGCGATGCATGCGGCAGTTTTGGCAGAAAAGAATAAAGGTGAAGGCGTTTTTAGTGCGAATCTAGCGCGCAGCGCTGATTTTGGTTCTGACTATATCGACTTACTGCAATATTGTTCGGCCTTCGCGCTTGATGAAGAGCCGAAAATTAATCAATACCGCAAGTTTTTGTTAATTGAAAAAGGCTATGAAAAAGTTGGTAATTTTTTCAGGGCGCGTGTTGCGGAATATCGCCATTTATTTAAAGCAGCGTATATAGAAGGCTTTGGCCAGAATAATTTGGCAAAAGCGCGTGACCAATATAAAGCCATGTCACCTGAGATAAGCATAAAAATTCAACAGGACAATGCAGACTTTATTTTCTTTCACGGTATGATGCGGCCATTATATCAGGAAATGGCGATGCTTGATTACGTGCGAAAAACCCTGCCACGCGGGAAGATATTAGATTTATGTAGCGATAATGGGGATTTTGCACTTTATGCCGCTATGTCAAAATATGATGTGACATATGCGCAGCCCGAAGGTTATTTATTGAACGCTATAGATAAGCGCCTAAAGCTAAGGCAGTTAAAGGCGCAGAAATTACCGCTCACGCCAAGCATCCCTTTGCCGGAATTTGACCTCTATAGCTATGATGTAATTGTGCTGCATAACAGTCTGGCTAATCATAATGACCCGTTCTTACTGCTTGAAGAATGCCGCGCTGGTTTGAAGCATGATGGCCTGTTATTTGTTAACCGTTATCCGTTTGATTGTAAGGTGGGAGGCATTATAGCTGATAGTGCAGCGCGCCGTGAAAGCATCGTTACTTACCTTGAAAAACACTTCACCCGCCTAGGCAATAGCGGCCTTTTTAGAAAAATTTAGTTAAAATACAATTAAATATTAATATTATGTCAAACTAAATTTGATATGCTTTTAAGTAATGTAGAGGTTGTGTGCGGTTTTTATAACAAAAATAATAAGGCAGTTTTCTAACGCTAAGCCAGTGAAACAGCGCATATAAGGGAAGCACAGTTAGTGCGGCAATGTGGTGTATAGTCAGGGTGTAATGGCAACGGTTACGGGAACAAATAATACAGATTATCTATTCTTTCAGGGTGTTTCACAGCATCTAACGCTAACTTTGGTTAACCCCTATAGTGGGGAATTAATCGAGGTTGATACCGATATCATCGTAAATTCACAAAGTTATGACGGCCTAGGTGGCTTTGATTATCTAATGTTTGGTAATCAAGGTGAGGCATTGTTCTTGGATTCAAGTTCGTACGGCGACCAAAGCGCTAGCGCGGATATGACCCCTAAAATCAAAAATATCGACTATATTATCGCTGGTGCGGGCGGTGATATTGTTAATCTGGCGAGTGCCGTCAACACATATGGGCCAATCCGCATTGATGGCGGCGCGGGCGATGATGTTCTTTGGACTAATGATGGGGATGATATTGTGTCTGGCCTAGATGGTAATGACCATATTGTCACTGGCGCGGGGAATGATTATTTAAAAGGTCAGAATGATGATGATTACCTCAATGGCGGGGGAGGCGCAGATTTGCTTGATGGCGGCAATGGTAATGACCAGTTGAAATATACCGTAGATGGGCAGTGGGCGGATGCGCCAGTTGGTGACCTATATAATATAAACGGGCATAACCAAAGCTATGATACCTTCCGCGGCGGCGCAGGGTATGACAGCCTAACCATGACGGAAGGTGATGATGTTCTTCTGATTACCGATTCAACTGAACCGCGCCATAGTTCATCATCAGGCGACCGTATTAGCGGCATAGAAGAAATTGATGCAGGCGGCGGTGATGACATTATCGATCTCGCCAATAGCAGTATTTATATGGATGACGTAACCATACGCGGTGGGGCGGGCGATGATTTCGTGCGCAGCGGTAGCGGCACTGACGTTCTTTATGGCGGTGAAGGTAATGATGCGTTGTATGGCGGGGCAGGCAATGATGTGCTTTATGGCGGTAATAATAGCGGCTCTATTGAAACTCATGACCATTTGTTCAGCACTGAAACGGTATTTCCAACCTTAAAAGAGCGTAAAAACATCAAGAAACTAGATGATGAAGCGGCTAGTGCCGTGGGCATAGCTGAGGGCGACCTTACGGTTGAATATAAAACCACAGCAACATTCAGCTTCGTTGAATCGGGTGCGGGCTATAAAAATACGTTAGGTTTTTACCGCATTAATCATGAAGATGGCACAATCGAGGGTGTTGAAGTCGGTTTTGCTAATGTGAAGGCTTATAAAGCTGGCACAGAATATACAGTTGATCTGCCCGGTGCGCCAGATAGTGATTTTGGCTTTTTCATTGTGGCCAATGGCTACACGCGGAACAAAAGCTATAAGGATATGGATGTCGAAGGTACGGATCACCTGAAATTTATATATGATTATGGCGGTGCGGATGAGCGCCCTGCGACCATATATGATGCAGGCAATAAGATATCACTGGTTTATGATGATGGTGAAACGGTTAAGGTCTTAAAGGGGGAGGTCTACCATACGACTGCACGTGGTGAAGACACGGACTTAAACCAAGATGGTGAAAATCATGTTGTATCGGGTTTGCTTGATGAAAATGACCAAAGTGTTTTGCGCATCGGTTTTGAAGACCTGAAAAACTTGGGTGATGCGGATTATAATGATGTTGTCTTTGACCTGACCATTAAAGGGCAGCAAATTGACACAAGCGAAGCGGGCAATGACATTCTTGATGGCGGCGCGGGGGATGATATCCTTTATGGTGAAGGCGGCAATGATCTGCTGATTATTGGTGATGGCGCAGATATCGCTTATGGCGGCTCAGGCCATGATGTGTTTGCCGTAACGACTTTAGATGGCCAAGTCGATGAGATCCGCGATTTTGATATTATGGGCGATGCAGATGTCCTCGATATCCATGATATTTTAGATGGTTATGATCCATTGGCAGATGCGATAGATGATTTCGTGCGTTTCAGCGCGCAAGATAACGGCGATGTTATGGTGCAAGTTCAGCATGATGGTCAGTTCGAGGATGCCGTGCTTGTCACGGGTGGCTTTGACAACCAAACGCTACAGCAGCTAATCGACCAAGGGCAAATTGTCGTCGATGCAGATGTGATTTAAACTACGTTCATTTAATTGACTTTTTATTTTATACGGCGCAGTATGCGGTAATCATAAACAATATGAATTATCGCAATAGGGGCCATGCCGTTCACGCAGGATTTACAAAAGCTTATCGCTAAATATGGGGCAGATCCGTCATCAATTATGATTGATGATTTGCCGCCTTTACTTGACTACATCGAACAAAATAGCCTGCATCTTGATGCGAGCGCAGCAGCCAAAATCATGCAATCAGGTGAACAGCCGCCGCAGACGGAACTGCCCGCCTCATGCCTTGTTCGTGGGTCGCAAAACGGTGCAGAGCATAACGTCGCGCTGTTGACCATCGGTGTGCATGGTAATGAAATTTATGCAGGTGCGATTGCTGTGTTGGAAGTCCTCCATGCCGCGCAGCAGGACAAATTGCGTGGTGATGTTCTTATTCAAATGGGCAATCGTCCTGCAGTGGCGGGCTATATGAAAGCCTATGATGCAAATATTGACTATACCGCGCGCGCTGGGTGGCGCTGCAGCTTCGGCACGCAGCTAACGGGGCGCGATGTTGTGTTGGATGACGGTGGGTCAGTTCTGGTGATGGATGACCTTAATCGCGTGAACCGGAGCGTCATGAGCTTGTCGCGTGGGCAGCACCCAAATGTTGACCGTGCGCAGGAAATTATTTGGACATTACGCGCCGTAAACCAAAGTTTATGGCCTGATGCGCAAGGACATTTTCGGGCATCAGATAGACCGCTTAACTTGGGCTTTGTCTTGCACCCGCATACATCGCGTTCGCCAAATGGTATCAAAAATCTAAGCCTGCCGCGCGAAACATTTGTCGGTCTGAAGGATGGTAACCTGGGGCAGCCATTTTTATATGCGCCCCCTTATATGATGAATATTATTAAATGGTTGGGGCAAGGGCTCGGCGGCGCAGAAAACACAACGCTGACTGCAATGTTGGCAAAAAATACATCCGCGCCATCGCTTATCGTCACGGCAGAACTTGGTAATCATGAGAATATCAAAACGCCCGATGCGCCATCATTGATTGATACAACCCGTCAATTTACAGCAGGCCTATTGAAGACTCGTGGCTTTGTACCAGAATCTTATTTGCACAAGGCATATGTGCAGGCGGCAAACCCGCATGATTTTAATATCTATGCGGCGCGGGACGGTGGGTTAATGCTCCGTGATTTTAGTGCAATGGCCAATGTTAAAGATGGAGATATGCTTTATCCTGTACGCCGCATCGCTGATAGCGACCTTAATACATTAAAGCTAAAATCTATCGCGGATAAGATTATTCTGCGTGATGCACAAGGGCGACTTGAACATATCGCCATAGCAGATATTCCGCAAAATATGCAAAGAATTCAATCGGCCCATCAGGCGTTTTATCAGGCATGGCCGTTGGAGTTTGAGCATATTTTGTGTGGTAATACTCTATTCTTGGCAGAAAGCGCGAATGGCCATACGGATGAAATTTCCGCTGATTTTGACTTTCATGCTATTTTCCCATGGGTGATGCGCGCGTCTTTCCCGCTGCGTTATGACCGTGCGCAGCACGAAGATCAAAAACTGTTCTTCTGCGCGGAAACTAAAACGACCATGCATATGCCAGATAAGTCAATTAATGGACAGCAGAATAAGATAATGCCAAGACCAAGGCCGAATTAATTATTCAGCTGTATCGGTTTCTTCGCCGTCTTCATCAATGACATCATCGCTTGTTACTTCCTCGGCCTCTGGCGCAGGGGCGGCGACTTCTTCGGCTTTTTCGCGGCAGTCTAACACCCATACATCATATACAGGGTGATCCATCGCCGATAAGCCAGGGGATGATGCAAACATCCAGCCGCTAAAAATCCATTTGGATTCTTCAGGCTTGGGGCGTTCCCAAATTTGCAGGAAGGCCGAAGATTCAGGTTCTTCAATCGGTGGAGGTTCTTGGCAAGTTTGTGGGCGAATATAGACATCGCCAAATTTAACCGTTTCGCCGACATTTACATCAAAGCTAACCGTGCGCGCGGTGATTTTATCGAGCGCACGTAGGCGAACGACAGGATATTTAATCATCTCAGCCGCTTTCGCTGCGTCATTGCTGTTATTATTTGATGGGGCAATTATGACGTCTTCAAAAACAATGCTTTTTTCGGTATTTGTAGCAGGCGCATTTGTGTTTACGCTATCGTCTTGAACGATTTCTGGAGCATCTAGTGGGATAATTTCAATGTCCTGCGCGTTGCTGGGCGTGGCTATTACACCCAAAACGAGGCAAAGGAGAATGCGTTGTTTAATCACAACTATTCCTCTTTATTTTGCATGCTGAAAATGAACTTGCCTAGAAGCTGCTCCAAGTTCTGTGGTGCTTGCGTGGTTTCGATGACATCACCCTCTTCAAGGTAATCATCCATACCGCCTGGCTGAAGCGCAAGGTAGCGCCCGCCAAGTAGGCTTGTTGAAGAAATAATCGCGGATGTATCTTCGGAAAGTTTAACATCTGACTTTACGTTCATGTGCACCATTGCAAGGAAACGCTCTGGGTCGAGAATAATGTCGGAAATGGTGCCGACTTTAACGCCGCTTATCTGTACATTGTCACCGACAGAAAGGCCGCCAACATCAGTAAAAGCTGCGGATATTGTGTAGCCGTTTTCGGTTTTAATATTGGCTTTTTGTGCGGAATAGCTAAGGAAGAATGCAGCAATAGCAATAACGGCTGCGCCGGTAATGGTTTCGATTGCGTTGTGTTTCATGTCTTGATCCTAATTGATGTCGTATTTTTGTGTTAAACAGTATTTAAATTCTTATTGTGGCGGCGTCCATGCTTCGTAATCACCGCTGGCTTTATCGCGCTGCCCGCCTTTTAACTGATGACCCGGTGGCATATAAGCTTCATCTGTACCGGTCTTGTTGGCGCTATATGGTTTTTGCCATGGGCGGCGGAATGATTTTTGGTCTTCTTCTAAGCTTGGGAAAACATCGCTTTGGTGATGCAGCCAACCATGCCATTCTGGTGGCACTTTCGATGCTTCAGGCGCGCCATTGTAATCAACTGTGCGTCTTGTGCGTGTATACCCTTTTCGTGGGCGTGCTTCGTAATATTTGTTGCCGAATATATCTTGGCCAACAAATTTAGAGCCTGACATGATTTTCCATGTCTTGAAATGCACCGGTGATAAAACACCCAATATGCTACATAATGATTTGATGATGCCCATAATGTCTCCTCATGCGGCTGCGCATTGTATTGCGTAATCCTGCCAAACAATTTATCTTTTCCATGCCTATAATGCAAGAGACGGAATCGCGAAGAAAGGCATAAACCATGATTTCAACACAGGAAATTTACGCGCGCCTCGAAAAAATGGGGCTAACCTTGCCAAAGGCGGCTGCGCCCGCCGCCAATTATGTACCTTACGTGATAAGCGGCTCGCAGGGTTATATTTCATGGCAATTACCGTTTTTAGATGGGCAGCAAAGCCATATTGGCCGCTTGGGCGATACGCTGACGTTAGAAAGTGGAGTGGAAGCGGCACAAAACTGTGCATTGAATATTCTTGCACAGCTTGACGCGGCGATGGGTGGCGATTGGAGCCGCCTGAAGCGCTGCGTCAAATTAGGTGGATTTGTTAATTCAACGCCGCAATTTACGGATCAACCTGCCGTGATTAATGGTGCATCAAATTTAATGGGTGAACTGCTTGGCGAAATGGGACGCCATGCCCGTTTCGCCGTCAGTGCGGTAAGCCTACCTTTGGGTGTGGCCGTTGAAATTGACGCGGTTTTTGAAATTAAACCAAATTAGGCAGACCGAACCACTGGCGCAGCTACGGATTTTACATTCATGACATTGTCATTGCCTGCGCCAAGTTTATAATGTGTCGCGCGTTTTTCTTCTAAGATACAGCGTTCAATATTATGTTCGCGCTCAAAGAAGTGTAGAAAATCTGTTTCGCGCGCGGTTAGGCAATCTATACCATAGCCGTTATGGCGTTCCCAAAATTCGTTAAGGCGTTTGCCGTGTTTGCTTTCGACGCGTTTTATATCGTCAGTACTTGCATTCAAGTTAAAATCGCGGCTTAGGCCTTGCATACCAACGCGGGCTTTCATGTTCGAATCGGCAAGTACACTCATGCAGACGACATTGCCGCCATGCCCTTCGATAAAGCTACGTAGCGCGGCGAGTGTGCCGCCCATTGTCGCAACATCGTCAACGATGATATAATCTTGGCCTTCAATGACTTTACCGTAAAATTCAGGGCTGAAGGCAAGGCGATAAAACCCGCCGCGTCCCGTGCGGTGTGCGGTATCGCGTTGATAAATATCATGACATACATTGAGGCTTAATTCATAAGCAATACTATGGGCAAAGCTGACGGGAATGACATTGCTTGGGTCTTCTTTGGTAAGGGACGGTGCAACAATTAGTGGTGACTTATCGCCCATATGCCCACATATACGGAGCATGGCATCTTCACAGATCAAATCATCAACGATTTCTTGCGCGGCAATATAATCACCACGTTTTTTTGCATCCCAATAAAGCGGGTGATGTTTTAAGGTCTCACTGCGGCGGCGCTCAGTTGCGTTTCGGCTGCGTGTGCGTTTTGCGGTCCAATCACGGTGGACAACGACCGGATAGTCTTTTGCGTCTTCCCATGCAATGCGCAGTTTGCTTGGTTTTGATATATCTATTGTTTGTTTCATGTTTTTCCGCCAATAAGTTTATTAGTTTTTCCTTTATTAGTTTTTACATAACATAAAAAACTTGTGTGATGCAAGTTTTTTCTGCATCGCACAAGTTGAAACAATAGCTCGTAAATTTAAGCTTCTTTCACCTTTGATAAGAAATCTGTAACGCGAAGGCGTAGATTTTCTGTTTGCTCGCTTAACTGGCCTGATGCGTTTAAAACATCATTCGCGGCAGAGCCAGTTGTTTGCGCGGCTGTATTCACATTGCCGACATTGCTGTTCAGTTCATTAACATTTGCGGCAGATGTCTGCGTATTGCGTGAGATTTCCTCTGTTGTTGCGTTTTGCTCTTCAATGGCAGCGGCAATTGTCGAGGCAGCTTCATTAACTTCACGAATCTTGCTTTCAATATTGCGGATGGCCTCAACCGAGCTGCGCACTTCACGCTGAACCATCTGCACTTCTGCGGCAATTTGTTCAGTCGCTTTTGATGTTTCCTGCGCGAGTGATTTAACTTCACTTGCAACAACGGCAAAACCTTTACCTGCTTCACCGGCGCGGGCAGATTCAATCGTCGCGTTAAGGGCAAGCAAATTGGTTTGTTCGGCAATGTCTTGAATAAGGCTTACGACATCACCAATTTTGTCAGATGCACTTAGCAGGCTTTCAATCTGTTTCGATGCATTATTCACGTCATTGGTCGCTTCGTTTGTGGCCTGTGACGTATTGTTTACTTGTTGACTGAGCTCACGAATAGATGCGCTTAACTCTTCCGCCGCACTTGCCACAGTTTGAATATTCTGTGACGTTGATTCTGAGGCGCGTGACATCGCGGTTGATTGTTGCGTCGTTTGTTCAGCAATACTCGACATGGATGACGCCGTGCCGCTCAATTCCGTTGCTGCAGACGCCAATGTAGAGATCATTTCTGATACACTCATTTCAAACTCTGATGTAAGTGCTTCTAGATTCTCTGCGCGCACCATCTGCTTGGCTTGTTCTTGTTTTTGTTCTTTTTCTAAACTGCGTGCGGTAATACTGTTTTCTTTAAGAACCAATACGCTGCGCGCCATTTGTCCAATTTCGTCTTGGCGCTGATGACCAGGGATTTCAACGTCGAGATTATTTTCTGAAAGTTCTAGTAATGAATTGGTTAGTCCTTTTACTGGCGCAGCAATTTTACGGCTTACAAAAAGACCGGTAAGAACGGATGCAAACGTCACAGCGATAATGGTGAAAACAACAAAGTTAAAGGTATTTTGGCTCGTGTTTTGTGCGTCAATTTGTAAGGCGTGGTGATTCTTGGTCAGCTGTTCCGCATAGGTGATCATTAACGGTTCTGCATTGGCAAAAATGACGCTGAGGTTTTTAATTTCACTTGCGTTCTCTAGCTCTAGCTTTGCTAACGCTTTGAAGTCTTTATGGTATGATTCCATTAAGGTTATGATGTTGCTTTGTGCGTCATCAGGAATAAGGCTGCTTGAAAGGGCTGATCTGAATTCTGCGAGCCGATCATCCATGCGCGTAACGTATTTAGGGTCTTGGCGCATCAGGAAGTCTTTTTCATGACGGCGCATCATAAGCATGATGACGGTTAATTCATCCTCTGAATATTCTTTCAACCGTGTTTCAACATTATGAACAGATTTACGCAGCGCACCTTCCAAGCCATCGCTAGGGGTAAGTCCGCGCGCAATGACATTGTCGCGAACTAACGCAAATTGTTCGACATATTTTGTATAGCTGTTCTGAATGGCATCAAGCTGCGCTATCTCTTCGGGCGCGGTGTTTAAAGCTTTAATCTCGTTAATATACTGTGCTATTTTTTCTGCGTTTTCATCATGTTTTGCCGCATATTTCATGTCTCGACGAATTAGAAAATCTTTTTCACTACGGCGCGAGTTTAAAAATTCGTATTTAATATCTTCAATAATGCTTAGGCGTTGTTGTTCGATTCGAAGTTTTTCTTGTATATTTTGAACCTTCTGGTTGCCTATAAAATAAGTGATGCCAACGATAAGCAAGCCCAGAAAAACGATCAAGTTTATAGCGCCAATCTGACGTGAAATATTATGATTTTCCAGTGATAGAAAGCGTGAAAAATTGAAACTCTTCATAATACAAACCTTTAAAAAATAGAAATAAAAAATATATGCTGTAGAGTATGATAGCATCCATGAGGTTAAGATTCTATTACATTATATTTTGTTAATGTAATAATACGATATGTTATGTTAAGGGGTGAGTCTGTGCGTTATAATAGTTTAACAATTATATTACATTGGTTAATGGCATTGGCGTTTTTTGTGATGTTGGCATCTGGCGTAGTCATGGAATATTTTGATATTGATAAGAGCCTTAAATATCAGCTGTTCCAGTGGCACAAAGGGGGTGGTGTTTTGCTGCTTCTGGCCTTTTTCTTGCGTTTGGCGATGCGTATTTTTGCGCGCACGCCGCCTCTGCCTGAAACGATGAAAGCATTAGAGAAGAAACTAGCGAAAATTGGTCATTGGGGATTATATGTGATGATGCTCTTAATGCCGCTTTCAGGCTGGCTGATGGTGTCATCAAGCCCATATGGTTTGCCGACAATCGTTTTCGATATGTTTGAATGGCCGCATTTCCCCGGTGTGACCGGTAATGGCGCGGTGCATGATGGCGCGAAATTGGCGCATTTGATCTTGGCGATTATTTTTGCTGCGCTGATAGCTGGGCATATTGCCGCGGTGGTTAAGCACGCTATATCTGATAAAGAAAATTTGCTAAAGCGCATGTGGTGGACAAAATAAGTTTATAAGGATTGAGTTGATGAGGTTTTTAAGAAATACATTAGCAGTATCACTGTTTTCAGTGGCTTTGTTGTCAGGCGGGGCGGTATTCGCAGCGACTTATGACGTCGATTATACGGCAAGCAAGATAGGTGTGCGCGCTGAACATGCTGGTAAGCCGTTTACTGGGACTTTCGGCAAATGGACAGCAGAAATTAACTTTGATGCGGATAATTTACCAGCAAGTAAAATAACAGCTGTCTTGGATGCCGCAAGTTTCAAAACCGGTGATAAAATATATGATGGTACAGTACATAAGGCTGATTGGTTTAACAGTAAAGCCTTCCCTGAAATTAAGTTCGAAAGCGAACAGATTACGGCGGTCGATGCAGCGAATGGTGAATACAAAGCCGAAGGCCATATCTCCATAAAAAGCCTTAATGTGCCATATAGCTTTATATTTACTCTGTCAGACCCTACGCAAAACCCTATCCATGCCAAGGCGACATTATCATTAGACCGTTTGGCCTTGGGGCTCGGCGCAACATCTGACCCTAAAGCCGAATGGGTCAGTAAGGATGTCACTATGGTTTTGGATATTACAGCATCCGCGCAGTAATTTTCAAAACTTCAGCACGTAAACCCATTCAGCATCATTTTGTCCGTCAGGCCACTGGATGTTTTTATCCATGACATATTGAAACCCTGCTTTTTCGGCAACGGCCTGCGATGGTTTATTGCCGCGCCTGTGTGATAAATATATGCAATCATAGGCAGGGTTGGCCTTTGCCCAGTCAATCCGTGCGGAGATAAGCACATGGGCAAGGCCTTGCCCGCGATAAGCCTTGCTGATATAGCCGCCGCCAAGCCGTGCTGCATTCTTATAATCTTGGTCAGGTGAGATGCCGCCCATCCCAATGATTTTATTGCCGTCATAAAGGCCAAAAATGGCGCGATCAACTAACGCAGCATCGGCAAAACTCTTCTGCCAAAAAGCATCACCTTCTAGGCGATCATCTTCATATCGCCGCAGAAAAAATTGCGAATCTTGTTTTAGAGCCTCAAGGCGGATGGCTTTTAAATCTAGCCAATCCGCCATATAGAGGCGTTTAATTTTATAATTGTCTTTCTCCATTGTTCTGTTCCTTAATTAGGGTTCGGGCCAACTTACGGGACGTTCTGGCAAGCCATTTAAATCCGTACGGCAATAAATATGTTCGGCCAGTAACGCGCCGCTAGGCACGATAATGCCATTTGGTATGACGCCGCATGGTGCAAAGCCGAGCCGTTCGATGATACGCTGGCTACGGTCGTTACCTGCGGCATGAGCAATTAACACCGTGTTCATCTGCAGCGCGTTAAAGGCGTAAACGGTGAGCGCATGGGCAATTTCCTGCGCATAGCCTTGGCCTTGTGCGCTTGTCCGTACCCAGTAACCGATTTCACAGCGACCTAACGTCCAGTCAGGTTGGTGCAAGCCTGTAGAGCCTATCAGGCGGCCGCTTGCGCGTTCAAATGCTAAAATGGCGAAGTTCTCACGTTGAATGAAACGCGCCGCGTTTTCGCGGGCGTAGCTCTCATACATTTCTTCTGTTGCGCCTGCGCGGTCTTTTGCCCAGATCATCCATTCGTTTAACTGGTCCCATGTTTCTTGCACGGCTTCGGCGAGCGCCGCGCCATCACCAGTTTGCGTTGGGCGCAATATAAGGCGTTCGGTTTCAATGGGCATTGGCACAGCGCGCATCAGTGGTTCGATGGGCGCTTCTATATGGTTTTGCCTTTGGTCTGTTTGGGGCATTGGTCTTTCCTTTCTTCTGTTTTGCTCTTCAGAAAAAGGGATAAGATAAAATTTGATGGGAAAATAAATTTTGGCTTAGCCCTTCTCTGATCTGATCGGGGCTAATGTTATGCGTTATAAAATTATGCGTCCGACCCTAATGTATTCTTGGCGGCTGATGATTTATGCGTGCAGCCCAAACCAAGCCCAGAATTATTATCTGTGCCTGCGGTATTTGTTTGCGCTGTATTCATAAATCTAAACATAAATTTATAATCCATAACTTTATAACTTTCTTACACTATTACAGAGTTTACACGAAAAGGGAAGTGTAAATTTATCTGATAAAATGCTTGAATTACGTAAACAGTTTGTTTAAAACCATATCTTATATAAATATAAGGAACAGGTCATGGATATTCTATATGGCGTAAATGCTACAGGCGATGGGCACACATCGCGCGCACGCACACTTTCACCACATTTGAAGCGCAAGGGTGATATTGATTTAACCTATCTTTTTTCAGGGCGCGTTGCGCATGAATATAAAGACATGGGCGCTTTCCCTGATTATCAACGCCGCAATGGGCTGATCCTTGTACAAAAAGACGGTAAAATTGACACATGGGGTACGGTTAAAGAGACTTTATTCGGCGAACATAATTTATGCCGTATGTTTTGTGATGTCGCGGGCGTGAAGTCGAGTGACTATGATTGTGTCGTGACGGATTTTGAACCGATTACATCTTATGCAGCGCGCCTTAAACGTATGCCGCATATTGGCATTGCACATCAATATTCATTTCGTCATAGCTTGCCTGCAGAGTTGAATCCATGGCGCCTACGCCTTGGCGCAACGCTTATGTCCCCTGTTAAAAATCATTTTGGCCTACATTGGGATTCATTTGGCAAAGATATTCTACCGCCAATATTCAAAGCGCCTTTGGAAGGACAAATTGAACGCGGTATGATTTTGGTTTATTTGGGGCATGAAGAATTGTCGGACATCCGCGCGATGTTACGTCCGTTTACAAATCAATATGAATTCCATATCTATCACAAAGATATTGGAGAATATGATGATTGCCGTGACCCAGGTTTAGTGTATAAGCCAAAATCATCCATCGCGTTCAAGCAAGATATGGCGCATTGTGCAGGCTTAATTACCAATGCAGGCTTTGTATCACCATCAGAAGTCTTGCATTTAGGGCGAAAGTTATTGGTTAAACCCGTTGATGGGCAAATTGAGCAAGTCTCCAATGCGCGCGCCCTTGAATATTTGGGCTATGGCCGCGTGATGGATCGTTTAGATATTAATATCGTACGTGATTGGCTTGATGAACCACGCGCCGCAAAAGTGCGCTTCCCGAATGTCGCTGAAGCACTGTCTGAATGGATCGTCAAAGGCGACTTTGATGATAAAGAGCGGCTAAAACGTGATTTATGGTGCGGCACGGAAGTGCATCGCGTATTGAAGGTGTAATAAAAAAGGCCGTAAATTTTACGGCCTTTAATTTTATTTCTTGTTCTTTTCTTTTTCAGCAAGCTGTTTTTCAAGCCAGTGGATTGTGTAATCTCCGCTGTGGAATTCTGGCTGCTGTAAAATCCAGTCATGTAGCGGCAATGTTGTTTTCACGCCATCAATAACGGTTTCAACAATTGCACGGCGTGCGCGGCGGATACATTCATCACGGTTGCGCGCGTGAATAATCAGTTTACCAACCATGGAATCGTAATATGGCGGAATTTTATAGCCATTATAAATCGCACTATCAAAACGCACGCCAAGGCCACCTGGGCAGTGGAATTGTGTAATTGTGCCTGGGCATGGCGTAAATGTATCAGGATCTTCCGCATTAATGCGCAGTTCAATGGCGTGGCCACGGAAGCGGATGCGGTCTTTGTTAAGTGATAATTCTTCGCCAGCCGCAACGCGGATTTGCTCTTGGATCAAATCAATACCCGTGATCATTTCAGTCACTGGGTGCTCAACTTGAATACGCGTATTCATTTCCATGAAGTAGAAATTGCCATCTTCATAGAGATATTCGATTGTTCCTGCGCCGCGATAGCCCATCTTGCGGACGGTTTCGGCCGAAAGCTGACCTATTTCTTGGCGTTCTTCTTCGGTCAATACTGGTGATGGTGCTTCTTCCAATACTTTTTGGTGGCGGCGCTGGAGGGAACAGTCACGTTCACCAAGGTGGATGGCGTTACCATGTTCGTCACCGAAAACTTGAATTTCAATATGGCGTGGGCGCCCTAGGTACTTTTCAACATAAACTGTATCATCACCGAAGTTGGCTGCAGCTTCTGAGCGCGCTGTTGAGTATTGTTCAGCAAAGTCTTCTTCGCGCTCAACAAGTTTCATACCGCGGCCACCGCCACCAGATGATGCTTTGATGATCACAGGGAAGCCTGCTTCACGGGCGAAGGCAATGCCTTCTTCAACGCTGTTCAGCGCGCCTTCACTGCCCGGTACGACCGGTAGGCCAAGCTGTTTAACCGTTTGTTTCGCGGTAACTTTGTCGCCCATAGTTTCAATATGTTCAGGCTTAGGGCCAATAAAGGCAAAGCCGTGCTCTTCAACCATGCGTGCAAATTGTGCATTTTCTGATAAGAAGCCATAACCCGGGTGGATCGCTTCCGCGCCTGTAACGGTCGCGGCAGATAAAATCGCCGGAATATTCAAATAGCTGTCTTTACCGGCTGGTGGGCCAATACATACAGATTCATCAGCCAAACGAACGGCCATTGAGTTTGCGTCAGCTGTTGAGTGAACGACAACGGATTGTACCCCCATTTCGCGGCAGGCGCGAATGATACGAAGGGCAATTTCACCACGATTGGCAATAAGTATTTTTTTGAACATAGGGCGCACCTATTATATTTTTATGAAATTGGGGCTGTGCGAATGAAGCGCAAAATTATGCGCTTATTCGATTACAACGAGAACGTCGCCGAATTCAACGGGCTGTTCGTTATCAACCAAAACCTGTGTCACAGTGCCTGATTTTGGCGCTTTGATCGGGTTCATAACTTTCATAGCTTCGATAATCATCAGCGTGTCGCCTTCTTTGACGTTTGCGCCTTTAGACGCAAAGTTCGGCGCACCTGGTTCTGGTGACAGATATACAGTGCCAACCATAGGCGAGCTAACCGCACCAGGATGTGTTGACACATCCGCAGATGGCATATCGTTAGATGCCGTTTGTGGGATAGTGGGGTCTGACGGCATAGAAACCGGCATAGGCGCAGCTGTCGGGTTTGCGTATGTAACGCTTGCACGATTAATGCGGATCATTTGATCCCCTTCAGCAACTTCGATCTCGGTCAAACCTGTGTCGTTAAGAATTTCAGCAAGTTCTTTAATTGCGTTTGTATCAATTTTCATCAAACATAATCCTGTTTGTAGTTGAGAATCCAACGACCTTGATTATAGAATATTCGTACAAATGTCAAATATTCTCGTTCATTTTTTATCCACGGCCCATTCAAACGCCATAATATAGCCCTTAATACCATGCCCTGCGATGCGATAATCAGCGCAAGGTTCGATATAAGAAATATGGCGAAATGCTTCACGTTCTTTTGGTTCTGAAATATGTATTTCAACCACTTTACCATCAAATATTTCCAAAGCATCATGAATGGCAATCGATGTATGTGTATATGCGCCGCCATTAATAATGATGACATCATATGTGCTGCGCGCTTGCTGAATCCATGTGACAAGCTCGCCTTCATGGTTGGACTGGCGGCAGGTGAGGGATACGCCGTTTTTGTCGGCAAAGTTCTGACACATATCTTCAACATCTTTAAGCGTTTCTGTGCCGTAGATCGACGCGTCACGCTTGCCAAGCATGTTAAGGTTCGGGCCATTAAGAAGAAGTATATTCATGATGCATTGCCTGCCATTATATAATAAGCAAGTAATTTTAACGCATCCGCTGCGTGATGGAAAGGTTTAAACGTCGTGTGTTAAAGTTTTAAACGCGGTGCGCGCTGGGCGGTCAAGCAGTAAGGTTGATTGTTTGCCCTCTGCGATGGACACGTTGAATCCTGTAACATACAGCCCTTTAGGTGGTTGATAGGTTTGTCCATCAATATCTATGCGCTGGTCACGTTTGGCGCGGCTAATATCAGTGTGCACTTCTAATACAGTTTCCGCAGGGTAGGTATAGGATTTAAAATTGAGCGGTGAACATACACCGCTGCCCGCCATGATATAGGCATTTAAGTTTAAGTCTAAGGCACTGCCGCCTTCGGCATATGCTTTAGCGCTAGAGCCAAATGGTGTCGCGAAAGTTAAGCCGTTGCCCATAATGCGCCATGGGGCATCGCTGACTTCACGGTCATATACATGGCATAAGGATGCTTGCCCATTATTGCTTGCCAAAACGGCATCTGTAAACGCGTAGCGTAAACTGTGGCTACCATCATTATGCGTAATATCGACCTTTAACGGACGTAGAGTGTAACGGCGCGCATTTTTGGTGAGCGCGTTTAGGTCTGTATTATTTGGATCAACATGGTTCATCCAAAAGCCAACGCTGTTGGAATCTTTGCGACAAAGGCCAATCACTTGTTTGTTGAATGCGTCGCGTAGGGCATAGATTAATGAGCCGTCCCCACCAATGGCGCAGACTGTTTCTGCGTCTTGTGTATCAGCTTGCCCATATTGTGCAATCAGACGGGTTTGCATATCCACAGACTTCTGATCTGATGGATTGGCAATAAAATGTATTTTTTCTGATGTTTGTCTTTTAGCCATAACGCTGCCATTGTTAATATTTGGGCTGATTATGACCAATTTTGGAAATATGTCAATAGGAAAAAGTTGGCGTTACTTATACTTATCTTCGTCAATCATGTCGCGAATATTGTCCGTAACGCGCGTTTTGTCCATCGACTTGATTTGTCTTTTGGCTTGCTCGATGGGGGAGTTTTCTTTGTTCTCTAAATGCTGACGAATGCGTTCTAATGTGTCTTCGCCAATGGCTTCACGTGCTTTTCGGGCGTTCTCAAGCGCTTGCTTACGAATCGCGGCGCTTTTCTTTTTCGCGGCTTCTTCTTCCTTTTGTTTTTTCTTATCTTTATTGCCGAAAAAAAACATCTTTTTACCCTTAATCGCTTACGCCGCAGGCATTGCCAATGGCTTGATGCGCTTTTGATGATCCTTTTAATGAATAGGTGTCGGTTGTCTTCGTGCCGCGCTTGGAATAGCCAATAACAGTCATTTTGCTGCCGCGCTTAATGGCATCAATTAGCTTTTTGTCTTCTGCTGGGCCTGCTGTCCATGCGTTTTCATTATCAGTAAACAATGTGAAAGACCATTTGCCATCTATGCTAATTTTTACTTCTGAATCTTTTTTATAGGCGTAACCAGCGGCATAAGAAAATTCGTTTTTTGTACCGTCTGACTTTCGATGTGTAACAAATGCAAAAATATCACCACGGCGCGTATAATTGCCTTCATCTGTTTTTGGCGTGCTGGCCATAAAGCACACATTCTGACCGTCTTCTTTATAGCTGTGCGCTGACCAATCACCATATTGTCCGATTAGGTCAGTATCACCTGCAAAGGCAGGAGCAGAGATGGTTGAGATGATAAGGGCTGCTGTTAAGAGAGCTATTTTCTTCATGATAAATCCGCGAATGCTTTGTATAATTGAATTAGACGGTGTGGGCTGTAAAAACCAAAAATTAGAGCAGGGTGAACACCCTATTTACGTCAATATATCAAGTTTTGGCAAGCTTTCAAAGGAAAATCTGATCTGAATTTATGACGGCAGCGTATATGGGTATGCATATCATAGTTTGTTTATGATACGTTTTTTTTGGAAAGGCTTTGAAAGGAATGCGTATAGGTGTACACTAATATAGCTACGGTTTCGCAATATGTAGAAGGGTGTAATGTCATGCATTCATCGCGGGGTGCGCCCCAAGTGACAAAGCAATCGTTAGATGCGCTGTTACAAGATGTTGGACAGAATAAAAGTAAAGAGTCTTTTATGACGCTTTATGATTATTTTGCGCCGCGCGTTAAGTCGTATCTGTTAAAAGGCGGTCTGAATGAGGATGAGGCTGATGAGCTGGCGCAGGAAACCATGTTAATGGTTTGGCAAAAGGCTGTTAGCTATGATGCAGATTTAGCGGCGGCAAGTACATGGATATTTACGGTCGCGCGGAATAAGCGTACAGATTATTTCCGCAAGACTGGGCGTGTTATGAGCGTCCCACCAGAAAAGTTTTATGATTTAGCAAGCGATGAAGATTCGCCTTTTGAGACCTTTTACGAACAAGAGGTAAATGCGGATATCGGCGAAGCGTTAAAAGCGCTTTCATCTGAGCAAATTGAAATCATCAAAAAAGCATATTTTGAAGATAAAGCACATAGCCAAATTGCTGAGGAAACGGGGTTGCCGCTGGGTACGGTAAAATCACGTATTCGCCTAGCGATGGATAAATTAAAACACGCGCTGGATAAATCTGGCCATAAAGATAGCCATATTACCCATGGCGAAACTAAAGGGTAAGCAGATGAGTAAAGAAAGAAGTCAGGAATTATTTTTTGAATATGCAGCCGGTGTCCTTGATGATGCCCGCCGCTTTATGATTGATGCTCATTTACAAATGAGTGAACACGGGCGTGCGAGTGTGCGTGTCTGTGAAGAGGTCGGCGGGTATTTGTTGGTGAAAGATTGCGCGGTAGCGTCAATGAACCCAACGGCGCGCGACCGTATGATGGATATGATCGATCATGCCTTGCATCAGGATGCGGCTATGCAGGCTGAAGAAGCGCAAGTGGCAAAACAATGTATGCAAACTGTTGATATGCTTAAGGCGTTGGGTTTGTCTGGCGCTTTGGTTGATCATTTGGAGGAATCTTGCCGCCATGCCTGCCATACCAAAAAATGGTCAGGATGGAATGCGCGTATTCGTTACTTTGATGTTGATACAGGCTGCAGCGCATCACGTATGCGTTTAGTACGCATTGATGCAGGCACTGAAATCCCGCCTCATTCGCATCGCGGTGAAGAAATGACATTGCTGTTACGTGGCACGATGCGTGATGAATATGGCGTATATGGCCCAGGTGACCTTATCATTCGTCACGATGGCGAAATACATTCACCAATTATTGGTGATGATGAAGATTGTGTCTGTCTGGCGCTGACCTACCGCCCATTGAAAATGAAATGCATGGTCCGCCGTGTGTTTAATATTTTCTATCGTTTTTAAGCACTAAGAACTGTAATGCGCGCAAATAAAAAAGGCCGGAAAAACCGGCCTTAAAATTTCGTGTATGTGACAATCTTTAGGAGATTGGCGCTTCAACGCTTACTGGAAGGTCAGCGGCGATTGGGTCGTCATCTAGCATTTGGATCATGCCTGTTGGCTCAACTGCGAAGTTTGCGATGAACAAAGCGTTTGAATAGAAAACAACCGCATCACACAGGTAGTGACCGTTTTCGTTTTTACCTTCAAATGTTGCTGGGCGCACTGTGCCTTCGATAACCGAACGTGTGTTATCATCCATTTCAGTTGGAATATACTGGTCATTTGAATCTTCAGCAATCAAGAATGGGCCTTCTTCGCCGCGGACGAAGAAACAGAAGAATTTCAAATATTCAATCACGTTCTCGTCAGTTACTTTGATTGGTGCTTTTGCGTTAACATCGTGAATGGGGGCAGATAGGCCGTTTAGGCGGTATAACGCGCCTTGATCAGTCAAGTAATAGGCAACCAAATTATGCGGTGTCCATGCGGGATCTTGAATGCGGACAAGAGCCACGCGCTCATAAAACGGCAACGTACGCCAGTGTACTTGTGTGGTGCTTTCATTTGTTTTGAATTTACCGTCAATCGGGTCAACTTGTGAAAGAAATCCTTTAAGCTGTTCGCCTGTAACTGGATTCCAGCCATCTTCTTGAGGATTACCTGTAAATGCGTACATATTATGATTACCTTAGTTTTGATTTATAAAAAATTTAAATGCGATCAATAGATTACTAGAAAGCCACAATGCCTGCAAGTATTCATTGATAACTTAATGAAATATATTAAAAATAATAAGTTACCATAGTGTTAACAGGGATTAGTAAGTTTTTTTTAGATTGTCATGGATGGTCTGAATTGAACGGTTTTTGAAGTTTTCTTTGCGGTAAACAAAACAGTGATCGTCATAATATACAGGAGCATTTTCGCATTTCACTAATTCGTGTTTTGATCGACGGGCAACATTTTCGGGCAATATGCCAACGCCTAGGCCATTGCCGACCAAATCGGCAATGACTTCTAAGTCAGTTGATGTAATACTGCGCGAAAATTCAATGCCGTTTTCTTTGTAATCATTCAGTAAAGCTTGGCTACGCATCATGTTTTGATCAAATACAATGGTGCCAGATTCATGTGCGGGGTTTTGCGTGTCGTTTTTATGCGCGGCGGAGGTCCAGAATGTAACTTCACCCTTTAAAATAGAAGATATAATTAAGTCGGGGTGGTTGATCGGGTTTACGGCAAGCCCCATATCAAGACGCATATTTATAATGTCATTAACAATGTCAGATGAACGCCCGTGATGTAGGCGTATTTCTAGCTTTGGATTATCTATCATCAGCGGGGCGAGCGTGCGGGTCATAACATTTAAAGCCATGGAGGCGTGCGTGCCAAAATCATAACGCCCTTGTATGTCGGTTATATTGGCATGGGCGCTGCTTTTAATATTTTGCCAAAGACGCATCAATTCTGATGCATGCGCAAAAAAGGTTTTGCCTGCATTGGTTAGTTTTACGCCGCGTTTTGAACGCACAAAAATGGCAGTGCCCATTTCATGTTCAAGCCGCTGTATGGCGAGTGTTATTGATGGTTGGCTGACATGTAAATTTTGTGCCGCTTGGGAAATGTTTAGCGTTTTACAGGTTTCAATGAAATAGCGTAGATCATTTTGCGATACAGTCATTAATTTAGCCTATGATAAATATAGTTTAATAATATTATTATTAATGATAAAGGCGTTCTATTGTCAAACCTAAAGGGATACATCAAATAATTTTAGGAGGCATCAAATGAACGAAGATAAGCGTTTGCAAAAAATTTGGGAGAAAACACAGCAAAGAGTAGAGGATTATCATATCCATATTTATGGTATTGAACGCGCATATGCGGCAATGGTTCTGCGTGATGATCTGCGCGGTTTGTTTGCACCGTATATTATAAGTGAATCACATGTGCAGGCTGTTGGCCCGCATCAGGAAGCGAATTATGCTTTTGTTTTTAATAAAAATGGTATAGGTGAATTATTGCCGTGGCTGCAAATGAATAACCTGCATAATGTGTCCGTGTTGGTGCATCCAGAAACGGGCGATGATTATACGGATCATACGACCCATGCGCTGTGGTTCGGGCGGAAAAAGGGGCTGAATTTGAATATATTTCCGCGCCTGTAAAAGAATCATCGCTTATGGCGGCATTTTTTTCTTGAATTATGCGCACGAGTGTATTAGTTTGCCGTCTTCTAATTAAAGAGGTAAGAGAAATGAAACGTACATTCCAACCAAGTAACCTAGTTCGTGCACGTCGCCACGGTTTCCGCGCGCGTATGGCAACTAAAAATGGTCGTCTTGTTCTAGCGCGTCGCAGAGCAAAAGGCCGTAAGGTTCTTAGCGCATAATTTATGCAGCGCGTTTGTATCGCGCTATAGAAAGTTTTAAAATGTCCGATTGGCCGGAACATAGCGCCAAAATAGGGCGCTTAAAAAAACGACAAGAATTTCAAGACATCCAGCTTTCAGGGCAAAGCTGGGTGTCTTCTTCTATTATCGTCCAATATAAATGTGACGATAATTCCGCCGTTGATGATGCGCCGCTGCGTGTCGGTTTCACAGTTAGTAAAAAAACCAGCAAGCTTGCCGTTGAGCGCAACCGTATTAAGCGGCGTCTGCGTGCATTAGTGCAAGATGTTCTGCCTGAAAAGGGCCGCGGTGGTGAGGCATATGTCCTTATCGGACGTAAAGAGACACTGAATGTGCCTTATGAACGTTTGAGAAAAGATTTTATCTGGTGCTTAAAGCGTTTGCGTAGCTAATAAACTCTTTTCAACAATGTCCAAGCGTAATATAACCCCCTATATAGCGGCTAAATAAAAACGTAAAAGATAAGCTGATGATTGCACATATATTGCGTAGAATATGTTGTCTGCCAATTGATATATATAGATTTATTCTTTCACCATGGGTTGGTCAGAATTGTCGATTTCATCCGACATGTTCGTGCTATGCGCGTGGATCTATTATGCGTCACGGCGTATTTAAGGGCATTTTCTTGTCGATCTGGCGAATTTTGCGGTGTAATCCTTACTATAAAGGAAATTATCAAGACAATGTGCCAGAAACATTTGAATGGAAAGATTTAATTCGCTATAACAAAGCCGATAAAAAGATTAGAAAAGCGAAAGACAATTGCTGCAGACATTAAAAAGGTCTGAATGGCAGTTAAGCTAAGCGCAAACGAACGCGTAAAGGAATAACTCAATGCACGGAAACGGCCCAAACCAACAGTCACCTGAAGATATGCGTAACCTGATACTCTTCATCGTTTTATCACTGGTGCTATGGCTCGGTTATGACCATTTTGTAATGAAGCCTAAAACCGAAGCAATGCGCGCGGCGCAGGCGGAGCAAGCTAAAATCCGAATGGAACAAGGCTTTGGCGGCGTAATGCCTGTCGGCGGGGAAGTGCAGAAAAAAACATCGCGTGAACAGGCGCTACAAAATATTGATGTTCAGCGCGTAACAGTCGATAGCCCTGAATTGAAGGGTTCTATCTCTACACGCGGTGGTCGTTTGGATGATTTGTTACTAAAAAATTATCACAAGACATTAGCAGAAAAAGTCAATGTGCCGTTGCTTTCGCCCTCTAACTCTTATCACCCACATTATGGTGAAGTGGGTTGGATTGCATCAGATGCCAATATGGCTGTGCCAAGTAAGAACACTCAGTGGAGCATTACTGGTGAAAACACAACATTAACGCCGCAAACGCCCGTGACATTAACATGGGATAACGGGCAGGGTGTTGTGTTCTTTAAAACATTTTCGATTGATGAGAAGTTTTTGATTTCAATCAAAATGGATATTCAGAATAATACAGGCCGTGACCTACGTTTCTTCCCATATGGTTTGGTTAGTCGTCATGGTTTGCCAGCGCCGGATACTGGCGCCAATACTGGTGGCGTTTATGAAGGGCCACTTGGCTTTATCAATAAAGACCTTAAAGAACTTAGTTACAAAACCTTAAACAAAAAAGGTGAGCAGCGTTTTGCGGATGCGCAGGGCTGGATTGGTATGGGGCAGAAATATTGGCTTGTTGCCATGTTGCCTGACCCGAATATGCTGCATAATTTCAGCTTTTCATCTAAGGGCGGTCTGGTTGACCTAAATAAATCTGTAACGCAAGTTGATGTACGCGGTGATGCCATTACAGTATCAAGCGGACAGAAAGTCAGCTACACCATGAATATGTTTGCAGGCGCGAAGGTTGTAAAAGACCTTGAAGCGTATTCCAAGCAGCTTGGTGTAACGCACCTCGACCTCGCCGTTGATTTTGGTATGCTTTATTTTATTACGAAACCGCTTTATTGGTTGATGAACATATTCTTCGACTGGTTCGGGAATATGGGCGTGGCGATTATTATGATTACGATTTGTGTGCGTATCATCGTTTTCCCGCTCGCCAATACATCATATCGTTCATTTGCCGGTTTGCGTAAAATTGCGCCGCGTATGCAAGAGCTGCGTGAAAAATACGGTGACGATAAAGTTAAATTGCAGCAGGAGCTCGTGAAGCTCTATGAAACAGAGCGCGTGAACCCGATGGCGGGCTGTTTACCAATTCTGGTGCAAATGCCGATTTTCTTTGCAATTTTCCGTGTGATTTCTATGGCGATTGAAACGCGTCACGCTCCATTCATCGGTTGGATTGAAGACCTCTCCGCGAAAGACCCGACATCTATTCTAAACTTATTTGGCGTGCTGCCTTATGAAGTTCCAGGCTTTATTCCTGACTTCTTGAATATTGGTTTGTGGTCGATTGCCATGTTGTTCTTCATGGTTATGCAGCAGCGTTTATCGCCGCCGCCGCAGGACCCAACGCAGAAGATGATTTTCACATTCATGCCATTCTTGTTTGTGTTCTTACTTGCAAGTTTCCCATCTGGTTTGGTGATTTACTTCACATTCTCAAACGCTTTGGGCGTGGTTCAGCAATATGTGATTATGCGCATGATGGGCGTGGAAGTGCATCTGTTCAAGCGCACGAAAGAAGAAAAAGAGATGGAAGAGGCCATTGAAAAAGGCCCGAAAGTCCATCCTGAGCTTGAAGTGATTGAACACGATGTTGAAGAAGCTTTGTTTGGTGCGGAGGAAGAAGAGAAGCCTGCGCCGAAGAAAGCTGCAACAACAAAGAAGAAAACAGCGCAGAAGAAAAAGTCTGGCAATAAAAAAACAGACAGTAAAAAGAAAAAGGACTAAGGGCATATGGATTTAGATTTTACGCCAGATGATATTGAGCGTGGCCGCCTGCTTTTTGCAGGTAGCTGTGATTTTATTGCTGGCGTATCGTCTCTGGCAATTATGATCCCTGAAGGTTTACCTGAAATTGCTTTTGCGGGACGTTCCAATGTTGGGAAGTCATCTTTGATTAACGCGCTAACAGGGCGTAAAGCTTTGGCGCGGACTTCCCATACGCCGGGGCGCACGCAGCAGCTCAATTTCTTTGAAATAAATCAGCGTTTTAACTTGGTCGATATGCCGGGTTATGGCTATGCGAAGGTCTCGAAAACTCAAAAGAAAGAGTGGCGGGTCTTGATCCGTGCCTATTTAAAGGGACGTGCAACGTTACGCGCGTGTTTTGTGTTGATCGACTCCCGTCACGGTATTAAGGATGTTGATGCCGAAATCATGGATTTGATGGATGAGGCGGGCGTTAATTATCGTGTGATCCTGACGAAAATTGATAAGGCGAAAAAAGAAGAGCTTGATAAGGTTATTGAAAAAACTGAAAAAGCGTTGCTTAAACGTCCTGCGGCATTCCCTAAAGTTTTCCTGACCAGTTCGGATAAGAAAATTAATATTGAAGAACTGCGCGTAATTGTTGATCAGCTTACAATGTGATTGTTCTTTTTTGTGCACTGGCATTTACAGCATATTTTGTTATAATCGCCAAAAAGCATAAGGGGAATGGGCATGGATCAGGCGCTGATCGAACAAAAACAAGATGAATTCTATGAAAGCAAGAAGCTAGCCTTAACAGGTGGCGTTGCGGCGATATGCGCTGCCATTTCAATGGTATTTATTAAGGCCGTTGCGTATTTTATGAGCGGGTCGAGCAGTATTTTGGCGTCCCTTATTGATTCTATTAGTGATGTGGCTGTGTCCATTATGACGGTCGCATCTATACGTTATTCCCTAAAGCCTGCGGATGAAGACCATCGTCATGGTCATGGTAAAATAGAAGGCGTTTCGGCCTTATTCCAAGGCGCATTATTGGCGGGCGCCGCATTGTTCCTGACATTGGAAGCGATACAAAGTTTGATTAAGCCGCAGGATATCACGCATCACAATTTGTCTATGGGCATGATTGCGCTCTGTATCGTCATTACGTTCGGCCTTATCCTTTATCAACGCTATGTGATTAAGAAGTCTAAATCTTTGGCGATTGAGGCGGATAAAGCGCATTACACTGGTGATTTGTTCATGAATGCGGGTGTTTTGGTGGTCATCGCGGCAGATTTGTTTAATGCGCCTTATTGGCTTGATCCGCTTTTTGCTTTGGTGGGCGCGGGGCTTATATCCAACTCTGCAGTTGAGGTATCACGCAAGGCGATGGATATGCTGATGGATCGTGAACTACCTGAAGAGGAGCGCCAAGAGATTGAGCAAATTATCTTGCAGCATGAAGATGTGCTCGACATGCATGATTTGCGCACAAATAAATCAGGAATGCATGTTTTTATATCTTTTGATATTGATTTACAGCCCGATTTGTCGTTAAAACAAGCACATGATATTGCGCGTGAAGTAGAGCTATCTTTGCTTGCCCGTTTTATCAATGCCGAAATTATGATTCATATGGATCCGCACGGCTCTGAAATGGATACACGGCATAAAGTAGCGGGCGTTCATCACTAAGAAGTGAAATATTGTTAATGCAAAATGCACAAACCGTCATTGTAGCAGATATAGGGGCAAGCAACGCCCGTTTTGGCTTGGTCGATGACATCCATGCGCCAGATTTCTTAATACATCATATCCAAAAATATCGCCGAACGGATTACGATTCATTCGCTGATGTCTTGGCGCAATATTATACAGATTTACCGGTCAAGCTGAGAAAACAGCGATACCCTCTATCTATTGCCGTAGCCGGCGCGCGGATCAATTCCCAATATTGGCAGTTTGCGTCTGAACAATGGGCATTCACCGCCGATGAACAGATTATATCAACCATATCTGACCTTGAGGGGTTCGCCCTTGGCGCGGTGAGTGACAAAACACATATTACTCTGCGTGAGGATACAGCGGCTGCGGATGAGAGCTTCAAAAGCACAATCATCGCTGTCGGCACAGGGCTTGGCCTGTCTTATTACAAGGATGGGCAAACATTCCGCACCCATGGCGGACATATGCATGGCACGGGTATCACTGATGAACAGAATATGATTATTCGTTTAATTTATCGCCTATCGAGCAAGAAGCGCATGGTCATTTTTGAGGATCTTGCCAGCGGCACGGGTTTAATGAGGCTATATCAAGCGGTCTGTATTTATAATGGATTACCAGTTCTTTGTACGACGCCTGAAGAAGTTATCGAGCTTGCCGCGCCGCATGTGCTGGAACAAACCTTACGCCTTTTTCATGAGTTTTTAGGGCTGTTTGCGCATATGGCATTGGTCTTTGGGCACGGCTATAAGGCGCTTTATTTAGGTGGCGGTGTAATTGATGTGCTTAATGAGCGCGGCTTGTTTGACCAAGAATGTTTTTTCAAACATCTCAACCAAAATGCGCAGCGCGTCGTCGCGCAAAATATTGAAAATTGCCCAGTTTATTTGTTATCAGACAGCAATATTGCCTTATATGGCGCAGCCAAAGCGGCGCAAAGATTAACGGAGCGCGGATAAATGCCAAAGGCCTATTTGACCATTGATGATAGCCCAACCCGCATATCGCTGAACCTGTGCCACTATTTAAAAGATAATGATATTCCCGCCATATTTTATTGCCGCGGTGACCATATTGAGCAGCATTTTGATGTAACCGTCGAAATGATCCGCATGGGCTTTGTGATTGGCAATCATGGCTATGCCCATAAACGCGCTGTAGGCTTGTCTTACGATGATATTATCGAAGATATAAGCCGCTGTGAGGATTTAATTGATGGGGCATATACAGCCGCAGGCGTAAAGCGCCCAGGTAAATATTATCGCTTCCCTTATTTAGACCGCGGCTGCGGCGCATGGATTGTTGATTTCGACAAAATGCCTGATGATGTACGCCGCATAGTCCACGGCTTATTTGCGGATGGCCTGTATTTGGATGATACGCGCCCGACAGATGCGCTGGTTGAAAAGAAACACAAGCTGCAATATTGGCTCGCTGATCAGGGGTTCACTTTGCCTTTTTCGGGGGTAAGCTTCCCGTGGTATCAACACCCACAAATGGCAGGGGCGCTCGATGCGCTCTATACGTTTTCAACATCGGACTGGATGATGACGGCGCGGCATTTGGCAAAGGACCACCCCTATAAAAGCACCGAAGACCTCAAAGGCAAAATTGATTCTGACCCTTATTTGTTTAATGAAAAACATAATAACATCGTCCTTATCCATGATCAGGAAGAATTGGAAGACGTGTTCAAGGCTTTAATTGACCATATGGTGAAGTGCGGTATTCGCTTCCTTCCCATTAACCCCCATCCATAAAGGAGCCCTAAACTATGGATAAACTACTTGTATATGTGATTGCAGATTACGGCGCGCTACATGATTTGGCGTTTGCAGAAGTGACGCAGAAACTTTATGCGGAATTAGGTGAAGTGCCCGCGCGCATTGAAACATTCGCCGTACCCGCATTTGATACATATGCCACGGGCTTCGCACTGGCACAGACGGCGATTAACTCTGAACTTGGTGAACAACATAAATTCTTCGTCAATACTGCGCCGCGTAAGGATGACTTGATGCCGCGCGTATCAAACTCTGGTGAAGGTTTTGTTTATGTGCGCCTCATCAACGGCGTTGAAATTTGCGCGGTGAATAGTGGCTATTCCCTCGCTTTCGTTAAAAACTTCGCTGAAGATATCCGTCAGATTAATTGTTCGGTCGAAGGTTCTCAATTCCGCTCGCGTGATATTTTTCCGGCATCTTTTGGTAAAATCATGAATGGTGATTTATCTGAAATGGGCGAAAGCGTCATGGATAGTATTCCTGAAGCGCCGCGTGATGTGCTGTGCTACACCGATGGCTACGGCAATATGAAATGCGCCCTTGATGTTGATGATATTATGGAGCGAAAAGGCCAAGATATTATTGTTGAAGCTAATGGACAGCAGCAAATTGTCCGCATTGCAGATGGCATCTTTGGCGTTGAAGACGGGCAGTTCTGTTTATCCGTTGGGTCATCAGGTTGGACAGATTCTGATGGGCAGAAAATCCGTTTTGCTGAAATCGTGAAACGTGGTGGCTCTGCAGCGGCTGTATTCGGGAATCCGATTGGCGGCACGGCGATTACGTGGCGCGCTATTCATTAAGCTGAAAATCGTTTATACTTATTCATAGCGTATAACTTCGTCTTCAAGGTATCTCTATGAATTTAAAAAACAGAACGATTTTTATTACAGGTGCCAGCCGCGGCATTGGGCGCGCAATTGCTCTTAAATGTGCTGCGGATGGCGCGAATATTGTCATCGCCGCGAAAAGCGCCGAACCGCGCCCCGGTTTAGAGGGCACAATTCATAGTGTCGCCGAAGAGGTCGAGGCAGCAGGCGGCAAAGCGCTCCCCTTAGAGGTTGATGTCCGCGATGAAGCGGCCATTCTGGCGGCAGCCGAAAAAGCGGCAGATCACTTTGGCGGTATTGATGTTGTCATTAATAATGCAAGCGCTATTAAATTAAAACCAAGTGCTGATGTATCTGGCAAGGATTTTGACTTGATGCTAGACGTCAATGCGCGCGGTACGTTCTTTACTGTACAGGCTTGCTTGCCTTATTTGAAGGCTTCTGATCATGCGCATGTGATCACCTTGTCTCCCCCCATTAATATGAACCCGAAATGGCTTGGCGCGGGCCCAGCCTATATGTTGTCAAAATATGGCATGACGTTGCTGACTTTGGGCTTTGCCGCTGAGTTTAAGGCGCATAACATTCACTGTAATACGATTTGGCCACAAACATTGATTGCCACGGCGGCGATTAAAGTCAATTTCCCGCAAATGTATGACCAAGCCTTAAAGCCGGAAATTGTCGCAGATGCAACATATGCTTTGTTAAGTGAAGATCACCCACTAACAGGCCATAGCTTTACCGACCAAGAAATCTTACGTGCCGCAGGTGTTGATAATTTTGATCAATACCATGTTAATCCTGATGTTGAACCGCAGATTGACTTCTTCTTGGATTGATTTTTTTCTATTAATTGATTGTTATGGAAGCATAAAACCCCAGCATTTGACATAATGTATGTAAGGATATATATTGTTATGTATAAAAATGTGAGGTGAAATGAGATGCAAGATTACAAACAATTAGAACAACAAGATTTAGAGCGTGAATATGAAGCAGTTGTATCTGATGTGAATGAAAACAATTCAGCAAAAGATCTATCAAAAATTGGTAAGCTTATGGCTGCATATTCGCTAGCGGCTGGTATAGCAATTACTGGATTGGTATCACTTAGCGCACCAGCGGGAGATGCTCCAGAAGCGCCAACAGCTTCTACTGCTCAAGTTTCTGCGCCTTCGCATAAGGCTTCATCTAATAGGCTAGCGGCTATTTTCTGGGGCGCGGGGGGCATGACGATCATCGGTGGGGCGCTTGCGTCTACACGACGCGCTGGAATTATGTCAGGGGAGTTGCTTGATAATGAAAACCTTGCTGTACTTGAGCAGCGTCAAGCTGAGTTGAAAAGCGAATTAGATACCCGCCGGAGACGTAGCATTGGCATAATGTTGCAAGCTGAAATGAAGGTGTAATATAGGTGTAATAAAGGCCTATGACCTCTGATAAAGTAGGCTCGTCCACTCACCAATTTTTATGTGTTCTCGCAGCTTTAGGCCTAGAGCGTCATGCACGGCTATCACATCATCTGCCTGATCATGTAAGATGCCTGATAAAATCAAATATCCGCTATCATCTAAGTACTGATACATGTCTGGCGCCATATCTTTTAAAGGGCCGGGTAGAATATTTTGGATGATCAAATCAAAATGTTCAATTTGCTGTACGGCATAGGTTTTATACCCATCACCAACATAGGCCGCGATATATTCGCCAACATTATTGCTTTCGGCGTGCTGTAGCGTCAGGATTTTTGCATCATCTTCAATGTCAACGCCTATGGTAGGTACGGGCCATAATTTTGCGGCGCCAATCGCCAATATGCCTGACCCGCAGCCCATGTCCAATACACAATGCGGTTTAAAGCCTTGGTCATAGAGTTTTTCTAACAGCAATAAACAGCCATGCGTTGTGCCATGTTCACCAGACCCAAACGCGATGGATGCATCAATTTCTAACGGAATTTGGCCGTCTGGCATGTCACCTGTAAAATGCGCGCCATGAATGAAAAAGCGTCCGGCGCTAAATGGTTCAAAACCGTTATAGCTTACTTCTAGCCAGTTAATGCTGTCATCTAAAGCTTCGACATGTATGTCATTCGCTGCGATAGGGGCAATATTCATGATTTTAAGCGCATTGTTAATGCCATTAAAAACATCATCATATACAGGCGTGCCTTCCACAACCCATAACAATTCCCAATCACCACTAAACGCACCGTCAGCGCGCTTGCTTGAAAAAGATAGGCTTTCAAAAGGGAGTATTTGCACAAAAGCTGCAAGCGATTCCTCGCTCACAGCTTCTGGTAATTTGCATTTAATAAGGCTGTTATTCAACGTACAGACCTAAAATTATTCGTCACTGCTTTTTGATTTGTTGCTGATGCCGTCAATATCGTCATCGTCTAGGTCAAAATCATCGTCGTCAGAATCATCAAAATCTTCTTCAAGATCGTCTAAGCTTACAACGTCTTCATCATCGTCGTCAGAATCGTCAGATGCTTTTTTGTTTTCAGTAATATCAACAACTGCGCCTTTTGATTCGTCAGCTGAATCATCCAATGATTCTTGCGCTTTTGGTTTAGCTTGCGCGATGTATTCTGTGTTACAAGACGGGCATGTTACCGGTGTCTTCCCCATGTCATAGTAACGTGTACCACAATTAGTACAAATACGTTTAATACCGTTTGAATCCGCGATTGCTAAAGCCACTTTGCGCTCCTTAATTTTTTATCAGTGTTCTAAATAAGATCTCTATTCATCTAAAGCCTAAACTCTCAATGCCGAATTTTTTTGACTACGTCAATTTAAAAATGTAAAAAAATCATATTTCTTTGTTTTTTTACGTGAAGCGTAGACGTTTCCTTCGGAAAAAGATAAACTATCTCATCTTTATTAAGGTTTTATTATCATTAATATTTTAAATTCTGATCCGTGTTTTAACCAAGGAGATCTTCTATGCAAAAATCAGTAGTAATATGTGGCTATAAACGTTCGCCGTTTCATTTCGCAAATAAAGGGGATCTGGCAAAAGTAAGGCCAGACAACATCGCTGCTGAAGTTGTTAAAAGCTTGGTCAAAGATACAAAAGTTAATCCAGACGATATTCAAGATTTGTTAATGGGCTGCGCATTCCCAGAAGCCGAACAAGGCTTTAACCTCGCACGCATTGTTGTCAATTTGGCGGACCTGCCAATTAGTGTTGCGGGCGCGACGGTTAACCGGTTTTGTGGCTCATCCATGACCACCATCCAAATGGCGGCAGGTTACATTCAAATGGGGTTAGGTGATGTATATATTGCTGCGGGCGTTGAAAGCATGACACGTATCCCGATGGGCGGCTTTAATCCAATGCCAAACCCAGACTTAGCGACCAAATATCCAGAAGCTTATATGTCGATGGGCATCACGGCAGAAAATTTGGCGAAGAAATATAAAATCGACCGCACCACACAAGAAGACTTCGCAGTAGGGTCACATGCGAAGGCAGCAGCTGCTGCGCAGAGCGGTAAGTTTGATGATGAGATTGTCCCGATTGGTGATGTTAAGACAGATGGCACAATTCGCGCGGGCACAACGCAGCAAGACCTTGCGGGTCTTAAGCTGGCTTTTGATAAGAATGGTACAGTTACCGCAGGTACAGCGTCGCCACTAACAGATGGCGCGGCGGCTGTTTTGGTATGTTCCGAAGAATATGCAGATAAGCACGGCCTTGAAAAGCTTGCGCGTCTTAAATCTGTCGGCGTATCAGGCTGCGCGGCTGAAATCATGGGCATTGGTCCTGTTCCTGCGACAAAGAAGGCGCTTGATCTTGCGGGCCTATCTGTAAATGAAATTGAAATCGTTGAGCTTAATGAAGCTTTCGCTGCGCAAGGTTTGTCCGTGCTGAAAGAATTGGGCATTAACGAAAATATCGTGAACTTGGATGGCGGCGCAATTGCTATTGGGCACCCACTTGGTGCATCGGGCGCACGTATTACAGGTAAACTGGCATCGCTGATGAAACGTGAAGGTAAGAAATATGGTTTAGCGACAATGTGTATTGGCGGTGGTCAAGGCACAGCCGTTATTCTCGAAGCCATTTAAATCATTTACCGCACGAATAAGGAGATAAGCCATGAGTTTTAAGAAAGTCGCCGTAATCGGGGCCGGTGTGATGGGAAGCGGTATTGCCGCACAAATTGCTAATGCGGGCGTTCCGGTTGTTTTACTTGATATTGTGCCTAAAGACGCGAAGGATCGCTCTATTATCGCCAAGGGCACGATTGAGAAGATGTTAAAGACGGACCCTGCGCCGTTTATGCATAAACGTAACGCAAAATTAATCACCCCAGGCAATTTGGAAGATGATCTAAACCTGCTTGCGGATTGTGATTGGATTGTTGAGGTCGTATTAGAAGACCTGAACATCAAACATGCCACATATGAGAAAATCGAAAAGCACCGTAAGGCGGGGTCGATTGTCACATCAAACACATCGACTATTCCACTCGCGAAATTAGTTGAGGGGCAAAGTGATAATTTCAAAAAAGATTTCATGATTACCCACTTCTTCAATCCGCCGCGCTATATGCGCCTGTTGGAAATTATTCAGGGCGCGGATACGCGTCAGGATGCGGTCGATACTGTTCGTGATTTCTGTGATGCGCAGCTTGGTAAAGGTGTTGTCTTCTGTAAGGATACACCGGGTTTTATCGTTAACCGTTTGCTTGTGTTCTGGATGCAAGCCGCTGTTAATCAAGCTTTAGAAGATGGCGTATCAATTGAAGTCGCCGATGCTGTCATGGGTAAGCCAATTGGCGTGCCGAAAACAGCCGTGTTTGGCTTAATCGACTTGGTCGGCGTTGACCTTATGCCATATTTGTCCAAATCGTTATTGGCAACTTTGCCAGCGGATGATGAATACCGCAATATTTGTCATGATTACCCATTTGTGTCGCAAATGATTGCTGCAGGTTATAATGGGCGTAAAGGTAAGGGTGGCTTTTATCGCCTAAACCCTGATGCCCCAAAAGGCACGCGCGAAAAGCAAAGCCTTGCATTGGCGGCGGATAAATTTGACGAAAGCTAATATAAAAAGGCTGAAAAAGTTGAGTTGGAATCTGTCGCAGCCGGTAGGGATGGCATTAAAGCCGTGCTGACCACTAATGATGAGGGCGGCCGTTATGCATGGAAAGTAATGGCGCAAACATTGTCTTACGCGGCATCGCTTGTCCCGCAAATCGCCGATGACATTTACGCCGTTGATGAAGCAATGAAGCGTGGCACGAACTGGAAGTTTGGCCCGTTTGAAATGATTGATGCACTCGGCCCGAAATGGTTCGCAGATAAGCTGGCCGAAGAAGGCATGGCTGTGCCGGAATTTCTAACCAAAGTTGGTAATGGCACATTTTATAAAGTCATTAACAACAAGCCGCATTATTTTGGCACGGACGGACAATATCACAAAATCATTCGCCCTGAAGGTGTGTTGCTGCTAAGTGATATCAAAATCGGTGCAACGCCGCTTTATGAAACAGAATCTGCCGCTCTATGGGATATTGGTGATGGCGTGGTCTGTATCGAATTCACTGGTAAAATGAATGCGATGGATTCGAAGGTCTTTGAAACCTATGGCAAAGCGATTGCGATGATTAGCGATGATAAGAGTGAATATAAAGCGCTTGTTATCTATAACGAAGGCACGCATTTCTCCGCAGGGGCAAATCTGGGGCTTGCTTTGCATGCCATGGAAAATAAAATGTGGCCTGCGATTGAGGAACTTGTCCTTGGCGGGCAGCAGACTTATATGGCGCTGAAATACGCACCATTCCCTGTTGTGGCAGCGCCATCAGGCATGGCGCTGGGTGGGGGCTGTGAAATCCTCCTCCATGTTGACCATGTACAGGCGCATGCCGAAACCTATACTGGCCTTGTTGAGGTCGGGGTTGGTCTTGTTCCAGGTTGGGGCGGCTGTAAAGAAATGATCTTGCGCTTCCAACAAAAGGAACGCGAAGCCTACGCCAAGGCGGGCGGCGGTAAGCCAATTTGGTTTGCGCCTAACACCACGCCAATGGGCGCTGTACGCCGTGCATTTGAAGTGATCGGCACAGCGCAGGTCGCGAAATCAGCGCAGGAAGCTAAATCCATTGGGTATTTCAAGGATACAGATGCCGTTACCATGAACCGTGACCGTTTGCTTTATGATGCCAAGCAAAAGGCACTTGATCTGGCGAAAGATTATACTGCGCCAGAAAAAGTCATGGAAATTCGCCTGCCGGGTAAAAGCGGTCATGTCGGCCTAAATATGGCTGTGCATGACATGGTCAAAGCAGGACGCGCCACGCCATATGATGAAGTGGTTTGTGATCATCTGTCTTTCATCCTCAGCGGAGGGGATGAGGGGGACTGGACAAATCCAATTTCCGAAGATGATATGCTTAAGCTTGAATATGTCGAATTTATGAAGCTTGTGCGCAATCAAGGCACAGTTGACCGTATCGACCATATGCTGAAAAAAGGCAAGCCGCTTAGAAATTAACTGGTTGCTTTGATTTTACATTTTAATAAGAAGTCTATGATTATTCTAGTTATGGGCTTCTTATCACTTAAAGGGGAATATGTAATGAGATTTTTTTTGTTATTGGCGGTAGTTAGTGCATTGAGTTTTCCAAAAGCGATATATGCTGGAGATTATATGTTTTCAACGGAAAATTTTACTGCAAGAGTGGGCAATGTACGCTTACAATCATTATTGGTTGAGCAAGGTAAGGAAAATGAAGACACAGTCGATGTGCAAGCAAACGTATATATGTTTGAGCCTAGCATTAATATTGATGATGTAAGAGGTTCTGAGGCGTCAGATATAGAAGAAGTCGATTTTCTGGTCGAATATACCAAGGCCAATATTGAAGGCGATGTCGCTAAAATAGCTTCGTTTTGGGCGCCTGATGAGCGTTCAAAGATAAAGGAGCAGCTATCTGACCCTGAAATGTTGAGCAGAAGTATGGCTTATTTTGAAAAATATCCTGGTTTGAATGTTGTCGGTATAGTTGATCAAGGCGCTACTAAATCTATTTTACAGCGCAGTCTATCGATGGTGTTTGGCGCCAATATAAAAGAGTCTGGTGGTCAAATTTATTTAACGAATAAGCCAGCAAATGACTTAGAACTAGCAATTATTGAGGCTTCTTTTGTTAAATAGGTGTATGTGTGTGTGCATAGGGGATTGACATTGTTATATAACTTGATATAAATGGTTTATGCATAAGACATTTAATAAAAAATAAGTGGGAGAATCAAGATGAGATATAATTTTCAAAAAGCAGCGCAAGATAATGGCTTTACGGGCGCGGTCACTTATGATGAAACTAAAAATGAAGGTATGGGAGTAGTCTCTTCATTGGATCCTGAATGGATTCCTGAGCCACCTGAGTTTTAAGAGATCAATATTAGGCGCTTGCTCAGGGTGGGTCTTGCATATTATTTGCGTGCTCCATTTTGGGCGCAACATGGAGAAAGGGATAGGTATGAAAGTTACATTTAATAATTGTACAGAAAGTACAGAAACGGTAATTACGAATAAACAAGGTGGCGATGTTCTTGATATCATCACGCGTGATAAAGGTCACCGCAGAGGTGATGAGGGGCGCGGAGCAATATCCAAAAATGATCCCATTAAGCCAGCAATCGTTTTTTAAATGATCATGATTTGACTTTTGAAATATAGAAATAGTAAAAAGAGCCTGCTTGATTGAGCAGGCTTTTTGTTTAGGAATTTAAATATTGAGTAAGAAAACCGTTTATATCATTGCAGGCCCTACGGCGAGCGGTAAATCCGCCCGGGCGCTTGACCTTGCGCAGCAGTTAGATGGTGTGGTCATCAATGCGGATTCATTGCAAATATATAAAGCCCTGCCCATCCTTGCCGCCATTCCTGATGCGAAAGAAATGGTCGATATTCCTCATCGTCTGTATGGTTTTTTAGATGCAGAAGAAACCTACAGCGCACAAAAGTGGCGTGATACAGCGGAAATCGAAATTCACCGCGCTTTTGCGGAAGGGCAGCAACCTATTATATGCGGCGGTACAGGGTTTTATATCACGACGCTGACGAAGGGGTTATCCCCCATGCCAGATGTACCAGATGATGTCCGCGCCCGTTTCACACAGCAGGCCGCAGAGGAAGGCGCGCCAAGCCTGCATGAATATATACAAGACCATGACCCTGAAACCGCCGCGCGTCTACACCCAAATGATACGCAGCGCCTTATCCGTGCCTGTGAAATATTTGCGGCGACAGGTAAGCCATTAAGTTATTGGCAGGCACAGCCGCGCATTGGCGCAATTCAGGGCGTCGATTTTGAAATTGAAATTATTATGCCGCCAAAGGGTGAGTTATATGCGCGCTGTAACCGCCGTTTTGAAATTATGGTGCATGATATGGGGGCGCTTGATGAGGCCGCGGCCCTAGATGCACGCATTGCATCAGGTAAGGTTGCGCCTGATGCTGCGGTCACGCGTACGCTCGGCTTTAAAGAATTACAGCGCCACCTTCATGGCGAAATCAGTTTAGAGCAAGCGATAGAGTTGGCGCAAATTGAAACGCGCCATTACGCTAAGCGTCAGCGTACATTCTTTGGCAATCAAGATTTGTTGGCATAAAGGTGTTTAGAAAACACGCATTTTCAGGTCTTTTTTCACATGCCCCTCACGTAAGGGCTGATCAGTTAGTTTTGCGTATGTTTCTTGCAGTGCAGGAATATTCGCCGCAGTGAGGTCTAAATCTTCACCGCTTTTCATGTGGTCTGATTGCGCCGTGAATAATTGGCGCATAGATAGTGGCACAGTGTAAGTGTCTAATATGTTAAGCTCATCATCGCAAACTTCAATAACGCATTCGCTATCGTTCTGTCCTCGACTATATGTGTAATTGGTCACAACAACGTCAGTTAGCTTTTTTCTAAGCCAGCCTTTTTCTAATGCGATTTTAACAGGGTGGTTTTTTAATAGCGCCATTTTCTTTCTCCCAAATTGTGTGCGTAGGGTAGAGAATTGCCGCGATTATGTCAACAGGAATGTGGTTTTGGGTAAATGCAAAACGCTGCTTTTAGGTCTTTGTTAAGTATTTTACCATATTATCAGGGGCATGGATCGGCCAATTACAAAATACGCCACCACAAATGGAGAAGTCGATATAGGGAATGTCTCCGTCAATGGTAAGGCCTGTAATATAAAAGCTCAGGGCATATATATGCGTTCTGTAGGGGTGAATTCTCCTGAAGTTTCACAAAATATAGAAAAGAAAGAACTGACGCATAAAGATAAATTATGTGGCTATGTACAAACATCGGGGCAGCTTGGTGGCGCGCTGGGGCTTGTGGTGTCGGGTTTGTTTGAAGGTAATTTTGCGCGCATGGGGCTTGGCGGTTTTAATGCATTTCGTAGTAGCACGAAACTCATTTCAGATTTTAACGCAAAATCGAACAAAAAATCACATCGTAATGATGTGGCTGAAAGCGCCGTCGCCACTGGTGGTAATTCAGTGGGGTTCCTTAATATACGTAGCCCCGAAGAATTAATGGCAGTGTGTATGGGGGTTACGGCTTGGGCAACGAAAGGTATTACATCGTTCATTCACATGCGCCGCGAAGGGAATGCAGAGAAGCGCCAGCAAGATATCCATAAGAATAACTTATTCTTCTCATCAAACACGGTGGAACCCCAGAAAGATGCCCCTAAACCACGCGTGCAGGGGCTAATTCACCGTGGGGTGGAGATGCTTAAAGATAAAGCTTTAGAGAGTACATTTATGGTCATGTCGCATGCGCCGCCACTGATGATGACCATGCGCGCGGCCAGTTACTTGATAGATGGTATTAATAATAACGACCTTGCCATGGCAGGGGGCGGCGCATCATTCATTGTTGGTGCGACATTAATGGCCATTAAAGACCATCGTTCTTATATGAAGGCGCGCGCTGAGCGTAAAGAAGAAAAAGGGCTTAAAGAGAAGACACGCGAAGATTTTAAATATGCGGAAAAGGGCAAGCCTGTAACCTTTTTGGCAGAAATGAAGCCCGATGGACATATATCCGCGCGCTGGGGGCTTGACCTAGGTGAGATGGATGGCATTATAAAAGCAAAGGTCAAAAATAATCCAAATGCATATAAATTTGAAACGGTTACAGCTTAATGGATGGGGGATTCAGATATGAGCGATGAAATTCTACGCGAAATGGATGAAGGGCTAGGCATTATTACTTTGGTATCAAGCGAAGTGAACGGTGAGAAGTTCTGGGCATATGTTGATATTCCTCCCAGTAAGTATAATGATTTTCTTGCAGCTCAGAAAGCTGATGCACCATACACATTGACGGATTTTGGCGATGTCCTTAAATATGGTTTGGGTAGCCATGAGCCACCAGCGGATGTGGTTGAAGAAATGAAGGCGGAATATGGCATAGACCCTGATTTTCAAGATAAATTGAAAAATGATGTAGAACGGCAAATGACCGCATTGCGCGCACCGAAATAAAGATTTTGTAACTACCTATCCTCTTCTTGCGAATAAGTCACTGTGATAACCATTGTAAGGTAAATCATACAAAACTAAATAATTCTGAACGACAAGGAGATTAGAATGTCTTTCACACAAAAAACATTGAATACTTTAATTGCTGGTGCTTTTGCTGCAACTTTAACTATGGCTGCTGTTGATAAGGCGGAAGCAGCTGCGCCTGAAGGAAAAGAAAAGTGTTATGGCGTAGTAAAAGCTGGTATGAACGACTGTGGCGCATTAGACGGCTCACATAGCTGTGCGAAACAGGCGCGTGTTGATAGTGATATTAAAGAGTGGGTTCTTGTTCCTAAGGGACTGTGCCATAAGATTGTCGGTGGTAAGCTTGCTGAAGAAGCAAAAGCTGAAATGGGCGGTGAATAGTAAAGTGTCGGTAATAAACGACCATAACTGTAAAAATTTAATGGGGGTGGGGTTACGCCATCCCCATTATCGTCAGATAATAGAGGATCCACCAACAGAGAAAGTATCTTGGTTGGAAGTGCATCCGGAAAACTATTTCGGTGGGGGAATAAATTATAAATTTCTGGAAAAAATTCGTGAAGACTTTCCGATAAGTTTTCATGGTGTTGGCTTGTCATTAGGAAGTGCGCAGCCTGTTAATGTAGATCATGTGCAACAGCTAAAAAAGCTTATAGATTTAATTGAGCCTTTCCAATTTTCTGATCATGCAGCATGGAGTATGAGCGGTAATGCTCATCTAAATGATCTGATGCCGTTGGCTTACACAGACGATAATCTGGATAATCTCTGTCGAAATATTGATTATGTACAAAATACATTAGGGCAGCAGATATTAATTGAAAACCCGTCGACTTACATGCGCTTCACACAAGATGAAATGACGGAGTGGGAATTTCTGAACAGTTTAGTGAGCCGTAGTGAATGTGCGTTATTACTTGATATAAACAACATCGTTGTGCAAGCGAAAAATCATGGTTTTTCAGCGCATGAATATATCGATAATATTAATTTTAATGCGGTAAAAGAGATGCACCTTGCTGGCTATACAAAACGAGAAATAGAAGGCCAGACATTATATCTCGATACCCATGGCGAGAAAGTACATAAAGATGTATGGCAGCTTTTCGAATATACTATGTCTCGCTATTCGGCGGTCCATACCTTAATTGAGTGGGATAATGATATTCCTTCACTAGATGTGTTGTTTGAAGAAGCTAAGAAAGCCAAAAGCATTATAGACCAGACAAAAGAACGAAGGTGTATGCAGAATGATGCCGCCGAATAATTTCAAAACGCAGCCTTACCAAGAGCGTCTTGCAAAGCACCTTGTTAGTGCAGATGAAGCTGTGCCACGTGATATGTCATCAATGATTTATGAAGGCGGTGTAAGCATAGATGGACGTCTGAGTATATACAGACATAATGTGGTAGGTGGTTTAGAGGATGTTATATTAAAACGTTTTCCATCTTTAGTGCCTCTTGTCGGAAAAGAGTTTGCTCAGGCTATGGCGCGCGCATATATATATGAGTATCCGCCAGAAACGGGTAATTTGAATGACTATGCAGCTAATTATCCTGATTTTGTGCGCGCGTTTAAACCCGCGCAAGAGATATTGTTTTTAGCAGATGTTGCCCATATTGAAAATAATGAGCATCGCGCATATTATGCAGAGTTTGTATCACCTTTGACGATCAATAATTTGGCTGAGTATGCAGGTGGCCTTGAAGAAGGCGATATTTTGCTAGACCTTCATCCGGCCACTCAACTGATGGTGAGTGACTATCCCGCTTTAGATATTCGCAATTATGCGCAAAAAGATGACGAAACTGCGCAGGCCCCGCAAGTGGTAGGTGATTTGCAGCATTTCTATTGCACAGCGCGTCAGGATATGCGTGTGTCAACGTATGAAATAACGCATGAAGAATATATATTTTTAGAGCGTGTTTCGGAATTGAAGCAGCTTAATCGCGCTTTACAAGAAACAATAAACATGACGAAAAATTTTGACTTTACTAAAACGTGGCAGAATTTTTTGAAGTACCAGATATTTATAGTGAAAAATGAAAAGGCAGGAACAAATGAAAAAAATTCTAAGTAAATATGATCAGTGCTTTAATCCTATGCGCGATATAGCTAAGTCTTATCTTGAACCTGTTTCACTTTTGATTGCGCGCATATATATTGCTAAAATATTCTTCATGTCAGGATATGGCAAGCTTATGGATACTTTAAATGGGGACTTTGCTAGTGTTGTATACTTATTTACTGAAATACACCCAGTTCCTTTCCTTCCCCCAGAATTAGCTGCCTTTATGGGAATGGGTGGGGAAGTTGTATTCGGCGCACTTCTTGCGTTTGGTTTATTGGGCCGTGTAAGTGCATTCGCGCTGTTGGTTATGGCTTTAGTAATTCAATATGCCGTTCCAGCGCAGTATGGAATTGCTAATGATGATCACTATTTTTGGATGTTACTGCTCTTTGTTATTGTTAGTTTTGGACCTGGGAAGCTATCAGGGGATCATTTTTTACTAAAATATATACGCACGGCGTAAATAGCGTTATGATGGGGCTTGTAAATTTGTAGTTAACATCAATCTCATAAGTGTGTTTTTCAATGAATAAGTTGCCATATTTTATATCGATTATTTTTGTTACGCTTCTTGATCAGCTATCCAAATGGTATGTTCTTGAAGAAATGCTTTTGCAAAAGGCATATTCATATAAACAACCGCGTGATTTTTTGACATGGATCACAGACGTTAAATCTGCGTATCTGCCTTCGGGGGTATCAATGCCTATGGTCGATGGGTTTATGAACTTTACCCTTGTGTGGAATAAGGGGATTAGCTTTGGTCTGTTCCGTCATAACGGTGAAGGGTTCAACCCCATTATCGTTATTACGGGCGTCATTACAGCGGCATTAATGGTTTGGCTTTGGAAAGCTGAAAACGTCAATATTCGCACAGGGCTACTATTGGTTATCGGCGGGGCAATTGGCAATATCATTGACCGTGTTCGCTTCGGCAGCGTGATCGACTTTGTCGATGTGTATTTCGGTGATTGGCATTATCCGGCATTTAATTTTGCGGATAGTTGTATTGTTATTGGCGTTCTGCTATTGCTTTTAAACACGCTTTTGGGCGAGAAAAGGGAAGAAGCTTTTTCCTTAAAGAAAAATAAGTAAGTTTAAGTGCAATGAAAAATAAATTCGGACTGGTTATAACTTTGTGTTCAACACTAACGCTGCTCGCGGCATGTGACACCATGCGTGAACAGTTCGCGCCGCCCAAAGCGCCAGATGAATTTTCCGTTATGCGCCGCGCGCCATTAGAGCGCCCAGAAGCTGTCTATACCAATGCAGATCAGCTGCCTGCGCCAGTTGCAGGTAAAGCGCGTCCACAGGAACTAGCGCCAATTGTTGAAGCAGAGCAAGCATTGATGGGGGGTGCCGCGCCGCAAGCTGCATCTGTTCAAACGCAGGCTGCGAGTATTGATGAGCTTCTTCAAAAAACGGGTGCGAATGCAGCTGACCCAACAATACGTAATACAATTGAAGCTGAACATTACCGCTTGTCAAAAGAGCAGCAGCCAACAATTGATAAGCTCCTCGGTAAGGTGACCAACAGACAGCCCGCTGCAAAAATTGTGGATGCCAAGGGGGAATTTGAACGTTTGAAGAAAAACCGTGAAGAGGGCAAGGCTGTCACGGATGGTGAAACCCCTACTTTGAAAATGGATTAACTTCCTCACGCCGCTTGCGTTCGCCCGCGGAATGCGATAGAATCAGTATATCTTGGTGCCGAGTCGTGCACATATTTACTTTGTTTATGAATGCGTAATATGGTTTTTATACGGATAAAAATGATCCTGATAGCCGCGCTGCTTATGACGAGTTTTGTCTGGGCGGGGGATGCTTTTGCGCAGTCAAGCCGTATATACCTATCTGGCTATATGGGTTTGAACACCATGCCAGATAATGATTTCACGGAAAAATCTTCAGGTATATCTGGCACATATCAAACAAATAATACCGTGAATTTTGCGGGCGCAATTGGCTTGCGCTATAGCCGTCAACTCCGCTTTGAAGGTGAAGTAAGTTATCGTAAGAATGACTTCTCTGAACTGCGTGGTGGGAATGGTATATACCCATCAGGCGGTGAAATATCCAATATGGCGTTCTTGCTAAATGGCTATTACGATTTCGACCAATTCCAGTGGAAGGCAAAGCCATATCTCTCAGCAGGTTTGGGGGTCATGCGCTTTAAAGCATCTTTTGAGCCTTCCGCACCGCTTCAAGCAAGTGATGACACGGCCTATGCCCTTGGTTGGCAGTTGGGTGGTGGTTTGAAGTATCGCTTGAACCCAGGTTTGGCCGTAACAAGCGGCTATCGCTATTTAAGTGCAACAGATTTTGGTATCGGCACTTATGATGCAGATTACAGCGCCCATGAATTCATGGTTGGCGTTGAATATGACCTGCACTGGAAATAACCCAAAACCTTATATTATTTTAAATCGTTCTTCGGGGCTTGAAACGCCTTAGGAATATCCAGATCAACGTCTTGTGGGACATTGTCTGTATAATTTTCTTCATCCAAAGCTTGTCCGTCGACGCTGTCCAAAAATACGATGCTTAAATTTTCTTCATCGCTAGATAGTTCATCCGCAACGTAAGCATAGCCTGGTGGAATAATGATTATATCTTGGTCTTGTTTCGTCTTTCCCATATGCGCAACCCTTTTTTTTAATTTTTATTATCAAGGCATCAACATAAAATCTGTGGCATAAAGAGTCAATAGTTATGTTAAGGCGTGCTGCGCGGTTCAGGGGGCTGGTAGCTGCCATTAAACGGGGCGAGATAATCAGCTACCTCACTAAGCTGCGTGATAATGTCGGTGCCGACTTGCTGACCATCTTGCTGCGTTTTCAGCAAATAGGATGCGGCTAGAAACGTGAAAAGCGCGCCGTGGCTCGCAAAAGCATCTTTAATTAACTGTTGGGTGATTTCATGTTCAACGACGCCGCTGGCATCGTCCCCTGCCGAAAACGCATAAGGGAATACGGGGCTGGGCCCTTTAACATAGGCCCATGTAGCATCATCCATCATGAACCATGATAAACGTGTTTCTATCCATGCATTATTGGTGTTGCGGTTATCGTTTAGCATTGGGCCAGCAAAGCAGCTGTGCCCTTTTGCGACAACCTCGCGCAGGCGTATCATGAAATCAGGGTCAAGTGCATTGACCTGATCTAGTTTTAATGCGGTTTCGACCTGTTCGGCAATTTCGTCTTTTTGATGGTGGGATAATGGCTGCCCATTACGGCCTTTCATGCGCGTATCATACTCATCTTGAATGGCGCTCTTTAGGCGCTCTTTATATGGCGACACAAGCGCAATAGAGCCACTAATCATCTCTTCAAACAGCTCTTCGCTTTGCGTGTCGATCATGGCGTCACGGTCAAATATATAGGCGCCAGTTGCACTGCAGCTATATTTTGCAAAACCGCCTGATAAGGCCGGCGCATCATTGTCAAATTTGCGCAATATGCCAAAGGCATGCAAGGTTGTTTTGCCATCTGCATTTTCTTTGATGCGTAATATGCCGTTATCAACCGCATGGTTTGGGCCGAATTGCCCTAACACACCGCGCCCATCAAGGCCAGTATTCATGAACGGATTAACCGGATGACCAGAAGCGTTAAATGTGTATTTAAGTCCTGTATTACTTGCGCGGCGCCCATGATTCCATTTTTCGCCTTTTGCTAAAGGCTGCTTTTCATCATCCGCATAAGGTGCGCCAAGTACGCTTTCATGCGTGTAGTTGGGGGGCTGATTATAGTTACGCTGAATTTTCGTTATACGAAAATTCATATCAAGCGTTTGTGTCTTGGCAAGATCAAAGCTCTGCCCGCCAATGATTAGGCGCTCAGCTAATGTTGTGATAACGTTTTTAGGGGCTGCTTTTGCCTCGCTAAGGAGCGTTTTTATAAGTAGTGAATAATCCATCGGGAGATAATAATGCTTTGTTGTGTATTAAGCAAGATATTTTCATAATTTATAGGCTGGGCGTGGGTGCCTTATAATCAAACGAAAAATTGTGTGTTTGTCTACGGATTCATATTCTAAATCTGCGTTAATTAGCTCTGCGCATTTTTTTGCCATGTATAGGCCTAAGCCAGCACCATTAAATTCAGCGCTTGAATGCAAGCGTTGAAACATTAAGAATAATTTGTCTTCTTGACCGTCAGGAATGCCCAGGCCGTTATCAATGACCTCTATAGTTAAAGCGCGATCATCGTCATGAGTGTTTACCTGAACAAATGCGTTATCTTTTGTCCGGTCGGCATATTTAAGCGCGTTAGATATAAGATTTTCAAGAATGATATATAGGCGATCATAGCGTGTATATAGCTCATTCTCATGTGTAAACTTCGTAATAATCTGAATGTTGTTTTCAGGATTTAAGTAAGCAGACTTGTTCAATATATCATCAACCAGCTCTGCCATTTTAATGTCTTTAGAATCCTGCGCTTTAAACTGAGTGCGGATGAGGGTGAGAATATCTTCAACCAATAGGCCGAGGCGTTTAAGCTCAGTCTTTGATTTTCCTACTATGGTTCGCGCTTCTTCAACGCGGTTGTTTTGAATGTACTGATCAACTAGATCCAGTAAGCTTGTCGCTGATATTAGGGGGCTTTTTAGGTCATGTGAGGTTCGATATGCAAATTCTTCTAACTCATAATTGGCCGCTTCTAAGGCACGCTGTGTTTTTTCTAAAATACGTTTCTCTTTCAAGGCATCGTGGATGGAACGGTAGCTAGGCCAGAAGATAAAACGCGCCTCTAATAACAATAGGAGTATAGCAAGCGCATAAAAGACTGTTTCTGTTTTTTCAAGCTGACTACGTTGGCGACCATCAAAGTTTTCTATAGTTTGTACGACCGTGTCTAGCCCAATAAGAAGGTCTCTATCAGCAAGCGCCATCATTATATCAAGTTGCTCGCTACGATATTCTGATGCTGTACCTTCTATAACTTGATACGCGGCGCGGATGAAGTTTAAAGTATTTTGGTTGACGTTGTGTGGCGCTGTAAAATATACATCGCGGGCGATTATACCAGCAAGACGTGAAAGTCCGAGCGCGTCATCACCATTAATTAATGCAAAATGTGATTTCTCAAACAACCCAAGAGATTCTGTAAGGCGCTCTGCATAAACACCTTTTTTTACATTATTGGCATCAGCAGCTAGGCTGTAAAGATATGCATAATAAGTAATACGTTGTGAAAGCATACGCTGGCGGCCTGAAATATTTATGATTTTAGCATTTTCTGCACCTTTCATGCGCGCAAATTTAGAAACGCTATAAGCCGTCGTCACAAAAAGCGCAATTAAGCTAAGCGCTAAAATATAGCGATAAAGAAGGACGCGTGCGTTGAGCATTAATATATCCGAATAAGAGATTACACGTTAGTATGGGATATACTAACATTATAATACTTATTAAATTCCTAACTTTTGTTCAACGCTTTGATCTAAAAAAATTTGTAACAATTGCCCCGCACTCATCGGCAAGAATCCCGGATGTGACTTCAGGTTTGTGATGTATGGCCGCTTTGCTATATAAGTTGGGTCCATCCACGTATGATAGACCACCACTTTTTTGGTCAAGCGCGCCAAATATAACACGGTCAATCCGTGCGTATGATATGGCGGCTGCGCACATTGGGCAGGGTTCTAATGTGACATATAAATCATGGCCGGGAATGCGCTGTGCCCCAACTGTTTTTGCGTGTTTACGTATAAGCGCAATTTCGGCATGTGCCGTTGGGTCGCATAAATGGCGCGTTAAATTATGGGCGCGGGCAACAATTTCTCCGCTTTCGCGCTCCACCAAAACCGCGCCGATGGGCACCTCATCTTTTTCGCGGGCTTTATTTGCCTCTTCCAATGCGGCACGCATATATGTTACATCTTTTTCGTCCATAAAATAGGTTGTAACGAAAATGGCAGAAAAAAGCAAAGAAGAACGCATCAACAAATACATCGCCGCGGCGGGTATATGTTCACGCCGTGACGCAGAGCGGTTGATCGGTGAAGGCCGCGTCAAAGTCAACGGGCAGGTCTTAACCGAACTTGGCTATAAGGTACAAGCCAAAGACATTGTTGAAGTTGATGGCAAAAAGATTAAAGGCGAAAATAAAATTCGGATGTTTGTCTATCACAAGCCCGCAGGTTTAGTGACGACCAACCGTGATGAAAAGAACCGCCCGACTGTGTTTGATAAACTGCCAACAGACATGCCGCGCGTCGTTACCGTTGGTCGTTTGGATATGAACACGGAAGGTTTACTATTGCTGACGACAAGCGGTGAATTATCCCGTGCGCTTGAATTGCCATCAAAAGGTTGGGTGCGTCAATACCGTGCTCGTGTTCATGGGCAGGTGACGGATGACAAGCTGCAAAAGCTCGCTCGCGGCATTAAGGTGAACGGCATAAAATACGGTGCGATTCATGCTGAGCTTGACCGTGCAAGCGGCGCAAACACATGGCTGATAGTCAAGTTGACTGAAGGTAAAAACCGTGAGGTTCGTAACGCCATGGAAGCCATTGATCTGAAGGTGAACCGCCTTATCCGCGTAGCTTATGGCCCGTTTCAATTAGGACAGTTAGAGCGCGGCGAAGTTCGTGAAATTAAAGGGCGTTCATTACGCGAAATGCTGCCCAAAGAATTTGCAGGAAAAATCTAATTCATGCGTATAACAGGCGGCACATATGGCGGACGTAAGTTAAATGCTCCAAGCGGAAAAGATATCCGCCCGACATCTGACCGTTTACGCTTGGCGGTTTTTAATATGCTAGAATCGCGTATGGATTTAGAAGGTTGCCACGTGGCGGATATGTTTTGCGGGACAGGGGCGCTCGGGATAGAGGCGCTCTCACGCGGCGCAAGTTTCGCGCGTTTCTTTGATCAAGATCGCCGCTCTTTGGCGCTTACCAAAGATAATCTAAATGCATTATCCATTCCCTCATCAAGCTATAGTGCAGTGCTTGGTAGTGCGCTGAAAATACCGCCGCGCGGTGGCGCAGAAGTGCCACTAAATGTTGTTTTCCTTGACCCGCCTTATCATAAAGATTTAGTAGCGCCATGTATTGCTAACTTAATTGACGGTGTATGGCTTGCCGATGGTGCTTTACTGGTGGTCGAAACAGAAAAAGGCGGTTTGCCAAATATATCGGCATGGCCACAAACTGAGTCTTTACGTGAGAAGGCTTATGGGGATACGGAACTTGCACTGTATATCTATAACGCATAGGGTTTGCCTTACGAGGTTTAATTGCGTATAAATAATGCAAGAAAAAGGATGTTGCCCATGCAAGCGGTTGAAAAAATGACAGAGAATATTCAAGACAATATTGATTACCAAAATGGCCTTCAAGTTCTGCGTGAAGAAATCGCTGGATTAGAAGCCATGGCGGCCGCGCTTGATGATCAATTCATTGCTGCGGTGGATGCGATTGACGATATGCGCAGCCGCCGCACAGGGCGTTTAATTATTGGCGGTATTGGCAAAAGCGGCCATGTCGGTCGTAAAATGGCCGCAACCATGGCTTCGACTGGTACACCATCTTACTATGTTCACCCTGGGGAAGCATCGCATGGCGACTTGGGCATGGTGACAGAAAATGACGTTGTGTTGATGCTTTCAAATTCAGGTGAAAACCCTGAATTGTCCGACCTTATTCACTATACGCGCCGTTTTGGTATTACGCTTATCGCGATGACATCTAATGCGGATAGTACATTGGCGCAGCACGCAGATGTCAAACTGGTTTATCCTAAAGTCCAAGAAGCCTGCCCAAACAACATGGCGCCAACAACATCGACCACAATGATGATCGCGTTAGGCGATGCGCTTGCTGTAGCTTTGTTAAAGCGTAGTGGGCTGACGAAAGAGCAATTTAAGGTCTTCCACCCAGGTGGTAAACTGGGCAAACAATTGCTGCGCGTTGAAGATTTAATGTTTAAGGGCGATGATTTACCAATCCTTCCACCAGATGTGAAAATGGATCAAGCTATTATCACGATGACGGAGAAAAACTTGGGCTCTGTCCTATGTATAGATGGAAACGGTAAATTGCTCGGCATCCTTACAGATGGTGATTTAAAGCGCCATATGGCCCCTGATCTGCTAACCCGTGAATTAGGCAGCTTAATATCGGCCATGCCTAAATCCATCCGCGCATCGGCGCTTGCGGCTGAAGCGATGGATATTATGCTGAATAAACAAAATAGCGTGATTACATCACTTGTTGTTATGGATGATAGTGATAATCTGATTGGCTTAATTCGTCTTCAGGAATGTTTGCAGGCGGGGCTAGCTTAAGTTTTATATGACCATGCAAGAAGACGATCAGGACGATTTATTCGCCGCACTAAATAAGCCGCAGGAAGAGCGCAAACAAACGGATGAGGAGACTGAAACGCCTGCCGCTTTTGCGCATCATTATCAGCGCCGCCGCGGTGCGGTGCGGGTGGGGCAGCGCCGTAATAAATTCTATACAAAATTCGTCCGTTCCATGCGCGTGGTTCTGCCCCTTGCTGCATTGGGGCTAGTTAGCGTCTTATTTGTATTCTCAGGGGATAATAAAGACCTGATTAAAGCGCCGCCGCCTAAAGAAGAAATCGTCAAACAAGCATCCATTGGAAAAAATGAATTATTAGACCCACGCTTTGACACTTATGATAAAGAAGGGCGCCCATACACCATTACGGCGGTACGCGCTTTCCAAACTATGGATAATTCAGATGTCATTTATTTGGAAAAACCGGTCGCCGATTCCACGATGAGCGATGGTGCTTGGATCGCTTTAGAAAGCGTTTCTGGCGTTTATAACCAATTGGCGCAGACCCTTGAATTAGAAGGTAAAGTGAAGCTTTATCATGACGCAGGATATAGTTTGTTGATGGAACAACTTGATATAGACCTAAATCAGAATATTGCCGTGAGTAATGTTGATGTGGCAGGGCAGGGGCCAATCGGCACTTTGCAAGCCAAAGGCATGACTGCTAATGGCGCAGATAATATCCTTATTTTTAACGGACCGGCGGTTTTGACGCTATATAACATGGACAACATATTGGAATAAACAGGGATGATTCCGATGAAGAGAAATTCAAAATATATAAAAACTTTATTGCTTGCTGCGGCGTTTGGCGCTTTGGGTTTTGCCTATATACCAAATACGGCAGCGCAAAATAAAAACAATAAAGAGCCTTTGGAAATTAGCGCCGATGGCACTTTGGAATGGCACCGTAATGACAACATGTATATTGCCCGCGGTAAAGCCGTCGCGGCGCAGGGCAACACCACCATTAAAGCGCAAGTTTTAGAAGCCTATTACCGCGAACCTGAAAAGGGCGGCATGGAAATTTGGAAGATTATTGCCAAAGATCAGGTTGAAATTGATGCCCCGAACGGACGCGCCTTTGGTGATAAGGCGGTTTATAATTTGGATGATGCCAAAGCCGTGATGACCGGCAAAGCGCTAAAAATGACGTCTGATGGGCAGGTACTCACCGCTAATGAACGCTTTGAATATTTCACACAGCAAAGTAAATTGGTCGCCATTGGCAATGCTAAAATCGTCCGCCCTGCAGAAACGCTTGAAAGCCAGAACATGACCGCATGGTTTAAAGACGGGCAAGACACGCGTGAGCTTTCCCGCGCCGAAGCTGAAGGCAATGTGGTGATTACCACAGCGGAAGAAAAAATCACCGGCAATAAAGGTATTTACCGCAAAGATGAAAATAAAGCGGAAATACTGGGTGATGTCGTCATCACCCGCGGCCCGAATATCCTGAAAGGCACGCGCGCCGAGCTTGACTTGCTGACCAATATTAGCCGTATTTTCGGCGGTGAAACATCAGGTGGTGATACACGCGTCCGCGGCACGTTTTACCCAGATAGTACGGATAAAAAGGCTGTGCAATAAAAGCTTTAACCTAAAGTCCATTTATTTTTGATTTGCTGCCAGAGCGATGGTTTATGTGGCTTTTCGATTGCGTCAGCCAGTGTCAGTAAATCTTCACGGGAAAGCTCTGCATTATCCATCACCCATGATGAGAATGCGTTGAAGACGTTTTGTAAGCTATCACTTTCAACTGAGCCCGTCGTTGCGTCCCAGCGGCGTAAACTAAAATCCCACGCATCTGAACCCCATCGTTTATTGGACTTTTGATCCATGCGCACAATCTGTGTTTCGTTACCGCGAATGAAAATGCCTATGGCGGCCTTGGTCGTATAAGATGTTTCTGGTTTGATGCGCTTTGATATTGTCCCTGTGGCTTGGGTTAAGAAAAAACCATTCATATCCATATTAATGTCATGCGTTGTTTTACTGCTTGATGATGTATAAGTTGCATGCTTGTAGAGTACATCATCAGGGCTGCGCCATTCATTATATTTAAAATCATAAGGCATGCTTGTATTGCAAGCGATGGCAAGTTGAATTTCGGGCGTATTATACGTGCCGTCATCTTTTAAAGCGTCTTTCTCTTTAAAATTTTGCACTTCCTTGCGGATATAAAATTTATTGCCATTCGCGCCTTGCATATCTTTAAGGCTGTTAATCACGGCTTGAACATTAGCGACAAAATTCTCCTTCGTCGCTTGACGATCGGCAAGGTATTGCTCACGCTGGGATTGAGACTTCTGTTCCACGCCATCATCGCTAATGGCACTTTCTGCCGCAGCGCGTAAAGCGGAAGAGCCTTTATTTTTGGATGGAATTACTTGTTCGTATACGTCTTTAGCCATTTTCTGCTCCCTAAATCTATACTTAATTCCATAAATATATTTGGGTGCCCTGTCAAGGTGTTTCGTAAAATGGAAATTTAAATGGTCGCGCGTAAAACGCGTTTACGGAAGTCGATAACGTAAAGTAGAATAAAATAGAACATAAAATGCTCTAATACTTCTGATCCGCGGATAAAAGGTGAACCGCCAAACTCACTGCCAATGCGGTCGGTGAGTTTTATGGTTAAGAATATGGCCGCGGTTAAGGCATAGTTTTTATTGGGGTAAATAAACCAGAACTGCTTAGGGAGCTTATCTGGTGCCCATTTGATGAGCGCAGGAATAATTAATCCGCCAACAACAATGCCAATCTCGACCAATAAACGCGGCTTTTGGTCTAACCATGATGACGTGTTGTGTAAATTGGTTTCCTGCTGATCGTTGATTTGTGCCCAATTCTCTCCTGCGCTCCAGCCGAAAATATGCTGCCCCCAACTAATCTCTTCGCCTGTGATGTATAAACACCCCAGAAAGGCACATGCTATCCAGAACTTTAAAAAAGCTGTACCAATTTTAAAGGTTGGGGCAATGCTTAGCCCCGCAAATATAAGGGCGATGAATATGATTAACGTATGTGTGATTTCTAGAAAGCCGTTTTCATCATAAGAGCGCGCGGCTATATCATGCGGCAAAATTACTTCGATGACGAATTGCATGATCACAAAAAACAACGGTAGCCATAGCGTTAACACAGGCGATAAATATCCTGTAAAAGCGGCGTGATCCTGTTGGTTTATTTTTTTCATGTGATCCTTAATTCAGCAAAGTCAGATTTTTTAATATTTTCCTATGTTTTGTCAAGGAAATATCTAAGTTCTGAAAATGTTTCAGAATTTTTATGAAAAAGCTTGTGTATCTAATGCGTGTTTTGTATAAACCATCACACAGTAAACATAATAATGTTAACGCATATGTCGTTGAAACATAAGCAGGGATGTTATGGCGAAAAAGCTAAGAAAACCACCCCAAATGCCGAGGCGCCAAGCGCATAAGCCAGCCGAGCCTATTAAAAAGGCATGGTCCTTGCGCAAAAAATTCGCGCTTGCTGCGGCGCCCTTGGTTGTATTTGGAGCTATTGCCGCAGCCATTGCGCACCATGAACATGAAACATCATCCATGCAGGCTGATTTTTTTGGTACGCTTGCCAGTCAGTCCACACATGTTGTAAGTGCCGATATAACGCAGCCAGATATTGCCGCGCCAAATGGGCCGTATGATAATCGTCTCGGCTATACAGCCTTCCCGATGCTTGAGCAAACGCTGGTGGCTAAAAACTTTGCTTTGGTGAGCAAAGCCACGGGGCAAACCGCGACATGGCAAGGACCAAGCTTCCTGCCGCCAGTGCCGCTTTTTCCCATTTACGATGAAAAGAATCAGGCAGGGTTATCTATTGCGGATAGCCATGATGCGCCAATACATAGCGCACATTATCCGCGCGGCGTGTATGCGGACTTTGACAGCATCCCTGAACTGGTTGTCAAAAGTTTACTCTATGTCGAAAACCGCGAACAGCTTGATCAAGATATTCTCCCAAGCCGTAACTACGCGATTGAGTGGGATCGTAAATTTTACGCGGTAATGCAGCAGGTTTATGAGAAACTTGGGATTGGCGGCGATGGATCAGGTGGCTCAACACTCGCCGAACAGCTTGAGAAGCTGCGCCATTCAGATGGAGGGCACACAAATGGCATGCTTGATAAAGCAACGCAGGTCTTTACCGCATCTGCGCGCGCATATTCCAAAGCGCCAGATAATACGCTGCAAACCCGCCGCGATGCAGTGACGAATTATATCAATGCTGTGCCGCTTTCAGGCTATGCAGGTTTTGGTGAAGTTATTGGTATACAAGACGGGCTGGCCGTATGGTTTAATACGGATGTCGCGAACTTTAACCACATCATGTCCCGCGACGAAAGTGCCTTAAGTGAAGAAGAATGGGCGCAAAAGGCGCAATATTACCGCCAGACACTCGCCTTGATTATGGCTGTGCAGCGCCCAACAGGTTTCCTGCGTCAGGATAGGGATGCGCTTGATAAACGTATTGATATCTACTTGCCGCTTTTTGTCAAAGAGGGCTTGATATCTGAACAGTTAAAGAGCCGCGCTTTGGCGCAGCGTTTAGACTGGGCGCAGAAAATAAATCCGACATTACTGCCTGAAGCCCCTGAAAAAGCGGTGAGTCTGGTGCGGGTGAATTTGATGCAAACGCTTGGCCTTCAAAGTATGCATGATTTTGACCGTATGGATATTTCTGCCAACACAACAATTGACTACCGTGCCACGCAATTGGTCAATAAGGCTTTGAAAGACTTAGGCAACCCCTATAGTGAAAAAGGGCAGGCAGTTATTGGCGATAAAATGGCTAAGCTTGATACAGCAGGGAATATTCAATATAGCTTCACCCTTTATGAGCGTGTCGGCGATGCAAATTATTTGCGAATTCAGACGGATAATTTTGGCGGTGAATTTAACCTGAATGAAGATTCGATGTTGGAACTTGGTTCAACGGCGAAGTTTAGAACCTTGGTCACCTATTTAGAATCTGTTTTGGAATGTTATCGCCATATCGAAAGCCTTGCCCCTGAAGATTACCCAAAATTGACTGAGCGCCAAGCTGAAGAAGACGGTATTACGACATTTGTCCTCGACTATATAGCAGCGCATGAGGAGGCGCGGGATGATAGCGAGGCGGGGGTGTTAGATGCCGCCATGAACCGTGTTTATTCGGCAAAAAATTATGAGCGTTTTTATACGGGCGGCGGTGTGCACCGTTTCCACAATTATATGCCGCGTGATAATGGCCGTGAAGTTAGCGTGCGTGAAGCGTTTGAAGATTCCATCAATTTGCCATTTATTCGTATGATGGAAGATATCGTCCATTATACGATTTATAATAAAATGCATATTGACCCTGCGGTCTATGATGATGCGGAAGACCCGAAACGCGCAAAGTATCTCGACCGTTATGTCTTGCATGATGCGGTTCAGCATTTTAACCGTATTTATAATCAATATAACGGTAAAACGCCTGATGAGGTGAAAGCCTTAATTTTTAGCAAGCTGCGCGAAGATATGCCGCCGGCGCATATTGCGGCGCTAGACCGTTATATTAATCCGTCGCGTGATTTGAAGGGCTTTACAGCGCTTTTAAACGATAAATCGGGCACAGACCATCAGTATTTATTGACGGAAGGCGCGTTTGAATCGCTGCACCGTCGTTACGCCGCGGATCAATATGATTTGAATGATCGCGCATATATCACCGATATTCACCCGATTGAATTATGGCTCGCATCAGAATTTATTGAAAACCCGAAGGCGGACTATAAAACATTGCGTCGCGGCGTGGTGAATATGGCGCCAGATATATATAAATGGCTCGAAAAATCGGATAACGAGGACCGTAAGAACCTTTATGTTTACACCATGTTAGAACAGGATGCTTTTGACGTCATTCATAAAAATTGGGCCGCGAAGGGCTTTCCTTTCCCGCGGCTTATTCCATCTTTCGCAACGTCAATCGGTGTGTCGGGGGATCCGCCCGCCGCACTTTCAACCTTGATGGGGATTGTTCTAAATGATGGTAAACGCCTGCCCTATACGGACTTTACTGAAGTTCATTTGGGGCAAGATACGCCATATGAACGCAACTTTGTCTATCGCCCTCCTGCGGCAGAGCAAGTGCTAGATGCGCGTATCGCTGCGATTGTTAAAGATAATCTTGAGAATATTGTACAGAATGGTACAGCGCGCCGCGCAAAAAATGCTGTGAAACTATCAAATGGTGACACTTGGGCGCTCGGCGGTAAAACGGGCACGGGTGATAACCGCATCGCCTATTTAGACCGTTACGGTAATGTTGAAACATCCGAAGTGCGTAACCGCACCGCAACCTTTGTGTTTAATTTTGGGGAGCGCTATTTTGGAACAATGGTCGCCTATGCCGCGGGTGAAGATGCGGAAAACGAAGAATTTACAAGCTCTCTTCCGACACAGGCATTTAAAGAAATTATGAAAGATTTAACGCCGCTATTAGAGCCGCCGCAAGAAAAGGCTGTGCAGCCTACGCCGTTGTTATTGCCCGCGCCGTCCGTTTAATTAAAACAGGCCGTCTTTATTTTTGCGCTTATCCTGAATACTGGGGAGGAATTCAATGTTATCGCCCAGTTTCTGCGTGTTTTCTGTATCGCTGCTTAACTTACGGTTTTTGTTTTTCAGATCGTCAATTTTTTTGTTAAGCGTTTTGATCTCTTTATTAAGGCCACGGTTTTTGTGACGCAGCGGCGCAGCGTTAAGCCAGCTAATAACGACGCCCCATATGAAGCCGAAGAATAAAAAGCCAATCACGGGCACAAATAACGGTAGCTCAATGTTATTCGCAATAGGCTGTAGGTTTATTGTGACGTCATCTGTATGAAATGCAGAAAAGCCAACAACCAGAATGATAAAGGGCAAGGTGAGTGCCCAGCGTATAAATGCCGACATGGCGGAATATCCGTATTTTAATTAATCATCACCGTTAAGGCGATCTTTAAGGGCTTTACCAGTTTTGAAAAATGGCATTTTCTTTGGCTCAACTTCGACCGCTTCGCCCGTACGCGGGTTGCGGCCAACGCGTGCTTCACGTTCTTTAACCGAAAATGCCCCAAAGCCACGCAACTCGACGCGATCACCACGGCATAAGGCATCAGTCACTTCGTCAAAAAATGTTTCAACGATTTTCTCAATGTCACGAAGGTAGAGTTGTGGGTTTTTATCAGCGAGTTTTTGAATGAGTTCTGATTTTGTCATGTTTTGTTCAAGCCTTCACATTATGGATGTTTAAATCCTGTTTGCGTGTCATTTGGTGGTGGTTCAAAAATAAACTTATATATATAGGATGCCTTATTTAGGGCGTATTCGTCAAGTATTTGATGCAAAAGAAATATTCCTATCCTGTTGTTTTATGATTATTTTCTTCTGCGTTGTGCATCTGCGAAATCTTTTCTGAACAAACCGCGCAGTGTTTGATAATTCCATTGAAAGCAATTGGGCAATCATCAATAGTAAGAGTTAGGTGTTAAGTTTATAGGAATGGAAGGTGTCCCATGGCGAAGGTCTTAATTAGCGATAAAATGAATCCGCTTGCAGCAGAAATTTTCAAAGAAAAAGGTGTTGAGGTCGATGTTATTACCGGTCTTTCGCCTGAAGAGCTGCTTAAAATCATACCCGAATATGACGGCCTTGCCGTGCGTTCATCAACCAAGGTGACACCTGAAATTTTAGACGCGGCGAAGAAGCTGAAAGTTATCGGCCGCGCGGGAATTGGCGTTGATAATATTGACGTGGCAGCCGCGACGAAAAAAGGCGTGGTTGTGATGAATACGCCCTTTGGTAATTCGATAACAACGGCGGAACATGCCATTGCCATGATGTTTTCCCTTGCCCGTGAAATTCCGCAGGCCAATGCCAGCACACATGCGGGTAAATGGGAGAAATCAAAATTTATGGGCGTTGAACTGACGGGCAAGACGCTTGGCGTTATTGGCTGCGGTAATATCGGCGCGATTGCGGCGGCGCGCGGCCTTGGTTTGAAAATGCGCGTTATTGCATTTGATCCGTTCCTTACGCCTGAACGCGCGAAAGAGCTTGGCGTTGAAAAGGTCGAACTTGATGAGCTTTATGCGCGCGCAGACTTCATCACCATTCACGTACCGAAAAATGAACATACGCTGCATATGATTAATGCAGAGGCGCTTGCTAAAATGAAAGACGGCATACGCATTATTAACTGCGCACGCGGCGGCATTATAGTGGAAGATGACCTTAAAGCCGCCCTTGAAAGCGGTAAGGTTGCGGGCGCGGCGTTAGATGTTTTTGAAAAAGAACCAGCGGAAGACAATGTTCTGTTTGGTTTGGAAAACGTTATTTGTACGCCGCATTTAGGCGCATCAACCACCGAAGCGCAAGTTAATGTTGCCGTGCAGGTTGCCGAACAAATGGGCGACTTCTTGGTTAATGGCGCGGTCACGAATGCGCTCAACATGGCGCCAATCAGCGCCGAAGATGCGCCGAAACTAACGCCATATTTGACTTTGGCGGCGCAGCTTGGCGCTTTTGCAGGGCAAATTTCTGAAAATGCAATCACGAAAGTCGAGGTCGAATATCAAGGTCACGTGACCAATTTAAACACACGCCCAATAAGCGACACACTTTTTGCGGCAATATTAAAAACGTTCCGTAGCGAAATTAATGTGGTCAATGTGCGTAACATGCTAAAAGACATGAAAGTGTCCGTCATCGAAAGCGCCACCGATGAATGTGAAGAATTTTTGACAGCCATTGAGCTGACCATCCATACTGAACAAAACACGCGCAGCGTCACAGGTACATTATTTGCGGGCAAAGAACCGCGCATCGTTGATATTGAAGGCGTACCGATTGAAGCGCCAATAACTGACCATATGCTGTTTATTCGTAATGAAGATTCACCGGGTCTGATTGGCGGTATCGGCACAATCTTGGCGGATGCAGATATTAACATTGCGGATTTCCGCCTCGGCCGTAAAAATGGCGGCGGGCAGGCTGTTGCATTGATCGCCATTGATGGCATGCTTTCTGATGATGTTTACCAAAAGGTCAAAGCCCTGCCGCAAGTTCGTCTTGCGAAGAGCTTGTCTTTTGTTTAACCTGACCTACATTCTGTCACTGTAAACGTAACAAAAAGGTTTTCTAATGAGTGAACATTCCCCGTTTGATTCATCAAAATGGCACGCCACAACGATTATTTCCGTCCGTAAGGGGGATGACGTTGTTGTTGCAGGTGATGGGCAGGTGTCCTTTGGTCAGACTGTTTTAAAGTCTAATGCCCGCAAAGTCCGCCGCCTTGGCCGGAATGAAGATATTGTCGCCGGATTCGCTGGCGCAACGGCAGATGCCTTTACCTTGTTTGAACGTTTGGAAGCAAAATTAGAAGCGCATCCAGGGCAACTAACCCGCGCCTGTGTAGAATTGGCGAAGGATTGGCGTACGGATAAATATTTACGCCGCTTAGAAGCGATGATGGCGGTCTGTGATAAAGAAACTTCGCTTATCCTTACCGGTAATGGTGATGTTGTTGAACCAGAAGATGGCATTATAGCGATTGGCTCTGGCGGTAATTACGCTTTGGCTGCCGCGCGTGCGCTTGTTGACCGTGATGACATGAAGGCCGAAGACATTGCGCGCCGCGCCATGGAAATTGCCGGCGACATATGCGTTTACACCAATAAAAATATCGTCCTTGAAAAACTGTAAGGGTACTAATAATGAGTATGACCAATGACTTAATGGATATACCGTCTTATGCGCCGCGTGAAACGGTTGAAGAATTAAACCGCTTCATCATCGGCCAAGATGATGCCAAGCGCGCCGTGGCGATTGCGCTACGTAACCGCTGGCGTCGTCAGCAGCTTGAACCAGATATGCAAGAGGAAGTTTATCCGAAAAACATTCTGATGATCGGGCCGACAGGGGTTGGTAAAACCGAAATCGCCCGCCGTCTGGCAAAGCTTGCCTATGCGCCATTCATTAAGGTTGAGGCAACAAAGTTCACTGAAGTCGGCTATGTCGGTAAAGATGTAGAATCGATTATTCGTGACTTGGTCGAAGTCGCCATTCACATGACGCGCGATAAAATGCGTGAAACGGTAAAAATTAAAGCTGAAGAGAATGCTGAAAACCGCGTTCTTGATGCTTTGGTTGGGACATCGGCGAGTGAAGCAACGCGTGAAAGTTTCCGCGCGCGCCTGCGTGATGGGCACCTTAACGACCGCGAAATTGAAATTGAAATTGTTGATGCACCGAACAACGCGCTGCCATCTTTTGAAGTGCCGGGTATGCCAGGCGCATCAATGAGCATGATTAACATGAACGACATTTTCGGCAAAGCGTTTGGGCAGCAAACGAAAAAGAAGAAAATGCGTGTCGATGAAAGTTACACGGTATTGTTGACCGAAGAATCCGATAAATTATTGGATGAAGATACCGTGGCGGCAACCGCGCTTGAGCTTGTGCAGCAAAATGGCATCGTCTTTATTGACGAGGTTGATAAAATCGCCCACCGCCAAGATGCACGCGGCGGTGACGTTAGCCGTGAAGGCGTACAGCGCGATTTATTACCGCTTATTGAGGGCACGTCTGTGGCAACCAAACATGGTACAATCCGCACCGATCATATTTTGTTTATTGCATCAGGTGCATTCCATTACGCGAAACCGTCAGATTTGCTGGCTGAACTGCAGGGGCGTTTGCCGATCCGCGTTGAATTAAAGGCGTTAACTGAAGATGACTTTAAACGTATTTTGATCGAAACGGATGCCTGCTTGATTAAGCAATATAAGGCATTGATCGGCACGGAAGAGGTTACGCTTGAATTTGATGATGAAGCCATCGCTGAGATTGCTCGCATTTCATTTGAATTAAATGAAACCATCGAAAATATCGGCGCACGCCGCTTGCTGACCGTTATGGAGAAGCTGCTTGAGGATATAAGCTTTAATGCATCAGAACGCGGCGGCGAAACCATCAAGATTGATGCCGAATTTGTACGCGAGAACGTGTCTGAACTTGCCGGTAACACCGATTTGAGTAAGTTTATTCTCTAGGCTTATGGTTGCTGATATTGCTGGTTAATTTCGTCTTGAACTTTGTTAAGTTCGGGCGAAGTTAGTAGTTTTTCTTTGTGGTAAAGCCCTTGCAATTCACTTTGCATGGTGTCGCCATACCATGGGGCTTCATATACCCAAAACGGTTTGCCATTACGGTTAAGAAGTGCAAGATAAGCAATGTCACCAATTAATAATGCATATTCTTTACCGTCTTCTAGTAGGATTTTATCATCAGATGCGTATTTAGCGCGGATATGTAGCGTATAGCTGATAAAGGCTTTGCCGTCATAGCCATCAAAAAATGTCGCTAACATGTCTTCACTCATGGGGATACCGCCATATATATCTATTTCTTGCGGCTTGATCATTAAGTTCAGTTTTTGGAATGAAAACGGAATAAAAAATTCACTGTTAAAATCTTCCAGCATAAATACGGTATGTTGATTGGCTGTTTGTGCGGTGAAGGGAATAACATCTTGGATGACGATGTATTTGCTGTCGGGGTTACTTTTTGCAAAAAGGTCTTGTAGGCGGTTGATTTCATTTTGCACTGTCGCCATGTCGCTGCCCGCAGGCACATTAGGCGCGGCGAGATCTATAAAGTTTGGATCTTTTTGTTTTAAATTATAATATATAAGCGCAATTTCTTCGGCGCTTGTTGCGGGGGTAAGAGCAAGGCTTTCGTCTTCGGCGTATGCGCTTAAGGACATGCCAAATAGAAGGTAAGAGCAAGCAATAAGCACATGCAATGTGCGCAGTGTTCTCAGTGTTAGATTTATTGTTTTAAACATATAGACACTTTACAGATTAGCGTTTAATAACATATTAATAAGCCATGGATAAAAAGGATAAGAATAAATCGCGCAAAAGGCCAGCGAAATTATCTGATGAGGATAAAGCTTTATGGGCTTTTATGACGCAAGACGTCGCGCCGATTAAGCGCGATGATATATCGACTTCAGGTGAGGATGAACTATCGCAAGATGATGTGCAGCCACCTCATATCAGCGGGCGCGTTATTTCAGCGCCGCCACAAACCAGAAATGAACAGCACCAGAACTCTCCTGCCCAGAAAATACATCATAACCTGCATAACCATGCGGATATAGATGGGCGCAGCTATGAACGTTTCCGTAAAGGGCAAATGCCGATTGAAGCCACATTAGACCTGCATGGACTTACGCAGCAAAATGCATATGATGCGGTTGTTCGGTTCGTCACCACTCAGGCTGCGATGGGGCATCGCTGCGTTATGATTATTACAGGTAAGGGCAAAAATGCGGCGCGCGGCGAAGAAGGGGTGCTTAAACGTATGTTGCCAGAATGGTTGGAGCAGCCAACACTAAAAGCACATGTCTTAAAAATACGCTCGGCGCAACGTTTTCACGGTGGAAGTGGCGCCTTTTATGTGCTGCTTAAGCGGCGTAAATAATTATTCATTATATCTAGGTTTACTGTCTTCATAGCGCTTAACGATTTGATCTGCCATTTTGGCGCTTTCATAGGCATCACTTGCACGGCTTCCGATAATTTTGCTGACGACAAGACCTGACATATCTTTGCCTGTTTCTTCTTGTGTAATGACATTAGCTATGCTGGCGCTTGCACCCAAGCCGCCGCCAAATATTGCGCCGCCAATTATACGTCCAGCAGGGTTGATGTCATCCCCTGTGAGGCTGCGATAGGCTGAGCCAATAAGTGGTAAATGTTGTAGTGGATTGACCATGTCAATCATATCGCCCACGCCATAGGCTTCGTCTTTGGGGACGGATTGCACCATATAGCCCTTAAATGACTGCACATAAGGGGATGGGGCAGCCTGGGCGCTCGCATCACTTTGCGCAGCTTCACTTAAGCGGAATACTGTTTTCTCGCGCGCGGAATCTGCGCTGCGCCATTCTGGGGCTGACCCTGCCATACGGTCGTTTTTCTCACGCATAAACAGCGCCTGCGCATCATCGCTCTTCGGCGCTTGTGCTGTACGGTTTTGCGTGTTTATTAATGGTGTCTTCTGTATGTCCATCATTGGTAAATGCCAGTATATGCCTATTTTATGTGTACCCAGCGGTTATAAATACAAGAATTGTGCCAATTTATGATGTACATCGCAAAATCAACTAAAAACAACAAATTAGCTGTAAAACTAATGGGGGGCATGATAATAATAAAAGTCAGGCAAACGTTAATTTTGCCGCCTATTAGGTAATTTTCGCCGTGTTAAGGACGTGATGCAGAAACAAATTGCAATACATACAAATAATGCCGCGCATTATGCGTTCATCAAGGATGCTATATCCACAGTGCATAGTGATTTAGATTTTTCACTTAATGATGGTTTTGGCGATATTAATATCTTTATCGCCCCTTTTGATGAAGATCTGCCGCAAAAATCGTTGCGTGAAAACCCGTTGGCTTATGTCCTTTATATCGGCGCGCAGCCGAGTGAAGCGCTTTCCTTTGATTATAAGTTTTTAACGCCGCTGCGTATGGGGCGCATCATTGACCGCATTACGGCCTTATTGGAGGGGCGCGCCACAGGGCAATTACCGCGCCGTTTAGATATTATGGGCTGGCAAATATGCTTGCCAGAAAATATGTTGCGCGCGGCTGACGGACAGGCGGAAACAGAATTGACCGATACAGAAGTCCATATTTTACGCTACTTATACGCGGCAAAGGGTGCGCCTGTGGCGCGACAAGAATTGCTTGATAATGTATGGGGCTATCATAAAGATGTTGAAACCCACACGATAGAAACCCATATATACCGCCTGCGTCAAAAACTGGAACAAGACCCTGCTGAGCCTGAGGTCTTAATCACACAGGCGGATGGTTATGTGTTAAAGATGGCCCCTATTCAAGCGGCATAACTTTTTTCATTTTTACAGGCTTTTCCGGATACGCAGTGACGTGGCCAACTTTCCACATACCGTTTTCGTGGATCATGGTAACTTCTTCGATATTTGCGGCTATGGCGTTTGCGCCTGCGCATTTGTCCTTAAAGCTATATTTTAAAATGACTTTATCGCTGCCTGCAGCTTCGCCGCCTTTAAAATCGCGCGCCCCAATGCAGTTTTCTGCATATTTCGTGCGTTCAATAAGGCGTTGTTCGACATCCGCCGTGCTTATGCCTTTTTTTGCGGCAAAGCTATCAACATACTCTGCGCGCGCAGCCAGCATTTCGGCGCTTATATATGGGGTAAAGGCATCTAAATCTGATGCGGATATACGTGCTTGCAGATATTCCGCATAACGTATGGCCGCGCTATGCACCATATCGGCTTTGGCTGTCTGCGGTAGAGTAAAAACGGCGCATAAAGTTAATGTAAGAAAATGTTTGAGCATAATATATTCCTTGTGGCTTATGGGGATGAATATTCAGAAACGCCTAAGGTGCTATGTCTTTTATGCCGCGCTGCTCTCGCTACTTTCATTTGTGCTTGCACGGGGTAGGGCGATTGTAATGGTTGTGCCTTCGCCAATGCATGTGTCAACGCGGACTTCCCCGCCATGGAGCTCGGTAATATTCTTAACCAAGGTTAGCCCCAAACCCGCGCCACGTGTATCGTTATTATTGATGGTTAAATCTTCATTGGCTTGGCCGCGCTCAAATGGTTTGAAAATGCGCTCTACCTCCATTTCACCAATGCCGCCGCCTGTGTCTTGAACATAGAGCAAGACTAAATCTTTCTCTCGCTTGGCGCCTAATATGACTTCGCCGCCTTCGGGGGTGTGTTCCAGTGCATTGCGCATAAGGTTCAATAAAACCTGCTTGATCCGTCCTGAATCAATAAAGCCCGTACCAATATTGGATGGGCATTTCATCTGCAGGCGGACATTTTCTTTACGTGCCCAATCTTCGGTTAAGGTGTAAAGATTTTCAATTAACGGTTTGATCGATTCATCTTCACGGCTTAGCTCAAGATAGCCCGCTTCAATGGTCGATAGGTCGAGAATATCATCAATCAGGGTTTTTAGGCGTATGCCAGATTCTTCCATGTCGAGTGTATATTCTTTTTGCTTGTCATTTAGCGGGCCGAAATATTCGTTTTTCAGCATGTCGTTAAAGCCAATCATCGCGTTAAGCGGTGTACGTAATTGGTAGGACACATTGGCAAGGAAATCGACTTTGAGCTGCTCTGCCGTTTGTAGGGCGGCGTTCTTTTCTTTGAGTGCTTTTTCCGCTAAGGCACGGTCGGTAATGTCGGTAAAGGTCACAAGCGCCCCGCCATCGGGTAGCGGCGTTGCCGCGCAATCCAATGTAACGTTGTCTATACGTTCAATTTCGCGAGAAATCTCTTCGCGGTTAAGGGCAAGGGCGAGGATAAAATCGCGTATTTCTGGCCACGCGCTTTCACTAAACAGGTTTTCCATCATATTCACGACTTGTGAAATATGTGGCTCGCCTTCGATGTTTTCAGGGTTGATTTTCCATGTCTGGGTGAAGGCTGTGTTGCAAAGTTTAAGGCGCCCATCTCCGCCAAACACCACAACGCCTTCCGCCAAATTGTCGAGCGTTTCTTTCTGTACGGCAATTAATGTGTTGTATGATGATTCAAGCTCTAAGCGCGAAGTCACATCTTCAAAAGTTGTCATGATGCCGCCATGTGGACGCGGAATGACGAGCATGCGTAGCGCCGATCCGTCAGGCAAATAGAGCATATCATCAAGCGGCTCGATCAGATCCGTGAACATATCCATCCATTCCTGCTTATAGGCGCGGAAGTCGGCTTGTTCAGGCAGGCGGCGCTGTTCGCGCAGCTTTTCAAGAATCTCAGTCAGGCGTGGTTTGGCATTAAGCCATTGTTCTTCAATGCCCCATAATTGCGCATAGGCAGTGTTATAATATTCAAGCCGCCCATCTTGATCATAAATACCAATAGCCGTGGTTAGGTGATGGAAGAGTTCATTATACGCCTCAATAATTTGCGCGTGTTTTTGTTCGTTTTGTTCTTCGTCGGTAATATCAACCGCGTAACTTATGCAGTGGTCAACCGGTAATAACGGCGCGCTACGGATAAGTAACTTGCGGCGTTGACCTTTTTGGATACTGTGAATTTTGCTTTCTTGCGGCTGGCCTTCTAATAAAGCTTTTTGTGCAAGTGCTTTTAATACAGGCTCACTCGCACGGTTTTTAAGCGGCAGTTCAATTTGCTGTTCAAGGATTTCGTCTTGGGTCTTGCCAGTATATTGTTCATACGCGCCATTTACCCAAATCAGCTTGCCGCGAATATTGTGAAACCATACAGGGAAAGGTTGGTTTTCATAGCCGAGTGTTAGGCGCTTAACATCTTGTTTAGCGGCTTCGCTTTCTTCGCGTAGTTTTTGATAATCCGCTTCTTGATCAGTAATGTCTTCAAACCATAAAATGTAATACAGAAGCCGCCCGTCAATATCACTGCCTTTGCGTCCATTGATGCGGATGATTTTATCGCCGCTGCGTGTTTTGGATTTGAGTGTAAAGTGGCGCCCATGTTCTTGCAGGCGGTCAAAATAGCTTTCCAGCGCTGCGCTATCGGCGCTTGATAATGCATTTTGAATATCATGGATGGACTGTATCGACGATATACCAAGCAGGTCTTCGCATTCAGGGTGATAAGCAACGCTTTGCCCATCTGTACCAAACCCGCAATAAGCGCCTGGGAAGGCGTTGAGGAAGGCCTCAAGCCGCGCGGATTCATCCTTAAATTGCGCCCGCCCGCTAAGGCGATCCCAAAAGGAATGCGTGGTTTTTTTCTCTGATTTAAGATTCGCTTGATTCATCGTGTATGAAGTGTATCGCGCCGTAGGGCGTCCATCAAGCCCCAACTTTACGCCATCTTGGTCCTTCAGGGGTATCTTCAACTTCAATGCCCATTTCAGTCAATTGCGCGCGGATTTCATCAGCCTTCGCCCAGTCTTTATTTGCTTTGGCTTCTGTGCGGGCAACAAGCAGCGCATCAATTGCACTATCATCATCACCGCCGCGCCCAAACCATGCATCAGGGCTTTGCTGTAAAATGCCAATCAATGCGCCGCTCGCCTTTAAATCAGCGGCAAGCTGCGCGTCATTATCTGCGCGGTCCTTCATGGCGTGTAACTTGCTAAATGCAAGCGGCGTGTTAAGGTCATCACAAAGTGCGCTAAGAACATCTTTGTCTATCTCGCCTTTTGCAGCGTCATTCTGGCCTTTTTCAATCAAGCTATAGAGGCTATCAAGCGTCTTCTTGCTTTGTTTTAATTTGTCTTCAGACCAATCAAGCGGCTGACGATAATGCGCAGAAAGCAAGGTAAAACGCAAAACTTCGCCGTCATATTTCTCAAGAAGGTCATGGGCAAGCAAGAAATTGCCAAGGGATTTTGACATTTTCTCCCCCTCAACCGTGACAAAGCCATTATGCACCCAATATTTCGCGAATGCATCTAAGTTCGTTTTATTATGTGCGCAGCAGCTTTGTGCAATTTCATTTTCATGATGCGGGAATTTCAAATCCGCGCCGCCGCCATGAATATCAAATGGCAGGCCAAGATGCACTTCGCTCATCGCGCTACATTCTATATGCCAACCTGGACGGCCGCGCCCCCATGGGCTATCCCAGCCTGGTTCATCATCGGCCGATGGCTTCCAAAGGACAAAATCGGCAGGGTCTTTTTTATATGACGCAACGTCAACGCGCGCCCCTGCAATTTGTTCATCACGGCTGCGCCCAGATAGGCCGCCGTAATTTTCAAAACTTGGCACGTTAAATAGCACATGTCCATCCGCGGCATAAGCATGCCCATTTTTAATCATCGCTTCACAAAGCTTGATCATATCATCAATATGGTCGGTAGCATGCGGCTGAATGTCTGGCTTAGCTACGCCAAGCGCCGCCATATCATCATTGTAAATTTTGGTATATTTAGCGGTAATCTCACTAATCTCTACGCCAGTTTCTTTCGATGCCGCCATGATCTTGTCATCAACATCGGTAATGTTGGATGCGTAAGTGACTTTTGGGTAGAGCTGCTTTAACACGCGGCTAAGCAGGTCAAACACCACCGCCATACGGGCGTTGCCGATATGCGCATAATTATAAACCGTCGGGCCGCAAGCATAAAGGCGCACATGGCTTGGGTCTATCGGTTCAAATTTTTCTTTTTGCCGTGTTAGGGAGTTGTGTAAGAATAGATCCGTCATGTTGCTGCTGCGCTTATCCGTTAAAATCATCATATGAGAGTTAATATAGGTATATTTTATGAATAGTTTTATCGCAAAAATCAATAACTTTACAAAAGATTATGCCCATGAGCCCGTGCCAGAAGATAAACGCTGCGGCGCATGGAAAATATTTGTTGTTTGGGCGGTGAGCATGGTGTGTTTGCCGGCCATGATGCTTGGTTTTACGGTTGGCAATGGTCTGCCATTCCCGCAAATGGTTTCTGCGATTATCTTGGGGCAATTTATTTTGGCGGTGATTACATCAGTCAGCGCCTATATTGGCGGTAAACTGCACTTGCCATCATCAGCCTTGTTGCAAGTCACCTTCGGAACGCACGGGGTGAAAATCATTTCATCATGTATCGCCTTGGCCGTTTTGGGATGGTACGGTTTTCAACTAGAAGTCTTCACTATGGCTCTGCAAGGTATTGCTAAAGAGGAGTTTGCCTTTGATTTGCCAAAAGTGCCTGTGATGGTTGTCTTTGGTTTGCTGATGAGCCTCTCCGCCATTATCGGCTTTAAGGGCATTAATTTTATTTCTCAGCTCACCGTGCCGTTCTTACTGATTATTCTAGCCGCGCCGATTGTAAAATTATGGCCGGAAATTGATTGGAACGCTATTATGCACGCTACGCCAGAAAATATTATGCCTTTTGGCGCGGCCATTACCATGATTTTAGGCTCAGTCTCTTTGGCCATGTTGATTTGCCCCGATTATAGCCGTTATGCCAAGACAGATCGTCATGCAGTGACGGGGATTTTTACAGCAACGTTATTTGCGTCTGGCGGCTTTGTCCTCTATGCCGCCTTTGTAATGTTGATTACCCGCGAAACAGATTTCGTTAGAATTATGTATGATTACGGCATTGGTTGGCCGGCTTTGTTTGCGATTATTCTGGTGACATGGACAACAAATGATACCAATAACTATATTGGCGGCTTGGCGTTAACGGCCGTCTTCCCAAAGGCAAAGAAATGGGTGCTAAGCTTAATTTGTGCCTTTGTCGGCACGGCCTTCGCGATTATCGGTGTCGCTGCAAATTTTGTGCCGTGGCTCAGCTTAATGGGCGTGTTATTCTCACCTGCAGCAGGGGCATATATCGCAGATTATTTTATGCATAAAAACGTCTATAAAAAACTAAACGATATATCCTTGCCGAAAATGCGTCCAGAAAGCAAAATCGCATGGGCCGGCGGTGTGTTAATTGGCTGGATGAGTACCCCTGCGGATAATTTAGGCGGCGGTATGACCCATATAACCGGATCAGCCGCGATTGATGGTTTGCTCATCGCCGTTTTAATTCAAGTGATTGCAAATTACGTGATGATTAAGAAATTTAACCGTTTCGCCGCCGCTTAAAACAAATCTTTTGGACGCAAATGCGTGGCTGTGTTGGCGTAAGAAAATGCTGAATTAATTTATGACGATTATCAGGCAAAAAATCAATAGGGGCTTTGAATTTATAAAAGTAAGCGGCTTTATATTCTAAGCGCACTTAGCGACGTGGTTAGCGCACAATTATGATTTTGTTTGAGCGTCTTTAAAGTCACATGCTGTGGCGTGTTGATTGTTTTGTCGTTGCCGATGGCATCAACGGCGATTGCGCATTGAAAGCCAAGCTTTTGTGCATCCTTGACGGTTTCTGCAATACAGGCAGATGCATTAAACCCAACCAGCAGCAAATTTTTATGCTCGCGCGCCTTTAACTGCGCGGCAAAAGCGCCGCCATGTTCACCATCAAAGGCTGACGCGCGATATTTTGCATGTGTAATATCGGCGCCTTCGGGGGCGTAATGATGGAAGTCAATATAATCACGTGCGACATCTTCGTGGTAATAATAAATATTATATATCGGCAAATCAGCCTTGCGGAATGCGGGGACTATATTGGCAATATGCTTGGCGATTTTATCGGTATCTTTTGTGCCGCGCGCCTGTGCAGGGTCACAAAAATGTTTCTGCACATCAATCACCAAAACGGCGTCAAACTGCGCAGGGGTATTATCGTCTGCTGTGGACGTAACAAGTTTCATATTCTTTTTAAGCGCAGGCGTGTCTGCATCAGGAAATGCTTTAAGAAGGTCCTGCCTAAGCTTAGATTTTGCGCTAGTGAATATTTTGAGCATATCAGTTACATTATTTTAAATACTACGTGGAACAAATCTTTTTTTCTTGCTTGTTCTTTGCTTCTGGGTAGGGGCGCCTGACGTGCTGATAGCGTCTAGGGCGAACCCTGAGGGCACAAATTTAACGCCTTTATAACGTGCAAAGTTCTGTAATGTTTCTGTCATATCGTTATAAGTTTTGCCATCATTGCTAATACAGTCAGAGATTATCGTGCATTCAAAGCCAAGAGACTGGGCATCTTTGACAGTTCGATAAACGCAAGCTGTTGCGTTAAACCCCATAACCAATAAACGTTTATGACCGTTTTCGTTTAGAATGTCTTCAAAGGGATCGCCATCGCCTTGGAATGCAGAGTCTCTTGTTTTTCTAATGGGGATATCTGTATCTGCGTATTGATAATGATGGAAGTCCACCTCATCTAGTGGAATCTCATCAGAAGAAAAATAGACGCTGTATACAGGCAGCCCAGCGGCGCGGAATTGCGGCACAAGCGAGGCGATACGCTTGCATGTATTTTCAGTGTCCGTGTTACCGCGTCGATCCGTGATATCACAAAATTCTTTTTGTACATCAACCAGAACAAGGGCATCATAATGTGCCGATTTATTCAGGCATAGGCGGTTGTCATTCGCAAAACATTGAACCTGAATTTTCTGTATAGCTTTAGGGAATAAATCAGGCGAAAGTTCGCGCATTAGTTGATCTGTATATGCGCTTAATCGTCTGTAGTCTTTATTTATACTCATATTACCCTCCAGCATATATTGATGCAGAAGGGTAACAAAGTCATCCAGTTATGTCAAATAAATTATTTGTAAATCCCCCTAGACGTTTTGCGGTAGATGTTTATATATAGAAGGGGCTAAACGCCGATCATTTCTAAAAACCGTGAAGACGCAAACAGATGAATAAACAGCCAGCATATGCCAAAAAATCAGGGCCTTTAAATGGGCACGCCGTTGTGCCAGGGGATAAGTCAATCTCGCACCGCTCCATTATGTTTGGCGGTCTTGCTGAGGGGGAAACGATTATCTCTGGCCTGCTTGAGGGCGAGGATGTTTTGGCCACGGCTGAAGCAATGCGCAAATTAGGCGCAACGATTAATAAAGATGATGATGGGCTATGGCGCTGCTATGGCGTGGGCGCCAAAGGCTTGCGTGAAAGCGCTGAGATCATTGATATGGGCAATAGCGGGACATCCATCCGCCTGTTAATTGGTGTGGTTTCTGGCTATGCGATCAGCACATTTTTTGTTGGTGATGCGTCACTTAGTAAACGTCCAATGAACCGCGTGATGAACCCGCTAAAGGAAATGGGCGCGGAATTTATATCGCGCGATCAAGGGCGTATCCCGCTTGCCGTAAAAGGCGCACCGAGCTTGCGGGCGATTGACTATGTATTACCTGTTGCTTCTGCGCAGGTGAAATCCGCCGTTTTACTCGCGGGCTTAAACGCGAGTGGCAAAACGCAAGTGACTGAGCCTGCGGCTTGCCGTGACCATACTGAAAATATGCTGCGCCATTTTGATGTAAATATTGATATTACCAAAGATGATGAAGGCCGCCGCGTTATCTCGTTAGAAGGTGGGCAGACCTTGCAAGGCTGCGCCGTAGATGTGCCTGCTGACCCAAGCTCTGCGGCATTCCCCGTTGTCGCGGCGTTGCTTTGTCCTGATTCTGAAGTTGATGTTTTTGGCATTTGTTACAATGAAACGCGCAATGGCATTTATAAAACATTGATCGAGATGGGCGCGGATATTGAAATTTTGCGCAGCTATGACCAAGGCGGCGAAACGGTTGTTGATATGCGCGTACGTGGCGGTAAAACGTTACAAGGTATTGATGTGCCCGCGGATCGTGTGCCGTCAATGATTGATGAATTCCCCGTGCTTGCCGTTGCGGCAGCGTGCGCCGAAGGGACAACCCGCATGGTCGGCCTCGAAGAGTTGCGCGTGAAGGAAAGTGACCGTCTTGCTTTGGTCGCCAAAGGCCTTGCCGAAGCAGGCGTTGAGCTTGAAGAAGGCGCGGATAACCTAACCATCCACGGTACAGGTAAGCCCCTGAAAGGTGGCAATACAGTTGAAACTATGCATGACCACCGCATCGCGATGAGTTTCCTTGTTCTAGGCCTTGCAAGTGATGAGCCTATGCATATTGATGATGCATCCCCAATCCGCACATCTTTCCCGAATTTTATTTCGCTTATGCGGGGCATTGGTGCTACTATAGAGGCGGATGATGCTGCATCCGGCAATAACGTACTTCGTTTTGAAGGGGAACTATAGTCAATGCTTAAACAAAACCGACCATATTTCCGTTCCACAGATTATATTGGTTCAAACAGATATAGGAAAATGTCTATGGCTAGTCTGGTAATCGCCATTGATGGCCCTGCGGCAAGCGGCAAAGGCACGCTCGCGCGTAAAATTGCTGAACGTCTGGGCTTCGCATATTTGGATACCGGCGCAATTTACCGCGCCGCCGCGCACCACCTTCTGCGTAATATGAATAGCGCGCCTGAAAATGAGGCCGATGCCATCGCTGCGGCAGAATATGTGCGTGATAACCTCGATGACAATATGACGAGCAACCCAGAACTCCGCGCTGAAGACGTGGCGCAGGCGACATCTAAAATCGCCGCGAACCAGAAAGTGCGCGAAATTTTATTGGATGCACAGCGTAAATACGCGGAATCGCCACCAGATGTAAATGATGCGATGGCGGGCGGCGCCATCCTTGATGGCCGAGATATTGGCACAGTTGTCTGCCCAAAGGCTGATGTGAAATTATTCGTGACCGCCAGTAACGAAGTGCGCGCCAAGCGCCGCTACGATGAACAAATCAGCAAAGGCGTAGATGTTGAATATGACGCCATCCTCGCCGATATGATTGAGCGTGATAAACGCGACCGTGAACGCAGTGTAGCGCCCCTAAAGCCGGCTGATGATGCCTTCGTGATCGACACATCAAACGACACACCCAAAGACGTCCTTGCCCGCGCTCTCGACATCATTCGCGGCCACCTTGCCGAACAAGTCGCCAAAAACGCACCGTAAAATAAAATTCTGGGGGAATTATGACGGCACGTAAACTTTACCGCAAATTCTGCGTTATTCTTATTTGCATTATGGTGATTGGCTATAGCGCTCAATATCAGTTGGTTACAAAAGTAACCCAAAAGATGGGCCCTGATGCTAATTTTCGTTATTTTGCCACTACGGTTAATGGACGTTTGGCGCCTATGCGTTCATTGCATCAGGCTACGTTAAGCGATGAGAAGCTCGTTAAATGGGCTGAAGCTGCTGTATTAAAGGCTTTGTCTTTTGATTATACAAATTACAGGGACAACTTAAAGTCAGCTTCAACAAATTTCACAAGAACGGGCTGGGAAAGCTTTACTATAATGCTTGAAAGGAAAAGTATTCTAGAGGTTGTTCGGGAAAGAAAACGTCAGTCAGCAGCAGTAATAAGTGGCCAATCAAAGCTGTTGAAAAAATCTTCTGATAATGGACGTCTAAAATATGAGGTCACTGTGCCTATCATACATGAAGTTTATAATGGGAAACGTGGTGTAAATGTGCATATGGTGATTGTTAGAACACCTAAATTAGAAGCGCCAGATGGATTGGGAATTGCAGTATGGCGTTATGAGGCAGCGGAATGAGTGAATATAAATTTGATATTTTATTAGGGATACTCACGATTATTGTGTTAATCGTTTTTTGTGTGGGGTCGTTTCAATTGCAAATGGATAGCCTTAAAGAAAAATACCAAGGCGCTGACGTTTATTTCCCGACGACCGTAGATGGTCGGCTTTTTAGTGACTTCCGTTAATCTACGGCGGTTTCCGCTGCAGCGCGTTTTAGGAGAATGATTTGCGCGGCGGTGAAGAGTAATGTGCCGAGCCACCAGCTTTGCCATATGCCGTAGCCTGTGGCGGAGATTGATAATATCGCCATGAAGCTTGCAAGGGCAGCGCGCTGTACATGCGGGCTCTCGAGCCTCATCATCTGACGAAATAGCCAGAATATAAAGGCGCAGCAGGCAAGCGCGCCGATGACACCAAATTCGATCCAGAGCTGAAGCGCGAAATTGTGCGGGTGCAGAATTGTGTTCACATCTATGAACTTTTGCGCGGAATCAAAATCAGTAATATGACGTGTCGCTTCAATGCCATAGCCATATAGTGGGTTTTGCTGAATATAGCGTCCAACATAATCCCAAATTTCAAGCCGTGGCCCCGCATAGCCCATGCCGTGGCCGAAGAACGGTAGGCTGTTAATTGTGTCCGCCTGCGTATAAAGTAGCGGCGTGAAAAATGGCGCAGCAAGAATAAGGGCAGATATTAACCCCGCAAGCGCGTACCATGAATTTTTACATTTTATAGGAAAGGCAAAAAAGAAGATAAGCGCAATCAATAGCGCTAGCTGTGTCGATTGGCTGTCCGTGTAAAACATTAATAAACCAAGTGGTAATGCCGCAGCGAGGGCAATTTTAACATTGCGTTGAATAAACGTAAAATAGGTCATTACACTAATGAGGCTCAGGCAAATGACAACCGTACCGCGGTTAAAGACGGCATAAGGGACGTGGGCGTCAGATTCCATTCCGCGGAAGAATTTATGCGCGGATTTGCTAAAGTTTAGGTCATAACTGGCGAGTAACGCCCCGCAGGCAATTATGGCGGCGAGGGTGATAAAGATAATGCGGGCGGCCTTCACGGGCAGTGTCGAAGCCGCGCTTATGCATACAAGGCCAGCAAAGAACACAGGGACTAATTTACTGCTGCGCTCAAGCGCATATTCGCTGTTAATCGCCCATAAAATGCTTATGCCGGCAAGGGCTGCCACGGCAATAAGTATAATTGTGCTCTGTTTAGGTAGGGTGGGCTTTATTTTATGTTTAAAACCGTATGTGCCAAGCGCGATAAGCGAAATGACCCCAGGAAAAAACGCCATGCTGCGTGGAAATTCAATAACGATGACGGCCAGTAACAAGCCGAATATTAATGGGAGAATTTCTATTGCTTTTGGCGCGGTCATCACGGCATAATCCTTTTTCAATTCGGGCAAAGGCTAATAAGTCTTTGCGTGAAAATCAATCAAAAACAATGGTAAGGCGTGTCTTATGCTGCCCAAAATATATGTCATTAATATGAAGTCTTCAAGGGAACGTCGTGAAAAAATCAAGGCGCGTCTTGATGCATTGGGGCTGCCTTTTGACTTTTTTGACGCGGTGCGCGGCGCAGATTTAGATTATAAAAATGCATCATATTATGACCGTAAAAAACGTTTGCGTTATTTTGGCCGTGATTTATTGCCCGGGGAAATTGGCTGCTTACTGTCGCATCGTGGGGTCTATCAAAAAATGGTTGAAGACAGTGTGGACGTCGCTTTGGTTTTAGAGGATGACGTCACGCTAGCCGACGATTTTAAAGAGATTTTAGAGCGGATCATGGCGCATGATAAAAAATGGGACTTGTTACGTTTTTTAGGGAATAAAAAACCATTCTCCAAAGGTTATCGCACATTAGAGGCTTTGGATGATACCCATAGCTTCATTCGTATACCGACCGTGCCGGGCGGGGCATATGGATATATACTAACGCGCCATGCGGCAGAAGTTTTGATTGAGCATACATCTTGTAGTGCGTTCCCGATTGATACAATTCACGGACGCGTTTGGGATACGGGGCTTGATGTTTACACATTGCTGCCATCACCTGTTTATGTCGATATGTCACAAGAAACGACCATTGGCGATCAACGTTTTGACAAAACCCTTCAAATCACTGGTTTGAAGAAAGCGTTCTATCCGCTGTTCCGTTTCGCCTTTAAAATGGGTGAGGCATGGGATAAGCGCCGTGCATATGCCGCGAGCGCCATTCGTGACAAATCTTAAAGGGCATTAGCTTTGCGGCGCTAAGATATTTTTGATGGTTATGCTATAACGCGATGTGTGATTTAAATTATCTATTGCGCAAAGCATGACAGAGTCATGGCTTATATCGGCCTCTTTAACATCTTGTGTCTTCATGCGGAAAACAGAGAGTAGAGCTTCGTCGCCCGTCGCGCTGCATTTATACGTTGATGGTTTTGGCGCTGTTTTGCCTTGTGGGTTACGTAGCGCGTTTTTGTGGTCTGATTCACGGGGGATCATGCCATCTTGATTTAGAAAAGCTTTGTATTTCGTATCCATCGGGACAAGAATATCTGGCTGAATACCAATTTGTTGATATGACCCACTTTTCGGAAGATAGATCAACATATTGGTCAATTTAAGACTCGGCGTAGTGCCATCTGGACTATTGAAGTGCATTATCGCCTGCCCGTTGGCTTTACCATGGCTTGGCCCATCACCAACAATGGTTGCACGGCCATAATCTTGTAAAACACCTGCAAAGATTTCAGACGCGGAGGCGCTGAAATTATTTATAAGTACGGTAACTGGTAAGTCTGTTAATTCGTTATCGGGTTCAGATATATATGCACCGCCCCCTTCTTGGCCGAATTGGATGCGGGCAATTTCAAATAATTTATTGTCATCTTTAATAAAATAATCTGCAAGCTCTGCCACGGCCTGCATTGACCCGCCTGAGTTGCCACGCAAATCAATCACAACGCCGTTTAGGGTATCGCCACCTTTTGCCTGAACGGCTTCAAACTGCTCTTTAAATTGAAGATGTACATCATTTGCAAAACTAAAGATTTTAAAATAAGCCGTTTGATTGTCGATGATCGAGCTGCGCACGGCATTTAATTTAACATCAGCTTTAGTAACCTCTATATCTTGTGCTAACGCTTCGCCACTGCGTGTGATTTTAAATGAGAATTTTTCAGGATCGCTTAGATAGCTGCGAACATCATCTGCGCTCATACCTTTGAAATTTCTTGCGCCATCACCGTGAATTATGTCATTGACCTTTATGCCTGCGGCTTCAGCAGCGCTGCCTTCGGTCACTTGTCGAATGATAATTCCTTGGTCATGCGCTTCAAATGTAATGCCAATCATATGGCGGATGCCATTCATACCGTTAAGGAAGTCTTCGCGTTCTTTCGGCAGAAAATAATTACTATGTGCATCAAGGGATTCGATCATCTCGCTTGTTTGTGCATTAACTAAATCTTTGATTTCTTCATCCGTGTAATCTTTATTTTCATCCAGGTTCGTCAAGAATCTTGTCGAACTATAATGTTGTAGAATAGCGCGCATATTTGGTCGGGTTACATGCATTTGTGAAGCGGCAAAAGCGGCGTTTGTAAAATTGCTTGACCAATAAGCATATGAATTGAGTTCATCCTGCGTGATACCTGTGATCGGGTCAACGGCGACAAAGCCTTTTTTGTTGCCAGTTATGGCGACCATTTTGCCTTGTGCTTTTGCAGCATCAGCTTTTTTTTGAAGGGCAACCATCGGGTCTTGAGGCTGTTGTGGTTCGGCCTGTTCTGGCGGTAGGTTCTTCAATGTTGAGCAGCCGCTTAAATAAGTTGCAAAAGCTAAACCCGCAATAGATTTCAAAGAAACGCGCATAATAAAACCACCCTTATTTTTGATTATGTAAAAAGATAATAGTCAAAATGAGGGTGGAAGTAAAGAAAAAATAATCAGCTTAGCTGCGAAGTAGTTCGTTAATTGATGTCTTGCTGCGTGTTTGCGCATCAACGCGCTTAACAATAACGGCGCAGTATAAGTTTGGCCCTGGTGTGCCGTCAGGAAGCGGCTTACCCGGCAATGTGCCCGGTACAACAACCGAGTAAGACGGAACCCGGCCGATAAAGACTTCACCTGTATTGCGGTCAATGATTTTAGTGGAAGCCCCAATATAAACGCCCATAGATAATACCGCGCCTTCTTCAACAATAACGCCCTCAGCAACTTCTGAACGTGCGCCGATGAAGCAGTTGTCTTCAATAATCACAGGGCCAGCTTGTAACGGCTCAAGAACGCCGCCAATGCCTGCGCCGCCTGATATATGGACATTCTTACCAATTTGCGCGCAGCTACCCACCGTCGCCCATGTGTCAACCATTGTGCCTTCGCCAACATATGCACCTAGGTTCACGAAGGATGGCATTAACACGACATTTGGGGCAATATAAGCAGAATGGCGCACAACACAATTTGGTACAGCGCGGAACCCTGCACGAGAAAAGTCCTCTTCGTCCCAATTTTGGAATTTAGATGGGACTTTATCCCACCAATATGTGTCTTTACCCGGTCCGCCAGAAATAAGATCCATTGGGTTGAGGCGGAAGGACAGAAGTACAGCTTTTTTAAGCCATTGGTTAACAACCCATTCGCCTTGGTCGTTCTTTTTGGCGATACGCATTTCACCGCGGTCGAGGAGTTTAAGCACGCTAGAGACAGCGTGACGAATTTCACCTTTGGTTTCAATATTAACGTTGTCACGGTCATCAAAAGCTTTGTTGATCGTGCTTTCTAAATTATCAAAGGCTGTTGTAATTGAACTTTCCAGCTTATCCATAGTGGTGAATCCCTCATTTTATCGCAGTAAATTTTGCTGATGATCTCAAAAATAAATGCGGTTGTCCATCCAAATAAGAAAAAACAAAAGGATGAAACGCAATTGTCTTGTTTGCCTAATCCGACTACTATCTTAGCGTAACAATATTCGTGCATAGACCGATGACAAAACAATGTGACATTAAATGGAATAGTTTATCGCCCGCAGAATGGCAGAGCCGTTTTGCGTCTATTCGGCGTTCAAACTTATTGCAGTGCTACGAATATGCATTAGCGGTCTGCCCGATAAATAGCCAATCCGCACGCTGGGGGTTGATCACTATTGATGGCGCAGAAGCTGGGCTTGTGCAAATCTTTGAGGTGACTTTGCTCAGTAAGCTTGTGCATGTTGTGATATTAGACCGCGGCCCATTATGGTTTGATGGCTTTGGCAGCGCGACGCATTGGAAAGCGTTCTTCGCGCGCTTTGATATGGAATTTAAACCACGTTTTGGGCGCTCGCGCCGTATCATGCCCGAAACCCACTTACAGATTTATGATTATGCGCGTAAGCGTGCCTATCCGCCTTATCAAACCATATGGCTCGATTTAACGCAGGATGAAATAGCTCTGCGTGCGAATATGCGCAAAAGCTGGCGAAACGCTTTGGCTAAAGCGGAGCGAAGTGATTTAGAAATGCGCGATGACCTACCAGAAAAACATATAATTTGGTTGCTAAACCAATATGCTGCGGATCGCACGGCGCGCGGTTATCAAGGGCCGAGCGTTAAAATGATTATGGCGCTGGCTAAAACATTCCATCCACGCGGTCAAATGCATGTGATGCGCGCGCTAAAAGATGAGCAGGTCATTGCAGGCATCCTTATTTTCACCCATGGGCGGAGCGCGACATATCAGATTGGGTGGACAAGCCCTGATGCAGGGCGAAAATATAATGCGCATCATTTCTTGCTGTGGCAGGCAATTTTAAAGCTTAAAGAGCAAGGCATTACTGATTTTGACCTTGGCGGCGTGAATGATTTTTCTGCGGCGGGCGTTAAACTCTTTAAGGAAGGGCTTGGCGGCGAAAGCATAGAGCTTTGCGGTCAATACAAGTGATTACAGCTTTGTTAAAGAAATCGCGTTATCATAGTTATGTGTGGCGTGTTAAGAAGTTGTGAAGGATTTGCCCTTACTATTGTGGCAGAGTGCGCGCACATATAGGAGGAAAGCACCATGAGAAAGTTTAATGGTATTGCGTATCTAGCCGCCGTTCTGGCGCTATCATTAACCCCTGTTTCAGCAAAAGCCGATACAACGAAGAAATTAACTTACGCTGTGTATACAGGTGGGTTACACGTAGTTATGGCGGATTTAGACGTAAAACTAGATCACAACGGACAATATTCAGCTTTTGTCAGTGCAGAAACACATGGATTTCTTGGTAAGCTTGCACCGTGGAGCGGCACGTTCAAAACAACAGGCGATATGAAAGAGAATGGATTCTTCCCTAAACAGCACGAATCAGTAGCTATCTGGCGTGGGGAAGATGATCAAAAAACTTATGACTATGACGGCCAAGGTAATTTAACGAATTTTAAAGAAGTCGAAGCCGGTAAAGAAAAGCCCAAGAAAGACCTCGCCGTAGACTTGATTAATAATACAACCGATATTCTAAGCGCGACATTGAAAGTCATGCATAGCTTAGGCAAGGGGGGCACATGCAGCAGTTCAGATGATATTTTTGATGGCAAGCGCCGCTTTGCATTAAAGTTTAAGCCAGTATCTGACACGGTTTTGGAAAGCTCGCGTTACAATATTTATGGCGGACAGGCAAAAAAATGTGAAGTCATGGTTGAGCCTAAAGGCGGTAAATGGCACAAAAAGCCCCGCGGCTGGATGTCTATCCAAGAACAAGGTATGGAAAAGGGCGCTTTGCCGACCATTTGGCTCGGGAAGATGAAGGATTCCGATTTATTTGTTCCCGTAAAGCTCAAAGTGAAAACAGCATATGGCACATTAATGATGCATCTTGTCGAAGCATCTTAATACGCGTATCTTTAAATCAGATATAACTTTTCATGAGGAGGGTTCATGATGAATCGTATATTTATGCTAGGCACCGTTATGATGCTTGTTGTAATGCCCATTACGGCGCATGCGGCATCAGCGCTTGATTATTATAAAGATTGGGCGGCTGTAAAATACGGCACGCAGAATAGTGATAAAAAGCAAGCGGATTTAGAGAAGCTGGCGACGCAGCTTGATGCTTTGCTCGCTAAAGATGCTAAAGACGTCGAGGCAAAGATTGTCCTAGCAACGGTAAAGTCAACCCACGCTTCAATAAAGGGCGGTTTATCGGCGTTGCCTTTGGTTAAAGATGCACGCGATTTGTTTGAAGAGGCCATTAAAAATGATGAGAAAGCCATGGACGGGCAGGCGCATGCCATTTTAGGCGCGCTATATTACGGCGTGCCGGGGTGGCCTGTTGCTTTTGGGGATGACGATAAGGCTGAACGTCATTTGAAAAAAGCACTCTCTATTGCGCCTGATAGTATCGATGCGCACTTCTTCTGGGGTGAGTTTTGGTTTGAGCACAATAAATATGATCGGGCGGTCGAATATTTGACTAAGGCCGTCGCGTTAAAGCCACGTACATCAAATGCCGCTTATAAGGCTGCAGACACTGGGCGTCAGGCTGAGGCGAAAACCTTGTTAAAAAAGGCCGAAGAAAAGCTGAAGAGTAAATCAAGTAGGGGGTCAAACTTAAACGACTAATAAAGATGCTCGGTTGACATATTTTCAAGGCTGCGCTACCAATAGTGCAGCCTTTTTACTTGGGGTTATGGGAGGAATATATGCAACAAAAAATACAATCAGGACGCTTGGTGCGTTTCATCTTTGAAGAAGATCAAGATTTAACGGCCGAAAGCTTACAAAATTATCTATCAGTAATGTTTGAAAGTTTAAGCAAAGACCCGTGGCCTTACCAGAAAGACAAGGTTGCCATGCTCGGTCGATTGGAACAAGATGTCGACTTAGGCAATCTGCGCGATAAACTCGCCCAAAAATTCAATAAAATTGTGCTTAGCGAAGGCTATAAGGAAGAATGTATTCCATCAGGTGTTATGGGCTGTAAAATTACGATGTTGCCGAATACGCCAGCCCATAAAACCAATTATGCTTTTGTTGGGGCATCGGTGCGCTAAAGACCTTGCCCTAACTGCCATCATAGCGTACCCTTATGATCCGATAAATATGGATGATAGGGGTATTTTTTTATGAAAATTTTTTACGATAACGATTGTAACTTAGATGTCATTAAAGACGCGAATATTGCCGTGATTGGCTACGGCTCACAGGGCCACGCCCATGCAGCAAATTTGCGCGATAGCGGCTGTAAACATGTGCATATTGGTTTGCGCGCGGGCAGCGCAAGTAAACAAAAGGCTGAAGGCGCAGGCTTTACCGTGATGACCCCAGATGAATGCGCGCGCTGGGCAGATTTTGTAATGATTGCCGTACCTGATGAATTGCAGCAAGATTTGTACAATGATGATTTGCACGATAATTTAAAACAAGGGGCGACCATCGCATTTGCCCATGGCCTAAATATTCACTTTGACCTGATTAAGCCGCGCGCCGATTTAGACGTTATTATGATTGCGCCGAAAGGCCCAGGCCATACTGTGCGCGGTGAATACCAAAAAGGCGGCGGCGTGCCATGTTTAATTGCCGTGGCGCAAGACGCATCCGGCCAAGCTAAGGAAAAGGCGCTTGCCTATGCATCTGGCGTGGGTGGCGGCCGTTCGGGCATCATTGAAACGAGCTTTAAAGAAGAATGCGAAACGGACTTGTTTGGTGAACAGGCCGTGCTTTGCGGCGGTCTATGTGCGCTTGTGAAGGCAGGTTATGAAACATTGACTGAAGCTGGCTACGCCCCTGAAATGGCATATTTTGAATGTCTGCACGAATTAAAGCTGATTGTGGATTTGCTGTATGAAGGCGGTATGGCGAATATGCGTTATTCGATTTCTAACACAGCCGAATTTGGCGATTATGAAACTGGCCCGCGTATTATTACAGCGGAAACCAAGGCTGAAATGAAACGTGTTTTGGAGGATATTCAGCAAGGCCGTTTTACCAAGAAATGGATGGATGAATGCAAAGGCGGGCAAAACATGTTTAAGAAAACCCGCGCAAATGAAGCGGATCATCCAATTGAATCAGTCGGCAAAGAATTGCGCGATATGATGCCATGGATTACCGCAGGAAAATTGGTCGATAAAAAAGTGAATTAATAATTTAAGGGGCTTAGTTAAGCCCCTTATTTTTTTGAGGAGAGTTAAGATAGACAAGTCTGTTACATGGGGCGTTGCCCTGTTTGTTGCTTTTACCATGGCCGTGACCATGATGAATGGTGCGGCCAAAGAGTTACAAGCTGGTATGATGCACCCAGTTGAGGTCGCCTTTATTCGTAACGCTTTGGCAGCCATAGGGGTAAGCGCAATTATTGCCTTTATCAAGAAGGACGCGCAGCTGTTCAAAACGCAGTATATTAGGGGGCAGTTAACGCGCTCCCTATTTGGTAATGCGTCGCTTATTGTGGCGTTTTGGTCTGTGTCATTATTGCCATTGGCGGATGTTGTCGCTATTTGGTTTTGTTCGCCCTTAATGGTTTTGGTGCTGTCGGCTGCGCTGTTAAAAGAACGCGTTGGTCCGTGGCGTTGGGGGGGCGGTAATTTGCGGTTTTGTCGCTGTGTTCTTGATAGCGCAGCCTGCAATCGCGTTAGATAATACATTTGGCGTTATGGTCGGGGTTTTGTCTTCATTCTTGATTGCCGTGGTCAGTATTAATTTGCGCCATTTGGGGCAGCGTAATGAAAATCCACTGACAACAACATTTTATTTTTTAACGTCCGGTACGTTATTTTGTGGCTTGCTTGTCCCCTTTTTCTGGACGGGTAATTTGTTGAACGCAAATTTATTTGGCGTCATGGCGCTTATCGCGGCCGTCGGGCTTGCTGCGCAAATATTGAAAACAGAAGCTTTTCGCCTTGCGGAAGCGTCATTGCTCAGCCCGTTTAGCTATTTAAACATATTTTGGGCGACGTTGATTGGTTGGCTGTTCTTCGGTGAGTTGCCAGATATTTATGTGATTATTGGCTGCATTATGCTGATTTTTAGTAACCTGTTTATCCTCTGGCGCGAAGGTAAACTTATGAAAAAATAACGTTTTTTGCATATTACTTGGGATAAAAAAGCGTTTTAACTTGTGCGGATTTATTCTTCTGTTAGCCTTATAGTTGAACAGGGGAATAAAAAAATGACAAATCTGCTCGATATCAATATAGCACAGGTCGATTTTGTCGATCCTGAAGCTGCCGACATTCTTTCTAGTGCCGTTAAGACGGTTAAAACAATTCTCAAAAAACGCGAAGAACTTGATCAGCAAGGCCAAAAGGATCAAACCCTTTATGTAATGAAGGGGGAGATACATAATCGCCCTGCACATATGCTGCATCATATGCTTGTGCTTAAAGGGCTTTATGAGGCTGGCGAGAAGGTTTTAACGGGTATAGAGCTGCCCGCAGACCGTGTTGATGATGCCTTCTTGGATGCGTACTTAAAAAAATATGCGAAGGCCGATGATAAAACCCTTCCGGCGCTGCGTGATGTTTATCGTAAACAGGCGCATTTCCGCGGCAGTGTTGATTTGTTCATGAACCTATCAGCCCAATATACCTATGCTGATTATGCGCAAAAGACGCTGACCTATAATCTTTTGAAAATGCATGTTGATGGGCAAGGCCAATTTCTTGGTATGAACACGGATGCATCGCGCAAGGGGGATAATCTAAACGCTTCTGACCCTAAAGTGGCAGATTTGATGAACCGCGCGTTTAAAAAAATTGACCATAATATGAGCCTTGTGGATCGTGAGGGCATGATGCTGCGAAATCGTCATATGGCGGAGCGTTTATATTCCGTTGCACAAAAACATAAATCACGCATAGCTGTGCAATTATGTGGAATGGCACATGTCAACGGAACCGAATTAAAATTTCATCATAAAGATGCGCTATGCCATATGTTCAAACAATCTGCTCAGCCTGTAATAGGTATATTTGTTGAGGGTTCAATTGCGCAGCATTATGACGGCCTTGCGAAGGATGAACGACACTCATGCCGCTTGCCAAGCATCGCCACGGACTATGATAACCCTATAAAAAAAGATACGTCATTCTGGGGGAGTATAAAAGACTTGTTTAATTCGAATGCATCATCATTAAGCAGGCAGGATGAACGCTTCTATGTGAATGAGAAATTAGAAGTGATGGGGCTGGGGCATATGCGTTTACCACCAGGGATGTAATTATGTCTGGGGGGAAGAAAGTAAAAATCTTAGATATTGATATTGCGGCGGTTGAACGTATCGACCCTGAGGCTGCGGCTATTTTGAGCAGCGCTGTGAAAGCTGCGCGCAAGATTATTCGGCGCCGTGCAAATTTGGATGCGGCGGGGAAAAATGACCAAACGCTCTATATATTGGCGGGCGAAAATCATTGGCGCACTGCACAGCGCTTGCATCATGTTGTCCTTTTGGAAGCATTGCGTCAGCAGGACCAGCCGATGAGTGTCGCATATGAATACCCACATATAGAGTTTAGCGAAAAAGGCACTAAAGATTTCTTGCGTATGATTGGATGGGTTGACGGGCGCGTGTCTCAGGACACATGGGATTATTACTTTAATGATCCTATTGGCAGGGGGGAGGTCACAATGCTGAGTAATTTATGTAGTCTTTCTCATCAGTCACCTTATGCAATGCACGTATTGTCAAATTACATGTTCAAGGCACATACCAAGAATAAGGGTGAATTTATCGCCCTAAATTCAGATGCCGCGAGAACGCCTAAGGGCAGACTTTCTCTACGTGATGCGTTTACCAAAGCATGTATTGTTGATTGTTTGGGGGCGGCGCAATCTGGTGTGACGCTGGCTTCGCCTGAAGGTATGTGGGTGCGTAATGTGCATATGGCCGAATGCTTGCGTAACCATGCGTCTTGGCAGGGCGCGCGCTATGCTGTGCAGCTTTGCGGGCAGGATCACATTAATGGCGACCGTGAAGAATGTCCGCGGGAGCAAAGCTTGAGCGCAATATTTAATAATAAGGCAGAAACCGTTTTTTCTGTCTTTCTGGGGGCGAAAAAGGCGGATATGGATGGTCTCGACGCTAAATATCGTATAAATGGCAAAAACCTGCCAGAATATGAAGCTTATTATGATGAAGAAGCCAAAAGCGCAGCGCAGCCTTACCGTAAGATTCCTGAAGATATGTGGCCAGATTTTCGTAACAAGCGTGATGAAAAACGCTTTGTTAATACGAAGCTGAAAAATATGGGCCTAGAGCATCTATTAAAATAACTCTTGATAAGCACTCTTAATTTCCATATGGTGTTTTTTACCATAGGGCAAGGGGCGTTTAATGGGTTTGCTTGATAAGTTTAAAAGAAAAACGACAGAAGCTGCGTTGCTAGAGGCATTAGATAAGTTCGTTCAGCCGCAGCAAGATAAGTTTGATGCATATAAGCTGTTGTCACTACACAGTAGTTTTAAAAATGCAGCATTAGCGCATAATTTTGCGCGAGAATATGCCCCGCAATATCTCCCTAAAATAGCAGAACTATGTCAGCGCGATCGTACGAAAATTGAAAATTCACTGTCTGTTGCTGAACGCGTTTTTTGTATAAAATCGGCCTATAAAAATGAACAGCAAATAGAACCCTTTGTTACCTTTTTTGAAGATATTGCGGCAGGATTGAGTCTATCACAGTGGGAAAACGTACATGGCTTAACCTATGAAATAGTGAAGGGGCGATATAAAGATGGGCTTCGCGTGCCAAGCGCGATTAATAAAGATCAATACGCGCGATTAATGACTTTGCATGTTAAATGGGATGAGCAGCGCCTTATGCAGCATGACCATTTTTATTTAGCGGATTGGAGCTGTAGCTATATTGGTTGTGAAGAGGATGATGATCATGTGAATCCATTTTTACCACATCTTTCATCTGATTTAAGCTTTCAAAAACAGTTGCTGCAGACAGTATCAAAGTTAACCAACCCTACGGGCAGCGAGGCTCAATTTCAATATTTGTGTCAGGCGGCTAAGGTTCTTCCTGAAACATTGGCTCGGCCCCTTCTGAGTAAGTTAGGCCATGCTATTCAAAATTTTGCAGCTAATACATTAAATGTAAATGGGGATGCGCGTGAAATTGAACCACAGCTAAAAAATGTCATTGCGCGTGTTAGCTATGCAAATGCACTTGGCTTAAAACTAAACCTTGGTGATGTGGATTTATTGCATACAGTTTTGACTCAAGATGAGCGCCGTGCCTACGATGGCGGAAAAATTGAATTTGATGTGAAGTGTTATAATGATATTTACCTTTATAAGTTTAACCAAGTGGCACAGCCTAAAGCCGCAGCTTTGTGTATTTTTAAATCAGATAGCGGTTTTACGGAATTTGAAGACCATGAGCTCAAGCCAGATTTCTGGGCTGTGTCATCACCTGATAAGGCGCAGCTAATTCTAACAGATAATGTTGAAAAGGCGCTTGTTAATGAGTTTGGGGCAAATGGCCATAAAGTCTCTCAGGGGCTTAGTCGCGCGTATTTACAGCGTCCTATAATAAGATAATTTACATATTGCATTTTATTTCTTTTTATGACATTATGCGCCCACGGTAAAAAGGCGTAATGCCAATTAAAGGTAATAATGGATAAGTTTTCAGGTGAAATATTTGAAGTAAGCGCGCGCGCAATGCTGGCAGATGTCAATGGCGCGGTTGAGCGTATTGTTGCAGAGCGTAAACAGCTTGATGAAGATGGCTATGTCGATACGCCTCTATATGTACTGCTTGGCGAAATTCATAATATGCCTGCACATATGGTCTTCCACACATTATTATTAAGGCAATTGCAGGCCTATGAAGATTCAATTGTCGTGGGTATTGAAGGTGAGCATAATTATTTTGATCCTGATTGTCAGGAGCCTTTAAACGGTGGCGCGCTTCGTCAATATGGTGTGGATTCCATAGAAAAAGCATTGGCTGAGCGTTCGACATATGATGCCTTTTTGGCTAATAAATTTTTATACCGCTCGCTTTTGAATTACATGACAGATAACCGTAGTTTTTTAGCCATGTTTAATGATGTTGCGAGTAAAAACTACGCCCTCGACTTTTCTGACCGTTCAACATATGAAGCGGCGCAGGCCTTTGCTGGTGAAGATGTAGTTGACGAAAATGTGCATGTGACGAAACCTTTGGGCATATTTCTGCGAAATGCCTTTATGACGTCTACACTACAAAACTTAGCTGAAGAGCAAGGCGCGCGCATTGCTGTGCAAATCTGCGGAGCGGGGCATGTTGCTGGTAATTACCATGACTGGACGCAGGAACATAGTATGTCAGCATGTTATTATAATTTAGGACTGCCGTTTTTGGCCGTGTTTTTACAGGATGGCATTGTGCCTGCATATGCAGACCAATTAACAGATGAATATAAATATTTTGCGCAGAATGTACCAACGCTTAGGTCTTTTTACAACCCTGCAACAGGCACTGTTGATTTGGGGGATAAGTATGAACGCCGTACCTATCGCCGAAATATGCCTGAAATTAAGTCTTTGGATGAAGAGGCTGCTTATATCAATAATACGTTGGCGGCAATTGGCCTTGAAGATGCCCAGTTCAATATCAAATTGAACTCACCAAAATAAAAAGCCCGCTTAACGTAGCGGGCTTTTCTGTATGTCTTACTTTACTTTTGGCTGTTCAGCGAACTGGTGGAATGGTGGTGGGGAAGAAATGGTCCATTCCAATGTCATTGTGTTCTTCTGTACATCCCAGTAATTGTCGCCAACACGGCGGCCAAAGAACAATGTGTAAAGCACAATGAAGATAAACAAAACAGTCGCTGCACCAGTGATATATGCACCGTAAGATGAAATCTCGTTCCAGTGCTGCAATTCATCCTGATAATCTGGGTAGCGACGCGGCATACCGTTTAGACCCAAGAAGTGCTGCGGGAAGAAAATCAAGTTTACGCCTGCAAAGGTAATCCAGAAATGCAACTGACCAAGCCATTCAGGGTACTGGCGACCGGACATTTTACCAATCCAGTAATAGAAGCCCGCAAATAGTGCGAAGACAGCACCTAATGACAATACATAGTGGAAGTGCGCAACAACATAATATGTATCATGTAGCACTATATCCATGCCGCCATTGGCTAAGACAACACCAGTTACACCACCAACGGTGAACAAGAAGATGAAGCCAATCGCCCAAAGCATTGGTGTTGTAAAACGAATAGAGCCACCCCACATAGTCGCAATCCAAGAGAAGATTTTAACGCCTGTTGGTACAGCAATAATCAATGTCGCTGCCGTGAAGTAAGCGCGTGTATTAACGCTCATACCCACGGTGTACATGTGGTGTGCCCAAACGATAAAGCCAACGAAACCGATCGCCACCATCGCGTAAGCCATACCTAAATAACCAAATACAGGCTTTTTGGAGAATGTCGCTACGATGTGCGAGACAATACCGAATGCTGGTAAAATCATGATGTAAACTTCAGGGTGACCGAAGAACCAGAATAAGTGCTGGTAAAGGATTGGGTCGCCGCCACCTTCTGGATTAAAGAAGGCTGTACCGAAGTTACGGTCTGTCAAAAGCATTGTAATCGCGCCGCCAAGTACTGGAAGCGAGAGGACAAGCAAGAATGATGTAATCAACATCGCCCAAACAAATAGTGGCATTTTGTGCAATGTCATGCCCGGTGCGCGCATATTGATAATTGTTGTAATGAAGTTTGCTGCACCAAGAATAGAGCTTGCGCCCGCAAGGTGAAGAGCAAAGATGGCCATGTCAACGGATGCCCCAGGGTGACCAAGCGCACTAGAAAGCGGCGGATAGACCGTCCAGCCAGTGCCTGCGCCAGAGCCAACGAAAGCTGATGCAATAAGCAGCAAGAACGCTGGGATAATCAACCAAAATGAAATATTGTTCAAGCGTGGGAAGGCCATATCTGGCGCGCCAATCATAAGCGGCACAAACCAGTTACCGAAACCACCTATCAAGCCCGGCATAACCACGAAGAAAACCATGATCAAACCGTGTGCAGTGATCCACACATTCCACATTTGCCCATCAGCCACATATTGCAGCTCTGGCATCTGTAGTTCGGCACGCATCATCATCGAGAATGCACCGCCAATTAGGCCTGCGACAATCGAGAAAATGATATATAACGTACCAATATCTTTATGGTTTGTTGAACAAAACCAGCGTTTAAAAAATCCAGGTTTATGATCGCCCATTGTACTTACTTTCCTTGTTTTATAATTATATCTATCTATTGCGTGAGATTATCTATGAATTACATCTCAGCTTTTTTTGTTTCGATCCATTTTGCAAATTCCTCTTTACTGACGGCGCGCACTTCCATAGGCATGAATGCGTGGTTTGCGCCACAAAGCTCAGAACATTGACCGTAATATGTGCCTTCTTTTTCAATGCGCACCCATGTTTGGTTCATGCGGCCAGGAACAGCATCTGTCTTAATGCCGAATGAGGGCATTGCAAAACTGTGCAATACGTCAGCAGCAGTTACATCAATTTGGATGGTTGTATCGACGGGCAGATACATTGGATTATCAACAGAAAGCAAACGCTTTTGACCTTCTTCTTCGTTGATCTCATCATCAGGAACCATATAGCTCATAAAGTTGACGCCGTCATTATCAGGGTATTCAACGCCCCAATACCACTGGTAACCTGTGACTTTAACAGTCATTTCAGGATCTACAACGCGATCTGTGAAGTAAAGCAGGCGGAAGGACGGGACAACAATAACCAATAAGATCAGAACTGGTACCAGCGTCCAGATAATTTCCAGCGGTACGTTATGAGTTGTCTTAGATGGTGTCGGGTTTGCTTTTTCGTTGAAACGTAAAACCACATAAACCAATAAGGCCAAGACGAAAACTGAAATGCCAGTAATGATATACATCATCATATCGTGGAATTTATGAATTTCTTCGGCAACTGGCGTCACGGCCTCTGGGAAACCATATTCTGGTTTAAAAATTTCGCTCGCCTCTTGTGCAAAACTCTCCAAAGGCAGGCCTAAAACCATAAGCGTCAGCGCGCCTAACAAAAAATATACTTTTTTCAGCATAGTAAATCTATCTCTTATTGGTTGTATGATTTTGTTTTATTTGCTTAAAATTTATTTTAAAAAACAAAATTTTCGTATGTTTATATATAAGGTAATTCGATAAATCAAGCAAGCTCTGGCTGCAAAGAATTTGAGATTAGCGGTTGAGAAAGCTAAGACCATATAGCGCGGCGGTTTCAGCGCGTAAAATTTGTTGCCCAAGCGATACAGGAATAACGTTTTGGCTGCTCCTTAAAATGTCGCATTCTTCTGCAGTAAATCCGCCTTCGGGGCCAATAAGTAATGCAGCGCCGTCGGTAGGTGGAATCTCGCCAATATGTGGGATGTCCTTTGCGCGTTCAATTGCCGCATATATATGCGTATATGCACCTAGTGCTTTATTAAGCGGGGCAAGTGGTTTTAATTGGGGCAGGTCAAGGCGCTCACATTGCTCTGTGGCTTCAATAATTTGCTGGTTTATGCGCTCTTCATTAATTTTTCGGATTTCCGTATTTTGCGTTAGAACAGGGTGAATGCCGTTTGCACCAAGTTCGACCGCTTTCTCAATCATAAAATCCATACGGTGTTTTTTAATGGGCGCGCATAGTAATGTTATGCCGATAGGCTTGCTAGGCTGCGGGTGCAAGCACTCTTCTGCGCGGGCGCTGCCGCTTTTTTTATTGATGTCATCAATGCGGCATAGCCATTCCCCATCACGCCCGTTGAATACACGCAGTTTATCGCCTATATTCTGGCGCAGAACATTGTGTAGATAATGCGCTTGTGCTTTTTCAAAAGGAATTTCTGCATCCGCATTAAGCGGCGCATTTATATATAAGCGCGGTAATTTTTTATGGACATTTTGTTCATTCATAACGCATAGTTCTAGCACAAATTGGGATAATGAGAAATGCAGAATACAGATAAAAGTGATATTGCCCATCAAGGGTGGCTTCTGCCGCGCTTGCCAGCTTGGATGCGCCCTTATGCTGTGTTAATGCGGATGGACCGTCCAGTCGGTGTGATGCTGCTTCTTTGGCCGTGTATCTGGTCGATTTTACTCGCGAGTGGCGGCGCGTTGCATCTCGGGGCTTATGGCCTGAAAGTTTTAATATTATTTTCTTTCGGCGCTTTTTTGATGCGTAGCGCTGGCTGCGTCGTTAATGATTTATGGGATCGTAACCTTGATGGGCAGGTTGCGCGCACGGCGCAGCGCCCACTGGCAAGCGGCGCTTTGTCTGTTCGGCAGGCTTTGGTGCTGTTGGGCTGTTTGCTGTTATTATCCTTGATTATATTGGTGCAATTACCTCTCATGGTCATTTTGCTGGGCTTTTTATCTGTCGTGTTTGTTGCGCTTTATCCTGCAATGAAACGTGTTACATACTGGCCGCAGACTTTCTTGGGGCTAACATTTAACTTCGGTGCGTTAATGGGATGGGCTGCGATTGAGGGGCGGGTTTCGCTTGCTGCGCTAGCTTTGTATGTCGCGGGCATTTTTTGGACGCTTGCATATGATACAATTTATGCCTATCAAGACCGCGAAGATGACGCGCTTGTTGGTATAAAATCTACAGCTCTGCTTTTTGGTGAAAATGGCGTGCGTATGGTGAATATCTTTTACTGTATATCGCTTGCTCTTTTCTTGTTCGTTGGGGCGCTGTGTAATGCGTCCTTATGGTTTTATGCCATTACGATTTTAGCGGCTGTATATTTCTATCAAGCTTTAAAATTATGGCGGCCGCGGGATAGTGCTCTATGCTTAAAGTTGTTTAAGAAAAATATTATATTGGGTTTTTTCCTTGCTGTGGCCTGTGCGCTCATATAGCGTCATGTTGAGATTTGGCTTGACAATGTGCAATTTTATGTTAAATCTTATGGGCGAGCGTAAACTGGTATAAATATGAATTTCAGAATAAAGCATATAAATATGAACGATAACATTGGAGCAGAAGATAAAGCATTGCGCGGTACAGCTATGGCTGTGTTGAATGCGTTGCAGCGTCTTGTTGTGGTTATTGGTAATATTGATAAGGCGTTAGAAATTGGCGTTGTTGCGCCAGAAAGTCGTGAACGTTTAGTGTTTGCACGTAATGCGCTATGCTTGACGGCGAATATCTGGAATGAACATTTATCTGGTAATGTGGGGCGTTTGTACCGTGCTTCAGGAAGTGTGACTTTACCTGCCGCTTCGCCAGAGCATGAGTCTTTCTATAAAGAGCGTATGCCGCGTTCGATACGTTTTGCAGCAAAAGAGTTGCAAATCATGAATATTCCAAATGTTGAAAACTTTGTTGAGAATGAGTCCGAAATTCGTTCTGTGATGGCGCAATATGCGGTTCAATATGCGGAAATAGCGACGTATCTGAAAAAGCATCAGGAAAACATTGATGATATTCCTATGTTGGATATGTTAGAACTTGATATGATGCCGCAAACAGACCATAAATCAGCTTAGATATATAAATTTTGCATGCTTTCAGGGGATTTTCTTGTGCCCTTTTGTATATTCCACCTTTCCTTTGCGCAGTCTTGCGCTATCATTATGTTGTAACTTTATGCCGTTTTTATGCGAATAAGAATAAGCTTTAAACGGTTTTCATTATTCTTAAGGAGTTCTATCATGTATCAACGCCGTATTGGTAAATTAAGTTTGGCTGTGCTTGCTGTATCTGCATTAGGCATGGCGCCAGCTGTGGCTAAAGAAAAGGCATCAGCAGAAAATATGACTGCGTTGAGCGAGGCGCAAAAGACTGAAGTGAATGATATGATCCACCAGTTCATCATGAATAATCCTGAAGTCCTTTTGGAATCAGTTGAATTATATCAGCAACGTTTGGAGGATGAGCGAGCGTCTAAGTCGAAAACGGCTTCCAAAGATTTGCTTGCCGATATTAAGGCTGGCAAATTAGATGTGCCTTTCGCGGGTGACTTGGAGTCAGATTTTCTAGTGGTTGAGTTCGTTGATTATAATTGTGGTTTTTGTAAACGTGGCTTTGAGGCGGTGCAAGGTGTAATGGAGAAAGGCGGCGTAAAATTTGCTTTTATCGATTTGCCGGTTTTGGGCAATAGCTCACGCGAGGCTGCTAAATATGCATTGGCTGCAAAGTTGCAGGGCAAATATGCTGACTTCCATAACGAGCTATTTAAACAGCCATCTGCGCGTTCAGAAAGCGGTTTTGTAAAAATTGCTGAGCAGATCGGCCTAGATGTCGATAAGTTGAAGGCTGATGCGAATGGTGATGTCGTTAAGGCTGAGCTTGAACGTAATCGTGATTTGGCTGATAAGTTGGGCATTTCAGGTACGCCAGCCTTTATTGTTGAAGATGAGTTCGTGCCTGGCTATGTGCCTGAAGAAACATTGCAGTCGATGATTGATGCGCAAAAGAAGTAAGTAGAATAGTGAATTAATGGTGCGAGGCCGCATATGTGGCCTCGTGATATATTTTAATTAAGGTGAGAAACTATGCGTATAGCTTTGGGCGTTATTGCCGCTTTAGCCGTTATGTTTGCGGCGTGGTCTTATTTTTATGTCGTGCCAAAATATAAAGAGCAAACTGGCGGCTTCGAGCCTATCGAGGTTGGTGGGGATGGTTTCGCCAAAAAGACGCTATCTACAACCGAAATTAAAACTATACATGATACGGATACGCCCCTTACTATTGCGGGTAATGAAAATTCACCGCTGAAGGTTGTTGTTTTTTATGATTATAATTGCCCATATTGTGTGATAGAAGAAGCTGCAATGCATGAGGCGCTCGCAGGGCGTGATGATGTGCGCGTGGTGCTTCGCCCCGTGCCATTTTTGGGGGAAGATTCTTACATGATGGCGGCGCTTGCTATGGCGGCGGCGAAGGTCGGTGTGTTTCCTGAATTTCACAAAGCGATTTTTAATGCGCAAGGCAAAATGAATCAGGAAAAGGCCGCAATATTGATGGAAGAAGCTGGCCTGCCCGTTGCGCAAATCATGCAACAAGCTCAAGATCCGCTTATCCGCACAGCTGTACAGGATAATCAGCAGTTGGCGGTTGATGTTGGCGCGCATTATGTGCCGTCTTTCGTGATCGGCGATCGTCTATATATGCCGTTAGATCGTGATACAACGCCAGAAGAGTTTGGTGATATGTTTGACCAAGAGCTGATGCATTAATAAATATATTTTACCGAAAATATTTGACCTTTGCGCGTATTCCTTGTACAAAATGCATAAATAAAAATATGTAAAGTTGTCTAGAATTGATACGGGGCAGGGAACATGCAAGACCTGACAAAAGAATTTAATAATATCGGGCGTTATTTGCTGATTGAGCAAACAGCGCTAGCGCCTGCGGACGCGGCGCTTATATTTGGTAACCGTTCAATGGCATCGTCTTTGGCAGATGCGGCGGCAAATCACTATCATCAAGGCTATTTCTCTAAAATCGTGGTAAGTGGCGGGCATATTGTTGATCCTGATCTCGCTTGTCCGTCTACGGTAAAGACAGAGGCTGAATATATAGCAGAGCAGCTTACAGCGCGCGGCGTGAAAGCCGATGCAATTATCTGTGAAAAAGATGCGACAAATACGCAGGAAAATGTTGAGTTCTGCCGCGAAATCTTTAAAAATCATGCCGCACTTCAAAATGCCACTTCGGTTATGTCTTTTGGAAATATCATTGCTTCACGACGCTTTCTTATGACCCTATATGCACATTGGCCTGAAATGCTGGCAATGCATGTGGGGGTTAATGGGTATGATTTTCCTGTATCGCAGTGGTACAAGGATGAGTCTTTCCGTAGCGCGGTGATTGATCAATATAAGCGTATTGAGCCTTATAAGTCCAATGGCTGGATCAAGGAGATTGATCTTGACGCCATTAATGCTCGCATCCATAAGCTGAGGTGATTTTCAGCATCCGCATATATAAGCGGATGAATTTTTTATAAGTATATTTAGGGTGTTATGGGACAGAAAAAATACAAATTAACCGATCAGTTAAATGAGCAGGCGCAAATCTCTGCGTCGAGCGCGCATGCGCAAATTATGGCGCAATCAGTACAGAACGCGCATAAGCGTATTGTGGAAGAGCGCAATGCCATGAATGCCCGTGGCATTGAGCGCCCATTATATGTGCTTGTCGGTGAGGACCATGAAAGTGTTCAGCATTATATTCATCACATATTATTGTTAGATCGTCTGCGTGCGGATATCGATAAATTGGTTCTGGCCTATGAGCAGCCCTATGATTTGCTTTCCCGCTTCTACCGTGATGACGGTAAATATGAAGATAACGGCCATATTATTAATTATCTTAAGGATGTTGATAGGCAAACGGCGGCCAGTGTGAAATTGCGGTTTTCTGAAGCAGAAAACGCATCAGCTTATTTCGCGCATAAGGTTCTGGCGCATAATGTGATATCTATGATGGCGCAGAAGCCTGATTGGAATTTTGTCGGCAGTGATGTGTCTTATGACTGTGATGAAATTATAGAAAGTGATGACCCGAACGCGCGCCGTGCAATGGCGGCTGCGGGCGAGGATGATTGCGGCCTATGTCATGTGTCCACGGCAGAAGGTATGCATATCCGCAACGCACATATGGCGATGACCCTGCAAGATGCCGCAAAGAAAACTGGCGCGGCTGTAGTTGTGCAGCTATGTGGTATTGCGCATTTGAATGGTGATTATGAAGATAATCGTCCTGAATGGGGCTTAGCACAAACATTGAAAAAAGCGGGAGTGCATGTGCTTGTTCTGCCTTTAGAAACTGAGTCTTTCGTTATGCCAGAGGTAGGATTGACGCAAGATAGTATTGAAAAATGTACATTGCCGATTGGCCCATATGCGGAATATGACCCGCGTTTTGCATTATCAACGAAGCGCAATGATAATGCCCAAGACAATATCATGCGTAGCAAAGCTGAAGAAGCGCGCTACATAAATCAACAGTTACATTTGGCGGGATGCGCGCATTTGGCGCTCGATATAACGCAATATGAGCAGCTAAAGAAAATATACGACGCGGATATTGATTATCTTTTCCGTGATGTGGATGTCCATTTTTATGGTGCCCCACGCGCGGAACGAAAAAAATTAGCGCCATCTTTATAGGCGCTAATTATAAATTATGAGGCTGTCCCAGTCTTTTGCGTTCGCCTATTGCCGATAAAGGCATCTTCAAAAGCGTATTTAAGCTCTTGCTTGTTCTGATTGTAGGTTGACCAGCTCATCATCATATAGGCAATAAACAAATCCATAGCAAAAGTGCGGCGCCTGTTATGCTCTTGCTTTTGCTTTTCTTGTGTATCTTTTTGATACATGAAGGCTTTTTCTTCAAGCATACGTCGGCGCAAGCGGCGCTCTTCCATTTCTTCCAAAAGTAAGCGGTGGCGCTTCATTTGGATCATCGCAGAAATCTTTTCATCATTGCGTAGCTCAATTAAACGGGCACTGAATGCGCTATGGGCGCTTTGTACGCGGTCACTTGCTACGGCCGCCATTGCGGCATAGGCGTTATCACCTTTTTCAGCGAGGTCATCTAAAATCGCGCAGGCATCTAAATATTCTTTATGTAAGCTTGCCAGAACAGGATCAACCGACATGAACAGCGACATTTCTTGCGAAACGCGGTCTAGGCTGGCTGGAATATCTTGTCCAGCTAACTTATCTAGCGGCTTTTTTTCTGGCTTGTCCGCCTTGGCGTCGTTGAGCTCTAATAGCTCCGGCCTTTTGACAAACGCCTCCATAGCGGCGGCTAATGATAGGTTACGCATTTTACTCTCCACACACACATAGTCTTCAACTCACATTCTGCATGATATAGATAAGTTCTTTAAAAATTCTTAATACCGTTAATTTTTTTGATGATGACTCCCAGTAAGCTTTACGCTATAAGGGCTTAGCAATTAGAAAATAACAATAGTAGGTTAATAATGGCTTTATATCTTCCACGCGTAATCGGGCATCGAGGTGCAAAATCTTATGCGCCGGAAAATACATTGGAATCCATTCATACCGCCGCTGATATTGGCGTGAAGTGGGTAGAGCTTGATGTAAAGCTAACCAAAGACCAAGTGCCAATCATTTTCCATGATGATACATTGGAGCGCACGACGAATGGTTCTGGTCCTGTCGCTGAAATGACCTATGAGGATATTAGACAGTTAGAAGCGGGTAGCTGGTATGGCGAAAGCTTCGCGGGCGTAAAAATCCCTACTTTGGAAGAGGCGCTCGATGTTATCTATGAGCGTGATCTGGGCTTTAATATGGAGATTAAACCCTGCCCAGGCCGCGAAAAAGAAACCGCTGAAGTTGCGCTCGACGCCTTAGCGTCAAGCTGGGATAATCATAGCAACTTGCTGATCTCTAGCTTCTCTCATGTTTCGCTTGAGGTCGCCTATGATATGGCGGGGGACTGGGCACGTGGGTTGCTACTTGAAAAAGACTTGCCAGAAAATCTGCGTGATCTTGTTGAATTTTTCGACCCCAAAACCATTAATTTTGATGCGGATACCGAAGAAAGCGCCATTGAAGAATTACTTGACCTGGAGCTGCCGCTTGTTTGCTATACGGTTAATGACCCAATGAAGGCGCGCCGCCTTGTAAATTTGGGCGTTGATGGCTTCTTCAGCGATTGCCCTGACGTCATTGAAGAGAACTTGCCAAAAGCACACTAATTTATTGACATAATTTGAGCTGACTGCTAGAACAATTCCATATTATATATGGGAGAGCAGAATATGGCCTTTTTTAAGAGCAAAGAAGAGCGCGCGGCAATCAAACGTGCTAAACAGGAAGCCGCAGCAGATAAGCTGCTGACAAAAATATTCAATACATTAAGTGATGACTTGCGCCTTAATGGTGCGCCGAGTGACCCGATGCGTCTTAAAAAATCCGTTGGCGGATCTGATGATCTATTGGGCTTTGTCAAAAATGGTTTTGGTATGCTAACTAAAGATGTTGGCGCACTAACTGTTGAGCAGGTGAAAGATAACAAGGCTTTTCAGCAATACCAAAACGCACTGAATGAACGTGGCTATGCGTTGACGGATTTATCGACTAATAAAGCGTTAGGCAAGTCTTTAGCGGTATATAAAGTTGGGGCTTATCTTGAAAATGGCCTTGGTGTGGGTGGCGGTGCAACGGCAATTGTCACTGGCGGTGCGGTTACTGGTGGTTTGCTTATTCTTGGGCTTGGACTTGGATATGGCCTGACTGCGGGGCGATTGAGTGATAAGAATGCGGCGAGTTTATCGTTCAATATTGCGGCTGTAGATAAGCAAGAAGCGGATTGGGACTCGTTAGAACTTGATCTATATGAGACTTTAGCAGAAGTTCAGGCGGGAAAGCCGAAATCAGACAAAACGCCTAAAGCGTTGATCGTTTAATCCGTATAGCGATCATAAATCACAAAACTATAATCGGGGATGTCTTTATCGGCGTCCCCTTTATGTTTTTCGCGGCTAGTCTCTTGCCAGATGGTTTTATCGATGGTGGGGAATGTGCTGTCCCCCTCATAGCTTTGATGGACTTCTGTGATATAAAGGCGGTCACATAAATTAATTGTTTCGGCATAAATCTGCGCGCCGCCAAGGACGAAGACATCATCACCATTTGCGGCCTGCTTGGCGGTGAATAGGGCGGTGGCGATATCAGGACATATATCTGCGCCAAGGCCGTCATAATCACTTTGGCGGGTGATGATAATGTTGCGCCGACCGGGGAGTGGCTTTCCGATACGATCCACTATGGACTCAAATGTTTTGCGTCCCATCACCACAGGCTTGCCGCTAGTTGTCGATTTGAAATATTTTAAATCTTCGGGAATGTACCAAATAAGGTCGTTATCCTTCCCGATAACACCATTTTCAGCAACGGCAGCGATGATCGAACATAAACCCATCAAGTAATACCCTTATACAGCGAACGGATATTTAATCGGCTCGTGGCATTCATAGCCTTCGATCGAGAAGTCATTCGTGCTGACCCAAGTTTCAATATCTTCTAAGGACTTGATGTCAGGATTAATATGTAGCTTTGGTTCTGGGAATGGCTCACGTTTTAACTGTACATCACGCATTAGCTCTAATTGGTTTTCATAGATATGCGCATTGACAATTTTGTGATACGCCTTGCCCGCTTTGTATCCTGTAATCTGTGCCATCAGGGCAAGCAGAACGAAGCATTGTATCTGGTTGAAGTTAAGACCGAGCGGTACATCACAGCTGCGCTGATAGCTGGTTAAATAGAGCGTATCACCGAGTAGTGAAAATGTGTGTGTATGCATACATGGACGTAGACAACCAAGTTCAAATTCACCGGGGTTATAAAATGTTAAAATTTCCCCGCGGTCATCAATGCCTTTAGATAGGTTGTCGATAATCTTTTTTAATTGATCGAGTGTTGTACCATCAGGCTTTTGCCATGAACGGCCCTGCACACCATAAACACGCCCCATATCATCTTCGCCTTTGCGGTGTGGGTTATTGAGCCACGCATCATTTAAATTCGCATTGGCATCCCATGTTTTACAGCCAATCGCGCGAAAGTCTGCCGCATTATCGTACCCACGTAGATAGCCAAGCAATTCAGCAATCGCCGCCTTAAAATAGCTTTTACGCGTCGTGATAAGTGGGAATTTATTGTTGGCAACATCATATTCAAGGTCTGCATTAATGACCGTTAGGCAGCGTATGCCGGTGCGTTTGTTTTCAACCCAATGGCCTTCATCAACAATCCGCCTACATAAATCTAAATATTGCTTCATGGGTTTATTATCCTCTATCGTTTTATTACACGCCTTATATAATTCTAGGGGCTAAGCGGCTCATGGTCTATACTCGCCGCATGACGGACTCACAGGAATTTATCAATGCAACAGAATAAAAAACCAATTTGGGCAACGCTTTTTACAATTTTGGCAATAGCTGTGCTTTTAAAAATGGGGTTTTGGCAGGTTGAGCGCCTTGCATGGAAGAGCGCGCTCATTGCCTCAATTGATTTTGAATATGATAAGCCATTAGAAGACGCCATAATCACGGCGAATAACGTTGATAAGGTATATGCTGAAATGGCAGAAGGCACGGTCTATCGCGGTATGGTCAGTGGCGCGCTCAAAACGGATGCTTTGCGTTTTGAAACGGGTGCGCCGTTAAATGGTGTGCCTAGTTATAACGTCAGGGCGAATTTCGCGATTGATAATCAGCTATCTGTGCCGCTTGACCTTGGGCTCATTCCATACACGATCAAAACGCAAACGGAAAATGCTTTAAAGCCGTTTGATGGCCAAGACTTTACCTTTGTTGTAACGATACGCAAGCCGCAGGATGGGGTAAAGCATATGCCTTACATGCTGTGGGCGGAAAGTAATCAGCAGATTGCGCATATTGTTGAAGGCGCTTCCACGAAGCCTGAACTTCGAAACAAACATAAATCATATGCGATATTCTGGTTCACGATGGCGGGTGTTCTGGCGCTGTTTTATCTGTTGCGTTTTGCTAAAGATTGGCGCAGAATTTAAAATATTATTTCAAATAAGTGTATAATTTTGTTTGATAAAAACTATTTTTTTGACAAAATCGTAATAAATATATAGGATAATGGCTGTTATATGGTAGTGAAGGCTATTGGGGGCGGTCATGTCGGGAAATCTGGCATTTTATTTTTATACAGCATCATTGGACTTGCATGCGCAAGAGACAAAAGTATTCGTTGCGGATGTGCTGACGGATGGGCGTGTGATAGCGGCCACCAATGCGCATAGATTGCCGTCGAGTAATGTTCTGCAGAATGTTGAAGATATTCAGGTACCACAGACAGTTATGAATAGATTTGGTGTTGGTAGTGCCGAAGCATCTTATTTCATGGCGCGCTATGCGTATAATCAAGATATAATTGATTCATCAGCGCGCAAAAAGCTTGGCTTGGCATTAACAGCGGATGTGCAAAATATCTATATTGCTTTTGCACGTTCAAGTGAAAAGGGTTATGCGCGTAATCCAGACATAAATGTATATCAATATCCACGCAGTGAATCAGATGTGGCGCAGCAAGCGGCAGTGGAAACAGCAAATATTTTGTTTAACTATGCGTGCCGTGGATATGTGGCACCGGCGCATGTGGTGCCCGTGCAAAAATTACCATGTCCAGAAATTAATCGTGTAGCATAAGAGGGGAAGATGAGCGGCGAAGAGACTAGATCAAAATTACGTCAAGCCGTTGATGCTTTGTTCAGGGAAGATAAACGCATTGTCACGGCGGAGTCTTTGACCTGCGGCGGCATAGGGGCTGAAATTGTAAAGATGCCGCGCGTATCGGACACGATTGTTGGCGGGTTTTCTGTTTATAATGATGACATGAAGGTCAATATGTTGGGTGTACCGCGCCAAGTAATTGACCGCTTTTCGGCGGTTAGCGCACAGGTCGCCCATTATATGGCGCGCGGCGCACTTGAAAAGACAGCGCCGTGTAAGGGTACGGCAGCGGATATTGCCATTGCGGTAACAGGATATGCGGGTTCCCCCAACGGGTTTGCCGATGAGAGCGAGGCCGGTAAAGTTTTTATTGCGCTCGCCACCGCTTTTAATGGGCGCAATGCATCTGATATGGACATTAATGTCTATCAACATAAATTTGAAGGTACGCGCGTTGAGGTGCAGCAGCAAACCATCGCGCAAAGCGTTGATTATCTATTCCAGCTAGCGTGTAAAAATCATATTGTGCCCGCTACTTCAACGGCTATTCACCGCATACCGAACTTTGGTAATGATGCGCCGCTTCAATCTATGCACGCGCCTAAAGTTCTGGCGCATACATAAAAAACACCGCCAAACCCTTAAGGTCTGGCGGTGCAAAAAATATAACTCCCGAAATATTTTTTTATTCGAACTATGCCTTCAAATTTGGCAGATTGTTTAGCGCTGTGCTGTTACACACAATGCCGCCAGCCTCAATAATAGAGGCAATCTTGTTTAGGCGGCCCTCTGGCGTAATTGAACGCGTTGCATCTTCAATAACAATCACGTTGAATTTTTCCGTTAACGCATCAAGTGCTGTGTCACCAACGCAATAATCAAGAGCGAGGCCTGTGATGATTAATGTATCAACGCCATCTATGCGTAATTCTTCTGCAAGGCTGTTGCCATTTGCAAAGCGTGGTGGTGTTTTCTTATCATTTTCCAAAAAGGCGGAGTAGGAATCTATGTTCACATTAGTGCCTTTTTGAATGATTTTGTCTGTAGGCTTGAAAACCAGATCTTTATGGAACTGTGCGCCGGTGCCATCTGTTGCGCTGGCTTTACCGTGGTCAGGCCATAAAACTTGGTCGCCATATGGCGCTTTAATCAATGTAAATGGCTCTTTACCATGTGTTGATGCAAAGGATATGTGGTTATCTGGGTGGTAATCTTGTGACCAATAAACTTTTTCAAAATGTGCGCGTAGACTGTTAATCACGGGTATGATTTCATCGCCGCCTTCAACGGCAAGGCCGCCATTTGGGCAGAACGTGTCTTGTGGATCAACGTTTAGAAGCGCTACATTGCTTGCAGCTTTCCATGTTTTACTCATCATAATTCTCCATTCAATCTTAAATAATTCAAATATACTGTTTAACCAAGCTGCGCCGCGCTAACGCTTGAAGTGTTGCGTAATTTACGCGCCATTTTTGCTTGGCGGTCATTTAACTCTTCTTCTGCGCCAACCACATATCTGTGTGGGTTAAGTTGACGTTTATGGCTTTCTTCTAACATCGCCATGCGCTGCAAGCCACGTTCGCGCCCTTGGTGCACTGTTTCAATGTTACCAACCAGTTTACCAGTGGTGAAGAATCGCTGTAATGGGTGGTAAGCTTGTGTGCCTTTGGCAAAGTCTTTTGACATTGTGTGGTTGTCACGCTGAATTGATGTTATATCACGTGTCAATATGCCTGAAAACTCATCGCTTGGGTCTTTGTACTTGATGGGCGCTTTCTGCCAATTTGACAGGATTGTACCGCCATCAAAATAAAGTACGCCGTTTTCGGTGCTCTTAAGATAGCGCACAACGTCTAATTCACCTGGATAGCTCATCTTAATCGCATCGCCAGACAGCTTCATAAGTTCGCGTGCATGTTTGCGGATTTCGTCAGGTGATTTTTTACCTTTTTTGACGGCCTCACGCATCGCATCGATTTCTGCTGCGGTGATTTTTTCATCAAACACAGCGCCGATTTTATAGACGCCACCAAGGCCAGGTTGCTCTTTTGCTGTGACCAAGGCTGTGCCGACCGTCCAATAATCAATCTTCGCGCCATCTTGTTTCAGGGCATTGATTGTTGCGCGGTCTAGGTCGTTAGATGCCGTGATTTTTGCGTCCGTAAAGCCTGCAGCATCAAGCAGTTTGCGCGCTTCTTTGGATAGGTAAGACAAGTCACCTGAATCTAGGCGAATACCGGACAGGTTAAGGTCGTTATCTTTGCAAATTTTGATCGCATTTTCGACGCCTTGCAATGTGTTGTATGTATCGACAAGGAAGATGCCATTATAAGGCATGCCATTAGCCCATGCTTTGAAGGCAGTTAATTCGTCTTCATAACACATAATAAAGGCATGTGCCATTGTGCCTTTGGTTGGGATGTCATAGCAGCGTTCCGCCCAAACGTTAGATGAAATATCTGCGCCGCCGACATATGCGCCGCGGCTAGATGATAGGCCGCCAACGGCTTGCGCACGACGTAGGCCGAATTCCAAAATTGGTGCGCCGCCTGCTGCGGTTTTCAAATGTGACGCATATGTTGCAAAGTTTGATTGTGAGTTCACCGTGTTCAAAATGGCTGCTTCAACCATTAGGCCTTGCCATAGTGGGCCGTTCACGCGGAATATAGGTTCAGCAGGGAAGGCAAGCTCGCCTTCTGGCATCGCATCGATGGTCAACTCTAGCTGTGCATTTTTCAGCATCTCTAGGAATTCTGGTTTGAATAATTTGTGTTCTTTACCGTCTGGACCTGTGATGGTTTTCTTCGCCAAAGTATAAATGTCGGCGTCATCAAACTTCCAGTTTTTATCAAGCCATTCAAAGACTACATTCTGACCAGCTGTCAAAAGATATTGGCCGCTATATGGTGCGGTACGAATGAAGCCGTGGAATGTCGCTTGTGCATTGTGGCGACCATCTTCCCACAGCGCCTGCGCCATGGTTAGGGCATATAAATCAGACCAAAGCGCGGATGGTTCAGCAAGCTTTTCTTGATAATATGGGTAATTTTCTCTTCCAACATAAGGCATAGTTTTCTCCTCTATTCCTCAAATAATCTCTATAACTTTAAATTCAATTTCTTCACGGCATCAACATATTGTGATCCACAATCTATTAAGGCAAACCGCTCTTCTACATTTGGGCATTTCGCAGCAAGGGCGGCATCTGTTGCCGCGGCCTTTATAAGTGCCGCCCGTTTCTCTGAAACACTTGGGATGCTGTTGACAATACCAAGGCGGTCAATCGCCACTTCACCATCAAGGGTGCTTTGTGTGCTTAATAATTTTTCGGCGGCATTGCCGACCAAGACGCCGTGGCTCAAATAACAAGTGACGGATTTTGCGCCTTTTTTCTTTAGCAGCGTTGCCGCGTTAACCAGCGTGCCGCCGCTATCGGTCAGGTCATCAATAATCACGCAGTCGCGCCCTTTTACGCGGCCTTCAAATTTGTTGATTTTTGTTGCGTTAACATCGTCACCTTCGGCATGTGCTTTCCAGATTTTGAATGTTTCGCTTAACTTCATCACGCGGCGAAGGTCTGCGGCACGGCGCTGTCCTGCATCTTTGGGTTTATCTGCGCCATCAGGTGCGCCAATAACGGCTTTATCGCCAAGCGTGTTGCGTAAATCATCGGCAAAAAGTGTTGAATTCTTCAATAAAACAACGTTTTCTTTGCCAAAAACGTCAATATAAAACTGTTCTGATGCTTTTGAATGCATTTCAGAGCTAATTATTTGTGTTGCACCTGCATTTTTAAGCATTTCTGCATAATATTTTGATGCTACAGAGCAAAAGCGCCCGTCAAAGCCGCGGTCTTGACGGTTATAAGGCATGAATGGTACAGCAGCGATAATATTGCGTGCACCAAGCTCTTTAGCATTCTTAACTGCGAAAATAAGCTGCATCGCGCTAACATCTATTGGGTCGCGCATCGATTGAACGATGGTCACATCCTGACCATAAAGTGATAAATCATCAGCATTTTGTGCAGGGACAATTTCGGCAAAGGATTCGCTGCTTGGGAAAGTGGAAAGGCTCGCCCCCATAAGGTCGAAATCACCGCGCTGTGCGGCGGTATTAAATGCGTCGCGAAGGCCGATTGCTACGGCGCTGCCGAGTATTACTTTCATCCTGAACCCTAAAAATTATTTATATTATTTGATATGGTTATAGAAAATGAGGCGCGCTATGTCAAATAAAAACACTGGACATAACTGAATATTTTTTCTAAAAAAGGCCATACATAAAATTACTATAGGGTCACTAGCGTTATGAGCACATTAGCCGCAAATTTTTCTAAGGCGAGTACTAAAAAGCGTGTCGTATTGTTTGGAGGGTCATTTAACCCGCCGCATGAAGGGCATCTTCACATTGCGCATAAAGCTTATGAAGCGATGGGGGCTGATGAAGTATGGATGTTGGTCGCGCCACGTAACCCGTTTAAAGACCCAAAGATTTATGCGGATCTGTCGCACCGCATGGAAATGTCGCGATTGATGACAGCGCATTTGCCGTGGATGAAGGTAACGGATATTGAACAGCAATATATCCCTGCTGGCGAAGATTTTATTGAAACGGCTGAAACACTCAAACGCCTACGCGCGGATTATCCTGACCATGAATTTGTCTGGATGATGGGCTCTGATAATGTTATCGAATTTCATAAATGGGGCGGGTGGCAAGATATGGTGAAAAACCACATTATCATGATTATGAACCGCACGCAGTCTACTGAGGAAATCGAGGCTGTTAAAAAGTCAAAGGCAATCACAGATTCTGGCCTTAATGTTGATATGCATGTGAAGGGTACAAAATACACGAAGCAAAATGGATTTTACTTGGTCGATTCGCCAGTGATGGAATTATCCTCGACGATGATTCGTAAAAACCTCGCGCAAAAACAGCCTAATATCATCGGTCTGTTTAACAGTGTTGCTGATTATATCGCGGATGAAGGGCTGTATGATTATGGCGGCGCGCCGAAAAAGCCCTCAGGCCCTAAGCCGAAATGCCCTTAAATTTTTAGCCTATTGCAAAGCCCTGTGTTTACAGGGTTTTTTCTTGTTATAAACACTTTGTTGCAAATAATTCTCATTTACATCTTGTAAAATTCTGTGGTTGCGGTAATGATAATCATTCGCAACAAGGGTGGTTGTGCATACACAAATGAGGATTGGTGTTAAGGGTATGTCAGATTTTTCAAAACCAAATGAAAATACAGCTAGTGCAAGGCTTCATTCCATTCGTGGCGCGTTTTTTAGAAATGCATCATTAACAACGGAACATGACTTCACAAAAGGCATATCGCTTAAGGAAGGCGGGTGTTTGTTGCCGCCGCCCGAACATGTGATGCGCGCCATGCAGCATACAATGTTTGACTTTGTTCAGTTTCCTTATCACTTGTATCCTGACCAGAATATATCAGAGTTGTTTTTGGATGATATCCGTAAATATTTTGAAGAGAGCTGCGGCATAAAGCAATCCGCGCAAACCGAAGTTTCAATTGGTTTTGGTTCGAGCCATATTTTTGATGGTGTTTTATCTGCGGTGTGTAAGCCTGATAATATTTTATTGGCACCGGCTGCTTTTTATCACTCTTTTGCGGACTGGCCTGTTAAATGGGGCTCATCATTAGAATGGGTCGAGACAGATAAAAATAACGGCCATAAATTAATGGCGAGCGAATTGCGCGCATGGTTAGAAATGCCTGAAAATAAGGATAAAGAAATTGGCGCATTGCTGCTATGGAACCCAGGGACAACGGGCGCATTATATACGCAGCAAGAGTTAGAAGCATTGGCGGAAGTAATCCGCGAATATGATTTGCTTGTCTATTGTGATGAAGTTTTCCGCGATACAGAATTTAAGGATAAGAAAACAATCTCACTAGGTTCGCTTCCAGATATGGATAAGCACGTTATAACGGCAACAAGCGGGTCTAAAAACCGCAGCGTCGCGAACTTCCGTATTGGTTGGGGCACAGGGCCTAAACATATAATGGATAAAGTAAATCATTATATGGACTTCACGATTACCGATGTGCCGCTTTATTTACAGCATATTGGGCGCGCTATATTGAATACATCTCAAGGCTGGCTTGATGAGGCGCGTGACGAATATGCTGTGCGTGCGGATTTAATTGAAACGTTAGTTGATAAAACCAATCAAGATTTAAATGCGCATTTTAATACCAAGGCTGTAAGTTATATCAGCATTCCTTATGCGCCAGAGGCTGGGCATTATACAATGCTGAATATGGATGCGCTGAAAGGGTTCAAAGCGCCATCAGGCCAAACGATAGAAGATGGACATGATTTGACCTTCTTCTTCTATGATCCTAATAAAGACCAAGACCCAACAAAAAGCGTCGCGTTTTCATCGGGCTATTCCAAGGGGCATGATGATTTATCGCTGTATATCGCCTTCGCGCAGCTTGGCTATGAACAGGTCAGCAACTTGCTGTCACCAGTCATGAAGCAGCGCCTATTAGACAATGCGGCTAATGAAAATAGCGCTGATGATGAAGTCGTTTTGAGTATGTCTGATAGCGCTGAATTGAAGCAGGCTTACCAAGCGGGGCATGGAATATTGGTCGAGGCTTTTAACCGCGTTAGCGCGAGTATAAAGTCATTAGAGCCTTCACGTGCATTTAAACAAAAACATGGCCTACAGCAAACAAGCGGGCCGTCGAGTAAAGATTTGAAATTATAATGATGGATGGTAAGCGTATGAATATCGCACTTTTATATGGGACGGCATATGCGCCTGATGACGCGCTCCTTGCTTTGGCTGAATCTTTAACGAACAAGGGGCATAATGTTAGCTTAGAAATATGGGCGGATAAGAACGTAAAATGGGATAGCTATGATGCCATTATCATTCGTTCGACATGGGACTATTTCTTGGAGCTAGATGCCTATCGAGACTGGCTTTTAGAGATGAAAGCTGCCAAGCGCCCATTATATAATAGTGCTGATTTGGTGCTGTGGAATTTAGAGAAAACCTATTTGTTAGACCTAGAAAGCCGCGGCGTTCCAATTGTGCCAACTTGCCTCGTCAAGCAGGGTGATAATGCAGCAGAGGCGATTAAAAAGAGTTTGAACCAATGGGCGGAAGCGCCGTATTTCATCATTAAACCGACCGTATCGGCAGGGGCTTATGAAACGCGCCGTATTGCGCGTACGGATATGGATGATGCTGGTCTAGCGGCCATTTCTGCGGTGCATGCGCATTCGGATGCTTTGGTGCAGCCTTACATGTCTGAGATAGAAGAAGGCGAATATGCATTGGTCTTTTTAAATGGGGCATTTGCCTATGCCGTACATAAAAAACCAGTTTTAGGCGACTTCCGCGTGCAAACCAAACATGGCGGTATTTTAACGCCTGTAGATGTAGATGCGCAGATGGTCGCGGCGGGCAAGAAAGTTATAGATGCTCTTGAAGATAAGCCGCTCTATGCGCGCGTCGATGGTGTCGTTCGCGACGGGCAGTTTTTGTTGATGGAGCTAGAGATCAACGAGCCAGGCCTTTACGATGAAATCTTCACGCCGGGCACCGATATGATCGCGAATGTAATTGATAAGATTGCCGCTTAAAATAGGGGGAGATACGTTATGCAGACAGATAAAATAAAATCATGGGATCGGCTGATCGAAAAAGAAGATGAGCGAGATGTGAGCCTGTCTGTATGGCGTGCGATGATTGAACAGATAAGCAAAGACGATATATCGTCAGCCAAGATTCTTGACTTCGGCTGTGATAGAGGTGGTTTCCTGCGCATGTTGTATGATGCCAAGCCTTTTAAAAAGGCTGTGGGAGTTGAATGTGCAGCGGATAAAGCTGCAGTGGCTAATCAACTGCGCGGGAAACGTCCTATATATTATGGACATGATGATGAATTAAGCGCCCATAAAAGCAGTTTTGATTATGCTTTTTCGCATGGGGCAGTGCATTTGCTGCCGGAGTTGGATGCCCATGCGCGTGATGTTTATGACGCGTTAAAGCCGGGCGGCGTTTATTATTTGACCACTGGGGAATATGCAGAAAACCCACTCTGGCCACGCTGGTATAGCGTGGTGTATGAGGAATCGTCCTTGCCACCACAAAATTATAGCCTTAACGACATTGTTAAAAGTTTCGATAAGGCAGGGTTTGCGGTCGCCGTCAATCGCTTGAATTGTCATGGTTTCTTTTCTTATCAGGCAGGCGGCGATCGCTACTTTAAAAATCCGTTAGAACTTGTGCGGTATATGACGGAATATATGATGGTGTTTAGGTTGGAAAGACCGGCCTAAACCGCCATATTGTCAATCAGACGCGCTGAGCCAATTTTGGCGGCGACAAAAACGCGGCATGGATGTTTCGGGTCAAACTGATCTACACGCTTTAGGCTTTCGCTTTCACGGCACTCTAAATAATCAATATTATTAAAGCCCGCATTGATGATTTTTTGTGTCGCATCTGCGGTGGCGATGTCTATATCTGCGCCATCACGAATATCTTTGGCAAAGCTGCGTAACGTCACATTCAGCGTCTCTGCGCTGGCTAATTCTTTGGTGCTCAAATAAGCATTACGAGAGGATAGCGCAAGCCCGCTTTTCTCATCACGATAGATCGGCGCGCCGATAATATCGCAGTCGATATTTAAATCCGCATTGACGCGGCGAATGACTTGTAACTGCTGCCAGTCTTTTTCACCAAACACAGCATAATCGGCGCGGCTTTGTAATAAAAGCTTGCTGACCACTGTGGCAACTCCATCAAAATGACCAGGGCGCGCCGCCCCGCAGAGGCAGTCCGTTAATCCGCTGACGGAAACAGTGCTTGCGTAGCCGTTTGGGTACATTTCTGACACAGAAGGCGCAAATACGCCCGCAATATTAAGTGGTTTAAGCTTTAGGCTGTCTTCTTCAACCATACGCGGATAGGAATCAAAATCTTCATTAGGGCCAAACTGCGTGGGATTCACAAATATACTCACCACAACATGGTCAGCCTTGGTTTTTGCCAGTTCAACCAAAGACAAATGCCCTTTATGCAGCGCCCCCATTGTCGGCACAAGCGCAAGCGTTTCGCCCTTACTGGTAATCTCTTGACGGAATGCACGTAGCGCAGCGACAGTTTTGAAGTTTTTCATGATTATTCCACTGTAACTGATTTCGCCAAATTACGGGGCTGGTCTACATCGGTGCCTTTTAATACGGCAACGTGATACGACAAAAGCTGTAATGGAATAGCGTATAAAATCGGCGCGACGAAGGGGTGAACATTGCCAAGTTCTACTTGCCAGCGGCTTTGGTCTTTTAAGTTGTCGCAGCCTGCTTGGTCGGAGAATAATAAGACTTGGCCGCCGCGCGCTGTTGTTTCGCGCACATTGGATGCCGTCTTTTCAAATAAGTTGTCAGTTGGCGCAACGACGCAGACAGGGACACTGTCATCAATCAAGGCAATTGGCCCGTGTTTCATTTCACCTGCGGCATAACCTTCGGCGTGTATGTATGAAATTTCTTTCATTTTTAATGCGCCTTCGAGGGCGAGCGGATAAAGCAGGCCCCGGCCGAGATAGAGCATATCTTTGGCTTCGATAAGTTCTTTAGAAATATCACGTATTGCATCGTCATGATTTAAAATATGTGCTGCTTCGCTTGGCACGTTACGAAGCGCTTCGGCAAAATCTTGCTCTTGCGCCGTGTCGATTTTGCCGCGTTTAACGCCAAGGGCGAGGGCAAGGCAAGCAAGCGTTGTTAGCTGTGTTGTGAAGGCCTTCGTTGAGGCTACGCCAATTTCTGGCCCTGCGAGCGTGTGCAATACATGGTCGCTTTCGCGTTCAATGGTGCTTTCAATTGTATTGACGATACTTAGAATAGTTTGGCCTTCGCGTTTGCAGTAACGCAGCGCTTCTAGGGTGTCAAGCGTTTCGCCTGACTGGGAAACAAAAATCGCCGCCCCGCCCTCTGGCATTGGTGCTTCGCGGTAGCGGAATTCAGATGCAACATCAATCTCACATGGAATGCGGGCAAATTGTTCAAACCAATATTTCGCAACCATGCAGGCATAAAATGCCGTGCCGCAAGCAACCAAGGTTATGCGGTCACATTTATAAAGCGATTCAACAACTGCTTCTGGCAAAGTGATATGCCCTGTTGATGGGTGAACGAAGCTGTTAAGCGTATCACCAATCACGGCAGGTTGCTCGTAAATTTCTTTCAACATGAAGTGGCGATATTCGCCTTTACCTGTTGTCGCGCCAGACTGCGCCGTAATGCGAATGGGGCGCTCGACTTCGTTATTATCATTATCGTAGATCGTAATGCTATCACGCGTCACGATGGTACGGTCGCCATCTTCAAGGAAGCTGATTTTCTTGGTTAGCGGTGCAAGTGCGTAGGAATCGGACGCAATAAACATTTCACCTTCACCATAGCCAATGGCTAGTGGTGTGCCGTGGCGTGCGCCGATCATAAGCTCTTCTTCACCTGAAAAGATGATGGCTAAGGCATAGGCGCCTTCTAAGCGGTCGAGCGCTTTGAACGCTGCTTCTTTAGGAGCAAGGCCTTGTTTAATGTAACTCGTGATCAGGTGAACGATGACTTCTGTGTCAGTTTCGCTTTCAAAGTGGACTTGGTTTTGGCCAAGCTCTTCTTTTAAATCGCGGTAGTTTTCAATGATGCCGTTATGCACGACCGCCACTTTATCTGTCGCGTGTGGGTGCGCGTTTTCTTCGTTTGGTACGCCATGTGTTGCCCATCGTGTGTGACCAATGCCCACAGTGCCTTTAATTGGCTGCTCTTTCAACTTGCTTTCAAGATTGACCAATTTGCCCTGTGCACGAAGGCGCGTAATTGCGCCATCTTGAATGGTTGCAATGCCCGCGCTGTCATAGCCGCGATATTCAAGGCGTTTTAAGCCTTCGACCAGAGTTGATGCCGCATCGCTTTTCGCGATCATGCCAATAATACCACACATAGGGGTTATCCTTCTTTTTGCTGTTTTTTCTTGTCTTGGAAACGGCTGACCCAGCCATCTTTAATCATCGGTTTTATACGTGTCACATAAAGCGCATCACGCGGGGCGTCTTTCGTCACAACACTGCCCGCTGCGATAAGGGCGTTTTCACCGATAGTTGCAGGCGCAACAATTGTCGTGTTCGACCCAATAAAGGCACGGTCACCAATTTTTGTCTGGTGCTTATCAAAGCCATCATAATTGCAGAAAATTGTACCTGCGCCAATATTGACGCCCTCACCAATTTCCCCGTCACCGGCATAGCTTAAGTGGTTAATTTTGCTGCCTTTGCCAACTTTGGTTTTTTTAACTTCAACGAAATTGCCGATGCGTGCGCCTTCGCCAATATCTGCGCCAGGGCGGAGGCGAGCATAAGGGCCAATATCTGCGCCTTCGCCAATTTGGCAGTCTTCTAAATGTGAAAACGCTTTGATGCGCACATTATCACCAACCCGCACTTTCGGGCCAAAGAAAACATGTGGTTCAACCACAACATCGCGGCCAAGCTGTGTGTCATAAGAAAAATAAGTGCTGTCTTGATCTAACAACGTTGCGCCTTCATCCATTGCTTTTTGACGCAGCGCATGCTGTACAACATTCTCAAGGGCGGCAAGTTGCGCGCGGCTGTTGATGCCTGCGACTTCATCTTCGCTATAGGTGATGCATATTTCCGTTTTAACGCCTTCGCGTGCTGCAATTTCCGGTAGGTCAGTGAAGTAATATTCACCTTGCGCGTTCTTGTTATCAAGCTGCGCCAGCCAGTCGGCCAGTTTTGTGCCATCAACGCAAAATGCACCTGTATTAACGACGTTGAATGCAGCTTCTTTTTCATTGCAGTCTTTTTCTTCGACGATGCGGGCAAGCTTGCCTTTTTTGTCAGGGATCAAACGGCCGTAACCGTGCGGATCGTCCAGCTCAACGCCAAGGACGGCAATGCCAGCATTATCCAAATGGCGCGCATCAATAAGGTCTTGCATTGTGTCATGCGCCATAAGTGGTGTATCGCCTAGTAATACCAATACGTCTCCAGTGAAGCCCTCTAATTCAGGTAAGGCGGCTTTAACGGCGTCGCCTGTCCCTTGCGCTTTGTGTTGGATGACTGCGCTATGCGGTGCAATAACTTCGCGGACATCGTCCATTTGCGGGGCAGTCACGACAATTATTTTTTCAGGGTTTAGCTGCTCGGCTGCTTCAATCAGCCAGGAAATAAGTGGGCGCCCAGCAAGTTCATGCAGCACCTTTGGTTTGCTTGATTTCATGCGCGAGCCAATGCCTGCGGCCAATATTACAATTCTTAAATTTTCTTCACTCATTTAGATGCTTCTATTCAGTAAACCGTTAACGTCACTTTGTTTTATATTAGCGGTGAATTTTCGCAATGTAAATTTGCGCTAAACTCACTATTTGTAACGCCTTGTTACAAATAATTTGACTTTATGTGTAAAGTTATGTAAATTAGTGATCGATTATATAGAGTTGCTTAAATGTGTGAGGACGTCAGAAATGGAATTAACCATTCTAAATGCGAAAAAGAAAAACCTAAAATTTGAAGTGTTGAATAGTGCGTCAGCTTATAAAATGACGCCATATGTAATTGAATCTAAAACATTTGGTCCATTCGGGCCTTTGGCAAGTTTCAGAATTCATATTCTCGACAAAAATGATAAAGACGTATTGATGGATTTATCCCTCTGGCGCGCATCGCCGCTATATAAAGCCTATCAGCGTTTTGTAAACTTTGATACGCATCAACCTGAAGCGGCGCTTGATATTGGTTTTGCACTTGCGGCACTTTTAAAACACCCCTTTGCGGATTTCAAAATTAACGCATTCCGTACTTTGATGCACGGGGATGCCTGTTCCCGCAATGAAGAGGTTGGACAAATTATTTTGAATAAATCAGCGTTGAAAGCGTTGGTTAGCGCCATTCGCCCTGCGGCGGAATTTGCCTATTATAAAGGTGATGATGAACAACAGTCATTCTGGCGAGAAATTTTTAGCCGAGATGGTGCGCGCTATAGCGATGGTATGATCGCCCAGACGTTTGGCTGTGGCAGTACAATGGTGCGTCCTTGCATGGATGATTTGCGCGCCGTCTTGCCAGAGATCGAAGATTTATTTTATTTGGCTTAAGTCGCTTAAGGGGAGGGCGAGAGAGATGATGTATCCGGGATATTGTGCAAAATATGGTGCAGGGAAAATGTTTTCCCTTGGAGTAGTTTTCGGTATAGCTGCAGGCGCAGGGTGTGAAGCGATAATCCATGGCGCTGAATATGTATGGGAAGGCGCGTTTTCATGTTATTTTGGTGGTACCGGGGGAATGATCGCTGGATCTGCAATGCATCGGATCGCGGATGATTATTGCGGCAAGCGCGAAATGGGCCTGTCCAAAGGTGGGGCTTTAACCAAGAAAATGCAGTTGGCCGCTTATTCAGCAATGCTTACAGGGGCTATCGCTGTGCATCAATTTGATGTGTTGGGTACGCATAACCACATGCCACAGCAGCCAGATCAGCAAACAACAACGCAAGATAATCGCGCTCCTCAAACGTTTGATGATACGCTTTCTGTTCATGGTTTGCGCCTTGCGGCATAAAAAATCACCTTGCCATTATCACTGTCTAGACGTTATAAGCTAAAGCCAAGTTATAACGAAGCGGGAAGCTCTAAATGTCATCTGAAAAACTACGTATTGCCTTTATGGGCACGCCTGATTTTGCGGCAGTTGCGCTCAAAGCATTGATTGATGCGGGGCACGATGTCGTCGCCGTATATTCACAGCCGCCCCGTCCCAAAGGGCGCGGGAACAAGGTGCAGAAATCACCAACCCATGAATTGGCAGAATCGCATAATATTTCAGTCTATACCCCCGTGTCGTTTAAGAAAGAACCTGCTGCTGTCACGGCATTCCAAAATCTTGACCTTGATGTCGCGATTGTGGCGGCTTATGGCTTGTTGCTGCCGAAATCTATTTTAGATGCACCGAAACATGGCTGCCTAAATATTCATGGCTCTCTCCTGCCGCGTTGGCGAGGGGCTGCGCCGATACAGCGCGCGATATTGGATGGTGATGCGGAAACAGGTATTACCATTATGCAGATGGATGTTGGTTTGGATACTGGCCCAATGATTTTAAAAGATAGTGTGCCGATCACGGCAGAAACCAATGCGCAAAATTTGCATGATGCGCTTGCCGATATGGGCGCGCGCCTAACGCTTGATGCACTTGATACACTCGCGTGCGATGGAAAGCTTGATAATGAAGTGCAGCCAGAAGAAGGGGCGAATTACGCATCCCGCCTGAGCCGCGATGATGGGCGCATTGATTGGACAAATAAGGCGGATTATATCGAGCGTCAATTGCGTGCCTTAACTCCGTGGCCGGGCGTGTGGTGTACAGATGCAGATGGCAAGCGTCTGAAAATACATGCTGTGGAATTATCTGATGCATCAAATTTGGGCGGTGAAATTGGGCAGATTTTGGATAAGAAGGGCAATGTCCGCTGTGGTGATCAGGCCCTGTTGCGCCTAACCCGTGTGCAGCCTGAAAACGCCAAAGCAATGGATTTCGCGTCGGCGTTAAATGGTGGCTATATCGCGATTAATGATATTCTTGGTTAAGCGCTAAACGATGGCTTATTCGTTAAAGTCGCTATTTGCTGTTTTCGATGATGCATCAGCAACGCGTACTTGGTCATGCAGCATCGCATAACGTGTCTGATACTTTTTAACTTCACGTTGGAATGCGGTTAACATCTCGCCTTTAAGCTTTTCGCCTGTCGGTAGTTTAACGGAGCGTGGATTAACTTGACGTCCGTCAACAAGGACTTCGTGATGTAAATGTGGGCCAGTTGAGCGGCCTGTTGAACCTACGCGCCCGATAACCTGCCCCTGTTTCACGCGGTCACCGCGGCTTAAGCCTTTTTCAAAGCGACTCATATGCGCATAAGCGGTCTTAAGGTTTGAATTATGACGGATGCGGATGTAATTCCCATAGCCGCCATTACGGCCAATATATTCAATCACGCCATCGCCTGCGGCATAAATTTTTGTGCCAGTTGGTGCGGCGAAATCGATGCCTTTATGCATTTTATTATAGCCTAGAACAGGGTGGTGGCGCATGCCGTAACCAGATGATAAGCGCCCACCATTAATGGGTGTTTTCATCAATGCTTTACGAATGCTGCGGCCATCTTCTTGGAAATAATCAATACGGCCATCTTTCATTTCCATGCGGTAAATTGGGGTTGGTTTGCCAGATAAAACAAGATTCGCGTACAGAATATCTTTTTCGCCTGCAGGTTCACCAGTTTCTTCGATAGTCGCTTCACGATATAGAACTTCAAGACGATCGCCTTTGCGCAAGTCTCGCTGGAAGTCAACATTCCATGAATAAATACGCATCGCTTCGGCGACAATACTATGTGGTACATTCGCTTTTTCAGCTGAGCCGAACAAAGAAACTTCAACATCAAACGCGCCGCTTTTATCTGTATAGATGATGGCTTTTTCATGCTTGGCTGCTTTGAATTTACCCTGGTCATCAAGGACGACGCGCGCAGATTTTATTTTGTCAAACGGCACATCAAGCATAGCGATGGTTTTATATGTATCACCATCAACAACGCGGTCTTCGCCAAATTTTAATTCAACGGTTAGGCCTGGCTTCATGCTGCGCGGATCATAATATTTAGATAATGCCTCAACCGCACGGTAGGCTTCACTCGCACCAATACCTTGTCTACGCAAAAGACCGGTTAGCGTGTCACCTTTTTTCAAGGTCACATGCGTTGCTGTCGGCTTGACTGGCGCAGTTGGTTTTTCTGCTTCTGCATTATTTTTTAAGATATTTAAAGCGTCACTAGCATTTTTACCAAGGGATGCAACTTTTTCGACGATGTCGCCTTTAAGGGTGTCTTGTAATTTATTATAGGCTTCGCGCGCTTCGGCAGAAGGCTCTGCGGGTTTAACGTCACCATTTTGATAGGCGATATTTTGCAGGAGCCCTGCTTGCATATTTGTTGTTAAGCGATCACCGCCAGCTGGCGTGGTTTGTTCCATCATATAGGCAATATCTTCGGCGCGGTTATTGGCCATCAGATTTTTACCATTACTCAGCGAAATAATGCTAACAAGCGCAGCCGCTGACAAAAGTGAAACATAGCGCAGACGTGGCAAATTATTCTTTGTCACGAAATAACGCGGACGCAAAGGAATTGGTTTTCCGATGAGATGTGTAATCAATGAAACTTTATGCATACCCAGTATTATTTTGTTTATAGCAACTACTAATATACCACTTTACTATAGCATATCTTTTCTAATCGTTAAATTCATATAGGATTTTATCTAATTTTTGTGGTGATAATCCTATCTTAATGCGCCTAAGCGCCTATATATATGCTGCATGGCGATTGTTTAGCATGTGCCGTGTGGCCATGCAACGGATTTCATACAGGCGCATTTAAGAAACTGTACATAGGTGCATTTGCTAATGCGTCAAGCCTCAGGGTTTCTTGTTTTTAGCGCTTTTCTTCTTTTTGGGCTTTGTGGTTGTTTTTGTTTTGCTACCTGCGCTGATTTCTTCCGAATCTTCTTTGTCTTGCGCGGCTTTTTTGGTGATACGGCGCTGCTTCGGATATTCAAAGAATAATTCATCTTCAGCTAGGTCAATAATCACGTCACCACCATCAACCAATTTGCCGAATAGAAGTTCTTCGGCGAGCACTTTCTTGATGTCGTCTTGGATGACGCGGGCGAGTGGGCGTGCGCCCATGGCAGGGTCGTACCCTTTCTTCGCCAAATGTTTGCGCGCGGCGTCGCTCAGCGTAATGACCACGTTTCGATCTGACAATTGCGCCTCAAGCTGCATAACAAATTTATCGACAATTTGCGCAACTGTTTCTTCAGCCAGTGCTTTGAATGGGACAATCGCATCAAGGCGGTTACGGAATTCAGGAGTGAAGGTGCGCTTGATTTCTTCGGAATCGTCTTGGTCAGCAATATTATGCATGAAGCCTATCGGCGCTTTAGATAGCTCTTTCGCGCCCGCATTGGTGGTCATGACCAAAATGACATTGCGGAAATCAATGGTTTTGCCGTTATTGTCGGTTAGCTTGCCGTAATCCATAACTTGTAAAAGTAAGTTATAAATATCTGGATGCGCCTTCTCAATCTCATCAAGAAGTAATACACAATGCGGTGTTTGGTCGATTTTATCGGTGAGCAAGCCACCTTGTTCAAAGCCGACATAGCCTGGTGGCGTGCCAATAAGGCGGGATACCGCATGGCGTTCCATATATTCAGACATATCAAAGCGGATAAATTCAATGCCAAGCGTAATCGCCAATTGTTTACAGACTTCGGTTTTACCGACGCCCGTTGGGCCAGAGAATAGATAAGAACCAATCGGCTTTTCAGGGTCGCGCAAACCTGCGCGCGCCATTTTAATGGAATCGCAAAGACGGGAAATCGCTTCATCTTGGTCAAAGACAAGGGTTTTGAGGTCGCGCTCTAGGCGGGACAATACATCTTTGTCTGATTTAGATACGTTTTTCGGCGGAATGCGCGCAATGCTCGCGACAACAAGCTCGACATCTTCACGCTCGATCTTGGTTTTGCGATCATCCTCTTTGAGAAGTTTTTGTGCGGCGCCAGCCTCATCAATCACATCGATTGCTTTATCAGGCAACTTACGCTCACCAATATAGCGGTTGGATAGCTCAACGGCGGCTTTGATTGCATCATCTGTATATTCAACATTATGGTGTTCTTCGTAATATTTACGCACGCCTTTGAGAATCTCGATGGTTTCATCAACGCTTGGCTCGTTAACATCAATTTTTTGGAAGCGGCGAACAAGGGCGCGGTCTTTTTCAAAATAATTGCGGTATTCTTTATATGTGGTTGACCCAATACAGCGTAGCTCACCATTCGACAAGGCAGGCTTCAACAGGTTCGATGCGTCCATCGCGCCTCCAGATGTCGCGCCTGCGCCAATAATGGTGTGAATTTCATCAATAAATAAAATTGCGCCATCAATTTTTTCAATTTCATTAAGAACAGCTTTAATGCGTTCTTCAAAATCACCACGGTAACGTGTGCCTGCAAGTAGTGCGCCCATATCAAGCGAGTAAATCGTGTTGCCGATCAATACGTCAGGAACGTCTTCGTCAACGATACGTTTGGCAAGGCCTTCAGCAATCGCTGTTTTACCTACCCCCGGTTCGCCAACATAAAGAGGGTTGTTTTTCGCGCGGCGGCAAAGGATTTGTACGGTGCGCTCAACTTCTTTTTCGCGTCCAACGAGATTATCGATCTTACCTTGGCGGGCTTTTTCATTTAGGTCGCGGCAATAGGCGCTTAACGCGTCTTGTCCCGTTTTGACGGTTTCTTCACTTGCGCCGTCTTCATCTTCAGCGCCCTTAACGCTCTTGGTGATGTCGCTTTGCCCGGGGACTTTGGCGATGCCGTGGGAGATATAATTGACCGCATCGAAGCGTGTCATGTCTTGTTCTTGTAGGAAATATACAGCGTGGCTTTCACGCTCTGAAAATAAAGCAACGAGGACATTTGCGCCTGTTACTTCATCGCGGCCTGATGACTGCACATGAATGGCGGCACGCTGTAAAACGCGTTGGAACGCTGTTGTTGGTTTTGCTTCTTCGGCTTCAGTGTTCACGAGGCTTGAGAATTCATTGTCCATATAGGTTTCAAGCTGATCCTTCAGATCAGGAATAGATATGCCGCAAGAGCGCAATACAGCCATAGCGTCTTGGTCATCAGTCAGTGCATAAAGCAAATGTTCTAAAGTGGCAAACTCATGGTCGCGCTCATTTGCGACGCTTAATGCGTTGTGGAGGGTTTGTTCTAAATTGCTTGAGAGCATATTTTGTCCTTCAATTAAAAACGATATGTTTCGGTATTGTTTTAGTCGCGTTCCAATGTGCACTGTAATGGCTGTTCATTAGCGCGGGCAAAATCCATGACCTGCGTGACTTTAGTTTCGGCTATCTCATAGGTGTATACACCGCACAAGCCAACACCGCGGCGATGGACGTGCAGCATAATATCCGTCGCTTCTTGGCGCGATTTGTTGAAAAACTTTTCAAGAATGTGTACGACAAATTCCATTGGTGTGTAATCATCGTTAAGCAATAGCACTTTATACATAGACGGTTTTTTCGTCTTTGGGCGCGTTTTAATGAGTAAGCCGGTCTGGTTGTGATCCTCGCCCTGATTTTCATTGCCATCATCTTCGTTCATACGCGGGGCATTGTGTTCAAAATCTTTATTCGTCATGTTTGTTGTGCTGTATGTTATTTAAATTAAAAAAAACGTCATCATGTTTAATTATAGCGTAAAAGCGTCAGGGGCGTATATTTTTTTGCATTGTTATGCGTTTTATCAAAAACATATTTGAAAGCCCCGCGCGAAAAAAAAGTATCCATGAATAAAAGATAGGTTGTAAGAATGATTAAAAAAAGGCAATATAGTCTTGAATTGTATAAAAAAATCATTTATTCGGATCAGTGTTCGTTTTTGGGGTGATTTTTTACCTAGTGACTATTAGGAGATATTTGATGAAGGCTTTAAGAGCAATCACATTACTGGGGTTTAGTGTTTCTGCACTGGTATTAACAGGCGCAGCATCGGCTGAAGAGTTGAAAGAAATTAGAACATTGAAAGATGCTGTATCGATCGGTGTGCTTACAAATCCGCGTACAGCTGTTGTGCAAAACAATCGCCGTGCGACTGATGAGGAATTGAACCAAGCTAAAGCGCTTTATTTGCCATCTATTGATTTTAACGGTGATACGGGGCTTGAATATAGTGATGACCCAGGCACACGTGGCGGTACAGATGGTGATGATACCGAAACCATGTGGCGTTATGATGTTGGCGTAACATTAACGCAAATGTTGTTTGACGGTTATGAAACAAAATATGAAGTTGAGCGTCAAAAGAACCGCATTAAATCAGCGACAAGCCGTGTGGATGAGACATTGGAACTTGTTGGCTTGAACATCGTTGAGAACTACTTAGAAGTTAAGCGCCAACGCGCATTGCGTGATATTCAAAAAGAGAACGTTGCTAAGCACGAAGAAATTTTGACGATGATCGATGATGGCGCATCAGCTGGCCGCAGCACACAGGCGGATGTTGAGCAAGCCCGCGCGCGTCTTGCAAACGCAAAAGCGCAGCTTGCAAATAACACTGAACAGCTGCGCATCGCAGAAGCGGCTTTTAAGCGTGAAGTCGGCTATATGCCGGGCGTATTGGATATGCCAGTTATTCCCGCGACAGCGTTAGCGGCTGAACTGCAAACAGAAATTAACAAGTCATTGGCGTATAGCCCGACACTTGATGTTTTAGAAGCAGATCTTGAGGTCGCGCATTCTGAACGTATGGGCACAATGTCAACATTCTATCCGCAGGTTGATTTGCAATTAAACGCGCGTACAGGTGAAGACCTTGGCGGCGTTGAAGGTGATGATACAAGCGCGTCAGCTTTGTTTGTCGTGAACTGGAACCTTTACCGTGGCGGCGCAGATGTCGCGCGTACGAAAGAATTGGTTTACCGTACAGCAGAAGCAAAAGAACGTCGTGCACAAACTGCACGCTCAATTGAAGACGAAGTGCGTAGAACATGGGCGAGCCGTGATGCTGCGCGTGACCGTGCCATTCAATTCCGTGCCCAAGCCGCAGCAAACCGTCAGGTTGTGAGCGCATATTTGGATCAGTTCAACTTGAGCCGCCGTACATTGCTGGATGTACTTGATGCGCAAAATGAATTGATCGTGTCGCGCTCTAACATGATTAATAACGAATATTTAGAAATGTTCGCGATTTATCGTCTATTGGCTGTGCGCGGTGACTTGATGGGTATCATCGGTGTTGATGCGCCTTCGGAAGCTGAGCTTTAAGCATTAATCGCATATTTGTGCGATATATAAAATTCTTGATGGGCGTGTTTACGAGGAAAACGTAAATAGGCCCATTTTTCATTCATTTCACTGCCCAATCAATTAAGGGGAGCGTGTATTCTATGTCAGATCAAGCCTCATCAGACAAAAATCAAGACAACAAAAAGCAGGATGTAAGCGCGCAAAATAATGACGCGCAAGATAATATCCGTAGTGAAGGTTTGGCGGACTATCCGTTGCAAACAGATCGATTGGCGCAGCGTTTCCCACGCCTTGAAGCGTTACAAATATTGGCAGGGCATTACGGTCGCCGCACATCATTGAATGCACTAACCGCGGGACTGCCCATTTCTAAAGAAGGTGTATCACCGGCTTTGTTCATACGCGCGGCTAAGCGTGCAGATTTGAATGCACAGCTTGTTGAGCGTACATTGGAGGCCTTGGTAACTTTACCCATCTTTCCGTGTATTGCGCTTCTTAAAGGCGGGCAAGCCTGCATTATTTGGGACGCAAAGCCACACGAAGAAGATGAATATCATTTAACGGTGCAGTTTCCCGAAGAGGCAGGAGAACAAGCGAAAGTAACGCTCGCAGAATTACAGCGCAGTTATAATGGCTATGCTTTTTTTGTGCGTCCTGTTGCGCATATTGATGACCGTGCGGGCCCAGCAACCATTGATAATTCGCGTGATTGGTTCTGGCAAAGTTTAAAAGATAACAAGAAAATCTATATAGAAAGCGGTATCGCGGCGATCATGATTAACATGTTCGCATTGGCAAATTCGCTGTTTATTATGAATGTGTATGACCGTGTTGTCCCTAATGGCGAACAATCATATCCGACTTTGGTTGTTTTAGCCGTAGGCGTTTTTATTGTGTTCATCTTTGACTTTATTTTGAAGAATTTGCGCGCGCATTTCTTGGATTACGCGGGTAAAAAAGCTGATGTAAAAATATCATCAAGTTTGTTTGAACAAATATTAGGCATGCAACTGCATGCGCGGCCCGCTTCGGCAGGTGTTCTTGCTAGTAATATGCGCGAATTTGAAACGATCCGCGATTTCTTTACATCGGCGACGATGGCGACATTAATCGACCTACCTTTCGCTTTATTCTTTGTGCTGATTATTTTTGTTATTGGCGGTCCAGTGGCTTTTGTGCCTCTTATCGCAATGCCGCTAGTTTTGTTGGGTGGCTGGATACTGCAAAAACCGCTTGAGCGTATTATCAAAGAATCAATGCATGAAAATGCTCTGAAGAATGCGCTTTTATTTGAGACAATTACTGGCCTTGAAACGATAAAAACACAGGCTGCAGAAGGTCACACGCAGCGCCGCTGGGAAGAGTTGACGGAAAAAGCTGCCCGCACATCAGTTAAATCACGCCGCGTGGCTATTTTTGCGCAAAACTACTCATTGTTTGTGCAGCAAGTCGCTTCAATCGCTGTTGTAATCGTCGGTGTGTTTATGATTAATGCGGGTCTACTCTCAATGGGGGCGCTGATTGCCTGCGTAATTCTTTCTGGCCGTGCAATGGCGCCATTAGCGCAGGTGTCAGGCTTACTTACGCGCTTTAATCAAAGCCGTGAAGCCTTTAAGCAGCTGGATGATTTGATGAAGAAGCCAGTTGAGCGCCCGAGCGATAAACATTTTATTACTATGCCGCATATGGAAGGTGATGTGTTTTATTCGGACGTGGTCTTCCGCTACCCTAGCCAGACACGCCCCGCATTAGAGGGGATAAACTTCCGTATTCCAAAAGGCGAGCGTGTCGGTATTATTGGCGCGGTCGGCTCAGGTAAAACAACGTTGGAACGTTTGCTGCTTAATCTCTATCAGCCAGAAAGCGGCTCTATCCAAATTGACGGCACAGATGTACGTCAAATTGACCCAGGTGATTTACGCCGTAATGTTGGGTCAGTTCAGCAAAGTCCGCAATTATTCTTCGGCACAGTGCGTGAAAATATCACGATGGGGCATGAAACCGCGCCGGATAGCGCCGTGTTGCGTGCTGCGGAGCTTTCAGGTGTCATGGAATTCTTGCGTGACAGCGAAGCAGGGCTTGATACGCAGGTCGGTGAGCGTGGTGAAGCGTTATCCGGTGGGCAGCGTCAGGCCATCGCCATTGCGCGCGCATTATTATATGATCCACCAATTCTTATTTTGGATGAGCCAACGGCATCAATGGACCCCGCATCGGAAAATCGCCTGCGTAAACGTTTGGAAAGTATTACCGAGGGACGCACAACCATTCTGATTACTCATAAGGGGGCAATGCTGACCTTGGTTGATAAATTAATTTTGATTGATCGCGGCAAATTGGTGGCATACGGCCCGAAAGATGATGTGATCGCGAAATTACAGGCGCGCCAATATGGTTCACAGGCGGAGAATACCGATGTCTAAACAAAATATAGAGCATAAAGATCAAGCAGATAAAGACGAATTGGCTTTAAGTGTTAATGACCAAGGGGACTGGAATAAAATTCAGGCCAATTGGGCGAAGCAGCAAGCGGATTTAGCGCGCGCCAAAGCAGAGAAGTTTTTTACATCTGACGAAGAATTACCGCTATCACGCCATTTGCTTTTGGTCTTTATTGTAGGGTTTTTCTTGGCTTTTATCATTTGGGCGAATTTTGCCACATTAGATGAAGTGACGCGCGGCGATGGTAAAATCATTCCATCTAGCGAGATTCAAGTGATCCAGAATCTTGAGGGCGGCATTGTTGATGAGTTTCTTGTTAAAGAAGGGGAAATGGTTTCAGCAGGGCAAGTCTTGCTACGTTTACGTGATGTTTCGGCCAGTTCTGATTATGGCGCGAATAAAGCTCGCTATTATGGTTTGCTCGCGACAACAGCGCGTTTGCAGGCTGAGGCGGAGAATAGCGATTCGCTAACCTTCTCTGATGAGGTGAAGCAGAACGCGCTGACGAATGCCGAAGAAGAAATGGAAAGTTTCCTTGCGAGCCGCCGCCAAATTAAGCAGCAAATTAGCGTCCTCGAACAGCAATTAGCGCAGCGTAAGCAAGAGGTGCAGGAGCTAAAGACCCGCGAAAATGATTTGCGTAAAGTTTTGGATTTGTCGCGTGAAGAAAAAGCGATGATCGAGCCTCTAGTAGCACGTGGGTCAGCCCCGCGCATTGAGCTCGTACAGCTAGAGCGTGGTATTCAGGAGAAAGTTACTGAACTCAATGGTGTGCTGCAATCTATGCCCCGCGCTGAATTGGCGGTGAAAGAGGTTGAGGCGCGCATCAGTGAGATTGTTGAAACCGCACGTTCCGATGCGCAGCAACGCCTGTCTGAAACAACGATTGAGATGAATTCAATTAAGCAGACACTCGCGGCGCTTGAAGACCGTAAGGTCCGTACGGAAATAAAGTCGCCCGTTAATGGTGTGGTCAAAGACCTTAAAATCAATACTGTTGGCGGCGTAGTGCAGCCCGGTAGTGATATTCTTGAGATTGTTCCGTATGATGACCAGCTTTTGGTTGAGGCGCGCATTCGTCCGTCTGATATCGCGTTCTTACATCCTGGTCAAAAAGCCGTTGTTAAAATTACGGCATATGATTTTTCGATCTATGGCGGGTTAGAGGCAGAATTGATTGATATATCGGCTGATACGATTACGGATGAGCAAGGAGAAAGCTTCTACCGTGTGCGCATCCGCACTTTTGATACGGAGTTAACACGCAAAAACGAAGTGCTGCCAATTATTCCCGGCATGGTGACGAGCGTGGATATTCTAACCGGCAAAAAGACGGTTATGGATTATATCTTGAAGCCATTTATCAAGACACTTAAGCAATCGCTAAATGAGCGCTAATTAAACATTCGCCCAGAGTAAGGCTTCTTCAATTTCGCCTGTGCTGAAGTGGCGCACAACGTTTGGGGAAACCTTATTCAGTTGCTTAATTGGGAATCCCAAAACCTCAGCAGGCGCATTAATTAAGGCAAGCTTTTTAATGTGATGGCGGTAAGGGCTCATATGCAGCATTTCTTCGGCGAAGCTATCGCTGCTCCACCCACTGTAGCCGTCATATGCAACGACTAACCGAACTTCGTTATGAAGCTCGTAACTTTTCTTCATGCGTGGCAACAAATGCTGCGCAAAGCTTACGTGATCAATTATGCCGGACATTTTAATGCAAATCACGCCGAAGCGGTCATTCGGCGCAAAGCCCTTATGAACAAAGTCATAAGACGTTGTCTTCTGAATCATTGTCGTCTCCTGAAATGCTTTCTGTACCCAAATATATATATCCTTGAGTCTATTATGAGAGGATTAAGATTCGCTTAAAAATGGCTAACATTTGATAGATACTGTAATTAAGGTTTTTGTTTAGTGAGAGGCAAGAGATTGTTCTCCGTGTTAGATTTAAATGTCTAACTAAACTAACAAAAGGAGAACAACCATGCAGTATTATGCCGGATTAGATGTATCATTGGAAGAGACTTGGATATGTATCATGTCCCAAAGCGGTGAGATTATCGCTGAAGGCGCCGTTCCAAGTGAAATCGAAGACATTTCTCTTTATCTAAAATCACTGGGGTTTGATTATGATCGCATAGGCCTGGAAGCAGGCCCAACCTCAGCATGGCTCTATCAAGGATTAATCAAAGAAGATCTCCCTGTAATCTGCATCGATCCCCGTCATGCTAATGCCGCGCTTAAAGTACAGCAAGCAAAGACAGATAAGCATGATGCACGCGGTATAGCGCATATCATGCGCACAGGCTGGTATCGTGTGAGTCATGTTAAAAGCATAGAAAGCCAGAAAACCCGCGTATTATTAAATGCGCGTAAGATCTTGCTTAACAAGCGCATGGATATTGATAACCAAATCCGTGGTATGCTGAAGGTCTTCGGCCATAAGATTGGCCCAATATCCGCGATAGAGTTTTCTTCTCGTGTATATGAGTTGATAGAAGGGGATAATGAGCTAGTTCGTTATATAGATCCCCTTATCAGCGTCCGAGAGAGCTTATTTAAAGAATTTAAGGTGCTTGATAAGCACATACGTGACATTGCACGCAATGATGTGCTCTGCAGGCGCTTTATGAGCGTGCCTGGTGTGGGGCCGCTCACAGCGCTGCTGTTCAAAGCGACGATCGATAACCCGTATAGATTTAAGAAGTCTGCCAATGTAGGTGTGCATCTTGGCCTAACACCAAGAAAATATGCTTCGGGCGAAATTGATTATAATGGCGGCATTACAAAATCTGGTGATCCAATGATGCGAATGCATCTCTATGAAGCTGCGCAGGTGATATTAAGGCGGACGTCAAAGCCAACGACATTGAAGAAATGGGGCTCCGATATAGCAAAGCGCACATCGCGCAAAGTTGCAATGACGGCTGTTGCGAGAAAACTCGCCGTGATATTACATCGTATGTGGGTTGATGAAACAGAGTTTTATGATGAAGGTTTGAAGCAAGCTTAATTCCTTAAACCTTTAATCATGGCGTTGTTCGGTAGGACGATGAGCTAAGGTCATGGCGTAATGTATATTGCAGGAAGACAGTAATATCTATCGCGTTTGATAGTTTGCCAGCCTTAGATCATATTGGATAGTAACTTGTCGCATAAATATGACGACGTAGAGAAGTACGAACCTACAGAATAACAACATGTAAAAACACATAAAGATACAATAAAATCGGCAAGATAGCACTTGATTGATAACATTGATTATGGAATATAGTGGCCAAAACAGGAAAGGGACCACATACTAACCAACTGATAACACTGAGAACTTTTTCTTTGACAAAAACTTAATTAGAGAAGATATACAGATAGTTTTTCTAAAAATGTCTGATTTGATAGAAAGCGGTAAATAATTTCGCGATATATACTATAAAAAGGTTGATTTCATAGGCTTTATGCGCTTCAAATAGGAACTTGATATTTTATCTCAACTTTAACATTGAAGGCGCATTATGGCTTCGCAAGCAGAATTAAAAAATAATATCTCCGTAATCCTACCTGATGGTTCGGCGCGAACGTTAAAGGCAGGTAGCACGGGGTTAGACCTTGCGAATGATATTTCAAAGTCATTAGCGAAAGCATCTGTGGCGATTAAGCTTGGCGATGAAGTGCGTGATTTAAGCACGGTTCTACAAGATGGTGACAAAGTATCCATAGTTAAGCGTGATGACGAAGACGGGCTTGAGCTTATCCGCCATGACGCCGCGCATGTGATGGCGCAGGCCGTCCAAGAACTGTTTCCCGGTACGCAAGTGACAATTGGCCCAGCCATTGATAACGGTTTTTATTATGACTTCGCGCGCGATGAGCCATTTTCAAGCGATGACCTAGAAGCCATTGAAAAACGTATGCGTCAGATTGTTGAAAAAGCTGAGCCATTCTTGCGTGAAGAATGGGATCGTAATGAAGCGATTAAACATTTCCGTGGTATCGGTGAGGAATATAAAGCGCAAATCATTGAAGACTTGCCTGAAAGTGAAACGATTAGTGTTTACACGCAAGGTGATTGGAAGGATTTATGCCGCGGCCCGCATATGCCAACAACAAAACATGTTGGTACAGCCTTTAAGTTAATGAAGGTTGCAGGCGCATATTGGCGCGGCGATAGCAATAACGCGATGCTTACCCGTATTTACGGTACAGCGTGGCGCAATGATAAAGAATTAAAAGCTTATTTAACGATGCTTGAAGAAGCTGAAAAGCGCGACCATCGTAAAATTGGTAACGAAATGGATTTGTTCCATTTACAAACCGAAGCGCAGGGGTCAGTATTTTGGCATCCGCGCGGTTATACAATCTATAATCAATTGGAACAATATATGCGCCGCCGTGTGCAGGATGGCGGCTATGTTGAGGTGAAAACACCGCAGCTTATGCATTCTAAATTCTGGGAAATTTCAGGCCACTGGCAGAAATACCGTGACGGTATGTTTGTTGTGCCAGATGTTGTGCCGAACACAACTGAAGATGGCCCAGTTTTTGAAGAAGAGCCAAAAGACTTCCTTGCTCTTAAACCGATGAACTGCCCTGCCCATGTGCAGATTTTCAAACAAGGGATTAAGTCCTATAAAGATTTGCCAATTCGCTATGCGGAAATGGGCTGTTGCCACCGTAACGAAGCGCATGGCGCGTTGCATGGCTTGCTGCGCGTGCGTCAGTTTACCCAAGATGATGGACATGTATTCTGCCGCGAAGACCAAATTTTGGAAGAAGCGGTTAAATTCTGCCAGCTTACTGAAAAAGTTTACCAAGACCTTGGCTTCACCAATTACCGCCTGACACTTGAAACGCGCCCTGAAATGCGTGTAGGGTCAGATGAACTTTGGGACAAGGCTGAAAAAGGTCTAAAAGACGCGATGGATCATTTGGGTATGGATTATCAAATCTGTGAAGGTGATGGCGCGTTTTACGGCCCGAAACTAGGGTATATTTTGACCGATGCGATTGGCCGTGAATGGGGCTGCGGTACGTTACAGCTTGACTTCAACCTGCCGGAACGTTTTGATGCGACATATATTGGCGAAGACGGCCAGAAACATCGCCCCGTAATGCTACACCGCGCTGTGCTTGGTACGTTTGAACGTTTCATCGGCATTATGATTGAAAGCTATGCTGGTAAATTCCCGCTTTGGCTTGCCCCGACGCAATGTGCAATTGCAACTATTTTACCTGCGGCGGATGATTATGCGACCAAAATTTATGATGAATTAAAGGCTGCTGGTGTGCGTGTCGAGCTTGACTTGCGTAACGAGAAAATCAACTACAAAGTGCGTGAACATATGACGCAAAAAACATCGCACTTATTTGTTGTTGGTGCGCGCGAGGCAGAGCAAGGCACAGTGGCTATCCGTCGTTTGGGTAGCGATAAACAGGAAATCATGCCGTATAAAGAAGCGGTGCAAATGATTATCGATGCAAGTAAACCACCATTTTAATTATAGCAGCTTGCTTTCATTTTATTACGGCGTCATATCTCGCTCACCTATATTTTATAGGCGTCGCTTGATATGACTTGCCCTAAAATAAAAGCAAACAGCGATGTGTGTGATATAAACTGCGCGAATACCGTAGAAATTTCGTTGATTTTTCTGCGATTTCGCGTAAATTATGTTTTTGGTATTATTAACTAAGATATAGGAGCTTACCATTAGAGGACCAGTTAAACCGCAGCGCCCCGTAGATGACGGACCACGCATCAATGAGGACATTCGTGTTAAAGAAGTACGATTAATTGACGATGAAGGCGAAATGCTTGGCGTCGTTGGTATCAAAGAAGCACTTGCCAAAGCTGAAGAAGCCGGTTTAGACCTTGTTGAGGTATCTCCGAATGCTGAGCCACCTGTTTGTAAAATACTTGATTACGGTAAGTATAAATACGAGCAGCAAAAAAAGGCAAACGAAGCACGCAAAAAGCAAAAAACCATTGATTTGAAAGAAGTGAAAATCCGCCCAACAACGGAAGAGCACGATTATCAGGTGAAGTTGCGTAATGTGAAACGTTTCCTAAGCGCAGGTAACAAAGTTAAGGTTTCTATGCGTTTCCGTGGCCGTGAAATGGCACACCAAGATGTCGGCATGAAACTTATGGAACGTATGCTTGGGGATGTTGAAGGCTTGGGCAAGGCTGATATGGGGCCAAAAATGGAAGGCCGCCAGATGATTATGGTACTTAGCGCCGAAGGGCAAGCCGTATAAATTAATCACAGTTATAGGAATTTTAAATATGGGCGAAGAGCAGCAAAGACAACAACAAAACTATGCGCTTCTCGCCCGTATTTTGTTTTTAACGGGTATCGTCTTTATCTGTGGCGGGGCTTATGCCGTCATGGAACCATCGGTATTAGATAAATTGATTGGTCTTGATGAAAGCACTGCGCGTATCCTTGGTGGAGCGCTTGTCTTTGCTGGTTTCACAGACTTCATGCTTGCAAAATTCTTCCAAAGCAAATCATAGGTTACGCTATGTTAGACCTATTTGTTGCGAGCTTTATATCCTTATTTGTTATTATTGATCCTCTAGGCTCGGCTAGTGTCTTTGCCGCGATAACTAAAAATTTTGATGCGCGTGATAGTCGCTATATTGCTTTAAAAGGTGTGGCGATAGCGGCAACGCTTTTGTTGGTTTTTGCATTTATAGGCGAAGCATTATTGCATCATTTGGGTATATCAATATCGGCGTTCCGCGTGGCGGGTGGCGCTTTACTTTTTGTGACCGCATTTCAAATGATTATGGGCAGCCAAGGCCCAGACCAATTCGCAGCGAATATCGTTGCCGAAGGCAAAAGCCATTTAAGCGCTTTATCTGTTTTCCCTGTCGCAATTCCTTTGCTTGCAGGGCCGGGCTGTATGACCGCGGTTGTTTTGCATGCCTCTGATGCGCAAAACTTTACGGGCGTTGCTGTTGTTGGCGGCGCGGTGTTGCTGGTACAGGCTATTGCCTTAATGGCGATGCTAATGTCTGTGAAAATCGTCAGTATTATTGGGGATACGGGCAGCTCAATTGCTGCGCGTATTGTCGGCATCTTGCTCGCGGCGCTTTCTGTGCAATTCGTTGCGGATGGTTTGCGCGGCTTAATCGGGTAAACTTTACAGCACGTGGTTTTCCTGTGCTTTAACCAGCTTCTGCACTTTTTTAATCATCATATTACGTTTGATGGATGACAAATAATCAACAAATAGACGGCCATTTAAATGGTCAATTTCATGTTGAACGCAGTGGTTAAGCAGCAAGTCTTCTTCGGCGTTAGTTAGCATTTCCTGCAATTGGCCTTTTTCATCAATATATTTAACGCGCACAGATGCAGGGCGTTCAATATCGGCATATTGCTGCGGAATGGACAGGCAGCCTTCTTGGTAGCTGCTGCGCTCATCAGATTCCCAAATGATTTCTGGGTTGACCATGAAGATAGGTTTGCCGCGTTCATCTTTCTTCTGTGTAACATCCATCACCAAAACGCGGTTTAAGATGCCAACTTGGTTGGCGGCAAGGCCTACGCCATTACTGGCATACATGGTTTCAAGCATACGGTTAAGCTGCGTCGTAATGGTATCGTCAACCTGCCCAACGACATCGGCCTGTTGCTTCAGCACAGGGGCGGGAACTTTGACGATTTCATATAATTCACTCATATCAATAACCTAATATTCATTATAATAGAAACAAGTATATAAAGGAATAAGGGGGCGGATGCAAATGTGATTTCTCTATGTGGGGCGCAAATATTTGACATAGTGTAAGAATTTGTTTAGGATTATGTCTTATGCTAAGTTTTTAAATTTTATTATTTTCCGATATGGGGGACAAAATTATGGGTAGCAAGAACGAAATTTTAAATGAACTAGAAGCGCAAGGCGCAAACGTTCCAAGTGAAAAGTTAATCAAGTTTTTTGATGATGCGGTTAACGGTCAGCTCATTGACAAAGCGGCCGCCGCTAATGATATTGGCGTACAAAATGTGCGTGCGCTAGACGATATGTTTAACGACTTCACCGCGCGTCAGAAACAATATGAATGTGCGCTTTCACCGCAGGCTAATGAAAAGCCAGAGCTTTTGGATAGCATAAAGCAAGGGCTAGTAAAGCAGCTTAAGCAAGCTTATACAATCTAAGAGTCTTTCTCTACATTAAATTTATGACTTATATGTGTTAGCTCTAGTACATTAAGCTGCATCATCTTGCGAAGCATCAATGACTCGCGGTGCAGCTTCTATTTGCTGCGGCGTGTGCAGATCAACGCCGCCAGTCCCTATCTTTAAATCATTGAACTTGCGTGCCCCTGGCAAAACAGATGATTGGAGTGAGCCAACGGCCTTGTTATAACCATCTAGTGCGGAGTTAAGACCCTTGCGTAACTTCTCCATATGGCCTGTGAAGGTGCTTAGACGCTTATAAAGGTCTGTACCGAGCGCCGCGATGGTTTTAGCTTCTTCGGCAACAATTTGTTGCTGCCAACCATACATTACAACGCGCAATAAGCCCATCATGGTTGTAGGGGATGCAAGGATTACATTATGTTTTGCGGCATCTTCGATTAGTGTTTTATCGAAGGATACAGCCATTGAAAATAGGCTCTCGGTTGGTAGGAACATCACGACAAATTCGGGGCTGTCAAATTGCTGCCAATAGGATTTTGACGACACGGTTTTTAAGTGGTCGCGCAATTTGCTTGAGAAATCTTTAAACGCGCTTTGCTGTTCAGCCTGCGTTAGATCTTCCTCAACCGCTTTCCAATATGGTTCAATCGGCGTTTTAACATCAATCACAATATCAACGCCGCCCGGCATATGGACGACAAAGTCAGGCTTGAGGCCGCGGTTATTTTCATCGCTAACATGGACTTGTTGGTGGAAATGCGTCCCTTCAATCAGGCCAATGGCTTCAAAGGCACGCTGCAGCTGCATTTCGCCCCATTTGCCGCGGTCATTTGTGTTCGATAGGACTTTGACCAGATTGCCTGTTTCTTGACGCAAACGCTGCTGTTCAAGGGCGAAGCTTTTTAACTGCCCTTCAAGGGTGCTACCCGTGCGCCCTAAATGATCAACGCGCTGTTCCATGTCTTTCAATGTTTTAGCGATGGGGTCAACCATTTCTGCAATGGCTTTTTGGCGCTTTTCAAAATCATTGTTCTGATTATTCTGCGTTTTCTCAATATTCTCACGCGCGAGTGTTAAGAACATCTCGTTATTTTTGCGCAAGGCTTCGCTCGCTAGGGAATCAAAACTTTGGCGCAACGCATCGGGCGCTTGTTCAAGCTGCGCGTTGCGCTTTTCCAATGATGTGATGCGCAAAAACAAAGGCACCGCCGCACAAAGCGCACCTAAACCAAAACCGGCAATAGAATAAATTAAACTGTCCATGATGGGATTATATAAGCATAAATGATGTTAACTGCACAGGGGGCGCTCTATAAATGTCCCCTAGTTTATTTATAATCAATCCGCGCGAGATATAATCCGTCTGGTGGAGCGGTTGGGCCGCCTTGGGTGCGGTCACAGGATTCTAAGGCGTTTTTAAGGGTTTCGTTGCTCCATTTGCCAAGCCCAACATAGGCGAGCGAACCTGCAATATTACGCACCATATGGTGTAAGAAGGCTTGCCCTTCGACATAGATGCGAATGTCTTGCCCGCCATAATCATCATAAGGTTTCTCGATAACTTTTATATCGCTAATGTCACGTATTGGTGATTTGGCCTGACATTCGGACGCGCGGAATGTGGTGAAGTCATGCGTACCACGTAAAATCTGCGCGGCTTCATGCATGGCGGCGGAATCAAGTGTGCGATGCATATGCCATGCGCGGCCAGCATCGGTCGTCAGCGGCGCGGAGCGCGTCACGATGCGGTAAATATACAGCTTGTTTTTTGCGCTATAGCGGGCGTGGAAATTTTCATCAACTTGTTCAGCGTGTAGCAGCGCAATAGGGTGCGGGCGTAAATGCGCGTTAATCGCCTTACACAAATCATAGCCGCCCATATTATGCTTGTTGATGAAATCAAAATGCGCAATCTGCCCATAGGCATGAACGCCAGAATCTGTGCGCCCTGCAACATGAAGGCGTACCTGCTGCTGCGAAAATTTCTCAATCGCTTTTTCGATGGTCTCTTGAACAGAAGGCTGCGGAATATCCTGCATTTGCCAACCGCAATAATGCGTCCCTTCATATTCGACAATAATTTTCCAACGTTGTGTCATCTTTTATACAATGTTCAATTAATTTTAGCGCGTTTATATATGCATGATTTAAATATTTCTGTAAAGGTGCGAGTTGACATAAGGTTTGTTGTTGCTTATGTTGTGTTTTCATAAAAAGATTTTGGGGGTCTATGTGATGGATTTTTACTACAATTAGCGTGCCTAAGTTAAAACCGCATAATTTAAATATTGGGAGAAATGATATGGAACACACAAAAACATATGTGAAAAGCGGCGCAGCAGGCGGCGCAGCGGGTGCATTAACGCAAATATTTATAAGTGCGGTTTCTAGCATGGGGCCTACAGGTGTTTTGTTGTGGGCGCCTTTTGCGTATTTCTCTGGTGCCTGTGCGGGTAAGTATGCAGGGCGCGTAGCTACGGAAGCGGGTGCACCGGAAGGTGGAACAATGATAAGCGCAATTTCGGGCTTTGTGCTTGGTACGGCATTAGGTTGGGGCGGCATTACGTCTGATGACGCAGAGATGGCATCGACACAGCAGTTAGATGAACCGACAGCCATTGTTGATGTAGAATCAAATGTGCGCATGCCGATTGATACAACAACAATCATTACACCTAAAATAAAAGCGGCTTAAATTTAGGCCGCTTCTAATAAATCATGCTCAACATTAAACAACAGGGCGCGGAGTTCATCCAGGCTGCGCGCCTGTTTTAATTGTTTGGCGAGCTGCGGATTATTCAGCATACGCGATATTTTCGCAAGGCGCATTAAATGGCGTGGCCCGTCAGCGCGCGGGGACATGGTGACCCATATCGCCTGCACATCTTCACCATCTGGTGAATCAAAGCTCACTGGCTTATCCAAATGTACCAACATGTTTAAAGGGGTTTTCAGGTCATTCAAACGAATATGCGGAATGGCTAAGCCCATACCGATTGCCGAGCTTGCCTGACGTTCTTGGTCAAGAAGCTGATCGAATAAGGCGACCTCATCCATTTGCCCATGTTGCTTGCTTACAAAACGCGCTATATCGCGCATTACTTCACGCTTATTTCTGGATTTCAGCCCATAAAGGACGTAATCAAGCGTGATGTCTTTGTTGAGTTTCATACACATTTCCTTTCTGAAAACGGCTGTTTATCAACTTTCCGACTATGTAACATAGGCGAATTTAAAAATATAGAGAAAAAATATACTGCAATGCATTTTTCTTGGTGAAATATTAAGCTAAAAGCGTTTAACATATGTTTTTAATAAGTTTTAATAATCGGCGCGTTTTTGAAATATTAGTATAAAGCCTATATTAATCCATAATGCTGTGTTAGCCTGTGTGTAGGAGCAATGCAATGATACGTATATTATATTTTGTTGTTATATTACTTGGGGTTACCAGTACTGGCGTTTTATCTGCGCGGGCGGAGGACGGCGCATTTAAGATGTCTTTCCCGCTAAGCTGCACATTGGGCACAGATTGTTGGATGCTCTACTATGTTGACGTGAATCGTACCCCTGATGTTATCGAAGATTATTCCTGTGGAAAACGTACCTATGACCAACATAAGGGCACAGATGTCATGATTCGTGACAAGGCTGCGATGGAAAAAGGAATCGATGTGATCGCCGCCGCACCGGGCAAAGTTTTACGTCTGCGGGACAGTGTTGCGGATGATTTTAAAACGCCAGAGGAAATGAAAGCCGTGATTGATGCGGGCATTGAGTGCGGTAATGGCGTTTTTGTCGGGCATGAGGGCGGATATGCCACACAATATTGCCATTTAAAGAAGGGCTCTATAGTTGTTAAAGAGGGGGATGATATAGCACGCGGCCAGAAAATTGGTGAAGTCGGTATATCTGGCATGGCTGAACACCCACATTTACATTTCAGTGTTTATAAGGACAAGAAGCTGATTGACCCATTCGGTGGGCAGGATGTTGAAGCTGAAGATTGCCGTCAAGGTGACTTAGGGGCACGCCTCTATTGGGATGATTCTATGCCGCTTCGTAATGAAGCACCCATTTTCTTAGATTCTGGTTTTTCGGATGTTATGCCAGATTTTGATTTAATCCCGCAAGGTCAGCGCGGGCATGTACCTGAACTTGGTGCAAAGGCGTTCATCTTTTGGGGCGTGATTTATGATATACGTCAGGGCGATTATGTGGTCATGGACATAATTGACCAAGAGGGGCGCGAAGTGGTGAAACGCACTATTTCGCAGGATAAAAGCCGTATACGGCAATATTATGCCGCAGGACGCAAGATTGCCAAGGGGATGCCCGCAGGCACATATACAGGACGTATAGCGCTAACCCGCGTTATGGATGATGGCAGCACACAAACATATCGTCATGAACAGCAAATTACATTACAATAACGATAATAGTAATTAATCAAGGTCAGCTTCATGGACATTATGGGTTTAATTCACGACTGGGCAGATGTAATCTGGATTCCAATTGCGGCGGTATCTGTTCATAAAGGGCAACGCATTAAAGCTGTAGTTTTTGTGTTGTTCTGTATGGCGACGATGCGCCTACAAGATGAGCTTATTCGTGATACCGGCTATGAGACAGGTTACTTGAACTTCATGCATTCAGACATCTTTAACCGCGCGCAAATTTCTTATTCCGTTTTTATTGTGCTCTACCTTATCTTGTCGCATTATTCGCCAAATACTAAGGGCGCGGTATATATGGCGGCTAGCATTAGTATTTATTTTATGGCTTTTTTCACGTCAATGTTTATTATGCTGCTTTAAGGAAAGTAGATTTAGATGACGAAGAAGAGAGATTTTTCAACAAAGCGCAATAAAAAACGCACCGCGCGTAATTCGGCCGAGCATGTAAAAACGGCTAAAGGGCGTAAAAGTTCATCAACCCGATGGTTGAAGCGTCAGTTGAATGATAAATATGTACACGAAGCGCAGCGCCTTGGTTACCGCGGGCGCGCCGCATTTAAAATTAAAGAAATTGATGAACGTTTCAAAATCTTTAAACCCGATTCAACGGTTGTTGATTTGGGCGCAGCCCCTGGGGGCTGGTGTCAGGTCGCGTTACAGCGCGGCGTGAAAAAGGTTGTGGCGATTGACTTGCTGCCTGTTGAATCGCTCGGCGGTTTGGTATCCTTTGAAATGGACTTCATGGATGATGATGCGCCAGATGTATTGCTTGGCGCACTTGAAGGCGTGCGCCCGAATGTTGTGATGAGCGATATGGCGCATAACACGGTTGGCCACAAAAACACCGACCATTTAAAAATCATGGCCTTGGTTGAGGCAGGATATTACTTTGCCCGTGATATTTTGGAAGAAAAAGGCACTTTCATCGCGAAAGTATTCCAAGGCGGCGCATCGAATGATTTACTTGCTTTGGCAAAACGTGAATTTGAAACGGTACGCCACTTTAAGCCACCTTCAAGTCGTAAGGAATCTTCAGAAACCTATCTTATTGCCACGGGTTTTCGTGGGAAGAAGGATTAGCGCGGCTTAACGTCGGTATCGGCGTGCCCGTCATGGCGGATATCGTTTCAATCCTGCGCTGAATAGGTGGGTGCGTGGCAAACAGCCCCATAAAGCCACTTGTATTTTCAATGCACATTAATTCAACATCTTCGGGTAGGTTGTCGATCGTGTCGTGACCAGATATGCGCATTAATGCACGCATCATGGCTTCGGGGTTTTTGGTTAGCTCGACCGCGCCAGCATCGGCCAAATATTCACGTTTTCTAGATAATGAAAAGCGGATCAAAATAGCAAACACATAACCAATAGCAAGGATCACAAAGGCGAGCAGATACATCGCGCCCGTATTTTTTTCATTACGTGATGACCGTCCGTGCCGTCCGTATACCATTGAACGAAACGCCATTTCGCAAAAGAAGCTGATCATTCCGACAAAAACAACGCTGATAATCAACAGGCGTACATCCTTGTTCATGATATGGGTTAGCTCATGTGCAAGCACGGCTTCCAATTCGTCTTTATCCAATGCCTGTAATAAACCGCGCGTCACCGTGATGGCGTAGGTTTTTTCATTTATGCCGCTTGCAAAGGCATTTAGGGCAGGCGTTTCAATGATTTGAAAATAGGGCATGGTCAGCCCGCGCGAGATACATAAATTTTCAAGCAGGCGATAAAGCTCAGGTTCTTCTTCATACGTCACCGGATGCGCATCCGTCATTTTTTGGATCAGCTGCGTATGAAAGAAATAAGCCACTGTGAACCAAATTGCCGCGCCAATCAGCGCCCAATAGCCATAGCGTAAGGATAATAACCAGCCTTGGTCAAACGCCTCCGCCCATGGTAGCTGTTTTGGCGTTATCATGCCAAAGCCGTAAAGCCCCGTACAAAACGCTAAGATCATCAGGAAAATCAGCAGCGGAAAGCCCGCAAGCAGCATTAGCGAGCGCAGGTTATTGTTATAAATATGTGATGTCAGCCCGACTGATTTAAAAACCATTTGTCGCCCCGATGTCTTGTGGCTGCGTGATGTGTTTAAGCAAAGTTGACTTCTGGTGGTTTCGATGCGCTTTCTTTTTCTAGTGCATCTAATTCAAAAAACTCTTCTTCGCCAAAGCCAAATGCGCCTGCAAATAAAACGGCAGGGAATGTCTTGATCGACACATTATATTCTTTCGTCGCGTTGTTAAAGAAGCGGCGCGCCGCGGCAATTTTCTGTTCTAGGTTTGATAGTTCCGCCTGCAATTTTGCGAAGTTCTGGTCTGCCTTAAGGTCAGGGTAGTTTTCAGCCACCGCCATTAAATTCATCATGGCTGCGCCAAGTGCAGATTCCGCCTTGGCAACATCACCAACGCTGCCGCCTTTCATAGCTGTGGCGCGCGCTTCGGTCACTTGTTTCAAAATATCGTCTTCATGGTCGGCGTAACCTTTGACCGTATTCACAAGGTTGGGCACTAAATCATGGCGTTCTTTTAGCTGCACATCAATATCCGAAAAGGCATTGTCGCGTGTTTGCTCCATGCGAATGATTTTGTTGTATAGCGAAATAAGATAGATAACCGCGACAGCCAAAATGGCAAGAAAAACCCAAGACCCCATAATTAATGCTCCTCATATAAGAATAGTCCACAATACATGATAGATGATTTGTGCATAGGCGTAAAATATTTATATTGTTATTTGGACTATTTTGTATTGACATAAGGCGCGCATGTTTGTATGGGTGTATCAACTTAATATCAATTTTTTAAGAAATATTTCGGGAGGAGAGTGCCCCATGAGTTTAAAAGAGAAGCTAGGTGATGTTTGGCGTAAAGTTGTTTCTGCTTTTGAGCAAGAAGAGCGTATAATATACAATCAAATGCCAAGGATTACAGCGTATACTTTAAGGGATGATATTGTACATTTAACAAACGGTTTTGATGTGGCATGTTTTCCTCTGGGCAGGTATTCACCAGAGAGCGTACAAAATGTTGGACTTGTTGTGCCTAGTGGCGCGTGTGAGGTAGACATAAAAAATGCTGCGCAATTATTTTCAGGGAAAGCTAAAGAATATTGTCCTGATTTAGATATGCAGGAAGTCATTTTATATGATGCTGAAACGTCACCTGGTATGCCATCACGTTTTAAGATTTATTATGATACAAAATATACAACAATGAAATTGTAGAATTTTTATGATTTTAAGGTAAGGCGGCATTCTATCTTGCCGCCTTTATGTTTGTTATCGTGCCAGATTAATTTGTTTTGAGCGCCGCTATTTATATATACGATCAAAGTGCCTTATGGCCTTCAATTAATTTAGTCACCACGTCTGGTTCAGCCAATGTGGATGTGTCTCCTAAATTATCAAACTCATCAGCGGCAATCTTACGCAGGATACGGCGCATGATTTTACCTGAACGTGTTTTCGGCAGGCCGTCTACAAAATGGATAACATCTGGGCTCGCAATTGGCCCGATGATGGAGCGGACTGTTTTGATGATTTCCTGTTTTAGAATATCGCTTGGCACTTCCCCTGCACGTAAGATTATATAGGCATAAATGCCCTGTCCTTTAATGTCGTGCGGATACCCCACCACGGCGGCTTCGGCGACAAGGTCGTGTTCCGCAATCGCGCTTTCGATTTCCGCTGTACCGAAACGGTGACCAGATACGTTGATGACATCATCAATGCGCCCCGTAATCCAGTAATAGCCATCTTGGTCACGGCGTGCACCGTCACCAGTGAAATATTTGCCTTTATACTGGCTGAAATACGTTTGTACAAAACGCTCATGGTCGCCAAATACGCTGCGCATTTGCCCCGGCCAGCTTTCAACCATGCAAAGTGCGCCTTCAGCTTCACCATACAGCACTTCGCCGCTTTCAGGGTTAACCAGTTGTGGCTGTACACCAAAAAATGGGAACGTTGCTGAGCCCGGTTTGGTTGGTGTCGCCCCTGGTATTGGCGTCATTAAATGACCGCCTGTTTCGGTTTGCCACCATGTGTCAACGATTGGGCAGCGCATTTCACCGACTACCTCGTGATACCACATCCATGCTTCGTAATTGATTGGCTCCCCAACTGTACCTAAAACTTTAAGTGATGAACGATCACATTTCGTAACAAAGTCATCACCAGCGGCAAGTAAGGCGCGTAAGGCTGTTGGCGCAGTATAGAAGCTGTTAACTTTATGTTTTTCAACAACCTGCCAAAAACGCGACATGTCTGGGTAACTTGGAACGCCTTCAAACACAACGGTTTTTGCGCCGTTGGCGAGTGGGCCATAAACAATATATGAATGCCCCGTAACCCATCCAACGTCAGCAGTACACCAATACACATCACCCGGTTTGTAATCAAAAATAATTTCATGGGTTAAGCTAGTGTAAACCATATAGCCGCCTGTTGTGTGCATGACGCCTTTTGTTTTGCCGGTTGATCCAGACGTATAAAGAATAAATAGCGGATCTTCCGCATTCATTTCTTCGCATGGGCACTCTGTGTCTTGGCTGTCGACAAATTCATTCCACCAAACATCGCGGCCTTCTTTCATGTCTATGGCCGCATCTGTGCGTTTTAGCACAATTACGCTATGCACATTCGGACAGGCTGCTAAGGCTTTATCTGTATTAGCCTTAAGTGGGATCGCCTTGCCGCCGCGTACGCCTTCATTGGCGGTAATCACAATGTCAGATTTACAGTTTATAATACGGTCGCGTAATGCTTCGGGTGAAAAGCCGCCGAAAACTACGCTGTGAATTGCGCCTATACGGGCGCAGGCAAGCATAGCATATACAGCCTCGCAAACCATTGGCATATAAATTGTGACGCGGTCACCTTTTTTAACGCCGCGCGCCTTCAATGCGTTGGCGAGTTGGCAGACTTTATCTTTTAATGTGCCGTATGTAACGTGATAAGAATTATTTGGATCATCGCCTTCAAAGATAAGGGCGGTATCATTTGCTTTGGCAGGGAGGTGGCGGTCGATACAGTTATAGGATGCGTTAAGCACGCCATCTTCATACCACTTGATAGAGACATCGCCTTCATAGGATGTATTCTTTATTTTTGTAGGTTTTTTGAACCAATCAAGGCGCGCCCCCATCTCGCCCCAGAACCCCTCAGGATCATCAATTGAGCGTTTATAAAGCGCCTCGTATTCAGCAAAAGATTTTATATGTGCATGTTGGGAAAATTCTTGTGGTGGCATGTATTTTTGTGTGTCATGCGCATGTTCGTTTAGCTTAGCATCGGAAGCCATCTTGCTGTTATCCTCCTGATTGGTGGTGTTCACGTTAAGCAACTCTTAAGCCCATTATTAATAGCATGGTTACTGGCGGTCTCAAAAGGCCAGAAATGTTGTGCGCCGCACAAAACAAAAAGCGCCAGACTTTCGCTCGGCGCTTTTATAATTTGTTTAGTTCAGCTTATTTATTCTGCAGCTTCTTCTGTTGCTTCCTCTTTGGGAGCTTCTGCACTTATTTCTGCAGCGCTAGGTAGCGCAACTGGGCTTGCGGCTAATGTGCGCATATATGCAATGATAGAAGCGCGATCTTCTGGCTTCTTCAAACCAATATAATTCATTTTTGTGCCTGATGCGTATTTCTTTGGCTTCCAAAGGAATTTGTTTAGCTCGGCATATGTCCATGTATTTCCGCCTTGCTCGTTGAGGCTGCCTGAGTAGCTAAAGCCAGCATGTGCTTGCTTTTGATTGCCAACGACGCCGTATAGGTTTGGACCAACGCCATTTGCGCCACCTTGGTCAAAAGTGTGACATGCTGCACACGCTTTGGTTAGCTTCTTGCCGCGCTCAATATCTGCATCAGCAAGTAATGCCAATATTGGTTCCGCTTCTGGAGCCTTTGCAGGGCCAGCACCTGTCGCGACAGCGCCGCCTTCAACAGCGACCGCATCTTGCTCTAACGCTTCTGGATGAACAAGCTTGTTCGCAACAAAACCTGAAAACATTGCAATGATCCCTGCTAACAACACGGCTGCAAAAATCTTATTAAACTCCATATTATTCATATGCTTATGCCTACTTATATTGACTCATTATTATTTTAACTTTTGCGAGTTTAGCTAATTGCACTATGTTTGTTAAGTCATTAATATCGTTTAGACAAAAAAATATGTGTTGAGTGAGAATTATGAGCAAGAAAATAGCATTCCAAGGCGCTAAGGGCGCGTATTCAGACCTTGCCGCGCGGCAGGCCTGCCCAGATTATGAAACAGTACCCTGCAAATCGTTTGACGAAGCGTTCATGCATGCTCGCGAAGGCTTAACGGATTTGGCCATGATTCCGGTGGATAACACTTTGGCAGGCCGTGTTGCGGATGTGCATCGCCTGTTACCCAAGGGCAAGCTTTATATTACAGGAGAGCATTTCCAGCCTATTCATCACGCTTTGGTTGGTGTACGCGGCGCGACTATAGCGGATATAAAAAATGTGCACAGCCATGTCCACGCCATCCCACAATGCCAAAATTTAATTAAAAAACATGGGTTCATTTCACATGTACATGCAGATACAGCAAGCGCCGCGCGTGATGTCGCGAAATGGAATGATAAAGAACATGCGGCAATTTCATCGACCTTAACGGCAGAATTATATGATTTAGATATTATCGCTGAAAATGTTGAAGATGAATCGCACAACACGACGCGTTTCTTGATTCTGTCACCAGAAATGAATGGTCCAGAATATAAAAAAGAAGAAAAGGTGATAACCAGTTTTATCTTCGATGTTCGTAACATCCCAAGTGCACTTTATAAGGCGATGGGTGGTTTTGCGACCAATGGAATTCAAATGGCAAAATTGGAATCGTATATTGATGCGCAGTTTAAAGCCGCGCATTTTTATGCCGAAGTTGAGGCGCACCCAGATGAGCAGCGGTTCAAATATGCGCTCGATGAATTAAACTTCTTTGCTAAGACGGTGCAGATGCTGGGCACATATAAAGCAGACTCATTTAGGGTTAAATCTTGACTTTTGTTTCTGTTTCTGGATTATTGGCAGCTTCGATTAACGAGAAGTAGATGGTAAAATGAACAATTGGCTTAATAATTTTATTCGACCGAAGATCCGTTCCCTTGTTGGCACGCAAAAAGATGTGCCGGATAATTTGTGGGATAAATGTCCATCATGTGACAATATGGTGTTCCACCGTGAGCTAACGGAAAATGATTTCGTTTGCCATCATTGTGATTTTCACATGGCTATTTCTGCTGAAGATCGCTTGGCATTAATGTTTGATGGCGGCAAATATTCTCGCCACAAGAACAAGTCTGTACCTGCAGACCCATTAAAATTTAAAGACCGTAAAAAATATGCGGATCGTTTGAAGGATACGCGCGCTAAAACCAATGAAGACGATGCGATTATTATTGCGTCAGGTAAAATTGGTGGTAATCCAGTGGTTATTGCGCTGTTTAACTTTAAATTCATGGGCGGCTCTATGGGCGCAGCTGTTGGCGAAGGCATTGTTACAGCCGCGGAAATCGCCGTTAAAACAAAATCAGCGCTTATCGCTGTGCCGGCATCTGGCGGCGCACGTATGCAAGAAGGCGCCATTTCATTGATGCAGATGCCACGGACAATTATTGCGGTCAACCGCGTTAAAAAAGCGCGCCTGCCATATATTGTTCTGCTTACAAACCCAACAACAGGCGGCGTGAGTGCATCATTTGCGATGGTTGGCGATATTCATATTGCTGAGCCGGGCGCAACAATTGGATTTGCTGGTAAACGTGTTATTCAAGAAACTATTCGTGAAGAATTACCAGATGACTTCCAAACAGCTGAATATTTGTTGGAACATGGTATGGTTGATATGGTTGTCCCACGCGCTGAATTAAACGCCGTGATTGGACAGGCTTTATCGCTGTTGATGAACACAAAAATTGCAGATAACCCAAAAGGGAAAAAATCCAAAACCACGAAAAACACAGAAAATGGCAAAAGCGTAGTGAGTGTTGCATCTGTGTCTTCATCGGGTGAAAAAATGGAAGCTGTTAATGAAGATGCTGCCCGTAGTGCGGTAAAGAAGTCAGCTTAACCCCTTTATTATTTAAGCATAAGGCACATATGGGCCAAGCATTGAATTTCTCAAATAAACAAGGCGCGTCGGATGAAGATTTGTCGCGCCTTGATGCAGTCTTAAATCGGTATTACACATTTTATAAAAATGAAATTGAGCCGGGTTTAGGGCGCATAGAGCATGTGTTGAGCTTGTTGGATAATCCGCAAGAAAAGCTAGCGCCAGTGGTGCATATTGCGGGTACAAATGGTAAGGGGTCTACACTAGCATTTCTACAAGCAATAATGGAAGGGGCGAGGCAGCGCATTGTTAAGATGTCTTCGCCGCATCTCATTTCTTTTCATGAGCGTTTATATTTAGGTGATGGGTTTATCTCTACGTTAGATCTGGTCGAGCTGCTTGAGGGTATGGAGCCACTTTATCAGCAAAATGAAGTTTCATTTTTTGAAGCCGTCACGGCGGCAACCTTAAAAACATTTTCCGAGACAGCCGCTGATTATACCTTGTTGGAAACTGGTATGGGCGGGCGCTTTGATGCGACGAATGTAGTTGAAAAACCTGCAATAACGCTTATATCGACAATCTCACATGACCATGAAAATTTTCTTGGGCGTGAAATTGAGAAAATTGCATGGGAAAAAGCAGGCATTATGAGGGCGGGCGTGCCGTGCATTGTTGGGCCGCAAATTTTCCCTGAAGTTTATGAAGTGCTTCGCCGTGAAGCTGAAAAACTAAGCGTGCCTTTATATTGCGCGGGGCATGATTGGTTTATCGATCATGACCAAAATGGCCATACATGTTTGTTTTTAGAAGCGCGCCAGGGCTGGCCAATTGAGCCTGCTGTACATGTCCTCCCTGCGCTTCCATTATTAGGACATCACCAATCAGGAAATGCGGGAATGGCCTTAATTGCGGCTAAAATTCTACTGGCGCAGAAAAAACAAGAATTCGTCAGCATTGATGATTTGCTACCGTCTTTACAGAATACAAAATGGCCTGCACGTATGCAGAGACTAAATACCCATCCTTTACGTATGCATGTGGATGAGCATGATATGCTATGGTTAGATGGTGCGCATAATGATAGCGGTGCTTTGGCGCTCGCCGCGCAAATTCGTCAGTGGCGTGAGAAAAATGATGCAGCTGTGTATATGATCTCAGGGATGATCGAAACTAAAGATACAGCGGCATTCTTTAAGCCATTATTACCTTTGGTCGATGGGATCGCAGCCGTATCCGTGCCGACAGATTGGCGAAGCATCACCCCAGAAGACTTATTAAATCAGGCCAAGCAGAATGGTGCTTCGAATGGACAGGCTATAGGCGCATATGATACAGTGGAAGCGGCGTTAGTGGCGGCGCGTGCCTATCATAAAGGCATCAGCGATAAGCCTGCGCATTATGTGATTTGCGGGTCGCTTTATTTAGCTGGTTCCGTATTAGGGGAAGATGAGCATGCAAAAAATTACTTTGGTTGATGATGATGAAAATATCCTCACGAGTGTTTCAATGGCACTTGAAGCCGAAGATTTTAATGTAAAGACATTCTCTGATAGCGAAGCTGGCCTTTCCGATATTCTTTCTGATGGTCCCGACTTGGTTGTACTAGATGTTAAGATGCCTAAGCTTGATGGCTTTGGGTTGTTAGAACAACTTCGCAAATCGTCAGATGTGCCAGTTATTTTTCTTACCTCCAAAGATGATGAGGTTGATGAAGTGCTTGGCCTGCGTCTGGGGGCTGATGATTATATCACTAAACCGTTTTCACAGCGCCTATTAGTGGAGCGCATTCGCGCCACCTTACGCCGCCAAGCCGCACGTCTTAGCGATGCGGATGATTCTATTGAAAATGGAAATGATGGCATAGTCGAGGGGCTGTCTCTTGATAAGGCGCGCCATTTATGTGAATGGAATGGGCATGTTATAAACCTCACAGTAACAGAGTTCTTGCTGATTGAGGCCTTAACTGCACGGCCTGGACAAGTTCTTTCAAGAGATCAGTTGATTGATAGCGCATATGGTGCGAATATCTATGTAGATGATCGAACTATAGATGCCCATATTCGCCGTGTCAGAAAAAAATTCAAATACGCAGACCCAGAATTTGATGAAATCGAAACCCTCTACGGTATCGGCTACCGTTTCAAAGATTCTAAAGCGCACGCATAACGCCTTATCGACGACCGATGATGATTGGCGTGATGACCGCTACACCAAGCTTAACCGCCGCTTTATGCATGTCGGGCGTAAACGTACATCGTTAACGCAGCGTATTTTGATTTTGAATTTAGCAGTAATGATTCTGATCGTCTTTTTTGCGTTTAGCGCAATTGATTACACAGAAAATTTGGTCAGTGGCGAGCTTGATAAAATCCGCGGTGAGACGGAACTGATATCAAGCAGCTATACAGCCTTTTACGATTCAGATGCGCCGCAAAATATTGAAAGCTTCCTCGGGCGTAGTATTCTAACCACAGGGGCAGATATTTTTATATTTAACCCTGATGGTGGCATAGTCTTTGATGGACGGTTGCCTGCAAATGGGCAGCGAAATTTAAAAGACATTCCCGAATATATTCGCATGATAAATTTTTTCTTTGATAAAACACGCAGTATTGACGCGGTCGATATACCCGAGGAACTAACAGATATTCAGGATATTCCTTTCGCGCTGCCAACATCTATACGTGTGCCAGATATTCGCATTTTTAGAAATACGGATAAGGTATTAAAGGTTATCGTTTACCGGCCACTTTTTTCAGATGGCAACGAGTTTTTAGGTCATATGGTGCTGATTTATAACAAAGTTGGCGTCGAAGAAATGCTGATGAAACTGCGTGCGAATATGGTGAACACGGTTTTGGTTTCGCTTGCCTTTATTGCACTTTTATCATTGTTCTTGGCAGCTTATATTGGCCATCCACTGCGCCGCCTAGCCATTGCTGCGGAATCAATTCGTCAGGGGATCGGGAAGTATCAAGACATTCCTGATTTATCTGATCGTAATGATGAGATTAGTATATTGTCCGAAACCCTGCGCGCCATGACCGCGGAGTTAATTGAACGTATTGATACGATTGATGCCTTCGCGGCGGACGTTGCCCATGAACTTAAAAACCCGCTCACCTCAATGCGTAGCGCCGTAGAAACATTAGATAAAGTTAAAGATAAGAAGAAGCAGCAAAAATTGATTTCTATCATGTTGCATGATTTGGAGCGTATGGATCGTTTGATTACGGATATTTCGAAAGCTACGCGCCTTGATAAAGAGCTTGCACGTGAGCGCTTTGAGCCCGTCAATATTTATGAGGTGATCCGCGACACTATTTCGTTCATGGAACAACTTATTGAACGGCAGGGGCATAATGATGTCGCCAAAATTATCTTCCCTGCCAATTTAAATGAAACGCCTGTACCTGTGCGTATGAGTAAAGGGCGTATTATGCAAGTCTTAGAAAATATTTTGACCAATGCACTATCTTTTTCTGCGCCAGATGATGCGGTGGAAATCAGCGTCAATTTATGGGATGAACCCAAATGTGTTGAAATCAAAATTCGTGATCATGGCCCCGGTATTCAGGATGAGGACTTTGACCGCATCTTTGAACGCTTTTATACGGAGCGCCGTGAACAAGATAATTTCGGCATGCATTCAGGTTTAGGGCTGTCGATATGCCTACAAATTGTTGAAACGCATGGCGGGCGCATTAAAGCAGAAAACCATCCCGCTGGCGGCGCAGTGTTTACGATTATCTTGCCAATTTATGAAGGGGCGTGAATATGCCTAAACCTCAAAATACAACCATATTATTTGTCACGGGACTGTCTGGCGCAGGGCGCTCATCGGCGCTGAAAGTCTTTGAAGATATGGGCTATGAGGTGTTTGATAACATTCCCATTCAATTGGTTGATGGGCTACTTGCCATGGAAAGCGATGTCCGCAAAATGGCGGTTGGCATTGATACGCGCACACGGTATTTCTCACCTGATGATTTGCTAAATGCGATGCGCCGTATTGACCAAGATGATAACGGCATTGCTGCGCGTTTGGTTTTTATGCAGGCTGAAGAAGCCGTGCTGCAAAAACGTTTTTCTGAAACGCGCCGCCGCCACCCCATGGCGCAAGACCGCAGCGTTCAAGATGGCATTCTTCACGAAATGGATATTATGGCGCCGTTGCTTGGTGCGGCGGATTATGTGATTGATACATCCGACTTCTCCGTGCATGACTTGCGCGATGATTTACAGCATAAATTTTCTGATGCGCAGGTTAATAATATGCTCGTCACTGTAAAGTCTTTTGGCTTTAAAAAAGGTTTACCGCGTGATGTGGATATGGTCTTTGATGTGCGTTTCCTTAGAAACCCGCATTGGGATGAAGCGCTGCGTCCGCTGACCGGACAATATAAGAAGGTTGCCAATTACATCGAAGATGATGAAGACTTCGCCGCCTTTTGGCAGAACGTCACCAATATGATGGACCTACTCATGCCGCGTTATCAAAAAGAGGGTAAAAGCTATCTGACCATAGGTTTTGGCTGTATGGGGGGCAAGCACCGCTCAGTCTTTTGTACGGAACGCCTTGGCGATTATCTTCGGGAAAAAGGCTTATCTGTGCAAACACAGCATCGTGATATGCCTGAAGTTTAAACCTCTATCTCCATCAACGCGGCGCGATCCGTCCATAACAGCGCTGTACGAATGGCCTTATCAGGGTATATGTGGCGCATAACATCCGCATAGCTTTTAAGCTGCTTTTTATAAATGGCGGGCACGTCTTTTTCGTCCGTAGGTGAAGGGCGGTTGGTTTTGAAATCAACAATGAACACTTCAGTATCGGTCACTAGCATGCGGTCAATTTGGGCGCTAATGACTTGGTTGTTGATGAGGCCGGTTAGCGGCACTTCTGCCATAGACCCTGCGCCAAATACGGGCGCAAATTTAGGGTGGGTTAGCACATTTAATGTTTCACGGATGATGCTCGCTTGGACGTTTGTGCTTAAATCTTTGGCAGCGTCCTCTACATAAAGGCGCGCGGCCTCCTCGCGCTGGGCGGGGGCAAGGCTCGGCAGTAATTCCAATAATTTATGCGTGACATTCCCGCGCAGGAAACGATGCGCGTTATCACTTTCTAATGGGGAATGATAGGCAGGCTCATCTTCCGATGGGCGGGATGGCGCAAGTGGGCGCGGCGGCGCAGCTTCTTCGGGCGGCGGCGTGAACATCCAATGCGGGACATTATCTTGCGGCGTGTCTGCATCTTGCGCTTTGGCCGTTTGCGCAGGGATGGTTTCTTCCTGTGCATGGCGAATGATAAGGCGGCCATCTTCGCCTTCTTCATGGTCTATGCGGTGGAAGGCGTCTTCAACAACATGATACCAACTATCACGGTGATTTTTCGGGACGCTGCCTGCGCCGCATATATATAGCTCATCTTCCGCGCGGGTTAGGGCAACATAAAGCAGGCGATTATATTCGGCACGCTCTTTGGCATCAATGTCATCTTTTGCGGCGTTGAAGGCGGCGCTGCGGTCATCCTTGCGCGGCGCATAGAGCGGATAAGCATAACCCGTACGGTTCGGCCAAAGCAGATTATTATCTTCACGCGGCCCGCCGCCATTTCGGTAAAGCGTATCAGGCATGAAGACGATAGGCGCCTGCAAACCTTTTGAGCTATGCACCGTCATGATACGCACTTCGCGGCCAGCTTCTTCCATTTGGCGTTTAATGGTCGTATCACGGCTTTCAAACCAGTTGAGGAAGCCTTGCACGCTAGGCAGATTATCTTGTTCGTAATGAATGCTCAGGTTTAAAAACTCGCTTAATGGCTCATCTATATCACGCCCTAGGCGCGCAGTAAGTGCGGATAAGCCTGTTTGCCCCGCAGGACATGCCGTATTAAGCGCGACGGAGAAAAACTCATAAGGGCGCTCTTTGCGGGCGATACGGGCAAGGCGTTTGATCCACGCAACGGCCGCCTCATGCTGCGGGCTGTTTTTAAGACGCTGCCAGAGCGACTGGCCACCGCGGTTATGGCAGAGGGCAAAAAGTTGTTCTTCATCCATGCCGATAAAGGGCGATTTAAGCAGGCTCGCAAGGCTTAAATCATCCTCCTGCAAAATACTGATCTGCGCGAGGGCGAGCAGATCCATAATCGCGATTTGTTCACGTAAGGCAAGGCGGTCAACACCCGCGACAGGGATGTTATATTTTCGAAGCGCCCGCATTAATGCGCCGACAATTTGTGAACGGTTGCGCACCAATATTAAAATATCTCCCGCATCCACGGCGCGGTTTTTGGATGGTAAAATGCGCCCGTCAGTAAGCCATTTTTTAATTTCCTGCGCGATTTGCTCGGCAAGGTCAGTTTGCGGGTTTTGTGTGTGTTTAATCTCTAACGGTAATTGCCATTCTTCAATTTTGCTGCGTGTGTTGTCGGCCTCAATCACCGGCCATAATTCAGCGCGCCCGCCTGCTTTGGCACGGAAGCTAAAATGCTGTAGCGCATCGCTATCATAAGATGGGCCAAGCGTTTGGCGATGGCCATCAGGCGCAAAACATTCATCAACCAATTGCAATACTGTGCGCGTTGACCGGAAGGATGTCACCATCGCAATATCCGCCCATTTCTTTTCCGCGGTTTCAATTTGTCCGCGGAAATGATGACGCATTTTTTGATAGGCTTTAGGGTCCGCCCGTTGGAAGGAGTAGATGGACTGTTTTTCATCACCCACTGTAAAAATCGTGCGGTTGATTTCATCCCGCGCGGACTGACCGCTAAAGAATTCGGCCGCGAGGGAATCGATTATTTCCCACTGTTCGGGGTTGGTGTCCTGTGCTTCATCAATCAATAGATGATCTAAACCGCCATCCAATTTAAATAGAACCCAACGCGCCGTTTCAGGGTTGCGCAGTAAATCATGCGTTTTGAAAATCAAATCTTCATAATCAAGCACGCCTTGTAATTCTTTGGCGCGTCTATATTCATCAAGCACATAATGCCCCAGATAAAGAAGATCAGCTGTTAAAGAGGCGCAGCGCTGCGCCTTGATTTGTTCACCAAACGCCATGGCGGCGCTACGCAGTTCAGCGATTTCATTTTCTAAATGGGGGTGGTCTTGCGCAAGCCCTTTAGTTGGAAAACCGCTATATGGATTGCCATCACCATTAAGGAAGGCGCGCAGAAGTAAGCCAAAGTTTTCAAGCTTCGCATGAGCGTCACTTTCAAGCCATGTCTGTATGATGCTGCCGTAGCCTTGTTCTTTTTTCTTGCCTTCGGTTTGCAGCAACTTGGCAAGCGCCCAAAGGCGGTCTTCGTCTAAAGGGCAGTCTGCTTCGATGCTAATATTTTGCGGGCACTTAAAGCTCTCGCATATTTGCGCAAAAAGCGTATCACGGCTGTCTATGTCATGCAGCGCGCGGCGCAATTGTAGGCGCTCTGATAACACAGACATCAACACTTCATTGACTTGGCCTTCATTCTTTTCTGCCGCCAGATTATTCATTAATTGCGCCATTTCGGCATTGGCGTTTAACGCAGCGGGGGACAGGATTTTACGGCGCGCATTATTAACCAATTTCTTGGCTTCTTCTTCATCGACCACGGCGAAGTTTGGTGGGATGTTGGCTTCTAAAGGGAAACGCCCAAGAACGGATTGACAAAATGCATGAATGGTCATGATTTTGAGGCCGCCCGGCGCGTCTATCACATCAGAAAATAATCGCCGCGCGGTTTTGATTTGCTGCGCGGATGGCGCATGCCCCAAAAGTTTTTCAAGGTCGCTAAACAGTTTCGCATCATCCATCACCGCCCATGTGGCGAGGATTTTATTGATACGGCTCGCCATCTCGCTCGCCGCCGCTTTGGTGAAGGTGATACACAAGATGCGCGTGGCGAGTGATGCGCGGCGCTGTCCATCCGCGTCAGGTAGTAACAGACGCAAAACGCGATCCGTCAAAACTTTGGTTTTCCCCGTACCTGCCGAGGCATTCACCCAAACCGATGCTTCAGGGTCGGATGCCATTTTTTGCGGTACATTTGGGTCATTGCTTAATGTGGTTTTCGGGGCGGCATTCATATTAACCATTTTGTTCCCCTCTCACGGCTTTGGGCGCAGCGATGCCTAATTCCCATTCGGCAACGCGTGCAAGATGCGCATAATCCTGCCGGTTTTTATCAGGCGCGGCAGCAGGGTTTGGTAGGCTGTAATAAGGCGTTTCAGCGGACTCAAATGCTTTGATAAGTTTACTCAGCCCATCTTCCGCGGCGCTTAATGCAGCAACGAATATTTTCTCATGCGTATGGATTTCACCGGCAGGCGTGCCGCCTGTGACGCGCCATATTTGAAGGTCACACACTCGACCTTCCGCGCCTTGCCAGCCACCATTCTGCACGATTAAAGCTTCGAGCGGTAATTGCGGTTCCCATCCGGCGACCATGTCTTGCTTGCTTGGTGGCGTACCGGTTTTGTAATCAATAATGATTTTATCGCCAAGCGCAGTATTATCAATGCGGTCAGCCGTGGCGCGGAGGGCAAAGCCATCCCAATCAATCTTGCCTTCGCTTTCAATGACTTTTGGGCGGTGGCCTGATTTACGCCAGCCTTGTTCATGGTCAACAAACCATGTGAGGGCGCGCGCGCAGCGCGGCCACCAGAAATTCGGGATGTTCTGGACTTCTGGCCAATCTTTTTTGATCTCTTCGGCTAAAGCAAGGATTTGATCCGCCGCATCACCGGGCAGGGTATCACGATGCGCTTTGGTAAATTCTTCCAAAACTTTATGGATGAAATTCCCTTGGTCGAGGGCGCTTGCGTCTTCTTCTACGGGATTTAATTTTTGTAGCCTTAAAATATGGCTCGCATACAGGCTGTAAGGGTCGCGCATCCAGCGGCCAATGCTGGTTACGGCCAATGATGTTGGGCGCGCCGATGCGGGCGGGCGTGGTTCAGGGCGGGAAACGGGCTGCGCGTCACCATCTTGGCGCATTAAGGCCGCGTGCCATGCGTCTACTTCAGCAAAACTTAATTCTTCGATATTGCGCCCTAACGCTTGCAGCACGGCATTTAAACGCAGCAGCCATCGTGACGTAACCGTTGGTGCCCCGTCCTTGCGTTCCGCGCGGGTAAGGTAAACGCTCTGCCCCGTAAAGCATTGCACAAAATCATGCGCCGCCTGTCCAATCGCTTGTTCTAATGACGGTAGGCCAAAATCGCTGCGCATCGGGCGCGACATCCAAGGGTCATGCCCAGGATCAGCTGGCCATGTGCCTTCATTAAGCCCCGCGAGGATCATGACATCAGCGTGGATCATGCGCGCTTCTAATTGCCCCAACACTTGTAGGCGTGGATGCGTGCCATAAAGCGGGCGTACGGACATGCCGCGCATCAATTGAACAAGAATAGCTAAATAAGATTCGCCGTCCATATCGGGCAAATTATAAGCTTGGCGTTTGAGTTCAGAGAGGAATACCGCAATTTCTTCGCCATCTTCACCGCACCATAGGCGTTCTGCGCCAGTTTTCTCTGGCTGCGCGGCGAGGTTTTCGGCGGTTTCAATATGGGCGTTTAGCCATGCGATGAAATCATGCTTGCCGCTTTGGACAAGGTCATAAAGCGGCGCGGTTAAGTCTTGTAGATGGTCAAGGAAGTCTGCGCATTTTTCGGCGATGTCTTCATTGATTTTTTCTTCTTTTAAACGCTTTTGAATGCGCGCGCGCAATCCATCATAGCCGCCACTAGGCGCTGCGCCGCGCATGATATGGCGGTCAAAAAGGCTGGCTATATCGGCAATGTAATGGTCTTCACAGCCGCAAGACGCCAATTGATGGTGCAAGAAGTTTAAAAAGGGCAGCGGGCGTAAATTTTCAACTAAAAATACGGCGCTGCTTTGCAGCCAACTGCCGATACGGGTGTAATGCATCGGCGTGCCGGCACTATCATCCAGTTGAATGTCCCAGCGGCGCATTGCTGCGCCAATGCGCCGTGCAAGGGCACGGTCGGGCGTCACAACAATAGCCGTTTTTTGCGGATGTTCTAATGTTTCGCGTAGGATAAGGCTGATTTTCTCAGCTTCTTCTTGTTCGGTTTTAGCTTGGATCAGGTGGATGTCTTCTAAGCTATCTTCAAGCGCCGCCTTACGGGCGTCATCACCGCGCATGCGCAGCGCCGCCCATTTATAACAGCTTTCTGCCGGACGCATTGTTTCGCTTAACACATCAAAGCGGCGCTCTATGGCTGCGCTGCGTTTCGGCGCGGCATGTAATGCAGGCCAGTCTGGAATATCTTTATAAGATACGCCGCCCATGCGTGAAAGCAATTGATGGAACACATGCTGCGGATGCGTCGCATCAAGCGCTGCCCAGCTTTCACTGTCCATATAGCTATCAAGCCCCGGCAGAATAACCTGCCCCTGCGGAAGCGCCGCAATTTTATGAAGGAGGGCAGCCGTACTTGGTAATGACCCTGTTATTCCTGCTGCAATGATGGGGCTTTGCGGCGGTTCTTTCTCCCAAATGGAGATTAATAATTTGATTAGGCGGTTACGGCGATCTGCTGGGTCAATGCAGCCTTCGGCCTGTAAAATCTTTGGCCAGTGGATGCGGATGATTTCAAGAAAGTCGAGCGTTATTTGCCAATGTTCCGCAAATTCTGCAGCAACCAAATTGTTTAGCGCTTCAAAGGACAAATCCTCATTATGGACGGTGTCAATTAATCGTGCCAATGAATCTGCCAACGCGACCGCTTGTTCAGGGCGGGTGTTTTGGTCAGGAATACGCTGAATAAGCTGCGCCAAAAGCAAACGGCGGCGCAAGGGGGATATGGCCGGTTTAATCGCCATAATATCGGCGCTGTGTCCCGCCGCAATAGCGTGGAGTTTTAGTTCATCCTCATCAAGGTCACCAACGGGAATAAGGTTGGGAAGGATAAACGGCGCGCCATCATTAATGCGCAAAAACGCATTGCGCAAATTACGGCATGTACGGCGCGTCGGCAGTAATATTTTTAAGCTTTGAAAAGCGGCAGGATCATTTGCGTATTCAGCCAGCAGGCCATGCGCGAAGCTGTCTAAAAACGGATAAGCCGCAGGGATGTTATAAAGGCTAAGCGGCGCTGTCATTTTGCGCCTCCTGATATAGGGCATCAACGCGTTTTAAATCATCCACCGTACTGATGTGATGCCATACGCCTTGATAAGGCAGTGCATAAAGACGGTTTGAAGTTTCGGCTTTATCCATTAATTCTAGGAAGGAAAAATAGCCATCAGGCGCATCATCAAACAAGCGCGGGTGGCAAATGCGGATGCCGCTAAACATATGCGTGCCGTTTTTGTCTTTATTGCGTGTTGCGCGGCCATCCGCGGTAATTGTGTAATCGCCATTGATCTCTTTGGCTTCAAATTTTTTGCAATCCATACAGAGCAGCAGCAAATCCATTTTTGTGCTGTCCCAGTTGTGTGCGAGCAATGCTAAGGCAGCCTCATGGTCATCTTCAGGGTCTTGCCAAAGCGCATCCCCATTAATGATATAAAAAGGATCATCGCCAAAATGATGCAGCGCTTTTTTGATGCCTCCGCCTGTTTCTAGGCGTTCGTCTTCATGTGAAATTATAATGCGCGGGCTATCTATTGTTTTAAGGTAATCTTCAATCACATGCGCCAGATGCGATGTGTTGACGACAATTTCTTTCACGCCTTGTGCCGCCAATGCGTCTATTGTATGCGCGATGATCGGCTTGCCGCCAATATGCACCATGGGTTTTGGCGCTTTGTCGGTATAAGGGCGAAGGCGCGTGCCTAGGCCTGCGGCAAGTATGAAAGCTTTTTCGATCATAGTTTATTGATAAGCTACGTGTGCTTTACGGTCAATTCTCGATTGTGAAAATCCGGCTGTTTTCCGCATCTCCGGCCGTGATGGTTATACGTAGCGCATCATCGGGTGTGTAATGGCCAAGGCGGTCAGGCCACTCGATCAAGCAGATATGGTCGGAAAGCGCATCTTCCCAGCCCAGTTCCCAAATTTCTTCGGGGTCTTCAAGGCGGTACAGGTCAAAATGCCAAATCTCGCCCTTGGCGCTATCGTAACCTTGCACAAGGGTGAAGGTCGGGCTTGGCACTTCCATTTCAGGCGCGCCACATAAATGGCGAATAAAGGCGCGGGCAAAGCTACTTTTGCCCATGCCGAGCGTGCCTTCAAGTAAAATGATGCGTGGGCTGCTTATACCATCCGCTATTTCGGCGGCAAGTGCTTCTGTTTCTTCAAGGCTATGGACATTAACTTGCCGCATAATTATATTCATTCCACTAGAGTTAATTCATCACCGCCAAAAATGGCTTAGAAAGTGAAAGATAGCATGACTGATCAAAAAGTCATCAAAGATGTTGCAATTATCGGCGCGGGGCCGGTGGGGTTATTTACAATTTTTGAATGTGGGATGCTGGGTTTTGATGCGCATGTTATTGATGCCCTTCCTGAAATTGGCGGGCAATGCACGGCGCTTTACCCTGAAAAACCCATATATGATATACCGGGTTTTCCATCCGTTCAGGCCGAAGACCTCATCCATAACCTTGAACGCCAAGCTGCGCCTTTCGCGCCTGAATATCATTTGGGGCAGCAGGTCATGAATATTACGCGCGGTGATGATGTCTTTCATATTGAAACATCAAAAAGCGCGGCACTCTATGCCCGCACCGTGATTATCGCAGCAGGTGCAGGCGCATTCGGCCCGAACCGTCCGCCATTAAACGGCATTGAAGATTACGAAGAACATTCCGTATTTTATGCCGTGCGTAACAAAGACCGTTTCCGTGATGCCCGCATCGTTATTGGCGGCGGCGGTGATAGCGCGATTGATTGGACGTTATCTTTGGCTGATGTCGCGGCGCATATTACCCTTGTCCACCGCCGTGACAAATTCCGCGCCGCGCCAGAAATGGTCGCTAAGGTTAAGGCGCTTGCTGATGCAGGAAAAATAGACCTTGCCACGCCATATCAGTTAAAAGGCCTTGAAGGTGAAGGCGGTAAATTAAACGGCGTAATCATCGCGGATATGGATGGTCATGAAAAGACGGTCGCCGCAGATTATCTCTTGCCGTTCTATGGTCTTGCCACTGACCTAAGCATCGTTGCCAAATGGGGCATTACGGTTGAACATCACCATATAGCCGTTGACCCACGCAGCTGCGCCACTAATATTGATGGCATATATGCGGTAGGCGATGTGGTGACTTACCCCGACAAATTGAAGCTGATTTTGACCGGCTTTGCTGAGGCCGCACAGGCTGCACATGCAGTTTATAAAAAGCTAAAACCTGATACGCCACTTCACTTTGAATATTCAACCACTAAGGGTGTGCCTTAAGCAACGCCAGCGATTACATCTAAAAAGGCATCACCATAGCGGCCGAGTTTTGATGCGCCGATGCCCGGAATCAGGGATAAATCAGATGGGGTTTGTGGCTTAACTTTTGCCATATGGATTAGGGTTTTATCATGGAAAATTACGTAAGGCGGCACGTTTTGTGCCTTGGCAAGTTCTGCACGTTTGCTGCGTAGGGCATCAAAGATTTGTTGGTCATTCTCATTTGTAAGCATGCGCTCTATCATGCTTGCGGCTTCTTCGCTGCGTATGGCTTTTCGCGACTTTTCAACGCGTAGCGCAATTTCTTGTTTTTCTTTGATGAAGGCTGCGCCTTCTGCCGTGAGTTTTAGGGCGCTATAATTATCCATATCAACGCTGATAAGGCCAAGGGCGTGAAGCTGGCGGAAGATAGACTGCCATTCTTTTTGTCCGTGTTCTTTGCCTTTGCCCCAGACATTTAATTTATCATGGCCAAAGCGCTTGGTTTGCTCACTTTCCTTGCCGATTAAAATATTAACGGTATGCGCCACGCCAAAACGCTGTCCTGTGCGGTAAATAGCTGAAAGGGCCTTTTGCGCGGCGAGCGTGCCATCAAAGCTTTCTGGCGGATTTTCACATATATCGCAATTGCCACAAGGCGCAATATCATCACCAAAATAATTGAGCAAGATTTGACGGCGGCAGCGTAAGGTCTCGCAGTAGCCGAGCAAGGCTGAAAGCTTTTGTTTCTCAACAAATTTTTGATCGCCAGATGCGTTGGAACTTTCAATCATCGTCCCGCGCAGCGCTACGTCCTGCATGCCGTATGTCATCCACGCTGTTGCGGGCAGGCCATCACGTCCCGCGCGACCAGTTTCCTGATAATAGGATTCAATATTGGCGGGTAAATCAAGGTGTGCGACAAAACGTACATCAGGTTTGTTAATGCCCATGCCAAAAGCGATGGTGGCAACAATGATGATTTGTTCTTCTTTCAAAAAACGTTCCTGAACATCGGCGCGCGCACCGTCCGCCATACCTGCGTGGTAGGGTAGGGCGTTATAACCTTGTTCCTTTAGCCATTCTGCGGTTTGTTCAACCTTCTTACGTGATAGACAATAGATAATGCCGCTATCCCGTGCATGATAAGTTGAAATAAACTGTTCTAATTCTTTTTTGGGATTATTCTTCGGCGTCACAAAATATTTGATATTCGGGCGGTCAAAGCCGCTTATGAAGCTGCTGTCTTCGTTGATGTTCAATACGCGTAGAATATCTTTACGTGTACGTTCATCGGCAGTGGCGGTTAACGCAAGGCGTGGGATGTTGGGGTAGCGTGTTGCGAGTGTGCCGAGCTGCGCATATTCAGGGCGGAAGTCGTGCCCCCATTGCGACACACAATGCGCTTCATCAATTGCAAAAAGGTTGATCGGGCAGTTGTCGAGTATATCGAGGAAGCCATCACCAAGCAGGCGTTCAGGTGAAACATATAGTAAATCCAATGAACCATCATAAAGCTGCGCAATAATACGGCGGCGGTCTTCGGCAGGTGTGGCGGAATTTAAGGTTTCGGCCTTAACGTTTAATTCTTTAAGTTGTAAGACTTGGTCCTGCATCAAGGCGATCAACGGGGAAATAACAATGCAGCACCCATCCATCGCCATCGCAGGGATTTGATAGCAAAGCGACTTGCCGCCGCCTGTCGGCATCAGGACAAAGCCGCTTTTACCCGCAATTGTATGCGTGATGATGTCGTCTTGGTTCGCACGAAATTCATCATACCCAAAAACGTCCTTTAAAATCTGCGCATGCGCTGTGCCGATACAATCTTTTGCCATAAATTAACTTTAGGGGAGCGCGCCAAACTTTGCGATGAAATTACGCAATAGCGCACCGCTTTTCTGTGGCTAATTTTTTGCATTTAAAAATGCATCAAGCCATGCGGGATCATATTCTGTTGGGAAGGGGCGGTCTTTATTTGCCCAAAGGGATAGCATATGTTTGTATTCACTTTGCGGCATTTCATATGCGCCGAAGCGTTTTAAATGGTCGGTGATAAACTGCGCATCTAGTAATTGATAGTCAAAATGTTTAAGCAAAGCACAAAGATGAACAAGGGCAATTTTGCTCATGTCGCGGGCATTTGAAAACATGCTTTCCCCGCAAAATATTGCGCCGAGCGCCAAGCCGTAGAGGCCGCCAACTAATTCACCCTCTTGCCAGATTTCAAGGCTATGCGCATGGCCTTGACGATGTAGGCTTTCAAAGCCTTTTTTAATTGGGCGGTTGATCCATGTGTTTTCACGTCCTTCTTTGGGGATAGCGCATTGTTCAATGACATTTGTAAATGCGGTGTCTATTTTTATTTCATAGTCACGTTTTTTAAGGCGCTTTTTTAGGCTTTTGGATATATAAAGATCATGAATTGGGAGGATGCCACGCATTTTTGGTTCAATCACCATAACTTGCGGGTCGTCAGCGCTTTCCGCCATGGGAAATACGCCTTGGTGGTAGAGCATCATAAGTACATCTGAAAAATCTTCAGTCATGCAGCTATTATAACATGATTCATGTTAAAAATAGGAAAACGATATGCCTGAATGTGGTTTTTACTCTGCGCTATTTGCAGGGTTGAAATTGATAACTGTCGTATCATTTGATCCAGTTAGCTCAATCGTAACGGCTTCACGGCCTTTTGGTACGTCCTTTACAGCCATTTTAATGCGTTGACCAGGAATTAGGCTATCAATATCGTGCTTCTCTAGACAGGTTTTATGTACAAATACATCTTTTTTGCCATCATCAGGAATAACGAAGCCAAAACCTTTATCAGGCTTGTACCATTTAACTGTGCCTTCCATGCCGTTAAAACCAGATTTTTGGACAAGTTCTTCTGAGTTTTCACCCGGCATTAAGCCCGCATCAAGCATGGCTTTGACCGCGCGAACCATTGCACCTTTGCTGCCATAGCCAATATCACAAATTAACACAGCACCTTCACCAATATTCTGGATTTCCGCTTTTTGTAATGTTGTGATATGCAGAAAGGCATCAACATCTTTGTCGTTTGGTACAACAAACCCAAAACCTTTAGGTTGATTAAACCATTTCAGTTTTACTTCAACATCTGTTTCTAAAATTTCATCCGCATCAGCGGCGCTCAGTTCGACTAAATTATCGTCTGTTTTCGTATCGCTTTTTCTTATCGCTATGACCATCATTGCCTCCCTCGCAAATTAGTCAATCAAATCAACTTTAGTAAAAAATATAAAAAATATATTAGCAATGTCTCCCATACACGCACTGCTCATGGGAGGAATCTAAACACAATTGCAACCTAAAGTCTAGAAAATTATGTATATTAGGTTAGGTGAATATAGAGGATATAGTTTAGAGTGTTGTTTTTAGAGATGAATTTCCCTGTACTATTAGTATATTTTTTTCGAAATTAATAACAATTTCATCCTAAGTGCAGTAAAATGTAAGCTGTATATGACATTTTTTGAGTTTTTGAAGCTATATAATAATAACCAATGCCGTTAAGTGGAGAAATTTATGCAGGAAGATAATCAGAATAAAAACACCCAAGACAAAGCCACTCATAAAGATCCAACATGGATTAAGAACTATCCTGAACATTTGAAATGGGAAGACCGGATTAATGTGAAGCCGATTTTTGACTTGATGGAGAATACGCGTGAGAAATATGGCGATCGTCCAGCATTTGATTTTCTGGGTAAAAAATATAAATGGGCCGAAATGGCCGAAATGGCAGACCGCCTTGCACGCGGCTTGCAGACTTTAGGCATAGGTAAAAATTCTAAAGTGGGTATCTTTCTGCCGAACTGTCCAATGTTTGTGGTCGCTTTTTATGCGATTACCAAGATTGGCGCAACGGTTGTACATTATAACCCGCTTTATTCCATCAAAGAATTGCACCATCAGATTGAGGATAGTCACACAGATCTTATGATCACGGCAGATTTGAAGATGCTGCATGATAAAATGTTAGAAATGCTGTCATCGACACGCCTTAATCAGCTGATTATATGCCCATTCACGGACATGTTGCCGTTCCCAAAAAGCATGCTGTTTAAAATGTTGAAAGGTAAAGAACTTGCAACTATACCAAATGATGACCGTCACTTCCCACTTGAAAAGGTGATGAATAACACGGGCAAAATCTCACCCGTTGATATTGACCCTTATAAGGATGTTGCCTTGTTGCAATATACGGGCGGCACAACGGGGGTGCCAAAAGGCGCAATGCTAACTCATGCGAATATCGTTGCCAATGCGACGCAATGTGTTGAATGGTGTAAACAAACGCCTTACGGGGAAGGTAAAATGGTTGGCGTGTTGCCGTTCTTCCATGTATTCGCGTTAACGGCTGTGATGAATTTCTCCGTTTATGCTGGTTTGGAAATCGTCGCTTTACCGCGTTTTGATTTAAAGCAGACATTAAAATTAATTCATAAGCATCGCCCGCAGATTTTCCCCGCAGTACCAGCAATTTATAATGCCATTAACAATTATCCTGACATTGATAAATATGACCTGACATCAATTTTGTTCTGCATCTCAGGTGGCGCGCCGCTGCCGGTTGAGGTGAAAAAAGACTTTGAGGAGCGCACGGGCTGCGTTGTTGTGGAGGGCTACGGTCTGACCGAGGCGGCGCCTGTTATTTGTGTGAACCCGACGGAAGGCGTTAATAAGCCAGGCTCCATTGGCATGCCTGTGCAGAATACGGATGTACGTTTATGGGACAAAGATAACCCTGGTTCGGAAGTGAAGTCGGGTGAGCGTGGCGAGCTTGTCGCCAAAGGGCCACAAATTATGAAAGGTTACTGGGAAAATGAAGAGGCGACCAAAAGCACGATTGTTGATGGGTATCTGCGCACAGGCGATATCGCAACAATGGATGACGAAGGCTATTTCTTCATTGTTGATCGCATCAAAGATATGATTATTACTAATGGCTATAATGTGTATCCGCGTAATGTTGAAGATGCAATTTATCAACACCCATCAGTTGAGGAATGTATTGTCGCAGGCTTGCCTGATGAAGACCGCGGCGAGATTATCAAGGCATGGATTAAGCCAAAAGAGGGACGCACCTTGACCGAGGCAGATTTACGCGACTTCTTGAAAGAGCATCTATCCCCAATGGAAATGCCACGCCAAATTGAGGTGCGTGATGAACCACTGCCGAAAACGATGATTGGTAAGCTGTCGCGTAAGGATATTGTCGCAGAAGAAATGCAAAAACTGGCGGCAGAATAAACGAATAAGTACAAATAAAAAAACGGCCTTATTATCGAGGCCGTTTTTTTGTGATCGTTTTATATTATCCGCCATATAGTGCACGTAAACGTTGTTCAACGATAATCAGCATGCCCATATCCACCTTCGCGGCGGCGCGTATTTCTGAGAATACATGTTCCACAGCGGCGGCTTGGCCTTCATGGCGGTCAATCCATGTGCGTACAAAGCTGTGGTGTTTATCCTTACGCTCTTTTGGCTTCATGGAACGGAGTATATGAACGGCGAGACCTGTTTGACAGGAATATAGCTGGTCAATAAGACCATCTAAAGCTTCGGCGTTCCACTTGTTGTTAACTGGTAAATTCTTTGCCTGTTCGCGCAGCCATTCAAGATGGAAAACTTCACCAATTTGGTAGAAGATTTTGGCAGCGTCTTCAATATCAGATGTGCTGTCAATTGCCACGCGTATAATATCACAGGCGGAGCCAAGCGCAGGCAGGCCGGCGATGTCCTTGGCAATATCTTCAGGCAGACCATCGGCTATGAGGGCGTCATAGCGTGATGTGATGCGCAGCTTTTCATCTTCGGTCAATGTTGTTTCAAACGTTTTCTTAAGTGCATTCACGCCCGTTTTGAAACTGTGAATATCGGTTGAAATGTCGAGCGGTTTACCAAGCTTAGTTAAAAGCCATGTGGTTTCACGTTCAACTAATTCTACAACGGCATTCATCGCCTTGATTTGCGTCTTGGCTGGCACAACGTTATCGAGCGCCTCAATACGTGTCCAAAGTGACTGTAGGTCAAACGCTTCACGGACAATCAAATACGCCTTAGCGACTTCTGCTGGCGACATGCCTGTTTTTATAACGCGGCTACGCACAAAGTCAGGGCCCATACGGTTGATAACGCTGTTGGCGATGCGCGTAGCAATAATTTCACGTCGTAGCCTGTGGTTGAGAATTTCATCGCGATACTGCTTTTGCATGGCTTTGGGGAAGTAATCTACCGCCCAATAGGATAATTCAGGCACATCCAAAAAGTCATTATCAAGGAGTTTCTTGGTAAAGATGATTTTTGCATAGGATGATAATACACCAATTTCAGGGCGCGTTAGGCCTTCACCTGCGCGGCGGCGGCGGTCAATCTCCTCCGCATCGGGCAGATATTCAAGCTCGCGCTCAAACACGCCGCTCGATTCAAATTCATCAATCAGCGCGGCATGCGCTTGTAAATGTTCTTTCGCTTTAAATTCGGCAAGGGATATTGCTTGTGCTTGCTGGTAGTTATGTTTCAAGACAAGCTTTGCGACATCATCCGTCATTTTTGCAAGAAGTGTATTGCGCTTTTTCAGTGGTAGTTTTGTATTTTCTTCGCGCATGACTTCATTAAGGAGGATTTTTATATTGACTTCGTGGTCGGATGAATCCACCCCGCCAGAATTGTCAATAAAGTCTGCGTTGATGCGCCCGCCGCGTTTCGCGTATTCAATACGGCCGCGCTGCGTTACGCCCAAGTTTGCCCCTTCGCCAACAGCTTTGGCGCGAACGTCCTTACCGTTGATACGGATAAGGTCGTTGGCCTTATCGCTGGCATCGGCATGGCTTTCATCTTCGGATTTAATGTATGTGCCAATACCGCCAAACCACAGAAGGTCAACATCCGCTTTCAGCATGGCTTTCATTAATTCATGCGGCGTCACTTTATTTGCCTCAATATCAAAAGCTTTTTTGATTTGCGGCGTTAGCTCTAACAATTTGTCATGGCGCGAATATATACGTCCGCCTTTGGATAGTAACTTGGTGTCATATTGATCCCAGCCCATGACGTTATCGAATAGGCGTTTACGCTCTTTATAACTTTTGGCGATATCTGGCTCAGGGTCGCAGAAAATATGCAAATGGTTAAACGCGCCTTGTAAGCGGATATGTTCAGAAAGTAACATGCCGTTACCGAACACATCGCCGCCCATATCACCAACACCAACGACCGTAAAGTCTTGGCTTTGAATATCGCGCCCAGTTTCGCGGAAGGAACGCTTGACGCTTTCCCATGCGCCGCGGGCAGTAATGCCCATTTTCTTGTGGTCATAACCCGCTGACCCGCCTGATGCAAACGCATCGCCAAGCCAATGGTCATATTCTAGGGAGATTTCATTGGCAATGTCTGAGAATGTTGCCGTGCCTTTATCTGCAGCAACAACTAAATAAGGGTCTTCACCATCGCGGCGCATTACCATTTTAGGCGCAACGACACGTTTGCCAACACGGTTGTCGGTTATGTCCAGCAAGCTACGAATAAATAGCTTATAGCATGCGACGCCTTCATCCATAAAGGCCTGGCGTCCGCCTTCTTTTGGCGGTTTCTTCAGAACAAAGCCGCCTTTTGCCCCCATTGGGACGATAACCGCGTTTTTGACGAGCTGCGCCTTCATTAGGCCAAGGATTTCCGTGCGGAAGTCTTCATTACGGTCTGACCAACGCAAGCCACCGCGCGCAATAACATCGCCGCGCAAATGGATGCCTTCAAAACGTGGGGAGTAAACGAAGATTTCACGATAAGGGCGCGGCTCAGGCAAAAACGGCACTTTGCGTGAATCGATTTTTATCGAAATCGTCGGCTTATATGCCTGTTGTTTAGTTGAAATGTAAAAGTTGGTGCGTAATGTCGCATCGACCAAAGTGTAGAGCGCCCGTAAAATAGAGTCGTGGTCATATGAATCCACTTTTTCGAGCGCATGATCTATCGCGAGCGCTGCCCCCGCGGCTTTCATATTCGCGTCTTTTTTATTCGCGGGGTCGTGCCACGCATGGAATAAATCAATCAGATGTGATGCAATTTTAGGGTGAGCTGTAATCGCGCTTTCAATATATTCCTGCGAGTAAGGGAAGCGCGCCTGTTTTAAGTAACGAACATAACAGCGCAATATTGATACATCGCGCCAGTCCATATTCGCGCTAACCAACAATTTGTTGAGCGTGTCATTCTCCATTTCACCGCGCCATAATTTATGCAGCGCTTCTTCGGTTTTTGCTTTGGCGGTGTAAACGGCAGTTTCTTTTAAAAGCTCAGGGTCTGTCGGCTCCATAGTTAAATCATGGATCCAATATGTTTTCTTTGACCCATCCTTTGGCCGGACGCGCACCGGATGTTCGGATATGATGCGCAGGCCAGCATTTTCAACGATGGGCAGCATGTCAGATAAAGCAATCGGCTTATCATGGCTATAAATTTTCACGCCCCAACCAGCGGGTGTTTTATCTTCTTCTGGCTGCCAATATAGATCTACGGCAATATCCTCGCTTTTACGGGCTTCTTCAAGCTTTGCGATATCCGCGATCGATTCCATGAGGCTGTATTGGTCGCGATACGGCATTGGGAAGGCTTCGCCATAACGCGCGATAAGTTCAACAACGTAAGATTCTTCGTAAATAGTGTTGTCGAGCAAGGTTTGCGTTAAACGTTCACGCCATAACTTGCCGACTTCTTGTAATTTGCGTTCGATTTCACAATTGTCGAATTTCGGCGCATTACGTTTTTTGTGGTGGATGGTGTATAGCACGCGGCATAGGGACGAATCATCAATTTGTGATTTGTAATTTGTACACTCACCGCCAAGTTCCGCTTCCAAAATGCGTTGGAATTTTAGGCGCATGCGCGTTGAATAACGGCTGCGTGGAATATAGACCAAACATGAAATGTAACGCCCAAATGGGTCTGGTCGTGTATATAGCGCGATGCGTTCACGTTCTTGCAAGCGCAAGATACTTTTACAAATTTTTGTTAAACTCGGTATGTCGATTTGGAATAGCTCATCACGCGGGTATTTTTCCAAAATATGACGTAGCGCTTTGTCATTATGGCCGCCATGTTTGTAGCCAGCCTTGGCAATCACGGCGTCAGCCTTTAGGCGCAGATATGGAATGCTTTGGATAGAGCGTGAATAGGTTACAGATGTAAATAGGCCGATGAATAAAGCTTCACCAGTAACTTCGCCCTTTTCATTAAAAAGCTTAATGGCAATTGCATCTAGCGGCACGCGACGGTGAACAGTGGACTTTTTGTTTACTTTAGAAACATTAACCGGTGGCTGCGCTTTGCGTAGCATTTGTAATGCTGGTGGCAGGCCGTCCTCATCTTCATTGATATAGACGGGCGCTTTTTCACGCAGAACGCCCCAATTCTCATTTTTGACAGTTTCACTTTTAATCTCTTTGCCTTTACCTGTAAATTTATATTCACGGTAACCAAGGAAGGTGAAGTTGTCTTGATACAGATATTCTAGGAAGTTTAGATACTCTTCAATCTCATGTTCAGGGTAATCTGTCGGTGCTTGCGACAGGGACTTTTGCGCAGCGCGCAGGCGCACACGCATTTTCTGCCAATCTTCTGTCGCATATTTAACGTCTCGCAAGATTGTTTTTAATGCGGCCTTTAATGGCGCAATATGTGCTTGCGCGACATAGCTGTTTAATTCAATGTGCAGATGCCCCTGCACAACACTGCCTTGATCATCCTTATAAATATATTCGGCTTTTTCCTTGTTGTTGCTAACATGGAAGCTCGCATGCGCAGAAAGGTTGATAATTAGCCCTTGCGCAGAGAGCTCCGCAGCGATGGAGTCTAGCGTAAATGGACGGTCATCTGTAATGATATCAATCGTCGTCCGTTTAACGACGCGCTCATCTTGCTCTTTTTCAATGTGACTAATTTCAATATGGTCCTTACGCCCACGCTTTAACCCCGCTTCGTAATGGATATGACCAATTCGGGCAATTTCTTCGGCGGGCAAAGCGGTGACGTCTTCGCTCGGAATTTGTTTATAAAACTCTTCGATAAACTGTTTTTCTGATGCAGATGTTTTTTTCGGAAGTGATGCCAAAGCGTTTTTGATGAGCGATGCAGCAATCATAAGGTCACCTTAGGTAGTTTAAATAATACACGCGGGATAATTCCGCCCTTAGTATACGCGGAGTTATATGCAAGAAAAGGGAGAATGTAATATTACCCCGTAATGCCCTTAAGATAACATGTGCAGCGCGGCATGAAAAGAAAACATTATGTTGCATCTGCGCAAAACAGGCTTAAGTGAATTAAAGACGATTTTTGTACATATTTCGTACGAAGATCTTTGAAAATGCGTGACGTATTCTATATAATAATATATAAGATTACTGATTTTGTTACATCTATGTATGGAGAAAATAAATGAACAATATAAATCCTGATCGTTTCTCAGGTGTGAATTCGGGTGCAGTGTCCTATGATGCAGGCCTTAAATCACACATGAATCGCGTTTATGCGCGTATGTCTCTAGGGGTACTGATCAGCGCATTAGTATCATTCTTTGTGGCAAGTAGCCCCGAGCTAATGAAACTATTTTTGAGTGGCCCGCAGGCTTATGTCGTGATGTTTGCGCCAGTTGCCATTGTATTCTTTGGCTTTAACCCTGCGAAAATGTCATCGAATGGCTTACGTTTGTCGTTTATTGCGGTGTCTGCACTTTACGGTATCAGCTTTGCGACTATCTTCTACGCTTACCAGCTGGGTGATATTACGCGTGCTTTCTTGCTTGCGACAATCATGTTCTCAGGCTTAAGCATTTTTGGCTATACAACAAAGCGTGACCTCGGCCCGCTTGGTACATTCTGTATTATGGGCGTGCTTGGCGTGTTTGCGATGGGCATATTAAATATGTTCTTTTTCAAAAATGCCGGTTTTGCGGATATTATATCAATCGTTTCTATTCTGGCGTTCTCAGGTATTACTGCGTGGGAAACACAGAACATGAAACGTACATATAACGCCGGTCATGGTGATGAAATAAACAGCCGTTTGGCATGGTCCGGTGCATTGTCGCTATATATCAGCTTCATTGCGATATTTATGAACTTGCTGCAGCTGATGCGCGGCGGTGATTAAGTCATATAAATAATTATACAAAAGCCCGATCGGATAATTTCCATCGGGCTTTTCTTTTGCGCTTGCATTCGCATGTGAAATCTCTTATCTTGCCTCTCAATCTTGTTCAAGATTAGGGCCCGTAGCTCAGCTGGGAGAGCGCTACAATGGCATTGTAGAGGTCGTCGGTTCGATCCCGATCGGGTCCACCATTTTCCTTTTATTCCACAATATTGATATGACTTTCTGTCTCTTCTGGTGGCTTTGTCATGCGCTGCGCTGGATGACGGTTGTTGTGCATTAGGATAAGTGCTCCGATTATGCCAGCAAAGATAGACGCGCTTAGTATTGATAACTTCGCCTGTTCTAGGATCTGTGAACCTGCTTCAAAGCTAATATTGGCGATTAAAAGCGCCATAGTAAAACCCATCCCGCCAAGCATGCTAAGGCCAAGAATGTGACGCATATTTAGACCCTCTGGTAGTGCACCTTTGAAAAATTTAACGGTAATCCACGTAAATAGCGTAATGCCTAAAGGTTTGCCAACAAGCAGGCCAAAGAATATGCCGAGTACAACCGGGTTTGTTAATATGCCATCTATATTATGCATGCCGATAACAACGCCCGCGTTGAAAAGGGCAAAAAGCGGCAAAACATAGACGGTAACGCGCGGCTTTAACTTAGTTTCCCACGCTTGTAACGGTGTGCTTGCTTTGCTCGCCATGTCTTTTATCTCGTGAAGGAGATGGTGCTGTTTCGGCGCTTTTAGAATGTCATCTTCCTGATTGCCGACATGGTCCATCATAAATAGCAGGGCTTTGGCACGACGTATGAAGCCGTCTTGTAGCACTTTTGGGCGAGCGGGCACCGCCGCGGCAATCAATATACCGGCAACTGTGGCGTGTACGCCTGATTCATGTACACAATACCATAGTGCAACGCCAACCATCATATAGACGCCGACATGGCGTACACCAAGGATATTGCACATCAATAAACACGCAAACAAAATTGATGAATAGCCGACCATAATAATGTCAAAGCCATGAGAGTAGAACGTCGCAATAATCATCACAGAGCCTAAATCATCAAATATGGCGAGTGCGGCTAAAAACGCAAAACATGTTGGGGAGGCATGGCGCGCTAACAAGGCTAATGTGCCTAGAGCAAATGCCGCATCTGTTGCCATTGGTATGGCCCATCCATTCATATGCGACCCGCCGTAATTAAACGCAACATATATTAAACCCGGCATGACCATACCGCCTGCCGCCGCGCCAAGCACGGTTATGGATTGCCGCACATGGCGCAATTCACCGACCAGCATTTCACGTTTAAGCTCTAGCCCTATATAGAGGAAAAAGACAGCCATTAAACCGCTGCTAATCCATTCATGTATCGGCATTGTGAATTGATGATTTTCTAAGAAAATGCCCAATGAATATTCAGATATATGGTGAAAAGCGTCATGGAATGGGCTGTTGAATATGACCATGCTCATTATTGATGCGATCGCCAAAAATATACCTGTTGCAATTTGATTGTGTGTAAACTTCTCAATCGGCGAGAGAAGCTCCTCGACCTGTTCTTCAATTTGCGTTTTGGGGGACCTGTAATATGGTACCCTTGAAAATAACCCCATTTTGAACACCCTAAAAAAATAAATAAATACTATAACATGTATGATTTTCTCACAATTATGTAAATGTCATGTAAATATTCACTAGAATGTTATATATTTATGGCGATGCAGCATATGCGTGCATTTTACTAAAAATTTTCATTAAATTAGATTTTTATTATATTATTATTAACTAATGAATGATAATCTGGATTCATAGTTAAAGATATTACAGTTAAATAAATTATAAAAAGTTCAGGGTGTAAACATGGTAAAATATTACGATGAAAGCCGTTTTCTGGGCCAGAATATTACAGATTTAGCCAATATAATTCTCACAGGTGATACGCGCCAACGCTGGGCGTATGAAACACAAATATTTGCAGATGCAATGATAAACCAAATGAGCATAACGGAGCGCAGCCTAATTCTTGATTATGGTGTTGGCATAGGGCGCATTGCGAAAGAGCTCATTCACAAAACGGGATGTTCTGTAATTGGGGTTGATATATCGGAAGATATGTTAAGAGAGTCGGTATCCTATGTCTCCCATCAAAATTATACGGCTATGAGCCTGCATCAATATCAAAATATGGTGAAGGAGGGCAAAATCGAAGTTGATGGCGCGTATAGTATCTGGGTGTTGCAGCATTGTGATTTTGAACCTGCATATCAAACAATATTGCGCTCTTTACCGAAGGGGGCGCCATTTTTCATTGCTAATACAATTAACCGCTGCGTGCCCGTTATCCCGCGCGGGTGGGCCGATGATGGCCTAGATATACGTGCAAGGTTACGTCAAGATTTTAACTTAACGCGCGACGCAACGAATGATTTAGAAAAACATCTTCCAGAAAATCATTATAGCCGGGTATTTTGCGAGTTCATGTGTAAGCTTTGAGCCTAAGCACTCAATGAAAAACGCCGTATATATTTATACGGCGTTTTTCTATTTTGATTTTATTGATATTTATTCTGCGCGGCGGCATTCACATTTATATTTACGGAATGAATCGTCACCATATTCATAGCAGAATTCCTTGTCGCCTTCATCACCACACCCACAAGGGTCGTCAATGTAACGTGGGTTTGTTGGCGGTGGGTCAGCAAAGCCTTCCGAGCTAACCTTATCCCAGAAGAACTTTCTCTGCTTACATGAGCCGACTACCGTGATTGTCGCGTTTCCGCTATCTAATTGACAGCTTGGTGTAAGCGGAACGGAAATCTGGTCATCCACATCAGGGATTTCACAGGTCATGTCATCACAGCTGTGCGGCTGTGTGTCAGGCTGTGGGCCAGCACAGTTACAGTTGTCTTCAGTGATTGCACCACTTGGATCACTCACCCACTGACATGTCGATGTGTTAAGTTTCATTGCGCGCTTTTTATAGCTGCCTGGTGCAAAGTAACCTGAACCACAACTAAGTGTCTCATCTGGTGGGCTAGACGGGTCTTTGTCACAGGTACATGTTCCTGTTGGTGGGCCATTATTAACCCATTTACATGCCGCATGATTAAATGTGATTGGCTGCGTCAATGTGCCTGGGAAACCGCCGCCACAGGCGACTTCTTTTGTGTCATTATCATAACCAGGCCAGTTATTACACGCACAAGTATCTGCGCGATAAATCGCTGTGCCCGTATTTTTCCACTTACATTGGTTTAAACGCGTATCAAAATACTCTAAGCGTTCACGTGTACCAGTACGTCCTGATGGACAAGACGCAGGACTAAAACGTGCCGGCATATCTTTATATGTGCCGTTAGAATCCCACAGGTTTATATTCCCGCCTGTTGTTGGGCCTAAACCCGGCCATTCGGAAATCGTTTTTAAAGTATATGACACGCTAGATGGGTAGTTGTCACACTCACAGTTTCTTAAATCCCAGCCGTTTTTTGCATTTCGTTTACAAGCGCCGCCTGATGTGTATGTTGTGATGACGCGTCGTACCTCCTGAGGGTCGCCATTTTCGTCGTAAAAGTAACTTGGTGAGGCTATTGCATCGTGGCCGAGTGCTGCACATGTCGTATACTCGTTTTCATCTGGGATTGATGTTCCATCTTCATATTTGCCGCAAATACAGCTGCCGGTCCATTCGACTAATGGAGACTGTGCGCAGCGTGTAGTTGATTTCTTTGTGCGTGTTTGGTCGCCGTAAAGGTCGTCGACACCTGGTGCGCCACAATCTTCAACGGTTTCTGTAATTTCAGTTTTAAACTCACACCGTGCTGTGGTGACCTTACTGGTGTCAAACAAACTCCATGCGCCATTATCGCATTTAAACACGGCTTCCGCGCAAGCTTCAAAACCAGCGTTTACGGTGCGGGTTTGACCATCATTTGCATCGGATACGATAACATCATTTGTGCCACAGACAGATTGTGCTGATGACAGACAGCCATTCCCCGGTGCATCGGCGCATTTCATTTCGCCTGTTGCTGTGTCATAACCAATGAATACAGGTTTGCTGTCTGGGCATTTAACTTCGATTTTTTCACAAACAGGCTGACCAGCTTCAATACCGACCATATATTCATCCGCATTGGCGCAGCGCATACCGCCTGTGGCAGCATCAACGTCACCCGCAAGTAATTTTGGCTCAAAACAATATGTGCCAGCTTCATCACAGAGTTGGTCGGTAATAAGGTTGCCTGAATTAATGCGTATAGATGCAACATTTTGACCAGCATTGGCCACTTCACTATTTACCTGAAGTTCGACATCTGTGTCAGGCTCTTTTACGCCAATCGCAACCGTGCGGTCTTGTGACATATCCTGTGCGTGTACAATTTCAGCTGCCGTGTTGTTGTAACGGCGCCATAGTGCCTGTTCATGCGTGGCGTGGAACTGCATCATATGGTCAAAAGTATCGGCGTTTTGCGCCGTGGTTATTGGCGCATAAGAGAAAATCGCATCTGTTGACGCCATCGTCACAGGAACGTTGCCACCAAAGTCAGGAATACAGTTGTTTGTTTCTAGTGTAGAGACAGTAGAACATGGCTGTTGGAGCATGCCAAATTTACTGTATGCGCCTTCCTTAGATGGGCCATAGCTTAACACCAAGAACATGGCGTCTTGGTTGCGTGTCATTTCATTCCCGCCACTGTCCACAATGGATATGCCGCCAGCATCGGTGTTAAATGTTGTTATTTCAGTCAAGTCTTGCGTTACAGCGTACATAAGGCGGTTGCCATACCCATCAAGGGAATCTGTCTCGCTCATTTGGAGGTCGCGGAACGGTACAGCACCAATAATTACATCAGATGCCCCGCGCACGCTGGCTTGTAAACATATACCTTCAAGGCATTCACCTTGTGCTTGTGGGAAGGCTGCGAATGTGGCGGCATCACAAGGCATGGCGCGCCCATTATTCACGTCATCGCGCGCGACATTCATTGGTGCGGGGCACGGGTATTCACCATTAATGTCACGATATTCTTCCATCATTGATACAACGCGGCGGATGTTGTCCTCAGTACCTTCCAGTTTTTTCTTAACCGTATATTGTGCATATAGGCTAAATAAGGGGGTGATAAGCAAACCGACAACAATCAACGCGATTGAAATTTCAATCAGCGTAAAGCCGCGCATATTTTTTCTTTTGTCTGGGCTCGCTTGCTTCGACGCTCTCTTTACGGTTTGTAATAACATATTACCCCTCCATCACTTTTGAATCCTTGAATAAAACCCTTCACATTATTTGTAGGGTCGCCGTCATCTGGTCCGCCACCGACTTCTTTCTCACATGTTCCGACGGGAGCCGGTGTGGACGGTGTAACGCAATCTAAATCGTTATTGCCAATGCCGCGCATAATGTTAACGCCGGTGCATGTTTCTGAACCCGTAATTAATGCGGTGTTAAAACATAAGCCGGTGCTATCGCATATTTCATCGGCTAATAAGTTATTGTTAACCTTAATTTCGCCATTAACTTCTAGAGCCACGCTAGGCAGTGTCGCGCTATCCATAGCGATGGATAAATTGCCGCTCGGTGAAAAATAAACTTGGTCGCGCGCCCAGTCTTCGTCTTCGTCTTCATCCCATATACTTTGTGAATTAATGGAATAAAAACGTACAAAATCATCATAGGCTTTATTTGTATTTGCTTTATAGAACCCTAATCCTTGGACAAAAGTTTCGTCATTGTCGCAATTATCACCTTCAACAGTGGTCGTGTCACATGGGAAGCCAACAATGCCATTGCCGTTATAGGCACCGAGTTGGTTGGGGCCGTGTGATACCACGACATAATGCGCGTTATCGCCAACGCCTGCGGTTGGTAGGCCAAATTCGTCGCGTGCATCGACAACGCCTAGCCAGTATTTCTCGCGGTTACCTTCAATCGTATAATTATAACTTACCGCATAAGTTAACTGATTACCCCACCCATCAAGATCCATTCTTGTGCTGAATTGATCTGCTGTACGGTAATCAATATTGCCTTTCGCAGCTTCTTCTTGGATCAGAGCAATGGGAAAACCGCCAATTATGATCCAGTCGTCATTACCATCGTTGTCCCTGTCGAAATTACTTTCGACAATACAAACGCCGCGATGACATTCACCGGGCTGATCAACATCAGCTGGTAAGCTTGAACAATCGGGTGACACGCCATAGTCAACATCTGTGATTGGTTTGTCGCGATAAGCGGGGCAAGGATATACTTCATCAACAACGGCATTTGGGTATTCTGAAATCATGGTTGTTGCTGCGGCGATGACTTTTTGCGTGTAATCAATGCGGCGGTTTTCGTAATAACGCTCAATCGCTTGTATAAGCGGAATCATCGTGATCGCAATAATGATGATGACAATGGACAGCTCAATCAATGTAAAGCCAGCGCTGGCTTTATTCTTGTTTTTCATGATTATGTTTTGCTGTTTCATATCTTCTCAATCACTTTTTCTATTCACATACTAAAACGCCACCGACAACACCGCGCGGATAAATACCATTGGTCGGGTCACATAATGTTGACCCGAGGCTTTTTACGCTCGGTGGAATAATCTTCTCGCAGACTTCCTCTGCGCCGTTAATGCCAACCAGATGTTCGCCTGTTGTACAGTTTATGCCGTTTGAATCGGATAAAACCGTGCCGCTATTGCTGCTGGCATCTGCGCCGAGAATGGCAGGGTTAAATATACCTGCTGTAAAATTGTTACTATCGCCAATATGAGTTTCTTGGTTACAGCCTGGGTCAGATGCAGGGCAGAGGCGGTTCACATAGGCGGCATTCGCTTTCAAACTTTTATTGGCGCCAACAATATTAAGCTTGGCTGTTGGCGGGTCGTCCCGTCCATCGCCGTTGCCGTCAACATCATTGTAATATACGACTTTGTCTTCGGGGTTTGCCGTACTATTCTGTGCACCGACTTTTACAGCCACGATGCTAGAGTTAACCGAGTTGCCAGAGGCAATATTATCGCCTGAACGAAGCCATGTGCCCTCAATAAGCAAGTTACTAAATTCAACAAAATCGTCATAATAAGCTGCGCCCTCTACATCTGCACTTTGGCGGCGGTCACGCGGGATGCCTGAACTGTCAACGACAGATGCGTCAAAATTATTAGTATATTCAGAATCTAGATCACAATTTTCAATGTCTTGCCCCCAGTTAACGCCGCTACATGCTGCGCGTAATGTGCCTTGGCTGGTATACGTGCCAACGCCGTTGCGCCCATGACTAATTAATGCGAAGTGCGCATCGCCCGCAGTAAAGTTATTAACGGCTGAATCGGCAATGCCCGCACGGTTCTTAACGCGGACAACGCCCCAATCATCATCAAATGTTGTTAAATCAGTATTTGTCAAAGATTCTGATATAACATAGGTAATACGGTTACCATAGCCATCAACACCACTGGTGTAAGGCAGGCCAAGTACAGCGAATGGCACATCGCCGCGTAAAACAGTATCTGTGCCGGGGGTGCCATCTTTATCGCCAAAACCGTTAAGGCGGCAGACTTTCGGGTCGTTTAAAACGCACGCCGTAATGGCGGCTGTTGTTTCTTTACCATACTCCGCATCACCATATTTAAGGTCGCGCTGCGAAGGTTTTGGATATTTACCATGAATCAGGGCGTAACGCGAAAGGGCGCGTTCAACATCACCAAGACTGCGCGATGTGTCATATTTAATGTTGTCATATTTATATTTTTTGTAAAAAGGAAGCAGCGCAACCACAAGCACGCCAATAATAATCATGCCAATAGCGACCTCAAGCAAGGTCATGCCTGATTCGGAAGTTTTCTTGAATTTAAATGTGTTCTTACAGCCCTTGATCATCGATAACTACCTAAAATGCTTATAACTCACATTAATATTATATTCGTAAATTCTATACAAATAGTTACTATTTAAATAAAATTTTAGATAAATTGAGAATATATATTGATTTTTGATGCGCAATCGGCTTTATTCTTGGCATCTAGTGTTAGTATAACGCAAAAGCGGGTGTAGCTCAATGGTAGAGCCCTAGCCTTCCAAGCTAGTAGTGCCGGTTCGATCCCGGTCACCCGCTCCATTTTTCCTAATATTTGCAATTATAACAATGGGCTGGTGACCTGGCGATGCTGTTCTTTTCGTGTCTGTCTAAGTTTTATTAACACGCATAGTGTTAATTGGCAGCGCTAATTATATTTATTGTATCTGTTAGAGCGGATATATTTATTGGCTTAGCAATATAGTCGCAGACAATTGGATAGCTAGTTGAGCGTTTAATATCATCTTCTCTATATGAGCTAGAGACAACCACAACTTTACTGTTAATGTGATGCTTATTCGTGATTTCTTCTAAGAATTCGAACCCGTCCATAATCGGCATATTTAAATCTAGGAATATAAAATCAGGATGTGTGTCTGAAGTTTTTAGGAGCTCGAGGGCTTCTTGCCCGTTTGCGGCCTCAATGTGCTCAAGGTCAGCATTAATCTTCTTTAACACTAGACTAAAGATAAATCTTTCTGTTTCGCTGTCGTCAACAACCATAATACGTGTTTTCATTACTTTCTCTCCCGTAATCTTACCTACAATTGTAGCATGAGCGGGTAGTTTTGTTGATAAATATCAAGTATATGAGGTACGTCTATAGTATAGGTCTATGGATGTTTGTTGCGTTCCACGTGGTCTTTAATCATCTGAATGTGTAAACGCAGATTATACAGTTCATCTGCATATGATAAAGGGACGATCGTCTTTTTTACATCGGCATCTATTTTTGAAAGTGCCGCTAAAATTTCATCTAAATCGGCATCGCTTGCATTCGCAGTTTCTTCCATTTTTTTCAAGCTTTTATACCATTTGTAAATTTTGGAGCGCGTGCGCCAGCGGTACGTCGGTGATGCGAGTTTTATTAATGGCAGCATAACCCCCAATAAAGGAATAAGCATCACGACCATGCGGCTAATCATGTCAACGAGCCAGAAGGGCAAAAAACGCTGTAAAATATTGGGGCCGTAGGTGAAATAACGTGTGGCTTCACTCGCGATGGGAAGATCGATAAAGTCTAGGGTAGGGAATTGGCCTTTAGTAGAAAGAAGTGTTGCGTCTTTGTGAATATCCATAGTTGTGCTAACCAGCAGTGTTTTTAATGCGCCGTGAAAGTCTTTATGTGCGGCAAGCTGTGCCACGGGGCTTAAAAGAGGAACGCTTTTGTTCGGGATATTCTGCGCCATATCAATGACACCTTCATTTAGTGTCACCTTAGACAGGAATTTATAAGTGCTTGTATAACCATAGGCGCGATCAAAAGAAAGTAAGTGCAGGCTCTTGTCGTGCATAAGTGTTTGTATCGTTGCTGCGCTCGGTTTTGCGACAAATACGGCGGCATCAACCGTACCTTTTTTTAGGGCATCTATGGCGTTCTGACCTGATATTTCGAGTAGTGTTGTATCATCCACCATTTTGTTTAACTCTAATAACTGGCGGGCGACTTTATTTGTTCCGCTACCAACTTTCCCAATAGCTATCCTACGGTTTTTTAGCTTTTGGAGGTCTATCCCTGAAAAGACATCTGTACGTATAAAGACCCAAATGGGTTCGAAATATAAGCCGCTTAACGCTTCGATATATTCAGAATTATCTTCTGTGGCTAAACCGCTTTGGATAAAAGCTATATCGGCTTTTTTCTCTTCTAAAAGGGTGATGTTCTCAAGCGACCCTGCAGTCTCTAAAATATTGAGGGTGATGCCTTCATTCGCCAGATGCTTTTGATACTTCTCTGCATAACGATAATAATCACCACCAACAGCCCCAGCTGCGATGGTAATTTCTTTTGGCGGCGTGGGTTCAATAAAGCGGGCAGCAAACCAAAAAGAACATGCAATAATTAATGCAATGAGGCCATAGGTTTTCACGGTTTCAGGAATATGCATGGTCTTATCCAGTTACTTTCTGTTGTGCTGCGAATGTCTTTATTGACCAAACAGGCTCTTGATGCCTTCTTTGGCTTTTTCTACCTTGCCAGATGCGCTGCCACCAATATTTGATATGCCCATAGTGCTAGACAAATCTTTTAGACTATCTGCGGACATTCCTTCTAATAGGCCAGCATTGGATGATGCTTTTAATGCGCCTTTAGAAATCGCTTCCCAAATCTGTGCGATGGCTTCGCGGGCAAGCACGCCATTTTGTTTCACGCCTATGCTTGTAAGCTTGATGTCTGGAACATTGACGTCTTTTAAGTCATGGCCGCTAATTAATGTTTGTGATGGGTGCAGTTGCGCGCCAGCAAATAAGAAGTTCTTTAAGATGACTTTTGGCGCAGCTTTGCTGCTTTCTTCTTTCGGTTTGGTCGGTGGTTTTTTGTTTTGATCAATATTCTTCTTAATGGCGCTTAAATTTGTACCTTTTGGCGTAACTTCTAAAAACAGCTCACTGCCTTTTACGCTAACATCATTAAAAGTAAGAAGCTCTTTTGAAAACGAATCCATCGCGATATGAATTGAGCCGACTTTCATTGCATGTGGTTTCTTAAAGCTTTTTGGGTTGGCAACAGATAGGCCACTCACTAGAACGGATTTGTTTTTAAGGCTGATGTCGATGCTAGAAATGCTAACCTTTACGCCCAAGGTATCGCTGCCGACTTTTTCGGCGATTGTCTTGGCGATTGAGCCCATGTTCATGTAAACAAACACGCCGCCAGCAATAACCAATAGGGCGACCCCAAGTCCAATTTTCTTAGCAATACAAGATTTCTTCACAGTTTCATCAGCCATAATAAGCCCCCATTGGTTTAAAATTTATCTGGTGTGGAGTGTAAATTAAAAAAAAGATGGGTCAAGATGTGTAATGTATTGATTAAGAATAGCCCTTGCGCCTTGAGGTATTTAACACGTATCATGGCGGGCGATATGAAACGGCAATATATAGGGTATCGCGCAATGGAAAAATTCGACCTTCTTCTCAAAAATGGCCACGTTGTTACGCCAAGCGGCACAGTGCAAACAAATGTCGCGGTGCGCGGCGGTAAAATTGTTGAAATTGGTTGTTCTGCTGATGTTGACGCCGCTGAGGCGATTGATTGCACTGGGCTGCATGTCCTGCCAGGCGTCATTGACACGCAGGTGCATTTCCGCGAACCGGGCGGCGAACATAAAGAAACATTGGAAACAGGCACAAAAGCCGCTATCGCAGGCGGGGTTACGGCAATATTCGAAATGCCAAACACCAACCCGCTAACCATTACGCCTGAAAGTTTGCAGTGGAAATTAGATAAAGCGGCCGCTACGTCCTATTGTGATTATGCGTTTTATCTGGGTGGTACGGCTGATTATGCGGATCAGTTAAATGAATGGGAAAATTTTAAAGGCGTTTGCGGCATAAAAATATTTATGGGCTCGTCTACGGGCTCTCTGTTGCCATCGGAGGATGAGGCAATTGAGGCAGTGCTTAAAAATGGTCGCCGCATTGTCGCTGTGCATGCTGAGGATGAGCAAATAATGGCGAAGAATAAGGCAGAAATGCTCGATGTGCTTGCGCCTGAAGATGTCACGGTAGATCTGCACCCGAAATGGCGGAGCGCGGAGTCTTCAGCCAATGCGGTGAAGCGCGTGGTTAATCTTGCTCGTAAAACAGGGCGCCGCATTCATGTGCTGCATATTACATGTGCTGAGGAACTTGAAATTCTTCGCCAAAATAAAGATTTAGTGACGGTGGAGGTGCTGCCTAACCATTTAACGCTAGCTGCGCCAGATTGTTATGAGGCGCTGGGCAGTAAGGCGCAGCAAAACCCACCTATTCGCGAACAGCATCATCAGGATGCGCTTTGGCAAGCCATCGCGGATGGTACGATAGATATTATCGGTTCAGACCATGCACCGCATACATTAGACGAAAAGGCACAGCCTTATCCAAAAAGCCCATCGGGTACGCCAGGTGTACAAACGATGTTGCCGATCATGTTAAACCATGTGAATGCGGGACGCTTATCATTGGAACGTTTGGTGGATCTGCTTTGTTATGGGCCGCAGCGTGTGCATCAGATTGCCGCTAAAGGGCGTATTGCAGCGGGTTATGATGCGGACTTCACGATTGTTGATTTAAAAAAGCAGCAGCGTATTGACGATGCGCAGCAATATTCAAAAGCTGGCTGGTCGCCGTATCATGATATGGTCGTTACAGGGTGGCCAATTTACACAATTATCCGTGGGCATATCGCTATGGCTGAAGATGAAATTCGCGCGAAGCCAGGTTTTGGTGTGGCCGTGCGTTTTCGGGAAACGATGCGGTAAAAAACGACGCAAGACACCTTCTTAATAAAACTTTTATAAATTTTATCTAAAATTTTAAATAGTGTGGTGTTTTTGTGTGATCCTTGTGCTAATATACGGGGTTAGCGCGCTATATTCATGGCGGCACATCTTGAAACTCTCACGCCTTAATGAAGTGCTAGGACAAGGAGCCCTCGCAAGTGAACGATCAAAGTAAGTCTGGACGCAAATCACTTTTATTTAAATCTTATGTTTGGAAGAGTAAGATCACTTGGCGTTTGGCCTTCGTGACTTTTCTGACATTGCTGTTCATGCAAGTGGTCTTCATTGGTGCTTACTTTGTGAAGTTTGAAAGCTATCATAACGCGCAAATCTTCAATATGCTGAAGAATGAGGTTATCTCAAGTGCGGTTATGGACAATATGATTGATGGCGCTATTAATCCGTTTGAGACTAAAGATGGGGACGCGTTTAAGCGTTCACCAAATGTGTTGGGTTACCGCGCTTATGACATTACATTTGAGGTCCTTGATGAATACGGTAAGGTCACGGGGCTGAATGCGGATTTGTTCAGAACGGCTGAGGGGTATAAACAGGTTGTCACGGGTGATGGATATGTTGATGTGCTGATTACAGCGCAAGACTTGAATGATTTGCCATTCTATATCGCTTTCCGTTTAGATAGCACAGAATGGTCTAAAGGCCGTCTGCAAGAAACAACTGAAAATGCAGGCTTACTTTTAGGGCTGTCATTGGCATCTACACTTATAATATTGATGTTTATAGGCAGCTGGCTTTTGGTGCCTACGCTATTTTTAAGTGAAAATTTGCGCAAAGCGTCTTTAAACCCTGAAAAACCAGAAATTGATGACTACCCGTATAAAGCTGATGATGAAATTGGTACAGCCGTTTTGACCGTGCAAAGCTTGATCCGCCAAAATGCGGATAATATCAGCCGCATTAAATCGGCTGCGCAAGACCAAATTCATAAGCTTGCTTATTATGATACGCTAACAGGGCTGCCAAACCGTATTTTGTTCTTGCAGAAACTGGCGGAACTAGCGCGCAGCGCCATGAATGAAGATGGGCAAGTAAGGCGCTGGGCGGTTATTACTATTGACCTTGACCATTTTAAGGACGTCAATGATACAATGGGCCACAATATTGGTGATGCTATTTTGCGTGGCGTTGGTAAACGTCTAGCTTCTGCATTACCAGATACAGCTGTTGTCGCACGTACAGGCGAAGATGAATATGCGATTACTGTGCCGATGGTCACAAGTATCACCAATGCAAAAGAAATTGGTGAGCGCATCCAAAACGTTATTCGTAATGAGCCATTTAAGGTGTTTAACGAAAACTTCCAAATCCGTTGTTCTATTGGTGTTGCGACATATCCTGATGACGCGTCTGACCCTGAGCAAGTTCTAAAAAATGCGGATATTGCCCTGAACCGTGCAAAAGAAGATGGGCGTGATACGATCCGTGAATATGTCGAAGATTTCGACCGCGCGGTACAGCTACGTTTCCAAATGTTGCGTGACTTGCGTGATGCTTTGGAAGAAGAGCAATTGACGCTCCACTTCCAGCCGCAGCTTGACCTTAAAACAGGTGAGGTCATTGGTGCAGAGGCGCTGCTACGTTGGTGGCGTCCAGATGATAGTGAGCAAGGCGGAACATATATTTCACCGGGCTTGTTCGTACCGATTGCTGAGCAGTCTGGCTTGATTGTACCAATTGGTGAGTTTGTATTGCGTAATGCCTGCCGCACCGCCAAAACTTGGCATGATAAAGGTCATAATGTCCGCATCGCAGTGAACGTATCTGGCGCACAGTTCCACCAAAGTGACGTTGTCGCGCTGACCAAAGAGGTTCTTGAAGAAACAGGCATCCCACCTAAATATTTGGAACTTGAGGTGACGGAATCGGTCTTCATGGATGATGTCGAATTCACGATTGAAACATTGATGAAGCTGAACCAAATCGGCGTTGAATTAGCGATTGATGACTTTGGCACGGGCTATTCATCATTGTCATACCTACGTCAATTCCCGATCGACCGCCTAAAAATTGACCAAAGCTTTATTCGTAATGCCCTGCAAGATGAAGACGATGCGGCCATTACCAAAACAATCATCAGCCTAGGCCACTCACTGAACTTAAAAGTTATTGCAGAAGGCGTGGAAGACTACGAACACGAAGAGTTTTTGCTCCGCGAAGGTTGTGATGAAGTGCAGGGCTATCGTTATTCTCGTCCTGTACCAGCGGATCAGTTCATGGAATTCCTAGAGACCTATAATGGCGACCTAGAACACTTCAAGAAGCAGGCTTAAAAGCGAGGAAGTTCTACCCCAAATTTTGGCTAGGCGCATCACTATCTGTTTGCTTAGGAGCGATAGCTTTTTTAATGCTGGGGTCAGAGCCGGCAATGCAAATTGCTGCAAGGGTCCATAGGCCAGCAATCGTGCCTAATATCATATCATCTTGTTTCACGGCGGCGCTCATTAGTAAAGACGTACTGCTGACGGTTAATCCGCCGCTTAGGATTAGTGGATGCTCTTTTATGAAACCGCTGACTTTGTTGAATAGGCCTTTTGCACTTTCTTTAACATCATCTATGGCCTGTGTAGCTGAATCGCGGGTCATTAAATAGCCTGCTGTCATTGTCGGTATTGCAGATAGCCCTTGCTCCAATGCGCCAGGTTGTCCGTACCCTGCGGCGCCAAGGACGGCTGCGCCGGCTATAGTGGCATAGCCAGCTAACTTCATATAAATTGGGTTAGCGCCTTTCCATAGCGCAGCTGCGCCGGCAATAAATAATGCGCCAGACAAAGTTTCAAGGTTGTAATTTAGCCCCTCTTTACCAAACAGAAGAACATCCCCCGCTATATAGCAGGCAGAAGAAATGCGCTCCATATTTTTGTTAAGCGTGGTGCGGATAGGCGCTGCTGCGCGGTTAAAGACATTTCTAAGACTTTGCATATATTATTCCCTACACATATATTGATGCGCAATAATACATATTTTACATAATTTAGTCAAGATTTATTATAATATGTTGAGGTTTCTAAGGTGGGCGCATATTCCAAAAGAAAAAGCGCCCAGTACACTACAGGGCGCTTTTATAAAAAAATAATTTTATGCAGCTAATTAAGCGGCTTTTGTAATTGACGCAATGTCAATTTTAAGGCCTGGGCTCATAGATGTAGAAAGTGTTATTTTCTCAAGATATGTGCCTTTTGCGCCTGCTGGTCTCGCTTTTTGGATCGCGTTAATATATGAGCGAATGTTTTCAACCAACTTGTCTTCTGCGAAGCTAAGCTTGCCAACGCCATTGTGAACGATACCGGCTTTTTCAGCGCGGAATTCAACTGCGCCGCCTTTGGCTGATTCAACAGCTTTAGCAACGTCAGGTGTAACCGTACCCAATTTTGGGTTAGGCATCAGGCCGCGAGGACCAAGAACTTTACCCAAACGACCAACAAGTGGCATCATGTCTGGTGTTGCAATACAGCGATCGAAGTCCATGTTACCTTTTTGAATGCTTTCAAGAAGGTCTTCCGCACCAACGATATCTGCGCCAGCTGCTTTTGCTTCTTCAGCTTTCTCATCACGTGCGAAAACCGCAACGCGAACTGATTTACCTGTGCCGTTTGGCAGCTCAGTAACGCCGCGAAGTACTTGGTCAGCGTGACGTGGGTCAAGACATGTGTTGATCGCAATATCAACTGTTTGGTCGAATTTGCGCTCTTTTTCGTAGCCTTTAAGGATTTTTACAGCTTCTTCAAGACCGTAGAATTTTTCACGATCAATATTTGCTAAAGCTGCAGACATTTTCTTTGCTTTTTTCGCCATAGGATTAACCCTCCACAACTTCTACGCCCATAGAGCGTGCTGAACCTTCGATAATGCGCATTGCTGCTTCAATATCATTTGCGTTAAGGTCAACCATTTTTGTTTCAGCAATTTCTTTGATTTGCGATGTTTTGATAGTGCCAACAACTTCTTTAGAAGGATTGTCCGCACCTTTTTTCAATTTCGCAGCTTTCTTGATGAAGAAACTTGCCGGTGGTGTTTTTGTTTCGAATGTGAATGAACGATCTTCATAAACAGTAATAACAACCGGAATTGGTGTGCCTTTTTCAAAGCTTTCTGTTTTTGCGTTGAACGCCTTACAGAATTCCATGATGTTGACGCCGTGTTGGCCAAGCGCCGGGCCTACTGGTGGAGACGGGTTCGCCGCACCAGCTTGGATGGTCAGGTTAATAAAACCTGATACTTTTCTTTTTGCCATTATAATCTCCGTTATAGCAAAAGTTGAACGAAGAGCCGTGGTACGACAAATGTACCAATCTTCCACAGCCATTAGCCCCTTAATAAAAAGAGACGCCGCACTATAGGGGGGCGCGGCGTATAAAGCAAGTGTTTTTTATATGTGAGTAGTGGTTTAGAAAAGGGGGGTGTTGAATAGGCCGCTTGCGGCGTGTGTGCTTACGTGAGCTATGGCCTCGTTAATATTTAACCATATATGGTCTATGAGGGACATGGTTTCTGCGGGATTTGTAGAAAAAGTATCGCTATTATCTAGCGGGCTTTGTGTGACGTTCACTGTATCGGCCAACATATCTGTACCGCTGCCAGGCTCAATATTGTTCAGCATTTCTGCAAGCGCTTGCATATCTGGTTCGTTTTCATACAATCTATTCATACTACCCGCTTTCTTATTAATTTTAATGTGTTAACTAATATGCAAAACGCATGCCATTGCAGAGGATTCTATGCATCCGTATAGGCTGCTCAAAATTTTTATATGCTATAGGTGGTTATTTTGTCTTTCTTTTGGGCGTGTAAGTACATCCCTATCCGCATACCCGTTTCAATTTGATACGAATGGTATGCGCCCTTGGGTCAGGATTAGGCGTTGCCGATGTTGGTGCAGTGTGCGCGCGATGTAAAAAATGACCTTTTTAAGCGGTAAAGCTTGCCTAAGGGCCAACTTCATATATAGGCGCTGCGCCACCGTTCTGCAAAGATACGGCGCGAATATGCGCAAGCTTGTTCAGCGCGTGCACATAGGCCTTAGCAGAGGCAATCATTGTGTCTACGTCTGCGCCCTTACCGTTGACGATATGCCCATGTTCTTGTAGGCGCACAGTGACTTCTGCCTGCGCATCAATGCCGCCCGTTACGGCGTGGACATTATAAAGCAGCAATTCAGTTTCATCATGCGGATAAATGTCGCGAATGGCTTTGAACATCGCATCGACAGGACCGTTGCCGCTTGCTTTGGCAGTTTTGCTTTTACCTTCTACGTTTAGGGTGATTTCTGATGTTTGTGGCCCGTCTGTACCGGCATGAACAATTAATGTCTCAAACTGGATGTCTTGCGTTTTGTCCATACGGTTTTGGTCATCCATTAGGGCGATGATGTCATCATCAAAAATCTCTTTTTTCTGATCTGCTAGGTCTTTAAAGCGGTTAAAGGCATCATTTAAGGCGTTATCGCCAAGTTTATAGCCAAGGTCCTCGAGCTTCGCGCGGAAGGCATGGCGGCCTGAATGTTTGCCCAAAACAAGATTGGACTCAGTAAGGCCGACGCTTTCAGGTGTCATAATTTCATATGTACCGCGATGTTTTAACATGCCGTCTTGGTGGATGCCGCTTTCATGGGCAAATGCATTCGCCCCGACAATCGCTTTATTTGGCTGGACATTAAAGCCAGTAATTTTTGATAAAGTGCGCGATGCCTTAGTAATCATTTCGGTTTTAATGTTATTGGTGAATGGGTATTGGTTCTGACGTGTGCGCATGGCCATGACAATTTCTTCCATCGCGGCATTACCGGCACGTTCACCAATGCCGTTGATCGTACATTCAATTTGGCGCGCGCCAGCTTGAACACCTGCAAGTGAGTTTGCCACGGCAAGGCCAAGGTCATTATGGCAGTGCACAGATAGTATCGCTTTGTCAATATTGGGGACGCGGTTTACAAGCATAGCGATTAGCGCGCTATAATCATTTGGCGTGGCATAGCCAACAGTATCTGGAATATTAATGGTTCGTGCGCCTGCATTAATCGCGGTTTCAACGGCGCGGCATAAAAAGTCATCCTCTGTTCGGCTACCATCTTCGGCTGACCATTCAACATCATCGGTGAATTTGGTCGCGAAGCTAACGCTTTCTTTGATCGCTTCAATAACAGTATCTTCATCCATCTGCAATTTATGTTTCATATGCAGCGGTGATGTGGAAATAAATGTATGTATGCGGCGGCCTTCTGCGGGGGCGATGGCTTCGGCGCAAACTTCTATATCTTTGCGAATGGCACGGGATAGGCCGCACACGGTAGCGTTTTTAACGGTTTTTGCCACTTGCTGCACGCTGTCAAAGTCGCCTTTGGAGGCCATGGGAAAGCCCGCTTCGATAATATCAACGCCCATGTCGTCAAGCAGGGCAGCGATTTTGAGTTTTTCTTCAAGGTTCATGGAGCAGCCGGGGGATTGTTCGCCATCGCGCAATGTCGTGTCGAATATATATACGCGCTCGGTTTTATCTGTGCTCATCGTGAAACTCCTGAATTATAATTTTATATATAATATAAAATGTGATGAAGACGCGGCAAAAAGTCAATCAAATTTAGCTTTTCAAATTGATGGATACACCAAGGCGTTTTGTTGCGTCACCGCTATTTTTTTCATAGTGATCTTCAATGCTTTCGCGTCGTTGATCCATAATTTGCCGTAAAATTTCGATGCGCGCGGCGAGGCTTTTGCATGTTTGCGGTGTAATCTGACAGGCATCCATGTAGGCCCTGGTAAGTTTTGGGGCTGAAAAAGGTCTTTTATATTGTGTCATGCCCGGGGCCTTTATTAACGGCTTTCTTATCCGGCAATGATGCTTTGATTTCGTGGTGGTGGTTGCTTTGGTTTATAAAGGCAACCGCTTCTTTTACATTGCGCGCAACACAATCGACATAATCGGGCTTATCTTCGTCTGTCATTTTAGGGTCAATGAGTACGGTCATCATGCCGAGATTTTTTGCAGAGATTAGGTTTTTGGCTTGGTCATCAATCATTGCACAATTTTTACCGCGCCGTTCTTCAGCAGGGGGGATGCCCATTTTATTAAGTAATAAATCGTAAAAGATTGAGCCTTCATTTTTGCCAGCAAGTTCGGGTACTTCATCTTTAGTAAATATATTGGTGTCATTAAAATAACGCGCCAAACCACCATTTTGATTTAAAGAAAAATCTGTCCATGGTTTGTTGCCGTGTGTGGCTACGTGGACATTAACGCCTTTGATGCGTAAATCACCAATTTCTGCCGTTGGCGCAGCGCTTTGATCGAAGAAGTCTTTGATGGCAAGGTGCGATAAGCATTCGTAATGGAGTGCGCGCAGGCGTAAAAGCTCTTCTTGCTGCTCCGCAGGACCGTCAATATCCGCAACAAACATACCAAAAGAGCTTTTGTACTCTTTTTGAGATTGTTTAATGAGTCCGCGAATATCGTCATTGCTTTTATGTGGGTAGCGTGGCTTAAGTGTCGCAATGGCGGCCTGCATGTGCTTATCTTTCACATCAGGCGGTTCAGGGTATAATGTGCCGTCATTGTCAAAAATGACATGCTTTATATTTTCATCATGTACGTAATGTTGTTGCAAAATATGCCCCCTTATTTATAACTCTGTGCATATGATGCCTAATAAAAGATAATATTTGGTAAATGTCAAAGAGATTTAGGATTAAACGCGGCTGCGCGGCGCTATTTCTTCTTTTTTTCTGTTTCTGCCAGTTCGCGCGCCTCTTCGATCAGCATTACGGGGATGCCATCACGAATGGGGAAAGCGAGGCCCGCTTGATCAGAAATCAATTCATTGGCGGACTTATCGTAACGCAAGGGTGATTTTGTCACAGGGCAGACCAGAATTTCTAATATTTTCTTGTCAATAGCAGCCATTATTCTTGCGCCTCATGCTTAACGGGAATGGTGAAGCTTACCGTAGTGCCTTGCCCATATTCGGATTCAATACGGAGCGCACCGTTATGTAGCTCAATGAGCTCCTTTGTAATGGCAAGACCAAGGCCGCTGCCTTCGTGGCTGCGCGTATCGTGCGCGGCTGCCTGTTCGAACGGATTAGTAATATCGTTGATTTTGTCGGCGGGAATACCAATGCCTGTATCAGATACAACTATACGAATATATTCTGCATCAGCTTCACAGGCGACATGAATTTCGCCATCTTCTTCAGTGAATTTAACGGCGTTGGATAGGAGGTTTAGCATGACTTGTAAGATGGCGCGGCGATCGGCTTGCAGGCTAGCGTCTTCATCGTTGATGTTTAACTGCATTTTAACGCCAGCATCGCTTGCCTTGCCTTCCATCATATGTACGGCGAGGCGAACAATTTTGGCGATGTTGAGGTCTTCAAGGTCAAGTTCGTATTTGCCGGCTTCCATTTTAGACATGTCCAAAATATCGCTAATCAGATCAAGCAAATGTTCACCGCTTTCACGAATGCCAACAATATAGTCGAGATATTTTTCTGTGCCGATTGGGCCGAGAAGCTGGCGCTGAATCATCTCGGAGAAGCCAATGATAGCGTTAAGTGGTGTGCGCAGCTCGTGGCTCATATTAGCAAGGAATTGCGACTTGGCAGCGTAAGCACGCTCCGCTGACTCTTTCGCATTGCGCAGGTCGCGCTCGTAATTTGTGCGCTCCGTTACGTCCTGAATCACGCCAAATAGGGCGCAGACATCGCCGTGATTATCCATTTCGCAGCGCCCTTGTAGCTTTAGACTGCGCTCCTGCTTGTTTGGCAGGATAATCGCGAATTCCATTTCGTAGTTATTCTTTTCGATCATGGCGCGCTGGAAAGCTTGCATCATGCGACCGACATCTCGTCGTTGTAAAAGGCTGTTGACGCTATCGAGTGAGGGGCAGAATTTGTCTTGGGATACGCCAAAAATCCGGTAAAGCTCGTCAGACCACGAAATGCTGTTTTGGCCTATATCCCAACGCCAATGCCCCATCTGGCCAATCTCTTGCGCTTCGGATAATTGTGTTTGATGGCGGATTAGTTCGTCTTCATGGCGCTTGGCATCTGTCATGTCGCGCCCAACGGTATAAAGGCCGCTTTCGGTGTTTTGGACTTTCCATTCGGTCCATAGCGTTTCGCCATCGCGCGCTGTAATCCGTGTCTCAAAAAAGATGATTTCACCATGTGTGGCAATGCCATTCTCTTCGTCTGCGCTCTCGTTCAGTATGCTGCGTAAAATAGTATGGACATGGGCGCGATCTTCAGGGTGAATAAGGTCAATAAAATTGATGGCTTCTAGCTGTTTGGTGGTATAGCCAAGATTGCGCTGAATAGTGTGATTAATGTCGCGCACGCGTCCATCAGGGCGGATAATGGCCATTAATTCATGTGACATATTCAGGAAAATAGATATGTCTTGCTTGCTTAAGCCCGCGTCTTCAATAAAGCTTTCATTCTCTGTGCTTGTGCCGCCCTGCGCATCAATAAGCTGAACGATATTGTCGGGTATGTCAGCATTATAATCACTGTCAGGCAGGCTCATAATGGTATAGTTCTTACCATTTTTGCCTTTAATGCTTTGAAACAAGAGTTTTGTCGGGAATGTTAGTTCAGGGTTGTTCGCGCTACGCGATTTATCAAAATACGATACGTTTTGTATCCCATCCTCAACGGCGAGCGGTAGGCCAGCGCTTTGTGCGCCCAGGGCAAAAGTGTTACGCGTATCAATCGCAGCTTCGTCCTCAAAAATAATGAAGTCTAGCAAATGTGTGTCTATTAAGTGGCCGTCTTTATGGAGTGCATTAAATGCGCCATCTGCATAAATGCAGTAGCCATCTGCGTTAAAAACGGCGCGGGCAATTTTTTCTTGTGCAGCACTAAGGCTTTCTGCCTTTTTCTCTAAGGCAGAGATTTCTTGTGTCTTCTGTGTTTTATTCGTTTTAAAGAACATGGCCGATCAAGCGTAAATGAGTATAAAAATGCCGAATGCGCATGAAATAGATTCTACATAAGAGGGAATCCCCTTGCCAAGCTATACACACATAATTAACAGACTTACCCACACATTATAATTGCCTGCTTTCATTTTATTACGGCGCATGTCGGTTAACCATATGTAAATGAATATATTTTATCATTGTAAGCGTATTAGAGTATCTAAAACTAGCTGCAGGAGAACTTGCATATGGCGACGTTTGAAGACCAGTTAACCAAAGATTACCGCTTAACAACGGCGGAAATTCTTTATCATCTGCCAGATCATCCTGATCTGCTGCAAAGTTATATTTGGCAGGAATATGATATATCGCCGCGCTTTCCTGTACTGAAAAACTTCCTTGATTTCTGGACGCGTGAGCTTGATGGCAAGCTGCATTCTGTTTATGTGGCGAGTAAAAAGATCATCACACCATCCGAATTTGGCTTTTATGACGCTGAATTTATAATCCACTAAAAGTGCCGATTTATCTTGACTGCCGCATATTGTTATGCATTAATACATAAAAATGCATAACAATTATACAGGTGAAGTAATGAATTTATCTGATCGTATTCAGAATTATAAGCAACAAAAAGAAGATGCGCAAAACGCCGCAGAACGTGCGTTGCATGAGGCGTCTGACAAGGCCATTACCACGGCATTCCAGCGCGTGGCAAAAAATGAAGATGCGCTTGTGCGCGCGGCCGTTGAGGATAGCTCGATCCGTGTGTGTCTGGCGCAGTATAGAGCCGAGGATAAGGGGCTGTTCCTTGCGCGCTTGTTGGGCGGTAAGCCGATCCCGCAGGCGGTGGCTGAGAATATTTCAGAAGATATGGTGAAAAATAATGAAGGCTACCAGTCGCTTGCGCGTCAATTTGCCACGGCGGGGTATGAGACGAAGTTTGCTCAGTTATATATCATGCCTAAAAATGGCCCGCATGGTTTAGATGAGCTTTGGGCGCTTTCTTCAGTGCTCCCCGAGGAGCCTAAGGCAGAGCAAAAGCCATCTAAAAATAATGGTGGGTCTCATGCGCATGGCATGTAAATTATAAAGTTTTTACTTGGAAAATCTCTAGTTTTTCGCTATCACCCTATTTCAGCACAATGAAATAGGGGGAAGCGTATTATGAGCGAAAATTTTCACAAGACAGATGTTGTTATTATTGGGGCAGGGCCAGTGGGCTTGTTTGCCGTTTTTGAGCTTGGCTTGCTTGATATGAAAGCGCATTTGATTGATATCCTCGATAAGCCAGGCGGGCAATGCGCTGAACTTTACCCAGAAAAACCGATTTATGATATTCCGGCCTTTCCAGTGATATCTGGTCAAGAATTGACCGATAATTTGATGGCGCAAATCAAGCCATTCGACCCAATGTTCCATTTGGGACAAATGGCGGTTGCGCTGACGAAGCTGGAAAACGAAAGCTGGCTTGTTGAAACGGATATGGGTACAAAAATTGAAGCGCCTGTAATTGTTATTGCGGCGGGCGGTGGCTCATTCATGCCGAAAAAACCATCTATTCCGAATTTGGATGCATTTGAAGGCACATCCGTATTCTACGCGGTGCGAAAAATGGAACAGTTTAAAGGCAAAAATATATTAATCGCAGGCGGCGGCGATAGTGCGCTTGATTGGACGCTAAATTTACAGCCAATCGCCAATACTGTGTCTTTGATACATCGCCGCCCTGAATTCCGCGCCGCGCCCGATAGTGTCAATAAAATGCATGCATTAGTCGAAAGCGGAAAAATGAAGCTCTACACAGGAAACCCAAAGGAGCTACATGGTACAAATGGTCAGTTAGAAGCCGTTACGGTCGAAAACCGCGGTGAAGAGCCGTATCAAATTGAATGTGACACCATGCTTGCCTTTTATGGCCTAACCATGAAGCTCGGCCCAATTGCTGATTTTGGCTTGAACTTAGAACAAAACCTTATCCCTGTTGATACAGAAAAGTTCGAAACTTCCACGCCGCGCATTTTCTCTATTGGTGATATCAATACCTATCCAGGGAAATTAAAGCTGATCCTATCAGGCTTCCACGAAGCTGCCCTTATGGCGCAGCAAGCTTTCCGCTATGTTTATCCTGATAAGAAATTGCGGTTCCAGTACACAACATCATCAACAGATTTGCAGGGTAAGCTTGGGGTGTAATATAAAAAAGCCCGCTAAATTTGCGGGCTTTTATTTTTGACGTTTAAAACGTCGAAATTACTTCTTTGCTGTGCTATTCAGCATCCATGCATTTTTCTCATGAACGGTTGTGCGACCAATGAATAGGTCGGCTGTGGCTTCATCGCCTGCTTCTTGGGCGATTTCTGTGGCGGCCTGAAGCTTGGAAACAAGGGCTAAGTTGTCTTCGGCCAGCGTTTTAACCATATCCATCGCTGAAAGTTTCTTTTCTGTTTCAGACATTTCTGCGTGGCGGGAAATTTCGGCAAAGCTCATTGGCGCATATTCACCAAGGGCGCGAATACGTTCAGCGATTTCATCTAAGGCGGTCCATTGCTCTGTATACTGTTCTTCAAACATACCATGGAGTGAATGGAAATGGGGGCCTTCAACATTCCAGTGGAAGCTATGTGTTTTAAAATAAAGGACAAAGCTGTCTGCAAGGGTTTCTTGTAATGCCTGAACGACAGAAACATTTGCCTTTGGGTTTAGGGATGCTGTACTTGTCATGGTTGATCCTCGATATATATTAACTTTAAGTTTAGAATACTGTATCACATTATATAGTTCTGTTATGGTGCAGACCAAGGGGGCGGAGCAAAAAAATCCGCATAAAATCTGAACCTTACGTCATACCTTATTGTAGCACGGATTCGTATCGGAGGCGAATATGAAGATTGTTAAGTTTTTTGTCGGCTTTTTTATAATTTTAGTTGTGTTAATTACGGCATCGAGCATCGCGATTAACAGCTTGGTTGATTTTAACCAGTTTTCACCAGAAATTGAAAAAAGGTTAGAAGATAAAACCGGCCTAGACTGGCAAATAAAAGGCCCTATTAAGCTGGCCATATTCCCGTCTGTGAAATTGTCGGTGGCTGATATTTCGGCGAAGGATACAGGCAATGCTAAAATGCCGCAGCTGAAGGGGCAAAGTTTTGCCTTTGAAAAAGCGCAGGCGCATATTTCGTGGTTTCCGCATGTGTTTTCTAAATCTGTCGTGCTTAATGAAATCGCGTTAAATAATCTAGATTATATAAAGCCTACGCCAGATGGCGGTAAAATGAATGTCTTGCTTAAAAGTTTTGCTTTAGAAGATATCTTTGTAGGCTTTGCGGACGTTAAAAACGGCGCGTTAGATATTCGCCCAAACACAGGTAGTGGCGGCGTGCCAATCAATGTCGCGGCGGCGGTTAAGCAAAGTGATAAAGCGGGCAAGATGCTTAACGCAATTGATGCGACTTACGAAGCTGTGCTTGATTATAAATCAATGGACGCGTTTGCATTAAATAATGGCGTATCCAAATTGAATATTAAATTACCAAATTTAAAAGGTAACGGCGTCGATGTGACGCTAAAGGCGGATGTTAATGCGGCATTGAAGGCGAAAAAATTCGATATTAAGAATTTAAATCTTACGGCGCTTAACCAAGTTGTTAATGGGCAGGCCGCGGTCATTTTATCGGGCGCTGTACCGCGCATAGATTTTGACTTGAAAGCGAAGGATGTAAAGGCGGAAACATTCTTAGCTGTCCTTCAGAAGCCGGAAAACGCAACGCCAAAAGCGCCAAAGCCGCTGCCAAATTTAACGGTGAATGGTAAGCTGCATGTTGATAAGCTGAGCTTTAATCAATATGTCGTTGATACGCTGGATGCAACGATAACGGGCGCGAATAGCACATATAAAATTGCCCCGCTAACCCTTGCCATGTATGACGGGCAGGGCGTCTTTGATGTTGCTGTGCGCGGGCAGTCCGTCCCTGCAAATTGTGTTGTGAATGCGGGTTTATCATCCTTAAACATGGGTAAGCTTTTACTTGCTGCGGCAAATAAAGACATCTTCACAGGTGCGTTGGCGGCGCAAGGCAATATGGCCTTGCCATGTCTTGCGGGGCCAATTGATATATCAAAGGCTAAGGGGGCACTTGATACCACAATTAGTGATGGTGTTATCCAAAAATGGGGCGTGTCTAAGGGGCTTAATAAGGCGTTATCTGTAGCGAAGGCGCTTGAGGATGGATCGTTAACGGGCGTGGCTGCCGTGCAGCAGGCCTTATCTGTACAAGAAGGTGATGACCGTTTTGAGTTTACCGAAATTGTCGCAAATATGACGTTAGCTAATGGTATAGCGAATAACACTAAATTTAACTTATCCGCACCCCTGAGTGACATACAAGGCGCTGGGCAAGTTGATTTGGTGAAGCAGGTGATTGATTATGGTTTGAAGCTTAATTTATCAAAGAACAAAGGCAACAATGAAAATTATATTCCAATCAAAATCACAGGGCCGCTGACGAAGCCATCTTACAAAATTGATACGGAATCTTTATTGAAGGCCAAAGCTGGCACGGAAGTGAAAGAAAAGATTAAAGATAAAATTGGCAAGGAGCTTGGCGACAAAGTCGGCGGCGATATTCTCAAAGCCTTGCCGTTTTAGGGTTTGCTTATATAAATAGCGGTTTTGGGTTCGTGCAGGTAAAAAATGACGGTTAGGCCTGTTCAAACCTTGATTCCTAATGTATAAATATAAGCATGAGAACGTTGTATCATTTATGGCTGCACCCTTTTTCACGCAAAGTTCGTATCGTTCTTGCGGAAAAACAGCTTGAATTTAAAAGCGAAATTGAACGTGTGTGGGAACGCCGCACCGAATTTCTTGCCATGAACCCTGCAGGTGATGTGCCTGTATTGGTCGAGGCGGATGGCACAACGCTCGCCAACTCTATGGTCATTTGCGAATATCTTGATGAGGTCTATCCTGAGCCAACATTGCTTGGCCACGACCCTGTGCAAAAGGCGGAAGTTCGCCGTTTGACCTGTTGGTTTGATATTAAGTTTAATCAGGAAGTAACAGAAAACTTGGTCGGTGAGAAACTGATGAAGCGCTTCTTGAAAATGGGTGAGCCGCATGGCCCATCTATTCGCGCCGGTCACGCCAATATTCATTACCATATGGATTATATTGGCTTCCTAACCGAAAAACGCAACTGGCTAGCGGGGGATCAGTTCTCCCTCGCGGATATTGCAGCCGCGGCGCATTTATCGGCTATTGATTATATTGGTGACGTCCCGTGGGATGAACATCAGGCGGCGAAAGATTGGTATGCGCGCGTTAAATCGCGCCCATCTTTCCAAGGTTTGCTCGAAGATCGTATTCCGGGCTTCTTACCTGCCAGACATTACGAAAACGTTGATTTTTGATTGCTAGGCAGGGTATAATATTAGCTATATCTAATTAATTGTTGTGGGTTTAATGGGCGTTATTTACAGGCGTGCGTGATAATGGAAAATAATAATCAAAAAAAACTATTCTGTTTTGGCTATGGCTATGTTTGTGACTTCCTTGGTCAGGCGCTGCGTGATGAGGGCTGGGCGGTTGCCGGCACATCGCGCGATTCCGATAAACGTGAAATGATGCGCAATGCGGGAATTTCGTCTTATCTGTTTGATGATGAACGCCCACTTGGTGACCCGCTATATGTGTTAAAAGACGTCACCCATATTTTGATTTCGACCCCGCCGGGTAAAGACGGCTGCCCAGCATTTCTGGCGCATGGCGATATGCTTTCAACTTTGCCAAACCTTGAATGGGTTGGGTATTTGTCCTCCACATGTGTCTATGGTGACCGTGGCGGTGATTGGGTTGATGAATATACCGAAACTACGCCAACGACCATCCGCGGTACGCGCCGCTGTAAAGCTGAAGAACAATGGCGCTCACTACGCCGACGTGAAAATTTGCCTGTGCATGTCTTTCGCCTCGCGGGCATATACGGGCCGGGCCGCTCTGCGCTCGACTCGGTGCGCGCGGGTATTGCGCGCCGCATTGAAAAACAAGGGCAGGTCTTTAGCCGCATTCATGTTGAAGATATTATACAGGTCGTGCGTGCCTCCATCGCGCAGCCTAATGCGGGCGCTGTTTATAATGTCTGTGACGATAATCCAGCCCCTGCGCATGAAGTTATCGCCTATGCCTGTGAATTACTAAACCATGCAGTTCCGCCGCTAGTCCCGATTGAAGAGGCAAACTTACCGCCAATGGCGCTTAGCTTCTATTCCGACAATAAGCGCGTCCATAATGACCGCATAAAAGAAGAGCTCGGCGTCTCGCTGCATTACCCCGATTACCGCGCCGGCATCGACCAATGCCACGAATATGACGAAAAATTCGGCAGTCTATATGATTCGATAGCGTCATAATATTTTGTGCACAAGCCCGCATAAAGACTCAAAAAAGAGTCGATTTCCCTTGAAATTTTTTTGCCGCTGATCTATCTATTTAGCACTCTCGTGTGAGGAGTGCTAAATGCATTTGTCATGCAGGGTGTAAGGAGCTGTATGTAGGCTTGCACATAAGGTATATGCAGCTTGCTAACTTTAACAACTAAGGAGAATACTATAATGAAATTCCGTCCTTTACATGATCGCGTATTATTGCGTCGTATCGAAGTCAGTGAAAAAACAGATGGTGGGATTATTATTCCTGACACAGTAAAAGAAAAGCCTATGGAAGGCGAAATCGTGGCCGTTGGTTCTGGCGCACGTGATGAAGCAGGTAAAGTTGTGCCGCTTGATGTTCAAGCGGGCGATCGCGTTCTTTTCTCAAAATGGTCAGGTACAGAAGTGACCATCGATGGCGAAGAGCTATTGGTAATGAAAGAAAGCGACATTATGGGTGTTATCGAAGCTGCATAAGCGGCTGTTCGAAACATTGAAATGTGAACACTCAAAAATCTAAACATAAGGAAATTAAATTATGACTGCAAAAGAAGTAAAATTTAGCACAGACGCACGCGAACAAATGCTTGCTGGTGTTGATATTATTGCAAATGCTGTAAAAGTAACTTTGGGTCCAAAGGGCCGTAACGTTGTGATCGACAAATCTTTTGGTGCACCACGCATTACAAAAGACGGTGTATCTGTTGCCAAAGAAATCGAACTTCCAAACAAGTTTGAAAACATGGGCGCACAGATGATCCGCGAAGTTGCGTCTAAGCAGAACGATGTTTCTGGTGACGGCACAACAACAGCGACAGTTCTTGCACAGAAAATCGTTCGTGAAGGCGTTAAAGCTGTTGCAGCGGGCATGAACCCAATGGATCTTAAGCGCGGTATCGACCTTGCGGTTAACCGTGTTGTTGAAGACCTTAAGTCTCGTGCAAAAGCAGTAAGCGGTAACGAAGAAGTGAAGCAAATTGGTACAATTTCTGCGAATGGTGATGCAGATATCGGTCACAAAATTGCTGAAGCAATGGAAAAAGTTGGTAACGAAGGTGTTATAACTGTTGAAGAATCCAAATCTATGGAGCTTGAACTTGACGTTGTTGAAGGTATGCAGTTTGACCGCGGCTACCTATCTCCTTACTTTGTGACAAACCCAGAGAAAATGGCTTGTGAACTTGAAAGCCCACTTATTCTTCTTCACGAAGGTAAGCTTTCAAACCTACAAGCAATGCTTCCAATTTTGGAATCAGTTGTTCAGTCTGGTCGTCCGCTTCTAATCATCGCAGAAGACGTTGAAGGCGAAGCACTTGCAACATTGGTTGTGAACAAACTACGTGGCGGCCTAAAAGTTGCTGCGGTTAAAGCACCTGGTTTTGGTGACCGTCGTAAAGCTATGCTTGAAGACATCGCGGTACTAACAGGTGGTCAGGTTGTCTCTGAAGACCTTGGCATCAAGCTTGAAAACGTATCTATGGATATGCTTGGTACAGCGAAGAAAGTAACAATCACTAAAGACGACACAACGGTTGTTGACGGTGCGGGCGAAGCATCTGCGATTGAAGATCGCGTTGCGCAAATCCGTAACCAAATCGAAGCAACATCTTCTGACTACGACAAGGAAAAACTACAAGAGCGCCTAGCGAAATTGGCTGGCGGCGTTGCTGTTATCCGCGTTGGTGGTGCAACTGAAGTTGAAGTTAAAGAGAAGAAAGACCGCGTTGACGACGCAACTAACGCAACACGCGCCGCGATTGAAGAAGGCGTTGTTGCAGGTGGTGGCGCTGCGCTTCTTTACGCGACAAAAGCATTGGACGGCCTAGAAGGCATGAACGCGGATCAGAATGTCGGTATCAACATCATCCGCCGTGCAGTTCAAGCACCAATCCGTCAGATCGTTGAAAACGCTGGCGGCGAAGGTTCAGTTGTTGTGGGCAAGCTTCTTGACCAAACAAACACAAACTTCGGCTACGATGCACAAAACGGCGATTATGTTGACATGGTTGCACACGGCATCATCGACCCTGTGAAAGTTGTACGGACAGCAATCCAAGACGCAGCATCTGTTGCATCATTGTTGATCACAACTGAAGCAATGGTTACTGAAGTTAAAGAAGAAGGTGGCGCTGGTGATGCTGCTGCCGCTGCGGCTGCAATGGGCGGCATGGGCGGTATGGGTGGCATGGGCATGATGTAATCATCCCAACCCATCCAAAGCTTTAACGCTTTAGATATTATAAGCCGTCCTCTGGTCACAGGGGGCGGCTTTTTCTTTATGCAGAATCAATGAATTCATTTAAAATGAAGGCGTTGAATATTGTATAAGGAAAAATCTATGAGCATAGACGTCGCGCATGTAACAGATAGTATTGAATTTCAAATGAGCTTACTTCTCTTTATGGCTTTGGGCGGGTATTTGTTATCGAACAAGCTGCGCCAACCGGCTGTTATTGGTGTTATCCTTGCGGGCGTACTGATCGGTCCAAGCGCGCTTAACCTTATTCATTATTCTGACTTTGTGGCCAGTATCGGGCATATCGGCGCGATTATATTGCTGTTTGTCATTGGCTTAGAATTCAAAATAAAAGAAATCACCAAACCGTCATATTTCCTTATCGCCTTGGGTGGCATCGTTCTGCCATGGATTGGCGGCTATGCTGTAGCGGTGGCCTTTGGTTTTCCGTTTGCTAAGGCAATTATCATCAGTGTTGCGCTGACCGCAACCAGTATCGCCATTACAGCAGATACATTGCGCGAGATGGGGAAGTTAAAAAGCGAAGCGGCGCAGGCGATTATTGGCGCGGCGATTATTGATGATGTGCTTGCCTTGTTTGCATTAGCCGTGGCGCAGCAATTATCCCACGGGACAATCAGCGCACCCGAAATGGCAATTTTCGCGGCGAAGGCTTTTGTCTTCCTTATAGGCGGCGCGCTTATCGGCGGGGAGATTATAAAGCCGATCATTCATAAAATTGATGGTTCGGCTATTACGGATAAATATCCCGATTTTATATTTATATTAGTGATGATGGTGGCGTTCCTCTATGCCATGCTCGCTGAAGTGATGAGCTTGTCGGCGATTGTCGGGGCATTTATTGCGGGGGTGTCTCTTGAACGTGTTCAAACGATGAAAAGTAAAGACTTCCGCACTGGCGCGGAATACATCCGCATTATATTTGGCTCTATCTTCTTTATCTCACTCGGCGTATTGGCGGACTTTTCAAACTTTTCGTTTAACGCGCTTTATTTTGCATTGGCTTTATCGGTCGTGGCGATATTAAGCAAGTTAATTGGCTGCGGTTTCTTTGCTAAAATATCCGGCCTATCTAATCGAGACTCATTGGCGGTTGGCGTTGGGATGTCCCCGCGCGGTGAAGTTGCCATGACGATAGCCTTGCTAGCCTTCACAAGCGGCGTGATTGAACAGCCTGCCTTTGTTGGGCTGATTATGATGAGCTTAATTACAACAATGGTCGCGCCATTGCTGCTTAAAAATGTTATTTATAAAGAACAAAGCCATGTACAAAGTTGATGAAAAATTATATCGAGCGGCCTGTGATTTTCTTGATGCGCGTTTTGGCAAGCAGCCATGGCAAGGCGTTGCGGCGATGTATACAGAAAGCGGAAAAATCTTGCTCAGCACTGCGCCCGAAGTCGTGAATGACAGTGTTTCCTTATGTCATGAAACAGGCGCAATATGTGAGGCGTATAAAATTAATGAAGCTATCGCCGCGAGCATTTGTATTTCCCGCGATGATAAAGGAGATGTCCACATTCTATCTCCCTGCGGTGTTTGTCAGGAGCGTTTGTATCTCTATGGGGGTGGTGTCTCTGTCGCCGTACCGATTGACGGGGATAGCACAAAATGGCAAGCAAAAACACTCGGCGAAATGCAGCCATTCTATTGGCGTAAGCCGTTTATAGAATAATGAGGTCTTACACGTGCGGTACGGCAGGTTTGTTTTCTTCAGTCACGGAATATTGCGGCGTGCCCATTAAATCATCAAGCGCGCAAAGCATCGTTTCATCGTAACCAATATTTACGGCTTTAATGGTATCGCTCATCATGTCATGTTTTTTATACCACGCTTGCTTATCGCCCTTTGCGTAATCAAAATCGACCTTGCAGCGATAAGGCGATGGCGGCGCTTCGGTCTTGCCTTCAGGGTTGGGGGTATGGCCTCGATAATCGCGCTCATAGAAATACGGGTATTTTGTGTCACGTGGGGTCATGTCGACTAATACATCCGGGCTGATACCAATGGCTTGATATGATCCAATTTTAGGCAGATATAACGCTTGAATCGTTATTTTCACTTTTGCATTTAATTCTTTAAAATTATATGTAGCTTGCGCGAGGCCCTTGCCAAAGCTAGTTGTTTTTCCGAAGACTTTTGCACGCTCAAGCCCTTGTAATGTACCTGCGAAAACCTCGGCGGCACTTGCGCTTTGATTGTTAATCAAGATGTTGATTGGTAAATCGGTGGTTTGTCCAACATGCCCTTTTATAGGGGTTTTGAGATAACGTGCATTAGGTTTGCCGTTGAGTAGCAGATAAAGGTGATCTAGCCACATTGTAGCGGCCACCTCGTTATGTCCCAGATCTGTCGCATTTGTGAACGCATCAACAAGTTCAGTTGTCAATCGTTCATAGCCGCCCGGATTGTCACGGAGGTCTATGACAATGCCCTCAAGCTGTTGACCATAAATTTCTGTAGCTTTTTGCAAGTTTTGACGAATGCTACCTAATGCATCTTCGTCTGTAAAATTAGGTATCTCGATCAATATAAAGCGTTTGTCTAGAACAGAAAAATTCACATTTTCTTGCTTATTATATTTCGTATTATATTTACTATGGTTAGATTGAAACTTCTTTTGTCTAGCTGCGTCATCCCACATGCGATCAATATCTTTGTGCTTTTCAATGATCTTCTGCGCTAGCATAATGCTCTCTATCATCTTTTGTTCTGAAAGGTCGTTAGGCGTAGCTATATAAGCCTCTGAATGTGGATCAAGCCGATCGCCTAAATATGAAGCAACAAGGCTTGTATAATTTTCAATAAATTCGGCGCTATACTCTTTCCCACTAGATAGCTCTAAGGCAAGATTTGGGATTGTGATATTGTCAACAAAGCTGTTGTAATCAGTTTGCTCGTAATAGATATCTAGAGCGTGATTATAAACATATTGAATACGTTGGTTATAGCTGTTGACGATATTATCAGCCTCGTCTTGGCTTAAACCCGTAAAACCTTCAAAAATATGCGTGTTAAATTTCTTGTCTTTGACGGTAATAACGCTCGTATCAACTTTCGATGCGTCATCAGTATAATCAGCGGCTTTGTAATGCTTGGTTTCTTGCGTGACAAAGTCATAGGGCACATCAAAAAGCCCCCATTGATTAAAAATATATCCCCACACCATAGCGCTCAAATATCTATATTTGTGCTGAATAAAATGATTTGGTCTTTTGACCTCTTGTTTATCCATAATTCTAATCTCCCAAGCATGGCAGATTAGAACGGCATAAAGCTTATGTCAATGAGATTTCTGGTCTATTTGTCAACCACACGGTCATAGCTTGCGATGATCCCGTATTGCGGGTCTTCCATAACGTTGACTTCGACCATATCACGGGCGTTTTTCAGCAAAAGCTGGCAGTCCTGACTTAAATGGACAAGGTGTAGGGTTTTGCCAGCGTCTTGATATTTTGTCGCAAGCGCATCAATCGCATCAAGGGCGGAGTGATCCCATACGCGGGAGCGTTTAAAGTCAATAACAACTTCGTTTTCTTCATCATTGCTAGGTGATATCAAATCACGGAAATTGGCGATAGAGCCGAAGAAAAGTGGGCCATGGAGTTTGTAGACTTTGTGCCCTTCGGCTGATGTCCCTACTTCCGCCCAGACTTGCTGCGCTGATTTCCACGCATAGACAAGGGCGGAGACAATGACGCCGATAATGACCGCAAGGGCAAGGTCATGCGCAACCGTAACGCCCGTCACAAGAAGAATAACAAAGGCATCTTCACGTGGAATTTTATTCATGATGCGGATCGATGCCCATGCGAATGTGCCAATCACCACCATCATCATCAAGCCCGTTAACGCGGCGAGGGGGATCATCTCAATCCATGTTGAGGCAAATAGGATAAAACAGAGTAATGCTAGCGCCGCCGTGATGCCCGATAAGCGCCCGCGACCACCTGATTTAATATTAATCATAGACTGGCCAATCATTGCGCAGCCCCCCATAGCGCCAAAGAAGCCGCATGTAAAGTTCGCAAGGCCTTGGCCAACACATTCCTGTGATGTGCGCCCGCGTGTTTCGGTGATCTCATCGATTAGTGTTAGGGTCAGTAAGCTTTCAATCAAGCCAATCGCGGCTAATGTAAAGGCAACCGGTAAACAGATGAAGAGTGTGTCTAATGTGAGCGGTACCATTGGGATGTGGAAGCTCGGCAGCCCGCCTTGCACGCTCGCCATGTCGCCAACTGTACGTGTGTCTAAGTTAAAACCAATCACTAACGCGCTGACGATTAAGATTGATGCGAGAGGAGCAGGAATGATCTTGCCAATTTTAGGAAGTTTAGGCCAGCCCCAGATCAACGCCATGGTTAGCAACGTTAGGCCGACCATAAGATTAAGCGCTTCGCCTTGCATCCAGCCACCGTTGAAAATCACATCAATGGCGCTGTGCGCACTTTGTTCGCCGTCACCTGCATCATCATGGGCATCACCGCTTTTAAACTGCCCAAGCTGCGCCAAGAAAATGACAATCGCAAGCCCGTTCACAAAGCCGAGCATAACGGGATGCGGGACAAGACGTATAAATTTGCCAAGATGAAATACACCCGCAACAACTTGTATAATACCGGTTAGTACAATTGTTGCGAATAAATACTCAACGCCATAAAGCGTTACAAGGCCAACCATCGCTACAGCCATAGCACCCGTTGCGCCAGATATCATACCGCTGCGTCCACCAAAGACCGATGTAATTAAACCCACAAAGAATGCAGCATATAAGCCAACCAATGGCTCAACTTTTGCTACAAAAGCAAAGGCTATGGCTTCGGGCACAAGCGCCAAGGCAACGGTTAAGCCTGATAAAATATCAGCCTTAGGATCTTGAGTTAAATGGAAACGACGAACCAGACGCAACATAGCACACACTCTCTTATAAATTTATATTTGAGAGTGCTTATAATGCAACGCAAAAGCTAAGTCCAGAACTAAATAAGAAAATGCTGATTTTTCAGTGCTTTAGGTTCTGCATTCTGCCATTGCTTATGGCTTGGGGGCGTTTGGCTCAACCTTGTAACCTTTGGCTTCAAGTGTTTTTACTTGCTGCTCATCAAGATTAGCCGCAGCAACTGTAAAACCAGGTGTAAGCTTCGCTGTTGTGATGTTTAAATCGAGCAAGTCCATTGAAAGGGCTTTACGCGTTTTTTCTTCTGACGAGATTATATGTGTATATTCTGTGCTCATAAGATTAGTCCTTTTAACTTTGTGGTTTAGGTGTATTTGGTGCAATTATTGCGTAGTCTTTTGTTGTTTTGAAGTCTTCAATCGCGCAAAGTAAATCTTCATCCGCGGCGAGGTTGATATATTTCTTGTAAGCATTGCTGACATCAACATGGTCTACCCATATCTCTCGTAACTGCCCTTTATCATCCATCGTCATTTGGCACGTATATGGCGAAGGTTTTGCGACATTATTGCTCGGGTTTTTCAAAATGTTTGGGTTGTCTTTTTCAAAATACAGCTTGCTCATATCAAGGGGAACATGCGGCTGAACTAAAATGTCTGGCTGTATGCCTATGCCTTGATATGACCCTGATTTGGGCAGGAATATTGCGCCAACGGTTATGAGAACACGCGGCTTGTCGTTTTCAGCTATATCTAGTTGATAGGGCGCCTGCATGGTCGCTTTGCCGTAACTTGCCGTTTTGCCAATGACTTTTGCGCGGCCAACATCCTGCATATTACCTGCAAATATTTCTGATGCAGAAGCTGAATTGCTATCAATTAGTATGTTGATAGGAAGGTCAGTGACCTGTCCTTTATGGCTCGGGGTTTTGTCGATAAGGTGATCGCCCTCAATATCCATAAAGAAACGTGCCAAAAAAGCGCTAGGGGAAAGGCGTTCACGTACGCTGCCGAGTTCATCGCCATCTGTGAAATCATCAAGCATTTGGTTAACTGCATAAACAAAGCCGCCGCCATTGCCGCGCAGGTCAATAACAATGTTTTTCATTTGGTCGCCATATTGCGCGGCCGCATCTTCAAAGGCCTCACGGAATAAAACATGCGAACCATGAGTGAAGCCATCAAGCTTTAACAGTAAAGTCTCACCGCCGATCATGCTGGCGCGCACAGGGGTTGTTTTTACTTCGCCTGCCTTAGTCTGTATTGAAAATGGCTGCCCATCGGCATGGGTTATGCCTTCAAATAATGTAGCTGTGTCGCTTAACTTTGCATTACGAATAACTTGTGTAAGGAAGTTATTACCCAGTGACTTTAATTCTAGGCCATTAATGTGTGTTATAACATCGCCGGCTTGTAGCCCGGCGGCTTTGGCAGGACCGTCATAAAGGACATCAATAATAATTCCATCATCATGTGGTAGGTATAGAAAACCAAAGGCGTAGCCGTTATTATTGTCCTCTTGATCCCAACGCTTCGCTGTTTCATGTTTAATGTAATAGCTTCGATAATCGAGTTTTTCGAGCATATCATTGACATTTTTTTCGACGAGCTGCTTGATATCTAGGCGTGAATAATCTTTGTCTGGATTCATTTTTTTCGCCAGATCAATCAGATTATATCCGTCAATAATTTCATCAAAACTACGTACATAATAGTGATTATCTTCGGCAATTTGTGCAGTGGTTACGATACGGGCGTGATGTTCCGCGGATAGCATATTCAGCTCATCTTGGGTTAAGCCCTTTATTTTTGCAAATCCGTTTGAGGCGGCGCTGTAATTATCAAGAATATGTGCTGGTGCTTTTTGTGGCACAGGTGTCGTTATAAAATCCTGTGTATCATATTTACGCAAATCATCATTGCTAATTGGTGATGCAGAATCAAAACCGACATAAGCAAGACCAAGTGTTGTACCAAGCACGGCGCCAATCGCCCATGATTTGGCGTTGAAACGTTCCTTTAGGTTGCCCTTTTTGAACATAAAAACCTCCCCAAAATTTATTATATTTTTGGGGAGGAGTATAAAGAGCTATTGTTTAATTGCAAGAGCGATTAATGGTGCGCTGCAGAGGTGTCTGTTGCAATCATCGGCATGCTTTCCATATGGCCGTTAATCAAGAAGTGCGCGGCAATCGCTGCAATATAGCCAAGAACGATAAGAGGGGTGTACTTCAGGTGGCTCATAAAGCTATATGAACCGCGCGCCACGCCCATCAGTGCGACACCTGCGGCAGAACCGATAGAGAGCATAGAGCCGCCGACACCAGTGGTCAGTGTAATCAACAGCCACTGGAAGTGCGACATTTCAGGGTCCATGGTTAAGACAGCAAACATAACTGGGATGTTGTCGATCAAAGCGGATGCAACGCCTAGAATGATGTTTGTCGTTGTCGCGCCAAGTTCGTTATACATCAAGTTGGATGCAAGCTCCATATAGCCGAGGAATGACAGGCCACCTACAGCGAAAATAACGCCAAAGAAGAATAGCAGTGTATCCCATTCCGCAGAAGCAACTTTGTCTAAAATGTCAAAGTCTTCATCTTCGTGTGAGTTAGAGATTCTGTGGCGAATAATGTAAGAGAAAAACATCAGTACAGATAAGCCAGTCATCATGCCAATAAATGGTGGTAGACCTAACATCTGTTCAAAACCAACCGCCATGGCAATCGTGCATGCGCCGAGGAAGATGATTGTTTTTGCACCTGCTTTAAGCTTAGAACCGCTCTCCATATGCCATGGTTTTTCTTTTGGAATTAAGAAGCTCATGAATGTCGCAGGGACAAGGAAACACACAACGGATGGTATAAAGAGTGCGAAGAATTCGAAAAACTCAACTTTACCAGCCTGCCAAACCATCAAGGTTGTGATGTCACCAAAAGGAGAGAACGCGCCGCCCGCATTGGCTGCGCAGACAATGTTAACACAGCTCACCGCCACGAATTTCTTATCAGATGCACCGACAGCCATAACCACGGCGCCCATAACAAGTGATGTTGTCAGGTTGTCCGCGATAGGTGAAAGGAAGAACGCAATACAGCCCGTTGCCCAGAAAAGCTGGCGTTTGTTTAGCCCCGCCTCAACAAGTTTTGTACGTAAAACGTGGAATACTTCGCGGTCTTCAAGCGCGGCAATATAGGTCATTGCGGCAAGTAGGAACAGCATTAATGACGCGTATTCTTCAAGGCCATGAAACACAGCAGAGTGTACATCGTCATGCGAAAAGCCAAAACTTGGGGCAATAATACCTATAGTCACCCATATAATACCCGCGCCAAGCATCACGGGTTTGGATTTGCGTAGATGTGTTTTTTCTTCTAATAGAACCAGAAGGTAAGACAATAAAAATATAACTAAACAGAATATTGAACCGGGGTGTCTAACCAAAGCATCTTGTTGTTCAGCCGTTAAACTATGGCCCGCAGCATCACCGCCAGCAAAGCTATAGCCAGATAATGTATAAATGCCAACAACAGCAAGGGAAAACATAAGGAAGTAAACAAAGTTCCGGAAATTTTCAACGGATATTAAAGGCTGTTTAGCCGGTCTCAAACTGTTCATTTTTGAAATTGCCCTAATTGGTGTGATTAAACTTAGTTGGATGATTCTACCAGAAAACACCATGAAGACATAGTGCTTTAGTTAATAAATATGTGTAGAGTCATTCCACCCATAGTTGCCGCAAGTGAGCGTAGGAAATATTTATAGGAAAAGGCTTGACATTGGTGGTGGGTTATGTAAAAAAATGCGTGATTAATGAAAATAATTTATCAATTGAGACAGGACAGGCATATGGCAATGACAACATATAAAAAATTCAAATTAGCAGGATATTTAGCCATATCAACAAGCTTGGCGCTTTTACCTGCATTTGCCAATGCTGCACCAGCGACGCCCACATATGAAGCTAAAGTAACAGTTAATGCGCTTAAACAAGGGCAGCACCCAGCATACAATAAACTGGCTACAGCAACTGAAAATATGTTGCAAGAGCTTGAGCAGAATAATGCAGATGACCCTGATGTCATTCGCTCAATTTTCCAAAAACATGTAGAGCCGCATGTGAATTATAGATTCATCACAGCAATGATTTTGGGTAATAAGCATTTGAAACGTACATCAAAAGCAGATTTTGCGGAATTGGCAGATCTGTTAAAATCAGAATTCGCAGTCAGCTTTACATCTGCCTTAGGCTATTTGGCTGATAACAATGTATCTTTCGCACCTTTAGCACCAGATGAAAATAGTAAAGTTGCGAAGGTAAAATTGACAATAACGCAAAATGGCGGGCCTGATATTGATGTTAATTTTTCACTCCGCCGTAGCAGTAAAGACGCATGGAATGAAGAAGATAGCTGGACAATTTATGACGTGACGGCAGAGGGCATAAGTATGTTGAGTTCATATCAGTCACAATATCGTTCAATACTCAACAAAAGTGGAACGACAGGGTTAATTGAACTGCTTAAAGAAAAGCAGGGCATTTCTAGTGTCGCAACGCCAAGCATTCATAAGCCAAAAGTCTGACGCATATATAGAAAACCCTGCAACGGATCATCCATGCAGGGTTTAATATTATTTATAGCGTTCGATAAAATTAGGCAGCTTTTTCAGCTTTGCCTGCACGCTCAACGCCTTCAACAAGCATCTGTTTCGCCATATCAACGCCGTCCCAACCAAGGACTTTCACCCATTTACCTTTTTCAAGGTCTTTATAATGTGTGAAGAAATGTTCGATTTGTTCCAGTATGATTTTTGGAAGGTCTGTGTAATCCTGAACGCTGTCGTAAAGAGGAATCATTTTAGATACCGGCACAGCGATGATTTTTTCATCCTGACCGCCATCGTCTTCCATTTTCAAAACGCCAACTGGGCGAGAGCGCAAAACCGCACCCGGAGTAATCGGCAAATGAGAAATAACCAAAACGTCAACAGGGTCGCCATCGCCTGACAATGTATTTGGCACATAACCATAGTTACCAGGGTAATACATTGGCGTATGGAGGAAACGGTCAACAAATAATGCGCCGCTATCTTTATCGACTTCATATTTAATTGGCTGACCACCCATTGGGTTTTCAATGATGACATTAATATCGTTTGGCAGATCTTTACCTGCAGGAACATTGTCAAAAGACATGTGCGATTCTTCCTTCTACATAAAAGTGTTATTCTGATGCGCAGAGATTAGACAATACTGCGCCTTAGATCAAGCCTTTTAAGCAGCGTTTGCTTCGGGGACTAGGGATAGACGTTCGCTGCGCAATAGCTGTAGATTCTTGAAATGACCATAGGCAAATACGCCGCATGCTAATATTTGTGGAATAGACCCTGCGAAGATGCCACAAGCAACCCATAATGTTGAACTTAATAGGCTAAGTAAGCGTAGACGCGTCATATCTACGCAGAGTTTTGAACATACAGCTAAAGTCGTTGCGAGTACCCCCACCATTGTCGCGCTAATGGCAAGCAGGCTGTAGAGCTGACCGCCCCAACCTGAAAAAGATAGTGCAAAAATTAAAGGAAATGATAAATAAAGTAGAGGTTTAAGTTTTGGGAAACGCACAAAGGCAATGCTTAATACGCCCATATATACATAGACCAAATTCATTAAAGCCAGTGTCGGCATATTTAAAATTAGCCAGTGGGCTGCAACAATAAAACATCCTGCACTCTCAATAAACAGTAGCGTAAATCGGTTTTTCTGAAAGCTTGAAAATGCATAAAGTGCATAGCCGATAAAACCGACAATTTGCGCAATCATAAATGAGGAAATTACAATGCCCATATACTCACAAATCCAAAACCGTTAATCATGTCGATTAGATTAACATATTGCATTATGGTTAATTTTTGGTGAAAGTTTACATAGGCGTCGGTGTAAGCTTATCTGGTTTATTGATCGCTTTTTCAATAGCCTTATGTATAAGCGCAACCCCTTGGCCTTTTAAAAGGTATTGTGCATAATCTAATTTTGCGAGTTTGGGCGGAAGGAAGTCACGCATAATGTCATAGGCTTCTGCGCAATAACTTTCTTGTTCTGGGTCAAAGCCAATTTCATGAATGATTCTATTTTGTTTATATATAGCTGCAACTTCGTCGCGCTGTGCATAAAGAGCTGTCCAATCAACGGGAATTTTACCGTTATTCAAATTTTCAACAAACCAATCCGCGGCGTCTGCATTTTTTTTATGTGGTTTTTTATTTGATTGAGCTTTGTTTTGTCTATTAATAACGGTAACTTGTTTGTCTGTTTTGTTCTCAACAAGTTGAAGTGTTGAATTGTGTGTGTGACCTTGCTCATCCGTGTATGATAAATGAAAAATATGCGCGCCATCCAGTATGCAATTGCTTGCATAACCGCCAACGCAATGGTCCATTCTAGTGCCTTCTTCTTGCAGCTCTATTTTAGTGGTTAGTGGCCTAATGTTAACGCCCTGTGGTGTGTCAAAGTTTTCACATAGCGCAGGCCATGACAAATTATTTTCCACAGCAATAGATTTAATGCGTGCATTAACCGTAGATAAGCGATCGTGCCAATCTTTACTTCCATTTACAGCTTGCGATACAGTGAAAGGCTGCATAAAGCCTCGGATTAATGTTTTGTCATAGCTAATCTTGCTCGCTAAATTTAGAACATCACCTGTTATACCATATTCCTGTTTAGCAATTTGAACCACAGCGGGCAAAACAATGCTGCGTCTTAAGGCGTTTACAAAGTCACCGACATGAGCCCATTCAATTTTGGCTTTAGGCGCAATGCGTTCATGCTGTAGTAATGCATTAAAGGGTAGCTTTGTCTTCTCTTCTTTGTATTTAAGATGTTTGCAGCGTTCTTGAAACGTTACCCACGCGTCTTTATGTGTTGGATATTCTTCGCGGTTAAAGCTTGGGAGAACATCTAAATGTTCGGTAAGTATGTCTAGCCCTTCCTTACCAAAGTTTTGATCGTTTGCTCCATGATAAGGTGCTAAATATTTCTTGGGTATATCAATCGCCTCTTTGGCGAATATTGCTTTTAATGTGGCGGGCACGGATGCACCAGAATCAACCATGTGGGTGAGGGCTTCTTGCGTTTTATACTGGCTATCTTCGCGGCGATGTAATGAATTGTAATCCCACTCACCTACATATTTAAGAGAAAATAATGGCGTTAGTCCGGGATAGGTCTGAAATGCGCCAATACGGCGGTCTATGATTTCGGCGGTCGCGCCGGACATCGTCCATTGATAGTCACGATAGCTTGGTTCACTATTGCGCAATATGGCACGTAACGCGTCACGATTAACGATGCTGAGGGCTTGATATGACGCAGCATCTAACCACATATCTTCAACGCTTTTTATTAAATCATTTATATCATTGCGTGTTATGGTTAGGGGGAATTTATATTTATCGGCAATATGCTTAAGCTGCGCAAGGATATAAGCGCTAGGACCAATTTTGCCCTGATAACGGTCTTCTCTGTATGAAAAGATGTTTTTGATCTCAAGGTGATTGTAATTAAAAATGCGTTTGCCAAAACGCGGTAGGGCTGGAAAGTCTTCATCACTATGAAGTGTATCAAGGTAATAGTCCATGACATTTTCTAAGGCGGTCTTCCCACTATTAATAAAACTGACTCTGTATATTGAAAGCTGTTGCAACGGCGTTGTCATGAACAAGCGAACACTGGATGTTCGATAACGTGCATTTTGTTTTTTATCACGGTTCTTATTATCAAATTTTAGATCGCTATAAGGCATAACCAACATTTGTGCGCCATCTGTGCTGCTATATAGGCGCGGGATTGTGCAGTCTTTCCAGTTGTCAAATATAGATTCGATGTCTTGCAGTATTGCAACTTTATCAGCCTGTGAGCCTGCGGTAATGTTATTGCAGGCACGCTGAATAAAGGCGTGCATCTTAGTCTCTGCGCGTTGGAGTATGCGCGCCGCCTTGTTTTTATAAAGTTGATTAGACATGCGTTAGCCCCCGCTCTTTTAATTTCTGTTCTATTGCCGGTTTTAGATCCGCGCGTTTAATGAAGTCTTCGCGGTCTAGCTTGCTCATAGCTCCATAGCAGAAGCGCTGTACTATGCTGTAGGCTTCTTCGCGGGCTTCAGGATTATAAACATCAAATCCTAAGCGATTGGCAATCTGGTTTTTGTTATATTCTTCTTGGGCCTGCCTGCGCGCGACTTCTAACTTGTGCCAGTCAACGGGCAGCTTATCTGCATTGATTTGTTCAATAAACCATTTTGCCACTTCTTGTAAAACGGGGGCAGGCGTATGGTTATGATATGCTTGGAATTGCTGTTTAACGACGATGCGTTGTTTGCCACGCTCTTCGTCTTTTAGCTCTAACGTGCCATGCAGCGTCGGCCCTTTGCCAGCGTCTTGATAGCTGAAATGTAGAATATGTGAATTTCTAAGAACACAGTTCGAACTATAGCCATGTACACAGTGATCCATAAGTTCGCTTTCCTTTTCGAGCGCGGCTTTGCTTGTTAATGCCTCAATATATACGCCATTTGGTGCGGTAAGCGGCTCAACTAAAGCGGGCCAAGTTTGATCAGATGGAATGGAAATAGAGTTAAATTGTGCGCGTACTGTTTGTAGGCGGTCGTGCCAATCTTTTGACCCTTTGGTAATTTGTGACGTCGTAAGCATGGATAAAAATTTATGTTGCAACTGCGGATCATCCATTAACGCCAATGTCGCGTTTGATGGATCGTCACAATGTGCGGATTCTGCGGCGACCTCTGTCACAATTGGCGCGAGCATTTTTTTGTATAAATCTCGCACGAAGTCGCTAACATTATACCAGTCTTCACCTTGCGCTGTGTTGCGAGGGACATCGAAACCGTATTGCTTATACAGTTTATCTAGCGGAATACGCGAAGAGTTGCGCACATTTTTTAACCGTTCAGCCCGGAGCGTTAAGCGCTCCCATTCTTCTGGTGTTTGGGGAAAGTCTTTCTGAGGAATTAAGGGCAGAGCATCTATTAAATTTTTCGTAAAGAAGCGTCGGCCGTTGTCGCCAAAAACAGTATAGCGTACACCGTGCAGTGGTGAAAGAAGCTTCTTTGGCAGATTTACGCCGCTACCGTATATAGCCTGAATGGTTTGTGGCATGGAGTAGCCCTGGTTATCAATAAGGTCTTCTGCTTTTTGAAGTTCACTATCGCTAAATCTTGAGTTATGCGTGCTTCTGGCAAAAATTAATGATAAAGCTGGATAGGCACGGAAGGCATTGATACGGTCATTATATGCATTGTTCGCATAGCCTTTTACAAGCCAGTTATAATGGTTTATATCCGCGTGCGCACCATTCAAAAGAGCGCTATGTACGGCTTTTGAATCCGTAAGGCTTGCTAATTTATGCGCGGTGCTTTCAAGGTGGAGGCTTTCAATTTTTTTCAGCGTGCGTCTTAATCCTGAAAATTCTTTATATTTCAAAATACCAAAACGGCGATTGAGGGGCGCGATTTGGCTCAAAATTGAATAATCTGGTAGTGTTTTGAAGTCGGTGCGTGTCTTGTGGTGATTAAACAGTTTGTCGAAATCTTCTAGCTTAAAGCTGCTAACAGGAATCGGGCGTTTTTTGGGATTAGTCTGAAATATTTCGAATGCGTGCGCGGGGCTATAGGCGACATTATTCTTTTTGTTCGAATGATGAAAATTAGTTACGGTAAGCGTTTGGTCAGTACCAATTTGTAGGACATAGGCTTGGTAAGATAAATATAAATTTAGTTTCTTCGTTGCCGATTTATTCTTGTTTTGGCGCTTGTTAACGCCTACGGGAATAAATAATGTTGTAGATCCATCTTCTGATGTCGCGCTAAGTGGGCGGACATGTTCATGCCAGCTATCAAAAATATTATGTATACGATCTTTAATAGTTGCGGGATCATGCGCCTTATGTGGAGGGATTTGGCTTAGATAATCTTCTGTGAAGTCGGCTTTTAGCTTATCTAGCAGCGCTTCTGCCTTGGCGGTTAGGCGCGCGGCCTTTCTTATATGTTGTTCTTTACGCATCTTGATGCCCCTCTACTCATATTACGCGGAGAGAGAATAGATCAAATCAATGATTATGTCAATTAAAATCAGTGGCGACCGAATAGGCGTTCAATGTCATTAAGGGATAGCTTAATATAGGTTGGACGGCCGTGATTGCATTGACCGCTTGAAGGTGTGGCTTCCATTTCACGGAGCAGATGGTTCATTTCATGGACGCTGAGGCGGCGGCCAGAGCGCACAGAACCGTGGCAAGCCATAGTCGAAAGGACGTGATTGACTTTTTCTTCTAATTTTTGTGGGCTGCCAAATTCAATGACCTCACCTGCAAGGTCATGGATGAGTTTTTCGACATTAACTTTTTTAAGAAGCGCAGGGACGCTGCGCACAGCAATTGCGCCTGCGCCAAAAGGCTCAATATCTAACCCAAGCTTTTTCAGTTCTTCGGCGAATGGCATTAGGCGATCAATATCGCCCTCATCCATTTCAACAATTTCTGGGGTCAGGAAGCCTTGTGTTTCAATGCCGCCTTCCGCGATTTGGTTTTTAAAGCGTTCATAAACAAGGCGTTCATGTGCCGCATGTTGGTCAATAATCACAAGGCCATCAGCATTTTGCGCGACGATATAATTTTCATGCAGCTGTGTACGCGCTGCGCCAAGCGGGAAGTTTTCTTCAACGGGTTCAGCCTGCGGGATTGCAGCATGCATATCATGATGATCGGCGCGCGCCGATGGCGCGTCTTGTAATAGGCTTGATTGGTACGTGCTTTGTGTTGCCGCATAATCAGAAAAGCTATTAGGCGCTGATGATGGTGCGCTGTAAAATCCACTCGGGATAAGTGGGTTTTCTGCATTTTGTGCCATAGCGACATTCTGCATATCCGTATTGGCATTGGCGGCATGCACTTGCTCGATCAGCATCGCTTTTTGTTTTTCAAGGTCACGTAGCGCTGCCATAGATACGGTGCTTGCCGTTTGGTGGCCACCTTCATGCAGGGCTTTACGAATGGCGCTGACCATCAGGCCACGGACAAGGTTCGGGTCTTTAAAACGGACTTCGGCCTTGGCTGGATGGACGTTAACATCAACGTCTTCAGGCGGCACATCGACAAATATAGCGACCATAGGGTGACGGTCACGCGCAAGCACATCCATATACCCGCCGCGCACCGCACCTATAATTAACTTGTCTTTCACAGGGCGACCATTGACGAATAAGTATTGCCATTGCGACGTTGCTTTATTCATAGTCGGTAGGCCCGCAAAACCATAAATGCGTACATTCTCACGTTCAGCTTCTAATGGCAGGGCGTTATCGATAAATTCACGGCCGAGCAAATCTTCCATACGCGTCTTGCTTAGGCTGAACAGGTCTTCTTCTTGGCCTGCATAGAGATTTAGCGCCTTTTTTCCATTATGGGTAAGGCTAAACGCAACTTCAGGCCAAGCCATAGATAGGCGGAAGAGAATATCTTTTACAGCCGTATATTCAGAGCGCTCGGACTTCATGAATTTTAAGCGGGCAGGCGTCGCGAAGAATAAATCACGCACCTCTATTTTTGTGCCTTGCGGGTGAGATGCAGGCTGCACATCGCCTTTTTTGCCGCCTTCGACCTGAATGCTATAGGCATTGCCAGACGCGGCGTCCTTTGTTGTGATTTTTAAGCGGCTTACGGCAGCGATAGACGGCAGGGCTTCACCGCGAAAACCCAAATGATCAACATTTAATAAGTCATTGCCGGGTAATTTTGATGTTGCATGACGGTCAAGTGCAGCGATAAGTTCCGCGTCGCTCATGCCGTGTCCGTCATCGGATACGCAGATATAACTTTTACCGCCGTCACGAATTTCAACATCAATACGGCCTGCGCGTGCATCAATGGCATTTTCAACCAATTCTTTAACGGCAGCAGCAGGCCGTTCCAGAACTTCGCCCGCGGCGATCTGGTTGATTAATGTTTCTGGTAAATAACGTATGCGCATAGATTACACATAGCGTGAATAATGGAACTTGTCAGGAAATACTCGGTTCAGAGCGTGAAAAGCGCGGGGATAATTTATACGAAGAAGGATAGGGAATCGTCATCAATCTGTGCGTTTTTAGATAGCACATCGGTCATCGTCGCCCCGCTAAATTGTGCGCCAGTCAAATTAGCCCCACTGAAATTGGCGAAGCTAAGGTCGGATTCACGGAAATCAACATTGCGCAAATCGGCATTTTCAAAATTAGCGTATTTGAAGTTACATTTGCGCATATCGGTGACAATTTCTCCTTTGCCGACTTTTAGTGGGCAGGCTTTTACGCCTTTTAATTGCGCGCGCATGAAGTTGCTATTGTTGAAATGTGACCCACGCATATCTGTTTTATCAAGCTTACAATCGCGGAAATCTGACTTTTCTAAATGCGCACTTTGTAAATGCATGCTACGCATATTCATGCCGATGAATATAGCTTCCTGCGCACTACATGCGGTAAGCGGTATGGTGTTGAGCGTTGTTAGGCTGCGTAAATCTAAGCCGTTTAGGTTCAATTGTGTACCAGCTTTACCCGCGCTTTCAATCCATTCTACATGGGCAAGTAATAGCCCTTTTAAGTCCTTTGCGGAATGCGTGATGGCGGAATTAATCGGGTCATCCGTGACGGTGTTATCAAGGTTAAGTCCGCCGCGCTCATTATTAGCGAAAGTTGTGCCGGCGATAATTGCTCCATCCAGATTGGCTTTTGTGAGAACCGCGCCGCTCAGGTCGCTATCTGATAAATTTGCGCCAATGAATTTCGCGTTCTTTAAGTCGGCATCTTGTAATAAAACGGCTGATAAATCAGCGTCCGTAAAGTCTGCATCAGATGCACGAATGCCTTTTAAATTGGCTTCGGACATATGCGCCCCGATAAATAAAGTTTTGCCAGAATACTTGTCTGCGCCATTGCTTTTTGACTTTGTAAAAGTCATGACTTGCCCTTGGCGTAAATCGGCCTTGTTCAGATCTGCCCCACGTAAATCGGCGCCGATAAGCTGCGCGCCACGAAAATCCGCACGGTTAAGCTTGGCTTGCTTTAAATTTGCATTGCGAAGGTCGCAGCCAAAAAAAACAGCATTGCTGAAGTCTGCGCCCTCCATGTCGGACTGACTAAAACGGGAATGAGAGAAATCCGCGCCAGATAAATTTGCACCGCGAAAGTTTAGTTTTGATAGGTCATGATGCGTCAAGACTGCGCGGCTGCCGCCAACGGAACCTTCGCTATACATGGCATGGTTTTTAATGATTTTATCAAGCTCATCTTGTGTCAGGGGGCGTAATGCCGCATCAGCATCCGTCATGTTAAGAAACTATCCCCCGTAATATACACATTGAAAATTGACCTAAATTAATTCTTGAATAGATAATCTAACATATTTTGGGTCGATGGATCAAAGCTTGTTGTCGCAGATTGCCCATTTTTTATTGTTGGTAACGCGCCACTAATTTCCTTGGCGAGGATTTTGCCAAGCTCGACACCCGGCTGATCGTAACTATTCAGCCCCCAAATTGCGCCTTGTACGAAAATTTTATGTTCGTAAAGCGCAAGGATTTGTCCTAAGTGATATGGCGAAAGTGCATCAACAATTAACGTTGTGGATGGGCGGTTGCCAGAAAAGTGCTTTTCTGGTGCGGTTGCTTCAGACTTGCGGCCAATCATTAAGGCGCGGGATTGCGCCAAAACATGACAAAGCAATGCATCATGGTGGTCTTGCAATGGGGATAAAGCTGTTTTAAAGGCGATAAATTCACACGGAATAATCGTTTGGCTTTGGTGGATGAGCTGGTAAAACGCATGCTGCCCATTCGTGCCGCTCGCCCCAAAAATCACCGGGCCAGTAGCATAGGGCAGGTCGCGTCCATTGCGATCGACGGTTTTACCGTTGGATTCCATATCCATTTGCTGCAAATAAGCAGGCAGCGCCGTTAAATTTTGTGCATAAGGCAGAATAGCGAGCGATTCATAGGTGCAGAAATTGCGATGCCATATACCGATTAGCCCCAACAGAACGGGCAAGTTTTCATGGTTTGGCGCGTGTAAGAAATGCTGATCCATTGCATGGGCGCCGTTAAGCAGCGCGGTGAAATGGTCAAACCCTAAATACAGCGCAATGGGTAGGCCAATGGATGACCAAAGGCTAAACCGCCCGCCAACATAAGCACCAAAGCCGAAAATATTATCTGCATCAATGCCGAATGTGACGGCAGCGTCAACATTAACTGTCATTGCGGCAAAATGTTTGGCAATCGCTTCATGCGCTGCGCCTGTTGTTTTTAAAAACCAAGCTTTGGCGCTTTCGGCATTTTTTAAGGTTTCTTCTGTTGTGAAGCTTTTGGAGGCGATTAAAAATAATGTCTCATCAGGGTTAATCTGACCAAGGCAGTTATGTAGCGCGGCGCCATCAACATTTGATACAAAATGAATATTCATACCGTTTAAGGCGAAGTCTTTTAATGCATCGCAGACCATATAAGGGCCGAGGTCTGACCCACCAATGCCAATGTGAACAATTGTCTTGATAGGCTGCCCATTATGGCCGCGCCATTCGCCCTTATGAATTGTGTCACAAAAACGCCGCATATGGTCGAGCGTATCGTGAATATCATCGCTAATGTTGCGCCCATCGACATGATAGGCGGCATCGCGCGGGGCACGCAGCGCAACATGCATAACGGCGCGGTCTTCGCTATTATTAATATGCGCGCCGCTAAACATTGCGTTCTTTTGCGTATCAAGCGCTTGTTGATCGGCAAGCGCTATGAGCCCCGCCTTAATGCTGTCCGTTAGGCCAGTTTTGCTGTAATCGAATAAAAGTCCATCATGCTGGATGCTCAAACGCGCCGCACGTTTCGGATCAAGCGCAAAATGTTCTGCAATAGTGCTGTGGTGATGTTGTGCATGCAGCTTAGTTAGGGCGCCCCATGCGGGGCTGTGTTCTAAATCCATATGGGTGAAGCTCTTAATTATTCGACGTTTGGTAATTCACTTACAACTGTAAAGTTATATACGCCTGTGGCTGTGCCAGGAATATCTTTGGCTTTTATGCCACCTGCCACTACGGCAATAACTTTTTCGTCGTCCAGTATTTCTTTCGCTAAAGTCTGGATGTCGTCTACCGTAACTTTACGCAAGGCATCTGCGCGGTGGTCAAGATAATCCGCCGGCAGATTTTGCATCTGCAATTGTTGCATTAAGCCAGATATTTGGTCTGTTGAGGTTAGGGTTAATGGCATTGATCCAATCAAGTAATCACGATGTGCTTTCAGCTCTTCTTCACTTACAGGTGTATCAGCCATGCGCTTTAATTCGCCCATAGTGCGGCTTAAAAGTTCCGCGACAGTCGCATTTTGTGATGAAGCGACAATGTGCATCATTTCAGATGCATCGCTTTCGCTTGTGTAACTGTAAATGCCATATGTAAGGCCGTGCTTCTCACGGATTTCTTCCATTAGGCGCGAGCCAAAACCGCTGCCGCCCAGAATGGTTGTCATTAATTTCATCGTATAATAACGCGGGTCATCAATGCGCACGGAAGGCAGGGCAAGCATGATTTTACTTTGCGGTAAACCGTCAATATGGTACAGGGCGCTTTTCCCCGACTTAGGCCATGTAAATGGCGCAATAGGTGCGGGCGCGGATTCTGCATGTTCAGGTAAGTCACCAAAAATATCATCAATAGCATCAAGCAATTGGTTTTTATTAATTGCGCCTGTGACAGCAACATGCAAACGATCGCGCGTTAGGCTGCGGGCGACATAAGCGCGCAAATCATCTGCCGTAAGGGCGTTGAGTGCCGATATTGTGCCGCCGCTATTCAGTGCGTATGGGTGGTCGCCATAAAAGGTGTCATTAAACAAACGTGCGGCAAGCCAGCTTGGGTCACTTAGGGATGATTTAATGCGTGCGATGTTCGCTTCGCGCATACGGGTAACGGCTTCGTCATCGAAGCGAGGTTCATTTAAGGCGAGCTTGAGAAGCTCAAATGCTTTGTCTTGATAACGCGTGAGTGTTTTGAGTTGCCCCGAAAAATCATCACGGCCACTGCCAAAGGACAGCGATATCGAATAATCATTAAGCGCTTTTTGGAATGCTTTGGCATCATATGATCCTGCGCCCTCATCTAATGTGTTTGATACAAGGCGCGCAAGGCCTTGTTTATCCGCGCCATCATAAGCGGCGCCGACATTTTCAAAAAAGAACTTAATTGATAGAACAGGGACACTGCGGTCTTCAACAAACCACACATCAATGCCCGATTTCGTGGTTAATGTTTCAATAGGAATAAACCGTTCGCGCGCGTTCTCCGCTTTTTCCGCTTTCTCCATGAGGGGTGGTGGCGGGGACGTTGCTTGCGAAGATTGCGGTGCAATGCTGAGTACAGATAATGCCGCTAACGCAATTGCGGCTGGACGCCATAATGATTTATTCATGGTTTGCTCCTTCTGCATTTTGGTTTGCGGCAGGTGCGCCGCCGACGGGTAGTAATGCACCATCAACGCATTTATCCGTGTTTAGGAAATGATCAATTGCATTGCGGACGTCATCATTTGACGTGGTTTCAATGTCGTATGTCCAATATTCAATGTCATCTATGCTAAGGCCGGTGGTAAGGGCTTGCCCAAAAATATAGGCAGGCGCTTGTAGGCTGTCACGGGCGTAGATGGCATCATTGACCATGCGGTCTTTAGCTGCTTGTATTTCGTCATCGCTTGGCGCTTTATATTTATAATCCATCAAAACGGCATCAAATGCGGTTGTAACATCATCAATAGAAACGCCTTCGCGAGGGGTGATCGCAATGCTCGCTGTGCTTTCTTGTGCAGTAAAGCCTGAATAACTCAGATGAGCGCTACTTGCGAGGCGGCCTTCACTAACCAAAGCTTGATATAGCCGTGTCGCTGCGCCGCCATCAATGATATTCGCCGCAATTTCAAGGGCAAGGGCAGATTTTTTATCTGTTGCATAGCTTGGCATACGGCATAGGCGTATAAAACGTGGTTGTTGCACTTGCGCATCTTCATAAGTGATTTTCTTATGGCCGGGCAAGATAGGGGCTTTGTAATCGGGGGATTGCGCTTGCGGCTGCGCTTCTATGCTGCCGTAATATTCTTTAGCAAGAGGCTCCAATTCAGCGCGTGTGATTGCGCCAGATACGACTAGCACAGCGTTATTAGGGGCATACCATTTTTTGTAAAAGCTCATAATTTCATCATAGGTCAGCGCCGCAATTTCTTCGCGCCAGCCAATGATCGGCACGCCATAAGCATGGTTGGGATATAGCGTTGCGCGCAATGTTTCCATCATGCGCGCGGTAGGGTTTATGTCCGTGCGCTGTGCGCGCTCTTCCAATATCACATTTTTCTCAGATACAAAATGTTCTTCAGGAATATTTAAATTGCGCATGCGGTCGGCTTCCATACGCATAATAGTTGGTAATTCTTCACGTGCGATATTCACGAAATAAGCCGTATAATCTTGCCCTGTAAAGGCGTTATCTTCGCCGCCAAGGGCGCGGACGGTTTTTGAATATTCGCCGGGGGCGAGCGTATCTGTACCTTTAAACATCAAATGTTCAAAGAAATGCGCTATACCTGAATTGCCCCAGTCTTCGTCAGCGGCGCCCACGTCATACCAGATCATGTGCGACACGATAGGCGTACGATGGTTTTCAATAAGAACAACACGCATGCCATTCTCTAGCGTGAAGCTTTCAGCGTTAAAGGCTTTTTCTTTGGATATAACCTTTTTCTCAGTGCTTGTTTCTGCCGTTGATAGCTTATCAGCCGTGCCGCGTAAGCCGCTGACCATGCTAAAGCCAATAGCGCTTGAGAAGATAGCGATGAGGATGATGATAATATACGTTTTTTTCATGTGAAATGCTCCGTTTGGGCATGAGAATACGTTGAGAAGTATATTATATCTTCTGTTATATCATGCAAGGTCTAAAGCGATAAATTATTTGCACCGTTTTTTAGAAATAGCGGGATAGGCGCAGCTGAATATAATCATCCCGCGCAAATTCATAGAGGTCTTCACCTTCATCTGCGCCAGTAATGAAGCGCGCACGAATTTCTGCTGAGAAGTTGTCGCCAAAGCGGCGCTCAGCTTCGATATTAATAAAACTATCTTGGTTTTCATGGTCAAATGTCATGCCGGCCAGAATCTCGGTGTCTTGAATATCGTTAAAGGCAAGGCGTGCACCAGCGAAAATATCGTTATTGGCAATAGTGATCGGTGCGTCATCATCGCGGCCATCATATTGGTATTCAAGTAATATGCCTAAATCCATATCGCTTTTGAAAATTTGATAAAAGCTGTATTCAAACCCACCGACAGCGGCAGCAAATGTTTTGCCATGCCCTTCGCGGATAATGCTTTCTAACTTCCACAGCCACGCATCTGTCGTATATTGCAGATCCAGACCTGCTTGGTTGATAAGTGAATAATGCGGACGAAGCTTGCCTTCAGGCGTAACATTAAATGTTGGTTCGCGCCCTGTACCATGGAAATAAGATAAACCAATATCAAAGTCACCCATATAGTGGCTGTAGCGAAGCGCAAAGTCAGGATGCCATTCTTCTGCGCCACTTTCATAGGTCGCTTTGTGCGTGTCATATGGTAGCTGCGCGCGCAGACGGCCTTCTACCCCTGCAAAGTTCCGTTCACGGAAATAGGGCATGACATATGCGGTGACGCGCCCCCAATCTTGCTGAGTGGCTATTTGTAACATGGGCTGGCCCAGGTAATCTTCTTGGTCTGGGTCTTCGACTAAATCAACTTGGTTGATAATATTCACGAGGTGCTGTGATTCGGTTACGCCCCAGAAGACTTTATTTGCACCAATTAAGACATCAAATTTGTCATCAATATACATGTAGTAGGCTTCACGTATGTCGCCATGGCTACGCTCGCCATCTGTGTTTGTGCCACGAACGAAAGGTATAAAATTTATACGATGCTTGCGGTCTTCACTTTTATAGCGAAATTCAGGGTTCAGAATGACTGATATTTCAGTGTTATCTGATTGACCTGCCCATTTGGCATCTTGTGTATAGGCGCGAATCTCAGTAGCCGCAAAACCTTTAATACGCCAGTCTCCAGCCTGTACATCTGTACCGAATGTAAGCGCACTGACCCCAACTACAAGACCACATAAAAGCTGACATAAGTTCATTTGTAACCCCTTAATACAGGGTTTCAAGAACCCCTTTAACGAAATCATTTTCAGAAAGCCCATTGTTAAAGCTATATGGGCCGTAGACAAGATCCGTTGACTTGCCCGTCTGATGGTTTTGCATTTTCATCAATTGTGGGCGCCAATACTTGTCCTCATATTGTTTATAGTCGAGGAAGTCTAAAGATTTCATTAAGCTATCGCGGCGATTATAAAAGTCGATTTTGCGGCTTTGGAAATATGTTGTATCAACCCATGCGATTTGACGCGCATAGCCAGAACGTTCATAGAGCGGAAAGCGTTCAACGACATCGCATGTCAGTTCGGCAGCATTTGGGCATGGTTCTTGGCGCAGGTAATTATACTTATATTTGTTAAGCTCTTGTGCAGTGAAATCTTCATAAGCAAACTCACTACTAAAGAATGAACCAGACTTATTTTTTGATGATATGCGTTTAATTTTTTCATCTTCAGGTAAAAAGACCCATTGGTCGTCCGCTTCTAAAATTTTTGCATGTGAAAGTAATGCTGTGCCTGATATGTCGGCAGGTGTATCAAAAATGATAAGGGACTTATCGCCGACATCTGGGTTTGGGTCTTCTAATACCGAAAAACGCATGTCACGAATATTTTCCTGACCAGAAGCATTGCGTAGGATCATTTTCATCTTCACGCGGTGATCGTGGAAGCCGCGGTCAGATTCATCAGAACGCTTGGCAATATCCTATCCCATTTGTGCAGGGTCTTGTTCTTGTGCAATGCTCGGCTGCGTGAAAGCCGTAAAGCTTGCAAACATGGTGGCGAGTAAGATGGTTTTAGCTGTTGTTTTTGACAGTTTAAAATTCGACATAATGTTGTCCTTATGATTCTGATGTGGATTTTTTGCCCAGTAATAACAAACAAGGCAGTAATGTGAAATCAATGATTAAGGCGATAATCATAGTCGCGGCGGTCATTAGGCCAAGCTGTTCGTTAACCAAAAATGTGGATGTCGCCATAACCATAAAGCCGAGCGTTAAGATGATTGTGGTGACAATCAAAGCTGTGCCAACCGTTTGGAAAGCATATATGGTTGCGTCTTCTTTGTTAAGATTTTTTTCGCGCCGCGCACGAAGATATTTTGACATGAAATGCACAGTATCATCAACGACAATACCTAAAGCAACGGCGGAAACGCCCGCTGCCGCCATGCCAATTTGTTCATAAATTAACGCCCATAAGCCGAATGTGACCAATATAGGTACAGCATTTGGAATAAGGGAGATAACCCCAAGCGGCAAGCTGCGTAGAGCAAAAATCAAAATCAAGGAAATAGCGATGAGTGCAAATGTGTTGCCTTTTAACATGCTTTCAATATTGCGCTGGGAAATATATGAAAACATTACCGTTGGGCCAGTTGGCTCGGTCTGCATATAAGGCGGGGCATTATCTGCAAACCAGCTTTCGGTGTCTTGTATAAACTGACGCACCTGACCAGTTGGAATGTCATTCAGTGTTGCGGTTATACGCGTGGCTGACTTATCAATATTGATCCGGTCATTAAGGTCTAACCCGTAAGGCAGCGACATTTCATAGAGGAGCAAATATTGCGCGGCGAGATCCCGCGTATCAGGTAGCTTGTACCATGCAGGGTCATCGGCATGCATGTTTTTATTCAGGCGGCGCATAATGTCTGAAATGCTATAAACATGTCGTACGCCATCTTGTTGACGCAGCCACTCTGCAAATTGGTCAAGATGCTCCAAATATTCAGGCTCACTTATGCCGCCAGCATTCTCTGCGGGAACAGAAAATTCAATTTGATATACTCCAGTGAGATGCTTTGTGCCGAAATCAGCATCAGTGCGGAATTCTAGACGCTCATCAAAATATTTAACCCATTGGTCGTTTAACTCAATGCGTGGGATGGCGCATATCAGGCCAACTGATATTAGTGTGATAATAGGGAGTATGATGCGGCTGCGTTTTACAACAAATTGTCCATAGCTGTTAAGCCACCGTGAAAGTAGGGACGGCTTGGCGTTTTCATTATAACGGGCAACATTTAGTGGCAGAAAAGATATAACAGCAGGCAAGAAGCTTAGCGAATATAGCCACGCAGCTATAATACCCATGGCTGTGATGTTGCCTAAGTCATGGAATGGTGGTGCATCAGAGAAATTAAGGGTCAGAAAGCCGATAACAGTTGTGAGGGATGTTATGCTGACTGGCATGAAGTTAATGCGCAGCGCATCAATAATGGCATCATGTTTGTTCATGCCCGCGCGTAAGTTATGAAACATTGAAACTAGAATATGAACAGAATCCGCGATGGCTAGCGTCAAAATAATTGTTGGTGCGGTAACTGAGATAGGCGTTAGTAAAATACCGAAATGACCCGCAAGCCCCATCGCGACAGTTAATGAGCAGCCAATAATCAGAACGGTTGCGAAGGTCGCGGAAAAAGAGCGTAAAGTTAAAACCATCATTATAATCAATATCAGGAACATGATGGGCATTAAGGTCTTGGAGTCGCTCTTGCCTGCTTCTGCAAAAGCATTGTTTAGCATTGACACGCCTGTGAGGGCTATCGTCAAGTCGGGATAGTCTTTACGGATTTCATCGGCAATTTCTTGCGCTTTCTGTGCCGCTTCTGGTACCTCATTTATGCTCTTCTCAGGGTATTGCAGTACGACATTAATGCCCGTTGCGCCGGCATCGGCGGCAACCAACATGTCTTTTAGTAATGGTTCTTTTAGGGCAATCTCGCCGCGTTCCGTGATGTATTCTGCGCTTTGTGATGTGACGTCATAAATCAAATCATCAACGATTAATTCGTCTCCATCGGCGTAGCTATATTGAAAGTTTGTAACTGAATCGACACGCAAAGCGTATGGAATATACCATGCAGCTTCGGTTAACTTTTCGACAGCAGCCATTGTTGATGGCGTAAAGACTGTTCCGTCTTTGGGCTTAATAACAAATAATATGTTGTCGTTTTTTGTATAGGTTGTCTGGAAATCTTCAAATGCGCGGAGCTCAGGATTCTCTGCGGAAAAAAATACGCGATAATTATTGGAAAAATTTAGGAATTGTGCCCCATATCCAGCGGCAATAACACTAAGTAAGGTCATCGCAATGACAAGCCACCGGAAACGAATGATGGCTTCGGCATAACGGATAATGGCGGTTTGTTGTGGTTTTTCCATTTGGCGATCTTTTTTAATAAGGGGTTAGTTAAAATGTACGTATTAGTTCATAATATGATTATGCGGACGTAACCTCAAAGCTTCTAAGGGCATCTATAATTAGGTGCACACTATTATTGGTAATGCGTTCATCTTGAAATACTTTTGTCAGAAATACACTACCTTGAATCTGTGCTAATAGGAAGTCGGAAAGTTGTTCAGGTGTAACGCCTGATTTTAATTTTCCCTGAGCATCAAGCCCAATAAAAAACGTTTTTGGCGCTTTCATTTTTAAATCAAAAATCATTTGCAAATCCTGACGGATCAGCTCTTCTTCGGGGGCCATCTCTTGCCCAATCATCCCGAGAATACAGCCCTTTGCTTTGCCAAGGGAGCGGTAAAACGTGATGAGTTTTTCGAGCCATTCGCCAAGGCCATCCCAGCTGTGGACTTCGATGTTATAAGGGGCGTCACCTTGTTTTAACTCATCCAAATGCGCCTGTAATAGGCGATGGAGGAGATCTTCTTTATTGTTAAAGTAGTGGTAAAACTGACTCTTTCCTTTGCCAGACACGCGCAGGATATCATCAATGCTCGTCGCATGAATCCCGCGCTCTAAAAACAACGCATAAGCGGTTTCCAACAATTCGTTTTTGGTACGAAGGCCTTTTGGTGATAGTTTTGTACGCATTGGTACATTATATCAGCGCATAACTTTTATGTCACTAGAAAATTAAACCGACTTTACGGCGTCAAGAAATATGCGTGCGGCGTTTATGTCTTGCGTAAATTTTGCGCGCTGTTTTTCTTGGTTAGGATCTATGCCGTATCTATCTTCATCATAAATTCGCCCTTGGTAAAGCTCTTCTACAAAGGCGGCGTTAAACATATCCTCACTGGATACTTGCTCATCTATAAAGCGCAGCGCCATAACAAGTGAGCCGCATGTCGCGGTGAGGGATTGTGCGATGGTCAAATGGTCATGATCCAATGTGTGGACGTGTTTTAAAGCACGCTCATGTGCGTCATTGTCATGTTTTAGCGCGGACAAACCGGTTGTGGTTGCTAAGCGGTAATCAAAGTGACTTTCAAACCAATCAATGAATGGATCCCAGTTTTGGGCTTGCAGCTGTCCTAAATCCGCAGGGTCATCGGTGCGGTAACACACCAAATCTGTATCCAGAAAGTTCATCATCGTATTGATAATTTCACTGCGATGTTTAGGGATATAATCAAGCGCGGTATAGCAATATTGCGTCAGCGGCATTTTATCAGGCACAATATTTTCATCTTGCGCATTCCACTCATCGCAAATCGCGCGGGCAAGTTTTTCGCTTTGGCAGACCAATATATTATTGGCTGGCGTGTTTATGGTGCGGCCATCTAACGTAATTAAATAGAGGCCGTTTTCATCTTTATAAGTCGCTTCCTTATAAAATTTCTTCATAATAAGTGCCTTGTTTAATCTTGTTTTTCTTCTGGTTTATTTACGGGCGCGGCCTCTTTCTTCGGCGCGAATTGACCGCAGCTATGTTCTGCGCTTAAGCCGAAATCTGTCAATGTAGCGGCCAGAAGAACAGGGTTAACGGTCGATAGTAAAAGGCCGCCAATCTTTGTGCCAAGTGAAAATGTATCAGGGCTAAATTTCGGCTTGTTGAGTGGGCCACTCATGCGGATGGCGGGTGTGATGTCCAATAATGTTGTCTTCTTGGCTTCGGGACTAAGCTTTAATCCATAGGCATTCTTTGCAATGTTAATGTCACCGCTACCAACTAGTTGTAGGCGCTCAGTATCCGCAAACAGAGTGTCAACATTGGCAACGCCGTTTTCAATGCCGAAATGGCCCATCACACAGTTGATCTTGGTTCTCTTGTCTTTTTCTAGATTAGGGATCAATGCGGTGAATAAACCTGACATAAGCCGGTCGGCAATGCCGCTTTTCATTTCGGAATCTGATATCACAAAGCTTGCTTCGCCGCCTAATGTTTCTTTTAGGCCGGACAAGGTCGGGCTTGCTGCTGTGAGCTGTGTTTTGATATTCATGCGCCCAGTTACATCGCTATGGTTAAGTTTTAAATCGCTTAGTAGTTGGCCAAAATCCCATTTATTTATTTGCAGGTCTTGGATAAGCGTCACTTCTGGTGCTTCACCGCGCGTTTCACTTAAGCGTATATTTCCAGCTATAGTTCCGCCATTTATGTGGCCTTCAATTTTGTTTAGGGATAACGTGTTTTCTTTTGCAGAAAACGGCAGTTTAATATCACCAAGGACGGCATCTTTTATTTTTAGATTAGTCAGGTTGATGCGCAAATCTGTGTTAGGCATCGTAGGAAGGATAGTTGGGTCTGCTTTAACTTCATCTTTACGATATAGCGCATCAACAGGTGCATTTACAGCATTTACTATGTCTTCGATAGCTGAGATTATAGAGGCTATTTCATGTGTCTCTTCACTGATTTTTGTTAAGTCTAGGCTTTTAATTGTCACATCACCATCAATAACATTCTCACGCTCGGTATCCCATGGGCGGTAAAGCACATTGGTAACGGCATGTATATCGGCTACTGAAAGGTCGCTGACAATTTCCCCATCCATGGAATAAGAAAACGATCCGTTTAGGATTTGTTTTCCATCTTTGCTTATAGATATATCTTGCAGTTTGAACGCAGAGCGGCTGCTTGCAATAGTTAGGGTTGTTTGGAGGCCGCCAATAGTACCATCAACTTTTATCGTTTTGTCCAGCTTGAAACCGTAATTTAGGTCCTGTCCAGTGATAAGGGGCGTGGCTTCCAACGTTAAATCAAAGGGCAGCTTGCTATATTGCCCCTTAATGGACATTAGGTTTTTACCTTTAACGGGCTTAATATGGTCAATAATGATCGCTTTCGGTGCAAGAGTATAGGGCGCTGCGTAAAAATTACGGACCTCTAAGTAGCGAAAAACAGGGCGGCGCAGCAGGATGTTGATGAAGCCTGTGTTGAAGGCGATGTAATCTAAATTCATCATCATTCTGTTGCTCTTAGCCTCATCGACAACGACAGTATTTTCAAGCTCTACGCCAACATAAGGTATCGCAGAAAAATATTTGAAGTCTTTGATATGGGCGCTGCCTTGAAATACTTCGCCCATTATACGCTCAATACTACTACGCTGCGTTTCGCCGGTGCCATTAATCGCGTTCGCTGCAATGACAATCAGGGCTAGGAAAACAAAGCCAGTAACGATCAAACGGAATAACCATTTGATTATAGGGTTTGATTTGCGCGGTTTATCGCCACGTAGCGGCGCTGAAGAAATAACCATAAATGTAATCTTTTCTCTAATCTATATTTCAAATTGAATATTATCGGCCTTGATGCTGTGGTCAAAGCCTAATTCTTTCATATTAGCCACAAAATCATCCGGTATTGGCGCTTGTAAATCAAGTATCTTTTTGCGGTTTGCTGGATGCGGCAGACGTAGGCGATAAGCATGTAAATGGAGGCGTTTTTTCAAGTTAATTTGTGCAAAAAGTTCTGGATCATAACCATATTTAAAGTCACCAATAAGCGGGCAGCCCATATAGGCGCTGTGCACGCGAATTTGGTGCGTGCGCCCCGTCATCGGCTGAAAAGCGACTAATGCAGCCTGTTTGCGCATTGTTTCCAAAACGCTAAACATTGTGTGAGCATATTTTCCTTCGTCTGACACCACAACGCGGTCTTTATCACGGCCAGTTTCTGTTTTATGCAGCGGCGCTTTGATTTCGCCCTGCATTAATTCAGGCACGCCCATTGTGATGCCGATATATGTTTTCTCAACATCTTTGGCTTTGAAAGATTTCCCCAAGGCGCGCGCCATTTCGGCGTTACGGGCAAGCAGCAATATGCCTGATGTGTCTTTATCGAGGCGGTGAACAAGATGTGGTTTTATACCGTCTTTATCGGCAAGGCCAACTAACAGACGGTCAACATGCTGTTTCATATTTGTACCGCCCTGTGTGGCAAGGCCGCTTGGCTTGTTTAGTGCAATAATCTGCCCATCGTCATAAATAACAAGGGACTTAATATAGGCGCGGTCTTTTTCGGATAATTTTACGGGCCCTTTATGCGGGGTGCTGTCTTTTGGGGTATATGGCGGAACACGCACATTTTGCCCCTCGACCAAACGTACATCCGCTTTTGCGCGTTTGCCATCAATGCGCAACTGCCCAGAGCGACAAAATTTATGAACCAAAAAGAATGGCACGCCTTTTTTACCGAGCCAGCGGTCAAGACGCTGTCCGTTTTCTTCTTTACTTACAATGATATTCTGGACGCCGCTCATGGGTGGATAACCTTTATTAAATGTTGCCCGCATAAAAATGCGATTAAGCCGAATGTAACTGACCCGATCAAGTAAAAGGCAAAGGCGCTATATGCCCCGCGCTCAAACAAGGTGATGCTATCGAGTGAGAAGGTTGAAAATGTCGTAAACGCGCCGAGCATGCCTGTGACAATAAAGCCTCGCATTTCATGGCTTGGCTGCCCGTAATGGGCAAATACGCCGGCAAGCGTACCTAATATGAACGACCCCAAAATATTGACAATCATTGTTGCGATAGGGAAATTTAAGCCCCAAAGCGCGGTAGAGGCAATATTTACGCCATATCTTAATACAGCGCCAACTGCGCCGCCCGCCGCAACGCTTAACCACATAAGCATGTTTCTTATCCTTTTAGGCCAAATTAGGCCAATAACTTTATGGCTTTATCTAGCGCAGATTGTAGGTGTGTTTCAAGGGAAAACTGTTCAAGCGTATCGCACGCCGCCCATTTTAGCGCGGCAGATTCATCGCTAATGGCAGGTGTTTCATCTGCACCTTCGCGCAATTTGAACAAATAAATAATATCAAAATGATGATGCGCAGGCTCGCCCCGTGCTGGGTTTTCGGGAATAGGGTGCACATCAACGCTAAGAATACCATCATAAGCAAGGTCAAAATCAGTTAAGCCAGATTCTTCTTCAACTTCACGGCGGGCAACGCCGAGAATATCGGCATCACCATCCGCATGCCCACCAAAATGCAGCCATTTATCAAGAAATTTATGGTGGTTAAGCAAGACGCGCTGCCCATCGGCACTAAATAAAAAGCCTGACCCCGTTAAATGCCCCGGCGCGAAATGGTCGCGAAATAACGCAGCAGGGCGCATCGGCAACAGGTCTAAAATCTGCTGTTTTGATGTTTGTTCTTTAGCTGTTGTGGGCGCAAATGTATCTAATGCGCGCTCAAGCTGTTGGACCATAGGGCGTCCTTACATGATATCAAAATTGTTTGGTGGTGCTGTCTTCTTCGTTGGCGCAGTTTTATCTTGTGACGGGTCAAGATATTTATCGACTTCAGGATCAAAAGCGCTTTTGAGTGTGGCATTGTTAAAGGCCTTTTTAACCTCTAAATCAAGTCCAGCTTTAACGTGACATTTTTGGCCGATCAGGTTGCCAGTGTAATCGTGGCCGCTTACGGCTTTGCATGCATGGCCTAGTGTGTGGACATCCATGTCTAGACCAGATTTTAATGTACTGTTCTCACCGACAGATCGTGCGGTTAAATCATGTCCGGCTTCTAGCTCAGAATGTGCGCCGACATCATGCAACTCCATGTCTAAACCCGATGTAATCTCGGAATTTTCACCAATATTCTTTGCTGTAACCTCATGGCCGGCGACAAGTATGGTGCGTGTGCCTCCGTTCTTGATATCTATATCAAGTTTTGCATCGATCCAACTATGGTCACCCAAATTGGCGGCAGTGAAATCAAATCCAGCTGTACCCATAAAATGATCGCCAGCATCTTGTATGTGAATATCGAGCGGCGCTTCAATGCTGACATGATCGCCGCAGCGTCCTTCAACAATTACGCAGCCATTAAATTTCTTCTCATCATAAGGTTTGCCGCCACTTTTAATTATAATGCTTGCGCTTTTCTTCTTTTTGCCTTCGACGATAATTTCAACATTATCGCCAATATTTCCGCGGACAAGCAACCCGCCACCATCGGTGATTTTAATTTTTGTGCCATCGCCGATATCACCTCTGATCTCGTTTAGGCCGATAAGCTTCAAATCTTCATTTGCGCCTATTTCAGCATAACCGAAAATGGTTCTGCTGACAGCTTTCTCTTTATTTTTGCGTTTAAAAAACATGATGCCCTCTCTATGAAATTACTGTGGACACTAGCAAGTAGAAATAATTATGTCAATTTCTTTCTTGGCGGATTTTAGCCCAATATTTAAGGCGCTTATTAATGTCGCGCTCAAAGCCGCGCTCTGGCGGGGTGTAGAAATTTTGACGGCCTAGTGTTTCGGGGAAATAATCTTGGCCTGAAAAACCTTCTGGTGTGTCATGGTCATATATATAGCCGCTGCCGTAATCTTGTTCTTTCATCAGCTTAGTTGGCGCGTTCAATATATGCTTGGGTGGCATATGTGCGCCGTTTTGCTTGGCGAAGCTCATGGCTTTTTTATATGCCATATACACGCCGTTTGATTTGGGGGCGGAGGCCAGATACACAGCCGCCTGTGCTAATGCAAGCTCGCCTTCAGGGCTGCCAAGGCGCTCATAGGTGTCCCATGCGGCAATCGCCTGCGTAATCGCCTGTGGGTCGGCAAGGCCAATATCTTCATTCGCCATACGTACAAGGCGGCGGGCAATAAAGCGTGGATCTTCCCCGCCATCAAGCATGCGGCACATCCAGTACAAAGCGGCGTCTGGGTCAGACCCACGAATGGATTTATGCAGCGCGCTAATTAAATTATAATGCCCATCATCACTTTTATCATAAAGTGGTGCGCGGCGGTTAATCAGGCTCAGCAGTTGTGTACGTCCCATTGGCTTATCATGCACGCCATAAGCAAAAATCTTATCAATCGCGCCGAGTAGATAGCGCCCATCACCATCGGCCGCGCCAATCAATGCGGCGCGTGCATCGTCTTCTAAATTCAGTTTTTCTTCAAAATGCGCTTCGCTTTTTTCGACTAAGCGTGTAAGCGCCGCATCATCAAGGCGGTTTAGCGTCACCACACTACAGCGCGAAAGCAAAGCGGGATTAAGGGAAAAGGACGGATTTTCTGTCGTCGCGCCGATTAAAGTCAGCGTTCCGTCTTCTAATACAGGCAGGAAAGCATCTAGCTGTGCCTTATTAAAGCGGTGAATCTCATCGACGAATAAAACCGTATGCACGCCATTTTGCTGCCGCGCCCGCGCGCTATCAAATACTTTGCGTAAATCCGCAACGCCAGAAAAAATTGCTGAAATTTGTTCAAAGCGATATTGCTCATCCTCGGGCACGAATAGGCGGGCAATCGTCGTTTTACCGCAGCCCGGCGGCCCCCATAATATTAGCGAGGGCAGGGGCGTTTGCCGCCGTAATTGATGAAGCTGCCCGTCATTTTCTGCCGTTAAATGGTCTTGCCCGATAACCTCATCCAAGGTTTTGGGGCGCAGAACCTCAGCCAAGGGTTTGCGTGCGGTGGTGTCGCTTTGCGCGGGCGTTGCAAATAAATCTGTCATGATGCGCTTAAACTATTGGAAGCGCTGTTTAGCGTCAATCACTATTTTAACGCAGCGCAATCTGCTGACGTTGGCCATTACGGTTAAGGGTCATAGCCAGGCGATATCCCTTGAAGTTCATTTTCAGGCCTTTTAGAACATCCTTCGGCGTTTCGATTTTTACGCCGTTGATTTCTTCGACCACATCACCAGTGCGAATGAAGCGGCTAGCTTGCGCGTTTTGGTTTATTGCGCTAATGACAACGCCTTTTTCGGGAATATCATTACCAAGCTCTTCGCGCAAGGCGGGGTTGATGTTTGAAAAGCTAAAGCCATCAAAATAGCTGTTATCATCAATGGTCACCGTATCACGCGCGGGAATTTCAGGCGGGGCAATACTTTTGAACTTAATCTCTTTTTCTTTGCCTTTGCGGCTGACGGTCATGCGTACGTGGTCGTCAATTGGCGTGGTCGCAATGCGGAAGCGTAGTTCAGATGCGTCACGTATTTTCTTACCATTAACGGCAACGACCAAATCACCGCGCTCTAACCCCGCGGCGCGGGCGGGGCTAGCATCATGTATTTCTGTGATAAGTGCGCCGCTTGGGCGGTCTAGGCCAAGCCCTTCGGCTATGCCTGCAGTCACATCTTGTGCGGCAAGCCCCATCCATGGGCGCTTAATATGCCCGCTTTCGGAAATTTGATTGTTTTTATGTGCGGATATAATCGCCATCACCATTTCGGATGGGACAGAAAATCCAATGCCGAGTGACCCGCCATCACGAGAATAAATTGCGGTATTAATCCCAACGACGCCGCCGCGCATTGATACAAGCGGGCCACCAGAATTACCAGGGTTAATCGCCGCATCCGTCTGGATGAAGAAGTTGAAATCATTAATGTTAAGGGATGAGCGCGCAAGCGCGGATACAATACCGCTTGTCACTGTTTGCCCAACGCCGAACGGGTTACCAATGGCAAGGACAAGGTCGCCGACTTCCATGTTTTCGCTCGCTTCTAACTTGGCGTAGGGCAGGCCGTCTTTATCGGGCTTTATTTTAAGCAGGGCAATATCTGCGTTTTTGTCGCTTAATAATACTTTCGCAGGAAATTCGCGCCCGTCATTTAACACAACAGTAATTTCATCAGCCCCATTAATGACATGGGCGTTAGATACAACAAGGCCGTCTTTTTCAACAATTACGCCGCTGCCAAGCGCGCCTTCAACGCGTTGACGTTCCAACCCACCCAAGCCGCGGCCAAAGAATTGGTTAAAGAACGGGTCATTCATAAATGGATGCACGCGGCGCGTCACCATGCGTTTGGTGTAAATATTAACAACAGCGGGGGATATTTCTTTGACCAATGGGGCAAAAGATAATGAAATTTCCGCGCGGGATTGCGGAACGTCCTTTGCTTGCGCTAAGCTAAGAGGCGTAAAACTACAAACCAATATAGCGGTTATATGAAGAATGTGTTTTTTCATTTTCTTTATCCTGTGCTATAAATAAAAGGTAATTTTTTGTTTTAAATATAATCTAGATATAAATAGTCAATACGCAGCGCCATGTCTACATCTCAAAATGCAAATACGCCGGTCTATCGTAGCGCCGAAGAGTATATTTCAGAAAAACCGAACGTGATTAAGGTTTACCGCGAATTACTGCGCAATTCATGGCTGTATGCCTATGGGCAGCGTGCGTGGATTCCGGTGACGAATATTTTGGGCATCATGGCGAATATTACGCTGCTTTTGCAGCCTTTTGCATTGGGGCAGCTGATCAACCATATTCAATATTCTGAAAAAACAGAAATTGTTGGCGGCGCGGTCATGTGGCTGACGCTGTATTTGGTATTGATTGGGATGTATTGGTCATTAAACGGCCCTGCGCGGATTCTTGAGGGCCGCCTTGCGCATTTTACCAAGGCGACATTTTATAAAGATTACTTCATGCGCATGGTTGATATGCCGATGGATTGGCATGAAAAGCACCCAACAGGATCATTGCTGACGCGCCTTAGTAAAGGTGGACGGTCTATGCAGAGCTTCTTTGAAATGCAAAGCGTCAATATTGCGATTGCCACTAATATTGTTGGTGCGACCCTCGCATTAATGATTCTTAGCCCAATTTCAGGTTTATGTGTTGGCGTGCTTGTTTTCTTTATGTTTGTGATTATGCAGTTCTTTGACCGCGTTTTGATGAACCGTATTGAAGATGCGGATGAAAAAGACAATATCTTCTTCTCTCGTCTCACAGACTTCATTAACAACATTCGTACGGTGAAAAGTTATGATTTGTCATCCTTTTCAATGCGTACACTGACTAAAGCGCAGCGCGATATTTTCAAAGTTCAGCGCCCTGTTATTAAGTGGGAAGAACTGAAATGGTTTGTCTTGTCGATTATGCTCGTGATCACATCTTTTATCGTTTTGCTCGTCTTCATCATGACCAGTATTGATAAAGACGTATTCTTGATTGGTACGATGGTTATGGTGTTTCTATATCTTGCGAAAATAGACTCGGCTTTAATTAGCTTTGCGCAGAACTATCGCCGTTTAATGAATGCACATACGGATTTGCGTTCAGCCACGGTTCTTTATCGTGATCTTGTTATGCTTTCGCAGCGCAAACCGAAGGAGCAGGAAAAAGAGCTTGATGTTGACCAAGGTGCGCTGCATTTCCAAAATATCAGCTTCGCCTATAACCAACGCCAAAAGGCGCTCGACCAGATGGAGCTCAGTATCCCTGCAAGACAAAAGGTGGGTATTGTTGGTGTATCTGGTTCTGGTAAAACAACGCTGCTTAACTTGCTGCTGCGCTTTTATGACCCGCAGGGCGGTGAGATCTTTATTGACCGTCAGAATATTACAGATGTTTCATCGGGAAGTTTGATGCAGAATATTGCCGTCATCCCGCAGGATATTTCACTGTTTGATGATACATTGCGCGAAAATATTCGCTTTGGCCGTTTGAATGCCACCGATGCCGAAGTTGAAGAGGCGGGCGTTCAGGCTTATGTTGATCAATTCGTGAAAGACCTGCCGCAAGGTTACTCAACGCCTGTTGGGCCAAGCGGCGCGGCATTATCTGTGGGGCAGCGTCAGCGTATTGCGATTGCCCGTGCCATTTTGAAAGATGCACCAATCCTCGTGCTTGATGAAGCAACTTCGGCGCTTGATTCTGAATCAGAACGTTTGGTGCAAGATGCATTAGATAAAATTATGGCGAAGAAAACGGTAATTGCCATTGCGCACCGCCTAAGTACTATTCGTCACCTTGACCGTATTTTGGTGTTTGATAAAGGCCGCGTTGTCGAAGATGGTACACATGACGAACTTCTGCGTGAAGAGGGGATCTATTATAACCTTTGGCAAATGCAGAGTAATGGCTTCTTGCCTGACCTACCTGAAGACGATTTTGAAGAATTGGCAGAGGGGGTTAACCCGAACCCGCTTGAGCAGTTTGGTGGCGTTGTGCCGGACGTAGGGCCAGATTCAGAGCCTGAAAAATAATGATTAAATTTTATTGTTTTACCTTTGGCGGATAGATCATTTCCTCTATCTCGCGCGTGATTGGCATTTCGTAATCATAGGCGGCAACAAAAATTCCGCTTGTACTATCCGTAATGCGCGCGTGAACCTTGACGTTGTTAACAGCTTTAGTAAAGCTGCCTGAGAGGATCAAGTGTGGCCCATCAGTTAGCTCTTTGAAACGCTGTGGGTTCATCTGTTGATTAGCGAGCAATGATTCAGGTGATGCGCTGCTATCTAAAGACATGGCATTATTTTGAATATAGCGCGGCTGAATCACTTGATGACCAAGTTGAATAAGGCGCGTACTTATTTGTTCAGGGAGAACGCGGCCAAGGGCGCTCATACGCTGCGGCGCGTGATTATCCCAGAAATCTTGCACAATGATAGGGAGTGTGTGGCGTGAGCGTGCCTTGAGCTGCTGCGCAATGACGTCAGCCGCTGTCTGGTTCAGGATAACTATATTCCCGCCATCTTCGTAATTGGGCATACTGCCCAGTAAAGCAACAGCGCCTGTGCATCCGCTAAGGCAGACCGCTGCGGTAACCGTTAGTAAGCTGCGGCGGATGAAAGATGTGCTGCGCATTTTTTACTGTGCCTCTACTGTGATTGGCATCGGTGCGGCATTTGATGTCTCGCCTTCAGAGTAGGCCGTGCCATAGCTTTTAACAGGCGCGGTAATGTCTTCATGTGTGTCCATAACATCTTCTGGCGCGGTCAGCATCGGTGAATCATCCATTACGGGCTGTGCGCGTTGGACGTTGCTATATGCGGCGTCATGAGTGGTTGCATGGTCTTCTACTTCTGTATGCACAGGCGTGTAGCCTTGCGGTACTTTAAAACCATGATACCCCGGAATAAGATACGCATCAGCAATAGGCTGCCCATGTAATGTATCAACAACGTTCAGGGCATAATAATCAAAGCCCTTAATGTCTTTTGCCGTTGGCTTAATGCTCATATGTTCAAAGTCTTTTTTCTTGGCGTCGCGTATTGTGTAAATCATTTGGTAGCGGGCCATGCTTGTAAGATCTAGGCCAATGCCCATATTGCGCAGGCCAAGGCGCAATGCATCATCAAAATCTTTGTTTTTCTGCTCGCTTACAAGAAAGACTTTTTCGCCTGATGGAATTGTGCGCAGGTTCGGCGTGATTTGTTCAAGCAGCTGATCCACTTTATCTTTGTGGAACATAAAGTCGCTATCGATGTCTGCTTGATTATATTTAATGTCCGCGTCATAAGGCACAGTTTTCTTGGGTGCAGAAATTGGCTTAGTCGAATTATAACTATATCCGGTCGGCATAGAATTGCGCAATGTATCTACAGCGCTACAGCTTGTTAACGCCAAGGCGCATGCTGTTGAAAGAGCCAGAGGTAAAAGGGAACGAGTGCGATTAATAACAATAGACATCATAAAACCATTAAGCTGAAATTGGACGTGAAACGAAGGGGATACCTTATCCATGTGAAGTCTAACATCATATGGTTTAAGACACAATCCGCTTTATGGCGCGTGGTTATGATTACGCAGAATAACTGCGAATCTTGTTAATGCTATTGGTCGTGCTATGCCCATCGACAAGTGATAATATGCGCGCTTCACCGCCATATGACTTGGCGATTTTTGCTTCAGGTACATCTTCTAATTTATAATCACCGCCTTTAACGTAAATGTCTGGCTGTAAATATTCAATCAAGGCAGATGCGGTGTTGTCTTGCTCAGGCTGTTCTGCGCCAAAGAACACAACCATGTCGACGGCAGCAAGCGCACCGATGACATTGGCACGGGATTGTTCGTTTTGAACAGGGCGGTTTTCCCCTTTCAAGATCTGTACAGAACGGTCTGTGTTAAGGGCGACGATAAGGCGGTCACAAAGACAGCGTGCTTCATGTAAATATTGAACATGCCCGGGGTGCAGTAAATCAAAACAGCCATTGGTTAAACCAACGCGCATACCGTGGCGTTGCCACTCATCAATCTGGCGTTTGGCTTCATCCCAATTCTTGATTTGTGCAATACTGGCTTGCATGGTCGGGGAATGGTCAACTTTGCTGTCGAGGGTTTTGTCATCTTCATGTTGCGCGGTGAGACGCTCAAGAATTTCCTCGGCGCGGATAGGGGCTGTCCCTGTTTTGGCGACGACAACGCCGCCAGCAATATTGGCAATGCGTGCCGCTTCGACCAAATCAGCCCCTGCAGCTAATGCAGCAGCGATTGTCGCGATAACTGTATCACCCGCGCCAGAGACGTCGAATACTTCTAATGCTTCGGTCGGGATGTGGACGGGGCGCTGCGCGTGATCTTTCCCGCGGCCCTGTACAATGGTCATACCGTCTTCTGAACGTGTGGCCACGACATTTTGTATGCCAGATGTCTCAATTAATTTGTTCGCGGCATTTACGACTTCGCCGTCTTCTATCGTTGCGGCATTATTGGTTGCTTTTGATAATTCATCACGGTTTGGCGTGACAGCATAAGCGCCGCTATAAATGCTGTAATCATTGCCTTTTGGGTCGACTAGGGTTTTAACCCCATGTGCATTGGCAAGGTCGATAACTTCACGAATAAGCTTTGGCGTTAATACGCCTTTATCGTAATCCGACAGGATAATAACCTGACAATCAGTGATATGGCTTTTTATTTTCGCCAAAATACGGTCTTCTTCATCCGCATTAATGTAACGTTTGTTTTCTTCATCAACACGTAGAAGCTGCTGATTACTAGCCACAAAACGTGATTTAACGGTGGTCGGGCGGTCAGATATAAGCAATCCATCTGCTGGATCGCAGACATGTTGCAGGGAATCAAGCATTGTAGTAACGATGCTGCCTTCGCTGTCATCGCCAATAATACCAATCAAATGTGTTTTAACTTTTAGGCCATCAAGGTTACGAATAACGTTACCCGCACCGCCGAGCATACGCCCCTGACGTGCAACATGCAGAACTGGAACAGGGGCTTCTGGTGAAATGCGCGATACTTTGCCGTAAAAATAGCGGTCGAGCATGATATCCCCGACAACAAGGATTTGTGCAGCGGCCATGTTGTTTACAAGCTTGCGGAGCGCGTCTAAATTCGTCATGTTTTCAACCATATTACGTTAATTGGCATTTCTTAGGCCATCTGGGAAGGCTTTGTAAATATATCGTGTTTTTAACGAAAATAAAGGCCGAAAAGCATATTTTATTAATGAATCTTCGGCTTGTTAAGGGGTTGTTAACCTAAGCTGTAGTATTTTGGTAAGAACAAAACTGTGTTGTGGATGCTTTTAAAGCATTAAGTAGTGTGAGTTTTAACGTATATCGTGGCTTTGGGGAAGGCCATTTAAAAACATCGATACGTAATTTCTCATAAAAATTAAATATAAAAATATCTTAGGGTATAACCTATGAGGGATAAGCGTATTATGGGTAAGTCAACGGGACATTTAGCAGAATGTACAAAGCGTGATTTTTCACGTGCAAGTGAAGCTGGAAAAACATCTGGCGTTTTTAAAATCCTTAAATCATTTCTTCATCATAACCGTGTCGGCGATATTCTAGTTCTAACTGGTAAAATTACGCCAGCACAATTAGGGCAGGTTCTGCGTGAAGAGCGTAGCAGCAGGACATGTAAGAATGAGCTTGGTCAGGCGTTAATTGACAGAGGCATGATTACAGCCAAAGAATTGCGCCTTGCCCTGTTTAAACAAAAATTCATCCGTACGGCGATTGCGACTTGTGCGGTTTTCATTTCTTTGAGCGGCGGCGCAGTTAAAACAGCCAAAGCTTCAGGTATTAAAGACGTACCAGGGAAAATCCGTATCGTTAAAGCCTCGGCAAAGTCTAAAGTTGAAGGCAGTTTCGGTGGCTATCCAGCACTTTTCGGCCATGGTGAGAAGCGTTCAACAGAACTTACGGCCTTCACTAAATGGAGCGATATGTTCAAGCGTTTTGAAAATGTTCTGGCAAATGGTTCTGGTGATAATGAAGTTAGTAAACTGCAAAATGATTTGCGCGGTTTAGAAAATGCGTCACTGGTTGAAAAAGTTGTTGCCGTGAACAAGATGATGAACAAAGTGCCTTATATTACTGACAGCAATAACTGGGGTAAAACTGATTATTGGGCAACGCCTGTAGAGTTCATGCAGCGTGGCGGTGACTGTGAAGATTTCGCCATTGCTAAATATACTGCACTTAGAATGCTTGGTGTGCCTGAAGAGCGGCTACGCGTAGCGATTGTACAAGATACATATAAAGGCATTCCGCATGCTGTGTTGATCGCCTATACAGATAAAGGCCCAATGCTTTTAGATAATCAAATGGATGATGCCGTGTTCACAGACTCAACACGCCGTTACAAACCAATTTATTCAATAAACCGCCAAGCATGGTGGTTACACAAAGGCCTTGCGCCGACCCGCGTTGCGTCTTTGAACTAGAGTTTCTTAATTTATGGTCGAGTTAAATGGGGAAAATAAAGGCCGGCAAATTGCCGGCCTTTTATTATTTAATGATTTTTCTTAAATAAGAAAAATGGCCGCGCTGCGCTGCGTAATCTTCTTTGATGTTGTCAATATTGTCCGTACGCAGGTCAATAATTGCTCCGCGCGGAATTTCGCCGCTATGCACGCCCGTCGTAATTGCATCCAAGATTTTATAGGATAAAGGAAGGTTGAAATATGTACTTTTCATTGTCAGAACGGTTGTGGAAGCTTCAAAATCAGCAACGGTTTTTGATTGTTCCTTGCCATTTATCACAAAATTTTCTTTTTTATTTTGTATGCTGGGACGATAATCTGTAACCGCCAAAGTGTGAAATATACGGGTTAGCTCTTTCTCCCCACCAGAATTAAAGCCGGTTGTATATTCGGTTTCGCCTTGATCATTTATATGTGCTAAAAATAACATTGCGTATGCTTCCTTATTTGATGATATTTTCTAACCTATTTCGATAAGCAAAAAGTCCCGTCTTGTCGGCGTATTCGGTTTTGATGTTGTCCCAATTGTCAGTACATAGATCTATGATTGTTGTTTTCGGGATATAGCCAGCCTGCACGGCAATGGCGATATCTTCTAGAATCGTATGGGGAACATCAATATCGAAATACGCATTACAGTGGCCATGGATGCGTGAAGCGCTGTTAAATTCGAAAACAGTCTTCTTCTTTGTTTTGCCGTTGATCTCACACGCTTTTTTTACTTCATTAACATGTGGGTGAAATTGCGCTACAGCTATTGTGAAGAAAGGGCGAACTGTTATTGCTGTTCCATCTTCGCTGTAATCTGTCGTGACAAGAGAGTGTATATAATCGTTAATGCGTGCCATAAATAGCATTTTGATGTCTCCTATAGGTTTATTTGCAGCGCAGTATATGCGTGCACAAAAGTTATGTCAATAAATAGTGTTTGACATAACTTTTGTGAGGTGTATAATCCACGTCAGCTTGATTGGGAAATAAGGAGGGATGAGCGATGCAAAGTTTAAAAGAATTAGAGAAGAAAATTATTGGCACTCTGGCGTTAACAGCGGGCGCGTTGTTTGCAACGAGTTTCGCTCTAGGTGAAGCGAATAATGCGCCTGAAGACGAGGCTCAAGTACAAACGCAGACTGATAAATACTATAAGAAAGAGCCAGTTTTAGAAAGTGATGGGCTTATAGTTCATCAAGCTGAAGGGCTTGGCTATGCAATGAGTTTTGAGAGTTCAAAACTTTATCAATATGCAAATGAATATGAGGCAAATGTTCCTGTAGGTTATGTTGAATACAATAGTTTGTTCGATGATCTAAAACTGGTTTTCCTCACTAAAGTGGATGGTGAGAAAGTGGAGTTTTGGATGCCTATGGATGGGCCGCAGCTGTTTAATCAGTTCGTCAAAAATGCACCTGAATTTCTTGATCATGCATTGACGACGAAGCAAGGTTTCGAGGCAGAGGAACGGACGAATTATTCAAGTGATGTGGCTTTCTTCTTTGATGAAGAAAATAGCTTTTCACGTGATGGCGATCAAATTTCGATTACCTTTAACGCTTTACAAATTACTTGTACGGCAGATTTAGCGGACACTAAAGACTATGGCGAGAAATCTTATCATAATATGATGTCATGTGCGCCACAAACGCCTTAATAAGTCGTGCATAATATAAGGCCAATTGCACTGAGTATTAAGCCGTAACCAGCCCAAATATTGACGGGTTCTTTATGTTGAATGTATTTGTAATATAGGCTAACCCAAACGGGGCTCGTAAATACAATCGCGGTGACATAGCTGGGGTTGAGAGTCAGGCTCATAGCGGTATTCTTACAGAGGTTAGCGCACAGAAAAATACAGCCAATTATGCCCCCTATTTTAAGGTTAGATATAATAGTGTGGCCTGACGGGCTGGCCGCGGCTGTTCTTTTTTGTATAAGAAATGTCACGATACTTATAACCAATGCTTGCATCCATGCATAAATGATCACACCGCTCATAAAGCCAGAAGAATCCATAGCGGTTTTATTTAAAATATCCACGCAGGCGCCAAGCCCTATAATGGGCAGATAAAAAATTAATGCGCTACGGCTTATAGGGCAGCGATTCATAAAGGACGCGCTTAACGCGCCTATTAATAAGCAAACGAGGACACTGCTAAACACTAAAGGCTGGCTGAGTAGGTCGCTACGGGTGTCGCTATCCAGAATAAACCAAACTAGAAAAACAAGCCATATGATGAATGGTTTCATACGTATAGCAACGCCTGCGCCAAATTTAGAGGCTGCGGCAAAGTTTTGCGTATCAGAATAACTGACAATAAGGGCTGTGGTAAGCGTTGCGACATAGAAAAGTGGTTGGGCCGGCCATTCTAAAAAAGGTAAAATGGGGGTGAGAGCGATAAATGGGACTAGCCCGCGCCAAAATGTTTTTTGTATGGCGGGCATGTCTACATATTGCCCAATCAGAAATATACTCGCGGTGAGCAAACTCGTTGCCATCGCAAATACCCACCAGAGATGATCAGTAATGTTTAGAAGCACGGGCTTTATGCAGCATCGTAATCAAGGTTGTTGCCCGCTGTGGCAATACGCAGGGAGTTTGTTGTGCCAGTTTGCCCAAACGGAACGCCCGCAGTAATGACGAGGCGATCATCTTTTTGCGCGAGCCCTTCTGTTATCGCATAGGTGCAGGCCATGCTAACCGACTCGGCGAAGCTTGTCGCAATCGGTACATGTATCGCATGAACACCGTAACTAAGCGCAAGGCGGCGTGTTGTGTCTTTGCTTTGTGATAACGTTAAAATAGGCTGTTTCGGGCGCATACGTGCGGCGCGCTGGGCGGTTGAGCCAGAGGCCGTGAAGTTAGCAATACAGGCCACGCCAATATCTTGCGCGATGTGATAGGCGGATGATGTGATCGCGTCCGAGGGGTCTTTAATATTCGCCGGGCGATCCGCCGCCATTAGTTTTTGGTAAAGGTCATCGCGCTCAACGCTACGGCAGATGCGGTCCATAATTTCAACCGCTTCTAATGGGTATTGGCCTGCCGCGGTTTCGGCCGACAGCATCACTGCGTCTGTGCCATCATAAACGGCGGTCGCAACATCGGATGCTTCGGCGCGGGTTGGGCGTGCATTTTCAATCATCGATTCTAGCATCTGCGTTGCTACGACAATCGGCTTACCTGTGCCGCGTGTCATGCGTACAATTTTCTTTTGCCATGCGGGGACTTGTTCTGGCGGGATTTCAACGCCCAAATCACCACGCGCGAGCATAATACCATCAGAATATTCAAGAATTTCTGAAAAGCTTTCAAGCGCGGATGGTTTTTCAATTTTCGCCATTAAGGCAGCGCGGCCATTAATTAAGTCTTTCGCATATTTAACGTCATCTGCTGTTTGTACGAAAGACTGGGCAATCCAATCTACCCCCATAGATAAGGCTGCTTCTAAATCGATCTTGTCTTTTTCGGTCAGCGCATCAATCGGAAGAATAACATTTGGGATGTTAAACCCTTTGCGGTCAGATAGGCGCGAACCAGCCAAAACTTCGGCAACAAGATAATCATCACCTTTTTCCTGAATGCGAAAACGCACCTTACCATCATCAAGTAGAATGTTTGAGCCAACCGCCAAGGCGCCCATAACTTCAGGGTGGGGCAGGCACACACGGTTTTCATCACCGGGCGCTGGATCCATATCTAGGCGGATGGTCATGCCCTTGGTTAGGGCAATTTTACCTTCGGCGAATGTACCAAGGCGTAATTTAGGGCCCTGCATATCGGCGACAATACATGTTGTGCGCGCATATTTTTTTTCTAAAGCACGGATGTATTGGACGCGCTCTGCATGGTCGGCGTGATCCCCGTGTGAGAAGTTTAGGCGGAAAGCATCAACGCCAGTGCAGAAAAGTTGTTCGATAATTTCGGGTGTAGCGGAGGCTGGCCCTAATGTCGCCAAAATTTTTGTATTGCGCTGTCTTATGATTTTGATTCGTTCGTCCACGTGATGACCCTCTATATAACTCTCTATTTATATGCGCAATTATACTGTGTTTTCGAGGCTTTTCACAAGGGGCAATATTATGGCCTAAATAGATGCAATAAATTACAGCAATTTACTCGTCCACAATCCAGTGCATTGATTCTATTAAGTTTATGTTACTTATCCCAATAAGTGATTCAAATTTAAGGTGATTTTTTGTGTGCCTTTTGTGTATGGTGACGCCATATTTCGATCATAGTTGCACATAATACAGCGCAGATAAAGCTGTATAAATGCGGATGAATTTGGATAAGTTTTTTTGTGATGATTTATTCCCCAAAAAGAGTCACAACGCAAAGCGCGGTTTTAAACGATTCCATTGCGTCAAGCAAAAAACTGCACAAAAATGACAAAATATATTTTTGCGAAAAACACGATATATAGTATGTTTATATTGTAACGATCACTAAGGATTGTGTTTCACGCAATTTCGTTATCAACGTAAAATAGTAGCGTCACGATGCTGAAAATAGCTTAGAAGAGGCTTGTTTTTAATTGTGACCAGTGTAACTGAATAATAAGGCCGTATTAGGAGCCAACTTTAGGAGTATGTCTATGTTTGATGTCGCGCAGATGGAAAGAGGTAACCGCATTCGTATTGATCGCAGCCGCGATGCGAATCTTACCGAATTTGGGAAGGCCACCCTTGCAGACCGTTATTTAATGCCAGAAGAAGCCTACCAAGATCTATTTGCCCGTGTGTCTATGTATTACGGTGACAATTCAGAACATGCACAGCGCGTTTACGACTATATGTCGAAGCTTTGGTTTATGCCAGCAACGCCGGTTCTTTCTAATGGTGGTACTAACCGCGGCTTGCCAATTTCTTGTTTCCTAAACGAAACAGGCGACTCTCTAGACAGCATTGTTGAACTTTGGAATGAAAATGTATGGCTTGCCTCGCTTGGCGGCGGTATCGGTTCATACTGGGGTAATGTCCGCTCAATCGGTGAGAAAATTGGCCGTAACGGTAAGACATCAGGTATTGTTCCATTCATTCGCGTGATGGACTCGCTTACACTTGCGATTTCCCAAGGCTCACTTCGTCGCGGCTCAGCGGCGATTTACTTGCCAATCTGGCACCCAGAAATTGAAGAATTTATCGAACTTCGTCGTCCAACAGGCGGTGATCCGAATCGTAAGGCATTGAACTTGCACCATGGCGTTCTTGTAACAGATGCATTTATGCATGCTGTAGAGCGCAACGAAGAATGGGCGCTACGTTCACCTAAGGATAATGCGATTATCTCTACTGTTAATGCACGTGACCTATGGGTTCGCTTGCTAACAGCGCGTATCGAAACAGGCGAGCCTTACATCGTGAATATCGACCATGTAAATGACAGCATTCCTGCGCACCATAAAATGGCGGGTTTGAGTGTTAAGATGTCAAACCTATGTTCAGAAATTACATTGCCGACAGGTATGGATCATTTAGGTAACGACCGTACGGCTGTTTGCTGTCTATCGTCCATCAACATGGAAAAATATGATGAGTGGAAAGACGATGAAAACTTTGTAGAAGACATCATGCGCTTCTTAGATAACGTCCTGACAGACTTCATCGAGAAAGCACCAGACAACATGGCCAAAGCTAAATATTCTGCAATGCGTGAGCGTTCAGTTGGCCTTGGTGTGATGGGCTGGCACTCTTTCCTTCAGCAGAAGATGATTCCGATGGAAAGCGTTATGGCGAAAGTTTGGAACAAGCGTATTTTTGAACAAATCCGTACGCAAGCTGACAAAGCATCACAAGTGCTTGCTGAAGAGCGCGGTGCATGTCCTGATGCGGCTGATTACGGAATTAAGGAACGTTTCTCTAACAAAATGGCAATCGCGCCAACCGCGTCTATTTCCATTATTTGTGGTGGGGCGTCTCCAGGTATTGAACCTAATGCAGCAAATGCATTTACGCATAAAACACTGTCAGGTTCATTTGCGGTACGTAACCGTTACCTCGAACAGCTTTTGGAAGAAAAAGGCCAGAATAACGAAGATGTTTGGTCATCAATTTTCACAAATGAAGGTTCTGTTCAGCATTTGGATTTCCTTGATGATCTTGAAAAAGACGTTTTCAAAACGGCCTTTGAACTTGACCAACGCTGGCTTGTTGAGCATGCAGCTGACCGCGCAGAATTTATCTGTCAGGCGCAGTCATTAAACGTCTTCCTCCCTGCAAATGTGCATAAGAAAGACCTGCATGAAATTCACTATCTTGCATGGAAGAAGGGCGTTAAGTCACTTTATTACTGCCGCTCAAAATCCATTCAGCGCGCAGAAAGTGATGCAAGTTGGAAACGTGGCTCAACAATTGCGCCAGATAATCTGCGTGAGCCAGAGCTACAGGAAAATAATTACGAAGAATGTTTATCATGCCAATAATGTGTTTATGGTCACGATAAGGGACAAGCATTCGAAGAAGGCCTTGCAATATGCAGGGCCTTTTTTTGTTTATTATCAACTGTTTGTGCGTAAAGGTTGCGTGCGGTAATATTTTTGAGTAAAATTACATAACATTCTGGTTGTGTATATAGATAGAAATGTGATAAAAACAGCCTGAAGTTGAATATAAGGGGAATAGAGAGAAGAAAAGGTTTATAAAATGGCGGATTTAAAAACATATGCGATGGCTTTTAGTTTGGCAGCGACAACAGTGTTAAGCGGCTGCGCATCATCTTCGCAATATCAGGGCGGCGCACAATTAAATAGCGCATCAGCACAGCAGCAAAAATCAGGCTGGATTCTTAGCCGCGATTTTAAAGGTCTCCATGCAGAAGCATGCTCAGTCAAGGACACATGGACAACAGCGTCAAATGGACATAGCGCATATTGTTTTGACCCAGCAGATGTAAAGCAGCTTCTGAACCAAGATAAAATTTCTGGCGAACCAATGCAGCAAAGAGGGCCGCAATACGGTAAAATGATATGGAATTCAACGATGAACAATGTTTATCGTAATGTTGATGGACGCAGCCAAGATAATCGTGTGCAGTTTGGTAGTAACGGCAAAGGCGCGATTAATGGTATGCAGGCTTTCATGAATAATGGTTATAAAGGGCGCTGCCTTGAAAGTTTCATGCAAAACCCGAATAATCCGATTAATGGTATTTTGTATAAAACACCAAAGCAATTGGGTACTTTGGATAACTGCGCAAGTGAATTACGTATGGCTGAAACGACACATCGTATGGGCCCAATTAATATAAAAATTAAATAATATCTCTAAAACTCCGAAAAAAGCGGTAAGTCTTGCACTTTACCGCTTTTTTTTGTATTGAAGTGAATTACATTAAAAGCTGGAGAGAAAACATGGTTATGCTACCACATATACAGCGCCATCAAACGCAGGCGGTTAAGGTTGGTAACGTCACAATTGGCGGCGGTGCACCGGTCGTTGTACAAAGCATGACCAATACAGACACGGCTGATATCGCCGCGACCGTCGCGCAGGTCAAAGAACTTGCTTATGCGGGCTCAGAAGTTGTACGTATCACCGTCAATAATGACGAAGCCGCCGCAGCTGTCCCGCATATCAAAGAAGAACTTATCAAGCAGCGCATCTACGTGCCGCTTGCGGGGTGTTTCCATTATAACGGTCATGAATTATTGACTAAATATCCTGACATGGCAAAGGCGCTTGATAAATACCGTATCAACCCCGGTAATGTCGGCTTTGGCGAAAAGAAAGACAAGCAATTCGCCATGATTATTGAAACGGCGTTGCAATATGATAAAGCCGTACGCATTGGTGTGAACTGGGGCTCGCTTGACCAAAAATTATCAACCCGCCTGATGGATGAAAATGGCAAGTTAGACATGCCGCTACCGGCGGATGCTGTTATGCGTGAAGCCTTAGTGCAATCTGCCCTCATCAGCGCGCAGCAAGCCGAAGAGCTCGGACTTGGCAAAGACCGCATTATACTGTCCGCAAAAGTTAGTCGCGTGCAAGATTTAATTGCCGTATACCAAGAGCTTGCCCACCGTAGTGATTATGCCCTTCATCTCGGCCTTACCGAAGCGGGGATGGGATCAAAAGGTATTGTTGCCACCGCTGTTGGCGAGGGCATCTTATTGCAAATGGGTATTGGCGATACCATCCGCGCCTCATTGACGCCGAAAGTCGGTGAGCCACGCACATTGGAAGTTAAAGTCTGCCAAGAGCTGTTACAGGTTATGGGCATACGTTCATTTGCCGCGCAAGTCAGCGCTTGCCCAGGCTGTGGACGCACCACCAGTACGTTTTTCCAAGAACTTGCGCAAGATATTCAAAAAGCCCTTGATGATAATATGCCTAAGTGGCGTAAGGATTACCCCGGCGTAGAAGAAATGAATGTCGCCGTTATGGGCTGCATCGTAAACGGCCCTGGCGAAAGCAAACACGCGAATATCGGTATATCGCTCCCCGGAACAGGCGAAAGCCCTGTTGCCCCTGTCTTTATGGATGGCAAGAAAACGCACACTCTCCGCGGTGACAACATCGCCGCCGAATTTCATATGCTCGTCGAAGAATACGTCAAAACCCGCTACGGGCAAACGGCTGATACGGCGAAAACAGGAACAAACTAATCAAAAAAAGCGGAGAAAGATTTTCCCCGCTTTTGTAATTTTATCAATTCTGAAATTAAATTTTCGGCTGCTGTTGTGGCGCTGCGCCATTATTGTTTGATGCGGCTTTTATGGTCTGCACCAATTTTTCTGCAGCTTGGTCAAGTAGGTCATACAGCTTTGCATCGTGTTTTTTGACATGAACAAAAAGTGTTGATGGTAAGGCGTCTTCTTTACTTTGTATTTCTGCATATTCATCGGCCGGTTCGCCGGCATCCAATTTCTTTTGTAGATCATATTGTGTAACAAGGCTTACAATGCCGATAGTCTGCGCAATGAAAGGATTTTGTTCAACCAGTTTATCGTCGCCGTCAAGAATGTAATCAACAACGGTTTTAACCTGCGGTGAATATTCTTCCTCAAAACGGCGAATGTCATCAAAGGTAAATGGTGATGCGTTAAATAAGATGCAGCCGACGATAATTGCTTCTTTGTCATCGTGCTCTGCTTGAATATGTTGTTCTGCTGCATTGGCGTAGTTCAGCATAAGGTCGCCATATTCTTTAGGCATAGACCCGCCAAGGAATCCTACAAGATTTTCTTGTTCCTGAAACGCTTTATGTGCAAGTGGATATTTTTCAAACATGCGCACCAAAGTTAGCTCTTCAGCGGTGCTAGACTTGTTAAATAGATAGGCATAGGCCTTGCCGATGATTGGAAAATTCTCAAAAATATTATTGCCAGCCATGACTGTGCCCTCCTGAGTTTTGTAAACTGTTAGAGGGCACAATGGACCAAAATTATGAAAAACGCAAGTGTTTTCTTATCCTAAACATTTGGGGTATTTACTGGCGCATAGGTTGCCTTAAACTCATCAGGTTGAATGCCATACACATCGTTTGGGCCGCCATAGACAAGAGCGCCACCACTTTTAATGCGCATATCTTCACCCCATGGGGCTTTGAAAGAAACATTACGCTCTACATCAACGACTTTACGTGGATCAGGCTTAGGGGCATATGCGCCATTCCCCAGATCATCATATATTTTCTCGAATTTGGCAGTATCAACCAAATATTGTTCGCCATCTGGGTTGGTCACGCGGTAACCGCCACCTTCGCCAGCTGTCTTTGTCGTCTCTATCCGACCATCCGCCATGATGGTTTCAACAATCGTACCTGCGAGCACTTTCTCGGCAAGGACTTGCGCGGTCTTCTGCGCGACATAATATTCTGTCCAGTTAACATCGCGCTGCGGATCTATGGATTTATATAGCGTGCCTTGGTTATCTTCCGTAAATAGATTCGCGTCAAAATCATGCGGTAAATCGTTTGGCGTTGCGCGTAAACCTTCATTAGTCTCTTTAATGGCTGATGCGGCGAGGCCATATTCTGCGACGGCTTGCATGTCGCCATTGGCTAGTGCTTCGGCTTCTTCTGCCTGAATTTGCTCTAATGGCATCAATTCGTAATAATGGTCGTTATTTACTTCTGCGGCAAGGCTTCCACTTGCGGCAACCATAAAGGCCGCCATCCACTGTTTAGCTGCTTTATCAAATTTAAACCCAATGCTTTGAATCATGCGCCCTCCTCAGAAGATGTTTACGTTTTTAATGTCTTAGTATGTTTGCATAATAGCACAAGATATAACGTTATGCAAGTTTATATAACAAATTATTTTATGCATATAATATGTGGCAAAATAGCGATTATTTGACATATTGCGCTGCTGTTGGTATAAGCATTACTTTAGAGGAGCAAAAAGGTTATGAGTACGCAGACACTGAAAGAGATATTTCATTTGATAGCGGAGGCTAAGAGTGTTCAATCAAATGAAATTGCCAAAGAAAAAGAAGAAATTCTCACGGCGATATTCTCTGGTCAGCCAATGACGGAGAAACCAATTCAAGAAAGCTTTGAACATTTCTCATTACAGAATGATCATCTGTCAAAAATGATTTCGAAGTATGAGATGAAAAGATGCTTCATCGAAATGGGCGGGGACACTCAGCCGCATATTGAAGATATTTTTAATTTCGTATCCAAAGATGATGGCCAAGGCGCCCCGACACAAGTTATAAAACACGCGGAACTTTTACGTGATGAATTGGACGAAAAGCTCGCACAAAACCAGTTAAACGAAGCCGATGCAGTAATTGCTGCGCGTATGTCTGCGGGCTGTGGGCGCGTTATTGATTTGGCGGGTAAGATCCAAACATTAAGCTTATCATTGCAATAACATTGTGAGGTAATCACGCTTGCGGTGGATTCGTTCTGGATTCTCATGCCCGTTTCGGGCAATCTGTCAGCCATGGAAACAGCACAAAAAACGAGTCCCGCAATGGATCAGAATGTAAACGATAAAGAACTCTATCTTGTCGACGCCTCAGCCTTTATTTTTCGCGCATATCATGCGTTGCCGCCGCTGACGGCGCCAGATGGCACGCCAGTTGGGGCGGTGCTTGGTTTTACCAATATGATGGTAAGGCTGCTGAATGATTATCATGCGCCTTATGTTGGCGTGGTATTTGATTCCGCACGTCAGACGTTCCGTAATGATATATACGAGGCGTATAAAGCCAATCGGGATGAAACCCCCGAAGATTTGATCCCTCAATTCCCATTAGTGCGCGAGGCTACCAAAGCCTTTGGCTTAGAAGTTATTGAGAAGGATGGCTTTGAAGCCGATGACTTGATTGCAAGCTACGCAAAAACCGCAGCCGCGCAGGGCTATAAAGTGACGATTGTGTCATCTGATAAAGATTTGATGCAATTGGTTAATGACAATGTCCGCATGATGGACCCGATGAAGCAGCGCTTTATTGACGCAGATGGCGTGGTCGAAAAATTTGGCGTTACGCCAGATAAGGTTGTTGATGTCCAATCGCTCGCTGGTGATAGTGTTGATAACGTGCCGGGCGTACCGGGCATTGGCGTGAAAACGGCGGCATTGTTAATTAATGAATATGGTGACCTTGAAACATTATTGGAGCGCGCCGGCGAAATTAAACAAAATAAACGCCGCGAAAATTTGATTGAGTTTGCCGAACAAGCGCGCATTTCACAAAAGCTTGTTCGCCTTGCTGACGATGTAGACTTACCGCACCCGATTGAAATATTGGATGCGCATGACCCAACCCGACCAGAGGTATTAGAGTTCCTCAAAATTCATCACTTTAATTCTGTGCTGACGCGTTTAGGGCAGGAAAAAGTTAAGGACGCACCAAAGCTTGTATCATCGAATGATGCGCAATCTGCATCAGCAGAAATTGGCGATATTATTGTGCCGGATATGGTCAATATTGAGAAAGATTACGCTGTTATCTCGACGCCGGATGCGCTCACTGAATGGCTTAAAGATGCTGATGCTACAGGGCTGCTCGCCTTCGATACGGAAACGACAGGGCTAACGCCAGCTAAAGCTGATTTAGTTGGTATATCCTTATCAACGCGCGCGGGGCGGGCATGTTATATTCCGCTAAAACATAAAAGCAAACCTGTTGATTTGCTCAGCGATGATAGCGGTGCAGATGACGTGCCGCAAATGTCGATAAGCGCGGCGGTCGATGTGCTTGTGCCGTATTTGCAAAATAAATCCATCCTTAAAATTGCCCATAACGCGAAATATGATTTACAGATTATGTGGAATGCTGGTTTTGACGTTGATATTAGCCCGCTTGATGACACAATGCTGATATCTTACGTACTCGATGGAGCGCAGCATGGCCACGGTATGGATGCACTCGCCGAAATGAATTTCGGGATTGAGACCATTAAATACAGTGATATATGCGGTAAAGGTAAAAACCAAATCACTTTTGATTATGTGCCGATCAAAGAAGCCGCTGAATATGCCGCCGAAGATGCTGACATTACGCTGCGTTTATATAATGTACTTAAACCACGTATCGCCCGTGAAAAAGTTTCACGTATATATGAAGATGTCGAACGCCGCCTTGCGCCCGTTATTGCCCGCATGGAAAATAATGGCGTGGTCGTTGACCCGCTTGTTTTAAAAGAGCTTAGCGCCGAATTTTCGACGCGTATTCGTGAAGTTGAAAGCGAAATCTATAAACTTGCGGGGCATGAATTCAACATTGCATCGCCAAAACAGCTCGGCGTGGTGTTGTTTGAAGAACTTGGCTTAACAGGCGGTAAGAAAACGAAGTCTGGTGATTGGTCAACATCCGTAGATGTCCTTGAAAAACTGGAGCATGAAGGCCATGACATTGTCAAAAAGGTAATGACCTTCCGTTCGTTGTCAAAGTTGAGGTCAACATATACAGATAGTCTGCAAGAAGATATTTTTGACAAGACGGGCCGCGTTCATACATCCTTCCATATGGCGCTGACCAGTACGGGGCGTTTGTCATCATCTGACCCGAACTTACAAAATATTCCAATTCGTACCGAAGATGGCCGCCGTATTCGTAAGGCCTTTGTTGCGCCTGCGGGGCGTAAAATTATCTGCGCCGATTATTCACAGGTCGAATTGCGCTTAATTGCAGCAATGGCAAATGTGAAATTGTTAAAAGACGCCTTTATTAATGGCGAAGATATTCATGCCCTTACGGCATCACAGGTCTTTGGCTATAAGCTTGAAGATGTTACGCCTGAGCTGCGCCGCCGTGCCAAGGCCGTAAACTTTGGCATTATCTATGGCATTAGCGCCTTTGGTCTCGCCAAGCAGCTTGACTGTTCACGCAGCGATGCGAAGGGCTTTATAGAGGCTTACTTCGCGCGTTTCCCTGAAATCCCAGCCTTCATGGAGGATACGAAAGAACAGGCGCGCAAAGATGGTTATATAAAGACCCTGTTTGGACGAAAATGTTTTATGCCGGGCATTAATGATAAAAACGGTATGCGCCGCAGTTTTGCTGAACGTCAAGCGATTAACGCACCGCTTCAGGGCACAGCGGCGGATATTATTAAGCTTGCGATGATCCGCATTGACCGCCGTCTGCGTGACGAACACCCAGATGCGCAAATGATTTTGCAAATTCATGACGAAGTCATGATCGAAGCGCCAGATGACAAAGTGGATGTTGTTAAAGCGCTTGTCATGAGTGAAATGGAGAAAGCTGCAGAGATCGTTAATATCGGGCTACCGCTTATCGCCGAAGCAGACGCAGCGCAAAGTTGGGCTGACGCGCATTAAATTAAATTTGACATAAACGAACGTCAAGTTTATAACCAATCATTATTTTCATCGAGGAGGCAATGATGGGTATTAAGCGTATATTCGCGGCGACGGTCGCTTTGGCTGTTGGGGTAGCTGTACAGCAGCAAGCTGTACAAGATGTATTGAAGATATCTTCAGCAGGAAAAGATAATAAGCAGCAGGCTGGTAAAGATAGTATCTATGCTATGCCAAACGCACATGCGCAATATTACAAAAAGCATCAACACGGGATACGCTAATATGGATCGTTCAGATAGACGTTTAATGATTGTCGTTATTGGCGCTTATGCGGGTTTTCTTGCCCGTTTGCAAGATAAGCTAGGTGATGATTTCGCCGTGGTTGCAGGTGATACGCAGCCTATTGAGGAACAAGTCTTTGAGCTGCGCATATTGCGTGACCACGAAGATATAAATATTAAGAACATCGCGCTGGTTGATGATGAGCCGCCGGCTTATGGCGGTAAACAGTCTTATGCGCTACCAAATAAAGATCGTCAGTATCTGAATAAATGGCAACCACGCTAACAACAAAAAAATATATGGGAGAGAGAAATGAGTCATAATTTATTAGAAGAAGGTACAACCCGCCTTGTCTTTAGTAAAACACTAAATGATGTCTTTAATAGATGTTCTGCGCGTGTTCGCGTTGCATTAAATAAGCAAGATAACGTGATGGTTAGCGGTCGTTACCGCATCTTGGGCGTTGATGAAACTGTTCAAGGTGATGTGCTTAATTTTGATTTTAAAGGCGCTGAAATTGAATTGATTGCCGAGGCTAATAAAGACGGGCTGTATAATATTTCGACGAAAAGCTATGTCGATAGCTCTGTATCGCATCGTAAATTTCCGAATATTTCATTACCAACATTTTGTGTGAACACATTGGCTTCTGAATGGGCGGAATATGAAAACATGACCAAGGAAGAGGCAATTGCCGTATTAAAAGAATTCGACGAAGATATGGTGAATACGCAAAATGTAGCGCGCGTGGAAGATGCACCCTATGCGGCGTTACATTATAATCAGCACCTAAAAATGTAAGTTGTGGATCGGCGATATGAAAGACGCTAAAGATGCTCATAAAATTCGGCGCAGCTTTCGTGATATGTTCACGGCCTTTGCTGCGCGTACAAAAACAATTTTTGATGGCGATGGCTTAATCGCATCACATCGTTATTATGCCCCGCAGCGTTATAATGTACGTTATCGTAATTACACCGTCGCGGGCGTTACGGAATTTCAGATGGTTGCACGTAAAGTGACAGATGATAAATACAAGCTACATATCGAAAGAATGCAAATCACCAATAGCGACAATGTTCGCGAGAAGCTTATGCCGTCTTGCAGTGAAATGAAAGGTACATTCACATTAAGCCAAGTATTTGCGCATATGCAAAAATTTGAGGTGGATACCGAAAAAAAGCATAATCTTACGGATAAACAGCCACGCCAAGCGTGCTATTTCAGAAAACATGCGCACTTTACGCATAACCAATTCTAAGCTGGAACTATGCGCTTTGATGTGTCGTAATGATATCTCATTAGCCCTATGATATTCATAGTGATAATGCCCAATGCGCCGACTATGCCAGGGATAGATCCGATAGATGTGAAAAAGCATAGCCAGATGCTTTGAACCGCAAAGATGACATATCTGGAATGGTAATAATTGTTCCTAAGAAGCATAGCACAGCTGGCCAAGCTACTGGCAGTTGCAGGGAATAAAGCGGCAAGATCGTTATTGAATGTAAAAAACGTTACGCTCCATATCAGTCCAAGGTAAATGAAAATCGCAATACGCATAATGCGTTCTGATGCAAGCCCTGCGAAAAGGTCCCGGCACGCCGCGGCTAGAGAAACCATGCATCCCGTTAATGACCCGAGCATTAAAAAATGTATACCGTAACATGCGTCGGCGGGGGCTTGCGCCAAAAAAGTTTTACGTGTGCTCTGCATTAAGAATGAAAATGCAAAAAAGCCTAATGCCAAATAACCAAATAAATCGGCGTTAATTTGAAGTGATGTATTAAACAGGGCAATCGTCATGCTTTTAACATACACACATCATGTTAAGAATGTCTTTACACTAAGTATCATTGCGCGTTAACAATCTCGCCATTCATTGTGCAGCTCGGCAGGGCGAGCTCAATAAACTTTGGCACAATATCTTCTGGTGGGGGCACTTCTTCAGGTTCGCGCCCCGGAAAGGCTTCTTGCCACATGGCTGTGCGTGTTTGCCCTGGATTGATAAGATTGACATTGATGTTTGTCTTCTCATTTTCTGCCGCGTAGATAGAGGCAAGCTGTTCAAGTGCCGCTTTGCTGACTGAGTATGCCCCCCAATAAGCGCGGCCTTTTTGCGCTGCGCCAGAAGTGACAAATATGACGCGCGCCGCATCTGAATTTTTTAGCAGCGGGTCTAATGTGCGGATAAGCTGAAAATTCGTTGTAAGGTTTGTGTCGATAACCTTTTGGAACTCTTTGAATTTACCATGTGCTAATGGACCCATCGTGCTGAGCATTGCGGCATTGGCAACCCAAATGTCTAAGCGATCTGTCTTGCTGGCTATCGCAGGGCCAAGCGCTTCCATCTCTTTAAAATTGGTCAGGTCGCTGGCGATCAATACAACTTCACGCTCAGGGAATGCAGCTTTAATCTCGTCATGGATTTCTTCAAGCCCGCCGACAGTGCGCGCCAACAGGAATAAATCTGCCCCTTGTTCCGCGAGGGCATAGGCTGCCGCGCGGCCAATACCACGTGATGCACCGGTAATAAGGGCTTTGCGGCCTAATAATGGCTGTTCTGTAGTTTTACTCATTAAATGTTCCTCCCTCACGGGCGATTAGGGCATCCAGATCATCTCTGGATGTATCATTATAACCGGCATCTTTATCTAACGCTTTTGGGGCGGTCGATTTTAATACGTCGATTTCTTTTAATTTTTCACGTGTGAAATTGGCAAGGTCGCTTTTGTCTTCATCGCTTTTCTTCTGCGGCAGAAGGTTTTCTGGCAGCAATGTTTTTACGCCTGCGGCAGACCATTCGACATAAACATGACTGATGGATTTATCAAATAACTCTTCGCGCTTTTCGCTGCTCATCATCAGATATAGCGGTAGGTAGAGGAACCCTAATACCAAGACAGCGCGCGCTAATCCAAAAAACACACCAAGTGTACGATCAATTGGCCCCATGCCTGTATCTTTTAATTTCTTACTAATGAAATAGCTGACGATAGATAGGCCGATCACGACACTAATAAAAATCCCGCCATAGGAAATGGCTTTGACAAGAAAGTCATTGGGAATAGGGGATATAAGCTTCTCTGCCTTCTCGCTACTTACGCCGAGCATGCCTGCAATGCTTGGTTCTAACGCGCCGCCAAATAAAAGGGCGCAGAATATACCGCCGATTAGGCCGGTAATGGTTAAAACCTCACGTACAAAACCGCGTAAAAACGCAATCCCGACAGAGAAGAGCAAAACGAGCCCGACAATAATATCAAGGCCGAGAGATAAATTTAGATTATCAAGTGAAAGCGAACTAAGATCCATAATACTACTTATATTTTTTACGTCTGTTTTTATGTTGTTTGGTTATAGCACAGATCATACCCTGCACAAGTTTTTATGACGCTAATCTTTCCGTATGGTCAGCGAAAAATAGCATGATGTCACCTGCGCTGCCAATTTCGCGGCGCTTAATGGCAAGGTCAGGTGACTTCGCATTTTTAGTTTTAAGCGCACGTGGGCATAAAGCTTGTTTGAAGCCAAGCTTTGCTGCTTCTTTAAGACGCAAGTCTGGCTGTGCCACTTGGCGTATTTCACCAGAAAGGCCAATCTCACCAAAGATGATTAAGTCCTGCGGTAAAGGGCGCTGCATTTGTGCGCTAATTAGCGCCGCGGCTACAGCGGCATCAGCGGCAGGCTCTGAAATACGTATACCGCCAGCAACGTTCAAAAACACATCGCAGCCTGAAAATTGAATGCCGCAGCGCGTTTCAATTACGGCAAGAACCATGGCCAAACGGTTTTGATCCCAGCCAATCACGGCGCGGCGCGGCGATGGCAGGGCGGATGGTGCAACTAAGGCCTGCACTTCAACCAATACGGGGCGTGAACCTTCAAGCCCCGCAAGAACGGCGCTGCCCGGTACATTTTCTTGGCGCTGGGATAGGAATATTTCGGATGGGTTGGTGACTTCAACCAAACCTTCATGCGCCATTTCAAAGACGCCAATTTCATCGGTCGCGCCAAAACGGTTTTTCACCGTGCGTAATATGCGGAAGGGGTGACCGCGGTCACCTTCAAAATAAAGTACGGTATCGACCATGTGTTCCAAAACACGTGGGCCGGCAATTTGCCCGTCTTTGGTAACGTGCCCGACAATTAACAAACATATACTGCGGCGTTTGGCGACGCGGATCAGTTCCTGCGCGGACGTACGCACCTGCGTCACTGTGCCAGGGGCGCTGTCGACGGAATCGACATACATCGTTTGTATGGAATCGATCACGACCAAGTCATATGGGTTGGCGTCTGATTCTACCGTTGCGATGATGTCGCGTACATTATTGGCGCTGGCAAGGTCAACGCTTGCCCCTGTAACGCCAAGGCGTGATGCGCGGAGGCGCACTTGGTCAACGGCTTCTTCCCCTGAAAAATACGCGCATCGCTTCCCGCTTGTGGCAAGGGCGCAGACAATTTGTAATAGCAAAGTTGATTTACCAATACCTGGGTCACCGCCAATTAATAAGGCAGACCCCGGGACTAACCCACCGCCAGTAACGCGGTCAAATTCCGCCATTTTACTTTGGTGGCGGATGATTTTTTCATGGTTTTCACCTTCTAACTTATAAAGCGGTATCGCGCGCCCTTTTGCGGCGCTCATGCCCTTTGGCACCGTCGCTTCGACCACTTCCTCGGTGATGGTGTTCCATTCATTACAGCCATCGCATTTGCCTGTCCATTTTCGATGAACAGTGCCGCAGCTTTGACAAATATAATTCCGTTGTGATTTCGCCATCTCTAGCCGTCTCAGTTTATTTTATTACAGCGTCCTATGTCGCTCACCTATGCTTGATTACCTTCAAAATAAAGAGCGTGCTGCAACCCGTCAATATCGCGGGATGAAATTAATGGAGTTCTTCCAGTTTAATTAACCACTCAACGGAAGTCATGGCCTGTAGGAGGGGGGCGTTTAGAATGATTTGTTTTGTTTTTTGTGGTGTATGGTCACGGCCGAAATAGATGCTGTCTTCTATATGTGCGCCCGCGCCAGACCAGTAAAAACGGAAACCTGTGCCGCCCGGTAGGCTGAGCAGGATTTCATTTTTATCGCGCGTTAATGATGCGCGCACGGTTGGATGCAAGTGAAAGCGTATTGTCGCCATGCCGTCTGGTGCCTGCCCCGACATGCTTTCAAAATGGTCTTGGCCGCTCACCGCTTTGCCGCGATTCATTGCGCCGATTTGGCGGTAATGTTTCACGCCGCTTGTCGCGAGATAACCATCATGCACGGCGGATATATATTGCCCGCCATCAATAAGCTCGTTTTCATGGTGTATGTTCAATGGTTTTCGCCCAATATGCCCGTTCTCGCGTATTTCTGCGCTATCAACGCCTTTAACTTCGGCGGTGTTATGGGCGGCTGTCCGGCGCAGCGCTTGTTTCCACTGTGGGTTATAGGGGTGTGTGCCGCAATTGGTGATGATACGCTGTTTACCGTAGCTATATTCAAACGCCAAGGCGCTGGCATGATAAGCTTCGTCATGTTCACGCTCAGGTGCGCCGCCAATATCTATGGTAATTAGGCTGCGCCCCATGGCAATGCGCTCAAACCCACTTTGTGGCATAGACTTAGGCATTCTCTGGCGATTGCCCGCAAGGGACAGCAATGTGCTAAGCAGTTGTGGGTCACCTTCTTGTGTACCGTGGAACAGCGCCATTTGTTTGTCATTATAACAAAAGAAACGCAGCGCGTTGTTCATACGCTCAATTGAATTTTGCAGCAGCAATGGAATTTTTTCATGCGCGTTTTGTAAGGCCATGCGGACATCGTGCGTGGCACAAAGAAGCGGCACAAGCGCGGCTGGGCTGCGCGATACATGCCCGCCATCTAACAAAATTTGATCTTTCAAGCCGCGCAAAAAGACGTTTAGCCCTTTTTCCTTTAAGAAGCCATATTCCTTTAAAACTAAACCGGAAATGCTCAGCGCGCGCCCAACGCGAATCTGCGCCATATTTTCAAGGCTGCGTGTGCTAATACAGGACAGGCGGTAAATTTGCTCACTGAGGCTTTCAAAATACATGTCTTTAAATTCATCGGACGCAGAAGCGCAGAAAAACTCATAAAAGGCGAGCCAGTTATAAACGCGCATCGCCATAACATTGGCTTCCCAGTTTTCGGCATTATGAGCTCTGTTATGCGTGATCCAATGCGCGATTAAATGACGGCCTTTTTGACGCGCCGCTTCCCCGCCGAGGGTTTTTAAATCACGCAGCCAATCAAAATTATTGAGGCGATAAATATGTTTTTCATCAAGGCCGTAGGGCAGCCAATGCGGCTCTGTTTGCTCTAATAAAACGCCATCAAGGTCAAAGCAGCCTTGCAGCAATAGGCGCGCTTTATCAATATTGCCGGGCCACGGGTCTTTGATTTCACGTTCAAGGCGGAAGGGAATGTCCTTTTTCAAAAGGCGCTGTGAAAAACGAAGGCGCAGACGCTCGAGCTTATCTTTCTGCGAAAAGCCTTTAAACTGGTTTATCTGTTCTTTACTTAGCAACGCGTCAATCATCTTCGTTTAGTTCATCCCTTTGCTTTAACCCCGAAGTTTTTCTATATTCTCTTGGTATTTCTCTGCGCCGTCTTTGAATACGGAACTGCCTGCGACTAATACATTCGTGCCTGCCGTTATAAGGCCTTGCGCATTATCGGCGTTAACGCCGCCATCAACAGAAAGGTCAATGTCGCGGCCTTCATCTTTGATCATCGCAGCTAAGGTCGAAATTTTATCATTAAGTGGAATATGACTCTGCCCGCCAAAACCGGGGTTCACGGTCATTACTAAAATCATATCAAGCAGTGGCATGACATGGGCAAGGCTTTCCGCTGGCGTCGCGGGGTTTAGGGCAACGCCTGCTTTTTTTCCTGCCGCGCGGATGCTTTGGAGGAGACGGTGTAAGTGCGCGGTTGCCTCACCATGCACGGTAATAATATCAGAGCCCGCATCCACAAAATTATGGAGCAGTTTTTCTGGTGTATTAATCATTAAATGGACATCAAAGACTTTGTCAGTATAGCGGCGCAGGTCTTTAATCACCGGCGCGCCGAAGGTTAGGTTCGGGACAAACTGACCATCCATTACATCTATATGAATATAATCTGCACCTGCGGCATCAATGGCGCGAATCTCAGTCCCCAATTCAGCGAAATTGGCGGATAAAATAGATGGCGCGATTTTTACGGTTTTTGATGGACTCATATTGATAGCTGCGTTGAATAAGATGTGTCGAATGACGTCTGTGGATATCTTTATCTAGCATAGCATCAAAAAACAAAGTTTTCCACAAAACATAATAATTTTTTTAATCCCCACTATTCACAGGCCGTATTTTAATTTTACTTCACCTCATATTTAAAACTGTGGTTTTCTATTTTCTATGAGTACAGATACAAAAAAGATGGCCCCCGCGAATAGTCAGGATGATTTTCCGCCTATGTCGCATGAAGATATGGTTGATTTCTCTGCCCCGCTAGACGGTGAAGCGCAGAGCGACCCGCATTACCGTGAACTGCCGAATAATATCGAGGCGGAGCAAGGTTTGCTCGGTGCGCTTATGGCGGATAACCGTCAATTAGAGGGCATAAGCGACTTTTTGCGCGCGCATCATTTCTTCCTTCCAGCGCATCAGCGCATTTATGAAGCCCTTAATATTCTTGTTGAGCGCGGCCAAAGCGCGACTCCTGTAACATTAAAGGGCTACTTTGAAGCCGATGAAGAATTAGAACAAATTGGCGGCACGTCTTATCTGGCAAAACTGGCGGGTAGCGTCGTATCGGTCATCAATACGCTTGATTACGCACGTAACATTTATGAATTATTCATGAAGCGTGAATTGATTGGCCTTGGTCAAGATGTTGTCAATGAATCCTATGTTCAATCGCTCGAAAGCGATGTGAATAATACGATTGAGCGTACTGAAAAGCGCCTGTTTGAATTGGCTGAACAAGGCGAAGCCAAAGGCGGCTTTAAGACGCTGCGCGAATCTGTTTTAACCGCGATGGAAATTGCGGAAAAAGCTTATCAAACAGATGGCCATGTGAGTGGCGTGAGTGTTGGCCTAAGCGATATTGATAATAAACTTGGTGGGATGCATAGCTCCGATTTGATTATTCTTGCGGGGCGTCCATCGATGGGTAAAACGGCGCTGGCTGTTAATATGGCTTTTAACGCAGCTAAAAAATACGCCCATACAGGCGGTAAAGAAGGCGCGCCAGTAGCGTTCTTCTCGCTCGAGATGTCGGCGGATCAGCTCGCTGCGCGTATTCTGGCTGACCAAGCCAGTGTATCGGGCGATACGATACGTAAAGGAACGTTTACCGAGGAAGACTTCCGCCGCTTTGCGCAGGCCGCAAATGAATTGGCGCAAGTTCCGCTTTATATTGATGATACACCGGCCCTGTCGATTGGCGCAGTGCGTACCCGTGCGCGCCGTTTGAAACGTCAACATGGTCTTGGCATGTTGGTGGTGGACTATTTGCAGCTATTGCGTGGGTCAGGTTCGCAGCAATCCCAACAAAACCGTGTTTTGGAGGTCTCTGAAATTACGCGTGGTTTGAAGGCGATTGCGAAAGAGCTCGAAATTCCAGTATTGGCGCTCTCACAGCTTTCCCGTGGTGTCGAACAGCGTGAAGATAAACGCCCAATGCTTTCTGACCTTCGTGAATCTGGCTCTATTGAGCAGGATGCCGATGTGGTGATGTTCGTGTACCGTGAAGAATACTACCTTGCGCGTGAAGAGCCCGCCCGCCGCCCTGCAGAATCGGAAGAAAAATTCCAAGAACGCTTGCAGCAGCACTTCGAACGTTTGCAAGAACGCGCCAATGTTGCGGAGGCCGTTATCGCCAAGCAGCGTCACGGCCCAATTGGTATTGTCGAAATGCATTTTGACCCGCAATATATCCGCTTTTCGGATCTATCCCGTAAATTTAGTGATACGTAGCGCAGAATTGAATGGGGGCGAGCATGAATATACGGGCGCAGATACATACGCAGAATATACTGCATAATTATGATGTAATTGTCCGTAAGCTGGGTAAAGACAAAATCATTGCGCCAGTGGTTAAGGCTAATGCTTATGGCCTCGGCGCAGTTGAAATTGTTAAATTGCTCGAGGGTAAGAAGCCCTTACTTTATTATGTTGCAACTTTGGATGAGGCGCTTGAACTACGTCCTTATAGTAAGGCGGATTTGGTTGTCTTCGGCGGCTTAAGTGCAGGGCAGGAAGATTATTTCATCGCGCATAATATTATACCCGCGCTTAAATCCGAAGAAGATATGCGCCTCTGGCATGAGGCGGCGAAACGACTGGGGCGACCATTACCCTGCCACATTCACTTAGATACAGCCATGAACCGTACGGGCATTCGGGCGCGCGGCGATTCGGATTCGACGTTTTATACGCGCGGTTTGGATGTGCGCTGCATTTTATCGCACTTCGTCAGTTCAGAAGAAACAGATACCCCCCTCAATCAAGAGCAGATTGACCATTTTTTAAGCCGCGCCGCGCAATATGAACTGGCCTATGATTGTGCAATTGTAAAATCAATGGCGAATAGCAGCGCAATTTTCAATTTCCCTGAGAGCCATTTTGATTTGGTGCGGCCTGGCGGCGCGTTATGGGGCGTCGAAATGCAGGCAGGACAGGGCGATGACCTTAAACCAGCTTTGCAAGTGGACGTTAAAGTCCTGCAGGTCAGTGACATTAAAACAGGCCAGAGTGTCGGCTATAATGAACTTTACCGCGCAGAGCGTCCACAGCGTATTGCAACGCTTGCAATTGGTTACGCAGACGGTCTGCATTGGCCGGCGAGTAATCAAGCAAGCTTTTATTGGAACGGTCAGCCTTGCAAAATTGCTGGCAGCGTTTCGATGGACTTAACAACCGTCATATTGCCGCAAGATTTGTCGGATGATGATATGCCACGCGCAGGTGAGTATATGGAGCTGATTGGTGATAATCAGCGTATTGAAACTTTGGCACAGGCCTGTGGCGCGCGCGCATATGAAATGCAGATATCTTTTGGGAATGCGCCGCGCATTGTCGCTAAATACTTATAACCTAATTGAGTGGGGTAAAACTCCCTATAACCTTTTGACCAAATGGAGAAAAAGGGCTAAATATATAGGCTGAAAGTAAGAAGGACGACATCATAATGCCAATCGCGTTTGTATTAAATTTTCTAGAATCCATCGGGCACAGCTTATACGGGCTATTTGCGTCTATTGGGCGTATATTTATATTTGCATTAAAGGCGGTTAGCCATATTTTGATGCCGCCATTTTTTGCGCGCATTACCCTTAAGCAGTTCATGGATATTGGTTTTTATTCCTTGCCTGTTGTCGGCATGACGGCGTTGTTTACAGGTATGGTACTTGCATTGCAAAGCTACACAGGATTTACACGTTTTAATGCAGAAAATGCAATTGCATCTGTGGTGGTGTTGTCTATTACGCGCGAATTAGCACCAGTTTTGGCAGGGTTGATGGTCGCCGGACGCGTTGGTGCGGCTATTGCTGCTGAGATTGGCACGATGCGCGTTACGGAACAAATTGATGCTTTAGTCACATTATCGGTTAACCCGTTTAAATATTTGATTGTCCCGCGTATTGTTGCGGGCACATTAATGTTGCCAGTTCTTGTCTTGATTGGTGACATCATCGGTATTATGGGGGGATACTTGGTTAGTGTTCACGCCCTTGATTTCTCGGTAGGCTCTTATTTGAAACAGACCTACGAAGTTTTAGAGTCTGCGGACGTGATTTCTGGTCTTGTGAAGGCCGCGGTTTTTGGCTTTATAGTAACTTTGATGGGCTGTTATCACGGTTTTAACTCTGGACGCGGTGCACAGGGTGTTGGCGCGGCAACAACAAATGCGGTGGTATCAGCGTCTATTTTGATCCTGATCTTTAATTATGTACTTACACAGGTCTTTTTCTCATGAGCGCAGATAGTAAAAATGTTCCGATGATTAAAATGAGTAACGTCAAAAAATCTTTTGGCGATAAGCATGTTTTACGTGGCGTGAATTTAGAAGTTCAAAAAGGCGAATCTCTTGTTGTTATCGGCGGTTCAGGCACAGGTAAATCTGTTTTACTAAAAAATATATTAGGTATATTAGAGCCAGATGAGGGCACGATTGAAGTTGATGGCGAAGTGACCACCCATGTGCGTGGGCGCGCCCGCGTTGAATTAATGCATAAGTTCGGCATGTTGTTTCAGGGCGCCGCATTGTTTGATTCCTTGCCTGTATGGGAGAATGTCGCCTTTGGTTTGATCCACGGTGAAAAAATGTCCAAGGCGCAGGCACGTGAAATTGCTATTGAGAAAATCCAAGCCGTAGGGCTCTCGTCAATGGTGGCGGATTTATTCCCCGCTGAATTATCTGGCGGTATGCAAAAGCGTGTTGGTTTGGCGCGTGCAATTGCCACAAGCCCACAAATTATCTTTTTTGATGAACCAACCACAGGCCTTGACCCAATTATGGCGGATGTCATTAATGACTTGATTTGCCAGTCGGTAAAAGAACTTGGCGCAACCGCATTATCTATTACACATGATATGGCGAGCGCGCGCAAAATTGCGGATAAAATCGCCATGATTTATGAAGGTGAGATTATCTGGTGCGGCGATGTGAAGGAGCTCGATAACTCAGGTAACCCATATGTCGAACAATTCATTAATGGCCGTGCTGACGGGCCAATTACGAAGCATAGTGATTATGCGCGTAAGAAGACAGCTTAACATGGTGATTGGTTTTTCTCGCAATATATCCCGCGCTGCGTTAGACTGTATATAGTATATTCAATAAAACTTCAGGGGAAGATTATGGCGCAATTCACAGCCAAAAGTATTCTTACATCATTTATGGTGATGGGCGTAATGACGATTAGCTTCCAAGCGCAGCATGCAAATGCGCAATATTTGTGGAATTTTAATAAGAAGGATGACGCTAAGAAAGAGCAGCAGGCAGAGCCGCGCGCACCAATATATAATCCGCAGATACAAAAACAATATAATACTAATCAACAGCGCAGTGTACCACAGGCAAGCGCACCATCAGATGCGATAAAAAATTATGACATAGGCAGCGCATTAATGAATGATTTTATTAAAAAATCGTCACAAGGTGCTGCGCCTGACGGCATGGATCCGAATGCGCCACGCCTTCAGGATTTACCATCTATTGCGGCCATACCAGATAATCCTGATCAATATTGCGCTGATTACGAAAAAAATAATCCAGAAAAGCAGGATTCGCAAACACAGATGGAACAGCTTTTGCGTGAGCGCATTAAGCCAGTAAATGAGATACGCCCATTTATTATTAAACCATGTTTGGGTAAGGTGCGTGATGTCGCCGAGAAAATGTTGGTTGATTATACCAGTTATAAGCGTAATGAATTGATCATGCGCGCGCAGCAGGGGCAAGGTAATGCCATGTCCACTATGCGCAAGGTGCGTGAATTGCCCATGGCGAATTTGAATTATACAAGCTATGCCAACTCAGAATGCATGCTATCGCGCCAAGACGCGGCGAGCAACCCGCACGAGCTGAATGATATGGTACAATCTTGCGTTATTAAAATGCTAAAGAAACGTATTCAGCAAATTGCATCAATGTAAAGACTATTTGCCTGTAAATATTTGTAAAATACGCTTTCATTCTTACACGCCTTGTGGCATAAATCAGCCATGCGTTGGTTATCAAATATATTGTTATTTTGCGTCTCTGCTGGATTCCTTTTTGCGATCCTCGGCATTATTGGCGTGGTTACAATCGTTAGCTATTATTCGCAAGATTTACCAGACCATAAAACGCTTATTAACTACCGCCCACCAGTTGTAACGCGTGTGCATGCGGGTGATGGCCGTATCCTTGGTGAATTTGCGCAAGAGCGCCGTATTTTCATGCCGATTGAGGAAATCCCGCCGCTTGTGCGTAATGCATTTGTCGCGGCAGAGGATCAAAATTTTTATACGCATAGTGGCGTTGATTATGTAGCTATTGCGCGTGCATCTGTGGTCAATTTGCGGAATGTCCTATTAAAGCAGAAGAAGCGATTAATCGGCGCATCAACAATTACGCAGCAAGTCGCAAAAAACTTCTTCCTTAGCGGCGAAGTTAAAATAGAGCGTAAAATTAAAGAAGCCATTTTAGCTTCACGTGTTGAGCGCGTGATGTCTAAGGATCAAATCCTTGAACTCTATTTGAATGAAATTTTCCTCGGTAATCGTTCATATGGCGTTGCAGCGGCAGCGCTTAACTATTTCAATAAACCGCTTGATGCAGTGACGATTGAAGAGGCAGCTTATCTTGCTGCTTTGCCTAAAGCGCCAAGTAATTACCACCCAGTGCGCAACCATGACGCAGCATTAGAGCGCCGCAATTGGGTACTTGAGCGTATGGAAATTGAAAATTTCATCACAAAAGACCAAGCAGAAATTGCCAAGCTAAAGCCTTTGCGTATGTTAAAACGAAATACGGATCATATTATCAATGCGCCTTATTTCGCAGAAGAGGTCCGCCGTGAATTAATGGCTGAATATGGTGAAGACGGTTTGTATAAAGGTGGTCTGTCTGTCCGCACAAGTGTTGATCCGCATTTGCAAGAACTAGCGACAAAAGCGCTGCGTGAAGGATTGCAACGCTATGACCGACGCCATGGTTATCGTGGACCGATTGCGACATTAAATATTGTCCCTGCTGCGGAAAAATCCATATGGCAAGATGCGCTTAATCAAGTTGAAGATCCTGATGGGCTTTTGCAAAACTGGGATTTAGCTGTTGTTTTGGATATTGAAAAAGATAGTGCTGAAATTGGTTTCAAAACTGGTGAAACAGCCAAAATATTACGTTCAGATACAAAATGGGCACGCAAATATATTTCACTAGACGCGCGCGGTCCTGCGGTATCGCATTTAAAGGATATCCTTAATGTTGGTGATGTCATTCCCGTTGCGCGCAATGAGGGTGATGAAGACCCTTCTAGATATCATATGAAACAGGTGCCGAAGGTGCAGGGCGGTTTAATCGCGCTTGACCCGCATACGGGGCGTGTTTTGGCAATGCAAGGCGGCTGGCGCTTTGGTAAAAGTCAGTTTAACCGGGTGACACAGGCAAAACGTCAACCTGGATCAGCCATTAAGCCTTTTGTGTATCTCGCCGCGCTTGAAAACGGTTTTACGCCTGCGACCTTAATTTTGGATGCGCCGATTGTTATCGAAGACCGCCCCGGCCATTTCTGGAAACCAGAAAACTATGGTAAGGATTTCGCAGGTCTAACGCCACTACGCCGCGGCGTAGAGAAATCAAAGAACCTTATGACTGTACGTCTTGCGGAATATGTCGGCATGGAAACGGTTTCAACCTATGTCAAAGATTTTGGCATTGATGATAATATGAAGCCGTTATTATCTTACGCGCTGGGCGCAGGCGAAACGACATTGCATGATATGGCGGCGGCTTATGCCAAGCTGGTCAATGGCGGCAAGTTTATTCGTCCAACATTTATTGACCGTATTCAAGACCGCTATGGGCATACTATTTTCCGTCATGATCAGCGCCCATGCCGCGATTGTGGCTCTCTGGTACGCTGGGGGCAACAAGACGTGCCGCGTATTCCTGATCAACGTACACAAATTGCTGACCCTCGCCATGTTTATCAAATGGTGTCGATATTAACAGGCGTCGTTGAACGTGGAACAGGGATTCGTTTGCGTGCACTTAACCGTCCTTTGGCGGGTAAAACAGGTACGACAAATGATTCAAAAGACACATGGTTTATGGGCTTTACGCCTGATTTAGTCGTAGGGGTCTATATCGGCTTTGACCAGCCAGCGCCGCTTGGGAAAAAGGAAACGGGCTCCTCTGTTGCTCTGCCTGTGTTTAAAGAGTTTATGGAAGAAGCATTAAAAGATGTGCCGCCAAAACCATTCCGTGTTCCACCTGGCGTGCGTATGGTGCGTATTAATGGTGATACAGGGCAGCGCGCTAAGGCTGGTGATGAGCATGTTATTTGGGAAGCTTTCACAAGCGGCACAGAGCCTGATGATTCCATCACTATCTTAGAAAGCGGCGGCATTCGCAAAATGTCGAAAATCCCAACAGGCAATACAGCAGATCCAACAGCATCTGCATCAACAGGTACAGGCGGTATCTATTAAATTAAAGTGCTTTGTCCATTTTTCGATAGAAGGTTGATTTGGCAATGCCAAGCGACTTTGCAGCTTGGGTGATGTTGCCATCATGAAACTCTATCGCCATATGCATGGCGGTGTTTTCCAATTCTTCCATGGCTTTAAATCGACCATCATCATCAAGGACAGATATCATATATGGCGCGTGTGATGCCTGCGTTGAGTTCTGCGCTGTATGCTCTGGGGCATGATAGGGCACGACTTGCGGTTCTGCTGCAAGCGCATTACTTGCATTTTCAAAAACAATGTCGTCAGCTTGAATTTGGTCTTGGTCACAGAGCACCATAGCGCGATGCAAGGTATTTTCTAATTCGCGCACATTTCCGGGCCATGAGTATGATTTAAGCTTATCAACCGCATTGTCGCTGACATCATTAATACGTGAATTTTCGGATACGGCAAAACGTGATACAAAATGGCTTGCTAACGCAGGAATATCCATCGCGCGGCCACGGAGTGGTGGAAGCTCTATTTTAAATACGTTTAAGCGGAAATAGAGGTCATCACGGAATTTGCCCGCGCGTACTGCATCTTCCAAATTGCGGTGTGTCGCTGAAATGATGCGGACATTCACGGGGACGGCGCGCCCTGCACCGACGGGTTCAACTTCTTTTTGCTGTAACACGCGCAGTAATTTTACTTGCGCGTCTAACGGCAAATCGCCGACTTCATCAAGGAAGATCGTGCCGCCTTCTGCTTCACGGAACTTACCAGCTGATTTTTGGATCGCGCCAGTAAATGCGCCTTTTTCATGGCCAAATAATGTGCTTTCGACCAAATTTTCTGGAATCGCGCCGCAGTTCACGGCAATAAATGGCGCGCCTGCACGGTTGCTCTCACCATGAATGGCGCGGGCGAAAACTTCTTTACCAACGCCTGTTTCACCTGTAATAAGCGTTGGAATATCGGAGGAAGCCGCTTTACGTGATATATTAACGACCTGCGCCAAACCACCTTCATAACCTATTAGGTCTGTAAAGCCAAGTGTGCCGGATTCTTGTTTCTTCAGACGCGTGACTTCTTTGGTTAATGTGCTTAACTTCAACGCGTTCTGTACCGATACGATCATGCGTTCGGACGACACCGGTTTCGTCATAAAATCTGTCGCGCCAAGTTGCATGGCGTTCACGGCATCTTGTACATCTTGTGAACCTGTTAAGATAATAACAGGGCGGCCAGGGTATTTCTCATTGATTTGTTCTAATACAGCAAAGCCATCAAGTTCAGGCATGCGCAGGTCAAGGATAATTAATTGAATAGATTGCTCGTTTTGATCTGCGTCTAATATTGAAAGCGCTTCACGGCCATTTTCGGCTTCAACAATTTTATAGCCGAGCTTTTTAATCAGCAGCATGGCAATTAGGCGGCGTTGGGTTGCATCATCATCGGCAATTAAGATTTTGGTTGGCATATGTGATTTCCTAAAAAATAAAACATAGAAACGGCGTTAACTACGCTACTAGTATATACTATATCGTTTCATAATGGGACTAATGAAACTTTAACAAAAAGATTTTTATTGATAACTAGTTGATATTAAACAAATCTTTTTTGGCGTGTCTTTTGCTTATTTATGGAGACAGAATGCGGCTGAATGCACATAACTACCTCAGCTCTCATAACCTACGTCTCACGGCTGCGTTCTGCACTCTACATACACGTCTACCTTCTTTTCCGCCAAGGGTTTGTTCTGAACCCTTGGCGGGCAATGTTTGATCAGGTATTACGCACGCAATTCTGCGGCGCATTTATCTTTTGCTGCCTGAATGATTTTCTTTGAAACAGCGTCGATTTCTTCATCCGTTAGCGTTGCGTCGCTTGGCTGTAATTTTACGCTTAGCGCGATGGATTTATAGCCCGTTTCAACGCCTTTGCCTTGGTAAACGTCAAAGATGGATACATCGACAATCAAGTTTTTGTTTACGGCAGAAATTGCACGGGTCAGTAATGCGGTTTCAACATCTTCTTTAACGATGAAGGCAAAATCACGCGTAAGCGGCTGCAATGATTCTAGCTTTAATAGTGGCTTCGCGGTCGCTGCTTTTTTCTTTGGCACAGGAATATTGTCGAGAAAGACTTCAAAGCCGCATACGGTTTCTTTGAAGTCGGCGTCTTCAAGTGCTGATGGGTGAATGTCACCAAAATATGCCAAAACATTTTTGCCAAGGCGTAATGTGCCGCTGCGCCCTGGGTGGAAATAATCTGGTGCGTCGCGTGTGACTTGTGCGTTTGCGGCAGGGAAGCCAAGGCTATTTAGAAGCGCTTCAACGTCAGCTTTGATGTCGTATAAGTCAACCTTGCGGTCAGCTTCTGCGCTGCTCCAATGTTTATGATGTGCACTGCCTGTACGGATGCCGCTTGCTGTAATGGTTTGGTCTTGCTTTAACCATTTGCCAAAGCTTGGGCCAACTTCAAACAATGCAACATTACCATTGGCGCGGTCTGTGTTACGTTTCGCGGCATCTATCAAATTCGGGAGGATAGATGGGCGCATTTGCACGAGATCTTCGCTGATTGGCATCATTAGGCGCAGTTCCGCCGCTTTACCGTTGCGGTCAGACCCGTAACGCAGAGCCATGTCCTCACGCATGAAGGCATAGCTGATGGTTTCATTCATACCGCGTGCGGCAAGTGTGATCTTTGCTTTGCGAATGCGGCCAGCAGGCAGTGAATAAAATTCATCACTATCTTCGGCGCTGCGCGTCACGGATACGGTTGGAATATTGTTGTATCCAACAATGCGGATGACTTCTTCGACTATGTCCGCTTTGCCGTGGACGTCAGCGCGCCAGCTTGGCGCAGCAATTTCCCAGTTATCATTCACAGAAAAGCCAAGGCGGTTGAGAATAGCTTTTTGTTCACTTTTATCAACGGCAAGGCCGATAATCTTTTCGCAATAGGCTGGGTCATATTGTACAGTTTGGGCAACTTTTGGCACGCTGCCGGCTTCGGTAATCTCGCTCGCTTCACCGCCGCAAAGTTCTAAAATCATCGCGGTCGCTAGGTCGAGGCCCGGTGCAGTAAATTCAGGGTCAATGCCGCGTTCAAAACGGTAACGCGCATCGCTATCAATTTGTAGGGCGCGGCCTGTTTTGGCTGTACGGTACGGGTCAAAATAGGCGCATTCTAAAAAGACGTTGACGGTGTCTTCGGTGCAGCCTGTATCTTCACCGCCAATGACGCCGCCAAGGGCAAGGGCTTTGGCATCGTCCGCCACAACAGTCATAAAATCATCAAGCTCATATTCTTTATCATTCAACGCGGCGAGTTTTTCACCTGCTTTCCCCATGCGGACCTGTAAATTACCTTGCAATTTATCCGCATCAAAAACGTGTAATGGCCGGCATAGGCCGATACAGAAATAATTGGTAATATCAACCAGCGCTGAAATAGGGCGCAGGCCAATGGCCTTTAAACGCTGCTGTAACCATTCAGGAGATGGGCCGTTTTTAACGCCTTTAATTGTACGCCCCATAAAGTGCGGACAAGCAACTGCATCATCGCCATCAAGGTTCAGGCTAATTTGGATTGGGCTTGCGCCATTTTCTTTGATGCTTGGGCGGGCAGGTGTTTTTAATGTGCCCATACCGGCAGCGGCCAAATCACGGGCTACGCCATATACGCCAGTACAATCCGCACGGTTTGGTGTAATCGCAATATCAATGATCGGGTCGTTCATGCCATAAACATCAGCGATAGGTGTGCCAACGTCCCATTTAGCATCAAGGTCGATAATACCGTCATGATCCTCACCAAGGCAAAGTTCACGTTCAGACGCCATCATACCGTTTGATTCAACGCCGCGGATTTTGCTTTTCTTAAGGGTAATGTCGAGGCCGGGAACATAAGTGCCAGGAAGCGCCAAGATGCCTTTCATGCCAGCGCGCGCATTCGGGGCGCCACATACAACTTGTAAGCCTTCAGGGTGGTCCGCCGTTTTGACCATAAGAACGCGCAAGCGGTCAGCATCAGGGTGCTGTTCAGCGCTAATAACTTCTGCGACTTTAAAATCAGCAAGGGCAGTGGCAGGGTCTTCAACGCCTTCAAGCTCCAGACCAATGGCGGTTAGCTTGTCGGTGATTTCCTGTACAGATGCATCAGTTTCTAAATAGTCTTTCAACCATGATAAGGTGAATTTCATTTTATGTACCCTTGATTTTGCGCAAAAATTTCTAAGCGTTTAAATAAACGCGTTTTGCACGATTTTTCAAGGGTAAATCGCGTTTAAAGGCAATTATTTTGAGGGTTTTAGCGTGGCTGTTGGCGGCTTTGGCAATCGTGGAAGTTGATCTACTTGGTGCAGCATGGCAATGCCGGCACTCTGTAAAATTTCAGCCGTTCTCAATTTGTTCATTTCGTCTGTGAGGTCAATTTCAGCTTTGCTATTATTGCGGTCGTTCATTGTTCTTTCCCTTTATTATCATAAAGAAATTATAGTCTCAACAAACAGGTTTATACAAAATCTTTAGTTAAGTGCTTGTTTAGGCGTGTTTAATCCGCCATTACCAATAAACTTACTTTGTAGGTCTGGGCTACGCATGTGGTCAGGATTTGCCAAGTGGAATACGGGCATGGCAAGTTCACCGCGGTCAGCCGGTTCAATCATCACTTTGATGGTATATCCAGTTGGGAAAACATGACCTGTATCATTGTTAACCAAAGCTTGCTGGCGCGTGTTAAGGTCGTACGAACCTTTTGGCAGCATGTTAAAGCCAAGATAGGTTTCAAGGTCTAAATCCTTTAGGCGGATTTTTAGGCCGCGATCACCCACATGGACAATTTTCGCTTCAAGGATTTGGCCTTCCAATTTATTCAGGTAACGCATGCAATATTGCTCGCTAACTTTTTTCGCGGCGCGGTCGGCGCGGCGCTCTGTTTCAGAGCAAGTTTTGCAGAAAGCGTTTAAGTCTTTGCGGTGCTGTGTCGGCATCATGTCTTTGGCCATACCGTAATGATCCTTAATATTACGATGCACCAGCAAGTCCGGATAACGGCGGATTGGTGATGTTGAGTGCGAATAACCAACGCTTTGCGGGATTTGTAAACCGAAATGCCCAACATTTTCCGTGCTATATTTTGCTGCCGCTTGCAAGCGAATAATCATGTGTTTCGCAAGGTCAGGATCGCTACATTCTTCGGCTTTATTGATGAGCGTTTGAATGGATTTCGGGCTCTTATCAATACCTTCTTGAATTTGCGAATGTGAAATAATGCCAAGCGCTTTTAAGGTTTCAAGCGCTTCCATGTTGCCAGCTTTTGGATCTTCGTGAACGCGATAAACGCCGCTTTTACAGGTTTTCTGGTCTTTCGCGGTGCACATATTCATAGCAATCATACATTGCGCAATTAGGCCGCGCGCATCGTCCTCTTGGATTTCGCGGAATTCAGGGCAGTCATCTTCGCCAACAACATGGATGGATAGCTGCTCAACATCGAAGCTGATCGCGCCGCGCTCTATGGCCGCGGCTTCAAGCGCTTTAGAAACTTTGTTTAATGGCACAATTAGGTCATCATAAATCGGCGCAACTTTCGCGCTCATTTTACCATCGAATGAATCGAGAACTTCATTATAAGTTAGGCGCGCGCGTGACTTGATAATGCCTTCATGGCGTGTATGACTTATGATATTGCCGTTTTTATCAATCTTCATGCGGTACGCCATTGTTGCGCGATGTTCATCTGGGCGCAGCGAACATAAATTATTAGATAACTCTTCGGGCAGCATCGGTATAACCTTTTTCGGGAAGTATACTGAATTGCCGCGTTTGCGGGCTTCAATATCAATTGCCGTGTCAGGCTTGACGTAGAATGATACATCGGCAATTGCCACCCATAAAATGTGGCCGCCTGCATTGTCACCTTCGTCATCAGGGTGGCAATATACGGCATCGTCAAAGTCACGTGCATCTGCGCCATCAATGGTAACAAACGGCAAGGCTGTTAAATCTTCAAAATGTGGGTCGTTTAGTAAGTCTTCAGGGTTACTATATTTCGCCATGATAGAATCAATTTCCGCCATAACTTCGTCAGGAAATTCATAAGGAATATCCATGTGGCGTAGAATTGCGGTTTCAATGTCTTGGCCTTCGAATAGGTCGTTAAGCGCATTTGCATCATCCATCGCCTTTTTCATGGCGGCGGCAGAGAATACCTCGGCATGGGCAAGCTGTTCATTGATTTTCTTCATCGCACTTTTGGCGCGAAGGCTTGTTTGTGTTAGGCGCTCTAGGTCCTTATCCAATGTGCTAAAGTCAATTTTCTTGATATAGTTCGCGGCATCAGAAAAGTCAGCTTTTAGACGGCGGCTTGTCAGAATATGCGCATAGTTGCGTATAGGCGAGGTGAAAGGCGCATAGGCCGCTTCTGCCAATGAAAAATGGCCTTTATTCTCTGTGCTATATTTCGATTGTGGCATCAGGTCTTTGATAAGTGATTTTACATGGCTGCGGTTATCGGCGCTGCGTGCTTTGGCGAATAGGGCATTGAGTGTCGTCGCGGTAACATCTTCTGCCGCCGTAATTTTACCTTCATCCAGCATGCCCATTTCAATTAGTTCTTCGATTGATTCCGTGTTGATTTTATAGGGGGCATCTTGTACGCGATATATACCATTGTCTTTATTATCAAAGCGGCGACCTATGGCCGCTTGTGCGGCTTGCATGGCATAGCGTACAATGCTATGTGGCAGGGCTGTGTAGTCATGTTCAGAAAAGGGTTCGGCTAAATCATAATCAACCATGCCGCGCAGCTGTGCATTTTTTGCAAGGTTGTCGCTTACGGCGCTTAGCGCGGGTATAACGTCATCCATAAGCGGCGCGGTGTGTTTATCTGAATTACCCACAATGGCGTGCGTGAGTTGTTCGTGATGCAGGGCGGCTTTTGAATTGATGAGCGCTTCATATTCTTGGTGATCCAAAATTTCGCCTTGAGCTGATATTTTCAATTCAACCATATTTACGGCGCGGTCTTTATGCGGGTCGAGTGAAAGTACATCTTCGGCGAGTTCCTGTGGAAACATCGGGACGTTCATTGTTTTGAAATAATGTGATGTACCGCGTTTTTTTGCTTCGATATCAAGCGGCGTATCTGGACGGATAAAATGTTCAACATCAGAAATCGCAACATATAATTTATGGCCGCCTTTATTGTTTGGATCGGTATCTTCTTCAGCGTAAACCGCGTCATCGCGTATGCGTGTTTTTTCACCATCAATCGTTACCATTTTAAGGTGGCGAAGGTCTTTGCGCGCAGGGGATTCTTCTAAGGTTACGCTGTGATCTTTATATTTCTCGATCAGTTCGCGGGCTTGTGCTAACGCGTCTTCGTCAAAGCTGTGTGAAATGCCGTTTTCATTAAGAATATCCGTTACAATGCTTTCTTTATTAGCCGTATTACGGACTTTACGCGGGCTTTCGTTATCTTGTTCTTCAGCGATGGGTTTAGGGCTACGCTGTGCGGTAACTTCTTTGATGGTCGCGACATACGCACCATCGGCGTTGCGGAAGACATAGGCTTCGGCCTTGTCAATGAGGCGCAATTCTTCAATACTTAAATCGCTATCGAGCGTGATGTTGATGGGTTGGAATTTCTTGCCATCTGTTTTGCGCTTCATTAGGCTGCGGTCATAAAGGACAACATTTGGCGCTTTGTCTTCTTGCTTAGGGGCATTGAATTTAACGCTAACTTCACTGGGCAGATCATCTTGCAGAATAATTTTAGGGTCACTTACGCCAATAACAACTAATGTACCGTTATTTTCCATCTTTTGTAGGCTATTGCGGATCGCGGCGCTATTTTCTGCATAATCATCTTGAGATTCATTGATTTCAAAATGGTTTAGAATATCAGCAAAACTTATCGAATCAGCAGAAGTGAACTGTGAAAGGTGCCCCCAAAGGTCGATAGGTGAAAATGTTTTGCTCATATTTATGCCCCTTTGCCTAAATAGCGTTTTGTGAAGATTGACGAATTTAACATAATATTAACTATTTTAGCAAGTGTTAATTTAACAATTTTGCGCAAAAAATATGCTGCAAGGCGCCATAAAAAAAGGGCTGCCGCATTACGGAAGCCCTTTCATATGAATTGTTGCTGCGCGTTACGCTTTTTCAACCTGTGAATATTCAAGTTCAACTGGTGTAGAACGACCGAAGATTGATACAGACACTTTAAGGCGTGCTTTATCTTCGTCAACTTCTTCAACAAGGCCGTTGAACGATGCGAATGGGCCGTCGATAACTTTGACCTCTTCGCCAATATCGTAAGATACTGTTGGGCGTGGGCTATCAACGCCTTCTTGGATTTGTTTCAATAGGCGCTCTGCTTCTTTGTTTGAAACAGGTGTTGGTTTGTTACCAGCGCCAAGGAAGCCTGTTACCTTTGGTGTGTCTTTTACAAGGTGCCAAACTTCATCGCTCATATCCAATTTTGCAAGTACATAACCTGGGAAGAATTTGCGCTCTGTATTAACGCGCTGACCGCGTTTAATTTCGACGACTTCTTCCATCGGAACAAGAATGTCATGAATTGCGCCAGACAAGCCTTGCTTTTCAGCTTTCTCCATAACAGTTTCTTTAACGCGGTTTTCAAAACCGGAATAAACGTGAACAACATACCAACGTGCAGCCATAATAGTGATCCTTTTTATCTTACACTGACGAGTTTAAACTTAATTTATGCGCCGAGGCTCAGAATAAACTGAACGGCATTAGCCATGATAAAATCGGCTAAAAACAAAAATACTGAAGCAATTGCAACCATAATAAATACAGCAATCGTGCTGGATGTGGTTTCTTTGCGTGTCGGCCACGTAATTTTACGTGCTTCACTGCGGACCTGACGAATATATTCAGCGGGGTTAAAGCCAGCCATTTTATACTTCCTTATATATGAGTCTCTTTGTCTTAAATTCCGATGATTTTTAGGTAGAATTCGTGTTTTGACGCGCGGTCAATTATTTGAATTCTGTCGATCATGGGAAATATAGAATAAAGTAATAATTCATTACGGCGGCTTTTTCCAGCTTTTTTTCTATTCATCATCATTTTTTTATCAGGCCGCTATGGATTCCCCTTGCATATTTTGGAAAATGACGCTAGCTATAACCATAATTCAAAAAATAAACATAAGAATTTAAAAACCTTTCATGGGGGAAGATATGAGCAAGAACACAGGGAAACGCGCGATTGATTATGTGCCCGTATTTGACATGGCACAATTGTTTTCTACGGATGCTGCAGCATTCGCGGACTTTGCAAAAAACCAATTTGGCCCACTGACGAGCGATAATGGATTCTGCCGCTGGGCATTAACGCCTGAAGTCAAAGCTTTGGAAGAGGCGCATTTTGAAAAAGCAAAAAAGTTTCATGCGCTGTCAGAAGAGATTAAAAAAGGCTTTGTTTCTGACGCCGAGCAAATGGGTTATAAGGGGCTAAAGACCGTTGCCAAGCGCCGTAAAAAAGGCTCTGTCCCTGATGAGAAAACTTACTTTATGTTGGAACAAGGCTTAGGCCGCGCCTTTAACGAAGTATCCCGTAACGTGTTGGTGAACAAAGATACAGGCAAACATATTGATGATTATGTGCCGGGCTATTCTGATTCTATTCTTGATTTGATGGAAGTGCGTGAAAATGTTGCGAAGCGCGTTTTAGAAGCTGTTGCGCTTTATTTGGATGTGCCGGCGGATAGCATTGCGCAATATGTTTCTGGCGGTAAGCATGCGCAGCGTGATTTATATTACCCACCATGTCAAAACCCGAAAAAGGGCGTGATGCGAATTGATACCCATCAAGATAAGGGCCTTCTGACATTGCTGCGCGCAGAAAACGGCCTTGATGTTCTTGATAAACAGGGTGTCTGGCATGAGCTGGACACACAGCAAGGTGAGTGGATCAGCAATGGTGGCCTACAGTTAGAAATTTTCTCAAACGGCCTTTACCGCGCGGCGCCGCACCGCGTCCGCATGCCTGATGATATGGCAACGCGCCTTAAACCGCGCTACGCGAACCCATGGTTCGGCAGCGCCCGCCCTGATACAATCGTTGCGCCTTTGGCTGACTTGGTCACGCGCACAGGGCAAAACAACTTCCCTTACGCCATCCGCGCCAATGCCTTGGGCGATATGGGGACGCGCGTATATAGCGAAGAGAACGACAAATTGAAGAAGAAAATCAGCGGTCAAAATCCGCAGCCTTAAAGGTCGGTTTTGTTATGATTGAAAATGGAACGGGCTGTTTATAGTGGCCCGTTTTTCTTTATTGCTGCATTTCTCTTTGGCGCATGGGCATGGCGTCTATAAGGCCAAAGAGTTCAGCTTCAGATACAGGCGTGTTCTTCCGAAGTTTTTCTTCGCCATCTTTGCCTATAAGGATAAATGTAAACGTATTCTCTGGGGCTTTAAATGCATCATATAGTGGCGGTGTCCATAGTTGAGGTTGGCCTATACCGTCAATTTTTACATGTTCTAAATGTACAATATCCCACACGATAATATCGCGATCCGATAATCCGGATTTTAGATCATCTAAAATAGCGATCTGTTCAAGGCGTTCGCCATTGTCTGTTTTGGGTGCAAACATAACGACGATACGCTTTTCCCACATATACTCATCGAAAATATTTTTAACATCGGCTTTTGCGCAGCCAGTCGTCAACAGTATAAATAAGCATAACAAAATTCTCATGACGTGGGCTTTCTGTGTTTGGATGTTTAGGCTGTTTCTAAATGGCGTATGTGTGCAGTATATAGCCCGCCTGTATGTATGGCTACGGCTTTCTGAATGTCTGTGCGGTTTTGAAGTAAGTTTGTTATCCCATGCATCATTTTGCCAGTATAGACATAGTCAAGGTCAATGCCGTGCTGTTCTTTGAATGATTTAATGTATTCAACAAGCTCGCTCGGCGCTTTGGCGTAGCCGCCGAAATGGTGGGCGGTGTTGATATGCCATGTGCAGCGTGGGGTTATGCCATTGGTTTTTAACAGTGCGGTGACAGTGCTTGTTAACTGATCTTCCCCTTTTAAGATGGAAAAGCCGCAAATTTCTATATCTTCTCTGTCGGCATAAGCGGTGATTAATCCTGCGAGTGTGCCGCCGCTGCCGCAGGCGGTCGCAATGAAATCTATATCATCAGGCAGCTCCGTACGAATTTCGGAAACGCCGCACAGTGCAAGGGCGTTTGTACCGCCTTCGGGGATGATATGGGCGTTGGGATGTGCGTTTTGAAGCGCTGTAAGATAATCTGCGTTATGGCGCAGTTTGTAATCTTCGCGTGATATGAACTGTAAGGACATGCCAAGCGCTTGTGCTTTGGTAAGTACGGGGCTTAGGCCGTGTTCCGCTGCGCCGCGTATGATGCCTATTGTGTTCATATTTTCAAGCGCGCCTGCTTTAGCGGTGGCGAGGATATGGTTAGAATATGCGCCGCCAAAAGTCAGCAATGTGTTTTTTTTCTGGTCTTTTGCGTGCAGAATATTATATTTGAGTTTACGAAACTTATTCCCGCCAATTAGCGGATCAAGCAGATCATCGCGCTTTATATAAAGGCGGTCTGTGATTTTCTCTAACGGTGCATCTGCGGGATCAATCAACATAAAGGTACGCATACTATGAAGTCATCAGAAAATAAAGAACAAATCAACATCTGGATAGATGCGGATATGGGCGGTGATGATGCGTGGTTGATTGTCATGGCCGTTGGCGCAGCGCGTCTTGACCCGCGTATAAAATTGCACGGCCTGTCAACCGTGTTCGGCAATACCGATGTAGAAAACGCCACTAATAATGCGCGTATGTTGCTGACCTATTTGGGGGTAAATGATTTGCCCTTATATAAGGGTGTTGGTAAACCATATGATGGTTCGGCTGTGTTCGGTGATGATGCCTATGGCGAAGAAGGATTCTGCGGTGTTCATCTGTTGGAAGACACAAGCAATATGCCTGTGCAGCCTTTGGCGCCGGGGGCGCATGATGGTTTGGCAGAGGCATTGAAAAATCTCGATGGGAAAATGACGATTCTGTCATCTGGCCCTGCAACGAATATTGCGCATTTGATTGATGCTTACCCTGAATTGATCAAAGAAAAGGTTGAGCGCCTAATATTAATGAGTGGCGCGGTGCAGCCAGGGCCAGTACCGAACCCTAAGGGGCGCGTTGGGAATATTACGTATTGGGCGGAGTTTAATGCCTTTCAGGATCCTGCATCATTGAATGTGGTGTTTGAAAGCGGTATTCCCAGTGAGGTTATCCCGCTAGACGTTGCGCATATGATGCCATTAAATGCGCAGCGTAAAGCCGAGTTTCCTGAAAAGTTCGTGCAGATGACCAGTTTTGTTGAAACGTTGGATCGTGAAAAGTTTGGCGCAGATGGTCCTACGATTCATGACCCGAATATATTGATTTGGGCGCTATGCCCTGAACTGTTTTCGGATGTGGTTGGCTATGATGTGTGCGTTGATGTGTCGGCGGCGGATATGGCTGACGAAGAAAACCGCCGTGGCTGGTATCGTTTGAATAAAAACACGCAAAGCGCCGTGAAAATTATTGAGTCCATTGCCGCAGAAGATGCGGTATTTGCCAAGTGGCGTGAGTTGTTTGATGCGGGCATCGTGGGTGCCAAATAAAAAAATGAACAAAAACACTTGACGGGCGCCGCATATTTGATTATTAATTGCGCCGTCCTGTCCAAGACTGCAGGTGCGCACCACAAATGAGTACGCATAAGTCCTGCATAGATAGGTAAATCGAGATTTTATGTTTGGTTTACCATATGGGGTAAATTTGCCCTGTATACGGGAAAATTTGGATGGGTATTGACGGGTGACGTCGGTATCCTTTTTTTATGTTTTAACGCGGAGAATGATTATGGATCGCGCACAAAAAGCTCAAGAGCTTGAAAACCTACAAGGTATTTTCTCTTCAGAAGGCGAAGCGCCAACTGAAGGTATTGTGATCGCACATTACGCAGGCTTGACTGTTGCTCAAATGACTGAGCTTCGTCGCAACAGCCGTGCGCAAGGTGTGACCATTAAAGTAACAAAGAATTCACTTGCGAAGCGCGCTGTTGCGGGTTCGCAATTTGAAGGTATTTCTGATCTATTCGCTGGCCCAACATGTATGGCGTACTCAAACGACCCAGTTGCGACAGCTAAAGTAGTTCAGGAATTTGCTGAGAAGAACGAAAAGCTTGTTGTTCTTGGCGGTGCACTCGGCGTTAACGTGCTGGATGCAAATGGGGTTAAGGCTCTGTCTAAGATGCCTTCGCTCGACGAATTGCGCGGGAAGATCGTTGGTCTTATTCAAGCACCTGCAACAAAAATTGCAGGCGTTGTATCGGCTCCAGCGGGTCAACTTGCTCGTGTTGTTGGCGCATATGCTGCCAAGGACTCTTAATCGGTTTACTACCTATAACTAGAAATATATTGGTCAAAAAGGAGAAATATTATGGCTGCTGATCTAGAAAAAATTGCTGAAGAACTATCAGCTCTTACTGTAATGGAAGCTGCAGATCTTGCGAAGCTTCTTGAAGAAAAATGGGGCGTTAGCGCCGCTGCTCCAGTAGCAGTTGCTGCTGCTGCACCAGGTGCTGCTGCTGCTGGCGAAGAGCAAACAGAATTCGACGTAATTCTAGTTGCTGCTGGCGACAAGAAAATCAACGTAATTAAAGAAGTACGTGGCATCACTGGCCTAGGTCTTAAAGAAGCAAAAGACCTTGTTGAAGCTGGCGGTAAAGCTGTTAAAGAAGGCGTTGAAAAAGCTGAAGCTGAAGCTCTTAAGAAGACTCTTGAAGAAGCTGGTGCAACTGTTGAACTTAAGTAATTTACTTACGTTTGAAACAGCATTTCAAAAAAATTCGAAAAGCCCTGCAAATTTGCGGGGCTTTTTTTTGTGATTAATTTTGGGCCATATGTAAAGTATTGACATGGGGAATGCTTCGTTATATGATCCCAGTCTAAACTAGTCTAGGGAGGCTAATTTGCGCGAAAAAAATGCGAAAAAGCATGGCGCGCAACATCAGGGGAGGTTCAAGAAATACTCCATAGTTGGCGTTTTTATGTTGGCGGCTGCGGGCGCAACATATGAGGCGGTTGATTATACGGTGGATTATCTTCAAGAGCAGCACCGCTTGGAAGTGCAGGCGCATAGCGATGAATATTTGCGTCTTGTCATGCAGGGGAGTGCCCAGAATGTTGAGTTATATGCAGCAACTTTAAATTACAGTGGGGATTTCTCACAGGCTGAATTACGATCCATGCGGGATCGTGCGCTATTGCATGCGGCGGCTGAGGGGGATGAGCGCGGTATGCGCATTGCTCTGCAATATGGTGCCAATATTCATGCGCGTGATGGTGCTGGCAAAACGGCGGGGCAGCTTATTCTTACGCGCAATGGTATAAAGAGCTTTGAGTTCACCAAAAATATTTACCGTCAATATAGTGCGAACCTGTCCTTTCTTCATCAAGATGATGCGCTACAATATGCGCTCTTTGAAGAGGCTGATTTTGAGGAGGATAAAAGGGCTGTTTTGGCATTGATTGATGATTTGGATAATGCTGATATTAATCTGCATAAAGTCGGTCACACAATCCGTCAGCAGGATGATTTGACATTTTCTGATTTTGTGAATCGCACTGTATCGCATAAAATTATTCAACATGTTGCAGATATATGGGACGGTCAGGATGCTGCGGCAGATTTGATGTGGTCCTATAGTCATTTGTACAGCTATATGGATGAAAATGATGCGCCATTTATTGATGTGCCGACAGGATCATATCGCAGTCGGGACTTCCGCGAATATGGTAAAATCACTTATGATGCGGCGTTCGTTGGTGATAATGCGTTTGATCCAACATTATTTGTGACGGAACGTGTGACCGAGGCGCGCGAAAATGATAAAAAATCCAAGCATCTTGGTCATATTTATAATACGAGTTATGTATCTTATGGCGTGATGCGTCGAATTGACCCTGATTATGGTGATAAGGATGATAATCTAATTTCCGCGCGTATGCGCGTTGGCGGCGGTGGATCTGTTGATGTGACGTCGGTCTTGGAATATGCGCGCTATAATCCTGTGGTATTGAGTGAGAGTATTGGCTTGGTGCCATCTGCGGGTATGACGTATGAAGCTTACTATCAAAGCGGGGCTTACGCGTATCCGCAATATTTGCGTAAGTTGGATGCGGACACTGAATATGTGCATTATAATAGCGCGGGGAATGACCGTGATGAATCATGTATTTCCGTCGATGGTAAATCGTTTTGTATGCAGGATAGTGATATTTCTCGTCAGGGTGAAAATATTGTGCGTGTTGGTGCGGTGACGAAAAAGGGGCGCGGTTATCTTGTGCATGACTTTAGCGAAGAGCGTCCGGCCTTCTGTGCGGTAATGCCTAAGCGTAATGATGTCCAGCTGTATGGGACGTCTTTTTCTGCCCCAGCTGCCGCGGCCGTAGAGTGGCGCTTACTTGACATCTTCGGGCGTAGCGCCGCTATGCCAGAAGGCGTGGTGCATGATGATGTATTGATGGCGCTGATGTTGTCGGCACAGAATGATGATGTGCGTGACCAGCGTACAGGCCGCGATGTGCCGATTTATACGTCGGCGGGAGGCTTGCTGATGAATGACCGTTGCGGCGCGGGTGTAATTCGCCCACAAGCTGCGGCAGACGTGCTGTCGAATATGTTGCTTTGGACGCGCTATAATCAAGATGTGCAACCAACACAAATTACGCAACATAATTTAGATGTGCGCCCAGCCTTGGACGCGGCGAAAGAGGGGGAATATTCATATTTTGTTGCAGTCCCTGAAAGCGGTGTGTTAACGACCCTGCGCGCAGGTATGTTCTTCCCAATTAATCATCGTGGCGCGGTAACCATTCAGTTTGGTGAGGAGGCGCCTGTGGTGTTGGATATGTCTGCTTCGGGCTTGAGTACGGATTTTCGTTTTGCTGGTAAATCAGTTAAGGCGCATGATGTCATCACGATCACAACGACCAAACCACTTATTCAGCTAGGTAACCCAGAACATAGGGGTATTTATCCGTTTATTGATTTGAAAATTGCGCCGCATGACTCGGCGCTCGCTAAAGCGATTGAATTTTATCGGGCGCCGTAATAGCGTTATGCACAGGAAAAAATCTCCGCATACTGCAAAACGATTCAAAAGCTGTGGATAAAATTGCGAGTCAACAAAAATTTTCAGAAAATCACGAATCGCGCTTGACAATCTGGCACGACTGTTGCATACAGGGCGAACATTTATTGATCCGACAAGAAGGCGTCAAATGTTGAAAAACCCTGTGTTTGGGAAATAAAAGAAGTTTAGATCATGCATTAACCGACCTCTTTATAAGGGGTGAGTGAAGGTTTATGCATGTTTTTGTGTTGTCGTGTGTCTGGCGCTCAGATATGCCACAAATTCGAAAATAAGGTGAAAAAAACTATGGCGAAAACAGCAAAAAAATCCGAAATCGCGAATGAAGTAAGCTTTGCTGAGAAGAAGCGTGTACGTCGTTTCTTTGGCAATATCCAAGAAGTCGTGGAAATGCCAAACTTGATTGACGTTCAGCGTGATTCTTATGAATTGTTCTTACAGAGTGATATTCAATCTGATGACCGCAAAATGCAAGGTTTGCAAGAAGTATTGGCGAGTGTGTTCCCAATTAAAGACTTCTCGAACCGCGCTGAAATCGATTTCGTGAAATATGAGCTAGAAGCCCCGAAATACGATACTGACGAATGTAACCAACGCGATATGACATATTCTGCGCCTTTGCGTGTGACATTGCGTTTGTCTGTCTTTGATGTTGATGAAGAAACAGGTCTGCGTTCTATTCGTGATATTAAAGAACAAGACGTTTACATGGTTGATATGCCATTGATGACTGACAATGGTACATTCATTGTTAACGGTACGCACCGTGTTATCGTATCGCAAATGCACCGTTCACCGGGTGTGTTCTTCGATCACGATGGTGGTAAAACACACGCATCTGGTAAATATTTATTTGCTGCGCGCGTTATTCCTTACCGTGGTTCATGGTTGGACTTTGAATTTGATGCGAAAGACATCGTGAATGTTCGTATCGACCGTCGTCGTAAGCTGCCAGTTACAACATTCCTTCGCGCGCTAGATAGTGAGGCGACTGCGAAATACCGTGCTGAATGTCTTGCAAATGATGAGCCTGTTGATCCGTTGATGGTTCAGGGCATGACGAATGAAGAAATTCTTTCTACATTCTATGATGTGAACAGCTACAAAGCGGTTAAAGGCGGCTGGTCTATTCCGTTTGATGCAGACCGTATGCGCGGCGCGAAATTGCCATTCGACCTAGTTGATGCAAAAACAGGTGACGTCTTAATTGAAGCGGGTCAAAAAATTACGCCGCGTAAAGCTAAGAAATTGGTTGAAGACGGCCTTGAAGCTTATTTGGTTGAAGATAGCTCTCTTGTCGGCACATACCTTGCGAAAGACGTTATTGAAGACACAACAGGCGCGGTTGTTTTTGAGGCAGGTCATGAGCTAAGCGAAGATGATATCGCGCGCTTCCACGATGAAGGCATCAAAGAACTTCCAATTCTTGCGATTGACCACGTCAACACAGGCGCATATATCCGCAATACATTACTTGCTGATAAATGTGATACACGTGAAGAGGCGTTGATTGATATTTACCGCGTGATGCGTCCGGGTGAACCACCAACAGTTGAATCAGCAGAAGCATTGTTTGATTCGTTGTTCTTCGACCCAGAGCGTTATGACTTGTCAGCGGTTGGTCGCGTGAAAATGAACGCACGTTTGGATATTGACCAAGACGACGAATTCCGCGTATTGGACAAAACAGACATTCTTAAAATTGTTAAATACCTTGTTGGTCTTAAGGACGGCGTTGGTGAAGTTGACGATATTGATAACCTAGGTAACCGTCGTGTTCGTTCCGTTGGTGAATTGATGGAAAACCAAGTTCGTATCGGTCTTCTACGTATGGAACGTGCAATTCGTGAGCGTATGTCATCTGTTGATATCGACACTTATATGCCACATGACTTGATTAACTCTAAGCCAGTTCAGGCATCTGTGCGTGAATTCTTTGGTTCATCTCAGCTTTCACAGTTCATGGACCAAACAAACCCACTTTCAGAAATCACACACAAACGTCGTCTATCGGCGCTTGGCCCAGGTGGTTTGACACGTGAGCGTGCGGGCTTCGAAGTTCGAGACGTTCACCCAACACATTATGGTCGTATTTGTCCGATTGAAACGCCTGAAGGTCCAAACATTGGTTTGATTAACTCTTTGGCGACATTCGCACGCGTTAACCAGTATGGCTTCATTGAAAGCCCATACCGCCGCGTTGTAGATGGCAAAGTTTCTGATGAAGTGATTTACATGTCTGCAATGGAAGAAGCGCGATACACAATTGCGCAGGCCAATGCGGAGTTGACTGAAGCAGGTGCGTTCTCTAACGAACTTGTTCAGTGTCGTGAAGCAGGTGAAAACTTGATGTCACCGCCTGAAAACATTGACTTTATCGACGTATCACCAAAGCAGGTTATCTCTGTGGCGTCATCGCTTATTCCATTCTTGGAAAATGACGATGCGAACCGTGCATTGATGGGCTCGAACATGATGCGTCAGGCTGTTCCACTATTGCGTGTTGATGCGCCTTTCGTTGGTACAGGCATGGAACGCGTTGTGGCACGTGACTCTGGCGCGGCAATCTCTGCACGTCGTGCAGGTGAGGTTATTCAGGTTGACGGTAACCGTATCGTTGTTCGTGCAACTGAACAGCTTCGTGCGGATGAGCCAGTCGTTGACATCTATAAATTGATGAAGTTCCAACGCTCTAACCAAAACACATGTGTGAACCAGCGCCCAATCGTTCGCGTTGGCGACAAATTGAAAGCTGGCGATATTATCGCGGATGGTCCTTCAACACAGCTTGGTGAGTTGGCGCTTGGTCGTAACATCATGGTGGCCTTCATGCCATGGAATGGTTACAACTTCGAGGATTCGATCCTTATTTCTGAAAAAATCGTTCGTGACGATGTCTTCACATCGATCCACATCGAAGAATTTGAAGTAATGGCGCGTGATACGAAGCTTGGCCAAGAAGAAATTACACGTGATATTCCAAACGTTGGTGAAGAAGCCCTTCGTCACTTGGATGAAGCGGGTATCGTTCACATCGGTGCGGAAGTATCACCTGGTGATATTCTTGTCGGTAAGGTTACGCCAAAAGGCGAAAGCCCAATGACACCAGAAGAAAAACTTCTTCGTGCGATCTTCGGTGAAAAAGCGGCAGACGTTAAAGACTCGTCTCTACGCCTTCCACCGGGCACAACAGGTACAATCGTTGAGGTGCGCGTATTTAACCGTCGCGGCGTTGACAAAGATGGCCGTGCGCTTTCTATCGAGAAAGAAGAAATCGAACGTCTTGCAAAAGACCGTGATGACGAACGTAAGATCCTTGAAGAAGGTTACTATGGCCGTCTACACGAACTTCTTGTTGGTCAAACAGTTGCGTCTGTACCAAAAGGCGTAAGCATCAAGAAGGGCGCGCAAATTAACGCTTCTGACCTTGATGACGTTGAAAAGCGTGGCCTATGGCGTCAAATCGCGATTGAAGACGAAACTGTAATGGCTGAAATCGAAGCGATCGGTAAAACATTCGATGACGCGGTTAATGACCTGAAAACACGTTTCGAAAACAAAGTTGAAAAACTTCAGCGTGGTGATGAACTTCTTCCAGGCGTTATGAAGATGGTTAAAGTCTTCGTTGCGATTAAGCGTAAAATGCAGCCTGGTGATAAAATGGCTGGTCGTCACGGTAACAAAGGGGTTGTATCACGTATTTGTCCTGTTGAAGACATGCCATACATGGAAGACGGTACACCGGTTGATATCGTGCTTAACCCGCTCGGCGTTCCATCACGTATGAACGTTGGTCAGATTCTTGAAACCCACCTTGGTTGGGCTTCAGCGAATATGGGCTGGCAGATTAACGAAATCATCAAAAACTTCGAAAATGTCAAGGAGCCGAAGAAAGATGAAGTCGGTGCGTTGAAAGACAAGCTGAAGGTCGTTTATGGCGATCTTGAATACAACAATAAAGTTGAACAGCTTGATGACCTTGAAGTCGTTGAAATGGCGAAGAACCTAGACCGTGGTGTACCAATGGCGACGCCTGTGTTTGATGGTGCATCTGAAGCAGATATTACAGACCTTCTTGAAAAAGCAGGTGTTGACAATTCTGGTCAGACAGATCTTTATGACGGCCGTACAGGTGAAAAATTTGATCGTAAAGTAACAGTTGGTTACATGTATATGCTCAAACTTCACCACTTGGTTGATGATAAGATCCACGCTCGTTCAATCGGTCCATACTCTCTTGTTACGCAGCAGCCACTTGGTGGTAAGGCCCAGTTCGGTGGTCAGCGTTTCGGTGAGATGGAAGTGTGGGCACTTCAGGCTTATGGTGCAGCATATACCTTGCAGGAAATGCTGACAGTTAAGTCGGATGACGTTGCCGGCCGTTCGAAAGTCTATGAAAGCATTGTTCGCGGTGAAGACAGCTTTGAAATTGGTATTCCAGAATCGTTCAACGTTCTTGTGAAAGAATTGCGTGCGCTTGGTTTGAATGTCGATATGAAACAAAGCTCATCTAGCGAAGAGTAAGCATCAAAAACGGTGCCGTGAAATGCGGCACCGCTTTATCGTAGGAATTTAATTTTAAGTCAGATCAAAAGATCTAAAGCTATAAGGTAGAAGTCAAATGAATGAACTAATGAACCTTTTCGGTCAGCCAACAGGCCCACAAAGCTTTGACAGCTTGCGCATTACAATTGCATCACCAGAACAGATCATGTCTTGGTCATATGGTGAAGTGAAGAAGCCTGAGACCATTAACTACCGTACATTTAAGCCTGAAAAAGACGGCTTGTTCTGTGCGCGTATTTTCGGCCCAATCAAAGATTACGAATGTCTTTGTGGCAAATATAAGCGCATGAAATACAAAGGTATTATCTGTGAAAAATGTGGCGTTGAAGTTACATTGACAAAAGTGCGTCGTGACCGCATGGGGCATATTGACCTTGCTGCGCCAGTTGCACATATCTGGTTCTTGAAATCATTGCCATCACGTATCGGTCTGATGATCGACATGACATTGAAAGAGCTTGAGCGCGTACTTTACTTCGAAAACTACGTAGTTATCGAGCCAGGTATGACTCCATTGAAGCGTTTCCAACTTCTTTCTGAAGAAGAGTTCATGGATGCGGAAGACGAGTATGGTGAAGAAAACTTCCGCGCAGGTATTGGTGCAGAAGCATTGAAAGAAATTCTTTCTGCTATGGACCTAGACCTAGAGCGTGAAAAGACGGAAGAAGACCTACGCGAAACAAATTCAGAAGCAAAGCGTAAGAAGCTTGTGAAGCGTATGAAGCTTCTTGATGCGTTCCTTGAATCAGGTACACGTCCAGAATGGATGATCTTGGATAACCTTCCAGTTCTTCCACCTGAACTTCGTCCACTTGTTCCACTTGATGGCGGTCGTTTTGCGACATCTGATTTGAACGATCTATACCGCCGTGTAATCAACCGTAACAACCGTCTACGTCGCTTGATCGAACTGCGCGCACCAGACATTATCGTCCGTAACGAAAAGCGTATGCTTCAGGAATCTGTTGACGCACTATTCGATAACGGTCGCCGTGGCCGCGTGATCACAGGCGCGAATAAGCGTCCATTGAAATCACTTTCAGACATGCTTAAAGGTAAGCAAGGTCGTTTCCGTCAAAACCTTCTTGGTAAACGTGTCGACTATTCTGGTCGTTCGGTTATCGTTGTTGGTCCGGAACTGAAATTGCACCAATGTGGTCTACCGAAGAAAATGGCGCTTGAGCTGTTCAATCCGTTCATTTACCACAAGTTAGAACTGTACGGCATGGCATCAACCATTAAAGCTGCGAAGAAGATGGTTGAAAAAGAACGTCCAGAAGTTTGGGATATCTTGGAAGAAGTTATCCGCGAACACCCTGTAATGCTTAACCGTGCGCCAACATTGTACCGTCTTGGTATTCAGGCGTTTGAACCAACATTGATTGAAGGTAAGGCGATTCAGCTTCACCCACTTGTATGTACAGCCTTTAACGCTGACTTCGATGGTGACCAAATGGCTGTTCACGTACCGCTTTCTATTGAAGCACAGCTTGAAGCACGTTGCTTGATGATGTCTACAAACAACATCTTGTCACCTGCGAATGGTAAGCCGATTATTGTGCCATCACAGGATATCGTTTTGGGTCTTTACTGGCTCACACTTGGTCTGGATGATCAAAAAGGCGAAGGCATGATCTTCCGCGGCGTTGGTGAAATTAGCCACGCATTGAACGCAGGCGTTGTGTCATTGCACGCGAAAGTAAAATGTCGTTACCAAGACATCGACGAAGAAGGTAAGAAAACATACCGCATCGTTGAATCTACACCAGGTCGTTTGATCGTTTCTGAACTTCTGCCACGCAATATCAATGTTCCATTTGATACTGTGAACCAGACATTGACGAAAAAAGAACTTACGAACTTGATCGATCTTGTTTACCGTCACTGTGGTCAGAAAGAAACGGTTATATTCTGTGACCGCCTAATGAAACTCGGCTTCAAACACGCTTGTACATCAGGTATTTCCTTCGGTAAGGATGACATGGTTATCCCTGCGGCGAAACAAGCTCTGGTCGATGATGCGAAAGCGAAAGTTACTGAATACGAACAGCAATATCTTGATGGTTTGATCACGAAAGGTGAGAAATACAACAAGGTTGTCGATATTTGGTCAAGCTGTACTGATGAAGTTGCGGATGCGATGATGAAAGAAATTTCTGATCTATCAAGCAATCTGAACTCAGTATACATGATGGCACACTCAGGTGCGCGTGGTTCTGCTGCGCAGATCCGTCAGCTAGCAGGTATGCGTGGTTTGATGGCGAAACCATCTGGTGAAATCATTGAAAACCCAATTATTTCTAACTTTAAAGAAGGCCTAACCGTTCTTGAGTATTTCAACTCGACACACGGTGCACGTAAAGGTCTTGCTGATACAGCGTTGAAGACAGCGAACTCGGGTTACCTGACACGTCGTTTGGTTGACGTTGCACAGGATGCCGTTATCGTTGAAAAAGACTGTGGTACAGAAGAAGGTATTTCAATGCGCGCAGTAATGAACGGCGCTGACGTTGTTGTATCTTTGGCTGAACGTATCCTTGGTCGTACGGCTGTACATGATGTTCTTAACCCACTAAATGGTGAGTTAATCATTAAAGCTGGCGTGATCATTGACGAAGTGAAGTCTGAAGAAATCGAAACAGCAGGTATTGATGAACTTCTCGTTCGTTCTGCACTTACTTGTGAAACACGTGATGGTGTTTGTGCGACATGTTATGGTCGTGACCTTGCACGTGGTACAGAAGTTAACATGGGCGAAGCAGTTGGTGTTATGGCTGCACAGTCAATTGGTGAACCAGGTACACAGCTTACTATGCGTACATTCCACATTGGTGGTGCGGCGCAGAAGGGTGCTGAAAAATCATCTTACGAAGCTACAATGGAAGCGACAATCGAGATCCGTCATGAAAACATGGTGACGAACTCTGACGGCGTAAACATTGTTATGGGCCGTAACATGGAAGTCGCTTTACTTGACAAAAAGGGTAAAGAGAAAGTTGTTCACCGCGTTCCTTATGGTGCACGCTGCCTAGTTGCCAATGGCGCGAAAATCAAGCCGGGCGATAAAATCGCTGAGTGGGACCCATTCACAGTGCCAATTATTACTGAGAAAGACGGTGTCGCAACATATTTTGACCTTGTTGAAGGTGTATCTGTTGTTGATGATACTGACGAAGCAACAGGTATCTCGTCTAAGAAAGTGATTGACTGGCGTTCACAGCCTAAAGGCGGTGATTTGAAGCCTCGTATCTCTTTGGTTGGGCCAAAAGGTGAAGTGATTGAACTTCCAAACGGTCTACCAGCGAATTACTACATGTCTACGGATGCGATTTTGAACGTTGAAAACGGCGCGGAAGTTAAAGCGGGTGATATTGTCGCACGTATTCCACGCGAAACATCAAAAACACGCGACATTACAGGTGGTCTACCACGTGTTGCTGAATTGTTCGAAGCACGTCGTCCAAAAGACTTCGCTGTTATCTCTGAAATAGAAGGTACTGTTGAGTTCGGTAAGGACTATAAGTCTAAGCGCCGTATCATCGTGAACCCACTTGATAAAGAGCAAGAATCTCGCGAATATCTTATCCCGAAAGGCCGTCACTTGGCTGTTCACGAAGGTGACTTCGTGCGCGTTGGTGACCCACTTCTAGATGGTGCGCTTGTACCGCACGATATTCTTGACGTTCTTGGTGTTGAAGCACTTGCAGCGTACCTTGTGAACGAAATTCAAGACGTTTACCGCCTACAAGGTGTTAAAATCAACGATAAGCACATCGAAGTGATTGTTCGCCAGATGTTGCAGAAAGTTGAAATTCACGCACCAGGTGACACAACCTTCTTGGTTGGTGAACATGTTGACCGCGAAGAATACGAAGCTGTTAACCAGAAACATATTGAAGAAGGCAAGCTTCCTGCGGAAGGTAAGCCAGTTCTTCAAGGTATTACTAAAGCGTCGCTTCAAACACGCTCGTTCATCTCTGCGGCATCGTTCCAAGAGACAACACGCGTACTTACAGAAGCAGCAACGCAAGGTAAAGTGGACTCACTTCGTGGCCTTAAAGAAAACGTTATCGTTGGTCGTCTTATCCCTGCGGGTACAGGCTCTTACGTTAATGACGTTCGCCGCGTTGCGCATTCACGTGACTTGGTGGCAATCGCCGCGCAGCAACAAGCTGCAGCGCTTGAGCAAGGCGATTCAGCCGCTAATGATGCATCAGATTCTGATGATAGCGGTTCAGAGCCACAGGCAGCAGCAAGCTAAGCTTGAGCGTCACATAAGATTTGAAAAACGCGCGAAGTACTCTTCGCGCGTTTTTTTATGCATCAAAGCATGCAATCGTGTTATCCTTTTTGAAAGGCTAACTAAGATGAATATCCAAAATGACAGATGATCCTCTTTACGAACTTGTTGATACGGTGCATGGCCGTATGCTTGTAAACCCGCGTGATGTTTATATCGGCGCGGCCCTTAAAGAATATGGCGAAGCGATGTTCACTGAATGGACATTTTTGAAACAGTTAATACGCCGCGGCGATAATGTTATGGATGTCGGCGCAAATATAGGTGTCCATACATTGGCGTTTGCGAAAGAGATTGGTCCTGAAGGTGCAGTATGGGCTTTTGAAATGCAAAATGCTGTGTTTCAAAACCTTTGTGCCAATATGGCTCTTAATGATTTGGAGAATGTTTTTGCTTATCAAATCGCCGTTGGTAGTGAAACGGGTGCAATGCATGTAAATAATCTAAATATGCGCAAACGCAATAATTTTGGCGGCATTTCAATTGATAAGATTAAAAATGAAACAGCAATGCAGAAAATATTTATGCATAAGCTAGATGATATTTGTGGGCATGCACAAATACGGTTAATTAAAATTGATGTTGAGGGGATGGAATTAGATGCTTTGAAAGGCGCTGAAAATATTATACAGACCAGCCGCCCTTACCTATACGTTGAAAACGACCGTAAAGATAAAGAAAAAGACCTTGTGCAATATATATTGGATATGGATTATCGCGTTTGGATTCATTGGCCTTATTTGTTTAATCCGAATAACGCACGTGGTATAAAAGAAAACTCTATAGGTAACTTTATAAGCAAAAATATCTTCTGCCAGCCTAAGGAGATGGCTAAACCTGTAGGTGGCCTAGAAGAGATTACCGATGTTCAGCAATTGGACGAATATCCTAAAACTGCGTAACTAAACACACATAGCCAACGAATATACCCTCATATCATATAGAGGAGAGTTCCATGTTTAACCATGCACGCGTCGTAACGTTATTATTGAGTGTGTTGATATGCTTTACATCATTGCCCACGCGCGCAGCATGGCTTGATGATTATTTTGTCGAACATGCGGATCATTGGATAAACCTGAATGAGCAGCCATCTGCGCAGAGCTTAGAAAATAGATTTTATCTCCTCGATTTTTGGACGTATTGCTGCATTAACTGTATTCAGGCCATGCCAATGGTGAAGAAAATTCACCATGATTATGGCGCGGATATAAGTGTTATAGGCATACATAGCGGTAAGTTTAGTAATGAACGTACAGAGTTGCCGATTAAGCGCGCTATAGAGCGTTATGGTATAAATCACGCCGTATTTAATGATGCGGATTACACAATATGGAAGCAGTTTGAAGTTAAGGGCTGGCCTAGCCTTGTTTTGTTGAATCCAGATGGTGATATTGTGTGGCGTTTCTTTGGTGAAGCGCCTTATGAAGATGTTGCAAATGCTGTAGAACGCGCACTTACCACCTATAAAGGTGGGACAGTGAATAAAGTGCCATTCAGTGTAGAGGCACCTTTGCAAACAGAGCATGATTCAATTTTTCGCTATCCGTCCAAGGTTCTTGCGTTAGGGCATGGACGCTATGCGCTTAGCGATTCTGGGCATGACCGCGTGGTGATACTGGATCAGGACTTTGTCGTACAAGAAAGCTTTGAAGGCTTTTCTTCCCCGCAGGGCTTAGCTGTTCAGGGCGAACACTTATATGTGGCAGACACAGCGCATCACCAGATTAAGCGCATTAACTTAGGGACGAAAGCAATAGACGTCATCGCAGGTATAGGTAAACGTGGGCCACGCCTTGATGGGCGCGTCAAATCTGCAAGCAATGTGAATTTAGCGTCCCCTTGGGACATTACCTTTTGGAATGGGCAATTGATAATCGCCAATGCGGGGACGCACCAATTACTCGCTTTGGATACAGAAACGCAGATGATAAAAGCCATTGCAGGCAATGGCCGTGAATATATCGATGATGGGTATTTTCCTAAAAATAGTTTGTCACAGCCATCGGCGCTCTCGGTTCTGGGTGATGTGCTCTACTTCCTCGATTCCGAAACGAGTTCACTAAGGAGGATGGATAAGGACGGTAAAATTACCACTTTAATTGGCAAGGGTCTTTTTGATTTTGGTGCGATTGATGGCACAAAAGACACGGCACGTATGCAGCACCCACTTGGCTTAGGTGTTGATACAGCAAATAAACGCTTATTTATTGCTGATAGCTATAATCAAATTATTCGCCTCTATGATATTGAAAGCGGCTATTTACAAACCATTTCAGGTAAACCTACGGAGATGGAGGATCTATCCTTAGATAGCGCGGGTTTACGTTATCACGAGCCCAATGACGTTCTTGTGCAAAGTGGTAACACGCTATTGATTGTTGATACCAATAATCATCGCCTTATCCAGTTTAACCCATATACGGATAAGGTGGATATTTACCGTTAATTATTGAGCGTTTTTGCAACGTCTAACGCGGCATAGGTCAAGATGCCATCCGCGCCAGCGCGTTTAAAGCTAAGCAGCATTTCCATGATGATCGCATCACCATCAAGCCAGCCATTAGCGGCGGCAGCCTTGGCCATCGCATATTCACCGCTAACGTGATACGCAAAAGTTGGGACGCAAAACTCATCTTTCACGCGGCGGATAATGTCCAGATACGGCAAACCCGGTTTGACCATCACCATATCCGCGCCTTCTTCTATATCAAGGGCAACTTCGCGCAAGGCTTCATCACTATTAGCTGGATCCATTTGGTAGGTTTTCTTATCGCCTTTGAGCAAGCCGCCGCTTTGTACGGCATCGCGGAATGGTCCATAAAAGGCAGAGGCATATTTCGCGGAATATGCCATAATGCTTGTGCGGGTTAGACTGTGGCTATCTAATGTGTCACGAATGGCGCCAACACGGCCATCCATCATGTCGGATGGGGCGATGATATCAACGCCAGCCTGCGCCTGTACCAAAGCCTGCTGACACAATATGTCGACAGTTTCATCGTTAAGAATGTACCCAGTGTCATCAACCAAACCGTCATGGCCATGTGATGTGAAGGGGTCGAGCGCGACATCGGCAATCAAGCCTATATCAGGCACCGCCGCCTTAATCTCGGCGATTGCGCGGCATATAAGATTGTCTGGGTTTGTGGCTTCTTTACCATCTGGTGTTTTAAGGCCTTTATCAATAACAGGGAATAGGGCAAGCGCCGGAATGCCTAAGTCGCGCGCTTGTTTAGCTTTCTCAATCGTTTTATCAATTGATCCACGCAATACCCCCGGCATCGATGGAATAGATTCTTCTTCACCCTTACCATCAATCACAAATAACGGCCATACCAGGTCATGGGTGCTAAGCGTATGTTCACGCACAAGATTACGTGTCCATGCATTAACGCGGTTACGGCGTGGGCGGTGCGTGATTATATGCGGAGTGGTTGACATGGTGCTTTAATCCTTTTTTGTATAGCTCGACCTTATATATAAGCCGCACCCTCTTAAATGGCAATGTTCTATATGCCTAAATGCTTTGACAAAAACAGTGCGGTTATGGTAATAAAATCTGTTCTAGGGAGTAAATAAATATGGCAGATAAAAAGCAATCAAAAAAAGGCCGTGTTGTACAAAAGCAAGTCTCATTAGCCAAAGACTTTGCAGAAGCATGTGTACCGTATGAATCAACAACTAAATTACGTGAGAAAACCAATTGTTATACATATGCATTAGGTATACCAGAGCATGGTCATGGGATACCTGGTTATCTGACAGCGCCTAATACACTTAAATCAACGACAGAATATGGCAAAAAAATCACAAGCAGTTTTATTTTTGATCAGCTGGTTAAAGATGGCCTAAACCCTATATCTGAACAGGATATTTCGCCTGATAGCCCTGTAAATATTATTGCGGCCTTTATTGCGCCACACCAGGATTACCATTTCTATCGCTACCATAAAGATGAAACATGGAGCCACCAAACGGGCAGTGGCGGAAAGCTAAGCTGTTTTGATAACAATAATGACCGAATTACCGATATACATTGCGCAGACCATGAAAAATACAAAGAATTTGTTGGTTTTTTTGCGCTGCCTGAAGAAGGCATCAAATATCAAGCGCCAAAGAAAAGATGGTGGGGGCTTTAATGGTACACCACCACAAAAAAGTACAATGTGCCGAAGATTTTGCGGCTGCCGTTGCGCCGTATAAAGATATGCCTGATCTTTACAAAACAACCAATTGTTATAGCTACGCGCTTGGCATCAATGCGGCAGGTTTTGCTGTGCCAGGGCACTTAACGAAGCCAGAAGGGCGGCTATATAATTATATGGCGCGGGCTGATTATATGCGGAAGCTGTTTACGGATGACGGGTTAATTGAAATTGATCATGCTGATTTGGCGGACGCGCAAACACAGGTCATTGCCGTGGTTATCAAAGAATATTTTAATGGCCACGTTCTAAAATATCACAAAGACGGGACATGGAGTTACCAAGACGGTGCAGGGCTGCCTATAACCAATCTGGATTGTGATGACAAAATAATTACCGACCCCCGTAATGCGAATATGGGATTCTATGATGAGTTTGTCGGATATTTTAAATTGCCTGAAACGGGCGTTTATTACAGACCCAATGATCGGAGCCCTCTATTATAGTACTTATCGCGCCACGTTTATTTCCTTAACTTACTGTAAGTAAATGGTTTTATATGCTGTTTTGCAAAGTTATGCAATGTTATGTATAATTGTATACAAGATAGGAAAACAGAGCAGATAAATGAGGAAGAGTAATATGAACGCGACAGACACAATGACAGATAAGTTTAATGCTTTTGCTGAGGGGGTAGAGCAGCTTTGGGACAAGGCTGTAGTGAAAACTCTTGAGCATACAAGTAAATCTGTCGGGGCATTGGTAGATGTGGGGGCGAGTTTTACTAAGTCTGCCGCTGTTGCGCTTCCTGTGGGTGCCGCGTTAGGTGCCGCAGCATATGCAGGCGGTGGCTTTCATGTTGATAGTGCAATGCACGCAATGCAAGGTGGCGCTCTTGTGTTTGGTGGTTTAGGGACAATGCTTGGAACCATAGGGCATGTTGTAGGCTCTGCACATGATGAAAGGTCACTAGGTCAAAGAACAACGGATGCGATTAATGAATATAAGAATGATTATGCCGCGCGTAATAATGTTCAATTGGGGGCGTTCTAAGCCATAAATTTGATTAGTAAGCAATCATGACAGTTTTACAACATAAGAAAGTAACAGCAGCGCAGGACTTCAAAGAGGCATCAGCGCCATATGTGGATGACTATAAGTTGCGCCTGAGAACCAATTGCTATAGTTATGCCTTAGGCCTAACTGACCACGGTAAAGGTTTTCCAGGGCGGTTAAGTCATAACCCCGAAACATCGCCGCGCAGCTTGTCCAAGCAAGATATGACGGTTGAGCGTATATATAAGCTGCTCACTGAAGGGGATGGTTTAATTCCCGTTGAGAAGTCGGAACTTAATAATTTTGCAGATCATCGTTTGATTGCGGCTTTCGTGCAAAGCCATGATGACAGCCATTTTATGACGCGCCATCGCGATGGTACTTGGAGCCACCAAGACGGTCATGGCGGCCCAATTTCTGATGAAGATGATTATGGTTTCAAAATTACGAACCCTGAAGGCGCAATCTTACGCGGCTATGACAGCTTTGTTGGTTATTTCGCTGTGCCGAAAGCAGGGCTATCTTACTATACCGACCCACATAAGGATCTTGTCTATTAAGGCGTGTCCTAAAAGAAAAGCCGCAGGAATGATCTTGCGGCTTTATAGGTAAATTCATAGTCCGTGTGCTTTATGCTGCTTTCTGCTTCTGTTCAACATACCAGCGCACCGCATCGGCATCACGTGCGGACAGGTCAGGATAGTCTTTATCCGTACCAACGTCAGGAAGGATTTTCCAGCAGCGTTGACATTTTTGACCTTCGGCTTTAGCAAAACTTACGCTAACGCCCGCAACATCATTCAGTTTAAATGCATCCGCCGGTGCGTCCGCCCCAACATGTAATTGCACCTGTGATGTAATGCATAGCTCAGCAAGGTCAACGCCCTCTACCGCGCTAGAAAGGTCGCTTGCAAGGTAAATATGCGGGTTGGCTTCCAAAGATGACCCAATGGTTTTATCAGCTCGTTTCGGTTCAAGCGCCCCAAGGACAACGCGGCGTATCGCGCGCAGCTTTGTCCATTTTTCAGCCAGAGCGTCATTCTTCCATGCAGAAGGCAGCGCTTTGAAGTTACGCAAATGCACGCTGTCTTCGCCTTTGAACATGCCGGCTGGGCGGTGCGCCCAAACATCTTCACATGTGAAGCAAAGCATAGGGGCAAGCCAACTTGTTAGGCATTCAAATATTTCGGCCAATACCGTACGGCATGCGCGGCGTTCAAACTGATCAGGACGGTCGCAATATAGGCGGTCTTTACGCACATCAAAATAAAGCGCCGAAAGTTCACCTGAACAGAAATTGTGCAGTTTATGCGCTAATTTGCCAAAGTCATAATCGCGAATATGCGTGCGGATTTCTTGATCCATTTCATATAGGCGGTGGAGTGCCCATTGCTCAAGCTCTGGCAATTGTGATGCATCGCTCAAATCAACGCGCTCATCATCCTCAAACCCTTCTAGTGCCCCAAGTAAGAAACGGAAGGTGTTACGAATGCGGCGGTAAATATCGGTTGTTGATTTTATCGCATCATTACCAATACGCACGTCTTCGGCGTAATCAGATGTCAGTGCCCATAGGCGAAGAATATCTGCGCCATATTGTTTGATGATGTCTTCTGGCGCAACAATATTGCCAAGAGACTTGGACATTTTGTAGCCTTTTTCATCAAGCACGAAACCATGTGTCAAAACCGTTTTATATGGCGCGCAGCCGCGTGTCCCGACAGATTCCAATAGTGATGAATGGAACCAACCACGGTGCTGGTCTGACCCTTCAAGGTATAAATCAGCGGGGCTACGGAGCTCTTCACGGTCTTCCAAAACAAAGGCGTGGGTTGAACCGGATTCAAACCAAACATCGACAATATCAAAAACTTGGTCGTAATCTTCGGCTTTATAATCTGTGCCAAGGAAGCTTTGCGGATCATCCGTATACCATGCATCTGCGCCGCGTTCAGCGAAAGCGTCATAGATGCGTTTGCATACAGCCTCATCGCGCAGTGGTTCGCCATCCGCTTTGGATAAGAAAATCGCAATAGGTACGCCCCATGCGCGTTGACGCGAAATACACCAATCAGGGCGCTGTTCGATCATCGCGGTGATACGGTTCTCACCGGCTTTTGGAAGCCATGTTGTCTCTTTAATCGCGGTTAATGCTTTTTCGCGGATTTTTCCTTCACCGTCCATCGCAATAAACCATTGCGGCGTGGTGCGGAAAATTACTGGCGCTTTTGAACGCCAGCTATGTGGATATTCGTGACGCACTGAGCCCTTGGATAATAGGCGACCAGCTTCGTTAAGCGCCTTAATAACGGCGAAGTTACCATCGCCCATTTTGCCTTGTTGATCATAGATCACGCCGCCCGCGAATAACGGTACATGTTGACGGAAGTGTCCATCATCTGTCACGTTATCGGTGATTTCAAGGCCGTGTTTTAGACCGACTTCAAAGTCGTCTGCACCATGGCTAGGCGCGGTGTGTACAAAACCTGTACCAGCATCATCTGTGACGTGGTCACCCGCAAGTAGTGGCACATCAAATTCATAGCCTTGGCCGCGTAGCGGGTGCGCAAGGATTGATCCGTTTAGTACTTCACCTTTAAAGTGATCTAGTGCGTCCCATTCTTCAATACCAGCTTGCGCCTTCACATCATCAGCCAAAGTCGTGGCAAGGATGATACGGTCACCAATTGCGGCGCGGCTATCGTCTTTAACCGCCTTAACTTCATATAGGCCATATTCAACATTGTCGTTGAAACAAACAGCGCGGTTTGATGGGATTGTCCATGGCGTTGTTGTCCAGATCACAACATCAGCGCCTTCTAACGCAGCGTGGTTTGTGCTGACGACAGGGAAACGCACCCATATGGTGATGGATTTATGTTCCTTATATTCCACTTCGGCTTCGGCAAGGGCTGTTTTCTCAACCACAGACCACATAACCGGCTTTGCCCCCTTATAAAGGTTGCCGTTAAGCAGGAATTTATGGATTTCATCAACGATGCGTGCTTCGGCAGGTGTGTGCATGGTGAGATATGGATTTTCCCAATCACCGTTAACGCCAAGGCGTTCAAATTCCGCACTTTGAATATCGACCCATTTGCGGGCAAATTTACGGCATTCATCACGGAAGGCAATCGGGTCAACATCATCTTTGTTCTTACCAGCTTCGCGATATTGTTCTTCAACCTTCCATTCAATGGGAAGGCCGTGACAATCCCAACCTGGGACATATGGTGCATCATAGCCCATCATTTGCCAGCTACGGACAACAACGTCTTTTAAGACTTTGTTGAGGGCGTGCCCCATATGCAAATGACCGTTAGCGTATGGCGGGCCATCATGCAGAATGAACTTTTCTTTGTCCTTTGATGTTTTGCGCAGTTGGCCGTATAAATCAGCATCTGCCCATTTCTTTAAAATTTCAGGTTCTTTTTGTGCAAGACCTGCACGCATCGGAAAGTCTGTTTTCGGTAGAAACACAGTTTCTTTGTAAAACTCGGCATTATTCGCCGTTTGCTCTGTACTCATAATCAATCTCTAATTTTATGAAGGGGTTCGAATTTATTTACAAGGTCGTTTGCCCGGTCTTCGCTTATAGGGAAGCCGGGTTAATAATTCGAATAATTGAAATGTGCTGCATGACAGTGTTCATAGGTCTTTTATGCCAGTGCACTGCCGCAATTTCAAGCGCTAACTGGCCGATATGTAACTTTTTTGCCCCTTTTATACGAATAGATAACCGTAACAACCACAGAATATGAGGAGGCCGCCATCCCACGCATTATTACCGCCCTTTTTGCAGTTGCCTTTTTATGCTTCGGTTTAGTGACGGTTTCTTATGCAGGTGATGGCCATGCAAGCCAGTTTGACGTCCGTAAAACAGATGCAGAATGGCAGCAACAATTAGATAAACAGCAATATAAAATTCTACGCAAACATGGGACGGAGCGTCCGTTCACATCACCATTGCTTAAAGAAAAACGCCATGGCGTTTTTGTGTGTGCGGCTTGCGGGCATGAATTATTCGTATCTGAAACGAAATATGAATCTGGCACAGGATGGCCGTCATTTTATCAGCCCGCTGCGCAAGGGGCGATTGGCACATCAACGGATCACAAGCTAGGCTATGCACGCACAGAAGTACATTGCGCGCGCTGCGGTGGGCATTTGGGGCATGTTTTTAATGATGGGCCGCAGCCGACGGGGCTACGCTATTGCATTAACGGGGCGGCGCTGAGTTTTACGCCGCGCCCATAAATTTTATTATGGTTTTAGGCCAAGAAATTTTGCCATGCTGTTATCAATACGCTCTGGGTCTTTTGGCTTAACCTTCATGACATCATCAAAATATTGATTTGGGCCATTCGTTTTTAGGTCGTTATAAAGCGCCTGAATATTGAAGGTTAGGCCTTCATTGCGCTTAATCCCACTTTCAAATGCATTGACGAATTTTTCATTATAAAGCGCATTATATTCCATTTCAGCAAATAACGCTGAATCATTCGCCCAGAATACACCGTCATCTTTGCCCATTTTGAACAGAAGCTTAACGCCTAGAAGGGTAAGCTCGTCACGCATTGCGGCACTAATGTTTGGTGTGTGCATGGAACGTTGTTTATCAACATTATTACCTGTTGTTGGGGCAAGCGGGCTCGCGTGTACTTTTGGCTGCGCAGGGCCGCCATTCCACTTCGCATAACGCATACGTGTTGTGCTGTAAAGTTGGTTAAGGTTATACCCTTCAAATAACGGGCTTTCCAACGCAGCCATAAAGACTTCTTCAACATTGCGGCGGCGGAAACCGCCTTGTGTTTCGATTTTGTCTTTATGCATCCAGCCATCAAACGCTTTAATTTGGGCGGAGCTTGCTTCCATCGCACCTTCATCGGTTTGGACAAGTTCACCTTTTTTATTGCGCGGCTGAAGTTCGGCTGTGCCTTCTTCTTCCATTGTGCCGGCTAAGAATGCCATTTTTTCGCATACATTTTGTAGGCCGTAGTCTTTTAGGTAATTCAATAGGGCGACTTCATCTATCTTATATTCACCGCCATTAATGTTGATTGTACCGGCATGTAAGTCGCCGCCAAATGTCGCATATGAATTTAAGGCTTCGTCCAAATTCGGGTTGGCAAGCGCCATTTTAAACTCAGCATTGGCGTACATCATGATAAAGACCTGACGGGCACGTGCTTGAATGTTTTCATATGTAACGATGTCTTCGTCTTTCGCCGCGGTAAGAAGCTTTTCCACGACAGGGTATTTCTTCTTAATGGCTTCGGCTTGTTTCGCAAGCTTTTCTTCTGTGACGCTATCTTTGCTTTGGTTCAGATAAGCTGAAATTTCTTTTTGTAAAAGGTGCTTTTTCTTGCCATTAAGTTTTGTTACATCTTTAACGGCATAAAGCATGGCGTAATAATCGACTAGATCCTGCACATTGTGTGAATGGAAGCTAATGCCAAGGCCATCCGCTGTATCTTTAGCATTTTTCTGTGTTTCTTTACCTGAATTATCGGTTGGCAATGTTACGCCAGTATAGAAACGTTTAAATAGCGCTTTTGTTGCCGCGTCTTCGCCTTCGCTTTCAGCTAGGGCCAAAAGCTCATCTTTATATGGCAGATGTGCAAAGTCTTCTAACACGCCATAAAGGCCTTTTTGCTTGATGGCAATGCGCATGCCAAGTACGGCAATAATCATGTTAAAGGCGGAATCTTTGCCGCCGCTTAATGCTTGTACAAAACCTTTCTGTTTTGTTTTTAATGCATAATCATATGTCCATAGGGCGAACATACGAATTTCTTCTTCGTCAAAGCGCCCTTTAACATTGGCCTTATCCCAGCCGTCATATTGATTAGCAGGTTCATATGATACGAAACTATCACCAGCATTATTGAAATGTTTAGTTAGGCGGCGTTCCAAAACGACATGCGCTTTGGCTTCGGTGTTTTTAGGTGCTGATTTGATTTTTGTAATTGACGTTGAACGCGCGCTATTCAAGAAATCAAAACGTGACCCGCTATGCAGTAAACGTCCGTCTTTCGCGATTAGGCGGTGACCGCCTTGCGCGAAAGTTGAGCCACTTGTGCTAAGGCCGTCTGTATCATAAACGACACCTGCAAATTGTGATGCGAGTTTAGCAAGGTGGGCGTGCTGTAGAATCTTTTCACGCTTATAGGGACTTGCATTGGCAACCGCCATAACAAGACCGTCTTTGCTGCCTAGCTGTTTGCTATAAGCTGGAAGCGGGTTAAATAAAGGATAGTTTGAATCGTCTTCAAACATCGTGTCATATTGTGAAGCAACCCATTTCATTTCACAAATAAGCTGACCGAAGTTAAAGCGCTCATCCGTTAGTGGGTCTTTCACATGAATAATCGGTTGACCAAATGGCACAATATTTTGTCCGTCACCTGTCAACGACACGTTAATTGTACCAAATGTGCCATTCATGGCTCTAATGATTGGGGAACTTGTCGTCCATTCGGGGAAATAACGTTTCTCATGCCCGCGCTCATCACTGAATAAGTGCGTTTTCGCACTCATGGCGAGGACGCGGCCATCGCCGATGACGCTCATGACGTTAAATGGTAGGCCGTGGCGGTTAACAATGGGGTCTTTAAATAGCTGCTGTGGATCACCAACCTGACGCGCAAGATCTTTAAGGTCTAAACCAAGGCTATTAAGGTTAAGGCGCCATGGGTGGCCAACGGTCACAAGCATATTGGGGTTGGCGGCATAAGCACGCTGTGCCAAATAGGTCAAACGCTCATAAATAGTAGCGTTGTCTGTGAACTGGAAATCATCACCTGAATCATAGCCGACCATGTTCATTTCGTCGGTGAGTAATAGGTCGCTGTTGTTTTTACCCGCAGCGATAATGCCATCTTCTATGATGGATATATTGCGCGGCATATTGAATGACGTGCTATTTACGCTTAATTGCGTTGTCTTTAATTCAATATCGCTTTGCGCGTTCCAAAAACCAAATTCCATAAGAACCCCTATTATTCAACGAATTATGTAATAGGGCTGTTAAAGCATAATGCCAAGTTTATGTCAAAGGTTTTTATGTGGGGATTAAAAAATAATAGAGACTTATGACCGCAGGAACATATAGAAGAGCAAAGATGGTCGATAGCAATATGGTCGCGGCAACTTCTTCAGCAGGCAGCTTTAACTGTGTCGCATAAGCCACAGCATTGGCAGGGAGCGGGCAAATACCAATCAAGAGCAGCATGATATGCGTGTTGTGATCTAAGGCGTGCAAAAGTGTTTTATCAAGCAAGATCAAGCCAAGGAATGTCAGCGGCCATATCAAATATTTATGGGCAAAGCACAGACCGGTAAAGCGCCAATTGAGTTTTAGCCCATTGAGTTTAGATAAGCCAACGCCAATAAGCATCATACCGATGATGATATATGCGCCTGTGGCATGCTGCCAATATTTGTGAACAATGTCAGGGATCTCAATGTTCAGTAAGTTAAGGGTTATGCCTGCCCCAACACCATAAAGCGGCGGCAAACGTAAAACACGTTTGATGCTGTCTTTAATGCTCAAATTGGCGCGGTTCGCCAGATAATATGCTGTGGTGACTTCGGTAACCGCAAGCCCCATATTAAATAACATATAAATGCCTATCGCGGCAGGGCCAAGCAGGGCCGTGATAATAGGGATGCCAAAATATCCAGTATTAGATAAACCGCCAAGCAATGCCATTAACGGATGGTGGCTTTTATCTAAAGTTAATTTGCCGAGCTTTACCGCCACTACACATAGTGTCGAACAAATAACATATAGTACAAAAGGAATGGCGACATATTCAAGTTTCAGGTCAATATTGGCAAGCGATATAGCAATAACGAATGGCACTAAGAGATATATTGAAAGCATGCTTAGAGAATGCATCTGCACATCTAAACGTCGCCCGGCAACATAACCGACACCGATGAGTAGCAAAAGGGGAATGATTTGAATAATAAGTGCTGAGAAAATCGCCATGATTTAGTCTTCTGCCAATATGTCACGAACCTTGGCGCAATCTTGGTCAATCTGCGCGATTAATTCTTCGAGCGATTCAAATTTCATTTCATTGCGCACTTTACGCACAGGACGCACGCGCAAGGTTTTATCATATAAGTCACCGCTGTAATCCAATATATAGGCTTCGATTAACGCTTCAGGGCTTTCAAACATCGGGCGGATACCAATATTCGTTGCCGCAGGTCGCCAAATATCTTCGCCTTCTATTTTAACGTGGCATGCATAAACGCCATAGGCTGGGTGAATATAATCGCCCATGCGAATATTTGCTGTCGGATAACCAAGTTCACGGCCGCGTTTATCGCCATGAATAACCGTGCCGCGTATTTCAAACGGGCGTCCCATTATTAGTTGCGCCTTCTTCATGTCGCCGCCGCTAATGGCATCACGAATGCGGCTGGATGAATAACGCCGCCCGCCATGGTCAACAATCTTGCCAAGGGCGGTAACATGGAAACCGGATTCTTTTAGGGTGTATATGTTACCTTTACGTCCTTTGCCAAAGCAAAAATCATCACCAATAACAATTTGCTGCGCGCCTAGGGCATCACGCAAAATTACCTGCATAAACTCATCCGCGCTAAAGTGCGCAAGCTCTTGATCAAAATTTAGGTAGAGCGCGTAATCCGCCTTCGTTGTGCTTAGAAGTTCTTCATGATGGCCATTTGGCGTAATGAGAAAGGGTGGGGCATCGGGCATGAAATAACGGCGCGGATGCGGATTAAATGTTAGGATCAGTAATTTATTTTCGGCTTCTTTAGATTTCTTACGCGCAAGCTCTATCAGCATGCGGTGGCCGTTATGCAACCCGTCAAAATTGCCGATAACGACTGTACTGCCCTTAACTTCAGGGGGAAGGTTTTTATAATCGTGAAAGACCTGCATAGAAATAAAGCCATATATCCAGTTTAAACTAAAGATAAATGACTATAAGCCTAATTGCTGTACTGCGCAATAAAAGGCTTTAGGAAATAACGTATGGCCTGTTTAATATCTTCGCCATGCTGTTGCTGCTTTGTATCATCATCCATATATTCAAAGCTGCGTACGCTTTCAGCCATAAAGCCGATAAGGCCGATAATCATTGCTTCCAAAACTTCTGGCGTAGCTTTCTCGGTGATATTTAATTGGTCAAAGAAATGCATGACAATAGGTTTAAAATAATCATGCATGGTTTCACGGCGCTGTTCATGGGGCAGGGCGACCAGAGATTCAATAACAATTAAGCGGCGATAGGATTTGTCTTTGAACAAATCGACAATCACATCAAGGCTAACCAGTAAATCTTCTTCTGGGTTGGATATACCGCAATGAACGCGTTTTTCCATTTGTTCATTCAACACAGTCTGTAATTGATGAATTTTATCTTCAATGACGGCCTTGAATAACTCTTCTTTATTTTTAAAATGATGATATAACGCGCCGCGCGCCATTTCTGCATCATGGACTATGTCATTGGTCGATGTCGCCATATAGCCCTGCGCGATAAATCTATCATGTGCCTTTTCAATAAATTTTTGGCGTGTGGAATCAAACATCTCCTTGTTTGACCCTTGTGGTTTACTCATATTTCAGTCCCTGTCCTATAGGTTATACTCCCGAAAAACAAGTATATATGGAAAAATTTTTCTTTACAAACACAACTTTGAAGTGATATTCTAAAATTGTACATACCGACAGGTAGCCTGTAAAAGAAAACGAAAAATGTTTCATCAGCTGATCGGTATAAATTTTTAAAGTAATTTATTTGGGAAATTTTAAATCGTGCGAGGGAAAAACATGAATATACATCCATTACATACGGTCATTTGTACTGACAAATTAGCAAAGACAGTAAACTTTTATGAAGACTTCTTTGACTTTTATCCAATCTTTGAGACAGAAGATCACGTTATTATGCAGCGTGGTGGTGATGTGAAGACTCAAATCGCGATTGTTGATATTAACCATGAGAGCTTACCAGATGGTTTCCGCAAGGTGACGACAGGCTTAATGCTGAACTTCCCCGTGGATGACATCCAAAAATCATATGAGCATTTCTATTATGAAGGCATTGATATAGCGAGCGAGCTTCAAGCCGCGCCATGTGGGCAGAGCTATTTTATGCTGCGTGATCCGAATGATAATTTGATTACGATACAAGAAAAACAACGAACAGAATGTGTGGCACTTGCCGGTACTGAACGCCCCCTCGAAGCGGTGGGTGTCACACCTGATAAAATTATGGCTTAATCTAGAACAGATGACCCCCTCTAATAACTAAAAAAAGAAAAGCCATAATATAGGGTCCAGAAAATTTACGGAGGCGTTCTGCCTCCCTTTTTTTTGCGCGAAATTTATAACGGTGCTATGCTGACCGTAATTTGTTGCTATGGGGGCGTTATGAATTTTTTCGACCTATTATCATCACTTATCATTATCTTGGCATTAATCATGGCGCTGGGCATTGCGTGGTATACCGAAAAAACCAAAGTGCCGCCTGTGCCGACTTTGCCATGGGTGCGCAAAGCGATGCTGAATATACTCAAAACGCATTGCGCGGCGGATGCGCCGTTAAATATGGCTGACCTTGGTTCTGGCTGGGGCGGGGTGCAGGCGCTTCTGGCGCGGCAATATAAACAGGCGAATGTAACGGGCTATGAAATTGCCCCATGGCCGTATCTCTCCGCCAAGCTGCGTTTTATCTTTGCACGTCGCATTAAAACCTTGCGGCAAGACTTCTTCGCGGCGGATCTCAGCCATTATGATGTGTTGATCTGTTATACCCACCCTGAACTGATGACATCATTCAAAGACAAACTCTCGACCCTTAAAGCGGGGGCGCTTGTCATCAGCTGCGCTTTCCCGATTCCCGCTTATACCCCTATTGAAACCATAAAATGCGGCAGAGGTATAGTTACGGAAATTTATGTTTATCGCGTATAAAGATGCGGAAAAACATCAAACTTAAGCAAAACAAAAGAGAGTCTTGATAAAACTCCAAATATTTACATAAAAATAATTCTTGAAAATTTCCCAATTTTTCTGTATGCTACCCGCATAATTTACAAAGAGCTGGGGAAGCACAATGAAAAAAGACTTTATGAACGCCGCACGTAAAATCGGAACTTTTCTCGCCGCAAGCGTGATGGCTTTGAGCGTGTCATTCGGTGCGCAAGCGCAAGATGAATTAAAATTCCCATCTTTCCCCGCAAGCTTTGAAACAGCTACATATCAAGGACAGCAAGGCTGTATTCCTGATGATAATAGATATGAATTTGCTGTAAAAAGAAATGAGGGGCTGGAAGACGTTGGCGGTCACCCATTGTTAGAGACAAGAAAGGATGGTCTTCATGTTATGTCGATGATGTACCACCCTGATAAAGGTTATGGCTACACATTCTCCTCGAAAGCTGATGGCAAGATGTGTGTAACAGACAAATATGTTTCAATGAAATTTAGTGATGAGCTATCAAATGTCTTCTCTACAGTGGCCAATGTAACAAAATCACCCCTTACGCCTGCAGATTGTGAATTTGCGGATAAAGCAGTCAATATCTGTGCATCTTATGAGGCGTTGACAGCTAAATTGATTAATGGCGGCTATCATTATGATTGGCAAGGTCAGCTTGCGGATGGCAAAACCGTGACAATGATGTCTGGCGCAGGTCAGTCTTTCCAGTTAATGACAGATAACTCCACTGGGGCGACAATTATTACAGGAATTGGTAAAGGTGAGTTTGGCTACTACAAGACCCCAGATCAGGATAATAAATCATCTACACCGAACTATACAGCTAGCCTAGCACGCCCAAATTAGCACTTAGGCTCATCCCAGTTGTTTGTAGGCCTTGATTAAGCTCATTTGATACGTCATCATTGGCTTCTTTAGCAATATCGTTATTGTTTGACATGCTTATGAGTGTGCTGCTTTGTGTCAGCCCGTTAACTTCTTCAAGACTTTGCTCAACTTCAGTGCGTTTTATTGGGTCAACATTTTGTGTAAAGGCGTCTTGAAGCATGACCACCCCCTGATCATCTTTAGGATCAGGTATAATTGATATATTGTCTTTCTTATGCTTTATGAGCTCTTCTTTTTGTTCATCTTTTAATGCAATAACGTTTTCGTTACTGTGGAGGAGTGCTGCTTTTTCTTCAGGATACCTATCCAAAACATCACTAAACTCTTTCAACTGATCTTCGTTCAGTGGGCCTTCGGTTTCCATGTGGTGGATTAAGCGCTGATAGGTCATGAAGTCTTGCTCCATCTGTGCGCGCTTTTTGGCATCTTTTTCGGTTTTCATTTTCTTGTTCATCTGCTCGGCTTGCTTCTTCATGAAGTCTTTTAAATCACCGTGGCTGATTTCGACGTCTAAACCGTCAATTTTGAAATTATATTTGTGGTCATCAACATGTTGATGTGCGCGGCTGAATACTTCACGTATGGCTGCGCGGGCGTCGGCGGCTTTTTCGTTTTCTTTTTTATTATGTTCTTGCGCTTTTTGGGCATCGCCAACCGTGTCGATGGTCATGCCTGAATCTTTTAAATATTCATCAACGCGCATACCATCTTGCGTGGTCGTCACCGCGTCATAGCCGCTGACTTCCATATCGCTTTCATAAAGGCCAAGGTCAGACTCCGCCTCGTTATAATCCGCGCCTGCGTAATCATCGCTCATTGCGATAACTCCATAAACTTTAACATTTTCTTTTAAGGGAAATAAAAAGGAATTCCCCACACACGCTTACTAATGTACAGCAGAAAAATTAACATATTATTACTGTTGCATAAAATTGCATATGTTTTTATGGAAAGTAATAATTGGTGCTTGTGGGCAGGTTGTGTGGAGAAAATATTGCATATATTTTCAATGTGTTAGGTGGTTTTTGGTCGGCAAGGATAGGCTTTACCTATCAAACGCAAACGCATCATGATTATACAAATCCACCAATAGATTAATCACGCCATTATCATTTTTATTAACGTCGGCGCGGTTAATTTCATCCGCGTTTAAAAGGGCGCGCACAGCTTTAGGCGCAACGGATGCTATATCTATCTTGCGGCCATAAATGGATAGGCTTGGATGCGTGCCATCAACAAAAACGCAGCGCACATAATGGTTCCGTTTTAATGTCGCGCCAGAACTTAGTCTGTGTATAAGGGCATCTACGTCTATGGCTTTCGCGTCCGCATCCATATCATCCACGCCGCAATGTGTTGGCGAAGAAAAATAATGCGCCAGCCATTCAGAAAACGCAGGGGCAGATAACGCCGCATTCATATCATTAGTTATATCCTGACGCGCGGTATCTGATAGCGCCGCATTTTGCGATTGGGGCGTTAACCCATCGCCAGAATAGCGTGGGTTGGCATCTTCCCCCAGCTGTTCTAAAAACTGGCCATATTCAATGAATAACTCTGAAAGCTTTGGCCCTAAAAACCCGACGGAAAAAGTCATCGCGGTGTCTAACGTGGTACCCTCATGCGCAAAATGCGGGGGGATATACAATACATCGCCGATTTCCATGATGTATTCTGTGCCATCAAAACCGTCTTTAAAGACGCGAAACTCCAAATCTTCGGCAAGGTCATTTTTATAAGCGGGCGCATTGCCGACTTTCCATTGGCGCTTGCCTATGCCTTGCACCAAAAAAACATGGTAACTATCCGTATGTGGCCCAACGCTTCCCCCGCGTGCGGAATAGCTAATCATGATGTCATCGACCAACCAACGCGGCGCAAATGAAAAGAAGCTCAAAAGTTCAGCGGTCTCGACGTGATATTGCTCAACATTCTGGACAAGTAAACTCCAATTCTCCTCGCCTAAATGTGCAAAAACCTCTTCTGAAAATGGCCCATGTTCACAGGCCCACTCTAGCTCCCCGCTATTTTCCTTCGTGGTAATAAGGCGGGCGCGGACATCCTCCTCCATAGACAAAGCGGCAAGGCCATCACCATCAATAAAACCTTCAAAAAGAGGTGCGGCAATTGCGCCTTTAACAATAAAGGGCCGCTTACCCCAATAGCGAGCATAAAATTCATCTATAGGCGGGAATTGGTCTAAAATCATATCTTACGGACTATCTGGCGATGGGGTTTATATTAATAACACACACATACTAAGCCAAACAATCCACCAAGTAAAATGCGCGTAATATAAACTTGTGATTTTTAAACGCTCATGCTAACGGATAGGTTGTTTACGCTACAATTTATACATGGAGTCCGCAAGTGCGAAAAAGTGCATCAAGAGCCCCAAAGAAAACAATAATACTAATGATCACCTTTCTTTTATTGGGCTGTAAAGAAGAAACAAGCATTTCCCCTTTAATTTATGAAAGCAACGGAAGTACTTACTCAAAACCACACAGCTTAGGCCAGTGCAAATACAGCAGTGAAATCAAGAAATTTGAAATAGCAAGCCATACATTCAGTATTCCGTATAAAAATGTTGTATCAGGGGTATATGAAGAAAATGGAAAGGTTATAGACTTCACAGCGGGAAATATTAAGTGTATTGATCATAATGAGCCATCAATAAAGGCAATTAAAGTAATTATCCGATTGCCAAAGTTCAAAACGGATAGGGCCTTGGAAAAGGCAAATACTGAGCATTTTTACGCCACACGTGCAATCATCAAAGATAAAAAAGTATTTTTAAATAACCTTAAGTTTTTTGAAGACGAGTACAGCTTAGTTACAGACGCTTCAAGTATTATTCCTGAGAAACATGGTGCATATAGCGTGTATCAGAAAGATCTTAAGCAAAAATATATAGTATTCACCAACACAGACGAACATGAGAAGCTTCCAGTCTTTAAATGTTATCCTTATGCTTATGAACTAGGGGCACACCAAACATGTAAATCTTTGTTCTCATGGCGAGGAGATACTGTTGTTGAGCTATATGAAGTGTCAGAACCATGGGTTACAACAGACGACCTTAGAGGGTTTTATGGCAATGTTAAAACTTTTTTAAACAACATAGAAAAATAAATGGGGACGAACAAATGGAGACAGCATATATTTAATTGAAGGCATAGATGATGGCAAGGCAAGGGCGTATAATTATGCCTGATGTTCCGCATCATATAACGCAGCGCGCAATCGGCGGCAGGATGTTTTCTTTTGTGAAAATGATTATCATTTATATAAAAGTCTTATGGCGGAGTGGCGCGTTTTTAGAGGGGCTGCGTAAAGCGACTGGAAAAACGGTTACGACACGCAAGCGTGGTAGGCCAAAGTTAAAGGAGCCATAGCTGCGATGTAACAGAAATGTGTAACAATCCTGATTTTTTAGTGCGTCAATTTCAGGAGGTTATTTGATTTCAAGGCCTTGAGGGGCAATTGGTAGCGGAAGAGGGACTCGAACCCCCGACACATGGATTATGATTCCACTGCTCTAACCACCTGAGCTACTCCGCCATCCTATATGCGTTGAGCCTTTGGGGAAGGCTCTTTCGATGCAGTTTTATGCCTGTTTGCGTTATTATTGTCAAGGGCTAATTTACGCCGCAAGCTGAATTTCTGAATTTTCTGTGCCAGATATCCAGCCGCCGCCAATAACGCGCTTGCCTTGATAGCATACAGCCGCCTGTCCGGGGGCGATGCCATATTGGGCGGCATCTAATGTTAATACGGCGTGTTCATCATCAAGGATCGTTAATTTTGCAGGCATAGGTTTGGATACGCTGCGCAATTTTGCCTCAACGTCAAGCACGTCACCGGCTTTACCGCCAAGCCAGTTGGCTTTGCCGATATGGACGATGTCACGCGCCAAGGCTTCTTTCGGGCCGACAATGACCTGATTATTTTGTGCATCAACACGCACGACATAAAATGGTGAATTATCTGCATTCACACCGCCGCCGATGCCAAGGCCGCGGCGCTGACCAATTGTGTAATGGATGATGCCATTATGCTGCCCGACGACATTGCCATCTAGGTCAACAATATCACCTGCGTTTTCGGCTTCGGGTTTGATCTTCTTTACGACGCTCGCGTAATCCCCATTCGGGACGAAGCAGATATCTTGGCTGTCAGGCTTATCGGCATTGAGTAGGCCAAGGCGCTCCGCATGCATACGGGTGACGTCTTTCGTCCAGCCACCAAGCGGGAATCGTAGGAAGTTGAGTTGTTCCTGCGTTGTCGCAAAAAGGAAATAGCTTTGATCTTTTGTGCTATCAACTGCGGCGTGCAGTTCGGCTTGCCCTGTTTCAGGGTTGATGATCTGCTGCACATAATGGCCTGTGGCCATGCAGTCGGCTTCTAAATCCATCGCGGCTTCTAACAGGTCACGAAACTTAACCGTTTGGTTACAGCGCACACATGGAATAGGCGTTTCGCCCTTCATGTAGCTATCGACAAAATCATCAATGACGGATTGCTTAAACTTGCTTTCATAGTCGAGGACATAATGCGGAAAACCAAGCGTTTCAGATACGCGGCGGGCATCGTAAATATCTTGCCCCGCGCAGCATGCGCCTTTGCGCTCAATCGCCGCGCCGTGGTCATAAAGCTGCATCGTCAGGCCAATCACTTGATAGCCTTGTTCATGCAACAACGCTGCCGTAACGGAGCTATCTACCCCGCCGGACATGGCGACCACAACGCGTGTGTCTTCTGGTTTTTTATCTATGCCTAATGAATTCATGCCCATTTATATAAGGGAAGGTGCATGAAAATGCAAGGTTTTTCATATTCCGAAAAGGCTGCGTGAGCCTCATAGCTGCGCTGCAATAAGGGTCAAGCTTGTAAAAAGGCAATTTATACGCTACCAATAAAAGAAAAAATAAAGTTACAGGGGAATAATCATGACAAAAGACGCTGGCAGTGACATTGTGCTCACGCGGATATTTGGCCGCTTCGCTAAAGATAGCTCATTTTTTAAGAAGAAATACGATATTACCATTGGGCGTGATGTTGATAATGGCTTCACAGTATGTGATTCCACATTAGATTATATGCATGATTTTCTGCAAACCCGCCGTGATGACCTTGGCGGCGGCTCAAGTGATTTAAATGAGTTTTGTGACCAGTTAATGGAAGATATTGCGCGCTATATTGAAATGCAGGCGCGCCGCGGCGGCTACCCGTATAATCATCATTCCACGTTTTGTTTGCGTGACGAAGATGGCGTATTGCGCGCGGTGTTAAAGCTTAGCTCTGACCCCGGCTATAAGGGGAATTATGACCCTGAGAATAACAAAGAACATCGCGGGCCTTTTGTCGGGCGGCCTGAGCAATATAAGCCAATGCCGTATTAACATAATTGACATTATGTTTTTGTTTGTGCTAAGCCTGATGGATAATTAAATGAGGCGGCACAAATGGCTATAAAAACAATATCCCTTTATACGGGGTCATCTTATTGTAAGAATGATCCAGACTTCCAAAAACGCTGTATTAAAGCGACGAAGGAAATGGCGCGCATTGCGGGTCAGGAAGCCGATATTGTGCAATATGGCGGCGGGCTTTATGGGCATTTATTAGATGTCATGGAGGAGGTCGGTAAAGTCGGCGGTAAAATGCGCGCGCTGATCTCGCCAGCATTTTATGACCCAAGCGAGCGATACCCAGACTATGTCGATGTTGTGAAGCTTGATGATGACCAACAGCGTACGAAAGAATTTCTGTCGGCTGATGGGCATATTGTCACTCCAGGTGGCGACGGCACAATTTGTGAGGCGTTTTTCTCGCATAACGACAACCTATCGCGCCTATATAGCGGCGGCGGAATGAAGCCTGTAACGATTCTAAATCTTGATGGCTATTATGACGGTTTGAAGGATTGGTTTACGAAGGCGGCTGCTGTGGGGTATTCCAACGCAGAACGTCAAAGTAACTTACATTTCTTGAAAACACCGCGCGCCGTTCAACGTCAGCTTTGGCCTAAGTAATTATGCGCCGTTAATCAGCGCGCTGATTTTACCATTTTCAGGTGCGATGGCGCCCCATGATAAAGCATCGCTATGGATGCGGCAAAGCGTGCCGGGGCGGTAAACATAGGCAATTTCTTGAAAATATTGTGGGTCGCTATTTTGACCAAGGATTTGTACCAAGCCATGCATGGCGGGATTGTGGCCGATGATAAGGATGTCTTTATATTGTTCATCTGTATCCTGAATCAGGCTGAGCAAATCACCGGGCATACAGCCAAATATTTCATCATTGAAAATGACTTTAGGTGACGCAATGCTTTTTGTTAACCCTTCTAAGGTTTCCCGCGTGCGCGTTGCGCCAGAACAATAAATCAAATCTGGGCGAATATTTTGTGCGTTCATGGCGCGGCCGATGCGCTGTGCATGTTCATGTCCACTGGCGCTTAAATGGCAATCAAAATTGGGGCCGGGGCCTGAACGGTCATCATATTCGCAATGTCGAAGAATGTTGATATGTCGCATAATACTCAGGTTTATTTATGGGCTTGGTAATAAAAAAGCGCTCGGTTGAAAGGAGCGCTTTTTGTAAATTCGTGCAGGTAATGCCTTAGTTCTTCTTGGAAGGTGGCATTTTCTTTTCCATGAAATCTACATGGCAGCCTGGCTTGCCTGTTTCAGGGTGAATTGCGCGTGGGTCGTATTTACGAAGTTTCATTTTCTCCGTAATGTTACGTACGTTTTTCTTAATATAATATGTGAAACCAGTCGGGTTACCTTTAGCATTTGTGCCAGTGCTGACCAGACGGATTTTCTCAACTGCGCCTTTTTTTGCCATTGTTCTTACCTTTTCTTTACTTAAATTTGCGCAAGGCATGCGCCCGCACATTAATAATCTAGATGCGCACAATACTGATTTTTATAACTATGTCAAGAAAGTTTTTTAACTCAAAGTGAGGGGGGATTGTTTTTCTTCTAACTTGCTTTATTATGCGGCGTATAGGGAGAATGCAATATGACAGATAAAAATCAAAAGACCGTAATCGAAGGTCATCTTATGCCGTATTACGAAACGGGCATGGAGGGCACGCTTTGGGCTGTGCATGAGGATGGCAAAGATGGTTATGACGGTCTCAACCCGCTTGAAAACGGTATGCTGCTGACGGTTTTTAATGATGCAGCACGCACGCAAATATTGTGGCAAGGGGCGGTAGATTTTGAAAAAGATCGCGCCCAACAAGAAGCGTTGCTTCGTGCGCAAAAATATCCACCCCGCCTTGGCCCATGGGGGTATGGCCTACCTAAAAACATTCATCCCTATGATTGGGTAAATATGTTTTCACAAGAAAAGCCTGCGCGCATTACTATAGATAAGCCCGCGCACAGCAATGAGCCTTTGATAAAATAGGCGCTCTATTTCTTCTTATTCTTACGCTTATGCTTGGGGGTGGTGGTTTTCTTCTTTTTGCCGAAGTTTTTACCGCCGCCTTTGCTGCCCTTTGGGCCATAGCGTTTGCTGCCGCCTTTGCCGTGCTTTTTGCCTTGGCTTGGCGTGATTTTAAAGCCGGGAATATCTGCGCCACCTTTACCGACAACTTCAAATACGGTTGAACCGCTCATGCCGTGTGCTTCTTTAAGGCGGACGGTTATCGCCGCGCCAAGGCGGTACACGCGGCGGGACTTGCGCCCAATCAATGCGTGTTGTTCTTCATCATGGACGTAAAAATCATCAGGCAGTGTGCGGATGGGGATAATACCGTCAGCCCCGCTTTCTTTAAGCTCAACGAACAGACCAAAGCGAGACACGCCGCTGATGCGGCCTTCAAATTCAGCGCCGACTTTGTCTTCCATATATTTTGCAACGAAACGGTCAATGGTCGCGTATTCGGCGCTCATCGATTTGCGCTCATTGGTGGAAATAATCTCGGCAATCTCATCAAGGCGGACAGATTCTTCGTCTTTTAACTGACCGGGGCCGAGGTTAAAACTACGGATAAGGTCGCGATGCACAATCAAATCCGCATAGCGGCGAATGGGCGATGTGAAATGCGTATAATGTCCAAGGGCTAAGCCAAAATGGCCGATATTGTCCGTTGAATAAATTGCCTGCGACTGTGTGCGCAAAATTGTTTGGTGAATAAGCGGCGCGTATTCAAGCTCGGATGCTTTGTGCAATACACCGTTTAGTCCTGCGGGCGTAACGCTCCCCGTTTGTGGGAAGGGCAGGTTGAAGGCTTTAACAAAGCTGCGGGCGTTTTCAAGTTTCTCTGGCTTTGGGCTGTCATGTACGCGGTATATGCTCGGCGTTTTACCTTTGCTAAGGGCGAGAGCAGATGCCACATTGGCAAGCACCATAAATTCTTCAATCAACATGTGTGAATGAAGGCGGGTGCGGCGGCGGACACCGCTCATGCGTCCGCTATCATCAATCACGATTTGACGTTCAGGAAGGTCAAGGTCTAATGCCCCGCGTTTTTCGCGGGCTTTGTGTAAAATATCGAACGCGTCATATAACGGGTTGATGACCTTATCCATTAATGGCTTGGTCAAATCATCTGTCAGGCCGTCACGCGCAGCTTGGACTTGTTCATAGGTTAGGCGCGCTTCTGAACGCATAAGGCCGCGTACGAAGTTGTATTTCACTAACCGGCCTTCGGCACTTATATATAGATGCACGGCCATACAGGCGCGATTTTCATGCGGGCGAAGGGAGCATAAATCGTTAGATAGTTTCTCTGGCAGCATCGGAATAACGCGGTCAGGGAAATAGGTAGAGTTTGAGCGGCGCAAAGCTTCGCGATCAAGCGCGCTGTTATGTGTTACATAATAAGCAACATCAGCAATCGCGACGAGAAGGTGATAGCCGCCAGGGTTGCGCCCTTGGTCTGGGTCAGGTTCAGCGAAGACTGCATCATCAAAGTCACGTGCGTCTGCGCCATCAATTGTGACCAGTGGGTATTTGCGCAAATCTTCACGGCCTTTGAGGGGCGGCACTTTCATTGGTTCAGTTTCGGCAATGACGTCATCAGGGAAGGTGAGGGACAAGCCATTTTCATGCGCGGAAATCAGGCTATATATATGTGTGTCATTCTCGTGGCCGAGAATATCAGCTAATTTACATTTCTTGTGACGCATACCGCGTGCGGGTAATGGGTCAACCAAGACGACATCACCGACTTTTACATCACGGCCTTTAGTATCACTTAATATATAACTCTCTTTTGCTTTCTTATCGGCGGGCTTAATGATCAGTTCACCTTTGCCTCGCTCAACAATGCCAAGGACGCGCGCGGCGTGGCTATCAAGGATCTTGATAATCTTGGCTTCATAAAGCATAGGGCCGCGTTGGTGTAGGCGCGCAAGGGCGTGGTCGCCAACGCTTAATGGTGGATGGCCTTGCTTTCCTGGTTGGATTTCTATGCGTGGCGCTGGGCCTTGCAGCTCTTCATCCCATTTGAGGGGGATGGCTAGTTCATCGCCATCAATACTAATTTCGCTAATCTCGATCTGACTAACGGCAGGCAGGCTATCTGGAATAGCGTATGCGCCGCTGCTTTTCACAATAAGGTTTTTCTTTTCGAGAATCTTTAGGGCTTTTTTGACGTCTATACGGTCGTCACCTTTCACGCCAAATCCCTTACAGATGTCACGTTTTGATGCGGGGCCGCCGAAATAGCGGATGAAGTCTAGGATTTCTTGTTCACTGGGGGCGGTAAAGTCTTTGGAGAATATATCGTTCACTTTGATGCTTTCTTGGATTATATATATAAGTCTTTATATGATGCTTGATCAGCGCAGCGGGCGCAAGGGTGAATCTAGAGTGAAAAATACAATTTGATTCCATATTATTGATTCAAGTTTTTGAAATGACTCAAAAAATGTGAAAAATTTATAATAAAGGTTGACAAAGTATTAAGCTCTGCGTATATTCCGCGCACATATTGAAAGGATGGGCTGGCTGTAGGCCGCACCGTTACTGGTTTCAGTAATGAATTTTGCAGTCTAAACGCAGCTCGTTGTTCTTAATTTCGCTAGGTAAAAATATTTTTTGCCGTATGAAGTTAAGCGCAACATCTGGCCCGGCTCCTACAAAAGTTTTTTGACTTTCGAAAGGGCCGGTTTGTTTTTTGGGCGGCTAGATGCTCTGCGGATTAAGATTATAACGTCACGACGTTGGCACTCTTCTTCCTGCATTAAAGCTTCCCATCCTGAAATGAAACTGTAGTGAAAAAAGAGGTTTGGTCGTATGCCAACTATTCAACAATTGATTCGTAAGCCGCGCATAGTCGGCGGTAAGAAAGCCATGAAGGCGAAGAAGAACCGTGCACTTAAACAGTGTCCACAGCGTCGTGGTGTTTGTACACGTGTTTATACAACAACACCTAAGAAGCCGAACTCAGCGCTTCGTAAAGTTGCCAAGGTTCGTTTGACAACAGGTTTTGAAGTTATTTGTTACATCCCAGGTGAAGGCCACAACTTGCAGGAGCACTCAGTTGTTCTTGTCCGTGGCGGTCGTGTAAAAGATTTGCCGGGTGTTCGTTATACAATCGTTCGTGGTGCGCTTGATACACAAGGTGTTAAAGACCGTAAGCAAGCACGTTCACGTTACGGCGCGAAGCGTCCTAAATAATATTAAGAAGGATATAAAGATATGTCTCGTCGTCATAGAGCAGAAAAACGCGAAATTCTACCAGATCCACGATTTGGTGATTTGATTCTTTCAAAATTCATCAACAACTTGATGTATGATGGTAAGAAGTCTACAGCAGAAAGCATTGTATACGGTGCTTTGGAGATTCTTGATAAAAAAACGGATAACGTTGATTTGGCAGAAGAAGCTGCTGAAACTGATGTGTCAGAATTGGCTGGTGGTAAGGGGCTTTTGGTTTTCCGTAAGTCACTTAAGAAGGTTCGTCCTCACCTTGAGGTTCGCTCTCGTCGTGTTGGTGGTGCAACTTATCAGGTTCCTGTTGAGGTTCGTGCGGATCGCGCGCAGGCTTTGGCTATTCGCTGGATTATCGATGCTGCACGTAAGCGTAACGAAAACACAATGATGGAGCGTTTGGCTGCTGAATTGTTGGATGCAGCGAATGAGCGCGGCACAGCAACGAAGAAGCGCGATGACACGCACAAAATGGCGGAAGCAAACAAGGCTTTTGCACACTACCGTTGGTAATAAAAATTTTAGCCCGTTTATGTGTTGTAAGCGGGCTAAGTTATGGACACAGTTTTTAATTGTAAGGATTATAAAATTATGACACGCGAAACCCCGATAGAGCATTACCGTAACTTTGGTATTATGGCGCACATTGATGCGGGTAAGACTACAACAACTGAGCGTATCCTGTACTATACAGGTAAGTCTCACAAGATCGGTGAAGTGCACGACGGTGCAGCAACTATGGACTGGATGGAGCAGGAGCAAGAGCGTGGTATTACAATTACCTCCGCGGCGACAACAACATTCTGGACAGGCCCTGCTGACGGTGCTGCGCCAGGTGAAAAGCTTCGTTTTAACATTATTGATACTCCAGGACACGTTGACTTCACGATTGAAGTTGAGCGTTCATTGCGCGTACTTGATGGTGCGGTAACAGTTCTTGATGCGAATGCAGGTGTTGAGCCACAAACAGAGACAGTATGGCGTCAGGCTGATAAGTACCGTGTTCCACGTATTATTTTCGTGAACAAGATGGATAAAATAGGCGCAGACTTTTATAACTGCTTGAAGATGATCAAAGAGCGTTTTGGCGCTACGCCAGTTCCAGTTCAGCTTCCGATCGGTGCTGAGAGTGAGTATGAAGGTCTTATCGATCTTGTGAAGATGAAGGCGATTATTTGGGATGCTGAGACGCTTGGTGCGTCTTTCCATGAGGAAGAAATTCCTGCGGAGTTGGCTGATAAAGCGGCTGAATACCGTGAGCAGCTTGTTGAGTTTGCTGTTGAGCAAGATGAAGCGGCAATGGAGGCGTATCTAGAAGGTAAAGAGCCAGATATCGCAACGTTGAAAGCATGTATCCGTAAGGCGACTTTGAACAATGTTTGGGTTCCTGTTCTTTGTGGTACAGCGTTTAAAAACAAAGGTGTTCAGCCATTGCTTGATGCGGTTGTTGATTATCTTCCGAGCCCAGTTGATGTTGGCGCGATTAAGGGTACAAAGGTTGATTCTGATGAGCCGGAAAACCGTTTCCCTAAAGATGACGCACCATTTGCAGCACTTGGCTTCAAAATCATGAACGACCCGTTCGTTGGTTCCTTGACTTTCGCACGTATTTACTCTGGTACTTTGGAATCAGGTTCATATGTTGAGAACACAGTTAAAGGTAAGCGTGAGCGTATTGGTCGTATGCTTCTTATGCACTCAAACTCTCGTGAAGAGATCAAGGTTGCACATGCGGGTGATATTGTTGCGCTTGTTGGTCTTAAAGACACAACAACAGGTGATACACTTTGCGTGAAAGAGGCGCCGGTTATTCTTGAACGTATGGAATTCCCTGATCCGGTTATCGAGATCGCGGTTGAGCCAAAAACTAAAGCTGACCAAGAGAAAATGTCACAAGCACTTCAGCGTCTATCTGCTGAAGATCCATCTTTCCAAGTGTCTGTTGATCACGAGTCAGGCCAGACAATTATGAAGGGTATGGGTGAGCTTCACTTGGATATCTTGATTGACCGTATGAAGCGTGAATTCAAGGTCGAGGCAAATATTGGTGCACCTCAGGTTGCTTACCGTGAGACAATCACTAAAGAAGCTGAAGTTTCTTACACACACAAAAAACAATCTGGTGGTTCTGGTCAGTTTGCGAAGATTGACTTGGTCTTCTCACCGCTTGATGCGGATTCGGAAGAAGATTTTGTGTTTGAAAGTGAAATCGTTGGTGGTTCTGTTCCTAAAGAATATATTCCGGGTGTTCAAAAAGGCTTGGAAATGTCAAAAGAAACAGGGATCATCGCAGGCTTCCCAACAATCAACTTCAAAGTTCGCTTGGTTGATGGTGCGTATCACGATGTTGACTCCTCTGTTATGGCCTTCGAAATCGCTGCACGTTCAGCGTTCAAGGAAGGTATGGCAGCGGCAGGTCCTCAACTTCTTGAGCCTATGATGAAGGTTGAAGTTGTAACACCTGAAGAATACATGGGTGATATCATTGGTGACCTTAACTCTCGCCGTGGCCAGATTTCCTCTATGGAAGATCGCTCGAATGTAAAGGTTGTAACAGCAGCTGTGCCATTGGCGAACATGTTTGGTTACATTAACACACTTCGTTCACTATCATCTGGTCGTGCGCAGTTCACAATGGTCTTTGACCGTTACGAAGCTGTTCCGGCGCAGATTGCTGAAGAAGTAAAAGAAAAATTAAACGCGTAAAAACGTAATAGAATTAGTTATTAAGGAGAAAATAAATGTCTAAGGAAAAGTTTGAAAGAACGAAGCCGCACGTAAATATCGGTACAGTAGGTCACGTTGACCACGGTAAAACAACGCTAACAGCGGCGATTA
>NZDE01000011.1 GCA_002690045.1 Alphaproteobacteria bacterium | reverse complement strand
TATTGCACCAATCGCGATGGACGAAGGTCTACGTTTCGCAATCCGTGAAGGTGGCCGTACAGTTGGCGCCGGCGTTGTTGCGAAAATTATTGAATAAAGTACTTGCTTTGGGTGGGCGTTATATGTTAAAACAACGCCCGCTCATAACGATGACATAATAAAGGTAAAAACAATGGATACACAAATCATACGTATTCGATTAAAAGCGTTCGATCACCGCGTGTTGGATAACTCAACAGGTGAGATCGTGAATACAGCAAAACGCACAGGTGCACGTGTACAAGGTCCAGTGCCTCTACCAACACGCACAGAGCGTTTTACAGTGTGTAAATCACCGCACGTAAACAAAAACTCTATGGAGCATTTTGAAATGCGTACACACAAGCGCTTGATCGATATCGTTGAGCCTACACCACAAACAGTTGACGCGCTTATGAAGCTTGATCTGCCAGCTGGTGTTGATGTTGAAATTAAAATTGGAAATGCGGCTAACGCTGCATAAGTTATGAGTCTCCGGTCCTCTACCATTTGGGGTATGACCGTAAATAAGGAGTTAAAAATATGCGAACTGGAGTTATCGCACGTAAAGAGGGCATGACCCGCGTATTTGACGAGAATGGTCAACAAGTACCAGTAACAGTACTTAAAATTGATTCTTGTCAGGTGGTATCTGTCCGTAGTGAAGAACAAGACGGTTATACAGCTGTTCAGCTTGGTGCTGGCGCGGCTAAAGTTAAGCGTACATCAAAAGCGATGCGCGGCAACTTTGCTAAAGCTAAAGTCGAGCCTAAGAAAAAGCTTGCTGAATTCCGTGTTTCAGTTGAGAACCTTTTAGAAGTTGGTGCAGAGATTGCTGCGAACCACTTTGTTCCTGGCCAATTCGTTGATGCGGTTGGTACATCTAAAGGTAAAGGTTTTGCCGGTGCAATGAAGCGTCACAACTTCGGTGGTATGCGCGCTACACACGGTGTATCTGTTTCTCACCGTGCACATGGTTCGACAGGTCAGTGTCAAGATCCTGGTAAAGTATTTAAAGGTAAGAAAATGGCTGGTCACATGGGTGACGAGCGCGTAACAGTTCAGAACTTGGAAGTTATTGCTGTTGACGAAGAAGAGAACGTAGTTCTTATTCGCGGCGCAGTACCTGGTCCGAAATCTGGTTGGATTCTTCTTTCAGATGCTGTTAAGAAAGGTTTGCCTGAGGGCGCGCCTATGCCAGCCGGTCTGAAGAGCGATGCTAAAGCTGAGAAAGCTGCAGCGGCGGAAGCGCCTGCTGAAGAAGCACCAGCAGCTGATGCGCAAGAAGATAACACTCAAGAATAAGGATGTGAGTGATGAAGGTTGCAGTTAAAACATTAGAAAATAAAGAAGCCGGCGAGATCGAATTAGACAAAGCCGTCTTTGGTGAAAAAGTTGAAGGCCGTGAAGGTATTCTACACCGTGCAGTACATTACAGCCGTAATAAAGCGCGTGCAGGTACACACAAGGCGCAACAGCGCAGTGAAGTAAACGGTACAGGTAAAAAGCCTTGGAAACAAAAGGGTACTGGCCGTGCGCGTGCGGGCGACTTGAAGCGTACGCAAGACCGCGGTGGTGCAGTTGTTTTTGGTCCAGTTGTGCGTTCACACGCAACAGAGCTTCCTAAGAAAGTTCGTAAATTGGCTTTGAAACTTGCGCTGTCTTCAAAAGTTAAAAGCGGCAAAGTTGTTGTTCTTGATGACGTGAAAGTTAAAGATCACAAAACAAGCGCAATGGCGAAGAAACTTTCTAAGCTTGGCCTAAGCAATGCGCTTGTTATTACAGGTCAAGAAGTAGATGATAAATTCTCTCTAGCGACACGCAACATTCCAAATATTGATGTGTTGCCTTCGCAAGGTGCGAATGTTTATGACATTCTTCGCCGTGACTCTTTGGTACTAACTAAAGACGCTGTTGAGAGCTTAACAGAAAGATTGAAGGGCTAAGAAAAATGGCAAAGAAAGCACAAGCTCAAGTAACAGAGCGTAATTACAATGTTATCCTTGCGCCACACATTACTGAAAAAGCAACTATGGCGCTTGAGAATAACGCAGTGGTATTTAAAGTCACTATAGACGCAACAAAGCCTGAAATTAAGGCGGCTGTTGAAAATCTATGGGGCGTTAAAGTTAAGGCTGTTAACACAGTAGTCACAAAAGGCAAGACCAAACGCTTTAAAGGCATTATGGGTAAGCGTTCAGACTTCAAAAAGGCTTACGTCACATTGGAAGACGGTCAGTCAATTGATGTCTCAGCTGGTGTGTAAACAGTAGGATTATGGTGATCCGCCGATAAAGGAAGATAAGGAAAGAAACAATGGCATTAAAAAAGTTTAATCCAACAACGCCAAGTCAGCGTCAGCTAGTAATGGTTGACCGTTCTCACTTGCACAAAGGTGCGCCTGAGAAGACTTTGACTGAAGGTTTGAAGAAAACTGGTGGTCGTAACTCAAACGGTCGTATTACGTCTCGTCACATTGGTGGTGGTCATAAGCGTCGTTACCGTTTGGTAGATTTTAAACGTAACAAATGGGACGTTGAAGCAACAGTTCTACGTTTAGAATATGACCCGAACCGTACACCATACATCGCATTGATTGAATATGCAGATGGTGAAAAGGCCTATATTCTTGCGCCACAACGTTTGGCAGTGGGTGACAAGGTTATTGCTGGTCAGAAAGTTGACATTAAGCCAGGTAACGCAATGCCATTGAAGAGCATGCCTGTCGGTACAATTATTCACAATATCGAACTTAAGCCTGGTAAAGGCGGTCAAATGGTTCGTGCAGCGGGTGCCTATGCGCAGCTTGTTGGTCGTGACCAGGGCTACGCACAGATTAAGTTAACTTCTGGTGAATTGCGCATCGTACGCGGTGAATGTCTAGCAACAGTTGGTGCAGTTTCTAACCCAGAACACCTCAACGAAAATAAAGGTAAAGCTGGTCGTAACCGTTGGAAAGGTCGTCGCCCATCCGTACGTGGTGTTGTGATGAACCCTGTTGATCACCCACATGGTGGTGGTGAAGGTCGTACATCTGGTGGTCGTCATCCGGTTACACCTTGGGGTAAGCCAACTAAAGGCGCGAAAACACGTAAGAACAAAGCGACTAATAAATATATTATTCGTCGTCGTAATAAGAAATAAGAGGATTAGATAGACATGGCACGTTCAGTATGGAAAGGCCCGTTCGTAGACGGACATCTATTGAAGAAGATCGAAGCATCACATGCTTCAGGTAAAAACCAACCAATTAAAACTTGGTCACGCCGTTCGACAATTCTGCCAAACATGATTGGCAAAACAATTGCGGTGCATAACGGTAAACAATTTGTTCCTGTCCTAGTGACAGATAATATGATCGGTCATAAATTAGGCGAGTTTGCACCGACTCGTACTTATTACGGCCACGGTGTAGACAAGAAGTCTAAGAAATAACGGCTAAGGCTTTAGGAGATTTAAAATGGGACAGGCAGCAAATGCATCACGTACCGCTGAGAACGAGGCAAGAGCGTATGTTAAATACATCCGCACAAGCCCACAGAAATTGAACTTAGTGGCACAAACAATTCGTGGTCAGAAAGCAGAAAAAGCTTTGGTTGATCTACAGTTCTCAAAGCGTCGCGTAGCACAAGACGTTTTGAAAGCACTACAGTCAGCTGTAGCAAATGCAGAAAACAACCACGGTCTAGATGTTGATCGTCTATATGTAAGCGAAGCTTATGTCGGCAAATCAGTGTTGATGAAGCGTTTCCGTGCACGTGCAAAAGGTCGCGCGGCACGTATTGTAAAACCATTCAGCAACTTGACAGTTGTCGTTCGTGAGAGAGAGGAATAATTACGATGGGTCAGAAAGTTAATCCTATAGGTCTACGCGTCGGTATTAACCGTACTTGGGACTCTCGTTGGTACGCTGGTAAAGATTACGCGACGAAGCTTGTTGAAGACTTGAAATTACGTGAATTCGTAACAAAGCGTCTTAAAGCAGCAGGCATTAGTAAAGTGATCATCGAACGTGCAGCTAAAAACATCAAGGTTACTGTGTATACAGCGCGCCCAGGTGTTATCATCGGTAAAAAAGGTTCGGACATTGAAAAGTTACGTCGTGAACTTTCTACAAGAGCTGGTGGCGCTGACGTTGCATTGAACATCGTTGAAATTCGTAAGCCAGACCTTGATGCACAATTGGTTGCAGAAGGTATCGCTCAGCAGCTTGAGCGTCGTGTGTCTTTCCGTCGTGCAATGAAGCGCGGTGTGCAAGGTGCAATGCGTTTGGGTGCACAAGGTATTCGTGTGAATATCTCTGGCCGTCTTGGCGGCGCGGATATTGCGCGTACAGAATGGTATCGTGAAGGCCGTGTGCCACTACACACGCTTCGTGCAGACATCGATTACGGTACTGCGGAAGGTCTAACGACTTACGGTATCCTTGGTATTAAGGTTTGGATCTACAAAGGTGATGTTCTTGAACATGACCCGATGGCTCGCGACAAGCGCATGAATGCGCAAGGTGGCGCACCACGCAGTGATCGTTAATAATTATTAGAAGAGAATAGGATTGGAACAATGTTACAACCTAAGAAAACAAAATTCCGTAAAGCACATAAAGGTCGTATCCATGGTAACGCCAAGGGTGGTACAGATTTGAACTTTGGTGCTTATGGTTTGAAAGCTTTAAGCCCGGACCGTATTACTGCGCGTCAAATTGAGGCGGCACGTCGTACAATGACACGTCACCTTAAGCGTCAAGGTAAATTGTGGATCCGTGTATTCCCTGATGTACCTGTGTCTAAAAAGCCACTTGAAGTACGTCAAGGAAAAGGTAAAGGTTCAGTTGAATATTGGGCAGCACGCGTTAAGCCAGGCCGCATCATGTTTGAACTGGATGGTGTTTCGGAAGAATTGGCACGTGAAGCAATGGCTTTGGCGGCTGCAAAACTTCCTATCGCAACAAAATTCGTTAAGCGTGTTGGCGCTTAATAGTATTTGAGTTTATAAGGAGGCCAAAATGAAGGCTCAGGAATTAAAAGGTAAGTCCGCGGACGAATTGAAGAAAATGTTGTTGGATATGCGTAAAGAGCAATTCAATATGCGTTTTCAGAAAGCTGGCGGTCAATTAGATAACACAGCGCAAATGCGCACATTACGTCGCAATATTGCTCGCGTTAAAACGTTTCTTACAGCGATGGCTGCAGAAGCGAAAGCCGGCAAAAAAGCAGCGTAATTATTAAGGTTAAAAGGAGCAAAAAATGCCACGCCGCGTATTAAAAGGTACAGTCGTAAGCGACAAAATGGACAAGACAATCACAGTATTGGTTGAACGTCGTTACATGCACTCGCTTTACAAGAAATTCATCAAGCGCACAGATAAATTCGCTGCGCATGACGAAAACAACCAATTTAAAATTGGTGATGTAGTTTCTATTCAAGAATGCAAGCCAATTTCCAAGCGTAAAACTTGGACGGTTGTAACAGGTGATGCACCTGCAGAAAAACCTGCAGAAGCAAAGAAGCCAGCTGCTAAGAAAGCGCCTGCGGCGAAGAAGGCAGAAACTGCTGAGAAAAAGCCAGCTGCTAAGAAAGCAACAGCTAAAAAGACAACAACAAAGAAAACAACAGCTAAGAAAACAACAGCTAAAAAAGACGATAAGTAATTGTCAAAGCCGAGTTGGTTAGCGTGGAATAGAAGAGAAAAGGCAGAAGTAAAATGATACAGATGCAAACTGAAATGGAAGTAGCCGATAACTCAGGCGCACGTCGCGTTGAGTGTATCAAGGTTCTTGGCGGTTCACACCGTCGCACAGCAAATATTGGCGATGTTGTAATCGTATCTGTTAAAGAAGCGATTCCACGTGGTCGTGTGAAAAAAGGTGATGTGCACCGTGCGGTAATCGTACGTTCTGCATTTGGCCTTAAGCGTCACAACGGTGAAAAAATCCGTTTTGACACAAACGCGGCTGTGTTGATTAACAAAAACAACGAGCCAATCGGTACACGTATTTTTGGTCCGGTAACACGTGAACTACGTGGTAAAGGCTACATGAAGATTATTTCGCTAGCCGGCGAAGTATTATAAGAAAAGAAGGTATAAAACTATGTCAAAAGCAAAGTTGAAAATTAAAAAAGGCGACAAAGTCGTAGTCCTTACAGGCCGCGATAAAGGCGCCACTGGTGAAGTGACACAAGTTATGCCTAGTGATAACCGCGTTCTCGTATCAGGTGTGAACATGGTGACTAAGCATAAGAAACCGACACAATTCGCCGCAGGCGGTGTTGAAAAGATTGAAGCACCAATTCATGCTTCTAACGTAGCGTTGATTGATCCGAAATCGGAAAAAGCAACACGCGTTGGATATAAAATTGACAAGGATGGCAATAAAACACGTATTGCACGTTCTTCTGGTCAAGCAATTGATTAATTACGGGAATGAGAGTTATGAAACCGCGTTATAAGCAAAGATACGAAGACGTTATTGTTTCTCAACTTACTGAGAAGTTTGGTTACAAAAACGCACTTCAAGTTCCAAAACTTGAAAAAATTGTTATCAATATGGGTGTAGGCGAAGCCTCACAGAACAAAGCATTCATTGAAAATGCTGCAAATGATTTGGCAATGATCACAGGTCAAAAGCCAGTTATCTGTAAAGCACGTAAATCAAATGCATCGTTCAAAATCCGTGACGGTATGCCTATTGGTTGTAAAGTTACTCTACGTGGCGCACGTATGTACGAATTCCTTGATCGTTTCGTATCTATCGCGCTTCCACGCGTACGTGACTTCCGTGGCATTTCAGGCAAAAGCTTTGATGGCCGTGGTAACTACGCTGTAGGTATTAAAGAGCATATCATCTTCCCTGAAATTGAATTTGATAAAGTGGATAAAATCCGTGGTATGGATATCATCATCTGTACAACAGCAAATTCGGATGACGAAGCTAAAGAACTTCTTCTTGGTTTCGATATGCCATTTAACGATATTAAGCGCTAAGGGTAGGAGAGATTAGATATGGCTAAAGTTAGTGCAGTACAAAGAGATCTTAAGCGCCGCAAGCTTGTAAAGCAGACAGCAAATCGTCGTGCGAAGCTTAAAGCAGTAATCAAAAACAAAGAACTTCCTATGGAAGAGCGTTTTCAAGCGGTTTTAAAGCTTGCGGATATGCCACGTAATGGTGCTAAAGACCGTGTGCGTAACCGTTGCGCCCTAACAGGTCGCCCACGTGGCCACCACAGAAAGTTCAATATTTCGCGTGTTGCTCTGCGTGAGCTTGCTTCTAGAGGCGAGCTACCTGGTGTAACAAAGTCGAGCTGGTAAAAGAAAAGGATTAAGTAAAATGTCTATGAATGATCCTATTAGTGATATGCTAACACGCATCCGTAACGGGTTAAGCACAGGTAAGCCAACAGTATTGGTTCCTGCATCAAAAATTAAAGTCAGCATGCTTACAGTATTGACTGATGAAGGTTATATTCGCGGCCAAAAAGCTGTTAAAGGCGAAGACGGTCATGATTATATTCAGGTTGAATTGAAATATGACGAAGGTCAGCCGGCTATTCGTGAACTACACCGTGTGTCTAAACCAGGCCGTCGTGTGTTCCGTGGCGTGAAGACTATGCCTAAGTTCTACAACGGTCTTGGCGTATCTATCGTAACAACTCCAAAAGGCGTTATGACAGATTACCAAGCACGTGAACAGAATGTAGGTGGTGAAGTATTGTGTCAGGTTTACTAATTTAAAGCTGACTTTAAGAAAAGATTAAGGATAGTAACAATGTCTAGAATTGGCAAAAACCCGGTAACCATTCCGGAAGGTGTAAATGTTGATATTTCTGGTCAAGACGTAAAAGTTAAGGGCCCTAAAGGTGAGCTTAGCTTAACAGTTCATGATGAAGTATCTGCGAAACTAGAAGACAATGTAGTCGTTGTATCTCCGCGCACAGGCTCTCGTTTGGCTCGCTCTTTATGGGCAACAACACGCAGCCTTATTAACAATATGTGTGTTGGCGTTAAAGACGGTTACGAAAAGAAATTAGAAATCAACGGTGTTGGTTATCGTGCGGCAGTACAGGGTAAAGAAGTTGTTCTACAACTTGGTTTCTCTCACGAAGTTCGTCACGCAATTCCACAGGGCATTACTGTGCAAGCAGAAAAGCCAACATTACTTGTGATTTCTGGTATTGATAACCAGTTGGTTGGTGAAACTGCGGCGAAAATTCGCGCTTACCGTCCACCAGAGCCTTATAAAGGTAAAGGTGTGCGTTATGAAGGCGAATACATCATGCGCAAAGAAGGCAAGAAGAAATAATTTACTTAGGCTAATAAAGCTAAGTTTTTTAGTAAAAAGGTTAGAACTATGGCTACACATGAAACAGCACAACAGCGTCGCGCTCGTCGCGTTCGCCACAAAATTAAACAGATAAACCGCGCGGAACTTCCACGTCTATCTGTTCACAGAAGCGGTAACAACATTTACGCTCAACTTATTGATGACGTAAAAGGTGTTACTATTTGTTCAGCATCTACATTGGATGCAGAGCTTAAAGGTAAGCTTAAAAACACGTCAAATAAAACAGCTGCTGAAGAAGTAGGCAAGCTTGTTGCGAAGCGTGCAAAAACAGCAGGTCAGACAAAATGCGTATTTGATCGCGGTGGCTTCTTGTTCCACGGTCGTGTTAAAGCACTTGCTGACGCAGCACGCGCTGGCGGTATGGAATTTTAATAAGGTTGAAGGATTAAGAATATGGCTCGCCCAGTAGAAAAAGAACAGCAAGAAAACGAATTCAACGAACGCCTCGTTGGTATTAACCGCGTTGCAAAAGTTGTTAAAGGTGGTCGTCGTTTTGGTTTCGCCGCACTTATGGTCGTTGGCGATGGTAAAGGCCGCGTTGGTTTTGGTCACGGTAAAGCGAAAGAAGTTCCTGACGCAATCCGCAAAGCAACAGAAGCTGCAAAACGTAACATCGTTCGTGTTCCACTTCGTGAAGGCCGCACTTTGCACCACGACATCAAAGGTCGTTATGGCGCAGGTAAAGTTCTTCTTCGTGCAGCGCCGACAGGTACTGGTATTATTGCTGGTGGTCCGATGCGTGCGATTTTTGAAGCACTTGGTATTCAAGACGTTGTTGCGAAAGCCGTTGGTACAAGCAACCCATACAACATGGTGCGTGCAACATTTGATGCACTTCAGAATGTTGAAAGCCCACGTCAAATTGCCTCTCGTCGCGGTAAAAAAGTTAGCTCGATCGTTGCTAGCCGTGAATCAGGTAAGGCAAGTGGTTCTGAAGATTTAAGTGAAGAATAAAATCAGCTTATTAAAAGCTTAAAATTTAAGGATAAGAAAAATGGCTGAAGAAACAAAAAAGAAAGCACCTGCTAAAAAGGCTCCGGCAAAGAAAGCAGAAGCAAAGGCACCAGCAAAAAAAGCTGCGCCTAAAAAGACAGAAGCTAAAGCAGCAAGCAAGCCAGCCGCTAAGAAAGCGCCTGCAAAAAAAGCAACAACTGCGAAGAAGCCTTCTGGCAAAACAGTAACTGTAACACAAACTGGCAGCCCGATTGGTCGTCAGGCGTATCAGCGTCAGACTCTTATCGGCTTGGGCTTAAACAAGTTGCACCGTACACGTACTTTGGAAGATACACCAGCAGTACGCGGTATGATCAACAAAGTCAGCCACTTGGTTAAAGTTGAAGACAGCGCTGCATAAGCTGCGTTTAGCAAGTTGAGGAATTGAACAATGAAATTGAATGAATTAAAACCACAAGAAGGTTCTGTAAAAGAGCGTATGCGTGTGGGCCGTGGTATCGGTTCAGGCAAAGGCAAAACATCAGGCCGTGGTGTTAAAGGTCAAAAAGCACGTACAGGTGTATCTATTAATGGTTTTGAAGGCGGTCAAATGCCTTTGTACAAGCGCCTTCCAAAGCGTGGCTTTAACAACATTTTCGCTTTGAGCTTTGCAACTGTAAACCTTGGTCGTTTACAAAAAGCAATCGACGAGAAGAAAATTGATGCGAAAAAAGACATCACTGAAGACGTTCTTGTTGAATCAGGAGTTGTTCGTCGTAAGAAGGACGGCATTCGTGTTCTTGGTAACGGTGAATTGAAGGCTAAAGTGACGTTAATTGTTTCTGGTGCATCTAAGCCTGCAATTGCTGCAGTTGAAAAAGCAGGCGGCAAGCTTGAAATCATCAAAAAAGAAGTTGCACCGATTAAGAACGGTAAAACATCTAAGAAATAAGATTTCAGTTTTTATAGTTATTATAAAGAAGCCGGCTTTTGCTGGCTTTTTTTATATCCTGTTGATGGAAATATTTTTTTATGTTTACCCTCTGGACATTACGTCAACTGCGTGTTATGACTATAATTAATCAAATAATAATTATAAGTTCATGGGGGAAACCATGCCTGTACCAGAAGGACGTCTGCGCATTCTTTTCAGTGCGCGCACTTTGTTTAATCTTGAAGAAGCACATAAGCTGTTTCTTAAGAATCCTGAAGAATATATTCAATATATGCGTGATACCGAAGACCAGCCGCTTGATGCTGGGCCACTGCTACGTCTATATCAAACATGCGAACAAATTAACCATTATGCGGATGAGCTCGGCTATCGTCCGTTTAATATTGGTGTCTGTAGTAAAGATGACCCAGTTTCGCAGCGCCGTATTTTAAATAGTTTAGGCCAAGACTATATAGAGGATGCGGCCTTTCATTCACAGCCACATGGCGGGGCAGGTTATCGCCGTGAGTGGATACGTCGTTATTTTAATAATCAAGCGCAGCCAAGTGTGTTTTTCACATGTAATGAAGAAGATGCACAAATGGCCGTTGATGATGGCCTTGCCGCTGCGCAAATTCTTATTCCTGAAGGGGCATCCTATGCGCCGCTTAAAGATGGTGAGACATTTGACTGGTGGTTTGACCTTGATGCCGTTGCTTGGGGCAGCTCTGCTGAAGTTGAATTTAAGAAAAATGGTAAAGACGCATTTTTGAAAAAAGAATGGGGGCGTCGTAAGTCACCGATTGAGCGTGGTCCGTTTACGTCACCGCTGATTACGCTGTCACAAATAAGCCGTGATTTAAAAGAAAAAGGCATTGCATCTCCACTGCAAACCCATGCATGTACAGCGCGGGGCGGAAAAGCCATGATGCGCGCATCAAATACGATGCAGCATTATGGTATAGAGTTTGCGCAAAGCCACTTCATGGCTGGTGAAAGTAAATCTGACTTATTTAATATTGTGCGTGCAGATGGTGGCGCTGATTTGTTCCTTGATGACCAGATTAGCCATTTAGAGCCATTATTGGTTGACGGGCATACTGCATGCGGGCGCGTGCCTTATGCGGCAGATAGCGCAATTCGTAAATATGAAGCAAAGCTTGGGAATAAGCCTAAATAAGCATATAGTTAATCTATTATTTAGCTTTTTCGCATAACATTACCCTATACTTATCTGTAAGTTTAAAAGGGTCGTTGAGTTTTGCGCTTATTCTATATTTCTATGTTTTTGTTGTTAGGTGCATTAGTGTTGCTTCCATTTGGTCAGGCGCAGGCACGCTGTTTTTATCGCGGGGCGCAGGTCGATGTTCAGCAAAAGAAACATGCATTACAACTTGAACGTAACTTCTCAGCGCAGCATTTAACGGCGACTGCATCTGTCCCCACAGCATCGGGCAGTATTGTCCTTGGGCATGGCGGTGGCGGTATGCAAATCGGCGGGTCTATTGAGTTTACGGTTACTGGCTCGCGTGAAGAGGGCTATTGTCCTAAAATTCAGCGCGTGAATATAGAATTACAAATTATGCCGCGCATAAAGCTTGCCAATACATTGCAGCCAGGGTCATGTGAATATAATGCGGTTTACCAACATGAGATGTTCCATGTCGCTGTTTTAGAACGCACGGCACAAAGCGCGGCACAGCAAATTCCAGATATTATTAATACGCGTCTGCGTGATGTCGTTGCGCGTATGGGGCAGAACAGTAGCGATTCGGGTTATATTCATAGGCATTTACAGGCTGAGTTTTCACGCACATTATCTATTGTGAATGACCAGATGTCGGCTTTTATGAATAGTGAGCAAAAAAAGATTGATAACCCCACTGAATATGCGCGCGTCCAGAATAGCTGCGCATTTAATAGGCGTTACTAAGAAATAACTTCCAAACCGTGTATATAATTTGAAAAATTCCATGCAGCTCCCCTTGCGTGTTGCGCCATAATTTGCTTTATAGATGCTTCAGATAATTTTGTTTAATTAAGGATGAGTATAATGGCATCAGCTGTCGAGCAGTTGGCGAAAAACGCAAATTGGGGCGCACTTGCTAAAGCAAGCGAGCTTAAACAGCGCATTTTATTTGTGTTAGGCGCGCTTATCGTCTATCGCCTCGGGACATTTATTCCTATTCCAGGGATTGACCCGCAAATTTGGCAAGAAATTTTCTCGCAAAAAGGCAATGGCGTTATTGATATGTTTAACGTCTTCTCCGGTGGTGCGCTTGAACGTATGACCATTTTTGCGTTGAATATTATGCCTTATATTTCGGCCTCGATTATTATGCAGCTTGCTGCGGCAATGGTGCCATCGCTTGAAAAGATGAAAAAAGAAGGCGAAATGGGGCGCGTCAAAATTAACCAATATACGCGCTATTTGACCGTTCTTTTAGCGTCTGTTCAGGCTTATGGCTTGGCGGTTGGTCTTGAATCTATGCAAGGTTCAGCAGGCAGTGCCGTGATTGATCCAGGGATGTTCTTCCGTGTATCGACCGTAATTACAATTGTTGGCGGTACAGTTTTCTTGATGTGGCTAGGTGAGCAAATCACGCAACGTGGCATAGGTAACGGTATCTCGCTTATCATTTTTGCGGGTATTGTTGCGGGGCTGCCATCTGCTTTGGCCTTCGTGCTTGAGCAAGGCCGAACTGGGCATTTCAGCTTCGTTCTGCTTCTTGGATTGGCGATTATGGTTGTTGCTGTGATTGCGTTTATTGTGTTTATGGAGCGCGCGCAGCGCCGCGTTATTGTGCAATATCCTAAGCGTCAGCAAGGAAACATGATGGCGGGCGGTGACCAAAACCACATTCCGCTTAAATTGAACACAGCAGGCGTTATCCCGCCAATCTTCGCGTCGTCTTTATTGTTGTTGCCATTGACTGTGCTTGGCTTTGCGGGCGCGGATGGTAATGAATGGACGGCGTCTATGGCGCGTTACCTTCAGCATGGTGAGCCCGTCTATATGCTGCTATATGGCCTACTCGTTGCGTTCTTCTGTTTCTTCTATACGGCGATTGTCTTTAACCCGGAAGAGAATGCGGATATGTTGCGTCGCTATGGTGGCTTTGTGCCGGGGATTCGCCCAGGCAAAAATACAGCAGATTATTTGGACTTTGTCCTAACGCGTATTACTAGCATTGGCGCGCTCTATTTGGTGTTAATTTGTTTGCTCCCTGAATTTTTAATGGCGCAGTATAGTGTTCCATTCTATTTAGGTGGTACGAGTTTGCTGATTGTGGTTTCTGTAACCATGGATACGGTTGCGCAAGTGCACTCGCATATGATTGCGCATCAATATGAAGGGCTGATGAAAAAGGCTAAGCTTGGAGGACGCAAGCGATGAACATAATATTTTTTGGGCCGCCAGCGGCAGGCAAGGGTACGCAAGCCAAAATCTTGCAGGACAAATATGGCTTACAGCAATTGTCAACGGGGGATATGCTGCGCGAAGAAATCGCAGAGCAAACAGCACTTGGCGTTAAAATGAAAGCAATCATGGATGAGGGGCGCTTGGTGCCTGATGAGGTCGTGATTGAAATGATTGCCAACCGTATTGATTCGCCAGACTGCGTGAAAGGGGCGATCTTTGATGGGTTCCCGCGTACAGAAGCGCAGGCGGAAGCGCTTGATGCTATGCTTGCAGCGCGCGGTAAGAAAATTGACTACGTGATCGAAATGATTGTCGACTTTGATGCGCTTGATGCGCGCGTTGAAAAACGCGCCGCAGAAGAGGGGCGTAGTGATGATACTGTTGAAACATTCCGTAAACGCTTGGATCAATATAAGAGCTACTCTAAAGAGGTTCTGCCTTATTATAAGAATAAAGGTCTTGTTGAATCTATTGATGGTATGGTTAGTATTGATGCTGTCACAAGCCAAATTCTCGGTATCCTTAAGCCTGAAGCGGCTTGATTTGCGGCTTTTGGGGGCGATATTCCGCTTTTTTACACTTTATACGTTTTTTCTGTTGACGCGGACTGAAAAGATCTTATAATGCCCGCGACTTTGGTGTGCATTCATTTTTGCGCATATATATGCGTGGGGAATGAAATTCGCCGAAGTCTTGGTTTACAAACCGGCGCTGTATTCAAGAAATATGCGGTTTTACGGTTTGGAATGAAATGACAAAACAACAGAAAAGGAAATGACATGGCTCGTATTGCCGGTGTTAACGTACCAGATAACAAGCGTATTATCATTGCGCTTACATATATTCACGGTATAGGTCGTACAAAAGCGGCACAAATCGTTGAAACATGTGGTTTAGATGTCTCTCGTCGTATGAAAGATCTTACAGAAGACGAATTGAACCAAATCCGTAAAGAAATCGATAGCGACCAATACACGATTGAAGGTGATCTTCGTCGTGAGGTTTCTATGAACATTAAACGCCTAATGGATATGGGGTGTCTACGTGGCCTTCGTCACCGTAAACACCTTCCTGTTCGTGGTCAGCGTACAAAAACAAATGCGCGCACACGTAAGGGCCCTGCAAAAGCTATCGCAGGTAAGAAGAAGTAATTTATTAGGTTAATCAAAGGATAAGTGGAGCGATAAAATGGCTAAACCACAACGTAAAGGCAAAAAAGTTGCCAAAAAGAATATTGTAGCGGGCGTTGCACACGTTAACTCTACATATAACAACACAATGATCACAATCACAGACGCACAAGGTAATGCTGTATCTTGGTCTTCTGCAGGCGCAATGGGTTTTAAAGGTTCTCGTAAATCTACACCATTCGCAGCGCAGATGGCTGCTGAAACAGCTGGCCGCGCGGCACAAGAACACGGCATGAAGGAGCTTGACGTTAATGTTAAAGGTCCTGGGTCAGGTCGTGAATCTGCATTGCGTGCATTATCTGCAATAGGTTTCTCTATTAAATCTATTAAAGATATTACACCAATACCACATAATGGCTGCCGCCCACGCAAACAGCGTCGCGTGTAATTTAACCGATAAGGTGACCTTATAAGTAAGGTCACCATATTTGGTTTAAGAGATAAGATTTTTGGAAATATGCGGTGATAGTCGCCGCAGTAAATTAGGAAAGGGAAGAGCCTTGATACATAAAAACTGGCAAGAGCTAATCAAACCTTCAAAAGTAGATGTTGCACATGGTAAAGACGCGCAGTCTACAGGTAAGGTTGTTGTTGAACCGTTAGAGCGTGGCTTTGGTCTTACGCTCGGTAACGCACTTCGTCGTATTTTATTGTCATCACTGCAGGGTGCTGCGGTAACGGCTGTACAAATTGATGGTGTCCTTCACGAATTTTCTTCTATTGAAGGCGTTCGCGAAGACGTAACAGACATTATCCTGAACATTAAAGCTATCGCTGTGCGTATGCACGTTGAAGGCCCGAAAAAGATGCGTTTGAACGCAGTTGGTCCATGTGAAGTTACATCAGGTATGATTGAGGCTGGCGCGGATATCGAAATCATGAACCCTGACTTAGTTATCTGTACTTTGGATAAGGGTGCAAAGCTAAGCATGGAAATGACTGTAAACACAGGTAAGGGCTATTGCCCAGCAGCGCAGAACCGTCCAGAAGATGCACCAGTTGGCTTGATCCCTGTTGATTCTGTATTTGCCCCTGTGCGTAAAGTGACTTACGAAGTTGAAGATACACGTGTTGGCCAGATCACAGACTATGACAAGCTTACACTAAATATTGAAACTAATGGCGTGATTACACCTGAAGATGCGGTTGCTTTCGCGGCGCGTATTCTGCAAGATCAGCTTTCTGTATTCGTTAACTTTGATGAGCCAGAAGCGGCGAAACAAGACGAAGAAGAAGAAGAATTGCCATTCAACAAAAACCTTCTTAAGAAGGTTGATGAGCTTGAGCTTTCTGTTCGTTCTGCAAACTGCCTTAAAAACGATAACATCGTTTACATTGGTGATTTGGTGCAGAAAAGCGAGAGCGACATGCTTCGTACACCAAACTTTGGCCGTAAGTCTTTGAACGAGATCAAGGAAGTATTGTCGACAATGGGCTTGCACCTAGGTATGCAGGTTGAAGGTTGGCCGCCAGAGAATATCGAAGAGTTGGCTTCTAAGGTAGAAGATCCATTTTCTTCATAAGTAAAGTTTAATGCTGTGCCGCGTAATGATTTGCGCGGCTCGGTATAAAAGGAACAAGGTGTTCCGCCTCAAAATGTAACGACAATAAATTTATGTTAGTGCGTTTTGAATATAACGATGGCATTCACCAGATTGAAGCCGCAACCGCCCAAAAGGCAAGTAAGAAAGGTAGATTCCATGAAACATGGTATTAAACAACGTAAACTAAACCGCACGTCTTCACACCGTAAGGCTATGCTTGCCAATATGGCGGCAGCTTTGATTAAGCACGAGCAAATCACAACAACTTTGCCAAAAGCAAAAGAGCTGCGCCCATTTACTGAGAAATTGGTAACTTTGGCGAAAAAGGGCGGTCTTGCTAATCGTCGCATCGCGATCTCTCGTGTGCGTGATGAAGCGCAAGTGAAAAAGCTTTTTGACGTTCTAGGTGAGCGTTATGCTGAGCGTAACGGTGGTTATATCCGCATTATGAAGGCTGGCTTCCGTTATGGTGACGCTGCGCCTATGGCTGTGATTGAGTTTGTTGATCGTGATGTTGAAGCAAAAGGCAAAGACAGCGGCCCTGTAGAATTCTTTGGTGAAGAAGTTGAGGCACCTAAGAAAAAGGCAGCTGCAGCGTAATACGCTTCACAGCAACTATAGTTTTTGATATATTAAGGACGCTCAAATCTTGGGCGTCCTTTTTTATTTTTGTTTTTTTAAGGTGATCTTAATAAATATTATATAAAATTTTATGTAATGTTGTGTGTTTTATGCCTGTGGGGCTGTAGGGTTTTAAAATCATTTTAACTTAATAAATTATTTTAAAACAATATGTTGTGCAGGTTTGTTGCAGGTTTTATCTGTCTTATGGTTAGATAGAATATGCGTTAAAAAATAGGGTAAGGCTAATGTTTAGAAATCTTGGATCATATACTTGTCGTCTTCTTGCAATATTCGTGCTGACGTTTTCGGTGGCAACGGTTACGGCGAACGAGAATATGGCCTTTGCTGACCCGCCGGCTGATCAGTCAAACGGTGGCAGCAATTCTGATTCAGGCGGTTTCTGGGACACGCTTTGGAATACAACAACAGATACTGTTGGCAGTATAGCAAATTCATTCTTCACGCCAATTGGCCAAGGGGCCGACGCGACAGCGAATACATCTATTGGTGTTTTTGACGCTATAGGTAATGCCTTTACCCCTGATAATTTATCAAGTTTAATTTCTGGTGGGATATTGGGAGCCATTACAGGTAATTACACCGTTCCACTAGACTTTGGTACATCTGGCACAGGTGGGCTTGTATATAATAGTAACAATGATACATGGGGGCTGTCTGTTCCTGATGGTAATGGCGGTGGCATGACCGTCAGTAGTATGAATGATATTGTGTCGCTTGGCCTTGACTTGGGTAGCTTTGGCTCTATCGGTGTCAATAATCAGGGTGGTGTAGTTAACTTTGGTCCGTTTAGCTTCTCATGGGGAGACTTCTTCGGCGGTTTAATGGGCGGCGGCGGATTCTGTGGTCAGAACACCGCGCAAGGCTTAGGCTCGGTTATTTGTAATTCTGCTTTTGCGTTTAACGGTTTGCCGCAAGTATTAAGCGCGATAGCTTATATTTCTGCTGTCGCTATGTCGCTTATGGGTTGTCTAAAAGTTATTGAGCATGTGAATGATCCACGCAGCGTGCCTATATGGGAGCCGATTAAACGCTTTATCGTAGGTGGTGCATTATTCGCATTGCCATATGTCACGAATGTACTGGCGAATATGGTCGGGCTCGGGATAGGTACGGTCAGTAATACCGGGATGGCTGGCCAGATCGCCGGAACGGGGCTCGATGCGATGCTTGTGCGTTTGATGTCTGATATTTGGTCGCCTATGTTAATGGCTGTCACGTGGTTCTGTTACTGTGCGGCAATTATATTTACAATGATTGGTATTCACCGCTTGCTGCGTACGGCGCAAGATGGTCCGCGCGGTCCTGCGGGTATTGGTACAATCATGACTTTCGTGGTTGCGGGTGCGTTATTCTCGGTTGATTCGATGATGGCGGCATTCTCAGGCTCTATGTTTAATATGGTTGCGGGCGGCGCAAACGTATTTACTTTCGGTGCGCTTGCACAAACAACTGGCGATGCGGCAGTAGATCAACATGTCGCTGCAACAATTGGTGTCGGTGTGGCCTTTATGGTCATTGTTGGTTGGATTAGTTTCGTTCGTGGTTTCTTCATCATTCGCGGTGTTGCGGAAGGTGATCAACAAGCTTCGCTTATGGCTGGCGTAACACACTTGCTGGGGGGTGCATTAGCTGTAAACATTGGTCCTGTCATTGAGGCAGTACAAAGTACTTTAGGTTTATCCGGATATGGGTTAAACTTTAACTAAGTTGGTATTTAATAAACATTCTTTGAGGAGAAAAACATGTTAAAGAAAATCAATAAAACTATGCTTGTAGCAAGTGCAGCTTTTGTGGCGGGGCTATCTTCGCAAAACGCACATGCAGGTGGTGGTGCAAACACATTTGATAACGTGTGGGCAAACATCACAACAAGTATCGCAGGTCTTCCGTCTTTGATTACGGTTGCTGCTTACATCGCGGGTGTTGTATTTGCGGTTCTTGGTGTTCTTAAAGTTAAAGAACACGTGGAAAACCCGCAGCAAACACCACTTAAAACAGGTGCTGTATATCTTGCGGTTGGCGGCGCGTTGTTCACGCTTCCATTCCTAATGGATATCATGTCTAACGCGATTGACGGCGGTAACAACGGTACAGCTGTACAAGGTCAGACAAACATCGGTCAGCTTAAGTATAACGCTGCTGGTTAATAGCGTTAAAGCGAGAAGTATTTATAATATGAAATACGCTAAATTGACATTAGGCATTGCGCGCGGTTCTGCGCGCAATGTTTTGAATCCGGAACAGAAGAAAAAGCATGACGCGCTGAAAACGAAAATTTTCGAGCGTGATGATTATACATGCCGTTGTTGCGGCTTTCGTGCTAAAAAATATCAAGAGCTCTTTTATCGCAATGGCGATCGTACGGATGAGAGTGATAAGAATTTAATGACGACCTGCATCTTTTGCGCGCAGGTTTACGAAATGGACCGCGCCGCGGATATGAGTTCAGGCGTATTGGTTTGGCTGCCAGAAATTGAGCAGCATGTTCTGCATCATATTGTGCGTGCGATATATGTTGGACGAATTTCGCAAGGTCCTATGGCAGAGGCTGCACGCCGTGCACAAGACGTCTTGCTTGCCCGTCGAGAGGAAGCAAAGCGCCGCTTGGGTACGGATGATGCGAGTATTCTGGCTATGGTGCTTAAAGATTACATTACACCGCGTCACTATGCGCAGCGGCAGGCGAAGCTAGAAGGCATACGTTTGTTACCGCTAGACCGCCGTATTATTCAAGAATCAGGTTTACAATTTAATCAATTCCCACAAATTTTGGCGTATTGGCGTTCTAAAGATGGGCCTTTTGGTGGGAAAATCCCCGCGCAGTGGATCAATTTTTATCAAGATGCGATTCAAGCATAGCCGTCAATGGTGATTAAAGCGTAAAAAACACAATAAGCTCTTTTCTAGCGTATTAGAAAGCTTTAAACTATTATATCGTATCTTATGTACGGCATCATGCTGTGCAATTTCAAAATTCTAAGGGTTGTTTGTAGACGATGGGCTTTTTTGACAAGTTTTTAGCACCTTTTCAGACGTTGATGAAATCAACGGTTGAAAGCTATATTCGCCTTGAAACAGCTGATGATGAGCGTACTTTTGCAGCTAAAGATGGATCATTGGTTTCTGTCCTTCGCGTTGACGGCAGCCGCCAAATTATTGGTGAAGACGAATATAAACATTTGATCGAATCGGCAACGATTAAAATTGGTGCACGTTTTGATCGCCCAGGTCATGCATGGCAAATTGTCTTTGTGCGTGATCCAGAGCGTATTAATCGTTTCATGAACAAAATGATTACGCCATCACGTGTGACAGCACGAAATACGGATATGAATCTGGATGATTTGTTCCAAGAGCGTGTTAGTCATTTATCTAAATTCTTGATGTATGAAGAATGTTTCTTTGTTTTGTGGACGCGTCCATCCGTTCTAACGAAAAGTGAGATAGAGCGCTCCGTCGAAGACCGTAAAAATATTAAGTGGGTTAACGCCGCCTTTGCGCAATTCCCTTTGGCGGGGATTGAGGCACTTAGAACGCGCCATAAAAGCTTTATTTCCGCAATCATATCATCACTAGACGAGCTCGGTATTGGCGCGAGTGTAATAGAAACGCATGAGGCTTTGCGTTATATCCGCAATAATATTTATCCGTCGAAAGTCAGTGATAACTGGAAGCCATGTTTGCCAGGTGATCCGATTCCGCCGCGCGCGCCAATGGATAAGGTCGATATGTCCGATATCCTTTGGCCGCCAATTAGTGCGCAATTGGCTGTCGGTGACGTACGTTATATTGAAAGCAATATTATTCAGATTGGTGATATGCTTTGGGCGGGCGCAGATATGACTTTGGGGCCAATGGATCCTAGTCCGTTTCCTATGCTTCTGAACCGTTTGTTTGAAGCAAAGATTCCATACCGTATATCATTCATGATTGAAGGTGGTGGCGCGCATAGTATTGCGTTTAAGGCGCAAGCTGCAACGATGCTCAGCGTAACAAACCCGGCCAATAAGCAGATTAAATATTCATTGGAAGGGCTACAGGCGCTTGCACGCAGTGAGCCAGTTGTGAAGCTCCGTATATCTATAGCAACATGGGCGCGCCGTGATCAGCGTCGTTTGCTGGAAGACCGCATGTCTGTTCTGACGCAGTCTTTTGAAAGTTGGGGCTATTCACAGGTTAGTGATGCATCTGGCGATGGTCTCGATTGTGTGATGTCATCTGCCGTCGGTATTCATTGCGGCGGTACAGCGCCAGTGGCTATTGCGCCTATGTACGAAGTTATGAAGATGTTGCCATGGCAGCGTCCATCTAGTCCGTTTGATGAGGGCTCGATCATGCTGCGTACGCCAGATGGTAAATTATGGCCATATCAGACAGGCTCATCACTTACGACAACATGGTTTGACTTGATTTTTGCTCAGCCCGGTGCAGGTAAATCGGTTTTGATGAACTCCTTGAACCTTGGCACAATTCTAACGCCTGGTTTGAGTAAGCTGCCTTATGTCGCGGTTATTGATATTGGCCCGTCTTCGTCAGGGCTTATCTCTCTTGTCAAGGAAGCTTTGCCGCCAGAACGCCAGCATGAGGCGGGGTATTACCGCCTGCAAATGTCGCATAAATATGCGATTAACCCGTTTGATACACAGCTGGGCATGCGTTATCCGTTAATTGACGAACGCAGCTATTTGATCGAGTTGATGACCTTGCTCTGTACGCCACCTGGCTATACGCAGCCATATGATGGCATTCAGCAGCTATGTGGCATGGTGATTGATGAAATGTATCGTTGGCGTGATGATACGCAATCAAGCGCGGAACCGCGTCCATATTTGCCACGCATTGATGAACGTATTGATGAAGCGATACAGCAAAATAATATTCACCTGCCAACTGACCCATATTGGTGGGATGTTGTTGATAAGCTGTTTGATGCTGGTGATGCGTTGGCCGCAAACATGGCGCAGCGTCATGCTGTACCATTGTTGACAGATGCAATCGCGGCTGCGCGTAAACCGCAAATACGAACATTGCTAGAAGAAACCCAAATTGGGACGAGCGCGGAAAACGTTATTAATGCGTTTGAACGTATGCTGACATCCGCTATTCGTGAGTATCCGATTTTAGCGTCTGTAACGCAGTTCGATATTGCCGATACACGTATTTGTTCTCTCGACCTTATGGATGTATCACCGCAAGGGGATGATACTGCGGATCGTCAAACAGCGATTATGTACATGTTGGCGCGTAACGTACTCGTACGAAGCTGGTGGCTAGGACCAGAAACGTTGGCCTTTATTCCTGAGAAATATCGTCATTTCCATGAAATGCGCCTGCAAGATATGGCTGAAACGCCAAAGCGTCTTTGTTTTGATGAATTCCACCGTACAAGTTCATCTTCAGCTGTGCGTGGTCAGGTTATTCGTGACGTTCGTGAGGGGCGTAAGCGCGGCGTACAAATCGTCTTGGCCTCTCAGCTTCTTGACGACTTTGATGATGATATGGTTGATTTGGCCACTGGCGTATGGGTCCTTGGTGCTGCGGTATCTGATGCGGCAGTTGATGGTATTCAAAACCGTTTCGGTCTTACTCAGACAGCACGTAATGTGATTCGTTTTAATTTGACGGGGCCAAAATCGTCAGGTGCGCCGGCATTGCTTGTTTTGGGTACAAAACAGGGGCGCTATGAACAGCATTTGATTAATACACTTGGGCCAATCGAGCTTTGGGCGCTATCGACGACTGCAGAAGATGTAGCTGTACGTACACGTCTATATAGCCGCATGGGCGCATCACGTGCGCGTCAAGTATTGGCGGCGAACTTCCCTGGGGGGAGCGCGCGTCCAGAAATTAAGCGCCGCGTTATTGCGTTGTCCGAAGAAGGCGATGAGGGTGGCAAGGCTGCAGCAGTTAGTGCCGTTATTGACGGTATTGTAGAAGAGCTAGTTGAAGCCGGTATGAAAAAGATGGTCGCGCCAGATAGCTAGTTTTATCAGCGAATAGATTATAGATAGAAATTTATTTTTAATGACAGAGAACCAGCCAAAGCAACAAAGTGATAAGCCCGCTAAATCCGCCAATAAAAAAACAAAGGCGGACATGGCTGCACTTGGCGTGCGGGTTGAGGCTAAAAAGTCAAAAAAGAAACTTTATATTGGCGGCGGTGTTTGTCTTGTTTTCGCATTAATTATGTATTGGGGACTGAAGCCGATTAAGGCATCACCAAATTATGGTGTATGTAAGACATATGTTGAGCTATCTGTACCATATCCGCATACGCTCAAATTTATGGATTTATACGACCGCAAATTATTTGTGCGGATGAAATATTCATATGTCGATCCTTATGGGCAAACCATATTCTTCCCGATTACTTGCCAATTTGCGCGTGATGAGAATGGCCGGAAATATTTAGAAAAAGTTGATGTCAACCGCGATAAGAGCCATCCGCTAGAAGAGCAAGACAAAATTGATAGCTTCAATAATACAATGGGGGTGGGGCTTTTTGGTACATATAAGCCAGATTTGGTTCGTCCGCCCAAGATCCCAAAGAGAATTTCAAAATATAAACGCTAAAAATAAAGGCCTTAGTATTAGAACTAAGGCCTATGTAATTTAGATATATTTCGAGTCTCCTTATGCAAAGCTGCCGCTAGCAGGGGTGGCTGGGGATGGAGAGCCAGCTAAGTCTTGGTTCTGCTGTTGCTGTAAGCGCTGCTGTTGCTCTAGCTCTCTTTGCTGCTGAATTGCCGCTTGGTCTGGTGCGTTTGGATCAGGCGCAGCTAAACCAGAGCCATACGTATCTTGGCCGACTTGGTTATTATGTTCATCGATACGCGTAATTGTCGCTTGTGGCGGATTGTCGCGGTAATAACGATCCATATCGGTCATGTTTGTTGCATCTTTTGCTGCGCCCATAACAACATTAAACATGCCGCCCATACGTTGACCGAAATCGAGGTCATTGCCCATGGCAAGCAGGTTGTTTGTGCCATCGCCAAGCAAGTCTTGGAAATCACCAAACCATTGTTCAATATTTAAATTCGCAAAGCCGCCAATATCGCCTTCAACGCCTAACAAATCACCAAGCCAATCAAGTATCGGTTCAATAAGGAAGCCTAGCATTTGCCCCATTGATGAATATTGCATAAAAGCATTCATCTGGAAATTTTCATCCATCAAAGTTGCATAGGTGGCTTCTTTATCCTTTTTATAACCTTCTAGGAGGTCATGGATCAATCTATCTTTATCAAAGCCCATCGTATCCGCGTCATTGCCTTCACCACTCAGAATGTCAGCGTTGTTTGACTTCCATATTTTGAGAGCTTCTTGAAGTTTAGGATCTTTCGCAACACCTTCCATAAAATGTGCGGCAAGTTGCTTGTCAGCAGGGTTCGCTTCAACATGCTCTGCGAGAAATTGAGCTATTTCATTTCTTGCTAGAAGGTCTTCTTCTGATATAGCCGGGTCACTGTTTACCGTGTTTGAAGGATGCTGTTGCTTTGGGGGATTGTTTTGTGCGGCTTGTTGTTTTGTCCTGGTTGCGATTTCTGCGATACCCTCAAGTGTGCTTGGGTCGGCAGGCGCAGGAGTTGTATTAGTATCTGGGCGTCTTAATGTTTCTGGAATTTCACCAGCGTTTGCAGACGCTTGCTTTTGCTGCTCAGTTAACTGAGCTCGAGCATAGGCATTAATATCTCCTTGATTAGATGCTTGTACCAGTCCTTGTGTAATATTTAGCGCTTCTGCTGGTGTTTTTGCGGATTGCATTAGTTTTTCGATATCAGGCGTGTCGGCTTTAAGAATAAATTCCGCCGCTTTAGATGAATCATTGTCAAACAATTTTAAAAAATTCCGCGTGTGTTCGTTCGCCTGTGCGGGGGACATATTGAGATCAGAGAATTGCTCTTGGATCGCTGGAACTAGTTTTGCAATTAGTCCACGATCTACAGCGTCAAGGCCATTATCATCTTCGAGAAACCCTATGCTCGGGTTTGGAACTGCTGCAATTGTTTCTAGTGAAGATCTTTGCTCTTGTGTCAATGCCATACTACACCGCCTCTTTCATTTCTTCTGTGTTGCTGTTGTCAGCCTCTGTTTGGGCTGTTTGTTCTTCTCTATGCTCTGTATCTTCGTTGTCTATTGGGCGCGCTGCCGCTTCTAAATCTTCGCGTTTTGCAGGTTCTATCGCTTTGAGCGCCTCTATGAACTTATCGCCATTACCATCAAACTTTTCAATCAATGTTGCTAAATCCATTGGGTTTGTTTCAACGGCGCGGCCAAAGGCTTCAACATTTGGTGTTGCACGGTCAATATTATATGTAAGTGTTTCTAAAAGCTTTTCGTCTTTAAAGTAGATCTGCACAAGTGCATCAATAACGTCAGGATAGGTCAGTACGACATTAACATAGCTGCGCAGCGCATACGTCCCGTAAACATAGTTCACAAAGCCCCAGAAGTCTTCACGGGCTTTTTCAATATCTTCCATCGCTGTAAAGTGATTGGCAAATACCATAAAGAGCTTTTCGCGCTCTTCTTCTTGGCGACGATCAAACTCATCGCGCTTTTCGTCGGACAGTTTTTTTATCTGGCGTGGCTTAAGACTCATATTTTGACCAGTAATCATTTTAGCTACTGTGCCAAGTGCCATTCCGAGCGGCATTTTTTTAATGTCTTTTAGGTTTTTCCAAGCCATTTTATGCGCCTTCTTGTTCTGCTGTTTGGTTGGTTTCATTGGCTGCGCCAACGCGTCCAGCATGTGCCACGCGGTTAAACTGCGCGCCATCTAGGCGTACGATAAGCGGCACGCGCTGATTGTCGGCGAGCTTTTCACCCTGCATGCGCACGGCTGTAATATAAGTTGCCTGTGACATGAATGGGCGGAACATCGTCGCGACTTTTTTACCTAAAGGCAGAATTTTGCCGCGTACGGTGACAAAATAGAGTTCGTCCATATCTAAATCATATTCAGCCCAGTAAAGAATTTCAGGGAAGGGCGTGTCAACAATCAACATAGATTTTTTCTTATCATTGATAATCAAATCAAATTTCATGGAATCGTTAATGCTTGGCAAAACGGGCGCGTTTTCGCCGGGATGCTCAAAAAGGTTTAGCTTTTTGCCATCTTTATTGACGGCTTTGGCGTCACTTTTGGCTTTATCTTTGGTTGCTTCCGCGTTCATTTTCAATTCCTTGTATTATACTGGCTAAGTCCAATATCTTCACGTGCTACAATTATACGCTATTTGTACTTTAAAATACAAATTTGATCACTTTTAAAATAAGCGGAAATGTTTAAAAACCTACTAATATATACAAAAAAGCGCCAAATAATTTAAATGGCGCTTTGTATATTATCTATCAGTTTACGTGTTTAAACATATTCTTCTAACAAATCGTCTTTATAATTTGCGGGCTTTTTGTTGCCGTTTGGGTCGCGCTGCTGCGGCGTGAAGTTTTCACGGGCAATGTAATCCGCCAAAATGTCGAGGTCGAGGAAGTGGTCGGCCTGACGGCGCAAGTCATCGGACACCATTGGCTGTTTTGTACGAATAGTACTGACAATTGTTACGCGCACGCCTTTGCGCTGTACAGCTTCTATCAGGCGGCGGAAATCACCATCACCAGAAAATAGCATAATATGATCAACTTTGTCAGAAATTTCCATCATATCGACACATAGTTCGATGTCCATATTGCCCTTGATCTTGCGGCGACCTTCATCGTCTATATATTCGCGCGTAGGCTTTGTGACCATGCTGTACCCATTATAATCTAGCCAGTCTACTAATGGCTTGATTGGTGAATATTCTTGGTCTTCGATCAGCGCGGTATAATAGAATGAGCGCACAAGGCGGCCTTGTTCAGATGTCCATTTCAATAAAGATTTATAATCAATATCAAAATCAAGCGCCTTGGCAGCCGCATAGAGGTTGGAGCCGTCTATAAAAACAGCTAATTTCTCGTCGGGATAAAAAGGTATGCCTTTTATGGCGCGATTTTTAGTATTACGACTCATTTTATAATCATTTCTTTTTGTAATTGTTCACCCATCTATATTCGCAATGCTAATTGTCTTAGATTAAAAATATATTAAAAAAACAGTACTACACCAAAGCATAAGGATAAAAGCTTTTTTGGCAAAGTACACACTGCATAATATGTATATTAACATTTTATAATATAAAGGACGCTCTATGCAAGCTTTTTTTCATAAATTTGTTTTGGTGTATTTAACTCAATATGACAGATAAATTTTTACTTGAATATACGGGGGGGAGCAGCTATAAACAGACGGATTAAAAGAATTCTAACATAAATAAGGCATTAAAATGGCGCGCGTAACCGTTGAAGATTGTATTGATAAAGTCACTAACCGTTTTGAACTTGTAATGGTCGCTGCACAGCGTGCGCGCCGTATTGGTACAGGTGCGCAGCTTCTTGTGGACCGTGATAATGATAAAAACCCTGTTGTTGCTTTACGCGAAATTGCTGAAAATAAAGTTCAGCCAACAGAATTGCATGAAGAACTAATTCGTGCGCATCAGCGTGTTATCCATATGCAAGATGATGAAGATGAGGCAGACATCGATTTGATGGATGGTGAAGAAGAATGGGGCGCAGAAACAGCCGCGGCAGAGGACGCGTCTGATGAAGAAGGTGATGCGCCATCACTTGACGCCATCGCAGGCGAGGTTGAAGAAGAAACTATCAGCTAATTTATGATCTTTCATCATATAGAGATTTGAAAAAAAGAGCGGCTAGATAGCCGCTTTTTTGTATTTGGTGATGTGTTCTTTTAAATTAAAGGCCTTTCATCATGCCGCGGACCATGTCGGACAGGCCTTTTTGACGGCGGCGGCGCATGCGCTCAGCATCTAAAATCATCTGTGCGCTTTTGATGGTTTCATCAATATCTTTGTTGATAAGGACGTAATCATATTCAGAATAATGTGACATTTCGTCAGCGGCTTTCGCCATGCGTCCTTTTATATCCTCTTGCTTCTCGCGCGTATCACGGGCGCGGTTATTTAGGCGGCGCTCTAACTCCTCAGACGAAGGGGGCAGCACAAACACAGTGACTAGATCATCACGTGCAATCTCGGCGAGCTGCTGCGTGCCTTGCCAATCAATATCAAAGATAATGTCTTTCCCGTCGTTCAGGGCGTCTTCAACTGGGCCGCGTGGCGTGCCGTAATAATTTCCGAACACTTTGGCATGTTCGAGCATGTCACCCTTAGAAACCATTTCGTTAAATTCAGCCATGTCGACAAAGAAATAATCTTGCCCATGTACTTCGCCTGCGCGGCGTGGGCGGGTGGTTGCAGAGATTGACATGGTCGCATCAGGGTTTTTTTCAAGCAAAGCGCGCGTGATTGTTGTTTTTCCTGCACCAGAGGGAGAGGAAAGAACAAACATAAGGCCGCGGCGCTTTAATCCTGTATTCTGCATATTTTAACCTAAATGCGGGTTTCTCTATAAAAAAATTTCATCTATATTAACGGTATAAAATATGATTGCAATGATGAAAACTAAAAGAAGTATAGCTGTACCATGAAAACTATTCTTATTACCGGCGCGACGAGTGGCATTGGCTATGCCTTGGCAAAACATTATGCGCAAAATGGCGCGCGTCTTATTTTAACGGGACGTAATCCTGACCGCTTGCAAGATGTTGCGGAAGTTTGCCGTGATTTGGGCGCTGAGGTACATAGCGCAATTATGGATGTGCGGGCGCGTGATGTGATGTCACCATGGCTCGTGGATATGGATCGGCGTTTTCAAATTAATTTATTGATTGCGAATGCAGGTGTGTCTGGCGGTACGGGCAGTATTGATGGATCAGGCAGCGAAGACGACCAGCAATTGCGTGAAATTTTTGATATTAACGTTAATGGCGTAATTAATACGGTGACGCCACTGCTAAACCGTATGCGTGAACGTGGCATTGGGCAAATCGCGATTATGAGCTCGCTTGCCAGTTTCTCTGCATGGCCAACAGCGCCTGCTTATGCGGCGTCTAAAGCGGCGGTGCGTGTGTATGGTGAATCCTTGCGCGGTGCATATAAGAAAGATGGCGTTAAAGTTAATGTAATCTGCCCCGGCTTCATTAAAACGCCAATGACGGATGTAAACCCATATAAAATGCCATTCCTGATGGATGCAGATAAGGCGGCGTCCATTATTGCGAAGGCGCTTGATAAGAATAAAGGGCGCATCGCTTTTCCTTGGCCAACTTATTTATTCGCTGGTTTTATTGGGGGGTTGCCTGCATCGTGGGCGCTTGCACTATTGGCAGGCTTTCCTAAGAAGCCTGCGCGTTCATCGTTAATTGATTGATTTACTTGTGTGAAATGATATATCTTTGACATGTGCGCATCGTTATGTTAAATTATGTATGGTTTAATACATGGTGTGTGAGGTTATATATGTCTAGGATAATGATTAAAGATGAAGATTTTGCGCCAGTGCTTTATGCGCGCTTAGGTGTTGAGCCAATGGCATCAGACCTCGAAATCAAAAAAGCATATAAAAAGCTTTCAATGAAATATCATCCTGATAGACGCAAAGGGTATGAGGACCAATTTCTTGCCATAGGCAGGGCTTATGAAGTGTTAAAAAACGTACGCGAAGAATATGATCGGGAACTTACATCGCGCGGTTACAGTTATACTTATGAAAGCGGTGAGAATAAAGGCGAAACAGTATCCGACTTCACCTCAAAGCAAGCGGGGGCCGCCCGTTCAAAACATAGTTTCCAGAAATCTGCGGCTCCTGACGAATTCAACAGTTTCCGTGAGAACTTTGGGTATACAGATGCGGATATTGAGCGGTACAAGGCTGCGGCATCAAGAATGGCGAATGGGGATTATGAGAACGGTGATCTTTCAACGGTCTTCAACTTTCATGCTGGTAGTGGACATGCATTCAACAACGCGCCGCGCCATCTAAATGATTGCTCTCATGCACTGCATGATAGTTTTAAGCGTCTCGGGCATTCTTAAACATTGCTGCGTAGGGCGCCAATAGGCTCTCCGCCAAGCAGGTGGATGTGATAATGCGGCACTTCCTGCCCGCCAAAATTTCCAGTGTTGGCGATGGAACGGAACCCGTCTTGAGTCAGCCCTTCATCTTTCGCGATTTTTGAAACGGCGCTGTAAAAGCCTTTTATCTCTTCTGCTGACCCATTCGCGCCAAAGTCCACTATATCTGTATACGCACCTTTGGGGATGACCAGAATATGTTGTTTTGCTTTGGGCGCGATGTCATGAAAGGCAAGGGAAAAGTCGTCTTCATAGATCTTATTACACGGAATTTCGCCACGTAGGATTTTTGCGAAAATATTATTGTCATCATAAGCCATGAATATTGTCCTTCTAAATTATCTTGATTCTCTGTGTGTGATTATATATGAAAGCGGGAGGGGTGAGTAGTGCGCACATAAATAAAGAATAGCGGAGTTGTACTAAGCAAATGATCTTAACAATGTTAAAAACAAAAATCCATCGTGCGACAGTTACGCAGACGGATATCGATTATAACGGGTCTATAACAATTGACCGTGATTTGATGGATCAAGCAGGGCTGCTGTTGCATGAACAGGTGGATGTGTTGAACATCAATAATGGCGCACGTTTCACGACCTATGTGATTGAGGGTGAACGCGGCAGCGGCATCATCGGTATTAATGGTGCGGCGGCGCGCTTAGTGCAGAAAAATGATCTGGTTATTATTTGTGCCTACGCCCAAATGGATGACGCCGAAGCTAAGGCTCATGACCCTACTGTCATTATTGTTGACGACCAGAATAAGGTCATCTAACCCAATTTATTTTCTATTCTAAATCAAATTTTATGTCGGGTAGGTCTTTTGTTGCTTCTGCCTCAAAGCTGCGCGCTTGGTCGTGTAATAGCGGCAGGATGGTATCACTATATAACTTCAGAGATTCACGGTAAAAGTGCTGAGACATGGCGGGGAGTTTAGCAAAGTTAGCCGCAAATAAATCGCACTCCACGCGCAATTCATTATATTGCGGATAATTCGTCATGTGATTATTTTCGCCGCGTGGTTCTTTGTTAACCTCTACGGCAAAATCAATAATGTTTTTCTGGGCGCTGACGGGCATATCCGCATATATATGTTCAGCAATATATAAATTATGCATATCCATATTTGCAACAATGTGATTGAACTGTTTGGATATGTTGCTTAAAGCGTCGAGTGTATGTGCTAAGGCTTCTTGATGTTGCTCACCCAAAGGCGCCTCGACCATACGGGATGCTGTTTCAACCCATTCCTGCGCATCGTTCTCGTATAGTGATTGAAATAGTTCTTGCAGCTTGCTCATGCACATAAATCCCTGAAACTTTATTGTTATAAAGCTATTTGTAAAGCGGAATGGGGGAAGGGTCAATATAATCTATAAAAAAGCGGCGGGTAAGGGGCGTATAACTGTGTTTGCTCTTGCAAAACCCCCTTAATAATCTTTATATTCATCTGTCATAAAATATTTAAATTTAAGGCGTGAAAACGATGAAAACAGTAAACGAAATCCGCAATACATTTTTGGACTATTACAAAAAGAATGGGCATGAAGTTGTAAGCTCATCTTCGCTTGTTCCACAAAACGACCCGACATTGATGTTTACCAATGCGGGTATGAACCAGTTTAAAAACGTTTTCATTGGAGCAGAAGAGCGCGATTATACGCGTGCAACAACATCACAAAAATGTGTGCGTGCAGGCGGTAAACATAACGACCTTGAAAATGTTGGCTATACGGCGCGTCACCACACATTCTTTGAAATGCTCGGTAATTTCTCTTTCGGTGATTATTTTAAAGATGACGCTATCGCCTTCGCATGGGAATTAATCACTAAAGAATTTTGCCTGCCGAAAGACAAGTTGCTTGTAACGGTTTATCACGATGATGATGAAGCGGTAAATATCTGGAAAAAAGTTGCTGGCTTCGGTGATGATAAAATCATCCGCATCGCGACATCTGATAACTTCTGGTCAATGGGCGATACTGGCCCATGCGGCCCATGTACTGAAATTTTCTATGATCATGGCGAACATATTTGGGGTGGCCCTCCAGGTTCGCCAGAAGAAGATGGCGACCGCTTCATTGAAATTTGGAACCTTGTTTTCATGCAATATAACCAGCTTGAAGGTGGTGTGCGTGAAAACCTACCTAAGCCGTCTATTGATACAGGTATGGGGCTAGAGCGTATGGCGGCAACGCTTATGGGCTCGAACTGTAACTATGACATCGACGTGATGCGTGCATTAATTGAACATAGTGCCAATCTGACGGGCATTGATGCTGATGACAAGGATCATTTTGCATCGCACCGCGTGATTGCTGACCATATTCGCGCAACATCATTTTTGCTCGCGGATGGCGTGATGCCATCAAACGAAGGGCGCGGTTATGTATTGCGCCGTATTATGCGCCGCGCAATGCGTCACGCCTATTTGCTCGGCAGTAAAGATGCAATGCTTTACAAAATTATTCCAACGCTTATCGGTAAAATGGGCGAACACTTTGGTGAGCTGCGCCGCGCCGAAAGCTTGATAACTGAAACATTGAAGATGGAAGAGACACGCTTCCTTTCTATGCTAGACCGCGGCATGAAACTTTTGGATGCAGAAACGTCAGACCTTGGCGCTGGGGATCAGCTCTCTGGTGACGTTGCGTTTAAATTGTATGATACTTATGGTTTCCCGCTCGACTTAACGCAGGATTCATTGCGTCAGCGCGAAATTGGTGTGGATACAGACACATTTGATAAATGCATGGATGAACAAAAAGCCAAAGCACGCGCCGCATGGAGCGGTAGCGGCGATGCCAAGCTAGAGAAAATCTGGTTCGATTTGGAAGATGAAATTGGCGCGACTGATTTCTTGGGCTATGAAACGCATCAAGCTGAAGGCGTAATTAAGGCGCTGCTTAAAGATGGTAAGCGCGTTGACCAAATCAGCAAAGGTGACGAAGCGATGCTTGTCACGAACCAAACACCATTTTACGGAGAAAGTGGTGGTCAGATTGGTGACACTGGGGCAGTTATGGCTGCGGGCGGTAAGGCTGATGTACTGGATACGCAAAAAGTGTTGGGTAAAATCTTTGTCCATAAAGTTAAAGTGAGCGAAGGCACGTTAAATGCCAATGACGCTTTGGAAATGAAAATCGACCATGCGCGCCGTCAAAATATTCGCGCGCATCACTCAGCAACGCATTTGCTACATGCGGCATTGCGTCAAGTGCTTGGTGATCACGTCACGCAAAAAGGCTCTCTTGTTGCGCCAGATCGCCTGCGTTTTGATATATCGCAGCCACTGCCATTAACCCCCGAACAAACGGCTGAAGTCGAGAAAATCGTTAATGATGAAATTCGCGCGAATACAGAAGTTGTAACGCGTCTAATGAATAAAGACGAAGCGGTTGAGGCAGGCGCAATGGCTTTGTTTGGTGAAAAATATGATGACGAGGTGCGCGTCTTAACGATGGGCACACAAAATGCCAAAGGGAAGTATTTCTCAGTCGAGCTTTGTGGCGGTACGCATGCGCGCCGTACAGGGGATGTCGGCTTGTTCAAAATCCTCGGTGAAAGCGCTGTATCAGCTGGAGTGCGCCGTATCGAAGCGATCGCGGGTGAAACAGCGTTAAGTTACCTCAATGGCCGTGATGGTCAATTGGCGCAGCTTGCACAGCGCGTAAAAACTACGCCAGATGAGCTTTCAGATCGTTTGGAACAAATCCTTGATGAGCGTAAAAAACTTGAAGCTGAAGTTGCCAAACTTCGTAAAGACATCGCTCTTGGCGGCGGCGCAGCGAATGGCAGTGCAGCTGATGAGATTAAAGATGTTTCAGGCGTACGCTATATTGCTAAAGTCTTGGATGGATTCCCACCAAAAGACCTCAAGCCTATGGCTGATGAGCTAAAAGTCAAAATCGGCTCAGGTGTTATTGCATTAATCGCAACCAATGAAGGCAAGGCATCTATCGTCGTTGGGGTCACCGATGACCTTACAGACAAAATCAGTGCGGTTGATCTTGTTCGCGTCGGTGCCGAAGCGCTTGGCGGCAAAGGTGGCGGCGGCCGCCCAGACATGGCGCAAGCCGGCGGCCCAAATGCAGGGGCAGCCAATGATGCAGCGGTTGCAATCGAAGGCAGTCTTGCTGGTTAAGTCTTGTGTTGACATAAGATAGGTGCTGTTCTAAGGTCTTGCTTCATTCAGGGAGAAGAATAATGCAAGACCAACAGCGATTTGAATATCAAGGCCGTACACGTAAAGAAATTGGCACAGAATGGGATCCAGCGCGTTTAACGAAGCCGCACTTACCTGTCATTCTTGACCGTATTGTTAATCGTACGCCGTTTGACCAAGCGGTGACATTAACTTCACAGTTCTCGAATGCGACAATTCCGCAGGGCGTTCACGTCGTACCAACAGCGGCGGATGCAAGCTTTGTCGGTGCGGATGGGCTTTGTATTGAGGATTTACCGATTAAATTCCCAAAGACAGACTACCAGATTCCGCAAATCATTTGGGATAATTACGGTGACTTACTCAAGCGTGAAATTGAATTGGAACGCATGATCAATCCGCATTTAGATGATCAATATATTTATCTGACGATACAGCAAAGCATTGTTAAAAAAGACGATACGCACCGCCCTTCAGGCGTGCATATTGATGGTTTCCAAAAGCCAATTATTATTCCGCAGCCCGTGCAGCACCAAATTTCGATTTGTAATATGCTGCCAACAAAGTTTTATGCAGCGCCGTTAACGGTTGATCCAGCGACATTGAAAAAGAAAGAAATCTTCAATGCCTTGGCGCAGCAATGTCAGGGCGTAACGCCGTATCATCCGCCAGCCTATACGCTGCATTTGCTCAACGCTTATTGCCCGCATGAGCCTGATACAGCGCCTGCAGATGGGTTTAGAACATTTGTCCGTTTCAGTGCGTCATCTATTCCATTTATGGGGCAGGATAATACGCGCAACCCGTTATTTACCTATAACTGGGACGACCAAAGCAAAAAGGCGTTTTACGACAAAATTACAAAGCCGCAATATCGTCAGCCTTAATACTCTTGTATATTCGTCAACATTATGGTAAATATATTACCGTTATGCTAAAGAAGCTGATAAGAAAATTAAAAGATCCTGAAAAAGTTCGTGCCGAAGATAGGGCGCGGATAAGCTTATTATTGGCTACGTTAGCTGAAACGAAAACGGGTGCGCAATTAGCAGCGCAAATGAAATCACATAAAACGCGTATTTTATATGATGAGCGCTTGCCTGCGGGCGAAGCTGCGTATCGCGCTATTGGCAATAGCGTAGCATTGTCGCCATATGGAAGTGAACAAGCGCAGCTGCTATCATTAGGGCATGAATTGCGCCATGTGTGGCAGGAAAAACAAGGGTTGCTGCTTCGCCGTCACATTCATATTTTTGACCATGTTGTTAACGTGCGTGCATCCGAGGCTGATGCCTATGCTACGCAGGTGCAAATTGCATGGGAACAACATAAGAAAGACCCGAGGGCAGGGTATTGGGCGGCCGCGAAAAAAGATGAAGGCGCTTTGTGCCGTGTTTTTGAAAAAGTGGCGCAGCGCAGTGAAAAATACGTTGAAAATGGCGCGGCACGACGCGCAGTATTCAAGGCATGGTTAGAAACCGCGCATTGTCGCCAATATGATTATAAGGCTATGCGCGCAGTGCGTGGATATTGGAAAGGCAAAGCGCAAGGTCAGCGTCAGGGATTCATGTTTAATATGCAGCGTAATGATGGTCAAACGCCTTATATGAGCGAGGCGTTCTTAAAAGAATTTGGACAAATGGCGAATGGGCAGAATTATTTGCAAAATATGAGCTTGTTCAAAGCTACCCGCTTAATGCATACCAGCGCGGCACAAGACCGCTACATCGCGCGGACATCAGAGAAATATCCGGGCAGTGATGATTCTATGATTTACGATCATTTATAGTCTAACGGATAAAAAGGCAGTTTAACCTTGCATTTTGCCTTAAATTATGCAAAATGAAAATTCATCAAATGATAAGAAGACAGGGCCTATGGTTAAGAAAAAAGATTATGCTGCCGAAATGACGCTATATAATATTGGCGATAACACGCAAGTCCTTATTAGTGACAACGCTGTTTTTGACATGGAGATGGGCGAAATGCCGCGTAATCGACTTGTGAAGAAGTATATCGACCAAAGTTTTTCGGGCGAGGCGCAGGCTTTTACGCTGCTGCATGATTATGTGCGCTTAACTTGTATAGGTGAAGACGGCTCGATCAACCCGATATTTTTAAACGTGAATAATATCGAAGTAGTCGCCACCATTGGCGAAGGCCGGCGCCAATCTACAACGGTACATATGAATTATGCGGATGTCACATATGACGTCGTGGAAAACGCAGAGCAAATTTGCTGGGCGGGTGATGGTTATGTGAATGATTTTGATGAAGAGTTAGGTGAAGATGCGCCAACTAGAAAATCTACGCCGCGTATATATCAATACCCGCTGCCTGATATTGACGTTGCATTTGATGATGTAAAGGGTATGCGTAAAGTGCAGTTTGATAATGTTGCTGCTATTGAGCATCACTTTAACTGGGCGGCGCAGCGATTAACTATTTTACCGTATCCGATAGGCGCCCGCAGCGAATATAAAGAAGGCGAGCTTTATGTCGGTCATGCTGAATTAAAGACAACGCGCGCGAAAAAGCCCAGCAACCCATCTTATATTTATCCGCTAAATGTTAAATAGCGTGGCGGTCTTGCGCGCGCTTGTAAATGCTTCCGCTTAGTGTATTAGGCGCCGTGCCCGTCGTTGTGGGCAGGGAAACAGGCTGCCCGTTTAATATGCGCGCTGCAAGATAAGCAAAGCCTTCAGCTTCGATTGAATCGCCGTTATAGCCAAGCGCTTCAATTGGCTTTACGGGGCAAGATAACTTCGCAGATAAACCATCCATAAAAAATGTATTATGCCGCCCGCCGCCGCACACATATACGGCATTGGTGGATGTAATGTGATGGCTGATGCTCTCTATCGTAAAGGCAGCTAATGTTGCGACGCTGTCATGCGGTGCAAGGCTATAGGCGTCTTCAACCGCCCATGCATCACGGTCGAGGGATTTCGGTGCGCTGCGTTTGAAATAAGGGTGCGCCATCCATTTATCTAGAATATCTGTGTGGATTACTCCGTTTTTTGAAACGATACCGTCCGTATCGTACTTTTTATTAAATAGGCGCTGCATAGCATCATCAATTAACGCATTGCCAGGGCCAGTGTCACAGGCATAAATCGCAGCGTCATCTGCACCGCCGATCTGCGTAATATTGCTAACGCCGCCAATGTTAAGGAATGTGACGGGTAAGTCTAGTCCTTCATTTAACGCAATAGCACGGTGATATAATGGTAATAATGGTGCACCTTCACCGCCCGCAGCTACATCCGCGCTGCGGAAATCATAAATAACATCAATGCCTGTATCTTCGGCGAGCAGCGCGGCATCACCAATTTGAATTGTCACGCCATCATTTGGCGCGTGATAAATTGTTTGTCCGTGAAAGCCAATGGCGTCTATCTGTAAATCAGGATGCGCGGCGCATAACTCTTTAACCAGTGCGCTATGTGCAAGGGTCATGTCCCGTGCGGCGTCTTGAATATAATCCTGCGTGGCGTCTTGTTGGCCTAGGCAGCGGCGTAATTTATCGCGGAGCGCATCATCATAAGGGCGTGACATAAAATCAATGCGTTTAACATGGCGCTCACCATCTGTTTCAATTAATGCGGCGTCTATTCCGTCTAAAGATGTGCCACTCATTAGGCCGATGATTATATAAGGGCTTGGCATTTCTTCTCGCCTTTGCTAATTATCATTAATCTATTTTTACAATACTTAACATGGCTGAGCGAAACAAGAGAGTAAAATTATGGCGCAATACAAATCTGATTTTTTAAATGTGCTTGAACAGCGTGGAATGATTCATCAAATTTCTGATGCTGAAGCTTTGGATAAAAAATTGTCAGAAGGTATGGTTACCGCTTATTGCGGTTATGACGCCACGGCAAAGTCGCTACATATCGGTAATTTGATGTCGATTATTATGCTGCACTGGTTTCAGGAATGCGGCCACCGTCCATTAACCCTTATGGGCGGCGCGACAACTATGCTTGGCGATCCAACCGGTAAAGACGAACTTCGTCAAATGAAGACGCTTGATGAAATTAACGGCAATATTGCATCTATTAAGACGGCGTTCGATAGCTTCCTTACCTATGGTGATAGCGGTAATGGCGCGCAGATGGTCAATAATGCAGACTGGATGCTTGAATTTAAATATATCGACTTCCTGCGTGATTATGGCCGTCATTTCTCCGTCAACCGTATGTTGACGATGGATAGCGTGAAACTTCGCCTAGAGCGTGAACAGCCGCTTAGCTTCCTTGAATTTAACTATATGATCTTGCAAGCTTATGACTTTGTTGAACTAAATAAGCGCTTTGGCACGTCGTTACAACTTGGCGGTTCTGACCAATGGGGTAATATGGTTGGCGGTATAGACCTTGGTCGCCGCATTAGCGGGGCTGAATTATTCGTCTTAACCTGCCCATTGCTGACCAAAGCCAATGGGGAGAAGATGGGTAAATCTGTAGGTGGTGCAATATGGCTCAATGGTGACATGCTCAGCCCTTATGATTATTACCAATTCTGGCGTAATTGTGATGATGCGGATCTTTCAAAACTCATTCGTATCTTTACGAAATTGCCAATGGATGAAATTACCAAAATTGATGCCCTTGAAGGCGCAGAAATGAACGAAGGCAAAAAAATCCTTGCTTACGAAGCGACCAAATGGCTGCACGGTCAGGCTGCAGCAGACGATGCCGCAGAAACTGCACGCAAAACATTTGAACAAGGTAGTGTTGGCGCTGACCTGCCACGCGTTGAAGTCAAGCTTGCGCAGCTTCAGGGCGAAGGCGTTACCGTCCTTCAGGCCTTCCAAGATACTGGCCTTGCGAGCTCCGGCGGTGAGGTCAAGCGTCTCATCAAAGGTGGTGGCGCGCGCGTCAATGATAAGTCCCTATCAGATATGGGCTATGTCCTATCCGCGGCAGATGTAACGGAAGATGGCTATATCAAACTCTCGTCAGGTAAAAAACGCCATGCACTGTTAGTGGCGGTTTAATACATATGCTTGGGGGGGGTGAATGCATATTTTATTTAGATGTCTTTTTATAGCTTTGCTAGCCATTGCTGTCTTTGTCTGCATAGCGGGTTTTGGTGGTGTGTTTATAATCCATTTACTGGCTTTAAGTACGGGCAGTTTTTCTTTGGTCTCACTGGTTTCGTTCTTGTTTGTTTATGGGCAGGCTATCTTTATCTATTTTTGTGTATTGTGTGGCTTCGCAATATTATTTGATAGCTTTTTTATCCCGTTTGCTCGTAGCTTAGCTTTTATGATTACAGTTTGTATCGCCTTTTTAATACCTTTTATTGTTAATATGGGTATGAATGGTCAAATGGAACGCCTTAGAGCTAATGATAAGCCAGTTTTAGATGGGCAGCGCTTTGTAGGCGATATCATACATCTGGATCAATATCTAACTAAAGGTATGGATGTTTGTTCGAGCTTGTGCCGAAGGATTTTAAGTGAGGGGGCGTATAGGACGGTGAAGATTTCATTGCCTGAGAATGGCGTGTCTTATTATAAGTTTGCGGACGATAACGCTTGTAAGAATTTGTCGCAACATGATTATAAGAAAATAACACTTTGTATCGAGAAAGTTGACACGATAGGTGGTGAAGCAGATTATTATTATATCGACAGCATGTATAGAACGAAAAAAGGCTATAGAATACGAAAAGTTATATTGCGCGACCAACAGCGTACTCTTTATCAGAAGACACAAGTAGGAGCCAAGTATTACACATATCCGTTTACCTTTGGATTAAGCCTCAATCCTTTGGATTTTAAAATACACACAACAAATGGTAGTCTGGGGCGCATTGTAAACAAAGATACTTATGAACTGTTTTTTAAATAGTTAGCTTTACTCACCCAAAGCAACTTCAAACGGTAGGTCGCTGTCAAGCTGAACATAGCGTGCCCAGCTGCCGTTTGCGACATTGTCTAGGGATGGGGTCGGTTGGTTCATACGTTGACGGTAGATCCAAAGGTTACGCATAACGCGCTCCACAAAGCCGCGTGTTTCGGACATTGGGATAAGTTCAATAAATAATAGCGGGTCTTTGATATCCGCATATTGTGACTTCCATTTGCGCAAATTACCAGGGCCTGCATTATAGGCAATGGCAAGCGAGAATAGATCGCCTGAAATAGCGGATTGTTCAATTAGTTGGCGGATATATTTTTGGCCAATTTCTAGGTTTTCTTTCGGATCTTTCAGCAAATAACGGCCAAGTTTACCGCCATAAGATTGGTCATCCGCTACATAGCTTGCTGTGCGTGGCATAAGCTGCATGAGGCCTGTCGCGCCGCTTGGGTTTTCTGCTGTGGGATTAAATTCAGATTCCTGACGGATAAAGGCGTGAATCAGCGCTTTATCAAGACGGTAACCATTTTTCGGCTGCCATCCACCAACGGGGTAGAGCGCTGCGTCATAAAGTTTACCGTTATTTGCGCTATAGGTGTTACCAAAGCGTAGAGCGAATGACGCAAGACCATTATTTACGGCATAGGCAAGCATTGCTTCTTGAAGCGCTGGGTTTGCACCCGGATAAACTTGACGGAACTCAAGTTCAGCTAAATGGTATTGACCACTTTCAACCAATGCCATGGCACGGTTCGTGGATGCGATTTTGCTTAAAATATCCGCATGTGCTTTTGTGAATTTTGGGGTTTCCCAGTTAAATTCGTTAAGCGCATTTTTGCCCAGAGCGCGCGTGGCAATAAGGCCATAAAATGTACGTGGATGCGCCGCCGCTTTTAACAACCACTTCTGATGGTTTGTGCTGTTACGTAGCATTTTGTAGCTGCGCGCTGCCCAATAAGCGCTCGCAGACTTTAACCAACCGCTCGCATAATCAGACTGCGATGTTTTCGCAAAATAATTTGCGGCTGTAATGTAATCTTCATTCATCCATGATGTAAGACCGGCAACCCAACCTGCTAGTGGCGCAGCATCATGTGAACGCGCCCAAGCATTCTGTGCGTACTCGGCCGCTTTATCGCGACGACCTTCATAAAGGTAAGACGCAGCTATACGCGCGTGAATGTTGTCTAGCTCCACGGTGCTCATAAAGGCTGTTGCGGCACTTTCACCTAATGTTGTTACGGCGTTGGTTGGCTGCCCACGGGAAATAAACTTTTCTACGCTGCGCTCAAGTGTACGTACAGCGCGGTACTGCGTTTTACTGCGCTTTTTAGCGCTATGCCTTTCGGCGCTATCTGTGATTTGGTGCTCAAGTGAACCGCGCATTCTACGAATTTTCTTTGGCTGCGTTAGGGGGCCATTAAATTGTGCGGGTTTGCGCAGCTGTGCAAGATCATATATATCTTGCGCGCCAGGGTGGTCGCTATATAAATCCAACCAGTATGAAAGCTCATCAAATTTTGAGCGGTATTTTGTTGGGTGCATATAACGTTGATATAAAACATGCCCCATTAATTTGGTGTTTTCAACTTTATCAATCAGGGCATTGGCTTCGTTCCAACGGCCTGATTTTTGTAATTCAAATATGCGCGCATAATGACGTTGGTCTGCAGCGCTAACCGTAGTAGATTGTTTTGCTTGTTTTTTGCGTTCGACGAGCGTTGAAATCTTCGCGGCGCGTGGACGTGGCAAAACCGTTTCGGTTGCACGGCTTTTTATTTTTGGGCTTTCGGCATGCAGCGCCATAGCTTCAATATCAGACAGAATTACAGATTTATACAGAGAATCGGGGCGCGCAGCAGGGCGTAGCGCAGCGGGCATATTCTCCGTGCTATAGCTTGTCGTGTTGATCGTCTGTTTCAAGGCCTCTGGTCGCGCCACGGGTTGTAATGAGCTCGCTTGGCTAGGCATAAATGCCCATGCCGTGCTAATAAGCACTAAGCTGGCCCAAAGGGCGCGTCCCAAGACGCTATATTTCTTACGCATGAGCAGATTTATATGCAAAAAATCTGCCGCTGTCCAGCCTTTTAAAGGAAGTGCTTGAAACTGTGCACTATTTCAGTGTTCGGCAGGGGGGGGGCTATTCGGCTAGTTTTGCTTTGATTTGTAGCAAATCGCTCCAGAAGAGACGCTTATTTTTAGGGGCCCCCAGTAAAGCGGATGGGTGATAACTTGGCATGACAGGAATGCTCAACTCTGGTGCGCATTCTGGCTTGTAACTCTGCCAGTTGCCGCGTAATTTGTTGATATTGGTTTTGCAGCCCAAAACCTTCTTGCAGACAATATTACCGAGCATGAAGATAGCTTTTGGCTTCACAAGGGCGATATGCTTATCAAGAATAAGGCGGCTAACCTCTAATTCAACGTCTTGCGGAGAGCGGCTGCCCGGTGGGCGCCAGTTTAAAAGGCTTGTTGTATATACGGCTTTGCTAGCGTCATCAGACTTTATGTCACGCGCAATGCCGCTAAGTGCATAATCTACTAGCTTACGGTTGACACCGGCAAAAGGTGTACCGCTTATATCTTCATCTGCTTGCGGAAATTCACTAATAATCATTAGCGGCGCATCTTTATGCCCTTCGGAAAAGACCAAATTACTGGCGGTTTTCTTAATGCTTAGGCCATCGAATTTTGTGAGGGCATCGCGCAGCGCATCGATATTATCTATCTTCTCTAAAAGCGCAGTAACTTCGGCGATAACTTCGGCCTTACCAAGTGGGGCAGGGGCATCATCATCAATATCTGCGTGAAATTCGGCCTGCGGCAGGGCTGATGGCGCAGGCATTGGCGGCGCTACAGGCTTTAGAATATTTAGCGGCGCTTTTTCCCATGCGCTCATATCGCTTGCCTCAGCCATACAAAAATCAGATACGCCGCTTTCTAAATAGAAGGTCAGCGCGCCGATAAGAGCATCTTGTTCTGCAAGTGTATTTTCAGACATAAGCTTTCTTAAAAAAAATCAAATTCAGCATAGGGATATTGTTATTTATAGGGTAGAATGACAGGCTGAACAAGTCAAAACAAGGAACTATACATGGTTGATTCTATGCACGCTGTTCGAGAAGATCGTGAATTTATGCCTTATGATGTGGTGATTATAGGCGCAGGCCCCGCAGGGTTATCATGCGCAATACGCCTCATGCAACAAGCCCAAGAACAGGGCAAAGAACTGTCCGTTTGTGTGCTTGAAAAAGGCGCAGAAGTTGGGGCGCATTTGCTGTCTGGCGCTGTGTTTGAACCGCGCGCTTTGAATGAATTAATCCCCGATTGGAAAGACAAAGGCGCGCCGTTAACAGTTGAGGCCAAGAAAGATACATTTAGTTTTTTCACTGAAACCAAGGCATATAAGCTACTGACGCCGCCACAAATGCGTAATCACGGCAATTATATTATTTCACTTGGAAACCTATGCCGCTGGCTTGGGGAGCAAGCCGAGGCAATGGGCGTGGAAATATTTCCCGGCTTTGCGGCGGCAGAGGTGCTCTATAATGGTGATGGCGCAGTGATTGGTGTTGCCACGGGTGATATGGGGCTCGACCGCGAAGGTAATAAAACGGATATGTTTGAACCAGGTATGGAGCTTCACGCAAAAACCACAATCTTTGCAGAAGGCTGTCATGGCTCACTAAGTAAAGAGCTCATCGCGAAATATGACCTACGTAAAGATTCTGACCCGCAAACTTATGGCTTGGGCATTAAAGAAATTTGGCGCATCGCCCCTGAAAAGCATAATGAGGGTGAAATTATGCATAGTATCGGCTGGCCAATGGATAAAAAAACTTATGGTGGCTCATGGCTCTATCACATGGAAGACAACCAAATATCCATCGGCTTTGTCGTTGGGCTAGACTACGAAAACCCTTATTTGTCACCGTTTTCGGAAATGCAGCGCTTTAAACATCACCCTAAAATTAAAGCCTTGCTCGAAGGTGGCGAACGCCTTGCTTATGGCGCAAAAACCTTGGTCGAGGGCGGGTTTCAATCACTACCTAAATTAACATTCCCGGGCGGTGTGTTGATAGGCGATAGCGCAGGGTTTTTGAACGTACCTAAAATTAAAGGCAACCACACAGCAATGAAGTCAGGCATGATTGCGGCGGAAGCCGTGTTTGATATGCTGACCAAAGAAGAGGATGCAGCTTACGGCCTTGAATGTACTGCTTATAGTGAGAAGCTAAAAGAAAGCTGGATTTATAAAGAGCTTCATAAGGTGCGTAATATCCGTCCAGGTTTTCACAAGGGGCTATGGTTTGGTTTTATTCACGCAGCGTTCCAAACTTTTGGTGGATGGTTGCTGCCGTATACATTGAAGAACCATGCAGACCATACGCAATTGAAGAAAGCGGCAGATTGTCCGAAAATAGATTACCCATCGCCAGATGGAAAAATCAGCTTTGATCGTTTGTCGAGTGTGTATTTATCTGGCACAAATCATGCGGAAGAGCAGCCTGTTCATTTGCAGCTGAAAGATAAAAACATTCCGATTGCGCAGAATTTGCCTGATTATGATGAACCGGCACAGCGTTATTGCCCCGCCGCGGTTTATGAAGTGTTGCAAGATGAGGCGGGGGAGCCATATTTCCAAATTAATGCGCAAAACTGCGTCCACTGTAAGACCTGTGATATTAAAGACCCCGCCCAGAATATTAATTGGACAACGCCGCAAGGTGGCGAAGGGCCGAAATATCCGAACATGTAAGCCAATAAAGGAATCTTGCTGTTTTTAACGAAATAGCAGGATTTTATGCTATACTTATTTTCATAGAAGTAAAAATGAGAAAACAAATGCCTATGTTAACATCATTATTAGCCGCTGCAATGCTGTGTAATGCATGTAGCAGCGTCGATAACGGGTTTTGGAAAGCTTCGGCTGAAGACCAGAGCGCAGCTGTGCAATACGCAGAAAACCCTGAATTGAAATATCGTGCGATGTCAAAAACGGGGGCGTATCTTTCAAGCCGTATCGCGCGCCTTGAAAGTGATTGGGAAGCGGCAAGCTATTATTTCGATGATATTGTGAATAGCGATGGCAGTAATCTTGAAGCCCATTATCAAGCTATGTTAATGGCGATGAATGCAGGGCGTTATGATGAATCAATGAGCTTCGCGCGTTATTTGGTGGAACAGCAACATGATTCAGCGCTGAGCTATGTCATTGACGCTATGGGACGTGTTCTTGAAGGTGATTATAACGCGGCGAGTATGGCTATAGATAATATACCCATGGATAATCTCGCGCAGCTTTTAAAAGAACCTGTACAGGCGTGGTTATATACAGCAACAGAAAATGCGGATGCCGTGAAAGGGCTTGATTTATCAAAGCCATTTGTTGCGTATCAGGCAATAATCGCGGCGGATGCTTACAACGCGGATGAGGAAATTAAGGATATTGTCGCACATTCAGGTGCGTTAAATGAGCTGCCGCCGGCCTTACAGCGTCATTTATCTTCGGTATTTGCACGCCGCAATGTGGAGTATAAAGACGCCTTGTTAAAAGCAGATAATCCTGCGGATATTCGTAACGTCGCAGATGTTCGCCACGGTTTCGCGTGGATTTATTATGACCTCGCCATGCCGCTTTATCTGCAATATCAAGATGAAACAGGGCGTCTATTATTTAATATGGCGCTCGCAATGGTACCTGATTTGACGGAGGCACGTATTCGCGTTGCTGAATATGCCGCCATAAATGGGCGTACGCGCGAAGCTATTCAAGCGTTAAGTAATGTTAGTCCAGAATCGCGTTCATATAATTTAGTGCAGAAAATTATTGCGGAATTAATGGTCGATAGCGGTGAAATTCGTCCGGCATTGAACATTCTTGAGAAAATGGCCGCAGAACAAAAAGATTTATATTTATACGTACAAATCGGCGGCATTTACGCTAAGAATGGCATGTATGCGGATGCGTTGTCGGCATATAATAAATCTTTGAAACTGACATCCAATTTAAATCCTGCAGATTTCTGGCACATATATTTCGCGCGTGGGCGCATTTATGACGCCATGGGGAAATGGCCATCTGCGGAAAAAGATTTGCTTAAAGCTTTAGAGTTTCAGCCAGAACAACCATTCTTGTTGAACTATATCGGCTATAGCTGGGCTGACCGCGGTTTGAATCTAGAAAAAGCCTTGGGGCTGATTGAAAAGGCTGTGGATCTAGAGCCGAATGATGGCGCTATTCAAGATTCGTTGGGATGGGTATATTTCCGCCTGGGTCATTTTGATAAAGCGACTATTCATTTAGAGAAAGCCGCAGCGCTTATGCCTTACGACCCTGTTGTTAACGACCATTTAGGTGATGCCTATTGGGAAGTTGGCCGACGAGCAGAGGCGGAGTTTCAGTGGAAGCGTGCATTAAGCAACGCAGACGCGCCAGATTTGGTGACGCAGCTTGAGGAAAAGCTTAGCCGATATTAAAGGCGGATCCACAGTGATAGGGAGATGATGACTTATGGCGTTAACCCATACGAAAACATTATCTATATTAGCGCCTGCAAAGGTGAATTTATATCTTCATGTTATTGACCGCCGGGCGGATGGTCTACATTTGCTTGATTCTTTGGTCGCGTTCGCTGATATTGGTGACCATGTTAAAATTGAATCTGCACCAGAGTTTGATTTTGCCGTTAAAGGCCCGTTTGCGAATAGCTTTGCTTTAACAGAGCAATCGAGCTACGCCGATTCAGAAAATATTGTTGTACGCGCGGCGCACGGCCTCGCTAACCTAAGTGGTAATAAGCTGGACTGTAAAATTACCCTTACGAAGAACTTACCAATTGCCAGCGGTATTGGTGGCGGCTCATCTGATGCTGCCGCATGCATTTGGGGGCTGATGAAGCGCTGGGGCGTGAGTCCGCAGGCGCCTTTTTTGAATGATTTACTTTTGGCGTTAGGTGCGGATGTACCAGTATGTTTTTCATGTCAGGCCACAGTCATGCGCGGTATTGGCGAAGAATTAATGTCGCTTAAAGTGTTTCCTGAAACGCCGATATTACTTATTAACCCTAGGGTAAGCTGTAGCACGGCAGAAATATTTAGAAATCTAAATGTGCAAAAAGGTGAATATATCAATGTACCTGAACAGTTTAATGATGTTTATGCGTTAAGTGAGTTTTTGCATCAGATGGATAATCATATGTACAGCACAGCATTAACCAAGCTGCCAGTGCTCGCTGATGTTATAAATGCACTACAAGCGCAGGATGAATGTCTGGTTACGCGCATGTCTGGTTCGGGCGCTACATGCTTCGCGCTCTTCCCAACTGATCAGGCAGCCGCGAAGGCCGCCGAGAAAATCGCTATTCAGCATCCAGGTTGGTGGGTGAAAAGCGGTTGGCTAGGTCGTCCAGAACGCTATTGAGCTCTATCGTTTTTTTGAACGATATAAAGACAAGATCAATGTCGCGATCAGTATAAATGCACCAGCTTGGTGGAGCGCCGCTATCGGAATCATCACCGCACTTAATAATGTTGCAATACCTAAGCCAATCTGAATAAGTAAGGCTGCGCCCACGGCATGTGCTTTACGCATATGCGTATATGCGCCGACAACGAAGAATGAGATTAACGCAAGTACCCTGTGCGTGAATTGAACCCAGCCATGATTATTAAGTGGGTCTATATCGGCCTCTGGCGGCAACCAATGATCCGGCGTCATTTTAGGGAAATGATTATAAACAAGGCCTGCATCAAGGCCCGCTACGAAAGCCCCCCATATTAATGTGATAAAAACGCAGCCTAAGGCCGCTAAACCAAGTTTATCAAAGTGATAATCGTCGCTTTGCGGTTTGCTAATTGCGCGAGCACTTAAGATGAGTGCCCCAAAAATTAATGCGGCAAGGGATAAATGGGCGGCAAGGCGAAAATGCGATACAGACGGACGATCAACAAGTCCGCTTTTCACCATTATCCACCCCATTAGGCCTTGTGCCCCGCCAAGAAAAAATAAGCCAATAAGTTTAAGTTTCCAGCCCTGCGGTATACGTTTGCTTAGCCAAAAGTAAAGTAAAGGCAACAGGAAGGCCAAACCTATGAGGCGCCCCCAAAGGCGGTGAAACCACTCCCAAAAGAAGATTTGCTTGAAATCATGCAAGCTCATCCAAAAATGTTTATGTTCAAATTCAGGGCTTTGTTTGTACATTTCGTAAACGCGGTTCCACTCGGCCTCATTGAGCGGCGGCAAAGCACCAAGTAACGGGCGCCATTCGACCATAGATAGACCTGATTCGGTTAGACGTGTAATTGCCCCGATAATTGCCATGGCAAGCACCATAAATGCACAGCCGTAAAGCCAGAGCGCTATTGCGTTTGACGACGTATTAGAGTTGTGTGATTGTTGGCTCATCTTCAATTTGCCTTTTACTATGAAATCTATGCGTTACTAAATATATTCCGCTTATAATAACAAGTCCTACACCTATAAGCATTGCAGGGTCAAGCTTATCACCAAATAAGAATACGCCGAATATCATCGCCCAAATAATTTGGCTATAATGGAATGGCGCAGCTAATGCCGGCGGCGCTTTTGCAAAACTAATCGCGAGAAGAACGTTACCGCCAACGCCACCAAGTGCAGCAATGATGACGAGTAAATATTCACTAAGATGTAGGCTGCTTAGAGCAGGCATATCTGGCGTAGAGAAATACATGTATCCGCTAAGTATTAAGACAAAGAAAATAGGGTAGTATGCCGTTGTAAAGCCAGAATCTTGACTTTTTTGCCCAATGATACGCGCCAGAATTTGTGAGCCAGATAAGAACACAGACGCGGCCAAAATCCCCAATACGGCTATAGGCTCATAAGAAAAGCCGTTTTCATAAAAGCTTGTCCATGGTTTTAGGGCAATAAAAACGCCGACGAGCCCTATAATAATAGCAAGCCAATTCCCTTTACTAACGCTTTCTTTGAGAATAACGCGCCCCATAATGGCGGATAGGCAAGGCGCAGTGAATGCAATTGTATAAAAAATAGGCAAGGGCAAATAACGGATACTATATATTGAAAGGAGGAACTGCGTACTTATCACCAATGTTCGCGCTATTTGTAGTTTTGGCACGGATGTTTTAAGTAGTTTTAGCCCGCCGCCAAAGGGTATATATAGGCTCATCATCGCTATAGCTGCAACGCTACCCAAAAATAGAATTAAGAAGAATGTATGGCTCTGCATTAACCATTTATAGGATGCATCCCCAATCGCAAAACATGAAAATCCTGCAAAGGCACAAAACACACCTAACAAATGTGTGCGGAAATTCAAATCTGTTGGGGAAAGCGTAAGGCTCATATTCATAAACTCTATTTATTTTTGTGGTTATATAGTATCTATCCTAGGGACGTTAACGTCGTTTATATCACCGAAAATATGGATTAATTCAAGGGAAATATTGAAAGTTTCTGGTTTTCGACTGATAATACAGTTATAAATGTGATGTACACGGTAATCCTTAATAAATACGTAGATAAGCGATACAGAAATAATGAACGATAGTTTTGAAGATAGTCTTAGATATGATCGAATGGTTGAAAAAGCCCTGCGCAGCGTGGTTAGACACGTGGTCGAAGAGGTTATAGAGCGCGGTGAGCTGCCAGGTGAACACCATTTTTATATTACGTTTAACACGGATTACCCAGGTGTGCAGATACCTGATTATTTGGCTGAACGTTATCCAGGTGAGATGACAATTGTCCTGCAATATGAGTTCTACGACTTGAAAGTTGATGATGAGAAACTTGAAGTGACTTTGTCATTTAACTCTGTGCCAGAACATTTGATTATTCCACTTGCCGCGATTAGCATTTTTGCTGACCCATCAGTAAACTTTGCTCTGCAATTCCAGCCGCTTTCTGAAGATGAGGGGGACTTTGACCCTGATGATGACCCAGAAGGTGATGATGTGGATGATGAAGATGATGACAGCAAATCATCTAAGGCTAAAGAAGAGCCTGCGGGTGAGGTCATTTCCCTAGATAAATTCCGTAAGAAAGACTAATCGCCCATAGCATGGCGGTTAAGCTATGTCGGAAAAGGGGGGCGTAATGTTGGATCGTTTCTATAAATTCAAATCGCTGAATGTGCCAGATGCTGCTGATGCGCCGCGCAGTAAGGCGTTTTTACCTTGGGTATGGTTTTTTGTTAAGCCCTATAAGGTGGAGCTTTTTATATATAATTTAGTGCATTTGGCGCGTTATATTTATTTTATGTGCACGGCACTGTTCTTTACCAAGATTGCCGAACTGTTTGAACAGGGGCGTGTGCAGTATGATTTACGCCAGCCATTAACGATTCTGGCTGTGTTTTTTGTGCTAAATGTACTTTGTTTTTTATGTTGGGTGTTCATTAATCGTCGTATGTCTATATGCGATAAAATCTCGCGTGAGATGAGCATGTTCGCTGTGCGACACTATATGCGTATGCCTTTGTCGTGGCATGAATTGTCAGGGTCGGGCGGGAAGATGCAGCGTATTGTGGCTGCGCGTAAAGGGCTATTTGATTTATTTGAAAATTATTTTTGGGATGTTAGTGACTTTGTCGCTATTTTTGTCAGCTTGTTTGTTTCTGTGTATGTCATGGATATGCCCAATTACTTTATTGTTCCATTGGCATTATATGTCACAACCTACATGGCGGCATCTTATTACACGGGAAAATGGTTGCTGAAGCCGACCAATCGCTACTATGAAACTTTGGAAGATTTATCAACGAAAGTTTATGAGTTCGTCAATTCAATTGCTACGGTCAAGCTGTTTAACCTGCATCGATTTTTAATGACTGAAGGGGCGCGTAAGGAACTAATCAGCCATAGTGCAATGATGGATGCTGCAAAATTACGTGGCTTACGTTGGGCGCTTACCGATATGTTGGCAGTCTGCTGGATTACTGGCGTTGCGGCGTTCTCTATATACGAAGTTCACCACGGTAATATGAGTATTTCTGCGTTTGTTTTGGTTATGCTGTTTATGTTGACAGTATGGGATCGCTTGGCATCATTTACCCGTATTTTTGCTATGGTAGTAGAAAGCTATACCGCGGTGAAGCGTTTAATAATTAGCATGAGCATGCAGCCTAGCATTGTTTCCGCAGTTGATGCGCAGCCGCTAAAAGTAACCAAAGCCAATATTTTAATCCACGACGTATCGTTTTTATATGGCGATGTGCATGAAGTTTTTGAAAACCTAAATTTAAATATAGCTGCGGGTGAAAAGGTTGGGTTGCTTGGTCAGTCTGGCGCGGGTAAAACATCACTTATTAAATTATTGCTGCGGTTTTATGATGTTAGTGCAGGCGAAATCCGCATTGATGGGCAGAATATTAAGGATGTTGATCTGGATAGTCTGCGTCAAAACATCGCCATTATCCCGCAGGATATCTCTCTATTTAATCATAGCGTACTTGATAATATTCGTTATGGCTGCATTGATGCGTCGGATGCTGAAGTCATTGAAGCGGCAAAAAAAGCGCATGCGCATGAGTTTATTGAAAGTTTGCCAGAAGGCTATCAAACCATGGTTGGGGAACGTGGCGTGCGCTTATCAGGCGGGCAGCGCCAACGCATTGCCATTGCGCGGGCAATATTAAAAGACGCCCCGATATTGATTTTGGATGAAGCGACGTCAGCTTTGGATAGCGAAAGTGAACGCTTAATTCAAGAAAGCCTTGAAGAATTGATGAAAGGTAAAACGGTCATTGCTATCGCGCATCGCTTATCAACGATACATCATTTAGACCGTTTAATTGTCATGGAAGATGGCGCAATTTTAGAACAAGGCACGCACCAAGAGCTTGTCGATAAAGAGGGTGTTTATGCTAAGCTTTGGACGATGCAATCGGGCGGTTTTATCGGGGATTAAGGCTTAGGTGTTTGGTCTTTTTGATCGAGCTCATCCATTTGCTTTTGCAAACGTATAAAGCCTTCCGCGCTTTCGCCACTAAAGGTCATGCCCATCGCGCAGTTACTCATTGCCGCAGCAATAATCAACCTATCCCAAAATGTTTTTAAGTTTAGCCCGCCAGCCGGTTTGGGCTGGTTGTTGTTGTTGTTCTGCTGTTCCATCTTGCTCACCTGCATATAATTTTACGATTATCGGCATATCATTTTTTAAACCATATGTCTTGCGTAAATGCTTGTCAGACATAATTTCAATGACGTTGCTATAGGCTGACCCAATACGGCGTACGGCCCATGCGTTAAATTCAATTGATGCGCTAGGTGCACTAACGTGACAAGCCCATATTTGCGCTGTCCCGCGTTCAGGGTTGTATGATGTTGGGCCTAAGCTGTTATTGCCAATATCTTCTTGCTTGATTGTGAAAAGCGGCGCGAATGTTTTGCTATCAAGCTTTTGTACGCCGTAACCATCATGTTTAATTTTTTCTAACGCAGCAGGAAAACCGCTGCGGTCTATGGTTGCATTTAATGATCCTGCATGCATTTTCGCTGGCCATTTGGGGTGGTTAGGGAAATCAAGTTCGCTATACATGCCCATGCCATCTGTGACTACGCAGTTGAAGATTAAAGAGTTATTGTCATTTGCCGCCATTGTTTACACCATATAATCGTTATTTCTGCGCAGTAAGTTAGCACAGAAATAACAACAAGGCAACAAATATGTAAAATATAGATTTGTAGATCTTTATTTAGCGGCTTTTTTCTTGTTCTTTTTCTTTTCGGCATCTTCGGCGATGATGTCGATGGCGCGGTTAATGCCTACAGTAAGAACATCTTCGTCCTTGGGAAGTGAAACAAACTTACCATCATGTTTCAGATATGGGCCATAGCGCCCAATACCCGCTTGAATCATATCGCCACTTTCGGGGTGTTTGCCAATATCGCGTGGCAATGCTAATAGGTTAACCGCAACATCAAGTGTAACCTCATCGTAATTGACGCCTTTTGGCAGGCCTTGGCGCTTTGGTTTTTCTTTCTTTTTACCTTTTTTAGCGGCTTCTTCCTCTGGTGGGTCGATTTGTACATAAGGGCCGTATGGGCCTTTACGTAGCGTGATTGTACGGCCAGTTTTTGGGTCTGTACCCAAAACCTTTGGACCTTCAGCCGCGGCTTTAGCTGCAGCAGCACTTTCTTCGCTATCGTCTTCAGCTAATTGGCGTGTAAACTTGCACTCTGGGTAATTTGAACAGCCAATAAATGCGCCAAATTTACCGAGTTTTAGGGATAGGCGGCCATCGTCACAGCTTTTACATTTACGTGGTTCAGGGTTCTCATTTGTAGGTGTAAAGAAATGTGCGCCGAGTGTTTCGTCCAAATGGTCGAGCACTTCGGTGATGGTTAAATCTTTCGTAGCATCAACAGCGGCTTTAAAGTCACGCCAGAATAGGGTGAGCGCGTCTGTCCATGTTACGCTGCCAGATGAAATCGCATCGAGCTGATCTTCCAAGTTTGCTGTAAACTCATAATCGACATAGCGCTTGAAATACTCTGTCAGGAAGGCGGTCACTAAACGGCCACGATCTTCAGGGTAGAAGCGGCGTTTTTCCATGCGCACATAGCTGCGGTCACGTAGAACCTGCAAAATAGATGCATATGTTGATGGGCGGCCAATGCCTTTTTCTTCCAAAGTTTTTACAAGGCTTGCTTCAGAAAAGCGTGGTGGCGGCTGCGTGAAGTGCTGATCTGGCGTGATGCCATTAATTTTCAAGGAATCTTGTTCCTTCATTGGCGGTAATAGGCGGTCGTTATTATCGTCTTCTTCGTTGACGTCTTGCCCTTCTTCGGCTTCTTCACGGTAGAGCTTCATAAAGCCATCAAAAGCCATAGTTGACCCAACAGCGCGCATAACAACGTCGTCTGTCCCATCTGATATATCCGCTGTTAGGCGGTCAAGCACGGCTTGCTCCATTTGCGATGCCATTGTACGTTTCCAAATCAGCTCATACAGCTTGTTTTGTTCGTCATCTAAATAGGGGGCAACGTCTTTCGGTGTACGGCTTAAATCTGTTGGGCGGATCGCTTCGTGCGCTTCCTGTGCATTCTTCGCTTTGGACTTAAACAAACGCGGTGCATCAGGTAAGTATTTTTTGCCAAAATCAGACATGATTTGGTCGCGGCACTGTTTAACGGCATCTTCGGATAATGTCGTGCCATCGGTACGCATATAGGTAATCAAACCAACAGTCTCACCACCAATGGATGCGCCTTCATAAAGTTTTTGCGCAGTACGCATGGTTTGCTGTGCGCTCATCCCCAATTTACGGGCAGCTTCTTGCTGTAGCGTTGATGTAATAAACGGCGCATAAGGATTGCGGCGAACCTGTTTCTTTTCAATCTTCTGGATTTTAAGCGCTTTGTTTTCAATGCGGGCAACAGCGGCTTTGGCTTGTTCTTCGCTGCCAATATCCATTTTGCCGAGTTTGTTGCCAGCTAAATGCGTAAGGCGCGCTGAAAAAGGTGCGCCTTCTGGTGTAAGCAATGTTGCGGCGATGCTCCAATATTCTTGCGCTTTAAATTCTTCAATTTCAAATTCACGCTCACAAATCAGGCGCAGCGCAACGGATTGCACGCGGCCAGCAGATTTTGACCCTGGTAGCTTGCGCCATAATACGGGTGAAATATTAAAGCCCACCAAATAATCAAGTGCGCGGCGTGCAAGATAGGCTTGAATAAGCGGGTCATCAAGGTCGCGTGGTTTTTCAAACGCCTTGTTAACGGCGGCTTTGGTGATTTCGTTAAATGTTACGCGATAAACTTGCTTGTCTTTAAGCAGTTTCTTTTCTTTAAAATATTCCTGTAAATGCCAAGAAATGGCTTCTCCTTCGCGGTCGGGGTCAGTCGCGAGATAGACGGCTTCGGCTTCTTTAAGCTCGGTGGTAAGTTCTTTTAATGTTTTGCTCGCGCGGCCGCTGACTTCCCATTTCATGGCAAAGCCGTCATCTGGGTCAACTGAACCGTCTTTGGCTGTTAAATCACGCACATGCCCGTATGATGCAAGGACTTTATAGTCATTGCCGAGATATTTATTGATGGTTTTGGCCTTGGCGGGCGATTCCACGATTACAAGATTTTTAGCCATACTATAGTTCTTTCTACTCCAATAAGCTTATTCGGTTGCCGCTATGGCGGGGAATTCTTCCGCCAAGTTCCATATCTAACAGCACCGTTTGGACTTCTGATATATTGAATTGACACGTTCTAAGCAATTCGTCAACCGTTACTGGCATGTGTGATAAATTGTTTTCGATATGCTTGAATATCTCTTCCCTTGTGTTTTCGCTAGGTTCGCTCATCATCGGCATTGGGGAAAACATCTGTTGATTTTCTTTCATGCCGTCGGTTTTGTCATGCGCAGCGCTAAAGAATGTCCCAAAGGTGCTAAGGATATCCTCGGCCTTTTCAGCAAGGATCGCCCCGTCCCGCAATAGGCTGTTTGGCCCTTGTGCGCGTGGGTCACTTGGGAAGCCTGGCACAGCAAAAACATCGCGTCCTTGTTCCGCGGCGTAGCGCGCGGTGATGAGCGAGCCTGATTTTTGCGATGCTTCAACAACCAATGTACCAAGTGACGCGCCAGAGATAATACGGTTGCGGCGCGGAAAGTGGCGGGCAAGTGGTTCTGTGCCCCATGGGCTTTCGGCAATTAGGCAGCCTTCAGTGATGATCGCTTCATATAGCTTGGTGTTTTCTTTCGGGTAAATTATATCCGCTCCACCGGCAACAACGGCAATTGTACCAGTTTTTAGGCTGGCCTCATGCGCGGCGGTGTCAATGCCGCGGGCTAGGCCCGATATAATCGTTACGCCGTTTTCGCCTAAATCCTGCGCGATGCGGCGGGTGAATTTCTGCCCGTTAAGGGATGCATTGCGCGCGCCGACAATGGCAATCATGCGGCCTTGTAATAAATCGCGGCGGCCAAGTACGGTAATCACAGGCGGCGCGTCGCTTATTTCTGCAAGGCCAAGCGGGTATAGGGCGTCTTGCGGCGTTAACAGTGCGCCGCCTTTTTTCTCAATCTGGGCAAGCTCATCTTCGGCGCGGCTTTTTGGGTATACGCTAAAACCGCTTTTGCGCCCGCTGCGCTGTGCAAGGTCTGGCAAGGCGTCGAGTGCTTTGCTTGCAATACCAAAGCGGCTTACAAGCTGATAAAACGTCACGGGTCCAACGCGATCAGAACGGATCAACCGTAGCCACGCTAAGCGCTCTTGTGGGCTTAGCGGCGTTAGTGATGGGCGTTCTGTGTGCGTAAATAAATCCAAGTCTAGACCTTTTCTTTATCTTTCTTCTTGCCGATTTTGGGTTCTTCCCCTTTAAGTATTCGGCGGATGTTGGCGTGATGCTTCGCCCATACCAAAACCGTAATGCCGCATACCGGAAGAGTAACGCCGATCAAATCACCGTAAAAATACTGGGCGATTAACGGCGCGGCTGCCGTGGCAATCAACGCTGAAAGTGATGAGATGCGGCTAATCAGCGCGCTAACCAACCACACTAAACAACAGGCAAGCCCTGTTAATGGCAATGCGCCAAGTAAGCCGCCAAGTGTTGTTGCTACGCCTTTGCCGCCTTTGAACTTTAGCCAAACAGGGAAACAGTGACCAATAATTGCACTAAAGGCACAAAGCACATAAAGTGTGTGCGTATCTAATGTGCTGCCCGCGAGAATATTGTTTATAGTAAGCAGGGCGCACAGAGCAACGGCTATCGCGCCTTTACCGCTATCAAGCAGCAATGTGATAAGCGCAAGGATTTTGTTGCCCGTGCGCAATACATTGGTTGCGCCAATATTGCCTGAACCGATCTTACGAATATCGCCATAACCGAATAGGGCACAAAGGATCAATCCAAAAGGCAATGACCCGAAAATATAGCTGATGGCAAGAAGGATATAGCTATCTGTTGTCATGATTATGCCTCGTTCTGTTCTAGTAGCCAGTCAAGCACCGCCATGCGCATTGGTACGCCATTGGCCACTTGTGCGCGGATGAGGCTGATATGTGGGTCATCGGCCACTGCATTGTCAATTTCTACGCCGCGATTCATTGGGCCAGGATGCATCACGACCGCATCTGCTTTGGCGTGCTTTAGGCGTTCATGGGTAAGGCCGAAGCTGTTAAAATAATCTTGGTCAGATGAAATAAGTCCTTGTGTCATGCGTTCTTTTTGCAGACGCAGCATCATAACGACGTCACAGTCTTTTATGCCTTCATCTAATGAGGTGTAGGCGGTGGCGTTTTTATAGGGCAGCTCTTGCGGCAAAAGATATTCAGGGGCAACCATGTGAATGTCCGCGCCAAGCATATCAAGCAATGCGGCGTTAGAGCGTGCGACGCGGCTATGGGCAATATCGCCGCAAATGGCGATTTTTAATTTGGATACATCGCCTTTGTGTTCTTCTATCGTCATCAGGTCGAGTAAGGCTTGCGTTGGGTGGGCACGGTAACTATCGCCGCCATTAACCACTGGGCAGGGCATATAGCGGGCGACGCTGCGCGGCGCGTTATATTCGCTGTGGCGCATAATCAGAACATCTGGCGCAAGTGCCGCAAGGGTTTCTATGGTGTCATCAAAGCTTTCGCCCTTGCTAAGGCTGCTTGAGGCGCTATCCCAGTGGATCATGGATATGCCGAGGCGCAGTGCCGCCATTTCAAATGAAATGCGTGTGCGCGTGGAATTTTCAACGAAAAAGGATAGGCCGACTTTGCCGCGATGCTTGTCAGATACGTCTTTTTTGTTGTCTAGTGCATCCTTAAAAAAACGGGCGCGGCTTAATAATGTGCGGACATTATCTGTGTTCAAATCTGCTATATCGCGCAAATGTTGTATGCTACTCATGGCGTATCCCTTATATGAAATTGCCTCATTTATGCAGGATAAATAATATCTTGTCTATATGCGAACTAGATTTTTATATGATGCTGTGTGATACTTTTTAAAATATTTCTCTATTTAGAGCCCTCTATGGATATCCTGATTACTGTAGTTAAAATATTTCTGATTGCGCTGACGCTGCCCTTTCGTATTGTGTATTGGGCAGTCCTTAAGCTGCGCGGTGGGGTGGGTGAAAGATATGAGAATGCCCCAGATGAAAGCTATGATTTTGATGCGGTTCAAGATGATGATCTGGATTATGATGTTTCTGATTATGGCGATGATGAAATTAGTAATGAGCGCAATTGGAAACAGCTTAAGGCCAAGGGTAATTTGGCATTGGAGGAGGATAATGCCGTTGATGGTCGGCTTATTTTAGATCATCACGCTTTATTTGTGCGCCATGAGGGGCGACAAGTTCTGGTGGTTGATTACGTATTGCCTGATGTGCCGCAATGGCTCGAATATCAACAGCAAATTAGTCACTTTTCTATTGTGATGACCAATGGTGATGTCGCGCATATTGATTTGAAAGTTGATGAGAAATATCTTGGGGATCTTGAAGAAGAAAGCCGTATTCTTCTTGTGACAAGCGGTGAAGGTGAGAAAATCGTGCATCATTTGATGTTTTTGCTGAAATGACCTAACATTTCTGGGGGATCCTGCAATAATTCACCTTACCACATGTCATATTTGGGGATTCGATGATTAAAGCCTTTTTTGCAAAAATAAAGAATTTATTTACCTTTTGCCTGTATTTTGGAAATCGTAAGAAGGTGTCTGATGTGGCGGCTGAGCCAAAGCATTCGGAACAACCGCCCATAGGGACGGATGGCCTTATAAAGAGCAATGCTTCTTTTGTTCGACATAATGGGCGCACAGTTCTGGTTGTAATGCTTGATTTGGGCGATGTGCCGAGCTGGGTGGAGTATGATAGTGAAATTAAACAATTTTCTATTGTACAAAATGGCGGTTCTGTGGCATACTTGAGCATATTCTTACAAGATGAAGACCAAGAAGCGGTGAAAAATGATAACCGTATTTTGTTGGTAACAAAGGTCAAGGACCAGCAGATTGTGCACCATTTACAATTTGTCGTCCGATAATCATATCTTTGTTGTTTGGTCTTCAGGGGCAAATGTAAAAAGGGGTAGATTATGACCGAACAAACACAGCTTGTTGCATATACAAATACAACAGATGAAGCGCAGCTTCAGTCAATGACAGAGAGTGTCGTTGCAGCGCTCGCACTTCAAAACCTTCCAGAACTTGGCGGGTCGGCTACATTGGAAGTCGGTGGACGCGAACAAGCAGCGCAGGCGCTCGGTATTTCTTCGGTCGTCTATAAGGCAGATTCTGAAAGCATTATTTTGTCGGCAAGCGACGTGAAGAGCGAAGCGCCTGCAGCAAAGGCAACGAATTTGCCTAAGTTTGACGGGTGAAGCTTAAATTAATTCAATAAGGTCAATTGCCTTTGAGACGGGTATGGTCTATTATTATAGACAGCGCCTTGTCCAAAGGCTTTTTTCTTTGTGTACTTTCTTTGTGAAGTGCATGTCGGGTTTATAATTATTTTATATGTTGGGTATTGTATCCAAATGTTGTTCTCTTCTAGCGCTCGGAAAATTCTGAAATTCGGGCTTGTATCCATCGCAGTAATGAATTTGGCCGCTTGTGAAAGTGTGGATCAAATGATGGCGGATATCGGTGTCTTCGCGCCGCCGCATCGTGGTTCGGATGATATGGCTGTACAGATACGTGACGAGGGCTATAAGAAACCATCAATTGAAGCGGTGCGTTTTATGCCGCTTGGGCAGGGTGTGTTAATTCCTGACGTGGTGACAACACAAAACTTGCCACGTGAAGATATTGGCCCTTATGAGCTGCGCGGTGAAAGCTTGGCGGGGGCGCTACAATTTATTTTGTCTGAATTTGATATTCCATTGGCCGTGGAAACCGACCTTGCCATGCAGCGCAAAGTCACAATCGCCAATTTACAAGGGCGCCTTGATTTGATGGTTGAGCAGCTTTGCGCTATGTCTGATCTATATTGTGTTTATAAGAATCAGGTGCTGTCCATTCAGGATAAGCATGACTATGCGGTAACGATTCCGCCATCAGGCGCAGATGTTGATATTATTGGTGACGTTGCGAAGTCGATTGAAAAAGTGGTCGGCAAAGCACCAATTGTCGATATGTCGACGCGGACTATTCTTTATAAGTCTACGCGAAAACAAGCGGCGAGCCTTGCGCACTACTTTGCTAAGCTGCGTGATAATATGGCGCTGATTAATTATGAAGTCGGTATGTGGAGTGTTCGCCTAGGACCAGATCATCAGGAAGGTGTGTTATGGGATGCGCTTTTACATGAATCACAAGGACGCGCGAAAAATGTCGCAGGGCTATATGCCGGTGAGTATGGCGCACCAGTCTCTATTGGTTTGCCAGGGGAGCTAGGTGAGGCTTATGGCATGTATGATGTATCAAATTTCCTTTCACAGTTTGGTGATGTGCGTGCAATTTCTAAGCCAACAATATCTGTGATGTCTGGCGCGAATGGGCGTTGGAATGTAAAAGAGCGCGCCACAGAAGAGGGCGCTACGTCAGAAGAGATTAAAATTGACCTCGCGTCCTTATGGGATGGGGCATCTGTATTTTCTGACCTTGAATTGCAGCTAAAAGGTGCTGCGGAGAAAGAGATTAAGACACAAATGCGTATTCGCCCAGGGGATTCATTGGTTCTCGCTGGAATGATGCGCAATGTAGGCGATGAACAGAAGCCTAAAAATGAAGAGTTAGTCGTTATGCTGCGTCCAAAAGTGGTCGTGTATAAGGCGCGTAAAGATTATTATGGCATAAATGGTGTGCCGCGCGCGGATGATGCACGCGAAGAGCAAACGAATATTTGGCAATCAATTGGGGACGAGCCGATGATTTTAGTACCAGAGGCTGCCCCTTGGCCGCCATTGCCGCCGAAATAGGAAAGGGTGTTTATCATGCGCATAACAAATAAACATCATCAGGCGACGATCAAAACACCGTACATGCTTGCCGTGCTTATGGCGTCTGTTCTTGCGTTTTCGCCGTTGAGTGCAGCTCAGGCAAGTGGTTTTAACGACCCGTGGGCTGCAACAAGTGGCGAAGATCGCTCCGGCATTGTATTGGAAGGTGAGAATCAAGATATTCTGCAGGAGGCGCTTAAAACGCCTGGTCAGTTTGTTATGCCGATTGAGATTGAGCCAAGCATGATTGGGCCATGGAAGGCTGAAATGTTGGTCTCACGTGAGGACGGTTCTGGTTCGATTAAGGCCAATATACCTTTATCCGCACGTTTTGTGCCGCGGCGCGCGGATTATAAAGATGGCGCTTTACGTACAGATAGTCGTAACGTTGAGTTTTTGGGTGATGAAAATCAGGCGCAACCAGATTTATATGAAGAAAATTTGCTTTTGCGCAATGCGTCTCTATTACCGCTAATGGTGCGGAACTTTCATTTGGAAAATGCCGTAACATCGGGCATTTCATATCGACATGATTGTTCGCGTGTTGAGCCAAGTGAGTCTTGCCGTTTGAGCGTATTCTGGCGCCCTCAAAGCCCAGGTGATGATGAAACATCCCTGAAAATATCACATACGGGTGATATTGGCGTGCTGCCGCTTCAAATTCGTACTAAAGCTAGCAATATGATGGTTAATCCAGAATATGCCAAGGCGGATTTACTGTTTTTAGTTGACGCAATCGACTTTGGTGGGCGGGTTGATCATATTACGCGTTTTGTGACTTATTTGATGAATACAACTGCCGAAGATGTAACCTTGGATGCGGTGCATTTTGAAAAGGGGACAACAGGTCTATCTATGGTCGATAGTATTTGTAAGGCAGGCGTAACATTGCCGCCCGGCGAAACATGTATGATCGAAGTAGAATGGATACCGTCCTCAATTGGTGAGATTGATAACCGCGTCGTTGTGACATCACTTGACCGTATTCATTATATTCCTGTTACGGGCAATGCGCTTGTGTCGGTTGTGGATACTGAAGAATATGATTCAACGCTGCAAACCCTGCAGGTTCGCCCAACGCGTGATACGCTTAAAGATTATTATATTTCGTCATTTTCAAAAGACCGCGCGATGATATCGTCACCTGAAGGGTACACCATGGTGTATAACGGGCGCGAAGCGCGCTTGGCAGGGTTTCGTTGGGATGTAAAAATGCGCAGTGATTCTGTGAAAATGATATATGAAGATATTGAAATTAATTTACCTTTTGAGCGCTCGCTGACAACGTCGGATCGTTCAAAAATTATGGACTATGATACTGAATAAGAATGGTTTGGTTTTTAAAAGGAAAAGCGCGCAGTAGCGACAAAAAGAAAAAGCGTGTCGAGCCGAAAGTAAACGGCCCGCAGCAAAGCGCATTTGAAGAAGGAAGCTTTTCCGACTTTGATGATGCGGTCTTACATCGCGCAGCGCAGGATGCAATGGCAGAGGTCAGTGATGGCCTATCGCCTGAGCGTAAAATTGAGACCTTTATTACTGAAAAGATCGCTGGTGAAGAGCCTGTTATATCCGCGCTCTCTGCTTATGTGCCACCAAATTTGATTGGCGGTGTTTTGCCGCATGTCGGCGGCGTTGAAGATGATCTGGTGATTAAGGCGGCAACACAAGGCTGCGGCACAAGTAATATTTTCTACAAATATAGTGTGCATGAGGGGCGCGTCTGGTATATCGCTGCGCCTGCGTCTGACTTGTCATCCTTCCCTGATACGTGGTGTCCGATGATTTTGGCGCTGCCGGGGCAGGCTGCGTATTGGGATATGCATCATGCTTATGTGTTCGAGAAAGAAAACAAATCAACGCTTCTTTATTTTGAAGAAGGCGGGACGGATATTGTTATTCAGCAAGGTGAGCCGCGCTTTATTAATGCGCGCGCACAAGTGATTGATTCTAACTACCGTAACTTACATACCTATACGGGTGAAACGCCGCGTTGGAAACATGCGAATTTGCGTGATGAAACGCTTCGCCGTGCGACGTTGCGAATTTTGTTCGGCTTTGGTATTTTACTGAACTTGCTGCTTGTTATTTACATTGGTACGGGCGCATTCGTCACAAGTTCAGTTAGTGAAGATATTAAACAGGCGGAGCGTAATACAAAAGAGGCCGTGTCTAAATTAGAGGCGCTTTCGCGTGATGTGCGCTCTTCACGTATTCATCCTGTTCTTGCGGATTTAGGTTTGCTGCTTGAAGAGATGGAAGCGAATGAAGGGACATTGGTGCTTTATGAGTTGCAGCGTGATGGGCGCGTGAAATGGGATGCGCTTGTGCCAGAGGCATACTTAAACGATGTAAATGCTCGCAAGGTGGAGCGTTTATCGACAATAGATCAACATGGCCGTGCGCGGGTGCGTGGTTATTTATCATGGGGGGAATAGTTAATGGGTATAGTTAACGACCTCATTGATGTTTTTATCGGGACGGGCAATGATGCGCGCCTAGAGCGTATGCGGTTTTGGAATCGCTTTAAACGCCAAATGGGTGAGTTTTTGACCCTTGTAGCGCAAGGCAGTATGCTGACAATTGCCGTTGTTCCGCTTGGTGTCGCTTTAGTGCTGTCGATTGTTATTGTTGTGCAATCTGGCATGGTGGAAAGCGCGCGCGTGAAACTGCAGGCGCGTGAAGCGCTGACGCCAATCGTGCCAGTTCTATCTAAAGTCCTTATTAGTGATGAGGAAATGGCGGGCTTTATTGATGCTGCAAATAAACATTATCCTGTACTGACTTATAAATATGAAGATGGCGCTTTGCGTATCGAGGCGCGCAGCACCGACCTTTACCCTAGTTTCGAACGTTTCATGGCGCATGCGGATATGTATCATCCAGATTGGCGCGTGAAGCTTGAAGCGTTTTGTGCAGGCCGCGAATGCGGCGGTGATGCACCGTTATCGGCAACGCTATCTATGTTTAAGATTGCAATACATGATCCGGTAGTGGTAGAAACCCAAGAAAATTAAATATTGAAATAGAGGATAGACTGTAATGGGCTATAAAGTGGCAGTTGTTGGCGCAACGGGTAATGTTGGTCGTGAAATTCTAAATACATTGCATGAGCGTGAATTTCCAGTTGATGAAATATATGCTCTGGCATCGCAGCGTTCTGTTGGGCGCGAAGTGTCTTTTGGTGATAAAGATGTGAAGGTTAAAAATCTTGAGGATTTTGATTTTACTGGCATCGACTTTGTATTCTCATCACCAGGCGCGAAAGTGTCTGCCAAGTTTGCGCCAAAGGCTGCAGCGGCGGGCGCAGTGGTAATCGATAATACATCACACTTCCGTATGGACCCTGAAGTGCCGTTAGTTGTGCCTGAGGTGAATCCAGAAGCTTTAAAAGATTTTGCCAAGAAAAACATTATCGCTAACCCAAATTGTTCAACTATTCAGATGGTTGTAGCGTTAAAGCCGCTTCATGATATCGCGCCAATTAAGCGTGTGGTTGTGTCTACTTATCAATCTGTATCTGGATCAGGTAAAGATGCAATGGATGAGCTTTTTGCACAAACACGCGGCGTATATGTGAACGAAGTTCCTGCGCCAGAGGTGTACTCAAAGCAAATTGCTTTTAACGTTATTCCGCAAATCGATGTCTTCATGGATGACCGCATGACGAAAGAAGAATGGAAGATGGTCGTTGAAACCAAAAAGATTCTCGATCCTAAAATTAAAGTTTGTGCAAGCTGCGTGCGTGTGCCCGTTTTTGTAGGGCATGCTGAAATGGTCAATGTCGAATTTGAAGAAGAAATTACCGCAGCGCAGGCAAAAAAAGCGTGGAACGAAACCGAAGGCGTAACGTTGATTGATCTTGAGACGGAAATTGAATATGTCACGCCGTCAGAGATTGCCGGCGAAGATGATGTGTTCATTTCACGTGTGCGTGAAGATATCACGGTCGAAAACGGCCTGAATTTCTGGTGTGCGGCAGATAATCTGCGTAAAGGCGCGGCACTTAATGCGGTACAAATCGCCGAAAAAATGATCGAAATGAAACTGAAATAAATCCATTTGTTTTTATATGGATGAATGCGCGCTAGGCAGTTGTGTTTAGCGCGTACGCTGTTATACTATAGCCCGATTTTATAGTCGTTCCAGTTTGTGACGCCTATGTTTTAGATTTCTTAAACGTAACATGGAGACCGTTTATGTCAGTTCTCGTCAACAAAAATACAAAAGTTATTTGTCAGGGCTTTACAGGCTCGCAAGGTACTTTCCATTCAGAGCAAGCGATTGCTTATGGGACAAACATGGTCGGCGGTGTTACGCCAGGTAAGGGCGGTACGCAGCATTTAGGTCTGCCAGTATTTGATACGGTTGCGGATGCGCGCGAACGCACAGGTGCAAATGCGTCTGTTATTTATGTCCCGCCGCCATTTGCAGCAGATGCAATTTTAGAGGCGATTGATGCAGAGCTTGAATTGATCGTTTGTATCACAGAAGGTATTCCTGTGCTGGATATGGTTAAAGTTAACCGTGCTTTGGATGGTTCTTCATCACGTTTAATCGGTCCAAACTGTCCAGGTGTAATTACGCCTGGCGAATGTAAAATTGGTATTATGCCAGGGCACATTCACAAGCGCGGTAAGGTTGGGATTGTTTCGCGTTCTGGCACATTGACTTATGAAGCAGTTGCGCAAACAGGCGCAGTTGGTCTTGGTCAATCTACATGTATCGGTATAGGCGGCGACCCAGTAAATGGCACAAACTTCATTGACTGTATCGAAATGTTCATGGATGACGATGAAACAGAAGCGATCTTGATGATTGGTGAAATTGGTGGCTCAGCAGAAGTGGATGCGGCTGAATATTACAAGAGCCTGAAAAAGAAAAAGCCGATTGCAGGCTTCATTGCTGGTGCAACAGCCCCTCCAGGTAAGCGCATGGGCCATGCTGGTGCGATTATCTCTGGCGGTGATGACACTGCGCCAGCGAAGATGGAAGCTATGCGCTCAGCAGGCTTCGTTGTATCTGAAAGCCCTGCGGGTCTTGGCGATGCTGTTGTTAAAGCAATGGCTGCTTAAGATTAAGTAAGTTAAGTTATGCGTGAAGCGCTGCCATTTGCGGTTTTTGACTGGAACGGAACATTATTAGATGATGTTGATGCGTGGGTCGAAGGCTGTAATGCAGCGCTTTCTGTTTTTGGGCATGATGCCCGTAGCTTGCCAGAGTGGCAGGAATTATATACCTGTCCGATTGTTCATAGCTATGAAAAAGCAGGTGTGCCGATTGATTTATATCTTCAAAAAGCTGATATGGCGAATGCCGCCTTTTATCAGGTGTATCAAAATGCGACGGCTGATGGTTTCAAATTAAGAAAAGGGGCGCGTGCGCTACTCGAAAAATTGAAACAAAAAGGCTACCATATTACGATTCTTAGCAATCATAGACACGATTTACTGCGCTTAGAAATTGAAAATACGGGATTGTCTGGTTTTTTTGACCACATATGTGGCAATTTAACGGATAGTGATATTGCGCATAAGCTTACAAAAACGGAGCGTTTGAAGGCTTATTTAGGTGCGTATAATGTTGATGGCGCGCGCAGCTTCATTATAGGGGATTCTCATGAAGAGCCATATGTTGGCCGCGCTGTTCAAATACCATCTATTTCTATTACCGGTGGCTATGTATCAGAGGGGCGCTTAGCGCATGCTAAACCAGGGACCCTTGTTCACCAACTAGACAATGTTCTGATTGACTAGGCATTATTTGACATATGGGTAATTTTGTCTAGGCAAAAGTTTCCATAACGAGCGCCGAAGCAATGCGGGTTATCTTGTCCAATTATTCCTTATCTTGTTGTTATATATGTTTTTTTACCGCACACACTTTTTTGGTATATTGATTGCTTATGTAAATATAGGGCGATAACGAAACATACAAAAGGGAAAGTGAAAATGGGCAATTTATTTTACGGTGCATTAACAGTTATTCTAACAACTTTACTTGTTAACAATGTGGATCAAGTGATCCCGAACAATGTCGGCTATTATGTTGAAATGATGCTGCCATTCTAATTCGCATAATGAGCGTCTAAGTATCAAACACCTCACACACATACACACAGTTTTGATACCCCCACTCATTAACCTCACAGACACACCGGCGCAATGCCGGTGTTCTTCTTTATTTCATTCTGGCACAGGGTTTGCATTATGTAAACTGGTTTAGATTTTATAGTTTAATTTTATAAGTTTTTAAGGGAAGTGTTTAGATGGGAAATATATTTTATGCAGTTTTAGCAGTAATTTTAACGTCGGCGTTTATTGGTAATGTAGAACAATTTATACCTAATAATGTTGGCTATTATGTTGATATGATGTTGCCGTTTTAATGGATAATTTGGGTTAAATTATCAAGAAACATACAGCTTACGAACACACACACGACTACCTTTCCAATCCCAAAGCAGCGCCGGCGCAATGCCGGCGCGTTTTCTTTGTCTTACCGCTATATACGTGTTTTATTTTGAAACGCTGCCGTGGCCTTGCGTAGCATTTTGAAACCGTCGACACGCACCGCGTTATGCAAATTGTTGGTAAATCATTGTAAATAAATAGTTTATTTTGAAGCGTGTTTGGCACAAGACTTGCGAGTGTAATAGGTGCGAATTAGATGTAAAGTATTTTTAGAAAACTATATTTAGAGCCTTATATAATGCGAGCAGGCGTTCTACGGAACGCCTGCTTTTTTTATTGGTTTCAGCTTTTAAAAGCGCCGTCATAATGTTATTCTATAGAGTAGTTTTTGAATCAATTTATATGAGCAGGTCTGCCATGGATTTCATTGAGCGTTTAGAACAAGAAGAACTAGATATGCTGGTAAAAATGCCTTACCGCGTGGGATATTGGGTATCGCAATCTGATACAACGGGGGGCGATGAGTCCGAAGAGCAGGAACTTGCGGCATTAGCGACAATCGTGCGAGGCTATTCTGAAGACTTTTGTAAGTCAGAATTCGTCCAACGCATAATGGAGCTCACGGTAGAAAACAAAAACAAATGGCCTGAATGGCAAGGTAATCTTGATTTGGTGCCAAATGAATGTCGTCAACTTATTGCAAAACTATCAGATGAGCTGCCGCCGCGTGAAATGGATGCGCTGCGTTCTAACCTCTATGAAATTGGTTTATCGATCGCGTTGGCGTATAGAGAGATAGATGAAGATGCGTTTCTAACAGATGTACAGAAAATATGGATCATGGTGCGCGAGCGTATTTATGCATGGCGCGAAGGGCGCACGCCACGTAGCGGCGCATATCTATATAATATCTCTGGTGATGAGTATCTGGCGCTTCGTCAGCTTGCTGATGTTTTATCTATCCCGCCGACACATATGTTTTAATTTTGCGGCGCTGAAATAACCCGAAAGGTTTTATAATGTCTGATTTTAATATTTTCCACCCAGATGAACAAAACATGCTGGCGGGCTCGCTGTATAAAGTTGGTGTCTGGATGAGCCACATTGACGATGATGGTGCATGTGAGGCGGATGAGCGGGAGCGTTTAGCGCTACAAAAATACCTAAAGAAATCAGTGTCTAAATTTTCATCTCACCCGATTATATCTGAAATGGCGGGTGAAGCTTTGCGTCGTCAAAATTATTGGCCACGTTGGGAACAGGATAGTGACCATGCCCTTGATGATGTCAAAAAGGCCATTGGGCTTTTGGATGGTCGTCTCGTTGATAATGAGGTGAAGGCGTATAAAGAACTTGTCATGGGCATCGCAACTTATATTGCGGGCGCTTTTGATGAAAACGAAGATGATGAGGAAAAAGGCATGTGGGGTGCTTTGTCTAGCATGGTAGTCGGCGTGGCGAACCCGCAGCTTAAAAAGGAAATGCATACGTCACCGAGTGAGGATGATGCGTTAACGGCCTTGACAGCCGTATTGAAAACTAAACGCGCCTAGCCTATCTAAAACTTCATGACTTTCCAGTGCATAAAGTCATGAAAGGGGAATCGCTTAATTGCGTCAAGCTGATTTCCATTTATATAAGAAAGTAATGATTTTATAGCGAACCTAAGAAGAACAGTGGTGAATTTAAAATGACAGCAGTTGAAAAAGACTTCGAAACCATCCTAACAGGTATAAATGCAGAATATATTGCACATTTATACAGCCAATATTTGATAAACCCAAATAGAGTTGATGGCAGCTGGAAGCAATTCTTTTCAAACTTAAATGACAATGAAGTCGCTATATTAAAAGATCTGAACGGCGCAAGTTGGACGCCTGAAGAAAATAAGCGTTCAAAAAACAGTTTCTCGTCATTTGAAAAAAGCACGCATGTTCATCAAGGTGCAGATACGCATTTGGTGCAGGATAGTAAAACGCCTGCCGCAAATATGAATGATGACGCCGTTCGTCAGGCGGCGAATGATTCCGTTCGCGCATTAATGCTAATCCGTGCATATCGCGCACGTGGCCACCTTATTTCTGACCTTGATCCGTTGGCGCTGAAGGAAAAAGAATATCACCCAGAGTTAGACCCAAGCCATTACGGTTTCACAGCAGGTGATTATGGCCGCAAAATATATCTTAACGGTGTATTGGGAATGGATTATGCAACATTAGATGAAATTCTTATGGCGCTTAAGCAAATTTATTGCCAAACAATCGGCGTTGAATTTTCACATTTATCTGACCCTGAAGAAAAATCATGGATACAGCAGCGTATTGAAGCGCCGCGTAACCATACTGATTTCACGGTAAATGGCAAACGCGCGATTTATCAGCGCATTGTTGCCGCAGAAACATTTGAAAAATTCTTGAATACAAAATACACAGGGACTAAACGTTTCGGCCTAGATGGCGGTGAAGCGGTAATTCCTGCGATTGAACAAATTATGAAGCGCGGCGGTCAGCTTGGCCTTGAAGAAATTGTTTTAGGCATGGCGCATCGTGGACGTTTGAACGTATTGACGAATGTAATGGGTAAACCATTTACGGCAGTATTCTCTGAATTCCAAGGTAACTCATCAACACCTGAAGATGTACAAGGTTCTGGTGATGTTAAATATCACCTTGGGACGTCATCTGACCGTGACTTTGATGGTAATACGATCCACTTGTCATTGACCGCCAACCCGTCACATTTGGAAGTTGTGAACCCTGTTGTCGTGGGTAAAGTGCGCGCAAAGCAGGTGCAACGTGGTGATGAAGATGGCACGAAAGTTATGCCAATGTTATTGCACGGTGATGCCGCTTTTGCTGGTCAGGGCATCGTTGCGGAAACATTGTTGATATCTGAATTGCCGGGCTACCGCGTGGGTGGTACCGTACATATCGTTATTAACAACCAAATTGGTTTCACAACAACACCTAAATTTGGTCGTTCTGGCCCATATTGTACGGATGTTGCGAAAATGCTTTCTGCGCCAATCTTCCATGTAAACGGCGATGACCCAGAGGCGGTTGTCCATGTATCACGTATCGCGACAGAGTTCCGTCAGAAATTTAACAAAGACGTGGTGATTGATATATTCTGTTACCGCCGTCATGGGCACAATGAAGGCGACGAGCCAAGTTTTACACAGCCAGTAATGTATAAGAAGATCGCTAGCCATGAAACAACACGTAAAATCTACGCTGACAAGCTAGAAGGCGAAAGTGTTCTCGCTGCAGGTGAAGCAGATGGCATGGTTGATGAGTTTACTGCTTATCTGGAAGAAGCCTTTGAAGCAACTAAATCCTATAAGCCGAATAAAGCGGACTTCCTTGAAGGTGCGTGGAGCGGTATGAAGGTTGCCTCTGGTGATGACCGCCGCGGCAGTACGGCTGTTAGTGAAGATGTGCTGCGCAGTGTGGGTGAAAAGTTAACTGAAGTACCCGCAGATTTTAACTTAAATTCAAAAATTGCGCGTCAGTTCAAAGCAAAAGAGAAAATGTTTGAAACAGGCGAGGGGTTTGATTGGGCGATGGCTGAAGGCTTGGCCTATGGCACATTGCTGCATGATGACTATGCTGTGCGTCTTTCTGGACAAGATGTTGGGCGCGGTACATTCTCGCACCGCCACGCTATTGTCTATGATCAAGAAACAAACGATAAATATATTCCTCTGCAACATATCAAAGACAATCAGCCAAAATGCGAAGTACATGATAGCCCGCTTTCAGAAGTTGCCGTGCTCGGCTTTGAATATGGTTACTCTTTGGCAGACCCTAGAACATTGACCATCTGGGAAGCGCAATTTGGTGATTTCGTGAATATGGCGCAGGTTATTATTGACCAGTTCATTTCATCAGGTGAATCAAAATGGCTGCGTATGTCAGGTTTAGTTATGTTGCTGCCGCACGGTTTTGAAGGGCAGGGGCCAGAACACTCTTCTGCGCGCCTTGAGCGCTTCTTGCAGCTTTCAGCAGAAGATAACTGGCAAATTTGTAATATTACAACGCCGGCAAACTTCTTCCACGCATTGCGCCGTCAGATGCATCGCGACTTCCGCAAGCCGATGATTAATATGTCACCAAAATCATTGTTACGTCATAAATTGGCAGTATCAAAAATGCATGAGTTTACAGGCGATAGCACTTTCCACCGTGTATTGTGGGATGATGATATGGATAAGCTTGTTAAGCCAGAGAAGGTGAAGCGTATCGTTCTTTGTTCAGGTAAAGTCTATTACGATTTGCTACAAGAGCGCCGTGAGCGTGAACAATATGATGTTGTTATCCTTCGTGTTGAACAGCTTTTCCCATGGCCAACAAAATCTTTGATCGAAGAAATGCAGGCGTTCAAAAATGCGGATGTTGTGTGGTGTCAGGAAGAGCCTAAAAACCAAGGCTCATGGCATTTTGCAATGGAAAATATCGAAGAAACTTTGGCGGAAATGAACCATAAAGCAGGCCGTGCGAAATATGTTGGCCGTCCATCCGCGGCAGCGCCAGCAACAGGTTCAAATAAACGCCACGGTGAAGAACAAGCAAAATTGGTTGATGAGGCGCTAAGCTGCTAAAATCTAATAAATCTTGCGAAAGATGAATAAAGCGAATTTGTGGGGTTTCTTTTTTTGTGCGGCGTTATATAGTTGTAACAATGCTTTGAAAAGAAACGCTAACTCTAACAACTTAACAAGACCAGGATAGATAAATGACTGAAATTCTTGTGCCTACATTAGGTGAATCTGTATCAGAAGCGACTGTGGCAACATGGTTGAAAAAAGAAGGTGAAGCGGTAAAGGCGGATGAGCCAATCGTTGAGCTTGAAACTGATAAAGTAACATTAGAAGTAAACGCACCATCTGATGGCGTAATCGTAAAGATTTCGGCTGCAGAAGGTGAAAATGTTGAAGTTGGCGCATTGCTCGGTGAAATTGATGCGAATGCAGCGGCGAATGATACAAAACCAGCAGCGGCAGAAAAACCAGCTGAAGCTTCAGCGCCAGCCACTGATGACGATGCAAGTGGTCATAAATTATCACCAGCAGTTCAGAAAATGGTTGATGAGCATAGCTTAGACCCGAGCAAAATTACAGGTACAGGCAAAGATGGCCGCCTTATTAAAGAAGACGTACAAAACTTCCTTGATAACCAAGGTAAAGCTGCAGAAACACCTGCGCCGCAAGCGGTAAGTGTTCCACCTGCGCCACAGCGCGAAGCAGGTGAGCGTGAAGAACGCGTACGCATGACACGCCTACGTCAGTCTATCGCAAAACGTCTGAAAGAAGCGCAGAACACAGCCGCGATGCTGACCACGTTCAACGAAGTGGATATGACCGCTGTCATGGAAATGCGTAAGCAGTATAAAGATGTGTTTGAGAAGAAACACGGCACTAAGCTAGGCTTCATGTCATTCTTTGTTAAAGCTTGTGTAAACGCACTTAATGAATTCCCTGCAGTTAATGCAGAAATTCAGGGTGATGAGATTGTTTATAAAAACTACTGTGATATTGGCGTTGCTGTATCTACACCGCAAGGACTTGTTGTTCCTGTTTTACGTGGCTGTGAAGACCGCAACATGGCGAATATTGAAAGCAGTATTGTTGAGCTTGGTACAAAGGCACGTGAAGGTAAAATATCTATTGATGATATGACTGGCGGCAGCTTCACCATTACCAATGGCGGCGTGTTTGGTTCACTTATGTCGACACCAATATTGAATGCGCCACAATCTGGTATTTTGGGTATGCACAAAATTCAGCAGCGCCCAATGGTTATGGCTGATGGTTCAATTGAAGCACGTCCAATGATGTATATCGCATTGTCTTACGATCACCGCATCATTGATGGCCGCGAAGCAGTGTCCTTCCTTGTGCGCATTAAAGATTCACTGGAAGATCCACAGCGTATGATTTTGGAAATCTAATAGATTTTTAAGAATGAAACATATAAAGCAAGGCTGATTTGGCCTTGCTTTTTTTTATGGGGCGTGCAATAGATTTCATAATAAGAAAAAACATAATAATAAAGACAGGGGACACCAATGAGCAAAGGTGGAGATTTAAGATTAAGACGCACGGGTATATATGCGCGCCTTTGCCGTGAGTTTCAAAAGCAAGCCGAAATTGTCGCACCAGACTATGAGACTACAAAAATGTTGGTGAAGAAGTTCCCTTGGGTATCTAATCATCCATGGTCAAAAAACGGTATCCCTGAAAATTATGACGGCCTTGAATTTAACGTCATGCGTGAACTGCGCGAAGAATTTGCCCTCATGACAAAAGGGTATGATCCTGATACCGCTTATTCATATGAGTGCGCGGCGAATGACTTTAAACGCTTATTACATGAACAGCAGACAGAAGATTTTCTCTATGTTCTTGCCAACGGGACAGAAGAACAAATTAACCGTTTAGATGATGCGGCAACGCTGTTCTTTGAGGAACATTTCACCAATGAAGAATCGCCATATTACGGTACTTATGTTCCTGTTGTAGCAGGCATGACGTTCCGTTTAATTAGACCCAAAGATCAAGGCCCAAAAGGACAGTAATAATGACAAAAAAAACTAATAAAATGCCTTCATCTTTTGCGCGCCTGTGCCGTACATTTAATGATCAAGCAGGGCCGATATCTTTAAGCATTGAAGATGTGTGGCATGAGGTTGAACAATGCCCGTGGATCAATTCGCATCCATGGTCATATCGTGGCGTGCCAAGTGGTTTGAATGACGCGGTGTTCAATGTAAAACAAGATATACGTCGTGAATATGTGCGGCTGCTTGAGGGGTATGATAAGGACAATGCCGATTTGCATAGCATTGCCGCCACAAAGATGATGCGTTTACTGCAAAAACAATCACAAGAAGATCTAGATTATTTATTGCTTGAATGTTCGCAGGAACAACAAATGAAGATGCTGCATGAGTTGAATTTATTTTATGAAACCAATGTTGATGATCCTGATGCGCCATATTATGGGACAGGAGCAGTTATTACGGCATTTTGTATGGCACAAACAATTGAAACATACTTAACCCGTGGCTATCAGTCAGTATACGGTCCACGTAACTTTTAAGCCGTTTTCTCTTTAAAGCCGCAATATGCATATACAGGACAGTTCGCGCAATCTGGTTTGCGTGCTTTACAAATATAGCGGCCATGCAAAATAAGCCAGTGATGGGCGTGCCGCAGAAACTCTTTAGGTATCGCTTTTTCTAATTTCTTTTCGACAGCTTCGGGCGTTTTTGCTTTGGCAAGACCTGTGCGGTTGCTGACGCGGAATAGATGAGTGTCGACAGCAATTGTCGGCTGACCAAAGGCAATGTTGAGTACGACATTTGCTGTTTTGCGCCCGACCCCTGGCAGTTTGACCAGTTCATCACGGCTTTGTGGCACGTCGCTGTCATATTCTTTTATGAGTATTTCGCAGAGCTTATAAACATTCTTTGCCTTGGTGTTAAATAAGCCAATGGTCTTAATGTAATCGCGAATTTTGTCTTCACCAAGCGCATACATTTTCTCTGGCGTATCGGCAACTTGGAATAGGGGGCCTGTGGCTTTGTTTACGCCTACATCAGTTGCCTGCGCAGATAAAACAACCGCGACCAAAAGGGTGAACGGATTAACCCAATCTAGCTCCCCCTCAGGTTCTGGATTAAGGCGCTCTAGCGTGGAAAAAAAACCGATAACATCTTGCTTGTTCATTTTTAATATTGGCCGTATCGTTTTGTATTAATATTTTCTAACCTATTAATATATATAGATAAAATAGGAATAAAGCAAGGCGGGAAAAAGATATATGGAAAAATATAAAATTTTTATTTTTTAAACTTGCATGCATCCATCAGCCTTGCTAAAGTCTGCTCATCATCGAAACGGACAGGTTCGTTTTACGGACGTTTTAACCGCTATATTGGTATGCTTTTGCGTGGTCAATATGCGTTTGGGGGTATGCTGACCTGCGTTGTTGTGATGAGGAATTTTATAAATAATTATTTAATTCAGTCAAAGGGAATGAGTTATGTTTCATAGACCAAAATCAGCAACTGAGCCAAGCAATGCTTCAGTTACAGAAACACAAAAAACGCCAGCGTCATCTGATGATGCACAAAGCGATGTGAAATCTGTAATGAAAAGCCCTGCAAGCTTTTTGCAAACACAGCAAGTTTTAAACACGACGCAGGATCCAAGCGATTCAGCAAGCCAACCTAAAGAAGAAGAGAAAAAGACTATGGATCTTAAAGAAGACAAAGTTGAAGGCGCGGGTGAAGCTGCTACGCCAGCAGTTGCGCGCAATGCGGCATATAACGCAGGTTCTGCATCTTACAATGCAGGTTCTACATTTGGTACATCAGTATCTTCAACAACGAATTACGACCGCGATACAGGCCGTAAACTTGTTGTTGGCCAAGGCATCAATATGTCAGGTGAAATTGATTCATGTGACCACTTGATTGTTGAGGGTACAGTTGAAGCGGCGCTTAAAGGTGCAGCAATTCTTGATATCTACGAACAAGGTACATTCTACGGTACAGTTGAAATTCAGGAAGCAACAATTTCAGGTAAATTTGAAGGTGACCTTGTTGTACATGGACGCTTAACACTTCGTAGCAGCGCAGTTGTAAGTGGTACAATCTCTTACGGCGAACTTTCTGTTGAAGCGGGCGCAGAGCTACACGGTTCAATCAGCCCAGCATCAGCAATGGGTCAAGAAGCAAAAACTGCACCAAAGAAGGCGGCAGCAAAAAAGCTTAAAGCGGCGAACAACACAGCAAAAGAGGAAGACACACAGCTTCCGTTCGCGTCTGACGCCGCAACTGCGTAAGATCAGTCAAAATTTATGAGAAGACGGCACTTAGACCAAAGTGCCGTTTTTTTGTGCTTATTTATTACTTAGCGGAAACCTAAAAACTCCATTTGCCATTTCATATCGGCTTCGGGTAGAGGGAAGTCAGTGCCATCTTTAGGGTAAATGAGTTCGGCCTTGGGTATGTGGCATAATTCTTGTTCTAAACGGAAAGCAAAGCGCATAGAAAATTTGCAATGCCAACACAGTGATACGATGGATTTCGCGCTTTTCATGTCGACGATTTTTTTGATCTCATCTTCATTAGTCTTGGCCTTATGAGCAAGCGCCGCCAGTACAAACTCAGTCTCACGCATGGCAAGGGCATCGGCGACGAGCTCCTCATTTAATAACTTCTTTTTATCAAGGCGTTTGACATGTGCAAGGGATGTTTCACCGTCAAGGGCTTGATGCTCGGTTGCGAAGGCAACGCGCCGTTTGGCAATTTCGGCAACTTCGCTGCGAGTCTCTTCATCGAAGTCTTCGCGGGACTCTAAAATGTTTTTGATATGTTCATCAACAAAAGACATCATAGACTGTACAATATCATAAGGCAGGGCTTTCCTAAGCGCTGTTGGCTTTTGCCATTCTGGTGTTGTGCGCGCTTTGTCGACAATTTCCATTAGTAACTCTTTGTTAAGCTCAGCACCTTCGTTTTCAATCAACATTTGACCGGCAGGTACATCTTCCGTGCGGATAATTGCGGTGGATACATCACCGCTCACATGGCTGCGCGATGCAATGGCTTGTATCGCCCAGCTCGCCGGATGCTTGCTTAGAATATCAAGTAAATCATCATCCGCCAAAGCCGCGCAGAATTTCAAAATAGGTTCGGACACTTGCCGTTCAACATCGCGCGCCAATTGCCCTGCAACTTTCGGCGGGGTGTAGGCGTGGTCTTTAAGCGCACTTGTTAATGCAAGGCGGATTTTTAGAACTTCATCCAATGCCAATGTGCCAAGCGCTTGGACGGCGTATGCATAAAGCTGGCTTTGTTTGTCTTTTGACAGTTCCGGTAATAATTTAATCAGTCGTTCAGCTAAAGCAAGCCGAACATCAACATCATCATCCTTGGCAAGGACACCACTGGCCTGTACAGGTAAAGACGCATTCTGTACCAGCGCGCGGCGTATTTTGGGGTCAGGGTCGTTTTCAGCGAGATAATAGAGAATCTCGCGGTGCGTTTCCGTGTTTTTGGCAAGGTTCATACGCTCGCCTTTGCTGCCGCTTGCTGCGCGTTCGCGCTCATCACTATAGCGCGCCGGATCATTCTTTGATGGCGCGGATGTCTTTGTCGATTTTCCTGTGATCTTATCGGTAAGCCCCGAAAAAATACCCATAATATAAAGACCTTAGCTAATAAAACGCTGTAATCGATTCACTGAAATTATAGTCTATCACGGCTTCACAAATAAAGGGTTAAAAGTTAATCTGATATTACATCTAAGCTAAATTTTTCACTATGGGCGGTGCGGTAATCTTGGCTTTGCATTTCCAAAAGGCGGCTGATGGTACGGTCAAATTCAAAGCTATGATCATGGCCAGTGTAAAGTTTTTGTGGTGTCGTCGCTGCGCTGATTATCAGCATAATGTTTTGTTCGTAAAGTACATCGATTAATGTAATTAGGCGCTTCGTTTCATTGCGGCGGTCATAGCCAAGGCGCGGAATGTTTTCGAGTATAATTGTATGATAATGTTCGGCGAGCAATAGATAATCTGACGCGCCAAGTGGCTTTTCGCAAAGGTCTTGAAAGCGAAAGCGTGCAACGCCCTTCGCCGCGGCGGGGACGTCTAAATTACGGTTCTTGTAATTTAACGTGGTCGGCTGCGCGGCGGTACAATCGGTCAGTTTGGCAAAAATTTCATCAATCCGCGCTTGGCTTTCTGTGCCGTTGGGGCAGTGGTATAAATCTTCGTCCCCTAAACGTCCAAGGCGGTGGTCTTTGGGGCTATCAAGATGGATTGTGTTCATATTGGTGCAGATCAAATCAATTGCCGGTAAGAACCGTTCACGTTGCAGCCCATCTTTATATAAATCTTTCGGATGCCAGTTTGATGTACAGACCACAACAATATTTCGGGCGAATAATGCATCAAGCAGACGGCCTAATATCATGGCATCGGCAATATCAACCACATGAAATTCATCAAAGCAAAGCACATGGCATTGGCTACTAATCCATTCGGCGAGGGCGGGGATTAACGCATCAGCGCTTTTATTGGTGTCTTCCTTACGTTTGCGGTGTAAGAAGTCATGGGCATCGCGCATGAAGCTGTGAAAATGGACGCGTTTTTTTGCTATATGATCAGGCAGGGCATCATAAAATAAATCCATCAGAAATGTTTTGCCGCGCCCGACGCTGCCGTAAATATATAAGCCTTGTATGGCGCTGCGTTTTTTAAGAAGTTTTGCCAAAGCGCCTTGTGGTTTAATAAGCTCACTATGCAAGACATCAAGCGCGGCGACAATATGCGCCTGCGCAGGGTCATCATGTATATCACCGCTGCTTAACGCGGTTTGATAAAGGCTTAAAGGCGTGAGGTCAGCCATTAAAGAGTTCCGTATTTGACTATCAACATTAAACCAGCGATGTAGCCGGGTAGAAGAATTGCACTTAAAGAGATAAACGCAATATTATTGATTATATCCTGTGGGACGTCTTCTTCAAGTTGTTCTTGTATGCGGCCTGATTTTAGGTCACTTACTGCATTGCTTATTTCAAAATAGGCGCTTAGCGGTAGAAGGATAAATAAAAATGGCGCAAAGCTTTGCCCTGTAGGCGCATGGTAAAGCCCAAAGACGCTAAAGGTAATAACCAGTGACGTGATTGTGCTTTCAATTAACGAAAGCCTGCGTTCAGGTTTTGCCATGTCCTGAAAAACAGAATAAAACGACACCGCCCAAAAAATAGATAGATATAAGCCCCAAAGTACCATTAGTCTTGCACGTCGCCTTTCCGCTGTATCAGGCGTATCAGTATGATTGAACATTCGTAAAGAAGCCATACAGGCAAGGCGAGGCCAACTTGAGAAATAATATCTGGCGGCGTTAGAAACGCACCGATGATAAAGGAAAACACAATAATATAACGCCGCTTACGTGCCAAAGATTGCGCACTAACCACCCCCATATGCCCAAGCATAGTCAATATAACGGGGATTTGAAAGGCGAGCCCAAAGGCAAAAATAAGCACCATGACGAGGGATAGATATTCACTCACGCGCGCCTCTAATTCAATCGGCAGACCAATTTTATTGTCAAAGCTTTGGAAGCTTAAAAAGAACGGCCATGCAAGCGGCATAATCACGTAATAAACCATCGCGGCCCCTGCAATAAACAAGATTGGCGCGGCGATCAGATAGGGCAGGAACACACTGCGTTCGGACTTATAAAGCCCTGGCGCAATAAACGCCCAAATATGATAGGCGAAGAGGGGGAAAGTCACGGCTGCGCCCGCAAATAAAGCGACTTTCAGATAAGTGAAGAAAGCCTCGCTGAGGCCTGTATAGATTAAACGCCCTGTGCCATTTTCATCCATCGCGTTTTGTAGAGGTACGGTTAGGAAGCCGTAAATTTCATCAACATAAAAATAGCTAAACGTACTCGCCAGCACAAAGCCGAGCATGACGATCATCAAGCGGCGGCGCAGTTCAACCAAATGGCTGACAAAGCTGTCATCACTTTTTTGTGTCATCTAGCGCGTCCTCATTTGTACTTTCTGGGGGCGGGGTGAAGTCTTCATCTTCTTCCTCTTCGGCGGAGGATTGATACGCTTTACCTTCACCGGGTAGAAGGTTTAGGCTGTCTGTATTGCTGCCATTGCTGCGTTTTTCAGTTTCCATGTCATGCATAAAATCTTCAAACTGACGGGATAGGGCAAAGCGCATATAATTCAGGCGGCGCATAATGCGGCCTAAATTATACATGATTTCAGGAATCTGCTGCGGGCCGATCACAAGGATCAGCACGACCATGATTAAAATTAATTCGGGTAGGCCGAAATCAAGCATTGAACTATTTTATTCTTTGTCTTTGTTTTCGGTGTTTTCCAAGGCTTTCGGGTCAGCTTTCTCGCTGCCTTCTTCATCCTTCATGCCTTTTTTGAAGCTTTTAATACCTTCAGCAAGGTCGCCCATAATGCGCGGCAATTTGCCCGCACCGAATAGTACGAAAATAATTAATACAATAATTGCAATTTGCCAAAAACTAGGCGCCATTTACTCATCCTCACGGTTGCTGTTAGTCTCGAAAAGATCCCCCATTGTGAGCGCGCTGTCAAGTGCTACACTCTTATCCAGAAGGCCAGATGCTTTAAGGTCATCAAGCCCCGGTAGGTCGCGGATCGATTCAAGGTTAAAATGTTCAAGGAAACTGGGCGTCGTCACCCATGTTAATGGACGGCCTGGCGCGTCGCGGCGGCGGCCCGGTTTAACCCAGCCGGCCTCAATCAGAATATCCAATGTACCGCGCCCTGTGCTGACGCCACGGATGGTTTCAATTTCAGCGCGTGTCACGGGTTGGTGATAGGCGATAATCGATAATGTTTCCATCGCCGCGCGGGATAATTTGCGCTGTTCATGGCGCTGTAAGGTCAGATGTTCAGATAAATCTGATGCGGTTCTAAACGACCAGCGCCCGTCTATAGATACCAATTCAACGCCGCGCTCTTTATACGCATCTTGCAGGGTAGAAATCGCCGCGCCGACGTCAGCTTCTTCAGGCATATAGGCGTAAATTTCATCAATGCTCAACGGCTCTGACGTTGCAAATAGCAAAGCCTCGACAATGCGGGTATGGAGCTGTGCTGTGTTTTCTGTACTCATGCTTGTTGTTCTTCTTTTATTTTGGCGCGCATATAAATTGGGCGCAGCGGCGCATCTTGGCGAATTTCACAATCCCCGTATTTGGCCATTTCCAAACCGGCGGTAAACATCGATGCCAATGATGAACGGCTAAAGATACGATCTTTTTCGTGCTTGTCAATCAAGCTTTGTAAAGTTAGCCATGCGCTATGCTGCCCTTTACGTGGTAAATCTTTAAAGGCGTTTTTCAGCTTGTCCATCGCCTCATCCATGGACATCAGGTTGAGGTCAAGCGGCCTGTATTGTGATGCATTGTGGCGACGGTTGATTGACCCGTAACATTCAAGCAATTCATAAAGGCTTGCATCATAGGTTGCTTCGGTTTTTGTGCGCAGGTCAAAACCCATACCGCGGTCAAACACATCCCAGCCAAGTTGCGGGCGGGAAAATAATTGGTCAGCGGCATCTTGCATGGCTTCTAAGCGGCGCAGTTGAAATTGTAAGGCGGCGGCCATTTCTTCACCGCTTAATTCCCCCTCATCTGTTTCATCTTTGGGCAGCAATAAACGCGACTTTAAATAGGCAAGCCACGCCGCCATTACCAAATATTCTGCGGCGAGGTCGAGTTTTAAATCTTTAGCCTGTTTAATAAAGTTTAGATATTGGCGGGCGAGGTCGAGCACAGAGATATGGATCAAATCAACCTTTTGCTTGCGTGCAAGGTCAAGCAGCATGTCAATCGGCCCTTCATATCCTTCAAGGTCGAGGTTAAACTGCTGTCCATCATCATCCGAAAACAAATTGTCTTCGTTTATGTCTGTGTTTTGGTTATCGTTCATAAACTTTATACAAAGCGCGTAATTTTTTGCGCAAGTTCAGCCTCAATTCGCTGCGGTAGACGCGCGGCTATTGCCGCCATTTCGTCAAACTCACCTGCGCAATACAGCGCAATATCGCAGCCCGCAGCAAGGCATTTTTCGGCAACATCATCTATGCTGCCATATGCCGCTAAGGCTTTCATACTTAAATCATCACTGACTAATACGCCTTTATAGCCTATTCTCTGGCGAATGACATCCTTTATTGTCGCTTCAGACAGTGTGGCAGGCAAGCTATCCACAGCGGATAGAATAACATGTGCGACCATGCCCCAAGCAGGCTGTACATCGCGAAATGGGCGGAAGTCTGTCGTATCCAAAACATCTAATGGCGTATCGATCACCGCTTCATGAAAATGCGTATCAGCGCGCGCGCGGCCATGGCCGGGTAAATGTTTGCTAACAGGAATAACCCCCGCATCTTCAAAGGCGCGGCAGACCACTTTACCTGCGGCAATGACGTCTTCTGCATCATAGCTATAGGCGCGGTCACCAATAATATCTGTCTCAACGGGGTAGCGTATATCAAGTACTGGGGCGCAGTTTACATTAATGCCGTGGTCTATCAACATGGTGGCGAGGGCGTGCATATCATCATAGAGCTTATCCATATCGCCCTGATAATCACCCGCGGCAGGGAATTTAGGCCAATGCGGTGGGCGCATACGCTGCACGCGGCCACCTTCTTGGTCAATCAAGATGGGGCAGTCGCGCCTCAAGGCCTCTTTTAAATTTGCAGTGAGTTTTCTTAATTGGGTTGGATTGTCTATATTGCGCGCAAAAAGGATAAAGCCAAGCGGCTGTGATTCTTGAAATAGGCGGCGTTCATCTGGCGTAAGTTCAGTTGATTTAACGGAAAATATCGCCGGTATCATGGTGCGCCCCTTATACGATAAACATGCCGTAACAGAATAAAACAACCCCAGCGCAAGACAGCGGCACGCCAAACATCACAGGCATGCCTTCCTTCACAAAATATATATACATCAATACATGCACGGGTAGAACGGCAACAATAAAGTTTTGTGCCTTGGCAAGTAAGCCTGATTCCATAGGGAAGAGAATGAGGCTGAGCAGCAGGGTCGCGGCCATCATGCCAGCGGTCACCTTGTACCATAAATCTGCATGGTTAGAGAGCAGTGAATTACTTTTCATCAAAAGCCAAATGACAGCAGGGATGCTCACCCAAATTGCCCCGTAAAGCGCAAGCCAGTATATGTTTTTATTCTGCATAAACTGGGTGATAAAGCGTTCTGTTCCGCCGTTTTTTAAAGCATAGGCAATAACTGTACCAATAAAAGTCAAACTCACAACAGGAAGGTAACGATTCAGCAAAACGTCAAAGAAGTCCTTTGGCAAAAGTCGGTCTTCTGATATCGGGGAATGCAGTTGCCCGCGTTCAAATTCATCTTCCATTTGCGGCCTGTTTATTTATTGTCTTTAAGCTGTGCAAGGATAGCAAATGGCGAATCTTCTGCAGCGGCTTTTTTCGGGCCGGCGCTATAGACGCGATTTTCATCACGGCGCTGTGGCTTTTTACCTTTTTTACCATCTTTGTTATATGGCTTTTTGCCATGCGGTTTGTCACCGCCATCTTTATGCGCAGGCTTTTTACCCTTATTAAATGGGCGCTGTGCTTTTGCGTTGGCTTTGCCTTTCTTTAAACGGAAAAGGGCAAGTTCAGGCAGCTTTGCAGCTTCAGTATTTGGTGTCTCTGGTGCGGATTTTGTTTCTGTTGATGCATCTTCGCCTTCGGCTTTTGCTTCTACAGCGTCTTCCGTTGATGCTGTTTCAGCTTCAGGTGTTTCTGCTGTTTCCGCAGGCTTTACTTCAACAGCGGCGGCATCAGCTACAGGCGCTGCGGCCGTGTCTTCGACTTTTTTGTGCCCCATCGCGCTTAACACGTCATAAAGGTCATCAATTGTACAGCCGAGCCATTCGCACATTTTGTGCTGCGCACGGAACTGACCGTTTTCAGCGCTTTCATAAATTGCATTAATTACGCGGTCAAGCATATCAATACGAATCGCACGTTTGCCATAGACTGGGTATGAGATGGATTGATAGAATTTACGGTCAATCGCCTTTGGGTCAATTTCGATAGATACCGCGCCATCATAAGGGACGGGCATTGGTAATTCACGTTCGTTATAAAGCCCCCAGAGCAATGCACGTAGGCGCACAGCCGCAGGTTTGTTCATGCTGTGAATAAACACAAGCAATGGGCCAAGCATAATGCGGCGCTGACGAATTTGACGGCGGCCTTCTGCAACAAGCCCTTGTATAAGTTCTTCAACATCGGCGCGTGGAAGCAAGCCGAGGGATTCGTATACCTGATAAGCAATACCGCGCGCAGGGCCAGTAATTTCGCTGTCATCTTGTAACTTCACAAGTGGTTCTAATACATTGCGGATATGGTCTTGTACCCAGCGGTCAAGACGGCCGATAATTTTTTCGCGCTGTTCAGCGGAAAGTAAATCGCTATGCGGGATCATGACTTTAGGCTGCATGATGTGTTCACCCTTAATCAGCTTGGCAATAGCCTCGCCTGGGCGCGGATCTGTTTCGCTTGGTTGCCAAGAGATATACCCATCATCTGCCAATGAAAACTGGCGGTCTAATGATTTAGAGATATCATCTACGCGTGTGTTCAATTCTGGCATCAATGCCTGACGTGTTGCATTCATAACTGCTTTTAGATCCTTTTTGTTTAGTGATGTATCAGGTATAAACCGAAAACCCTGCAAATGTCCAACGCTATGACCTTCAATTATAACTTTTCCATCTTTTTGTATATGTGCATAGAGCTTTTTATCGCTTTCGAGCGATTGAATCAATGATGCAGAGCGTTTATCAACGAATCGCTCGCTTAATGCCAAATGCAGCGCATCGGATAATTTATCTTCTATACCGCGGGTTTTAACCTGCCAAGCGGCGGCGTTTTGAAACCAATTAGCTTGATGAGATATATATGTATATGTGCGAATAGCCTCTAGGCGCTGGGTGAGGGCATCAATTTCACCCTTTACATTATCGAGCCTGTCCATCTGATTGTGTACCCAACGTTCATCAATATGCCCGTAATCTGCCAGATCAAGAAATACACGGCGGACAAGGTTAACATGCGCCTCCGGCATGTTTTTACGGAAGTTCGGAATTTGACAGACTTGCCAGAACAAGCGGATTTTTTCTTCACTATCCATACGGGCTTGTATGTCGCTATGTGTCATAAGGCTGCGCAATGTCATATGGTCAGAACTCATGCGCCCATGGATAAAGACGTCACTTTGCGGCGGTGATGACAAACTTGCATCAAGCGCCCTCAAACTGGAGTAATCAAGCTTAGCATTTCGCCAATAGAGCTTTTCGACGGGGGATAGCGTGTGGTTTTCAATGGCGCTGATCGTATTTTCATTCAGGCCGCGTATATTACCCGTCACGCCAAAGCTGCCATTTTCAACATGGCGGCCGGCGCGCCCTGCAATTTGCGCAAGCTCTGCATTAGAAAGGCTTCTGCGGTGCTTGCCATCGAATTTATGGGTTGCGGCAAAGGCGATATGTTTGATGTTCATATTCAGCCCCATGCCAATCGCATCAGTCGCAACCAGATAATCAACATCGCCGCGTTGATATAGCGCGACCTGCTTATTGCGCGTCCGTGGGCTGAGTGCACCGAGGATAACCGCGGTGCCGCCGCGTTCTTGGCGGAGAATTTCGGCGAGCTTATAAACATCTTCCATAGAAAACGCGACCACGGCAGAGCGTTTTGGCAGGCGGCTTAATTTATGAAAGCCCGTGAATTTTAATTCCGAAAAACGCTCCGCCGTATCAAATATTGCATCGGGGTAGAGCTTGCTGAGAATCGGGCGCATTGTGTCTGCACCTAAAAACATGGTTTCTTTCGTGCCGCGCGCATGTAGCAAGCGATTCGTAAAAATATGTCCGCGGTCAGGATCGGCGCAAAGTTGAATTTCATCAACGCCGACAAATTCAAAATCACGGCTAATCGGCATCGATTCAACTGTACAGCAAAAATAGCGTGCGCCCTGCGGGATGATGCGTTCTTCGCCTGTGAGTAAAGCGGTAGCGTCTTTACCTTTTATCGCGCAGACGCGCTCATAGTTCTCACGGGCAAGTAGGCGCAATGGGAATCCAATAACCCCGTCATGGTAGGACAGCATTTTTTCAACAGCGCGATACGTCTTGCCCGTATTGGTCGGCCCAAGAACGCAAAAAATACTATCATTTACAAATGTTTGCCCCATAAAAAACAATATATGGCCTTAAGAAGATATTAAGGCTTTTCGTCAAAAATATTAAACTGGTGAAGATCACTATAATTTGTTAGCTTTAAATTCATAGTATTGTTTAGGATTCTTAAATATTTAGGTGGGAAAACTTATGACCTTTAGAAAATTACGCTTAATCGCGCTGGGTGTATCTGCGGCAGCTATCCTTGGTTCGCCAACAGCAGTATCAGCGCAAGCGGTTGAGCCAGTGGGTGTTGATGGTGCGCTTTATTTGCAAAATAAACTTCAGGAAATAATCGCGCAGCCCAATATGGGAATGACGGCGTCGGGCGAGGTTGAAGTTGAGGCCGCGGGAAATTACTATGCCGTAACTTTGCCACATATTCGTTTGGATATTCCAACGCCGCCATCACAGCAACAGCCCAAAGGCGGTAAGTTTTCATTTGATTTTGGTATAGCGGCGATGAATATGGTGCCTACGGAAGTTAAGGGGCGCTATGTTTTTGCACAATCCTTGCCAACGCCGTGGCGTTTTTACACAAACGATCAGGAAATATTCCGCTTATCAATTGGCAAGCAAAAGACCAATGGTATTTATGATCTGCCAATGAACCTAGCCACGCGTTTAGAAGCGCAATACGACAATATTGTTCTGACGGATGCAAAAACAGGCAAACCTGTATTGGCGATTGATAGCGTCACTGGTAAAGGCGGTTATGATGAGAAAAAGCCAGGCTTATATAGCGGGCGTTTGCCAATCGAAGTGAACGGCATAAAGCTATATGGCGGTACGACAGAGCCGTTTCTAACGGTCGATAAGTTGAAAATATATAGCGGCTATACAGATTTATCGCGCGAAAACATGATTAAATGTGTCGGGCAGATGCAGCGCGTAAACAAACAAATACAAAGCTATGTGAAGACGGAGCAAATTGTTGATCCACCTGTAATCGCAGGGTATTTGGATAATGCGCTGGCTTGTATGGGCATCCTTGCAGACGGCATGGAAGGTGGCATAGTTGTGGAAGGCGTTAAAGTCGGCCCAGGCCTCGCAGCAGCAGCAGGTATGCAAAATGTAAGCCTAAACAGCTTATATATGCAGAGCTTCTTTACGGATATATTTAAAGAAAAAATGGGCATCGCCATGAAGTTCGGTGCGCAAAATTTAAATATGCAGCCGCGTCCACCAGGCTTTAGTGATTATGCACCTAATTCATTCCACGTTGATATTGGCGTTGATAATGTACCGCATGCAAAGTTACATGAAATTGTCCGTGGTATTTTGGGCATGTATTCACAAGATGCGGAAAGCCTGACGGCTAACCCTGCGATGATTATGATGCAGGTTATGACACGTCTGCCGCAAATTTTGAACGAAGCGCAAAGCGGTTTTGTTGCAAATGATGTGCGTATTTCCGGTAAGGATTGGCAAGCGGTTCTAAAGGGGCGTGTGCAATCAGACATTAACGCAATTTACGGCGCATCAGGTCAAGGCACGCTAGTCTTCCAAAACATGGATATGCTGTTAAAGCAAATTAAAGCCGAAGCGCAAGATCCAAACAACCCGAATGCTATGGGTATGATGCAAATTATTGCGCCGCTTGAAATGCTCCATGGTTTGGGGAAGTCAGACGACAAAAATGGGCGTATATTTGAATTTGAATTTACGCAGCAAGGTAATTTGATGCTTAATGGGCAAAGTGTACAGCAGCTGTTAATGCCACAGGCGCAACAAATGCAACCTGCACCAGCCGCACAATAATCTAATTCAACAGCACATTTAAAAGGCTGTTTATACAGAGCGCGCCGCTATTCGTGGCGCGTATTTGTGTGTCGGCATCAAATGTGATGAGGTCTTCGCGTACGAGCATGTTTATTTTGTCAGTAGAAATTTGATCTGCCCAATTTGTGCCTAAACGCGCCGCTAGGCCTTCAAGGTTGATGCCTTCTTTTAAGCGCAGCCCCATCATTACGGATTCGGTAAAACTGCTATCAGCATCAATGCGTTCAAATGGGTGCGCGCCATGCGGATTTTCGGCGCAGAGTGATAACCATTTTTCTGGCGCTAAATGGGCGCGGCTTGCAATTTTCTGGCCGTGATGATCCGTATAACGCCCATGCGCGCCGGGACCAATGCCGATATAATCAAAATAACGCCAGTAAACTAAATTGTGGCGCGATTCTTCGCCCATTGCCGCATGGTTGGACGTTTCGTAGGAGGGCAGATTATAAGACGCAGTAAGCGCCTGTGTCGTTTCGTATAAATCAGCAGCGAGGAATTCATCAGGCAGGCGGAAGTCACCGCGCTTATGCTGCGTAAAAAACGCTGTACCTTGTTCGATAGTTAATTGGTAGAGCGATAAATGCGTTGTCCCGTAATCAAGCGCTTGTTTTAATTCTGCTTCCCACGCGGCAATGCTTTGTTCTGGGCGCGCGTAGATCAGGTCAAAACTAAACCGATCAAAAATCTTCTGCGCTGATGTGATGGCGGCAATCGCGTCTTCCGCGCTATGTTGCCGGCCAAGAAATTTTAAATCATCAGCATATAGGGACTGCACCCCTAAAGACACACGGTTAACGCCCGCATCTTTAAAGGCTTTGAATTTTTCTGTTTCAAACGATGTTGGGTTGGCTTCTAATGTTATTTCGCAGCCTTGTTCTAACCCAAACAAATCCCGCGCATAATCAATAATGTCTTGTACCAATTTTGGTGGCATAAGTGACGGCGTACCGCCGCCAAAGAAAATAGAATGCAGTGGCCTGCGCGGTGTGGCGCTGGCATAAAAATCGAGCTCTTTTTTATAGGCGCGGGTAAAGGCGTCAATATCAATGCTATCCGCAACATGTGAATTAAAATCACAATAGGGGCATTTTGACAGGCAATACGGCCAGTGCACATAAAGGGCAAGTGGAGTAGTGTTTATATCGTGAAGCATTTTACAAAAATCTGGTCTAATGCAATTTTACGGTGGGACATGGTTTGCTTTGTATCAAAATCCATTTCACCGAATGTTTCGCTATGACCATGAGGCACAAACATAGGGTCATAGCCAAAACCATCTGCGCCGCGTATAGGCCATGTTAATGTGCCGTTACATTCACCGCGTACTAATTCGACATGCCCATCTGGCCATGCAAGGGCAATGACGCAGACAAAAGCAGCATCCATATTATCGGGCGTTGCGCTTGCCTGAATTTCATCATAAACGCGCTGCATTGCAACCTTGAAATCTTTCCCAGCTCCAGCCCAGCGCGCTGAATAAATCCCTGGCGCACCGTTTAGGGCAGATACTGCAAGGCCGCTATCATCAGCAAGAGAGATTTTGCCTGTCGCCTTAGCGGCGGCAAGCGCTTTGATTGTTGCGTTTTCTTCAAATGTTACGCCGTTTTCTTCTGGCTCATCTAGGCCGAGATCCCCCGCGTTGAAAACCTCTACATCACGCCCATCTAAACGGGCGCGAATTTCCTTCACCTTGCCTTGGTTATGTGTGGCAAGGACAAGTTCACTGGCGTCAAATATACGTGGGGATGTGTCGTTCATGATTTGCCTATGCTTTTACAGCATTTTCTTGTTCTGTTTTTAATTCAGCGCAGCCTTTTTGTGCAAGGCGTAACATGGCTATGAATTCTTCTTCCGAAAACGGCGCTTCTTCGGCTGTGCCTTGAATCTCAACAATCTTGCCATTGCCTGTAAGGACAAAGTTTGCATCTGTTTCAGCGTTTGAATCTTCATCATAATCTAGGTCAAGGACGGCCTCACCTTTGTAAATACCGCAAGAAATCGCCGCAACGCTATCTGTTAGTGGTGTTTCTTTGAGCAGCCCAATCATCATTAAGTGGTTAATTGCTCGCGAAAGTGCAACATATGCCCCTGTTATGGATGCTGTGCGCGTACCGCCATCAGCCTGAATGACATCACAGTCGATTTTAATTTGACGCTCGCCAAGCTTTTTCATGTCAACAACGGCGCGAAGGGCGCGACCGATTAGGCGCTGAATTTCTTGTGTACGGCCTGATTGTTTGCCGCGCGCGGCTTCACGATCCATACGTTGACCCGTTGAGCGCGGTAGCATGCCATATTCAGCTGTCACCCAACCTTTACCAGTGTTACGCATCCAGCCAGGGACTTTTTCTTCAACGCTGGCCGTACAAATAACATGTGTGTTTCCACATTTAATGAGGCAAGAGCCTTCCGCATGCGGTAAAAAATCTGGAATAATTTCAATAGTGCGTAATTCATCTGGGGTACGGCTTGATGGGCGTGTCATCAGTTCATCCTTGGTTTATTAATTTTCTTTACGAATAGTCCTATGGCTTATATTGTATGCGGGTAAAGAATGCAAGTTTTCGCGAGAGTTAAAGCCGAATAAATCATGTCGATGATCGAATTAAATGAACGTTCAGAATATATTTTCAGCTATATTGTTGAAAATTATTTACGCATGGGGATGCCGATTGGCTCCAAACAAGTTCTGGCCGACCTTGCACTTGATGTTTCATCTGCGACAATCCGCAATGTTATGGCGTCGTTGGAAAGTCAGGGGCTGATCATTGCGCCACATACTTCGGCAGGACGCATCCCAACCTCGCGCGGCCTTAAATTTTATATTGATGGTTTAATGGAGATTGGCGATATCGACCAACAAGACAAAGCGCATATTGACCAAATTTGTGCGCAGGCGGGGGAAACGACCAACGATATGCTAAACCGCGCTGGACAAACATTATCAGGTCTTTCGCGGCATTTAGGTTTAGTTCTTGCCCCAAAACTGGATAAAGCCGTGCGCCAAATTCAGTTTGTTAAAATAGCCCCTGCGCAGGCTCTGGTTGTAATTGTGTCGACTGATGGCCTGATCGAGAACCGTTTGATTGAGTTAGATAAAGACGTCAGCGAATCTGAATTACAGCGTCTGTCGAATTTTATAAATGAACTTTGTGCTGGGCGCACCATTGGTGATATATCCCGCACATTGGCGGATGCGATGAAGAAGAACCGTATTCATTTGGATCGGATTACTACGGACTTGGTGACTAAAGGCCTTGCTGTTGCTACAACTAATCAAGCTAATGAGCCACATCTAATTATTAAAGGGCAATCTAAACTGTTGGAAGATGTACAGGCGATTGAGGATGTTGAGCGCGCGCGTGATCTGTTTACTTTGATTGAAGACCAGCAGCGCATGATGCAGCTTGTTCAATCGACTAGTGATGGTGATGGTGTAAAGGTGTATTTAGGCGCAGAAAATGATATTTTTAACCATGCTGGGTGGTCGATGATGATTGCCCCGTATAAAAATGCCGATAATAATATCATTGGAGCGTTGGGGGTAATTGGTCCAACACGGTTGAATTATGGACGAATTATACCGATACTAGACTACACGTCGCGTGTTTTAACAAAATTGATAGGGTAACCAAAGGTAAAGACGATTATGAACAAGTTATTCATGCATAAAATAAAGCGCGTTGCTCTATGCACAGCCGTATTATCGTTATCACTAGCGCCGCTAGCACAGGCTGAATCGGATATGGTTGCGGCTGAAGGCCAAACATATGTGAAGCAGCGATTAAGTTCAAAACCTTTACCTTTCGGCGTAAAATTAAGCCTATCACAATCATATAAAAAACCGGGTATGGCGTCGTTGAACTTCCGTGCATCGAATGTCGAAAGCAGCTGTGCATCTATTGATGATTATGATGTTGAACTTAAAGATAACCTAGGCATGTTAGAAATTGAGTTTTCTGGCTGGGCGATCCAAACCTATAAAATGCTTGATGATAAGGGCAATGATGTATGCGGGCGGCACAGCTATGCTGAATACCGTTTGCCATTGGATCTAAAAGCAATGGTAGAGGGTGGTGTGAAACAAGTGCGCATTTGGAACCGCACTATGTCAGACGCGTTTGATTTACGCGAAGAGAATGGCGTTTATAAACTAATCCCACGCAGCAAGCAAACTTATTTCAAAGTTGATAACGCTGAAAATGAATTAGTGTATGAACCAATGCCCGCAGGCGCGTTTCGCGTATTCCCTGATTACGCGCCGTATAATGAAGATTTAATGTTGCGTAAACTGCGCGCGCTAGTGCGCGAAAGCGGTTATGAAATTCATGATTACAAAGTTCGCCATGATGAGCGTCAGCGTCCTTATTACGTTGTGCTTGATAATAGTGAGATGAAGGTTTCTGACCGTTTGAAAGATGAGCCATATTTCACATTCCAGTCTATAGATATTGATGAAGATGGACGTGTTGTGCCTTTGCGTGTAAACATAGGCCGTCTGTAAGTAAAACGTGATTTTAATAGTATAAGAGTGGTGTCATAGATGACCGAGCAAAATAACGAACCAAAAAATTCACCCGAAGACGACGCGGGAAAGGAAGAAAAAAATATGGATGTAGAAAACGCCGCCGCAGCACAACAGCAGCCTGAACAAGATGATATGCAAGAGGACTCTTCACCGTTCACAGGAGAAGAAGAACCACCAATGTTCACCGAAGATACTTTCGCGGGTGCAGACAGTGCAGTGCGCATAGCTGAACTTGAGCAAGCCGTCGCACAGGAAAAAGAGCGTGCATTACGTGCGTTGGCCGAAGCAGAAAACACACGCCGCCGCGCGTTGAAAGACCGTGAAGATGCAGGGAAATATGCAATTTCACGCTTTGCACGTGATTTACTTGATGTGCTTGATAACTTCTCCCGCGCTATGGATTCTGTACCGGAAGATTTAAAAGAAGTGGATGAACGCATTAATGCCGTTATTACTGGCGTTGAATCTGTGCAAAATGACATGCTAAAGATTTTTACATCGCATGGTATTCAGAAAATAGAGCCATTGGATGAGCGGTTCGACCCGAACTTCCATGAAGTTATGTTTGAAGCGCCAGGGTCAGGCAAGCCAGAAGGCGTTGTTATTCAGGTAATTGAGCCAGGTTATGTGATTAGTGGGCGTTTATTGCGTCCGGCGCGTGTCGGTGTCGCCAAAGGCGACCCTGGAGCAGCGCCTAATCACGCTGTTGACGAAGAAGTCTAATATAACAAACGCCGCGAATTAATTCAGCGGCGTTTTTATTATTTGTAATGCGCCATAAATACGCCATCGATGCGTATGTATTGATCTACTTTAGGGTCTTTCTGCGCCAATTTATATAATGGTGCAGCTATTGAAATATCGTCTTTAACCGCAACCCATGATGAAGCAATAGGGCGATATTTATAAAGGTCTAAATTAAAGCCGCGTGTAAACTGGCTTATACGTTCAGGACAGCTGCCAAATATCTCAGCACATTGATGAAAATCCATGGCTTCAACGGGAGTGGTAAACTTATCTTTAAGATTAATCGCATTTATCTGTGAATCATAGCATGCCAATATGTCATAGCCCTGATTGACACAGTCTTGGTGTGAATCAAACAAAACGATGTCATTTTCCTTGAGCGCATATATAGTGTCGTCGGCCTCTGCTTTATATTCGTTAATAGAGCCAAGTACAATTGCGGTAACTAGGCCAAGCGCCGCGCAAGATGTGGCGGCTAGTTTAATATTTTTCGTCACTGGATTGCCTTTATCAAGCCAGCGTTCAAAGGCATTTTTGTTTTGTTCATCCGCGCTCATATGTTCATCCCCGTTATAAGCTTTCTATTTTGTAAAGAGCCACTCTACATGAATTTTAAAGGGAAGTCAATGAATATGGAAAACAAAAAATCTTTATGATTATCAGCATAATTTTTGGGCTTAGCCCTTGTACTAATTTAGAATTGGCGTATCTTGATGTCAGGTTTTTAATTTTGTCTTGTTTAGGGAGATTCTCAAATGGCACGTAATAAAATTGCACTTATCGGTGCGGGGCAAATCGGCGGTACTTTGGCGCTGCTTGCAGGTATGAAAGAGCTCGGTGATGTTGCATTGGTTGATATTGCTGATGGCGTACCGCAAGGTAAAGCGCTTGATTTGGCTGAACTTTCACCAGTTGAAGGTTATGACTGTAATTATCAAGGTTCTAACGACTATGCGGTTATTGAAGGTTCCGACGTTGTTATTGTTACGGCGGGTATTCCGCGTAAGCCGGGTATGTCACGTGATGATTTGATTGGCATTAACACTGGCATCATTGAAACAGTCGGTGAGAACATCAAAAAATATGCGCCAAATGCATTTGTGATCGTTATCACAAACCCACTTGATGTGATGGTTGATGTGATGCAGCGCGTAACAGGGTTTGCAGATAATAAAGTTGTCGGCATGGCGGGCGTTCTTGATAGCGCACGTTTCAGCTACTTCCTCGCAGAAGAATTCGGTGTGTCTGTAGAAGATATCACAGCGTTTGTTCTTGGCGGCCACGGCGATACAATGGTGCCATTGGTGCGTTATTCAACAGTTGCAGGTATACCACTGCCTGACCTTGTGAAAATGGGTTGGACAACGCAAGAGAAAATCGACGCGATTGTCGACCGTACGCGTAACGGCGGCGGTGAGATTGTTGCGCTTTTGAAAACAGGTTCGGCATTCTATGCTCCTGCATCTTCGGCAATTGCTATGGCGGAAAGCTACCTACGCGATAAAAAACGCGTTCTGCCATGTGCGGCACGCCTTAACGGTGAATATGGCGTTGATGGTCTTTACATCGGCGTACCGGTAATCATCGGTAAAGACGGCGTTGAGAAGATTGTAGAAATTCAATTGAATGCAGATGAACAGAAAATGTTTGATGATTCCGTGGCTGCAGTTAAGGAGCTACTTGGTAGCGTTAATAAAGCGGCCTAATTACTTTCACGTTTAAAAGATACGCAAAAGTCCAGCAGGTTTTTTACTAAGCTTGCTGGGCTTTTTTACTTTTCGATAAGTTTTTCATGATAAATTTTCACCGTTAATTTTAAAATTTAGGATACAGAATATGAAAATTTTATCGATGCTTAAGGCGTTAACCTTATCCGTATTGGGGCTTGTGATCGTATCGCAATATGCTTTGGCGGATACATCTGAAAATTTAGCAACAAAGCTAAATAAGAAATATGAGTATATATATAAGACATCAGAATATAGGCCGTGTAAGCGTGACGAACGTAAGGCACTTATAAACAGAAAAGAAAGAAAAAGTGTATTGAGTAACCACAGTTGTGTGATGAAAGATTGTGAGTTTTCTATTGTTACAAATGATAACAGTAATGGTAAATTTACTTTGGTTGCCAGAAAAGGGGCTGAGAGCTGCGCACGTTATGATATAAGCACCGCGCAGCTAGAACAAAAAATTTCTTATGAAGGCGAAATACGATTTGGCCCTATGTTCTTAAAAACCTTGGGTGTAGAAAACCCAGAGCAACTTAAGATTTTTGACTTAGGGGATAATATTAAGGATGAAACAACCCATGGCAGGGTGACTGGCAAGGGGAAAATTAACGGCGAATTTGTTATAGATATTGATTATGACGCAGTCGTAAGTGAAGATATAATATCTATATATGGCCAAAATGTTGATTTGCATTACTAAGTTAGCTTAGTAAATAAAAATTTAGAAAAACGGTTTTCTTTGTTACTAAGAAAGCCGTTTTTTATGATGTATTAGTGATCCAAGCGCATCCTAACACGTATAAAGTATACGAAAGCAGTTTGTGGTAATGGCATAACGGATGCGCCATGAATTGTGAGTAGTAAATGCCTCCTTTGAAGCAGGTCTTTTAAGGAAGTTAAAACCCACACTACCCTTAGGCTATTCTATATAGCCCTCACACACGCAAGTGGAGCTTCCCCAACTCCACTTGCGGCTTTTTATATTCCTGCTTGAGATGGTCTTGGGACGTCGTTATTCGTTACTTACCTAGCGCTGCTAGGCTGTGCGCCTTATGCCTAGTCACAAGACCATCTCAAGCAGGAACGTATTTGAACCTTATGCGGCGGCTTTTTGCTCCATTAATTTAAAGACGTTTTGAATTTGGCTAAGCGCCCAATCAATGTCGTCTTTGGTGATGGTCAGTGGCGGTGCGAGGCGAACGACGGTTTCATGTGTTTCTTTGCACAGTAGGCCGCGTAGTTTGAGTGCCTCGCACACAGCGCGGGCAGATGCGCGCGTCGGATCTATATCAATGCCAATCCATAGCCCTGCGCCGCGTAGGTCTTGGACAAGCGGACTATTCATTTCACGGATTTTATCTATTGTGTAGGCGCCAAGCTCTGCACTGCGTTCAGCCAATTTTTCTTCTTCTAAAATGTTGAGGGATTCAATGCCGATCGCTGCAGCTATAGGGTTGCCGCCAAATGTTGAGCCGTGCGAACCAGGGTTAAATACATCCATCACATCAGCGCGAGCTAGGAATGCGGATACAGGGTATACTCCGCCGCCAAGTGCCTTGCCAAGGATTAAGCCATCTGGCCTATCAATTTCATGCTGGAAGGCAAAGTCTTTACCTGTACGGCCAATGCCGGATTGGATTTCATCACAGATCAGCAAGACATTATGTTTCTTACAAATTTCCTGTATGGATTTTAACCAGCCTTTTGGTGGGATGATAATGCCCGCTTCGCCTTGCATAGGTTCAGTAATATACGCGCAAACATTCGGGTTTGATGCTGCTTTTTCAAAGGCATCCAAATCACCATATGGCACAATATCAAAACCGCCATCAAATGGGCCGAAGTTTTCTTTATATTCGTCATCAGATGAAAAGCCGACAATGGTGGTTGTACGGCCATGGAAGTTGCCAGATGATACCAAGATTTTCGCTTGATCCGAAGGGATGTTTTTCTTGGTGTAGCCCCAACGGCGCGCCGCTTTAACCGCCGTTTCAACGGCTTCTGCGCCCGTATTCATCGGGAGCATTTTATCCATGCCCGTAACTTTACAAAGCTTTTCAGCAAAAAGGCCGAGTTTATCTGTGTAGAACGCACGGCTTGGTACATCGAGCGTTTCAAGTTGGTCAATAAGGGCTTTTTTAAGGCGTGGGTTCACATGGCCCGCACTAACCGCACTATAGGCGCTTAAGAAATCGAGATATTTATTGCCTTCTACATCCCATAGCCAAACGCCTTCAGCCTTGTTTAAGACAACAGGAAGCGGGTGGTAGTTATAAGCCAAATATTGTTCTTCGCGTGAAATATAATCTTGTGTTTTCATGGTATGCCTTCCTGTCATTTATTTATTGTTTTTTATTGCTGCGGATAATTTAGCACTGGCTTTTGCGCTTGTCTATCCAGCAGGTATTTTATTGAATTGACATATTCCGATCATGTGTGTAGATCTAAGATAATATAAAAAGAAAAAGCAGAGTTTCATGTTAAAAGCGTTAAAAGAACTGGCACTATATATGCCCAGACAAATAAAGATGGCGATAAATTTTGATAAAGAAATTGATCGTGTAGGGCTGCAGGCAAAAGCGTTAAACGATCATGTCGCAGAAATCAGTGATGAGGACTATTGTGATGATGTGGAAGTTCTAACCGCATATTTCAATAAACACGCGCAAATATTACCTGCGGATATGAAAGTGGATTTTATATGCCACCGTCATGAGGAAACTGAATGGTTGGATTTTAACACTATGCAGCCACAGTTTGATGAAATCTGTGCGGATGTCGCGCATGTGGTTTCTACGGGCAAAAACTCATGTGCAGTTGTGGTCAATATGAAGGCGGTTGAATATTTTGATGATTCAACACGCGAAGCAATCGTTGCACATGAGCTGTCACATATAAAAAATAATGATTTACCCTATGTTAAAAATACACTGCAGCAAAAAGCGCTATTAAACACCAGTATAATGTTGTCTGGCGCAGCGATATGCGCAGGGGTTACGCCATGGCTTTTTGGGGGCTTGGTAGTGGCGCGCGGTGCGCATACCATAGTTGACCGTGCGCTGATGCGGAATAAAGAGCTCGCGGCAGATAAAACTGCTGTCGAAGATTTTGGGGCGGCAGCGAATGGGCTTTATAAATATTTAAAGCATGCAGAAATAGAGCGTCCTGTATATGGTTTGAGTGCGGAACAAAAGCTTGCTTATCGTGTTTTGGATAGCCACGTATTACGTACCCACCCAACAGCGAAAGAACGTTTAGAAGCGCTAGGTTACGTTAATTAATCCGCCAGCGGTTCATACCAGTCGCGGATCATGCCAGCTTTAAACCGGTCATCATGATTAAAGGGGCGTTTTAATTTACCGTGGAAATATTCGCGAACGAGCGCTTGCCAGTAGCTTTCGATATCATGGCCATGCGCAGTGCAGAAATATTCAAACCATACGCGCCCAATGCGGACATGATTAACTTCTTCTTCCAATATTACATTCAGGATCGCAACCGTGTCTTCATCGCCTTGTGCGGTGAAGTTGGCAATCATATGCGGGGTAACATCAAGGCCGCGGGCTTCTAACACCATCGGAACAATGGCAAGGCGTGCGGCAAGGTCGTGGCGTGTTTTTTCCGCCGCTTCCCAAAGGCCGTCATGGGCTGGAAAATCACCATAGCGCACATCAAAAGTTTTTAGGTAATCATTCAGCAGCAAGAAGTGCTTGGCTTCGTCACCAGCGACGCTAAGCCAGTCTAAAAAGAAATCCATCGGCAATGTAAGGGGCGTATCTTTTTCGGCATGGCCTTCATATAAAGGCGCGAAGCGTGCAACCATATCCCATGCTAAGTCTATAGCGTTTAATTCAATATGTGCAATGGCGTGAAGCAGCGTCACTTTGCTCTTTAGCGAACCTGCATTACGGCGGCGGGGCATTTGGTTAGGATCAAGCAGCTCAGGCTTATCTGGGCGTGCAGGGCGAATATCTGGCTTTGCCTTGCCGATAATGACTTTATCAGGATGGTCATTTATTTGTGCAATATAGCTACGCGTTAGCTTTGCTTTGTCTTCGGCATTTGCCGTGCGTAAAACGTTACAGGCGCAATTTGTTAAGTCGATAAATTCCATAGCGCTTATATAGCGTTACGGGGCGGTGGGTGCAACTGTCTTTTGTGGCGCATCATCACCATCATCAATCATGGCGTTTGCAATAGGGAACCAATGGGTAAGTTCTTTTCCATCGCTTAGACCGTGTTCAATGGCATAATCGACACAGTCAATAACACGCGTTGGGTTCATTTCTTGTCCGCGATAGCCCATGTAACTACAGAAGGAATCAAACATAGATTTGTTTGCAGCGCAGAGAGCGTCATTTAGATCATCAATCAATGTCGCGCTAAATTGTGTGACATCTGCAGCCGCGCCATGACCGTGCTGTTGCGCATGCTGTACAAAAAGGGCCTCTCCATAATGCATCAACCATTCATGGCGCAGTGCATTTTGGATGGTCTCGACGTCTAATCCTGTCGGGTCGAAGTCCATCATATATATTGTGCGGGCATTATTTATCAGCGATGGGCAGAAGGATGTAGAAACTTTGTAAATGTCTAAGGCGCCATCTAAGCACAGATGGGTCATGCAAAACCCTAACGCACGTGCTTCTTGCAGCAAGCCGTTAATAGATTCAATATCAAGGCTGTTTGCCTGAGCTTCACTTTCAGCTGAAAAATTTGCGCTGAGCGTTTCTTTTAAACGATCAAATAGTCCCATCTGCATTTCCCTTATTATTAGAGAACATACATTAAGAAGATCTTTCTGTTATGTCAATATGTTGTTGACTTATTCTGGCTTAAACCAAAACTCAATGACTTCGGTAGCTTCGTCACATCGTGCGGAATGAACGGCTTCTAAAGGAACATTAAACCACTCACCGACTTTATATGTTTTTTCAACGCCTTCAACGGTCAAATGCATGGCGCCGCGTGTAATAATACCCCAGTTGAATGTATCGTGTGTGTGGGGTTCAATATCTGTATTAGGCGGATATGTCGCAAACAGGATGTTGCAATTTTCACCCTGCATCTGGAATGCATCAAAGCGGCATTTGAAGGCAGGAAGGTTTTGAAATACATCAGGGAAGTTGATGTTCGGCATTTCGGCCATAGAAAATACTCCTTATTTTTTTATTCTTATTCTAGGAGTATTTTATCGTTATGGCTACGCAATGACCAGTTTGCGCAGGGCTTTTATACGAACTAATCAACACGAAACTTTGCGGGCGCGTAATTTAGAACCTGTAATCAAGATTAATGCCAGCTGTAATGCCTGAATAATGACCATTAATACTATCGGAAAAACTATCTTCTACGTGTGAGCGCTCGAAACGTAGGTTGCTGCATAGGCTCATATCATTGGCAATGTTATTACATTTTTGTGCGCCGATTTGCGTGTATCTGGCGTTGCCGAGTATATCATTATGATGCTTGCCGTGCCCGACATATACGGACGCCTCCTGTCCGAAGCGATAGCTCAAACGATGATATTCAGATGAGCGTTCGTGTTCAAAATCTTCAATGCCGAGATAATTATCTAAAGATTCTTCAACATAGTAATTCATATAATTGAACTTTGCGGATATATCCCAATCCATCGTACTGTAGACACTTTGGCGCTTTTGGCGTTCATTCGTCAGAAGGCTATCTGCGGATCTGTGCTTTTGGCCACCAATGCGCCATTCAAAATTATCTTTCTTATAGCCGATTTCTGCGCGTAGTCTCATACCTGGTAGTTGCCGTGCATAGGAAAAGTAACTTAACACGGAGTCTATGTCGTTAAAAGCGCTGTGATTAATTGGCTGAAGCAAGTCCTGATAAATAGGTTGTACATTCATATTATATGCACTGTTATGTCGTCCAAGCTCGTTCATATAGTGATAAATATCGCCCTCAACATCTCTGGCAATTAATGCTGCGGCATCCGAATTCAAAGCTAGAGAGTTGTATAATTCAAGCTCATGCATTAATTGATCAAAACGGACGCTATCTGAAATATATTCCTGTGTTTTGCGTAGGCGTTTGTCGATGGCCCGATCTAGGCTTTTTTCAATCGCAGGACCCAAAAGTGGAATACTCTGAATGATAGAGCCTTGAATGTAATGTCCCCTATGGTTTGCATGGTTTTCTGTATAAAATGTACTTAGGTCAAGCTTTGACGAGGGGAAAACGGTGTTGCTATTTTGCGCGGTAACATTCCAGAACCAGCGGTTTTGATCGCCGCCTATATTTGTTTGAATGCTATTTGTGTTTGCATAGGAAGTATATGTGATATGCGTGTTTGCATTTGCAGATGCGCTGAACATGGTTGTTGTCAGCAATGCTGCATAAATAGATATTTTCTTCATAACCCACCCCGTTATTTATTTTGCCATTAAATTAGGTGTACATATTTAACATAATAAAACCCCATATTCAAGGGGAATATTTGCTGCGTTGCGAACGTGCACAACTCTTCATAGTCTGAATACAATAATAATACAACTGTGAATAGCTCTATATTGATGGTATCATTATAACCATAAGTATTGGCAATGACGGCGAATTAAAACTATCATTTTTACATGGGGGAAATATAAGATGATGTTTTCAAAGCAAAAACAAAGCAATCCAGTGTTGGATGCTATTCATAAATCACAGGCAGTAATTGAGTTTACACCCGATGGCATTATCGAGAGTGCGAATCAAAATTTTTTGAATGCGATGGGGTATAGCCATGACGAAATATTGGGTAAGCATCATTCGTTATTTGTTGATTCAGATTATAAAAGCTCGTCTGATTATAAACGTTTCTGGCATGATTTACGTTCGGGTGTTTTTTCGACAGGGGTATATAAGCGACTGGCGAAAGGCGGTAAGGAGATTTGGCTAAGCGCGACATATAGCCCAGTGGCAGATAAAAACGGGCACATATATAAAGTGATCAAGCTCGCATCTGATATTACGAGCGATAAGCTAGCCAGTGCGTATAATAGTGGTCAGTTAAGTGCGCTTCATCGGTCTTTAGCTGTGATCGAGTTTGACCCGCAGGGGCATGTTTTGAATGCTAATGATAATTTCTTGAACACAATGGGCTATGAGTTAGATCATATTAAAGGCAAACATCATGAAATGTTTGTTGAACCAGATTACGCCAAAACGGTCGAGTATAAAGCGTTTTGGGATAATCTGCGAAATGGTCAGTTTATGTCGGATGTGTTTAAGCGAGTGGGGCGTGATGGCAAGGAGGTTTGGATACAAGCCTGTTATAACCCTATATATGATATGAATGGTAGATTATTTCGTGTTGTGAAATATGCGACAGATGTGACGCAAGATAAATTACGTTCAGCTTATTTTAGAAGCCAAATTGACGCGATTGGAAAGTCGCAAGCCGTTATTGAGTTTAATTTGGATGGTACAATTGTTGATGCCAATGAGAATTTTTTAAGTACGGTTGGTCATGACTTGAATGATATCGTTGGGCAGCATCATGTTATGTTTGTTGAAAACGATTATTCATCGACCGATGAGTATAAGGATTTTTGGACGAGCTTGCGCGCAGGTAAATATTCCGTAGGTGAATTTAAACGCATCGGCAAAGGTGGCAAAGAGGTTTATATTCAGGCAAGCTATAATCCTATATTTGATATGAATGGACGCCCATATAAAGTTATAAAATATGCAAGCGATATAACGCATCAAGTTGAACTACGTAATATTGCAGCGGACAAAAGCCTTGAAACAAGCGCGAATATCCAGACAGTCGCAGGCGCGGCGGAAGAGATGCTTGCCTCGGTGAAAGAAATTGCACAGAACATGATGCGTTCACAAACATCGATATCTGGTATCGTCGCGCAAAACGAGGAAGCTAATCACCTCGTCAGTGAGCTTCAGAATAATACGAAATCTATGGAAGATATTGTTGCCCTTATTCGAGATATATCAGAGCAAGTGAACCTTCTGGCGTTAAATGCGACCATTGAAGCGGCGCGCGCTGGTGATGCAGGTAAAGGCTTTGCCGTTGTGGCGGGGGAAGTAAAGTCTCTAGCCAATCAAACGGCAGCGGCAACGGACCGTATTTCTAATGAAATTAACAACATTCAAACAATTGTAAGTAAGGTTGTTATAAGCTCTGAAGCGATTAGTGGCGGTACAGCTTCTGTTAGCGAGTCTATTGATACTATAGCCGCCGCAATTGAGGAGCAAGAGGCTGTGACGGGTGAGATATCTCAGAAAATGCAGGTTATTGCACGAGGTGTTCAGGACTTGGATGAAATTATCCAAAAGGTGAGTAGCTCCTAAACTCCATAAATTAGCGTGACGATAAATTAATTATCGTCACCCATTTTTAATGCATTGATGAATGCGCTTTGTGGGATTTGCACATTGCCGTATTCGCGCATTTTCTTCTTACCTTTTTTCTGCTTTTCAAGAAGCTTACGCTTACGGCTAACATCACCGCCATAACATTTTGCCGTTACGTCTTTACGCATCGCGCTTAAATGCTCAGCTGCAATAATCTTCCCGCCGATAGCGGCTTGAATGGCAATCTTAAACATCTGGCGCGGGATAAGTTCTTTTAGACGCTTACAAAGGGCGCGACCACGTGTTTCAGTAACGCTGCGGTGGACAATCATAGCTAATGCATCAACAGGTTCTTGGTTGACGCGTATTTCCATTTTGACAAGGTCATTTTCAGCGTAGCCATCAAGCTCATAATCAAATGACGCGTACCCACGCGAGATAGATTTAAGGCGGTCATAGAAGTCGAAAACAACTTCGTTAAGCGGAATTTTATATACCAGCATTGCACGGTCACCCGCGTAAGTAAGGTCGATTTGTTCGCCGCGGCGTTCCTGACAAAGTTGTAACAAGCTGCCAAGGTGCTCATCGGGTGTTAGGATGGTTGCTTTAATCCACGGCTCTTCAATATGGTCAATCTTAACAACATCAGGTAGGTCTGCAGGGTTATAAAGTTCCTCCATCGTGCCGTCTGTTTTATATATGTGGTATACAACACTAGGGGCTGTTGGAATAAGATCAAGGTCAAATTCGCGTTCCAAACGCTCTTGAATAATCTCCATATGTAGTAAGCCCAAGAAACCACAGCGGAAGCCAAGCCCAAGTGCTTGTGATGTTTCCATTTCATAATGCAGGGATGCATCATTAAGGGCTAGTTTACCTAAGGAATCACGTAGCTTATCAAATTCTGAGCTATCGACTGGGAAGAGTGAGCAGAAAACCATCGGGATGGACGGTTTAAAACCTGGTAGCGCGGCGCTACAAGGTCGCTTTAGGTCGGTAATGGTGTCACCAACTTGCGTTTCAGAGATTTCTTTAATACCTGCCGTAATAAAGCCCATTTCGCCAGGGCCGAGGACATCGGTAATAAGGTGTTTGGGGGTGAAGACACCGACGCGGTCAACAATGCGCTCCGCACCTGTGTTCATAAATTTAACTTTTTGTCCCTTTGTTAAATAACCATGTTTAACGCGGACAAGAATCACAACGCCTAAATATGCATCATACCAACTATCCACAAGCAGCGCTTGTGTCGGTTCATCTGGATTGCCTTCATGCGGTGGCGGCAATTGCTTTACAATTGTTTCCAAAAGGTTTTCTACACCAATGCCGCTTTTACCGGAACATTCAACGGCATCTGTGCAATCTAGGCCAATAACGTCTTCGACTTCTTTCTTAACAGACTCGGGGTCGGCGGCAGGCAGATCAATCTTGTTGATTGCGGTCACAATTTCATGGTCGTTATCAAGTGCTTGGTAAACATTGGCGAGGGTCTGTGCTTCAACGCCTTGTGTAGAATCGACCACTAGCACTGAGCCTTCACACGCGGCGAGTGAGCGTGAAACTTCATAAGCGAAGTCCACATGCCCCGGTGTATCCATCAGGTTTAGTTGATATTCAATGCCGTCTTTAGCTGTGTAGCGCAGGCGTACTGTTTGTGCTTTAATGGTAATGCCGCGTTCACGCTCAATATCCATGTTATCGAGCATTTGTTCTTCAAGCTCGCGTTCTTCAACGCCGCCACAGGTTTGGATCAAGCGATCCGCCAAGGTGGATTTACCGTGGTCAATATGCGCAATAATTGCGAAGTTGCGGATATGTTCTAACTTATGTGTCTCTTTACTCATCTACGGGCGCTTACACTATGCTCAATATGTTGTCATTAGGGCGTTCAACATATAGATAAAAAACTATAAAAGCAAGATTCTCTGAATGAGGCAGCTGTATTATTTTTACTTGACATAAGGTTTGGTTTTTCGTAGCTCTATAGGCTGGGATCTATAGAGTAGTGCTATGGCACAGAAACCACTTAGATATAAGCTGAGCCCCAGAAATAGACATCGCGGATATGTTTAAAAGTTTCGCTAAACGTTTAGAAACGTTGTACACAAAGCAGGAAAAAATATGCCTCATATTATCGTTGAATACTCCCCGTCTTTAGATGACCAAATGCCAACTTTGCTTGAAAATCTGCATAATACACTGGCGGAGGCGGGCGTTGATAAGGGCCGCATTAAAACACGCGGTATTGCCGTGGACCATAATGTTGTGGGGACGGTTGGCAGTAAGGGGCTAATGCTGCATGCAACATTGCTTTTGTTAGAGGGGCGCGATGTTGCCACCAAAAAATCATATGCAACGCCGCTTCATAATTTAATGAAACGCACCGCGCCTGAAGACTGCGCCGTAACATTGGAAGTGCGTGATATGGTCAATGATACATATTACTTATAAGAATTATTTTAAAGGGTAGGTTATGTTTTCCAAAAAAGATACAACGGTTATTCCTCTGACAGGGCTGGAATTACGAACAGTTTTTAAAGGTGTGCTTATGGATAAAAATGAAGAAATTGCAGACATAATTGATCGTGTGGATTTCAAAAAAGAGTTAGAACAAAACATCATCCCCTATGGGCGATTGTATCTGCCAATTAAGCCATCAAATGTTAATAAAGAACTGTTTAATAAGCTGCCCTGTGTCATCGCATTAAAGGCTAAATTCGAAACAGCAGGTGTTAATTTAGGCGAATTTACACATCAATATAACGGTAATGACGATGTTATGGGCGCTAGTGCGGAGCTGAGTGATAAATTCCTTGCGTCAGTATTTGACGCAAATGATGCTGCGGATAATGTTCAACAGTTACCGCAAAAAACGCCAGATACAAAAAAGCTCGAGGTCATGTAACACTGGTTGTACTAGGGGTTCACGCGCCTTTAACTGCGCGGATGCGCCATTTTATAAACTTCAAATAATTTCGCATTATCAACATCGGTATAACGCTGTGTAGTGCTTAGTGAGCTATGCCCCAGAAGTTCTTGCACCTGACGTAAATTTGCGCCTTCTTCCAATAAATGTGTGGCAAAGCTGTGGCGCAGTGCGTGCGGCGTAGCGCTGTCAGGTAGGCCAAAGCTGATACGCAATTTGCGTAAATTACGCTGTGCCACCCCTTGGTGTAAACGGCCGCCGCGTACCCCAACGAAAATTGGACGTTCAGGCGTTTGTGCATAGGGGGCAGCGGTAATGGCCTCAAGAACGGCTTCATGCACACGTTTAAGAATTGGCACTTTACGCTCTTTCTTACCTTTACCGCGAATGGTTAAAAAGTCTGTATCTGAGCCCTGCGGCCAGTCTTCGATATTTAATGATAAGGCCTCTTGAATACGTAGGCCTGTGCCATAGAGTAATGTAAATAAGGCTTTATCACGACAGTCTTCCCAATTGCGGGCATCATATTGATCTAACAATTCAAAAATACGTTCCGCGCTAATGGGGCGGGGCAATTTATGCGGCTTCTTTGGGGCGCGCAGGGTTTTGATATAAGGGTTATGCGCAATACCTTGTTTATCGAGCCAGTCCATAAAGCGGCGCACAGCAGAAAGCGCGCGTGAGCGGCTTGTCGCGCTAAGCTCGTTATCTATTGTTAGGCTCGCCATCCATGCGCGAAAAGCGGGGATGTCGCTATCTGCGAGCAAGCTAATAGATAGCGGGGCGCCGTTATATTTAGATAGAAAACGTACAAACGTACCGATGTCTTTTTGATAGGCACGCAGCGTATGTTCAGAAACATGACGCTCATAACGCAACACATCAAACCAATCGCCAATCGACTTATATAAATCGGCTGTGGTAAGGGCGAGGAGTGGATCGGTTTCTTGTTTCTTTTTGCTCATATATATCAGTTAGGAACAGTTAGCCAAAGGCGGATGCAGCGTTCAATAACGCGGGCGAGAAATGAGATTTGTTCAATGCCTTGCCCATCTTCAAAAGTCATCGCATTGCGAGAACCAAAACATAACAATGCAGGTGGCATATCCAAAGAAATATCAATGCGGATTAAAGCTTGTGAACGAACTAAATTCGCGCCGCTGCCAAATATAGCCTCAAGGCCGGTAATGTCCGCTTGTAGGCGGGCAGGGCGATCTTCCATCCATTTATCAATCGTCCCTTTTGGCACCATTTTTAAGCCGGGGATATTCGTGTGCGGAATGGTATTGCCATCGGTTTCGACTAATAAAGCAGTGATGTCAACATCCAGCATAGCGGTTAAATCCATTGTGATGCTGGTGATGAGCTCATCAAAGCTTTGGGCTTCTAAGATATGCAAAACGGCCATGTGAATACGCGTTTGGTTGTTCATATTGTTACGTGCGTTTTCAACAATCTCGCGCGTGGTTTCTAAAACCATTTCTTTGTCGGCCTTAACGCGATCAAGCAGATAAGACTGAAAATCAGCGATACCCTTTTTGGATTTCAACTTAGGCGGGAGGAGAAGGTCGGCGGCTTCAGGGCATTGTTCCAAAAAATTTGGGTTATCTTTAAGCCAACCAAGAATATCTTGTTTATTTAGAATAGGTTCTGCGTTCATCTGGATTTTTCAATTGTAGAGAATAAAAATACAACTGTATTATTGTGCCTGTATTTATAATATTAGGCAATGAATTTCAGGCATAAAAAAACAGGCAACAGATTATTTGCCTGTTTTTATCGTAATTACAAAATGATAGGCTAATTAAAGCTTGGGTTGACCTGCATTATTGTTAGGCGCATTGCGCATTTTGTTTAAACGCTGTTCCAGCGCGGTGATTTCATCCTGCGTTAAATCTGACCCATCAAAATGCGTCACTTTATAATTCTGCGTAGGAATTGTTGCAAAGGATGGGGCGTATTTGTTGATGGCATAAGTAAACTGTCTCGCCAAAGCATAATCATCAGCCAATGCTTTGTGCTCGTCCTCTGAAAGATGAAAAATGCTTTTGTCATGTTTTTCATTGTTCAGAACTGCGCAGACTTTCTGCCATGCATTACGTAAGTGGGTTTTGATGCTGGTCATGGTTTATTCCGGCTTATGATGTTGGTTGTTATTCTGATTTGATTGATCTTTTAAGTCTTGTAGGATCGCGCGCACTTTTTCAGCTTCTTTACCTGTAAGGTGCCTGTCATCGTGTGTTTTAATTTCTTGGTATGTTATAGTTACACCCGCGGTGTAAAAAGGGGACGGTACTACAGGGCGCTCATATGTTCTGACTTTATAGCCTTTCACCATTAAATGGCGTTGTTCTTCCTTTGACAAATGCCATTCTTCAGGAAACAAACCGTTAAGACCATCAGCAACCCAGTTAAACAACTTCTTCATGCTATTCATAGCGACCTCTCAGCACAGTATATGGTTGATGGCCGCTTTTATAGCGTCTTTTACGTATTGTTGCAAGGGGAATTTGAAGCTATGGCCTTTGTTGCTTTGGAAGACGCAGGTTATCATTGCAATGTAATGTGTGCCCATATTTTAAGCGGCGAATACGCTAAAAATAGCCCAGAGCCCTAAAGCTAAAAAGCATTAAGGCCGCTAAACGCGGCCTTAACCTCATGTGAATATACACATTTTATAAAATGCTTTGTCCTGTTTTTTTCCAATCATCAACAAAGGCAGCAAGGCCTTTATCCGTTAGCGGGTGCTTATAAAGCTGTTTAATCACAGATGGTGGGCATGTCACGACATCGGCGCCCATTTTTGCGGATTCAATAATATGGGTCGGGTTGCGCACAGATGCGACAAGGACTTCTGTATCAAATTCAGGATACATGCTGTAAATCTGGCAGATTTCGGCGATGAGGTCGATGCCGTTAAAGCAAATATCATCAAGGCGGCCAACGAATGGCGAAACGAATGTCGCGCCTGCTTTTGCTGCAAGGATTGCTTGCCCCGGTGAGAAACATAGCGTCACATTAACCATCGTACCGTTATCGCTCATTGCTTTACAAACTTTTAAACCGTCTTCGGTAAGCGGCACTTTAACGGCCACGTTATCGGCAATCGCGGCAAGCTTCTCAGCCTCTTTAATCATTGTCGCGTAATCTGTCGCGGCAACTTCGGCGCTTACTGGGCCGTCAACTACGCCGCAAATTTCAGTGATAAGCTCAATGAAGTCACGGCCTGATTTTGCAATCAATGATGGGTTTGTGGTGACGCCATCAAGCAAGCCAGTCGCTGCAAGATCTTTAATATCGTCAATTTCGCCTGTATCTACAAAAAACTTCATTGTGTTTATACCTTTATATCAGAATTGTTCTAGCGCCACAGATTAGCCACATATCGTGCATATTGCAAGGTTGAAAATCCTTGCGCAATGGGCAGGGGGCGCATAAAGTAAGTGCATGGCTGACTTATTCGCTGATCCGTTATCGCAACCGCAAACACTGGCACAAGTGCTGGTGCCTATGCCTATTGATAAGGCTTATACCTATAGCGTCCCACCAGATATAAAAGTTAAGCTTGGAGACTATGTCGCTGTGCCGCTTGGCAGCCGTATGCTAATCGGCGTGGTCTGGGGCGTTGATCAAGATTATGACGGCAACCCTGATAAGTTAAAAGAAATCGCCGAGAAATATGATTTGCCGCCAATGGGACAGCCGCAGCGTGACTTTATCGATTTTATGGCGAAATACACACTGAATGCATTAGGCGCAGTGTTAAAGCTTAGCCTGTCTGCGCCATCGGCCTTTACGCCGCCGAAGGAAGTTCTGCTGTATAAAATAGCGCCAATGCTTGATGCGGCAGACTTACAGAAACTGCCACCCAAGCGCCGTAAGGTTATGGATGCCCTGCAAGATGGTACGCCTCAGCGCGCGAGTGCAATTGCGCAGGCCGCGGGCTGTTCACCATCGGTTATCAAGTCGATGGCAGAGGCTGGATATTTACAATCCGTCCTGATGCCAGAAACGCCGCCTTGCGTGAACCCTGATATTGAGAAAAGTGGCGCGGAACTGATGGATAGTCAGCAAGTTGCTGCTGATGAATTGACCGCCGCCGTTAAGGCAGATGACTTTGACGTTTATTTGCTTGATGGTGTAACGGGCGCCGGTAAAACCGAAGTTTATTTTGAGGCGGTAACCGAAGCCATTCGTCAGGATAAGCAGGTAGTTTTAATGTTGCCTGAAATTGCGCTTTCTAATGCTTTTCTTGATCGGTTCACATCACGCTTTGGCACGCGTCCTGCGCTTTGGCACTCGGCGCTGACTTCCGCGCAGCGCCGCAAAACATGGCGCGGCGTGGCGGAAGGAAACACAAAAGTTGTTGTTGGTGCGCGTTCGGCGTTGTTTTTGCCGTATAAGGCGCTGGGCATGATTATTGTCGATGAAGAACATGACCCAGCTTATAAGCAGGAAGAGGGCGTATTATACCACGCCCGTGATATGGCGATTATGCGTGCACAAAAAGAAAAATGCCCTGTGGTGTTGGTATCTGCAACGCCATCGGTCGAAACCATATATAATGCATGGCAGGGGCGTTACCATCATTTAACGCTAGAATCCCGTTTTGGCAGCGCGGGTATGCCTGATGTTAAAATATTAAATCTCAAAGAGGATAAACCAGAGCGGCAATCCTTCCTTGCGCCAACTTTGGTGGAATCCATTCGTGATGCGGTTGCGCGTGGGGAGCAAGCCTTGCTCTTCCTTAACCGCCGCGGCTACGCACCGCTTACACTATGCCGCAGCTGCGGGCATCGTATGCAATGTCCGCGCTGTACCGCATGGCTTGTTGAACACCGCCGCAGCAATAAGCTGCATTGTCACCATTGCGGATATTTTTGTTCTATCCCGAAAAACTGCCCCTCTTGTAATGACCTTGAAAGCTTCGCCGCCTGTGGCCCAGGGGTGGAGCGCGTATCCGAAGAGCTGTCTATGCTATTCCCTGAGTTGCGGCAAATTACGTTGTCCAGTGATGATAGTGATGACCCAGAAACCCTGCGTAAACATTTGCAGGATATTAAAGACGGTGAATATGATGTCATTATAGGCACGCAGATCATTGCTAAAGGCCACCATTTCCCTAAGCTGACGACAGTCGGCGTTGTTGATGCGGATTTAGGCTTGTCCGGCGGCGATTTACGGGCGACGGAGCGCTGTTACCAATTGCTGCATCAGGTCGCAGGCCGCGCTGGGCGAGAGGATGTAAAGGGGACGGTTTATCTTCAAAGCTACGCGCCGCAGTCCAAAGTTTTGCAAGCACTTGCTAGCGGCGACCGTGATGCTTTTTTAGATGCGGAATGTTTTGAACGTGAACAAGCGCACATGCCGCCATTTTCACGCTTGGTAGGGATTATTGTATCAGGGCGCGATGAGGCGGAAACTGAAAAGCTCGCCTATCAACTTGGCCGCAATGCACCGCGCGCCGAAGGGGTGAATGTCTTTGGCCCTGCGCCTGCGCCGCTTGCGCGTTTGCGTGGGAAATATCGTTTTCGTTTGCTTGTACAGGCGAATAAAAACTTGAACATTCAAAAGGCGATAACGTCTTGGCTGAGCTCAATACGCATTCCATCCACGATATCTGTGCGCGCAGATATTGATCCGCAAAGCTTCTTTTAAGGCGCTGGTATGTATCCAAGCCAATAGGCGCCGCCACAAAAAACAAGTAAAGCGGCCGAAAAAATGAAAAGTGCAAAGAAAAAGAAAAAAAGAACGGGGGTGTTGGTGCGTTTAATTTTAAATTTTGTGTTGCCGCCATATACAGAAATATAGCCTTTTTTGTATTCTTGGGTGGTCCAATACATAATACTCGCACCTATGAATAACGTTATGGGGCCAGCATACGCTTCAATCCAGTGCATGTTATCTGTAAAGTGTGCGATACTAAAGAAGATGACGAAGGCTAAAGCGATGTAAAAGAAAAGGTTGCTACCCAGTTTGTCTTTATGGGGTCGTCTGAAACGGTCCAGGGGCTCATTAAAACGGTCTTCATCTTCTTGTTGCATCTTCTATACCTTGCTTAGCTTAGGTGAGCGCACGTAAAACAAGTTCTTGTGTTGTTGTTTTGAGTGCTGAATCGTGCGGCATATCATCGTTAAACGCGACGACTACGCCATCTTTACCTGAATTGTTTAGGATGCGTACTTCCTCAGCAAATTTTTGAGATAGTCTAATGTTTGCTTTATGCATGTTTTTAGAAAATCTGCATTCGGCATTTGTGCCTGCGCTTATACATGTATCCAGTTCAGAGTTAATTTCTTCTTTTAGTAAGGTAAAATCGTAATATGCGCCGGAAGGGTTGAGTTGACCGTTCGCATGAACATTGCCTCTGTTCAATTTATTGGTAACGCTAGATGGTGATATACAATAACTTGCTTGTGCAATAGCATTGATTAGATCAACGGATGGTGTCGTATAGTTTCTTGCGCGAACGGTTACATATTCGCCGCCATTGAGCTTTAAGCTCTTGGCCCATTTAAGCTCAGCTTCATACATGGATATCATGCTATTAGCCATTTGGGCTAAGTCACTTGTTGTGTTTTTCTGTAGCTTCTGAATTTCTTGTTCTTGGTGCTTAATGATTTGATCTAGGCTGAAAAACCAATGTGTTGGGCGGTGCGCATTGTTTGTCTGCATGGTATATCCTTTTATACTGCGAATGGCTGTTGTGCTATGCAGCAGAGTTATATGTTTTTCTTATGAAAAACGCAAGGGGTATTTGTGATTATTTTAAGGTTTAATGTCGAATTTTTGACCAATAAAGTGCCTTAATGCAACATCATGGTCTTGGAAATGACCATAAGGAACAATAATTTCACTTATAGCATTATGATGCAGTTTTTCGATGGCCTGATGAAAGCATGTTTTAAGAGCAATATCTTTGGTGATAATGCCGGCAATTTGTGGTTCGTCTAAACTATCCCGCAAATGTGTCTTCTTGGTAATGTAATTTTGTGAATCGTTTAGAATTTGGCTGATATTATATTCTGCCGCTAGGGGCGCTAAGGATGCGTGAAAGGGTATATAGGGCGGCAAATTAATGGATTCAATTGTTTTGCGGTCAACATGTTCATATTGATGGGTATTAATACAGTGAAGCGGCGTTTTGTGCTCCTCAGCATTAATGGAAATATAGCGTAGGCCTTCATCCAGAAATTCATCTATGCGGCGTTTTAAGTCAGCATAGAAATCTATGCTATCGCTTTTCTGCGCGTTAACAGCCTGAATATGCGCGGCATCGCAATAGCTTGATAGCTGCCGCAAATCATAAAAGTAACGCTGCGCCTGATAATCCGCTTTTTCTTTCACATTTCACCCCTTAATATCGCAATAATATACTTATTGTATTAATTTTCTATAAAAATGTTTTTGGCGCATTGACATAAGGGTGTGCTGGTGCTAGACAAAATACATAATCATATGAAAGGGAGTGCTATGAATAAATCAACAAAACTTGTTGCTGCAGGTGTTTTGGCTGCTGCTTTTACTATGGTGGGTTGTACCGATGCAAGTTGGGGCAAGCTTACGGCGTATGGCGATAATGCAAACGTACAGTGTTACTCAGGCGGCACATTAATTTTTGATAGCGTGTCTACTGGTAAGGTTATTAGTGAAGCAAATTCTGATGGCTATTACTTCAAAGACAAAAAGACAGGTAAAATGATGGAAGTTAGTGGTGATTGTATCATCACTTATGATCCTTGATTTTTATAATTTTTCTATAAAACAAGATGTAAAGAGCTCCGTTTATATGGGGCTCTTTTTTTATATATAAAAAAACTTTCTTCATTTGCGGCTTTGTTATAGTTTTGTAAGTAACATTCTCTTGGGGTTAGGCATGTCTAAAGACTTACAATTTATATTAAAATTTCTGGCAGTGATTGCTGTGTTTATCTATGGCTTTATCGCAGCGCAAACGAAAATCTTTCCGTATAGCTTGCTCGCGCCAACGGTCAGCGCTTATGGCGGCTTATATAATGCTTATTTTCATGTTGATGATATGAACAAAGATTGGCGCTGGTATGAAGATGATGGCTTGCCTAAAGGTATGGACTATCTGGATAAGGCGCAAGTCGAACACGATTATATCGCCTATACATCAACGGCAGATACCACGGCTTATTTATTATCTTATAAGGGCGAAGAAATCCACAAATGGCATTTGGATGTCGAAGCCCTATGGCCGGATCAAAAGCATTTAAACACGATGCGTAAAGTGCCGTTTGATTATTTTACTTTGCGCGACTTGCATGTTTTCCCTGATGGGCGCATTGTCGTGATTGTCAGCCTTTATGGTTCCACCCCGTGGGGGGCAGGGCTTGTCATGATGGATAAAGATTCGAATGTCCTATGGGCAAAGGACGGCAATTATTATAACGACCTGCATGTTGATCAGGCAGGGAATATCTACGCGCTACGCCACGACATTATTCAGACGTCTGACGCAGGGCATTTTGATGAAGCTGTGCACTTTATGCCGCCATACTTACAGGACAATGTGGTCAAGCTTGATCAGCAGGGTAATATCATGGCGGAATATCCAGTGGTCGATATGCTGCGCCAATCACCGTATAAAAATATTAGGATGTATGTACATGATGACGGGAAGGGCGATTATACGCATACAAACTCTATTGAGGTCGTCGAAGATACGATGTCTGTACCGTCTTTCCTTAAATCGGGGGATATCATGGTTAATATTCGTAATATAGATGTTTTGGCAGCTATTGACCCTGTGCAAAATAAAGTGACATGGGCAGCGCGCACGCCAACGAAAATGCCCCATGATATAAACGTGCTGCCTAATGGGCATTTCATGCTCTATGACAATCAGGGGCATTTGGGCGCTGAAGAAGGCTATTCCCGCGTGATAGAGCTGGATCCAGAAACATTTGAAGTTGTTTGGTCTTATGCTGGTACAGCGGCAAAACCACTGGAAAGTGAATTTTGGGGGTTTCAGCAGCGTTTGGCCAATGGCAATACATTGACAACAGTGCCCAATAAGGGGCGCTTGCTTGAAGTAACGCAAGACGGTGAGTTGGTGATGGATTATTATTTGTCGCAACGTCATGAGATTGATGGTGTTATGCATCACCCAGTCTTGACGAGCGCAGTTAAAATATCAGAAAATGCGCTCAACTTTATTCAGCCAGAAGGGGCGCCTTAATATGATGAACCCAATTTGTTTTACAGCTTTATATTGGTTTTTGGCTGCGGCGCCGGCGCAGGCTTATGTCGGGCCTGGTTTAGTTGTTGTCGGCAACTTGCTTGGGCCATTTGTGTTGCTATTGCCTTTTGTGTTGCTGCTTGCGGTTTTGTTCTTGCGTTGGTGGGTGAAGAAACTGAAGCATAAAATGACATCTTCAAGCGCTGTTAATAAAGATGATTCTAATAAAGATGAAAGTGCCCCACACGAAAAGCATTGAAAATCGTGTGTATTTGCGCAAAACCCTCTTGAACATTGCGAAAAGCTATGCTAACTGTGTGCGCAATTAAAGTCATCGGAGGATTCTTATTTAAGTTTTTTCGGATGCGTGTGATCACATATTAAAGTATTAGCAAAGGATTGAAGCATTGCCTCAGATTGGTTCTTCTTATTCTTTAGTAGCGCAGCGATACGCTAAGGCGCTTATGGAAGCGGCACAAGATGCCAAAGCACTTGATTCCGTTCAGCAGGATGCAAATGAATTGCTTGCAATGCTCGCGGATTCGGCTGATCTTCAGGCGCTTGTAACATCGCCTTTATATAAAGGTGAAGCGCAGTTCTCAGCGATGCAGGCCATTGCTAAAAAAGCAAAATTCCACAAAATTACAGCAAACTTCCTCGGCGTTCTCGCAGAAAACGGCCGTATGGATATATTAGCTGATGTTCTTGGTGCATTTGCTGCACGCTTGGCTGATATGCAAGGCCGCGTAAGCGCAAGCGTTGAAGTTGCACAAGACTTAACTAAAACACAAATTACAGCGCTTGAAAAAGCTTTGTCGAAATCAATCGGCAAAGAAGTCGCTGTAAATGTCAGTGTAAAAGAAGATCTTTTAGGCGGTATGGTTGTTACTGTAGGGTCTAAAATGTTTGACAGTTCCGTGAAGCGTAAGCTCGAAATGCTTAAAATTAAAATGGGCGGCGCTTCCAGTAATGAGAATATTCACAGTTCATCTAAAAAAGAAGAGGTCGTTTAATGGAAATCCGTTCAGCTGAAATTTCAGATATCCTAAAAAAGCAGATTGCCGAATTTGGCGCGCAGGCTGATGTTGCCGAAATCGGACAAGTTGTGTCTGTTGGTGACGGCGTTGCCCGTATCTATGGTCTAGACCAAGCCCAAGCGGGTGAGATGGTTGAGTTCCCAGGCGGCATTAAAGGTATGGTTTTGAACCTTGAAGTCGACTCTGTTGGTGTCGTGATCTTCGGTGACGACCGTGACATTAAAGAAGGCGACATCGTTAAGCGTACTGGTGAAATCGTTCAGGTTCCAGTTGGTCGTGAAATGCTTGGTCGCGTTGTTGACGCACTTGGTAACCCAATCGACGGCAAAGGCCCTTTGAAAGCAAAAGAAAAGCGCCTTGTTGAAGTTAAAGCGCCGGGCATTATCCCACGTAAATCTGTTCATGAGCCAATGCAAACAGGTCTTAAAGCGATTGACGCGCTTGTACCAGTTGGTCGTGGTCAGCGTGAATTGATTATTGGTGACCGTCAGACTGGTAAGACAGCTGTGGCGATTGATACAATCTTGAACCAAAAATCAATCAACCAAGACGCAGACGAGAAAAAGCACCTATATTGTATTTATGTTGCTATTGGTCAAAAGCGTTCAACAGTTGCACAGCTTGTTAAAGAGCTTGAAGACAAAGGCGCAATGGAATACTCAATCGTTGTTGCTGCAACGGCGTCTGACCCTGCACCAATGCAGTTCTTGGCACCTTATGCAGGTGCAGCGATGGGTGAATGGTTCCGTGATAACGGCCTACATGCATTGAACGTATATGATGACCTGTCTAAGCAAGCTGTTGCTTACCGTCAGATGTCACTTCTACTTCGCCGTCCACCAGGTCGTGAAGCATACCCAGGTGACGTATTCTACATTCACTCACGTCTACTTGAACGTTCAGCAAAAATGAGCGATGAGCGCGGCGCGGGTTCTATGACAGCTCTGCCGATCATCGAAACACAAGCGGGTGACGTATCTGCATATATTCCAACAAACGTGATCTCTATTACAGATGGTCAGATTTTCTTGGAAACAAACTTGTTCTATAAAGGTATTCGTCCGGCGATTAACGTTGGTCTATCGGTATCTCGTGTTGGTTCTGCAGCGCAGATCAAAGCGATGAAACAGGTTGCGGGTACAATTAAGCTTGAGCTTGCACAATATCGTGAAATGGAAGCCTTCGCGCAGTTCGCATCTGACCTTGATGCGTCTACACAGAAGCTTCTTGCACGTGGTGCGCGCCTAACACAGCTTTTGAAACAGCCACAATACTCTCCGCTTAAAGTGGAAGAACAAGTTGCTGTTATCTTCGCAGGTACAAATGGTTATCTTGATAAAATCGCGACAGAATCTGTTTCAGATTATGAAACGAAGCTTTTGGCTGACCTTCGCGCGAATGGTACAAAAGTTCTTGATGCGATCCGTACAGAGCAGAAGATTTCTGACGAGATCAAAGCTGAGTTGGTCGCATTCCTAGATAACTTTGGCAAAGGTTATTCTGACCCAAATAAAAAGGCTGCTTAATTTAAGCGGCCTTAACGGGTTTACTTTGTGAAGGTTTTCTAACAAAAGGAAAATAAAATGCCAAGTTTGAAAGATTATAGAGATCGCATAGCATCTGTTAAATCGACACGTAAAATTACGTCGGCGATGAAGATGGTTGCGGCTTCTAAATTGAAAAAGGCACAGTCGCAAGCCGAAGCATCACAGCCATACGCAACAGCAATGGCTGAAATGCTCGCACGCGTTGCAGCTAGCTTACCAGCTGATTTTGCAGGGCCGAAAATGCTTGTCGGCACAGGCGCGGATAAAACACATCTTTTAATTGTTGTGTCTTCTGACCGTGGTTTATGTGGCGGCTTTAACGGTAACCTTGCGCGCCGTACGAGAAAAGAAATTCTTGCCCTGAAGGAAGCCGGTAAAGATGTGAAAATCATCTGCGCAGGCCGTAAGGTTTTTGATATTCTAAAATTAGAGTTTTCTAAGGATATTATCAAAACATATACGGGCATTGGCCAAAAAGGGCGCATTGATTTTTCATCAGCGCGTGAAATTACAGATTTCGTTTTAAACCAATTTGAAGACGGCGCATTTGATGTATGTACATTGATGTATAACGAATTCAAAAACGTGTTGACGCAAACACCATCGGCGCAGCAGCTTATCCCATTCAAAATGCCAGAAACGGCATCTGATGAAGCGGAAAGCAAAGCAGCAGAAGCTGGTCCAGTTGCACCATATGGTTTTGAACCGGAAGAAAGCGTTATTTTGGGGCAGTTATTGCCACGTAACTTAGGTGTTCAGTTGTTCCGTGCGTTGCTTGATAGCGCCGCGGGTGAGCAAGCTGCGCGTATGACCGCGATGGATAACGCAACGCGTAACGCAGGGGATATGATCAATGATCTATCCATACAGTATAACCGTGCACGTCAGGCCTTCATTACGAAGGAATTGATTGAGATTATCTCAGGCGCGGAAGCGGTTTAATAAACGAATAAACAGAATTTAGTTTTTTACGAAAAAGGAAGAAGTAGAAAATGGCACAAGCAAAAGGTAAAATTCAACAGGTACTCGGCGCGGTTGTTGACGTTGAGTTCGCAGACGGTAACGTTCCGGCGATTTTGGATGCGCTAGAAACAACAAATAATGGCCAAAAATTGGTTCTTGAAGTTGCGCAGCACCTTGGTGAAAACACAGTGCGTACAATTGCGATGGACGCGACTGAAGGTCTTGTCCGAGGCACAGAAGTTGTTGGCACAGGCTCAGCGATCTCTGTTCCAGTTGGTGAAGGCACACTCGGCCGTATTTACAACGTAACAGGCGAAACAATTGATGAGCTTGGCCCATCAAAAACATCTGAGAACTGGGAAATTCACCGCAGCGCGCCTGAGTTCGCAGAACAAGCAACTGAAACAGAACAGCTTGTTACAGGTATTAAAGTTGTTGACCTTCTTGGTCCATACGCTAAAGGCGGTAAAATCGGTCTGTTCGGTGGTGCCGGCGTTGGTAAAACAGTAACAATCATGGAATTGATCAACAACATTGCAAAAGGTCACGGCGGTGTATCTGTTTTCGCAGGTGTTGGTGAACGTACACGTGAAGGTAACGACCTTTACCACGAAATGATGGAATCTGGCGTTATTAAAGAAGGTGGCGCTGAAGGTTCTAAAGCCGCACTTGTTTACGGTCAGATGAATGAGCCGCCAGGTGCACGTGCACGTGTTGCGCTTACAGGTTTGACAATGGCGGAATATTTCCGTGATGAGAAAAACCAAGACGTTCTATTCTTCATGGATAACGTTTTCCGTTTCACACAGGCTGGCGCTGAGGTGTCTGCGCTTCTTGGTCGTATCCCATCTGCCGTTGGTTACCAACCAACATTGTCTACAGATATGGGCGCGCTTCAAGAACGTATTACATCAACAAATAAAGGCTCTATTACATCTGTCCAGGCCGTTTACGTTCCTGCCGATGACTTGACTGACCCTGCACCTGCGACAACATTCTCGCACTTGGATGCAACAACAGTTCTTTCTCGTCAGATTGCTGAGCTTGGTATTTACCCTGCGGTTGACCCACTTGACTCAACATCTCGTATTCTTGACCCACGTGTTGTTGGTCAGGAACACTATGACGTTGCAATGGGCGTTCAGAAAACACTTCAAACATATAAAGCATTGCAAGATATTATTGCGATCCTTGGTATGGATGAATTGTCTGAAGAAGACAAGATGACCGTTGCACGCGCACGTAAGATCCAGCGTTTCCTATCTCAGCCATTCCACGTGGCAGAGGTGTTCACGGGTTCTCCTGGTGTATTCGTTGCGCTTGAAGACACAATCAAAGGCTTTAAAGGCATCATCGAAGGTGAATATGACCACCTTCCTGAAGCAGCATTCTACATGGTTGGTACAATCGAAGAAGCTGTTGCTAAAGCTAAGAAGATGGCTGCTGAAGCCGCTTAATTTGGATAAGCTATGCGGCCTTGGTTATGAGGCCGCATCAGCAATCTAAATAAACTAATTAATTTTGTGAGCATGAATATGACAGACGCAGCAGTAAACACATTCAGTTTTAAACTTGTTTCACCAGAGAAGATCCTTATGGATGAGCCTGCAATGCAAGTTGTTGTTCCAGGTGAAGAAGGTGACCTTGGTGTCCTTAAAGGCCACTCACCATTTGTTGTGACTGTGCGTCCGGGCGTTGTTAGCATCACAAAAGAACAAGGCGGCGAAGAACAAAAGATTTTTGTTGCTGGCGGCTTCGCAGATATTTCTGCTGAAAACTGCACAATCTTGGCTGAAGAAGCTATCGCGGTTGCTGACCTTAACCAAGAAGAGCTAGAAAAGAAGTTAACTGACCTTAAAGAAGACCTTGGCATGGTGTCAGGCGAGCACGACAAAAAGCGCGTTGAAAACGCCCTTAAAATTGTTAAGGCGAAGCTAAGCGCCGTTACCGGGCATTTGCACGTATAATATATTGTCATACGCGCACAGCTTTAGCGGGGAGCTGTTTGCATGAAAAATATAATCGTTTACCAAGATTTAATGGCATCGACACAGGCGCTTTTACATATGCTGAAGCGCCGTTATGCTGCTTATGATGTCGAAATCATTCAGGCGGATGGCGAAGATGTCCGGGCGCAGAAATACCCCAATAAAGATACATTAGCCTTTTTTATGCCGGGCACGCCAAGCGGCAGTTCTGCATATCGCGAACAATTGCAGCAAGATGGTTTTGATTATCTGGTTGAATGCGTCAAGGGCGGTGTCGATTTTTATGGTATATGTGCGGGTGCGTATCTGGCGGCAGATAAATTCTCCTATAAGTTTTTACAGACGGGTGAACTGCGCAAAATAGATTCCCCATTAGCAATTATCGAGGGACGCGCCGATGGCCCGATCATAGAGCTCGTCCATCCCGATCGTTTCTCCGCTCATTCGGGGATGAGCGCTGTTAGTATTGAATTCAACACATTAGCGGGTGATAAAGACCGTACCAAAGTGTTCTATTCCACTGGCCCTGTATTGACTGTTAGCCCAAAGGCGCAGGGTGATTACCAAGTCCTTGCGCGCTTTAACGAAGCCGCTAGGCAGCCAATAGTTGCACTTCGCCGTTTAGATCTTGGCGGCACAGTGAATGTCAGCGCTTTCCCATTTGAATATGGGGATCAAGAATATATCAACTATATCGACCCGCAGCGTTACTTGCCGCAGTCTTTCTATGACGAAATGGATAAAATCGCGGAATATCAAGATGCGCGCCATCGTTTCTGTGATGTGTTTTTGGCGCCAATTGACGCCAAGCTTTCTTTGAAATAATCCAAATATATCAGCTTGTTGCATCTTAATTTTGCGTATCTATATTCTGTTGTGGTCTACTACCTGCCAACGGATAAGGAGGCAATAATGAATAAAGATACCGTTCAGGGGAATGTTGCAGAACAGCCAAATATTACCGATAAGCTTTTATTTTTAGGCTTTCAGGCGTGTTCAGCTAATCAGGACGTATATAAATCCGCGCAATTTGACAATTTGACGATCCGCCTAGACCAACAGCGCCTGTTGGTAAGTCATATGCGTGATGGTGAAAGTTTTGAAGCTGTAATGCATGCGAAGGTGGCATTAAATAATATTCATTTAGAAAATCATGTGCGTGGTGTTGTGCGTACTGAATTTGGTGTGCAGGCAGCGAAACAGATCAAAAATTTCCCCTATAGCGAAACGCACATTGCGCCAAATTTGCAAAAGACCTTAAACTTGCAATAAAGGTAAAGTACACTTATTCAAAAAATAACTTTGTTGAAATTTACTGCAAAATCATATAAAACATTATACGAGGGTGTTTTATGAAAAAAATAGCGCATATTAAATCAGTTATACTTGGCTTGCAGGGCACGCAATATAATGTCACTGAAAATATTCAGCGGCATTTTGAGCATGCGGTTGTTAAAGCCGTTTCGCGCAAAGATTTTGATCAGAAGTTGCCAGATGTGATGGCGGCTTATAATGCGCATTTAGTCGCGCGCCAAAGTCCAATTAAGGCTCTTGCAGATGAATTAAATATTTCAAAGACCAGCTTACAGCGTGGAATTTATGCGGAACTTGAAGGTGGGGTGTATGGCTATAAAGTTAAACATATCACGCCTGATTATAAATTGTTACGTGCGACGGAGCGTGCGGCAAAGCATGTGGACTTCGCGACCGTAACAAAATTAAGCGGTGATTTCGCAGAAGAATTTTATCGTGTGTCAGGGCTGCGCCATCTACATCAGCGCGCCAGTATTTTTGCGCATGAGGATGTGGACTTTGCACATAAAGCGTCGCCTGATGCGTATTGGCCAGCTTTAGATTATTTAGGCTATCAAGATGGGGATGATTTGTCCGAAGTCTTGTTAGTAGATACGAATCTAGATCATTTGTCTTGCGCTAAAGATATGGGCATGCAGACCGCCTTAGTCGGTGGGCAGAATAAAGGCCTAGGCAACGGCGCGCCGATAGATTTCGAATATCAAAATGTCAAAGTTCTACTGCATGAACTTTATACAGCAAAAGAAAACGCTCAGCCAAAATCGTCTGAGCGTCCTAAATGGGAATTACCATTTTTACACCATCTTTAACGTGGCCCGAAGACTGACGGTATAAAGCCTTTCTTGGCTTGCGCTGTGGTTAGCTCTTCTGCCTTTGGTGCAAAAGCCTCTAAGCCTTCGCCTTCTTCTAACGCAAACAAAACTTGGTTTTGCTTATTCATATAAGGCTGCCCGTTTGCAGAAAACTCTTCGGTCAATTTGTAGACCTCATAATGCGCGCGGTTGGGTGTGCGCTTAGTTAGATCATCACATAAAGCGCGCGCATCATTTGGGAATGGATATGCACATACACTATCAAAACAATCTGCTCCTTCAATATCGCCAGCTTTTGGATCTGTGCCGTAGCCGAACTTGAATAAAGTGTTGAGCAAGATAGGAGAGTTTGCTTCTAAATATTCGTATAATTCTGTTGGCGTGCCCTCATCATAAAAAATGGCGACAATTTGATGTTCAGGGAACTGTTTAGAGACTGGCTCTAGTAAAGCTTTAGCGCGTGTGACTTGGTCGGCAACTTCGCCAATATCTTCACCTTTTGCGGCTTTCGCTGCGGCAATATCCGCCATGCTTTTGTCTGAATTGATGGCCACAACAAAACATTCTTGAGCGGTGGCTTTACGTTCTTTTATAAACTGAAACCCCGCCATTGTCGTTGGAACAACCATTTCGGCTGGCGCAACATATGTACCGTTAGTGACGCATATAGAATTGGCGCCAACACTTTCAAGGCCCTGTACAATTGCATCTTTATCTGTGTTTTCAATGATTGTAAGGTTATTTACATCAACCATTCATCTACCCCTTTAAATCTATATATTGACATATTTAACAAGAAGAAGGTTAATTTTCAACTAAAAACGGCCTAGAAAAACCTAGGCCGCTTGAATAATTTATAAATTGTTCAGCTTCGCTTATGCAGCCTTGGCAAGATTGCGCAGAACATAGTGCAAAATGCCGCCATTTTTGTAGTAATCAAGCTCATCAAGCGTATCAATGCGGCAAAGAAGTTCCGCTGTACTGGTGCTGCCATCGGTGCGTTTGATGTCCATTGTTAATGTGCAGCCTGGGCTTAGGTTTTCTAGGCCGTTAATAGTGATCACTTCGCTGCCATCTAATTTATGTGTATTGCGGTTTTCGCCGTTTTTGAATTGCAGTGGTAATACGCCCATACCAACAAGGTTAGAACGGTGAATACGCTCAAAGCTTTCTACAACAACGGCATTTACGCCAAGAAGGCGCGTGCCTTTTGCGGCCCAGTCACGTGACGATCCTGTGCCATATTCTTTACCGCCAAATACAACAAGCGGCGTGCCTTCGGCTTGGTAAGCCATAGCCGCGTCATAAATGCTCATTTCTGAACCGCCTGGCTGGTAAGTGGTATAACCGCCTTCTTTACCGCCAACCATTTCGTTACGAATACGGATATTGGCAAATGTGCCGCGCATCATGACTTCGTGGTTACCACGGCGTGAACCGTAAGAGTTAAAGTCTTTCACGGGCACTTGGTGACCGGCCAGATATTTACCAGCTGGTGCGTCGGTTTTAATTGAGCCAGCAGGAGAGATGTGGTCAGTGGTCACGCTATCGCCCAACACAGCAAGAACGCGCGCGTTCTCAATTGGTTTAACGCTACCTGCTTCACCTTTGATATCTTCAAAGAATGGTGGGTTTTTCACATATGTGGATGATGTATTCCAGCTATATGTCTCACCAGAAGCGTCGCCGCCAATTTCTTGCCATTCTTTTGGCCCAAGGAACACGTTTGCATAGCGTTCTTTGAACATGGCAGGGGTCAAGCATTCTTCGACTAATGCGTTGACTTCAGCATTTGTTGGCCAAATGTCTTTTAAGAAGACATCATTGCCATTTGCGTCTTGACCAAGTGGCTCGCTTGAAATGTCAATCCGCATTGACCCTGCAAGCGCGTAAGCAACAACAAGCGGTGGTGAAGCCAAATAGTTAGACTTCACATGCGGGCTGATACGGCCTTCAAAGTTACGGTTACCAGAAAGCACCGATGTCACGTTCAGGTCACCGCTTTCAACCGCCTTAGCAATTGGCGCAGGAAGTGGGCCAGAGTTACCAATACATGTGGTACAGCCATAACCAACAAGGTTGAAGCCAAGTGCATCTAGGTCGTCTTGTAGGCCAGCTTTCTCAAGATAGTCTGTTACGACCTGAGAGCCTGGCGCGAGGGATGTTTTTACCCAAGGCTTAACCTTCATGCCAAGCGCGCGTGCCTTGCGTGCAACCAAGCCCGCGGCCATCAAAACAAATGGGTTCGATGTGTTGGTACAGCTTGTAATCGCGGCAATAACAACATCGCCATGACCAAGGTCATAATCTGTTCCGTCAACGGCAATGCGTTTATCCATCGCTTTAAAGCTGTTTTCCTCGGCAAGGTTTCCACCTTCCTCAACCATGTCACTTGCACCGTTTTGTGGGTTCGCGCCAAGGCTTTCTGCGAGCATTTTGTTGAAAGCAGGTTTTGCTTCAGTAAGGACGATTTTATCCTGCGGACGTTTTGGTCCTGAAATTGTTGGCACAACAGTGTGCATATCAAGATGTAATGTGTCTGTATAGCTTGCCACTTGGCCTTTGGTGCGCCATAGGCCTTGTTCCTTGGCGTATTTTTCAACCAAGTTAACAGTATGTTCGTCGCGCCCTGTAAATTTAAGGTAACGCAGCACTTCATCATCAATTGGGAAGAAGCCACATGTCGCGCCATATTCAGGCGCCATGTTTGAAATTGTTGCGCGGTCGGCTAGTGTTAGGTGGTCAAGGCCATCGCCATAGAATTCAACAAATTTACCAACAACGCCTTTGGCGCGGAGCATTTGTACAACGGTCAAAACAAGGTCAGTCGCTGTAATGCCTTCAGCCATTTCGCCTGTTAGCTCAAAACCAACAACCTCAGGAATAAGCATAGATACAGGCTGACCAAGCATTGCAGCTTCGGCCTCAATACCGCCGACCCCCCAACCAAGTACGGCGAGCGCATTCACCATAGTTGTGTGGGAATCTGTACCCACCAATGTATCAGGGTAAGCAAGCATTTCACCTGTAACTTCGTCTTTTTCGCTCCACACGGTTTTTGCAAGATACTCAACATTCACTTGGTGGCAAATGCCTGTGCCCGGCGGCACAACGCGGAAGTTTTTAAAAGCTGATTGCCCCCAACGCAGAAATTCGTAACGTTCCTTGTTGCGTTCAAACTCACGGTCAACATTTTCTTGGAACGCCTTTGGTGAGCCAAATTCATCAACCATAACCGAATGGTCGATAACCAAATCAACAGCCGAAAGCGGGTTAATTTTTTGTGGGTCGCCGCCCAAGGTAACCATCGCTTCGCGCATCGCGGCCAAGTCCACAACGGCAGGAACACCAGTAAAGTCTTGCATCAAAACGCGTGCAGGGCGATAGGCAATCTCATGGCTTGATTTTTGTTCTTTCAACCACTCAACGATGGCTTTGACATCATCCGTTTTAACGGATCGCCCATCTTCAAAACGAAGAAGGTTCTCCAAAAGTACTTTTAAAGTAAATGGCAGTTTAGAAATATCACCCAATTGTTTTTCAGCTTCTTTAAGTGAAAAATATGTGTAGCTCTGACCGTCTACATCAAGTGTTTTCTTTGTGCCGAGCGTGTCATGTCCGGATTTTGTCATGGTTTCAATTATCCTTTTTGTTTAGGCGTTGGACAAAAATTATAAGATTGCTGTGCTTAATAAGCGATTAACGCAAATATAAATTCTAAATAATCACTAAAAAAATTAGGTTACTATACCATGTTTTCAATGCGTTAAGAATAGGGGATGAGCAAATTATTAAATGTAAAGATGATAATTTAGTGCAGTGGGTTGACATAATGCTTTTTATAAAATAGAAAGGTGATCCATATATTGTTTTTCTAAACGCATATGGAGTATCAAAATGTCAGAAAATAATTCTTCCCTATATCATGTCCTGACCCGCGACTATGTTGATTTGTCTGTTAAGGTGAATGCATGTTTCGCAAATGATCCTGAATTCTTTAAACAATTACAAAAACGTCGTGAGGAAGAGGCCGCCGCAAAGCAGCGCGCATCTGAAAAACAAAGTTCTGAAGGTGCTGAACCTGAAACCCACGCGGAAGAATCCGAAAATTATGACCGCGATGCACATAAGCGCTTTATGCGCAGTATGCGTTAGACGAACTTATTGAACCATGCGATGGTGTGGGCAAACAGCTTTTGGTCATGCCCAACGCCATAAAAGCAATGGTCTGTATCTTCCATGTTGATGCGTTCATAAGGGGCACTGAATGCATCATCATATTGGGCGGGCGATGTATGTGGGCTTGCTAGGAATATGCTAAGCGCGGGAATAATCATTTGCGCAGGGCTTTGAAATGTCGCTGCAAGCTCTAGGCATTTGCTGTTGGAGTAGGTCTTTATTTCTTCAACTAGCTTGGCACTAATCACGAACTCTGTACCGTAATCTAACTTATAGCCATTCTGTTCAGGCAGCGACGTAAGGTAATTTCCTGTTGACCAGAAATGCGTAACATCAAGAGCGGGGTCCCAAAGGCTGACCGCTTTTATATTGTCTGGATTTGTTATTAAAGTGATTAATCCACCAAGGCTATGTCCTGTTAAATATATGTGCTCATAGCGATCAGAAAAATAATCAAGGACGCGTAGGAAGTCTGCGCAATGTGCGCTAAGGCTTGCCTCATGCATACGGCGAGAGTTGGGCATGCGATCATAGAAGCTGAAATTAAACACATCGTAACCAGCATCCGTAAATGGTGTAATGCAGTTTTGCTGTAAATAGCCCCATTGACTATGGGTTAGGCCGTGCAGGTTAATGATAAGCTTTGATGCATCATTGTCGCATGATGTTAACGTGCCAAAAATTTGATATGGCGCTTCACCGTCAATGGCTATGCTCTGCTGTGTAATCATTTGGCTTCATTCAAAACGGCGTTGATTTGTTTGACCGCGGCTTCGGTTTTTAATTCAAACATTTTTTCGCCGATCTTTTTGTTGGCACGTTTGTAATCACCGCCATGGTCAATTGTATCAAACCCTTTGGGGGTGATGCGATAACTGCGGAATCCTTCATCGTTTGCAACTAACATTTCTGATGTATCACGAATGCCCGCATGCCCGCCAATTTGTTCCATGGTGAAGCCTTGTTCTAACAACCACTTAATTTGCCCATTGTCGCTGTAATAATCGGAAATACTTGCGACTACTGCACCTTCGCCGAACCATTCTAAGTTTAATTTCTCTGCCGTGTCTTGTTGTGGTTTTTGGTTGTGTGAACTGTCACCAACAAAGAAGATGTATTTGAACCCATGGCGCTGAAAACTGCGTGCAGCGTCTTCTAATATGGCTGCGAAATGTTCTTCGCTAACGCTAACCGTGCCGGGGAAGCTCATATGTACTTCTTCTGGGACATAGGCCATCACGGGCGCAACTAAGGTTTTACCGACTTGTTTGGCGATACGTTCTGCGCTTTCTTTAACGACATAATTATGCTTGCCCAGAATAACGTGACGTCCGTTTTGTTCAGTGCCGCCCGTTGGGATGATAATGCGGTCATAGCCGCGATCCATAGCGGCATTAACCTCTGACCAAGTTAAGTCTTCAATAAAAACGGTTTGTGGGATGCTTTGTATGGCCTTCATATTGTTGCCAGTAATCAGGAATATATTATAGATAAATCCGCCAATGCCAACCAATAGGATCAAATGAAATATGGCGCGTTTGCGGCTTAAGCCTTTGGCGAAAATTTCCCACGCCTCGGCGCATGGTTTCAAATACATGCTGATGACGCTGTTATAAGGGTTTGGTTCGTCCTTCGATACACCGTAGGCGAATTTTTCTTCGTCTTTTTTTGGAATATAAAGTGTCTTAAACAGGTGATCCCAGAAAGCAAAAATTAAGCCTAAATTCTTATCCCAGTGCTTGCGCTCAATGCTGTGGTGAATTTGGTGTTGCGCGGGGCTAAGCAGTATATAGCTCAGCCATTTTGGATAGGGCAGCCAAACATGAGAATGGCGCAGGTTATAGCCAAAAAGATAATATAAAAAGAACACAAAATTAATGCCGAGTAATTCTTTATATGCCACTTCAACATGCCAAATGTAAATCATTGTGCCCATGCCGATGCCAGTCAAAATGGCAATTATAATACCCGTTAGAATTAAATCGACAGGGTGCATGCGGAATAAGGTGAATGGGTTTAAGCGCTCTGCTGAGTGATGCACTTTGTGAAACGCCCAAAGTATTGGGAATTTATGCATCAAGTAATGCGCAAAAAATGCACCAAAGTCATAAAGCACAGCAAAGACGAGGCTAAGCACAATCATTTGATAGTTCGAGGCAGCAACAAGCGCGCCTTCATGTGCGCCGCCATATTTGCTGAAAATGGCTAGCGTGGCAAAAACGAAAAGCGGCGTACTTAATATATAAACGGAAATGATGCCGTAATGAATGAATGCGTTTGTAATAAAGTAGGCATAGTCTTGCTGCGAAGATTTGTGCAAGAAAACGTCTTTATCAAACAAGTATTTTAAGAAGTTCTTGAAGCTGCGCGGCGCGTCTTTTTCGCCAGTAATCATCGCGCGGTTGCTGCCAAACATAAACGCGCCATAAGCAAGAATAGCTGCGCCGATAAGATACAAAAAATAGGTTCTTTGCGAGGATGTGCCAAAGGCGTTCAGGCTATCAATCGCTCTATACCAAATTTCATCCATGTTCAACTCTCTTAAAATGCCCGCATTTGATTCATTAAATACAAATATTGATTCTACGGTTTTGTAGGAAAAATACAAGCTTTAGCTGTTATCCCCGATTTTTCTTTTGCCCGATTCGCATATATTTTTACCCGATTCGCAAATCATGTTAGTTATAAATAGTAGCGCCGTTTTCTACGGCGTCCTGCCTTAAAAAATAAATCGCAATACTGCATCTTTAAAACGCTAATCTTTCAATAGGACCGTCTTGATGACGTTTTTCGCCCTACACATTTGGATTCTGACTGCTCAGGCGGTGCGCACATGAGTGCCGAAGGTCAGCCACATATATCCGTTATGCTGCCAGAAGTGCTTGAAGCGCTTGCGCCGCAGGATGGTGGTGTGTATCTCGATGGCACTTTCGGGGCGGGGGGCTATTCAAAGGCTGTGGCGCAGGCGGCAAATTGCCGCGTGATAGGTGTCGATCGTGATCCGCTAGCGCATGAAATGGCGGCGGGCTGGCTTGCTGCGTTTGATGGGTGTATCGAATTGCGCAAAGGTTGCTTCGGCAATATGGATCAGCTTGAAAATATTCCGCCACTTGATGGTGTAATGCTTGATATTGGCGTGTCGTCTATGCAGCTTGATATGGCGGAGCGTGGTTTTTCCTATGCGAAAGATGGGCCGCTTGATATGCGTATGGAAGGTGCGACTTCAACGTTACCTAGCGCGGCGGATGTTGTCGCAAATATGGAAGAAACCGACCTCGCGAATATTATATATAAATATGGTGAGGAACGTCACTCTCGCCGTGTGGCTAAGGCGATTATCCGCGCGCGCACAGAGGCGCGTATCGAAACGACAGCGCAGTTTGCTGACATTGTCCGCGGCGCCGTGCCGTATTCTAAAAAAGATAAATCTGACCGCGCTGCGCGTACATTTCAGGCGCTGCGCATTTTTGTGAATGATGAGTTGGGCGAGCTGGAGCGCGGCATGGAAGCGGCGCTTCGTGTTTTAAAGCCCGGTGGTCGTTTGGTTGTTGTTACATTCCATTCTTTGGAAGATCGTATTGTCAAAAACTTTATGCGTGACAAGGCGCTTTTAAACCAAAAAACAGTTTCACGATTTGCGCCTGAGTTGCAGGAAGATAATGCACGTCCATTGCTTGAATTGGCGCAGAAAAAAGCTGTTTTGGCATCTGAAGATGAGATCAAAGTTAATCCGCGCTCGCGCTCAGCTAAGTTGCGTTATGCCATTCGCACAGATGTGCCATATTACGAAATGGAGGGTGCGAAATGACGTTGCAACGTGTGTTTATCATCTTCTTACTTATAATGTTCGGTGTGTCGGCGGTAACGCTCTATAATGTGTCACAAGCTGTGCAGCGTAAAGAGCGTGTGCTTGCGGCAAAAACGCAAGAGCTCGCCCATTTGAAGGAAGAGCGACGCCTTTTACAGGCCGAGTGGTCATATCTTAATCGCCCAGACCGTCTTGAAAAAGCTGCGCAAGAGCTTCTTGATACAAAACAGATTTCAATTGAAAAGGTGACTGGCGATGTTGAAAAAGTGCCAGAGCCTTTAATGCCATCGCACCCACCCGTTGCGCGCAAACGCTATGAAACGGATGTTAATTACAATGGTACAGAACCAGCGGCGGGAGGCGATGCACAATGAAAGCATTAGACCTGCGTTTTCGTCAGCAACGTGTCCGCGTCAGTGAAAATCGTGATCGCGCCTTGAAGGTGATGCGAGGCCGTCTTGTGTTTTTTCAAGTGATCGCCTGTCTCGGTTTTTCTTTCATGGGGCTGCGCGCGGTTGATTTGATGGTTATGCAGGCGGAACATACATTATTCCCTGCGGCGGAAAGTATGGCGGAAAGCTCTGTTCGTCTGGATGCGCAAAACGATGCAGCAGCCGCGAAGACGCGCCGTGCCAATATTGTTGACCGTAACGGCGTTGTTCTTGCAACAAGTTTGAAAACGGATTCCTTGTATGTGGACCCGGCGCAGATTATTGATAAAGAGAAAACGGCCATTGAGCTCGCCAAGATTTTTCCTGAATACACAGCGGACGAACTGCTTGATAAGTTGAACTTGCCGCGCCGTTTTGTTTGGATTAAGCGCGGCGTAACGCCTAAGGAGCAGGAAGCTGTTTTGAATATTGGTGAGCCTGCACTTGCCTATACGCAGGAAGATTATCGTTTCTATCCGCAGGGCAATTTAACGGCGCATCTTGTTGGGCGTATCAATCGTGAAGGGCAAGGTGTTCTAGGGCTAGAGCGTGGCGTCGATGATTACCTAAATACACAATCTTCGGATAAGGTTACCGATGGCTCGGTTGAATTGCGGACAACAATAGATGCGCGTGTTCAGCATATTCTTCGCCGTGAAGTTGGTAGGGCGATGAAAGATTTCCAAGGTAAAGCGGGCGCGGGCGTGGTGATGGATGCCGATACTGGTGAAGTTTTAGCTGCGGTATCTTTGCCTGATTTTGACCCGAATAATCCACCAAACCCTAATGCGCCGGAAATGTTCAACCGTTTCTCGCAAGGTGTGTATGAGTTGGGCTCTTCATTTAAGGTCTTCTCAACGGCGGCATTGCTTGAATTTAAAAAAGTTGGTATGGGCTACCGCCTAGATGCGCGTGAGCCTATAAAATATGGCCGTTATAAAATCCATGATTATCATGCCGAAAAACGTATTTTGACTGTGCCAGAAGTTTTTATGGTGTCGTCAAATATTGGTTCAGCTAAAATGGCAGAGCAAGTTGGCACAGAGAAAATTAAAACCTTTTACCGTGACCTTGGGCTGATGGATGCGCCGAACTTTGATTTGAAAGAAGTTTCCGCGCCGCTTGTCCCGAACCCTTGGCGTGAAATTAACACGCTAACCACAGCCTATGGCCACGGTATCGCCATTAGTCCGCTACAGTTAGTGCGCGCGGCAGCATCAATCGTCAATGGCGGATATTTAGTCACGCCGCGCCTTGTTGTCAGCTCACCCGAAGATATCCAAAAATCTGTGCGTGTTGTGTCCGAAAAAACATCACGTGATATGCGTGCTTTGATGCGTTTGGCGGTGACAGAAGGTACAGGCGAATATGCGGATGTGCCAGGATTAGTTGTTGGCGGTAAAACAGGTACAGCGGAAAAACCATCTAAAAATGGGCGCGGTTATGACCGCAATAGATTGATTTCGTCTTTCTTGGCGGTATTCCCTGCTGATGCGCCGCGCTATGTCGTGTTTGTTATGGTTGATGAGCCTAAAGGACAGAAGAAAACCTTTGGTTATGCCACGGGTGGCTGGGTCGGTGCGCCTGCAGTTGGGCGGGTGATTGAGGCAATGGCGCCCATGGTTGGTGTAAAACGCCGTGAGGAGCACACACCAGCACATGACATTGCCGCGCCGCTTAAACGTTATGTTCACTATAAGGAGCATGAAAGATGAGCGTGCAGGATTTATCAGCATATAGTGGGATAACAAATGATAGCCGCAAGGTTACATCAGCCACAATCTTTGCCGCGCTGCCGGGTGTTAATCACGATGGGCGTGATTTTATTGATGCGGCTTTAGCGGCAGGGGCAAGCTATATTCTTACGCCGCGCGGCACGTTTAAGCCAGAAGAGCTTGATGCATCTGTTACATGGCAAGAAAGCGATAATATTCGCGTGGATTACGCAAGGCTTTGTGCGGATTTTTACGGACAGCAGCCTGAGCATATAGTCGCGGTGACGGGCACAAATGGCAAAAGCTCCGTCGTTAATTTTGTCCGTCAGCTATGGGGTGAAAAGGCGGTTAGTCTAGGGACTATCGGCTTGCAAGGCCATGGCTTTGCGCGTGATGCGGGGCTGACTACGTTGGACCCATCTGCGCTGCACGAAATTCTTGCTGATTGCGCTAAGGCCGGCGTAACGCATTTGGCGATGGAGGCATCGTCTCACGGTATAGAACAGGGGCGTTTGGCCGGTGTAAAGGTTAAGGCGGCGGCATTTACCAACATCACCCATGACCATCTTGATTATCACAAAACGATGGATGCGTATTTGCGTGCGAAGCTAGGTGTTTTTGATTTGTTAGATGCGGGTGCCCCCGCCGTGATTAACGCGGATATCGCAGAGGCTAATGAAATTATCGCTTACGCGCAGAGTAAAGATTTGAATGTAATTACATTCGGTAAAAAGGGCACGGATTTAAAAATTATTGCCGCGAACCCTGTTCATGATGGTATCCAATCGACCATCGAAATTTCTGGACAGTCTTATGATGTGCATGTGCCGCTGCTTGGTGCGTTCCAAGTGTATAACGCATTAACGGCGCTTGCCTTGGCTTATCCAAATGATTTGGCAGGGAATATTGGTAAGCTTAAAACATTAACGCCAGTACATGGCCGAATGGATTGTGTCGAAGGGCACCCACGCGGCGCGCAGGTCTTTGTTGATTATGCACACACGCCTGATGCGCTTGAAACGGTGTTAAAGGCACTAAAGCCGCATTTAAGTGATGGCGGACGTTTGGTCGCGCTTATTGGCTGTGGCGGGGGTCGTGATAAAGCAAAACGCGCCCCAATGGCAAGAATCTCAGGGGCGATTGCAGATCATGTGATCGTCACCGATGATAACCCGCGCACGGAAGATCCTGCGCAAATTCGCAAAGACGTTATGGTTGGTTTTGCGGCGGCAGAGGAAATTGCCGGCCGTGCAACGGCAATCCGTAAAGCGGTCCAAATGCTTGGCGAAAAAGACATTCTGCTTGTGGCTGGAAAAGGGCATGAGCAAGGCCAAACCATTGGCCGTGAAGTAATTCCATTTGATGATATTGAAGAAGTAAAAAAGGCGTATAGAGAGGCGTAAAAATGACAGTCTGGTCAAGTAAAGAAGTTATAAAGGCAACAGGTGGCAAAGCACAAGGCACAGAGAACTGGGTTGCAACATCTGTATCTATGGATAGCCGTACTGTCGGCGCGGGTGATTTGTTTATCGCCCTAAATGGTGAACATTTTGATGCCCATAAATTCGTGGCTGACGCATTAGATAAAGGCGCTGTGGCGGCGATTGTATCTTCTGTGCCAGAAGGTCTCCCTGCAGATGCGCCATTAGTCGTTGTTGAAGATACTTTGGATGCAATGATTGATTTGGGAGAGTTTTCACGCGGGCGCACAGGTGCAAAAATCATTGCCGTAACGGGCAGTGTCGGTAAATCATCAACCAAAGAAATGCTAGCTGCTGCTTTTGATGTGCAGGGGCAGACACATGCAGCGCTGGGGTCATATAATAATTATCTAGGCGTACCGTATACATTAGCATCTATGCATGCAGGGACGGATTATGGCGTGTTCGAAATTGGCATGAATCACCCCGGTGAAATTACGCCGCTTACCGTGCTTGTTCAGCCTGAGATTGCAATTATTACAAATATTGCGGGCGTCCACACGGAACATTTCCCGGGCGGTACGGATGATATTGCCGAAGCAAAAGCGGAGATCTTTTCAGGCGTTAAAAAAGGCGGCGCAGCTATTTTAAATCTAAACGATGCGTATTTTAATGTTTTGGCCGGCTATGCGCAGGATGCGGGCATTGAACAGATTTACAGCTTCGCTATAGATAATGAAGACGCGGATGCTTATGCCATCAACGTTATTGAAGGCGGCAATGGTGTGCGTGCGGATGTTGTCATCCTTGGTGAGCGTAAGGAATTATTCCTGCCGCATGGTGGACGCCACACATTGATGAATGCTTTGCCTGTTCTGCTTTCGGTTAAGCTTTGCCACTGTAATTTGGATAAATCAATCAAAGCATTATCAACGAATGAACCGTTGGCGGGGCGTGGTAAGCGTGAATATCTTGATTATGGTGATCCTGAAAATCCAGTGACATTGATTGACGATAGTTTTAATGCGTCCCCAACATCTATGCAGGCCGGTTTTAAAGTTCTGGCGCTTATTGACCCAGGGCGCGGCGGTCGTCGCATTGCCATCCTTGGTGATATGCTTGAGCTAGGCGCGGATGAAAAACAGCAGCATGCTGATCTGGCGTTACCACTTCGTGCCGCGAATATAGACCTTGTATATACTTGTGGGTCATTGATGAAAAATTTACATGACGCATTGCCACCTGAACAGAAAGCAGTGCATAAAGAGAGCAGTACCGAACTTGCACAAATTGTTCCTGATGCCCTTATCCCCGGAGACGTGGTAATGGTGAAGGGGTCCAAATCCTCCAAAATGGGGGTTGTGGTTGAGGCAATGCGCAAGGTGGAGAAGTGTAAAAACCAACAAGAAAAATAAGCCCCTAAGGACATGCTCTATAATTTTCTCTCGCCGCTAAGTGAACATTTTCAGTTTTTTAATCTGTTTAACTATCAAACATTTCGTACCGGCGGCGCGTTGATGACCTCGCTCGTCATCAGCTTTTTGATGGGGCCGTCATTCATTGCATGGCTAAAAGCTAAACAAAAAGAAGGCCAGCCTATCCGTAAAGAAGGGCCAGAAACGCATTTTAAAAAAGCAGGCACACCAACAATGGGTGGCTTGATGATCTTGATTTCCGTGACGGTCAGCACTTTGCTCTGGGCGGATTTCTTTAATCCTTATATCTGGATCGCGCTTTTAGTTCTTGTCGGTTACGGCCTAATTGGTTTTGGTGATGATTACCTGAAATTGACGAAACGCAATACGGCAGGCTTGCCGGGGCGTATTAAGCTGCTTGGGCAGTTTGTTATTAGTGGCGCAGCGGCTGTGGCCGCATGTTTGGTTCTGCCAAGTGATATAGCCACGGGCGTGGCGATTCCATTTTTGAAAAATACATATATTGACCTATGGTGGTTCTTTATTCCATGGGCGATGCTTGTTATGGTCGGTGCATCGAATGCGGTGAATTTGACGGACGGTTTAGATGGCTTGGCAATCGTTCCTGTGGCGATTGCCGCAGCGTGTTTTGGCTTTATTGCCTATCTCACTGGCCGCGTTGATTTCTCTGAATATTTACAAATTTCATACGTACCGGGCGCAGGGGAACTCGCCATACTTTGCGGCGCGATTATTGGTGGCGCGATGGGCTTTTTGTGGTATAACGCCCCGCCTGCGATGATCTTTATGGGAGATACAGGCTCACTTTCATTAGGCGGCGTGCTTGGCGCGATAGCTGTTTTAGTGAAATCAGAACTTGTTTTGGCAATCGTTGGTGGCTTGTTTGTCATGGAAACATTATCTGTGATTATTCAAGTCGCGTCATTTAAATTGACGGGTAAGCGGGTTTTCCGCATGGCGCCCATTCATCATCATTTTGAGAAAAAAGGTTGGTCGGAGCCAACCGTTGTTATACGTTTCTGGATTATATCGGTCATCTTGGCCATATTGGGTTTGGCAACTTTGAAGCTGCGTTAAAAAGGCGCTGCACAGTGAAGGAGCTTTTATGCGATATTTAATGATTACTGCGTTACTTTTTATATTGTTTTCTATGCCTGCATATGCAGATGAAGCGGCAGATATGTCTACACCTGAAAGGGTTGAGGTTGCAAAAGCGTTTGATGTTGATGACATCATACAGTTGAGTTTCAAAACAAGTAAAATGCTAAGCACAATTTCAAAATGTATGTTGGCGGGACAGCAAGAAGACGTTTGTTACTGCGACAATATGGATACAGTTAATCAGCATCAAAAAGTTTTGAAAAATACTTTAAAAACGCACCCTGAATGGGAAGGCAAGCAGGTTACGTTTACAGACCCGCAGGGTATGGGAATGACAGTATCTTTTGTTGGCTATCAACAACAAACAGAGCAGATTGATGCGCTGTCTTGTGAAACTAAATAAGTTATTGAGGCTTAATGAGCAGTTTATTAGCAAATTTAGAAGGTAAAAAATATGCGGTGCTTGGTTTAGGGCGTACTGGCCTTGCGACAGCACGTGCCTTAAAGAAAGCCAAAATTGATGTTCTTGTCTGGGATGATCATGAAGAAGCGCGTGAAGCGGCAAAACGTGCACGTCTAGAGTTATGTGATTTTGAAAATGATGGCGATTTTAAGGGTTTAGAGGCCTTGGTGTTATCGCCTGGTATTCCGCACAAATACCCACAGCCGCATCCGATTGTTGAACGCGCGCTACACAAGGATATTCCAGTTATCAGTGATATTGAAGTTCTGCGCCAGTGTGACCCTGAAACGCCGCTTGTGGCTATTACTGGTACAAATGGTAAGTCAACGACAACGGCTTTGATCGGGCATATTCTTTCAACGCAGCGCGACACGCAAATTGGCGGTAATATCGGTGTGCCAGTCATGGATTTAAAGCGTCCGAAAAAAGATGGTGCATACGTGCTTGAGCTATCATCTTATCAACTGGAATTAACGCCGTCCTTAAAACCGCAAGTTTCTGTTTTGCTAAACATCACGCCAGATCATTTATCGCGCCACGGTGGTCTGGATGGCTATATCGCAGCAAAGAAACAAATTTTTGCCTCTACGGCAGATGGCGTGCAGTCTATCGCCGTTATTTGCATTGATGATGAACATACGGTCAAAATAGCTGATGAAATCCGCGCGCTAGAAAATTGGCAAGTGGTAACGGTGGCCGCAATGTCTGACCGTGCAGCGGATATTACTGTGCGCGGCGGTATATTGACGGATAATCGCGCTGAAATGACGATCGACCTTAACAAAAATAATCGTATGCAGGGCGCGCATAACCATCAAAACGCAGCTGCAGCATATGCCGCGCTGCATTACGGTTTTGATATGGATGCGAAAAGCTTTGAAAAAGCCTATAACAAATTTGGCGGTTTAAATCACCGTCAGTTTTTGGTGCGGACAATTAATGGTGTGCCTTACATTAATGACAGCAAAGCAACCAATGCGAATGCCTCTGCGCGTGCCTTGGCAAGTATGAAAAACGTATACTGGATTGTCGGTGGACAGCCCAAAGAAGGCGGCCTAGATGGGCTCGACGATTATGCCGATCGTATTCGTCACGCATTCTTGATTGGCGAATCTGTTGATGATTTTGCAAAATGGATGCAGCTCAATAATATTGAATATGATATTTCACACACGGTCGATATTGCCGTTGCGCAAGCGCACCAAATGGCGCAAAACCGCCGTGGCGCACCTGGCGGGGCGGGAACAGTTTTATTATCACCAGCTTGCGCGTCTTTTGACCAATTTACATCTTTTGAAGCGCGGGGCGATCATTTTGAAGCTCTTGTTAATGCGCTGGAGGATGATGTCTAAATGAGTTTACTGCCAGAGCGTACAGACCAATCCCTCATCGGCCGTTGGTGGTGGACGGTGGATCATGTCCTGCTGCTAGGTATTCTGGCGTTAATGGTTGTTGGCGTTATTCTGGTGACTGCGGCGGGTACGGCAGTGGCTATGCGTATTAATCTACCTGACATGCATTTTATTATTAAGCACCTTGTTTATCTTGTGCCATCCGTCGGCTTGATGTTTATGGTGTCCCTTTGCTCGCCGCGCATGGTTTGGCGCCTTGGCAGTCTGTTCTTTGTCGGGGTAATCTTGGCGCTAATTGTTCTGCCTTTTGTTGGGCTTGAAATTAAAGGGGCGCAACGTTGGATTTCTCTGCCAGGATTTTCTTTGCAGCCAAGTGAATTTGCAAAGCCAGCTTTTGCTGTGGTCGCGGCGTGGTTACTCGCGCGGTGGAAGGAAGACCCCCGCTTTAAAGGCCCGCAATATGTCGCGGGAATTTATATGCTGACGCTTTTCTTATTCCTCATTCAGCCTGATTTCGGGATGAGCTTTGTGCTTACCGTTATGCTTGCGGCTATGGTCGTGGTTGTCGGCCTATCGCTACGTTATGTATTGGCATTGTTACCAGTTGGCGCAGTTATGGTGGCGGGGGCTTACAGTTTCTTCCCGCATGTGCGCAGCCGTATTGACCGTTTTCTCGCGCCAGAAAGCGGCGATAGTTACCAAGTTGATAAATCCTTGGAAGCGTTCAGAAGCGGCGGCCTGTTCGGTAAGGGGCCAGGGCAAGGAGATGTTAAGTTGGAAATCCCTGATAGCCATGCGGACTTCATTTTCTCCGTTGGCGCAGAAGAATTTGGTCTGATATTTATTTTCCTTGTGATCGGCCTGTATATCTTTATTCTTATCCGTGCATTGAAAAATTTACAGGAATGTGAAAACCTGTTTTCGATTATATGCGTAAGCGGTATTCTCGCAATGTTTGCTTTGCAGGCTATGATCCATATGGGGTCATCCTTGGGGGTTTTACCAGCTAAGGGTATGACATTACCGTTTTTAAGTTATGGTGGCTCGTCACTATTGGCGATGTCATTATCAATGGGGGTTGTTTTGGCATTGACGCGCCGTGAGCCGAAACAATCTGTCGCCAAAAAAGGTTTAACGGCGTGGCGTAAAGGATCATAAAATGATTTTATTGAGTGCTGGTGGAACAGGCGGACATATTTTTCCCGCCGCAGCTTTGGCGGAAGACCTAAAATCGCGTGGCTTTGATGTTGCCCTTGCGACCGATTTGCGCGCCTTAAAATATAAAGATTCTTTCGTTGGTGTTGATGTGCATGTACTTAAATCGAGCGCATGGAGCGGCGGTTTACTCTCTAAAATCAAAGGCGCATTTTCTATGGCGCTTGGCTATGTGCAGGCTAAAAAATTGATTGCAGATTTAAAGCCAGAAGTTGTCATTGGTTTTGGTGGTTATCCATCAGTGCCTGCCGTGCTCGCCGCGCAGCGCCAGAAAATCCCAACAATTATTCACGAACAAAACGCGATATTGGGGAAAGCGAATGTCTTCCTTGCGCCGCGCGCTGAACGCATTGCATTGTCGCACGAAGATTCAATCGGCCTTGATAAGGATGATAAATTACGCGCCGTTGTTACAGGTAATCCTGTCCGTAAAGGCGTGGCGGATTTGTTTACAGAGCCTTATCCAGACATTCAGCCAGATGGTGCATTTAATATATTTGTCATGGGCGGGTCTTTGGGCGCAACGGTATTGTCTAAAGTTGTGCCAGATGCGTTGGCGGCGTTACCTGAACAATACCGCAAACGCATTAATGTTGTGCAGCAATGCCGTGAAGAAGACCGTGAAAATTTAAAAGAAAAATACAAAGCGGCAGAGATTGGCGCGGATGTATCTGTTTTCTTTAACAATGTGTCTGAACAATTGCAAAAGGCGCATTTGATTATTGCGCGCGCCGGTGCAAGTACGGTGTCTGAAGTGTCAACCGCAGGCCGCCCAGCGATTTATGTGCCTTATCCGCACCATGCCGATCAGCAGCAAAAAATCAATGCGGAAGCCGTTGCGAATAAAGGTGGTGCATGGGTTATGGTCGAAAGCGGATTTACAGCCGATGCCCTTGGCGCGCGCCTTGAAACATTCCTACAAAGTCCGCAGGCCTTGTTTAAAGCTGCCGAAGCGGCGCAAAGCTGTGCTAAGCCAGATGCAGGCCGCCGTTTAGGCAATTTAGTCGTTGCATTGGCGCGTGGCTGGGATTGATCCTGCATTGGAAGCATTAAAAACTTTATTTTTCGTGGGCTTTTCTTTATACATTAGCGTCTAACGGAAAATGGTGAAGATATGCGCTTAGATAGTATTCAAAATATCGGGACATTACATTTTATTGGCATTGGCGGCATTGGTATGTCTGGCATTGCTGAAACTTTGCATTCTATGGGCTATGCGGTGCAGGGCTCTGATATTGCGCTTAACCCGAATGTTGAACGTTTGCGCGCAAAAGGCATGGTTGTGCATATCGGCCATGACCCGCAAAACATTTATGTTGGGGAAAGCCGCCCGTCAGCCGTGATTATCTCCTCAGCTGTTAAAAACGATAACCCAGAATTAATGGAAGCGCGCGCCCACAAAATCCCTGTCGTTCGCCGCGCCGATATGCTGGCTGAACTTATGCGTTTTAAATCATCCATTGCAATTGGTGGGACGCATGGCAAAACCACAACGACGTCATTAGTCGGCACATTACTTGAAAAATGCGGCATGGACCCAACAGTCATAAATGGCGGTATCGTTAATTCATACGGCACAAATGCGCGTATCGGGCAGGGTGAGTGGATGGTTGTTGAGGCTGACGAAAGCGATGGGTCTTTCACGCGCCTTCCTGCGCAAATTGCTGTGGTCACAAATATTGATCCAGAACATATGGAGCATTACGGCGACTTTACCAATATGCGTAAGGCTTTCTCACGCTTTATTGAAAATATTCCTTTTTATGGTTTTGCGGTGCTGTGCCTTGATCATCCAGAAGTGCAATCTCTCCACGCAGCGACAACTGACCGCCGCATTCTGACATACGGTTTTAACCCGCAGGCCGATATTCGCGCTGAAAATATCCGCACAGTGGCTGAGGGTAGCTACTGTAATATTGTTTTTTCGGCATGGATCAAGGAAACAGAAGAAGATGTTGTCTTGGAAAATGTTTTCTTGCCGATGCCAGGGCAGCATAACTTGCAAAACGCGCTTGCCGCTTTCGCAATTGGTTATGAGTTGGAACTTGACGCAGAAGATATGCGCCAAGCTTTGGCGGGCTTTACGGGCGTTAAGCGCCGCTTTACCAAAACAGGTGAAGTGAATGGTATTGCCATCATTGATGATTATGGCCATCATCCTGTTGAAATTAAGGCCGTACTTAAAGCGGCGCGTCAAGTGGTGGAAGGTACAGATGGCAAAGTCATTGCAGTAGTTCAGCCGCACCGTTTTTCACGCTTACGTGATTTGTTTGATGATTTTTGCAAATGTTTCCACGATGCGGAAATGGTTCTTGTCGCGGATATCTTTGCTGCAGGTGAAGCGCCAATTGATGGGGTGGATCAGCACAGCTTTGTTACGGGCATTAATGCACATGGACACCGCAATGTCATGGCCTTGCCGCATGAAGATCAGCTAGCCACGATGATTGCTACGCACGCAAAACCAAATGACTTGGTTGTTTGCCTAGGCGCAGGCAGCATCACAAAATGGGCAAATGCATTGCCAGAGGAGCTTGCAGCAGCGCTTGGCACAAAGGAAAAGAGCGTCGCATGAGTGAACTAGCCGTAAGCACAGACCAATCAAATCTACCTGATATTCGTGGCAGCTACCGTTTTGATGCTGCGCTCGGTGCAAAGGGGTGGTTTAAAACGGGCGGCACAGCTGATGTGATGGTGTGTCCTGATGATGTGGCAGATTTGCAAACTTTCCTTGCGGGCTATGACGCTGTCGCGCCGCTTCATATATTTGGCGTTGGTTCAAATACAATATTCCGTGATGGCGGATTAGAGGGTGTGACGGTTAAGCTCGGCCGCGCCTTCAACACAATAGAAATCGAAGACGGCGGCTATGTACGCTGTGGCGCTTTGGCGCTTGATATGAATGTCGCGAACAAGGCGGCGCAGGCCGGGATTGGCGGTTTGTCGTTCTTAAGCGGGATTCCGGGGACAGTTGGCGGTGCATTGAAAATGAATGCGGGCGCTTATGGCCGTGAAGTTGTGAACACACTTGAAAGCTTAAAAGCATTAGATCGCCAAGGTGATCTGCTTACGCTATCCGTTGATGATATGCATTACAGCTACCGCCACTCCGCACCAGGGCAAGAGCTGTTATTCGTGGAGGCGCTTTTTAAAGGTCATGCCGCCGCGCCGGATGATTTAAGGGCTGAGATCGCCGAGATTAAACAAAAGCGTGAAAACTCCCAGCCGATTAAAGAAAAAACTGGCGGTTCAACCTTCGCTAACCCTTCTGCTGAAGAACTAGAATCGGCAGGCTTGGCAACCGATTGGGGCGCATGGAGATTGATTGACGCAGTTGGCGGGCGTGGTCATAAGATTGGTGGCGCGCAAATGCCAGAAAAGCACTGCAACTTTATGATTAACACAGGCACTGCAACTGCATTTGACCTTGAATGCCTTGGCGAAGAAATGCGCCGCCGCGTATTTGAAAAATTCGGACTTAAACTCCGCTGGGAAATACGCCGCCAAGGCCGCTATGCCGAAGGACAAGCCCCTCTGGATAACTGGATTGATTAATCAGATCATCTTTGCTTCCGTATGTCTTGATATTCTATAGTTAAAAAGAACTATGGAGATTATTCGCAATGGATAAGCAAAAAAACGCCCAAATTAAAGTTGCTTTGCTGCTCGGCGGTTGGTCGGTGGAACGTATGGTGTCCTTGACCAAGGGGAAGGCTGTAGAAGCTGCGCTGATCGAGGCAGGATTTGATGTGCATGTTGTTGATGTGCGTGAAAGCCTGTCAAAATTAATGGTTGAACTTGAAAATATTAAGCCAGATGTAGTCTTTAATAACCTGTATGGTAAAGGCGGCGAAGACGGCACAATTCAGGCGATTTTGGAATTGCTGAATATTCCGTACACCCATTCAGGTGTGCAAGCATCCGCCATTGCGATGGATAAACCAATGACCAAAGCAATTGCTCGCGGCATCGGCATTAATGTCGCTGATGAATTGATTTGCAGCAAGGCTGAAATTACAACGCAGCAAACAATCAAACCGCCCTTTGTTATTAAGCCAAAGGATGAAGGCTCTAGCGTCGGCATCTATATGATTGGCGCAAATGGCAAAAATATGCTGCCAAAAATTCAGGCGGAATGGCCGTTTGAAGATAAAGTGATGATTGAAACATTCATTCCGGGTGAAGAATTAACTGTCGCGGTGTTGGATGGTAAAGCGCAGGGCGTAACAAAGATTATCTCTAAGCAGGATTTCTTTGATTATCAGGCTAAATATGTTGATACCGACACGGTCTATGAGCTCCCTGCAAGTGTTCCTAAAGATGTTTATGCCCGCGCTATGGCAGATGCTGAAAAGCTCTACGCTAAACTTGGTTGCCGCGGAATTGCACGCTGTGACTTTAGATATGATGACAAGCAGGGCGTAGATGGGGTATACTTATTAGAAATCAACACGCAGCCGGGTTTGACGGCTGAATCTATCGGGCCATCTCAGGTCATCTATAACGGTTCATCATTTGCAGAACTCTGCACACATTTAATTGAAGACGCTCTATGCTACGACAAACAAAAACACGATCGTCCATCGCAAAGTCAAGCCGCCAGTCAAATCGCTGGCTAAGTACGGCCTTGGTTTTATTTAAGCGTGTTGGTCTTCGTTTTGCCGCCATGCTCTTTGTTCTATGGCTCGGCGCATGGTTCGTGTTAAGCGGCGGCGTACAAAAAACACAAAACTTCGCAATACAGGAATTTTACGAAGCCAGCGCTAAGGCTGGATTCCGCCTGAATAATATATATGTTGAAGGGCGTGAAAATACCGATGCATCATTGCTTATGGCGTTAATTAATGCAGAGAAAGGCATGCCACTTTTTGCAGTTGATCCGCATAAGATCCGCATTGCACTTGCGGATATATCATGGATTGAATCCATTGCTGTTAAGCGTGTATTCCCTGACAGCGTGCATATCAATATTGTTGAGCGTAAGCCTGCAGCCTTATGGTTGAACGAGGGGCGTTTAATGGTTGTTGACCGCACGGGCTATCAAATAACCACGCAGAATGTTGACCGCTTTGAAGACTTATTGATTTTGAATGGTAAAGACGCACCTGTGCATTTAGATGTATTGCAGTCTTATTTATCTGCTGTGCCAGAAGTTGCTGAGCGTATTGACCAAGCAACATTAATCGGCAAGCGTCGCTGGGATTTACACCTTAAAAATAAAATCACTGTGAATCTTCCTGAAGATAATATTGGCCTTGCGCTTCAGCGCCTGCTAAAAACACATCAGGAAGACGGCATTTTGGACAAAACTATTAAGAATGTTGATCTTCGCCAAGATGATCGTCTGATTATTGAGGCCTACCCCGGCACAGCACAAAAGCAATATAGCTTTGTATCAGGGAAGGGCAGCCCGATCTGATGAACAAGAAAACTATTACTAACGATAACGCGTATACTGGACTCATGAAGCAAAAGACATTTTTGAATAAAGGCTCTGCCGTCGCCGCCATTGATATTGGCTCGAGCAAAATTGTGTGCCTATTGGGGCAGGTACAAGATGAATTTGGCCATATTGAAATAGTTGGTCATGGTTACCGCGCATCAGAAGGCATTAAAAACGGCACGGTTATTGATTTGGCGGCCGCTGAAAATGCTGTGCGCGAAGCCGTGCACGTGGCGGAGAATGCGGCGGCCGACCGTCTCAAAGGCTATCCACTCCGTGATGTTGTTGTTAGTGTGTCTGCATGTCACTGCTATTCATCTTTTATCGAAGCGACCGTTGACGTTAGTGCAGGCGGCGTAAGCCGTAAGGATATTAATCGCGGCCTTGTTAAGGCGCAGCGTTCAGTGCTTGATACGCAAGATGCCGAACTTATACATACTATTCCCGCGGCGTTCTGGTTAGATGGTAATGGCGGGATTAGTGACCCTATTGGCATGAATGGTGAAGAGCTAAATATGAACATTCACATGGTCATGGGTAACCCGTCAGGGATTCGTAATTTGGCGCAAAGTGTAAAACGTTCGCATTTGGATATATCTGCGCTTTGTGTTGATTCTTATGCGAGTGGCCTTTCATGTCTTGTTGATGATGAAAAAGATTTGGGCTCTATACTGATTGATATGGGCGCAGGCGTAACAAGCTTTAGCGTTTTTCAGGCGGGGCGCATGTTGCTGACTGATTATGTGCCGATGGGCGGCGCACATGTCACGAATGATATCGCACAGGGGCTAACGACAAGCTTCGCCGAAGCGGAGCGCCTTAAAACATTATACGGTAACGCGATGGCGTCATCATCCGATACGCATGATATGATCGAAGTCATGCAAATGGGGGATGACAATGAAATGCATGCCAATCATGTTCCTCGCTCTGTTTTAGTCGGGATCATTCAGCCACGCATGGAAGAAATTTTTGAGCAGCTCCGCGCGAAGCTCGCTGATAATGGCGTCACCGAAGCTATTGGCCGCCGCGTTGTCTTGGTTGGCGGCGCATCGCAAATGCCAGGTTGTCGCGACCTTGCTAATTATGTGCTCGATAAACAGGTACGCCTAGGTAAGCCGATTGGTATTCAGGCGCTGCCGAAAGAATTAAACACACCGGCTTTTGCAACGGTTGCAGGACTATTCCCGTATCTGGGTAGTCATGCAAATGAAATGCCTGCAGAAATTATGGAGCGCGGCGATACACGTTCGTTGTGGCAGAAGACAAAACTCTGGCTCCAAGAAAACTGGTAATTTTGGATTTTGGTGCATTTTTACCGGCGTCAGGCTTTACTTGCGTATTTTCATACGCGGCGTGCAGTCTGACTTGGTCTAAATACACCAAAATCCAAAATGGATAGGCTTGTCTTGCATTTAAAAAGCTCTATGTGAATAAAGTGGATAAGGTTATCCACTTATCCACAGAACAAAGCCTCCAACCTCTTGCCCCACCTGATTCACAGATTGTAAAATGTAAATGTGATTCACGAATCACGCCAATAAAGAACAGGGGTTCCCTTGTTTGCTATTAGGTTAAAATTATGGATTTTTAGTTTGCGCAGCCAAAACGCATCATGTGGATAAGTTTGTGCATAACGAAGGTCGCACTGTGTAAAAAATAAATGGTTGTTTGTGGTGTAAGTGTAAGCAACCATGTGTATAAATCGTGCTACGGAGGATGCCCGCATGATCAATGTAAGAATACAAAACGAAAAACAAACAGAGCTTTCGCCAAAAATCAAAGTTGTCGGTGTCGGCGGCGCAGGTGGTAATGCTGTGAACAACATGATTAACTCTAATCTTGATGGGGTTGATTTTGTGGTTTGTAATACAGATTCGCAGGCGCTTGCAGGTTCAGCCGCTGAACATGTTATTCAGCTTGGCCGTACAGTGACAGGCGGCCTTGGCGCAGGTGCCAATCCTTCTGTTGGTAAAGCTGCTGCTGAAGAATCACTTGAAGACGTTATGGGCTATCTTGATGGCGCAAACATGGTCTTCGTTACAGCAGGTATGGGCGGCGGTACAGGTACAGGCGCCGCGCCAGTAATCGCGAAAGCAGCACGTGACCAAGGCATCCTCACGGTCGGTGTTGTAACAAAGCCTTTCCACTTTGAAGGCACGCTTCGCATGAAAATGGCTGAAGAAGGCATCGAAGAAATGCAGGAATATGTCGATACACTTATCGTTATTCCAAACCAAAACCTATTCCGCATTGCGAATGAAAAAACAACATTTGCTGAAGCGTTCAAAATGGCTGATGGCGTATTGCAGTCAGGCGTTCGTGGCGTGACAGACCTAATGGTGCGCCCAGGTTTGATTAACCTTGATTTCGCTGACATCCGCAGCGTAATGCACGAAATGGGTAAGGCAATGATGGGGACAGGCGAATCACAAGGTGAGCGCCGCGCAATTGAGGCTGCTGAAGCGGCGATCAACAACCCACTACTTGATGACATTTCCATGAAAGGCGCACGTGGCGTTATTATTAACGTAACAGGCGGCATGGACATGACCCTTTACGAAGCGGACGAAGCATGTAACCGCATTCGTGAAGAAGTGGATTCAAATGCAAATATCATCTTCGGTTCAACATTTGATGAATCGCTTGATGGTATGATGCGCGTATCTGTCGTTGCGACAGGTATTGATGGTGTACAAACATCACGCGTCATTGGCGGCGGAAAAGGCCTCAGCAACGCAGGTCGTGCGCAGCCGGTAACGCCGTCAACAGAAGCAAAAAAAGAAAATGAGACAATGGCTGTGAGCACACAGCAGCAAGAAGTTGCGGAAACGTCTGAGCCAGCTCAGCAGCAACAGCCCGCTGCCCCAGTAAACAGCCGTCAGGCATATAACCCTGCTGCAGTTATGGCGCCGCGCCAAACAGATATTTTTGACCAAACAGCGCCGCGCTATACGTCTCAAGCATCTACGCCATCTACAAACGAGCCACAAAACGCTATGCCACAAGCAACGCGCATGGGGGACACATTTATTCCACCTGCGCCAATGCAAGTGTCACAGCAAGAACGTGAGCAAGGCGGGGCATATAGCTATGTTCAGCAAACAATGCAAACATCAGCCGCGCCTGCTGTTGCCGAAGCACAGCCACAGCAACAGCAGCAAAACTATGGCCCAAAACTGGATAACGTCCAAGAAGGCCATGTGCAGGAAGACGTCATGAACGCAGCATCTACGGGCTCAAGCTTAACGCTTCGCCCACCAGTACCTGCGGCACATAAGCAAGCGTCACACATGAAGAAACGCTCTCCATCACTATTTGAACGCATCACAGGCGTTCTGCGCGATGAAGAGGCAGACGTTGTTGGCATTAAAGACGATGTCTCTTCAGCGCCAGTGGCAAAACAAGGGCAGTTAAACATTGATTCCCCATCAGCTCCAGCGACCAAGAACGCAGAAGATGAACTAGACATCCCAGCGTTCCTAAGACGCCAAGCAAACTAAGATAAAAAGAAAAGCGGCTGAATAAGCCGCTTTTTTTATGAATGGAAATAAACTGTCATGCCCGAGTATAGTTGAGGGATCTTAGATGGTTGCCATTGTTCAAGATCTATCCGAATCTAGGGGAGGTCTTACTTAATCAAGGCCAACCACTCATCTTCACTCAACACTTTTACGCCCGCTTCTTGCGCTTTTTTCAGCTTTGACCCCGCATCTGCGCCTGCGACAAGGTAATCGGTTTTCTTGGATACTGAACCTGTGACCTTTGCGCCGAGGGATTCGGCCTTGGCTTTGGCCTCGCTGCGGGAGAATTTTTCGAGCGTGCCAGTAAAGACCACGACTTTACCGCTAACGGGACTGTCTTGGCTTTGTGGTGCGGCGTAATCTTGCGGCGTGACATATTGGGTCAGCTTATCAAGGAAGGTGAGGTTGTGTGATTCCTTGAAAAATTCGATGAGGTCTTGCGTCATTAATGCGCCGATACCATCAATATTGATAAGCTCTTGATAGGCATCGCTCTCTATATCCGCTGCGGCAAGCATCGCGCTGCGCCATGCGCTATAGCTGCCATAATTGGCGGCAAGCATTTTTGCAGTGGCTTGCCCAACCTGACGTATACCAAGCGCATAGATGAAGCGGGGAAGTTCTATAGAGGTCTTGCTACGTATCGCATCAAATAATTTATTGGCGGATGTGCTGCCCCAACCTTCGCGGTTACGCAGCGGCGTAAGGCTGCCTTTATCTTGCTCTTCGAGGGTAAATATATCTGCAGGGTCTTTGATAAGCCCGTCCTCAAAGAATTGCAGAACGATTTTTTCGCCCAAACCATCTATATCATAGGCATTTTTACTGACAAAATGTTTTAGGCGCTCAATCACTTGCGCTTTGCAAGTGAGGCCGCCTGTGCAGCGCCGTGCGGCTTCGCCTTCTTCGCGCACAGCATGCGCCCCACATACGGGACAGGTGGTAGGGAAGCTATATTCCGCCGAATCATCATCACGCTTGTCAGGAAAGGATTTCACAATTTGCGGAATAACATCACCGGCGCGCTGAACAACCACATGGTCCCCAACGCGAATGTCTTTGCGTTTAATTTCATCTTCGTTATGAAGCGTCGCATTGGATACGACCACGCCACCAACGGTAATTGGCGTTAGGCGGGCAACAGGCGTTAAGCTGCCCGTACGTCCGACTTGAATATCAATAGATTCGATGGTGGTGATGGCTTGTTCCGCGGGGAATTTATGCGCAATCGCCCAGCGTGGCGCACGCGCAACGAAGCCAAGGCGCTCTTGTAAATCAAGGCGGTTTACTTTGTAGACAATGCCATCAATATCATAATCCATCTGGGCGCGACCAGTGCTGACCGCATCATAATGCGCCATAATCGCCTTGGAATTATCAAATACGCCGTAAGGTTTAGGCAGACTAAAACCTTTATCTTTAAGGGCGCGGCGAATGCCGTCCTGTGTATCTGATAGCGGGGCAGATGTTTCACCAAGCGCGTAAGCATAAAAACGCAAAGGACGAGCGGCTGATATAGTCGGGTCAAGTTGGCGCACACTGCCTGCTGCGGCGTTACGCGGGTTAGCAAAAATCTTTTGGCCTTTTTCTTCCTGCGCTTTATTCAGCGCCGCAAAATCATCCTTGCGAATATATATTTCCCCTCGCACTTCCAGCACATCGGGGCAGGGGGCGGGGAGTGTTTCAGGCACATCAATAATGCTGCGCACATTGGCGGTAATGTCTTCACCAATTTCTCCATCACCACGCGTGGCGGCCTGCACAAGTTTGCCACTTTCATATCGCAAGGCACAGGAAAGCCCATCAATTTTTGGCTCGGCTACAATGTCAATTTTGTCACCTTCGCCCAAGTTTAAGAAGCGCTGAATACGTTTTATAAATTCGCTGACATCATCTTCACTAAACGCGTTGCCGAGGGAGAGCATAGGCACGTTGTGCTTAACCTTTTGAAAGCCAGATTTTGGCGCTGCGCCGACTTTTTGCGTGGGGCTATTTTTATCGGCCAGTTCAGGATAGTCTTTTTCAAGCGCTAAAAGCTCTGCCCGTAGTGCATCATAAGCGGCATCGTCAACAAGCGGCGCATCGTCATTATAATAAGCATGGTCATGTTTTGTGATTTCGGCGCTTAAAAATTTATGACGATCTTTAGCATCGTGAAAGCCGCCAAACATATCATCAACCGGACTATTGTTCATTTATACTACCTTATTACTTTATTTACGCTGCGTGACGTTCTAACAGCTTATTGGCCGCGGCGCGGGCTTCGGATGTTATTTCGGCGCCGGCAAGCATGCGGGCGATTTCTTCTAAACGGTCATTTTGGTTAAGAATGGTTATGCTCGTGCGCGTTAAATTGTCATCACTGACGAATTTTTTGACATGTAAATGCATATTGGCGCAGGCCGCAACTTGCGGTGAATGTGTGACGACTAAGACTTGTTTATCATCGCCGACTCGGGCGAGGCGATCACCAACAGCCTCTGCCGTTGCGCCGCCAATGCCGGTATCAACTTCATCAAAGATCAATGTTTCTACTGGGCTTGTCTTCGCCAGAATAACTTTAATGGCGAGCATCATGCGCGCAAGTTCACCGCCTGAGGCAACCTTGTTTAATGGCCCTGCATCCATGCCGGGGTTGGTGGAAACGCGGAAGCTGAGCATGTCTATGCCCTGCGCGCTCCATTGTTCATCATCTTCAAAATGAACAATGAACTGTGCGCGGCCCAACTTTAATGGGGTAAGTTCTTTGGCAATATCAGCGGCCATATTCTCGGCGGCAGCTTTGCGTTTGCTGCTCAATTCGCGCGCGGCCTTTAAATAATACGCTTCGTTTTGTATCAGTTCTTTTTGTAGCGCGCTTAACACGTCGCCTTGCTGTGTAATGCCGTCAAGCTGCGCATTGATTTTTTCAAGAAAAGCGGGCAAGTCATCGACCATGCATTGGTGCTTGCGCGCGGCCGCTTTTAAGGCAAAGAAGCGTTCATCAACGGATTCTACGGAAACGTCAGGCTCATATAAATCATGCATGATGTCGTTAAGTTCGCCGCTGACATCTTCAATCATCGCATAGGCATTATCGAGCGTTTCAAGTAATGCGGGGGCGCGGCTTGGGTCTTTCTCACCAAGGCGTTCAATGGCACGCATGGCGCTGCGTAGCTGCGCTTCTGTGCCTTTATCGCCGCTTAAATGATCTTGCGCCGTGCTGACATAATCAACCATGGCTGCGGTGTTTTTTAAATGGTTACGCTTGGCGGTTAAGGCGGCCTCTTCGCCTGTTTCGGGGGCGAGCTTTTCAAGCTCATCTCGGCAGGCGGTTAAATACTCTTCTTCCTCACGCGCGCGGGCAAATTCAGCTTCTTTTTCTTCTAAGGCTTTCTTAGTCGATTTCCATTTTTTAAAGGCGCGGCTTACGTCTCCGCGCATATCAATCAGACCAGCATAATGGTCGAGGTAATCAATATGTGTGGCCGGGTCGAATAAACCATGCGTATCAAATTGACCATGTATTTCAGCCAAAAGCGGCCCGATTTGTTTAAGGGCGTTCAAGCTGCTAGGCAGATCATTGATATAAATTTTTGACCGCCCATCCTTATTCAGTGTGCGGCGGATGGTTAGGTCATATTCATGGCTGATGTCTAGGTCATCTAATCTCTGCCAAACGATATGATTTTTAGGTAGTTCAAATTCAGCAATAACTTGCCCTTTTTCTGCGCCGCTACGTATGAGGCCGAGGTCGGCGCGGTTGCCAATCGCAAGGCCAAGGGAATCAAGAAGGATAGATTTACCTGCGCCTGTTTCACCAGTAAGCGCGCATAGCCCGTCGTTAAAGCTGATGGTGAGCTTTTCAATTAAAACGATATTTTCAATGTGCAAAGCCCGTAACATCGCGCCTCACTACATTATTCTGGCGCAAGGAGCGATTCAACAGTACGATCAAACCATGAGCGTTCACTGTTTAATTCGGCGCGCAATGCAGGGTTTAACAATTTGTATGTTTGTTCATACCATTTATTACCCGGATAGTTATGTGCCAAAATGCTGGCAATACGCAAAGCTTCATCTTCAATACCAAGGCTCAAATAAGCTTCAACCAAGCGGTGTAAAGCTTCTGGTACATGTGTGGTTGTTTGATAGCTGCGCACGACATTTAAAAAACGTGAGATAGACGCGCTAACATGGCCGCGCGTTAAGTAATAACGGCCAATTTCCATTTCTTTACCAGCCAAATGGTCAAGCGTAAGGTCACGTTTTAACTGTGCGTCACGTGTGTATTGGCTGTTCGGGAAACGTTTAATGAGAGTGTCGAGCGCGTTTAATGCTTCATGCGTGGCTTTTTGGTCGCGGCGGACATCTGAAATTTGTTCGTAATAACATAGTGCCTGAAGGTAATAGGCGTAATCAATTTGGTCATTACCTGGGTGCAGTTCAATAAAACGATCTAAAGCGATAATCGCATCATCAAAGAAGTCGCCTTCATAAGCGGCTTTGCCGGCAAGAAGCTGCGCGTCTGTTGCATATTCAGAATACGGGAATTTGCGTTCGACATCTTCAAAACTTGTAATAGCAAGGCGGTAGTTTTTTTCTTTCATGGCTTTTAAGCCAGTATTATACAGTTCAACAGCGCTCTGGTTTGTTTCAGCGTCTGCTTTGACTTTTTCATCAGAACTACATGCCCCTAAAGTCAGCATGCAAAGCGCGAGTGAAAGTAATGCGAATTGTTTAATCATATTATCTACTTTTGCCTGTTATCTATACGGTTTGGCTACGCGTTTAACACTACGAAATTTGGTGCGTATTAGCAAAGTGGATATGCAAAAATAAAGCGCTCATCCCCTGAAAAATAAGCATTTAGATTATTTTATTACGGCGTTTTATATCGCTCACCTATCTATATAGGCTTCGCGCCATATAACTTGTCCTAAAATGATCTAAATGCTTATTTGGGTCTATAGGGTATTGATTAGTAGAATTTGGTTTCGCTGCGATGCGGCGTTAGAACTTTGTATGCTTCTTCTTGGGCGCGGTGCCACAAGATTCGGTCAAGTTCAATCGCGCTGCGGCCTGATTTTGCCGCCATCATTTCAACAGCGTGAACGGCGCAGGCACGTAGTTCGATTTCATATGCACAGCCCGCTTCGATCAGTTCCTTATTATCGACAATCTCGCTAAGCTCTTCATCATATTTTAAAATACCATCAACGCGCAGGACATGTGGTATATCGCAATCCGCGAGGCAGGGGAGAACGTCAATATCGTTAAATAGTTCTTGGCCTTTATGGTCGAACATGTCCTGTAGGTCAGCGGCGCAGCTTATCGCGCGCTTGTAAAATGGCACGCGCTGCCCGCGATAGGCGCATGTGTCGTTATATGATGCTAAACGGCTAAGCGCATAGACGAAATTTTCTGAAGACCCTGCGCAAGATTCGATAAAAGCTGAGAATGACCCTCCATGCTGGCTTAGGATATATGCGCCAACTTCTTTAACAGAACTGCTGTAGCTTGACGCTAGGCGGAAGCTGTAAGGATTCACGGAAATATCGGGAAGCTGTAAAAGTTTGGCAATATCAACGGCTGAAAGTGTTGATAGGGCCTGAGCGGTTAATGGGCCGTTTTGTTCGTAATGTGCTTTGAGAATTTCAGCAACTTTAAAGTAAAAGCCCTCTGGTTGGTCATAGCCTTCGCGCTTTAGCTGGTCTTGAAAGCCGCTGCCAAAATTCATCGAATCGAGTGCGATTATGAATGAGATATTGGATTCATCGTTATCAGAAATAAAATGATGGGCGCTGTCTAAAACATCATCTGGATTCATTTTTGGCAGATTTCGCGCATAGCTTTCAAGCATATCGTAATTAATCTCGATATGTTGTGCGTTGCGTGCAACGAATGCATAGTTGCATTTAAGTGATTTGATAAAATCTTCTGGCGCATGCGCTGCGGCGCTGCCCTTTAGCAAAGCTAGACTCACCATGAAATAACCCAGTTACTTTAAAATGTTTATTATGAAGTTGCTAATAAACTAACTAAAATCACTGAAAAAGTCTAGTTTTAAATTATGTATTTTGCGCTGCGGTAGGGATTATGCTGTGGCAAGCGCTGTCTTTGCCGCTGCTGCAGTCTGAGTAATGGTTGTTAATGTCCATTTTTCAGGATTTGCGAAAAGGGCATGAAGTGCCTTGTTGTTCACAGCGTGACCAGCTTTATAGCCTTCATAAGCGCCGATGATTCGGTGACCCGCAAGGAAGATGTCACCAACAGCATCAAGCAGCTTGTGACGAGCAAATTCGTCTTGGTGACGTAGGCCTTCAGGGTTAAGGATTTTGTTTTCATCTAGAACAACAGCGTTTTCAAGTGACCCGCCAAGGCATAGACCAAGGGAGCGCAAATAATTAACTTCATGCGCGAAGCCAAATGTGCGCGCATCGCTGATTTCATTGCTAAACGCGTTATCGTCTAGCGTAAGGGCATAGCTTTGACGCCCGATAGATTGATGGGCAAAGTCAATTGTAATCGCAAAGGCAGCTGTGTCAGCCGGCGTTAAGCGTACAACTTTATCATCTTCCTCATAAACAATGTCTTCAAGGATTTTTATGACTTTTAATGGTGCGTCCTGCGTCTGTACGCCCACGCGCTCAATCGCCTCAATAAATGGGCGAGAGCTACCGTCCATGATTGGGACTTCTGGGCCATCAAGTTCAATCATCGCATTTGAAATGCCAAGCGCGTTTAATGCCGCCATAATGTGTTCGATTGTGCCGACTGTGACGCCGTCTTTGTTGCCAATAACCGTACAAAGCTGTGTATCAACAACGCGGTCCCATAGTGCAGGGATAAGGTTGTTGCGGTCGCTTACGTCTTTACGAACGAAAACGATGCCATTATCAATTTTTGCAGGATGAATGCGTAAAATAGTTTCTGCGCCTGAATGAAGGCCTGTGCCATGAATTTCAACATGGTCAGCGACCGTCTGTTGAAGCACGAGGTTTTGTATATTTATATCCAGATCACGCATTGGTTTTTACCGCTCTATATTAGTATTTTCTATTTTCGAATATAGGGCGTAATGCTGTAAAGCACAAATCACGTAATGTTACCTATTGTTACAAAGGGTAGGGATCATAAAAAAACGCCCTGTTAAGGGGCGTTTTAAATTAATCTTCCATTTCGGCTTTAAGCGCGATAAGACGGTCTAGCGCGTCTTCGATCTCTGGTGGATAGTCGCGGCGTTCAACGAATGCGCCGCCGCCTGTGTTGCGAGTCATTGACATTTCAAGGGCTTTTGATAAAGCTTCGGCAACTTTGAAGTCTTTTTGATAAAGGGCAAGGTCTAAAGCAAACAAAATACGGTCACTTAGTCTTAGCTCGTTAATGTTCTTTCTATCAATGACCATTGGTCTCTCCTAAAGGCTTTTAAAAATCAATAAACAGATTATGCGCTTTTATCTAAAAAAGTGTTAATCGATTATCGTTTTGTCTGACTTTTTCGTCAATAAATTTATCAAACTTTCCTAAGAACTGATTTCTATATTCATCCTTTTCCATCAAAATCTCATGCTTCGCGTCTGGGATGAAATGATGTTCGGCATTAGGTAGCAAGCGGCTTGCACGCAAAATGGCGCTGTTGCTAACCAATTGTTCGTCGCCAGCGGTAAAGATTTGTATAGGTATCTCTAGCTGCTTTAAATTGTTCTTCTTGTTGATTATGCCATACGATTCGATTGCGGCTTTAACCCAACCAAATGTCGGTGCGCTTGTGCGTAGCGCAGGGTCAGAGACCAGCCATGCACGGTGAATATTATCGCGTTCAGGGTCACTGGAATGAATGTCATTTCCTGTGTTAGCACGTAGTAAATCATTCCAATCTGTACCGCCCCACACATAATTCTTCTTGAAAAGGCAGAATAGTTTGGAAATGGCGCTTTCGATTGGGCGCGGCAGGAATTGCGATGCTTTGATGCCTAATAAGGGGGCAGTAAAACTTGCGCACATAAAGGTTTCAGGCTTGGTAAGTAGGTAGCGCAAGCCAATATTTGCACCCATAGAATGCCCAAGCATAACCATTGGAATGCGCCCGCGGTCAGGGTGTACGCTTGAAGGCTTAATATAGTCCATGCATAAGCGGTCTATCGCTTCAACGCACAGGTCGAAATTATCGGCATGAAGCTTGTGTGGGTTGTTGAGTTGGCGTGAAGATTTGCCCTGCATTGGCCAATCAATAACCCAAAACGCCAAGTTTAATTTGACCATGTCGCGCGCAAGTTCAAAATATTTTTCTGCAAACTCACCAAGGCCAGGAAGGCATACGACAACGGCATCAGGTATTTTATCGCGTGGAAAAACTGAACCGTAACGCACGATTTGATCCTTCACCTTAAATTGATGCCAGCGCCAGTTCTTTGGTTCAAGGAAGCGCGCCTCAATGTCAGGGATGTTCGGTACAGATACAGTTTTCTCAGCGGTGTTTTGCATATGTTTATTATCTTTCTATTATAATATGCGACAATATGGTTACCATATTTACACTTACTCTTTATAGCGTTTCAAGCGCTTTGACAATCTCTTCCGTCATCTTTTTCGCATCGCCAAGCAACATATATGTGTTGTCTTCGAAGAAGAGTGGGTTGTCGATGCCTGCATAGCCTGAACCCATTGAGCGTTTAGAGAACAATACAGTCTTCGCTTTCTCAACATCCAAAATCGGCATACCATAAATTGGTGATGTGCTGTCGTTCTTGGCGGCAGGGTTTGTGATGTCGTTTGCGCCGATAACATAAGCAACATCAGCTTGTGCGAAGTCACGGTTAATGTCTTCAAGCTCGAATACTTCGTCATAAGGCACGTTCGCTTCAGCCAAAAGAACGTTCATGTGACCTGGCATACGGCCAGCTACAGGGTGAATTGCGTATTTAACGTTCACGCCTTCAGCCTTAAGAATATCACCCATTTCACGAAGAACGTGCTGTGCCTGCGCAACCGCCATACCATAACCTGGTACGATAATCACAGTGCTTGCATTTTTCATCAGGAATGCCGCGTCGTCAGCAGAGCCGATTTTGGCGGTTCTATCTGAATAATCGCCTGCGCCGCCAGCTGCGTCATCGCCGCCAAAGCCACCGAGAATAACATTCATGAATGAGCGGTTCATGCCTTTACACATAATGTAAGAAAGGATTGCACCCGATGCACCAACAAGCGCGCCTGTAACAATCAATAGGTTGTTATGTAGCGTAAAGCCGATACCTGCCGCGGCCCAACCTGAATATGAGTTAAGCATGGATACAATTACCGGCATATCTGCGCCGCCAATTGGGATAATCATCAAGATCCCCAATGCAAGCGATAGCAAAATAATCGCGTAAAACACTGTATCGCTTTGTGTGACGAGCAATAGAAGCAACAGCGCGACAAGCAAAGCGCCAAGCGCCGCATTTAATTTGTGTTGGCCTGTGAATGTAACGGGCTTGCCAGAAATTGTGCCTTGCAGTTTACCCCATGCAATGATTGACCCTGTAAAGGTCACAGCACCAATAGCAACACCAAGAGACATTTCGATTAGGCTAGCAATTTTGATGTCGCCGCGTGTGCCGATGTGGTACGCCTCAGGATTCAAATAGGCGGCCATAGCAACAAAGACAGCAGCCAAACCAACCAATGAGTGGAAGGCGGCAACAAGCTGTGGCAAGTCCGTCATGTCAATTTTCTTCGCGATGGTCGCGCCAATCGCGCCGCCCACGAAAATGCCAAGAAGGATAACGCCGTAAGAGTTAACCTCGTTTAAGAATAGGGTTGTAACAATAGCGAGCGCCATGCCGATAACGCCAAAGCGTAAGCCGCCTTTTGCCGTGACGGGGCTGGACAGGCCGCGTAGCGCCATGATGAAAAATACCGAAGAAATCAAGTATGATAATGCGGGTAAAGTGCTCATTTTAATATCTGCCTTTATGCGTAATGCGTTCTTTATTTATCTGTTTTGTCTTTTTAGTCTGCTTAGTCTTTTTTCTTAAACATGCTAAGCATACGGTTGGTCACAATGAACCCGCCAAATATGTTGACGGACGCTAGCGTTACAGCCAAAAAGCCGAGGAATTTTGAAAGGCCGCCATCTTCTGGGCCTGCTGCGATAAGTGCGCCAACAATAATAACTGACGAAATCGCGTTCGTTACGCCCATCAATGGGGAGTGAAGCGCAGGTGTAACCTTCCAAACAACGTAATAGCCAACGAAACAAGCCAAAACAAAAACAGTAAGGCCTGTAACAAGGAAGCTGTCACCGCCACTTTGTGCTGCAGCCGCGGTCGCTTCAACGGCGATTTGTTTTGCTTGGTCGGCAAGAACTTTTGCGCTTTCAGCTAGGGCTGCTGCTTGATCTAAAATCGTGTTTGATGTGTCGCTCATGAATTAAATCCTTTGATCTTTATTTGTCTGTCTTTTTTGCTGCGGTCTTTTTTGCAGCAGTTTTCTTTGGCGCAGCTTTTTTAGGTGCAGCCTTCTTTGTTGTTGATGTCGAAGCTTTCTTCGCCGGTGCTTTTTTAGCAGGTGATTTCTTCGCTGCGCTGCTTTTCTTCGCTGGCGCTTTTTCAGCTTTTTCATCGTCTGCTTTTTTCGGCGCAGCGGCTTTCTTTGCAGCAGGCTTCGCTGTGCTGCCAAACGCTTCATTTAACCATGCACCATCTTTACAAATGCTCATACCTTTAACAATTTCGTCTTCCCAATCAATGGTTAATGCGCCGTCTTTGATAAGTAGATTCAGTAGGCTGAGGAGGTTTTTCGCGTAAAGCGCAGATGTATCTGCGGCAAGGCGAGATGGCATATTCGCGTGACCGATAATCGTAACGCCGTGCTTCTCAACAACTTTACCTGCTACAGAAAGTTCACAGTTGCCGCCTGCTTCAACAGCCATATCAACAATGACTGAGCCCGCACGCATGGATTTAACCATCGCTTCGTCAACCAATTTCGGCGCTGGGCGACCTGGGATAAGTGCGGTTGTGATGATGATGTCTTGCTTGCTGATTGTTTCTGCAACAAGGGCGGCTTGTTTCTTTTTATATTCAGCGGACATTTCTTTGGCGTAGCCACCCGCTGTTTCAGCTTGTTTGAACTCATCGTCCTCAACAGCCACGAATTTACCACCAAGCGATTCAACTTGTTCTTTCGCGGCAGGGCGTACATCTGTTGCGCTGACAATCGCGCCAAGGCGCTTTGCTGTCGCAATGGCCTGAAGACCTGCAACGCCTGCGCCCATAACAAATACTTTAGCTGGAGGAATTGTGCCTGCGGCTGTCATCATAAGTGGGAAGGCGTGGCCATAATATTCAGCCGCATCTAGTACCGCTTTATACCCCGCAAGGTTGGACTGTGATGATAGCGCATCCATAGATTGCGCACGTGAAATACGTGGCACCATTTCCATTGCCATGGCTGTGATATTTTGTTTACGGCAAAGATCCAGCGCATCTTTATTGGCAAAAGGCGACAACAAACCAATTAATAAAGTGCCTTTTTCGATTTTCTTTAAGACTGCATCTGTCGGGAATTGAACGCATAAGACAATGCCAGCGCCTTTTACGGCTTCATCTGCTGTTTTAACAATTTTTGCACCTGCATCTTTATATACATCGTCAGAGATGTGAGCAAATGCACCTGCGCCGGCTTCAACCTGAACTTTCGCGCCTAATGCGCTGAGCTTTTTAACAGTTTCAGGAGTTGCGCTTACACGTTTTTCGTTTTGCGCAGTTTCTTTTAATATAGCAATATTAAGGGCCACAGCTAACCTCTCTTACGTGGTATGGTCATATCAAAAACCTAATCCGCTCACGGATGAGTTTGAAAAGAATCTATTACAAGGATGGTTTATAAAATACACAACTATCCTGCTTTGTGAAGAGCTTAATACGCTTTTTACAAGAAAAAAAACTAAGGCCTGCGCTTAGTCGTTTTTGGGGTGTTGTGTGATGTAATCTTTCGGCGGTTTGGGCGTGCTATCCATGTGTAAAACATGGCGGCATGGAAGGGGGACTAATAATTCACCGTGATGGCGCTCTGTACAGAAAGGAGGAGGCGTTTCCTTGGGTTTGTTTTTGTTTTCTTTATATGTTTTGTAATCATCATAAAGTAAGGCAAACCCTACAGCATTGTTGAGCGGGATGAAGAAGACAGAATGGATGCCAATTTGTAAAGCAACTTTTTCAGGTACGCTTGCGGCCTTATAATACATTGTCGCATAAGTTAGGGTTTTGCCAGTGCTACGAAAGGCGCGTTTAAGGTATGAAGGCTTTTTTGTATTCTTATCATTTTGCTGGTCGTTATTGTCGGCCATGCGGTTGCTCCCCTGTGAAACCCTGTGCGAAATATTTTATGACGTTCCCTTGTGTATTTATGAATTATGTTTTAGAATCAATGAGGTTAATATCATAGTTAATGTCCCTCATGAGCTTTTTTCATAAAAATATTTCATCACTAAGATATCGAATTGCACTGGGTTTGTCTAGTGCTGTTCTTGCGTTATGCCCATGGCAAGCGGCGCAGGCAGAAAGCTTGTTTGAGGCGGTTGAGAAAACATTGGCTAATCACCCGCGTCAAGAAAGCGCCATGCTCCGTTTAGAAGCCGCAGCTGACAAGCGCCGCGAAGAAAAATCGGCTTTTTTCCCAACGTTAAGCGGGAACGCCGCAGGTGGCCGTGTTTATGGTGATAATTCGACCAGTCGCGGTTTAAGTGTAACGCGCGGCTCAGGCTATTCTTGGCTGTGGGAAGGGGATATCGCCCTGACACAAAACCTGTTTAATGGTATGGGGACAGTCAATCGTCACAGCGCGGCGATAGACCGCGAAGAAGCGGCAAAATATTCAATGGATGATGTGCGCGAAATGCTCACCAGTGAGACGGTTAACGCCTATATGGATGTGCTACGCGCTGAAGATTCTTTGCGCTATATCGCCGAATATAAAGCGGCGTTAGAAAAATACCGCCCACAGTTTAAAGTTTTGATTGATCAAGGCGCGGTTGATAGTACAGATCACAGCCAAGCTTTTGATATGATCGCACGGGCTTCAAAACTCGAAAATGATTTTAACGCGCAAAAACAATCCGCCATAGCACGCTATGCAATGATGACTGGGCATGAGCCGCAAGGTGAATTGCATGCACCTAAAGTGATTTTAAATATTCCTGAAACGCAGGATATGGCAGTGGCTTGGGCGCTTGAAAACCACCCGCAATTACGCGCCGCGAATGAAAGCAGTGATGCCGCGTGGCATGATTCACTTGCGGAAAAATCAGCCTTTTTCCCGAAACTGGATAGTGAGCTGTCTTACTATAAGAAAGATCAAGATGATGTGATTGGCGGTGAAGTCGTAGATGCCCGCGCCTTGTTAAAAATGAACTGGGCGTTCTCAACAGGCGGCGCAGAAATTTCACGTTATAAACGTAGCCGCAAATTATATCAGCAAAGCTTGTCAGAGCGCCGCGAAAAAGAATTGCAGTTAGTAGCCAATATTAAAGATGCGTGGATTATGCGTGATAAGCTAACTGCGCAGCAGGATATATCCGCGCGCCGCTTGGCGCTGTCCAAAGCGCTGCTCAACACGCGACGTGACCAGTTTGAAGGCGGCAGTATAACGCTGCTACAGTTAATGCAGGCGCATGACCAACATTATATGTTGGGGTTAGAAAACCGTCAGCTTGGCTACGCCGCACAGAATGCGGATTATATGATTTTGTCGTCTATGGGGGCGCTGTATAGCCGCCTAACACCAGAAGCCGCATTGGTTATTCAGGATGTGCAGCAGGATGCCGCGCAGCCAGAAATTGAAAAATTCTGTGATCATCAGCAGGAACACCAAGAAACGGGCAAAGGTAAATCTGATGGTAAAGCATCAGAAGTCTGCCCGTAAAACTGTTTTTGCTTATTAAACAATTGTTTATCTTTAACTGACATCATGGTACAGGACATTTTTGTCCGTGGTCGATCCTGTGGGCGTAAAACGAATGGAAAATCAACAAAATCAGCCAGATAACAACTTGATTGCATGCCTATCATACGTAACGGCTGTTCATGGTCATGCACGTTCGCCCGCCGCGCTTGAAAAAGCGGTGGCAAGTGGCATATCTGGCGGTGTTGGCGCAGAAACGACTGTCGCGGCAGCTGAGCATTCAGGATTTTCAGCGCAATGCTTCACAGAAAAACGCTTTGAAAAAATTTCTCCGCACCTATGCCCTGTTATTTTATTGACGGGGGATCGTAAGGGGGTTGTCCTCCGCAGTGTTGATGGGAATAATTACCGCATATTTGACCCTGCATCACATGAAGAAAAAGACGCAAGCTTAAGCGAAATTCAGGACATATATTATGGGCGTTATATTGCCCTGAAACCGAATAATGCCGCGCTTAAATCTGCCCTGCAGCCGAAAGTTGATAAAACATTGTCGAAGTCATGGTTCTGGGATTTGTTTAAAGATAACATGCCCATTTACCGTATGGTTTTATTGGCAGCAATTTTGATTAACGTCTTTGCGCTGACTATTCCGCTGTTCATCATGAATATGTATGACCGTGTCATCCCTAATGCGGCCTTGGATACAGGGTGGGCTTTTGCCATAGGGGCAACGCTTATCCTTAGTTTTGATTTTGCGATACGTATTATTCGTGGGCGCTTAATTGATATTGCTGGACGTCGCATGGATGTTTTAACGGGCGCTAAAATATTCGATCAGCTTTTGAATATCCGCTTAGCGGAGCGCCCTGCATCAAGTGGTGTTTTTGCGAATATGCTGCGTGAATTTGACACTGTGCGTGAATTTTTTACATCAGCGACCATCGCGGCGCTTGTTGATTTGCCGTTTGCCTTGTTGTTTGTTTTAGTCATCGCCTTTATCGGCGGGGCGCTTGCTTTGGTGGTGTTAACAATTATGGTTGTGATTGTCGCGGCAAGCTATGCCCTGCAAGTCGCGCTTAAAAAAGATATTCTAAAAGCCATGCGCGCAGGTGAAGAGCGCCATGGCGTTTTAGTGGAAACCATCAATGGCCTTGAAACCGTTAAAGCCATTGGCGCGGATCAGCGCCTGCGTAGTCTGTATACGGAACATTTAGGTGAAATGGCACGTTACGGGCAGGAAGCACGATATTATTCTAATCTCGGCATTAGCCTTACCTATTTCATGCAGCAAATGATGACGGTTCTAATTGTTGTATTTGGTATGTATTTGATTAAAGATAACGCTCTGTCTGTTGGTGCGTTGATTGCCGCCGTATTGCTGGCGGGGCGCGCGGTTGCCCCTATGGCGCAAATCGCGTCGCTGATGACGCGCTTTTATCAAACGCGCAATGCACTAAACACAATTACCGCGCTTATGCATAAGGACGTCGAACGCCCACAGAATAAAGCCTTTATCCATCGCCCAGCGTTACAGGGGGAAGTGGCTTTTAAAAATGTGTCTTTTGCTTATCCACGTAGTGAGCGCAAGATATTAGATAATGTGAGCTTTAACATTCGTCACGGCGAAAAAGTCGCGATTATCGGCCGTATCGGCTCAGGTAAAAGTACGCTTGCCCGTCTTTTGATGGGGCTATATCAACCGGCGGAAGGGCAGATCTTCGTTAATGATACAGATCAAGCCCAAATTGACCCTGCGGATCTACGCCGCAATTTCGCGTATATAGCGCAGGATGTCACTCTATTCCGCGGCACAGTGCGGGATAACATCACTGCCGCGCGTATTGAAGCCAGTGATGAAGAGATCCTCCGTGCGGCGCAGATATCTGGCGTGCATGAGTTTGTTAAGGCGCATCCGCTTGGCTTGGATGCTGAAGTCGGTGAGGGCGGCAGCGCACTAAGTGGCGGGCAGCGTCAAGCTGTGGCGCTCGCGCGTGCCATGCTAACTAAGCCATCGCTATATATATGTGATGAACCGACTAACGCGATGGATGTACAAGCGGAAAATGCATTTGTGCAGCATATTAAAGGTGAAGTGAATAATAAGACGCTGATTTTAATTACGCATCGCTTGTCATTGCTTGAAATTGTTGATCGCATCATTGTGGTGGAACAAGGCAAAATCATTATGGATGGCCCAAAGAAAGACGTCATAAAGTCATTGTCAGGTGAGGGGGATTCATGAGCAAGATGAAAAATGAAACCGCCTATATGAACGCCGTCGAAGAAGCGCGTGCCTTAAATGCAGGGTGTAGCGGGAAATTATTTGTACAGTTGGTCACGCTGTTATTTATTCTTTTTATCGCGTGGGCATCGCTGTTTCAAATTGATGAAATTACCCGCGGTAAAGGACAGGTTGTACCATCACAAGAAATGCAAATCATCCAAAGCCTTGAGGGCGGGATATTAAAAGAGCTTTTGGTCAAAGAAGGCGACCGCGTTGAAACGGGGCAGCTTTTATTAAAGCTATCAGATTTAGCGTTTTCATCGGAAGCGCGCGGCGGGGCGGCAAAGCTCTATGCCCTAAAAATAATGCAGGCGCGCTTATCTGCGGAAATTGCGGGTGAAGATTTTATTGTGCCGCCTGAGCTTGCGGATCAAAACCCCGCCTTAATCGCTAATGAACAAAGTTTGCACGCCTCACGTCAGCAAGAATTACAAAATGCGGTATCCATATTTGAAGACAGACGCAATAAAGCTGCAGCAGCCAAGGCGGAGAATGAAGCCGTTATTGCCAAAGAAAAAGAAAATCTTTCACTGCTTAATCAGGAGCTTACCGCGGCTGAGAAAATGTTGGCTGCCCGCGCAATTGCGAAGACCGATGTTCTGCGCCTAAAGCGCAATGTCAATGAGACAAAGGGACGTTTGGCGGAAGCAAAAGAAAAAGTCGCGGGCTATGAAGCGGAAATGAGCGCCTTGGAGTTGGAGGCTAAGCAAAAGAAAGATATGTTCCGTACGCAGGCATTAAAAGAATTGGGCGAGGTCAAAACTCAAATTATCGCGATGGAAGAAAGCCTGAAAGCCATTGGTGATGTTGTTGACCGTTCAGCTTTGCGTGCGCCGGTTGATGGCATTGTGAATGCAGTGAGCATTAAAACCCTCGGCGGCGTGGTTGAACCTGCAAAGCCGTTAATTGAAATTGTCCCGCTTGGTGATGACCTTAAAATCAATGCACGCGTATCGCCAAATGATATCGCCTTTATAGAAGACGGGCAGCCCGTAAAGGTGCGTATATCGGCCTATGATCCACAGCGTTACGGCTATTTAAACGGGCACATATCCCGCATCGGTGCGTCAACAATGAATGATGGCGAAGGCAATGTCTATTTTGAGGTTGAGGTTAAAACCGAACAAAATCACCTGATGGCAGGGGCGCGTAAATTACCTATCACCCCAGGTATGCTTGCTGATATTGATGTGATTACAGGGCGTAAATCTATTTTGGCATATTTGATGAAGCCTGTCCTGCGCCTGAAAGATCAAGCATTTAGGGAGCGATAAGATTATGTGGCGGCGTATCAGAAATATTATACCGCTTCATATCGTCATGATGGGCGCTGTATTATGTGGGGGGCTGTATGTACAAAGTAGTGACCACCCTTACAGGCGCCAAATTCAAAATATCTTGTTTGATAATCTAAACAAAACCTATTTCCGTCCTGCATCTGACCAAGTCGTCATTGTTGATATAGACGAAAAATCACTCGACCGCCCAGAACTTGGCCAGTGGCCGTGGCCCCGTACAACAGTGGCCGACCTTATAACTAAAATCACGGATGATTATGGCGCTAAAGTGATGGGCTTTGATATGGTCTTTGCCGAGGCTGATAACACTTCCCCCGATCAATTGGTACGCATTTGGCGTAAACAGGGCGGTGATGAGAATGTCTATAAAGCCATAGATAGGCTGGAAAGCCACGACAAAATTATGGCGCGCGCCATTCGAAGTGCAGGCAATGTCGTACTTGGCTTAAACTTTGAAGATAAACGCGCTACGGGTACATTCGGGTATACGCCGCGCCCGAAAATTGACGTAAGTTTTGCGCGTAAGGCGCGAAATGATTTAAAACCATATATTTACCCATTTGATACGGTTGCGAATTACCCAATATTGTCGCGTTTTTCTTACGGGGAAGGGCATTTCTATGCCGTGCCTGATATTGACGGTATATATCGCAGCATCCCAATGTTAATGGGAATAGAGAAAAAGAATATTCGTGTCGGTTCGGATGCAGTTGAACAATATTTCTTTTATCCATCACTGACGGCTGAAATGCTGCGGTTTCTTGTGTCAGGCCAGATTTCAATGCGCGGCGCGCAAAATGAATATATGCATATTCAAGGTAATGATGGGGCGTTCGATATACCATTAAGTCAAGATGGTGAATTCTATGTTTGGTATGCGCAACCAAACCCTAACTGGTATATCTCTGCTTATGATGTATTGCGTGGTGAAGCACCAAAAGAGGCGCTTAAAGATAAAATTGTTTTAATTGGAACATCCGCCATTGGTTTGAAAGATATACGATCTACCCCCGTCGGTAATAATCGCCCTGGTGTGGAGGTGCATTTAAATATTATCGATCAAGCCTTACAGGGGCAGTTCTTGGTGCGCCCGCACAATGTTATTAAGGCTGAACAGCTTGTCTTGATTGGTTTGTCTTTGTTGCTTATGGGGTTTTCTTCGCGCACAGCGTTAAGTGGGCAAACATTAGCTATGTTTGTGGGGGTGTCATGCTGTTTTGTCGTGACAAATATTGTCTATATTCAGATGGGCTATTTGTTTGACGGTGCGTTTCCTGCAATTGTCTTATTCTTTGTTTATGTTGCATCTGTGGCGGGGGGCTATTTGTCATCGGAACGTGAACGACGGAAGGTGCGTGATGCGTTTGAACATTATATTTCACCAAGCTATATGAACCAATTGGCGCAAAACCCTGATCAGTTAAAGCTAGGTGGAGAGGAGAAAAACATTACAACAATGTTTTCTGACATTCGTAATTTTACGACGATCTGTGAACATTTAACGCCAGATGAAATAATTTCATTGATGAATGAATTTCTAACCCCGCTTTCAAAAGCGATCATGGAGAACCGCGGTACGATTGATAAATATATTGGTGATGCCATCATGGCCTTCTGGAACGCGCCGATGGATGATACTCACCATGCATTTAATGCCTGTAAGGCGGCGTTAGATATGCAGGAACGTTTAATTAAGCTGAATAAAAGGCGCCACGCAAAAGATGATGATGCGTTAATGCTTAATGCGGGTATCGGTATTAACACAGGGCTAGCTGCCGTTGGGAATATGGGATCAGATCAACGCTTTGCATATTCTGTTCTTGGTGATTCTGTGAATTTGGCATCCCGCCTTGAAGCGCGTACCAAAGAATATGGTGTGCACATTTTGCTTGGCGAAGACTGTTTGCGCGAACCTGATGTGCCTTCATTAGCGATGTTGGAACTTGACCTTATTCAGGTCAAAGGACGCACGCAGCCAACGCGTATATTTGCCTTGCTTGGGGACGAAAATATGGCGCAGGATAATTTCTTTGTTGAGCTACAAAAAGAACATCAAAAGTTCTTGGCGCTTTATCGTGCAAAAGATTGGGATGAGGCGCGTAAACAAACCAAACCCTGCCGTTTCCTTGCTGATAAGCTCGGCGTCGAATTAGATCAGCTATACGCCTTTTATCGTCATCGTATTGATGCACTGATAGAATCTGACCTTCCAAAAAATTGGGACGGTGTATATCAGGCGCGCACTAAATAGCTTGTGTCACTAAGTTACCAAAGTCATCATCTATATAGAGCTTGTAGTTGCCAATGTCGAATCGTTGATACCCGCTATCAGCCGTGGCCGCTATGCCTGTAACAGGAGTAAGGGTTTCTATGGCGTCTGCAATGCCGTTCAGATCATCAGTAAAATCAGTTGCTGATTTTATGGTGAGCGTCTGCCCTGCGCCTAGCGCGGTGATCTTTAATTCACCATTATCACTGCTTTTCAACATGTCAAAAATCTGTTTAACGGATAATGTTAAATCATTGCCGCTACCAACATCTATGGCTTCTATATTTTGAATGTGATTACTGTTAAGCGTGCTTAGATCAATGCTGCCTTGACCGCCATCAAGGATGAACTTGTCATTGTCACCGCCGCCGCCATCTATTTGGTGGAAGTTTGCATTGGCGCCGGTCATGGCGTTATCAATGATAAAGCTATCTTGCCCTGCGCCTCCATGGGCGACAAGACCAGTATGACCATTTTGCATGAATGTATCGTTCGTCGCAGTGCCTGTCAGTTTTTGATGATCGGCATTCGCGGTTACATTATTACCTTTTTGATAGGTTGTGTCTGCTGCGCCATATCGTCCACCGTTAATGATAAATGCGGTATCGTTTTGGGCATCTGCGATGATAACATCGTCAAACCCATCGCCGTCCATATCTCCACCGGTAAACTCCATGTGGTATTTACTTGCTGGCACGCTATCTAGTGTATAATCAATCAGCAAGTTCATGCCAGGGTGAGTTTTGAGGTATTCAAGGTCTACGGTTAAACCGCTCAAACTTGGGCTGCCCATGATGATTGATATCTTAATGTCGGCGCCATCACGCATCATGACAATAAAATCATCGTGCCCATCAGCATTAAAATCGCCAATACTAGCTGCGCCTTCAATTTTATAACTGCTTGCACTTACATCAATTGTAAATTGATTTGTGAAGCTGCTGTGATTGCCGTTGCTGATGGTGCTTTGCCCCATTAGAAGCTTTAGCGAAGTATCACCATTGCTGACTAATACATCACTAAATCCATCGCCGTTTATGTCACCAACCCCGTCAACATGGCGGCCAAAGTCTGTGCCGCCGGTAATTTTATTGGCTTCGAGTAGTTCGTCATATATCAGTGGGTTTTCGCCGCCTTCAACAATGAAGAACGCATTGAGGGATGAGCTGACGTTTGACCCGTCAATCATGCCATCAAACACACCAAAGGCAAAATCATCATATCCATCACCATTGATATCGCCCAATGCGGTGACTTCGCCGCCGATATATTCGCCAGCCGCGCCTTCATATGTAATCGAGGTGTCAATTGTGCCTAGATCAGTATCAACAAGTTCGAGTCGGACAAGGCCATGTCCGCTACTGTAGCCTGGTGAGGACAAGGCAATATCGGTGTGGCCGTCATTGTTAATGTCGCCAAGATTGTCGACAGAATACCCGAGTAAATCCTGAAGGCTATCTACGCTAACTTGCCCAGAATAATTATTATATAAGGTGGACGTATTACCATTGATATCCATCACATAGGTAAAACCATCATTCTCAGCTGTATTTGGGGTGTATCCATATGCAGCGCCAATGAAGAGCTCATGTGTGCCGTCTCCATCAAAGTCGCCGCTCGTGACGGATGTAACTTGTTCAGCCGATGTATTTGCAGCGTTAGGGTCACTAAAGTTACGATAAGATGCGCCGCTTAGATCGTAATTTGCACTTAAATTTGCTGTCCCGCTTATCGCAACAAAGTTACCTGGCGTATTACCATTTGCGAAACTACCGCGCATGAGGATGAGGTCATTAAAGCCGTTGCTGGCATTATAAACTGTTGTTATTGCTGCGCCATATTGTGCGCCATTAGGCAGACCTGATATGACATGTACATTTGCAAAGTCATCCGCATTGTTAAGGTTGATCCGGCTACTTCCAGCTACAGCTGGTTTTGTGCCATTACCATTTATTACATCTGGCGGCGGGAGCGGGTCTTTCGTTGTTAGCGTACTGTTTGGTGGTGGTGACGGCGCTTTTTGAATTGCATCTGTATTACTGTCAGGATTTATTCTGTTCGCAGTGAGTCTAAACTCTCTACTCGGTTCATTGTTTAATAAGCCGTCATGTTGTTGTTCATCAAGTAATGTCGGCGGTGGTGGTGCCGTTGGCTGCGGCGGTAATGGCGCCGTTTCATCGCCTTGTAGGAGCGGTTTGTCACAGGGCGGTGGTGCTTCTTTAATTTGCTCTTCACCCTGTTGGTGTGGTTGCGTATTTTGTTCAAGGGTGGGGGCATTCCCGTCTGAGCCGTCGCTACCCATTTGTTCTAAATTATTGGTGAAAATACCGGCGACACCGCGGACGCCGTGCGTATTTTCTAGTACTTGGTTCGGAGATAATGTGCCGATATTTTGTATATTATTATCGCCGCCATGAATTTCTACTGTTTCAAATTGTTGTGAGAGGATTTGTTCACCGCTTCCATTGCGGACATAGATTGCGCCTTCAACGACAGTAATTTTGCTGGCGCCATCCTGCTGTATTTCACCGGCAATAATTGTCCCGCGAATGCCGATTGATCCAATTGGCGTCTCGATTTTCACATCATCAGGGTCCTTGCCGCCAATTTCGCCGGAGGTGTAGACAAACACACCTTGCAACATAGAAAAATTAGATAAGCCATCCATTGTCGATGGATCAAAAATAAATTCATCTATCGTCATGCGCGCATCATTGGAGATAGCAAAGCTTGATTCATCGGCAAACATAATATTGACCGCACCAGTTTCGGCAGTCTCAATAATGTCACCTTGAAATATAGTTGTACCTTTTTCCGCCGTGAGGGTCGCGCCATTGCTGCGCGTAATGGTAACGTCACCGCTGATTTCTGTAATTTGTCCTATGGCTGGGTTGTGCGTTGCATCAGACGTGATGTTGTCATCTTGCGCAAAGTTATGGTTTTTGTTTTTTATAAACGGGGTGATTATCTCGCCAGATAGGGTTGTGCCATCTTGTCCTGAAATGCTTGGTGGGGTAGGAGCGTTAAAGTAATCATGTAATGTGAAGCTTTGCCCGTCATTCGTGTCTATCTGTAATGCGTTGCCATTTTGTGTAAATTCCGCGCCAGTCAGAGGGGATGCGGTGTTTAAGGGGATGTGATCTTGTGCACCAACATCAATATGAATATTTTGCATTGGCGCGATGGCAGAGAGATCTAAAGTCTCCTCATGCGTATTTTGCGCATTGTTATCGCTGTTTGAATCTTTAAAAAATGACGAATCCCACATCCCATATCTCCTACAACAAGTGTCCGAAATAATATGTACAACTATACATGCATTTTTGTGGTGCGTATAGTTATGGGCTTAATCATATTTCTTAGACACAAGTGGTTCACACATACATTACCCTATAGTCATTATGCGTGAAAAAGATTGAAAATTAGTGACTTTTGTAATGGATTTATCTTGAATATATCTAAAATTTTATTCATTTCGCCAGTTCTTAAAGAATGGTGCGAGCTCTTTTTCGGGGACAGGCTTAGCAAAATAATAACCTTGTACCATATCGCAGTTGAGTTCGGTTAACTTAAGAACTTCATCAGCATTTTCTGCGCCTTCGGCAATAATATCCATATTTAATGTCTTGCCGAGCTGGATGATTGTGCGGATAAGCTCTTCTGACGTTGAATCTGTAGCCATTTTTTTTACAAAAGCGCGGTCAATTTTTAATGTGTCAATCGGGAAGTCTTGTAAGTAGCTAAGTGATGAATAGCCTGTTCCAAAGTCATCAATCGCAATGCTGAAACCGGCGTCTTTGCAAGCTTTGAGTGTCTTTGCAGCGACTTCTGGCTGTAAAATAAGTAGACGCTCGGTAATTTCGATTTTTATCTGTTTAGGGTGTAATTTTGTATTGTTGACTGCTTCAACAAGCTCATCAAGAAAGCTTGGTTTTGATAAGTCATGACTTGAGAAGTTCACACTAACGTAAAGGTTTTCAGATGCGTTTGGAAGAGTTTGGATGCGCTCCAAGGCGCTCGTCGCTTCGCGCAGTGCCCATTCACTAAGTTTCACAATTAGTCCAGTATCTTCTGCAACAGGGATGAACACGTTTGGCGGGATCATGCCATCAGTTGGGTGATTCCATCGCATCAACGCTTCAAATCCACATGTAGAATAGGTTTTCAAGTTAATAATTGGTTGGTAGAAAAGCTCTAGTTCGTTGTTATCTAGCGCTTTGTTTAGGGCGTGTTCAACCTTGAATGAATTTAGAAGCGCGTCGGTTTGTTCTTTGCTTTCAACGTTCTTCATGCGTGCGCGTGCGCTGTCCAATGGTGCTGTTGCGCCTTCATCTTTCTCAAGGTTGGTTCTGCAATAGCTAATCAAATTTTTTGTGACAAGTTTTAGTATAGGGTCAGAAGATTCTATGCGCCGCACAAAGTCATCGGGTGTTACGGTGATTAATGTGCAGTCTTCTATGGCTGTAACAGTCGCTGCGCGTTTAGTTTTTGCGAGCAAGGCAACTTCGCCAAATAATGCGCCAGGGCCTTGTTCATGCGATTCAACTGATCCGTCATCTTTTTCAATCTTGATTGTTACGCGTCCGCTATCAATGATATAGGCATATTCGCCGCTTTCCCCCTGACGGAGAATATCTTCACCTTTTTTTACATGTCGGATTGCGCCTGAAATATTGGCCATTTTTCCTCGCACAGAATGTTGAATAAAAAACTATTACAGATTAATAATGTCTTATATTGTTTTACTATAGTATTAATAAATAAGAAAAAATGTTACAAAAGGTGACGTGGTGAATATATTGTACTAGAATTTGGTTTGTGATGACACCATTAGAAATTTTGTTTTTATATTTATGTTTTCGTTTTAAGCATTTAGCGTGTGATTATTTGCTAAATAATGCATGGATGGCGCTTAATCGTGGCAAATCAGGCATGAGTGGTTATGTGCCTTTGGCAGCGCATGCGGGTATTCATGCCTTGGGCACACTCTGTGTGTTTCTGCTTTTCCAGCCGAGCTTATGGTGGTTTATGATTGTCGATTTTATTGTTCATGGCACTATTGACCGCATAAAAGCCGTGCTTACGGATACAAAAGGGTGGAGCGAAAAAGATAAAGCCTTTTGGGTGGCGCTTGGAATTGATCAGGAAGCCCATAACATAACGCATCTTTGCTATTTGGTGATTATTCTAATCAGTCTTGGTGGAATATCTTTATAAAAAACACATTTTTGATTTGACAATCGCTTATCTCTTCTGTAGTTTGCGGCTTCGGAATTCATAATAGATTATAAGGTTTAGGGCAATGAAAGTTGTAAACTCGCTAAAAACATTGAAAACTCGTGATCGTAACTGCCGCGTAATTCGCCGCCGTGGTCGCGTATATGTTATTAACAAAACAAACAAGCGCTTTAAGGCTCGCCAAGGTTAATAATTGGTCAGCATCGCTTAACATGTTTGAGCAGGAACTCGCTTTTGATGGAAAGCGAGTTTTTTGTGTTTATATTTGTTCATAACATATAAAACAGCGCTGTTTTTTACTTAAGAGTTCTGCTAATCAAATAAGGTTAGTATATATTATATTTGTAAGTGTGTTTGGATATTAAAGACATGCTTGGTTGTAAAGGTCGAAAAAAATGTTTTCCAAATTGTTCGGTTTCTTATCTGCGGATATGGCGATAGATCTAGGTACGGCGAATACGCTAGTCTATGTGCGAGACAAAGGTATCGTGCTTAATGAACCGTCTGTTGTGGCTATTCGTCAAAACGGAAATGGTAAAGAGGTCTTGGCTGTTGGTAATGAAGCTAAACTCATGTTGGGTCGTACACCGGGCAGCATCGTGGCAACGCGCCCTTTGCGTGATGGTGTGATTGCTGATTTCGATGTTACGGAAGAAATGATTAAACACTTTATCCGTAAAGTGCATAACCGTCGTTCATTCGTAAACCCGTTTATGATTATTTGCGTGCCATCTGGTTCAACCGCCGTTGAAGAGCGTGCCATTGTTGAAGCTGCGTTAAGTGCGGGCGCAAGTAAAGCTGAGTTGATTGAAGAGCCTATGGCTGCTGCGATTGGCGCAGGTCTTCCTGTAACGGAACCATCAGGGTCTATGGTTATTGATATTGGCGGCGGTACAACAGAAGTCGCCGTGATCTCTATGGGCGGCATTGTCTATGCGCGCTCAGTACGTGTAGGCGGTGACAAAATGGATGAAGCGATCATTGCTTATATTCGCCGCGTTCATAATCTGCTCATTGGTGAAAGTACAGCTGAGCGCATTAAAAAAGAAATCGGTTCAGCTTGCCCACCCTCTGATGGTGAAGGTCGTCACATGCAAATTAAAGGGCGTGACCTTATGAATGGCGTGCCAAAAGAAATTCGCATTACAGAGCGTCAAGTCGCTGAAAGCTTAGCGGAACCTGTTGGTCAGATTATTGAGGCGGTTAAGGTTGCGCTTGAACATACGCCGCCAGAATTAGCTGCCGATATTGTTGATAAAGGTATAGTCCTAACGGGCGGCGGTGCGTTGTTGAGTAATCTCGATCTTGTCTTGCGTCATGCAACAGGCCTTGCTGTCGCGATTGCGGATGACCCGTTATCATGTGTTGCATTGGGCACAGGTCACGCCCTAGAAGAGCAGCATATATTCAAAAATGTGATTAAGCGGCACTACTAAATACATACATTTGTATAGATAATTAACTGTTTTGATAGGAGTTTGCCGCTAACATGTTGTTATAGGCATATTTTCTACGGAAAACCTGTTTTTTATATTTGCAGGTGATTCGTTTGCCTTCTATAATTGTTAACAGACGTTGGTAAACAACTGTAAAAGAGTATTTTTTTGAAAAGACGCACTTCAACACGTAATATGCGCGGTTATGGCTTTGTAATCGCCCGTGCTAGAATAGCACGTTTTATGCCGACAACCTTAATTGGTTGCTCGTTTTTGTTGTTTGTGCTGACCAGTTGGAATGTTGATAACTTTAATTCGCTACGTGGCGGTTTATCTAATCTTTTTATTCCTGCTTTAGAGGCTGTGACGACCCCAGTCCAAAATGTAACTAATAAAATATCTGAAATTAGTGGTCTTACGCAGCTACAGGTCGAAAATGAAATGCTGCGTCAAGAAAATCAACGCCTAGCATCTTGGTATCAAGTTGCACAACAGCTGAAGTCTGACAATGATAGTCTGCGCCAGTTAATGGATGCGAAAATACCTGAAAGCTATGATTTCATTACCGCGCGCACGATTAAAGACAGCAAAAAAACCTATGCGAAAAGTTTGCTAGTTTCTGCTGGCCTTTCAGAGGGGGTTGAAAAAGGGCAGGCGGTTATTTCACGCCATGGGGTTATCGGACGCGTTATTGAAACGGCTGACCACGCTTCACGTGTATTGCTGCTAAGTGATATTAACGCGCGCTTGCCAGTTGTTATTGGTACGCAGAAAACGCCATCGATCATTGCGGGCAATAATTCTTCGTTTTTGCGCTTGGCGCACACCCCGCGTGAGCTTGAAGTTAATGATGGTGACCTTGTTGTAACATCTGGTCATGGCGGTTTGATCCCTTCTGGTCTAACTGTCGGGCATATTAAAATCGATGATGCGGGTAAGCCATATATTGATGCGTCACACGGTTTTGAGAATATAGAATATATACGTATCGTAAATAAATATACTGACCCTGCATTAAAAGCTTCGTTGGACAAGCTGAATCAATAGCTTGAGCGCAGCATTACTGCGTGCTAAACATCATCTATGAATATCAAATTTGGGAATATAAGTTCAATCGTGCAATATACGGCGCCATATGTGCTGCTCGTATTTTTGTTCGTGCTTGATAATATATTTCTACGTTGGTCGGCCTTTAATGAAATTCGCCCCGGATTTTTATTGATGGCGGTCTATTATTGGGCCATTTACCGTCCGCGCTTATTGCCGCCAACATTCATATTTATTATTGCGCTGGCAAAAGATGTCATTGAATACACGCCACTTGGTCTGCATGGTTTGCTTTACCTGCCGTTATATTTATTTTTGCGTCGTCAGCGCCGTTTTTTATATGAACAGCCGTTCTTCGTTGTTTGGCTTGGCTTCGCGGCGATCACGACATTAGCAAATTTTGCGTTATGGCTGTTAATACGTGCATCGCAATATGGCTTTGACTTTACGATTCGTGATGATGATTTCATGAACATTCTGTATGACAGCGCGAGCGGCATTTTTGTTTTTCCAATCGTTGCAATATTGCTGTTCTTTATTCACCGTATGCTGCCGCAAAAGGCGCGTAGAGGAGGTGAAATAAAGTAAGATGTTTGAAAAAAAGAAAAAACGTCGTAGCCTTCAGCGTAACTCACGCCTTATTAAAGAGCATAGCCAGCGGATCAACCGAAAACGGTTAAGCACGGCGAACCGTAATCGACATTTTGATAGCGTAAAAAGTTTCACGCGCCGTGCATTTTTTGTCACAGCGTTTCAGGGGCTTCTTTTGACTGTATTGGGCGCGCGTTTGGCATGGTTGCAGGTTGTAAAGGGCGATAAATATCACACGCTTTCTGAAAAGAACCGAATTGATATTAAAATGCTTGCGCCAAGCCGTGGCAGTATAGTGGATAGAAGCGGCAAAAAAGTTGCGGTAAATGATGATAATTACCGCGTCGTTGTTGTGCCGGAACAAACCTCAAATTTAGAAGAAACATTATGGGCACTGGCAAAATTCATCCCCTTGGAAGAGCGTGAAATGCGTAAAATCCTTCGTCGCGCGGAACGTCAGGCGAAATATTTGCCGCTTGAGATTAAAGACCAACTTCAGTGGAAAGAAGTTGCCGCAGTTGAGGTTAATCTGCCTGACTTGCCGGGCGTATCCGTTGAGGTGGGCGATATTCGTCAATATATGTATGGTGAAGCCTTTGCCCACGTCACAGGTTATGTCGGCGTGGTCAATAAGGCGGAGCTTGCGTCGGGAGATAAAGTCTTGCGCTTACCCGGCTTTCGGATTGGTAAGGACGGGCTGGAGAAACGCTATGACCATGATATGCGCGGTCAGGCAGGACGTGCGCAGGTCGAAGTCAACGTGGTCGGGCGAGAGGTGCGCGAGCTTTCACGTATATCACCAATGGTTGGTAAAGAGCTTACCTTGTCCTTAGATGCCGAATTGCAAATGCGCGCTTATGAACGCCTCTCGCAAGAGGTAAGCGCTAGCGCCGTGGTTATGGATGTGCATAGCGGTGCGGTCTATGCAATGGGATCATTCCCAAGCTTTGACCCCAATTTATTTACGCGCGGCCTGCCGTTAGATGTTTGGGAAGAATGGCGCACGAACCCCGGTCACCCACTCACCAATAAAACAATATCAGGGCAATACCCGCCAGGGTCTACCTTCAAGATGATGACCGCGCTTGCTGGGCTACAGAGTAGAGAGATTGACCACCGCACGCAATATGGTTGTTCAGGACGTTATGATTTGGGGCGTGACCGTTTTCACTGCTGGAAGCATAGTGGTCATGGCACAATGAACTTAGTCAGCTCCCTCGCGGAATCATGTGATACCTATTATTATAAATGTTCAACGGAAATTGGCATTGATAAAATTGCTGAAGTCGCACGCCAATTCGGTCTGGGGGAGAAAACGGGCATAGAACTGCCCGCGGAACGTCCGGGGCTTGTGCCTGACCGTGACTGGAAATATGGTCGCTTTGGTCAAACATGGCAGCCTGGTGAAACGATTGTTGCAAGTATCGGGCAGGGGTATTTATTGGCAACGCCACTACAACTGGCTGTAATGACTAGCCGCTTAGTAAATGGGGGCTATGCCGTTGAACCATGGATTACCGGTGTGGTCGGTCAGGAAATGCGCCATTTGCCGCGTTGGCAGAAAATGAATTTTGAGGACTGGCATTTGAACCTTATTAAAAAGGGAATGAGCGAAGTGATGAATGGTGCTCTTGGCACAGCGCGAGCGGCACAGATTAATAATCCAGCCTTTGCTTTTGCAGGTAAAACAGGAACATCACAGGTCAAGCGTATTACCGCGGCGCAGCGTGCAGAAGGTACGGCGCAGGAGGATTTACCATGGAAGCATCGCCACCATGCTTTGTTCGTTGGCTACGCGCCTTACAAGAACCCGCGCTATGCTTGTTCAGTGGTCGTTGAACATGGCGGCAGTGGTTCAGCTTCGGCCGCGCCACTTGCGCGCGACTTACTCTTAATGGCGCAGCAAATTGACCCTGCGGCGAAGCCGTTAGTGTCGGTAAATGACGGCCTAAAAAATATGCGCCCTGCAAAGCGGAGGATATAATTAACATGAAACGTATGTCCTCACTTTCCGCGTCACGTGACACAATCTGGTTAAAACTCGCTCGTTTAAATTGGGGGCTGTTTTTGCTGATATGTGTGGTCACGTCCATTGGTTTGCTGTCCTTATACTCAGCGGCAGGTGGCAATATGTCCCCTTGGGCGATACGTCAGTTAATGCGCTTTATATTCTCAATAGGTGTTATGCTGTTCATAGCTCTAGTCGACATTAAATGGTGGTTTAGGCTGTCTTATCTCGCTTTTGCAGGTGGGGTGTTTTTATTGATTGTTGTGGAAGTCATGGGCCATGTCGGTATGGGCGCGCAGCGTTGGATCAACCTAGGTTTTATGAAGCTTCAACCTTCTGAGCTAATGAAAATCGCTGTGGTTATGGCCTTGGCGCGGTTCTATGCCTTGAAAACGACAGAAGAGACGCGCCGTTTATGGATGCTTATTCCTCCGCTTGCCATTATATTACTGCCCGTCAGTTTGGTGCTGCTGCAGCCTGACCTTGGGACATCATTAATGATTGTCATGGCAGGTGCATCAGTGATTTTCTTGGCAGGCGTGCCGCTATGGATTTTTGTGACCGCAGGTGTGCTGACGGTTCTGGCGATTCCTATCGCATGGCAGTTTATGCATAGTTACCAAAAACAGCGCGTTTTAACATTCTTGAATCCAGAATCCGACCCGCTTGGCGCGGGCTATCACATTACGCAGTCGAAAATTGCTTTGGGTTCAGGTGGTATTGAAGGTAAAGGCTTCTTACAAGGCACACAGAGCCGATTGAACTTCTTGCCAGAAAAGCAGACAGACTTTATCTTCACTTTATGGGCTGAAGAGTGGGGGTTGGTCGGCGGAATATTCTTGCTGCTGGTCCTTGGGGCGATATTTGTATACGGCCTATATGTGGCACTGACATGTCGTCATGTTTATGGGCGTTTATTGGCGATGGGGCTAATTGTAAATTTCTCGCTCTATGTCTTTATTAATATTGGTATGGTGATGGGGCTTATGCCTGTTGTTGGTGCCCCCTTACCACTAGTGTCTTATGGCGGGACGTCGATGCTGTCTGCGATGATAGGTTTTGGCCTTGTTATGTCGTGCTCAATTCATCGTGACAGCAAAATGCAAAGCGGATAAAAAAATAGTCGTCTTATTTAACTTTATGACGGCGTTATATGTCACTCACCTATATTTATAGGCTTCGCTCCATCTGACTTGTCCTAAAATTAATTAAAACGACTATTGTAAATTGCTTATTATACGACTTAAGCAGCTTCGTTATATGAGATGCCTTTTTCAGATAGCAAATCTGTCAACTCGCCAGTTTCATACATTTCGCGAACGATGTCACAGCCGCCAATAAATTCACCCTTCACGTAAAGCTGTGGGATAGTCGGCCAGTTGCTAAATTCTTTGATACCTTCACGAATGTCGTTGTCTTCAAGGACGTTAAAATCACTAAACGCAACGCCTAGCTGTGAAAGGACTTGAACAACAGCGGCAGAAAAACCGCATTGTGGGAATATCGCAGTGCCCTTCATAAACAAAACGACGTCATTTTCGGCGATTTCTTTTTTTATGCGTTCAAAGATAATGTTTTCCATGATATTTCCTAACGTTTTACGTTTGTGTTATTGGCCGGGTACAAAAGTTTGCAAAGCAAGGGCGTGTAGTTCGCCGCCCATCTTGCCTTGAAGCGCAGCATAGACCATTTGATGTTGCTGCACGCGGGTCTTCCCCTCAAAGCTAGCAGATGTAACATATGCGGCGTAATGATCTCCATCTCCGCGTAAGTCTTCAATGCGGACATCCGCATCAGGGATTGCTTGCTTAATCATTTCTACAATTTCGCTCTCGCGCATTGCCATGGATACAACCTTTATCTTTATATTCGTTAATTTAGTTGTTTAAGTTATTTTTAGGACAAGCCATGTGGCGCGAAGCCTATAAAAATAGGTGAGCGACATAGGACGCCGTAATTAAATTAACCTAAACGACTATAACTTACTAATATGATCTTTTTCGTTCAAAATGCAAGTTTATTTCAGATCATCTAAATGAATTTTTTGATTGTTAAAGCTTAGCTCATCTTCTTCACTATTGCCAATTTCAAGCAGACTTATGCCATGATCCATCGCTAAAACTTCAAATTTTGCCATTTCAGCGGTATTAATGGTGACAACATAGCGGGCTTGATCTTCGCCATACCAGAAGCTCGCATTACCAATACCGCCAACGCTCGCGCCAATGCCTGCGGGCATAGCCATATCCGCAAGGGCAAGACCGATGCCGCCAATAGAGACGCTGCGTGCTGCGGTTAAATATCCAGCGCGATGTGCCTCATGAATAAAGGCAGAAAGCTGTGTTTCACGTAGTAAATCCGTATGCGGTAAATCGCCGTTATTTGACCCATGTAAATCATTGATAAAAGCGGACAGCCCCAAATGCCCATGTTCGCGGCCTAAGACATAAATATGTTGATCTTCAGCTGTGAAGTTTTGCGGCAGCGGCGTTATACCGTTATCGAATGTACCAATGGCGAAAATATCAATTTTTACACTTGGGCAATCGAATTTTAGGGCAATGCCTTTATCAACGGCAGGTAAGTCAAGCGCATCGGCTGAGTTATCTATGCTATGAAGTAATGCTGCAATATGTTTGTTATCCGCTAGGTCATTACCCAAGGATACACGGATCATATGCGCGCGTGGCTTTGCGCCCATGGCGTTTATACTGCGATAAACTTCACTTAGCAGGCGTGTGCCAGCTTGATTAGGGTCGTTTAGCCAATAGGCTGGCATGGCGAAGTGGCATAGGGCATAGGCTTGACCTGGCCCTTCATAAGTGTCACTCGCGAATAAATTATCGGCCTTATAAAGCGTCTTTAGTGCAGCAGGAATCGTATCGTGCGGTAAGGGGTATAAGTCGTCATCTATACCGCCATCACAGACGAGGTTTTCAGCGAAACTTGCAGCATCGAAGCTTTCGTCAATGGCGGTTGAGAAATAATGTAAATGCGCCTGATGCTGCGTCGGGAACTGTCCTTTAAGCAAAGCGGCGAAGGCTTCTTGGAATGCGCTATCCTGCATTGCGTTTTGACGGTCTGTTGTTGTGTTCATGGTGATCCTATGCCGATTGATTTACTTACCATTGATAGACGGTGCATAGGGGGAATATCAAGCTTTTTTAGGTTTGGAGTGTAAACGATCATAGTATATTTTCCATATTATTTGACATAATGCTTGAAGTGGTGTAGTTTACTGAGCATGACAAAAGATTTATAGGCGGGGAAGACAATGAAATATAATGATGTGTTTAATAAAAATGAAGCTGCTGAAACTGCAAAAGCAGTGATTGACGCGGCTGAAAATGCATTTCGCGGGCATGTGAATTTTAATATTATGGCGGCGTACCATCGTGTTGCCAATGACGTTGTGAAAAAGCATGTCAAAAAAGGGCAGGATTTATATTCATTATTCGAAGAAACCATGCAAGCAAGCGGTGGAAAAAACTTTAAAGGCCTATGTCCGCAAGGTTATGATTATTTCCAGCAATCTCTGGCACATGCCTTCGGTGTTGTCAGTGCGCAAAGCCCTGATGCAGGAAACGTAAAAATGCTGGCTAAACAAGTTGCTGATGTTGCGACGATTAATGTCGCCCATTCAACTGGCGTGTTTGATTCCGTATTAAAGCCCAAAGCGGCTGTGGCATAAAATCAAATAATAAACTGTTCGCTAATGATGCGCTCTTCTAAATTCTGTTCAGGGTCGAACAGTAAATGACGCTGAATACGTTTGGATTGCCAAATTGCAACCTCTACAACATTTTTCACTTCAATAGAGTCTGCCGTTGCATTAACGGGACGGTTTTCAGGATCATTTACCTTAAAGCGGATTTCATGATGCTGTGGCAATAATGCGCCGCGCCAACGTCGTGGGCGGAATGGACTAATTGGCGTGAGCGCCAATAGATTTGCACCTAACGGTAAAATAGGGCCATGCGCAGAAAAGTTATAGGCGGTTGACCCCGCAGGGGACGCCACCATCACACCGTCGGCGATTAATTCAGCCATGCGCTGATGTTCATCAACATAGATTGATATTTTGGCCGCATGATGGGTGGCGCGGAATACGGCGACCTCATTAAACGCAACGCCTTCGACGGTTTGCCCATCCGCAGTCGTTGCGCGCATACGCAGCGGGTGAATTTCATATGATTGCGCTTTGTTAATACGCTCGATTAAATCTTCGGGGCGGTAAGGGTTCATCAAAAAACCGACTGACCCTTTATTCATACCAAAGACAGGTACGTTCTGCGTAATGTCTTTGCTAAGCGTTTCTAATAACGTTCCATCGCCGCCAAGCGGGACAATCACATCGGCTTTGTCAATGTCACATTGACCGTACGTTTGCGTCAGTTCAATAAGCGCGGATTGCGCTTTGTCGTGTGGGGCGGCGATAAAATGTATATGTTTCATCATGTTAGTATATACCAAAAGCGTCTTCAGCCGCAAAGCTAAAACGCATTAGCTTGCCTTTGCTTCAAAGGCATCTTGCCACTCAGTTGGCGCGTCAAGGAAGCGTTTGACTTCAGACAGTGTATGCGCATCAAAGTAATTCATATCTTGCGCTGTTTTTAGTACCGCCCACCAATCGGTTAAGCTGTGCAGTGTAATGCCAAGCGCTTTCATGTTTTCTTCGCTCGCTTTAAATATGCCGTAATGGAATACAACAAAGGCGTGTTCAACATTTGCCCCTGCTTCGCGTAGCACATCAACGAACAGTTTTTTAGAACCGCCATCGGTCTGTAAATCTTCAATCAAGGCGACGTTCTTACCGTCATCATCCATGCTGCCTTCAATCTGCGCCATGCGGCCAAAGCCTTTGGGCTTTTTGCGGACATAGAGCATTGGCTTTTCCATGCGCTCCGCAATAAAGGCTGCGTAGGGGATGCCTGCGGTTTCGCCGCCGGCCAAATAATCAAGTGGCTTGTCTTTTGTCACCTCCAAAAGCATTGCGGCGGCGTCATCCATCAATTGTTTGCGTTCAGCAGGGAATGAAATTAAACGGCGGCAGTCAATGTAAACAGGGCTGCGTTTGCCTGATGTTAATGTGAATGGTTCATCCACGTTAAATAGAACAGATTTTGTATCGAGGAGAATTTTTGCCGCGCGCTGGGCGATTACGTCTTTATCAATCATATTGAGCCGCCTTTTTTGAATGTGTATCTTCAAAAATAGAGTGATAGCCTAATCAGCCACGTATCACAAGTGCTTATTTACATTCGTCGGGTACATGGAAGCGTGAGGCCGGATCTATCTGCGCTTTAAGCTGCTGGATTTGTTCGCATGGATACCCCACATCAGATGTAACGCCGCCTTTGGTAAGCTTTGTATTTGTATAAAGCGGTGTAATGTCACTGACCTTACTTGAATAAACCTGTAGTGCGGTTAGCGCGGGTTTATTAGTAAGAGCGCTTATATCGCTAATAGGGTTATAATTAAGAACAACGTCTTCAAGTTTATCAAGCTTAGCTAATGGCGATATGTCTTGAATATTATTCATCATCGCGCCAATAATTCTTAAATTAGGCAGCTGCTCTAATCCGTTTAAATCGATAAGGCCAGACTTATTGGCTTGGAACTCTTCAAGATTAGGGGCGTTTTCAATACCGCGTAGGGTGGTCAGCATTTTATTGCCGGCCACGGAGATTGATTTTAAGCTGGGATAATATCCTAAACTTTCTAAGCTTTCGAGGTTATTGTCTTGTAAATACATGCCTGTTAAATTGGTCAAATCATGTATCGATGATAAATCCGTTATCTTTGCGCTTTGGCATACAAGCTTTGTTATTTCTGCGCGGGTCTGATAGCCTTTATCAAGCATTTCGCGCTTTACGCAGCGATCTAGCGCTAGTTCAGACGGCGCAGCATTCATGTTTTCTGACGCGGCTTTCTTTCCGAGATCTAGATAATTCAGCTCGCTTGCGACCATATAGCCACAAAAGCCGAAAAAGCATAGCGTTGTAAAGAAGCCGAGCGCGGGACGTTGGCTGTTAAAGAAAACTGCAAAAGCCAGAAACGCAAATATGCTTGGGAAAAACCAGAATTGAAGGAAACTATTAATTCGGTTTTTTGTAGGATCTGTATTGTGAATATAGACCTTAACCGCATTGCCGATCATAGCATCGCATCGTTTTTCGGGAACTTTTACTGTGCCGACCGCCTTTTGTCCATCGTCGGTCATGGCAACAGGGGCGGATACAACAACATCTCTGGTGGGGCTAGACATGCTTGAGCCTGTACGCTGTGTAGTCCAGCTGTTTTCACAGTCTAAAATTGTGGCGTTTTGCACGGTGCTATTGCTAATAACGCTTAAGCGGTCATACATAAACCAACACAGAATAACGGCGAAGATAAGAATGAATATATTCCGTGTGCGGTCACTAACTTGTTTTGTTGCAGCCATAATTGCCCCCTTTATGTTAGCAACATCATAACAAATTTACTTTGGATTGCAAATTAGCCGCAGAATGTCTATTTTATGATAAATACAGTTTAGGGAGCATCAAAATGGCAATAAATAAGCACTCATTAGAACGCGCAGGCATGTGTAAAGTTGATGGCGGGGAAGTCGGCTATCGTTATTACGAGCCACACAATGAGGCTTATAAAAAGCGTGCGCCATTAATGCTTATTCACGGCGGGCCGGGTGGGTCACATATTGGCATGTATGATGCCCTTAATAAATTGGCAGATACACGCCCCGTTATTGGATACGATCAATTAGGCTCATATCTTTCACCTGCAAAAGTCACAACATCATTGATGCAAGTTGAACGTTTCGCAGAAGAGCCGCGTTACTTGCTTGATCATCTGAATGTTGATAAAGCCGTACTGCTTGGCCATAGCTGGGGCGGCGTGATTATTGGTGAATTTGCGTTGAAATACCCTGACCGCGTGGCGGGGTTAGTATTCTCTGCGCCGCTGCTTTCAACGCAGCGCTGGGTCGATGATTGCAATGGATTACTGGCGCAATTGCCGCTTGAGATGCAAAAGACTATCCGCGAATGCGAAGCTAATGGCACAACGGATAGCGATGCTTATAAAGCGGCAGATGAGTTTTTTGGTAAACGCCATTTCTGCCGCGCATCACGGAAACCGTCATCTGTGGCGGCGAGCGCCAAACGTTCCAATCGTGAGATATATAACAAGATGTGGGGGCCAAGCGAATTTACCCATAGCGGCACGCTTGGCGATTATGATTTATTCCCGCGCTTAAACCAAATCACGGCGCCAACCATGTTTATTTGCGGTGAATATGACACAGCAACACCAGCAACCATGAAGGATGCGCAAGCCGAAGTGCAGGGCGCGAAACTGCATGTCGTACCAAATGCAGGACATGCCTGTATCACCGATGGGTATAAGAATTATACAACGGCGCTTAAATCATTTTTGAAGGATGATGTTGATGCACAGGCAGCTAAACCGCCTGCGCCGAAACTTTAATCAACCAATGTTAAACGTACATCTACGCCGCCGCGTGTTGCGTTTGAATAAGGGCATACTTGATGCGCTTTTTCTATTAGGCTCTGCGCTGTATCTTTGTCCATAGCTGGTAGGGATATGAATAGCTCTACATCTATCGCAAACCCGCCATCTGTTGGGCCAATGCCGACTTCGCCTGTAATGCTGAAATCATCTGGTAGGTCGATGTTTTCTTGCCCAGCAACAAATTTCGTCGCGCCAATGAAACAGGCGGCATAGCCTGCAGCAAACATTTGTTCAGGGTTCGTGCCTTGACCTCCATCACCGCCCAGTTCTGAAGGTGTAGAAAGCGCAACGTCTAAACGGCCATCTTCTGATTTTGCATGGCCTGTACGGCCACCTGTTGCGGTTGCTTTGGTTTTATAGGCAATTGAATGAGGTTTTTTCATTATATGTTCCTGATTATAAGTTGATTTCAATATTCTTAGTTACGCATATTCAAGTAGAAGGCAGACTGTTTAAGTCAAACTATTGGCTGACCCATGCAACGCGTCCGCACCATTGGATGTCTTCGTCCTTAATGTCTATATCGGCAAAATCACTGTTGATGGAGCGCAGTACATATTGCCCCTTAGTTTTTTTAAGGACTTCTTTGACCATCACTTCACCGTTATTCAGCTTAAACACAGCGCGGTCGCCTTTGCGCACGCTGTCACCTTGCGCAACGATAATTAAGTCACCGTCACGGTAAAGCGGCATCATGGATTCGCCGTTTACTTCTAAGGCAAAATAGTCGTCGCCATTAATATGGTCGAGCGGCACTTCGCCCCATTTTTCGAGAATAGGGGCGCCATCTTCACCAAAATAACCTTCGCGCCCTGCTTGCGCGAATCCTAAGACGGGGATGGATGCTGCGGCGTTAGGCGCGTCTGTTGCGCTATCCATCAAGGCCACGAAATCAACCATCGCCGTATTGGTCACGGCGAGTATTTTTGAAATGCTTTCCATCGATGGCCAGCGTGCTTTGCCATTCGGCTGTACGCGCTTGCTTTTATTAAAGCTAGTTGGGTCGAGCCCTGCTTTGATCGCAAGGCCTGATGTTGAATATCCAGATATTTTCGCAAGGCGGTCTATCGCGCCCCAAATTTCATCATGCGTGTACATACTGCATAGTCTCGCATAGTTTCATAAAAATAAAAATAGGAAAAAAATCTTATTTTTATCTTGACTCTCAAATTTATTTATAACATATTTAGAACATAAAGGGAACAAATGTGTTCATTTTTCACTTTTTGTGTGCAAGGGAGAAAGACATGAGCAAGAAAAACTACTATCCGGTAGTCAATACCAACGAGGATTACGACCTGTTTGAAAGTGGGGAAGCGCTGTGGCTTTGGTTCGTTATGGCAAACCAAGCGTTGAATGATGGCGCGCGCCATACGGCTGCATTGGGCCTATATAATCGTCCATGCCAACCATGCGATATTTTAAGCATAGTTGACCGCCTGCGCCGCGGCCGCCGTTTGCTGTGGGAGCATATTAAAGTGCTGCATTATTACGGTATGCGCCAGACCCCACCAGACCGCTTCCATCCAAAAGAAATGCGCGCGGCAAGCCTTTGGGCAGAAGCAATGGAGATTTTGGAAGATGCGTTTTTAGCCAAAGGCCTCATCGCCGAAAAATCATCATGGGTGCGCAAACATGATCCGAAAGGCGGACAGGACGATATGCCGGTTTATGCGATGACGGCTGCAAACGAAACGACATTTTCTGAGTTTAGGAAATAAGCCATGCGCTGCTGGGTTATATTTTCGGGCGTGAGTGAATTGTGGCTCTTAAAATTCCTCCGCCCCGGTTTTCGGCATTGTTTTGTTGTGCTGAATGACGGGCGGCGTTGGCTCAGTATTGATCCAATGGCGCATTACACGGAAGTTATAAGCCATGACCTGCCCGCGACCTATAACGTGATTAACTGGATTGAACAGCAAAACTGTCTGGCGGTCGAGGTCGCAATCGAAAAGCCACCAAAGAAAGTGCAGCCACCGATGCTATTCACCTGCGTGGAAATGGTTAAGCGCATGATCGGTCTGCGCGCCTTCGGCGTGATCACCCCTTGGCAGTTATATAAGGCGATAAAGCGCCGACAGTTAACATCATAAATTTTTACCTCATAGACGATAAGGAGAAAAGCAATGGGAAGCTTAGTTTCAAAACCCAAAGCGCCACAGCCTGTGCGCGTGCAATACGTAACCGTACCTTCGGCAACATCCACGACAACGACAACATCGGGCAGTGGTTCAGCGTCATCTGATCAGGGAACGGATACAACCACTACCGAAGGCCTAAGCGAAAAAGAGGCGTCGACATTACGCGCCGAGAATATCGCCCGCCGTACACGCGGCCGTGCAGGCACAGTAAAAACCAGCTTTGGTGGATTGTTAGGCCGCAATGACATTGTGCCGACACGTAAATCACTCTTAGGGGAATAATTATGGATCAGCAACGTCAGGATATGAACACGATCAAGGAGCGTTATAACGCCGCCTTGAACAATAAAAGTAAATGGGAAACACTCTGGTCGGATTGTTACGCTTACACCCTGCCACAGCGCAGCATGAATAGCGGCGGCTTCACCGCAGGTAAAGCGCATGGCAAAGACATTTACGATGCCACCGCATTGGATGCCACGGATCAACTGGCATCAAGCTTGCTTGCGAACCTTGCGCCGCCGTGGTCAGCATGGTTCGGCTTTAAACCGGGGCCTGATATGACGCCAGAACAAGCTGATAAAATGGCGCCGCAGCTCGACCGCATCGCCAAAATTATGCAAGACCATATCGACCGCAGTAATTTCAACGTTGAAATCCATCAATGCTTTTTAGATTTAGTCATTGGCGGCACGGCAAGCATTATGATCGAGGAAGCGCCGCCGGGTGAATTTTCTGCCCTTAAATTTACCGCTTTGCCGCTACAGCAATTTGCCGTGGCTGAAGGCGCAAAAGGCACAATCGACAGCACCTTCCGTAGCTTTGAAATGAGCTATGAGCAAGTGAAGTCACGCTTCCCTGAAGCCGAATTCCCACCAAGGCTACTTAACCAAGGTGAAAAAGACCCGAAAACAAAGGTCAATGTTTTGGAATCCGTCACGCCATATGAAACCTATTATATGTATGATGTCCTGTTGCCGGATGATGATACCTTTATTCATCGTCAGCGTTTGTCGAATTCGCCATTCATTAATTTCCGCTGGATGAAATCACCGGGTGAGGTCTATGGCCGTTCACCCGTTATGAAGGCGCTGCCCGACATTAAAACCGCAAATAAGGTGGTGGAACTCGTCCTCAAAAACGCGTCAATTGCCGTGACCGGTATTTGGCAGGCCGATGATGATGGTGTGTTAAATGCGGCGAATATTGAACTGAAACCCGGTGCGGTTATTCCGAAAGCTGTTGGTTCACGCGGTTTAACGCCGCTTGAAATGCCCGGTAAGTTTGATGTCTCTGAATTAGTGCTCGAAGACTTGCGCGCCCGCATTCGTCATGCCTTGTTGATTGACCGCCTTGGCATGCTTGGCGGGCGGTCAATGACGGCAACGGAAGTATTGGAACGTTCCGCAGAAATTGCGGAAATCCTCGGCGCGACTTATGGGCGCTTGCAGGCTGAACTGCTTACCCCGCTTATCCGCCGTGTGATGGAGATCCTCAAACGCCGCGGGGAAATACCGGATATTATCCTTGATGGGCGCAGCATTGCGCTTGAATACCGCTCACCACTAGCGCGGGCGCAGGGGCAGCGTAATATTCAAACAACTTTATCATGGTTGCAAACGGTGCAGGCGCTCGGTCCTGCTGCCGCCATGGTGATTGACCAAGTCGCTGCCGCAAAATTTTTGGGCGAAGCACTGGGGGTGCCAAACCACCTGATTAAACGGGATGACAGTTTGGCAAGCGCACTTGGTTTTACCGAAGGGAGTGATGGTGTGGCGCAGGATGTGGATGGGTTAAACGTTCTGCAAGACATAAGCGAAGGAGGGGCAGGTAATGTTTAAAAAAGCATGCATGCGTCATGGTGATCATCATGACACAGCCTTGTCTCCGGCCTTCGCGGCCTGTCGTAAACACCACCTCCAAAGTCAGGGGAAGGCGGCGCGCGAAATCGCGCCGTCTTTTCTGCGCTGCTTTTCAACGGCGGATGGTGAAAAAGTTTTGGCATGGCTGCACAGCCAATATAGCTGCAACGCCCTAGGCCCAGATGCGGATGATAAAATGCTGCGCTACCGTGAAGGGCAGCGTGCCTTAATCCTACAAATCGAACGCCTGATTGCCCAAGCAAAATCCGGTCAATAAACACCACAATATAAGGATAAAAACATGTCACTTTTCGGTAACTTCGAAAATCCATTAAAATCCAATGTCGGCAACAACCACACAAATGATCCTGACGACATCGTCAAAACCAAACGTCATTTAAACAAGCTTGGCTACTTTGTGGAAGATACGGAAGGCCCCTTCATTACAAAAGCCCTAGAAAACGGCATTATAAAATATCAAAAAGACAATAACCTAAAAATAGATGGCGTCATGAAACCCGGCGGTGAAACCGAACGTAGCATGTTCGAGGTTCTCGCGAAGAAACCCGCAGACATTCTTTGGGACTATAAAGAAGATGACAGTATCGGTATCGGTATCGGTTTCGGCGCTAACATCACGGGCACTCTACCGCCGCGCAAAGTGCCGAAAGTTCGAGATATTGGCATAGTTCCAGACCTTCCTAAGCCCAAAGAAGCGCCACAGCCACCACCAACGCAGGCCGAGCGCGTACTCGGCAGCATAGACGCCATCACCGCAGCAATAAGCGCCGCCAAAGGCAACACCAAACGCAGCAGCGAAAACCGAGGTGTGTTTAAAACCGCTGAAATTCTCGCGCGTGTCCATGAAGAAGCGAAAAGACGTAAAGAACAAAATATGATGAGTATATCAGCCGAGAAACAAGGTACGAAAGATAGCGCCATGGCTAAACCTGTAGCGCGGCCTGCTGATGAATATTCTGGCACAGAACGTATTCCCGTTCGTCCCAAGTCACGACCAGAGCGAATGGTAAGAAAAAATACAGATTTACCTGAATTTGAACAAAATGATATATTTGGTGAATACCGCGCGCGTCTTGAACCACGTGAAGGCGGGTACGCGGATAGACCCAAAAGTGAGGATCCTGCAGGCGCGACAATGAAGGGGGTATCACAAGCGACATTGGAGGCAATGCGAAAAATACACCCTGAATGGAATTTGCCTGAAAAGACAATCGACCTAACAGACCAAGAAATTAATACGGTTTTTCGTGATGAATATTTTGAGCGTCCGAAAATTGATAAGCTTGCCAATGTTCCGGGGCTAAAGGAGTCTGGTTCAAAAATTGCCGAGCATGTTTTTGATTCTGGTGTACTTCATGGTCCTGCCGATGCGGGAAGATGGTTGCAAGAGTCGCTAGACGAGGTTACGGGAACGGATTTGAAAACAAATCGTGAAGACGGTGGCGCGTATTACGATGGAAATATAGGACCTGCAACGCGTCAAGCGGTCGAGGCTGCCGTGCGTTCAGGGAAAATAAAAGAAGTGGGGAAACTTTACGCTCAAAAACGTGAGGAATTTATGCGTGGTCTTGATAACTTTGATTCGAATAAGGGGGGCTGGTTGGCGCGCAAAAATGAGTTAAGTGACTAAATAAAGTTATGGAGTAATTTTAACCTCTTGCTTTATCGTATCAATAGGCGGGAAGTCGGCTTTATAACGGTCAATTTTTCTGTAAAAATCGTGTAATATCTCACCCAGAGCATGTGATATAACATAGTTGTGTGTGATATGTTCTATTGTGCCACAGCTAGTTTTACAGGCGTTGTTTTCATTGCCCAATGCCCAATATAACTTCCCATATCCATTAATGATGTTTTCAAGGTTTTCCTTAACCTCTGTTTGTTTATCTTGGTTACCTTCAAATAAAATGGTTTCTGATAAAAATAAGATATGATCGCGTAGGCAACGTGCTGTGTCCCATGTGCCATAGCGCATGCGTTCAGTTACGCCGCTGTCGCGGTCTTCTTGTGAAATCGCCCAGCATTTGTCAATTACGCGCTGGGCTGCGGCTTTATAGGGCTCTTGTTTATCTTGTAGATCATCGGCCTTAGCAAGATGAATGCTAAGAATTAAGCTTATTAATATGGCTAGTATGATGTGGTTCAAACGCATAGCGGAGCCTATAGGTTAAATAATAATACATGTAATCTATCAATCATATATGGGGCTGTAAAGCTGCAGGATATAATGTTCAGGATAGTCGTTTTCGCACTCATACCTATTTAGCTGAGTTTTTAAAAGAATAATCCTTGACAAAACACTGCAATTAGGACTATATTCATATCCATAAACGGGATAATTGTATTTATTTCATGCCGCGTTGGCCGTTGGGGCTATACGCGGTTTTTTGTATTTATCGCTTACCAGAAACCATAAGGAGACCACTATGGATGATAATCTACTAAATAAACCAATCGACCAAATGACGGATGGCGACATGAAAGTGCCGGAAAAGTTTCTCGACCCGCAAACGGGTGAGCTGCGTACGGATGCTTTGTTAAAATCATATATGGCGCTTGAAAAGAAACTTTCACAAATGGGGCCGTCATTGGCTGACCCAGATGGCCGCCGCCGTGCGTTGAAAGAACTTGGCTGTCCAGATTGCGCGGATGATTACGATGTTGATTTATCACATGGTATGTTTGATTTGGATCCTGAATTAAATCAGCGCCTCTATGAAAAAGGATTCACCAATGAACAGGTGCAAATGCTTTATGATGCCGCGGCGGAAAAGCTTGTGCCTCTGGTTGTTGAGCTATCAGCCGAGTTTGAAGCGGATCGAGAGTTAGACCGCCTGGTCGCTGAATTTGGTGGGGCAGAGAAATGGCAGGAAGTATCTCGTCAGTTGTTAGCCTATGGTCAAAAGAATTTACCAGCAGATGTTCTTGCTGGCCTCGCAGGGTCGTATCAAGGCGTTATGGCGCTCTACCGTATGATGAAAACCGATCAGCCAGCCATTGATGGTGGGCAGGATAGCGCAGGCGGCGCAAGTGAGGATAAGCTAAAGACAATGATGGCTGATCCTAAATACTGGAAAACAAAAGACCCCGCCTATATAGCCGAGGTCACAAAAGGTTTTAAAACCTTATACGGAGAGTAATGTTATTAGGCTTGCGATGCTGCAAATTGTGATGCGGCATCGTCATCAATAACACGCTGGAAATCCTGAAAGGCTTGTCTGTTGAGTGGTGAAAACTCTAACGCAATGCGTTCATTACCTTTGCGTACGACATGTGCATTTTGTTGAACTTCAACAATGCCTTTTGATGTTTTGTACTTCAAAAGCATGTCGATGTTATCGCCAACGTTATAAAGGCGATCATCACCATTTAACAGCACGCCACTCATGCTCCAATTTTCGATTGGCATGAAGTGATCATCAATGACGGATACACATTTGTCGTTTTCACGGCGTGGATATGCACGGCGCTGCGCCACATTATCCGCGTTCAAACGAATAGTTGTGTTGTCGTTCATTTCGGCTTCGTCACGAAGCGCTTTTTCTACCAGTTTTTTCCAAAGCATTTTTTAATTCTCCCACATCACGAGGACCCACTAGCATTTAATATAGTGCAGGATAGGCCCTAAGGGTACTATTTTTAACAAATTTTCGCTTTCTATCCATAGGGTAAGTGCTTCTTATTTTACGTATATTGTTTGTATATATGTGTATTGAAACTTAAGTCTTACCTTATATTAGAGGGCTTTTATACATAACGCAAACAGGCTTGTCAATATTTTTATGAAAATAATAGTGCAAATCTGTCGTTATAATATCAAACCACGGCTAACCAGAAACGCTGGCCCGTAAACTTACTTCCAATCCTTGCTATCGGTCAGGTGCGTATTCATACGGCCTATAAACTGCTGTGCATATTTCTAACATCTAAAAACTTAACAAGAGGTTAATATGTCTACAAGTTTAGAAAATTCTTTCATTAAACAGTTTGAACAAGAAGTTCATCAAGCCTATCAGCGTCAAGGCTCTAAACTGCGTGGTGCAGTGCGTACGGTCAGTGACGTGAAGGGTGCCTCAACCACATTCCAAAAAGTTGGTAAGGGCGTGGCATCAACAAAATCAACACATGGCATGGTGCCAGTGATGAATTTAGACCACACAGCCGTTGAATGTATCCTTCAGGATTATTACGCCGGTGACTGGGTTGACCGTCTGGACGAACTGAAGATGCAAACAGACGAACGTATGATCATCGCCAATGCCGGTGCTTACGCCCTAGGTCGTAAAACGGATGAGCTGATTATTAACGCGCTTGATACGGCATCAACAAATGTCATCGCTGATGACAGTGACGGCCTAACCAAAGCGAAAGTTTTGGAAGCGTTTGAACTGCTTGGTGAAAACGATGTGCCAGATGATGGTCAGCGTTATGCTGTAATTGGCTGGAAACAATGGAGTGATCTACTCGCCATTGATGAGTTTTCCAATGCGGATTACATCGGCCCAGACGCGCTGCCATGGAAAGGCACGCAAGCTAAAGAATGGCTCGGCACAATCTTTATCCCGCATTCAGGCTTGCCTGTTGATGGTTCAGGCGTGCGCAGCTGTTTCTGGTTCCACAAAACAGCAATCGGTCATGCGTCCGGCGCGGATGTGAACACGGATATTAGCTGGCATGGTGATCGTGCAGCGCACTTCGTCAATAACATGATGAGCCAAGGCGCTGTACTTATCGACCAAGGTGGCATTGTCAAAATCGACTGCGATGAAACACCAGCCTAAACCGTCTCACATTCCCAAAATTTAAAGAAAGGATCATAACATGACTTTAAAGATCAATGAACTCAGCGTATTGGCCTATGCCAATAAATTCACGATGTGGCATTACGCAACAACGGATGATTCCGTTGAAGGCGCAGGTTATTTTGATGGCGCGGCGGATATGCTGCGCGTCAATGACCTTATCATCGCTAACGTTGATACTGACGGTACGCCGGATACGACATTCTATATCGTAACGGCCAATACCGGCAGTGCCGTAACCATTGCCGCTTATGCGTAAAATAAACGCAAAGCCGTAAACCACGGTTACGAGCCGCCCATCTGCGCCGCCTGCACATTTCCTGTGCGCTCCACATACGTCCTCATCTCGTAAGGCGCAGATGGGTACTTTTTTAAGTGAACACTATAGAAAGATTAGAACAATGACTTTATTCGGTAACTTTGAAAATCCATTAAAATCAAATGTCGGCAAAAACCATACCAACGACCCTGACGACATCGTTAAAACCAAACGTCACTTAAACAAGCTTGGCTACTTTGTGGAAGATACTGAAGCCCAGTTTAGATAACATGCGCCTAAGATACAGAAGAAGAACAGCGCACTCGTTGTCAGTTATGGCATAACAGATGCATTAAATTAGTAGGCTCAAGGCCGAAAATTATGGAGCAATAGTTTTGTTAAACACGCCTTCATAATCCATTTGTCAATCACGCTTTGGGCGACGACTTTATAGGACTCTTGTTTACCTTGCGGATCATTGGCTTTAGCGACATGAGTACTAAGGACTAAATTTATTAATATGATTGGATGATGTGGTTTAAACGCATAGCGGGGTCCGTAGGTGAAAAAATAATACATGTAATCTATCAATCATATATGGGGCTGTAAAGCCGCATTATTCTAAGGTTTAAGACATGAAATCAACATATTAGGAGAAATAAAATGGCATTAAATGATGTTGCATTATGCACGCGTGCGCTTATTCGATTGGGGGCTGCGCCGATCACCTCGTTTGAAGACGGCACGGCGGAAAGTGAAATTGCAGGGGCTCTTTATGTGCCGGTTTGTGATGCGCTACTGTCATCCTATCGCTGGAGTTTCGCGACAGGGCAAATCAAACTAACGGCGCTCAGCGAAAGCCCAATTGCGGATTATGAATACGCCTTTCAATTACCAGTCGATTTTTTAACGGCGATTTCCTGCGGTACAGGAGCAAAGGGGCTCGGCGTAAATTACCGTATCACCCAAGGCCAGCTGCATTGCGATTATGATGCTGTGACGCTGACCTATATTTACCGCCCTGATGAAGAAGCCTTCCCGCCATTTTTTGATGCAGCGGTTATCGCGCGGCTCTCAGCAGAGTTTTGTATCCCGATTACTGAAAGCACATCACGCGCCGAAGCATTATTCCGCATTTCGGAAGATGAATTCGCCCGCGCCCGTCAAATCGACGCGCAGCAACAAAGCCCGAATTACATTCAGGATTTCACCTTAATCGACATACGCGATTAAGCCTTTTTATTGACCATATGAATTACGAACAGGAATAAGCCATGTCACGGATCAGACAGATTAAAACCACCTTCACGGCGGGCGAGGTTTCCCGCGATTTGCTTGGGCGCGGTGACCTGAACGCCTATGAAAATGGCGCGCTCGCTTTACGCAATATTTTCATCCACCCAACGGGCGGTATATCACGCCGCAGCGGCACATATTATGTCGATGCCGCTGAAGGGGCAGGGCGGCTTATCCCGTTTGAATTCAACACACAGCAAACCTATTTACTAGTTGTTACAGACTTAAAAATATCCATCTATCTGGAAGATACTTTGGTGACGAGCGTGGCCTCACCATGGCCAGAAGCGGATATTAAACAGCTCGCTTGGACGCAATCAGCCGATACATTATTGCTCGCACACCCAGATTATCCGCCTAAACAATTGCTGCGCCTCTCGGATGCCTCTTGGGCATTGCAGGACTGGAGTTTCTTTGAGGATGGCGGGCGCAATTATCAGCCTTACTATAAATTTGCAGGTGCGCAGGTGACGCTCACCCCATCGGGTACATCAGGGACTATCACCCTGACGGCGTCAGCGCCCGTTTTCACTTTGCTGCATGAAAATACCCGCCTGCGTGTGGGGGGTAAAGAAGTCCTCGTGACGGATTATGATTCCGCCACGGTCGTTACCGTTGAAACACAGGAAAATCTAATTGATACAGCAGCCACAATTGATTGGCAGGAACAGGCATTTTCACCTGCGCGGGGTTATCCAGTGACGCTCGCCTTCCATCAGGATCGATTGGTCATTGGCGGCAGCCGCGACCTGCCCAACCGTATCTGGTTTTCTAAATCAGGGGATCTGTTTAATTTTGACCTCGGTGAAGGTCTTGATGACGAAGCCATCGAATTCGCGATTTTGTCGGATCAGGTTAACGCCATTCGCGCTGTCTTCTCTGGCCGTCACCTACAAGTCTTCACCAGCGGTGCGGAATGGATGGTCACGGGTTCGCCCCTAACGCCATCAACCGTTGAATTGCTGCGCCAGACGCGTATCGGTTCAGCCATTGAACGCTATATCCCGCCAATTGACGTTGATGGCGCAACTTTATTCGTTGCCCGTAATTTGCAGGAAATTCGAGAGTTTCTTTATACCGATGTGGAGCAAGCCTATTCCTCAACCGACCTTGCCTTGCTGTCGCGTCATATTATCAAAGACCCGCTCGACCAAGACTATGATAAGAAACGCCGCTTGCTCTTCATTGCCCGTGGTGATGGTAAATTTGCGACGCTCACCGTATATCGCGCGGAACAAGTCGCAGCATGGACGGTGCATGACACGCTCGGCAATGTGAAATCAATTTCTGTGGTCGGCGATGATGTCTATATGCTAGTTGAACGCGGCGGGGATTATCTTATTGAGCGTTTCGATGATGAAAGCTTTATGGATTCAAGCCTCGCCGGAGAAAGCGAAGCCCCCGCAACGGTATGGAGCGGCCTTGACCATCTTGATGGACAGTATGTTGACATCCTCGCTGATGACATTCGTCTTGATACGATATTAGTGGCGAGCGGCAGCATCACCTTGCCAGTCGCGGCAACCAATGTGCAAATCGGCCTTAGCTTTACGCATATTGTTGAACCACTTCCACCAAACCTTATCAGTGAAAGCGGCGGCGGACGCGCCATTCGTTTGGTCGAAGCCTTATTCCGCATCGAAGAAACACAAGCTATGCGCATCGACATCGGTCGCGGCTTGCAGGATGTTCCGCTCAAACAAATCGGTGAAGACCTCATCCTTGATGCGCCGCCACCTGTGATGAGCGGCGATATTCGCCTGCGTTCCCTCGGCTGGGCGCGGGACTTAACCAAGCCGCTTTGGCGCATCGAACAATCCGACCCGCGGCCGTTCAAACTGCTCTCGGTCACATCGGAAATTAAAGTCAACGACTAAACAAAATATTTCAAATCAACATATTAGGAGAAGAAAATGGCTTCATTTAGTTCAGCCGTGTCGGCGTTGAATGCGGTAACACCTGTGCTGGGAACAACTATGCAGTTTATATCTGCAGGGGCGGGGCTGGCGAATAGTATTGCGGCGCGATCAAATGGTGATATGGCGCGTCAGCAGGAACATGACTTTACCCAATTGGCACAGCAGCAAAAGGTCAATATGGAGATTGCGCAGCAAAATGCCGCGCTTGAGCGTGAAAAGATCGAACAAGCCGCTGCAGACACCGAAAGCCGTCGCCGTACTGCGTTAAAACGCGCCGTTGCCCGCCAACGTGCCCAATATGGCGCATCAGGTCTGGGCGCAGCCCCTGGGGGCAGCGGCGAAGCTGTGCTTCTCGGCCTATTCGACCAAAGCGAGGAAGAGAAAAACACCGCTAATGCCCTCGACACATTGCGTAAAAAAGCCCTCGACCAAGGTCTCGCCAACCAACAAACCCTCAACCTTCTACAAACGCAACAACTCAAAGCGAACCAAGCTTTAGAACGCGCTTTGCTGTAATTAAGGAGAAACGAAAATGAGAGGATGATTTTTGGAAGAGTTGGCGTATAAACAAAGCTTGAAAAAAAAGCCACCATTAGTTGATCCTAGAATGAGAATAATTACACCGAATCCGTTCGGTGTTAAACCTTATCCAGAGTACGATGTTTAGTTAGGAATATGGATGCGCATAATATTTTTGATAAGTACGATATTGTTGTATTCATTGAACTTTAATCTTGCCTATGCAGATGCTGCTTATCAAGTAACGTTAACGAGTATAGATCAGAACGTAGTCTTTAAATGTAAGTTAAGGGATGAGTTTTGTGATTATAGTTTTAGCTTACAGAATTTGGATAAACAGATAAGCGTCCGCGTTGTGTATGATGGTTTGAATTTTAAAACATATTTTTCGACGAAAGATTATCCACTATATGTTTCTGAAAGTGGTGCTGCATATTACGCCTATTCTACGGATATAGAAGCGTCACAAAAAATTGATTTGTTTTTGCCTCACCCTGATGTGATAGGAAAAAAAGCGGATATTTTGAGCGCGCCTGTACTTAGGGGACAGCCTCATAGACTCGCAAGTTTGACCATGAGCATAAGTCTTCCAACTGTAAGAAAATCTATATCTAAAGACGCGCCAATTTAAGCTTTATAAGCCCGTTGAAGTTCAACGTGAGACGATGGGTCGTCTACGCGCGACCATATTTTTATCTCGAATACAAAAATTAACTTTAACTCAAGGAGTAATTGATATGAGCAGTGATCATATTAAAATGCCGGATGTCGCGCCGATTATACGTTATACGGCGAATGGTTCGGAAACGCGGTTTGATTTCCCGTTCCCCGTTTTTGCGGATGAGGATGTCAAAGTCTATCTTAACGGCGCGAAACAAACGAGCGGTTTTATGGTCTATGATGCCGGTATTACCGCAGGCGGCTATGTAGAATTTGACAGCGCCCCGACATCTGGTCTGCAAATTACGCTCTCCCGTGAATTACCGCTTGAGCGTGTGACAGATTTTATTGAAGGTGGGGATTTATCCGCCCGCGCTCTTAATAATGAATTTGATTATCTGGTCGGCGCGGTGCAGCAAGTGTCCCGCAAGCAATCGCAAATGCTAAGTTACGCTGACCATGAGACGACCGCGAATACGGAGCTGCCTGCCAAATCTATCCGCGCGGGTAAAGCGCTTGGCTTTGATGGCAATGGTGACCCGATTGCGGTCGAGCTGACTAATGCCGCCGCCGCGCCTGATTACACGGCGCAAGGCTATGGCGCCGTCACGCGCACAACAAGTGATAAAAACACAGATATTGTTTCGGTGAAGGACTTCGGTGCAGCGGGGGATGGTCTGACCGATGACACGCTCGCCGTGCAGCAGGCTTTGGCGGCGCATGCCACCGTGTATTTGCCCGCAGGGACGTATTTGGTAAGCAGCACAATCAGCCTTGATGAAGGGCAAATGCTTTATGGCGCAGGTGCAGCATCTGTTTTGAAAGCGATAGATAATAGCTTCGTTACGCTCGCACTCACGGCGGATTTTATCACTTTGCGTGATATTCAAATTGAGGGCGGGTTAATCGGCCTCAAACTCTATGGCGTTAGCCGTCCATGTGTGCAGTGTAATGTCAGTGATGTCAGCATTATCGGCGCAGCGACAGGGGTGCAGCTCGATGGTTATAATGATACCAACAAGCCCTGTTACTGGAATAATTTTGACCGTGTCTTGGTGGAACAAATGACCTTGCATGGCTTCCACCTAACCAAAAGCGGCGCGGGCGATACGCCAAACGCCAATAAATTCCACGCTTGCCGTGCCTATTCGCATGGCACATCAACGACAGGCAGTGGATTTTATATTGAAGCGGGGCAATATAATAACAGCCTTGTCGATTGTGAGGCGAACGTTGCAGGCACGGCGGAGGCCTGTTTCCGCATCGGCGCAGATTCCTATAAAACATTGCTGATTAACCCCTATGCGGAAAGCTTAAATGGTGTGCCGAATATCAAGCTAGAAAACGGTTCAGATGATACGGGAATTTACAACCTGCTGTCGGTGTCCGATGGCGCGGCGATATGGGATTTATCGGGCGGGAAATATGCCGCCTATAATTCAGGTTATCCAGAAAAGAATTTCATGCAAAAAACCGTTGTGACTGATATGAAGGCAACGCTTCAGCGCTATGACACGGAATATATTGATACGTCAGGCACAGTGACGCTTGATTTATCCCATAGTGTGCATTTGGTGTCCTCTTACAGTGGCGCGTTGGTGGTGGAGCTGCCTTTGGCAAGCACCGCTGAAGGGGTCAGTATAACGGTTAAGAAAATTGATATATCAGGCAATATTGTCACCATCCGCGAAGCAGGCGGCGGTGATGGCCCTGATGGCGCTGATTTCTTCCTTGGCGGTGAAAATGACTATGTCACCATGGTGTCTAACGGGGCGGGGTGGCATGTTGTTGCATCTAACCGATCAGCGGGGAATACGCGTTTCTACGAAGGGACAGGCACATATGATATTGACATGGCTGTCGATATTTACCTGCTGTCATCTTACGGCGGGGGACTAACCGCACGCCTTCCCCCTGCCGATGCGGTCGAGGCTGTGGGCCGTGTCATTACCATCAAAAAGACGGACCCATCATCAAATTATGTGACGGTGAGTGAACAGGGCGGCAGTGGGCCAGATGGCTATGCACAGAATCTAAAAAGCCACTATGAAGCAATCACGGTCGTGTCTAACGGCGCGGCATGGTACATCGTCTCGCGCTTCTAATCCCTTTAATCCGGAAAGGTATTTATATGAGTAAGTCTTTAGAGGAATCCTCACGTGATAAAATCGCCAAGTTTCTACCAGATGCGATTAAGCATAGTCTGGAATCCTACCACCGTTTTGTCCTTAGCGAAGATGCGCCCGAAGATGCCAAAAGCTTTTCGGCGCATCATAGTGCCTGCAAGGTTGCCATCGCGCATATCGAATTATTAATTAAACTTGCTAAATGGGCAGATTTATTGGATAACCGTGCCAAGGAAGATCCTGATGACGCGTTATTAGCGGGTTTAATTGCCGAAGCACAAAGTGAATTAGATCATTATAGTGAAAAAATAAAATAATTATGGGAAAACTATTGACATAAAATAACATATTGTGTAAATAAGGTTTCATAGTTTTAAATAGGGATGATGTAGGTGATAAAATGAGCACACCAAAAAAAGACCAACCAGAAGATATTTTAAAAGACTTAGAAAATGACCCGCAAGAGAAGTCAAATTCTAGGCTTACAAACGTGTTTAACTTCTTTTCAGGCTTAGGCAAGTTAGCTGTACGCGCCAAAGATTTTGCTGTAGTTACAGCTGTAGGATTATACAATGCGCACAACAACCCAGTTGTAAACAAGGTGCTATACTCTCCGTTTGCAAAGGCGAAGACGCCAGTTGAAAAAGCTGTATCTGTCGGGGTTCTTGCTGCCGGTATTGGCGCAGCATATTCAACATGGGGGCTTTTTGGCACAACGCTTCTGACCAATACATTTGCAGCGGCTGCAACGTGTAAGGGCACGCAGTTCGCAATTGGCTTTGCTAAACACTATTTCTTAGATAAAACGCCTTCACAAGGTGTGGATGTAGATCAGCCTAAAAAATCACAAGCTGATGCAGAAATGGGTGATGTGGACGCGCCGAAGAAGCCTAAAGCGACAGGTCAGAAATTTGATCCAAATCAGTTCTAAGAACGCCCATTATCTTTTATTCAAAAGCCTTGCAATGAGCAGGGCTTTTTTTATGTCCTAATTTTAAGAAAAGGATTATCACTGACATGATCTCATTCCCGCTGTTCCTGACCATTTGGAACAGGGGGCAAGGCCTATCAACGCCAGATGTGCATTACCGTATTGCCCATTGGTTGGAACAAGCATGGAAAAATGATGACCGTTATTTACTGCTGATGGCGTTTCGCTCCTGCGGTAAATCAACCATTGTCGGGCTGTTTTGTGCATGGCTGCTCTTTACTGATCCGAACTTACGCATTCTCGTCCTCGCGGCTGACTTAAACCTCGCCCGCAAAATGGTGCGCAATGTCAAAAAAATCATCGAACGACACATGCTGACGCAGCACTTACTGCCAGAAAAGAAAGAACAATGGGCGTCTGACCGCTTCACCATTAAACGTGACCAAGAAAAGCGCGACCCATCTATGCAGGCCAAGGGCATTACCGCAAATATTACTGGCAGCCGTGCTGAGGTAGTTATATGTGATGATGTTGAAGTGCCCAAAACCTGTGACACAGCCGAAAAACGCGCTGATCTTCGCGAAAAGCTTCTTGAGATTGATTATGTGCTCGTGCAGGGCGGCACACGGCTTTATGTCGGGACGCCGCATCATTATTACTCTATCTATGCCGATGCGCCGCGCAAAGAAATTGGCGAAGATGTACCGTTTCTACAGGACTTTAAACGCTTGCTATGCCCTATCATTACGCCCGAAGGTGCACCCGCATGGCCGGAACGTTATACCATCGCCGATATAGACCGCATTAAAACCCATACTGGCCCCAATAAATTTCAAAGCCAGATGATGTTGCAGCCTGTGTCCATCAATGAAGGTCGTCTTAATCCTGAAGATCTGACGGTCTATGATGAAGAGCTGACCTATAAACAAGCGGCAGGGCGCGCGCAATTATGGCTCGGCGGAACGCGGCTTGTGTCTAGTTCAGCCTTTTGGGATCCAGCCTTTGCCGCCGCGCAGGGGAAGGGCGATAGCTCCGTCCTCGCGGTTGTGTTTAGTGATGACGCGGGGCGTTATTACCTGCATCGCTGCGCCTATATCAAAAGCGAGGCCGGTAGCAGCGAAGACGAAGCTACGCAGCAATGTCGCCAAGTCGTCAAAATCGCCGCGGCATTAATGCTGCCGTCAATTACGATAGAGATTAACGGCCTGGGCCGCTTTCTACCCAACATCCTCCGCCGTGAGTTAGCTGCGGCGGGTGTGTCCACGTCAGTTATCGAGCTATCTAACCGCCGTCCGAAAGCCGTGCGGATAATCGAGGCTTTTGATGCCGTCATGGCGGCGCGGGCGCTCTATGTTCATGATAGCGTCATCAAAACGCCCTTCATCCGTGAAATGCAAGAATGGCGACCAGAAAAAACTAGCGCACATGATGATGGCCTAGATGCTGCTGCTGGCGCACTTGCCGCCGAACCCGTCCGCATCCGCGCCCTCACACACAGCCGCAGCCATCGCCCCGCATGGCAAGGCAGCGGCGGCCAACACATGGCCGATAGCGATTTTTCAGTTTAAATATAAGGAGGTATAAACATGCCGACATTGGATTTACAATGGTGGATATCGGTTGTTGATGTTCCCGCGATGAGCGCGTTATTCTGGCTCATCTGGCGCGTAAAAACGCAAGGAGAAATGGCGCTGCGTGATATGCAAGCATTGCTTGAGGCGCGAACCATGCAATTACGCGATGGATTGAACGCTCATAAACTCGAAACCGCAAAATCCTATGCTCGCCTTTCCCATGTTCATAGCCTTGAGGATCGTCTTACCAGTCACTTGCTTCGTATTGAGGCTAAGCTTGACCAGACGGCGTTAAAAACAGAAGCCTTAAAGGGACAAAAATAGTATTTGACATAACGTTAAAAGTTTGTTAACTTTTGCGCAGAATTTTAACTTATGGTAACTAGTGGAGTGTGTAATGGGCTTTTGGGATAAAGAAAATCTGAATAAATTAAAAGGTAAGCTTGGCAATGCAGTTGATAAAGCAACTGAAATGGGCAAGCAAGTTGCTGACCAAGCACAAGTTGCAGCGGGGCAGCTAAAAGATAAATATGATGAGGTTTCTGAAAACCCGACAATAGCAGCGAATAAAATTCAGCTTGATACCATTCGCGGCCGCGTGGACCAAGCTCTTATGAATTGGTTATCTGTTTACATGGATGAAATGCTTAATGGCGTTAGTGACAAGGATGCGGGCGGCTGCGCGAAAGGCGTTGACGTTTTATCATCAATTAAAGATATGCTGACATTGGCACAGGCGCGCGTTACAGGCGTTAAAGATGGCGAAGCGCTAGGTGAAACAATCATCAACTTGGGCAAGGTTACAAATGTGAAGTCTGGCTTGGATGTTAATGCGCTTTTCGATACATATCATTTAACTAGTTTGTCTATTGCAGAGATAAGTGATTTAAGCGGTAATAAAAAGGTTATGGATGCCCTTGAAAAAGGCGGCAATAAAGAAACATTTGAGACTTTAGTCAAAGGTTTTAACTATGAACAGCGCTGCGCTGCAGTCGCTGCAAAATGTAAGCCTGCGAAACTTGCGGAAATCATGTTAAGTGAGCATACAGAAAAAGCGGGTTTAGCTTTGCCCTGTCATGCAGAAGAAACTATTAATGAGCTAATAGGTAATGTACCGGCATCGGAAAAAGTTTCTACAGGTATATTTGTTATGAGACATTTGCAACATTATCTTGCCCCTGATATGTACCGTAATGATTATGATGCAGACAGTGCAGACGCTTTATATAACCTAAGCGAAGATATTGGTGCATATAACTTGTCAATGTCAGTGTCGTCAAATGCAATGGCTTATGCTGCGCATTATAGTGCACAGCTTTCAAACGGTGCTAAGGCAATCGCTGGTGAAGCGCTGGGTTGGTTCGCAAAACAGCGCAATAAAGGTAATACACCAGACTAAAAGGCTGATTTAAAAGCTGGTATAAAATATATGGTTTTGCTATATCGGCTTTTAAATAACAATTAATTTTGGAGTGTGTAAAAAATGAAATTCAATGGATTAGGCGATAAGCTATCAAAAACGTGGCAACGCGTGGCAGATAAAACGGCAGATATATCAGATTCCGTTAAGCACATGGACACATGGGCTGGTGACCTTCAAGTCAAAGCACTGCAAGATAAAGTTGCTATTGCCGCCACGGGGTGGGATGCCATCTATGCGGATGAAATGTTAGTCGGCAAAGCCGCGGAAGATGGCCTTGTATCGTCTGGCGCGGTTTTGTTAAAACAAATGAAATCTGTTCTAAGTAGCGCTTTGGTTAAACTGCGTGTAGAAGCAGATAAGCAGTTAATCCTTGATACAACAGCGGCGATTGAAACCGCATTATATGCGGATAAAAAGGCTAATGATTATTTGGTGAATGTCTATACAGGTTTATCGACAGCGATGAAGGGATTAGATGAAATTAATGCTAGCCCTAAAATTCTCGAAGCACTCGATAAGATAGACAATAAGGCGAATTATGAAGCCCTTATCGGTGCCTATGATTATAACGCGCGTTGCGAGAATATTTTGGTGCGTGCAAATTATAAAGGCTTGCTTGAAGTCGCTGCGTCTGATGAAGCGGCAGAAGTGTTATGCCTAAAAGCAGAACAGCAAGATATGCTTAAATCCATGGCTGAAATTTCAGGGGCAGAAGCCGTTGATGTCGGCAATCATATCCTTGATGAGATCCTCGTTAAGCGTGTGCAAAACGTGTATGCACGCGTGGAAGACGAAAAGACGCTTTCTGCACTAAACGATAAAATTGGTGATTATAATTTAAGCGTATCTGTACCCAAAAATACGGCGTCTTATACGAAGCATTACGGTGGTCAATTGCTTGGCGCTACAACGGAATATACAGGTAAAGCGCTTAGTGCAACGGGCAAAGGTTATAGTTGGTTAAAAGCGCAGCTTAATAAGAAATAAAGCTAATCAAATAGAATATATAGAGTTTTGAAAACGTCGCCTTCGGGCGGCGTTTTTTGTTGTTTAACGTTCACATCATGGGGATCAAAATGAAAAAACGTACCTTAAAACCGTTTGGCCTTGTGCCAAAACAAAATGAAGACCGCGCCAAAGCGCAGAATTTCTACAATGAAATAGCCGTGGATACGCTTGCCCGCACATTATGGGGCGAAGCGCGCGGTGAGGGTAGCGCCGGTATGCAGGCCGTTGCGCAGGTCATCCTGAACCGTATGAAGATAAGCAAAAAACTAGGCGGTTATTGGTGGGGCAATGATATCGTCCAAATCTGCCAAAAACCGTTTCAGTTTTCATGTTGGAATAAAGATGACCCTAACCGCGCAAAACTTATTCAGTTAAGCGCAGAAAACGACATTTATTTCGTCACCGCCATCCGCATTGCCCGCCGCGCCGTAGCAGATGTATTAGGCGAAGACGTCACGGGCGGCGCAACCCATTATCACGCGGCAAGCATAAGCAGCCCATATTGGGTAAAAGACAACAAACCCACCGCCGTACTTGGGCGGCATATCTTTTACCGTCTGGTCAATGTTTAGAAAAAAGAGGACTTATTCATGGCAATAAATATATTAGCGCAGCTTGGCCTGCCATTTTTGGTAGAAATTGTATCGGGCGTATTGCGCGGTGTGAACCATCCATCCGCGCAAACAACGGCGGATGCCCTTGATGACTTACAAAACACAATTAACACTGGCGGATTAAGCGGGGAGGCGCTGGGCGAAGCCAACCGTCATTTAGAAGAAATGGCCCGCCTGAAGATAGAAGAGCAAACTAAATTAGCGGGGGAGGTCAACAAGTCCCTGCGCGCGGAAATTGCCTCTAACGACCCTTATGTCCGCCGTATGCGCCCAACATTCGGTTATTTAATGGCGCTAACATGGGCGGCGCAAATGTTCGGCGTGGCCTATATTATGATTTTCAACACACGCGAAGCGATTCTAGTCATCGAAGCGATTGAAAGCCTCGGTACGATCTGGGCGGTTGCCTTATCCGTCCTTGGCATTTACGTGTACAAACGCAGTGACGAGAAAAAGGCGCAGAGTAAGTTCTTTTATATTGAGGAAGAGGAGCATAGTGCAAAAATAGATCGCAAGATAGAAACGGACATAAAAGTAAAGGGCGAGCATATATATAACGAATGATAGAAAAAGCTTGATACTTTACGTATTACATGTTAGAGCCGCGTGATCTCAACATAGGAAACGGAGATCGAACATGTCCTTACAACAAAACTTCCAAGAAATTTCAGGTAAATTGGCGAAGCTTATGCCAAGCTATGGTCAGACAGAAGGCGGCGTTTATGCATTTAATGCATTGGGCGGCGAATTTATCAGCAAGGCGCAAGAAATTGGCGTAACACCAGATACAAGCAAGGCACAACCTAACCTTGGTGAAATGAAAGAGCTAGTTCTTGCGTTTAACGATGTCATAAACAAGACTGAATTAAACGACCAAGCATTAACATCAGCTGTACAGCAAGTGGCAAATGTATTGGTTGTAAACGGCATTACACCGAAATAACGTATTATAGAATTTACAAAAAACGCGGTCATATCATATGCACCGCGTTTTTTTGTGTTTTAAAACTCTGGCTTATCGCCCCATTTTTCTTCGTGGAGGTCTATTTGATGTTTGGCCAGAATGTCTAGCTTCTGTGACAAAACTTGCTGATCCGACGCAACGGCAAAAAGCTCAGTACATTTGGCGGTGATATAACGCGCGGCAGATGCATCATCAATCCATTTAAGCAGCGGGTCAAATGCGCCTTTATTATTCAATATGCCGATGGGGAGGCTGTGTTTACCCAGTTGACGCAGGGCGAGCGCAGTCGCCGCCTGATACACGCCTTGGCCGCTCGCATCATCAATAATAATGGCGTTTAGCAAATCATCACTAAAGGCATCTTCAAAATTCGGCAGCTGTTCAGCGCGGTCATCACGTTTGCCTGCATATGCAGGCGCTTGCCATGCTTCAGCCTTGGCAAAGGCGTCTTCGACGGATGTTGCTTCGATTAGAAAGTCTGTAACTTTGCCTAATTCTTCAGTTCCTTGATGGACTTTATTTTGGAAGAAATCCATAAAGTCATCCCAATAGCCATCAATATTCACCATCACCATTGGTTTTTTATGAAAGCCAAGCACGCCCCAATAAAGTATTTCCGCCACTTCATCAAATGTGCCAAAGCCGCCCGGCAAAGCGAATATGGCATCCGCGCGATAATACATTTCACGTTTACGTTCCCACAAAGTTTCGACTGTAATAAGTTCGTCTAATTCTTTATGTACGCGCTCACTATCACGTAATTTCGATGGTATGATACCAATAACTCGGCCATTATTACGGCGGCATGCTTCAGCGACTAAATACATCAAACCCGCATTCATCCCGCCATAACATAGCGTGATGTCTTTTTCTGCGCATAAATGCCCTAATGCGCGCGCGGCATTATTATGTGTTTCAGGTGCAAAGCCGGAAGATCCAGCATAGACAGTAATGGTCTGCATGTTCTTTATTACTCGTATTGTTATTAAATTTTATTTCTAGGCGCGAGGGACTAGACCGTATTTATAACGGTGGCGTGGAGCTTAGGCAAATAAAATATACACTGCACCGCATTCGCTTGACATAAGGCACAGGGCTGCTATAACCAATGACAATTAATAAAAATATATTTCAGGGAGATCATTATGAAATCACTTAAGCAGACATTTGAGAACGCAAAAGACTATCTTGTAAAAAGAAACCCGACATTGGGTTTGTCTTTAGCATTCGCAAGCCTTTGGACGGTTATAGGACCATCACCTGTGTCTTATGAGAATTATGACGCGAATATCTTCTCTAAAACGGCTATCTACGCAACATCAATCGCGGGCAGCACAGGTTTAATTTACGGTGGCTTTATGCTAGGTGGCATGGGCGCACGTCGATTGACACGCAATAGCGACCCACAAACACAAATGTTTGCAGGTATGATTGGTGCCTCTGTTGCCGCAAGTTTGGGTTCATCTTTATTAATGCCATATGTTGACGGTGTTAGTAATGCTATTTTCGCGGCGAATGATTTGCCTGAATCGCAACTAGAACAGCAATACGCGCAGGCAGATAAAGGCAACTTGCTTTCTGTCGAGGGTGACAAAGCCGTTTATTACGATGTGAAAAGCAATACGCTTACTATTGCATAATTCTGCATAGGAAAAATATTTTTACATAATATTTGACAATGTTATTATTCTTATGCTACATTAGTGGCAGATATAACAATACATGCTTTCAGGGGGAGAATTGAGCCATGATTTTGTCACAGATTAATATAAAGAAATACCGTAAATGGGATGATTTGGTTAAGAATTGTTCCGCTGAAAAAACGGATAAGCCCCTTAAATTTAAGAAGGCTTATAATTTACTGAAAAAAGCGTCTTAAAAAAATGCTGATACCTTTTTTTGAATGAGATGCCAAGCGCTGCGAGAAATCGCAGCGTTTTTCTTTTATCTAGAATGTAGGTTTATAATGCGTGTCGAGCGATATAGATGGCGTGTCTAGTGACAGATAGTCACGATCTTTATTTGTGCGCAATGCAAAGTTAAATGCACCTTGTAAGGCGTCAGGTTCATGCTGCGTGAAGTGAATGTCTTTATTAAGTTTAGCTTCAATCTCTTCGCGCAGTGATAACGCCACTGAACCGACAAAACCAAACTCTGATATGCCTGACTTTGCACTGAAGTGGTTAATCATATTCGCGTAACCGTCTAAATGCGTCTGTAAACAGGCTTTAAATGGTGACTCCTTATGCTTCGTACTCTGGTAATGCTTCAAAATAGCGGGGAAAAGCTGCGCATAATAATTTGCCTGTACACTGCTGAGAGAGTCCTTCTCAACGCTGCCACCATTACCGCGTATTTTATGTGTTTCAATAAAGTTTTCAAATGCCGTGCTAAGCTGTTTATCTGCACAAAGCTCAGGCGCTTGTAGATAAAGATCTAAACAATCATAACCAATAATAGCGCCAGAAAACAAACCATCGGGGAAGCCGCGTCCTAGGCTTCTATAAATAGTGTTATCTTTTAACCCCATTATAATTGACCCTGTACCAGCAATTGCAATGGCACATGCGTCATCGCGGCTTTGTTGTAGCGCTATAATCCCTGCAACGGCATCACTCTGGAATACAGGCTTCGGCGCAGCATTCTTGTTAAATGCACTGACGAGGCGCGCACAGTTTTCTGCATGAGACACACCCGCTAGGCAGAGTGCTATATGTGTTTTTTGAATGTCTATTTTATGTGTCTTGGTTAGCTTAAATAGGCCTTCGAGAATATTCGCTGTAGCTTCTGACCCATCACCATAGGCAATATTCGCGGTTTTTGGGATTTTTACATGGCCAATTTCTTGCCCTGTTTTTGTCCCTAAAATCACACGGCAATTTGTCCCCCCACCTTCAACGGCGAGGACGTGGTCGTACGCGGTATTTGAATTCTTTTTATTTTGCATATTTATGTTTTAAGCTATTTGCAAAAACTTTTCAATGATTTTTGTTGCTTCTGCGATACCGATGCGCTGAACCTCTACCCCTTCAGGGAAGGCGTTGGTTAGGCGTGTGGGCAATGCGCTATCGAGCATGACAAAAACGCCCTTGTCATTTTCATGGCGAATTAGGCGGCCGTAAGCTTGCTTGATTTTCATGCGGGCGCTGCGTTCATCATAGACACGCTGCCCAAAGGCTTCGCGGCGTGCTTTGTGTAGCAGGTCAGGGCGCGGCCATGGCACACGGTCATAAACCAATAGGCGGAGTGAATCTCCCGGTATATCAACCCCGTCACGCACGGCATCCGTGCCAAGCAGGCAGCTATTCGGTTCAGCGCGGAAAATATCAATCAATGTGCCAGATTCCATAGCATCCACATGTTGTCCATATAATGATAAACCAGACTTTTCTAGTTTTGGCGCAATGCGGCTATGGATGGCGCGCAGACGTTGTATTGCTGTGAATAGGCCGAGCGCGCCACCGCCAGAAGCCTTAAATAAAACTTCATACGCCGCGGCCACTTGGTCAAGATCGTTTTTATTCACGTCATTAATCACCAAAACGCGCGTGGCTTCTTTGTAATCAAATGGAGAATCATAGCTGCATTTCTTGACGAACTTATCCATGTGGCGCGCGCCGCTATGGGCGAAGGCATCGCGCCAGCGTGTATCATCATCGGTGTTCTGATCCGTCAGTGTGGCTGATGTAATAAGCAGCCCTTGCGCGTGGTTGCGAATAGTATCCGAAAACGGTTTAAGTGGGTCTTTATAATGACGGAAATACCCACAGTCATAATCCTGCCCATCCACGCGGCTAACCTCAAACCAGTCTACGGTATCTGTATTTGCGCCTAGGGCTGTTTTATCCGCGCTGTAATTATCATTGGCGAGCTCTTCTTCCGCGCGGCGGAGGGTGTCGAGCATATCCATCCAGTTTTTAAGCATGATCTTAGCGCGGCGCTCTAGGCTGATGACTAAGGCTTCGATGCGTTGACGGGTTTCACTGCCAAGGCTATCCGCATCATTAACAAGGCGGTTATCAAGCTCATCAATCAAGGTTAGTAACGGGCGCTGTATTTTTAACACGGTCGCTTTTAGGTCGTTGATTTTATCAACCATGCCATCGGCAAGCGGGAAGGGGCTGCATTCAATACTATAAAAGCTGCCATTTTGATCAGGCGTGCGGGCATAGACCTGTTTGGCAAGGCTGCTTAAGAATATTTCAAAAGGCCCTTGCGGTGTGTCGTTACGTAGGCGCTGTAACCACCCTTCGGATGGCAGCAAGCTTGCTGCGGCGAGGGCGCTTTCCAATGCTTCTTCGGCCTGCGCCGATGGTAGTAAATCTTCACAACGTTTTTTAAGGCCGCGGGCGCGGCGCTTACTGCCACCTTCAGGGCCGCGAAGCCAGCGGCGGAGATCATAACATTCTTGCCCTGAAATATTGGCACTAAAGGCGCTGTCGGCGGCGCTTAATAAATGATGACCTTCGTCAAATATATAACGTGGCGGCAGGGCAGCTGGGTCAGCTGATGCCGCCATATTAACCATCACTAAAGCATGATTGGCAATGACAATGGATGCCTGCTTGGCGCTCCGCACATTTTTCTCAACAAAGCAGCGGCGATAATGGCTACATGCGGAATAAATACATTCCCCGCGGCGGTCAGATAGGCCGCGTGTATTGGCGTGGCCAAACAGACCGCCAAGCCAGCCGTGATAACCGCCGCCCGTTAAATCCCCATCAGGGGACTTCATCGCCCAGCGTAGCATCAATCCACCCGCAACGGCCTGCGTCACATTGGTGAGCAGCGGCAGCGATTTTGTTGCGTCTTCTAAATTTAGAAGGCAGAGGTAATTCTCACGCCCCTTACGTACTGCGGTTAAGTTTTTACGCTGTGTTTCATCGGGGTAGAGAAGCTCTAAATCTTCAGCGATTTGTTTTTGTAAGTTACGTGTATAGGTCGATACCCATATCTGCGCTTTATTCTTTTCCGCATAGACACTCGCAGGGGCAAGGTAGCCGAGTGTCTTGCCTGTACCTGTACCGGCTTCGGCCAAAACAATATTCGGTTGACCTTCTTCTTTAATAGGGGCGAATGCGGCGCTCGCTTCCGTCGTATAATTTTGCTGTGACAGGCGCGTGACGGTTTTATGGCCTTTACGTTCAAGTAATTCATTTAGGCGCGCACGGCTTTCATCACCCGTTACGGGGTAATGGTCAGGCGGCGGCATTGGCGGGACATCGTCCCATTCAGGGAAGTTGTCCCAATCGACAACTTCGCGCATTTTTATTTCAGCTTTTGGGTCAAATGGCGTGCCGAGTGCCGCGCATACAGCTTCGCTCCAGACCCATCCGCGTCCACGCAGCCCCATCGCGCCCGCAAGTTTGCCGAGCAAGATACGTTCGGGCAGGGTCAGGGCAGCGAGGCGTTCAAGCAGCGTTGGTACAGCCTCAACCATGGCCATGAGGTAATCATCTGGGTTATGGGGCGCATCTAAGCCCAAAGCCGTGGCAAGGCCATGCGGCGTTGGCACAAGTGGTTGAAGCGGTTCAACAAAGGCATAGAGCTCAAGCAGATCAAAAGCCTGCACATTAAGGCGCGGTATTTTTTTGAGTGTATAGGGCGCATGACAAACCAGAACAGATTGACCGTGCAGAATTTGCGCAGCTTGCGTAATTGGGTAGGCTTTAATTTCCCCCTCAACGCTTAAAATATGTACGGCGCTATGCGTTGCCCAAACGGCCGGAATGGCGGGCAAGTGTATTTCAGGCGTATATTCATCCTGCTTTTTCTGGTTTTCAGCGTTCAGCGCTTCAGTATTGGCCATGCCTATATTTAGCAGTTTGCAGCGGCGCTAGGCAAGTTAGCGGGTGAAGTTAATAACGACATTTCTACCGAATAGCAGGTGGAATGACATTTGCATAGCTTATGGCAAGTTGGCAATTTCTCAAAATACGCTGGGGGAAAAAATGTGTTCGAGAAAATGTGGATATATTGCGTGGATTTTTATTGACATTCCATAACTTAAAATGTTAATAAAATATTAACTAAAGGGAGGGCTTGCTATGATTAATCGTAAGTTTAAAAATATAAATAAATGGATGATGAATGATAATGACCCAATATTTATTGGGCTATCAAAAATAATTCTCGTGAGTGTTGTCGCTACAGCGACGCTGCTGTCACCTTTAGCTGCATGGACATATCAAGCAGGTAAAACAGTGAATACCACTGTGGAGGTTGTACAATCCGATGTGCAGCCGATAAAATTGGCGATGATTGAGCCCGCCCGCTAAAATAAGCCGAAACAGTATTAAAAAAAGCCGCCCATTTTATAGGCGGCTTTTTGTATTTATACGGCTTTATTGTCGTTGGGTGGAACAAAGGCCTCTGGTGCATCACCATTCGGCATGCTTTCAATGTAAAGAGATGTGCTTGGGAAGGCGAAGCTCGTGCCGGCTTTTTCTTCGACAAGCTCTTTGATGAAGAAGGCAAATTCTTCTTTTACGCGCAGCCATTCGCCCCAATCTGTGGTTTTTGTGAAGGTGTAAATCATAAAGTCGATTGAGCTATCATTAAATGCATCCACGCGCACGAATTGCGCAACCTTTGGCGGCTGTTCAATTTCATCGCTGTTTTGGAGATAATCCATGATGCCGTCACGAATGATTTTTAACTGGTCAACCGATGTGCCGTAAACAACGCCGATTTTCCAGTAAATACGTCGGTTGGTCATACGAGAGAAGTTGGTAATCGCGGCGTCAGACAGGGTCGAGTTTGGCACTTGTACGGGCGCTTTGTCAAAACGGCGCACCTGTGTTGAACGGAACCCGATTGCATCAACTGTGCCTTCAACTACGCCATCAACCTTAATCCAGTCCCCTGGGTGGAATTTCTGTTCGGCCAAAATGGTAATGCCGCCAAGCAGGTTTTTGAATAAATCTTGCGCGCCAAAGGCAACGGCCGCACCCAATATCCCTAAACCGGCGAGGAGCGGGCCAACTTTAATGCCCCAAATTTCAAGAATAATCGCAGCGCCAAGGAATATGGTCAGCACAGATAAGAATTTAAACAGCCACTGCACCATAGTCGGCGTGAGAATTTCATTCAAACGGCGTAATGCATGTGAAAGCGGCATTATAATGCGGTTAAGGCCCCAGAAAATATTAAACGCGATAAGCGAGCGTATGATGCGCGAGAACATTTCAGGGGAACTATCATTCAGCCCCGCATAATGCGCGGCGAAGAAAATACCCATCACAACTGGAACAAAGCGTACGGGCGGAATAAGCGCATCAACAATGCGGTCATCATATTCATTTTTGGTCTTATCGGTCAGCTTGTGCAGTTTGCCTAACACATAGCGGCTAAACAGCCCACGCAAGAGCATGAAACCAAATAAAATGGCAACGGCCGAAATCATACGTCCAATATCAACGCCCCATAGGCCATCATGCCAGACGGTTAATGTTTGTTCCCAAAGTTGAAGTGCTGATTCATTCATTGTCTTTACTCTGATTTGTTCGCTTACGCCGCCACAATAAAATTTAGATGCGGTAAAATCAAGGGGCATTTGCTTGACGATTTTATGGTTAATATGCTAGAGGTGATAAATATAAGAAACAGGGAAATCATTACATGCTTGAGGCTTTATCAAAAGCTATTCATAAACGTAAAAATGCACAAAATATTGTCGTGGTCACTGACCTTGGCCGTGACCCTGATGACGAAGTATTTTTCCTTCAGCTGATCGGGCTTAGCCGATTAGGTTTGGCCAATATAAAGGGCGTTATTGTTAATCAAACGCCATTGTCCACGCGTGCGCGGTTGATGAAAGGCATGTTTAACAGCTTTGCTGCTATGGATGTAACAGGCCATGCGCCTTTATTTAACAAAGCCGTGCGGGCGCAAATATCTGCGCTTGAGCTAGATAGCATTCCTGTCGCTATGGGTACAGATGGTGATGCGGGGCATGTTTTACGCTCTTATGAATTTAATGCCCCTTATTTGCAGAGTGTTCATGCAAGTGATTTGCAGCAAAGTGGTCAGGCGTTATTAAAGACCGTTTGCGAAAAAGCGGCAGCAGATAATCAGAAAATTACTTTAATGCTGATATCTGCCATGCAGGATGCAGATATTTTCTTATATTGTAACCCTGACTTGTTTAAGGCCGCGATCAAAGATGTCGTTATAATGGGCGGTGTAGAGGTTAATGATAACAATGAACTTAAGCGTGATGCTGATGGGCATGTTATCCCAGATTTGGCTTCCAACAACCGTTTTGGGCATCATTTAAACCTCGACCCTAGTAATATGGTAAGCGATGCTGCGCGCCGTTTATATAAAGAATTACAGCTGCAAAATATCCCAACAACGATAGTCACGCGTGAAGCGGCCTATGCGGTGCAGGTCTTGCCTGAATATTACAGCAGTCTGACCGCTTCAGGTCATCCCACGGCGCAGCGCTTAGAGGCCATGCAGAAATATATGATCCACGCTCTATTAGAAGATGTGTTGCAGTATAAAGATCATCCACGCCTGACGCCAGAGTGGTTCGCGGCTACATATTTACATGACCCAACGCAAGATCTGAATGCGCTGCTGCAAAACGCAGATGATTTAATGGTGCAGATAAAGGACTTTAATCTATATGATCCATTAACAGCAATCGCTAATTTTTTTCCAAAGCTTTTTGATCCTGTCACTCTGGATAATGCACCGCTAAACATTATCGGCGCATCAGCCGCGCAGAATGGGATTAAAAATGCTGAAGCCATCCGTGAGATATTGCATTATTTACCGCAAGTGGCTTTTGGTCGTTTGCCTGAATTAGAGCACGGCCTTAGCGGATATCAAAACGCGCTATCCCCTCAGCTTGATCCGAAGTTTAATGTGTTTCGGTAAGCTTAATCCTCTGTCCGATAATTAGGTGCTTCAGCCGTGATTGTCACGTCATGGACATGGCTTTCGCGATACCCTGCGCCAGTCATGCGGACGAATTGTGCTTTTTCCTGCATTTCTGGGATGGTCGCTGCGCCGACATAGCCCATAGATGAGCGCAGGCCGCCGACTAATTGGTGGCATACGGTTGAAAGCGGGCCTTTGTAAGGGACACGGCCTTCAATGCCTTCAGGGACAAGCTTTTGTGCTTCGCTAACCCCGCCTTGGAAGTAGCGGTCAGCTGACCCACGCATCATGGCCCCGACTGACCCCATACCGCGATAGGTTTTATATGAACGGCCTTGATAAAGAATAACTTCACCAGGGGCTTCGTCTGTGCCTGCAAACATTGACCCAATCATCGCGCAGCTCGCGCCCGAAGCAATCGCCTTGGCAAGGTCACCAGAATATTTAATCCCGCCATCGGCAATGACTGGAACATCAACTTTTTGGCAATGCTCAACCACATTCATAATCGCGCTTAATTGCGGTACGCCAACGCCTGCGACAACACGCGTTGTACAAATTGATCCCGGGCCAATACCGACTTTTACCGCATCTGCGCCAACGTCAATTAATGCGCGCGCGGCATCAGCCGTTGCAATGTTCCCCGCAACGATTTGCAGGTTTTTAAAACCTAGCTTCTTTGTGCGCTCCACAGTCTCAATCACATTGCGCGCATGGCCATGTGCGGTATCAATACAGACGACATCTAAGCCCGCATCAGCCATAAGTTCAATACGTTCAATCGCGCTATTGCCTGTGCCTACCGCGGCGCCGACCAAAAGGCGACCTTCTTTATCTTTACTTGCATGCGGGAAAAGGTGGGATTTCTCAATATCCTTCACAGTCATCAGGCCGATGCATTTTTTATTATCATCAATAATGATTAACTTTTCAATGCGGTGCTGCTGAAGAAGTTTTTTTGCTTCGTCGCGTGTTGTGTCTGCTTTAACCGTAATTAACGGATCATGTGTCATCAATTGGCGTACAGGTGTATCAAGATTTTCAACAAAGCGTATATCGCGGTTCGTCAATATGCCGACTAACGTGCCGTCTTCTTCCGTAACGGGGAAGCCTGAAATTTTATGAATGCTTTTTAATTCAAGCGCGTCTTTCACCGTTGCATCAGGGGAGATGGTAATCGGGTTCATCACCATGCCAGATTCAAACCGTTTTACGCGCTTTACGCGCTGTGCCTGTTGTTCAGGGCTCATATTGCGGTGGATGATGCCCAGGCCGCCGCTCTGTGCCATCGCAATCGCCATTTTAGCGCCAGTGACCGTGTCCATCGCGGCAGATAGGACAGGAATAGCCAAGCGAATGGATTTTGTCAGCTGTGTCCCTGTATCGACATCAGCAGGGTGGGTTTCGGATTCGCCAGGGACAAGCAGCACATCGTCAAAGGTGAGCGCTTCAGGGATGTTCTGTACTATAGGCTGTATTTTATGGGGTGTGTTATTCGGCATGGCAAAATCCTCAATGTCGCTTGATTTTGCCTATATTTTAATAAGTTAATGTACAACACTTGTAAAGATGAATTTTGCAAATTTGAATCTTTTATGCTACTATTAGAGTCTAGGGTTTATGGTTTGACGGTTAGGGGGCGCGAATGTGCTTCGGCAAAATTTGCGTCCCTTCGTCTTCAAGCTACAGGAAATAAAGAATTTATTCGTCAATACATGAGAGGATATCATGGACGTTACAAAGCTATTGGCCAGTGTGCCGATTCTCAAGACATTGAATAATGGACAGTCTGCGGAGAAATCTTCACCAGCTTCCCCATCATCAAAACCATCTGCAAGTGTTGTCAGTGACAGTGTTGATGTATCTGCAGCCTTGGGCGCTGAAAACAGCCTGTCTGCAGGTGATGCAGAAACTTTGGCGCAAGATGTCGGTGCATATTTGGCTGAAAACAGCGAAGCATCCATCGGTGCGGATGCAAATAAACTTTCGCAGCTATAAGTTTAAAGAGTTAACTATAACAAAAGCCGCCTGATTATTGGGCGGCTTTGTTGTTTTTATCTACTTCGTGCATGGCTTCTAATAATATTGTGAACTCTCGGAACGAGCCAATCATGTGATGCTGCGGTAGGCCTTGTTTAATGGCTTCAAAGAACGCGGTGCTAAATAATTCATACGCAAAAGGCACAACTTTTTTCACCTTGTTTTCACGGCTCGATAAGTAATAATGCGCAGCCATGGCGGCTTTTACGTCTTTGTTACGGTCACCGAGATACCATATAACATCATCAGGCTTTAATGGGCGGCCAATCCCGTCTAGCGCACGTAATAACGGGTCGGGGTAGGGCTTTGCATAGGCGTAATCTTCACGGAAAATGGCCTTGCTAAAAAAGTCTTCTAACTGGAAACGTTTAAGAATATCGTGCCCATAACCGCGCCCTAAACCATTGCTAACAAGCCCCATTGGGATGCCGTATTCTTGCGCTTGCTCTAAAAACTTGCGTGCGCCGCTCGACACGCGGACAATTTGGTTCACTTCTTTGCGGCGCATTTTGTGAAGGGCGCGATGTACAACCATAGTTTTGCGTTTTGCCGCCATTTTGCCGCTATCATCACCGGGGAGGAAGAAGTTGGGGATGTTCTTATTGCGGCGTAGGCGAATACGGAATATGCGGAATATACGCCCCATGCGCAGTAGGCCATCATCAAGGCGCTCAAGCATACCTAACACAAATTTATTTCTATGGCGTACCAAAGTTCCATCCATATCAAGCAGGATGATTGTTGGTTTTTCAATATCTATATTTACTTCATGCATGATGGTTATAATGTTTTAGCAAGCTTAACTATGGCGGCGTAATCAAGGCATGCTTCTGCGTATTGCTTATCTTGACTATCGTGGTCTTGATAAAAATCGGGCAGCGTCATTGAACGCAATTTTAAACCACTATCAAGCAGGCCGACATTCGCCATATACTCCATGACAGATGCGCCAAAGCCATTGCGCGAGCCTTCTTCAATTGTGATGATCGCGCGGTGGGATTTCGCAAGTTCAGCCAGTAGCTCTGTATCAAGCGGCTTTGCAAAGCGCATATCAGCAAGTGTGTAATTATGCTCTTCAGCAGCCTTTTGTGCGTCTTGCATGCGGCAACCAAGGTTTAGGATGGCAATGTCTTTACCTTCGCGGATAATGCGGCCTTTACCAATTTCAAGAATTTCAGGTTTTTCTGGCATATCAATGCCTATGCCATTGCCGCGCGGGTAGCGAAGTGCAATAGGGCCGTCATTATAGGCCGCTGCAGTTGCGGTCATATGGGCGAGCTCCGCTTCATCGCTTGGCGCCATAATCACCATATTAGGTAGGCAGCTTAAATAAGCAATATCAAATGCCCCTGCATGAGTACAGCCATCTGCGCCGACAAGCCCTGCGCGATCAAGTATAAAGCGCACAGGTAAATTTTGAATAGCAACGTCATGGACAAGTTGGTCATAGCCGCGCTGCAGGAAGGTTGAATATATAGCGCAGAATGGTTTTAACCCTTCCGCCGCTAAACCCGCAGCAAAGGTAACGGCGTGCTGTTCAGCAATGCCAACATCATACATACGTTCAGGATGCGCTTTCGCAAAGGCGTCCATACCTGTGCCGCCCGGCATAGCTGCAGTAATGCCGATAATGCCTGTATCGTTATGGGCGAGGGATGTGAGCGTATCCGCGAATACTTTTGTATAAGCGGGCGCAGCGGCCTTACCTTTATTTTGTGCGCCAGTGCTGACATCAAATGACGATACACCATGCATTTTATCAGCTGCCTGTTCCGCAGGTTCATAGCCGCGGCCTTTTTGCGTAATGGCGTGAATAAGGAATGGGCCTTCAAGCTCTGTATCGCGCAGGTTGCGCAGGACAGGGATAAGCGCATCCATATCATGCCCATCAATTGGCCCAATATAATAAAAGCCCATATCTTCAAAAAATGTGCCTGCGCCTAATGCGGCGCGTGCGCCTTCTTCAAATGATTTCGCGGCATTGCGCAGCGGCTTTGGTAAATGTTCAGTAATGCTTTTCCCGCGTTCACGCGCACCTAGATAAGGGCGGGATGATACAAGGCGGGAAAGATATTTGCTCATCGCGCCGACGGGCGGAGCAATCGACATGTCGTTATCATTGAGAATAACGATCATTTTCTTTTTAAGTTCGCCTGCATTGTTTAGGGCTTCGTAAGCCATACCAGCGGAAATTGACCCGTCACCAATTACACATATAACATTACGGTCTTCGCCTTTTTGATCTGCCGCAACAGCCATACCAAGACCGGCAGATATGGATGTAGAACTATGCGCCGCGCCAAATGGGTCATATTCACTTTCGCTGCGTTTCGTAAAGCCAGACAGGCCACCGCCTTGACGGATGGTGCGAATACGGTCACGACGACCTGTTAATATCTTATGCGGGTAACATTGGTGACCAACATCCCAAATGAGGCGGTCATAAGGTGTATCAAACACGCTATGGATAGCTACAGTCAATTCAACCACCCCAAGCCCCGCACCAAGGTGCCCGCCAGTTTGAGACACAGCATCAATCGTTTCAAGGCGTAGCTCATCGGCAATTTGCTTTAATTGCGCTGTTGAATAATTACGCAAGTCAGACGGAATGTTCACCATATCCAGCAATGGCGTCTTGCTATTTTCGGAAACCAGTGAAAGGTCAGCATTTTTCGCATTGGATTGATGTTTTTGCTCCGCTGGTTTTGACACAGTTCTTTTCCTTGTTCTTCGGGGGTTTTTGCTTTAGGCGCCGATTAAAGTCCTTTTTCTTCACAATGTCCAATAAAAAACGTATTAAGGGCGGGGGATCATTATGGACGCGGCCAAAGGCAATACCAAGAATGATAATAATATGTCAGAGGTATTGGCCGCTATGCTTGCTAAGGCCTCGAAATAAGAAATAATTACACCAGTAAAAAGAAAACCGCCTAATTCAGGCGGTTTTTTTTATTGCTTTTATGTGTGGGGCGATATTACATACGGCGGCTAAGCACGTATTCCGCAAGGTCACGAAGAATATCCGCGCGCCCACCAAAGACATGAAGGTGACGCACAGCTTGACCAACAAGCATTTCAGCGCGTTCTTTCGCGTTTTGGATACCCATTTCAGAAACGAAGGTTGATTTACCTGCATTGTCATCTTGGTTTGCAGGTTTTCCTGTTTCAGATGGGTCAGCTTCCACATCAAGAATATCGTCTGTAACTTGGAAGGCGAGGCCAAGGTCATGCGCAAAGTTACGCAGCGCTTTACGCTGTGGTTCGCCAGCTTTACCAAGGATAGCGCCCGCTTCACAGGCGAAGCACATTAATTTACCTGTTTTCATGCGCTGTAGGCGGCTGATTGTACCAAGGTCAAACTCTTCGTTCTCACCAATAAGGTCAAGCATCTGACCGCCAACCATACCGTGACCACCTGCAGCTTGTGCAAGTTCAGTCACCAATTGGCAACGTACGCGTGGGTCTTCATGTGTTTCTGCGTCTGATAATACTTCAAATGCTAATGTCAGAAGCGCATCACCGGCAAGAATCGCGGTCGCTTCGTCATATTGGATATGCACGGAAGGTTTGCCGCGGCGTAGTGGGGAGTTATCCATCGCTGGTAAGTCATCATGCACGAGGGAGTAGCAATGCACCATTTCAATGGCTGCAGCAACGCGGCGCGCACGGTAAGAATCAACGTTAAACAACTTCGCAGCTTCAACCACCATAAACGGACGTAGGCGTTTACCACCATCAAGTACGCCATAGCGCATAGCATCAAATAACGGTGCTTCGGGCAAGTCAGTGTCTGGCAGCAAGCGCATAAGTGTGCGTTCAAGCGATTCTGCAACGTCGTCCATTGCGGTTTGCAGGCGGGGCGATGCAGATCTTGGGGATGGCGCCATGTTAGGTACTCCTATTAATTTTCTGGCGAGAATGGAGTAGTAGATACGCTACCATCTTCATTCTGTGCGATTTGTTCTATTTTTAATTCAGCTTCTTTTAGCTTTTTTTCGCAGTGTTTTTTTAATGCAACGCCACGTTCATAAGCATTAATCGAATCTTCAAGGCTGGTTTGTCCGCTCTCTAGGTTCTGCACAAGGGTTTCAAGTTCACCCAAGGCGGCTTCAAAGCTTAAATTCTCTATATTTTGTTCGGCCATAATGGTCTTCACATTTATATTTATATTCATTAAAACGGGGCTATTCTATGGTAGAAACGCCCGAAGTACAAGACAGTTAATGACAGATACACACAGATGTGCATAGAATATCAATATGATAAGAAAAACTGAATTTTATTTTGCGTTTGGCTCAAACATTCATGCGGGACAAATGGCGCTGCGCTGCCCTGATGCTGAATTCATCGGGGTATATGCTCTGCCTGAATGGCGTTTCACTTTTTCACAATTACATCGCGGGGCGAATATATTTTATTCGGCTGTAGGAGCTGATATTGTTTGGGGCGCGGTTTATCGTATATCAGAATCGGATGAAGCAGCGCTTGATGAATATGAGGGTGTTGCCCTACAAAGATATCAAAAGATTTACATTAGACATATTGATTTTTCTTCAGAATTGTTGGTGTATAATGTTCCCAAATGTTGTGGAGCTGTGCAGCCATATCAAGATTATCATGAGCGTATTCTGGATGCGATGCGCGCACGTGAATTTCCAGCGGATTATATTGAATATGTGCGCGCTATTGGCAATTTGGGCGTTGACCATCCGGAGCGAAATTATCGTGGAAATTCAGATGGGTTGCGCTAAGGTTTTATTTAAAATTATTAAGTTCCCAGGCGATGTTTTGTCGCGCGATTGATTCGTATTTTTTATATTCGGCGGTTTTGAATATGACTTTCCCGTTCAGCACCGGCGTTAGAAACATTTGCGTGCGCGCAGCTTTGAATGCATCATGCGTTAAATTTTGTTTTGTGCAAAACTCATCGCGGACACCTTCGGCATAGGCTTTGTATTTGTTTGGTGCAGCAGCTAATATCGACATGTCCATATCAAGGAAAAGTTTCGCGGCGTAGCTTGCTGTACTGCTGTGGTCAGCGGTATCGGATATTATTTGACATGCATCGTTGATGATTGCGCGATCTATGCCAAGCTGTGTTAGGGCTATTTTCGCTTGCGCCGCGCTTTGCTGCTCATCTTGTTTAGGGGCGCATTCATATACAATGTCATGATAAAATAATGCGGCGATGACGGCAGCTTTATCTGCGCCGAATTTGTCTGCATGTTTGTTAAACTCAACTGATAAATCGTGCAGATGATTTACATTGTGATAAGCGCGATGCGGCTGTTCATAGCACGATATCACAGCATCAAACGCACTGCGGAGCTGTGCGGTATTCTGTGCGGGAAGTCGTTGAAACAGCGTCCATAGCTCATCTTTTTTATTCATATATGTTGATTAGCACTGATGGGCACCGCATGTCTAGCGTTAACTATTTCTTTACTATGTTATGCAAAAAGGGCGAGCATGGGTTGCGATATTAGCAAATCTGAATCTCGCCCTGCTGCGCTATAATAGTAAATAGAGGAGTTCGTCTTTTATCAGGAAGGATAGTCTATGAGCAAAACTAATACAGCATTACAAGTAAATCTATTTGCATGGCGTGTGCAGCAGCAAAAAAAGCAGCGCCATAAGCGCGAAGTAAATAAACTTTATACTGAGCGCCCACGCTTGCGCCATGCGTCTTAAAGTAAGGCGTCGATATGTGCGGCGTAGCTAGCCTTTAAGGCGTTAAGGTTATAGCCGCCTTCTAAGACAGATATTAATCGTCCATCCGCATGTGTTTGGGCGATTTTTTTTATTTCAGTGGTCAGCCAGTTATAATCGTCCTCGATTAAATTAAAGTCACCATAAGGGTCGTCTTTATGGGCGTCGAAACCTGCGGATATGAACACGAAATCTGGTGCATAGGCGTTTAGGCGCGGGAAGATTTCATCTGTATAGGCATTGCATAAATCTTCGCGGCTTGTGCCAGCGGGCAGGGGCAGGTTAAAGATTTTATCGTCTATGTTCTCGCTTACATGTCCCGTGCCGGGGTAATATGCGCTTTGGTGGGTTGAAAAATAAAAACATGGTAAATCGACATGCTGCAAAATATCGGTGCAGCCATTACCGTGATGCACGTCAAAATCAATAACGGCAATACGTTTGTAACCAAGTTCTGCCGCGCGCGCCACGCCAAGCATAACATTATTAAAGAAACAAAACCCCATGGCTTGATTATATGTTGCGTGATGACCAGGTGGGCGATTGATGCAGAGGCCAATTTTATTGTGACCCGCATGGATATCATTTACCGCATCATATACCGCGCCGGCGGCTATACGCGCGGCGCGGAGTGTGCCATATGACATGACAGTGTCCCCATCAATATATTCAATGTCGCCTTCGTCTTGCGGCGCGCATTCATCTATGGCGAATAAATGCGCTTTGCTGTGAATCTTGCTAAGCATAGTGTTATCGGCCAGATTGGGGGTGGTGCGCTCAATTGTGTTGTATGGCGCAGTACCAAGCAGGCTGTATATTGCGTCAAGCCGCGCTGGGCATTCAGGGTGTCCGTCGGGGGTAATGTGGTTTAGGCCATCTTTGGCACTATATATTCTTATATGCTTATCCATTATGTGTTATATTGCGGAATTGGTAGAATAAAGCAAGCAAGATATTAGGGTGATATGTTCCCAGAACTTACAGCAAAGAAACGTATATATGCGATAGGTGATGTTCACGGTTATGTGGATGCGCTTGAAAATATGCAAAAGGCAATCGCCACCGACTTGGATAAAACGGGTATCGATCCGCATGATCCAGAATGGGATGTAAAAATCATTTATTTAGGCGATTATATTGACCGCGGTGCGCGCGCTTTTGATGTTATCGAGAATTTAATAGCTGAAAAGCAAAAGATGGACGGTATAGAACGCATCTTTATATGTGGTAACCATGACACATATCTGGAACGTTTTTCCGAAGGTATGCCAGTGGCAGAGGCGCTTATTTGGTTCAAATATGGTGGACTAAAAACGCTTAAATCTTACGGCGTTTTGCATGATGAACGTCCGCATGATGAATATTTTCCATCCGATGTAGAGCGCCTGCAACTAGCGCTGAAAAAGGCCTTGCCGAATACGCATAAAACCTTTGTATCGTCCCTTAAATTGGCGCATCAGGAGGATGGCTACATATTCGCGCATGCGGGGATTGATCCGCGCAAGCCGTTGGATACACAAGAGCCGGATGATTTCATGTATATACGTGAACCATTCCTGTCATGGGAAGAGGATGTGGAAGCGTTCTGTGTACATGGGCATACCATATTTGAAGAACCAGATTTGTGTAAGCATCGCTTGGGTATCGATGTTGGTGTGTATCGCCATGGACGCCTTGGGTGTGTCGTGCTAGAAGGGGGCGAGGGGCGCTATATATATGCGGATACAAAAATGGACTTATTCGAAGACCCGCCATCATCGTGATCTGCGGGTCTATTTGTTCTGTTCTGTTCTATAAAGATTATATGTCTGGATTATGCGTCAGCTTTAGCTAGCTGCTCGTTCACAGTTTGTATAAGAACTTCTGATTTAAACGGCTTTTGGATGGTTGCGCTTGCAAATGCTTCCGCGCCTGTTAGGGCCCAGTCAGCTGTTAAAGCAACGCCGCCGCCTGAAATAACAATAATCGGCATGGTTTTATTGCGCGCACGTGCGAAGGTCATAATATCAAACCCGTCTTTTTCAGGCATAAACATGTCTGTGATAATCAGGTCAAAATCTTCTTCTTCAATTGCTTGTTGACCTTCTTTACCATTGCTAGCTTCGCTTACAGTGTGTCCTTCGCTCTCAAGCGTATTAGTGATAGCTTGGCGAATGCCTTCCATGTCGTCAATAACAAGTATCTTAGCCATTTCTAATTTGATCCTATTGTAACTATGTATATATATTATTTTATGCGTAAATGACAATTTACACAACATTTTTCTTGTTAAAAAGCTAATAAATACATACTGTTAGGTATGTTTTTGGATGAGTGCGTTGAGCGCGGAGTCTAGTTCTTTCATCATATATTTGAAGTCACTTATTGTGCCGTAATAGGGGTCAGCAACATCCTTTTGTATACCATTAACATGCTGATGAAACAAAGTAATTTTATGTTTATGTTTATCGGGGCAAATTTGATTTAAGCTCTGAAAATGGCCCTGATCCATGGCGAAAATAATGTCAAAATTATCAAAATCTTGGGGGTTCACTTTACGTGCTTTTAATGTGGACATGTCAACGCCATATTCTTTTCCGCATTCTATTGCGCGTGGGTCTGGTGGGTCGCCGATGTGATACCCCATGATAGCTGCGGAATCTACTGCGAAGTGATTTAAGTTGTGCTCGACAGTTTTGTAACGTAGCAAAGCTTCGGCGCTAGGGGAGCGGCAGATATTTCCGGTGCATACAAAAAGAATTTTCATGTGGTGCTTTTTATTGTATAGGTTCAGGCAACATAAAAGAATGTGTTGACCTCTGGATGTTTTTTCTTAGGATACACATAGCCTGTAAGGGGCACAAGAAACAATGCGCGAATATATTCAAACTTATGATGACTATACAAAACGATAATACCGCAGACGTTCAAGTAATGATAGCGGACAGCCCAGCTTTAATAGAAGCCGCACAAAAAGTGCGTTATCAGGTTTTTTATGATGAATACGGTGCGACGCCTAATGATGAAATGGCGCGTAAGCGCATGGACTTCGATAAATACGATGTCATGACAGATCATTTGGTTGTTGTTGATCGACGCCAAAGTGAAAATCTAGGTGTCGTCGGAACGTATCGTTTGTTACGTGCGAATAAACTTCATGAAGGGCATGATTTTTACACCGCGGATGAATTTGATATTCACCGATTGAAGGAGTCTGGCGCAGATTTGCTTGAGCTTGGGCGTTCATGTGTATTGCCTGAATATAGGACGCGCCCAGTGCTACAGCTACTGTGGGAAGGTATCGCGCAATATTTGGCCGAGCACAAAATTGATTTAATGTTCGGTTGCGCGAGTTTTAATGGCACGGATGTTTCAAAAATAGAACGCGAGCTGTCGTATCTTTATCACTATCATTTGGCATCTGATTCTTTGCGTGCGCGTGCGCTGGATGACCTTTATGTTGATATGAATATTTTACCAAAAAACGAAATCAGCCATAATATGAAACGTGTTTTTGCAAATTTGCCGCCGTTGATTAAGGGCTATATTCGTCTGGGCGCGTCAATTGGTGAGGGCGCAATTATCGATCATAATTTTAATACGATTGATGTCTGTATCATTTTGCCGACTCATTTGGTGACGGAACGTTATCTTAAACATTACCAGCGCAAGACGCATGGACAGATGCCTACAGATTCTCAATTTGCACGGGATATGCGGGCACATGAAAACACTTAAAGCAATCATAAAGCTTAGCGCATTTTTAATTTGGTCTGGGCTGTGCGCACCGACACAAATGGTTTATATGTTGTTTGACCGTGGCGTGGGGGCGTATCGTATTCCTTACATTTGGCAGCGCGGCGTGTGTAAAATCTTTGGCTTAAAGGTCACTGCATCGGGCGAAGAGATTATAGATCATCAAGCTGTGTACTGCTCTAATCACGTTTCCTATTTAGATATTCCTGTTGTCGGTTCGGTGCTTAAGGCCTCTTTTGTCGCTAAGGCAGATGTAGAGAATTGGCCAATTTTTGGGTTTTTGTCTAAATTACAGCAAACAATTTTTATTTCCCGCAAACGTTCTGATGTTAAAAAGGAGGCGGTGAAGATCGCGAATTCCTTAGCGGAGGGAAAGAAAATCATCCTTTTTCCTGAGGGAACATCAAGTGATGGTTCGGCCGTTTTGCCCGTAAAGGGGGCTATGCTCGCGCCAATTATTGATGCTGAAGGGGCGTATGTTCAGCCTTTTACCATTAAAGTCAATGCGGTTGATGGTCAGCCAGTTCTGGGGGCAGGCGCACAGCAGCAATCCTTGCGGGATTTATATGCATGGTATGGTGATATGGACATGGCGCCGCATCTATGGGCATTTGCAAAAACCAAGGGTGCACATGTAGAGCTTGTTTTTCACGCGCCAGTCGCCGCGGAAAAGTTTGATGATCGTAAGGCGTTGGCGGCATATTGTGAAGAAAATATCCGTAACCCCCTTGTGTTGAATCACAAAGATGTTAATACTCTAGACCACACTGTAGAAATTCAAGAAAAAGAAAGAGTAAGTCGATGAGCTTTTCTGGTGAAGAAATTACACGCGTACAAAAAACTTTGCAAAAACGTTTTTCAAATGATGCAATCACATTACGCCGTCGTGATAAGGCGGATGATTCTGTTGAGGTGTATATGGATGGTGAATTTATCGCTGTTGTTTATAAAGACGAAGACGAAGGTGAAGTGTCTTTTGACTTCAATATGGCTATTCTGCCTGAAGACCTGTTGAAATAAATCGTCTATATTTTGCAATAAGTTAAAGCATTTATTGCAATACCTCGCCAAGATATAGTACAATAAATACGGTATTTAATTGTTCGGCGAAATGACGCAGATGTTTATCCGCGTGCGTTTTATAACATAGCTAGGGGCAGATATGTTCAACTTTACTTTCCATTCTCGCGCAATCCGACAAATATTTTGCATTGTCATTTTGGCTTTAGCGGTCTTACCGTTTTTACCGCCTCAACATAAAGCTTGCGCGCAGAACCTTGAATCAAACGTATGTGACCCTGATATATGGAAGACTATGGTTGGACGCGCATGGATTGAAGCACAGCGTGAGGTAGAGATTACTCAATCTTTTATTACACAACCGGATAGTGTGCTTGAGCTTTCGTGTTTTGATGCCTTTGCACATCACTCAGCAGGTATTGTTGGAAGTATTTTTAGTGATTCTGATAATAATGGTGCTTTGCTAAAGACGCAGGTCGGTAATGCGGCAATCGGGGCGGCCGCAGCATATCTTGCGGCAGCAGCATACACTCAGAACCCTCTCGGGGGCGGTACAATGTCTGGTTATGATTACAACATGAAAACAGATGCACAGTTTTCTGCACAATGTAATCAGCAAATGTTTGTTTGGATTAACTTCAAGTGTAAAAACATGGTTGATTTGAACGGTGTTGTTTTTGACCAAATGAAAGATAATGATCCACGTGCTTATTATAATGGTTCTAACCCACAAAGTTGTGCAGATGTTGGCGGCGGGTCAGATTTGTTTGATGCTGCGGCTACGTGGGAATCTGTTCTAAACAGCTTGAACACGCCTGCAGTTGCACAAGCAAACCCAAATTACTTTGATGTCGTGCAAACGTTTTCATCTATGACTGCGCCAACAGGTGCATGTTCTCCGCCAATTCCAACAGGTGTACAGATTGTACAAGCGGATGGGTCGACTACAGCTGAAATGGTCTGTCCTAACCCTGGTTGTTCGTTTAATGGCGCGTCTTGTGCACGTTAACCACACAAACGCTAGCTTAAGTTTTTTATAAATATTATTTTCTGAGCGCGACATATGGCCGCGCTCAATTTCTATCTACGTTTTGGTGATGGCTAGTGCTTACGAAAGTAATGCAATCCCCACTTTATTGACTGATGCTTTCGGCGTGATACGAATATCACAGCAGTCATTTTTTTGTTTTACAAATGCCAGTAGTGCATAATCATTTTTTGCCATTATGTCTGTTGTCTTTATTGTCATCAGCAATTAGATTTTGTTTCTAATGCCATAGCAAGAAAGTGATTAAATAATGAGTGAATGTCCAAAATGTACCCAATGTGGCTCGGAATACACCTATGAAATGCAGGATATGTATGCGTGTCCAGAGTGTGGGCATGAATGGCCGCAAAGCGAGGAGCCATCCACAGATAGTGAGCAGAGCGAAGTTAAAGACGCTGTTGGTAATGTATTGCAGGATGGTGATACTGTAACGGTCATCAAAGACTTAAAAGTAAAAGGGGCTTCTTCTGTTGTGAAGGTCGGTACGAAGGTTAAGAATATTCGCTTAGTTGAAGGTGATCATGATATTGATTGCAAAATACCTGGTGTTGGCCCTATGGGACTTAAGTCTCAATTCGTGAAAAAAGTGTGATTAGTAAGATAAGATCAACGCTACGCGCTGCTTCATATATTGCATGTCTTGGTAATATTCTTCTGCGCTTAATGTTTTGGTATTATGCGTTTTTATGGACTGGTCTTCTTCCTCGATATAGGGGTCAAGAACAAGGAAAGTGCCATCTTCTTGCTTAATGCTGCATACCCAATGCCCTGCAGCGTCGTCTTTATCTTCGGATAGGTTTATGACTATGTTATCTTTTGTAATCTGCTTTGAAAGTGTTTCTGGGCTTTTGGGGTAGGGGGCAAAGATGCAGCCCATCTCATCAGCTCTGCTTTTATCATGCTCTTCAATTAGATGCTCGGTTTCCCGTTTATGTGGATCGACATTCCAGTGGCGGAAAAATCTATTTTCGCGGGACAGGAGTAATTTGACGTTACATTCATATTCGCGGGCCGCAATGGCTAAACCGTAAGGACCACAACCAGGGTGGCCTTTCCCCATGAAAACACTATTCGCGCGTCGCCAGATATCCATTTCAAATAAATGATTATCTGGCATGTCAATTTTGCCTAAATGCGTTAAAGCCATGATTAGGCAAGCAGGGCCGCAAGTGAAGTCCTGTGTTTGCTGATAGTAAATATCTTTTACAATTTTTTTCATGTCTAGATTATCAAGCTGATTTTTACGCGCTATATCGCTAACGTATTGATTATGAGATGTAAAGGCCTAATAAAAGCTTAATTGAACCATCTTTGTTTTGATGAAAATTAATTTATATAAGGAAAAATATAATTTTTCTGTATTTTCTTATATTCACCTCTTGATTAAGCAAACAGATTTATATATAAAACAATTCTCTCATGTGGAGGGGTGGCAGAGCGGTCAAATGCAACGGACTGTAACTCCGTCGTCTCACGACTACGTAGGTTCGAATCCTACCCCCTCCACCACTTGTTTCCCATTTTTATATAATCAGTATTTTCTTGCGTTTGGTGTGTCTTGTATGCGATGTATAATTTTCGTTGAAGAAAGAGAATTATATGCGTAAGTCAAAAAAAACAAATCGTGATTTTAAAGGTAAGTCGGGGCAAGGGAAGCCACGCGGACCAAGACCATCACAGAATGTGTCCAAGCAGCAATCAGCGGTAAAGTCCGCGCCTAAGCAGGCTAAAGTGAAATCTAATAAAATAGATAATCTGACATTATTTGGTATGCATGCCGTGCGTGAAGCGTGGTTAAATCCAACGCGCGCGATTAGCGCATTATATATTACACAAAATATGCTTGAAGATTTCACGCCGCATATTCACGCCGCGCAGAAGGCAGGGTTAAAAAGGCCTGAACCAGTGTTGGTTGATAAGGCGCGTTTGGACGGATCGTTTCCAGAAGGCACAGTGCATCAAGGTATCGCGCTGCGCACAGAGTTGCTACCAGAATATAATGTACATGATTTAATGCGTTCAGGTGCGTTGCGGATTAAGGAAGAGGGCAAGCGCAGTTTGATCCTAATGCTTGACCAAGTCACAGACCCGCATAATATCGGCGCGATTATTCGGTCGGCTTCAGCTTTTCAAATTACAGGCATGGTCGTGCAGAAAAAACATACGCCGCCACTGCAGGGGATCGTTGGTAAGACGGCTTGCGGCGGGCTTGACCCTTTGATGATCGCCCATGAAACGAATTTATCCCGTACGATTGAGCAGCTTAAAGACGAGGGCTATTTTGTCATTGGTCTAGATGAGCGCGGTGAAGAAAGCTTAGAAGAATTCAATGTGCCAGAACGCTGCGTGTTTATTTTAGGCGCAGAAGGGCCGGGCTTACGCCGCCTAACCAAAGAAAGCTGCGATCAAATGATAAAACTGCCAACGGGCGGCGCCGTCGGCAGTTTGAATGTGTCAAATGCGGCTGCAATTTGCCTATATGGTTTAACAACCGCGCCTAAGCGTTAATTACCCCCGCCAAGGTCAATGCCTTTAACGCGCGCGCTTGCTTCTGCTTCTTGGCTAAGCTGGTTATAGCGGTCTTGCACCGTTGGGCCGTTATTATAGTTCCCCATACGGATTTGTGGATTGCCATCACCAACATGGATATGTACGCCATTTTGTATGGAGCGTTCAATAATGCCACCCGCATCTTGAATACCCTTCGCTACAGCATTGCCCCATTTGTTGTTCCCTTGTGCAGGGTCAAACAAGCCTTCTTTGATTGGATCTTTACCTTGGGCGTAATAATCAAAACCTGGGTCTTCTTGAAGTACAGCCTGTAAGGTTTGTCCTGCCGCGCTGTTCAATTGAGGGTCGTTTGTTTGCTGATAGTTGTCATTAATGACTGAAACACTGTAGCGCCCCTGCCCATCAACCTGTACATGGAATTGTAACTCTTCATTCTTAAGATCTTTGCCATCCATCCAGCCATCTTCAAAGGCAACGGTTTTAATCATACCTGTTTGTGCATTAAAGCCTGATGTATGCAGGTCATTGACCTTCATGGCGTTACCAAAACCTTGAATGCTGTACGATGACATAGGAAGGTCGTTCAGATTAGGAATATCATTGATGTGATCATTCACACGATACGCCGTAATGTCACCATTGGCATCTTTATTGATGTAGAGTAGGCCTTCATCTTCATCAATATGAAGCAGGCCGCCTGTGCCGCCATCTAGGCCAGCGGCAATATTGTCATTATAAACACGTTCTAGATCCGCATCACCTTTAATAATTTCATCACGGTCCCAGTCAACTTTACTTGTATCTAGCGCAGCGAAACTTAAACTGCCATCGGTTATAGCCTGTAAAGTGCCTTGCTGATAACCGCTATGTTGCTGTGTTAACGTGGCTTCACGTTGCTGCTGCGGCGTTAGCTGCGGCTGTGAAGGTTGCGGCGTAGGCGTGTTAGTGCTTGTTTGCGATTGCTGCGTAGGTGTAGTCGTCGCTGCGCGTGCTTTGCTGCCAAACATACCACCATTGCCACCAATCGCGGGGATGATTTGTTGAATGAACTCTTGTATGCCTTTAATAAATTCTTGAATGCCAGCAAACAGCCCGCCAATACCGCTTTGATTATCTGTATTTTGATCTGTTGTTGGCGGCGGTGGTGTATTGTTTCCATTTTGCGCAGCGAGTTGAGCATCAAATCGTTCACGCGCGAGACGAAATTTTTCTTGGTCTACCGTGAATGACCCGTTGCTGTCGATGCTACCAATCCCATTGTCGATCTGGGCTTGCATGCGTTGATCCATTAGTTGTGCCATATCAAAATTGGGGTCAAATACAGCTTGTTGTTGTAAGTAATCCCTAAATTCATCATCTGTCATTAGGTGTAATGGTATTTGGCTGACCTCAACGCCTTCACCCCCTGTAGGCTGCTGCGGTTGAAGACGCTGTTGAAGACGTGTTGGTTCACCCGGAACGAAATCTGCGCGCGCTTGGTTAAGGCGTGCTTGATCTATTGTGTAAGTGCCATTTGCGTTCTTGGTGCCGAAACCTGCTTCGACAATGGCTTCGTTACGCAAGTAATTTGCACGTTCATCTGTCATTGTAGGGACAAGTTGATCTTTATGAAGTTTGACGAAGGATTCAAATTGTGCATCATCCATTAGGTGTACAGGTATATTGCTTGCACCAGCGACAAATTTCATTTTTTCATTTGCTTCTTCAATGCTGTTATCGACCATTCTCTCCGCACGAGATTCATTTATTCTTGCCTGTGCAGCTGCGCGCGTATTGTTTGGCTTTGGTCGATCAAACTCGGCGCGTTCTTGCGTTATTTCTTCAACGTCAATTACGATTTGGCCTTCCGAGTTACGTGTTAGTAGGCCTTCTTCATCATATGCGTTCATTAATAACTGTTCCGCGCGGGCTTGCGTCATCTGCGGGTTGATGGCTTGTTGCTGTGCCACGTAATCTTGGAATTCTTCTGGGTTCATTAAATGTAAAGGAACGCGTTGGTCCAACTCAACAAATTGAACGTTTTCGATAGCTTCATTGCGACGATTCTCGGCGGCGGCTTCTGCGCGCTCTTCGCGTTGTTGTCGGCGTATTTGGCCTGCTAATTTAGGTCTTTGTGCATCTTCATCATACTCTGCGCGTGCGGCTTGCTGCGCAGCTACGTTCAGTATGCCGTTGTCATTAAGCAGGTCTTCGTCATCTAAGGCTTCTTGGCGCAGTTCGTTTGCACGCGCATCGGTCATGTTTGGGTTTAGTGTTTTTTGCTGAGCAACAAATGCGGCAAATTCTGCATCATTCATAAGGTGGACAGGAATTGTGCTGACGCCAGCTATGCCGCCGGCAACAAATTCATTGTCGTCTCTTGCGTCTTCAATCGCTTCATCTTCGCGACGCTGTGCAGCGGCTTCTCTTTGTGCTCGTCTTTGTTCTTGTCTTGTTGCCATGTTCTAGCCCTCTTATCCAAATTCCTTTAAAGGATACATAAATATGTTTAAAATTTCCTTACAAGTACCAATGCCTATATTTTACACAACATTATATATGAAATGCAAATTTTATGCATTTTCATCAATGTTTTCAGCCCCTCAAACAGAAAAACCTGCCTTTATTTTGGCAGGTTTTTGTATGTTTAGATAGGATTTTTGCGCTTAGCTTTTGGGCTTAAGCGTTGGGAATAACAGCACGTCACGAATAGTTGGGCTGTTGGTTAGCAGCATAACTGTACGGTCTATGCCCAAACCCCAACCACCTGTTGGTGGAAGGCCGTATTCAAGGGCTGTCACGAAGTCTTCATCAAGCATTTGCGCTTCTTCATCGCCAGCTTCTGCAGCTTTCACTTGGTCAAGGAAGCGTTCATATTGAATGGTTGGGTCGTTAAGTTCAGTAAAGGCATTGGCGATTTCCCAGCCATTAATATAGCTTTCAAAACGTTCAACCAAACGCGGATCTTTGCGGTGCTGTTTGGCAAGCGGCGATACTTCAACAGGGAAGTCCGTGACATGTGTCGGCTGAATAAGTTTGTGTTCAACTTTTTCTTCAAACACGAATGCAAGGATATGACCCCATTTCATATGCGCTTCTATTTCTAGGCCAAGGCCTTCAGCTGCGGCTTTCGCATCGGCGTCATTATCAATCGCCATGAAATCAACGCCAGTTTCTTCTAATACGAACTGTGCCATTGGCTTACGTACCCATGGCTTATCAACCATTATTTCCATGTCACCGAAAGTGAAGCTGCCTTTGCCATGGACCTCTTGCGCCAAATGCTTCATAAGGCCTTCGGTCATGTCCATCATGTCCATGTAGTCTGTGTAAGCCTTGTAAAGCTCGACAGCTGTAAATTCAGGGTTATGTTTTGGTGATAGACCTTCGTTACGGAAGTTACGGCCGATTTCAAATACACAATCCGAAAAGCCGCCAACAATAAGGCGTTTCAAGTAAAGTTCAGGCGCAACACGTAGATAAAAGTTTGTATCTAGCGCATTGTGGTGCGTGATAAATGGTTTCGCAGATGCGCCGCCCATAATAGGGTTAAGCAGCGGTGTTTCAACTTCAAGGCCACCCCAAGTGTCGCGAAGGTAACGACGAATTTCATCAACAATTTTAGAGCGCGTGCGCAAAACTTCGCGGCTCTCTGGGTTGGCAATCAAGTCTACATAACGTTGACGGTAACGCATTTCAACGTCGCTCAAACCTTTATGCTTATCAGGCAACGGCTGAATTGATTTTGTTAGCATTGTGATATCAAAGCTGCGCACAGAAAGTTCACCACGTGGTGTACGGCGGATTGTGCCTTTAACGCCAACAATGTCACCAAGGTCAAAAAGCTTTAAACGCTCCAGTGTTTCTGCATCAAGGTTTGGGTTGTCCTTGTGTGAGAAAATTTGGATTTTGCCGCTATTATCTTGCAGGTCAATGAACATACCATTGTTACGTAGCGCCATAATGCGGCCAGCAACGCAGACTTGGTCTTCTGTTTCTGTGCCATCAGCAAGGTCAGCATATTTGTCCTGTAATTCAGCCGCCTGATGTGTTGGGCGGTATTCATGTGGATATGGGTCTACCCCCGCGGCGATGAGCGCGTCACGGTTGGCTTCCTTAGCAGCCTTAGGATTCCCGACGGTTGCGTTAGCGTCTTGTCCTTTGGCAGGGGCATTACCTGCATTTACATTTTTATTCTGTGCTGCTTCAGCCATTTTTAATTACCCTTTTATCGTTTGGGGAGTGTTTATAATTTGTACCAAGCCTTAGATAACTTATTTTTAAGTAAAATTTCAAGTAAAACCTTGATATATACGAAGTGTGAATGTGATTTTTAGCGCTTTTTCTTTCGGAAGCGTTTGCATTTCGCGCTAACCGCATCATATTCTTCACGCGTATCGACTTTTTGCTGTTCAATGCGACGTAGCTCTTTCATTTCATCGACATGTTTTTTTAGGATTTTAGTAATATGCGCGGTCAGTTGGCTTTGTGCTTCCTGTAACTGGCTTGTTGGGACAGGGCCGAACACTGTTTGCTGTGTTAAAAACGCATTAATTTCATAGCCGACTTTATTGGCGTATTGGTTGACGATTTGACGGTCAACTTCAATATGTTTCATTTCGTGTTCCATAATGGCGTTGTGCATACATGTGCCCTTGTTATATTCGCGGGCAACGTAAATCGTTGGTTTAATGCCAATATCTATGCGTAATTTATCATACCAAAAACAGGTCATGTTATAGATTGGGTTACTGACATAGCCAATATTAACATTGTGTTTAACCTCAATGCCGCCTTCCATTAATCCACCGACATCAACAATTACTTCTTTGCCATAGGGGTTAACAGTGTCGATTTTAAAGTTATTGAGCTCTTCTTCAGACTTAGTGAAGTTAAAGAAGATATCTTCGGTGGAGGGGACAATATCAATATAAGGAACAGAGCGTGCATAGCACCAACTGCTGAAATCATCAGCATATGTTTTTTCAGAAACCATCATCACGACGGTACAAAGGCACAAAATAAAACTTTGTAGAACTCTGCGTTGAAAAAAGCTTTTGATTGTCATGATGTGCGCTTTGTCTTAAAATTCTGAAATTGCAGTGAAAATAAAATTTGTTTTCATTCTACGGCAATAATGTTAACAAAATCTATTCTTAAAAAAGAATTCAAATTTAAATTAAATCGGACGCGATAAATAATCAGGAGCACGTTATGATTGCAGGTCTTTTAAATATGCTGATCGGTACAGCAATTTCAATTTATATTACGATCATCATTATCGAGATCATTATTCACTGGCTGATTGCTTTTGAGGTTATCAAAGCACGCTCGCCACAGGCGCAAAACTTAATCTCTTTGCTTAGCCGTTTAACATCACCAGTGATGGAGAAAGTCCGTAAATACGTGCCACCAATTGGCGGCCTTGACCTAACACCTATCGTGGTCATTATTGGCTTGCAGATTATCAGCTACATCATCACACGCATTTTGATGCAGGTTCCAATATAAGGTGTTGGGCATATAAAAGGATTGATTTTTACACTCTAAAAAAGCTAGAACATATTTATGGCAAAAATTATTGATGGAAAAGCAATCGCGACTAATTTGAATGGGCAGCTACAAAGTGAAGTAGCTGCGCTTTCGTTTGTGCCGGGGTTAGCTGTGGTTTTGGTTGGGGATGATCCTGCATCACAAGTCTACGTCCGCGGCAAAATCAAAGCCTGTGAGAAGGTCGGCATAAAAAGTTTTGAACATCGTCTGCCCGCTAACGCAACGCAAGATGATATTGCCGCATGTATTGATGCATTAAATGCAGATGAAAATGTTAATGGCATTTTGCTTCAGCTTCCCTTGCCGCAGGGCTTGAATGCTAAGCCGCTTATACAGCGCATTTCCCCTGAAAAAGACGTTGATGGCTTAACCCATGTTAATATGGGGCGTTTAATGGCAGGGGATGAGGGGCTTCGTCCATGCACGCCAAGTGGCTGCGAAATATTGCTGAAAGAAGAGTTTGATTCCCTCGCGGGTAAAATCGCCGTGGTGATTGGTCGCTCTGAATTGTTTGGTAAGCCGATGGCGCAAATCTTGTTGCAAAATGACTGTACCGTATTTCAGTGCCATTCTAAAACCAAGAACCTAGCATCGCTGTGTAAACAGGCAGATATTGTTATTGCCGCCGTTGGACGACCTGAAATGGTCAAAGCAGATTGGGTAAAAGAGGGCGCTTTTGTTATTGATGTCGGCATTAACCGTACAGCAGCGGGAAAATTAGTCGGTGATGTCGATTTTAACGCCGTTGCAGCCAAGGCTGACTATATCACGCCTGTACCAGGCGGTGTCGGCCCTATGACCATTGCTATGCTGCTGCAAAACACTGTTCTTGCGGCAAAGCGTCAGAACCAAGCACCAAAAATATAAATCACTACAGTTTATTCTACAATTGCATTGCCGCGTAAGATGGCGTCGGCTTCTGCTGTGTATGCATTGTCTTCTGTATGTAGCGTAATACCGCGATGTAACGTGCATGGGCCTTTGCGGTCTTTAATGGCGCGAATAATTACGCGCTTGGCATTGCGTCCTTGTTTCGGCCAAAGCGGAATAATTTCAATAAAGCCAAAGCGATGTTCAAACGCCTTGATGATTTGGTCTGTATGGTCGGCGCGGTGGATGATGGTAATGCTGCCCTTTGGTTTAACTAAGCGGTGCAGCGCTTTAATCCAAAGCTCTAATGTAAACCCAGTATGTTCATGCCCTATGGCAATCGCCTTCTTCTCATGCGGTGATGTTTTATATGCGCCCGCATTTAAGTATGGGGGGTTAGATATTACATGGTCAAAAATCGGTTTTTCGTGGCGGCGGAATTGGTCTATCTCCGCGCAGTGAAATTCGATGTCTAATGGATCAAAGTTGTTTAGCGTAATATTTTCCTGTGCCATGGTTATAAAGTCGGCATCAATGTCAACGCCGGTTAGTTTCAAATTCGGCACGCGGCGCGCAACGCAGAACCCTGCCGCGCCAACGCCGCATCCCGCATCTAATACGCGCTGCCCGTCTTTTGCAGGGCAGGCGGCAGAGAGCATAATCGTATCTAACGATGTGCGGAAACCGTTTTCAGGTTGATGCAAACGTAATTTTTTGTCTAATACATGTATTATCGGCATGTTCTCTCTTGCTGCGCAGTGGAAACTGGTTTAATCATGTCAGTGTTATGAGCGATACAGCAAGCATAGTGCAAGAAAAAAATGTTGAAACGCAAGCGACTTTGTCTGATAAAGTTTCGCCTGCGCAGCAATTGGCGGAGCTTCTTGATGCCGATATGCAGGCGGTCAACGCTGAAATTATGGCGCGGATGCAATCCGATGTGCCGTTAATCCCAAAACTAGCAGGGTATCTTATCGCGTCAGGCGGTAAACGTATTCGCCCATTGCTAACATTAGCATCTACGCGTTTATTTGATGTGGAAACAAAGCGCCCATATCCATTGGCCGCTGCCGTGGAATTTATTCATACAGCAACACTTCTTCATGATGATGTGGTTGACGGATCAGAAGAACGCCGCGGTAAAGCGCCAGCTAACCTTGTTTTTGGTAATCAGGCGAGTGTATTGGTCGGTGACTTTTTGTTTTCGCGCGCCTTTCAGCAAATGGTGACGGATGGTTCACTTGACGTGCTGCGCATCCTGTCTGATGCATCGGCGATTATTGCGGAAGGCGAAGTTTTACAGCTTTCGGCGCAGGGCGATGTATCATTAAGTCTTGAACAATATTATCAAGTTATTGCCGCGAAAACGGCAGCGTTGTTTGCTGCAGCCTGTGAGATAGGCCCAGTGATCGCCGGGCGTAGCGCTGAAGAAATTGCTGCCTTGCGTGATTATGGCCATTATTTAGGCATGGCGTTCCAAATTGCTGATGATGTACTTGATTACGCGGCAGAACGTGAAAAACTTGGCAAAGCGATAGGGGATGACTTCCGAGAAGGCAAGTTAACCGCGCCAGTGATTTTGGCACTTGAAAGCGCGAACGACGAAGAACGTGCATTCTGGGCGTGCACCATGAGTGATTTGGATCAAAGTGAAGAAGATCTTGCGCGCGCTATTGAGATTTTGAACAAGCATGATGCGTTAGAGCGCGGACTTGATATTGCCAAAGATTTTGCCAATAAGGCGCAAGCGGCGCTCGACAAAATAGATGGGCAGGATGCACTGCGCCAAATTATGAAGGAATTAGCGCTTTATACGGTTTACCGTGAAGCCTAATCATATATGAGGGGGCAGGTTATTCTATGAAACAGTTTATACTTTATGCATTTATCGGCTTTCTTTGTGGCGTGAGCGTGGCTGAAGCGCAGAATGTACGCGAAATAATTGATGCTTATGATAAGCCTGCAAAAATGAATTATTATTCAGCGGAACAGGCTAAGGAAGAAAACGCGCCTATAATGCACCACTATCAAGCGACGCCAGCCCCAAGCGCCGTAGAAGGTAAGCCTGAAGAGGGGAAAGCGCAAAATCTATATATGCGTGATCCAAGTGAAGCGATTATTCCTGTGGCAGAGCCTGATGAGGATGAGAAAGAAAAAGAATTTTCGTATAAATCCACGGGTGTGGTTCTTGAAGGCGCGGAGCGCTTTCCGCCGTTAAAGGATTTAACCGAATGGCCGTGGCTGCGTGAGTTGACCTATGAGCCGAGCAATCCGGCAACAATTAATGCAATGGATATCATGGATCGCGATTTATCTAAAGCGCCGCCTTTGGCGATGATCTGGGGGGCGCAGCATTATTATGATACGAAGCAATATGATAAAGCGTTGTTTTTCTATCTTGCATCACGCTTACGTTCATCAGTAGATCAAGCGCGTTTTACGCGGCATGTGCCAAAGGCTGATTTAAGTGCATCTACTAAGAACATTGAAACAGACCGTATGACAGGCGCGCATAGTAATGGTGATTATAATGATGAGGCGCGTTATAAGTCGCTTTCGGCCTATAATAATGTGGCTGCATCAATCGGTAAGCCTATTTTGAAATACGGTTTAAAACACCCCGCAGCATATAAAAAACAGCTTGATGCCGCTATGCAGTGGGATTTTGAGACTCCCTATGAATACAAGCCATCTGTCAGCGATTTAGTCGTGGATGAGGCACAGCGCGAGAAATGGCAAAAATCTTATGAAGATGTGCGAAACTTATACCATAAACAAATGAATAAAATTATCGAAGCAGTTTCAAAATAATCTGATGAAACCCTATCCACAATAGGGATGTTCTATTATATAATCGCTATGTGAGTTCTGTAGGCGGCAATCGCCGTGAATATTAATCAAGGATAAATTCGTGGATTTTAGCGGGTCATTACTTCGGGAACGATTTGATGTATATGAGAAAGATGGCGATGAGTTAAAAGGTGATCCTTTAACCGCCATGAGTAACCGTATGGTTGTGCCGCTGCTTGACCACTCGGGGAAAGTCGGCGAGCGCTTTGTTATTCGCGGCAAATACATGCATAGCTGCATACGCCTTGCTGCACGCATTATTCATACCTTTATGGATCAGGGCCCGATTCTTGTTCGTGATAATGACCCGTTTGATTGGGAAAATGCATGGCTGCGTTTGATTGAGGACCATGACCAAAAATACCATCCTGATTTATGGGTTGCGATTTATGCGAATGGTAAACTAATTTACGAATATGGCGAACATCATATGTTCTTTGATGTGATCGAACAATGTGACCACAAGCAGCAAGATAATTACGATGCCGCGATTAAATATACAGAAAAGATATTTGAACAATATGGCAAAAAGATATCGATTAAACACGATTCAAGTGTTGCTCTGGTTGTAAACCTTAAGGACAATGAAGGGCGCTGCGGTGTTGTGCTGCGTGGCGCAGATAAAACAACAACCTTTAATTACCGCGTCGCTCAGAAGGGTAAAAATGGCGATGATGTTTTCTTACCCCAATTAATAGGCTCCGCTGGGGCTTTTCTTGAAGGCATTCAACTTAGCTTTTTTATCGGCATGGCAAATGAAAAATTACGGCAGGAAGTTATTCCACGTGTCTCGCCAGAAGAAAAAGAGGCTCGTTCGTCGCGCACGCGCCTAGCAAAAATGAACGCGCAAATTAACGCGCTTGAACAAAATTATGACGTGCGTTACCGTCCAGAAAAGCCAATATTTAGTGAAATGGTTATAGCGGCTGAGGAGCTTATGGCTAAAATTCTAGAACAGAAACGTATGGAAGAAGCAGCAGAAGATGAGGTGTGGATTGATGATACACTCGAAGAAGAGCAGAAATCAGAATAATAAAAAGGCGCTTTAATAAGCGCCTTTTTAAATGAATATCTTATTGTTCTTGCGGCGGCGTATCAGGAATAACGCCATTTGGGTCGTTCTCGATTAAGTCAGCCGCTTGCATGTAAATATCAGCGTTTTCGTTCATTTGTGGCGCAATTGCAGGGTTTTGTTCTGCAACGCTTTTGAAAAAATTAGCAGCTTCTCTAAGAAGGTCGCCGGCAATCTTGGCATGTGTAGGCATAAATTCGTCCTTAATTGATATCTTTTTTGTTAAACAATGTGCATATGCACGATGATTTTTAGACTCTAGCAAACAAATTTAACATTGAACACCCCTAGTCATGATTTTAACTATTTAGCTGTGGTTTCTTAATGTTAGCAGCATGCTCGATTTAATATGACTTGATGCTTGAGATTAGCTATCTAAACCAAGATTAGCACTGTTCTGACGGCTAGATAGTGTGTCTGCGTTTGTTAGCTGTGTTTTTTCGGCATCGTATAGAGTCTCGAATTTGCCACGCTCAATTAGTCTGTTTATGCCTGTGCTCAAATTTTCAAGTTTCCACCCTTGTTCATAGTCATCGCTAGACCCGCCGTCCTGAAGGATTTTCGCTTCCTTGGTTATTTGATTGGCCAATAGGGGCGACCATTCACCGTTTTGTGTTAAGCCCGATTGGCCTTGTTTGTCTTGAATAAAGCTTTTTAAAGCTTGTGATGTCTCTGCTGTCCATATTCCCGTGCCTTCATTCATGCTAGAGGCGAGCGGTTCAATGCCGTTTTCGATTAAATAACTTTGGATGTCTGCTACAGACATTTCATCTTGTATGGCAAGATTTTCATCATGTAACTCTTGTGAAAACTCAAAGAAATAGCCATCACTCCAATAGCCCTGCATACCTTGATGCGTAACTAAATTTTCAGGATCATATGTGGAAGTTTGCTGAATTTGTGTGCCACCGCCGCCCATATGTACCATAGGTGTTGTGCTAATATCTTCAGCATGCAGCTCTATACCAGCTTCCATTGATGTATTTAATAGGCCAGCGTTTTGAATATTGTCCATATTATCAGAAAAATTTTCTATTATGGCACTGCCTAGAGCTGCGCCATCTGCATCGAGTTTTCCGATAACATCACTGTCGTTAAGGACTTTTGCACGTGTTTGTGCGTTCCAATCGCCGTTTAATTCTATCCCAAGGGTGGATTGAATGTTTTTTAGGAAGTCTTGAAGCGCATCAACAAATGAAGTTGTAATTGTGCCAAATGCATTGCCCATGTCATTGGCTGCGTCATAAGAGCCATGAGTGGCTAGAAAGCCTTTGATTTCTTCGACAGACTGCTGTGGAGATTTATTTTCTGCAAAATCTTGTTCGCCTGGATCATAAGCAAAAAAGTCACCATCACTCCACATTCCAAGCTGCCCATTATGTTCGACCATTTTGTCTGGGTTATACATATTTGTTTTGTGGACAGTTACATTATCGTTCGTATGTCCGTGCACAATTTGCGTATTAAAGCTTTCTGTATGACTTGACACTTTAGAGACGGATTCAAATGGATCGAAGCTGTTTATTTCGTCCATCAGCTGCGCATCTAGCTGCGCTATGCGTTCTTCTCTAGTTAGTGTGTCTTTTTGATCAGTCAAAATACGCTCCTATATACATTTGGCCTAAATATACTATAAAGCGTTTAAGATAAGGTTAATCCTGTGGTTTAAGCGTTTAACGTCGCTGAGATTTCTTGAAGAAGGTTTCGCAAGCCTTTAATTCTGTCTTTGAGCTGCGGCCAGTTGCGCACCGCGCTGATTTTTTGATCAGGACGTAATTTTACGGCACCTTTGCGCTGTTGTAGCCAGATGAACAATTTATCAACATTAGGTGGATTATCATTGCGGAAGCTAATGATCGCACCTTTCGGGCCAGCATCAACGCGGTCTATATGTGCGGCTTTACACAGAAGCTTCAATTTTACTGTATCAAGCAAGTTATTGACCTCAGGCGGCAGGCTGCCGAAACGGTCAATCATTTCAGCGGCGAAGTTTTCAATATCATCATCAGATTTAATATCTGCAAGGCGGCGATAGAGGCTCATCCGCAGGGTTAAGTCTTCGACGTAATTTTCGGGGATCAATACGGCCGCGCCCATATTGATATTCGGCACCCAATTGTTGTCTTCGGCGTCAGGCGCGCTTAGATCCACCCCTGCACGGGCGGCAGCAACGGCTTCTTCAAGCATTTGCTGATACAGTTCGACGCCAATTTCTTTAACATGGCCAGATTGTTGATCGCCGAGCAAATTACCTGCACCGCGAATATCCATGTCATGACTAGCAAGTTGGAATCCTGCGCCAAGTGAATCTAATGTTTCGAGTACTTCCATGCGCTTTTGCGCTTGAGCTGTAAGGCTTTGCTGGGGTGGATATGTGAGATAACAATACGCCCGAAGTTTAGAGCGGCCAATGCGTCCGCGAATTTGATACAGCTGTGATAGGCCAAACATTTCTGCGTGATGGACAATCATTGTATTCGCGCGCGGAATATCAATGCCGCTTTCAATGATATTCGTGGCAAGCAGTAAATCATACTGCCCTTCATAGAAGGCGGTCATGCGGTCTTCTAAGTCGCTCGGCGGCATTTGTCCATGCGCGGTCACAACGCGGATTTCGGGGACAAGGTCACGCAGCATATTTTCAATTTCTTCTAAATGCTTAATGCGCGGCACAACATAAAAACTCTGCCCGCCGCGATAGTGTTCACGCAGCAATGCTTCGCGGATAACCATTTGGTCGGTCGGCAAAACGAATGTGCGCGTCGCAAGACGGTCAACCGGCGGCGTGGCGATCAAACTCATTTGTTTTACGCCTGTGAGCGACATTTGTAATGTCCGCGGAATAGGGGTTGCCGTGAGCGTTAGTACGTGAACATTCTCACGAATTTCTTTTAGGCGTTCTTTTTGCTTCACGCCGAAACGTTGCTCTTCATCAACGATCAGTAGGCCGAGATGATTGAATTTAAGGGACTTAGCAAACAGGGCGTGCGTGCCGATGACAATATTAACGCTGCCATCAGCAATGCCTTCTTTAATCGCTTTCGCTTGTTTGCCTGTCACAAGGCGAGAAAGCTGGTCAATCCGTATATCTGTGCCTTTGAAGCGCTTAACAAAGTTTTGGTAATGCTGGCGGACAAGCAATGTCGTTGGTGCGACAATTGCGACCTGCACGCCGTTCATTGCTGCGACATAAGCTGCACGTAGGGCGACTTCGGTTTTACCAAAGCCAACATCACCACATATTAAACGATCCATAGGGCGTTCGATTGTCAGGTCTTCTAACACATCATTAATCGCGTTTAATTGGTCTTCTGTTTCATGGTAAGGGAATGTCGCGGCAAATTCGTTATAGACTTCAGCGGATACATCGAGTTTTTCAGCCTTTTTAAGCTCGCGTGCGGCGGCGGTCTTTAGCAAATGATCGGCAATTTCCATCAAATTCTTTTTGGCTTTGGCTTTTCGTGCCTGCCAGCCTGCGCCGCCTAATTTATCAAGCTGTATCGTGCCTTCATCACTGCCGAAGCGGGAAAGAAGCTCAATATGTTCAACGGGGAGGAATAATTTATCATCATTAGCATAAACGAGCTTTAGACAGTCATGCTTGCCGCCGCCAATTTCCACTGTCTCTAAGCCAACAAAACGGCCAATGCCATGATCAACATGAACAACCAAATCACCGACCTGTAAGGACGAAACTTCCGTCAGGAAGTTATCAGCCTTACGTTTGCGCGCGGCTGATTTACGGGTTAGGCGATCACCCAATATGTCACGTTCTGTACATATCGCCATATCAGGGGCAACAAAACCATGTTCAAGCGGCAGGATGATAATACCAATCGCGCCCATCGGCAGGGCTTTAACGTCTTTGATGCTGTCGCATTTAACCAAATTGGTGAACTGCGCCGCTTCCATCATGGTGATGATCCGTTCGCGCGCACCTTGTGAATAACCAGCAATCAAAATCGGGCCATTTACGTCGCCGCGAATGTCCTGAATATGCTGCGCCAATGCACCAAAAATATTGGCATCGGGTATAGCGCGAATATCAGCAAAGTTACGGCCAGTGCGTGCGCCGATGCTGTCAGGTGCGCTGGGGTCATTAAACGGATTTAATTCAAACACTTCATGGGCGTGCATCCATGTCGCGCGTTCATCTTCAGGGATATAAAGATGCTTTGGAGCAAGCGGGAAATATGTTTCACCGACGCTGGCGGTTGCTTTGGATTTTTTATCCTGCGCGGCTTCTAGTAAAGTTAAGCGTGTCTGATAGAAATCTTCTATCTGTGTGATGCGCTCATTCCATGCAATGGGCGCGTTGTAATCAAAACTGATTGTACTGCTTGGCGCATAATCAAATAATGTATCGAGGCCGCCTTCATAAAACAGCGAAAGCCAATGGTCGCAGCCCTGAACTTTACGCCCTTCGGAAATGGCTTGATAAACCGGCGTTGCGGCGCCCGCCATGCCAAAAATTTCACGGAAACCTTGGCGGAAGTTTTCAATGTTTTCTTTGTTGAGGAAAAACTCACTCGCGGGGAGGAGGGCAAGCGACTTAATCTTCTTCAAACTGCGCTGCGTGGCAGAATCAAATATTTTGATATGTTCGACATCGTCGCCAAATAAATCAATGCGCACAGGGTCATCAAAGCCCGTTGGGAATAGGTCGATAATGCCGCCGCGTACGGCGTATTCACCATTTTCACGCACAGTGTCGGTACGGTTATAGCCATTTTGATTAAGGTAGTTAATCAGCGCTTCTGTATCGAGCGTATCATTTTTCTGCACAAAGAATTGCGCATCGTCTAACGCCTTTTGCGGCGGGACGCGCTGTGATACTGCCCCAACAGTGGTCAGGACAATGCGTGGGGCGCGTTTCTTTTCTTTTTGCCAGTTCAGCATAGTGCAGAGCGCGTGAACCCGATGTGCAACAATATCAGGGCGTGGTGATACGCGATCATAAGGCAGGCAATCCCAAGCAGGGAAGGTGATAAGCTCTATTTCAGGCGCGAAGAATGCGAATAAATCTTGCAATGTGGCAAGGCGTTGATCGTCAGTTGTGACATGAATTAATATTTGGTCTTGCGGCATCAAAGCACGCGCCTTGGCGGCGAGTATGCGCACGTCTTCCCCCGCAGGCGCGCAATAATGTTGCGGCATGCTATGGCCTTGCGGTGTGTCTTCAGCGTGTTTTTCTGTGCGTGCGTTCATCAGGTTTTTATATGGTGATGTGGATGAAGAATAAAGCTTTTTATTGCAAAAAATGACAATTTTCTATAATGTGGCGCGTAAGGGAGAGTTGTATGAATACCTCATTTGACATTATTGGTGACGTTCACGGGTTCAGTACGCCGCTGGAAACGGCGTTAAAGCGTTTGGGTTATGTTGAACAAAATGGCGTATACGCGCACCCGCAAGGGCGTAAGGTTTGTTTCCTTGGCGATTTTATTGACCGTGGCCCAGACCAAAAACGCGTCCTTGAAATTGTCCGTAATATGATGGATGCGGGCCATGCCATTTCGATCATGGGTAATCATGAATTTAATGCGATTTGTTATGCGACGCAGCTTGATGACGGATCATATGTGCGTCCGCACAATGCTTCAAACTATAATCATCACGAAGCGTTCTTAAAAGAATATCCATTCGGCTCCGACGAACATAAAGATATTATCAACTGGTTCAAAACTTTGCCCGTTTATATTGAAAACGATGGCTTTGCCGCTATTCATGCTTGCTGGGATGAGCAGAACCTAAAGAGTTTAGCGCCAATGCTGAACGCTGATAACACCTTGGTTGATGACGCTTATTTGATTTACGCTGATAAAGATAGCCAAACGCATAAATCAATAGAATGCCTAATGAAAGGCCCGGAAGTTGATTTGCCTAATGGTTTTTTCTATCGTTCTGCTGATGGTAGTAAGCGTAATTCCGCGCGTATAAAATGGTGGAATGATTTGTCTGATCCATTAAGCGGAAATTTGTTTATACCGCGTAAGCAGCTTGATCTATCGACTAAAGCGGAACTAGATAAAATGACGCTTTCGCGTGTCTTCAATGGTCATGCGGCAGATAAACCTGTTTTTATTGGCCATTACTGGATGCAAGGTACACCTAGATTACTCGGTGATAACGTTGCGTGTTTGGATTACAGTGTAATTCACACAAATGTACAGGTGGCGTACCGCTTCTCAGGCGAGAAGGCTTTATCGGCGCAGAACTTCGTTTATTAACGCCTATGATACATACTGCGTAAATGCTTCGCAGCTTTCATCGGCTAGCTTATGTAGCTGATCTACGGTCTCATCAAGTTTCTTTTCTGTATCATTGTGGTCAATATCAAGGTTATCAACGAGTTCACGGCATGATAAAGAAAGCTTCATCATACCCAAATTCCCAGATGTTGATGCAAGGGCATGTGCCTCATTTTTTACGGTTTCTATTTCGAAAGAGCTTTCAGTCATTTTCTTAAATCGGACATCAACATCCTCTTTAAATACTTCAAAAACTTTGACGATTTTTTCTTTGCCCATAAAATCCATGAATTGGCAGAGCATTTCATCATCAATTATGGGGCTATCTTCAGCTGTTTTATCTGCAAATGGGTTGGTAACAAAGTTATCATCTTCGAAATTATTCATACTAGTAGTCGCATAACTATGGTCTTCTTGATGGGCAGTCTCTTGGTGAAAAAAGACATTGTCCAATATATCAATGCCACTACCATCACTTAGGAGTGAATCAAATGAATCTATTCCCGCAGGAAGCGCCCATTGGGCAACCTTCTTAAGAAGTAGATCAGCTTTGATGGGCTTAGATATATAGTCATTCATGCCGGCTTTAAGGCAATCTTTTATTTCTGCGCCTAATACATGTGCGGTAAGAGCAACAATAGGAAGGTCTTCATGTGTGATTTTTAGCTCTTTACGAATATATTCAGTTGCCTGAATGCCATCCATTTCAGGCATGCGAATATCCATGAGAACGAGGTGAAATGGTCCGCCATCTCTTACGGCATTAACAGCCTCTTGGCCATTACCGGCAATTTGAATTTGAAAACCGTTTTGCATTAGCATTGAAGCGGCAAGCTCTTGGTTCATTTCAATATCTTCCGCAATTAAGATCAAGCGGTTATCGCCGATGACAGCGCTCTGTTTTTGGGATTGCATAGAACCCGAATAAGATGAGATATTGTTTTCATTTAATGCTGGTGTGTGTGAAGAATCTTTCTCTACAGAACTTATTGCGTCTTTATCTGGAATTACATATGGAAGGTCAATTGTAAAGCTTGTGCCCAAGCCAACGGCACTGTCTAGTGTTATTGTTCCGCCCATTAAATCAATAAGCTTTTTCACAATAGCAAGGCCAAGGCCGCTGCCGCCATATTTGCGTGATATACCGGTTTCTGCTTGTTCAAAGGCTGAAAAAATATTTTTTTGACGTTCGAACGGTATGCCAATGCCGTTATCTTTAACGATGAGGCGCAAAATACCATCAGCATCAGATATGTCGCGAATTTTCTTATGTGTTGGGGTAAGTTTATCCAAAGCATTTGTATTTTTCTTCAATGTATTCTTTGTGTGTGCTTTATTAACGTCGACACGAGATACGATAAGCTCGATATCACCATTCTCTGTGAATTTTAAAGCATTACCAAGAAGGTTGTAGAAAATTTGTCTAATACGGTGTGAATCGCCATATATAAATTCCGGCACATCATCGGCAATTTCCAAATGCATTTTATTGCTGTTTATATTGCCTTCAGCTTGCATGACTTCAAAAGTAGACTTTATATTTTCTGGAATATTAAGTGCTTCATTAGAAAGAGAAAACTTACCGGAATCAATCTTTGAGAAATCAAGTATGTCGTTCAGCAAATGCATCATTGTTGTGCCTGCCGTTTTTATTTGCTTAAGACAATGTTTTTGATAATCATCAAGGTCGGTTTGATCAAGGATTTCGGTAAAGCCAAGCACACCATTCATCGGCGTGCGTATTTCATGGCTCATCATGGCGAGGAACTCTGTCTTTGCGCTCTTAATTTGGTCTACGCGGCTATGTGCCTGACCGACCTCCCAGTTTAAGTAGTAGTTTTTATAAGTGGTCAATAGCAACGCGCCGAGAACGAATGATGAAATAAAGCTTTGTGTAATATAGGCGGGTATCATTACCGTCAAAACTTCATGCATATCATCAGGCTTAATGAATGGTACGCTTATAAGGGGAACGGTTAACGCAATGATTAATGAAATCACAGCAATAATTTTCAGGTTCACTTGCGATTCAATGCGACGTTCCACGATGTATTTACAAAACATCCCAAAAGCGACAGCAAAAAGAATAACAATAATGCCAATAATTAGGCCGTTTCCGCCAATGATAAGGCGCATAATAATCGCAGGGACTGCGGCAACAAGTGCCGTGGTGCGGCTAAAAAATAAGGCGGTCATGGTTAATATGGTCACACGAGAATCGATAATCACCCCATCCATAATTTCAACGCTAAAGCGTATAGAAAGTGCGGCGGCCAACCCAGCGAATATACCGAGTAGCACTTCATTCTTAAACTTCTTGTCATTGCTAATGAAGTTGGGTAATAAAGCGAGGACTGTGAATAATCCTGCAAACATGCCAAAGTTTATAAATAGGCTGTTAAATAAGGATTGAAAGTCTAAGGCAAATTCCATTTGTAACCAAAATTCTTTAAGTATTAATGTTAGCAAGGTGTTACAACCTAAACGAACATTATATCTATAGAATTTCCAGAAGGGAAGTTTAAATGCTTAGTTATCGTCATGCTTATCATGCAGGCAACCACGCAGATGTGTTAAAACATGTTGTTTGGTGTGAAATATTGCGGTATTTAGCGCAAAAAGATAAACCGTTTTATGTGCAGGACACCCATGCAGGGGCAGGGCTGTATGATGTTTCGTCTGAAATGATGCAGAAGAAGCAGGAATATATAAGTGGGGCAGTGCCTCTAATGCGCAATGCAGCGGGGTTGCAATCATCGCTTTTACAAAATTATGTGGACATCGTGCGTGGCTTTAATCCTGACACAGATGATCTGCAAACTTATCCTGGTTCACCATCCATTGCGCAGAAGTTTTTACGTGTGCAGGACCGTTTGCTGCTAACAGATTTACACGGCACAGAGCTGCCACAGTTAAAAGCGTTGTTTAAAGGTGATAAGCGCGTGTCTACCCGTCAGGCGGATGGCTATGAGGTCATGATTTCTGCTTTGCCGCCTAAAGAAGGGCGCGGCGCAGTCTTAATTGACCCATCTTATGAGGTTAAGGATGAATATCAAACTCTGCCCAATCGTTTGGGGAAGGCATTAACGCGGTTTCCAAATGGTGTATACGCCATTTGGTATCCTGTGTTGGGTCGCACAAGAACTGAAAGTTTTATCAAGCAGTTATCGTTGATTATTAAATCAAAAAACACAAAAAATTCGATGGCAACTTTACGCGCGGAATTGAATGTCTCACCAGACCGTGAGGAAGGGTTCGGTATGGTTGGGTCTGGTATGTTTATTATTAACCCGCCCTATACGTTAAAGGCAGATTTAGACTTAGCAATGCCAGAATTGTTGACCAACATTGCCCCGCAAACAGGGCGTTTCATAATTGAAGAAAATAAATGATTTATTATTTTAGAGTCTTCTGTGATACTATTGATATTAAAATATTTTATGCGTATGAGAGGCAAATTTGAAAAAAGTTCTAAAGAGTAAAGATGTCGATAAAGTTTTTGCGTGCGTTGATAAGCTGTATAATGAAGCTGTTTCACATTTAACGGATAATTTTGTCGATTTTTCAAAAGGAAAACCTTTAAAAGATAAGGTTAAAGCGTATTACCCTTATGTGCGTATCGAGGCCGCTGCAGCAAACCGAACGGACACGCGTTATTCATACGGCTTTGTTTCGCGCCCTGGAGTGTATCAAACCACCATTACGCGCCCAGATATTTTTGACTTTTACTATCGTGAACAATTTGCGCAATTGATTAAAAACCACGACACGCCGATAGAGATTGGCATTTCGAATGTTGAGATACCGTTGCATTTTGCTTTGGGCGAAGACTTTCATTTGGAAGAGGCTTTGGACCAAGAGCAAATGGATGCACTGCCATATTTGTTTACGCAGCCTAATTTGGATACGCTTGATGATTCCATTGCGAATGGAACATATTACAAAGCGCTTGATGGTGTTAGTCCACTTGCCCTGTTTGAGGCGCCGCGCGTAGATTTAAGCTTGCTACGTTTAAAGCATTACACCGCAACAAGAGCGAAGCATTTTCAAAACTATGTGATTTTTACAAACTATCAATTCTATATTGATGAGTTTATTAAAATTGGCCAAGAGCTGATGCAAGAAACGGCTGATCCGTTATTACGCGCGCAGCGTGAAGTTTATAGCGCCTTTGTCGAGCCTGGTAACAAAGTGACAGCAAATAAAAACATTAATAACAATGATGTGGAGGATGAAGTTGGCGTAGCACTTTCGCGCATGCCGCAAATGCCTGCTTATCATTTAAAGCGTGAAGATGGTTCCGGCATTACAATGGTGAATATCGGCGTCGGGCCTTCAAACGCAAAAACAATAACTGACCATATCGCTGTGCTTCGTCCGCATGCATGGTTGATGCTTGGGCATTGCGCAGGCCTAAGAAATTCACAAAGCCTAGGGGATTATGTCCTTGCGCATGGTTATCTACGCGAAGACCATGTCTTGGATAAAGATCTAGACCCAACTATTCCTATTCCTGCTTTGTCAGAAATTCAAGTAGCGCTTGAGCAAGCTGTGGCGGAAATTACTGGTCACCAAGGTTATGATCTGAAAAAGCTGATGCGTACAGGGACGGTTGCAACCATTGATGACCGTAACTGGGAATTGCGTCCGGCCATTAAACAGAACCGTAAACTATCCCAAAGCCGAGCGATTGCCTTGGATATGGAATCTGGCACAATTGCGGCGAACGGCTTCCGATTCCGCGTGCCGTATGGCACATTGCTTTGTGTGTCGGATAAGCCACTACATGGGCAATTAAAGCTACCGGGTATGGCGGAAAGTTTCTATCGCCAGCGCGTGGAACAGCATCTGCAAATTGGCTTAAGAACCATGTCACTGTTGCGTGAGATTGGACCCGCACGTTTGCATAGCCGCAAATTGCGTTCGTTCTACGAAGTTGCGTTCCAGTAAAACTTATTCCACACGGATTGGGCTATAGGTGTTAATGCCTTTTTGGTATTGCTGTACCTGTTTGCCAAGTGTAATGAACTCAGCTGCAGGGCTATTTTCCAATGCAGCATGAATATCACCTATTTGTTGTGATGTCGCGCTAATACGGCCGACGCTAACCCCAAGTAATGATAATAGTGCGTCTAGACCTGCGCGTGGGCTTGGCACAATGATAACGCCAGCGTCATTCACCGTTTCGTGTCCGAGGTCTTTTGCCGCCCATTCGAGCGCCGCATTTAAGTCGCCAATGTCATCAACCAGTTTATTTTGCTGCGCGCGCATACCGCTCCAGACGCGCCCGCCTGCGAGCTCATCCGCTGTGGAGTAACTTAAATTACGGCCTTCTGCTACGCGGTTTATAAATGCGCTATAAATTGTATCCATCATTTCCTGATAACGCTCACGTCCTGCTTCGCTAAGCGGTGTACTCACTGAGAATAGATCAGCATTTTGTGCGGTGTTGAGGGCTTCCCAATTAACCATGACCTTGTCCCAAAAGCCACTCATATCAAACTTCGCACCAACCACACCAATTGACCCTGTAATCGTCATTGAGTTTGCGAAGATATGATCCCCCGCGCTGGCGATCCAGTATCCACCTGATGCGCACATATAGCCCATAGAGATGACAACGCGCTTGCCTTCTTCTTTCGCTTTAATGAGGGCGCGGCGAATAGTCTCCGATGCTTGTGGTGAACCGCCGGGGCTGTCGATGCGAAGGACGATCGTTTTGATTTGTTCACTATGGGCGGCGTTATAAATATATTCAGCAACTTTATCCGCGGCGATGACCGCAGGTTGTCCCATATCAAAACCATGATTAGGCGGTTCATATTGCGTAATAGGGCCTTGGGCAAAAATTAGCGCAATTTCACCATGAGGTTTTTCTGTATAGCCGAGTTTCTCTTTGGCCATTTTTGATAAAATTTGTAATGGGCTAATAATGCCATGTGTATTAAAAGTAATATACTGTTCAAGGCTGATATACGGAATCATCTCGTCATCTGTACCGCCCAACCTTTTGTTAAGCTCGTGTACAAGTTCATCACCATAGCCTAAGCGGTCGACCAATTTAGCTTCTAATGCTTCTTGGTCTGTTAATATGCCAACATTAACGTAACTTTCAAATATATTCTCCGCTATGCCGCGTGATGCGCTAATTTCTTTTGAAATTTTATCATGCATGTCACCAAGCAATGTTTGCATGGCTTCACGTTCTTCAGGGCTCATATCGCTGCGTGTCACGCTGTCCATGGCGTTTTTATATTCTTTGCGCTTAAAGACATTCGCTTTCACGCCAAACCAGTCCATCAGCTCTTTTAAATAAGGCTGTTCAGTGTGGAACCCTGTTAAAGACAACATACCAACAGGCTGCATCCATATTTCATCAAAGATGGATGCGATATAATATCCGCTCAAGCCAGATGAAGTGACTTCGTAGGATGGGGCATACACATAAAGCGGTTTTTCGCTTGTTTTAAAGTCTAAAATAGCTTCACGCAGTTCGGTTAACTGCGGCGGGGCATAACTCCCAGGTTGAATTTCAAGGACAAACGCTTTGATCTTCGGGTCATCTTTCGCCTGTTTCAGCGCGGTTGTAATCTCATATAATGATGGTTTGGAAATCCCCAGTGCGGCAAGTACAGGGTCTTTTTGTGGTTTTTCTGGTAATGTGCCTTTTAAAGTCATTTGCAGAACCATTTTTGACGGCAACTCTATGCCACCTTTAGGCATCGTCATTCGCATATAAAGCGATGATAAAACAGCACTGGCAATAATCATAAAGCCAAGTAACGTACAGATTTTCAGGAAATTACGCCAAAACCAAGCAATAAAACGCATTAATGGTGAAGGGCGTGGCGCATCAGCTTTTACATGCACTTTTGTGGGGGCGGAGTAGAATAAATTCTTCTTCGAAAAACGATTGCCGCTTAATTTCATACTAACCCCTTTGCAAAAACGTAAGAAAACATTAATCTTGTATATGATAAAAAGAATAAGCTGTCCAGTAATGGGAATACCACCCCAGTAATGGATGTGAGTAAATGATTTATATAATAAAAGGTCTTACCCCGCGTGACGATCCAACCTTTGGAAATTGATAATCCAGTTCAACTGCGCCTTAGCCAGTTGACTAAAGAATTGCAAAATAATTGTCGCTCAGGCCTCGCCTTTGCGCTGCTTAAAAAGGGTGACGTAATTGCCAAAAACTATTGTGGCTATGCGGATATTACGCATAAAGTGCCAGTAAGCGAACATACAAAATTCCCACTGGCCTCGATTAGTAAAATTTATACATCACTTATTCTTCATAAATTAGCGGCAGACGGCGCCGTTGATCTAAATAAACCGCTAAATCATTACGTACCTGAAACCGAAGCGGCGGGCGAGGCGTCTATTCGCTCCGTATTGTTAATGAGTGCGGGGCTCTGTGATGCGTTTGAAATGTTCTTGATATCAGGGATTGGCAATTTGATTTCCCACGATATTGAAGATCATTATCTAGGTGAGCATATATTTATTAGTGAAGAGATAAGCTTTAAAAACAAGTTTATTTACAGTAATTCTGGTTATATTTTTTTAGCGAAGCTTGTTGAAAATGTGACAGGTAAGACATATGAACAGGCGCTTAAAGAACATATTTTTGACCCGCTTGAACTGCAACATACAGATTATTTTGATGGGCAGTGGCGTGTGGTTGAAGGGCTTGCTATTCCAAATGTTTATCAAGAACGAGATGATGAGCATGCTGATAAAAATTACATTGGGCGATTTTATCGCGGTATGGCCGGGGCAGGCCATTTAGCCGCAAATTTGAATGATATGATAAAGTTTTCTTCTGTACTCATGTCTATGAAGCTAGGGGATGTAGATATATCCGCTATGTTGAAAAAGAAGCCATTAGATAGTGATACGCCAAGTTTCTATGGTGCGGGGCTACAAGTCATCCCATTAAATCAGCGCCGTCATATGTATGGGCATAGCGGGTCTTATTACGGTATTAAAACGGCCTTGTTTGTTGAGCCTGTATCACAAACAGCCGTCGTTATATTGTCTAATGATAATGATATTGAATCCGTCAAATGGGCTGCGCGTTTATTGGCGGCGGCAAGTGAAGAAGAGCTGCTGTTCCCGCTACTCGCAGAGGCAAATGATGAGACGCCTGTTCAACAACAAAACTGGCTATGTCCAGAAACAGGGTTGCACATAACCCTGACCCAAGGAAAAAATCCGCAGAAAATAGAACTCTATGGTGACAGAAAAGACCTAATCTTTTTAGGTGAAGGCAGATATATGGTGCCTTATGCTTTATGCGCAATTATGTTGGATGTGCAGAGCGCAGATAAAATACGTCTAAATGTTGGCGGTATTACCCATGATATGGTGCGCGCGGAAACATTGCCACCTGCGCCGCAGAACTTCATGGAATATGTCGGGCGTTATAAGAACCCGAATTCCGACCTTGAAATGAATATTAAAATGGTACCGAAGAAGGGGTTGTTTATTCAGTTCGGTAACAGTTTTAATGCCGTGCGCGATGCACAAATGACGCCATTAAGTAAAGACTATTTTATGGCTGAAGTGCAGGAAAGCAACGGCACACCAACGACTATTTATTTAAAATTCGAGCGCGAACAATTTTCACAAATGATTTCTGGCCTTAAGCTACACGAAATGCGTGTTCCGCAGCTTACTTATCGCCGACTAAAATCTGTTTAGGTTGCTCTATTATTTCAATTTAAATATAGGCTGTGTCATTACACGGCTTTCAATTTGACGCAGTTTCTCATGGACTTTGGAAATGTCATCACATTCATCCATCAGCGTTTCTAGCAATTGATCCATCGTTTTATCATTATAGCTGTCATTCTTATCAGCACGCAGGGAAATTGTATCCGCGCGTTTTAGGGCATTTGTTCCTTTGCTAAGCAGGAATTCAGCAAGCGGCGTTTCAATCGCATCTTGCCATGCACGCTTTAATGGGCGCGCGCCGTAACGGACATCAACGCCTTTCTTCGCAACAGCATCCATGAAAATCGGAGATACGCGTAGGTCTAGGTCATAGCGGTCCTTCAATTGACTTGCTGTTTGGTTAAAACGTGTTTTTACCAGTTTACTTATGACATCAGGGCTTAATGAGTCAAAAGTGATAACCCCGTCCAGACGGTTGATAAATTCAGGACGGAAGAATTTATGAACGGCGGCTTCATAAATAGGCTTCGCCATAGCACGCCATGCCGTGAAATCTTTTACAGGATCTAAACCTAGCTCGCGCCCGCGCTCCATAACGGCTTCCGCGCCGATATTGGATGTCATGATATTGACGGTGTGGCGCATGTCACCTTTAATGCCGCGTCCGTCGGTAATAATACCGTCGGAAAACGGTGCTAATAATGAGTTGAAAACATCAGGATGCGCTTTTTCAACTTCGTCATATAGGTACACGGCGAATGGTTTTGAGCGCACGGCTTTAATTAATGCGCCGCCTTCTTCATAACCGACATAACCTGCGCTTGCACCTATAAAGCGGTTAACACTGGTTTTGTCTACAAACTCAGACATATCAAAACGCACGAGAAACTCATCTTCATTGCCCATTAGCGTTTCTGCAACGGCTTTGGCAAGTTCTGTTTTACCGACACCAGTTGGACCAACAAAAAGGAAGTTGGCAATTGGTGTGTTCGGATCTTTAAAACCTGCCTTGGCGCGTTTAAGTGCTTTAGATACATGCGCGACGGCATCGTCTTGCCCCATAACGCGTTTTGTAAGTTGCTTATCAATCTGCGCATAACGCTGTTCATCTGAATCGGTTAAGAAGCTCAATGGTATATTTGTTTTGTCTGATACCGCCTTTAAAATATGATCTTTCTTTAGGCTGACATCGCCTGCTTTGCGGGCAAGGGCGCAGGCTTCATCAAGTAAGTCGATAGATTTGTCTGGCTGATTAACATCGTGAATAAAACGATCACTCAGCTCAGCAATTGTTTTAAGCAGGTTATTCGGAATGCGAATTTTATGATGTTTGGTGTAGTGTGGTTTTAAGCCTTGTAAAATTTGCGTGGCTTCATCCTTGGTCGGGGCCTTCAGATATACGGGCTGTAAGCGGCGGGCAAGGGCCGCGTCTTTTTCGACTTGTTGACGGTATTCTTGTTCTGTTGTTGCGGAAAGCAGCATAATGTCGCCCGATGTCAGGTAAGGTTTAATCAAACCGCGGAAGCCGTTTGGATCACCTGAATGCGTTCCGGCATTTTGTGCCACGGCAAATTCATCAATCGCCAAAATAATCGGTGCGCCCTTAGCGAGGGCATTACGCTCAGCAATGCCTTTAACGATGGTCAGAACGCGGCTTTCAAATACACCGGCAAATGGTGTGTCATTCATTTGCTGCAAATCCATCATAATTAGGCGGCCGCCTATAAGGTCTTCTGGCACATTGCCTTTTAGTATCGCTGTGGCAAAGCCTTCCATAACTTTGGTTTTGCCTACACCAGCTTCACCAATAAGGATGGGGTTCTTTTTGCCCTTCTTTAAAAGTTTAGTGCCGATTTTATGAAGAGCATCCTCATTGCCAATCATCGGGTCAAATTTCTTGCTGGATGCTTGCTGCGTATAATCAATACAGTATTTAGAAATTGCGCTTTCAAGTTCCTCATCACTGATGTCGAACTCTTTTTTCTTTTTCTTTTCGTCTGGGGTGTCAGCTTGAACGTCTTTATCGTAAGCTGAACGCCATTTTTTCAGCATATAGCGGCGTAGGCCTGCTTTATTAAATGCCGCATCAACAGCCTCATTGGTTTTAATTAAATGAAGCAGATATTCACATGCGGTGTTTTGTTTGTCTTCAATCTCGTCGAGATCAATTAATACTGTGTCTGCATCCCAACCTATAATAGGGTGAGATTTAATAAGGGAATCGTTTTCGTTTTCTTCAGCAAATAAGGCATCATTGAGTTTCTCAAAGAACTTCGCAAGGTCTTTGATGCCAAGCTTGCGCATATGAATGCGTATGTCAGAAGATGATGCAATCGTGCCGACAAAGTGACGTGCGTCTATTTCTTTTGAATTGTGTTGGTAAGCTAAATTATATGCGCCCAAAGCTATATTTTGGAGCATCGCTGATGGCATATCGTCTTTCAACGTATCTTCGACGTGTTGTCCTTCGGTAACGCGTAAGCCGTTACGATGTAATAGTGTTGTGTAGTTTTGTGATGAGTTTTCGACCATAAATTCAACAACATCGACCGCAGAAGGGGGGATTAGTTTATGATCTTGTAAATCTTTGAGAGATTCAAATATGTCTGATTCGCTAATGTCTTCTTCGTAAAAATAAGGCGAGAAAGCATTAAGCTGTGCAGTAATAAGGGTAAATATCTGAGTAAAGAGTTCTGTGTTGTTGATTTCTGTTATGCTTCCGTCTTGCTCTTTCACAGCAATGCGATCTGCAAGTTGTTTTTTTAATTTTTTTAGAAGGCCAACGCGTAGTTCTTGTATTTGATATTGCTCTTCTGTTGTATCATCACGTTCAGGCAGCCATTTTAGCTCAACCTCATCTTCACCAAGTAATGTGTGAAGCAAATCCCGTGCATCATCAAGGCCAGGGTTACTCATGGCTTCTGTTAAATCTTCAATGCTGTCTAGAAGCTCATCTTTTGCTTTGTTAAATATTTCGGCATTTACTGGCGCGCTTACATTACTTATATGTCTGTTAAATATGTTTAGGTAATTGATTTCACGACTTAATGTAGTGGGAGAGACATTGCGTTCTATAAGGATTTCACGTGTTTCAGGATTGGATGTAATTGCGTGCCAAATATCATAGTGATTAACAACTTTAGCGCCGCGTGCAACAGCATGATTTTGCGCTGTTTGCAGTAGAGTTTCAAAATAGTTTTTCTTTGGATCTATATCCATGACACGCTCCCTCTATTATGTATAAGGGAGGTTTTAAACAGGTGTCGGGAATATGTCAACTATTAATCTATTGGAATGCCGGGTAACGCTTTGGCATTGCGCATCACCATTGATGAACGTACGGAGTCCACATTTGGCGTTGCGGTTAGTTCATTAGAAATGAAGTTTTGATATTCTTCCCATTCCTTGGCGACAATCTTTAACAGGAAGTCTGTTTCACCAGAAATAAGGTAACATTCACGTACTAAATCCCATTTTGTCACGAGCTCTTCAAAGGCGCGTAAATCTTTATCTGTTTGCGATGCGAGCTTAACATTGGCAAAAACGACGATGCTGTAACCTAATGCGCCTTTATCAATGTCGGCATGGTAGCCTTTAATTATACCAGCTTCTTCTAGCGCATTAACGCGTCTTAAACATGGTGGAGCGGATATACCAGCGATTTTTGCCAGTTCAACATTGGTAATACGACCATCATTTTGCAGTGTATCAAGGATGGTTTTATCAATCTTATCAAGTTTCTTATTGGTCATCGACGTCGGTCGCCTTTACGATTATTGCGTTATGTTGAATTTTAATTATAAATTTGATTTTAAATGTGAACAATTATTATTTAGTGAATATTCAGATAATTTTATATATAGTCGTTAGGCGAGTGAATCAAGGACTCTTCATATGAATGCGACAAAAGCACTGAATTTATGGGTGATTACCGAAGGTATTGCGGGGACAGAAAACCAATGCCTTGGTGTGGCTGAACGGTTAAATGACTTGCTGCCCGTCAATATAACAACGCTGCGCGTGGTGTTAAAACAGCCATGGAAAACGCTTTCACCCTATATTGGCGGTGGTGGCGCACATATATATGCGGCGGGCAGTGATATCCCATCCGCGCCATGGCCTGATATTGTTATATCATCTGGTCGTAAGGCGATTGCCCCTGCGCTTCATATAAAAAAACAAAGTAAAGGCCGTTCCCAAGTTATCCAATTACAAGACCCGCGCTGGGCGGCATCAAAATTTGACTTGGTCGCTGTGCCGTTCCATGACGGTTATCGCGGTAAGAATGCTTTGGTCAGCCATGCGACGCCCAACCGTGTTTGTGTTAGTAAATTACGCGAAGAGGCCGGTAAATGGACGCCGCCTGCGGCTTGGGGGGGGGCAAAAAGCCAGGGGTGCGTAGCCGTCCTTATCGGTGGGCAAAGCAAGGCTTATGATTTTACGGCGGAAACCGCGGCGACATTAATCACCATGGTTAAGAATTTGGCGGCAGAGGGGTATCATGTCATGGTGACGGCATCGCGCCGTACGGGTGAAGAGAATTATGCGCATCTGGCCGAGGAGCTTTCAGGAAACGATCAAATCTATTTCTGGGCAGGGGAAGGGCATAACCCGTTCTTCGCCTTCCTCGCGCAGGCGGATCACATCATCGTTACGCCAGATAGTGCATCTATGCTGTCTGAGGCCGCATCGACAGGTAAGGCGGTCTATGTTCTAGACTTACCGGGCGGTAATGATAAGTTTGCACGCTTCCATCAGCATATGATTGACATAGGTGCCGCAAAGAAAATTGCACCAACTGACCTTGTTTTGGATTTTGCCCCGCAAATGGTTTTAAATGACGCGGCCTTAATAGCCGAAAAAATACGCGAATTAATCGCGGATAACTGCGCGTAGCCCCTTGCGCAGGCCGATTCCCATCGTTAAGACTAATTCTATCAGCATTTGAAAATATAAAATAACGCTCCATATTAGTGAAATGGGGCTATACGCAGTTATACGAAGAAAGAGAATATGTGATGTCAGCACAGCACTACACAAAAGTTTTGATTATTGGTTCAGGGCCTGCAGGTTATACGGCTGCAATCTATGCCGCGCGCGCGAATTTGGAACCAATTCTTGTTTCTGGTGATAAGCCAGGCGGTCAGCTGACAATTACGACTGATGTTGAAAACTACCCAGGTTTTGCTGATCCCATCCAAGGGCCTTGGTTGATGGATCAAATGAAGGCGCAGGCTGAAAATGTCGGTACCAAAATTGTTTCCGCGATGATCAAGGATGTTGATTTCTCTGCCCGTCCGTTCAAAGCCGTTGCTGATAATGGCGATGTGTTTGAAGCAGAAACTGTTGTCATTAGTACAGGCGCAACCGCGCGCTGGCTGGGCACAGAAGGCGAAGAGAAATATCGTGGCTTTGGCGTATCGGCCTGTGCAACATGTGATGGCTTTTTCTATCGTAACCGTGAAGTCGCGGTTATTGGTGGCGGTAACTCCGCCGTGGAAGAGGCGCTATTCCTAACAAACTTCGCAAGCAAAGTAACATTAATCCACCGTCGTGATGAATTGCGCGCCGAGCGTATCATGCAAGAACGCTTATTCGCGCATGAAAAAGTTGAGGTCATTTGGGATAGCGTTGTTGAAGAGTTTGTTGGCGAACAGCCAGAGGGTATGCCTATGCCAGGGCTAACCGGCCTTAAAATACGAAACGTTAAGGATAATAACGTTAGCGAGCTTAAGGTTGATGGTGCATTCGTTGCGATTGGTCATGACCCTGCGACATCTGTGTTCAAAGGTCATTTGGAAATGGATGATGAAGGGTATATCCTTAGCGCGCCAAACAGCACAGCCACAAACATTGCAGGCGTTTATGCCGCAGGTGACGTAACAGATAAAATCTACCGTCAGGCCGTAACAGCCGCAGGTATGGGCTGTATGGCGGCGCTTGAGGCGGATAAATTCATCGCGGAACATGGCGTGTCTAAAAAAAAGACTGAAGCCGCAGCTGCATAATGCATTGTTTTTGTTTTAGCTTACCTTCTTGCGTGCTATAACTAATCTAGATTTAAGATGCATTGTTTGTAAGAGGTGCCGTCATGGCAATGGACTGGGATAAATTACGGATTTTTCATGCGGTTGCGGTTGCGGGGAGTTTCACACATGCTGGTGAGACGTTGAATTTAAGCCAGTCGGCTGTGTCGCGGCAAATATCGTCTTTGGAAGATTCCATTGGTGTGCCGTTATTCCACCGTCATGCGCGTGGCTTGATTTTGACGGAGCAGGGGGATCTCCTCTATAACGCGGCGAAGGATATTTTTTCGCGTCTTGCGATGATTGAAGGGCAGCTTGGTGATAGTAAAGAGCGCGCCGAAGGCCCGCTAACTATCACAGTGGCAGAATTTTTTGGCACAACATGGCTTGCCCCGATTTTAAAAGAATTTCATGACTTGCACCCAGAAATTGATTTGACGGTTTTACTGGAAGACCGCGTATTGAATTTGGGGATGCGCGAGGCCGATGCTGCCATCCGTCTTTATGAACCATCGCAGCAAGACTTAATCCAGCGTCAGTTAACAAGTATCAAACTGAATATTTGTGCATCGAAAGATTACCTCAAGGCGCGCGGCACGCCGAAGGATGCAGCGTCTTTGTTAAAGCATACATTGATTGCTTACCCAGAAGACGCGCTCGTCACGCCATTTGAAAACGCTAACTGGCATTTGGATTTTATCGGGTTTAAATCCCGCCGCCCAAGTGATACGGCGTTTCAGCCGGTTGATATTGTTTGGATAAACTCACTTTCCGCCGTATATCAAGCTGCGCGAAATGGGCTAGGGGTTGCGGCGCTGCCTGATTATTTAGTGAAAGCCGCGCCAGAATTGGAACAAATTATCCCCGAAGCAGAATCTCCATCAATTGATGTGTATTTTGTTTACCCGCAAGAACGCCGTCATTCAGGGCGTATTGCTTGTTTCCGTGATTTTTTACTAAAACATATCGCGACAATTAGCGAATAGGCGCTTGATATTTTCATATGATGCTGTTATCGATGTTTATATCTTTTTAAAGAGTTGTATGGTAACATAATAAGATCGATAGGATTCGATGTGCCGCAAGTGTGAGGCGGCTCCTAGGAAAGGAATTTGGTGGGTTATGACTGACTCAGTCGTTTTGTCGTCATCGATAAGAACTTCTCTGCTGCAACAAAATGGCGCGAAGGCTGCTGTTGATAAGGTTGTGGCGCAAGATGATTCATCTGCGGCTGACAGTTCGCAAGTGGAAAAAATGCGCGTCATTGAAGATAGCTTCACATCCACACGTTTGAGCACAAAAGCGCAAGAACTTGGCGCGGCGCTTGATACAATCTCTCAGGGGCTTAATGTCCTTCACAAAACGCAAGAAGCTTTACATGGGTTGGGCGCATTGTTGCGTAGCGCGGCAGATATCATTAACGGTGATTTGAAGCCTGCGGAAATGGCCAAAGCGTTAAATGAAAATACCGAAGCGATTGATGATTTTATTTCTGCATCGGAATACGCCGGCATTAATCTGCTTGATGGGGATGAAATATCCATTATTACAAATGATAGCGCCAACCCAATTGTTATTGAAGGGCGTAATTATGACGCAGGTTCGCTCGGCCTTGGGGATGCAAAGCTAACAAGCGAAGAAGATAAAGAAGCGCTACGCGAAGCTATTCGTTTTGCTTTGGACAGTGTACAAAATTACAGCGTTATCATTCGCGATTATTTGAATACCGTTGAAACACGCCATAACTTCACACAAAACACAATTGATGTGCTCAAAGAAGCCGCAAGCGGTGTTGAGGTCAAAGATTTAAGTGAAGAGGGCGTGAATTTATTGGCGCTGCAAACCCGTATTCAGTTAAGTCAACAAGACGCGACATTAGCAACGCCAGAGCAAAGCGCACTTTTGGATTTGTTCTAACTACTTATGGGCGTACATTCCACGCTTCAATAACCCATTTATGACCATCATACGCGATGATGCCGTATGCACCGGTTTTAAGTTTAATATCGTTATTCTTTTGGAAGCGAATAAAATCACCCGTCAAATGTGGGGCAAAACGTGCAGTACCGTTTGATGTGACAAGCAATATATTTTTGTCTTTAAAGTGATATTTCGCGTAATCACCAAATGATAACCAATCCCCAATGATAAAGTCTGGGTTGGCATCCCATCCATCAGGGACAATTGCGTCACTATCCCATTTCTCAATGGCGTCTTTACCAATGCGGGCAATGACTTCTTCTTCGGTTTTGTTTTCATCAGGGCCATAGAATATTTCGTTGAGGAAGTTAAGCGGATCAACCGTTTGCTGCTGTCCCATACGTTCAACGATAATCTCAGCTGTTTGGCGTGTGCGTTGTAGGCGGGAGCAAAACGCACGGTTAAAAGTAATATCTTGCGCTTTAAAATGGTCGCCAAGGGCTTTTGCTTGTACAAGGCCGCTATCTACTAGGGGAATATCTGTGCGTGCACCAACGCGGCGCGGTGTTTCCCCCGCGGCAAATGTATTGCCATGTCTGCAAATAAATAGCCGTATCATATTTTTGTTTATATGCCCCTTCCAAAGGATATGTATATTGAAATAATACTATATATTCATATTTCTAGGCAAGCGCGCCATATTTCTTTAACACACCTTCGGCGCGCACAATGTCTTCTGGGCTATCAACGCCAGCTTGGACAAGACCTAGAGGGACATCAAGCTTGATTGTCTGTATGGATATGCCATTTTCGATGAGGCGTAATTGTTCTAGGCCTTCTAATTCTTCGTAATGTCCTTGCGGCCACGCGACGAATTTTTCCAGAATGTCACGGCGGAAGCCATAAAGCCCTAAATGTTGATGGACGGGGGAAAATTCATCAGCGGAACTGCGGAGTTTATCTTCCTTACGAATGGCAGGGATTATGTTCTTTGAAAACCATAACGCTTGTCCTGAGGCATTGATAATTGCCGTTGTACCAGAAAATGGCGTAATTTTCTTGCTTTCACGCAGTTCATCAAGCTCCGCCCAACGTAGGCGAATAATAGGCGTTAGAACTTCTGTCGTTTCTGGCGCGTTTTGATAGGCGGTAATCATTTTATCAATTGCGGTGAAGGGAGTGAACGGCGCATCCCCTTGCAGGCCAATCGTAAAGCGAATATCGGCATCAATCTTTTGAACGGCATCAAGGACGCGGTCGCTGCCCGTCGGGCACTGGTCTGATGTCATGATGCATGGCGCGTCAATTTTGGCGCAATGTTCGGCAATGCGCTGGTCTTCCGTGGCTACCGCTATATGGATGTTTGGATGTGCGGCCTTCGCCTTTTTAGCAATATCAACAACGCGCCCAAGCATGCTTTGCCCCGCAATTTTGGCGAGGGGCTTACCCGGAAAGCGCGTTGAGCCATAGCGCGCGGGAATAATTAGCGCAATATCTGCGCCATTAGTAGCAGAACCCATTACTCTGCACCCTCATTTTTAGCCCACCATAGATCAGTAAAGCCTGGGCTTTGTGGTGATAGACCTTCAGGGAAGGAGAGTTTGTTCCAATACGCTATGCGCCATTTATCCAAATACCACTGCGGGATTACGTAGTGATTAGCAAGTAAGATGCGGTCGAGCGCACGTGTGCGAATGACAAGGTCCTCACGGCTTGGTGCTTGAATAATCTCTTCAATAATCTCATCAATGACAGGGTTTTTGATGCCAATGTAATTGCGTGATCCTTGCATATCCGCTTTAACGGAACTCCAGAAATCACGTTGTTCATTCCCTGGGGATTCAGACTGCGCGATCGTACCCATAATCATATCAAAATCAAAGCTGCTAACGCGGTTTTGATATTGTGCAGGGTCAATTATACGGAAAGATGCTTGAATACCAATGCGCTCTAGGTTCTTAATGAATGGCAGTGTCCAGCGTTCCATTAATGGTGATACAGCTAAAATTTCAAACTCTAATCTTACGCCAGTTTCTGGGTGGTAAACGGTTTTGTCCTTACCCAGAACATAGCCTGCGTCTTTCAATATCTTTTTGGCTTTGCGCAAATTGTCACGGTTATTACCGCTGCCATCGGTTTCTGGCGCTTTGTAAACTTCGGTAAAGACGCTGTCTGGAATGCGTCCGCGATAGTTTTCAAGGAAGGCTAATTCCTTTTCATCAGGCAGTGCATGCGCCGCAAGTTCAGAATTCTCAAAAAAGCTTTGATTACGCTTATACGCGCCAAAGGCGTATTGCTTGTTCGACCATTCAAAGTCAAAGGCATAGGAAATCGCTTCACGTACATTGATGTCTTTGAAGATATCGCGGCGGATATTGTAGATAAAGGCCTGCATACCGGCAGGGCGTTGGTGGCTAAATTCACCTTTGATGATTTTGCCTTGTTTAAGGGCAGGGGAATCGTAACCATTATGCCATTGTAGGGATGAGTTTTCTAAACGTACATCATATTCACCTGCAAGGAAGGCTTCGAGTGCGACATTAGAATCTTTATAATAATCATATTTTATTTCATCAAAATTGTAGCGTCCGACATTAATCGGTAAGTCTGCGCCCCACCAGCCTTTAACGCGTTCATAGCTAATGGAACGACCAGCATCTACGCTCTTAACTTTATATGGGCCGCTACCAAGTGGTGGAGTAAGGCTTGTCTTACTAATGTCGTTTCCTTCATTTTCCCAGTAATGTTTTGGGATTATTGTTAGCTGCGAGAGTATTAACGGAAGCTCTGCATTCATATTATGTTTGAAGGTAAATTTGATTTCACGCTCAGAAATAATTTCAACGCGCTCAACATCACCGTAATAGGCTTTGAAAAACGGCATGCCATGTTCAATCATTTGTTCAAATGTGTATTTAACATCAGCGGCTGTTATCGGCGTGCCATCGTGCCATTGTGCGTTATCGCGTATAACAAAGCCCACCCAGCTGCGATCTTCAGGCATCTTAATCCCTTCGGCAATATAGCCATACATAGTGAAAGGCTCATCATAGCTTTGGGTCATTAGTGAAGCATAGGGTAAGCTTGCACCAAGGAAGCTAACGCCATCTGCTTTTGTGCCTTTAACAATGAAAGGGTTAAGGCTATCAAAGCTGCCAATCTCATGCTGGCGTAATTTGCCGCCCTTGGGCGCATCTGGATTGGCGTAATCAAAATGTTTGAAATCCGCGCCATATTTGATGTCACCATGCATAGCTACAGCGCGCATTAATGGAACATCGCCTTTGACTCCTTTAGGCGTGGCTACTTCTTCGGCCGTGTTGACAGCAGCCTCCGAAGTTTCTTCAATGGCCTCAACCGTCTCTTCAACGGCTTCTGCAGCGGTTTCAATGATTGTTTCCACAGCAGGTGTTTCTGCCAACTCATCTTGCGCGAAAGCTTGTAGGCCAGCTGTGCCAATTAAAACTAAACAGGTCGTCAGAAATAGTTTAAGCCCGAATTTCATTTGGGATTTCTCCTTTATGGTTTGCCCCGACAGCGTCAGAAATATGTGTGTAGCCGTCATGTTTTAATAAATTTAATAAATCGTCGTTAATGTTCTGCGCCAAATGCGGACCTTGATACACTAATGCGCTATATAGCTGCACTAATGACGCGCCGGCCTTTATTTTATCATAGGCATCTTGCGCATTTTCAATACCGCCGACACCAATTATTGGGATTTGCCCTTTGGTCAGTGCATAAAAATTATGAATGATTTCTGTTGATTTTTCCTTAAGAGGCGCCCCCGAAAGCCCACCTTTTTCATCAGCGAATTTCTGTGGTAAATCGCTCGGCCGCGCTAGTGTCGTATTGCTCAGGATAAGGCCGTCAATTCCGCTATCTAAAGCGGCCTGTGCAAGCTCTTCTTGCTGGGCATTATCCAAATCGGGCGCAAGCTTGACCAATACAGGCGGCTGCTGTGCATCGCTGCAATATTTTTGGCGGGCATCTAATACGGCGGCGGTAATATCTAAAAACGCATCACGTTTCTGCAAATCACGCAGACCCGGTGTGTTGGGGGATGAAATATTAATGGTGATGTAATCCGCCATTGCGCCAATCTGCGCAATTAAGCGGCGATAATCATCCGCCGGATTGGTTTGATCTTTATTCATGCCAATATTAATGCCGACAATACCTTGCGGGCGCGGACGGGCATTTAAAAAAGCACTAAAGTTTTCTTTAAAGGCATTTACGCCTTTTCCGGGGAAGCCCATACGGTTTATGACTGCGCGCTGTTCAGGACAGCGAAAAATACGTGGTTTAGGATTGCCGATTTGCGGTTTTATAGTCACCGTGCCGCATTCAACAAAACCAAAGCCAAGCTGTAAAAGCGGCGTGAGAACATCAGCGTTTTTATCAAACCCCGCGGCAAGGCCGACAGGGGTGGGGAAGTTTAAATGCCAAAGCTGTGTTTTTAATGCGCTATAGTCTGCCTGTGTCGGCTTTGCTTTGATAAGGCCTGTCTTTAATGCATGAATGGCAAGACCGTGCGCGGTTTCCGCAGGGAGCATAAATAATAATGGGCGCAGCTTTTGGTAATCCATTGCGTGGTTTGCAGTCTTTTTATCAGGGTCAAAGAATCGCTATTTGATGTTTAGATTATGCTGGGTTTTCTTCTTCTTGCAAGCCAAATAGTCGTGATTTTCTTCGGTTTCAAATGTTGGGGTATTTTCTAATGAAGTAATTTCAATTCCATGCTTTGTAATTTGTTTTGCTTTGTCTGGATTGTTTGTTAGCAATTTAATCCGCTCAATATTCAAAGCAAGCAGCATTTCTGCGGCAGGTGTGTAGTCACGTAAGTCATCTGGAAAGTTCAGGTGACGATTGGCTTCATATGTATCTAGACCCTGTGTAGCTTTGAGGAAGTAACATTTCAATTTGTTATACAGACCTATGCCGCGTCCCTCTTGGTCCATATAAAGTAGTACGCCGCCATGTCTAGAAATGCAGTCTTGAGCGTGATGCAGTTGTTGGCCACAATCACATAGGCGAGAACCAAATGTATCTCCCGTCAGACATTTTGAATGGATACGCACTAAAGGAGGCGCAATATTTTCTTGTTCTGGTGTCCAAACATCGCCGCTATATACAAGGGCAATATGCTCTTTATTATCACATAGATTATCAAAAGTTACAAAACGTGGCGTGTTGCGGCTTTTGTCAGTAATGCTACATGGAACATCAACTTGAGTTTGAATACTTGCGCTAGTTATAAGTTGTGTTTTAGTGCTCATTGTTTGTCAATTTCCCCCATAGCTTTTATACCGGCTATTAAATACTGCGTCCCTGTGATTAATGTCAACAAGGCCGCGACCCCCAAAAATCCTAAGCCAGCGGCATAAGCAAGCGCTGACATAGGCGTTAATATCAAGGCGGCAAGCGCCACCATTTGTATTGTTGTTTTCCATTTTGCAAGCTGCGTGACGGGCAGCTTTACATTATATGGCCCCAAAAATTCACGCAGGCCAGAAACTAGTAATTCGCGCACAATGATGATTAAAACGGCAATCAGCCACAGCCCATCAAGAATGGCTAGGTCAACCAAGACTAATAATACACCAAGTACAAATATTTTATCCGCAATTGGGTCAATGAATGTACCAAAGGCTGATGTCTGGTTAAGCTTGCGCGCCAAGTAACCGTCAAAGAAATCCGTAATCGCACTTAATACATAAAGCGCAAATGCCCATGGCGCCGCTGCCGCAGAATCCAGATAAATAAGCCAAAGCAATAAAGGCAAAGTAAGAATACGCAGAAGCGTTAATATATTCGGTATATTAAGCGGCATGTTTGGCTCAGCAAATTATTAATGTTAACTTTAGTTGTATCAGTTTGTTTTAGGGCAAGCCATATGGCGCGATGCCTATAAAGCATAGGTGAGCGACATAAGGCGCTGTAATAAAATAAACTGATGCAACTATATGGGGGGAGTATAGCGGAGTCGGCATACAAAAACAACCATAAACATGATTATGGCAATTCAGTTTGTGGGCTATTCGATGGCAAAGCTTCCGCTTAAAGCCAGATGGTCTGAGCCGTCAGCTTTTATGGCTTTAAGGCTGATAGGTTGGACACGGCCATTTATCAATATATGGTCTATCTGAAAGCGTAACACCCAAGGCGAAAAGCTAGGCCAGCTATGAGCAGGTAAGTTATAAACGCTGTGTAGTGATGTTAAACCCGTTTGCTTCAATAGATTTTTGAAATTTAGATTATAAGGCGTGATGTTAAAATCCCCGAGCGCAATAATAGGCCTATCCTTCGGCGCATTATTAATGACTTCGCTAAGGCGTGCTAACTCAGTATTACGTTCGGCTATACGGCGGTAAGGGATTGGCGCTTTGGTGTGGAGAGCGATAATGCGCGTAGGCGTATTGTTGGTGTCTGGAGTGACATCAAAATGCACAATAAAGTTTTCTGCGGGGTCATCTTCAAACATGCGAATACGTTCCAGATTTTCCAAAGGGTACTTACTAAGCACAATCATTGACTTGGAGCTTAAGCCTAGTGCCATGAACTGATGCGGAAATATGTTTTTTAGTTTTTGGGCACTTTCTTTGCTGTGCTTGTTGGCTTCTAGCAGAACAATAACATCGGCGCTTTGTACATCAGGACGGGATAAGAATGTGCCGACATGTTTATTATAGCGAAGCTGATTAAAGCTAATAATTTTTAGTGCGTAGCTGTCATCAGAAACAACAGAAGGCGGCGATGACAAAAGGTTGTTGGCTGCAATATATTCATAACCTGTAGCGCATGTCAGAAACGCGCAGAGTAATAGCCATTTAAGATTGCGAAGCCCAAGAAAGACTAAGGCCAAAACCGCCGCGCCAATAAAATATTGAAACATAAAAGGCGGGAAGTAGTTAAGCCACATGATTTTTGTGACACCAAAACATGCAAGCAAACAAAAAACCAAGGCAATTGTGGCTGCCTTGGCTAAAAAACTTATTGTGCGACATATAAATGTCATCATGACATTAAGCGCTTATGCTGTTGCTTTAGATGATGCTTCCTGTGGATCGCGAAGGACGTAACCACGGCCCCATACAGTTTCAATATAGCTTTCACCGCCAGCGGCTTTTTCAATCTTTTTACGAAGCTTACAGATAAATACGTCGATAATCTTAACTTCAGGCTCATCCATGCCGCCGTAAAGGTGGTTCAGGAACATTTCTTTGGTCAATGTTGTGCCTTTACGCAAAGATAGAAGCTCGATTATGCCGTATTCTTTGCCCGTAAGGTGCAGTGGCTGATTATCAATATGGACTGTACGTGCATCTAGGTTAACAGTGATTTTTCCTGTCTTAATCTCGCTCTGTGCATGACCTTGTGAACGACGAACAATCGCCTGAATGCGCGCAACTAATTCGCGCTTATCAAATGGCTTTGTTAAATAATCGTCAGCGCCGAAGCCAAGACCTTTAATTTTGTTTTCCATTTCCGCAAGACCAGAAAGGATAAGGATAGGTGTTTCAACTTTAGATGCGCGGAAAGCTTTCAATACATCGTAACCATCCATATCAGGCAACATCAAATCAAGAATGATAATGTCGTAATCATAGATTTTACCAATTTCAAGACCATCCTCACCAAGGTCAGTTGTATCAACAACATAACCTTCAGATTTAAGCATTAATTCAATACTTTTTGCTGTTGATGTATCGTCTTCTACCAAAAGTACACGCATGTGCTGTTTCCTTATAAAAAATATTATTTTTGCAGCCATTGCGGCCGCAGGTACACGGATATATTCTCTGACCCTAACTTTAACTGCTTAAATTTGGTAAGCAAAAGTTAACCCACATTACTAATATATTAACAAATATTAACAACGTTAACAAATTTATTTTAACATTTTTCACTTATAATGGATCAACTCATGTATAATAAGGGCTACGTACATATTCGTGTACATCACTTTGACCACTGAATTTCTTGTATTTTAATGGATAGATTATACCAAAAAGCCGAAGCCGCAATTGAACAGTTAACCGACCATGAATTTTATGGCCGCGTTACCAAAATATTGGGCTTATTAGTCGAAATCGCGGGCTTTGGGAACGAGCTATCTATTGGGTCTATGGTGCATCTACGCCCAAATCCAAATAAAAACGTGCCTTGTGAAGTTGTGGGGTTCCGCGAAAATAGGGCGCTGTTAATGCCTTTCGGGGCGTTAGAAGGCATTGGCCTTGGCTGCCGCGCCGTTATTCAAGATACGCAGCCTGTTGTCCTGCCCGATGAAACATGGCTCGGCCGTGTTATTAACGCACTTGGTGAGCCTGTCGATGGGCTTGGCCCATTAAAACTTGGCGGGCATCCTATTCCGTTAAAGAACAGCCCGCCAAATGCACATACCCGCACACGCATCGGCCCTAAGCTTGATTTGGGCGTACGCGCGGTTAATACGTTTACCCCAATATGTCAGGGGCAGCGTATGGGCATTTTTGCTGGCTCTGGTGTCGGTAAGTCCGTTACGCTGTCGATGATGGCACGTTATATGGAGGCTGACGTCGCTGTGATTGGCTTGGTCGGTGAACGTGGACGCGAAGTGCAAGAATTCTTAGAAGATGACCTCGGCCCAGATGGCTTGGCGCGCTCCGTTGTTATTGTGGCAACGGGGGATGAGCCGGCATTAATGCGCCGGCAGGCCGCGTATATGACTTTGGCGGTGTCAGAATATTTTCGCGCGCAGGGGAAACAAGTCTTATGTTTGATTGACTCAATCACCCGTTTCGCGATGGCGCAGCGTGAAATTGGCCTTTCTGCAGGGGAGCCGCCAACGACAAAAGGCTATCCACCAACAACATTTGGTGAACTTGCACGCCTATTGGAACGTGCGGGCCCTGGTCAGGCAGGTGAGGGGGCGATTACGGGGATATTCTCCGTCCTTGTTGAAGGGGATGACCATAACGAACCTGTTGCCGATGCTGTGCGCGGTATTGTTGATGGCCATATTGTGATGGAACGTTCCATTGCTGACCGTGGGCGTTATCCCGCCATTAATGTAACAAAATCTGTATCGCGTTCATTGCCGCATTGCTTTAATGACATGCAGAACGCGACGCTGCGCCGCGCCAAACAAGTGCTGACCGCTTATGAAGATATGGCTGAACTTATCCGTCTTGGTGCATATCGAAAAGGCTCAGACCCCGCGGTTGATGAGGCGATAAAGCTCTATCCGCAAATCGAAGAATTCTTGCGCCAGAATAAAGATGAACAAACCTCAATTGATGAAGGCTTTGCCCGTATGAACCAAATTCTGGGCGCGGCAAAACCTAACCCTGCAGGTGGCAACGAACAAAAAGGCCAATAAGCTAAATGGCAAATCTTGACCCGCTAATCAGGCTCTATAAAAAGACCGTTGATGACAAGCAAACCGTGCTTGCCGACCTCTACCGCGAAGTCGAAACCCTTGAACAGAAAAAGCAATCCATAATTGATGAAATCGCCCATGAAAGCGAAGCGATGAAAGATATGGACGGCATAGATACGCAAAGTTTCTTCGGCCCCTATGTTGAAGGTATGCGCAAAAAGATTGATGAAATAGATGACGCGCTCGCCGCATTAGAAAAAAAAGTCGAAATCGCCCGTGAAGACGTACGCGCGGCCTTTGCCGAGTTAAAGAAGGCCGAAATCACCGCCGAACGCCGAGCCGCCGAAGAAGCTCGCGAAATCGCTAAAAAAGAAGGCGACATGCTCGACGAAATCGGTCTAGACGCTTTCCGCCGCCAGCAGGAGGAGGACGAGTGATCATGCTTGACATTGCTTCGCAAATTATGCGAGCAATAGAGGATGCATAAGGGAGAAAGCTAATGAGTGGCATATCGCCGATTTCACCGATACCGAGAATAAATATCAAGCCTGTAAAACCATCGCCGCGCGATGAGGAGCGTGATGAGCACGCTGATAAAAGCAAGAATCCTCCTAAAGATAAAAAGCCTAATGGGCCAAAGCCTTAAACATTTTGAAGGTTGAATGATTACGCGTTCAAAGGGAGCTCTAAAGTAAAGAGAGAGCCTTGGCCTGTATCGTGGTATGAAATTTCTGCGTTCATACGACGGCAGCTTTTTTGAACGATATAAAGACCCAACCCGCTACCAAAAGACTGTTTGGGGTGAAATCGTTTGAACATTTGAAATATTTTTTCTTGTTGGTCTTTGGGAATGCCTAGGCCGTTATCTTCAAAGTGAAGTAATAGGCTCTCTTTTGTTTGTGTATAATAAATTTTTAAGTAAGAAGATTCCTTTGCCTCGTCCTGATATTTAACGGCATTGGAAATTAAGTTGTTAATCACAGCACGGAAGGCATTGGCTTTTGTTGTGATGTTGAGGTCGTCAGGCACGTTATTTTGTATATAAATCCGGCTATAACCATCAAGATTATTTATGCTTAATAATGTCTGATTAATTTCGTTTGTAATGTTTATTTTTGTAGTCTCATCGTCTGCATATGTCGCTTTGGTAATGTTTAAAATGTCATCAATAAGTGTGCTAAGCTTCTCGAGAGACGTCGCAGCGTGCGATAAACACTGGCGTATGACTTCTTCTTTATTTTTAAAGTCATCTAGCTCTTCCGTGATCATTTCTATCAAGCTCTGTGCTGAGAGAACGGGAGACCGTAGGTCGTGCGATGTACGGTAGGCAAATTCTTCTAACTCTTCATTTGCAGTTTCTAATAAAATGGTTTTCTTTCTATAGCTTTCAGTCATTTTATTTGCAAAAGCGACAGCCTTTTTGTTTGAGCGCGCAAGCACGATAAAAATTGTAATCAGCAGCGCTTCAATAAATAAACCAATGAGCAAGACGATATAAGGTTTCTTTGAATTTGTGTACACGTCAAATTTATTGTTTGTGACAATATCAAATGTCCATTTCCGTCCATATATCTCAACAACCTCACGCGTTGAAAACTTAGGTTGTGACATAAAGTTTTCTATTTCAGAATAAAGCATTATGTCATCGTCTGAAATTTTTATACTCACCGAACGTGCGTCTTCACGTAATGTGCCTTTGATAAGTTTGTCAAAAATGAAAGGGGCATAAACCGCGCCAATAATTTTTTCGCGACGTTCTTCAAGTGAAGGGGGGATATCTGAAGATGTATAGAAAGGAATGTAAAATAAAAATCCTGGTGTTTTTTGTTTGTCTTGTACCAGTGTTATAGGGCCTGTCACTTGGGGCGTGGCGGTGTCGCGGGCTTTTTTTATGGCGTTGTATCTGTTTGTTTCATGTGCCATATCAAGGCCTATGGCCTTTAGGTTTGTCTCTTCTGGCTCAACATATGTAATGGGCCAATATTCGTCTTCATCGTGTTGCGGATGGATTTTATAATCAGGGCGCTGCTCACGCTCTTTGAGTAAGTATTCGCTTAGTTTGTCTTTAGGTACATTGTAAATAACGCCTATCCCATTAATGCCGGGATATTTCTCTTCAATCCTAAAGTTAGTGGAGTATTTTTTCCAATCTGAATAGTTCGTGCTGTTGTTGTGTGCTTTAATAATGGCAACGCCAGAATGTAAAGCCATCTCATATTTGCCCATGCGTTCTTCAACTTGTTCAATGACTTTTTGGACTTGGTCTTGAAAAATTGAAAAGGCATTATTTTCGCTTTGCTGCTTTGTAATATGTGACGCGTATAAAGTGAGGCAAGTAGATGCAATAATGATTAACCAGTGATACCAGTGTAATCCGGCATTCTTTTGAAGATCTTTATTTTCATTATTTAGTTTTTCTATAGAATTATCGAACTGTGGACTCATAAATTACCTAAGTAAAAAAATGCGGCTAATAAAAATTCATTATAAAAATTATATGATGAAAATGCTTAAATAGAAACTAATAAAGAGGTGTTTAATAATTGCTTGTGCATCTTATACACATTAGAGCTTATTTTTAGCGCGCAATAGAAGGCTTTTGAATGCGTGTTTTTGAATTAGATACGCGCACATCAGCATGCGCGCCGAGAGTGTCTTCTATCTCTGTTTTGACCGAAGCGCAAAATTCATTGCTACCGGCCACATAAAATACGGGGCTATGTAGGGTGGTTAGGTCAATATCAGTCAATACATCCGTGACGCGCTTACCGGTGCAGTAATGTTCATGTGCGTTTTGACGTGGGGCGTTTTTATCGCGCGATAGGGCGTAATAAACGCGGCTTAATGTACCGTTTTGGGCAAGGGCGTTAAAGGCATCATTTTTCGGGATGTCGCTTTCCTGTTTAAACCCTGATACTAAAATGAATTGTTGTTTTAGGGCAGCGGTATCGGCTTGTTTTTCATGCAAATAGGATAGGCTGCGTTCATGGGCGTTACCTTGCGCGACAAACACCACATCGCGCGCGGCTTCATATGTGCCTTTAAAGCCTTTTTGCGGTTTAACCAAATTTACTGCTGGTAATGTATCACCAGCTTTTAATGCACAAAGATGGCGGGACACCGCTCCTTCATGTAGGCGACTTGACCCTGCGGGCTCACCGAATAGGCGCTGTGGGCTTTCGGCTTTTTGTAGGCGGACAGATATGCTAAAGCAGGGTTTGTTTTCAGCCTTTGATAAATCAGGCTCGGGCAAAATTGTGTAGGTTTTGGTCATGGAGACTTCGGGCTGTAATGCCCAGATGTCTTTTGCCGTTAATGTGTTTGGGAAAATTTCTAAGATATCCGCAACATCATAGGTCGCTTTTAACTCAGCCAAATCTTGCGGGGTGTTTAATATGGCCTGCAGGCGTTGTGATTGTGTCGAGGGGAGCGTTCTATCGACTAGCTTTTGTAATAATGCATCGCTCGGTGATGATAGATCGGGCCCTGCATAGCCATTATGCGGCATTAAATAGTCACGGTCATCACTTTGTGGTGCGGCGGCGGACTGTATAATACGGTTAATGAGCGCGCTATCTTGTGCGGGCGGAATGCCAAGGCCGCTGCCAACAGGGAAGTAATGCCCATCTTCGGCTACAAAAGATGTGTGCGCCGCTTTCTTCATGTTGATATGGTCGCTGATATTTGCATTATAATCTGCATCAATCGATAGATAAACCGTATATGTCCCTGGTGCGGATTCTACGGTCTTTAAAACGTTTAAGTCGATAAGATCATAACGTTTGCGCCCGTGGCTTTGGTTTAGTTGTTCAACATGCGGGTTCTGTGACTGTGTCATGCGCTTATACCCCTATGATTTAAAATATTTCTGTGGGATTGGCGGGTTTTTAGTCGGGTCCATTGTGTCTATGCGTACCATATCAATAACGCCCGCGCCTTCAAGCGGTTTTAATTTGTTTTTGATGCTTTCTGCCAATTGAAGGGACATAACCTTTGTGCCTGAACCGAGTGTAACGACAAATTTGGAGGCGTAATAGGCTTTTGCGCGGTCGTTTTCTGTGGCATCGCGGCTCCAATCAATAATAGGACTAGCGGCGGCACCATGTGCGTCAGATGATTGCACGTAATATTCAAAATCACGTATCACATTGGTTAATGTGGCGTTGTCTTCGGCAAGTACGCTTTTAAGCGCATCGAGTTCTGGCGCATTTGTATATTGTAGGCCGTTATCATTTACCGCTTTGGCGAAATTTTCGCTAAGTGCAACGACAATGCGTGCATCAAATTCTTGTCCCATAATATCCCTTTCTTATTGTGCATTGTGTAAATGATAATCATTCTCAACTGGGTTGTAAAGAGGGGATGGAAATAAAAATAGAAACTTTACAGTTTTTTGTTAGCGACTAATAAAACCAAGGTATTCCTGCATGGTAATATATCTATCTTTATTAGCATCGATCATATTAAACTCTGCTTGTGTAAGTGTTTTATCTGCCGCATGAACTTCAGCCCAAGACAGGTATCCGTCTCTATTTTTGTCTGACATCATGAAGATAAATTGCGCTTCCTTCTGAGAAGGGTAATCTAGAGGCTGTGCATGGCTGTGTTGCGTGAATGATACACTAAATAGGATAGCGATTAATATTAGGCTATATATTTGTTTCATTACGTGATCTTTCTCTGGGTATTATAAATTCAAGCCATTAACGTAAGTGCTTAACTCTTCACGCTTTTTGTTTAGGCTATTTTGATGTTTTTCTTCTTGGTCAAGGATGCCCTCTAGCTGCGTTTCTTGTTTATCAAGGCTATCCAGATAACGTTTGCCTATGGCGGAATTTTGCGACACGCTGCGCAAGTTTTCGCGGATGCGGTTTTGGTCTTGCGTAATGCGGTTGCGTTCTTGGCGCAACTGGTTAAGGGCCATTTCATCTTTCGCCATGTCTTGACGGAAGGCAGATATTTTCTCAAGCGCTTCACGCACTTTCGGTGAAATATCTTTGCCGCTTGCACGTAGGCGCTGGGCTATATCATTCGGATGAATGCTGACAAGCGATATGGTTTCTTGCCCTTTATTACGAAGAGTAACGGGAAGCTTCTTACTCTCACCAGCTTTAACATCAAGCTTTAGGCGATAATGGGTGAGCGTTTTGTCCGCTTTATCTGCCCATTCGCCGACCAAATCCCACCCGCCGCGGCGAGGATGTTCAATAAGCACTGTACGGCTTTCTTCGGTAGGCGCTTTGATTGTGTAGGTCGTTGTGTTTTCATAGACAACTTCCTGCGTCAATACGCCGTGGTTTAGTTTAATTAGGCCGAGTGTGCGGTCAGCTTGATCGTCACGGTCAATTTTCGTGTTGGTATCAAGCGCAAAATTAATTAGGCGATCTTCACCCTTTGGAATAAGCGGCATTTCCGCGTCACCGACATGAAGAATATTACTCTGCGTTTCGCGGTCGTAAAGTGTCAAAATGCCAGGGGGCAGGGCGCTATCCGATACGTTTTTAACAAGCACTGATGCTAGTGGGTGCGTTCTGTTGGTTTCTGGCTGATACACATAAAGGCGCTCTGCCGGCAGATTTAATTGCGCATAGGGCAGCATCAAGCTGTGTCCAGCTTTTAGGTCAACTGTATAAGGGAACTTAAACACCATCTGCGATGCGGTTTCGCTCGCCGCCGCATTTGCCGTCTGCGCAAGCTGCGGCGCTGTGGGCATATAAGATGATGCCATCATTTCCATGGATGATTTCATTGGTGCAGCCATATCCGCCATAGCCATACCGCGCGCAGCGCCAAGGCTGTTAAAGCTTTTCTTTTGAAGACGCGCTTCTTTCATGCCGCCAAAATTGCTCGCGCCATCTTCTTCGGCATATTCGATTACGCCGCTATCTGTGCGGGGCATAACGCGATCCATTATCTTTACAGGTAATTCAGGGCGCGATACATGGTAGCTTTCATAAAGCGCCTGATGGTATGTCACGGGTGAGCCCGACATTAACGTCACATGGACGTCATCCCAATCTTGTCCTGTGGTGTTTTCTAATACCGCCCAGCCTTGGACAATGGCTTTGGCATCGTCTTTATTGTGTTTGGGGACAACAAGGCGATACGCGCTTTTCCAAAGTGGCGCTTCTTGAATATAAGCCATCGACACATCGCGTTTGCCTTCACCTTTGAGGGCGATTTCTACATTACGGCGGTCTTGGATGCGGTTATCAAACAGGGCTTCTAAACCATATTTTAACTGCGCATTAACTTCAGGGTCGGTAAATTTTAAATGGCCTAAATCTTCAATTACGGCAGTTTTGATACCGTCTTTTGTTAGTACGCTCAAACGGTGGCGGGTAATGACCCCATCGCGTGTACGTTCATTTTCGGCGGAGACATTCATTAATTGCCCGCGAATATTATCGGTATCAAGCTGCACTTCCGCGCCACGTAGCGCGTTAAGCAGGCCAACAAGGGAATTTAAATCCCCACGTTCAAATGGCAGGTCACGGAAAAGCTGTGAAAGGGGGCTGCGGCCGGGCAGCGACACACCGCCAATTTGCCCCGTGCTATCGAGGACGATTAAACTTTTTAAAACATCATCAACACCATCAAGGCGGACGGAAAGTTTTAATGTGTCATTACCAGACACTTCACCGCGATGTTCATAAAGGGCAAGGCCGCTTGTTGTCGCTACGACATTTTTTAAGGGAAGCGTTGTTTCCGCCTGCGCTGTATGCACCGTGCTAAGGCCAAATGCAGAAGATGTTAAAAGTGCAGCAACAAGACAAGATTTAAGCGATGAGCGGACCATTTTATTTCCCTTCATAATGTTGAGGGAGAATGATAACACAGAAAAGATTAATGAAATATAGCTGCGGCTAAAATAAAAAAGCCGCAAAAAAAATGCGGCTTTTAAATTCATTTATTGCGATTAAAGCTTAGTGGATATATACGTGCACTTCGCTGTCTTCGGCATCTGTGCTAGCGAATTGGCCAAGCTCTAGGCGATCCATTGGCATGCCCATTTCAGTCATGCTACGCAGAACGTCTTCTGCATTGCGGCGTGCAGCGGTGGAGCTAAGCGCAGCTTGTGCAGCATTGTTTGTTTCAGGGTAGATGGCAACAAGTTTGAACATTGCGTTTGGATATTCTTCCAACGCCTTGCGCATCGCACCGTATACAGATTGCTGATAATTCACGTTATCTTTTTCAAAACGGATTTTCGCCAAAAGTTGATTTTTCGGCGCTGCGATAGCAGGGTGGCCGCCGCGCATTGATTCTGAACCCATGCCAGCCATGACCGCAGGGTCAACCGCATATTGTGGAGAGCGCGAGAATGGGTGACGTGAAAGGCTCTTACCCATCAAGTCGCCAGATGTAATCGCCAATGACATTGTACGCAAATTGCTGCGCTCTGTGCTTAAATAGCTCGCTGTGCGTGATACATCGTCGCTTACATTATTAAGAAGGCGGCGGATAAGCGTTGCTGTGTGTTCGATCTCGTCTTCTAGCTTCGCAAGCATAACGTGGTCTTCTTCAATCGCACCAGAAATGCCATAAGCTTGGCGTGCTGTTTCAAGAAGGTAATTTGCAACAGACTGGCTGTTTTTAACTTCAACAGTTAGCTCGTTCAGATGTGTAATATTGTTTGAAAGCTGGTCAAGGCTGTCTTGCGCATTGGCAAGCTTTTGTACAAGGCGTGGGTTGCCCGGTGTTGTGCCTGACTGCAATTGTGTGCTGATGGTTGCAACATTTGCAAAATAATTCGCTGCAATGTCTTGCCCCGCGCGTTGAAGGTCAACAAGGCGCGCTGATGTTGCGCGGACTTCCTGACGCAAATTGCCAAGGTCAACATTAAGTTCATTAATTTTACGGCCAACCAATGTGGCTTCGTTACCGTAATAACCTTGCATGATATCTTGTTTAGAGATATCCGCTGTTTGGTTTGGCTTTGTATAAACCTCTTTGGTTAGCGCAACTGGTAATGGATCAGTTGTAACCAACAAAGCTGGTTTCTTTGTATATGAACCATCTTGCGTGGCATTTTGAGCCTTCGAAGAAATTGGGTTCAACGCAATAAGAGGAGTTAAAGCCGAAAGTAATAATAGTTTTTTCATGACGAAGCAGCTGCCTTCATATTTATTATCGTGTTAGATATACCGTAAACGACATTGTAAAATGTGTTTGTGAATTCACACATTAATTTTTACGGCAATGTAAAGAATAGGTCAATGACCACAAAGAGATAACTTCTAAATATACAGAAGTTTTGCACGCATATTTTATTTCACGCAATATGATTTGTCTATGGTGAATATAAAAAGGCGCTAATCCCTTGATTTTACAGCTTTGTACATGGGGGGCGAAAAAAATATAAAAAATCTGAAAAAAGGCCTTGCAATTATATAAGGGGTTGGTTATTTTCACACAACTTTCAGCGCTCGTAGCTCAACTGGATAGAGCACCTGACTACGGATCAGGAGGTTTGGGGTTCGAATCCCTACGAGCGCGCCATTCCCCTTTAAAGGGGAGCTTTTGATCAAACGTGCTTTTAAAGCGCGTTTTTTTGTGCCTTTTTCCTTGACAATCGTGCCGGTTTATATAATAGTGCATATTATTATATAACATTTCTTCGGGAGGCGCGCATGACTTTATCTTTAACATCTGTACTTTTAAAAGCATTTAATGTGGCGTCTGAATTTTGTCGTGATATTAAGGTAGCCTTTCGTCAAGGGGCGATGCCTGATAGTGAGCGTCATCTGCGTGAGGCTGAAATAGCCGCAGGCGCAGGGGAAATGTTTCTTGCACCAGAAGCGCCGGGTGGGGCGTTTATGATCGGTGATGCACTGCGCGTCCTTGCCAAGGCTGGACACGAGGCAAGATTTTCTGCGCAGCATCGCCGCATGGAAGTGTTCTAAGCGGTTTTTAGAAGCACTTCATGTGTCTAGGCCCTTTGCGTAACCTTACGTCGCAAAGGGCTTTTTGTTTTATGGTTGTAGCTTAGGCTGTGTGGCTGATGGCGAAGGCGTAGGCGCGTTTGCCGCTTTCTGTGCTTTGGCAAAAGCTTCTGCTTCATCGGTGTAGAGTTTCTTATTCCTCCAATAGATATCAGCAAAGGTTTTTGCTTCTTCAGGGAAAGGAATATCTGTGCCTTTGGTGATTTCGTCACTAAGCAGCCAGTCCATGAAATTCTGCATGGCTTGTTTACGGCCAATTTGGGAATCGTAACATTCACGGCGTAATGCGGAAAGTTTTCCTTCTATCATTTGGTAATTCTTTGTCCAAATGGGGCTAGATTCTTTGTTTTGACTGGCAAAAAGGTGAATCCATTTTTCGGGCATATCTTTTGGCACATAATCCGCGCTCATCACATTTCGGCGGTGTAGGATCATTGTTTCTTCAAATTCGCGGCGGTTATTGCGCCAAAGGGCGTGATAATAATCGTCCTTCAAGAAGCGGTCAGCATAGATTTCAAAATCAAATGTTTTTGCGCGCAGTCCCGGCATAGCGAAATAAGCGGATATTTCTGAACAAACGCTCGCGTCACTTTCATTGTCGTTTAATTTACGCCCCCACGCGCTGCGCGTCAGGTCATTAGGTATCGTGGGCATTGTCGCTGCATGGTACATTTCATGGAGGTAGTAAAGGTCATGTACGCCATCTTTCGCGTAATCATTCGGACGCAGCTGAACGCCACCCCACCAAGAGGTAAAATGTCCTGTTTCTAAGTGGTCATCGCTACGTTCGTAGAAAAAGCGCGGCAAGCTCGCAAGTTTATCGATGACTTCAAAGACAAGGCCGCCATCATCATGGGATTGACGGAAATCATCTGTGCGCCATAGCTTGCGGCAAAAGGCGTGAATTTCATCTGGTTCGACAAGAACGTCTATATTCTTCATGGTTTGATCCCTTCATGCGGACGGGCGCGGACAATGTTGCTGAGTTTCGGGTCAACAATATGCGCCATAGTTGGTGTTAAACAGACGCGGACAAGTTCTTGCCCATCTGAACCGCGGGTTAAGTATTTTTCGAGTTCGCTCGCATCATCACGCGGCTTCATCACGCCAAGGTGATAAACATCCGTTGCCTGCAAGGTGAAGCCCAGTTTGTTGTTGGCTTCGTCTAAAGCTTGCTGCTGAATAGGGGCATATTTACGCGGTAATTCCTGCACGCCGTAAGTCTTCATCATTTCTGTACCAAGGTTTAACGCAAGCAAGTTTTTAAACCATTTATTGCCAAACAGGCCTGGATAGGCCTCTTTGCTAAGCATGCCGCCAACGCGGTGATAATACGCGCCGCATGGCTTGCTTAATGAAAAGATCACGGCAGGAATATTGTCATGATTGGCATTAACGGTGAAGTCTTTACCAACGCAGCCAACATAAGTAACGTCAAGCATAAGCTGAGCGCTAGGCTGCTGTGTGTTCAAGGCATCGGCAAAATCGTCGAATTCATCCCACACGCAGCCATCAATCGCCGAAGGCTGGCTGATATAAAATTGTTCATTCTGGCCAATATTTTTGACCGCATCGCGCCAGTTTTCTCGGCTATGCGTAACGACTTTAATGCCTGCGGCATCGGCATAAGCGCCAAAGCCTTCATATTCACCAATGAAGGTGTGAATGACGGGTGTTTCGCCTGCAATGCGCGCTTTGTTGCCATAGCTATATATGGCTTCACGTAACGCTTCACTCGCGCCTGATGTTGGGTACATATAAGGAAAATCATCCCAGTTGGCCTCTATAATAGGGCTTGTCCAGTTTTTCCATGTGGCAAAAAATTCTTCGTGCATGGCGTCTTGTTTTTGTGTCCATGCTTCGCGGTAATTACTGCGAAAGCTTTCACGCGCTTCATAAAGCTTGGCGTTAATCATTTCAGCAAGTTGTTCATTCGTTAGCATCGTGTTGGCGCTGCTAAAGGCTTCCTGCAATGCGCTTAATACAATATCTTTTTGTACGCCGCCATCAATAACGCGATCCACGGCAGCCTCGGTCTCTGGCATAGTGAAGGAATAAATAGTTTTTGAAACGCCGGCATTTTCAAGGGCGGCGTTAAGCTTGTCGTAAGCAGTGGTCATATCATACACCCGTATAATTACATTTTGAACGTTTTATGTAATACAGAGGTTTTTGAATTATGTCAAGAATGTTGGGCAGAATACATTGGATTGGTTTGAGGCTATTGAATACATATGCGATGAGTATCGTGATAAGGAAGAAAAGGTATTGATGCATCCTTTTTACTTGATAACACACAATGATTATGTTAAATAATGTTGTTCAAAAAATATATAAGGTGTGTAATATGTCTGAGCAAGACCTTGATGAAATATTAAGCAATGTAAATATGAACCCCTCTACGCAGAACGGCGTCATGAAACGTTTGAAGCGTAAGTTTATGAATTGGGTTGTTTGGCCAGTTACATTGGCAACAGCTGTTGTCGCCGGTACAAATGCGTTCCTGTATAACCAGAATCCTGATAACTACATTGATTACGCTAAGCATGTTTTGGGCGATAAGTTAAAGGGAGTTTTTCCCTCTTGGTATGATGATACAGCTTATATATATCCAAATGTTCCTTTGGAAAAGGCCGTCCTTAATGAGATGGCTGTGCCGAAATATGTTGACCGCCGTATGGATTACGCCAGTACGTATAAAAAGCTTGAAAAAGATATGATCCGCTTGATTGCAGCGCAGGAAAGTTCGTTTAAGGCGACAATAAGACATGACTTTAGTAAGGCATGTGGGCTTATGCAGCTTTTGCCAAGTACGCAGCTAGAGTTAATGTATAAATATGGTGAAGAATATGGCTATGACCGTCTGTCGCAACATATTGAAGTCGTTGATGGGCGTAAAGTCATCAAAAATGAGAATACGCGCGAAACGGTATTAAACATATGTACGGATGCAATGTTTTCTGTCGAAATGGGCGCAGAATATGCGCGTGAAAATATAGATAAGTTGCATAGAGATTTCCCTAGCCGCTATGTGACGTACACTGACGTCTATATGTATCACTTCCTTGGGGGAACTGGCGGGCGGGCCTTTATTCAGAATTTGGAAAAAACACCAGACCGTCATGTTGTTGAGGATTATTCTGAACGTGTGATAAAAGGCAACAAACCGACATTTTATCATGACGGTGGCAAAGGTGCGCCGCGCAGCTATGCTGAAATTTATGAATATTATGCCGGCAAGTTAAGCACGCAAGTAATTGCCGAAGATAAAGAGCGTTTCGAGAATCATTATAGTTTCTGGTCTTTCTTGGGCCGCGCTTTTCCTTAAGCTTAAAATAAGCTCGATTTTACAATTATTATTTAGCACGGATTTTTATGATCCGTGCTTTTTTATACAAAAAAATAAAGAATTTTTAGACGTAGAATAGTTTATATAAGCAAAAGCTTTGGTTTGCATTATCTTAACTTAATGCTTGTTTACTATGTAAAATAGCGTGTTTTGTTTTTGCGCGCCTAAAAAAATATACTTGCCATATTATTTACATTGTTCTAATGTGCAAAAAAACGGATAAAAAATAATAATTACTTCTAACAGGGAGACGTGAGTATGTCTAATTTCGGTAAAAACGATCTTATTTGGATGGACAACAAACTTTGTTCATCATTTCAACAAGCGGCAATGTCTGGTGTACTTACACCTGCTATGATGGCACAAAGTGACCCAAGATTTTCTGCGCAAATGGGCGTTTCACCAGCATTTAACGGCGTTTCTATGCCAGCACAAAATATTGTAATTCCAAATTACGAAGTGCTTGATGATAAAGGTCGTGGTTACGTCACAAACCCATATTCTGATTTGTTCAAAAACGGCAACACGATCATGGTTAATGGCGTAGTTGAAGAAAATATGGCGAACAACATCGTTGCGCAGCTTTTGGCTGCGGAAGCTAATAACAAGGAAGATATCATCCTTCTTATTAACTCTCCAGGCGGTTCCGTGACTGCAGGTATGTCAATCTATGACACAATGAATTTCATTGAAAATGACGTGATTACACTATGTGCGGGGCAGGCGATGTCTATGGGCGCGTTCTTGCTTTCAGCAGGCACACCAGGTAAGCGTTTTGCGCTGCCAAGTGCATCTGTAATGGTTCATCAGCCTTCAGCTGGTACACAAGGCACAGTGACAGATATGACTATCGCGGTTAACGAATTTCAACGTTTGAAAGACTATCTGAATGGTTGTCTTGCAAAACACACAGGCCACGACGTCAAGAAAATTGAAGCAGACTTAGAGCGTGATAACTTTAAATCAGCACAAGATGCAGAAAGCTATAACCTAGTTGATCATGTTGTAACAACGCGTGCAGACATGAAGAAAATCACAGGCGTGCCTGCGGCTAAGCCATAAGGCAAAAATGAATTTTTTAAAACCGCCATTTTATATGGCGGTTTTTTTGTGCGTGATTGGTTTTTTCGGCAGGGGAGTATTTGCCAAGCGCGAGGGGCTAGTCTATATATCTCCTCATGCAGCGTAAATTAAAACAGCTTTATACATTGTTCACCAGTGCGCAAATGATTTTCTATTTGCTGCCGCCATTAATGGTTTTGCTAATCGTGGGGACGGTTGCGCAAAAGGAAATGGGCTTATATGCAGCGAGTAAGTTGTTTTTTGCAGGGCCTGCGGCTTGGGCGCTACTCGGCCTGTTGACGTTCTGCCTGACATTAAAATTTCTATTCGCCAGCCCATGGTCCTGGGGGCGCAGTGGTATTATTTTATCACATCTTGGGGCGCTTATCCTACTCTATGGCGGTGGCCTAACTGCATTAACCAACGAAGAAGGTTATTTGATTGTTCCAGAAGGGCAGCAAAGCCGCACAATCCTTGATTACCATGCGCGTAGTTTAGTGCTGCTCAAAGATGGGCAGATACATGCCGAATGGGATGCACATAATTTAAAGGCGGGGCATGTCCTTAGCGGCGTTGATGACATCGACATATATATCAAATCATATTGTACGAATTGTGATATTACCCGCCACGACAATGTGCAGGAAAATGCCTTTGGCATGGCCGCGCAGGTGCAGCTTTCAGAAAAGCCGTCTGAAAAACGTAACGAAGAAAACATCTCTGGCGTAACGTTCTCAGTCAACAATGTTGAATATATTTTATTTGATGGTTTCACAAAACCGCTTGATATCGCTGGCTATGAACTTATTTATGGGCGGACGCAGCGCCGCTTGCCATTCACGGTCGGATTGGTTGATTTTGAACGGGATTTTCATCCGGGTATGCAAATGGCACGGGGCTATAGTTCGGATATTATTGTCCATGACGGCGATGTGAACTGGCCGGTAAAAATCGAAATGAATAAGCCGCTGCGTTATAAGGGCTATACATTATTTCAAGCAGACTTTGTTGAGCCCGCCGAAGGGCCAAGCTCAACCATACTTGCTGTTGTGAAAAATAAGGGATGGATTTTTCCTTATATCGGAACGTTAATTATGGCGCTTGGGCTGCTGATACACGTCTTTATGCGCGTATCTGTACGCCGTTTGTTTAGTGTCGTTATTTTGTGCATGTTGGCGTCGTTGTTGTGTGCGCCCAAGCCAGCCCAAGCGGCGGGACTTGATTATAATGCATTTGCAAACTTACCTATTTTGCATGAAGGGCGGATAAAACCGCTTGAAAGCTTTGCCAGAATTTATCTAGAACGTTTTTCAGGACGTAAGTCGATTGATGGGCAGTCCGCAATTGTTTGGTTGTCTGAAATGGTGTTTGACCCTGTGCGTGCACCAAAGCGTCCTGTTTTTAAGGTCACCCATCCAGATGTGCGCACGCAGCTTGATGTAAGTGAAACTGACGGGCGTATGTTTAGCTTGGAACGTATTATGCCGCTGCTTAGTGAGACCGCGCCGCAGCTAAATGTCCTTGCCGGTTTAAGGGCTGATGAATTGTCATCAGGGCAGAAAGCGCTGCTAAAGCTACATGAGGACGCGATTGTCTTTATGGCGTTAATGCGTAGCTTTTCAATTATTATGCCGCTTAACATTACTTTGCCCGATTATATAGCCAAAGACTTTGCAGATGAGACAGATGATTACATCACTTATTTGGATTTACAGCCATATCAAACTACAATTATGGACAAGGCCAAAGCCATCGCCGCGGCTAAAAAAGATGACTGGGAATCTTATGATGAAGACGAAGGGCGCACTATCGCCTTAAGTTTTGCACAAAACTTACTGATTGAACAAAACCAGCAAAACACAGTGTTTAAAATATTGCCGCGCTTTGATGATCGCACGGAGTGGGTGACGCCGTGGGAAATGATCGTTCTAGGGCAGGGCAGCCCTTTAAATAAAGAACGCCTAGATGCGTGGGCGGCCTTATTAGACGCCTATCAAACACAAAATGATGTAAACTGGAGCGCGAACATAAAAACGTTAAATGCGCTATATGCTGAAAATCCTAATGTGTCAGATAAGCGCCTTAGCCTAGAGCGCATATATAATGCTTTCCCATGGTCAATGGCGGTGATGGTGCTTTATATTCTGGCTATGGTCTTGGCGGCGCGTTTTGTACTCGTACCATCGGCCTTTACATTCACGGCGGCGCAGGGGGCGGCAATTGCAGGCGTAATTCTTCATGGTTTGATTATCCTATTCCGTATTTATGTATTGGCACGCCCACCAGTGGGCACATTATATGAATCAATTATTTTTGTGGCTTTTACTGCCGTCAGTATGGGCATCATCATGGACTTAAAACAGAAGCGGGGCTTCGCGCTTCTTGCCAGTACAGTGAGTGGAGCTATGCTATTAATTATAGCGCCGTATTTCGTGATTGATGGGGAATCTCTGGACGTGTTGGTTGCCGTATTAAATACATCATTTTGGCTGACCACACATGTGCTATGCATTACGATTGGTTATGCGGTGTGTATCGTTGCCGCCATGTGCGCCCATATTCATTTGATCCGCAGTGCCTTTACTACGGTAGCGGGGGATAAATTGGCATTAAATGTACTACGCTTAAGCGTTGTAGCATTATTCTTCACAGGCTTTGGCACAGTACTTGGCGGGATATGGGCGGATCAAAGCTGGGGACGCTTTTGGGGGTGGGACCCGAAAGAGAATGGTGCACTATTAATTGTACTTTGGATTGTTTGGGCGCTGCATGGTCGACATGCGGGCAAATTATCACAGCCTTTATTTTCTGCAGTGATAGCTTATTTAAATGTCATTGTAACTTTATCATGGTTTGGCGTGAATTTATTAAATGTCGGCTTGCATAGCTATGGGTTTATAAGCGGCATTGCTTATGCCATAGCCGCTGTGACAATTGTTGAGACCGCATTGATTACATGGTTACTGATAAAAACACATAAACGGAAAAACAGATGAAACCAAATTTTATTATTCTGATTGTTGTGATCCTCGCCGCGATGGGCAGCGCGTTTTATTTTCAAAGTAAATCACCATCCAAAGTGATAAACTACGCACCCATTGATACAGAGGTGCCCAAATATGAACGCCAGATTATAGCGGATTTTACAATCACGCGTCATAGCGACCAGCGCGTTTTAAATATGCCAGATGATGCGCGTGGAAAAGTCGTGTTGTTAAACTTCTGGGCGTCATGGTGTGGCCCATGTGTGACGGAGTTCCCTTTATTAGTTTCTATAGCGGAAAAATACCCTGAACAGCTTATCTTTCTTGGGTTATCTAGCGATATGAGCGTTGGTGCGATGGAAAATTTCTTTAAGAAAATTGGATATGAGCCAAAGGCGAATGAATGGATGGTACATGATGCGCAAGGCAGCATCACGAACGGTGTTTTCCAAACATTTATGCTTCCTGAAACGCTGTTGATTGACCAAAAAGGCTACATGGTCAAAAAATATGTCGGGCTTGATTGGCTCGAAGAAGATATGATCCAAGATATTGAAAATCTGTTGAAATAATATTGCGCGGACTTTACGGGTTAGGGCATAGCTGTAATAGTACACTATGTTTACACCACACAAAAATAAACACAAACTGACGGAAAGTCCCGATGAACTGCGCTTGACGAGCTTGCCGCAGAACCGCTGGGCGTTTATCTGGCTGTTTATTTTGCAAGATAAGTGGAAGTATCTTGTTGTGGCTGTCCTATTTATGATTTCCAGTGTTCTGGATTCTCTTCCGCCCGTATTTATCAAATATATTATGGATGCCATGGCGAGCATCGAGAATAGAGCGGATATCTGGGAGGCTCTAAAGCTGCCAGTAGCCTTGTTTGTTGTGCTGTGTTTGTTTATTCAACCCATCGCCGCGCAGGTTGGGGAATATTTAAATGCGCTATATAGACCGTTGGTGACGAATAAAATCCGCCGCAGATTATCATTGTTTTTGCATGGACATAGCTATGACTTCTTTCAGAATGATTTTGCAGGGCGTTTATCCAGTAAAGTGATGGAAACGCCGCAGGCTATTTTAGAAGTCATCCAGATTTTTATGGGCAGCTTGCTGTACGGGGCGATGGGGCTTTGTGTGACGGCTTTCTTCTTTGCACAAGTTGGCTGGGTTGTGCCGTATATCCTGATTATCTGGCTATGTGCCTATATTATCCTTCTGTGTTATTACGTACCCAAAATTTTGGTGCGCTCGACTGAAGCGTATGAAGCGTTAAGCCAAGTGCGTGGGCGCTCCGTTGATACAATCAGCAATATTTATACAGTGAAACTCTTCTTCCGTTGGCGTAAAGAGGATTCTTATCTGACCGAAGCCATGAATAACGTTGTTCATAAAGCGCAGAAGCAGAACCTGCTCAACGTGAAGATGCGTATGTTCTTAGAAATTATATCTGCTGTATTTATCGGCGCGATGTTTTTTGTGGCGATTAAGGGGTGGATTGATAATCGTTTAAGCATTGGCGATGTTGCCATGATTTTGCCGATGGCTATTCGTATCATGCAAATGTCATGGTGGATGCAGGAAGTATCGGTATTCCTGTTCCAAAACCTCGGGCAGGTTGAAGAAGGCTTGGTTGCGATCAATATGCAGCAAAAAGTCAAAGACACCAGTGATGCCAAGCCTTTGGCCATTAATGGTGGGCATATCGAATTTGACCATGTTGATTTTAAATATCGATCTCAACCTGTATTTCAGGGGCTTGATGTAGATATTAAACCCGGTGAAAAAATCGGCTTAGTCGGTACTAGCGGGGCGGGTAAAAGCACGCTGACACAAATCCTTCTACGTTTTTATGATATTCAGGGCGGTGAAATACGTATTGATGGGCAGAATATCGCGCATGTATCGCAAGAAAGCCTGCGCAAGAAAATCTCGATGATCCCGCAAAGCAGTGACCTTATGCACAGAAGTATCATGGATAATATCCGCTATGGACGTCTTGATGCCACTGATGAAGAGGTTATAGAGGCCGCTAAACGCGCACATGCTTATGATTTTATACTTAATTTAGAAGATAAAGATGGCAATAAAGGTTTTGCTGCAATGGTTGGTGAGCGCGGCGTTCGCCTTTCAGGTGGACAGCGTCAACGTATCGCCATTGCGCGCGCCATTTTGAAAGATGCACCAATCCTTATCTTGGATGAGGCGACATCCGCGCTTGATAGTGAATCTGAACAGCTGATCCAAGATTCAATAAAACGTCTAATGACGGGCAAGACGGTAATTGCCATTGCGCACCGCCTATCGACAATATCGTCAATGGATCGCTTATTGGTGATGGAAGAGGGCAAAATTATAGAGCAGGGTACGCATGAAGAATTGCTCGCGCAAGACGGGCAGTATGCAAAGCTTTGGGCAATGCAGTCTGGTGGATTTATTTAAGACATAGATAGAATAGATGTGCTTGGTTTATATACAGAAGCCGTTTGCGTCATTTCACTATCGTTGCTCATCTCGTTCAGTTCATCGGCAAGGTGTCCGATGCGGTTACGCCAGCCAGCAAGGAAAACAGACTGGCTGCTGTCGTTATCAACGATTTTATCGTAATAATCCATGCGCCATTCAAGCATGCTGTCAATTTTACCGCCCGTTTCATTAAGCATACGCTGCGCTGTACCCGCGCCATGATTTACAGATGCGTCAAAAGCAACTAGCGCTGTCGACATGTCCATATTATCTGCGCCGATAGCATCCCAATAACGGTCTTTATAAATTGCAATGGCATCTTCGCGCGTAAGGTTCGCAACGTCTATATCAGGATTAGCATTTTGTGAAATGCCATATTTCGTAAGGCCGCCGCGATCATGGGAATGATTGCTAAGATAGCCTTCACGTTCTAAAACAAATTCAACCGCGGTATCAAAATTCGCATTGCCAGTTGAAATAATGCCATCTAACTCATCATATGTTGGCGTACCGAAGCGTGCGCTTGCTTGGTCGATACGTTCGCGGGTAGGAAGGTCGTCGCCTTCATTGCCAGTAAGAAAGTCCCAGAAATTCTGTAATATGCCGATTAAATCAAATTGTGGATTGTTATTGGCGTTGTTTAGGGCGTTGCCCATAAACACATCAGCCAACAAGCCAACCATTAATTTGTGTTTATTGTCTTTTTCGTTTTCTTCTTTTTGGCGTTCTGCCGCCATTATAAAGTGACGTTGGTTTTCAGGAATACTTGTCGCTTCCAAGCCATGCCCCAGCATATGCATGCCGTGCCGTTTCTCTGATGAATTGCTTGAACCTGCGTGTTCCAAATTAACCTCTTACATGTCTTTATATACATATAGTTATACACTATTATATATAAATAAAGGGTTAACCGTCAAAAAACAGTTCTAACTAACTGATTTTAAATGATCTCTGTCCGCAAGGATTGATGTGTTAATTGGGCGGTTTCCTTCAAAATCACGTTCGAAACGTGAATAAACAGCATCAAAAGATAAGCCTGTATTGTTGTTATAAAACACCCATTTATTGGAGTTTGCTGCACGTGGGAATTTACCTGCAGCAATCTGTGAAGGGTTTTCTTCCATTTGACGAATAAAGCTAATTGCATCACCCGCGCCTAAGAAGTGTGCCATATACAGGTCTGTGTTGCTAATTTCACGTCCGGGAAAGGCGCTTTCGAGGGAGCGTTTATTGCCTTCTGTGAATCGCGCTGCCATATATGATGATACATCGTGGTTAAAACGAAGGTCGAGAATCTTTTGTTTAAAATCTTCATTAATAACGTCGGCATATTTACCTGATGTATCAATAATATCCGCATAATGGCCAAGGCCAATTTCTGCGCCGCATTGTTTAACCATACGAAGCCATGTGTCATTTAGGAACTGATACGCGCCGCAAGCTGAACTGGTTGATGCTTCCATATGGACGCCAAAGCTACTTTCTTTATAAGCAAGGTCAACCAGATAAGATTTAGAAATGCCTGTTCTTTTTTCAGCACTCTCAATAGAGCTCAAAAGATCCTTGGCATCAGGGTCAAAATTTTCATAGCGATATGTTGATTTAATATTGGCGTGAACAGGGCGGTCAAATTCACCGTAATTACGCAGACCAATTGTGCGGTCATGCACAAAGTCATCCAACAGTGCACGGTCAGCCAAATCCAGAATGTCGCCGGTGCTGCCCGCGTCAAATTCAGAATCTTGACGCGAAAGCTCTAACAGAGCCATATAGTTCAAATGATAACGTCCTTTAGAAATAAGCATCTGACGACGGTAAAATAAGCGCTGTAATTGTGACTGTGTAAGTTCACCATTGTTCACGTATTCATTATGAACTTTATCTGCGTCTTTATCTTTGCCCGCTTTGCCTTCACCGTTCTTTTCAGAAGGGGCAATACGCCCAAATTCACTTTGATAGTTCGATGGTGTAGTGTGCCGCATGGCTATAAACCTCTTACTCTTTATTACTTGAACAACCTGATACTACCATTGTTATAGAAAATATGCAAAAAAAATGCGCTTATTTATAGTGAAAACTATTTAAATGGCTAGATCTTGTTTGATGACGGGTGGAGGGTTCGTCAATTCAGGAGAAGTAATTGGCTCTTCTTGTGCAGTTGCGCTACCATTTTGCGAGATGAGCGGGGTTTTAATGTCGTCAAGGTTTACAGTGTTCTCTTGCTTGAATTCGTCAATGATGCGTCCATATTCATCTAGATTGGCTTTATTTATGTTAGTTTCAGGTATATAAACACCACCATTTTGTTCAATTTCGGCGAGCTTATGGTCGATAGCCGCCTGCATATGACGTTCTTTTTCTTGTTCCCACTGTGCATCAAATGCAGCTTCATACGAAGCGTTTGCCGCCATCATATTATCATCTATAGCTTTAATTGTATCTAAATCAAGCTTACCGTTATTGCGGGCTTCTTGATAAACTTCATAGGCTGTTTTGTCTTCAGTCGCTGTAATGCCATGGGTTTCAGCAATGTTACTAAACAGCTCCTGACGCTCATTCCATGTTTCTGTAAACATACTATTCAGCCGGTCAGCTTTAATTTGCTCAATAATTTCTTGTGGAAGGTCAGATGTTGTTATTGTTGCGCGTAGCTCGGGATCAGCCAATTTCTGCTCATATTGAATTATTTGTTCAGCGTTCGTGTGTGTGTCTTCTAGCTCATCAAAAGTTGGCATTAGACACATGCTATTCTCATCTTCAAAAATGACTTTTTGCTCTTTAGTCATCAAGCTTCCATCATCATTACGCAAAGCATTATCAAGCGTTTCCTCAAAACCATTATCAAGGCTGTGATTTATTTCTGAATTAAGACCTTCCGATGCTTGTGCACTTGCTACGCTGGTTTCCTCTTTGCTTACATCGCTTGCTGTATAGCGGCTAATTGCCGCGATGGATTGTGATAAATCCATGGAGAAGCTTTCACCTAAATTAAATAGGTCCTTAACGGAATTAGTCATGTTATTAAGCGCCATATCACGATAGCTGTTCATAGCATTGCGCGTAGCTAGGAACTGGTCTGATCCTGACGAAGTTTTATCTTGCTTGCTTGTCGAGAAGCTACCATTCACGCTTTGGCTAGAATAGCTTTGTTCTTTTATACCTTTTTTGTGTGAACCATGTTGAATGAAAACATGTGATAGGTCGGTCTCGTTTAAATCTTCGTCATATGCATGCAAATCGTCTTGATGAACTTCATCAGGGTCAAGGTGCGTATATGAAAACGCATTCATGAGTTCATCTTTTAGCTGCTCTTTATGTTCATCACTAATGTGCAATACCATGCGTAGATTATATGAGACATAACTTAAGTTATGGTTAATGAGTGGTAATGTTCAGTAATTAAATAAAAAAACGCCCGATAATGAATATCGGGCGTACAGGTCATAGAGACTAAAAAAACTTGTTTAAGCCATGCGCGGAGTAGGCGCAGGAAGTGCCGGTGTCGGCGCTTGTGGTGTTAAAGTTACTGGCAACATGAGGTTGCTTGCTATACTATTCCCATTAAGCTGTGCAACACCGCGTATTGCAGGCATATAATTATAGGCTAGTGCAGGTGTACCAAAGTCATATTTATAACCACTTGGTGCAAAAATTGCGTCATAACCGTTTTCAACCATTTCAGCGCCAGATTCAACCAAGTCATTAAAGCCTGATTTCAGCTTAACAACGCCAGCGGTGATTGTTTCATCAATCGCACCAACAAGGTTTTTAACGGATGCCGTCGCTGTTGCCACAAGGCCTTTGGCTGTGTCCGCAATATTTTCGAAAATTGATTTATTGCTCGCATTAGACCAAGCCTGCTTCAATGCATAGTTGTAACGCTCTGAGCGTGCCAGAAATGCCGCTGCTTTCGCATCATGACGGTCTTTCTGGAAGTAACCGGTAATAGCGTATGCATTGTGGTGTATACGTTCCATACCGCGCTTACCTTCGTTTTTCTCGACACCGAAATACATGTTGTCCTTAAACGCGACCGATAGATCATCGCTTGTCTGGATAAACCCTTTTTTGTTTCGTGTGTTTAATGTATTCATTTTTTTCTACTTTCCGGATGCTTAAAATTTCCTCATCCTGTGTTTGAATATATACTAATTACAAAAGTTATGCAACAATTATTTTTTGTGCATAGCAAAATGCTGTGGTGCGCATTTTTTAGGCGGTACTATGCCAATAAAAACGTTGCATAAGCGCGGGGAACGGGGTTTTTCTTTTAATCAATTAATGCTAAAGTCATTTCCGCTTAAACGCACTTTACGAATAAACGTGAACATAAAGGTATTATAGATATGAATATTCATGAATATCAGGCTAAAGAATTACTTGAGAGATTCGGTGTTGCTGTGCCTAAGGGCATTGCGGCGATGAGCGTGGACGAAGCGGTCGCAGCTGTCGATCAACTTCCAGGCCCGCTATATGTAGTAAAAGCGCAAATTCATGCGGGTGGTCGTGGTGCAGGTCACTTTACGGACAACCCAGAAGGCAAGGGCGGTGTGCGCCTATGTAAGTCTGCTGCGGAAGTTAAAGACGCTGCTGAAGCAATGGTCGGTAAAGTTTTGGTAACAAAACAAACTGGCCCAGAAGGTAAAGAAGTTCAGCGCCTTTATGTTACAGACGGCGTGGATATTGAAAAAGAATATTACTGCTCAGTCGTTCTTGACCGCGAAACAGGCCGCGTGACATTTATGGTGTCAACCGAAGGCGGCATGGATATTGAAGAAGTCGCAGAGAAAACACCTGAGAAAATTGTTAAAACAGCAATTGATCCAGCAACAGGCATGTCAGGTTTCCACGCGCGCAAGCTTGCATTTGCACTTGGCCTAAGCGGTAATGCAGTTAAGAGCGCAGTGAAATTCTTCATGAACCTATATAAGTGTTTTGTTGAGCTTGATGCCTCTATTGTTGAAATCAACCCAATGATTTTGGTGAACGAAGAAGTTATGGCGCTTGATGCGAAGATGAACTTCGATGAAAATGCATTATTCCGCCACGCGGATGTTGCAGAGCTTCGCGATGAAACTGAAGAAGATCCAAATGAGAAAATCGCTAAGGACTGGGAACTTTCTTATGTCCGCCTAGATGGCAATATTGGCTGTATGGTTAACGGCGCAGGTCTTGCGATGTCAACAATGGACATCATCAAGCTTTATGGCGGCGAACCTGCAAACTTCTTGGATGTTGGAGGCGGCGCAACGAAAGAGCGCGTGACAACTGCATTCAAAATCATTTTGTCAGATCCAAACGTTGAAGGCATTTTGGTGAATATCTTCGGCGGTATCATGCGTTGTGACGTGATTGCGGAAGGCGTTATCGCTGCGGCAAAAGAAGTTAACCTAAGCGTGCCATTGGTTGTACGCCTAGAGGGTACGAATGTTGAGCAAGGTAAAAAGCTTATCGCTGAAAGCGGCCTAGATGTTATATCCGCGAATGACCTTGATGATGCAGCACGCAAAGTTGTTGAAGCAACAAAAAGTGCAAATAAAGCCGCTTAATTACGGTTTAAAGAACTAGATTTTAAAAAGGTTACCTATTTACTAGGTAGCCTTTTTTATTTACGGGGCATTGCAACTTGACGTGGTGTATTGGGCGTTTTATAAAAGGCGCATTATAAAAAATAAAAAAATCAGGGATGGGAAGAAAATGGCAAAATTCACCAATATTAAAAATGACGACCAAAAGCCGTTAATGGTTGATGTCGAAAACGTTGCAGTGCTTATTGATTGTACAAATGAACATCAAAAAGGCCTATATCTTAGTGATGCGCGTCAGGGGCGTACCCAAAGTTTAAACGGTGAAAGCTGGGGTGTTGACGGCGATAGCATTGCAGACAATATACGTAAAGCAGGCATAGAGTTTATTAAGATGCCATTTTACTGGGGCAAAAAAGATTATGGACATTACTATGTGAACCCTGCTGCGGTTGATGTTATCTCTGTATCTAAAACATTTATAAAACCTGATGACGGCAGTGAATATGTGACATTGCTTGCAGGGACGCAGCGCGGGGACACCGTTGAAACATCTTATGTACCTCTTGAAACGGCAACAGAGCTTGTTGATGCGATTAAGCGCGTTAATCCTAATATGGTTGAAATTTCTTCCGACATGGCGAGTACAAGCTTTGTCCAAGGTGGTTTCACCTTGCTTGATACGTCACAGATTATTTCTGTGCATCCAAATCTAACCAGTGAATTACATGTTAGTTTTACTAGCAATTCAAGTGTTTCGTTACGTGTCGTTGAATTTGATGCGATTAATAAGGATAAAAATGAATATTTGAACCGCTTGTTTAACCGCCTGCGTGGCGATAGACCCGTCGAAGACTTAATAAAAGATCTTGGTGGTGATATGAATGTTTTAATTCCGCGTTTGTACCGCCGTGAAGAGCTTTATGCGAAGCGTTTAGTCGATAAATTTGCGGCTGCCGTACTCGATAATGTTGATGGGCTTGTTAAAATTGATAATACTAAAGGCACATATTATGCACGTCCAGATCAAATCTCATCTTTTTATATAGCGGGTGATACGGCTATTCAGGTTAATTTCAACAAGCTTGCCAAGGAACAATATGCGCCAGACTTGCAGATTCATTATGCTGACGGTGATGACGCATTAAAAGGCATGAAAAAATTGGTTGCCTTAACGCAGAAGCCGTAAATTTTAGGCGCATTAGTATTTTATTAAAGGGCATCCACGCATTATAGCTTGGGTGCTTTTTTCTTATTTATCAAAAGGTTTTCTATGAGCGCGGATTTAGCACAGCTAAAAGAAATGGATGATGAAACGCTTGCCGCGCAAGTGAAGCCAGAGCTTGAGGCGCTAGAAAATATTCGTCATGAGAAATTACATGCCTTAAGACGCAGGCAGAAACTGGCTATACCGATAAGCTGTGTTTGCGCGCCGATAACGGGCTTTGTTGATTTTATGTTACTGATTGGTGAGTGGGGCGGCGATGATGGCGGCTTTGGCGTGTCGATCTTATTTTTCGGCTTGCTCTGGTATTGGGTGAGTGAGCCTAAGCGCCAATACGCTAAAAGCTATAAAAAGAAAATCTTGCCACAAATCGCCAAAACGCTTGGAAATTTACACTATATTGAAAAAGGAAAGCTTATTGTCGATACGCTAAAAGCATCAAAAATTGTGCCGAGTTATAACCGACATGATTGTGAAGATTATTTCTTTGGCGAATATAAAGGCACAAAGATTGAATTATCTGAAGTCGAGTTAAAATATAGAAGTAAATCTGGCGATGATGAAACCATCACGACAGTCTTTGATGGCTTGGTATTCCTAATAGACGTTCCCAAACAAATATTCGGTCATACGGTACTGCGTCCTAATCAACATGGCTTTTTTGAATGGTTTAACGAAAAGAGCCTAGGCTTAGAGCGCGCGGATTTAGTCTCATTAGAATTCGAAAACATTTATGACGTTTATACCAATGACCAAGTCGAGGCGCGTTATTTAGTCCATCCTAAAATCATTGAAAGCTTCACTGCCTTGTCCAAAGAATATGACGGCGGTAGATTGTCCGCCGAATATTACAACGGACGTCTATTATTACTGCTGCCGAGTAACGCAAAACATTTTGAGCCCGCCAGCATCCATGTCGAAGCAACCAATATAGAAACATTGATCGAATTGAAGCGCGAATTGGTTTCAGTTCTTTCAATTATCGACGAATTGGAGCTCGCGACAAGACAGTTTGCGTGACGTTTACAAGCTATTCGCGTTGTAATCAGTGAACTTTACCGAAAAGTGATATTGTTTCTTTGCATTTTTACGTGAAGGTGCTTTTTCAATAAGATCAAGTTCTAAGTCCATGTTTGCCGTATTTAGTGCTTCACGGAAGTCAGATATCACTTTTGAATTCAGCTCCAACTCATCGCAAGCTGTCTCTGTGGCAATCCACGGTGCTTGCGTGTCTTCATGCAAGGGGAATATGCGTGTGATGTTTTTGGTGCATGGTGTTTGCGTATAATAATGCTGAACGATGTCTGCTTCACTTAACTTGTTAAACATACGTGATAATGCACGCTCACCTGTTTTAAGGAATGTTTCTAAATGTGCTTGATACTGCTCTTTATAGATATCTTGCTCGTGATGGATTTTAGCTGCGAAAAGTTTTTTACTTAATTGGTGGACGTTTTTAGTGGCTGGGGCATAGCTTTCTGTGGAAGACATAGCTCTAAGATTTAACCTCGTTTTGTAAGTTACTCATAAAGCAATGCAGCATAGCAATGTAATTTGAATATGTCAAATTTGATTATGAGCGCTCTACAGCGAGCGGGCCAAAACTCTGACGCTGCGGCATAATTTCAAGGCTATTAATGTTGACGTGTTCAGGTTGTGTGGCGCACCAATAAACGGTTTCGGCTATGTCATCCGCTTGCAGCGGGGTGGCGCCTGCGTAAACCGCATCAGCCTTGTTTGCATCCCCCTTAAAGCGTTTTAATGAGAATTCAGTTTCTGTCATGCCCGGTTCTATGTTTGTGACACGAATATTTGTGCCATCTAAATCTGCACGTAAGGCGAGGGAGAATTGGCGTGTAAATGCTTTGCTCGCGCAATACACATGGCCACCTGGATAAGGCCAGTTACCCGCAATCGACCCAATATTGATTATATGCCCGCGCTTATTCTTGCTCATTAACTGAAGTGCTTTGTGCGAGATAGAGATGAGGGATGTAATATTCGCGCCAACCATATTGAGGCTATCATCTAATGGGCTTTCATGGAAACGGTCACCACCAAGCGCGCCGCCCGCATTGTTAATCAGCAGGTCAATATCTTGGAATTCGGCAGGGAGTGTATCGAACGCTTTCACAATACTGTCTTCATCATTGCAATCAAACACCATCAAATGGTGGTGTACATCTAGTTCATTCGATAATGCTTGTAATTTGTCGCGGTTACGACCATGCAAAACAAGTTTCACATTATGCGCTGCAAATTTATGCGCAAAGCTTCGTCCAAAATCACTCGTCGCGCCAGTTATCAATACGCATTTTGGTTTATATGCGATCATTTTAAAACCTCATCTTATAATGTAAGAAGTTAGACGAGCCCAAGCTCTTTTTCTAATAGGCCGCAGAACATGTGGCCTATTGTTATATGCATTTCTTGGATGCGGGCGGTGTCGTTATGTGCAACACATAAATTGACATCAACCATGCCTGCAAGTGGGCCACCATCACGGCCGGTCAAGGCCGCTGTTTTAATGCCCATTTCTTTGGCTGCTTCGACAGCTTTAATCACATTTGGGCTTTTGCCTGATGTGCTGATACCAACTAACAGGTCGCCTGCGCGCCCTAAGGCTTGCACCTGACGGGAGAATATATACTCATAGCCGTAATCATTGCCGCATGCTGTGATAGCGGAGCTATCAAGCGTTAGACACAAACCTGCAATGGGCTTGCGATCTTGAAACAATTTAACCGATAACTCAGCGGCAATATGCTGTGCATCAGCGGCGCTGCCACCATTGCCGCAGAACATGACTTTACCGCCATTGCGGATTGTGTCTGCTGCTTGAACGAGGAGGGCAGAGAGATCATCTTTTAGGGATGATGAAAATACGCTCTCAACAACATCTAAATGTGCTTTATGTGTTGCATTCCAAAAGGCGTTTACATCAACGGATAATGTGTCTTGTGTCATGGTTTGATAGTCCAGCTTAGAATTTATAGTCACGGCGGTTATTCTCGATTTGTGCTTTGGTTAGAATAAAGCCCATCACAACGCGGTAATCCTTCGGGTTATGCGTGGCATCATAAGGCATTTGATAACTAACTTTTTCAAGCTTAGTAAGTTCGTTCTCATTTGCGCCATAGGCCATGGTCAGGGTTTCAACTTGTTTGTTGATGATTTTATTGTCTTTATCAAGCGTTGCAATGAAATATGGATGCGTGACATTGACTTCCTCGCTTGGCTTTAAACGCCCTGCATCGCCAAGTTCAGCATAAAAACGGATATAGATTTCAATGTCAGCTAAGCTCTTGTTTGGTAAAACGCGGCAAGAGCTCTCAAAATGCGCGATATTGGCGGAGTATTCTAAGCCATCAACACTTGGTTCGCTATTATCGACATATTTATCAACAATGCTTAGTTCTTCGATATATTCAATGCGTGGGCAGGCTAAAACTGCGCCCTCACTATCAAGGGAATCCGATATGTCGCGTTCAGGATCAACAGATTTTGATTTTGAAGATGTAAAGATTGAACCAAGTGAAAATAGACTATCCTTCACACCGCCCAGATTATGCGATATGTCTGCGCTAGAACATGCAGTTAAACTAAGAACTAGGCTGTATAGAAAATATTTTCTTATGGCAGCGTTCATCGCTTCGATTCTCCCTAATTAGTGATCGTCACCACAATAAAGAAAATAAAAAACATGGCAAGTTTTCAAAAGCTGCGCTATATAAATCCCGATGGATAAAACGGAAGAACCGCATATTATGACAGATAAAAAGCCATTAAAGATATATTTAGCTGCGCCGCGCGGCTTTTGCGCTGGGGTTGATCGCGCAATTCAAATCGTTGAATTGGCGCTAAAGAAATATGGCGCGCCGGTTTATGTGCGCCATGAAATTGTGCATAACAAATTCGTTGTTGAGAATTTAAAGGCGCAGGGCGCAATATTTGTCGATGAGCTTAATGAGATTCCTGACGATGGGCAGCCAGTAATATTCTCCGCCCATGGTGTACCGAAAAAAGTTCCTGAGAACGCAGCAGCGCGTAACATGTTCTATATTGATGCAACATGTCCTTTGGTCAGTAAAGTCCATAAAGAAGCGGAAAAACATCACAAAGCGGGGCGCGAAGTCATTTTGATTGGCCATGTCGGCCACCCTGAAGTTATTGGCACAATGGGGCAGCTGCCCGAAGGTGCAGTGCGTTTGGTTGAAACCATCGAAGATGTTGAAAGTTTAACCGTAGCGGATGAAAACGCCTTGGCGTATTGTACGCAGACAACGCTATCCATTGATGATACGTCAGATATTGTCGATGCCCTAAAAGCACGTTTCCCAAATATTGAGGGGCCATTTAAAAAGGACATTTGCTACGCCACAACCAACCGCCAAGAAGCGGTAAAGGATATTGCAGCAAAGGCGGATGCTGTCTTAGTTATCGGCGCACCGAATTCATCAAACTCTAACCGTTTGGCAGAAGTCGCCAAAGTGTATGGCGCGAAGAAGTCTATACTTATACAGCGCGCCCATGATGTTGATTTTGCATGGCTTGATGATGTTGAAGCTTTGGGCATTACGGCAGGGGCATCCGCGCCAGAAGTATTGGTTGAAGAAGTCGTGGCCGCCATTTCAGAAAAACGCGCGGTTAGTGTCGAAGAAATTGTCCTCCGTGAAGAAAACGTGGTCTTTAATGTGCCGCGTATTTTGCGGGATAAGGCAGACACCGCCGCTTGACGTGCGCATGTGACGGCGGCACACTTGGGGCATGGCTGTATTTACCACATTAGATTCGCATGATATTGACGCTTTTTTGTCGGGTTACGACCTTGGCAAGTTACAGCGTTTTGAAGGTATTCTTTCAGGCGTAGAGAATACGAATTATCATATATTTACGGATACAGGACGTTATGTGCTGACCGTGCATGAAGGCAAAGTCGCGGAAAGTGACCTGCCGTATTTCTTAGGGCTTATTCAGCATTTAAGCGCCGCCGCTATTCCAACATGTGAAATTATTCCGCGCAATGATGGTGCGCTTTACGGGCATTTAAAGGGTAAAACCGCAGCCATTAGCGTCTATTTAGACGGGCAGGGTACAGCGCCAGATGATATAACCGATGCACAATGCGCCGCCGCCGGTGAAATGCTCGCCAAGATGCACGAGGCAGGTGAAGGCTTTACCGTGCGCCGCCCAAACAAAATGGGGCTATCAAAGTGGCAGAGCTTATGGGGCGAGAACGAAGATAAGGCTGATAGCGTTGTCGAAGGCCAAGCTGCGCTCGTCAATGATGTCTTTAGCGACCTTATCGATGTTTGGCCGATGCTTGTCACCAAAGACTTTCCGCAAGGTGCAGTGCATTGTGATTTCTTCCCTGATAACGTCTTTTTTAAAGACGCGCAGTTAAGCGGCATTATTGATTTTTATTATGCCTGTGATGAATATTTTATTTATGATCTGGCACTGACCATTAATGCGTGGTGCTTTAATGCGGCGGCAGAATGTATACCCGCACGCTTTGATGCGATGATGCAGGGATATCAGAAGCTCAGACCATTAAATGACGATGAGCGCGGCATTTTTGGCTTAATGTTACAGGCCAGTGCATTGCGCATTCAAATGACCCGCTTACATGATTACCTAAACCATCCGGGTGATGACGTCGTTATTCCGCATGACCCCAAAGCCTTTTTAGAACGAATAAAACATTGGAGAGCCAATCCCCCATGCGCGTAGAAATTTATACTGATGGAGCATGTAGCGGTAACCCAGGCCCAGGCGGCTGGGGCGCTGTGCTGCGCTATGGCGATAAAGAAAAAGAAATTTCTGGCGCTGAGGCAGAAACAACCAATAACCGTATGGAATTAACCGCCGCCATAAAAGCGCTCGAAAGCCTAAAGCGCCGCTGCGATGTGGATTTATACACCGATAGCACATATGTCCGTGATGGCATCACTAAATGGATGGATGGCTGGAAGGCCAAAAACTGGAAGACCGCGAACCGCAAACCCGTGAAGAACAAAGATTTGTGGGAGGAGTTGGATGCCGCCGTCAGTAAGCATAATGTTGCCTTCCATTGGGTCAAAGGGCATGCTGGGCACCCAGAAAATGAGCGCGCGGATGCTTTGGCTGTTGCGGCTATTGATACTTTATAAAATTGACTTAGTTTTTTATAGGCAAGCAATATAAAGGAGAGCTCAAATGCAAACGCTTACATTTAATAACGGTATCAAAATCCCTCAACTTGGTTATGGCACAGCGGCCATCGTTGGATGGCAAGCTGATAATGATTACGTGAAAGATACTATTCTGAAGGCAATTGAGCTTGGGTATCGTCACATTGATACGGCCTCTCTATATGGGAACGAACGAAGCGTTGGTCGCGCGGTTAAAGAGTCGGGCATTCCGCGTGAAGAGTTTTTCATCACAACAAAAGCATGGCATACAGAGCAAGGCACAGGAAATGTGCGTAAGGCTTTAGATGCTTCGCTTGAGCGCTTGCAAATGGATTACGTGGATTTATATCTCATCCATTGGCCGTATCCGGAAAAGACAAAAGAAACATGGACGGAAATGGAAACGCTCCATGATGAGGGGCTTACCAAAGCGCTTGGCTTATCTAATTTCAGAAAAAGCGATATTGAAGACATACTTTCATTTGCGCGTATTAAGCCTGTTTATAATCAATTAGAGTTGCATCCATATTTCACGCAAAAAGAACTTGCTACATATTGTGATGCTAATGATATTATTGTGTCGTGCTGGTCACCTTTAGGCACGGGGGAGTGGAACGATGTCGATAAAAGTCAAAAGCCGATTGCTGACCCCGTGATAAGCGAGATAGCTCTAAAATATGGCGTGTCAGCAGCGCAAGTTATAATTAAATGGGACCTTCAGGCGGGACGTATTGTTATCCCTAAATCAGAAACGCCAAAGAATATGGCGAGCAATTTAGCGTTAGATAGCTTCACATTAAGTGCAGAAGATATGGCGCGTATTGATGGTCTTGATAAAGACCTGCGTTTTGGCGGTAATCCTGACACGGTTTATGATGCGGCTATTAATCAAAAAGTTCCTGCATAATTACCCAATAAAAAAGCCCTCAATTTTGAGGGCTTTCTTTTTAATTAAAATTCGCGGCTGAGGGAGAAGTAGACGCGTGCGCCATCATCACCCTGCGTTTGAACATCGCGCGTTAGCGGTTTTGCAACCATGAAGCCAAGCTTGGTTTTCTCGGCAATTGTAGCATCAAGGCCGATACCTGCCGAAGCAAGACTTTCACGCTTTAGGTCGTTCGTTGTTGCATCATCATTCCATACACGACCTATATCATAGAAGCCATATAGTTGGTAACTATCGAATATAGGTACGTGATAAGGTGTACGCCACTGGACTTCTACTTTACCAGAGATGCCTTCATCACCGATGATTTCTGAACCGTCAAAGCCGCGGCCTATATTCACACCACCTACGCCAAATTCTTCAGAACTTAGCAGGGCGTTATTGCTCATTTGGCCTTTAACAGCGGCAAGGATATTCCATTTATTTGTAAGGCGTTGTAAACGTTGAAATTCAGCTTCAAACTTTGTGAATTCTGGATCGCCAAGTTCACGTGATAGGTTTGTCGCGCCAGTTTCACTTGCGCCAAAGAAGTCTAGGCCGCGGGAAACTTTAAAGCTAAATGTGTTTACGCCTGCACGGAATAACGTATCAAGAAACTCAAAGTTTGTACCAAGGCGCACCGCACGTATACGGTCTTTACGTGTCGGTTCTACGTTGTTTTTACTATCAACATCACGCCAATCAAACGCAGCATCAGCAAACCAGTTGAAATTACGTGTACGAATGATTGGGTGTACAAATTTGAATTCGCCATATGTTGAATTACCTTCAACATCAAATTCTTTAAGGTCATATCCTGGTTTTGTTTCTGTTTGGGACAAGAATGCTTTGAACCATGTTCCGTGACGATTTACTGGTACTTCAAAATAACCAGATGCATAAGCAAGTTCCGGGTCAAGATGGCGGCCTGGTGCATATGCGCCCTGGAATGTAACGCGTTCATTCAAGCCTAACCAAGAATTAAACGATGTGGCGCCAATTAATTGTGAATGACCTAAATAACGGCTACCATGGTTGTTGAAAGAAACCAAGCCATCAACACGATTGCGACGAACAATTAGCGTAAGATCTGTGGCTTTTGCGGTTGTGTTTGAACGATCTAGAACTGCGCGCGCTTCAACACCAGGCAGGTCGTTAATCATAAGAAGGACACGTTCAAGTTCTTTGAAGTCTAATGGCCGTACGCCTTGAATTTTGCTGACATAGCCACGTATGCGTTCTAGTTCGTTGGCTTTCTTGTCGCCTTCAATACGAATGTTATCTACGAAACCTTCAACAGCTTCTAATTTAATTGTGCCGCTTTTTTTGTCGATGGTTTGTACAGGAACAACGACACGAGAAATTGCGTAATCATTATCGCGATAAAGTTTAGTCAAACGTGCCGCTATACTATATACATCTGCTAGGCTGATTTCAGTGTTCAGCTTATCTTCGTAAAAGCTTTGCAGATAGTCCGCAGTAAAAATAGATGATCCGGAAATATCAATTTTCTTTAGTGTTAGTTTGATGTTTTCTGCACCGGCAGGTGCTTTATCAACGTTAGCTTCTTCCACTTCAATACTTGGGCCGACTTTAAAGTCCACATCCGGCGTGCGGAACTGTTCGGTGGCGCGGCTAGGGTCTGATATAGCTGCTGCGTCAGTCGGCACTTGTGCATGTGCTGTTTGCGTAGAAACTGCAACTAATAATGCAGATGTAGTAATGAGCGATAAAGCGAGCTTTTTTAACTGCACGTTCAGTGTCGCACCCGTATCAATCTGGAACATTTGAAACCCCAATTATATGAAAAACAATAAAATTTTAGCCTCAATCGGCTGATCTTTATAGACAATATGATAAACAATTATGCAAGATAAAACAGAGTTTTTTTTCAAAAAAGGTATAGATAAAGAATTTTTTTTATCGATATTTTATCGATAGGGGGGGATAACTGCACTCAATCTTTGGTATATCGATTTATTATAATAAACGCATATACATATGTGGGTCCTATTTACGTAAAAATTTTCTTGCAATTGCTTATAAACTATGTAAAAACCTACGCTAGACTTTTTTGTATTATGTCTATGGAATGGCTTTTGCGTCTCTATAAAAGACTGTGCGTATTTCTTTTATAAATGTCATCAGCCATTGTACGTAAATACAGATTTTCGTATTAAATCGCGATATTGCGTTTTATGAATTTTTAATGGCCCACATCATATTTAAAAGTGGGGTGCATATGAAAATATGCAGATGGAGGAAAAAATGACCCGTTCGATCAAAACAGAAAAATCTCAAATCAAATCCAGATACCCACTTTATTTGTCTACCGCGTTGGTGAAGCCGGTCATGACATTAGCGACAATTGCGGCGCTCAGCAGTACTGCATACGCGCAGGTTGCACCAGACGCAACGCCATATGGTGAAGATGTTATAGGTGGTAGCGCGACATTTGACCGTCCAAGCACTGGGGTTTTGAATATTGATCAAACTTCTGATCGTGCGGTGATTAACTGGGAACGTTTTGATATTGGTGAAAATGCCTCCACAACCTTTTATCACAACAACTCAGGTTCGATGACAGTTAACCGCGTAACGGGTGCGCATTCTGATTCGACACAAATTTTGGGTTCATTAAGTTCTGTAAGCAAAGCATCTGGCGGCACAGGTGGTACAATCTTTGTTCTTGACCGTAACGGTATTGTCTTCGGCGAAAACGCACAAATTGACGTCGGTGGCATGGTTGCATCGACAGGTGACTTAAATACGACAAGCTTTATGAATGGTGATACACGCATAGAGCTTAGTAACTTTACTGATGCTCAAATTGTGAATTATGGCACAATCACTGTCGCAGACGCGGGTATCGCTGCATTCGTTTCGCCACAAGTTTCTAATCATGGTGTAATTAAAGCAAATGTTGGTAAAGTTGCTTTCGCTGCTGGTGATAAAGTTACTTTAGATTTTTATGGCGATAGTCTAGTTGAGATTGCGCTAGAAGATCAAATTGCAGAAGCGTTGTTAGACAACACGGGGGCTATCACAGCTGCTCAAGTTGAAATCAAAGCAAACGCAGCGCGTGGCGTTGTTGATAGCGTCATTAATATGGGCGGTATCGTTACGGCGAGCACAGCAACTGAAAGCGGCGGTAAGATCATTCTTGGCGGCGGCAGTGCAGGTAAAGTGACGGTTGATGGCACATTAAAAGCATCACGTACGAAAAAAGGTAATGGCGGCACGGGCGGTTCAGTTGAAATCACCGGTCAGGATATCGAAATTACAGAAGATGGCCGCGTATGGGCAAATGGTGATGATGATACACAAGCCGGCGACATTAAAATTGTTGCGGATCGTCGTTTAGATTTGGCTGGTCGCCTACGTGCAAAAGGCGTTGACGGCACAATTGAAACATCTGGTGCGACACTTAATGTTGAAGACACAACAGCCGTTTCGGCATCACTTTGGACAATTGATCCATTAAGCATCTTAATTGCAGATACAGCGTATCTTGGTAATTATTCTTACATTAACGCAGGCGTGCTTTCGACATCACTTAGTGAAGGTACAAGTATCCTTATTCAAACAGGTGATGTGCCAACAGGTAGCGGTCATGACCATGGCGATATTCGTATTGGTAGCATGATTAACAATAATGGTGGCAGCGCAACGCTATCTTTTGAAGCTCTTCGTGATATTATCGTTGAAAGCGGCGCTGGGATTGGCGGCACAGGCACAACAGAAGTTAATGTTGATGCAGGCCGTAATATCACATTAAACGGTTCAATTGAAACAAACGGCGCTGACATTACCCTTACAGGCACAGGCAGCACACGCGTTTACAGTGTTTTATCAGCAGCATCTGGTGATATTTACTTTGATGGCGGTGATGTTAAATTCTTTGACGGTTCTGTTGTCATGGCTGATGAAATTGACTTCACAGCTAATTCTGTGGCGCAGGAATCTTTAAGTGAAGTGGCTGCGCGCCTGCTTACAGGTTCAGTGCAGAAAAAGGTTTCACTATATTCTGACCTTAACAGTTTTGATGAAATCGGTGATTTCGCAACAGGTCTAGGCAGCAGCACAGGCGGCCTTGAAGTATACGACAATTCAGGTTCACTTCTTATTACAGGTTTGATCGACTCTGACCGCGGCGCAGTACGTTTCGGCCATGAAGGCACAATCTGGAGTGAAGAAATCAAACTTACAAATTCAGGTGAAATCCAAACGTCAAACGGCGCTGTTGATTTGAACAGTACATCACGCGTTATTGTGCATGGTGATATTGATGCAGGTAACGGCGCGGTGACTATCGGCGCAAGCGCGGTACAGTTCTGGAACGGTTCAGAGGTTCTTGCACGTAGCCTTACATTTGATGCATCAAGCGTCCGTCAGGATGTTGGTAGTAAAGTAGATGTGCAGCGCGTTAGCGGCACAGTCCTTACAACATTCGACCTAGACTCAGTACTTAACGAGATTGACATCATTGATGGTATCGCGACAGGGACAGCAGGCTGGCATGATGGCGGTTTGGATCTGTATTCTAAAAACTTCTTACAAATTAACGCCCCAGTATCAACAACAGGCGGCTCGATTAATATTACAAGTGAACAACGCATTGACGTAAAAGATGGTTCATATGTAAGCGCAGTTGATGGTGATATCTTCTTAGGTGGTACGACAATTAACCTTTGGGAAGACCTAAACACAACAGGTGCTGTGTCTGGTAATGCGACATTGGTTAACATTAAAGATGACGCGGCTGAAATTCAGGATGCGGTTGATTTGTCTTCGGCGTCTTCAACGGTTAATGTTGCAAAAGGCGATTATTACGAAGATGTATTAGTTGACGGCAAAAATATCGATTTGCGCGGTGCGCGTAGCGGTACAGATGCACGCGGTCGCACAGGCGATGAAAGCACTATTTACGGTAGCGTAATATTTAAAAACGCGAGCGATGGTGAAGTGCGTGGCTTCTCAATCACAGGCGGCACAAAAGGCGTTCGCCTTGAAAATGTTAGTAACTTCTTGATCGCAAATAATATTATCACGGATATTAAGGACAATACGGGCTATGATGATGATGGCGTTTTCCTTGATAACGCGCAGGATGTTCTGGTACAGCGCAACGTCATCAACAATAGCGGTGATGATGGCATACATGCACGTAACAACGTCGATGGCTTAGTTATTAGCCAAAACGAAATTGGTAAAGCTACTGGTGATTCAATTGACTTGCACATTACTTCGGGTGCAATACGTGTTGACCGTAACGACATCTCAGGCGGTTCTGCAATTGGTGTTCATGCGAAAAACACTGAAAGTGTTGTCGTTACAAGAAACACTATCACAGGCACACGTAATGAAGGTATCAAAGTAACCGATGGTTCAACATCAGCACTTGTGCAGAACAACACGGTAACTGGCGGTACAAATGGTGTTGAAGTTAATGGCGGCAGTGTGCATACAGTGTCATCAAACACTATTATAAACAGCCGTAGCGATGCTATCGTTGTAACTAATGCAGACTATTCAACTGTTAAGTCTAACACGGTGAATAGTGCAGGTGATAACGGTATCGCAGTAAGCGGTAGCGATTATGTGGGCGTAAGCGGAAATACAATCACTGATGCAGAAAATAACGGCATCGTTGTTACGAACAGTGGCTATATAGATATTACAGGCGGCAACACTATAACGGGCGGTAAAACAGGTGTTCGCCTTGCTGACAGTGATTACGCTGATGTAATTGGTAACACAATTTCTGGTCAGTCAGGCGTTGGCCCAGGCGGATACGGCGATGGCGTTAATGTTGTTGGCTCTGATTTCGTTCGTATCATGAACAACACAATTTCAGATACAAGCCATGACGGCATTGAGCTTGAAAGCACAAGTCATAATGCAGACATCAAAGGTAATACACTAACAGATATTTCTGGTAACGGTATTGTTGTTCGCGGTAACAGCGACAATGCAGATGTTCAAAACAACAGTATTGATAACGCGAAAAATGGCGTAACCGTTTCTGGTAACTCAGCGAACATTATCGTTGCGCGCAATACAATTGAAAATACCCGTCAAAACGGTGTTGTGATTGGTGCGGATGCTGAGCGCGTTAGCCAAAATACTCTAACAAATATCAACGGTGATGCAATTGACGTATCAAACTCCGCTGATGTAAAAATTAACAATAACACAATCACTGGCACAGCAGGCGAGGGCATTGATCTAAATAGCTCTAACGGTGCAAATATTTACGGCAACGTAATCACGGATGCGACGACAAACGGCATTAGCGTTACTGATAGTGATGATGTTACTGTTGGCTCAAACAATACGGTAACTGGCGGCCAAACAGGTCTGCGTGTTGAAAACAGTGATCGTATCTTGATCACAGGCAACAGCTTCTCTAGCCAAACAGGCGCAGGCAGCAATGGCATAGGTGATGCGATTAATCTTGATAACTCAGATGCAGCACGCATTCTAAACAACATTATCACTGCAGCAGGTGATGACGGTATCGATCTTGAAAACGGTTCTGATGATGCGACTATTTCACGCAACACAGTGAACGGTGCAGGCGATAACGCAATAACAGTTCGCAGCAACAGCGATAACGTGACAATTCAATATAACAGCCTATACGAAGCGCAAAACGGTGTTCGTGTGTATGGCGGCGCTGATAATGCAATCATCATTAACAACACCGCTGATGATATGAATGGCAAAGGTATTGCAGTCGCTGCAAATGCAATCCGCGTTAACAACAACACAGTATCTAACACTGGCAATGACGGTATCGAAGTTAGCAATTCAGCAGATGTTGATGTGATTGGTAACAACGTATCACAAACTGGCGGCGAAGGTGTCGATGTGAACAATTCTGCAAATGCAGATATTAAAAACAATACGGTATCAGGTACAGCATCAAACGGTATTAGCATCAACCCAAGCCCATCATCGGTGATTACAGGTAACACTGTGACAGGCGCAGGCGCGAATGGTATTGATGTCAGTGGTTCAAACGGCACGCTTGTTAAAAATAACGAAGTCTTTGACAGCACGCTAAACGGCATTGCGGTATCCGGCTCTGATGATGTAAGAGTAGAAGAAAACTTGGTGATCTTCTCTGGCGCGAATGGCATTGCTATTTCAGGCGGCACAGATAACACAGTCGAAGAAAACATTGTGGCGCTGGGCGCAGGCAATGGCATCTTCGCTGAAAACACAACAGGCCTAAACGTTGCTGATAACATCGCAGGCCTTGTCCTTGCTGATGCAATCCGCGTTGAGGGCGGTTTGAACAGCACAATCACAGGCAACCTTGTTGGCTTATCATATGGCGATGGTATCGCGCTTGATGGTGCAACTGGCACAACAACAGTTAGCGATAACAAAGTTCTTCTTGTTGGCGGTAACGGTATCTCAAGCACAAATGGTGCGGATACAGTAAATATCGACGGTAACGAAGTCGCTATCGCAGGCGAAAACGGCATCTATATTGATGGTGGTGCTTATGTGAACATCACAAACAACTCAATTTCTTATGTTGGTTTTGGTCTTTATGACTGGGTTGATACATTATCAAGTGAAGGCTTGGGTGCATTGTTTGATGGTGATTACAGTGTTCGCACACCGAAGATTGATACAGATCTTATCGCTTTCCCATGGGCTGATGGCGATGGCATCCATGTAGAAAATGCAGGTGACGTTCTTGTCGATGAAAACACAATAGCAGCAGTCGGCGGCGATGGCGTTGAAGTTGACGACAGTGGCGCAACAACTGTGACAAATAACAATGTCTTTGCCACAGGTATTGACTGGACATCATATGATTTTGCTGATTTATCTGCATATTTCTCAGGTCTAGACTTAATTGATGATGTTTTGATCCCAGCGGAAGACGCATTACTAGGCGATGAAGACCTCGCGGAACTTGTTTTTGACCTTCTTCCAGAGCCATCATCTATTGAGTGGGATAGTTTTGGCGGTAACGGCATATACGTTCATGGTAACTTCTCTGATGACGTGGTTATTAGTGATAATATGGTTGCCCTTACCGCAGGTGATGGTATCAACACCAGTGGCTATGTAAACGTTGATGTGTCGGATAACATCGTTTCTATCGCGGGTGATGACGGTATTGATGTTACAGGCGCTTACAGTGTAACGATTAGCGAGAATACGGTTGAGGATAGTGATGATAACGGTATTCGCGTTGCACAATCACTTGGTGCAATAGTTTCTGAAAACACAGTTGTCAGCTCTGGCGGCAACGGTATTGATGCGCAATATAACGCCTTCACAAGCATTACAGGTAATGATGTAAACTATTCAGATGAAAACGGCATTATTGCACAAACTGGCAATGCAGTTGTTATCTCTGACAACGAAGTAGCACGCTCTGGTGTTGATGGTATCGCTGTGCGTAGCATCTCTGATGTCGATATCACAGGAAACAAAGTTAAGCGTTCAGGCGACGAAGGTGTCGACGTGAGCGGCGCAAACACTGCGGACATCATCGACAACAAAGTGAAAAGCACAGATGATAACGGCATTAAAGTATCTGACTCATCGTGGGTTAAGATTGCCGAAAACAAAGTTGTAAACGCAGGTGATGATGGCATTGATGTTGATGACGTAACATCACGCCGTGGCTTTGGTTGGAATGTTCAAATCACTGACAACACAGTATCAAATTCAGGTGATGATGGTATTGATGTAGCGGATAGCCGCAATGTTTACATTAACGGCAACGTTGTGACAGATTCTGATAGCAGCGGTATGGAACTTTCAGACATTAATATTGTTGTTGCAACGAACAACGAAATATATGCATCTGGCCAAGAAGGCATCGATGGCGATGACATCTTTTCAGCATTCTTAGGTGGTAACACAATCGCAGGTGCAGACTCTGATGGTATCGAACTTGATGATGTAACTTTCGCAACGCTTGTTGGGAACACAATCAGCGATGTTGACTCGGATGGTATTGATGTAGATGACAGCTTCGCGGTGAGCGTTGTTGACAACACAGTTGAAGATGCTGGCGATAACGGTATTGAGCTTTCAGACGCAGTATTTGCTTATGTTGGTGATAACCGCGTGAAACGTTCAGGCGATGATGGTGTTGATCTAGATGACATCAACTTCGCAACAGTTGAAAACAACCGCATTCGTCGTTCAGGTGATGATGGCGTTGATGCAGAAGACGTTGGCGTATTGTTCGTGCGCGATAACATTATCAAGAATAGCGATGGTAACGGCGTTGAAGTGACAGGTGGTGATTTTGCACGTATCAACCGTAACGTCATTACCAATAGTGATGACAGTGGCGTTGATGTTTACGGCACAGACCTTGTTCGCGTAAATCGTAACGATATCAGTAGCTCAGGTGATAATGGCATCTATGTTGAAAATGCAGAAAATGTCCGCGTTAAATACAACACAATTTACGATAGCGGCGAAAACGGCGTTTATGTGATTGATGTTGATGGCGCAGCAAATGTTAAATGGAACACAATCAGTGAATCTGAAGAAGATGGCATCTTGGTTGAAGAAGTTGACGTTGCACGTATCATTGGCAACAACGTGTCTCTATCAGGTGATGATGGTGTTGATGTCGCAAGATCAGATGCAGCACGCATTAAAGGCAATGTTATTACAACATCAGGCGATGATGGCATTGACGTAGATAGTGTCGCAGATGTCCGTATCATTGATAACAATGTCACAGATTCAGACGATAACGGCATCACAGTTTATGATGCATATAACGTGAATGTCGCAGGTAACCTTGTTAAGGATAGCGGCGCAGACGGTATTACAGTATATGACGTTTATAACAGCGTAAATGTGGCTGAAAATACAGTACGCCGTAGCGGTGATGAAGGTATTGAAGTTGATGGTGCATTCTCTGCAACAATCGCTGACAACATTGTTCGCCGCTCAGGTGATAACGGTATCGAAGTTTACGGTGCGTACCAAACAAACATTACAGGCAACGATGTTAAACGTTCACGTACAGATGGTATCAATGTAAGCGACGTTTATGGCAACCCATTTGGCTATGCTGTATATATCGCAGACAACACAATTGAAATCACTGGTGATGACGGTATTGAAGTTGCGGGCGCTGGGCGTACACGCATCGAAAGCAATACAATCACAAATGTGGGCGTAACCAAAGACCGCGGAGATTTCTTCGGCGCGGATGCAATTCACGTGCGTGATGTAAATGGTGGTTTCTATGGTCCAGCAATCTTTATTGATGGCCCATCAGCACTTACGCCAGTTGACTCGGTTGAGATTGTTGGTAACACAATTGATACAACAGGTGATGACGGTATTCAGGTCTTGTTTAGCGGTAATACATCTGTAACGGATAACGTGATCTCTAACGTTGGTACAGCGTCTGGCGCACGTATCTTTGGTGCGGATGCAATTTCAATCACATCAAGCGGTGCGTTTGACCCTTATGCGTATATCTTCGGTCAAAGCAACAGCGCGGATGTTAGTGGTAACACAATCACGAACGTCTTAGGTGATGGTATTGAAATTGATGGCGCAAACGAAGTGCTTGTTGATGGTAATACATTGTCGAACATCGGTGACGACGGCATCAACATCACAGGTTATAATGGCTACTTCCCAGAGATTGTTGATGGTGGCGATACGCTAGAAGGTATTCAGCAAGTTAGCCGTAAGCCATTACCATTTGGTGATGCGCCAGAATTTAACGCTGTTGTTTCTAACAATGTTATCACCACAGTTGGTGGTGACGGCGTTGAAACAACAAACCTAAACCGCGCAGAAATTGCTGGTAACGAAATTACAGGCGCAGCCTTTAATGGTTACTATGCATCTGGTCCGTTCAATGGTCAGGTTGTCGTGAGTGATAACTTGTTCTTCGACAACGATACAGGCGCTAGCTTCGAAAGCGGTGAAGTTGACCTGACAGGTTTGGGTAACGGGTTCATCGGTGGCCGCGTGGGCATGCACTTCGCGCCATATGACTTTGAACAGCTTGCCCTTGTCGGCGATAATGCCTTCGGCGCATGGTCATATTTTGCACAAGACTTCCCAACAACAGGTTTTGCGGATATGAGCCTTGTTGATAATACGATCGGCACGCAGTTGTTTAATGGTCAGAGCGATTACTTTGTTGAGCTTGATAACGGCGCATTCTTTGCACCGGGCACGCCAACGGTATTGAATGCATTGAACAGTACATATTTCGTACCAGGTGAAGGCTTCATTACACCAGCTTCTACAGGCGGCGTGTTGACGCTTGACCAGTTTAACTTCCTAGAAGACAAATTCTATCACTTCACTGATGAAGCATCATTAGGTTTGTTCTTCTTTGGTTTCGTGCCGGGTATCAATCAGGAAGACATCTTCCGTAACATTGACGGTTTTGATCCTGATGCCTTTAATGTTCGTTTGACAATCCTTGGTTTGCCGCGCGTAAGCTTGCCGACAGGATTTGATCCTGAATTCCTTAGCCAGATTGCACCTGCAGCTGGCGGTGAAGGCGGTGAGGCTGACTTGGCGGCTCAATTGAACGCGATTGAATCTGCTGCAGGTGGCGCTGAAGAAACAAGCTGTCAGGGCGCGGCATTATCGTCGGCTGAAACAGGTGCGGCCATCACATATAGCTTTGGCTCAAGCCTAGATGAGCTTGCGTTAGATAGCGCCGTAGGTTGTGGTATCTAAGCCAACATAAAACATAGATATTCTTAAAAGCAGCGTAGCGAGGGAAATCTTGTTACGCTGCTTTTTGTTATCGGGTCCTTCGTCTGGCCGCAGAGCCAGCGCATAAAAAAAGCCTTCGTTTGCGCTAGCAGAACGAAGGCGGAGGCGGGTTGGGTCGAAACGAGACTAGCTCAATTTAGAATGGGAATAATACGTCGAATACTTGCTGGCCATAGCGTGGCTGCTGCATGTCTGTGATTTGGCCTTTACCGCCATAAGAGATACGCGCTTCAGCAATCTTGTCGTAAGTAATAGAGTTATCAACATTGATATCTTCACGGCGGATCACGCCAGCAAGTTCAAGAATACGCTTTTCGTAGTTTACGCGGACTTCTTGACGACCTTGAATAACTAAGTTTCCGTTTGGTAGCTCCTGCGTAATAAGGGCGGCAAGTTTTACCGTGATTTCTTCTTCGCGGTCAATGGAGCCTGTGCCTGCATGCGTAGAGTCTGCCCCCATACCGACAAGGTTTTCGTTGTTTACGGCCTCGGGAAGAATGCGGCTTAAGCTTTGTTCGTAGCCAAGTAGGGCGTTTAAGCCTGCATCTTCGCTGCTTGAGCGGCTGCGTGATGTTGTGTTATCCATTTCCGCTTCATCATCAATTTCAATCATCACGGTTAGAATATCACCAACTTGGCCAGCACGCTGGTCTTTAAAGAAACCAGTTTTGTTGCCTGACCATAATGAGTTTGCTTGGCGGACATCTGGCTGTGGTGTCGGCATGGGGAGGCTAACTGGCACATAACCGCTTTGTGTCGTTGGGTTTTCGATTTTTGTCATTGATGGCGCTTCACCAATATTAGCAAGGCGATCAACCGCGCTGCATGCACTTAAGCCGAATGTGGCTATGCCGATACATATAATTTGTGAAATAAATTTTGTCATGACCCGTTCCTTTTTGTTGTCGTTATACGTTTCTTATTTTTATACTTTTGTTATTAGTTATATATTGTGACGATGCGGTCAGCGGTGATTACAGCGTCTACTGGACGTGAACTTGCAAGATTCATGACACGAATGCTTTCACCCTTGCTGCCGCCTTGTAAAGCCTTGCCTTTCGCGGTTAAGCTCATGCCACCATTCTCATAAACCATGGTCACATCACTGCCGCGTTCGACAAGGCGGGGGGCAATAATTTCCTTGCTAGAGATTGGCTTGCCGCTAAATAATACGCGGCGCGGCGTCATATTGTGTAGATCTTCAAGTGATGTGATTGTGTCGCTACTCAGTTGGCGCTCTTCAATCTCAATCCAGTCAATAAACTTTTTGCTAATAATATCACCGCTTTGTAGTGTGTCTTTAACAACTGGAATCATTAGAGTGTTGACGATCTCACCTGATACTTCGAGTGTTTGAATTGGGTTTTCTTTGTTTGGTGCAACCAGAAGGGCGCTAAAGCGATTATTGTTGCGGTCAATATTTACCGACTTCACGTCAACGCTTGATGCCATATTACCCGGCAGAACGATTTTAGGGTAAGCTTGATAAAAGTTCACTTTAAAGCTGTTGTTTAAGCCGCTGTTTTTAAGTTCTTCTTTGAGTGTTCTTGAGATTTGTTCAGCATCAATGATTGTCGCGTCACGGCGTAGTGTGATTTGGTCATATGATGTCTTTGGGCGCCACGGTAGATTAAATGCATGGGCGACGCGCATTAATGTGCGGGCGTTCAATACCATGTTTTGGCCTGGCTGTGGGGCAGGGCCCAAAACGCGCTCTGAGTCGCTTTGGAGGTCGTCAAACAAATCGCCCAGCGTAATCATATTGCCTGTTATTGTTGCGGTTTGCTTAAGGCTAACTGCCTGTGCCTGCTGTGTGGCTGAGGAAAGAAGGAAGAACACGCTGATGATCGCAACCATAAGAACTTGTATAATTAGGCGCTCAAAATGGCTGTCTTTCAAAAGTGATGTAATATTTTTTACCGTTGCTGTCTCTGTCATATTCTTACTCCTATTCCCTATCTGTGCCGTATTGTGTTTTGTTATTTTTATTAGCGTAATTGTGCGGTTGTGCTCATCATTTCATCAGATGTTGTGATGATTTTTGAGTTCATTTCATAGGCACGCTGCGCAGTAATTAGGCTTGTGATCTCTGATACTGAGTCAACGTTTGAGTTTTCAAGAAAACCTTGCATGATGCTGCCGAACTGTTCTGTTTGCGCTGTGCCTGTAACGGGGGCGCCAGATGCTTGTGTTTCCAAGAACAAGTTGTTGCCAGTCGCTTCTAAGCCGCCGCGGTTTGGAAATTCAACCAAAGTAATTTGCCCAACGCTTTGTAGGTTCGGGTTGTTTGGTTGGCGGATGAATACTTCGCCGTCTTCAGCAATATCAATAGAGATTGCGTCAGAAGGGATTGTGATGCCCGGTGCGATCGGGTAGCCCTGTGTGGTCACAAGCTCGCCGTTTTCGTTAAGTTGGAAGCTGCCTGAGCGTGTGTAACCGCTGTCACCGCTGGGTAGTTCAACCTCAAAGAAGCCGCCGCCTGAAATGGCAAGGTCAAGTACGTTGTTTGTTGTATTGAGTGAGCCTTGCTCATGGATGCGGTAAGTCGCTGCGGCGCGCACACCTAGGCCAAATTGTAAGCCAGTTGGTGTCGTGTTGCCGGATTCTGCAGATACATGGCCTGGGCGCTGTATATTTTGATACATAAGGTCTGCAAACTCAATACGCTGACGCTTAAAGCCTGTTGTGTTCATGTTTGCGATATTGTTGGAAATGGCATTCACATTCATTTGCTGTGCAAGCATGCCTGATGCGCCGATGTTAAGTGATAATGACATGTTATTCTCCGTTTAGTTAATCTGTTCGTTTCGATCTTTATCTTGTTGTTATGTCGTGATTATTACGTTACGCGGGACAGTTTTTTGATGCTGTCGAGCTGTTTGTCATGTTCGCCCTGCATAAGGCGTTGCGTACTTTGGTAGCCACGGGAAATTTCAATCATGCGTGTCATCTCTAAGATGGGGTTCACGTTTGAACTTTCAACCGCGCCCTGCATGGCTACAGTTTCGGTTGCAGGCAGGGCTTGGTCTTCTGTTTTATAAAGGCCGTTGCCTTGTGGCGTTAGGTTTTGATAGTTCTCAAATTCACTAATCATAATTTGATCAATTGTGCCATCTTCCGAAGATATTGTGCCGTCTTTTCCGATAACGATTCCTTGTGCGTCATCGGGGATGGTGATAGGTGCGCCGCCTTGATTGGCTACAGGGAAGCCAGTAGATGTTACAAGTTGCCCTAAGCCGTTAATCGTAAAGTTACCGGCGCGTGTATATTCAATGCCGCTAGCTGTGACTGCACCAAAGAAGCCAGGGCCGTTCAGTGCGACATCCAGTGTGTTGCCAGTTGTTCTGATGTCACCTTGTTTTGTATTGTCGTACTGCCCAATATTTTCTACTAATGAGATCGGGTCATTTACTTCCGCAATGCGGTCTTGGTCAGCAACATACTCTTTGAAGAGGGCGTGCTGTGAGCGATAGCCCGATGTGTTCATGTTTGCAATGTTGTTTGCAACAAGGTTCATTTGCTGTTGCAGAGCTTTTTGTCTCGATATGGCTATATAAATACTATTATCCATTGTCCAACCCTATTTTGCCTATCTAAAATTACATTTGGCTTTCGCCGGTTTTAATAATGCGAAAATCGTGCCAAAAGCTAAGTCATTGAAAAATAATGTTATTCTGTGTGCTCAGCGGTGGTGGGGGCTGGTTTGTTGTGTTTGATTAAGTAAAACTTTCTTAGGGTGCGGAAAAAATTGCCCGATAGGTCGTGTCAATGCGTCAGTATTAGCTATTGATTATTATATGCATCCTATATGCGAATGGTTTTTAGTATGGTATGCTTATAAAGCACAGTTGTGGATTTCTGTGTGGTTTTTGATTCGATAACATATAAACAATATAGGGTACTTAATGTCGGACGGTCTTTCAGATGATATGGATGATGAAGCAGGCGGCAGCGCTGATATGCTAGACGGCGAAGACGGCGGGAGCGAAGGCGGCGGCAAAAAGAAATTGTTGTTGATTGTTGCTCCTATTATATTGTTGCTTGGCGGTGGCGCGGCGGCGTATTTTACCGGCGCGTTAGATGGGCTGCTTGGTAAAGACGCAGCAACAGAAAAACATGCAGATGCTGGTCATGGTGATGATGATCATGGCGATGACGGGCACGGCGAAGATAAACACGCCTCATCAGATGATGGGCATGGTGGTGGCCATGGAGATAGTCATGACGACCATGGCGGCGGAAGTGCTGGCGGCGTCGTGTTTTTAGAGATCCCTAAAATGATTGTGTCGTTAAGTTCTGATGATGATCAGCCGCGTTATTTAAGTTTATCTGTACAGTTGGAATTGGAAAGCAGTAGTGATAAGCGCGCGATTGAAGATGTTATGCCGCGTGTGGTGGATCAGTTCCAAACATTTCTGCGTGAGCTTCGTGTGCAGGATTTGCGCGGTACGAAAGGGTTATATCGTTTGAAACTTGAACTTTTAGGGCGGGTGAATGCTGCGGCATACCCTGTTAAAGTGAAGAATATTTTGTTACAGGACATGATTGTTCAGTAACGTAAAGGCTTTATTCATGCGGTCTGGTATAAAAATTGCACGGATAAAGCAGTGTTTGTGGTAAAATAGAGTGAAGTGCCTATTTTACGCGTAACACAGAATATAATTTTTGTTTTCTTTATGGGAAGCATAACTAGGGTATAAATATGAGTGATACGGAGAGCGAAGAGCTCGAGGAAATGAGCGAAGAAGAGGCAGCGATGATGGCGGAATGGGAAGCCATGGCTGATTCTGAGGAAGGGGATTCTGATGACGGTATGTCGGAAGATGATCTTGACGCGCTTTTTGATGAAGATGGCGGCGGTGGCGGCGATGATGGCAGCGCCCGTATTCTTAATCAGGAAGAAATTGACTCGCTTCTCGGCTTTGATGATGACCTTGACGGTGTCGATGAACAATCGGGCGTGATGGCGCTCGTTAACTCTGCGTTGGTGAACTATGAACGTTTGCCAATGTTGGATATTGTGTTTGACCGCCTTGTGCGTCTTATGTCGACATCGCTGCGCAACTTAACGTCTGATAACGTTGAAGTGTCCTTAGACCAAGTGTCAACTGTGCGCTTTGGCGACTATATGAATTCTATCCCGCTTCCTGCGTTATTGTCAGTATTCAAGGCGGAAGAGTGGGACAATAATGGCCTTATGGTTGTTGATTCTGCACTTATATATTCAATCGTGGATGTCTTGCTTGGCGGCCGTAAAGGTAGCTCTGCCATTCGTGTTGAGGGGCGTCCTTATACAACAATCGAAACCAAGTTGGTTGAGCGCATGATTCAGGTGACGTTATCTGATCTGTCATCTGCTTTTGATCCATTATCACCAGTAAGTTTTGCCTCTGACCGCACTGAAACCAACCCACGCTTTGCGACGATTACGCAAGGCGGTAACGCTTGTGTGTTAGCGCGATTGCGCGTTGATATGGGCGAACGCGGTGGCCGCATAGAAGTTTTGTTACCATATGCGACGTTAGAGCCGATACGTGAGCTTCTTTTGCAAATGTTCATGGGTGAGAAATTTGGCCGGGATTCCATTTGGGAAACACACTTGACTGCGGAGCTATATAAAACAGAAATTCAACTGCAGGCGATATTGGATGAATTGATTGTACCGCTTGGTGAAATGCTGGAATGGAAAGTTGGTAGTCAAATTATGTTGAATGCACAGCCTAACGATGAAGTTGAGTTGCGCTGTGGTGATTTTCCGATGTTCCGCGGACCTGTTGGGCAAAAGCAGGAACACTTGGCGGTCAGGATCGAGAAATATATTGAAAAAGAGCAGGATGAGGAACAATGAGTCTAGCGCTTTTTGGTATGGTCATGGATATTGTTATTGTTGTGCTTTTAATCGGCACGATCTATTACGCTTATGCGTTGTCTAAACAGTTAAGTGCTTTTCGTAAACATAAAGCCGAATTTGAAAATCTTTTCATGCAGTTAACGCGACAAATTAACACAGCGAATGAATCTGTTGATCATATGCAAGACGCCGCAGAAAGTCATGGCAAGGTTTTGGATCGCCTTATACATGAAGGCCAAATTTTGGCGGATGAACTGAAAATTATCAACGACACGAGCAATAGCTTGGCGGATCGTTTAGAAAATGCGGCATCGTTAGGCCGTGCGTCGAGTGCACAATTGCCGGCTCAAAAGCCAGCAGCAGATACGGATGATGATGGCGCCGCGGGCTTTGCTATACGTGACCGTGAGGTTGAAACAGGATCTGACGCCGATGCTGATATAGGCTTTGCCGATGACGATGATGATGACATAGGCAATTTCCATTCACAAGCAGAGCGTGAATTATACACCGCGTTAAAGCGTAAGGGGTAATATAGAGGGGTCTTATGGCTATATTTAAAAAACCAAGATTAACCGTATTATCTGTTTTAATTGTAGTTGCATGCTTTGCGACTATCGTGCGTGTCGGCAATTTGGCAAATAATATTGTTGCCTATGTGCACGACGCACCCCAGAATATGCAGGAAACCATGTCTACAGCGCATGCTGCAGATGATGATGCGAACATTCATCATGAAGAGGGCGCGGAAGATCAGGCGACCGCACCTATGCCAGATGTAAAAGTCGAAGATACTAAAAATGATGTGTCACGTTGGACGGATGCATTGGATACAGATTTGGAATTACCTGAATTACGCGTCGAGATGTTCAAGGAATTAATTACCCGCCGTGAGGAATTGGATAAACGTCAGCGCATTTTACAGCAGCGCGAAGCATTGTTACGTGCGGCAGAGCAAGAACTTGAACGTAAATATGAAGAGCTAACGCAGCTGAAAAGTGAAATTGGTTCATTGCTGGAGGAACAGTCCGCAGCGGAGCTTGCACGTATTAAATCTTTGGTCAAAACATATGAAGGTATGAAGGCAAAAGATGCTGCCCGTATATTTAATACCTTATCAATGGATGTATTAATTGAAGTCATGTCACAAATGTCAGAACGTAAAACCGCGCCGATTATTGCAGCAATGGAAACGGAACGCGCGCGTCAAGTGACGGTTTTGTTAGCAGAACAAAAAAAGCTTCCATCACTGCCTGTACAATAAATTGTTTTTAAATATAATTTTTTTTGATGTATTAGTATTCTCTTAATATATCTATAGGATCATAATAGATAATTGTTTGTTTAATTTTGATTTGAGTTTGAGTTCAATTACGCGTAACCGCAAAATTCTTTTTTATATAGCTAATGGAGTGTATTAGATGACTGTCGATAAAAACATGAATATCCTTATCGTGGATGATTACAAAACGATGTTGCGTATTATCAAAAACTTATTAAAGCAATTGGGCTTTAATAATGTAGATGAGGCTTTAGATGGATCTCAGGCCTTACAGACGTTTCAATCTAAAGAATATGGCTTAGTCATTTCGGACTGGAATATGGAGCCAATGTCAGGTATCGAGCTTTTAAAAGAAGTGCGCGGCGGTTCTAAAAACGCGGATGTTCCATTTATTATGATTACAGCAGAAAGTAAAACCGAAAATGTTATTGCGGCTAAACAGGCTGGTGTAAGTAATTATATTGTTAAGCCATTTAACGCAGAAACATTAAAGCAGAAAATCTCAAGCGTTATAGGTGATTTTTAAAGCGTTGTCTGTATGCAAACGTCAATAAGTAGAAATATTTTATAGGAAAAAAGTAATGAATGATCCAGCCAGCGCAAACGGTTTTGGTCGAGACAAAGTCGTTAAAATTATTTCTTCGGTATTAAGCAAGGTAAGTGAAGCTGAAGAAATTTCTAGAGAAAGCTTGTATAAAGATTTAAAAGACTTGCAGGATATTATCCATGATGCGCGTAAAGAAATTTCATTCGCGCGCCCGTCGGATATTCAAGATAAGCATATTCCAACAGCGACCGATGAATTAGACTTGATCGTTAAGTCAACAGAAGAGGCTACCTCTTCAATTATGGATTCTTGTGAGATCTTGGAGCAGGAAGCCGATAAAGAAGGTGGCCCATCGGCTTTTGTTGTGAGTGAAGAGGTCACCAAGATTTATGAGGCGTGTTCCTTTCAGGACTTAACAGGACAGCGCGTGACAAAAGTGATTGGTTCATTAGTTACGATTGAAGAAAAAGTGTCAAAAATGATTGATATTTTAGGCTCCCGTCTTCCAGGGATGGATGTTCCTGAGGAAGAAGAGGCAACAGGCGATGCGGCGCTGATGAATGGTCCGCAAGCTCCAGACAAAGCGATTTCGCAAGATGATATTGATAAATTACTCGCGGAATTTGACTGATTTATCTGTGTGAATAAGTTTTATTTTATCGCCAGAGATAGGGGACTATCTCTGGCGTATGTTTTTTTTTTACTATAAAATATAATTATGAATCAATGGAATAAGAAACCGCCCGAAAATAACAGTTCAGGATCACAAGTTCTGGCGTTGGGGCTGTTTATTATGCTGCTTGCGTTTTTCATTGTTCTTAATGCACTTTCTACATTTGATGAACAGCTGGCGAGACCCGTAATCGCCTCGTTGGAGCGCACCTTCGCATCACGTATCTATCAGGATGATATTGGACAAACCCAAGTGCAGGCGATTGAGCAAGGCAACCAAGAAGGCAGTGCCCTGCAGCGTATCTCGGCTTTGTTTAATGCGCGTATTCCTGGTAGTCAGGTTATGCGTCAGCGTGATGGTATGCTTTATGTGCGTGTGCGCAGCGAGGACATGATTGACGCGATTAACAGTTTTTCTACGCAAACGGATAGCGCAAATAGAATGCATATGGCATTTAGGGATATTTTTGTAGCTGTATTAGCAACGCAAAAATCTGAATACCCACTGCGCATGGATATCACAATGAATCGTAAGGCGGGACTGTTCGCTAGCGAAGGTGTTGAGGCGCGACAAGATGAGGTGTATATAAAAACGCTTGCTGAAGTTGCCGCGCAGCTTCAAAAAAGTGGGCTGCCGATACAGCTTTTCTCCGTCGGCTTGGCTCAGGGAGATCAAAAATATACGGATATCAGTTTTGAGGTGTATGAACCTTACGATTTCTCAGCTGGGGGCGCGCCATGAATGATATAATAGTAGGTGACTCTGATATTGAGTTCTTGAATAAAGATGACAAGAATAAGGCACAAAAGCAGGATGTTTTGGATGAAGAAATTCGAGCATACATTTCTCCAGATGATAATGCTGCGGGCGGGCAAAATGGTTCTGCGTGGTTAATCACGTTCACAGACATCATGGCGTTAATGCTTACATTTTTTGTATTGTTGTTTTCAATGTCCGTACCGGATGAAGGGCTTTTTGATGAAACGCCGACGCGCACATTAGACGCCAATCGCTTTTTGGGCCACCGCAATTTTTCAGGCGAACAAGACCGTACGTCTGTGGCCAACAGACCTGTTCAGGCAGGGCTAAACTTAAATTATTTGTCCTCCCTTATCAAACAAGCTGCGGCTGAATATCCGTCAATAAGGGGGCTTGAAGTTCTTAATAATAGTGACCGTCTTGTACTTGTTTTGCCGCGTGATGTGCAGTTTGAAGAAGGGCGCGCTGAACTATCTGAAGAAGGCAAAATAGTGTTAAAGGATATTGCTGGTGTCCTCCGCAATGTTGATAACCAAATTATTGTTGTGGGGCATGCGGATTCACAAGGGGCGAATACGCCAGATACATATTGGGTGAACTGGAAGATTTCTGTAGAGCGGGCAATGCATGTTGCGCAAACTTTATCATCCTATGGTCTTGAACGGAAAATGATCGCACGCGGCGTATCGCAGGCCCGCTTTGCGGAGCTGCCAAGAGATTTGTCTGACAAGCAACGCATGGATTTTGCACGGCGTATTGACCTTATTATTCGCCCTGAAAAGGCTGCGCGTTAAGCGCACCCCTCGTGAGACCCATATTATACGATTTATTATGTTGATTATGTGTTATTCGTGCGCGGCTGCTCTTGTCCTAAGCTGTGCTAAATGTAAGAATTATCTACAGTTATAACTATTCTGATCTAAGTAAAATCGAGTCCTCAACTATGCAACTGGCATCTCTGCATTCACTGATGAAAATGTCCCGCCGCGTGCGCGCGTTGATACATCTGTTTTTTGCGGTTTTTCTTGTGTTATTAATGTTTGGGCGGGCAGCATATGCGCAAGATATCGCAATACGCTCTGGTTTGCATGAAGATTATACGCGCGTTGTTTTTGACTGGGCACAAAATGCCATTGAATATACGGTCGATGAGACATCAAATAATACTACAGAGATTTCTTTTAGCCGCAATGCGACCAATATTGATCGTGCCGCATTGGATGTTGCATCAAGTGGCCATGTCCGCGATGTTACGGTTGTCAACACGTCACCATTATTGGTGCGTTTAACTTATGTTGATAATGCAGAACTACGTGTGTTTAAAATACTCAATCGTGTCGTAGTTGATGTTAAGGCCGCAGGCGTTAAGAATGCACCGCAAGAAAAACCAGCGGCGCAAAAGCCTCCTCCTGAAGATGCCACTAAGATAGAAAAACTTGTCCACGCTAGAGACGTCGCGAAGGCAAATAATATTGACGTGCGTGTTAACGGTTCTATACCTGAGGTCACAAAGGTTGATGACGCGCCGCCCGCAATGGATGCGGATAGTGCGGAAATATCATCCGCTCCGAAAGCTGATGAAACAGTAGCAAAAGAAGATGAGAAGTCTTATTTTGAACGTATTGCAGAGGAAACAGCGGAAGCTGCGCCACATAAAGTCATTGTTTCAAGCACGAAGGCATTTAATATGTCTGCATATATTCGCGCTAATCGTTTATGGATCATCATGGATCAACCAGATTACTATGTGATGCCGCAAATTCGTGGTCCACATGTTGATATGTTTGGTGAGTTTGAGCGCCTTGATCTTACAGAAGCTTCGGCATTCTATGTAGATTTGCCAAAAGATAAGAAGCTCTATGCCTCGGCGCAAGGTGGCGGGCTGAATTGGAGCATAACTTTAACAGAGCGCCGTCCATCGACTGAACGTAAATGGCCTGTGCGTGAAGTTAACCCTGATTTACTGCGCGGAGGTTCAAAGTTAAGTTGGGCGATAGAAAACACGCGGCGTATTATTGAGTTTGAAGACCCATTCCTGGGGGACAAAGTTCTTACGGCATTGGTCGATCAATCAAATATCTATGCGGGTGAATATAAGTCATATGTAGACTTCACAGTGCTCGATTCTGTTGTCGGTATGACTGTTGTGCCAAAAGTTGATGATCTTTCGATGCGTTATACACCGTCCGAAATATCGCTTTCAAGGTCTGAAGGGCTCGCATTAATACAGCCAAGTGATATTCGTGTCTATGAATTGGGGATGGTTGATGATGTTAAACAAATTGATCCAAACGCTGAAGGTGACGCACATAACACGCGTATCACAGGGCGCATTTTTAAGTTCGATCAGTGGTTATTAGGTGGAAAAGCAGCACTTCGGACCAATCAGGAAGTAATGATGCAGGGCCTAACGGAACGTGACCAAGAAGGGCGCGCGCAAGACCTTGTATCTTTGGCAAAGCTTGAGTTAGCCAATGCCCGCGGCGCGGAAGCGGTGGGGTATTTAAAACTTGCTGGTGAGGAGTATAAACCTTTCCGCCAAAGCGCGGAGTATCTCGCATTATTAGGCGCGGCTTATGCGCTAAACAATCAATTTGACGTGGCGTTCCGTGTCTTGATGGTGCCGATATTGAACAATTATCAGGAGCTATATTATTGGCGCGCATATGCGTTGGCGGAACTGGATGACTGGTCACAAGCGGGGGAGGTTATTCCCGATAACACGCGCTTTTTGCGTAGCTACCCCAAAGATCTGCGTTTGGCGCTGTCAGTAGTCCTCGCTGAAGTTTACTTAAGACGCGGCGATATTGACCGCGCGAATGAAGTGCTGAAGATTATTGAAGCTGAACAAGACAATATGCGCCCGCAATATCAAGCCGGTCTGATTTACTTTAAAGGCGAATTAATGCGCCAAAGAGGGGATGAGCAAGGTGCATTAACCATGTGGTATAAGCTGCGTAAGCACACTGATGATTTTTTCCGTGTACGCGCACGTTTGGCCATTGCGAATTTACGTTATAAACTGGGTGAAATTACGATTGATAAAGCAATTGATGATTTGGAACAGATGCGGTTCGCATGGCGCGGCGACGACCTTGAAACCACCGTTAATTTCCGCCTTGGGCAGCTATATATAGAAAAGGGCTCATTTATTAAGGGGCTTTCCGTGTTACGTGAAGCCGCCTCTTTAAGTGAAGGTACAATTATGGGCAAGCAAATTGCCTCCTATATGCGTAACGAATATAAAGATTTGTTCTTAGGTGAAAAGGCGGATAAGTTAACGCCGCTACAGCTCACAATGATTTATGAAGAATTTTCGGAGCTGACACCCGCAGGTAAAGAGGCGGACCAATTAATGCAGTCTTTAGCAGAGCGTTTAGTTGAGGTTGATTTATTAGACCGCGCTATAAAAATTCTAAATGACCAAGTTGAAAACAGAACTTCAGGCACTGAGCAAGTTAAATTGGCTTTACGTTTGGCAGGCATACAGCTTATTAATGGTGACAATCGCGCTGCGTTAAAAACATTATCTTTAGCTGAAAAAGCGATAAACCAAATCCCAATCCTTGAATCTGTACCTTATCGCCGTGAAATGAATTTATTGCGTGCCCGCGGGCTCTCGCGTGATGGTCGTGCACGTGATGCGCTTGTGTTGTTAAATAATATGAAACAAGACGACGATGTTGTTCGTCTTAAGGCGGATATCGCATGGACATCAGGCCGCTGGAATGACGCTGCAGAAGCATTAGAAGACCTTGTTACGCGTTATAATTTAAGGCCGAGTGATGAAATATCACCGCAGCAAGCCAATACAATATTGAATTGGACAGTTGCGCTAAGCCTATCTGGTAACCGTCATGTTATTGCCAATGTCCGTGAACAATATGGCACGCAGATGGAAAAGACTGAAAAGGGGCGTTTGTTTGAAGTCGTATCGCGCCCGCGTCAAAACGCCATTCTGGCAGATCGTCAAACGATTGATAGTATTGTTGGCGAAGTCGATATATTCAGTGATTTCCTTGACAGTTATCGCGCTCCCAATAAAACTGAAAATTAATTGACATAATCACAGCTCTTGTGATAGGTTATCGCTCTAATATAGAGGGGTAAACATATGGTATTTAATGACAAACAAACATGGGCACAAAAAACACTTGCCGCCGATGATATATATAAGAAGGTTGTTAAGGCATTAAAGCCACATGGTTTAGCGTTGCCTAAAACCCCGCGCCGTCCGGATATACGTTTGATTGTCGAGAATAATTCCGGTGAAACTATACAATTTATGAACCCAGGCGATCATGCCAAACAGCAACCAGAAATTATTCCCGCAACAGGTGATAGCCGCGCCATAATGGTGATGCTCAAAGGGGACACACTTGAGCAGCAATTTGAAAATGCCCGTAAACTTGATGTTATTTTCAAGCTGTCACAGAAGGGGCTAACCAAAGTTTTTGCCGATGCGCTTGGTAATGACCAGATATTGCAATATGTAGATGAGGCATATGGGCCAGCGCCTTTAAATGGTCAAGCGGATCGTCTTGTATCACTCGCTTGGGAAACTCAAGATCGCGGCATAATTAATATTGATCCATATCGTGGGGCTTTATGTGCCTATGGCGCGCGCGCTGCCGAAAATGAAACCGTGTTCCGTAACGAAATTGCATTGTTTATTAAAGGCACAAATACAATTCCTGAATGCGTCGAAGGTGAAGGCATGTGCGTCGCTGTCAGTGAAGACTGGAAGACAGGTAAAATTTCGACCCGCCCAATCGTACCAAGCGTGGCACGGGAATTTTATGGCGCGGCTTATGATAACATACCGACTGTGTTAATTAATCCATTGGGTTTTGTGCAAGCTGTTGATTTGAAAAACGGACAAGCAGCTATTGATGTGACGCCGCCAGTCAGATATACACTGAAAACGCAAAACGTAGCGCTTCGTAAGTAAATCAGATCTATATGTGTTAAACAAAAAAGCCGCCTTATATTAGGCGGCTTTTGTATGTGTTCTTTATATCGTCTTAAAGTGATTTACCAACGCTTGATGCGATGCTCTCACGTGAATCCATAAGCTTGGTCATATCTTGAATTGAGCCTGAAAGCTTATAAACATCAAGGTAATCACCATTTTGTGTGAAGACGATAGATGTTGTCGTTCCAAAGTCACCATTCACGCAGGCTGTGTCATTGGCGCTGATGGATGCTGTGTTTTTCTTGGACGGCATTACGGCGAAGTCACCGCTACATTGTGCGGATAGGGCATTGTTATATGCGCCTGCCCAGCTTGCTACATCGCCGCCTTTAACAACAAAGCGTTCATAGCTGCCAGTAATTTTACCAGATTTCCAGCTATAGCCTTGCTCAAAACTTGCGTCAGCAACATTTAATGGCTGGTTTATATTTTTTAGCTCTGTATTCATTTCAAGATTTGCATCTTTAAGAACACTAATAAGAGCGATACTACGATCTTCCATCTTTGTTGCGGCAACTGTTTCAGGTGCTTTAGCAACAGCAGGCGCGGCCATGCCAGCAGCAGGTTGAATTTGTGCAATTTCTTTTGCTTGGATTGCAGCCATTTTCATTGCGCTTGCCTCGGCATTCAGTTCAGCAACTTGTGCTTCACAGCTTTGTTGCGCTTTGTTTAGCTCAGTGATTTTACCTTCAAGCGCAGATAGTTTTTGTTGCTGCTCTTTTTCAGTAATTTTCGGGTCGAACAAAAGCTGTTCAATTTCTGCTTTTTCGATTTCACATTGTTTTTTGCTGTTTTCTACATGCATAGCTAAGCGACGAATTTCGCGCTGAGCTTCTTCGTAACGGCTTGTTGCTTTTTGGACATCCCAGTTTTTACTGTCATTTTTCGTTACGCGCACTTCTTCAAGTTCTTTTTCTGTTTGAACCATTTTTTGGTAGAGTGCCGCGTTTTCTTTGCCAGCTTTATCAAGTGAACGGTTCGCTTCGTCCAGTGCTTTTTCAAGGCGCGCGATTGTAAGTTCAAACTTACTTGTATCCGTTGTTTCTCGCTGTGCTGTATCCATTTCACGCTGGAGCGCAGAAAGCTGCATATTTAGGCTTTGTTTTTCAGCTTCAACCGCTTTCAACTTTGCACCAAGGGCGCTGATATGTTCTGCGTTCGCAATGTCTTCTGCGCTGTCACCCGCAGCAGGGGCGCTATCGGCCAATGCTTGTTGAAGCGAAGCAATTGTAGACTGTGCAGATTGTAGGGCTGAATGCAGATTACTGATTTCCATGTCTTTTTGAGAGACAATTGCCGCGTTTTGTGAAGCATTTGCTGAAGCGGTGCGGAGCTGTGCGATTTGTTGGTTTAGGCTTGTATTAGCCTGCTGTAGCTGCGCGATTTGTGCGTTTAGCTGACCTATAACCGCGGCTTGGTCACCAATCTGTGCAGTTGTGCTTTGTAGACTGACGATCTGCGCAGATAGAGCATTGTTTTGTTCCATCGCAGCGGCAAGATTGGCTTCTGCGGCTGTTAGTTTAGACTGTAAATCGCTAACTTGACCTTCGGTGCTCTGGTAGAATGCGATTTTTTCATCACGGTCAGTTAATTTAACTTTTAACTGGCTTGTTTCAAAACTCTGCTGCTCTAGTGCAGCTTTTAGGCTCGTGACTTCATTTACAAGCGCGTTTTGCTGTGTCTTAGCAACGTTCTCTTTTGAAAGAAGTTGGTTTTCCAAATTAGCGATTTTTACTTCATTTGCTTTGATCGACGCTTCAAGGTCTTTCTTTGCAGTTTCTAGCTCGCGAATTTTGGCATTAGCTGCCGTGCTGTAAAGTGTGTGTGCAGAACTTTGTGTGTCAATAACGCTATCACCGGCGGCAGGGGCGATGTCCGCCATTGCTGCGGCTGACGATGATGCGTCAGCTGAACGTATTGTCGGCGCGCCGATTGAACAGGTTTCAAGTTGATCCAAACCTTTATCAAGGTCAGCAACATTAAACGTAGAAACCACACCAGCAATGTTTACATCTAAATCACCTTTTTGGGCAATGCGCTCCAAAATAGGGTCTTTACGGTTCATCTTAATAACAACGGCTGAGCTTGATGCTGGTTTAACTTCGAAGCGGCGTGAAAAACCAGAACCATCAGAAAGTGTGATGCTGTAAGCGCGGCCTTTATCAAGGAATTTATCACCGAAATCAATCGCAGTTGAAATTTCAGCATCATCGCGCTGTGCGAAGGAGAGAACACGGTCATTGCTGTAGCGTTTTATCATCGCGCAATATGGCTGCGAAGCTTTGCTAACTTTCTTTACCATCCATGCATTGGCTTCAGCTTGGTTCATACCAATTAAACTGCCACCTAAAAGCATTGTGCCGGTTAATAGAACTGATGTTAAATTTTTACGAATAGTCATGATGTGTAAACCCCAAAATAGTCTCTTACTACTATATTCTTATTCGCCTTTAATGTGAATGTGTTAAACACGATAAATCACGAAAAAAGACAATTCTTTATGATAATCTGTATATTATGTATAAGATCTTTTACAGAATTGCAAGCTTTCTGTTTTTTATTTTACAAAAAAATATAATAACTCGGTTTTATTATTGGCTGATCACAATCAGTTGCGGCTTGTTATGCGTTTCATTCACGCTCATTATACCGCGGATATTGTATGGCTTATCGTTATATTGATTTAGAAGGTCCTCAATAACCTCAACAAACGGACTGCGCGTACTGATTGTTTCTTTTAACGCCATTGATTTTTGCGCGTTCCAAATAAGCGCGACATCGGCTTCTTCACACCAGACTTTGGCAACCTCATATAATGATGCGCCTTTATAGGCGCGCCATAAACGCGCGCGAAAAGCTTCATGTTTATATATATCTGCAGATAATGTTGTGTTTTCAGTTTTGGTCGTTTTTGTAGGCTTTAACACTGGTGTAGGGGCAAACATCTGTGCTTTATGTTCGGCAACAACATTAGGGGCGGGTGTGTATACGGCTTCAGAGTTGCGCGCCATATCTCCATCATGACGCGGCGGAACCGCGGCAACACGGGCGACAGCCTGAGCGTTATCTGCTGTGGATGTAACGATAGGGTCAACTGCGACTGAAGGATGTGTCGCAGAAGCATTTTTACCTAGTCGTTTTTTTTTAAGCCTGTATCTAAGTTACCTGCGTTATTCGTATAGTTGCTAATGTAAGCGGCAGGTTTAGATTCACGGCTGAGTAGTTTATGAACGGCATCTTGATATGTGCCAAAGAATGAGAAGTTGCGGTGTAGCTCAGCCGTGTCGCGAGTTGCCCAGCTGTAAGATTGCCCTGTGCGATTGCCCCAGCGTGAAAGAACGTCTTGCAGTTTTTCACCGCCGCGTGCGCGCCATGATAGGGCAACAGGCTCATCATGTTTAACGGCAATTGTTTGTGGCTCAACGACTAGAGCTTTTGTTTCAGGCATCGGCGTTAGGGATTGTGGCGCAGCTTCTGCTTCCTCTTCTTCGATAGCTATAACATCAACCTTTGCCGCAGATGTAACGGGCATGACATTTGTTTCATTATCAACGGGCTTAGGAACGAAGAAAACTTTATCACTAATGACAAGACTAGATGTCGACGCGTTAGATTCAGCTTGTGCCGCAGATGTGAACCCGCCAATCATAACCAAGCACGCTAATAAAGATAAAGTTTTCATTTTTAAGTCTCTTCCAAATTTACGTTATACGATAAAGTAAAAAATAATTTCTAAAGTCCTTGATAAAGCTAGTCAAGTTTAGAAGCAAGTGAAGCTTCCAGAAAATCATCAATATCCCCATCTAAAACAGCTTGGGAATTTGTGTTTTCAACGCCTGTACGCAAATCCTTAATCATTTGATATGGCTGTAAGACGTAAGAACGAATTTGATGTCCCCAGCCAATATCTGTTTTCTCACCATGTGCGGCCATCTTTTCGTCTTCACGGCGCTGTAGTTCACGTTCATAAATACGGGCACGTAACATATCCATGGCATTCGCACGGTTTTGGTGCTGTGAACGTTCTGTTTGGCAGGCAACTACAATGCCAGTTGGGTGGTGGGTAATACGTACGGCACTATCAGTCGTGTTGACGTGCTGACCACCCGCCCCACTGGAGCGGAATGTATCAATTTTGAGGTCTTTTTCGTCAATCTCAACTTCGATTGTATCATCAATAACGGGTGATACCGCAACAGATGTGAAGCTTGTATGGCGTTTGGCATTAGAATCAAACGGCGATATACGCACCAAGCGATGTACGCCGTTCTCTGATTTTAGCCAACCATAGGCTTGATCGCCTTCAATTTTGATTGTAGCAGATTTTATACCGGCTTCATCGCCATCATTCTTGCTAAGAAGTGTTGTTTTGTATCCGTGCTGATCGGCCCAGCGTGTGTACATGCGCAGCAACATTGATGCCCAGTCGCAAGCTTCTGTTCCGCCAGCGCCAGCATTAACCTCTAAATAAGCATCACAATCGTCTGCTTCACCTGAAAGCAGAGCGGTTAATTGCAATTTTTCGGCTATATTTTTTATTGTTTTCAGCTCGGTTTCGGCTTCTTTGATAATGTCATTATCATTTTCAGCTTCGCCTAGCTCAATCAGCTCAATATTATCGGCTAACTGCTGTGTAATATTTTTCACATCGCCAATTTGTTTATCAAGGCGTGTACGTTCACGCATTATTTTTTGCGCTTTTTCTGAATCGTTCCAAAGCTCTGGATCTTCGACCAGAGCGTTTAATTCTTCGAGGCGGAGGAGGGCAACATCCCAGTCAAAGATGCCTCCTCAGCAGGGCGATGGCGCTTTCAATAGCGTCCACAACTGCTTGATGTTCAGCGCGCATGGCGACTCCTTAAATTTAATATCCTGTGCCGATGATCTAAAGGAAAATCAGCGTTTCAGCAAGTGAAGAATCAAAAAATCCAGAATAAAAATTCTGGATTTTTATGCTTATTAAATACTATAGCGTTATGCCGCAGCAGACATTTCTTCGTAATATGCAAGAATTGCATCCGCTGTAGCGGAGAAGATTTCATCGTACATTTCGCCTGATTTTTGTGCGGTAATAACGTGGTCATCAACACACATCATTTCGCTAGAAACGATAACACCTTCGCCGTTCATGTCTGAGATCACAGATTCAGGGCCAGTCATTTCGTAATCACGAACCATACCTGTTTCGATTAACGTTTTAACGCCTTCTGCAAATGTGACAACAACTTTTTGCGCGCGCATGAAGCCGCCAACAAAGCGTTTTGTGTGTTCAGTTTTTAGAAGCTTCTCAACATGTGCAAGGCCACCTGGAATTACCACGGCATCATAATCAGCAGCAAGCGCTTTGCCTAAGGATACATCTGACGGATAGTGATGTCCCCAGCCATTGCCTTCCCAACCATTAACCAAACCATTTTCGCAGCTCACAAGGTGAATTTTCGCCTTTGTGTCTTGAAACATACGCTGTGCAGCGGTTACATCGCTCTGCATAAAACCGTTTGCGATTAGTATTGCTATTTTTTTACCTGATAAATCGTGATTCATTACGGCCGATCTCCTTCACTTAAAGTTACGCTTATTATTATATGCCTTCCATAGGGGGAAAGCGCTTTGTCCGTTGTGCGCCAATCTGGCGGCGTGCTTGCATGCGCGGAAGGGCGGGTGTTGCCCGTAAGTCGTTATTAACGTTATCGCTAGTCATGCTATGTAAATATTTGGACTGGGGCTTTATGAGGGTTTTGCCGTACTTTGTCAAGAATATTTTAGTATAAGCTGTGAACATGATTGAAAATAAAATGTTTTTTATCTTTACTTTATAAACAATATAATTATAAATCCCTTTGATTAGAGTGAAAAATTTTAGTATTTTACACATATTTGATTATGAGATTTGATTCTCATATGACTTATTTTGAAGTTTAAACTTAGCAAATTTGGGAGCTAATAATGAAAAAGCTTAGCGCAGTTATAGCGGCTTCTGGCCTGATATTTTTATCGGCTTGTACAGGCGTTGAAAGTTACAAAGAAGTAGAGGCCCTTAACGAAGCGCAATTCGTTGGTAGCCCATTTACACAAACATTGGCTGGTGAATACCGTACTTTCGCCAATACAGAACAAGAAGTTATGTTCGACTACCCTGATGCAATGCACTTTGCTCGTAAGGGCTTGTCAGCAGCATCTGGCGTAACTGTATTGCCAGAGCCAGTGAGTGATTGGAATTTGAGCGAAGCACATGTTGCAGAATTGACTGTTGCGCGTGGCCGTTTGGTTCGCGCATTTGATATTGGCGCACGTGAAGTTGCACCAACTGAATCTGCAGTAGCACAAGCGCGTTTTGATTGCTGGATTGAACAGCAAGAAGAAAACTGGCAGATGAGCGACATCGTTACATGTAAGTCAGATTTTGAAGATGCGATGGCAAACCTTGAAGCACTTCTTTCGCAGCAAGTTGTTGAGCCTAAAGATATGATGGCGCCTGTAGAAGCTGTTGCTGCGGCACCTGCTGAGCCAATGAAGCCTAAAGATGCCATGTATCTTGTGTTCTTCGACTTTGATAAATCAAATATCGCAGCATCTGCATCAAGCGTTGTTGACGCTGTTGCAGATGAAATCAAATCACGTGATTTGAACTCTGTAAATATTATTGGTCACACAGATACATCTGGTTCTTCTGCGTATAACAAGAAGTTATCTATTAAACGTGCAACAGCCGTTAAGGACGCTTTGGTTGAGCGTGGTGTTGATCCGACATTGGTTAAAATTGATAGCCGCGGTGAAAGCGACTTGCTTGTTGAAACAGCAGATAATGTTCGCGAACCAGCAAACCGTCGTGTAACTGTAACTTTTGAATAAGTAACGGTACAGAGTAGAATTTTAAAAGCGAAGCAAGGCAACTTGCTTCGCTTTTTTTGTTAGTCATGGGGGCGGTAGAATATTGTGAAGCTTGTTTGCCGCATTGAGTGTGGTTATAATCACGCAAGATCATATCAATTAAAGAAAAGCAGTAGTTATGGATTTTCGTCCGATACTTTATGTCATAGGTTTGCTTTTATTCATTCTGGCGATCAGTATGAATGTACCGATGCTTGTTGACTTATATTTCGGTAATGATGACTGGGTTGTTTTCTTTATTTGTATTATTGTCACTGCCTTCTTCGGTGGAGCGCTGGCCTTTACCAATGCGCCGTCTGACGGATTTAAAATAAATATTCGTCAGGGCTTTATGCTTACGGTCTTTTCATGGATATCTTTGTGTATATTTGCCGCAATACCATTTTGGCTTTCGGGTATGGATGTGTCTTTCGTTGATGCTGTGTTCGAGGCAACATCGGGCATAACCACTACAGGGTCGACTATTATGGTGGGCTTAGACTATGCACCGCCTGGTATTTTGATGTGGCGGGCCATCCTGCAATGGCTTGGTGGTATTGGTATTATTGTGATGGCGCTGTCTGTTTTACCATTTCTAAAAGTTGGTGGTATGCAGCTTTTCAAGGCAGAGTCTTTTGAGGTCGAAAAGGTTTCGCCGCGCGCAACACAAATTGCGACGGCTATTGCGGTGATATATGTATTGTTCACCATACTCTGTGCGCTTTGTTATAAGGTCGTGGGGATGACTGCGTTCGATGCTGTAGCGCACGCCTTAACAACAATTTCGACAGGTGGATTTTCTACATATGATACATCCTTCGCCCATTATGAAGATCCGCACGAGGAAATTGTTGCAATTATTTTTATGTTGCTAGGGGGGATGCCATTTATTTTGTATTTCCAAATGGTTACGGGACGTCCGCTTTCTTTGTTCCGTGATAGTCAGGTGCGATGGTATTTGTCCATCCTGTTTATAACAATTGTAACAGTTGCTGCTTTTTTGGTTGTGAATATGGATATGACCATTTCCCATGCGCTGCGCCGTGCTTCTTTCAATGCAGTATCTTTGATGACGGGAACAGGGTTTGCGTCGGGTAACTATAATAATTGGGGCGGCTTTGTTGGAGCGGTGTTTTTCTTTCTCATGGTGGTTGGCGGATGTGCTGGGTCAACAAGCTGTGGTATTAAGGTGTTCCGTTTTCAGATTTTGTTTTCTATCTCGCTTTCTCAGCTAAAAAAATTGATTCACCCAAACGGTGTGTTTCGTGCGCATTATAATAGACGTAGTATTTCTGAAGATGTCATGACATCGGTGATGAGTTTCTTCTTTCTATATGCACTTAGCTTTTCGCTTTTATGTGTAGCGCTATCATTTACAGGGCTAGATTTTTTAACAGCCATGTCAGGGGCGGCATCTTCAATATCTAATGTGGGGCCAGGGCTTGGGGAAATTATTGGCCCAGCGGGGAACTACTCGACGCTGCCTGATAGCTCTAAATGGATTCTTACTGCAGGTATGATCGTAGGACGATTAGAGATATTCACTTTGCTTGTGTTATTCCTGCCACATTTCTGGCGTAAATAAAAGAAAAACGCGCCTCATAGAAGAGGGCGCGTTTTTATAAATCTTTTCTGTATATTTTTCTTAGTGGTGGTCTTGGTAGCGGTAGCCAACGGTATCGGCTTCGCCAGCCTCAAAGCCAGCGCCATATTCTGCGGTGTCATGAAGCGCTGTAAGCTCCAGACTTGTATTCATGTATGATACAAGGATTTGATCAAGGTCAGCGATGAAGCTATCTAGAAATTCTTGTAAATGCTTTTCTTTTTTCACGAGTGAGAAATGTGAAGGCATAATAACAGATTTGCCAACATCAAAAGTTTTGTTGCCGCGCTCTAAACCTAAGCGGTTTTGTGATTTCACGTTAATACTTGCGCGCAATGTGTATTTATAATTATCGTTATAGGCCATTAGGCTATCCAGAATATTGTCTTTACCGCCAGACACGCGCACACGGTCAAAGAAGACATCATCAATGCTTATATCGATTGCACCATCGCCGTAAATATTACTTTTAAAACGTGAGTCGAGGTAATTTTGAAATGCGTTTTGGGGCGCGTTAGGGAATAGGGCAAGAATTTGTTCATTGCCGATGGTCGGTGCGACTGAAAAATTAACTTCAGAAGCATTTAATGTTTTTTGCGCCATATAGCCATAGCTTTGCTGTGCGGCTGAAATGTTATTCGATTCCGTCTTTGTTAACGAACATGCGCTTAATGTCAGAATGCTTATGCCAGTTAGCATTAGGGTTTTTGCATTTTTGTTTTTCGGTAACAGATGGATCATTTTCAACCTTCCTAATATTAGCGTTGTTGCCTAAACATTCTACGGCATTAAGTCATCTTTGGATATAGTATAATTTTTACTGCAAAACTCACATTTGATATCGGCGGTATCGCCCTTAAATATATGGTCAATATCATCTTGCGGCATTAAGCGTACAGCCATGACTAAGCGGTCTTTGGAACAGCGGCATTTTTTGATCAAGTTGACCGGATCAAATACGCGTAAATCTTCTTCATGGAACAGACGGAAGAGTAGTTCTTGTGAATCTAAATTAGGCGAAATAAGTTCTTCTTCGGTGCATGTTTCCAATAAAATCATCGTGCGGCGCCAATTATCTTCAATCGTGTTGCCTGCGCCAGCCTCTGGGTTGGCTTCGTCTTCAGGCATATGTTGTAGCATGATTACGCCAGCGCGCCACTGCCCGTCAACTTTGCCAGTTGCCATTTTGATGCCTGTACCAATCTGTTCAGACTGATTAAAATAATGCTGTACGCTATCAAGTAATGTATGGCCTTTTAATTCAACAATGCCTTGATAACGATCAGTTTCAGGCCCTTGGTCTACAGTAAAAGCCATATGGCCTTTGCCAAGTAAATCTTGAATGGAGAGTTTATCGACATTATCAAATTTAGCGAGTAGGGCATTTAAATCTTCCTCATTATAACTCGCACAGCCGCGAATATGCCCTTCGGATGTTTGATCAGCGACAATCATGGATATCGGCCCTGATGTCTGAATTTGTAGCGTAAATATGCCGTCATATTTTAGCATCGAGGCAAGACATGCCGCGAGGCTAAGTGTTTCAGCGACTAAGCGGTTAACAATATCTGGGTAATCATGCGCTGTGATGATATCATCTAATTCGCTTCCCAAACGGACCATGCGACCACGTAAGGACGAGCTATCCAGCTGAAAGTTCTGGATGACATTATCCGTGTTTGTGCCAACAGTTATAATTGTATTATCAGATTCAGACATTTGCGACTTTAAGATTTGATCTTATAACCCTTGCGGATCATGTTTAATGTTACACTAAATAAACCGATATTGACAACAAGCATAATGATTACACCCCGAATTATTGATGCTTCATGTTGCCCGAGCAAACCATATCTAAACCCATCAATTACAAAAAAGAACGGGTTGTACATCGCAACTTCAAGCCATATAGGCGGCAATTGCGATACAGCATAAAATGTACCAGATAAGAATGTAAGCGGCATAATGATAAAGTTGGTAAATGTTGCCAAATGGTCAAATTTTTCGGACCACACTCCTGCAATAATGCCCAATAGCGCAAGCGCCATGCAGCCTGCAACAGAATAAAAAACAACGGCCCATATATGAACAACACTAAAACCTGCAAAGTAAGATAATGTGACACAGCCGAGCGCGCCAATAATTAAGCCACGTAAAACGCCGCCAATTAACAAGCCAGTCAATAGCTCGAGTGGCATAAGCGGCGGCATAAGAATGTCGACAATATTTCCCTGTATTTTCGCAATCATTAATGTCGATGACGTGTTCGAAAAGGCATTCTGAATCATCGACATCATTATTAAGCCAGGGGCAAGAAACGTCATATATGGAATGTCGCCTATGCTGCGTCCATTTCCACCAAAGGCTAATGAAAAGACCATATAAAACAATACGCTTGTCACGACTGGGGTTATAATTGTTTGGGCCCCAACGTTAAGAAAGCGTGCGCATTCCTTTTTAATAAGTGTCTTAAGGCCAATCCAGTTGACGTGTCCAAGCTGTATAGGGGTAAGTTCATTCATCTTTATCACATAAAATTGTTTTTAATTTGTCTGTATAGGCTTCATTGATTATAGTTTTAATGCTGTAAGATCAAGAAGGAATTGCATGAATACTGAACGCAAGCCACAACAAAAGAAGAAAGAAAAACGCCCACCGCGTAAAATAACCAAAAGTTATTTGCAAAATTCGGGGGTGTTTTATCTTGAACGTTATCCAGCGAGCATTGCACATTTTCAAACCGTTATGCGCCGTAAAATTGATAGATCATTGCAGCATCATGGCGTGCCAGAGCGTGAGGAGTGCTTGAATTGGTTAGGTGAAGTAACGGAAAAATTCGTTGAATACGGTTATTTAAACGATCAACGCTACGCTGAGGGGATGGTTAATTCACTCCTACAAAAAGGCCGCGCGCAAATGAAAATTCGCGCACGTTTAAAACAGGCCGGACTTGATGAACAAACGATTGCGGCTGCAATGTCCAAACTAAATGCAAGCCGCGCGGAACATATAGATATAAATGACTTACCATCCAACTGGCCGCAAAACCCTTCAAACATAAATGAATATATCGCCGCACTAAAATGTGCCAAGAAACGCAGGATAGGGCCATACACAGCGCTTGCCCGTACGCCCAAAGAACCTGAAAAAGCACTCGCTATACTTGCCCGCAATGGTTTTAGCTATGACCTTGCGCAAACGATATTGCGTACAGATGCCGATGAGGCAGAGCGCTTGCTACAAGCTATTGTTTGACATAATGCCGCATTGTGGTGTAGTATAGTCCCACTTCTTATGGCGGGGAAATTATGACAGACATTTCGAAAAGAGTATTGATCGTTGATGACGACCAAGGGCGCTATGTTGATATTGAGAACATGATGTCAGCATATCCACATGTTGAAGTGCGCTATGCACGTACAAGTATCGAAGCCGTGTCGGTTTTATCTGAATGGCGAGAGAATGGGCATAGAGCAGATTTAATATCTATCGACGACAATTACTACGGTAATGGTGAGCTTTTTTCAGAAGTGTCCGAAGTGCTTTATGATTATTTAGATACAGCCAGCGTAGAAGACGGCGTCAACTATATCCCGCACACAGTGTTTATTCATTCAAAAGACCCGAATGATGCGCGTAAGCATAAGAATTTTGAGAAGTGGTCAAATATTCTTGTAACGGATACATTCGAATTTGAAGCAATGTATGATAGCTGCGCCCTGATGATGAATGATAATAAGCGAGAGCGATATCGTGTCAAAAATATTCCTTTTGATTTTACTGAATTTCGCGTGTTTTGTAATGAAAATTTGGGCACAGATTTCATTACTGATAAAGCTATATTTAAGTATAAATATCAATCAGAATATAGCGAAGATGCCTTATCGTTGAGCAGTGTGATTGATTTGTTTAATAAAGGTGCAGATGGTTTTTCGTCTATTTTAACAAAATATGAACCTTGCAATGACTTTATAGATAGAACGTCATTAGATTGGGAGGGTAAGAGAGCCCAAGCCGTGCCGTTCATGTTATCGACAGGTGGGGATGTATCGGGGCGTATGGCATGTAATGCCGCCGATATCAAAACAATAAAACAGCAATATCCGAATGACCCGATCATCTTGGTTCTTGAATGTTTCAATCCAGAAGATGCACCTTTGTTTAATGATGTCCATGGCTTGATCTATACAGGTGAAGGGCATGAACATATGAAGCAGATAGCTGACAATATGGGCATTTCTGCCTTGATTGCGGTGGATTATGATGATGTTATGCGGCGTGCAGATGTATCGTTTGAAAATGGTGTTTTTCAACATAAGTCATATGAATATGATGAAACTTATGACGGTGGACGTAAACTTGTAACTCAGGTTTTGTATGCAGGTGACTTCATAAGCATTGTGATGGAACATTACACATCATATGGCGCAGACGGTAAAGAGAGTGGCGTAACGGGGCAGCTAATCCCTTCAAAACTAGAACCAATGGCGCTATGGCATAATCATGAATATGATTTTATCAAAAATTCTTTTTATCAAGAATGTCAAAATATATTAGATACAAGCGATGCTGTTCAAATTAAAGCTAATGCGGATAATGCAGCGCAAGTGCATAAGTCTTTTGATAATGGTGCAGAAGGTATCGGTTTGGTTCGCACCGAACATATGATAAATTCTATAGATGATCTAGCCGCATTAAAAACAGTTTTGCTCACAGATGAAATAGCGGATAAAGCGGATGCTTTAGCGCATATTAAGTGTAGGCAGAAAAGTCAGATCGCAGAAATTTTCGCTGTAGCGGCGTGTTATGATTATGGGCGCGCGGTAACAATACGCCTGCTAGATGCGCCTATAGATCAATTCTATGATGAAAAAACGCAGCAATTAATAACGCAAAAATATGGACAAGATAACCTAAAAGGACAGGCCTTAGCAGATCATGTTGAGGGGCTTTATCGTATACAAATTGAGGCGATATTTGAGGCCGCAAATGACGCGGGTTATCCGTATGATGTCGAAATACTTGTGCCTTATATTTCGGGTGCGGATGATATGCAAAAAATACGCAGTTTATGTGATGATGTTGCAAGCGGACGCGGTTATAAGCTGGGCGGGATGATTGAAAATATGAACGCAGCTGCGGACAGCGCCAATATTGCGGAGGTTAGCGATTTCCTGAGCATAGGGACGAATGACCTAATGACAAGCGTGATGGGAAACATTAAACGTCACGATGTGGATGCTATTAATAACTGGATGATAGAGAATAAATTATATGGCGTTAATCCTTTTGTTGCAATGACTGAACCCCTTAATGCTGTATTACAAAGTGTCGTGTCGGAAGTGCGTAAGATAAAGCCCGATATTTATGTGTCAGCGTGCGGTCAACAAATGGCTGAAGATGTGCAGGCGGCTAAACATGCCTCGAATATTGGCTTAAACGCAATCTCTGTACCTGCTTCGTACATACAGGAAGTTACGGTACGAAATGCATTCTATAGTGCGTGTGTAGATAAGGATACTATCGTGTCTCAAGCGCGCGTGCGGAGTGCTCAAGATGTCGCTCAACCTAATCAGAGCTTATAAAGCAACTTACTGGTCTTCTTTTTCTGCCTTGCTGTCACCGGCTTGTTCAGCTTCTTCTTTTGCTTTCTGTGCTGCCTCGCGCGCGTCTAGTTCTTTTTCGTATTCGGCATAGATATTTACGTTCGACATTTCGATGGGCGCTGATTTCGGTGTGTAGCTAGAGCCAAAGACGTCAGCTTGTTGTTCTTCTACAGGATCTTCTGGCAGCTCTACTTGTTCATCAAGGTCGTCTTTTTTCGCCATCATCTCTAAATCATCGTGTGAAATGTTTTTTGGTAAGACGCGATCCAGTGGGAATATCAATGTAGCAGTTGTACCAATCCCTTTTTGTGAGACGAGCTCTAAGCGGCCATTATGCATTTTGATTAATGCATTCACTAGGGTTAGGCCAAGCCCAGTGCCTGAGTTTTGTCGTCCAAGGTCACCGCCATCTAACTGTGTAAATGGAGATAGGGCTTTGTCAACTTCGTCATCATTGATGCCAATGCCGGTATCGGTAATAGATAGGCGTATGCTGCCTTTATCTTCAACTTCGGTCGATATTGTGATTTTGCCGCGGCTTGGGGTGAATTTAATCGCATTAGATAATATGTTCATAATCATTTGCTTTATGGCGAGTTCTTCACCCAAAACATTCGGCGTTTCATCAGGAATATCAATGACCAAATCAAGTTCTGCATTGTGGATTTTGCTGCCTAGAATATCCAAGCACTTTTCTGATAGTTTTTTCAGATCGACCATAGATTCGTTAAGTTCACGCTCACCTGTTTCGATGCGAGAAATATCAAGAATTTCGTTAATGATGCGCAATAGGCGTTGACCACTTTTGTTAATGTCACGGGCATATTCCCAATACGCTTTTTGCCCAACAGGGCCCATAACTTCATCACGGATGATTTCAGAGAAACCAATGATGGAGTTAAGCGGGGTGCGTAATTCATGGCTCATATTTGCAAGGAATTCTGACTTTGCGCGGTTCGCCATATCGGAATCTATTTTTGCTTGTTGAAGGCTGCTGGATGTTTCCACGCGCTCTGTTACGTCTTCAATACTACCTTCAATATGAATCGCCTTACCATCCGCGTCGCGTACAAGGCGCGAATTTTCGTTAATCCATATAAGCACGCCATCTTTACGGCGGATCTGCGTTTCCCAGTTTTTAATTTCATTGCTTTGTTCAAGGGCGCGTAAAAACTTCATGCGCTCACGGTAGTTCACGTAAATTTGCTTATTCGCATTATCGACTGAAGCTTGCATTTCTTCGAGTGACTTATAGCCTAGGACTTTGTAGAAAGCGGGGTTGGCTGTAATATATTTACCATCAGCGCCCAATTGGAATAGACCGAAAGCTGCACGTTCCCAGATAGACTTATAACGCGCTTCGACTTCGACCAGAGCCTTTTGTGCTTGGTTACGTTCTTGCATATTCGTAATGGTTGCAACCACACGGACATCATCACTCTTATCATGAATCTGTACAGGGGTTAGGACGATATCAACGTCCTTTAATTCATTATCTGTACATATTAGTTTCGTACTAAAGCTATAGCTATCTTTGTGCCCACGGACGAGCATCAAGAATTCTTTTTTGTGGTGTTCAATATCGGTATCGTCAATCAGGTCAAAAAGTTTATGATCTAAGCAAGCTGTGTTGCCAAGGCCGGTAACGCGATTCCATGCGCCATTCACAAAGACAACAATCGCGTTCATATCGGCTTCGACAATGATGTCGTTAATAGAATTAAGTAGTGCGATATTCTTTTTCTCGACCAAGTCGACACGGCTTTGTAACTCTTGCTTCTCGGTCGCTTCATAACCTAAGGAAATTGTCTGTTTAATTAGGTTTTCTTTTTCATTTAATGCTCGCACGCGGCGTATACGGTTGTTACGAACTAACGAAAATAAGAAGGTCGCATATAATGCGCCGATTATGAGGAATACATTTAGAGCCACTTCTAAGAATGTGTTTCCTACATGTAAAATGGTCACAAGATTATAAGAAAATTTACGACCGTTCCATTTCTCAAGTGTATTGTCTCGCGTATCTTCTTTGCCGAACAGGCGCATGAGCGAGTCGATCTTGTAAGAGTACGCAAGAAGTGTCACGCCGCTATCTTCTTCCGTAACGGTCATATAGGTTAGGTTGCTATACGCGCCAAAACTTTCTACGCCGAAGGCTTTATTGCTGCGTGTGACGCCGATCACAAAGCCGAGAAAGCTATTGTCATGTCCGTAAACTTTTTGCCCTAAGATAAAAGGCTGAATCAATATAGATTTATTCGGGCCGATTTTTTTCGTAAACATGGAGCTGTAATTCGGCACCAAGTTAATATGTATTTCATCACGCGCTATTTTTGTCAGGGGCTTTAAGAATGAGGAAATAACGTCTTTATTGGGGGCGTTGATATTAAAGTTATATATGTCACGATAGCTTTCTTCTTCGCTAACATTTATCAACGGAATTACTTTTAATTTATTAGCGTGTTTTTTGACCCAGTATATTTGATCAAATTTTGTAATTGGATTAGCAGCATCAAACAAAATCTGGTGTTCAGTTTGTCCTTCGACAGAAAAATTATTGGATAAAATTAGTGCAGTGTTTCGGAACTCACTTTCCGTTATGTCGAAATCAAGGGCGATGCGGCTGTCTATCTGTTCTATATGGCTTTGCTGTGCGGATATTTTATGGCTTTGTGCCGTAACAATGGGCTTTACCCATATGTAGATACCGACAATAATCAAAATGGCATTAAACAAAACGGCAATCTCACCAAAAGTCAGGAAGCTGACTTTGATGGTATCTTCATATTCACGTGTGTCGTGATTATTTGCGGTCTTTGTTTTTTTCTTGTGTGCGCCTAGCATAGAACATAATTAAAATTGGAGTTATAAAACACTATATTAGAAGTATATTTATTAACTTATCGTGAATGAAAAACATATTCGCTAATGATACGGGGAAAAATTTACAATGGCAAATGAATACAAACGCTTAAACCGCCATGTGCACTGTTTTCAAGGTTGATTTTACCGCCATGGCTAAGGATAATATCTTGCGCGATAGATAAACCGAGGCCCACACCCCCAGTTTGTGTGTTTCTGGATGCATCTACACGGTAAAATGGTTTAAACACATCTTCCCATTTTTCTTCGTCTATACCTGATCCGTTATCTTCAATGTGAATTTCTATATAGGGTGTGTAGGGTATATCGACTTTAGATGCTGTGACCCAAATTTCACTGCCGTATTTATGGGCATTGTTGATAATGTTCATAAATGCGCGTTCAAGTGCGTTCGCGCGGATACGAATATTTAGATCGTCAGCAATATCAAGATGGATAGGATTGAGTGTAGATTTGTACTTATCACATATCGATGGTATCCATGCGCTTAAATCATGTTCTTCTGATTTCTCTTCAATATCCGCGCCGCGCGCAAAGTTTAAATACCCATCAATCATTTTTTCCATGTCCGTAATGTCCTGCTTCATATCAGCGATGTCATCACTTGCAGGTAACATAGATAAACCAAGCTTTAAACGGGTAAGCGGTGTGCGCAAATCATGTGATACACCCGCCAGCATAACGGTACGCTGCGAGACTTGTTTACTAATGCGCGCTTTCATTTCTAAAAAGGCACGGGCGGCTTGGCGGACTTCACGTGCGCCGTAAGGTTTAAAACTGTCGTCAGGTTCAATACCTTTACCGTAATCTTCCGTTGCTTTGGCGAGGGCGCGAATAGGGCGAATTTGGTTGCGCATAAATATTGCGGCAATCGCCATAAACAATATGGCAGATACAACCATCCATATGAGGAAAATATATGTCGAAGATGAAAATACGCGCCGTGCAGGGATTTCAAATTCAAGAACACCGTTTTCAAGCTGAATCTTGATATAGATGGCTTCTTTGTAGTTGGAAATATCAATACGGTAATCACGCAATGATTTCTTTTCGAGTGCGCGTGTAAGGGATTTTCGAATGATACGTTCCCAGCTACCATGGTCTTTATATGGCGACGGTAATTTCGCACCATCCATGTATTTCAGGCCGAGTTCTAAGTGGGTGCGTCCATAGCCTTCAATATCTGTATATTCCCAACGGGAGGATTCAACCATATCTGAAAGCCACATAACTTCACCAATCACAGTTTCGGCGAAGCGGTCAGACACGCGGTTCCAGTGGTTATCGACAAATACGATCGATGTGATTGAAAGTATAAGAACAATTGGCGTAATTAAAATAAGAAGTGAACGCACGAACAGGCCGCGCGGCATTAAATGTTTCAATATTTTATTTGCAGTGTAACGCATTAATCTTATCTCTTTAACTTAGGGGCTCTGCGTTGAGCAAATACCCTTTGCCGCGTATGGTTTGAATGCTCTTAGGCTCTTTGGGGTTATCTTCTATTTTACGGCGCAGGCGGGTGATTTGCACATCTATAGTCCGCTCACCAGAATCGATGCCGCATAATTCGGCCAATTTGTCACGGTTTAGATGTTGCCCGTAATTTTGTGCAAGTGCGCTAAGTAAGGCGTTCTCGCCGCTAGTTAATTGTACGGTAATATCACCATGAGCCTGTTCATGGCGCAGCGTACTGTATTTAGGGGCGTATATCCATTTACCAATCATGTAATCGCTTGGCGAGTTGTCACGCGCCGGCTTTTGTGCGCGCCTTGTGATCGCTTTAAGACGGAGGACAAGTTCCATCGGTTCAAACGGTTTGGCGAGGTAATCATCTGCGCCGCTTTCTAGGCCGCGTATACGGTCTTGCACTTCGCCGAGAGCGGTTAGCAATATAATAGGGGGCGTAGATGGATTGGCTTTTAATTCTTCTGTTAGGCTAACGCCATCTTGCCCAGGCATCATGACGTCTAATACAATTGCGTCAAATTGATATCCGGCCAAAATAGTTTTTGCTATGGCTGCGTCCTCTGCGGCGGCAACCATAAAACCTTCTTGTGTTAAATAACGCATGATAAGGCTGCGTATGCGGGCATCGTCATCAACAACCAGCACATGGCATTTATCTTCATATAGTTCTGTAGCACTCGACATTAGGGCTATAATTTCCTTTGTATCGGCTAAGTTTTCAAATAGAATATAGCATACATACCGTATTATAACGGCAATAACCACATATTTAAATGATAGAGGCTTGTATATCCATGAGTTTGCTTCCTTATGATGATCGCGACGGTGAAATTTGGTTTGATGGGGCATTTACGCCTTGGCGAGATGCAAAAGTGCATGTCGTTTGCCACGGCCTGCATTATGGCAGTGCGGTATTTGAAGGGGAGCGTATCTATGAAGGCAAAATATTCAAGTTAGAAGAACACACGGATCGTTTGTTTAAGTCTGCCGAAATACTTGGCATGGAAATACCGTTTACGGCGGATCAAATTAACCAAGCTTGTTATGATGCGTGTACCCGAAATGGCATTGTAAACGGCTATGTTCGCCCAATTGCGTGGCGCGGTAGTGAGGAAATGGGCATATCGGCCCAGCGTACAAAAACACATGTTGCAATTGCCGCATGGGAATGGCCAAGCTACTTCCCTAAAGAAATCCGTGAAAAAGGTATAGGTCTTAAAACAACATATTGGAAGAAGCCCGCGCCAGATACAGCGCCGTGCTTTGCCAAGGCATCAGGTTTATACATGCTCAATACAATCGCTAAACATGATGCAGAAGCAGAAGGTTTCCAAGATGTATTAATGCATGATTATCGTGGCTATGTAGCGGAAACATCTGGCGCAAATTTGTTCATGGTTAAGGACGGCGTAATATACACGCCAATTGCTGATTGCTTCTTAAACGGTATTACGCGCGCGACTATTATTGATATGGCACGTGAATATGGCTATACGCTTGAAGAAAAGCACATCATGCCAGATGAGCTTATGGAAGCGGATGAAATATTTATTACAGGTACAGCCGTAGAGGTAACGCCAATCGGGCGCATTGATGATACGCCCTTTACCGTCGGGCCTGTTACAAAAGACCTTATGGCGCGCTATTCCGCATTAACCCATGCGCATGCCAAAGAAAAAGAATCTGCCTAACATATTAAAAGTTTAAGCCGTTTTTAAGTTTTTTTTGCTTTTATGGTAAGGTCTGCGCTATAATATGCGCATGCGATATGGAAATTTATGCGTTTGTGTGTAAATAGGGTGATAAATGACTACGTTAAAAACATCATTTGTAGCGGCAATGCTTGCAACATCGGTTGCAGCGACAAATGTTAGCGCCGAAAATACAATCCCTGACGGGACAAAATATACATCTGATGATGCGCGTAGTACGCAAATACATGACCGTGTGAATAACCTTCCAGATGATGCAACACATATCTACGTTCCTGAAAAAGAATATCACGATCAACTTGGTGAACGTAAATGGATTACCGAGAACCAATTTATGCGTGGCTTGGCGTATTTGGAATATATGGGGCTGTATAATGGTGATATTGAATATAGCCATGGCGCAGTCACCGCGTTTGAAAAATTGTTAGATAAGTTTATTGATAAATTCGTTGTGACCGATGCGCCTAAAGAAAGTTATCAAAATGATCTATACGCAAAATACGATATGCTGCGTGTTCATGCGTTAGAAAATGACGTGTTTGTTGATAATGTATTACAGCAATCTGAAGAATATCAGCGTCTTGAGAAAAAGACGGACTTCCATGGGGATATAAACCGCCTTGATGGATATTTGGGATTAATGGGGCAGGACTATAATGTCGGCACTAAAAATGACGGGCAGCGCATTCAAGCGATACAAGAATTCCGCGAAGGACGTACCGCGCTCGATTTCTTAGAGCAAGATGGCTGGAATAAACAGCAAGGCTTAACGAATGGTCAGCGTGAATTGATGGATGGTGGCTTAGCACTGCTTGGTTATGATACGTCCGCACCAGATGCTTTGACGAAATTTTATCAAGATAATAATTTAGCGATTGACCCGCCAAAATATAATTTACAGGCCCTAGCAGCTTTGCATGAGGTCGTTGTACAGGATGGTAAAGCATTCGACCGCGTTGAAGATGTGCTTTATGATTTTGATACAGTCGAAGAGAAGGTCGGCTATGCACAAGCTGTTCTGACACTTTATGGTGAACATACAGAACTTGATGATAAGCGCTGGGCACATACAATGTTGAATGTGGCGCAGCTTGGCCGCCGTATGGGCGATGATTTAGAAGCTGTAAAAGAAGACACGCCGCCGCGTATTTTCTCTAGTGCATCACATGTGCTTTGGGATTCAATCCGTTGGGATAATTATGAGCGTGGCGCGAAGTTTACACTTCCAGATGTTCAAGATATTTTAGACCAAACGCCAGTCGGTAATATGCGCACGCAAAGTGAACAGGCGGAATATCTGGGCGGTGAAAATATGCGTTGGTCGAATTTAACAGAAGCGCAGAAGGAGCAATTCGAATCGCGTTTTGTTTCGCTGCCGTTAGCTGAATTTGAAAAATTCCTACCAGATAATGTTGATGAGCTGAAAAACACGCCGCAAGGCCGTCAGCAAATCGAACGTCATTTGTTTACCGATGATGGTCGCGGTTTCCGTGACCCTGAACTAGGGCAGAAATATGCGGAAATCTACCAATTCTTTAAAGAACGCATTGCACTGCGCCCATCTGCAGAAAATATGTCTCCGCAAGAATTGAATAACGAAGCAGGGCAAACCGCGCGCCTTGCCATCTCCCAAGTTCTACAATATATGTATAACCCAAACCGCAGCGAATATAGCCATGATGAAACGTCAACGCTATATATGTATTTAGAAGACCGCCCCGGCGGTAAAAATGCTCTGCGTGATTCTGGTAACATATACATGCAGAAAGAACCATATTTACCAGTGGTTCACTGTATCAATGAACGTAATTACTTGAATTATCGCGCCGATGGTGGCGACCCAACTGCGCCTATCCCGTTTGATGAAGAACAAGGCGCCACGAAGCTTGATACACTTGCGCAATATGCTCAGCAAAGTGCGGATAATAAGCTTGGTCTTACAGAAGAGCGCACCACACCGCGCGCTGATGGTCAGAATAACAATCTGAATCTTTAGTTATAAATTTAAAGGAAAAACGGAACTTGGATTTCTTCCAAATTCCGTTTCTTTTCGGCCTCGCCAATTCCTTTAGCGTAGCGCTATGCCAATATTAGTGGGGTGTTCTGCATGGCTTCGTGGGTGTGTGAGTGTGGGTGTTGTGTGAGGTCCACCATGCAGAATTCCACCAATGAAGAAGGTTATGCCATCATGTCTAACCGCAATGTGCCGGTGCTGTCGGTGTACCAGTCCATTTTGGTTTCAATCATAATATTCTGTTCGTCTGCGGCGTCTGCGTCAGCATGATCTGAAGAAGATGATCCGCTATGCGATTGTCCATTTTGTCGTTCACCATTTTGGGCGTTATCGCCGCCATTATCGCTTGAGAGCGAGAATTCTAAGCCGCCATCACCAACGTCTAATCCTGCATCAGCTAATGCCTTCTCAAGCTGCGCCTGATCACGCTGCATCATTAGGAAGGTTTCTGGCTTGTCGAAACTAAGATGCGTTTTAACGCCGCCATCTCTGTCTTGGATCATATGGACTTTCACGCGTCCTAATTCAGGTGGGTCGAGCTCGATTTGTAGCTCGGTGTTACCGTTTTGTGTGGCGTTTTGTGTTAATTTTGCTGCAATGGTTTGCGTCGCTTGGTGTGGCATTGTCGCACTTGTGTGCATCAATGTCGGGGATGTATGCGGCGTGTTTTGCAAAACCTGCCCAAGGCTAACATCATCAGCGGATAAGCCCATCTCGCTCATTTCAGGCAGACTGTCCCATGGCACAAGGCCTGACGTTGATGTCATCATTTGCGCTTTAGCGGCCATTTGTTGGGCGTTAGTTTGTTGGCCTGCTGCGCCTAGGCCTGCTTTTGCTTTATCCGCAGCATTGGCGCCAGCCTCATTACGTGCGGCAACTTCAGCATCTATAAACGGCATGTCTTTGTTTGCGGATGTCGCGGCGTTTTCCTTTGTAAAGATTGTGAGGTCTGTTTCTAGGCCGCTATCTTCAACGAGCGCGCTAAACGGAATGGCGCTATGTGATGCTTTTTGCGCTGCTGTGCTTAACTGACCTTCGCTCGCACTATGTGTTTGTGCGTTTTGCTGTGCCTGTGCGTTACGGCTGTTCTTATCAGTATTTTGCTGCGTGCCATCTAGTGGAACAAGTTGATCCACCATATCTTTTAACGCTTTAAGGTCAGATGACGAAAGCGGGGTGGTGCCGTTATTTAGGCCCGCATTGCGATCTTTAATGCCTTTTAGGTTATCTTGGCTCGCATTCGCGCTTTGCGACAGGCCAAATTGTGCCTGCGCTGCGGCAACGGTGCTTTGTGCCGGAAGTATTGTGACAATCACGACATCCATTGCAGAGGCGTCTGCGCCAGTTTCGACTGTGGCATCTTCAGGAGCTGAAAGCTGCGTGATTTGGTCTGGCGTTAGGCCCGTAGCGATCATCGCTGGGCTAGCTTGCTTTTGGGTTGCATCTACCGCAGCGCCCACGTTAGGCGTAGCTGGTTGCTGCCCCTGCAAGCTTTGTAGCGGTGTGACTGGCGTCATATAGAGATGCATATCATCCGCTGTTGATATCGCTGCATCTGTAATCGTTTGTGGATCAACGACACTTAATGCGCTGCGTGGCATGTCATAACCTTCAATGCCAGCTTGAATGTCAAACTGTTCAAACGCTGAGGCGATCACATCTGCCGGCAGGCTACCAATAAGTTGCTCCACAAGCTCAGCCTGACCTGCGCCATCTAGGGAGCCTAATATTTCAGCGCCTGTTGTATTGGTTGTCAGGTTTAAAATCGGGTCGAAATTAAAGGCACGGCCAAAATCAGCAAGGTTGTTTACGCCTGCATTGGCATTGGTAGATGTCGTTATAACGGGGCGCTGACCTTCAAACTGCGGGGCAGGACGATGCACATCTATTTGGCCTGCGCGCTTTGCAGATGTTAGCTGTGAAAAAGCAATATCAAAGAAGTTCTGGAATATTTCAGCAGAACCTGCATTCAAGCCATCAACCGTAGTGGATACCCCCTTGTCGGAGACGGCTTGCCCGGCATCGCTGCGCATGCTTGAACTTGCGCTGCTTGACTTCGATGCTGGTGGCGCTGCATTTGGGCTTACTGTGGGGATGTATACTGCAGTCATATTGTGATCCTTTTAACTAATAATCTTTTATCTCTTAAAATATACGCGTTGATGGCTTATGCCGTTTCAATAACGCCGACGGATACAGGGCGTTTGGAATTATTATATAAAGCGCCTTTATTGCTATAGGCCGATACACTTTGCTTTGCCGCTTTTTCACGGGCAAGGTTCATGATGCGCTCGCTAATGCGGTTTAAGCTTTTATTTGTGCGCTCTAATGCATCTAGGTTTTCGCGGCTTGCCTCAATCATGGCCTTACGCGCTTCTTGTAGGCGCTCCTTATCTGCAGGTGCGGCGCTTTGAAGTTGGTCTTTTTGCGCCAGAAGCTTCTGCAACTTACTCTCATAACTCTGCGCAACTTCGGCTTTTTTGTCGTATAGAGAACGGAACCCTTTAGTGTCTGCCGCGCGTAAATATTCAGTTTCTTGCTGGATGATCTCCGTTAGGGTTGCCGCGGATGCAAGCACGCTTTCAATTGCAGGGTTTTGGCCGCCGCCAGTAAGGGCAGGGACATTTGTTGCTGCTGCGTTATCACTATTTGTGTTCTGATCCATTATAAATCTCCTTATGCACGGGGCTAATTATTGTTGCTTTTGTGCCATTTCTTGTATGCGGATTAATTCTTGTTTGACATGGTCGGCTATACCAACGCCGCCAGCTTGGCCTAATGATTTGCCGTATTCTTCAATCAAAAAGCCTTGGAAAATTTCTTCCCCTTTGCCGCCACCAAACATTGGGTTGACTTCAATGCTTTCAAATAGGGGCTTAAGCATTTGCGTGATGAACATGGCTTCAAAGTCCGCTGCGGCTTCGTCGAAATTACCACCATGTTCCGCGGCAAGGTTTTGCGCTCTTTTGGTTGCTGTTGCATCCCCTAGCTGTTGTTGGGCAAATTGTACTGTACTGTCTATACCTGTGCTCATATCATGCCCTCCTTACATCGTAGTGATTTCTGCCTGCAGCGCACCTGCAGCTTTGATTGCGTGTAAAATGGTGATGATGTCGCGCGGGCCTACCCCTAATTTGTTTAAGCCGGTTACAAGGTCTTGAAGAGATACACCTGTATCAAGTTCGGCCAAGCGGACATCATCACCGCGATTAACCTCAAGCTCAGTACGAGGGACCACCACAGTTTCGCCAGTCTCAGAAAATGGACTTGGTTGAGAGACCTGAGGGGTTTCAGTCACTTTGATGGTCAAACTGCCTTGGGCAATCGCGACGTTGTTTATGCGAACATTAGCGCCGATAACAATAACACCTGAGTTTTCGTCAATGACGATGCGTGCAAGCTGATCAGGTTGTACCGGTAGCTGTTCAATATCAGTAATAAGGTCAACTAATGTGCCATTATATTCACGTGTAAGGTTAACCTTCACACTGGCAGAGTTTTCCGCCAAAGAAATATCTTGTCCCATAAAGCCGTTAATAGCACGGGCAATACGGCGAGCTGTTGTAAAGTCAGGGTTGCGCAGCACAAGGCGGACATTGTTCTGTCTGTTCAAATCAAACAGAATTTCACGCTCAACAATTGCGCCTTCGGCAATGCGTCCAGTGGTAGGTGTGTTTTGTGTGATGGTCTGCGCATCACCGCCTGCTGCAAAACCACCAACAGTGATTGTGCCCTGACCAATGGCGTAGACTTCACCATCTGCACCTTTTAATGGCGTAACCAGAAGTGTACCGCCTTGAAGACTGGATGCATCACCCATGGCGGATACATTAATGTCAATACGTGCGCCTTGGTTAGTGAAGGGCGGTAGGGTCGCTGTCACCATAACGGCGGCTACGTTACCTGTGTTTAGGTTCTCACCGCGGATATTAACGCCAAGGCGCTCTAGCATCGCAATCAAGCTTTGTTGTGTGAATGGGGAATTGTTTAAAGAATCGCCTGTTCCATTTAAGCCAACAACAAGACCATAGCCGATCAACATGTTGTCACGAACGCCTTCAATATCGACAATGTCTTTAATGCGTGTGGTTTTGGCTTCGGCACGCACGGAAAATCCGAATACGAAAAAACTGCCTATTAAGACAATATATAATACGACTAGGTATCCAGCCTCTTTAATCAGTCTTTCTAAGTTGTTTTCTAATGGTTTCATAACGTGCCTCATGTAAAAAATAAAAATTCAGCACTGCTTACAATGCGAATTCTGTGCCAGTCTATTTTTGAACGTTAAAGCTTTGATTTTGTACGATTATATTGCCAGTGTTGTGGGCGGCAATATATATCAGGTCGATAAAATTGCCTGATGGAAGGGGGCATTTTTTGCCTAAGTGCATGCGATACGCTTTTTCAATGATTAGGAAATATGGTATAGTTATAGATGAATATAGTTCTGTAGATGATTTGATTATAAGAGTAAATCCATGAAAATAAGCGGTACCGGCCCAACTAGACCTACGCAGGGTAAAAAGAAGGTCGACGATAAAAACAAAGATAAAGGCGGTCAGGCGTTTGAGGTTTCTTCAACAGAAGAATCAAGCGCGACCGAAAGTGCTGCGCCGGTAAGTACGACGCAGCATATTGCCTTCGTTGATTCTCTATTAGCCGTTCAGGGTGCTGACGATCCTGCACAGCGTGCATCACGAGGGCGAATGCGTCAGCGTGCGATGGGGTTACTTGATGAACTTGAGAAGGTTAGAGATGCTCTTGTACTAGGGAATCTGACAGTAGGACATCTATTGAATATTGCAGATGTTGTCGCATCTCACCGTGAGCGTATTGATGATGTACGTTTGACGGCGATTCTGGATGAAATTGACCTGCGCGCACAGATCGAAATTGCAAAAATGCGTTACGCCATTGATAAACATGAGGCCGAAAAAGGGCAGTCCGCGTAAATATTTGTATATACTCTGATGCATAAAGCGCATTTCTGGTTTGCTTATTGTTGATTTGTTGATATTTTAGTAAGAATTTTGTGCCATTCTATTTAGTCTCTGCGCGATTGCAGGGCGGTACAATAACCATATTTAGGATATAATAGTATAAGAGGTATGAACATGGCGAAAGAAGGCAGCGTAATACTCCCGCAAGATTATAAGCCAAGCCAGGATGAAGAATTCATGAATCCGATGATGAAAGAATATTTCCGTCAGAAGCTGATCGCATGGCGTGAAGAGCTTTTGAAAGGATCATCGGAAACAATTGCAAATACATTGCAAAGCACCGAGCTACAAAAGCCAGATTTGGCGGATCGTGCATCAGCTGAAACAGATCACGCATTGGAACTGCGCACACGTGACCGTGAACGTAAGCTTATCAGCAAAATTAACAAGGCACTTACCCGTCTTGAAGAAGACGAGTATGGCTATTGCGAAGAAACAGGCGAGCCTATTTCTGTAGGTCGTTTGGATGCGCGCCCAATTGCCACGCTCAGCCTAGAGGCGCAAGAGCGGCATGAGCGTTTAGAAAAAACGCACCGTGACGATTAATCTTTTTTTGAAAGCGCCTTTTAGTTAGGCGCTTTCTATTTATTTATTTGTTTGTTTATATATTTTTGTTAATGCGCAGGTATTTTTTCATATACATCTTAATTGCGCTCTTTTGCAGCAATTTTATAGTCTCTCCGCTCTATGCGGGTGAAATACGCTTGGTTGGTTCATCAACAGTGGCGTTGGCGATTAAGGGGGCGTTAGAAAGCTTTTCTGAAGAAAATCCTGATATTAAAGTGAAGTTAGATGTATCTAATTCTGGGCGCGGGGTGCGCGCATTAAGTGATGGTAAGGTAGATATCGCCATGATATCTACACCTGTTCAGGTCTTAAAATTCAGAATTGCGCATATTGATTGGGATCGGCTTAATGCCTTAAAAATAGCGGAGCGTAAAATTGTATTTATTACGCATAAAGATAACCCTGTTACACATTTAACGCAGCCGCAAATATATAATATCCTTAGCGGGCGTGCGAAAAACTGGCGTGCATTTGGCGGGGATGACGACATATTTTGGTTGTCAGTGAATATGCATCGGGCGGAATACGCGCAACAATTGAAAACACTTTGCTTGAAGGGCAATATATTGACGCCAAATTGGCGCGCATGAAAAGTGCTGAGAAGATTATTAAAATGGTTGAACACACACGATATGCGTTAGGAGTAGTGACCGAGGATATGGTGTCCGATAAAGTGAATGAAATTAAGCTTGATACAGAAATTCATCAGCCATTATTTTTGTTGACTAGATCAGGGCATGTGAGCGCTGAAATAGATAAGCTGATTGATTATCTACATTTTGAGTTTCAGCATGAGCTTGAACCGTTAAATGATTAATGCGCGCATTTTTTGTAATTTCTGAACATGCGCCGCCATCGCCTTTTCAATAAGCACATCAATTTCTTCGTTAGATTCCAGTACATCAAGGTTACGCTTTACATGCTCGCTTGTGCTTTTGTCTCTTAGAATCGCGCTATTCAGGTGGATGCGCGTTAAAGCTTGGTTTTTTGCCCGACGGGTTTCTATTTCTGCGTTATCTTCAGTTAAAGGATGACGCATTGCAATATTGTTGAACATAAGCTTTACAGGCACAATGTCGCTATTATAGTTAATATCACTTGAGTGAACAGTAATTTCAAAACTTGTCGCTAGGCTCATTTTCTTCTTCCTTTTTATACAATATTCATGCGGGATTCGCGCAGCATTTTAAGATGTGCTTTACGTCCGTCTTCTTTTAGGGCATTGAGCTCTTCAATCGTTTCTTTGATAAATAGGGCGGATTGTACTTTATGTTTTTTTGTATCACTCCAGAAGTCTGGGTCATATTGTACAGCCGTAACCATTGATCCTGATGTGTTGTAAATATGTTTTAGGTCAATACGTGTGTTTGCGTCTTTATTGTCTTTACCTTCTGTGCGGATATCTGTTGTCATAAGTATGCTATCAACGTTCACCTGACAGGGTGAGTACTTATCTTTAGATACAACAGATTTTGCATGTACAGTAATTTCAAAATCATTAACTATGCTCATTGGCCTGTTCCTTATTAAACGATTAGTGTAACGCCACTTTTCTTGAAAATTTTAAGCTGTTCAGCTTTCGCATCGGCTATTTTCTGCGTAATTTCTTCAGGGGTTTCTTTAACGAAAAGGGCGGTTTTTACTTCACTGTAGCTAAAAGCTTCTGCGAGGTGTACAAAACCAATAGGCTGATAATATGCGTTTAGATCAATCCGCGTATTGGCATCTTTCTCGTTTGTAGGCGGGTAAGCCATGATATTGTCGACATTTACAGGATAATCGATAAAATCATCATTGACCTTTGCGCTAACGGTTATAAAAATGGTTGATAGGCTCATGCTTATATTCCCTGCATTTTATATTTATATGCAGGTCTAGCACTCAATTATGAAAAAGTCAAGCTGTTATGAAAATCATATTTGACGATGTAAGCTGATAAAAATATCACGTAAATCATTTTGCAGCTTGGCAAATCGCTTATCGTGTATTTTTATTTTCTGTTCATCCATATAAAGGCGGCGATTGATTTCAATTTGGATGCTATGGCGCTTGTTTTGTGGGCTGCCATGTGCGCGGATAAGCTCATCACCTTGGAAAGGGTCGTTGCTGAGTGCCTTATAGCCGAGCTCTTCAAATAATTTACGCAGTTTTTTACCTATGGCAGCATCCGCCGTATGGCCGAATTGGTCACTAATGACAATGTCGGCTTTGTAATTTACGCGTGGGTTAATTTGCGGCACCATGATTTTATCAGGGGCGGAATGGCAGCTAATATGCAGGCTGCGTCCATGCCGTTTGTGTAGTGCATCTATTTCATTTTGTATAGCTTGGTGATAGGGGCGATAATATCCGTCTATACGGCTTTGAATATCGTCTGGTTCATGGGTGATGCCACATTGTTTCGGCCAGATCAGGCCAATGCCATGTTCGCTTTTTTCCGTTGGGGAAAGCGGGGCTGGCCACGGTGCGTTAAACCATTCAGGGCGCATATCATCAAGGGCGCGGTTTGGGTCGATATAACAGCGTGTGAAATGCGCATGGATTAGGCTCGCGCCTATATCAGGGACAAAAGCGAAGAGTTGGTCGACAAAACGGTCAACGCCCGGAAAAACTTTTCCGGATGGGATATGTTCATCGCCATCTTCAGGGTGAAAAGTGCCGCTATGCGGGGATTCGAATAGAAGCGGCAAATTTTCTTCACTTTTTGGCGGTATGAGATGATAGATTCTCTTGTCTGAATGCATATTTCCCGCTATTTTCGGTAATTGACGTTAATACCCTACCATAACAGAAGATAGATATGTTTGACATTAAAGCAATTAGAAAAGAACCCGAATTTTTTGACCGCGCATGGGCGCGCCGTGGATTAGAAGCGCAAACGCCACAAATCCTTGCGCTAGATACTGAATGGCGCGACGGTCAAACTAAGCTGCAAACCTTACAGCAAAAGCGTAATGAACTGTCCAAAGAGATTGGCAAGATCAAATCACAAGGCGGTGATGCAGATTCGATTATGGCTGAAGTCGCAGGTATCAAGGATGAAATGGCAGCGTTAGAAGAACGTGCAAGTATTCTTGCTGATGAAATTAATGTCATGTTGTCATGCTTACCAAATATACTAGACGAAGCTGTTCCAGAGGGCGCGGACGAAGATGACAATGTCGAGGTCCATAAATGGGGCACGCCGCGTGATGTTGGTGCAAATGATTTCCCTGACCATGTCGCGATTGGTGAAAATCTTGGCATGATTGATTTTGAAACAGCCGCCAAAATATCTGGCTCTCGTTTCGTTATGTTGCATTCAGGTATTGCCCGTTTGGAACGTGCTTTAGCACAGTTTATGTTAGATACACATGTTCAAGAACATGGCTGTATTGAAGTTTCACCGCCGCTTTTGGTGCGCGATGATGCGATGTATGGTACTGGCCAGCTTCCTAAATTTGGTGAAGATAGCTTTAGAACCGAACAAGGTCATTGGCTGATTGCGACATCTGAAATATCGCTCACAAATATTGTGGCGGATATGATTGTTGATGAGGCAGACCTCCCGCGCCGTTATACGGCCTTTACGCCGTGTTTCCGTTCCGAAGCGGGGGCAGCGGGTAAAGATACACGCGGCATGCTGCGTCAGCACCAATTCTATAAAGTTGAAATGGTATCCGTTACAACACCTGAAGAAAGCTGGGCAGAACATGCACGTATGACTGAATGCGCAGAAAACATTCTGAAGAAACTGGAATTACCATTCCGTACAGTTGTTCTATGTGCGGGGGATACTGGTGGCACAGCAATGAAAACGCATGATCTGGAAGTGTGGCTTCCAGGACAGCAGCTTTACCGCGAAATTTCGTCTGTATCAAACACAGGTGATTTTCAGGCGCGTCGTATGAAGGCACGTTGCCGTAAGGCCAATGAGCGTGAAACACGTTTTGTACACACGCTAAATGGTTCTGGCGTTGCGGTTGGCCGTGCGTTGATTGCGGTTGTTGAAAATTATTATGACGCGCAAGATGGAGGCGTTTGGGTACCTGAAGTGTTAAAACCATATATGGGCGGTATTGAAAAGATTTTACCTGCAAATGGTGAAGTGCAAAAGCTTGTAAAAGCGGGCTGATATGAACACGGAAAGCACACGCAAAATTCGTTTAATCATGAAGCTCCGCAATATGGGCATCAAGGATACCAATGTGCTATCAGCCATTGAAACGACTCCGCGTGAAAATTTTATTCCTGATGCAATGAAGGATAAGGCCTATGAAGATATGGCCTTACCGATTGGCCTTGGGCAAACGATATCTCAGCCTTTTGTTGTGGCGGTGATGAGCGAGGCGCTTTGTCTGTCGGATCGTGATAAAGTTTTAGAGGTTGGTACAGGTTCGGGCTATCAGGCTGTCATACTTGCAAAAATATGCCGCCGTCTTTACACGATTGAGCGCCACAAGCCGCTTTTGGCTGAAGCGCAAAAGCATTTTGACGCATTAAAAATCAATAACATTACGGCGCTCGCTGCGGATGGTATGAAGGGCTGGCCACAGCAAAAACCATTTGATAAAATTATTGTTACCGCCGCGGCATTTGAAACGCCGCCAGATGCTTTGTTTGAACAGTTGAAAATCGGCGGTATTATGATTGTGCCAGTCGGCGATCGTGTCAATCAGGTGTTAAAGCGTTATGAGAAAATCGACGAAGACACATACTCAGTAACTGATCTACTGCCAGTTAAATTTGTGCCTTTATTACCCAATGTTGCGTCCGCGCAGGAACAAATCGAAGATACATATCAATTAAACGGCTAAACAAACGGAAAGCTATGAAGAGTTTAGGGAAATCGGTAATTGCTACTTCACTGAGCGCCATTTTATTGGTGGGATGTGTCGGTGCGATGGGCGAGCCTAAACGCCTTGCGCCAGTGGTGCATTATGGCGGAGGCGAAGGTGCGGGCAGTGCGGGTATGCATACCGTTATCCGTGATGAAAATATTTGGCGTATATCTAAAAACTATGCTGTGTATATGCAGGAAGTTATTATTCGCAATAAATTGGCGGCACCCTATATCTTACAAGTGGGGCAGCGCCTTGAAATGCCGCCGCCGCGTAAATATACAGTCCGTAACGGTGATACGATTTATGAAATTGCGCGTTTGTTTAACGTTAGTATGCGCATGCTTGTACGGCAGAATAATTTAAGAGCGCCTTACCTTATCAAAGAAGGGCAGGTTTTGGATTTGCCGATGGCATATAATGTAGCCGCGATGCAACAGCCGACAGCACGTACAAAAAATAATGAACCTGAATATGTTCATATGAGTGTCCCATCCGCACGCCCTACAGGCGCAGTCTCTAATGGTGCACAGACGGCTGCTAAGCCGCCCAAAAGCCGATATATAAAAACATCAATTCCGCAGCGCGCCAGCGGCCAATTTGCATGGCCGCTTAAGGGGAAGGTTGTGTCTTCATACGGCTCTAAAGGTAGCGGTCTTTATAATGATGGTATAAATATCGCTGCGCCACGCGGAAGCCTTGTCCGCGCTGCGGAAAACGGCGTGGTGGTTTATACGGGGGATGAAATCAAGGGCTATGGTAATCTGGTGCTTATCAAGCATAGCGATGGTTGGGTTTCCGCCTATGCGCATTTGGATAAGATTCATGTTGTGCGTGGGGCGCAAATTGCACGTGGCGCAAAGCTCGGCTCTGTCGGGATGAGCGGTAACGTAGATTCGCCGCAGCTTCACTTTGAACTACGTAAAGGTGCGCAAACGAAAAATCCGCTCAGCTTAATGGATAGATCTTAAGCTTTGCTTTTTACTGCGCCTCTGCTCCACTGTTTTGTAAGGCGGCTTCCTCAGCTTTTAAACTTGCAAGTTTCATGAAGTAATCAAAGAAGAAGCCGTAATAATCCTGCTTGTCGAGGATAGCGCGTTTAAAGGAGCTGCGTTTTAATATGAGCGTCCCGTCATCATCAGCATAGACTTTGTAAGGCATGTTTTCGCCCATTGGGTCATCTTCACCAAAATTAATATGTGCGATAAATATATCCTGTGCCTTTTTTGTGTAGGATTCTATGCGTTCCATACCATCGGCATCGGCGTAGAATACTTCATAAAATTCAGTCTTCTGTGGGTCGATATGGTTCATGAATTTAAGAATAGAATCTGGTTTCTTTAGTGGCCATACTGGATTGGGGAGGATGTTTGATATAGGGTATTCAATCACAACACCCTGCTGCATAACATCGACATCATCATGTAGATATCCCCCATAGGAGGCTTGATCCATTTGCATTTCAAGTAAATCGAAAAAGAATTCTTCTGCGGATCTTAGGTTTTCAAGGAAAGCTATTTCATAAACATTAAGCTGTATTAAGCCAGGCGTGAACATGGTTTCGCGCGTGACAAGGCCTTCAGCATCTTTTTCTCGTATCATTATGAAGCTGTCTTGTGAGAAATCAACGATGGGCGCTTCTGCCGCGGCTGTCGGCATTTCATCCATTTTGACGGAAAACTCAAACCAGCTTTTATAATCATCAAGTTTCATTTTCGGCAATATTTCATGCTTACCTGTTGCATCATCATATACGCCCATTATGACTTCAATCTCTTGAGTCATGTTAGATGCGCGATAAACCGCTTTTTCTTTTTTTGCATGGGCGGCATTTGGCGTGAGCATCAAGATTATGATCGCGGATAACTTAATGAAGGTTTTCACAGTCTTTGTCCTTATGTGTCTATATATTAGGCAATCTACAACAAAATGATATGAAAGCAACAAGTCTTCTTGCTATTCATACGAATACAATTATAGTCCTCATTTCATAAACATGCAAAATTTTAGAAAGGACAATCGTCTATGTTCATTAATATAGCACATGCGACAGGTGCAGCAGCAGACGCAGCAACAATGCCAAGCACACAGGATGCTTTTATGGCGAATATGGTGCTAATTCTTGTATTGGTCGTGATGTTTTACTTGCTTCTCATTCGCCCACAGCAAAAACGCTTTAAAGCGCACGCAGATATGCTTCGTGGTTTAGAAAAGGGCACAAAAGTTGTCACACAAGGCGGTTTGGTTGGTAAAATTGATAAGTTCAATAATGATCAAGAAGTTGTGTTAGACCTTGGCAGTTCACAAAAAGTGACTGTTATGCGTTCTGCTATCTCAGGCGTGTATGACAGCGTGCCGGGGAATGACAATAAAAAGGCATCTGAAAAAGCCGAAGAAAAAGCTGAAGGAAAGCCAGCCGAAAAAGCGCCTAAAAAAGCCGCTGAAAAGAAATCTGCTGCTAAACCTAAAACAGCGGCGAAGAAAAAAACAACAACCGCTAAAAAGTAAAATTAAAACTTAGGCTTCGGCCACCCCCTTAATTTAAGGACAGAATAAATGTTACAGTTTTCACGTAGTAAAATTATTACGGTCTTACTTATTTGCTTCTTGGGCTTTGTGTATGCAGCGCCGAATATGATAGGTGCAAATACAAGGGGGTGGATGAACGAACATCTACCATCATGGATTCCATCACAAACTATTAATTTAGGATTGGATCTTCGTGGCGGTGTACACCGCGTAATGGAAGCGGATATTGACAGCGTTATTGTCGAGCGCGCTGATGATATAGGTGCGCTTATTCGTTCCGATTTACGCGATGAAAAAATCGTTACAAATAACCCTATCGCATCGACAGAAGGCGTGCGCATTACGCTGCGTCAAGCTGACGAGGTCGCAGCTGCGCGTAAAATCATGTTCAAAGCCGCGCCAGATTTGGTTATTTCAGAAGACGGAAATACACTCATCGGTAAGTTTGATGATGCCTTCATCAAAGATTTGACGGATAAAACAATCGCGCAATCTATTGAGATTGTCCGTCGCCGTATTGACGAAACAGGTACGCGTGAACCAATTATTCAGCGTCAGGGTGAACGCCGTATCCTAATTCAAATTCCGGGTTTGGAGGACACATCTGAACTTGATGCCATTTTGGGCAAAACAGCAAAATTAAGCTTCCATCTGGTGAATGTAGGCGCGCGTCATGCGCCAGGATCTAAACTTTTGCCTATGGCGGAAGACCCAGGTGAAGAAATAAGCGTTCAGCGCCGCGCAATGTTAACGGGCGATATGCTGACTAATGCGCAAGCTGGTTTCCAAGAGGGGCAGCCGATTGTAACCTTCCGTTTGAACGGCTTAGGGGCGCGTAAATTCTGTAAGGTAACAACTGAAAATACACGCAAGCCATTTGCAATTGTTCTTGATGATGTCGTATTAAGCGCGCCAAATATTAATGAGCCAATCTGTGGCGGTTCGGCGCAAATCTCTGGGCGTTTCTCGGTTGAGGAAGTTTCTCAATTAGCGCTATTGCTGCGTGCGGGTGCGCTTCCAACTGAGCTTTATGTTGTTGAAGAACGAAGCGTTGGCCCATCATTAGGGGCAGATTCTGTTGAAGCAGGTAAGAAGGCGTCTATTGTTGGTATGCTGCTTGTTCTTGCCTTTATGGTGCTGAGTTATGGGACATTCGGTATTTTTGCCGATATTGCATTGATTGTGAATATGGCATTAATCTTTGCGCTTCTATCAGGTTTACAGGCGACATTAACCTTGCCAGGTATTGCAGGTATTGTTTTGACTATTGGTATGGCTGTTGACGCGAATGTGTTGATTTTTGAACGTATTAAAGAAGAGCTACGTAGCGGTAAAACCGTTATGGCGGCAATTGACGCAGGTTATAATCGTGCGATGACGACAATTGTCGACTCGAACGTAACAACTTTAATTGCAGCTATTTTGCTTTATTCCTTTGGTACAGGGCCAGTTAAGGGTTTCGCTGTGACATTGGGGATTGGTATTGCGACATCGTTCTTCTCGGCCATTATGGTGACGCGCTTATTGGTTATTTTGTGGCTGAAGCGTGGTAATAACGCCAAGGGCAAAGAATTGCCGATATAAGCTGAGTGAAAGAATTAAAAAGAGTAGGAAAAAACATGTTTTTCAAAGGTATATCGCTCATCTCTGAGAATACGAATATAGATGTGATCGGCAAACGCAAAATTGCATTTGTTCTGTCGACGCTATTGATCGTCTTTTCAATATATTCGATTGCGACCAAGGGCTTAAACTTCGGTATTGACTTCACTGGCGGTACGGTCATTGAGATTCAAACACAAAAAGCCGAAGATCTAGCGGGTTTGCGTGAAGGGTTGAACAGCCTTGAGCTTGGCAATGTGTCATTACAAACATTCGGCGAAGACACGGACTTACTTATACGTATGCCTGAACAAGAAGGCGGCCCAGACGCGCAAGAGGCGGCGATTAACAAAGTCAAAACGTTTTTGAGTGAACATATTACAGATGGCTATGAGCTGCGCCGTACGGAATTTGTTGGCCCGCAAGTCGGTGAAGAGTTAAAAAAAGCAGGCTTGCTTGCGATCATATTCTCGCTTGGCGGCATCATGGTGTATATCTGGATGCGCTTTGAGTGGCAATTCGGTGTGGCTGCGATTATTGCGCTTGCTCATGATGCGATTGCGACCATTGGTTTGTTCGCTATTTTGCAAATGGACTTTGACCTGTCTACGGTTGCGGCTTTGTTGATGATTGCAGGTTATTCAATCAACGATACGGTTGTTGTGTTTGACCGCATCCGCGAAACTCTACGTAAATATAAAAAGACAGCCCTACCAGAGGTCTTTAATATGGCGATTAATTCGACCTTATCGCGTACGGTAATGACATCGGTTACGACGCTTATTGCCTTGATCGCGCTGTATTTATTTGGTGGTGAGGTTATTCGTGGTTTTGTCGATGCGCTTATATATGGCGTTCTGATTGGTACATATTCATCAGTCTTCGTAGCATCACCTGTGCTTATGTTCTTTAACGTTCGTGCTGACGCGGATAAAGACGATGAAAGCGTTGAAGCTGTAGGGAAAGCTTAAACTATGGACGTAACCCCGCGCATATCATCTGACAGTAAGGTTATTCAAGCCTATAAAGGTGGCAAGTTTAAGGTGAGTGGGGAAGACTTTAGCGGCGGCGTTATGGTGTTTCCTACGGATGTTAAGCCTTGGAGCGCGGCTGAAAACATCAATCAGCTTACGGAAGAAGACTTCGCACCGATTTTAGCTGCCAAAGATGACTTTGAAGTTTTACTTATTGGTACGGGCGCGGATTTTGCTTTTCTTGACCCTAAGTTAAAAGCATTCTTACAGAAAAACGGTATCACGCCAGAGCTAATGAATACAGGCGCGGCGTGCCGTACGTTTAATGTACTGTTATCAGAAGGGCGCAAGGTCTGCGCAGCAATGTTGCCCGCGTAAACCTTACGCCCGAAATCTCATAAATTTATTAAGCGATACCGTTTGCGGCAAGCTTGTTGACGGTCAATTGAATCTCTTTGCGGAAGTCAACATCGTCCATACCTTGTTGACCTTCTAGAAGTTCTGAAAGGTCTTTAACCGTTGCGGCAAGGCCGTAGATATCGCGGTTTAGTTTTTCTGTTGGCGTGATGCCATTATCTTTAGCTACAGCCATGAAGCTATTGCCAAGGCCGCTAAACGCCATAGTCACGCCCATGCATGTGCTATAACTTTCTGTTTTTTTGAAGTCGTCTAAACTCTTTTCAAAGAATGTGTTTAGTTTCTGTGTAACTATGCGAAATTGATCGTGCAACATATCATGCTCTCCTTTATTTGCTTGGCATGTTATACATTGAAAACTAGCAAATTGCAACTTTTATGTAAATGAATACTAATGTGGCAGCTATTACAGTGCGTTAAAGCTTAAATTGTAGTGGGGATTTCGGAGCAAAATCATGACGCGCTTTACGTTCGCTCTTAATTGAAATGCTATCATCGGCATTGCGGATGACGCGTTTGCGCTCAATTTGCCCCGTAAGCGTATTAAAGTCTAACGTCAATTCATGGAAATAACCTGTTGGATCTTTTAAACCTTTTCGACCGTCTTGATCTATAAACGCAGGAATGTGACGGAAGGATGGCATAGTTAAATAATTCACGCCGTCAATCTGGTTGAACATGATGCGGTGAATATGACCAGATGCGACAAGAGCGACATTACCAGCCTTGGCGATGGCTTTACGAATTGTATCGGATTCTTTTTACGTGCGCGTGATGGAATAAGGGTCTTCATCAGGCGTTTGGTCAAAATTAAGGGGGATATGCATATTGATCACAGCGCGACCATCAGCATCCGCCAGTGTGTCTTGCAGCCATTCCAAATCATGCGGGCCGAGCGATAAGCCGCCTGTGGCATGGTTGTGAATATTGGAATTAAAGAAAACCTCACGCACGACAATCGGATCACGTTCATCATTTACCAATTCCACATCCTGATAAAACGCATATGGATGCGTGGTGTGTTTTACATGTTTATGACCGCTCGCACGGTTAAATAGCCCTGCAATTTCGCTTTCGGAAAGGGTAATGCATTCATGGTTACCATGCAGCATGAATAGAGGCTTGTTACTTTTATTCTGCGCCTGAATGATAAAATCAATCAGGTCGCGGTCATGGCTACGAATTTCATGCAGTTGCTGCTCAATTTCGCTGCGGCTTAAGGCGTGCGGATGCCCTGACGCGCGCGCAAATTGCTGTATAAGGAAGCTGTTGGAATGGAAACGGTCAGGCTTGCTGCTATCACGGCGTAGGCGGCGTTCGGTCAGAAGCTGCACATATTTATCACGCGCCGCTTGGTCGACATTGGCGCTCAGGCTACTGCTCGACAGGCTGTGCAGATACCACAAATATTCTGATGAAATCGTATCGCCATAATTAATCACCATATGCGCATCGCTGCCACGCGCATAATCGACAAAACCGTTATAGATATGCGTCATATCTTTATCAGGGTTCGTTAAATCCCGATAAGTGAAATGCATGTCACTAATGCATAATTTACGAATTTCATCACCCTGTATGGTAATCATGCTTCATAGACTTTGTTATTAATAATTTTCTCGACAAGGTTGCTGTAAGGTTCATTTGCAGGCGGGGTGTTTTTGCCTGTGACCCAGTTGTAAATATCAGGGTCAGGCACTTCAAGCAGGCTTTCATAGGCATCAAGCTGCGTATCATCAAGCGCAGCCAAATGTTTTTCGGCAAAATTGCCCAAAATGATGTCCATTTCCTTTGTGCCACGATGCCAAGAGCGGAAAAGTAGCTTTTTACGGCGATTATCCATTGTCTCAATCTATATTTTTTTAGTATTGTTAATGTATGCACAATACTCAGCTTAAAGCCGCGGCGCAAGAGCGTCCGTTTATTTTAGATCCGTTATACAGATCGGTCACAACATTGCCAGGCGTAGGCCCGCGCAATGCAAAGCTGTTTGAGCGTTTGTGCGAAGGGGAGCGCATATGGGATTTGCTTTGTCACTTGCCGAGCGATGTAGTTGAACGCATAGAGGTTGACCAGCTTCGTGAGGCAGATAGCGGTAAGGTCGTTATCGTTAAGGCTAAAGTCCATAAATATTCCATCAGCCGTAAGCGCAGTGTACCATCACGCATCCACTGTACTGCGGGGGATTCGGCGCTTGATTTGGTTTTCTTCCATGCGCGTGAGGATTATTTGAAACGCAGTTTCCCGATGGGGGAAGAAAAAGAGATTAGCGGTACACTTGTTTATTACCGTGGCCGCGCGCAAATTACACATCCTGATTTCTTTGCTAAGGGCGATAGCGCAGAAGCCTTTGATACCGTTGAACCAGTCTACCCCATGACGCAAGGCTTAGGGCACAAGGTTCTTCGTAAAGCGGTACAGGCATCATTGCGTTTAATACCTGAGCTGCCTGAATGGCAAGACCAAACTGTGTTAAAGTCACGAGGCTGGCAGGGGTGGAAAGAGGCGCTTGCGACATGCCACAATCCTAAGGCACGCTCTATGCTTGCCCCAGATAGTAAGGCGCGTCTGCGCTTGGCCTATGATGAAATGCTTGCACATCAATTGGCGCTGACCTTAATTCGTAAGGCACAGCAAAAGGCCAAGGGACGCGCCATTCAGCCCAAAGATTCTGTGTTACGTGATAAGTTTTTGGCATCCATTCCATTTGAACTTACAGGCGCGCAAAAGCGTGTTATTGGCGAAATTGATGCGGATATGGCATCAAACATGGCGATGGTGCGCTTGGTACAGGGGGATGTTGGATCCGGTAAAACTATGGTGGCTTGCGCCGCAATGCTTAACACAGTTGCATGCGGCATGCAGGCGGCGTTAATGGCGCCAACGGAAATTCTGGCGCGCCAGCATGCGGAAAGTTTGGGGCCACTGCTTGATGAAATGGGCGTGCGCTATGTTGTGCTGACAGGGCGTGATAAAGGTAAAGCCAAGGAGCTGTTATTACAGCAAGTCAAAAATGGCGCAGCGCAAGTCGTTATCGGGACGCATGCATTGTTCCAAGATAAAGTTGAATTCCAAGATTTAGGCCTTGCTGTGATTGATGAGCAGCACCGATTCGGTGTGCATCAACGTTTGAAGCTATCACAAAAAGGTGTGTCGGATGTTCTGGTCATGACGGCAACGCCGATACCGCGGACGTTGGCGCTTACCGCTTATGGTGACATGGATGTCAGCCGTATTGATGAAAAGCCTGCGGGGCGTAAGCCCGTGGATACACGATTAGTGCCCAAAGATAAGCTTGAAGACATGGTTGCGGGATTGATCCGCCAAATTCGTGAAGAAAAGGCGCAAATATATTGGGTCTGCCCACTGGTAGAAGAATCTGAAGTGATGGATCTTGCCGCGGCAGAAGAGCGTTTCGATGTGTTACAATCTGTTTTGGGGGATCGCGTCGGCCTTGTGCATGGGCGCATGAAGGCGGAAGATAAAGACGCGGTGATGAAGAAATTTGCGGCGGGAGATTTAGATGTCCTTGTGGCCACGACGGTGATCGAAGTCGGTGTAAACGTGCCGAACGCGTCTATCATGGTCATTGAACATGCTGAACGTTTTGGCCTTGCACAGCTGCACCAATTGCGCGGCCGCGTTGGGCGAGGGGAGCGGCAATCGCATTGTTTCCTTTTATATGGGAAGCCGATATCTGAAACAGGTAAAGCGCGCCTGAAAATTATGCGTGATACAGAGGATGGTTTTATTATCGCCGAAGAAGATATGCGCCTACGTGGAGCGGGGGACATTCTCGGCACACGTCAAAGCGGTCTGCCAGATTATATGCTTGCTGATTTATCTGTTCATGGGGATATCATTGCTATGGCGCGGAGTGAAGCGCAGTTGATTGTCCAAAAAGACCCGCGCCTATCGAGTGAACGTGGCGCAGCATTAAAAAACTTGCTTTATCTTTTTAATTTGAAAGAGGCGCTTGATTATTTGCGCTCAGGTTGATTATTCACCAAACAAGTGGAATAAACGTCCGCGTTTGCGGCGGTTTAGGCGCGATTCGCCATTCTCGGCGAGAATATGACAGATCTTATTAAAGTTACGCTCGTTCTCATCCATAATGTCATAGGCAAAGTGGCGAAGTTTCTTAATGTTATCAGCTGAGCTGTTATCTGGCGCAGAGCTAGGCAAATTATCGCCTGAATTCAGTGATTTATTAAAGACGTAGACATTATCCGATAATTCATCCTTAAACGCACCAAGCAAAGCAGACTCTGGGGCGTGGAAGAAAATATTAATTAGTGGGAAGTCGTTGCTTGGATCAACAACACCAAGTGCGCCATATTTGTTCCAATCACGGTGCGATACAGATTTATTAGTATAGCCCGTACCTAAACATATCATTACGACTTCTGCATCAGCTGGTAGGTGCTGGCGAATTGCCCCCATATAGCTAATGCACGGGTTATCAAATATGCTGCCGTCAATCAATGATACAGGGTATGAATGGTTGTCTTCACGTTGTTTGTGTATAAAGCGGTGACATGGGAATAGTGTTGGCGCAGCTGTACTGCCCATAACCGCGTTGAATAATTCAATATCAGGTACAGGGTGCAAATTGCGCGCATTTGGGATGCGAATGTTTTTAAACCACATCGCATAGCCACCATTATCAATAATATTGTTTTTTGTGTGGACTGGGTCGTCTGGTGTTTCTTCTAGCTCATGAATAGCGTGCAGGGCATTACCCTCAATATTATAAGCTGGAATGATAAGTGATGATAATGTGTGTTCTAATTTGTGTTTGCCAAATAAGGCGCGTAAGGCGCGACCCAATCGTGCAGGATCATAATGCCCGTGCTTTAACAGGCGATCAAGCTGCCCAATTTTCATCAGGCGGTTATTAAAGTCATGTATAAGCCCACGAAATGCGCGCGTAGAATCTGGCGGGAATAGATATGCGGCCTCGCGCTCATAAAAGCGTACCATTTGCCGTGCAGAAAAACGCGGACGGTCTGGTTGGCGTGGATGGGGCATATTTAATGCTGAATTTAATATGGACGCTGTTGATGGGCCGCAAAATATATCAACCATATCGGCCATGGCCATACCAGTAACGGATTCGATACGCGCCATAATATGTGCGGGGATAAGGCCGCGTAGTCCGCCGCCATAGGTAAATAGAACAACTATTCTTTTATTACTCTTACTCATACATCTTTAATTATACAGTAAAAAACAAGGACTTGCTAATAAAATGATCTGCGCTTAATGGCAGGGCATCTATGCTTTGATTTAGGCAAAAAAATACCGGGCACATGGCCCGGCGAGTTGAACAGGGAGGTTTCACGTCTGGGAGACGCTAGGGCTCTGGGAGGAGAGCCCGTACCGACGCCTCGGCGCCGATGAGTGGGGTTATATAATGGATCGCGCTCCCGCGTCCAGAAAAAAATGCACATAACGGGTATGCATATAATGCATAGCAAGTCTTGCGCCGCACAATTCGCGTAATGGTTGCGCTCTTGGTGGATTGTGCAAGTGCAGCAAATATTAACTAAAATTATCATAACTTATGATTAAGCAAAGTTAAGCTTTTTCCTATTATGACTTGGCTTTGCTGCGAAGCACATAAAATAAAATACGGCTATACGGTAAAACATTCATAGGATCATATTAAAAAGAAATATAGCTTTTGGTTATTTTATAATAAAAAACACGATTCTTCCCGACTCGTTATGCGTGTAATACGGTTTTTTGGAAAATCTATGTTCTTTAAAAGTTAAAATGTAATTTTTAGGGGAGAGAGAATCAAAACGAATCAAAAAAAAGTCATATTCTATGATTAGCTAATGTAGTTGGATTCGCATAGTTTTGAATTAATCCTTGATCTCTGTCTGTCTTCCCATTATATAAGTCGGGGAAGGCTGGCGCGGGCGAAGACTTTGTGAATCCGGTCAGGTCGGAAACGAAGCAGCCGCAGCGATGCTTTTCGGGTCGTGTCCAGTCTTCCTTCTTTTTTCAGCTTACATTCATTTTATTTCTGCGCCATATCTCGCGCACCTATGTTTATAGGCTTCGCTCTATATAGTTTGCCTTAAAATAAACTAAAGCGGAAAAAATATTTTCCAGATCTAATTTTTTTGTTGCAACGCACATAAGGGCATCCTATAAGCTTGTCTGCAGAATAATCATGTTCACATTTGGAGGGCTAATAATGTTTGAACTTGATCTGCAAAATCCATTGGGCGCGCAGCCTAAACTGGCTTTTGATACGCTTTTTATTTCTGATATTCATTTTGGTACCAAACATTGTAAGGCAAAAATGCTTTATCAGATGTTAAGCCATATCCAAACGCGTGAAATGCATTTGGTGGGGGATATTGTGGATGGCTGGTATATGGTCAATAAGGCCGAATATAATTTAGGTCCATATCATCGTCAAAGCATGGCCGAAATTCTGCGTATAGCTGAAGGCGAAACGAAGGTTTTTTATGAGCCAGGTAATCATGATGAGACGCTGCGCGGCAAGATATTAAGTAGCGGTCTAATACATCGTCAAATGACGGGTAAAACGCTTTTCGGAATTGAATTTGTTGAAAACCATGTTTATGTCGACCCAAATGGTCGACGTTTTTATGTGACTCATGGCGATGAGTTTGACCCTGATATTTATAAGTCCGAAAAAGGTTTAGCCTATAAAGCGGGCGATTTGATTATTGGTAAGCTTGGTGACTTTGACGGCTGGACGGTCGACAAGTTGAAAAAAGATTTCCGCGCAGCCGCGCGTCTTAAACGTGCTTTTAAAGTCATTGAAGAGCGCGTCATGCCAAATTTAAAGAATGCAGAGGCCGCCGCACTTAAAGGTAAATTTGATGGTATCGTATTCGGACATTCACATTTACGTGGTTTTAAAAAAAGTAAGTCGGGTGTGTTGCTTGTTAATGATGGCTGCAGTACCGATGATGGCATCGAATTTGCTGCCGTTGATAAGGCTGGAAATTGGGCAATTCTGAAATGGATGAAAGACGGGTTGAAAGTTAATCCTGAAGAGGGCAAGGACGTGTTCTACACATGGGCAGATCTAGGGTTTGTAAATGCCCCAGAGAAACCCGCACCTAAAGAAGATCATGCGACATATAACGTTGACCGCATCCAGCGTTTGCTGTATCGCCTGTGGTCACCAGTAGAGCGCCGCGAAGCGCTTATTTCTCGGGCGGCTGAGCGTCCATTGCCAATACCGCTCGATAACCCCAAACTTAATAAATAAATTCTGCACAGATGATTCGTAGTGTTTCGCGGGTAATCGTTGTGGTTTACACCGAATCTTAGTAGAAAATAGCCATGGCTGAAACGAACACTGATAAAAAAGAAGAATACCGCGTCCTCGCGCGGAAATATCGCCCGCAGAATTTTGATGATCTGCGTGGTCAAGACGTGCTTGTTCGTACGTTAAAGAATGCCATTGAATCTGGCCGTATTGCCCATGCATTTATGCTGACGGGGGTACGCGGTGTAGGTAAAACGACCACGGCGCGGATCATCGCCAAGGCGCTGAACTATACAGGCGCAGATGGCAAGGCAGGCCCAACAACAGGCGCTACAGATGATTGTGATATCTGCCGCGCTATTGCCGAAGACCGTCACCCAGATGTTATTGAAATGGATGCGGCGTCCAATACGGGCGTTGAAAATATCCGCGAAATTCTTGATAGCGTGCGTTATGCGCCAAGCTCAGCACGTTATAAAATATACATCATCGATGAGGTTCATATGCTTTCCAAGTCAGCGTTTAACGCGCTGCTTAAAACTTTGGAAGAACCACCTGAGCATGTGAAGTTCATTTTCGCGACAACTGAAATTCGTAAAGTACCAGTAACGGTTCTCTCGCGCTGTCAGCGTTTTGACTTGCGCCGTATTGAACCAGATACACTCATTGAGTTATTCACGGACATTTGCAAAAAAGAAGCTGCCGAAATCGAAGATGAAGCTTTGATGATGATTGCCCGCGCGGCTGATGGTTCAGCACGTGATGGTTTAAGTATTCTAGACCAAGCCATTTCTATGGCAGAAGGTAAAGTCACAGCGGATCAAGTGAAATCTATGCTCGGTTTGGCAGACCAGTCTCATATTCTTGACCTGTTTGATGCGGCTGTGCGCGGTAAGACAGAAACAGCATTAGACATTCTTGATGATCTTTACAATGCAGGCGCAGAGTCAATGGTCGTTATGCAAGACCTGCTGGATATCTCGCATATCTTAACGCGCCTAAATACGGCAAAAGATAGCACGAACCTAAAAGGGCGCTTCCCAGAATCAGAATTGAAACGCGCAGCAGAACTCGCGCAGGATTTATCTTTGCCAGCCCTTGCAAAATCATGGCAAATTTTATTGGCGGGACATCAAGATGTGATGCAAGCGCCACGCCCGCAGGCGGCACTGGAAATGGTTATTATTCGTTTGGTCTATGCCGCGAACTTGCCGGACCCAGATAAGCTGTTAAAGCAGCTTGAAGAGTTCAAGAATAGTGGCACGGCGATGGGTGCAGGTAATGTTGGCGGTGCAATGCCAACGCATCCAACACAGATGAGCGCACAAAAAAAAACTGAAAATTCAGGCGGGGCAGGGCGCGTAACAAGCCATGTGCAAGGCGTAACCCGCGCGGCGACCAAGGCGCAAACCGCAAACGATCCTATGGCTGTTGCGAACGCCAACCTCAATTCATTAGAAGATATCGTCGCGCTGCTTGAGCAAAACAAGAAGATGATCTTGGCAAGCCAGATTTACCACAATGTGCATTTGATATCCTTAAAAGGCCGCCGTTTGGAAATTGCGTTAGAAGAAGACGTTTCGCAGAAACTGGCTGGGGATATTACGACCGAGCTCCGCCGTATAACAGGGCACCGTGATTGGGTGATTTCCATTGGGGATTTATCCAAAGGGCAGAAGACATTGGCGCAAATTGCCACTGAACGCGTTGAGGCGCGCTTGCAAGACGTTATGGCGCAGCCTTTTGTTGCGAAAATATTAGAACTTTTCCCCGGAACAGAAATTCGGGATATTATTGAACCTATCGAAGAGACAGAGGACTAAACACAAATGATGAATATTCAGAAAATGATGAAACAAGCACAAGAAATGCAGCAGAAAATGCAAGAAGTGCAAGAAACAGTCGGTCAGATGGAAGCAGAAGGCAGCGCGGGCGGCGGCCTTGTAAAGGTGACAATGACATGCCGCGGTATGGTTACAAAAATGACTGTTGACCCGTCATTGGTTGACCCAAGTGAAGTTGAAGTCATGGAAGACTTAATTGCCGCTGCTGTAAACGATGCGCGCGGTAAGGCTGATGCGATCATGACGGAAGAAACACAAAAAGCAATGCAGGGCATGGGTTTGCCGCCAGGTATGGATTTGCCGTTCTAAGTGAACTGAAAATAAATATTATTAAGGCGCAATATATATTGCGCCTTTTTATTTGCTGTAATTTTTATATGGGGTTATCGGCGCGGCGCAACAATTAAACAGTCGCGGAAGTAGTTACAGGCACTTTCAGCTTGGCTAAGTGTAAGCCCCGCCAGACGCGCGCGGAACATCCAGCCGCTTGACGCAGTGCGGAGTGGCGCGATAATTGGGTATGCACCATTTAAGTCATTTGGTAGTACCTTGACGGCATCTTGTAACAGGTTGTCGACTTTAACACGGCTTTTAAATGCACCGATCTGCACAGACCAAAGTGATTGCGCTGTTCCTGCATCCGCGGATGCTGTTTGCATTAGGCCAGTTGCGGGGCTAATCGCGTTACTACTCGATGCATTATTGTTGTTAAGTGCGGCATAAACAGCGGCGGGGTTTCTTTTTGGTAAAGGCATATTTCGTAGCTGTGCAAGATGTAGTTTTTCCATCTTTAAGAAGCCACGATCAAGAATATCTTTCATATGATTATTTCGTGTTTTTCCACTACGCCCACCAAAGACAACACCTATTACGCGGTTACCATCACGTGTTGCCGAAGCGATTAAGTTAAAACCTGATTTTGCGGTGTAGCCAGTCTTAAGTCCGTCCATACCTTTGTAGGTCAGCATAAGTTTATTGTGATTCCTATAGGTCACGCCTCGGTAACGGAAGGTCTTTTTAGAGAAATAATGATAGTAAGATTGATAATTGTTTACAAGATAACGCCCCATGCGTGCCATGTCACGCGCGGTACTCACTTGGCGGCTGTGGTGGAGGCCGGATGCATTTTTGAATGTGGTGCTGCCCATACCTATACTGCGCGCTTTCGACGTCATCATTTTTGCGAAACTATATTCTGTGCCCCCTAAATGTTCGGCCAAAGCAACCGCAATATCATTCGCTGATTTCGTCACTAATATATATATCGCATCCTTAACGCGTATCGTTTCACCAGGTTTTAAGCCAAGCTTACTAGGTACCATAGACGCGGCGTAAGGCGAAATGACCACGCGATCATAAAGGCTGACTTTCCCAGCTTTAATCGCATCAAAAGTCAGCATAAGCGTCATAACTTTTGTTAAAGATGCAGGGTGTAGTTTTTTGTCAGCATAACGCTGCGAGAGGATGGCGCCAGTATCAGCATCTATAACAATAGACGCGTATTTGGGGTTTCCTTTGGCGTCTGCTGACGCAATAGGGAACGTCACCATCGTTAGCGAAAGAACGATGATAAACAAAGAGCTAAAGAGTTTTGTGATATGTGTCATAAACAAATCGTCTCTTAGAAAAAGCATTTTACCCAGATAGGCTTATCGTAGAATCTGTATGGCGAAGCGGCAATAATAAATCCGCCCTTATACACATAATCTATTCTTTAGATTCTATCATATTTGTGTTTTTCCTGTCAGCTATTTTCATTGCTGCGCCATAAAACAAGCACATTGTGCACCGCACAAAAATATCTTGACATGAAAATGGACTCATGGCACAATATAATTGTTGCAATGCAAAAAATACGGATTATAATTACTGCAATATTTATTATAGTCATTATTGATTAATAGGAGGTCAACTATGCAAGATGCAAAGAGTAGCCAACCTGAAAAGAAAGAACCTTCCACTGTTGTTCAGCCCCTTGTAAAAAAGGAAGAGCCTAAGAAAGCTGAGACAAAAAAAGTGGCGGTAAAGGCGGTGAAAAAATCACCAAGTAAGGCGAAAAAGAAAAAGCCGACTACGACGCGTAAAACCACTGAACAAAAAGTAAAAGCAAAAGTTAAAACGCAAAAATCAGAATTCAATTTTATGGAGACGATTATGACAGCTAAAACATACGATTTCGATAAATTCACTAAAGACGCAACTGCAGGCAGCAAAGAGCTTTTCGATGCGATGCAGAAGTCTATGAACATTTGGGCAAAAGGTGTTGAGCAGATCAACCAAGAGGCAATAGCCCTTACACAAGAAATTGCGAATAAGAACCAAGAAGCGTTCAAAGCGCTTATCGCTTGTAAAGATATTAACGAGCTTACAGATGTACAAAACAAACTTGCGAAGAAAAACTTCGACGCGATAGTTTCTGCATCAACAAAGCTTTCTGAAATCAGCGTGAAAGTTGCAACAGACAGCTTCGCACCGATTAATGACCAAGTGAATAAAGCGGTTAAGAAAGCAACAGAAAGCGTTGCTGCTTAATTTATAATTCCTTGTTAATGGATATATATAGGAATGCCGCCATGTGTTTTGCATGGCGGCCTTTTTTTAAGCCGCTTGTTTTAGCTTATTGGCTTCAGCCCATGTTTGAATATCTTCTAATGCGCGGCCGGCCATGGCTTTTTTCTTTTCACGGCCTTTGACGTATTTGCCACGCTCGTTACGGACGTCCATATGCGCCATCAGGCCGAAGTTAACATTCATTGGCTGGAATGTTTTGGCATCCGCGCCGCCTGTAATGTGGTGGATCAGCGCACCATGCGCTGTTGTTTGTGGTGGCGTTTCAAAGTTAAGGCCAAGCTGCTCTGCTGCGGCTAAACGTCCGGCGATCAAGCCCACAGATGCGCTTTCAACATAACCTTCACAGCCTGTAACTTGACCAGCAAAGCGTATGTTCGGGCGAGTTTTAAAGCGCAATTGTTGGTCAAGTAGGCGCGGTGAGTTAATGAATGTATTACGGTGCAGACCGCCAAGACGGGCAAAGTTTGCATCTTCTAAACCGGGGATGGTTTTAAAAACGCGCACTTGTTCGCCATATTTCATTTTTGTTTGGAAGCCCACCATATTGTAAAGTGTACCAAGCGCGTTATCTTGACGCAGCTGCACAACGGCATAGGGTTCTTCGCTATCTTTATGTGGGTTTGTTAGGCCAACAGGCTTCATTGGGCCAAAGCGTAAAGTTTCCACGCCGCGTGAGGCCATGACTTCCACAGGCATACAGCCTTCAAAATAGGGCGTGTCTTTTTCCCAGTCTTTGAAGTCGAGATATTCTGCATTACACAATGCATCAATAAAGGCGTAATACTGCTCTTTATTCATAGGGCAGTTAATGTAGTCCTTGCCTGTACCTGCAGGGCCAGATTTGTCGTAGCGGGATTGGAACCATGCGACATCCATATTGATGCTATCTGTATCTACAATTGGTGCAATCGCATCAAAGAAGGCAAGGGAATCTTCACCTGTTTCGGCACGTATAGATTCCGCAAGGGCGCTTGATGTCAGTGGCCCAGTCGCAATAATGACGCGCCCCATATCCTCACTAGGCAATGCTGTGATTTCTTCGCGTGATATTGTAATCAGCGGATGACTTTCAAGCGCTTGCGTCACCCCATTTGAAAAAATGTCACGGTCAACGGCAAGTGCGCCGCCCGCAGGAACTGCGGCTTTGTCACCTTCACGCATAATAAGCGAACCAAGCGCACGCATTTCCGCATGTAGCACGCCAACGGCATTATATTCCGCATCATCAGAACGGAATGAATTTGAACAAACAAGCTCAGCTAAGCCATCAGTCTTATGGGCATCGGTTTCACGTACAGGGCGCATTTCATGCAGCACAACGGGTACGCCCATCTGTGCAATTTGCCACGCCGCTTCACTACCGGCTAGGCCGCCACCAATGACATGTATAGGTTTTTGTTCAATGCTCATATCTTCATTCCTTTTGCATGTGATGGCTTTGTTTAACGAAACTTATGCCCGAAAGCAAATTTTTTTCACCCTAAACAACAAGTCAACTTGACATAATTAGGTGCGGTTGTGTATATTAGCGGTATGGAAAATACATGGCGTATAGCTCTTGCCGAGCAAAATATGGATTTAGGGGCCGTTGACCGTATGGTTTTTGGCAAAGACACTTGCCATTCATTCTTAGCCTTGATTAACCCACAAAATGAAATTGTCGCGGAATTACACGGCACGACATATTACCCTGAAACAAGCCAGTTAATGCGCAACGGTCAGTCCGCGCAGAGCTATATGGGGGTTATCGCCAGTTCAGTGAACCTACTTGCAGATTTTGAAGCTGTTTGCCGTGATTGGAAAATTGATTCATATTTCCCGCGTTTGAAGGTTGTAAACAGCAATGGTTCATGGCGTACAAATTTGGCGGAAACCATGCAAACGGTTATGACGGGCACTAAACACGAAGTTATGACGGAGTGGTTGGATGCCTGTGCCCTTGGACGTAAAATAAACGATCTTGATACATTTTATACGCCAATTTCCTATCACAATGATGGTCGCCAAAACTGTAATGCCGTAACGCGCGCTATGTTGCACGCAATGGATTCTCATGTTGAACAAGACGTATTCCACATGGTTCCGCACGGCTATGAAAACAATATTTGGACACGCCAAGAAGTTGGCGAATTTGACACACGCGGACAATATAGCGAAGCCGATATGGATGCGTATCTCACATACGTGAAAAGCAACATAAGCCGCCATATGCCGCGCATGGTGGATCATGAATTAGACTATCGTGCCGAGGCATCGACGGCGGCAATGGTGTTACCTTTAATAAAGCGCAGCCTTTAACAGTTTCTGCGTATATTCTTCCTGCGGATTATCGAATACGTTCTGCGCATCGCCGCTTTCAACGACTTGACCGTTTTTCATGACGATGATGCGGTGGGATAGGGCGCGTACAACGCGTAAATCATGGCTAATAAAAATGTAAGACAGATTATGCGCCTGTTGCAACTTGCGCAGTAGATCGATGACTTGCGACTGAATAGATACATCCAGCGCGGAGGTCGGCTCATCAAGCACAAGTAGTTTTGGCTTTAATACAAGGGCGCGGGCGATGGATATACGCTGACGCTGCCCGCCAGAAAACTCATGCGGGAAGCGATGGCGCGTATCAGGGTCAAGTTCGACTTCTTTTAAAGCGGCAATGACAGCTTCGTCACGGGCGGCTTTATCTAAATTAGGCTGATGCACAAGTAGGCCTTCGGCAATGATCTGTCCGACGCTCATACGTGGGGAAAGTGAACCAAACGGATCTTGGAAAACAATCTGCATGTCTTCACGCAGGGCGCGCATTTTCTTTTTGTTTATGGCGTTAATATCCTGACCGCTAAAGACGATATTGCCTTCAGAATTAATCAGGCGCAGCACCGATAGGCCGAGCGTCGTTTTACCTGAACCAGATTCGCCAACAATGCCGAGTGTCTCGCCTTGATCAAGGTGAAAGCTTATATCATCTACGGCCTTAACAAAGTTAAGCGGTTTGCCGAAAATGTTTTTCTTTAGCGGGAAATAAACCTTCATGTTTTTTGCATCAATGATGCGGCTATGGTCGGATTGTGCATCGCGCGGCGGGGCGCTACCAGACGGAATAGAGTTAATTAAACGCTTAGTATAATCATCTTTTGGTGCAGCAAATAATTTTTCGGTATCATTGCTTTCGACAATATTGCCGTGTTTCATAACGCTGACATGGTCGGCATATTTTTGAACAACAGGCAAGTCATGCGTAATCATCAACATCGCCATGCCAAGTTCTGTTTGTAGGTCGTCAAGAAGGTCAAGAATTTGTGCCTGCACGGTGACATCAAGCGCTGTGGTTGGTTCATCCGCGATGAGCAGGTCTGGTTTATTGGCTAAAGCAATGGCAATCATAATGCGCTGACGCTGCCCACCAGAAAGCTCATGCGGGTATGCCTTCATGCGGTCTTTTAATCGTGGAAGCTGCACCATATCAAGCAGGTCTTTGACGCGGTTTGATAAGTCTTGTCCTTCAATATTAGCGTGCAGTTTCAGTACTTCGCCAATTTGTTTTTCAATTGTGTGGAGCGGATTGAGGGACGTTAACGGCTCCTGAAAAATCATCCCAATTTCATCGCCGCGCAATTTGCGCATGTCTTTTTCAGGTAAGTTTAAGACATCTTGCCCTTTGTAAAGAATTTCGCCATTTGGGAAATGTGCAGATTCTGGTAAAAGGCGCATCATCGCCATTGCTGTGACGGACTTACCTGAACCAGATTCGCCTACCAAAGCATGGGTTTCACCTTTTTTAACACAAAGGTCGACATGCTTAACCGCATCCGTAACTTGTTTCCCATTGCGGAACGTGACGGATAGATCGTTGATTTGCAGTAAAATGTTTTCTTGTCCAGTGCTCATGCGTGAAATGATAGGGGGATATTAGTGCGCTATCAATAATAACCCGCATAGAGCGGAATGTTATTAAGGGCTTTTATCGGAAGGCGCGGTCTAGGATGTTATGATGTTTAAGGGGCACAAATGGGCAGTCTTTTGTTTTATCGAGTGGTCCATGATTCTTTTCATGCATTTTCAGGAACGCATCACTAACACCTTCGCAGAACTTGGGCTCTTTAGTTTGGGTATGTGGAGTAGGCGATGAACGGAAGTGTAGTGCTATATCATCATAAACAAGCGGCGGCAAAACGGCCGCGCATGCAAATGATATTATAAGTAAATTGGTTTTATCTTTATCCATTTTTATCTTCCCTGTACAGCTAACATAGACAACATCTCCAAATTATGTCAATGCAAATCTGTCTAGTGAATGTTCTTACGTGGGTCAAATGCATCACGCACAGCCTCACCAATAAAGGTGAGCAGGGTCAACATAACCGCCAAGGATGCAAAAGCCGTCATGCCAATCCATGGTGCTTCTTTCACATAGTTTTTACCTTGTTTAAGAAGCTCGCCAATCGAGGCTGAACCGGGCGGCATACCAAGACCAAGGAAATCAAGGCTTGTGAGCGCCACAATAGAATCGGTCAAAATAAATGGCATGAATGTCAAAGTCGCGACCATCGCATTGGGCAGGACATGGCGATACATAATGGTTAGGTTTGATACACCAAGTGCCTTGGCTGCACGCACATATTCAAAATTACGCGCCCGTAAAAACTCTGCACGAACAAGGTCAACCAAGCGTACCCATGAGAAAAGAAGCAGGATAAGCAGCAAGGTCCAAAAACCCGGTACAAACATGGCGGAGAATATGATGAGGATATAAAGGCTAGGAAGAGATGACCAAATCTCTATCAAACGCTGCATGATTAAATCAGTTTTTCCGCCATAATAGCCCTGAAATGCGCCTGCAATAATGCCGATGATCGAGCTGACGACTGTCAGGATCAGGCCGAATAGAATCGATATACGGAAGCCATAGAGCATCCGCGCGAAGACATCACGCCCTTGGTCGTCAGTGCCCAGAATATTGGTTGTATCAGGTGGGGCAGGGGCAGGCTGCGATAAAGCGTAGTTTATTGAGTTGTAGGAAAATTTGACTGGCGGCCATATCATCCAACCTTTTTCTTCTATAAGTTCGATGGCAAAGCTATCGCGGTAATCGGTTTCCGTTTCAAAGTCACCGCCAAATGTCGTTTCGGGGTATTCATGGACAATGGGGAAGTAATAGCCGCCATCATATTTAACAAGTAACGGTTTATCATTAGCGATAAATTCCGCGCCCAAGCATATGATGAAGAGTGCGATAAACAGCCAGAAGCTGTAATATCCCCGTTTGTTTGCCTTAAAAAGGGCAAGTCTACGCTGTGTAATTGGTGACAAAATCATGGGCTGATTTTACGGAGCATCTACAAGAAGGACAAGATGATATACAATTTCATTCAGAATTAATTTCATTGCATTTTTATGTCTAGCTCTGCTAGGGTCAAAGAAAAAACAGGGATGAATATGGGAAAGAGTAAATCTATTTTTCCGGATGAGTTTGATAATCTGCAAAGTGATTTTGCGCGCGCGTCATTAGAATTACCGCTGCCAAAAAATTTATCCAAACAAATCAATCGTAACCGTTGGGCACTTTATGTATCATCACTGCATCTAAAGCAGTTGATTGATGAATTTGCTGTGGGGCTTGATACGCTAAACGCTGAATTAAATAACGCGCCATATGTGATTGATTTTTCTAAAAAAACTGAAGGCAAGCGCGCGCAGATCTATTCATATATTCTTGCCAACGAAAAAATGGCGCAGGAAATATGCCAGCGTCTGCATATTGATGGTGCCTATGGTGAAATGCGCCCAGCCATGCGCATGGCGAAAGCGTGTTTAGGGTTAATCGAATTTGATAATGACGAAGACCGCACGCGTGACGCATGGGGTGATCGTTACGTGAAAGCCAATTTGTTGATGCAAAACACATCGGCAATCATCCTGCAAAACCGCTTGTCGAAGGATGATAAGCTATTCAAGAAAATGGCGTATTTTATCTCTTAACCGCGGGCTTCAAAATCAATGCGCGGGTCAACCATGACATAAACGACATCACGGATGATCGTCATCACTAAGCCTATCAACGCATAAAAGTAAAGTGTACCGAGTACAACGGGGTAATCACGGTTGATAATTGCCTCATAGCCAAGCAAGCCTAACCCATCGAGGGAGAATATAACCTCAATCAACAATGACCCTGTAAAGAAAATGGATACAAAGGCCGCAGGAAAACCTGCAATAACAATCAACATAGCATTACGGAAGACATGCTTATAAAGCACATCTTTTTCATTTAACCCTTTGGCGCGGGCGGTTAACACATATTGTTTGTTAATCTCGTCCATGAATGAGTTTTTGGTCAGCATGGTTAAACTCGCAAAGCCGCTAATAACCATAGCCGCCGTTGGCAAAACCATGTGCCATGCGTAATCAAGCGCCAATTGTATGAAATTCATATCATCTGCATTGTCGGATACCAGCCCCCGCAGTGGGAACCATTCAAGGTAGCGCCCACCGGCAAATAAGATAATCAAAAGAATCGCAAACATGAAGGAGGGAATCGCATAGCCAATAAATATGAAAGCACTGCTCCACATGTCAAAAGCCTGTCCGTCTCTTACGGCTTTTTTAATGCCAAGGGGAATCGATACCAAATAAATAATCAAAGTCGACCATAGGCCGAGTGATATAGACACAGGCATTTTTTCAAGAACGAGGCCGAGCACATCAATGTCACGATAATAACTTGTCCCTAAATCAAAGCGTAAATAGTTAAATACCATGGATATAAATCGCTCATGAGCTGGTTTATCAAAACCGTACATGGCTTCTAATTCTTTGATGAATTCAGGGTCTAAACCTTGTGCCCCTTTATAAGACGATGCATTGGCGCTGCCGCCGCTTTGCCCTGCGGCGCTGCTGACATCACCTGCGCCGCCACCCGCGAAACTTGCTGTCGCGCTTGTGTTATGCCCCTGTAATTCAGCAATCATCCGTTCAACTGGGCCGCCAGGCACAAATTGAATAATCACAAAGCTGACAAACATAATGCCAAGCAATGTAGGAAGAAGCAGTAATAGTCGTTTTAAAATATAATTCGCCATGTCTGGTATTATCCTGTGCTTAAGCGAAATGAACAAGGCAGCTTTGCAACTTATCCATTGCAAATTGGCGCAAGGCTAATTATCCTTAACAAAGGTTATAACTAAGGAAGGTATGCAACGTGTTCTGGCTTATTATCTGGCTTGTACTTGCTCTCGCAATTATTGTTTTGACGTTTTGGACTTACGCAATTTTGCTTAAGCAGAAATCTGTTTGGAAAGCGTTCGCTGTAAAGAACAAATTAACGGTAAGGAAAAACAGGCTGCTGCAGTCTCCTGATATTGAGGGGATGTATAAAGGTTTGTTGTTGCAGGTTTTTTCGGAGCGTCAGGGCATGCCAGACGGTCGCGGCGTACAATTTCGTACAATCATTCAGTTTGTGTTAAAGCCAAACATGCCAACGGAAGGTGTTATCGCAAGCCGTCACTTTACACCATTTGTGACCAATTTAGCATTGCCGAAGAAATGGGCGCTGCCTAAAGACATGAAATGGAAAGAGCAACCACTTGCCCGCGCTGGCGTGTCAGGCCGTTTGGATACATTCTTAACCGCAGAACGTTTAAAGGCGCTAGAGACTGTATCAAATATGCAGCGCTCCAATTTTGTATTTATCTTTGATGAAACGGATGCCTATTTGCGCGTAGAATCGCCAGACCCTTTAGATAACCTTGAGCGTATGGATAAAATCATCCGTAAGATTTTCACCGTTGCTGAAGCATTAACCGTTAAGGATGAAGAACTAGATAAGTTCAATGAACTGGCCGGTCGTGAAGAGTCGTTTGATTCTATTCACGAACATGACAATGACGACCTTGTCATCGCTGAAGATGAAGATGATAATGCATCAGATCTAGGTGAAGAAAAGGTCAGCAAGAATATAGGCGCTTAAGCTTACGCCTTGTCTATATACATTCCAAAGGCATCTAAGTCTTGTCCATCAAATGTTTGTGTATGATTGGCAAGGTTGAATACACATTTAATCGTTTGACCTTCATAGCTGCGTGTAAACGCCAGTAATGTTTCACTGCCCGTATCAACAAATTCAATATCACCTTTAATCAATGCAGGCATTTCTTTGCGTTGTTTTAGGAATGCGCGGGTGAAGTTAAGAACGGAATCGGCGTCTTTATCCTGCGCCGCTGCATCTTTGCCAATATGCTTGTCTGAAATGGGAAGCCACGGTTTAACCGCCTGTGATGAAAAACCGTAATTGGTCTCGGCATCATTCGACCATATCATTGGCGTACGGCAGCCATCACGCCCTTGCCATTTTGGATAAAGATAAATACCCCAAGGGTCTTGTAAGTCCTCAAAGGCAAGCTCTGCTTCGGGTAGGCCAAGCTCTTCACCTTGATAAATAAATACTGTGCCTTGCAGGCAGGTGAGAAGGGCGATCAACATCTTGGTAAATTGCGGATTAGTTTCACCGTCATTTTGTAGGCCCCAACGGGATGCAACGCGCACAACATCATGGTTACAGAATGCCCATGCAGGCCAACCGCGCGATTCAATGCTGTTATATTTTTTGATTGGGTCAGCAATGAGGTCAACAGTCAGTTTCTTGCTCTGCCCACCAAGGTGAGAGAAGTTGTAACATGTATTGAGCATGTCTGTGCCATATGTATAACGTGCCGCGGCGCCAAGGGAATCGTCTTCGCTGACTTCGCCAACGGTCATCCGGGCATCATATTTATCCATTAACTGGCGGATGCGTTTTAAAAACGGCATGATTTTCTGCGTATCTTTATCATATTTATGCAGCTGCATAGTATAAGGGTCAGTATGTTCCAACTGGTTGGTGCATAAGTTATGATCCGCCGCGGGGTTGTTTTCTAACCCTAATGAATGGAAGAAATGTGAAATCGCATCAAGGCGGAACCCATCAACGCCGCGTTTCAACCAAAATTCACAGGCGTCAAGAACTGCATCTTGAACATCTGTATTGTGTAGGTTTAAATCTGGCTGCGAAACAAGGAAGTTATGAAGGTAGTATTGCCCACGATGCGAACAATATTGCCACGCACTTCCACCAAAGACAGATAACCAGTTATTCGGCGGCGTGCCATCTTTTTGTGGGTCTTGCCAGACATACCAATCCGCCTTCGGGTTCGTCGCGTTCTGGCGGCTTTCTTTAAACCAGTCATGCTGGTCAGATGTATGTGATAACACCATATCAATAATGACTTTAATGTCATGTTTATGTGCGGCGTTAACAAAGTCATCAAAATCCTTCAATGTCCCGAATAGTGGATCAACATCACAATAATCAGACACATCATAACCAAAGTCGCGCATGGGGGATTTTTGAAAAGGGGACAGCCAGATCGCATCAACGCCTAGTGACGCGATATAATCCATTTTACTGGTAATGCCAGGAAGGTCGCCTGTGCCATTGCCAGACGAATCACAATAGCTGCGTGGATAGATTTGATAAATAACTGCGCCGCGCCACCAGTCTTGATCTTTATTCATGCGATTTCCTCCCTAAATAAATCTGGTGCGGAAAGTATAAAGTAAAAAAGGCCAGTAAGAAACCGGCCTTTCAAATTCATCTGTATTTAAAGCACGTAAATTATGGCGCGTCTGCGGCAATGCTTGCCTTGATGATTTTATCAGGGCTTGCAGGTGGCTCACCTTTTTCGATCATGTCGACATATTTCATGCCCTCAACAACTTGACCCCATACAGTGTATTGACCGTTAAGGAAGCTGCAATCGTCAAAGCAAATGAAGAATTGTGAGTTTGCTGAATCAGGATTCGCTGTACGCGCCATACCAATTGTACCGCGCTCATAGTTATAATCGCTAAATTCAGCTTTAAGGTCTGGCATGTCAGAACCGCCTGTACCTGTGCCTGTTGGGTCACCTGTTTGTGCCATAAAGCCACTAATTACACGGTGCCAAACGATGCCATCATAAAACCCGTCGCGTGTAAGTTTCTTGATACGTGCCACGTGATTCGGGGCAATATCAGGAAGTAGTTTGATTTCGACACGGCCGTAATCAAGGTCAAGGTAAAGTAGGTTTTCTTTATCTGTATCTGCGTGTGCAACGCTGCTTGCGGTCATAATTAAACTCCAAACCAATAATTGTAATAGTTTTCGCATTGTATTCCCAAGTTAATTGTTATGCGTCAATAATAAGCTTTATTCGTGCCACAGCTTGCCTTAACATGCAAGCAACATAGCTTTTTATATGCAGTTAAAAATGTGCATAGGGGATTTTAATGAAATATATATCAACTTTATTGACGTTATTCGCGCTTTTGTTCTATGTGCCGGCAGCCTCCGCGCAGCAGGATATTTCTATGGATCAAATGATTCAGCAGAACGATGAATCGCTGATGGAGCAGAAATACACCTATAATAATACTGAACCGCCAGAGTTGGAAATTGTCGCGGAATTACCATTCCGCCCAGCAAATATTGCTATTTCGCAAGATAACCGTATTTTTCTTACGACGCATCCCGTTGATAATTACAAATATGCCATCGTTGAATTACTACGTGATGGAACAACAATTCCTTACCCAAATGAAGACTGGTCAACGAAGCCAGACAAGCAGGGTAAGGGCATGAATGGCGCGATTGGTATATCCGTTACATTTGAAGATGAAATGTTTGTTCTTGATGTCGGCAGCCCTGAACATCAAGCCAAAATTTTGTCATGGGATATGAAGAATGAAATATTGGCGGATACGTATTACATCCCGAACCATGTGACAACGCCGCAAAGTTTTTTCCAAGATATAAGCGTGGATTGGACAAAGCGTTACTTCTATGTCGCGGATATGGGGCAGGCGGATTTGTCTAAGCCGGCGCGCCCGGCAATTTTGACTATGGGGCAGTTAACAGGGTATACACGCCGTTTGTTAGATTCTCACCCAGCCTTTATGCCAACTGAAACGCCCGTTAAAGTCGATGGCAAAGAATTGACGTTAGAAGATGGCAAGCCAATTCACGCAGGGTTAAATCCCATTACATTGCTACCGTTGCGCAGCTGGTTTTACTTAGCGCCAATGGGGGAAGGCATGGTCTATAAAATCCGTACCTATCACTTATTGGACGAAGAAATGAGTGATGAGCAGCTTGCTGAAAAGCTTGTCCCTGTAGGTGAAAAACCTGCAAGTGATGGTATGACCATTGATGCGGCAGGAAATATCTATATGGGTGATCTTGAACATAACGCGGTTGGCGTCATGGATAAGGATGGTAATTACAGCATTTATTTGCAGGATGATCGTCTGCAATGGGTGGATGGTTTTTCTTTTGGCGCGGATGGTTACCTTTATGTAACAATCAATCAGCTACATAAATCACCATTATTGAATGGCGGTAAAGAAGAAGGCAAACCACCATATTACGTGGCGCGTTTCAAGCCATTGGCCGCTGGTGCCCTTAGTCGATAATGTTAAGGGGTTTGTCGGCGCTGCCGCGCGATTTCACGGCGTTCAGTTGCGGCGTTTTCAACGTCATCAGGAATTTTTGTGCTGCGTAGCTCTGTAAATTGACTGTCGTCTATATCTGTGTCTGCATGGGATAAGATATACATTAATGTGTTTGTGCATGCGCGCATACAGCCTGGTTTGCAATCAAGCAGATGTTCATAAAAGACTTCGTATAATGCACCGCCATCGGCCAATAATGCTTCACGTAGCGCTGTTTTATCTTCAGGGACGCTCTGCCCAATGTCTGAAAACGTTTTATCCAACGCATCTTCAACGCGCAATTTTGTCTGCGCCGCATCTGCGAATTCTTTTTGAAAATTAATACCGTGGCAATTGCAATCAAATGGCATAACGTCCCCTGTTTAGATAATCTTTTATTTTTTATAATGATATGAATAATAATCATTCTCAACCGCGAGAGTCAATCTAAAATTGACCACCCTCTTGACATAATAGGAGCGGCTGTGTAAAACGCATTATGTATAAGGGACAAAAGGGAGCACCCAGATGGCAGGACTATTCAAAAAAGATAAAGAGGGCAGAAACTGTTTGTCACGCACATTTTCTGAAACAGTAAATATGGCGGGGATATACAAAGAGTGTTTTGGTGATGAATTTGTTGATTTAGCCAAAGGGCGCGAGAGCGATTTTTGTGGGCTTAATGGCGCAAAACGTGGGCATCGTATTCTAGGTTTGATGCTCGCGCCATTGATATTGCCTGCTGCGACGGCTGTAGCACCGATTGTAATACCAACGGTAGGGACGTGCGAAGGTATTGATAAACACAGGCACGCCGAAGAACAAAAACCACCGCAGAACAAATACGATCAAATGTAAAGAGGACAGGGATAATGAAACATTGTTTTAAAAAAGATGCTGATGGTAACAGCTATTTAAAATGCGCTTTTGACGTTGCGAAAAGGCTTAAGGGGGCAGTGCAGGATGGTGAATTTACTAATGGGTTAGCAGAAGAAGTCAAGAAGACCATGACATTCCAGGATAGCGAGATGTCTGAACACTTTTCAGGCGGGAAGTTAGGAAAAGCTTGTGCGTTTTTTGCAATGCCAGTTAGTTTGACAGTAACGGCTATCGTTTCTCCGATTGCTGTCCCTGCTGCAATTCTGTCTGTTGCGAGCGATGAGCATAAAAAGAACTTAAGTCAGCCTAAAAAGCCTAACGGTCCAGATTTTGATAAGATGTAAAAAGCGATGTTAAGCGTTAAGCTTTGCCAAGCTCTTTTCCACGTTGTTCTGCGGCTTTGACTGTTTCGGTAAGAAGTTCTTCTAAATTTACAGGATCATGTTCCATTAAAACTTTTAAACCAGCCTCGGTTGTGCCACCGGGGCTTGTTACGTTTTTGCGTAAGGTCGCGGCGTCAATATCGGGCTGCGCATTGGCAAGGGCGGCGGCGCCAATCACCGTTTGGCGGGCAAGGGCGGTTGCGCTTGTATCATCAAAGCCAATGGACTTGGCCGCAGCGGTTAAGGCTTCGATAAAATGGAAGATATACGCAGGGCCACTGCCAGACACGGCGGTGACGGCATCTATCTGCGCCTCATCCTCAACCCAAATATAATGGCCTATTGCGGAAAGCAGCGCATTGACGGCCGCCTTACTTGTTGGATGTACGGATGGGCTTGCATAAGCGCCACTCATCCCACGGCCAATCGCGGATGGCGTGTTCGGCATAACGCGGATGAAGGGATGATCCATCCCGATATATTTAGAAAAGAAGTTTTGTGATAAGCCTGCAGCCACACTCATAACCGGTAGGGTTTTAGGGATGGTCGTGCCAATCTCATCCATCAGGGCGGCCATGCCTTGCGGTTTGACAGCAAGGGTCAGCAAATCACTTGCGCCTAGATTTTGTTGTAGTGTAGCTGTGTCGGTAAAATTTTCGATATAGGCATTATGCTGTAAGTCTTCAGCAATGCCGCTGCGCGTGTAAATATATGCTTTGTTGATAATGCCAGCTTTGAGCCAGCCACGCAGCATCGCACCGCCCATATTTCCACAGCCAATCAGCGTAATGTTGAGTTTATCTGATGTTGCGGCTGTGGGTTTATTGTTCATATTGCTCTTTGATGATTAGGCGTTACCTGCCGTTGCAAGATAGGCCAGATTGTAATTCTCTTCGCCGAAAATATGGCGGGCATCTTCGTCTTCTTTTTGCAAAACGGCATATAGCTGCGCGTAATGTTTTTCGCATGAAACAAGGGCAACTTCCATCAGGTCAGCCAAATAATCCGCGCCGTTAAAACTGGTCATGCCGCGCATGAAGCAGGCATAGCGGAATGTTGGACAAAGTTGGTCTTGTGACAATTCAAAGTGACCAAGCCACATTTTACTGTTAATCGCACCAATGACTGACGCCGCATCGCTATATTGATATTTGCTATATTCAATATCCATTTTGATAGAAACTTGCAAGGCGCTAACGGATTCCTGCCATGTGAACTGCATATCGTAATTGCCATGCTCACCGGAAATTTGTAATAAGACTTCGTCGTCACTTACACGTTCAAAATCCCAGCCTTGTGCAGCAAGAATTTCTTCAACTGTGTTAATTGGGTTTTGGGCGTCATCTAAAATGTGCATCTTGTACTCTTTACTCTTTTGAATGTTATTTCTTAACTTTTTTGCCTTTTTCTAAGGCTTCAATGCGTTTGAGCATTTCGTCTTGTTCTTGACGGGCTTTCACCAACATGGCTTCAACACGGTCAAATTCATCACGGCGGACAAGATCCATACGTTTTAGGCGTTCTTCAAGCCATCCACGTAGGTCGTCTTGGATTTGCTGGCGTAGGCTGTTGGCAATGCCGGCGGCGCTTCCTGCGGCCTTTGCAACACCATCCAGAAACTTAGAATCTGTGTTCAGCATATTCGTACTCATCCGTCTTTTTTATTGAATGATGGACTCCTACCATCGAAAGCCGAGTCTTTGCAAGCGGAGTCCGCAAATTAAATCTGTGGATAGTGTAGATATATTTTTGGACTCCGTTATACGCTGTGCATAACTGCGTATTTCATGCAGCAATTAAGCGGCGATCTTGGTTATACTACAGGCAGAATTTTAGTTTTGATCTCAACAAGGAGAGTCTTCAAATGATTATTGTCACCGGCGGTGCAGGTTTTATTGGGTCAGTTTTAGTCGCGGCATTAGAGCGTAAGGGCGTGGGCGACATTGTCGTTTGCGATTGGCTGGGGTCTGATGACAAATGGAAGAACTTATCAAAACGCGCGCTACGTGATGTTGTTAAGCCAGAGAACCTGTTTGAATATCTGGAGCAGCATAAGGGCGAAGTTGAAGCCATCTTCCATATGGGGGCGATTTCTTCGACAACGGAAAAAGACGCGGACTTAATCATTGAAACCAACTTCACTTTGCCACGTAATTTGTGGAAGTGGTGTGGTAAAAACAATGTACGTTTCATTTATGCGTCGTCTGCTGCAACTTATGGCGATGGAGAACTTGGGTTCAAGGATGACGAACGCCCAGAAAGCTTGGAAGCGCTTCGTCCATTAAACCCATACGGTTGGTCAAAGCACGTATTCGACCGCCGTGTATCCCGCCTTGTATACGATAAAGAAAACGTGGTTGATGAACCAATGCCGCCGCAGTGGGTCGGCCTAAAGTTCTTCAACGTATATGGCCCGAATGAATACCACAAAGGCGATCAAATGTCTGTCGTGTGTAAATTGTTTGAACCAGTTATGGCGGGCGCAGCGGCGAAATTGTTTAAATCAGATCATCCTGAATATGGTGATGGCGGTCAGCTGCGTGACTTTGTCTACGTGAAAGACTGTGTCAATGTGATGCTCTGGATGTATGACCACAAAGATGTAAACGGCATATTCAACGTTGGTACAGGCAAAGCGCGTAGCTTCAAAGACTTGGCTGTAAGTGTTTTCAAAGCAGCGAACAAGCCAGAGAAAATCAACTATATTGATATGCCACAGCAGTTAAAAGGCAAATATCAATATTTCACAGAAGCGGATATGACGAAACTACGCGCTGTTGGCTATGATCAGCCATTTACAGAGCTTGAAGACGGTATACGTGATTACGTGCAAAACTATCTGTCATCGAAAGATCAGTACGAATAAACCATGATTATAAATTTTCCTGATATTGATCCGGTCGCCTTTTCGGTATTTGGCCTAGATGTACGTTGGTACGCTTTGGCGTATCTGACAGGGTTTATATTGGGGTGGCAATATATTGTTTATTTGTCCAAACACTGGCATGTCAGCGCGGTTTTTACCAAAGACGTTATTGATGATTTTCTTGTCTGGGCAGTGGTTGGCGTTGTCCTTGGTGGGCGCGTTGGTTATGTGCTGTTTTATAATCTACCATATTATGCGGATAACCCAATGCAGGCCTTGCAGATTTGGCAGGGGGGCATGTCCTTCCATGGCGGTTTGCTTGGGATGAGCGCGGCGATGCTGATATTCGCTAAGCTTAAAAAATTATCAGTTCTACGCCTTGCGGATTTTGTTGCTTGCGCGGCGCCGATAGGCTTGTTTTTTGGCCGCATGGCAAACTTTATTAATGGCGAATTATATGGCCGCCCTACGGGGGCGGATTGGGGCATGATCTTTGGCTTCGTTGACAATCAGCCACGCCACCCATCGCAGCTTTATGAGGCTGGCTTAGAAGGCTTGGTGCTATTCGCTATATTATTCATGCTTGCACGTCTTAAAACTGTCCAAAAAATACCGGGGCTTTTGGCTGCGGCGTTTCTTGCGGGGTATGGCATTTTCCGCTTCCTTGTTGAATATGTACGCCAACCAGATGCACAGCTTGGCCTTTATTGGGATATTCTCTCTATGGGGCAGATCCTTAGCGCGTCTATGGTTGCGGCGGCGATAGTTTTAGCAATATTTTGCAAGGCGCGCGCGTGAGTGAATTAACGGACATCATTAAAAACATGATACGCCATGATGGGCCAATGGACTTAGCCCGTTATATGGAGCTTTGTTTAACGCATCCGCAATACGGTTATTATGTGACGCGCGACCCGTTCGGCGGGGCGGGGGATTTTGTCACCGCGCCAGAAGTCTCACAAATGTTCGGGGAAATGATTGGCTTGTGGCTCGCCCTTTATTGGCAGAATTGCGGATCACCTAAGCGTTTAAACCTTATTGAGCTTGGCCCAGGCCGCGGCACGTTAATGGCGGATTTACTGCGCGGTACGCGCAACGTTGCAGGGCTGCATCAGGCGTTAACAATCACCTTCGTAGAAAAAAGCCCGACCTTAAGGGATAAGCAGCGTGATGCCATTAACGCATCAGGCTTTTCAGGTGATGTAACATGGGCGGAACACTTAAATGAATTTGCCGCAGATGACGCTATGAGCGTTGTTATTGGCAATGAATTTTTAGATGCGCTCCCTATTCATCAATGTACATTCACGGAAAAAGGCTGGATGGAACGTGCGGTCGGTTTAAGTGATGATGGCCAGTTGCAATATGGTTTAATACCCGTATCACCGCTGCTTAAGGTCTTAATAGAAGAGCGCACGGACACGCCCGCGTTAAATGACTTAGTTGAAATTTCGCCAGAGCGTGATGCTTATATACGTGATGTCTGTGCAGTCATCAAAAAGAATAATGGGGCGGCATTATTTATTGATTATGGACATGATGTGCCAAATGCAAAGGGCGATACGTTTCAGGCCATGCGCGACCATGGCTTTGTCGAGGCTTTGAAAAAATCTGGCCATGCGGATTTAACATCACATGTAGATTTCTTCCGCACCAAACAGGTCGCAGAAGCGGCGGGCGCCGCGGGTTTTGGAACAATGACGCAGGGGGATTTTTTGCATCATATTGGCATTGGTCACCGCGCGCAGAACCTTGTCCAAAATGCAGGTGATAAAGCCGAGGATATTTATAATGCCTATAAGCGTTTGACAGACGCTGACCAAATGGGTGATTTATTTAAAGTTGTTGCATTCACTTATAACGATAAAGGCGTGCCAATCCTATGAACACTTTAGCGAAAATAGAGTATCCGCAATTTAAAGCGGATGATGGTGCATTCACCTATGGCTTTTTCGGTAAGAATGGCGGGGGTAGCCCTCAGCCATACAATACGCTCAATGTTAGTTTTCAATCTGGCGACGCCGAAGCTAATATCCGTGAAAATCGCCGCCGTATAGCGTCACAAATGCAGCGCGATTTAATGGATATATATACGGTGAAGCAAGTGCATGGGCGTGATTGTTTGGTCGTTAGTGATGAATATGATAGCGCCGATGAAGCGCCAGATGCCGATGCCCTCGTTACAGATAAACCAAACATGCCGATTGCCGTGATGACAGCGGATTGTGTGCCTGTATTATTTTCTGCGCGCAAACAAAATGGCGCCCCTGTAATCGGCGCGGCGCATGCCGGGTGGGGTGGAGCGCTCAAAGGCAATATTGAATCAACTTTATCAGCGATGCAGCATCTAGAGGCTGATTTGACGAGCGTACAAGCGTGCATTGGCCCATGCATTCAAAAGAAAAGCTATGAAGTCAGTATCGACTTCGCTACGCCTTTTTTAGAACAGGATGAAGCCGCAGAGCGGCTCTTCAGCGAAGGTCAGCATGATGATAAATTGTTATTTGATTTGCCGGCCTATGTTATGGCGCGCCTTGCAAAAGCGGGTGTGCGGCAGGTTTTCGATACTGGCTTAGATACTTATGCCCGCGCCGAAGACTTCTTCTCCTACCGCCGCGCTACCCATGAAGGCTTAAATGATTATGGCCGCCAAGCAAGTGTTATCATGATAAGATAATATTAACCCGCGTAATTTATGCTTGCATCTATAAAAGGTGGAGTGAAGTTACATGGAATTAGAAATTATCGCATTTTTAGCATCAACATTAGGGGTGGGCGGCTGTCTCCCGCAAATTATAAAAATTCTTAAAACAAAAGAAACGGCAGCTTTATCATATAGTAAATATTTAATGGGCGTTTTGGCAGGTATGCTTTGGGTCGCTTATGGTTTAATGGCGCCTGTATATTCAATTGTGTTTTGGAACAGTATTTCTACGGTGATGGCTGTAACAGTTGTTGCGCTTAAATTTTATAATGAATTTGGGGCATCTATGCAGCGTGAAGCGCTAATAGGTGGTCGCGTTGAATAAAGCGATTTTATGTTAAGGTTATCTTTACAATTCGGCGCTATTATAAGTTTTAGTTATGAGGAATAGGAAACAAGGAGTTTTAATATGAGTTTAGTTGGGGCGTTTGAAAATGGTGGTACACCAGAAGCAACGGGGCTAGACCCGTATAACATGAAAACACCAGATGTGAATGGTAATCTTTCCGCATCGGATGCAGTAATTATTCCAGAAGGTGATCCAACCCGCGCGACACAAAATGTTGTGAAACCATTCGGACAGCCATAGGAAATATGAATTACATTTAATTTGCAAAAAAAGCTCTGCGTTATGCAGGGCTTTTCTGATTCTTGGGTTGAATTTTTCTAATATATGCGTAATATCTGCATTATTATTTTTGCGCGGACATAGACATACAGGCCAATACAATGAAACTGATCGCTGGTAATTCCAACCTTAGCCTTTCTCAGTCAATTGCCGATGAAATCGGTATTCCCCTTACAAACTCAACAATTAAACGGTTTTCGGATAATGAAATTTTCGTTGAAATAAATGAAAATATCCGCGGAGAAGATGCCTTTGTTATTCAATCAACATCATTTCCGGCGAATGATAATTTGATGGAATTATTGGTGATTATTGATGCGCTGCGTCGCAGTTCAGCTAAGCGTATTACGGCCGTTATCCCATATTACGGCTATGCTCGCCAAGACCGAAAAACATCGGCGCGCTCGCCAATTTCTGCAAAATTAGTGGCGAACTTAATCACATGCGCTGGTGCAAACCGTGTATTGGCTATGGACTTGCACGCGGGGCAAATCCAAGGGTTCTTTGATATCCCAACGGATAATCTCATGTGTTCACCAGTCTTTATCCCTGACATGGAAACGCAGCATGGACGCGGCGAAGATGTTTGCATCGTCAGCCCAGATGTGGGCGGTGTAGTTCGTGCGCGTGCCTATGCGAAACGCCTAGGCGCGTCACTTGCCATTATTGATAAGCGCCGCGAACATGCCAATGTTTCGGAAGTAATGAATGTTATCGGGGACATCAAAGGCAAGAAATGCGTTATGGTTGATGATATCATCGACACGGCAGGTACACTTTGTAATGCTGCTGATGCGTTAATAGCGAAGGGCGCGGCTGAAGCACATGCCTATGTCGTGCATGGCGTATTGTCTGGCCCTGCGGTTGATCGTATCGAAAAATCTGGTTTATCAAGCTTGGTCGTCAGTAACACCATCCAAGCCACAGAAGAAATAAAGAAATCAGAGAAAATCCGTCAACTATCCGTCGCACCACTCATGGCCGAAGCAATTAAACGTATTCATGAAGACCGTTCAATTTCGGTTTTGTTTAACTAAATAGTCATTCATGTATAACATACTGAAACGATATAAAACGTTTTTTATTTTAGTATGTATTTTTGTGTTTTTATATGTATCTGCACCTTATTTTTTGCTGGTCTTATCTAAAAGTGCCTGTGACGCCTCTTTGTGCAAGATGGTTGTTCACAGTCTAGATCGTTTTTATGTCACTAATATAACACAACGTACGCACAATACATTTGATGCGGATGGATGCTGTCTTGATATCGCACATGCGGGCGGCGCATATAATGATATTGCGTACTCCAATAGTTTAGAAGCTCTAGATGCCAACTATAATAAAGGACGTAGGGTATTTGAAATTGATTTTCTTGTCACTACGGATAATAAAATAGTGTTAGGGCATGATCCTTTTAAGGGTGACATGACAGCTCAAGAGTATCTTTCGGTTAGAACAGAAACTGGCCTTACGCGCATGGGTTTGGATGATTTACTGTTGTGGTTGGACATTCATAAAGATGCACAAATTATTACAGATACCAAAAATGATTTTGAGGTTTTCTTCACTATTTTTATAGATAGCGTGCCAAAAGATGTTGTTCAGCGAAATTTTATTTTTCAGACATATAACTTTGATCAGCTAGATAATCTTAATAACTTACAAGAACAATATAGACTAATACTGACTATATATAAAATGAGAACTTCAGATGAGTATCTGATAAAGCATTTTCAGCATCGTCAATATAGTTATGCTTTAACTATACCTGAACAGCGCGCTTACAGATTAGCCAAAGAAATTAAGAAGGTAATGCCCGATAAAAATACATATGTACACGGGCGCGTTAGCCGTATTAATTCGTCGTTCCGTCAAAATGTTCTGCGGAATCTAGGGATAAATGGTTTCTACATCGAATAGACGTAGTTGTTATGATTAAACTAGCTAAACTTCACCGCGGGTGCGTTATTTAGTTTTGTGAAATTTTGCTGGCCGATTGTGCCCAGATAAAATGGAACGCTTTTGATTTTGTTCTTGTCTTGCACTTCAATTATGCCGCTATTCACTTCAAAGTTAATTTGTATGCCAGATGCGCCATAGGCATTTAATGTTTCAGCCTGCTCGGACTGTTTAAGCTGCGTGGCGCTCAAATCATCTTTAGTTAGCAGCATAGGCCATTTTTCTTCAGCGCGCAGTGCGGCATTAATAGAAAAGCTACGGCTTATACCATTTGCACGAGAAGGGGTAGGTAGGGATTGATTGGTAACAACGAACACATTATCTAGCCCGTCAATTTTATAAATTTTTTCTGTCGTGGACATTATATTTTTCCTCTTATTTCCGCTCTATAGTTTAAAAGGGTAACGTATTTACGAAAGACATGTCAAATTTATGTGGTTTTGTATAATGTTGATATGCATTTAATGCTTGATTTTTAGGTGCAAATGCTGTTTATTCACACGGCTTCTACGATCCTATTGTCCCCCCTGGAGGTATAGAGGAGAAGCAAAATGTAACCAAAGCAATAAAGGAAAAGACTATGGTAACAACAAACTACGCACTTGCTGCTGAAGCAAGAGACCGTGCCGGTAAGGGGGTCGCACGCGCTCTACGTCGTGAAGACAAGATACCAGCTGTTATTTACGGCGGTAAAAAAGAGCCTGCACCGATTTCAATATCTGCACATGATATAACAATCGAATACCACAAGGGTGGTATCTTCACAAAGCTTTGTGAAGTTGACGTTGCAGGCAAAAAAGAAGTTGTACTTGCACGTGATGTTCAAACACACCCTGTAAGTGATAAAGTCATGCACGTGGACTTTCTACGTGTTACAGATAAAACAAAAATCGTTGTTTCTGTACCTGTTAAGTTCGTGGATCAAGAGCTTAGCCCTGGTATTGAGCGTAAAGCCGTATTGAACATGGTTCGTCACACAATTGACCTTCTATGTTCTGCGAAAAGCATTCCTTCTGAAATCGAAGTTAGCTTGGCTGGTCTTGATATTGGTGATACAGCGCGTTACTCAAATGCACATCTTCCTGAGGGTTCAGAGTTTGCAGACACAGAACGTGATTACACAATCATGACACTTGTTGCATCTCGTGCGATGGCATCTGCTGCTGGCGGCGCTGCTGAAGGCGAAGAAGAAGCATCAGGTGAAGAAGGCGAAGAAGGCGAAGAAGCAGCTGAGGAAGCAAGCGAAGAATAATTTGTTTTATTCGATTATAGATTTTATAAAAGCAGGGCTGTTATATAATAAGTCCTGCTTTTTTAATTTAAGAGGTAAGTTATGTGGCTGATAATTGGTTTGGGTAACCCTGGGCAAAAATACGAAAAAAACCGTCATAATATTGGCTTTATGGCTGTGGATACGCTTGCTTATGATTACAGCTTCTCGCCATGGAAGAAAAAGTTTCAGGGACAAATTAGCGAAGGGCAAATTGACGGTGAAAAAGTCCTGCTGCTTAAACCTGAAACTTATATGAATGAATCTGGGCGTAGTGCGCAGGAGGCAACGAAATTTTATAAAGTCCCGCCTGAAAACATATGTGTCATACATGACGAGCTAGATTTGGAACGATCAAAACTTCGTGTCAAAAAAGGCGGCGGTACAGGTGGGCATAATGGGCTTAAATCTCTCGACCGCTGCCTGCCCAATAAAGATTATTGGCGCGTGCGTATGGGCATAGGTCATCCGGGACACAAAGACCGTGTGCATGGTTATGTGTTAAGTGATTTTGCAAAAGCTGAGCGCGAAGGCTGGCTGGAGAAAATTTTGGCTGTACAGAGTGACCATTTTGGCTTAATTCTAAACGGCAATCATGAGCGCTTTATGAGCAATGTCGCTCTGGATATGAAATAACGTAACTATAAGGTGAATTTATGGGTTTTAACTGTGGTATTGTCGGCTTGCCGAATGTTGGAAAATCAACACTATTTAATGCGTTAACAGCAACGGCTGCGGCGCAGGCGGCAAATTATCCGTTCTGTACGATTGAACCAAATGTTGGGCGTGTCGGTATTCCTGACCCACGCCTTAATAAACTTGCAACAGTGGCGGGCTCAGCAAGCGTTATTCCTGCACAGCTTGAATTTGTTGATATTGCAGGCCTTGTAAAGGGCGCAAGTAAAGGCGAGGGGCTTGGTAACCAATTCCTTGCCAATATCCGTGAAACTGATGCGATTATATATGTGCTGCGCTGTTTTGAAGATGAAGACATCACACATGTTGAGGGCAGCGTTGACCCAATCCGTGATAGCGAGATTATTGAAACGGAATTATTGCTTGCTGATTTAGAAAGCGTTGAAAAGCAAATCACCAACATGGCGCGTAAGGCGAAATCAGGCGATTCTGAAACCAAAGCGCAATTGGCGTTCATGGAATCTGTGAAGAAAATTTTAGAAGATGGTGAGCCTGCGCGTAAGGCAGATGTACCTGATGATCTGGATGTTTTCTCTAAACAGCTTGGCCTGATGACCATGAAGCCAGTGCTTTATGTTTGTAATGTGTCTGAGGAAGAGGCCGCAACGGGTAACGCATGGAGCGAAAAAGTCGCAGCCATGGCAAAGGAAAAAGAGGCTAATAGCGTTGTAATTTGCGCCGCGATTGAATCAGAAATTGCGCAGCTTGAAACAGATGAAGAAAAAGCCGAGTTCCTTTCTGATATGGGGCTTGATGAACCCGGCTTGAACAAGATCATCCGTGCGGGTTTTGATCTCCTTAGCCTACAAACCTATTTTACCGCAGGCCCTAAAGAGGCGCGTGCATGGACCATCCATAAAGGTGACAGCGCTCCACAAGCTGCAGGCGTAATTCACACAGACTTCCAACGTGGCTTCATTAAGGCTGAAGTTATTGCTTTTGATGATTACATTGCCTGTAACGGCGAGGGCGGGGCTAAAGAATCCGGAAAAATGCGTCAAGAAGGTAAAGATTACATCGTAAAAGATGGTGATGTGATTTTATTCCGCTTTAACGTGTAGTGCAGCATTAAGATAAAAAAAGGCGCCTGTCTAAGCGCCTTTTTTTATGTTCTGTACAGCTCAGTTTAACTTAAGCCTAACACTTTTAGGCCTTTATCAACTAGAGATTCTGGCTCTTTAGGTGCAACTTTACGTTCGATATCCAATGGAATTTTAGAGTGATCGATATTTTTCACATCTGGAACTAGATATTGAACACCGTCAAGGTAAAGTTCACCTGCGCGACGCGCGGCATCCGTAATATCAAACTTACCACTGTTTAGGATTTGGTATACTTTTACGTATGTATCAAGGAAGTAGATATCCTGACCTGTGCTTGGGAAGAAACCAAAGTAAGGGTGAATGTCAGCTTGCATGTCTTTAATTAAAACGTTCAAGTGTACATAAGCGGCGTAAATATCTTCTTCAGAAAACTCTTTGCCGTCATTTAACGGTGATTTCGCAATCGGTGATGTTGAATGGCTCGCACCAAAGCTCCATGGCTTAGAAAGCGCGCTAACCGCACGAACGTGATACCAATAGTCAGAGAAGCTTGTATCGTTGAAATGCTTATTCAACGTCGCGTACATTTCGCTATCGGCACTTGCTTCACCTTTTAATGTGTATACCGGAGAGTACAAATCATGTAGTGAACGTGCATCAGGGTAATTGTTACAATGTGATGCTTCGTGCAGCATAACTGGTGTGCGAAGGTCAATTGTTTCAACGCCTTGATATTGGGTCATATATCCTGGGTATATGCCGGTCATCAAGTAAGCGAAATCTGCCATGTCTTCAATACGTTTAGGGGCATTAATGTGACACACAGCTTCGTTTGGCAGTGTAAGTGCATATGCATTTAGCGGATGCTCTGAAAAATGTTGATCTTTAACAGTAACAGAGTTTTTGATAAAGCTAGGTATGCCAGTTGTTATCCAAATGCCAGCGCGCGTCAATATGCCAGCTGTAGCGTCTTTATCTTGTGCTTCAACTTTTGCGTCATAATCAGCATCAGAAATTGCGGAATGAACTTCCCAATTTGTATACTGACCTACTTTATATAAGTAACCACTGACACCTTCATCATAAACACGAATAACGTCTGTATTAGGGACATCAGCCATAATGTCTTTTGGCATCTCTATACGCTCACCATAATCACGGAAGCTTTCTGTGCCGACATTTAAATCATTACCGAATGTGTAAACAGAAGATACTGTTAATGCGGCTACGGTAAATGCCGCAGCTAAGCTGGCTGTTGTATACTTTGCAACTTTGTTGAAAACGTTTACACAACTTCTGAGCACGCTGGGTGCTTTCTCGTTATCATTCATGATTAGTCCCTGTTTAATTTATAGTTATAAAACTTTCAATTTTGCGAAGTTAGCACGTTAAAATCTATATTTCAATAATTTTATTTTATATTGTGGATTTTTTTAAAAATACTATTAATAACAATGTGTTATCTGTGAGTAAAAAAATACTTATTGGCGTTTTGTAAAATGGTTTTAAATGCTAAGCTTATAAAATCAACGTAAGGTTTAAATGGATTCGTTTCTTAATTTTTCTCTTGCAATAAATTGGGATTTTATGGTTTTATAGGCGAATGATAAATATATACGGCACAGAACAAATTATTTCCTTAGGCGGCATGTCAATGTCTGCTTGTTCTTCTGCTGCGCCTTCTATCCGACGACGAATTAGCTGCTGATACACAGTTCGGCCGTTCGTTGTATTTTTTATATCCGACATCACGAATTGAATATCAGCTACCTGTAGCGTTAGCATCGCAGCTTTACAGGTTTTTTTATTTGAAAAATTCGTAGATGATGAGAGAAGAAAATGAATAAAACGGTTAACATTGATATACAAAATAAAGATATCCTTGAAAAGGGACAGTTCGAAAATCAAAAGTTGGATTTCCAAATTGTAGCCTTAACGAGTGATGATATACAGACCATGCTGATTTTTCAGGCGTTGATTTTAGATGCTTTAGAGCCTGGCGAAGAAGGGTATTTCCTAGAAAAAGATGAAAGCTTTTTCAAGAAGCATTTTAATTCAGGCAGTAAGGCGATTGGCGTTGTGACCAATGGGCACCTTATCGGACAGGCTTTAATCGTTCACCCGAATGCGCAAAACCCTAAAACAGGTATGACGGATATGGATTTACCTGAGCCAGTGGAAAGTATAAGCGTTATTCAAGGGGTTGGTGCGCATCCTGAATCTCGGGGACTAAAGGTCGGCGACAAACTAATTAAAGCGTGGCTTGATGTTGCTGCAAATGACAATCGTCATAATGCTTTGGCAGAAACAGACCAGCATAATCATTACAGTTGGCAGCTATTCGTTAAAAACGGTGTAGATATTGTCAGTGAAGGTCTTGACCAAAGTGATGGCACCAAACTTTATAACCATCATAAAGTTTTAAAATTGTAAGGTGAAAATCATGCAGGATAAAATTACGTCTTATAGTTTTGATAGTGGTATGGACGGAGCATCTGTCCTTATACTTGGTGCAATCCATGGCAATGAAAAATGCGGTTCACGCGCGATGGAAAAGCTTATTGCGCTGTTTGAAAATAGCACATTCAAGTTGCAGAAGGGTAAAGTCACGTTTGTTCCAATCAGTAACCCTGCGGCTTATAAAGCGCATCAACGGTACATAGATGTGAATCTAAACCGTATAATGCATATTCATGATGCACCAAGCCAGTATGAGGAATATCTGGCCAATCAGTTAGTGCCGCTAATCAGCGCGCATGATTTTACGCTTGATTTACATTCTATTCACTCAAGCGGCGCATCCTTCGCATTTTTGGATTATCCGAATGACGTTGCGAAGGATATTTGTGAAATCCTTGGCGTTAAAACCATTTTCACAGGCTGGACGGAAATGTATGAAGATAGCGGCGATATCACTACATTAGATTGTGCCCATATCGCTGGTAAAGCATCTGTCACGGTAGAATGTGGTCAACATGAAGATCCAGACAGCATCCGCGTGGCAGAAGAATGCATTCTAAATACGCTGTATTATTTCGGATTATTAGATGGACAAGTTAGCCAAACGCCAGATTGCCTGACCGTTCATGCCAAATACCGCGTTGTTAAATCCGCCGAAGGCACGCTGCGCCCATTAGAACATATGAGCACAGTTAAAAGCGGCGAGGTCATAGCAGAATTTGAAAATGGCGAAAGCTACACCGCGCCAGAAGATGGCGTCGTCCTTATCCCATTTAAAGACGCACAAGTCGGTGATGAGTGGTTATATTTAGGACAAATAGTAAAGGCAGCGTAATCGCTGCCTTTTTCTTATCTTACCCAAATGTCCGTTCAAATATGAAGTCGATATTCTTGGTGTAGAATTTATAATCGAAAATCGCTTTTAGATCATCCTCATCAAGAAGTTCCATGACCTCTTCGTCTTCTTTAAGATACATTTTAAGGGATTTTGCAGCGTCGCAGTTCCAAACCTTCATCGCGTTACGCTGTACGATGCGGTAGGCTTTCTCACGGGATATGCCGGCTTGGGTAAGGGCAAGTAATGTGCGTTGAGAGAATACAAGTCCGCCCATACTGTCCAAATTCTTTTTCATACGCTCAGGGTAGATAACTAAATTCTTCACAACATCGGTTAAACGGCTAAGCGCGAAGTCGAGCGTAATACAGCTATTTGGTGCAATCAGGCGCTCAGTTGATGAATGTGAAATATCACGTTCATGCCATAGCGCAACGTTTTCAAGCGCGGGCGTAACCGACGAACGGATGTTGCGTGCCAAACCTGTTAGGTTTTCTGTCAGAATTGGATTACGCTTATGCGGCATAGCGGAGGAGCCTTTTTGCCCTTCGGAGAAATATTCTTCAGCTTCACGAATTTCGGTGCGTTGTAGGTGACGGATCTCTACAGCCAGATTTTCAATAGAAGATGCAATCACGCCAAGTGTCGCAAAATACATAGCATGACGGTCACGCGGGATAATCTGTGTAGATACAGTTTCCTGCTTAAGGCCAAGTTCTTTTGCGACATGTTCTTCGATGCGTGGGTCGAGCGTGGCATAAGTACCAACCGCGCCAGACATTGCGCAAATGGCAATTTCATCACGCGCTTGGATCATGCGCTCTTTAGCGCGCTTAAACGCAGCATAATGACCGGCAAGCTTTAGGCCGAATGTGGTCGGCTCGGCGTGAATGCCGTGGCTGCGCCCAATACAAATAGTGTTTTTATGTTCTTGCGCACGCTGTTTTAGCGCATTGATAAGGCCATCAAGGTCTTTGATAAGAATATCAGCAGACTGCTTTAGCTGTACGCCAAAGGCGGTATCAATAACGTCCGATGAAGTCATGCCTTGGTGAATGAAACGAGAATCTTCGCCGACATGTTCCGCTACAGATGTTAGGAAGGCAATAACATCGTGCTTAACTTCTTTTTCAATTTGGTGAATACGGTCAACGCTGAAATTACCATGCGCGCGAATGTTTTTACCTGCGCCTTCTGGAATAAGGCCGATATCTTCCATTTTCTCAGCGGCGAGCATTTCAATCTCTAGCCAGATGTTGAATTTGTTTTCAAGTTCCCAAATCTTTGCCATTTCGGGGCGGGAGTAACGCGGAATCATATGTCTCTTACCTTATTAATCAATTATCAGGCTTATTATTAGCAATTGAATTACATTAAGTCCATATTGCGAAGGGAGTTACAGCCAGACTTAGACACAATTATATGGTCATGGACGATAATATTAAATGGACGCCCTGCATCGACAATGCGGTTGGTCATTTCAATATCATCGGGTGAGGGGGTGGCATCACCGCTTGGGTGATTGTGACACAGGATGATTGCCGTTGCACCTAATTCCAATGCACGTTTCATCACTTCACGCGGATAAGCAGGGGTATGATCCACCGTACCGCTTTGCTGCACTTCATCAGCGATGAGCTCGTTTTTCTTATTCAGGAAGAATACACGGAAATGTTCTTTCTTCTCATGCGCCATGGTTGCTTTGGCGTAATCCATAACCTGTACCCAGTTGGACAGGATCTCTTTACCTGTAATATTGTCTTGCAGCAAATGATGCGCGGCGGCGCGGACGCTGTGTAGGGCTATCGCTGTATTTTCACTAATGCCGCTCGCCTTCACAAGGTCGGGGATGGATGCATTAAGAACGGCGGCAAAACTGCCGAAGTCTTTAATTAAATTTTTGGCAAGGGGCTTAACATCGCGACGTGGGATGCACATAAATAGCAAAAGTTCCAACAATTCATAATCCGCAAGAGAGTCAGTGCCGCCTTTGACAAAGCGTTGACGCAAACGGTCACGATGCCCCATATGGTGCGGTTTTGGTGCTGGTTGTTCCTGTTCGTTGCTCATGCTAGGCTTCCATCTACGCAGAATATATTGGCATATAATATTCAACAGTTAACTAATTACAAGAGGGTTTAATATTAGAAAAATAAAATATGTTGACATTATGCAAAATCTTTGGTAAAAAACCGTCTAACTAAAATTTGGTAATAGTTAGAAAAGGTGTATGACATGGTTTGGTCCGTAAATGTTGATATGTCGAATGAGGCATTAAAAGAAGAAGTCCTAAACGCGTTTTCAGACGCTTCAGAAAATAAATCCCTACTTGATCGTTTTACAATGTTTGAAAGAAAAGACATGCCGAATGTCTTTTTCCTTACAACAAAAGATAATCAGCGCTCGAATTTTGCGGATTATGATAAAATTCAGAAGATAGTCGATAAATATCCACCATTTTTCACTTTGTAATGATGTTTTAAACAAGCCATTTTTATTATAAATCAATGGCTTGTTTTTCTTTGTTGTAAACATTTTTCCATAATGCTATTCTTGCCTCTATCAAAAAAGCAGGTATCGGAGGCGCAGGTAATGTTAGAGACAACAACAAAAGTAAAAGTAAGTGAATTAAGCGCATTTGCTCAAATGGCCCATAATTTGGCGGTAGAGTCATATGAACAAGGCCACCCAGATAGCGTTTCGCACAATGACTGGATGACTCAACACCACAACGCAATGCTAATGCGTATCGCAATTTAAACGGAGGAAGTGAAAATGGCGGGGAATGATCAAAAAATATTCAGAGTACCAAATGTAAACCATAGTTTTATGGGATCTAGTGATGTCTATCATACGATGACAGTCCCTGATCGAGATAATAATTCTTTACTTTGTGGAGAGCGAGTTGTGCTTGAAAGCGGTATGCGCCGTGCACATGTGGATGCAAATGATAGTGATGGTGTTGTGGAGCGCAATGCATGCGGTGATGCAGTTAACCCTGAAACAGGTTTGCCTAAGGTTAACATAGATCAAGCATTCAAATTTTAATATTTATAGTTAAGGCGCGTAATCTCATGCGCCTTTTTTGTTTTTTTTATCGGAGGGAAGAAAATGACATTAACAGTTACAGCAAACAGCAATTATCAAGCGCCGCCACAGAACGATGAGGGTGAGGAAGTCATTACGCATCATTATTTGGGATCTTACGATTACCAAAAACACCAAAAACACCAAGAACAGCAGCAAACGCCATCAACAATGACGCTTGCCAAGTAAGTTTTAAGCGTTAGCTATAAGGCGGCTTTGTCCAACCTTTTGGCGATAGGGTGAATATTTCAAACCCGTCTTCCGTGACGGCAAGGGAATGTTCATACTGTGCCGAAAGGCCGCGGTCTTTGGTGACAGCAGTCCAGCCATCGGCCAAAATCTTGCTGCTTTTCTTGCCTGTATTGATCATTGGTTCAATGGTGAAAAACATGCCCGGTTCTAACATAAGGCCTGTTCCGGGCTTGCCGTAGTGCAATACAGATGGCGGCATGTGGAAGACTTGACCAAGGCCGTGACCGCAGAAATCTTCAACCACAGAAAAACGATTTGCATGCGCAATTTCTTCAATCGCCGCGCCAATGTCACCCAGAGTATTGCCCGGTTTAACTTGTTCAATGCCCGCCATCATACATTCATAAGTCACATCACATAGGCGCTGCGCTTTAACGGATATTTTGTCGCCAACTGTAAACATGCGTGATGTATCACCATGCCAGCCATCAACAATAACCGTCACATCAATATTAACAATGTCGCCATTTTGTAACTTTTTCGGGCCAGGAATGCCGTGGCATATAACATGGTTGATCGATGTGCATATTGACTTTGGAAAGCCCTTATAATTAAGCGGCGCAGGCACGGAGTTATGTTTCAAGATGAACTCATGACATAGGCGGTCAAGTTCTTCGGTCGTGACACCCGGTACAACATGTGGCGTAATCATATCCAATGTTTGGGCGGCGAGCTGACCGGCAACACGCATGCCTTCATAATCAGATGCTTCGTGAATAACAATCCCGTTTGGGTTCTTTTGTCGCTGTGCGTAAATCATAGTCTTCCTTCAATTATTCTGCATAATTTATATAAGATAATATTGTGAAAAACAACCGCCTATTGCCCGCGCTGTTTTAATGGAATGCTTTCGGCGCGCATTTCACAGTTTGATGAAATGATTTTAATGGGCGGCGGCGTTAATGTGTCATGGCAAAGAATGTCTAAATCCGTCTTCATGCGTATGGTCTTATGCCGCCCTTGGGGCAAGACGGTTACGCCATGCGCGGTATATTGTACTTCGGAAACTGTGCCGTTTTCATCACTCTGTGCGGTGATGATTTTATAATCTAACGCGCTGTGTTTATGTATGTTTAGCCATTGAATAAGGTGCTTTTCTGCATCCTTAGCATCGACCTTTATGGTTTTGTGAAAATCATAATCAAGTAGGGCAGGTATTTTTGCTGTGATATCAAAACGAATTTTGCTACGCGCATCAAAATAAGTATCTGCCCATTGTTTGAGGTCAGGTATCGTCCCGCGCTGTGTATTGACCCATTCATCATAGAAATTTTGTAATGGCACATTAGGGCGCTTGATCGGGTGTGGGACGTTTGCGTAACTTACCGTCGAAAATAATAGGCAAAGGCTGAGCAAAATCGTCCATAAGGATTTTTGCCCAAGCTTGTATGGTGTTGCGTGTTTTATATCTTGACCTAGCATGGTATCCATGTAGCATGAAGCCAATTAAGATTACAATGAAAATGGATATGTTATGCCAGAAAATACAGCCAAAACTGCCGCGATTTTAATTATCGGGAATGAAATTCTTTCAGGTCGCACGCAGGATAAGAATATACAGTATATTGCGGAGCGCATGACGGAAATAGGTATTGTGATGGGCGAAGTTCGTGTGGTGCCCGATATTCCGGCGCGTATTTCAACGGCGGTACGTGATTTAAGTGATGCTTATGATTACGTGTTTACCACTGGCGGTATCGGTCCAACGCATGATGATATTACGGCGGATAATGTGGCAGATGCATTCGGCGTAGCTTTAGAAGAAAACAAAGACGCGGTTGCAATGCTTACCGCATATTACGGTGATGAAGGTTTGACAAAATCGCGTTTACGTATGGCGCGTATTCCTGTCGGTGCCAAATTGATCCCGAACCAAGTGACGAGCGCCCCCGGTTTCATTATTAAGAATGTCCATGTCATGGCAGGTGTCCCGCGCATTATGCAAGATATGCTAACCCATATTCTGCCAAGCCTGCATGGGGGCGCACCGATATTATCAACAACCGTAACATGTGAATTAACGGAAAGCGTACTTGCGGAAAAACTCTCAGAATTACAGGACAATAACGCCGATGTGGAAATCGGCAGTTATCCTTATTATGCACAAGGTAAATTAGGCGTCAGCCTTGTTGCGCGCTGTACCGATGCTGTGCGATTGGAAGCTGTATCTGTCCTTATCGAGGATATGGTTACATCCCTTGGTGCCACGCCGCGTCGTTTGGATGCGGTGATTAATACGGCAGATGCGGTTTAATTGACATATTCTTATATTTTGTGCTAGATAAGCGTATAATTCACTTTATACGCTTATTTTATTTTGGGGTGTTATGTCTGAAAGCATAAAAGAAAAGCAAAAATTGCAAGCCGCGCTTGATGGTCTGGTGGCGAATGGGTCTGCTATGAAGCTTCCGCAAAATGTTCAGCTATTGGGTGCAAGCCTCTATCATAATAATGCGGCTTTATTTAACGAACGCTCATTCAATATTTTAAGTACAGGCTTTAGCCGCGCGGCAGAGCCGGATTATAAAGATTTTGTTATTAACACAATCCATCCGCAGCGTATTCCGCATATTGGCACGTCAATCGGCAGCGTTTTTACGATGCGCAAAACAGTTGATTGTTCACGAAGCGCATATCGTATGGATCAGCTATGTTACAATAAGGCGCTTAATAAAGACTTCGCAGTACAGCTGATTTTTAAAGCGCCGCATGATGAATTGGTGTTACCGATTTCTCAAGTGGCTGCGCAGGCGAAAAGCTTGATGCAGGGCTCCAAGGTTGGACAGTTTTTAGCGCAAGCTAACAAAAATATTTTAACGGATATTGCTACCAATGCATTCGTAAATGGCGCGCAGTCAAATAATAAAACCGCCGTGCTGTGCAGCTATGATATCTCTAATTCAACGGCGCTTCGTCAAACTTTGGGCTCTGATAAATGGCAAAAGCATCTTGAGAGAACCCGCCAGGTGGCGGATGACCTAGCGCAGAAATATGGCGGACAAATGGTGCGCGTTGAGGGGGATGGTGCGCATATTATATTTGCTGCGGCGGATTATGATTGTGATGATGTGTTAGACGCGCTTGCTTGCCGAACGCTTCCCTATGCGCGAGAAGTCTTAACGGCCTATGACGCCCTTAAGCAGAAATCAAATAAACAGGCCATTAAACAAACGCAGCTACGTCTTGCACAGGCTTTTGGGCAGACATCTATGGCGGAAATTAGTGCGCGTTACGGTGTAACAGACTATATGGGCGATGCTTTTTTGATTAACCGAAAGCTGCTCGATATTTTACCGCGGGATCGCGCAGCGATTGGCCTTGATAATACGGCTGCACAATATGTGCCAGAAGTAGAGCTCTTGCGCCGCGAAGAATATCGCTATACTCATTTCCAACCATCATGTGCTTATTTATTTTAATGGGGCAAGAATGCCGAGTTTTTCTAACATCGTGTGTGTTGGGAAATCTGCGCTATTGGCGAGTATGATAATCATATCCCCCGTATCAGGCGCATAAAACGCCGCGGAACGATACCCCAAATATAACCCAAAATGCCCGTAATAAAGCGGATATGCACCGCTATGGTCATAGTGGTTTAATAACATCAAGCCACGCCCACCTGGGGCGTGGTCGGGCAATGTTTTATCAATATCCATCATTATGGAGAGATGTTCAGGCGAAATAAGAGATTTTTCGATAAGCAGCGCGGTTAGAAATTTCTCTAAATCCTCCGCGGTGGACACAAGCCCGCCATCGGCCAGGCGTTCACCCCACATAATGTCGCTAACATCACGCATATGTATACCAATCATATCATAACCGCGGGCAAGTTGTGACGCGCGCGGGCGCGTAGACGGCGGGAAATAGGTATTGTGAATATCACAGGGGTCAAAAATGCGGCGTTTGAATATTTTGTTTAAATCGTCTTCTTGTTCAATAAGTTTGATCACTTCACCTAATAAAACATAGCCAGTGCTGCTGTAAGCATATTCAGACCCTGCTTTAAAATGCGCAGGCGTATCCTGAATAAAGTTAAGCGCTTCTTCGGCGCTCCAATTATGGTTCTTGGCATTAATAGCGGCTTCGTCAAATGCACTGCCAATAAAGTCAGGCATGCCGCTGCTATGTTCAAGCAGCATTTCTATGGTAGCATCACCAAAGTTATCAATTTTCTCATAGACCTTGGAATCGAGGATGTGGCTTACTTTAGTGTCTAACGTTAAATGACCTTCTTCGATAAGCTGGTATATGATTACGGCTGTAAACATTTTAGTTAGTGAGGCAATGTGGAAGCGTGAATCTGTGGTGATAGGCAGCTTTTTTTCTTTATTCGCATAGCCGCTAGCGATAATTTGTCGCTCTGTATTTGTGTGCAGTAGGGCAACCGCACCGGCTTTACTCGGTGTGTTTAGCGTATAATCATCAAGATATTTTTTGACTTCATTACTATTAAGGGGATCGCCATATACGCTTTGATATGGGGATATACAAAAGAGACAGAACAGTGTCGCAATTATGCAAAAAGACATTTTCATATCAATAGTTTACCGCAAATATGCTTTGACATGAAAGTAAAATCAGGCAATATAGCGCGTGTATTTTTTGAATCTTAAGAAGAGGATTTATTATGAATTCAAAAGTAATGAAGAAGTTTGTATCTAAAAAAACATTGGTTCTTGGTGCGGCAGCTATTGCAGCTGTAGCGGCAGGCCCAGCATTCGCAGAGCACCACGAAGGTGCAGCGCCATGTGCGGCTGAGCACGGTCACATGTGTGCAGGTCACGATTGTGCAGCACATCCTTGTGCAGCTCACCCATGTGAAGCTGAGCATCCTTGTGGTGCAGAGCACCCATGTGAAGCAGAACACCCATGTGGCGCAGAGCATCCTTGTGAAGCTGAGCACCCATGTGAGGCACATCACTAAGAAAATTATGAAGCTCTATAGTTTACTCTATAGCGCTTTTGTTTTAGAAAAGGGGCATAATTTGTCCCTTTTTTATTTTTGAAATTATACCGATGCAGCAAGCGCAGAAGAATTTAACGTTAAATGACAAAATGTCGATCGAGGTCGATTTTGAGGCTATTTTGTCTGACCTGCCGTCAGATGAAAAAGAAGCTATGCTCGATTCATTGATGATGATGAACGAAGCGCAGCGTGTATTATCTAACACCAAACATAGCATCGTCACTGAAATTTTGCGCTTCACAGACCGTTTTGAGTTTTGGAAACATGTGCCGCCCAAAGATGTGTTGGATGGCAACACGGCATCACAGTTTTATTATCACGCCCACCCTGAAGCGAATGATCAATCCGCAACGCAGCGCCATGATGGTGAACACGGGCATTTCCATACATTCTTGCGTAAGTCTGGTATGTTAGAAAATGAAAAGCCTTACGCCGCGCTTGATTATGATGCTGCACAGGATGATCCTAAAAAACATACATGCCATATTATTGGCATTGCTATGGATAAAGCGGGGAATATCACTGGCCTATTTACCACCAACCGCTGGGTAACTGGTGAGATTTGGTATAAGGCTGAAGACGTCATCGCCATGGCAGAACGTTTTGAAGTTGACCATGCTCAACCAAGCTGGCCAGTTAATTTATGGGTGTCGAATTGTATGAAGGCTTTTCTTCCCGTTATTAAAGAGCTGCTTATTCAGCGCGATGAGACTATCGCGGAGTGGTGTGAGGCGCATAGTACGGGTGATGATTACAATGTGTTTGAGGACCGCCGTTTAGAGGTCTTATCTTATTGTCCAATAAACCTTCAAACAACACTTGATGTGTTGACATAGTGCTCAATAATTCTGTAGATCCGTGCTAGAAAATAACATCTATCGGGGTTGGGTATGAAATTATAAAAAAAGACCACGCAAAACTTCACAAAGCCATAAGTTCATTTGAATTAATTATGGGTACAATCACCAGGTATGCCTTTTACATAATCGTTGACTTTTGCCGAAGCGTTCTATATGCTACAGCAAATTTAAAATGGTGTGTAATATGGCGTGGTTGAAAAAAAACTGAAGAACAACTGCAAGCAGATGCAGATAAATACTATAAAGAGATCTTAGCCTATACAGATTCTGGTTCAAGGTGGAATGTTATAATTAAGTAGATTGTGCGAGAAAATGTTTACAAGAAAATCAAAAGAAGAAAAAGCGTGGAATACGCTAAAGAAAATATCAGAAAAGTTCCAGAAAAAGGGTGGCTTTGACTGGACGAATAAAGCGTATCACGAGCTGAGCGTTGAAAATAAAACAAAGTTCTTACGTGAATATGGCTTAATGTTCTTTGACCTTATACGTACGAATATGGACGCGGCTGACCCTGACAGTACATATGGCTGGTTAAAAGAACTTGTTTGGTGCTGTGTGAACCCAGATGAGATTACGGATGCCGATTTGTTGAAAATTCATGCGCAAGATTATTGTGATGTGGCTGAAATGTTGGCGCAAAAGCGTGCAAGATTCTACGATGATTATTATGGCTATGTTGGTCGTCTTTTCAGGTTAGATCAGGGGGATGATTTAATGCCGAATGGTATATTCTCGGCGTATAAAGAAGACCTGATACTAGGCACATTTCAGCGCATAAAAAATTCTAATGATAATGATGGCATAAAGGGGGCTATAAATTTATTTGAAGAATATCCGCAGGATTTACCAGATCAGGCTATCCCCATGATAAAAGACATATTGGATAGGGATGGCGCTAAATATACGGAGGATGTTCTTAAATTAGTGCGCTGCTTTAATGTGGGGGCGCATGATACTAAAAATATTATTGCTAAAGATTTGGATGCACAAGCCGCAGATGCAAATGAATTGGACATGGAACAGCGCATAGCGCTGGCGCGTCGTGTGAAACTGTTATGCGATAGCGGTATAGTCGAAGGGATGCTAAATATTAAGTGTAGTGAGCCTGTGTTTGTACGGGACTTTAATGAACATAAGCAGGATTTAATCAGCGTAATGGTGACATTGCCGAATATACAGGCAGAGGGTGATGAACAGAATTTTGTGTTTGTTGAGCGAGTTCCACACGTAGTTCGCCATAAAACCGATGACAGCGATGAAACTGAAGTAAATTTAAAAGCGCATTATGATGAAGCGCTGTGCGCCGCCAGACTGGATCAAGAGCTCCAAGAGGAATATGGCGCAGCAGGCGCAGAAATATACAAAAAACTAAACCAAAATATTCGTACACAGCGTTTGACGCATGGCTTAATAAAATAGGCGTAAACAACATGAAACTTTTTAAATCTAAAGCAGACAAAATCTGGGATAAATATAAATCTGGCTTTGCGAATATAAGAAAATCAGCCAAGCCTACCTTCGTTGATTTCTACATTGATATGTATCTAAACAAAAATTTTCTGATTGGTACGGATAGGCCGGAACACGAGGAGTTTATAAAAACATATGGCGAGGAATATATTTCGGTGCTGCAAAGTTTGGTTGCAGATGATGTTTTCAAGGCATATGATGCCGCGCTTTTGATCAATATGGATATAAAACCTTATGCATGCGTCGATGCGCCTTTGGGGAAAGCGATCAAAGGTATGTATTATGGTTTAGGTGAGCCAGTGGATATATATAAAAGCTGCGCCCATATCGTCTGTGATCGTGTTGCGGCAGGATTGGATGCCGAGGCAACTACATATGACTTGGTCACTTTGGCATTGTCAGGTACGCCAGATGATGTTGGTGTTAAATTGACGGAACTGTTGTCAATTATATATGATGGTGAAGATAGTCCAAAAGTGAAGTTATATGACACGGATATTAGCAACATTGGTGATGCGCTGATGCGTATTGAGCCTGTGGATGCAACCCAAAACATTAATAAACTTCACAGGCTTGTTCAGAAAGCTTTTCCGCAATATGTTGCAGGGTTTAATGCTAGTTTGACAAGTAAGTTAGATGGCCTTTCAGGCCTATTTAATGCGCATGCATCTGGTGATGATAAGGCAAAAGCATCACTTGTGAATATCGCCAAAGCGTTGACAGAAGAAGATGGTTTCTATGCGCAGTTAACGCTTAAAAATATTAATGTGTCAGATGTAAAAACAGTTAAGCTTAAAGATGGCGGTGTAATGATGGGTGAGCTTGTGTCCGTATTTGATAAAGCGGGGCAACGTCAAGATGTTGTTCTATGTCGTACGCTCACCAAAGAAAAAGATAAGTTTGTTGAAAATGTGCATGATCCATTAGTCGGTGCTGATGTGATTAGCATGCTGAATGAATTGCATGGCGAAAACGGTGCAAAGATCGGTGCGAAACTTGTCTCGGATATCCCTAAACGTGCGTTAATAATGTAACTTTACCTTTGGCTTTTGGCAGGAATCCATCTATATAAATGGCATGGATAACGCGCAGCAATTAAAAGACAATGAAAGTAAGGCGCCGGTCGAGCAATCTCGCCCGTTTAAAGTACATGCCAAATTCACCCCCGCGGGTGATCAGCCCGAAGCAATCAAACAGTTAACAGAAGGCCTAAATGCAGGTCTTACGGATCAAGTTTTATTGGGAGCCACAGGGACGGGTAAGACCTTTACCATGGCGCATGTGATTGAAGATTTGCAGCGCCCAGCATTGATCCTCGCACCGAATAAGACTTTGGCGGCGCAGCTTTACGGCGAAATGCGTAGCTTCTTTCCAGATAATGCTGTTGAATATTTTGTATCCTATTACGATTATTATCAGCCAGAGGCCTATGTCGCGCGCAGTGATACCTATATTGAAAAAGATGCATCCATTAATGACCAGATCGATCGCTTGCGCCACGCGGCAACGCGCTCACTTTTTGAGCGGAGGGACTTGATTATCGTGGCTTCCGTGTCCTGTATATACGGTATCGGATCTAAAGAAGATTATCAGGCCATGACGTTAGACATTTCTCCTGAAACGGAAATGGATCGTGATGCCTTCATCAAAAAACTCATTGAACTGCAATACACACGCAATGACATTGCCTTTCAGCGTGGGACATTCCGCGTGCGCGGCGATGTTGTTGAATTATTCCCCGTCCACACCGAAGACCGTGCATGGCGTTTTTCCTTCTTTGGTGATGAGATCGAGGATATTACTGAATTTGACCCGCTAACGGGGCAGAAATTTAATAAAATGTCTGCTGTACGTGTCTACGCGAATTCACACTATATTACGCCGGGGCCAACAATTCAGCAGGCCATCCAAGGCATAAAGCGTGAACTTAAAGACCGTTTAGAGTGGTTTGAAAAAGAAGGAAAATTGCTAGAAGCGCAACGTCTGGATCAACGCACGAAATTTGATCTTGAAATGCTCGAAGCCACCAATATGTGTCAAGGGATTGAGAATTACTCGCGTTATCTAACGGGGCGTAATTCTGGTGAAGCGCCGCCGACTTTATTTGAATATTTGCCCGATGATGCATTGCTATTCGTTGATGAAAGCCACGGCATGATCCCGCAGCTGCGTGCGATGTTTAATGGCGACCGTTCACGTAAATCGACCTTGGCGGAGTATGGTTTCCGTCTACCAAGCTGCATGGATAACCGTCCGTTAAAGTTTGAAGAATGGAATAATTTGCGCCCACAAACCGTATTTGTATCGGCAACGCCCGGCCCATGGGAAATGGAACAGACCAATAACGAATTTGTCGAACAGGTCGTGCGCCCAACGGGCCTAATTGACCCGCCGGTTGAAATTCGCCCGACAGAAAACCAAGTCGATGATTTGATGAAAGAGTGCCGCGATATTATTACGCAGGGCGGGCGTGTCTTGGTGACAACACTGACCAAGAAAATGGCGGAAGACCTTAGTGAATATTTAAATGAAAACGGCCTTAAAGTCCGTTACATGCATTCGGATACTGACACGATTGAACGTATTGAGATTATCCGTGATTTGCGCCTTGGTGTGTTTGATATTCTTGTCGGCATTAACTTGCTACGTGAGGGGCTGGATATTCCTGAATGTATGCGCGTGTGTATTCTTGATGCGGATAAGGAGGGCTATTTACGTAGTCGCACTTCGTTAATCCAGACCATTGGGCGCGCGGCACGTAATGCAGATGCGAAAGTTATTCTCTACGCTGACCGTGAAACGGATAGTATGAAAGCCGCCATCGAAGAAACCGACCGCCGCCGTCAGAAACAAATGCTCTATAACACTGAGAATGGCATTACACCGAAGACCGTGATTAAGGATGTAAGCGATATTCTTGAAGATGTCTTTGGCTCAAGCGAACAATCAGGAAAATCTAAAAAAGGCCGAGATATCAAGAAGATTAAAGACGATCTTCAACTTGTATCTCATCCAGATAAAATGAAGACGCATATCGAAAAGCTTGAAAAAGATATGCGTAAAGCGGCCGCTGATTTGGAATTTGAAGAGGCTGCAAAAATTCGTGATGAAATTAAGCGTTTAGAGACTGTGGCGTTATCACTTTAATGCATATCTTTTTTCTTAGGCGGCGCTTTTGTGCCGTCTTTGTGCATGACTAAATATTGCTTCGCGTAATTAGCGTAGTGATAGGCGAGCGCCGTGAAGCTGTAGATCATGATTAATGGCGCGGCAAGGTATTTGGCTGGCGCAATCAATATCATCGTTATCATATTGCGGGATATGTTGTCGAAGACATTTTCAACCAACCATGGCGTAATGAAAAATGCGTATATCACAGTAAATAAGATTAAAGGGAAAGCTGATGATATGATTGTTGCCGCCAAAGTTGCCGCTTTGCCGCGTGTGGCATGAAGGGCTTGGCTATAGGTCAAGTTTAAACCGCTATTATAGAGCGGAATAAGGAAGCTTAAACGTAGGCATGCCAAAGAAAAAATAACAAAAGTCACTAATGTGGTGTGTGCAAATACAACGCCGCTCGTATCAAGTAAGGCCTTATCAATCATATCCGCAATTTCGGGGATTTTGATGAATATAATGGTAATCAGGATTAAAATAAGGTTTGTCATATATGTCTTTGAACTACCTAGATATGATATAAAGTCACGCTCAGGATCTTCGCTTTCTACTGTGCTTCTAAGCCATAATGTTGGGATGAGCATAAATACACATATGTATAAAAAGCTCATTGCAACCCAAACATAACCAGCGGGGTCAAAAAACTGGCGTAAAACATCAATTGCGACAAGCGGCGTCACCAATAAAAGCAAAAGGTCGATAAGGCTGGCGCCATTATCGTTGATATACGTATTGGTTTTTGCTGTTGCGCGTTTAACGTCTTTAAAAAATTCCATAGTGAATATCGGTAAGTTGGGTATGTTTTGGGCGAGACGGAATAAACCGTATTGCGGGAAATTAAATTATAACGTGATTTTAAGTGGATTTATAGTCAAAAATATAGCGTTTGTTTATCTTCTATGCTACTAAACCATCTGATCTTATAAAAAGATGGAAGAGCTATGACCAGTACTAAGTTTGATGTTTTAGGTGTGGGCAACGCTATTGTTGATGTTTTGACACATGCAAGCGATGAATTTATTGCCGAACAAAATGAAAAATACGGCATGATGAAGGGGGCGATGACCCTTATTGATACCGAACGTGCTGAGCAGCTATATGGTGATATTGGTCAGGCGACTGAAATGTCTGGTGGCTCAGCGGCGAATACAATTGCGATTGTTGCGGGCTTGGGGGCAGAGGCCGCCTTTATTGGTAAGGTCGCAGAAGATCAGCTCGGTGATGTGTTTGCCCATGACTTAAAAGCTACAGGCGTTCATTTCTCTACGCCACGCTTAAAAAACAATCATCCAACGGGACGCTGTTTTATTCTCGTTACGCCAGATGCTCAGCGTACAATGAATACTTATTTGGGTGCTGCTGCGGAATTTGAGGCTGAGGATGTTCAAGAAAATGTCGTTTCTGCGGCGAAAGTTTCTTACATGGAAGGTTATCTGTTTGATAAAGAAGCTGCGAAAGACGGTTACCGTCGCGTGTCTGAAATAGCCCGCGCGAATGGACGTGAAGTTGCGCTTAGCCTATCTGATCCGTTCTGTGTTGAACGCCATCGTGAAGATTTCCAAGACCTTGTTGACCATCACGTTGATATTGTTTTCGCCAATGAGCAAGAAATTATGGCGCTCTACCAAACAGAAACATTTGAAGAGGCACAGGAAATTGTCCGCTCTAAATGTAAACTTGTTGCGCTTACACGTGGCCCTAAAGGCTCGGTAATCATTAGCGGTAACCAAACAATCAAAATTGATGCTATTGAACCAAGCGAGCTAAAAGATACAACGGGCGCAGGTGATGCCTATGCTGGCGGCTTCCTATATGGCTACACAAACGGCTATGACCTAAAAGCATGTGGCGACCTTGGATCACTTCTTGCGACCGAAATCATTTCACAAATGGGCCCACGTACAGATAAAGACCTTAAAAACTTTGTTGAAGGATTAAAAAAGGCATCATAGTATGCTTCCAGATTTTTTGCTGCTTATTGCTATATCTCTGCCATTAGGTGCGCTGGCGGGGTTTGCTGCGGGGCTATTTGGTATTGGTGGTGGCGCGATCATTGTGCCGGTGCTTTATTACGTTTTCACAAATATGGGCTATTATGGCGATGCCGCTATGCAGGCGGCTGTGGCAACATCATTGCTGACGATTGTGCCGACAGGCTTTGTGTCATCCTATACGCATTATAAGCATAAGGCAGTTGATTTTACGTGGTTTAAATTATTGTTGATTGGCATTGTTATTGGCGCTGTCTTTGGTGGTTTATCTGCAATTGCTTTGCCAGGTGATGTGCTGAAACGTATTTTTGGTGGTATCTTGCTCGTCATGGCATTTCTTATGTTCAAATCTGGCGCCAAAATTGTGCAAGAACATGTTGATGTAAATAAGATTTTAGCTGCGGCATTCGGTCTGTTCTCAGGCGTGGTTTCTGCATTGATGGGGATTGGTGGGGCAACACTGAATGTACCGTTTATGGTGCAGCAGGGCTTGGCGATTAATCGCGCGATTGCCACGGCATCTGCATTAGGGGTATGCGTTGCTGTTTCGGGCAGTTTAGTGTTTTTGTTAAATGATGTTAATGGCAATGGTGATGTGTTAACGCCATATAGCATAGGCTATGTTAATTATGTCGCAGTCGCATCAATTATCGCACTAAGTGTGTTCACGGCAAAAATTGGTGCAAAGCTAACGCATAAAATGGATGCAAAAAAACTAAAGAAATTTTTCGCCGTATTTATGATGCTCATAGCATTAAAAATGCTGTTCTAAGTGTTTTTCTTGACATATTATGTTTCTATTGATTATAAAAAATGTAATTAAATATAATTACAGGGTAAAACTATGACTTATAATCTTGGTGAAATGGTTGAGGGCAAGGGCGTTTATATGGGCCGCGCGCCTATCTTTAAGAACTACGGTTTATCACAGGAATTTAATGTTTTTGCAGCGCCAGGCGAGTTTATAGGCTGTGAAAACAAGCCTATGCAATATGAATTTGCCGATGCTGTCGGTTTCGTTGGTATGTTGGATAACTTCTTAGGGCATAATGGTTTGGACGTTGCCTCTGAAGAGGCACTTTATGGCGCGTATAAAAACGGTCAATATAACGGTGAATGGGTGCTGCCAAACTATACGGCGATAAAGAAAGTGATTGCTGCGAACCGTGATGCTGGTGAATTTAAGGGCAGCTTCACTAAAGCAGGCGTAAATACATTCGAAGGGCCAGAATATTACTGGGTTCTACGAGACGATGATATTTTCACTGAATCTGCAAACAGCTTCTGTATTGACACGGAACGTTTCCTGACAAAAACGGTAGATGATAAACAAGAAGCATCAACGCGCGTTATACGTTTTGAGCCAGCATAAGGCTAAAGTAGAAATAAGAATAATTTAAAAAAGCATTCGGTTTTGAATGCTTTTTTATACCTTCATTTATGCCGCAGAAGCATAGGCAAACATATGCGTGTTGCGCCACATATCTTCCAAAACATTTGTTAAGCGTTCAATGTCTTCAATGCTATGTGCTGCGGTGGCTGTTAGGCGTAGGCGCTCAGTCCCTTTAGGGACAGTCGGATAATTGATAGGCTGAACGTACAGGCCGAATTGATTGATAAGAATATCTGTAACTTGTTTACAGCATTTGGCATCACCAACAACGAGCGGGACAATATGGCTGTCACCCTTCATATAAGGAAGTTCGGCCTTTTCAAACAGCTCTTTCATATAGGCGACGTTACGCTTTTGACGTTCGCGCTCTAAACGGGATGTTTTTAAATGTTCGATACTTGCAAGCGCACCGGCAAGAACGGCAGGCGGCAGGGATGTAGTGAAGATAAAACCTGATGCGTAAGAGCGAATGGCGTCAATCACGCTCGCTTTACCTGTAATAAAACCGCCCATTAAGCCGTAAGCTTTACCAAAGGTGCCTTCAATAATATCGATGCGATCCATCAGGCCGCGTTCTTCGGCAACGCCGCCGCCGCGTGGACCATAAATACCAACGGCATGAACTTCATCAAGGTAAGTCATGGCATTGTATTTATCAGCAATATCACAAATCTCTTCAATAGGGGCGATGTCACCATCCATAGAATAAACAGATTCAAATGCGATAACCTTAGGCGCATCTTTCGGTGCTTCGCTAAGCAGCTTTTCAAGATGCTCTAGGTCATTATGTTGATACACATATTTTGCACAACGTGAAGATTTAATACCGTGGATCATCGACGCATGGTTTAGGGAATCAGAAAAAACAATACAGCCTGGTAAGAGCTTTGCAAGTGTACTAAGCGCACCTTCATTGGCGACATAGCCAGATGAAAAAACAAGGGCGGCTTCTTTATTATGAAGGTCTTTTAAGGATTCTTCGACTTGTGTGTGGTAAATGGTTGTGCCTGAAATATTACGTGTTCCGCCTGCGCCTGCGCCTGAATGTGCTGCGGCGTCCTGCACAGCTTTGATGACTTTTGGATGGTGCCCCATACCTAGATAATCATTGCTGCACCAAATTGTAACGTCTTTTTCTTCGCCGTTTTCTGTATGCCATACGGCGTGTGGGAACTTGCCAACGATGCGCTCCATCGTCATGAATACGCGGTAACGGCCTTCGTCTTTTAATTCGCTGACTTTTTGTTCAAAAAAGGCGTTGTAATCAATATCACTCATGGCGCTTACTCACTGTTCAGGCAGATTTGTCAATTTATGGTTTCTTTTCTAGAATATCTTATGCCTTATTTAAAATTCATTAGCAAGATGATATAATCCCCTGATTTGATTTTAATTATGTCTCTGTTGATAGTCTAAAAGATGCTTATAGTTTTTGGTTCACTTTGTATGGATTTCTTTCTTGAGGTTGATGAACACCCGCAAGACCAATCCCCTGTTTATGCAACAACTTATGAAACACACCCCGGTGGGCGCGGCGGTAACCAAGCGCTTGCCGCGCATCGCATGGGGCCCAAAACGGCTATTGTCGGTATGGTCGGTGATGATCCGATAGGTAAGAAACTGACGGATAAGCTGCGCATGGATGGTGTCGTCACATCAGGCCTAGGAAAGTCAGATAAGCCAACAGGCGGAAACTCTATTGCGATTGATCGCAACCAGTCTATACGCATATATCAAGCACGCGGCGCGAATGGCGATGCAACGGCAGAACAGATTCCCGACGAAATTTTGAATGAGGCAGCGTTTGTATTATTGCAAATGGAGTTGCCTGAAGAAGAAAATTACAAGTTAATGCAACGTGCTAAAGAAAACGGCGCGAAAATCATGCTCAACCTTGCGCCGATGAAGATGATCCCGCGCAAATTCTTAAGCATGATTGATTACCTCGTGGTTAACCAGTTGGAAGCGAAACAAATTGCTATTGCCACAGAGATGGATCGTAAAAATAATGCGGTGATTATTGCCAATGGCTTAGCGAAAGAGGGCGACTTAACCTGTATTGTGACCCTCGGCGAAAAAGGCTCTGTTGTTGTGACCCCTGATGGTGACTCGTGGGGCGTGCCAGCATTGGCATTAGAAAATACGCCTAAAGCAAAAGAGCTGTGGGGGGCGAGTGATGCCTATTGTGGTACGCTTGCGGCATGCCTTTATAACGATATGCCGATAGAGGAAGCCATACGCTACGCAGCTGTGGCAGGGTCGCTATCATGTCGCGGCGCTGGCGCACAGCCATCATTCCCGTATCTAGATGATATTGAAAAGGCGTTAGAAAACTTCCCTAAGGCCGCGCCAGCATCACAAATTATTTAACTTAAGTGGCTTAAAACCATTTCAGCGATTTCATCGGCTGTATAGTCATGCTCAGCTGCAATTTCTTCGAAGATAATGCGTGTGATCACGTCGCTAAAATCTTCTTCAACCTCAGCCCAATAATCAAGAATTGGGCGGCGATAAAGGACTAGGCAGTCATTATCCGCTGAGTTTTTAGCCTCTATACCCGGTGAAATTTCTTTGCCTGATTTAAGGAATAGCAAAATTTCATATGGATCTTCTGCGTCTAATTGTTGCTCAACATCTTCACTGGCGAAATCTTCGACGGCGAGTTCAATGTCTTTACAAAATTCACTAAATTCATCAGGAAGGTTTTCAAGTGTATCTTTAGCAAGCACCAAAATGTCATCGTCACTTGGTGGTACAGAAAAATTCATAATGATTTCTTTTCGATTTGCCTGCATAACAATCTTTCCTGAAATAAATCGACTATGGGTTTGTAACTCTAATCTAATATTATTTAACATGTTTGCCAATATGTAGTGGGGCATTCTATCCACTGCTATCCAAATTATTTTTTAATCAGATATGTTATGTCTATTTTTTCATAATTTTATTGAAATATTGCGTGGTATCGTTTAAGTGTGTATATCTACATAATAATAAGGTGAATAATGGGAAAATCTGCGCCATATAGCGCTGACAAACTTAAAGATCTGTCAAAGGATGAACGCAAGGTCCTGTTTGCGTTTCGTGCTTTTCCGTCCAAATTTATTGGCGCGGATAATTGGTATGATTTGATGGGGGCCAATTTCCCACGCCAGAATTTTTCTAAAGCTTTAAAAAATCTATGCCAGAAAAATATTATAACGCGCAGTATATCGGATAGTGGGCAGGAGATATACCGCGCGAGTAATAGCAAAGACATTCCTAACTTCTTTGTCGCCGAGATCCCTGACCTTTCATCAGGTGAGAACGAAAAATTCATTACACTAAAGCCATGCGGTGGTGTTGAAGACTTAAACATACGTTTTGTCATGCGTACAAAAGATTTTCACAAATATGCATTTATGCCAGGTAAGAAGGGGCTTTTCCGTTTTCAAGATTTACAATTATCGCAAGAGGAGTTGGGCTTTATAGGAGCGTCCTCTCAAAAGACAATTTGTGTTGAGCCTAGCTTTGCTTTTAGCGCTAAAAGAGAGGCTACACACGTTATCGCCTTGGCGCAGCGTAGTAAATCAAATCAAATACGTTTGCTTGGTGACATGTATAAAGGTGTGCTGTTTAGTGGGGCAGCGCATGCATCATTAAAATGCGATTCTATATATAGATTCAAAATTTCATCGACATATTCGCCATTTTCACCGCGCCTTGAATTGGCGCAAATGCAGGAAGTTTACAACCCGCACAGCCATGTAAAGAATTTGGCATCTAGCTTGGCAAAGTTTGATATACCGGGGCAGCATAAGCGCCGCGTTATTGATGAAGCAAAACGGGTGCAAGCCACTGCCGGGCCATTCATCACGCCTAAGGCCAATGATAATAAATTTATTATCAGTATTGATGACGCGGGCACGAAATGTATTGACGATGCCTTTTCGTTAGAGCGCCATAGCGGCGGGGATACACAGGAAACATATTTGATCGCTGTACCGTTAATTTTTGATATGGAATCCCCGCTATATGAGGCATCCTTAAATGTAGGGCAAACTTTATATGCGGGTAAACGTACAGTGTGCCCGACTATTCCAACCATGTTAAGTCATGGTCATGCGTCTTTACATGCGGGGCAGGATTGCCCAGTCCTTGTTGTGCGTTCTGAATATAATCTGGACGGCCGCTTGGTTGATTTAGACTTTAAACAAACATTCCGCTCGGACGTTATTCGCGTAAATAAAAATATCACACCGCAAGATTTCAAAAAAGCTATTGCTGCCGGTGACCCTAGATATACGGTATACCAAGACTTTATGGATGCGCGTCGGAATATGGCACAGCAAGCAAGTGCAACGCCGCTTCGTAGCATATTTAATGCGTGCAGTGAAACTGGCGTAATTGATAGCAATATTGTAGCAGATCGTATGATCCACGCTAATGCTACTGCAGGTAAATGGTTTGCTGAAAAAGGGCTTTATGCTGGATATAGAAATATGGGCATCAGCACTTCTGCCGCACATTATGATTTCATGCGCTATAATTTAGGAAAAATATCCGCGCCATTTGCACAAATTTTACCTGTACGCGGACAGGACTGTACCGCAGAAGATATAGGAACGTTATTGGTAGAGGCTGATAAAGTTGGTCAGAAAGATAAAGTCGCCGCGATTATTCACGATACGAAACTGAATTTTTCACAATATGGTGCAATGAATAAAGGGCATATAGATATTGGTGTGTCCGCCTATGCGACTGTATCATCCTCTGCGCGCCGTCATATAGATTATATTAATCAGGCGCGTTTATTTCTTGAATTAGGAATTGATATAAAAGGTGCAGATAAGCTCTATGATCAATCATATGTTCAAGATGTTTGTGATCATTTAAATGATGTGCAGCTGCGCCATAGTGTGTTGTTTCAAAACAGCCATCAACAACGTTCTTATGCGATAATGAAAGAGCTGTCAGAAAGTATTGAGCCTGTGCGCGTAGCTGAAATAACAGGGAAGTCTGTGCTGTTAAGATATGAGAACTTTGATGTCAGTACATATTTTAATCAAAAGAGCTTAAATGAACTCGGCATAGAACTTGATGCTGGGCGCGAAGAATTAGTTATGCCGTCATATTTTACGGGTCAGTCAGAAAAAAGATTTACATATGGTGATGTGATGTATCTACATATGAATAAGGATTACCCGACATCTGGTACCTCACCCTTTTTTGGCTTTAAAACAATGTCTTAAATTTAATTTGTCATGAATCTTCTCTTGTGTCATGATAGCCCCATTAAATTTAATAGACATTTTCTGTCCACTTTTTCATACATAAGTATATACATAGTAATAATTTCGTAACTTTTCTATATTAAAATTTACTAATCAATGGCTGTAGGTAGAGGTAATGACATATACACTTGATCGTGCGTCTGTTTTGATCGTCGAGGATATGGTTCCCATGGCGATGCTGACAAAGCGTATATTACAAACATTTGGGTTCACCGAAGTGCATATTGCACATGATGCGGAAACAGGGTTTGAACTGTTCCAAAAACATGCACCTGATTTGGTGATTGCTGACTGGATTATGGGTGATATGAGTGGACTTGATCTAGTAAAGCTTATTCGTAGAGATCCGTTATCTAAAAATTCATATGTGCCGATTGTTTTAATGACGGGCTTTTCACACAAGCTGCGCGTCATGCAAGCGCGTGATATCGGTGTAAGCGAGTTTCTAGTAAAACCATTTACAGCAAAAGACCTTTATACACGCATTATGCAGGCAATAGAAAAGCCGCGCCAGTTTGTTGATAGTGGTGAGTTTTTTGGCCCTGATCGCCGCAGAAAACGCGCGCAGAATGAATATGGTGGACCAAAACGCCGTTATGATGATGGCGGATAACTTTTTAATTAGAATTTTGAAGTAAAGTATATTAACGAGGCAAATTAATGAGATTTGCAACGCCTAAAAATACATTAAAAGAAAAAGTCGGTTCTGGTGGCATTCCAGAAGAACGTATAAAACGTGCTGAAGAAGTAATTGAAAAGTGTGACGTTGGATTTTCATCATACATACACAAGTCAGTAGAGGTCATGTGTGATATTATCGCTACGGAGCATACTGATGATTTATCAGAAACTAAGCGGCAATTGTTAATAAAAGAAGTGATGACAATGAAGGCGCATGGAAAGATGTTTTCATTTCCGTTGGTTTCGGCCTTATCTAACGAAGTTCTACAGATTTTTGATATTGCTCAGCGCGTGAATGCGGATTTAATAGATATTATAAAAGTATATATACAAAGCCTACAGCTTATCGCGGATAACCAAATTCAAAGTTATAACAATGAAGCAGGGCAAAGTATTGCCGAAGCGTTATGCGCAGCCTGCGGACGCTATGTTCAAAAATACGGATAAATATGCTTATGCAGCTTTATTGACGTCTTGTAACTTGGCTAAAATTTCATCTTTGTTTGGGTAGGATGATTGTGCGCCTAATTTTAAACACGCTAATGACCCCGCAATTGCCGCAAATTGTAATGCAGCACTAAGGTCGTATTGATTATATAGGGCGCTGCTAAAGGCACCTGTAAAAGCATCTCCAGCGCCGGTCGTGTCGACAATATCTTGTGGCTTAAGGCTTAGTGGCGTGGCTTTATGTTCGTTTTGATCGGTCGTAACCGCAAAAACGCCTTCGCCGCCCAATGTGACGATACAATTTGTGTTTAGATGTTTGGCTATAAAGTGAGCCTGTGCATAGCTGTCGGGTAATGATGTGTCTTTGCTTAAATACGTATAAACTTTTTCTGCTTCGCCTTCATTCAAGATCAGATAATCTATATCATCAAATAAACCATCGACAAAATCATCTGGTGCGGGGGCTAGGTTTAGTATAGTGCGCGCACCTTTGCTTTTTGCATGTTTAATGGCTTTAACAATTTCCTGATGGTTGACTTCCATTTGGAAAACGCAAATGTCATCAGCAGATAGAGGGTATTTTGCAAGCTGCGCAGCGTTTGTTACGCTGTTGGCGCCGGCATTCAATACAATGTTATTTTCACCATGTTGGTCGATATATATATTGGCTATGCCTGTTGGTTTAGATGCATGTTGGATGTAGCTTGTATCAATGCCTTCACCATCCATAGAATTTACGTGGTCTTGCCCATAAGCATCGCGGCCAATCGTCCCAACCATCGCGGTTTTTGCGCCACTGCGCGCCGAGGATATTGCTTGGTTTGCACCTTTACCACCGTTGAAAACTTCAAAATTAAGTGCGCTGATTGTTTCGCCTGCGCGTGGAAGCTCTCTCACTTGGTAACATAGGTCCGTATTAAGCGACCCGAATACAATTACGCTCATGCTTTGTTTCCTGCCCTGTAGAAAATATTTTATCGTTAAACTGCACGCATAGTAGACAAGACAGGGCTAAACGTCAATGATACAGCGCATGTATTAAGAGTTTGGTGGTGTTTATTTGTACTTTATTAAGTTTTTGTGATATAATGGGTAATATTAAGATTTATTATTTAATGGGATTGGAAAATGAACGTATTATCAAATGTTTCAACGAATACGGCACAGACGACACAATTACAAACACAACAAAACATTGTAAAAGCCAATGCGGAGCAGGATGTAAAAGCGGTTAACAAACAGCTTGATGAACAAACGCAGGTTCCCAAAAACGCAGTACGTGGCTCACTTCTTAATATTGTTGTGTAATATTTTATAAAAACAGAATTCAAAAAAACGGCGCTTATTTCAGCGCCGTTTTTTGTTGTTTTTAAATGCCGCCCTGAATAAATTCGGACATGTTAAGTGCAAAGCTTGTTGGGTCTTTAACGGTTTCTCCTTGAATGATGCGCGCTTGGTCGAGGAGCAAATGCGTAGCCTTTTCAAGCTTACCGTTACTATCATTCGCGGCAATTTCAGCCATGCGGACGATTAGTGGGTGCTTCGCATTGATTTCAAGAATGCGTTTAGACTCGCCTTGATAATTCTGCTGAATACGGAGCATTTTTTCTAGGCCTAAATCAGCCTCTTTATCGCCAGCAACAAGACATACAGGTGATGACGTTAAGCGACTTGATGTGCGGACATCACCAATTTCATCACCAAGGATAGACTTCATGCGGTCAATCAATGTAATGACATTAGTGTCTGCGCCTTTGTCTTCTTCCTTTTCTTTGTCGTTTTTGAGCTCTTCGTCTTCTTTATTTGGGTTTGCAACTGCATCAAGGTCAATATTGCCCTTAGTCACGGACACAAAAGGGTGATCCCCAAAGCCCATAGCGTTCTGTACCCAAAACTCATCAATCGTATCCTCAAAGAATAGAACTTCGATGCCACGAGATTTAAAGCCTTCAATTTGTGGGCTGTTTTTAAGGACTTTGGCTTTTTCACCAGCAATGTAGAAAATTGATTTCTGACCGTCTTTCATGCGGGCAACATAATCTTCTAAGCTTGTTAGCTTGCCATCTTCGTGCGTTGAATAAAAACGGCAGATTTTAAAGATTTCATCACGGTGCTGTGCCGCGTCATATAGGCCTTCTTTAATCACCGCGCCAAATTGTAGCCAGAAGGCTTCAAATGCGGTGTTGTCATTACGTGCGAGTTGGTCAATTTCCTTTAACACACGGCGTGTAATAGCGCTGCGGATCTTCTGTAGGACCAAATTATGCTGCAACATTTCGCGTGAAATATTGAGTGGCAAGTCCTGACAATCAACAATACCCTGTACGAAGCGCAGCCAAGGATATAGAAGTTCTTCGCATTTATCGGTAATAAATACGCGCTTCACGTAAAGGTGAAGGCCAGCCTTACGTGAAGGATCATATAAATCCCACGGACGCATAGAGGGCAAGAAGAGTAGGGAGGTAAACTCCAATGTCCCTTCAGCGCGCCAATGTATTGTCGATACAGGCTCATCAACGCCATAGCTGTGGGTTAGGTGAGAGAAAAACGCATTATATTGTTCAGCTGTAATCTCTGACTTTGGGCGCATCCATAAGGCAGATGCTGTGTTTACTGGTGCCCATTCTTCACCTTCTTCCAATTCATCTTTTGAACCAAGATAAATCGGAATATCAATATGGTCAGAATATGTCAGAATGATCTGTTTGATTTTTTCGTTGATAAGGTAATCACTACCGTCATTCTTAACGTTCAGAATAATCGTTGTGCCGCGTGGGCCTATGAGTAAATCTTCATGCGCTTTATCGGCTTTATCGATTGTATAGCCTGTGCGGCCATCAGATGACCACAGCCATGTATCTTTGCTGCCAGCCTTGCGTGAAACGACTTCAACGCTTTCGGAAACCATGAAGCTCGCATAAAAGCCAACGCCGAACTGACCAATAAGGTTTAAATCACCTTTGTCATTGCCGCTTTCTTTTTGTGCTTTAACCGCTTCCATGATCTGACCTGTGCCAGAACGGGCGATTGTACCAAGGTTATTGACTAGATCTTCATGATCCATGCCAATGCCGTTATCACAAATGTAAATTTTGCGTTCTTTGCTATCTTTACGGATTTCGATACGTAGGTCCGCATCACCTTTGATAAGTTTGTCATTTCCAAGTGCCTCGTAACGCAGACGGTCACAGGCATCCGCACTGTTGGAAATTAATTCACGAAGAAAGACATCACGATTTGAATAAAGGGCGTTGGCAACAATATCCAAAAGCCGCGCGACATCTGCACTAAAATTCAAATTTTCTGCACTCATATTTTTCCTCTGTTAAAACTTTTTGGGTTATACGCAAAAATTCTTTGATTGGATCACGGATAAAGCAATGTGCTTTCCCATGTGGAATCTAGATTAGTTCTAGTAAACACGCGGCGTGTATGCAAGCGGAATTGCTTCTCTTCCCAAAACTCTATTGATAATGGGGATAAAATATACCCGCCCCAATGTTTAGGGCGTGGATATTGTTGCGGATCACCAAGGCGCGCTTTTGTTTCAGCACATTCCTGTTCAAATTGTTCGTAACTACCTAAGGGTGCAGATTGCTGAGAAGTGTATGACCCTAACTGACTTGTTGGATGACGGCTTGCAAAATAGCTGTCGGATTTATCTTCTGGAGCCAGCGATATTAGCCCGCGCACACGAATCTGTCGGCGTAAGGATTTCCAATGTAGACAAATCGCGGCCTTTGCATGTGCATGTAATTCTTGTCCTTTGGCACTGTTACGGTTGGTATAAAAATAAAAGCCTTCAGGGGCTATCTCTTTAAGCAGCACGATGCGAACATTGGGCATGTCATCTTCATCAACGGTGGCGAGGGACATAGCGTTCGCGTCATTTACTTCTGTTTCGACTGCCTCATCAAGCCATGCTTGCACATGCATGATCGGGTCTGTAATCATCAGTAAATTCTTATCGTTGTCTAAATCTGTTCCCATGGAAAAATCACTCTATTTAATTTATGTATTGCTTTTTTAGCGTAATGCACCATCTTTACATAGAGATTTTTTTTCAGTTGAGGAGATTTTAGGATGAAAAAAATTGTTTCTGTATTCTCTATTTTAGGAATTTTGGCGCTTGGCGCATGTGAAAATTCGAATTTTAACAAAGAACAATTTGGTACAGTTAGTGGCGCGGTACTCGGTGGCCTTGCCGGTTCACAGGTCGGCAGCGGCTCTGGTCGTTTATGGGCTGTTGGCGCGGGTACATTGCTTGGCGCATTTTTAGGTAGTGAAGTTGGTAAGTCGCTAGATAAGGCTGACTTAGTCTATGCTGAGCGTGCAGCTGAAAAAGCGCATCAAGCACCTATGGGGGAAACCATTTCATGGAATAACCCTGAAACCGGTAATGCGGGCGATATTACACCAGTTAAAGATGGTTATGCATCTGAAAGTGGTCGTTACTGCCGTGAGTATAAGCAAACAATCTATATTGATGGTCAAGCCGAAACAGCCTATGGCACAGCATGTCAGAACAAGGATGGCACATGGCAGATTATCTAGTCACGTAAAGTATATATGAATGAGAAAAAGCGCCTTGTTTAGGCGCTTTTTTATTAACTATCTGCTTCTTCTTGTGTTTTTTGTTCAGGGAGGGACTCTGCTTGATCATTCTGACCTAATGGCTTGGTTGCACGGAGCGGTGCGCTACCGCCCATGCCTCCCATCCCACCCATGCCAGGTGCGGCAGGTGCTGCTGCAACTTTGGGGCCTAGCTCTTGTTGTGGTGCTTGTGGGGCAGGGCCCTGCGGAGCCGCAGCAGGCGCTTGCGGTGCAGGGTCAATAGATAATGTCTTCGCATATGCAGGGTCTTTGAGCGTTTGTTCAAACGATTGAAGAATATTGCGGTAATCTTCGTTATCTTCGTAGTGCTCCATTACGGATTGCAGTGTTGTTGTCGCGCCGTCTTGACGTGCAGCAAGGATATCAAGGCTAAGTTGTTCTAACGTATCCCAATCCTCATGTGACTTGACGCCCTCATATTCAAGGCGCGCCGCTTGCTCTGGCGTGCGGCCTGATTTAAGCGCTTTATCAAATGCTTTCGCGGAGGCTTGTAAGGCGGTTGCTGTCCAGCCGAGTGCTTTACCCTGACTAAGGCGCTCATTTTGAATAAGGGCTTCATCAAGGAATGGGCGGTTTGATGATGTTTTAATGCCTTGTTTAAGAGCTTCTTCAAACGACTCATCACTTTTCTCTACATGCAGGTCGCGTATCACGTCTTTATCACCAAAACTGTTATATACATACTGCAAATCCTTTGGAGATAGGGATGGAACATCAAGAATTTCTTGAAGTAAAATACCATTTGCACGAATAAGTGGGTCAAGGCCGCTGTTTACACAGGCGCTAAGAATTTCAGCTTCGGAATAATCGAGCCAAGCCATGGTTGCGGCAGGTTCGGCAAATTCCCACCAACTTTCAATGCTTTCGGCGCTTACAGTTGCGGCAACATCTTCGGTTAATTTGAGCGCGAGTGTGATTTGTCCAGATTGTGACATAGGAAATCTGTTCAAATCATTTAGCAAGAATTGGCATGCTTCCATGGCTAGCGGATAAGCATAAAAGGCAGGGCGATGTGTCGCCTCGGCTTTAATTGTCTGTAACGCACGTAATTTACCCATTTCAAGTGGCGCGTTTGGAATATTTTCAAATGTCTGCATAAGAACAGAGAATATATCTGCCTTTAAATTTCGCAGTGTTAGCTCCATCTTATCCATTTTTAGCGGATATTTATGATGTTCGTGTTGCCCGCCATGCTCGGCTTTTTTAATTTCATCATCTTTAGCTAAGGCTAGCCAAAGGTGATGATATAAATCACATTTTAGTTCATTAAGGTCTTCATACTGGTCGATATTAACGGTAAGGAGCGATATACGCAGGGACTTATAATAAAGGCCTAGGAAGCCTTGTTCAAAGGCAACGGCACTGCCGAGAAAACTCGTATTATCTTCTTTCAAGCGTGTATTGCTGATTATACGGCGCATAAATTGTTCTGCTTTGTGGCCTGAGAAGTTTGACGCCTCAATAGTTAGTGCATCGTGTCGCTGTCCATCATGATGGGGGATAATAAAAAACGATAAGCCAGTATGCGTATCCGTGATTGTTGATGCCAATTGCTGGCAAAGCGTTTTTGCATTTTTATATAAAATAGCCATAGGAGAACCCGTAAAAAGACATTCGTGCATGAATGTTATCATAAAAATTGCATAATTTGTAGTTTACTGATAATAAATCGCATTTGTTTATTTGACCTTCGCATCTAATTGTGTAGGATGCAAAAGTTGATACGACTTTAAGTATATAAAAGACATGAGAAATAAAGGGTTTTAAAAGATGTCAGGATTAATGGCTGGTAAGCGTGGTTTAATTATGGGCGTGGCGAATGAGCGCTCGATTGCATGGGGCATAGCGAAAGCGCTGCATGACAATGGTGCGGAACTTGCCTTCACATATCAGGGTGAAGCGCTAGAGCGCCGTGTTAAACCATTGGCAGAGAAAATTGGTGCAGAAATTCTTGTATCATGTGATGTGACTGACGATGCAAGTGTTGATAAAACATTTGAAGTCCTTGCTGAGAAATGGGGCAAGTTTGACTTTGTTGTGCATGCAATCGCATTTTCTGACAAGAACGAGCTTGATGGTCTATATTTGAACACAACCCGTGAGAACTTTCTCCGCACGATGGATATTTCAGTATATTCATTTACAAAAGTTGCGCAAAAGGCCGCGCCACTTCTTAACGAAGGCGGTTCATTAGTTACACTTAGTTATTATGGTGCAGAGCGTGTAATGCCACATTACAACGTGATGGGCGTTGCAAAAGCAGCATTAGAAGCGTCTGTACGTTACTTGGCAACTGACCTTGGTAAAGATGGCGTGCGCGTTAACGCAATTTCTGCAGGTCCAATTAAAACATTGGCGGCAAGCGGTATCGGTGATTTCCGTTATATCCTTAAATGGAATGAACTTAACTCTCCATTAAAGCGCAATGTAACAATTGACGAAGTTGGCAATAGTGGTCTGTACTTACTATCTGACCTTGGTTCAGGTGTAACAGGTGAGGTTCTGCATGTTGATTCAGGCTATCACACCGTTGGTATGGTATCCATTGACTCAGCGGCTGAAACAGCTGAATTGTTAGGCGGTATTAAACCAAAGGCTGAAGCTGCAGAATAATAGGAAGGGGCTTAACCATGCTATGGTTTAAACCATACAGTGTTGAAGACCTTGAAGGATTTCGTAATGCCAATATGGGTACCCATGTTGGCATTCGTTTTGAAGAGGTCGGGGATGATTATTTAAAGGCATCGATGCCAGTGGATCATCGCACCGTCCAACCGTTCGGAATACTTCATGGCGGCGCATCTTGTGTGCTCTCAGAAACGCTAGGCTCAGTTGCTGCATGGATGTGTGTTAACCCTGATGAACAAATGATTGTCGGCATAGAAATTAACGCCAATCATATACGGTCTGTCCGAGAAGGGCGCGTTATTGGCACATGTAAGCCATTTCAAACAGGACGCAAACTCCACGTTTGGCAAACCGAAATTCATGAAGAAGCAACAGGTAAACTTGTTTGTGTCAGTCGGTTGTCTGTAATGATTCTTGATAAGAAGGCCTAAAATGAGCGGTAATTTTTTTGGTACATTATTTCAGTATATAAGTTGGGGTGAAAGCCATGGGCCTGCAATAGGCTGTGTGGTTGATGGTGTGCCGCCGCGCATAACGTTGAGTGAGGCCGATATTCAGCCATACCTTGACCGCCGTGCACCTGGGCAGTCAAAGTTTACTACGCAGCGCCGTGAGCCTGATCAAGTGAAAATTATGTCTGGGGTGTTTGAGGGGCAAACAACTGGTACGCCAATCAGCTTAATAATTGAGAATAAAGATCAACGTTCTAAAGACTATTCAGAAATAAAAGATAAGTTTCGCCCGGGGCATGCGGATTTTACGTACGATGCAAAATACGGTATCCGTGATTATCGCGGTGGTGGCCGTTCATCGGCGCGTGAAACAGCAATGCGCGTAGCAGCAGGGGCAATTGCCCGCAAAGTGTTACAAACACAAATCTCACCTGATATATCCATCCGCGCAGGCGTTGTGCAGGTTGGTGACATTAAGGCCGACACCACCAATTGGTCTGATGCAGAGATTGATAATAATCCGTTCTTTACACCTGATGCGTCTATTGTTAATGCGTTTTCCTCTTATTTAGACGCCAAGCGTAAGGATGGAAGCTCCGCAGGGGCAGTCATTGAAATTCGTGCGCGTGGTATCCCCGCGGGGCTAGGCGCGCCAGTTTATGATAAGCTAAGCGCCGATATTGCCAAAGCAATGATGTCTATTAACGCGGTCAAAGCCGTTGAAGTAGGAGAGGGCTTTCAAGCTGCGGAATTAGGCGGCGAAGAAAACGCGGATGAAATTTTTATTGATAAAGATACTGGCGAGGCAGCTTTTTCATCTAACCATGCAGGGGGCATATTAGGCGGTATTAGCAGCGGTCAGGAAATTATTGTCCGTGTTGCGTTTAAACCGACAAGCTCAATCCTAACGCCGCGCAAGACGATTACCAAAGATGGTGAAGAAACAGAAATCATCACAAAAGGGCGCCATGACCCTTGTGTTGGGCTGCGCGGTGCACCTGTATGTGAAGCCATGCTTGCTTGTGTATTGGCTGACCATTGGTTACGCCACAAGGCACAGTGCTTGTAACTATTATTTTGCATAATATTGCTTATTCTGCTATATTCTAAGGGCATATTAAGCTGAGGGGGAATATATGCAGACAAGAGAAGAAAATCTAACAGATTCAAATGCAAAGGCGGGGGCTTTAAAACCGCTTCTAAAGTGTTTTGCCAATGCTGCGGCTGGCGTGTCTTTTGCGGCGCTGACTTGCGCAGCATCTGTTGGTGAGTATCACTTATTTCATGATAATGCTGATATTTATGCGCAAGCTGTTATAGACCATGAGGCTGGTCAGCTTCATTTAAATAAAGATTTCCTTGAAAGCCATGAACTTAACGTTTTAGCCTTCGCGCAAAATAAGAAAATAGTTTCACAAGATCCTCAGGCTCAAGAAGACTACCTAACAATGATTGAGCCAAGCTATTTTGGGGATATGGGGAGCCCGTTTGGGACGCCTATCTTATTAAGTTTGATTACAGCTTATTTTGGCATAGGCGCGCGTGATTCATATAAAGCACACAAGGCGCATAATGCTCCAACAGCAAAACCTACAGAATAATTGACATAAGACATTGGGGCTGCTATAAAAACGCATCAAAGAAATGTGTTTTTATAAAGGTGCGATAATGTCCGATGATTATATGTCAGATATTCAGCAAGATATTGATAAGCTAAACAGCGCGCGTAACGCTAGGGAAGAGTTTGGTAAATTTGCAAAATTGATGCTCAAGGGTACCGCAGCTGTGGGCGTTGGGGCGCTTGCCATACATTTTGCAATTGTTAACCCATTATATGATGAGCAGCCTTTACTAGACGCCCAAAAGGAAATGGATAATGGCACATTGGTCGTCCCACCAGAATTCTTTGCCGTATATCAGGAAAAATGCATCCGTCATGAAATAGGTAATAATAATGAGATGGCTGTAAATTTTGAAGCTATGGATAGTGACGAAATTATTAATCTAAAGAATGTGTATGCGGACGTCTTACAAGAATGCTCCGACCGAAAATATCAGGAGCAGGATTTAACGCAGCGTGAATATGTTCAAAGCTTTGAGAAGAATGCGACCTTTTTGAATATGGGGTTGAATAGTTTGGCTGGCATTGGACTGTATTTAGGGGTATATGGTTGGGCTGCGCATAGCCGCCGCCGCACCGAGGCAAAAATTGCAAAACGTGAACGCGACCGTAAGGCGTTTGATATATAAAGGTAAAACAATATGAGTGATGACATCATTGATGAAATTAACAAAGATCTAAGTAAGTTAAATGGTAAAAAATCCTTTGGGGACAGGCTTGCTAATACTGGAAAAGAATTGATAGGGGCTGCAATATTTGTCGGATCTCTATCTCTTGCTATTCAATTTGGTATCGTTAATCCACTTCATGATGAAGAGCCATATAATGACGCTCTAGAACAACAAAAGAAAGGCACGCTTGTTGTTCCTGCTGAATTCTTTGTAAGTGAGCAAGCTGAGTGCATAAAAGATGAGTTGCTCGAAAGCTCTAATGTAAGCGCTGATGTTTTGGACGATATGAGCCATGAAGAAATTGTAGATAAATACGCAGGATCCGTTGAAGAATGCCAAGATGACAAGTTTCAAACTGAAGACATGCGCGAAGACTATTTAAATGACCTTAAAAACCCTGATTTTACAGCAGGAGCTATAGGATTTGGGCAGCTTAGTGCTGTATTTATTTATTCAGGTCTCTATGGTTTCGGTGCAATAAAACGCCGTAGGGCAGAATCTAAAATCGCCAAACGTGAACGTGACCGTAAAGCGTTTGACTTATAAGCGGTAAGTTACATATAAAAAGAATATATTTTATTAGAAAAGGAAAACTAAATGTCAGTACAAGCGCTCCCAAAAGCTGAACTCCATATGCATATTGACGGTGCGATTGAGGCATCGGTCGGCTATGATGTTGTTAAGAAAGCATGTCCAGAACGCCTTGATGAGCTGTTCCGCACCAATGATAAAGGTGAGGTTGAATATAACTATGATGACTTTATCGGTTTCTTGAATTGTATTGATACGGTCGCACCATTAACGCTGCAAACACCAGATGATTACGAAACGCTTACCTATAGCTATCTTAAAAACGCCGCTGCGGAAGGGCTTGTATACTGTGAAATGATTGTGTGCCCAGGCATGTGGCATAAGTCAGATGAATACGACTTCGCGGACATGATGGCGGCGTTTGAGCGTGGTATAGACCGCGCGGAAAAAGATTTTGGTGTATATGCCCGCTGTAAAGCGACATTAGAGCGCGGCGACAGCCCTGAGGCCGTAGATAAAAACTGGTGGGCAGCAAAACAGATTGTTGCAAATTCAGGTCACCCATATTTGGTCGGTCTAGACCTCGCGAATTACGAACAGCTTGGTGATATCCCAGGGCATCAATCTTTGTTTGATTTCATAAAAGATAATGCGAAAAAGCCGCTGCTCGTCTCTATGCACGCTGGTGAAAATGCTGGGCCACAGAATATTCAGGACGCGATGGATGCAGGCGCTAAGCGCGCAGGTCATATTACTTGTATTATGGATGACCCTGCCTTGCTTAAAAAAGTTGTCGACAGCAAATTCCACGGTGAAATATGCCTATCAAGTAACGCGTTTTCTAAAGCTGTACCGAAATTGGAAGATCATCGCCTGACAGACATTTATAATGCAGGCGTACGTATTTCACTAAATACGGATGATCCAACATTCTTCTTCACGACAATTGGTAAAGAATACCAAATTGCACAAGATGTATTTGGCTTAACCGATATGCAGTTGGTGGATATTACATTAATGGCGATTGAAGATTCTTTCGCTGAAGACTCATGTAAAGCAAAGGCCGTAGAGCGTGCTTATCAGTTAATTGAAAACGCGTATAACTTCACACGTCAGGATGTTGTTGCAAAACGTGGTTCAGGAAATGTCGCGGATCAGCCAGTGCTTAAATGCTAATGTGTTAAATTGAGAATTAAAAAAGCCGCGCAGTATGTTCTGCGCGGCTTTTTGTTGTTCTTATAACTATCTTACACATATGAAATTTTCAAAATCTCATAGTCTTTTTCACCTTTTGGTGTTTTAACCGAAATACTATCACCTTCGCTTTTGCCGATCATTGCGCGGCAAATTGGTGCGGTGATGGATAGTTTACCTTTATCCGCATTGGCTTCGTGTTCACCAACGATTTGGTATTCTGTTTCTTCTTCGGTGTCTTCGTCAATGACCAGAACCGTTGCGCCGAATTTAACTGTTTCACTGCCATGCAATGTTATAGGGTCAATAATCTGCGCGCGTGATATTACGGCTTCTAGCTCCATAATACGGCCTTCAATAAAGCTTTGTTGCTCTCGGGCAGCATGATATTCAGCGTTTTCTGATAAATCGCCATGTTCACGCGCAGTGGCAATCGCCTCAATCACCTTAGGGCGCTGTACAGATTTTAGATCTTTTAATTCGGCTTCCAATACGGCGTGACCTTGTTTAGTTACTGGAATTTTTTCCATTTTATATTCACCATTCGTTTTTAATAAAAAAATGCCCCGTACAGGGCGCGGTTATTTCATGAATGAAAGGCTAGATTACTGACTAACCCCCATTGCGGTCAACATAAATTTAACGCGCTGGGCCGTTAATCAACGTCTTCCATTCGGGAATGATCTTCCCATCATTCACAAGTTCTTGTGTCATGTGTTGTACACGTATGATGCCAACGGCCATGTTAATAATTTCTTGTAGGCATGTTTTTCCGTTATAAGGGCGGCCTTCGTTTTTTAAACGTGTCATATTGCGCAAATAATCTGTTTTCCAAACACCATAAATTGTGTCGTTGAATAGAGCGGCGGAATCTTTGAGCAAATTATCAAACTCTATCGCTTGTTCAGGGGTCAGATAGACATACTCAGTGGGCTCATCATGCCCTAAACGCTCTTTAACGCGCGCATAACGAATATAGGCCTTATGTTCCTTTAAGCGCTCCTGCATATTATATATACGCTGAATGAAAAGTTTTTCATCTGGCATGTTCTCAAAATGACGGCGGCCAGTCACCATCGCATGTTGGTGTATACCATCAAGCATAGTTTCTTCGGCTTTAAACATAGCGTCTTGCGCCAGTTTATAAAATTCAAAATAGGCGTCATAAAGGCTGCGCGGCAGGATGATATACCTAATGCGCATTGCGTTTGGATTGAATTGTGATGAGAGTTTGTTTTTTTCTCCCATATCCCTGTTCTTATAATTATTTTTTATATTTATTTAAATATTAAGTAGCATATCGCGATTATGTCTTCAACTTCTAAATTGTACTAGCCGTTCAGAATAGGGTTGCGGGCGGCAAGCACCTCGTCTAAGCGCTTGCGTGGCGCACTGATTGGATAGCTGTGGAATATATCACCTTCGCCATTCTTTGCTAGCTCAGCAATATGTTTCATCACAGCAATAAAACGGTCGATACTTTCCTTCGTTTCGGTCTCTGTTGGTTCAACCAGCATTGCGCCGCTGACAACGAGTGGGAAGTAAACTGTCATTGGGTGCATACCAAATTCGATCAGCGCTTTGGCAACGTCCAATGTGGTTACGCCGTGGTCTTTCAGCCATTTTTCTGAGAAGAGCGCTTCATGCATACAGCGTCCTTCAAACGGAACGTGATAATCGTCCTTAAGTTGGCTAAGAATATAATTCGCGGCAAGCACAGCATCACCAGATACTTGGCGCAGCCCGTCATTGCCGTGGGACAGCATATAGCTAAGCGCGCGGACATGCATGCCAAATTGTCCATTAAAGCCGCGCAGGCGGCCGAGTGTCTTTGGACAGTCATCTTTACGAAGCAGTTTATAAAAACCATCATCTGATTTACCAACTAATGGGATTGGCAGATAGGGGGCAAGCTCTTCTGTACAGCAGATTGGGCCAGACCCTGGGCCGCCGCCGCCATGTGGGGTGGAGAATGTTTTATGCAGGTTGATATGCATTACATCAACGCCAAAATCAGCCGGTTTAATGCGGCCAACTAGGGCGTTGAAGTTCGCGCCATCGCAATAGAAATAACCACCCGCTGCATGTAGAAGTTTGGATATTTCAACAATATCACGCTCAAACAAGCCACATGTGTTCGGGTTGGTCACCATCATACCGGCAATGTTTTCGCCGTCACCAAGCGCGTCTTTGAATGCCTCAAGCGTCAAGCGGCCTGTTTCTTTGGTTGAAATGGTTTTGACTTTAAATCCACACATCGCCGCAGTCGCAGGGTTTGTGCCGTGCGCTGAATCGGGAATAAGCAAAGTATCCTTATGATGCATACCCGCATCACGCAATTTTGCACGTATAACCATTATGCCCGCATATTCACCATGCGCGCCCGCGGCAGGGGATAGCGCAACGCCCGGTAAGCCCGTTAGCTGCGCGAGCCAGTCTTGCAGTTCATACATTACGCCCAATGCGCCCTGTACAGTTTGTTCAGGCTGCAAAGGATGAATATGCGCAAAACCTGGGAGGCGCGCCATTTTTTCATTGAGGCGCGGGTTATGCTTCATGGTACATGACCCAAGCGGGAAAAATCCGTGATCGATTGAATAATTCAATGTCGATAGGCGGACAAAGTGACGCAAAATTTGTGGTTCACTTAAATTCGGTAGGCCAGTGGCGGCGCGCGCGGTGATACCTGTTTTATTGATGCTGCCATCAACGGCAGGTAAATCAACGCCGCTATGGTCGGTTTGTTGATGATCCCATAAGAATTTTTCTTCGTAATGCAGGGCACGGTTTTGGTCGGCCTCAACATCGAATTTTGTCGGATTAGAATCAGTTTTATAATCAACAGCCATATCTGCGCTCATTACTTTCACCATATATTTGAATTCTGGGTGCAAGTATAAAACGCCGCAGATATTTTGCCTAGATGCCGTGAATTTTAATTAACACTCTTGTGCATAGATGCCGGCGCGGCGCCAAGCATACCCATGGCAGAAAGGTCATACATATGCCCGCAATAACTAAACCACTCTAGGCCTTTTTCAGCAACGTGGTCGATTGTATCAGCGATTTGGAAATTATGATCCGCATGCTCAATAATCACGCTTTCCGCATGGGTGTTTAAATATGCCTTATAAAGCTGAGAGAAGTTCTCACCAAAGCCATATTGCGCCCAAATAAATTGCGTTGGACGGTCAATGGATTCAATCATATAACGGCAAGACTGATGGTCAAACAGTTTGCAGCTTTCAACCAATGACGGGCTTAGGTAAGAAAGCGGGTTAATCAGATTCTGATATACCCCCAATTCACGGCGATAGCTGTAGCCTGATTCAACGAAATTCTCATAAGGCACAAAGCATGGTTCAATCAAGCTTTGCCCATCACAATCGGCATTGGATAATGCTGCGGCAAAGGCGACTAAGCCATGCGCCATAATGTGAATGTTTTTGTAATAAATGCGCAGTTGTTCACAAATTTGGCGTAAATCTTCGGCCATGTGGCCTAATGTAATATTATCAAAGGCGCGGGCATCTTGCGCGCTATGGCTAAGCGCAATGCGGATAACGTCATAACCGTTGTTGTTAAAATATTTGCGCTGGCTCTGTGCCATATGGCTGTGCATGTCTTGTTCGCATATAACGGGCAGTAACACGACTTTACCAATATTCACCTGACCAGATAAGCGGGCAGGTGTATTGATAATCCCATGAATGCTGTAATGGTCTTTGGTTGTAAGGCTATAGGCGCGGTCTAGGCTGCTGATCGACATATGAAATACCCATTTGAATAATACGGATGTACAAAGCGAATGCTTTAAAAAGAACGTCACAAAGGAATCTTATGACCATTCCATTTTACCGCGAGAGTGCGCAGGGCTCAAATATGTGGTTAGAGTTATCAACGGGATAATTTGTATTATAAAGCCCCCTTGAGAATTGGGGCTTTAGGTGTAACTTTAAGTGAGTTTCTTTATTCAGTTGGTGCATTGGTAAGTAATGCTAACTTGAGTGTTAACACAACTACCGTATCCATTATATGCTAAGCATTGATTTTGCTGTCCACCAAATGAATCTGCATCTTTATAACCCCAAGCTTTACATCGACTAACAGCTTGTACTTGGGCTGTTGGCCAATCAACGACAGGTTGCTCAAACATACTGTATTGGAATGCTAGGGTTACAGTTCCATCTGCTTTACTTCCACCTATGGGTGTTGGCGTTACGTTAGTAGCGCAACCAGCAACAAGTATAGTACTGCACACTACTAATAATTTATTAAAGTGTTTCATCTAATTCTAAGTCCTTCATGTATCTAAAGATTATAACTATATCAACAATAGTATTTATTGCCAATGTATATCAGGCGTTTTTTTATTGCAAAAGATGTTGCACGCACAACAGTCATCTCGACCGAAGTGGAGAGATCTTGACTGGTTGCCACTGGGGTAGATCCCTCGGCTACGCTTGGGGTGACGATTGGGAGTGGGGATAACTATAGTGTACTGAGCGCCTCAATCAAAATGTCCATATCGGCGTCTTCGGTTTTTTCTGTGGCGCAGATAAGTAGGCGGTTATCGTTTAGCGGTAAGCCGGCGATGATGCCTTGGGCGGCGAGGGTGTTGACGACTTTTTCGGCATTTTCGGGCAGGGTGATGACGAATTCATTGAAGAATGTTTCGTTCTCTACGGCAATGCCTTTAACGGCAGATAACTTATCCGCAAGCATCACGGCGCGTTCATGGTTAAGCTGTGCCAATTGACGGAAGCCGAGGTCACCAAGCAGCGCCATATGCACTGTGAAGGCAAGGGCGCATAGGCCTTGGTTCGTACAAATATTCGATGTTGCTTTATCGCGGCGGATGTGCTGTTCACGTGTTGATAGGGTTAGGACGTAGCTGTCTTTACCGTCTGCATCAACGGTTTTACCACATAGGCGGCCGGGCATTTGGCGTAGGTAATCATTACGGCAGGCAAAGAAGCCCAGATGTGGGCCGCCGAAGCTCATCGGCAGGCCAATGCTTTGGCCTTCGCCACAGACAATATCCGCCATATCAGGTGCAGGCAGCATACCAAGGGAAATGATTTCAGTAATCACAACGACTAATAACGCGCCGAGCGCATCGGCTTTTTTACGCCATGCTAGGTATTTTTCAGGGCGGCCGTAAAAGTCAGGGGACTGTATGATGATGGCGGCAATGTCATCGCTTGTATCTGCGTCAACAATTGCGTCATCTTTTAAATAGGTGCTCAGGGTTTCTTGATAATCAGGGTTAATGTCATTGGCAATAATGACCTTGTTTTTACGTGTAACGCGCATCGCCATCAGGGCGGCTTCAGCCAAAGCTGTTGCGCCGTCATAAAGTGATGCATTGGCAACATCTTGCCCTGTAAGTTTTGCAATCATCGTTTGAAACTCATAGATGACTTGTAACGTGCCTTGGGCGATTTCTGGTTGATAAGGTGTATAGGCCGTTAAGAACTCACTGCGCTGTATCACGTAATCCACGCTTGCGGGGATGTGGTGGTTATATACACCTGCCCCTAAGAAAAATGGTGCATGTGCGGCGTCAATATTTTGGTTCGAATAACGAACCAGATGTTTTTCAACCGCCATTTCCGTTTTGTGTGCAGGTAAGGTCGGGATTAATGCGTCATTATAGGCGCTATCTGGCACATCTTCATAAAGCGCGCGAATATTTTTAGCGCCGCTTGTGGATAGCATATCTTCGCGGTCTTGGGCGGATAATGGTAAATAACGCATAGGTGACCTCTCAAACAAATAATTAGAATAGGGGTATAATAAATTATATGTGATGAAGGGCAAGCTGCGGCGCGGTACAAGCCGTGCATTATGCACAAACAAAAACCGCCCTGTTTGCACAGAGCGGTTTTATTGAATTCTGATATAAAATCTTAAGCGACTTTCACGCTTGGCGCAGCATGCACGCGGTTATCCATAGTTAGGGAACCTGTTGCTGGAAGAGCATAGCACTCTTGTGCAACGGCACGTAGGGCGTTAAGTGTGTCAATCTTTCCTAGATTTTTACAACTCTCTGAAATAAGTCCTGCTTTCATACTGCACCTCTTATGTTTTTAATTATCGTTACCTTAACCATGACTCGTTTTGAAACGCCTGTCAATGCGCAAAAAGAAAATAATGAAATATAATGTTAATAACTATTTTTGATGGGTAATTTTATTACGCGCTGTGTTGACGCATAAGAAAAACCGCCCATGCGGGCGGCTTTTCAAAATTCTATATATAACCTACGCTATATTAAATGCGTAGTGAAGGGCGTTTATGAGCATGAATGCTGTTACCAGTCTCTGGAATTGAAGAAACACGAAGTTTATTCAACATAGACGGCGCTAATGCGCTTTTCATATTCATTAAATGTGTAGTTGTGTTACCTGCACGTGTCATATTGCACCTTACTTTCTACTTACTCACTATTACCTGTACTTTTTTCATATGCCTCTATATCGTTCTCGACAAAGATGTCTACGAACTCTTCATATGAAACTTTATTTACGTATGCGGTATATACGTCACCATGTCCTAATTCAATAACCTTGTCAAGAGGCTTCTTATCATTAAGTTTCTCATGGAATTCATTAGCAATTATACACATATATTTAGTTATGTCAACACTTTTCGTAAGGACGCGTTGGCAATATGTAATATCATCCATCTCTTCACTCGGGCGTGTAATCCCCATTAACGCTTGTTCTAGCTCACGTAGACCAAGGCCAAGCGCCATAGCTAAGATGCTCTCAAGGTTTTTATACTCAGGTGGTGCAAATATTGTCAGGCTTTTTTCATCAGGGCTAATATAGGTAATCTCTTTGCCCTTCAGAACGTTAATAGGGAACTTATAGCGCTCAAGTAACTTTAATAGTGCCTGACCTGTAGGCACTTTGTTCAGGCTTTCGCGGGCTTTTTGCACAATTACATCATGATGCTCATGGCGTAATGCGTCCAAAGCGCCAGGCTGACCCATTTGAGAGAAGGGACCTTGAAGTTCACTTTCCGTTTTTGCGTTGTTATCTGTGTTCATAAATAGTTATCTCTCTCAACTTAAAACTAAATTCTTATCGGTTTATGCGGTCTTTTTAATTGTCCATCTTATGATAAGCGGGGGTGGAGCGCAGCATCATTTGAATATTGTTTATTTTGACCGAACCATCCTTGCTGACAAAAACGTCCGCTTTAACAAGGCTGCCTTGATAAACAAGACATGCTTTTATTTCTACGCTGCCATCACCATGGGGCTGAATTTGCGGTGCTGTGAAGTTGCTTTGCAAAAGGGCCTGTTGATCGCTCTCAAGCAGGTCAAAGAATACAAGGCTTTCAAGATCCTGAATGATATAGATATCGCCATCGGGGTCTGGTGCATTCTTATAAAAGAAGTTCACATAGGAAATGACGGTTTCGTCACTTAAATTAAACGTATCATTACGTATGGCATGAAAAATAGGTGCTGTGGAACCGTCTAGATAAAACACACTGCCGCCACTTGTGGTGTTTTCATTAACCAAATAATCAAGCGAGATCATTGGCAGTGCTGCATAGTTTGTCAGGCGGTAGAGCGCATAATTATCAAGAAATGATAAAGTTGCACGGCGCGCTTCGCTTGTTTGAGGAGAAAACAATACAGATGCTGATCCAGCTTTCTGAATCAGGTCTTCTGTTGCTTTACGGTCTAAACGTTGCCAATCCATATAGTAATAACCTAGCTTCGACGTGATACGCCAAAGAAAAAATGAACATGTCTATTGCCTGCCTAGGGGACAGACCCTGAATAATATAATCAATATATATAACGGATCAAGCTGCGATGCAACTTTGTGCCTTTTTGCTGTGCATATTATCTAGGGCATCTTGGATCAATGTGAAGTGATCTTCCGCAACTTTATGCGCTTCGGATAATGTACGGCGCCAAATCTTTGCGCCTTTTTGGCCTTGGTATAAACCTAATATATGACGCGTGATAGATTTAACAGGTGTACCGTAGTTTTCGTACTGCCCGCGTGCATAATCAATCATTTTGAGGGCAATCTCTTCGCGGGATAATATATTGGCGCTGCTATATATCTGGCGCTCTATGTCGGCGAGTATATACGGGTTTTGATAGGCTTCACGTCCAATCATTATGCCGTCGGTTAAGGCCAGCTGTTCTTCCATTTGCGGCAAAGTTTGGATGCCGCCATTAATTAAGAATTTCAGGGCAGGGAAGTCTTGCTTTAATTGATGGACAACATCATAGCGTAGCGGGGGGATTTCACGATTCTGTTTTGGGCTTAGGCCTTTTAGCCATGCTTTACGGGCATGGATGATAAATGTGTCGCAGCCAGATTCGGCTGTAGTGGCAATAAATTCTTTTAAAAATTCATAATCATCAAATTCATCAACACCAATACGGCACTTTAATGTAACAGGCTTATCTGTCGCGCTGCGCATAGCACTTAGACACTCAAGCACTTTTTCGGGTGTTTTCATTAAACATGCACCAAACGCGCCGCTTTGTACGCGGTCACTCGGGCAGCCACAATTGAGGTTTATTTCATCATAACCATATTGATTGGCTAATTCGGTACATTTTGCGAGGTCTGATGGATTTGACCCGCCAAGCTGAAGGGCGATCGGGTGTTCCTCATCATTAAAACGTAAATGACGGTCAATATCGCCATGCAGTAATGCACCGCATGTAATCATTTCAGTGTAAAGCATGACATTTGGAGAAATTTGGCGCAGGAAATAGCGGCAATGACGATCTGTCCAATCAATCATTGGTGCGATGCGAATATCCGCTTTGCTGTTTATTTCCTGTTTATTATCCATATTTGTACTTGACCGTTGGGCTTTGCTTCTTAACTATTAAGTATCAGTGTTATATTTTCTATAAAACAGTAAAGTCAAGAAAAGAATATGCCGAATACCGCGTTGCGCCTTATATTATCAGCTTTTTTAATGCTCTCTTTAGTGGAGGGCGTGTCGCTATTTAGTACATTTAAAGCGGCTTATGCCGCAGAATCAAAGCTGGGCAAAGTGACAGGATTACCAATTCCACGCTTTGTGACATTGCGTTCATCTAAGGTTAACGCACGTACCGGCCCTGCATTACGTTACCCGATCCAATGGGTATATAAGCGCGATAACTTGCCCGTAGAAGTTACAGCTGAATTTGATGCATGGCGGCAGATTAGGGATATGGATGGATCAATAAGCTGGGTGCATAGCTCACTTCTGTCAGGGCAGCGTATGGGGCTTATCCACAATATTGATGGTGAAATGGAAACAGCACCTGCATATAAAAAAGCCGATTCACAAAGCCGCCGCGTCCTCGCGTTAGAGAACGCCGCGCTTGGGGAGATTAAGAAATGCGATATGCGGTATTGCCAGCTTGATTTTAAAGCTTATCGGGGATGGGTTGAAAAAAAATATATATGGGGCATTTACCCTGATGAAGTTATTGAGTAACGTTTTTATATGATTCTTACGTCAATGGCATGAATCATACAAAAATTCCCAGCTTATCTGGCATTCGCCAATTCAAGATGAGTTGACCAAAGCACTAGAAACTCCAAAGCGCATTTCGCGCAGATTAAGCATAGCTATGTCTTTAGCATATGAGTCCAATATAAAAGCCAATACGGCGCTTGAAATGACACGTTATGTGGCAACACTGTCATATGTGCGCGGTAAAGGCATTGATGTGTTTATGGCCTTGCAGCTATATGCCGGTGTGATGGTTGAAGCCGCACTTTATTTTGAATCGCCACTAGACGCGCTTGAATCGATCCTTGAGAAATTCACAGCGCGCATGCCAAAAAAGCCTTACAGCGGTAATTTACCGCTGTTTGTTTGCCCGCCAGCATATATTGTTGAGGATAACGCAGAGCGCGGACGTGAACTTGCCCGCCAATTAATGTGTGACTGGGAGCATGACATTTATGGCTTTGTTGATTTAATCACTTATCTGACCTATCACAATTTGTGTGAGTGGGATAATCAGGACATCCCGCTTGATGAAAGCAGTCGCTTGATCATTGAATGTGCATGGCGCGCTATGGCTTATGAAATTGCCGCGCAGGAGCTTTGTGACGCTTCGCTCGACCACATGATGATTAAGCAGGAATGGGAACTTGCAGATTGTTTAGTGTCCCTAAGTGGTGCGGCAGGGCATTATTTAAGTAAAGACCACAGCGGGCGCGCAGAGAAGTCTCCTGAAGATCGTTTATATGTTGGTGAATTTACGGGTATGCGTTTCCCTGTGCAGTTTGATGAAGTCGTTTATGTGATGACCCGTGAAGCGGCACGTCATGGCGTAACAAACGGCGAAGATTGGCGTGGTGGTCTGGCTGCAAATGATTGCCCAGCATATGCACCAGTCGATGTTGTGAAGTCATTTTCACCATATTGCGATAGTTTGCTGCCTATACTACGCATGGATAAGGGCTGCGATTATGCAGTTGCTTGTGCCAAAGCTGCTGGGCGTATGATTGCCGTTGTATCGGGCGGCGAAGAGCCTGAAATTGCGCCGGTTATATCAAAACCATTAGCGCTTGCTGCGATGATGGAAATGTATAAAAGCAGTATGGCTTAATTCTCTTTATATAATTTGTGGACGGAATAACGTCGTATAACCCTTTATTCACGGGGCTTTGAGCGCATTGCGTATTGTTATTGGCAGATAGATTATTTTTTTTGATAAAAAATGTTTGCGCCGATTACGAACTAACAGTATAAAAAACGCATGTCAGTACAAACAGAAAAAATAGACGATATGACTTTTGAGCAAAAATCTTCTTATTCATATGAAGAAATTATCACCTGTGGCGAAGGCAAAATGTTTGGCCCAGGTAACGCACAGCTTCCGCTTCCACCTATGTTGATGTTTGATCGCATCACACATGTGTCAGAAGAAGGTGGCGAGTATGGTAAAGGTCAAATTGTTGCAGAATTTGATATTAAACCAGACCTATGGTTTTTTGATTGTCACTTTAAAGGCGACCCTGTAATGCCTGGTTGTTTAGGGCTTGATGCGCTATGGCAGCTTGTTGGTTTTTACCTTGGTTGGCTTGGTGCACCAGGTTCGGGCCGTGCGCTTGGCTTGGGTGAGCTTAAATTGTCAGATCAAATTCTGCCAACAACAAAGCTCGTCAAATACGAAATTAACTTTAAGCGCGTAATTAACCGCCGCCTTGTAATGGGTATTGCCGATGGTAAGGTCATTGCAGACGGTAAAGTTATTTACGAAGCAAAAGACCTTAAAGTCGGCTTGTTTGATAATTCAAAGAAAGATGCCGCGTAAGTTAAGGCTTTTGCGCTTTTGCGTAAATGTAAACTTTCAAATCAACGAAAAGAGTAGAAAATGATGAAACCAATTACACCGCGTCGTGTTGTGGTCACTGGTCTTGGGATCGTTTCCTGTATCGGGAATTCTCAAGATGAAGTGATTGCGTCTTTGAAATCCGGCAAATCAGGTATTAGTTTTTCTCAAGAATATGCTGATTTAGGATTCCGTTCTCAAGTGTACGGTAAGCCAAACATTGATTTAGAAGAGTTGGTTGATCGCCGTATGCGCCGCTTCATGGGTGAAGGTGCCCAATATTGCTATGTCGCGATGAGCGATGCGATTAAAGATTCAGGTTTGGATGAAGATCAGGTTTCAAACCCACGCACAGGCCTTATCATTGGCACAGGCGGCCCATCTGCGGCTAACCAAGTTTTGGCGGCAAATACTGCGAAAGAAAAAACACCTAAGCGCGTAGGCCCTTATCAAGTGCCACGTTGTATGTCTTCAACTGCAAGTGCGACATTGTCGACATATATGAAGATTAAGGGTGTGAATTACTCAATTTCATCGGCATGCTCGACATCTGGTCACTGTATTGGTAATGCAGCTGAACAAATCATGTATGGTAAGCAAGACATTGTTTTTGCTGGCGGCGGTGAAGAGCTTAGCTGGGAACTATCATGTTTGTTTGACGGTATGGGCGCAATGTCATCTAAATATAATGACACACCAGAGCGCGCATCACGTGCATACGACTCAGGTCGTGATGGTTTTGTTATTGCGGGCGGCGCAGGTATTCTTGTTCTTGAAGAATATGAACATGCAAAGGCACGCGGCGCAAAAATTTATGCTGAACTTACAGGCTACGGCGCGACATCAGACGGTCACGACATGGTTGCCCCAAGCGGTGAAGGTGCTGTGCGTTGTATGCAGCAAGCCCTTGAAACAGTTGAAGGCAATGTTGATTACATCAATACGCATGGTACATCTACGCCAGTCGGTGACATTACGGAGCTTGAAGGCATCCGTAAGGTATTTGAAGGCCGTGGCGAAGCTGTACCAGCATTCAGCTCAACAAAATCTATGACAGGCCACTCACTTGGCGGTACATCTGCACAGGAAGCTATTTATAGCTTGTTGATGATGAAGCATGGCTTTATCTGCCCAAGCATCAATGTTGAAAACAAAGATGAAGGCGCTGAAGGCCTCGACCTTGTCACAGAATGTCGTGAAGGTGTTGAGCTGAATACTGTATTATCCAACAGCTTTGGCTTTGGTGGTACGAATTGTTGTTTGGCGTTCTCTAAAGTCGAATAATTATATTGATATAACAAGAAAAACAAAAATATGAGCGATTCAAAATTATTTTCAGGTAAACGTGGCCTCATTATGGGCGTTGCCAATGATAAATCCATTGCATGGGGCATGGCACAGGCACTATATGAGCATGGCGCTGAAATTGCCTACACATATCAAGGCGATGCATTTAAAAAGCGCGTAGAAGGCCTCGTTGCACCTTATGGCTCTGATCTTATTATGCCATGTGATGTTAGCAAGGAAGAAGACATCGCAAATGTATTTGAAACGCTCAAGAAAGAATGGGGCAGCATTGATTTTATTATCCACGCGGTTGCATATTCAAATAAGGAAGAACTAAAAGGCCGTTACGTTGATACGACTTTGGAAAACTTCCTGCATACAATGCATATTTCTTGTTATTCGTTCACGTCAGTCATGAAACATGCTGAACCGTTAATGGAAAATGGCGGTTCTGCGGTAACGCTAAGTTATTATGGCGCGGAAAAAGTTATGCCGAACTACAACGTAATGGGCGTTGCAAAAGCCGCGCTTGAAGCGTCAACACGTTACTTGGCAGCTGATCTAGGTCGTAAGAACATTCGCGTTAATGCAATTTCTGCGGGGCCAATGCGTACCCTAGCAGGCTCTGCCATCGGCAGCGCGCGCAAGATTTTCAAATATAGTGAACTTACATCACCACTTCATCGCAGTGTAGAGCTTAAAGAGATAGGCGGCACGGGTGTATATCTGTTAAGCGAACTTTCGGGCGCGGTCACAGGCGAAGTTCACTATGTTGATTGCGGCTTTAACGCTGTCGGCATGTGCCCAACTGAATATTGGGAAGAGCTTTCTTAATTCGTATAAATATGTTTTTTTTTAATTAGCGTCTGCGTGGAGCAGGCGCTTTTTTATTGGCTTCGTTGTATTTGTCTAAATCAAAATAACTATTCTGCCCTGAAGACATACATACGCGTAAGTTTTTAGTTTCACCGTGTGCTGTAGTTGCTTGGTAATCGCGGGAATAGGCGCCGTGTCCACAATGATTCAAAAAACGACTTACGTTGTCACCGCCGGTTACATTGTTATATCCCTGTGAAATTAGAAAATCCTGCCCACGTTCTTGTGTTGTAACAAATTGTCCAAAAAAGCTATATACGCCAAATACCAACGTAAGCGGGATGCCGACTTTTATAGCGGTATGATCCCAGATTGATTTGTTACTCATTTTATTCATCCTTTTATTCGAAAAGACAGGTTTAACATAATGCCTCACGTCTGTCAATATATAAACAGGATGTGTTGTAAGAGCTATATATCCTCAGCTTCACCTTTGCTGAATGTGATAATAAAATCATCTTTACGTGGAGTAATTTGTGATATTGGATCATTTGTATAAAGGCTAACCACACCTGATTTTGTAATGATACCCGCATGAATATTTGTATCATTATTTTCAGGCATGATGAGTTCATCATCTTTCTTACCAACACGGGCAATTTTAAATTTATACCCGTCTTCAAATTGCTGATAAAGGCTTTCTAAAGTGACAGAGTTACTTATAAGCGGCTGGCCTTGTACGCTGTGTGATATTTTGCGGTGCTCGGACTTGCTGTCTTCTGCGGGTGCAACACTAAAGACGCGCTCTGATCCAAATTCATACCCTAAATTTTCACAGAGGAGGGCGTTATAGGCGGGGTTTGCGCTCGCGGCAATTAAGGTGTTATAGGCGGTGAAGTCAAGGCTAAACTCAGCCTCATCAGATAGCAGCTCTCCATGATAGACTGGTATATCCGCAAGGCGCGCCTTGCTTAATGATGACCAATTATTATCAACTATAATGACAGGGACCTCACGGGCTTTGAAGACTTGTGCAAGCTGTATCGACCATGTGTAACTACCAACAATTATAACGCCGTTCTGTTCAGGAGAAGTCAGCTTAAGCTTTTCGGCAAGTGGCTTAATCATAAAACTGTGTAGCGTCACGCTGACCACAACAATGGCAAAGGCAATGGGGAATATTTGCTCGCCACTTTCAAAGCCGCTCTTGACTAGGAGTGGGCCAATAATACCAGCCATAGCGGCGCACACGATCCCTCGCGGGGCAATTAAGCCAGCAAATAAGGCTTCGCTGATGGTAATATTCGTGCCAAGCGTCGAGATGAATATTGTTAACGGGCGCACAATAAACAGCAACATAAGAATAAAAATAAAACTTCGCCAGTTCAGGTTAAGCAGTGCCTCTAGCTCTAGATCCGCTGTCAGCAGGAGGAATAGCCCTGAGACGAGGAGCAAAGTTGTTGTTTCTTTAAAGCGTTTGATTTCTTCAATACTGCGCGTGTGAATATTGGTTAGGGTAACCCCTAAGATCGTCACGGCGATTAGACCAGATTCATAAAGCAGCGCATTACAGGAAAAGAATACCGTTAAAACAAGACAAACCAAGAAGGGGGCCTTTAAATATTCTGGCATATGGCCACGTTCAAAAATACGCTTGGTTAAATGCGCGAGGCCGAAACTAATCGCCGTAATAATAAGCAGCGTTACGCCATTTTCAGCAAAGAACGATAAGCCAGACACGCCCTGCGTCGTTGATACAAAATATTCATAGGCAAGAATGGCAAAAATAACTCCAAGCGGGTCATTCACGATGCCTTCCCATTTAAGCATAGAGCCTATGCGCTTGTTTAAGCGTGCTTGTTTTAACATTGGCATAACAACCGTCGGGCCTGTCACAACTAATATACCGCCAAGCGTAATGGCTGTTGGCCAGTCTAGACCTATAATATAATGGGCGGTAACACTAATTAGAAACCAGCCAATCGGTGCACCATAAAGGGTAATCCGCCGCACCACGCGCTGTGAATCGCGTAATTCATGAAAATGAAGCTGTAGGCTGCCTTCAAAAAGAATAATCGCCACTGCTGCGGCAATGGCGGGTTTTAAGAAGTCACCCATTAACTCATGTGGGTTAAGCGCGCCGAGCACGGGGCCAAGGAGGAAGCCGCTACCAAGTAGAAATAGAATAGCTGGAATTTTTAAACGCCACGCAATCCACTGTGATGCAATGGCAAAAGTGGCAATAAGGATAATTTGAAAAGATAAAGATTCCATTTTTTTACTCGGCTAATTAGCTATTAAAAAAGCAACATATCACACAGATACGTTGCTTTAGGAAATTATAAAGTTACTAAGCTTTAATTGTCTATAATTAAAACTTAATACCCCACAGCATGCATTTTAGCGGCTGTGTCTAACATACGGTTAGAGAAGCCCCATTCATTGTCATACCAGCTCATTACACGGACGAATGTGCCATCCATAACTTTTGTACCCGCAAGGGAGAATATAGATGAATGTGGGTTGTGGTTAAAGTCGCTTGATACAAGTGGTGCATCATAGACATCAAGAACACCTTTAAGTGGACCAGACGCTGCTGCTTTAACCGCATCGTTTATTTCCTCAACGCTAGTCGCGCGGCTTGCTGTGAACTTCAAGTCAACCAAAGACACGTTCGGTGTCGGGACACGTATAGCTACGCCATCTAGCTTGCCATTAAGGGCAGGAAGAACCTTACCAACAGCTTTCGCTGCGCCAGTTGATGTTGGTATCATGTTCACGGCTGCTGCACGTGCACGGTGAAGGTCGCTATGCATTGTATCAACAGTACGCTGGTCACCTGTATAGGCGTGAATAGTCGTCATGAAACCTGTCTCAATACCAATCGCATTGTGAATAGCATGTGCGAATGGTGCAAGGCAGTTTGTTGTACAAGATGCGTTTGAAACGATTTTATGATCGGCTGTTAGCGCATCAGAGTTTACGCCATAGACAACAGTTAGGTCTTCATCTGTCGCAGGGGCGGAGATAAGAACTTTCTTTGCACCAGCTTCAAGGTGTTTACCCGCCATATCGCGTTTTGTGAAAATGCCTGAACATTCAAACACGATATCAATGCCTAACTCACCCCAAGGTAAAGCTGCAGGATCACGTTCTTGGAAGGCTTTAACGGTTTTGCCGTTAACAACAATGTCCTTGCCAGATACTGAAATATCAGCTGTTGATACGCCATGCACACTATCATATTTCAACAAATGCGCGTTGGTGTTGGAATCAGCAAGGTCGTTAATTGCGACAACTTCCATATCTGTACGGCCTGATTCGATAAGGGCGCGGTAAACCAAACGGCCAATACGTCCAAAACCATTAATAGCGACTTTTACACTCATAATATAACTCCGTTTTCGTGTTTTACAGTTGGTCTTTCACGGCCTTTACGGTTGCGTCAACCGTAATGCCGAAATGTACATATAGTTCTTCGGCAGGGCCAGATGCACCAAAACCTTTCATGCCGACGAATTTACCTTTACGGCCAATGAATTCTTCCCAGCCCATTTTACAGGCAGCTTCAATTGCCACATGCGCTGGCGCGCTATCAACATAGATATTTGCTTTGTAAGCATCATCCTGTTTGTGGAATGTTTCAAAGCATGGCACAGATACTACTTGTGTCGGTATGCCTTCTGCCTCAAGCTTTTCAGCGGCGCCAACGGCGATTTCGACTTCAGAGCCACTTGCGTAAAGAACCGCTTTCGGTACGCTGCTTGCTGTACGCAATATATACGCGCCTTTAGCAGATAGGTTTTCAGCCGCATCCGCTTCACTACGTAGTGTAGGCAAGTTCTGACGCGTAAGCACGATCACGGACGGGCCATGTTGGTTATTCAGCGCCAACTGCCATGCTTCGGCAGTTTCTATTCCATCACATGGGCGGAATAAGTGGACATTTGGCATCGCGCGAAGCGATGCTAAATGTTCAATAGGCTGGTGTGTCGGACCGTCTTCACCTAGGCCGATGGAATCGTGCGTCATCACATATATACTGCGCGTTTCCATTAAAGCGGCAAGGCGGATAGACGGGCGGCAATAATCAGCGAAACACAAGAACGTCCCGCCATAAGGCACAATACCACCATGCAGCGCCATGCCGTTCATCACAGCAGCCATACCATGTTCACGCACACCATAATTAATATACTGCCCATCATAACCCGTTTCAGGGCAGATGAATTTATCGTGATGTGATGTTTTTGTATTGTTTGATCCTGTTAAGTCGGCTGACCCACCAATTAAAATTGGAAGTTCAGGAACAAGATGTTCAAGAACCATGCCTGATGCCTTACGTGTGGCAACACTTGGCTTGTCTTTAAGGAATTCAGCTTTGGCATTTGCAATCGCATCATCAACAACATCGCTAATATCCGCTGAAATAGCGATTTCAAAGTTTTGGATGTTATCTTGGCTATACCATGCTTTGCATTCTGCGCTATGGGCACTGCCAACGCCGCGCCATAGGTTGAGAATATCTTCAGGAATTTCAAATGCTGGCGCATCCCAATCAAGATTTTTACGTGCGCCTTCAATTTCTTCTGCGCCGAGTGGTGAACCATGTGAAGATGATTTTCCTTCTTTTGTTGGTGCACCAAAGCCGATTTTTGTTTTGCAGCATATAAGGCTTGGCTTATCTGATTTTTGTGCTTCGGCAATGGCTGCTTCAATTGCGGCGTGGTCGTGGCCGTCAACTTTTTGTACAGCCCAGCCATAGGCGTCAAAACGCTTACCGACATCTTCCGTGAAGGATAGGTCAGTTTTACCATCAATGGTAATGCCGTTATCATCATAAAGGACAATTAATTTAGAGAGCTTCTGTGTTCCTGCAAATGAGCATGCCTCGTGGCTAATGCCCTCCATCAAGTCACCGTCACTGGCAATAACATAAGTGTAGTGGTCAATATATTTGCCATCATGCATTTTGTTCAAAACACGTTCAGCCAAAGCAAAACCAACAGCGTGGGATATACCTTGCCCCAATGGGCCTGTAGTCATTTCAATGCCTGCGCCAGGGTAATATTCAGGATGGCCATCTGTCAGCGCTTTTAACTGACGGAAGTTCTTAATTTCATCAATTGAAATTTTTTCATAACCGCAAAGATAGTTAATCGCGTAAAGCAGCATAGAGCCGTGACCCGCAGAAAGGATAAAACGGTCACGGTTCGGCCATACAGGCGCTGCAGCATCAAATTTCATGAATTTGCTGTATAGAACGGTTGCAACATCCGCCATGCCCATAGGCATGCCAGGGTGGCCAGAGTTCGCGGCCTGTACGGCATCCATTGCAAGGGCACGTACGGCGTTAGACATTTTCTTTAATTGTTCGGTATTTAGGTTCATTGCTACGCTTACCTCATTTGTATTGGCTGCTTGGGCTGCACTATTTATGCTCATGGACTATACCTTCCTTTTGAATTTTGCGCACTAAGAATGCTTTGTTTTAATGAATTGGTCAACAGAGAATGGGGATATTTGGATCAGTGACTATTGACCTTATCTTTAAAAAGTGGATAGTAGGCAATATCCGATTTTATTAGTTATTATGTATCGAGGGGCCTATGAGCAGAGACGTCCTTAAAAATGCGCTAATTAGCTTAGACAGCGCTGTAGCGAATTTAGAAAAAGTATTACCCATTGTTGAGGGTAAGCTTCGAGGTGCGCAGCGTGATCTGTTTGCAGGCGATATGCCGCCAGTTGAGGCAAGCAATGATGCGTCTATTGATGCTGATGTTATTGCAGGGCGCTTGGACGCAGCGATTGAAAAGGTCGAAAATCTACTGGCAGAAGGGCAGTAATTATGTCTGAAGTTAAACTTGTTATACATGGTAAAGAATACAGCCTTGATTGTGACCCAGGTCAGGAGCAACGTATCCTAGACCTTGGCATGTATGTTGACCAGAAGGCCAAAGAGCTTGGCGGCGCGATGAATGAAGGGCAGCGTTTAATGCTGGCTTCTCTTATGCTTGCTGATGAGCTTTTTGAAACAAAAGATCAGCTCAATGTCGTACAAAAGGCTTCGCCGGCTACAAGCGTAGTGCAAGATGAGAACGGCGTAAGCGCCGAAGAAACAGAAGCACTTGCCGAGGCGATTAATCAAATGGCGATCCGTATTGATTCTCTCGCTACGCGTCTTGAAAAAGTCTAATTTAGAATATTTAACTTTCATCTTGAAAATTTATCTTCCATTTGTGCTATAATATGTACTATATCACATGGGAAGACAGGCTGCGCTATGCGTGATACAACATTTATCCCGGAGGCCGATGCGTTCTCGTAAGGGAGCTGTCCCTGTTTAGGTTTGCGGACTTAGACATCACGGCGCCCACCTAGTTTAACTGGGCCACACGAGGATACTTAAGTACATGGTAGGGGCGGCTTGTCTTTCTTCTTTTTGCCCTTTATTATGTCTGTCCATGACGTTGAATAGAGAAGAAAAAATCCTTATTAGGGAACAGGCTAAAAAGACACGCAATATGCTACATATTGACGGGGATGCTGGTGAGCATCTATCAGCGCGTTTCTTTGATATATTTGCACCGCGCATTACAACAGATAGTGTCATAGGGCTTTACTGGCCGCTGGGCAAAGAATGTGACACTTTGCCGTTGATTGATGATTTGCTTGCGAAGGGGTATAAAGTCGCGCTGCCTTATATTCACGCAGGCGGTGCGGCATTGGATTTTTATATATGGACACAAGACATGCCTTTGACACAAAGCGCATTTGGTGCGATGCATCCTGATGTGAAACTTGGCCAATTTGGTGATGCTGTTACCCCAGACGCACTGTTATTACCATTATTGGCTTACGACCGAAAGGGTAATCGTTTGGGCTACGGCGCAGGGCATTATGATCGCTATATCGAAAGTCTAAAGGCACAAGGGCATGACCCATTGCGAATAGGCATTGCATATATGGAACAAATCTGTTTGTATCCATTGCCTGCTGAACCACATGATATACCACTTGATTGTGTTTTAAACCCAAATGGGTACACACGTTTTTCCGCGCGTGCGCCAGAACAGAAATAAAGATTAGAAAGTTTTATATATGCGTATTGTTTTTTTAGGGGATGTTTTCGGTAAATCAGGCCGTAAAGCCGTTAGCCGTGAAATGCCATATATACGTGAACATTATAAGCCTGATGTTATTGTTCTGAACGGTGAAAATGCGGCGCATGGTATCGGCATTACACAGCAAATGTGTAAGGACTTCTTTGATATGGGCGTTGATGTTATTACCACCGGTAACCATGTCTGGGATCAGCGTGAAATTATGCCTTATCTTGAAAAAGAAGAGCGCGTATTACGCCCGATAAACTTCCCTGAAGGTGCGCCGGGTAATGGTGTGGTGAATTACCGTCTAAAAGACGGTCGCACTATTCGCGTAATTAATGTTATGGCGCGTTTGTTTATGGATCCGTTAGATGACCCATTCGCGGCCGTTCAAAATGTTTTGAAGGATAATCCACTAAAAACCAAAAAGGCTGATGCCGTACTCATTGACATCCACGGCGAAGCGTCGAGCGAGAAAATGGTTATGGGCATGATGGTTGATGGGCAGGCAAGTTTTGTTGTTGGTACGCACACACATATACCAACGGCGGATACACGTATTTTGCAACATGGCACGGCCTATCAAACAGATGCAGGTATGTGCGGGGATTATAACAGCGTTATTGGCGCAACCTATGAAACAGCGGCGCCGCGCTTTACACGTAAATATGCATCGCCACGCATGGCGCCTGCGGATGGTGAAGGCACGGTTTGCGGTACATTCGTTGAAACAGATGATAAAACTGGACTCGCAGTGAAAGCTGACCCTATACGTCTTGGCCCACATTTACATGAAACGCGATAAAGGCTGTTTTTATCGTTTGTGTGGATCGATATTATCAGGGTACTTTATGAAATAACGATAGCACGCGTCATCAAGGGCTTGCACAAGTTCGTTACCATAGCGTCCGCCGCTGCCTTGGATTTGTCCAAGCAGAACTGCCCGAATAGTAGTATGAAAGGCCTGTACGATCTCTAATGCCTCAAGATCTGGCCGTTCTATGACCTCTAAAAACTGTACCAATTTATCGCCAATTATTGTTACTAGATCATAATGAAACATTCCGCCATTGGCTTTCAATTGCATACTTGGATACAGCATTTGACGAATATTTTTTTCACCATGACGATCCTCTTCAGGGCTGTCGAGATCGATAGCAGAAAGATCAATCCCTTCCTGCAATTGGTTTAGATACATTTCACCCAAAGGGCGAAAATCAACCGTATTGTTTTCAAGTAAATCTTGCGCTTTTGATAGGATGCTCTGACTAAGGCCACCTGAGCCGACTTTTGATTTAAGAATATTCGGTGGCTTGATAAATTCAGCGCGACGTATCGGCTTTTGATTATAATGTGTAGCTGCAGGTTTATTGTCGGACTGTGTCATGAATAAGCTCTTTTTATTTTTTTGAGATTGTCTTTATGCGTGGATGTAAAGCTTTTATTCGTTATTGTTATCATCATCATCCTTCGCTTCGACAAAGTCAACTTCTATATTGTAATCTGTAATGGTAATTTCTTCATTCTCAGCTATGCCAGCCTTACTACGAACTTCATCTAAATGCTTTCGTGCATTTTCCAAATCTTTTTTCGTTGCGTGGGACATCTCAACGCGCCCCTCAGGGAACATTTTTGCAACATCTTCTTGTCTGCGGCGTGGGCCTTGATATTCACCGTTATTGCGACGGCGGTCAGGGCCAAAGAAATTTTCGGAGCGTACAAACTGGCGTGGCTTCTCGATGATTTGGAACAAGCGCTTATAAAGGTCACGCGCCTTAAACGGTTTTACGAGAATTTCTGTAATGCCTTCATCGCGGGCTTCGAAAATACGGTGCTTTTCTGAAAAACCCGTCATCAGAATAATAGGCACGTAAGGATTTTTGGCCGTTTTATCGCGGCGAATTTTTTTGGCAAGGGTAATGCCGTCCATTGGGCGCATCATCCAATCCGTTATAATTAAATCAGGATCATAGCGCTGAAATAATTCAAACGCAGCTTCGCCGTCTTTTGCTGTTAACACATTACCAACACCAAAAGTCAACAAAAGCGACTTGGTGATTTGCAGCATGGGAATATTATCGTCGACAACCAGTACAGTTACTGAATTAAAATTATAAGCCATGAAATTATTTAAATATAAGAATACCTTGATATAACCAGAGGTTATTATGGCACAGATTTATGAGCAATGTATTAAAAAAATTTCTGATAATTAAATCTTTTTTTCGCCCTACCTTCCTTGAAACCGCATAGAACCAGTATTATAAAGATCTATAGCAATATATCTCTCAATAGAATTACCACCTAAACACGTAAATTGAAGGTCTATAAAATGGCAGGTCATTCCAAATTTAAAAATATTATGCACCGTAAAGGGGCGCAGGATAAAAAACGTTCTAAGCTTTTTTCTAAATTAGGGCGTGAAATTACCGTAGCAGCGAAATTAGGCGGCGGTGATCCTGATATGAATCCACGTTTACGCTTAGCTATAGCAACGGCACGCGGGCAGTCTATGCCGAAAGACGGTATTGAACGCGCCATTCAAAAAGGCGTTGGTGCAGGTGACGGTGATGATTATTTTGAAATTCGTTACGAAGGCTATGGCCCCGGTGGCGTTGCCGTTATTGTTGAATGCCTGTCTGATAATAAAAACCGTACTGCATCAGAAGTACGTTCTACATTCTCAAAAAATGGTGGCAACTTGGGCGAAACAGGCTCAGTTGGGTTTATGTTCGACCGTAAAGGCGAAATTCTTTATGACCTTGATACGGCAGATGCAGACACAATGTTTGAAGCAGCATTAGAAGCAGGCGCTGAAAATGTTGAAAGCGATGATGAAAGCCATGAGATTACAACCGCGCCAGATGACTTTGCGGCTGTGCGTGATGCGCTTGAAGCTAAATTTGGTGAGCCACGTGAACAAGGCCTAGTGTGGCGTCCAAATGTTGATGCACAAGTCACACCTGATCAAGCGGTTTCCGTTATGAAGCTAATCGAAGTTTTAGAAGATAGTGACGACGTACAAAACGTAACAAGTAATCTTGAGGTCACTGATGAGATTATGCAGAAATTGATGGAGGCGTAAGCCGTTGCAAATTACGCGCGTATTAGGCGTTGATCCGGGATTAAATAAAACAGGCTGGGGCGTGGTTGAATTTCGCTCTGGCCTTCTGCGCTTTATTGGCAGTGGTTTAATTCGCACGAAGCCAGTTGATGCTACAGGCAAACGTCTGGTTTTGATTGACGAAGAATTGCGCAAAGTCATTGAGAGTTTTGCTGTAGACGAAGCGGCAGTCGAAGAAACCTTTGTTAACCAGAACCCTGCATCCGCATTAAAATTAGGTCAGGCACGTGGCGTATGCTTAATGGCGGCGGCGCGCACGGGCATTGATGTCGGGGAATACGCGCCAACCGTGATTAAAAAATCAGTTGTCGGGACAGGGCGCGCAACCAAAGACCAAATGGGTATGATGATAAAAACCCTTTTGCCCGCCATTGGCAAAATTAGTGAAGATGAAGCAGACGCTTTGGCGGTCGCGATATGCCATGGGCATCATCTACAATCAAAAATTATGCAGCATAATAGCCGCGCTTTTTAATAGGATAAGGGATAGGACATGATCGCAAAACTTACCGGTAAGATAGATACGCTCGGCAGTGATTATTTGATCATTGATGTAAATGGCGTCGGCTACATGGTGCATGCATCAGCCAAGACTTTGTCTGTCATAGGTGATATTGGCAGTAATGTATCACTCCTCATTGATATGCAGGTGCGTGAAGACAGCATGACTTTATTCGGCTTTGCTTCGGCTGAAGAGCAAAAATGGTTTCGCCTGCTTACATCCGTGCAAGGCGTTGGGGCAAAAGTGGGTATTGCGATTTTAGGTGCATGCCCTGCAGATCAACTTGTTGTGGCGGTGATGTCTGATGATAAAAACATGATCCGTCAGGCTGATGGCGTTGGCCCTAAACTTGCCGTGCGGATTATAACCGAGCTTAAAGACAAAGTCGCGAAGATGGATTTATCATCTGGTGTAACGATGAGCGCCGCGCCGGCAACAGCCAATGCAGGGGCGAGCGTTAATGTCGCTGCGGGCGAAAATGATAATCAGCTTAATCAAGATGCGCTTTCTGCTTTGGTTAATCTAGGCTATGGCCGCGCTGAGGCTTATAAGGCCGTTGTCACGGCACGCAGCCGCTTTGAAAATGACCCTGAACTTGGTGTTCTCATTAGCGCAGGTCTTAAGGAGTTAGCATCATGATGCAAGAAACTGGTATGCGCGCACCCGAATTTGATCCTGTGGCTGAGGGGCTAGAGCGCGGCGATGAAAATACATTGCGTCCTTTATCGATTGAAGAATTTATCGGTCAGGAAAAGGCGCGTGAAAATTTACGCATTTTTGTAACGGCAGCCAAACAACGCGCTGATGCGATGGATCACGTCTTGCTTTATGGTCCACCGGGTTTGGGGAAGACAACTTTGGCACAAATCATTGCCCGCGAATTAGGTGTGGGCTTCCGCGCAACATCAGGCCCTGTCATTGCTAAATCAGGTGACCTTGCTGCAATTCTAACGAATTTACAGCCGCATGATGTATTGTTTATTGATGAAATTCACCGCCTAAACCCTGCTGTCGAAGAAATCCTTTACCCTGCAATGGAAGACGGCAAGCTTGACCTTGTTATAGGTGAAGGGCCAGCGGCGCGCAGCGTACAAATTGAATTGCCACCATTCACATTGGTTGGCGCAACAACGCGTAGTGGCTTGCTAACTAATCCATTGCGTGACCGTTTTGGTATTCCCGTTCGTTTGGAATTTTATAACGCGCAGGAACTTACGCGCATTGTTTTACGCCTAGCCAACAAACTAGACATGGCGATTGACGAAGAGGGCGCATTGGAGATTGCCAACCGTTCACGCGGCACGCCACGTATTGCAGGCCGTCTAACACGCCGCGTGCGTGACTTTGCCGCCGTATCCGAAGACGCACTTGTTACGGCAGAAATCGCAGATAATGCACTTAGCCGTCTTGAAGTTGATGCGGATGGTTTGGATTCAATGGATCGCCTCTATCTCAACTGTATCGCGCAGAATTATGGCGGTGGGCCAGTCGGTGTTGATACCATCGCCGCAGCATTGTCAGAAGAGCGTGATGTAATCGAAGATGTTATCGAACCTTACTTGCTACAAAAAGGTTTCATACAGCGCACGCCTCGCGGGCGCGTGTTATCACAGGCAGCTTACGGCTATATGGGCTTAAACCCACCGCGCCAAGCCGCTTTCGCGCAGCCAAGTTTACTGGATGAGGAATAAGTATAATGAAATCTCATAACATAGATATTCGCGTCTATTACGAAGATACAGATGCCGGCGGCGTTGTCTTTTATGGTAGCTATATGAAATATTGTGAACGCGGCAGAACGGAACTTCTACGCGCCATAAACGTTAACAACAGTGAGATTTTTAAAACGGATGGCGTGTTTTTCGTTGTTCGTAAATTAACGGCTGATTATTTCTTACCTGCATTATTGGATGACATGCTCACGCTAACAACATCCGTTGAGCGTATTGGCGGTGCGTCTATGGATATGAAGCAAATATTGACCCGTGACGGTGAAAAAATATTTGAAATGGACGTTGTGATGGTCTGTATCGATACGGATAAACGCCCGAAGAAATGGCCAGATGTCATTCGTAATGGATTAAGTTGAATAGCGAAAAGAATATAAAGTTTTTTATTAATGGAGAAATATAATGGCAAATGATGTAAGCACCGCAGTCGGTAATGTCGATGGTGCAGCTTTAGGCGGTAGTGTAGCCGCGCATGACATGTCAATGTTAGGGCTGTTTTTACAGGCGGATTCAATTGTGAAGATTGTAATGCTGATGTTGATTTTTGCATCGGTATGGTGTTGGTCAATTATCATTACGAAGCGTAGCCGTTTAAATGCTTTAAACAAACGCGCCGACCGTTTCGAAGATGCCTTCTGGTCAGGCGAACCACTCGATACATTATATGAACGCGTGAAGTCGCGCAGTGGTGATCCGTTACTTTCAACTTTCACTGCAGGCATGGAAGAATGGCAATCAGGCGTATCATCAGGTATTCCATCATCGGTTAGCTTGCGTGCGTCATTAAAGCAGCGCGTTGAACGTGCGATGGGCCTTGCCATTAACCGTGAAATGCAGCTATTAGAGCGCGGAATGACTTTCTTGGCGTCTGTTGGTTCGACGGCGCCGTTTATTGGTTTGTTCGGTACGGTTTGGGGGATTATGAATTCATTCTCTGCTATTGCCGCAACGAAAGATACATCATTGGCAGTTGTTGCCCCAGGTATTGCTGAGGCACTTTTTGCAACTGCGCTTGGTTTGGTTGCGGCTATTCCAGCTGTTATTGCCTTTAACGTATTTTCAACGAACTTGAACCGCTACGGTGACCGTCTGGATGCTTTCACGACCGAATTCATCGCAATTCTATCACGTCACCTTGACCAAAGCGAAGCGGGGCATAAATCATCATCTATGACGACGTCAGCAACAGCAGAACAGGCAGCGTAACTATGGGGATGAGCACAGGAAATATGTCATGGAAACGTAGCCCCGGTTCAGGCCGCCGCGGTTACCGCCCAATGGCTGAAATTAACGTTACGCCATTTGTCGACGTTATGTTGGTGTTGTTGATTGTCTTTATGGTGTCTGCGCCGCTGTTAACGGCAGGCGTGGCCGTTGACCTACCGCGTTCAGAAGCATCTGCCCTTAAAAACGAAGATGAAAGCCCGATTGAGATTACCATGCAACAAGACGGTAAGCTCTATGTCGGTGAACAAGAAATCAAACGTGATGCGCTTGTGCCGTTTTTACGTTCGGTAACCATGCGTAACCTAGACCGCCGTATTTATATTCGCGCCGATCAAGGCCTTGAATACGGAAAAGTTATGGAAGTTCTTGGCGGCATTAACCGTGAAGGGTTTAACAAAGTCGCCCTTATTTCGACCAAGAGTAAGTAAGCTTAACCGAGATGCTGAGTGTAGAACAACATAAGGAGCATAACGCTCTACAACAATACCGCACGGACACGTCCTTATGGGCGTGGCTTGAAAGTGCGGGGCCTGTTGCGGTGACTTTATCACTTGTGTTTCATTTGTCCATCTTGATCCTCTTTACCTTTGGTTTGCCTTATCTTCCGAAGAATAATTCCATCGACATGGAGAGTGTTGTCGCTGTTGAATTTGTTGAAATCGCAGAAATTACACAAACCAATCGCGAGCATAGCCGCGCTGAAAATAAGGATGATAAAACGCGTGCAGAAGTTCAAAAGCCGGATGTAAAACCACGCGTCAATGATACACCAGCCAAACCAAAGCCAAAATCTGCGCCGACCGTTGATGCCCAGGAGCAGCCGTTAACCATCCGTGACAATAAAGACAGTAAGAACGCCGCGCCGCCGCCTGATGACAGCGTGTCAATGCCCGAAGAAAGTAAGCCAGAGAAGGTCTTAGCGCCTGTAAAGCCAGACAAACCAAGCAAGCGTCCAGAACCTCCAGAGCCTAAAAAAGATACAGAAGCACAACAGCAAAAGGCGTTTGATTCTGTATTGAAGAATTTGCAAATCAGCGAAAATAGTAGCGCGGCAGAAGAGGCAGGAGAGAAAGCACAGACCGCGGCACCAAAGACACTTAATTTGGGCGACCGCGTTACAATATCTGAACTAGATGCCTTGCGCTCGCAGCTTGCTCAATGTTGGAATGTGTTGGCGGGTGCGAATTTTGATAAACGTCTTATCGTTGATATTAAGTTGTATATGAATCCAGACCGCACGGTTAGGAAGCATGAAATTGTCGATGGCTTACGTTACAATACAGACTCGTTTTTTAAAGCTGCGGCAGATCAGGCTGTACGCGGTATATATAGTCCGGCATGTACGCCATTGAATTTGCCGACTGGAAAATACGATCAATGGAAAGAAATTACGGTCAGGTTCGACCCTAGCGAAATGTTATAAAGGGATTTTATTATGCTATTTCGATTTATTTTTGCAACTTTGCTGTTGGCTTTTTCTATAGCGGGGGCACCAAAATCTAGTTACGCGCAGTTATCTGTTGAAGTTAACCGCGGTATCGTAAAGAAAATCCCGCTGGCAGTGTCTGACTTCTATTACGAAAACGAACGCCTATATACAATTGGCAATGGCATGTCGAATGTAATCCGCGCGAATTTGGAGCGCACTGGCCTGTTTGATATCCCTGACAAGAAGGCTTATATCCAAGACCCTAAATCAACATCTGAACAGCCTCGCTTTGCAGAGTGGAAAGCGCTCGGCGTTGAAGGTCTCGTTTCTGGTGCAATTACTGAAATGGGTGATGGGCGCGCGCGCGTTGAATTCCGCCTTTGGGATGTTTATGGCCATAAACAGCTGACAGGTATGGCTTATACTACAACAAAAGATAATTGGCGCCGTATTGCGCATATTATTTCAGACGTGATTTATAAACGCCTGACGGGTGAAGAGGGCTATTTCGATTCCCGTATCGTTTATATCTCTGAAAAAGGCTTGCCAACGGCGCGTGTAAAACGCCTTGCGATTATGGATCAAGACGGCGCGAACCACCAATATTTGACTGATGGTAGCCATTTGGTGCTGACGCCGCGCTTTTCACCGAATATGCAGACAATCACTTATTTGTCGTACTACCGTAATAAGCCGCGTGTTTATATTTATGACCTAAACACAGGCCGCCAAGATGTATTGGGTGATTTTCCTGGTATGACTTTCGCGCCACGTTTCTCACCTGATGGTAAGAAAGTCATTATGTCACTCGCTAAAGATGGTAATACCGATATTTACGTCATGGATATTGCATCCCGTAAGGCAACGAAAATCACGGGGCAGCCATCCATTGAAACGGCGCCGTCATATGCGCCTGATGGCAAACGCATTGTGTTTGAATCTGACCGTAGCGGCACGCAGCAGCTCTATGTCATGAATGCCGATGGTTCAAACCCGCAGCGCATTACATTTGAAAAAGGGCGCTATGCCAACCCTGTATGGTCACCGCGTGGCGACCTAATCGCCTTCACTAAAATGCTAAGCGGTAAATTCTATATCGGCGTTATCCGCCCAGATGGTAGCGGCGAGCGTTTGATTACTAGTGCTTACCACGTTGAAGGCCCTAGCTGGTCACCGAATGGCCGTGTGCTTACATACTTCAAAGAACGCCCACAAGGGGACAACAGAGTCGCGAAGCTCTACACAATTGATCTAACAGGCTACAATGAACGTTTATTACAAACGCCAGTTGATGGTTCTGACCCTGCATGGTCACCAATTAACGCGCAGTAACCTGTTGTTATAATTTATTTTATCTTCATAATTTTACGTTTTGTTAACTTTTGTGATAGGCTTACTATACCCAAAATAAGACGGAGGTGAGCCCATGGAAAAGGAGCATGGCTTTTTATTAATGATGTTCGGTGCGACAGTTGCAGGCAAAGTGCTTAACAATCCGTCAACATGTCGACGATGATAGCACCTGAAGACCGCGTTATATGTGGGGCAAGCCTTCTTCTTGGATCCATTGTTAGTGGTTTGGCCGGCTATGGCAGCTCATACCATTTGCACAAGTTTCTAAATTCTTAAAACGTACCTCAAAAGCAGCAGAATAAACTAGGCTTATAAGAAAAGCCCCAAACGCAGCGGCGCAGGGGCTTTTGAAATTCTGTATATATAAGCGAATTACTTACGGATACCTAGGGCTTTAATAAGCTTCTGGTAACGGTCTTCGCTTTTCTTGCGTGTGTAGTCAAGAAGCTTACGACGACGTGCAACCATTGCCAAAAGGCCGCGGCGGCTGTGGAAGTCTTTTTTGTGCTCTTGCATGTGACCTGAAAGCGCGTTGATACGCTCTGTCAAAATTGCAACTTGTACTTCAGGTGAACCTGTATCGTCTTTGCCAGTTGCGTATTCTTTAATAAGTTCAGCTTTACGCTCATTAGTTATCGACATCTTCTTCTCCTTTGTTTGTGGTTTCATTACATATTGAAAACGCGATATGGCTTTAGGTTGACACGGTCAACTTCCAACAGGGCGAGCGCTTTGCCTTGATACATGGCCACGGCATCTTGAATATCAGATGACATGACGTCTAAACCACACGCTGTAAGGCGCTGTATATCGGGCTTAGATATCAAAGACAAGGACTGGCCTTGCTTAAGCCGCGAAGCTTCTTGGTCATTGACGTTTACGGCCGGGATGTCGTCTAGCGCGTAATGCAATGGAAGTATCGCTTCTTCAAGGGCTGCACTATTATCCATTTCAGGCGAAATGTCCAGTAAAAAAGCGTCTTCAAGGCCAAAACAGCCGACTTTTTTGCGGTTAAGTGCAGATACATAGCCATAGCACCCGAGCGCTGCACCAATATCACGCGCAATGGCACGGACATACGTACCTTTACCGCAGCATACTTCAAAAGCGGTTTCATCATCACTATGGCTGATGATTTTTAAATCATATATCTCAACTTCGCGGCTCGGCACTTCAAAATCTTCGCCGTCGCGGGCAAGGTCGTAAGCGCGTTCACCGTTAATCTTAATCGCTGAGAATTTCGGTGGTGTCTGGGTGACTGTACCGATGAACTGCGGCAATAATGCCTCAATATCTGCGCGGGAAGGGCGTGCATCGCTTTCGGCAATAACATCACCTTCTAAATCATCAGTGCTACGCTGTTCACCCCAGCGGGCGGTAAAGCCATATATTTTCTCAGCATCTTGAATAAAAGGAATGGTCTTCGTCGCTTCGCCCAAAGCAATTGGCAATATGCCTGTGGCAAGCGGGTCAAGCGTACCTGCATGACCAATCTTTTGTGGCTTTAATATACGCTTTAAAATGCGTACAACATCAGTTGATGTCACATCGTAAGGTTTGTTGATGTTTAGCCAACCATCAATTTTATTGCCTTTTTTCTTACGCGCCATTGGGGGGAGTGACCTTATTCTTCTTCTTCAGAATCTTCTGCGTATTTAGGAATGTTTTGCAAAATCGTATCGATTTTCGCCGCTTCGTCAAAAGTGTCATCAATTTTAAAACGTACGCGCGGCGTAAATTTTAAATTGCTGCTTTGGTTGATTTGCTTTTGGAAGTAATAAGCCGCTTCATTCAGTGCATCGACAATCTCTTCAGCATTATCTAACCCTAGTGGCATAATATATGCCGTCGCTTGTTTAAGGTCAGGTGTTGTGCGCACTTCAGCTACAGTAACAAGCGGTGCAACTTCAAACAGAAGTTCATCGTTAAATTTACCGCGCTGTAATGTCTGCACAATTGAATGACGAATTTGTTCACCAACGCGCAATTGACGCTGAGAAGGGCCTGATTCTCTGTGTTTCATAGTATATCTGCTTATTTATTCTTATTATTCTTAATCCAGAACGCGCGCTTCTTCAGTTACATCGTAACATTCGATAACGTCGCCAGCCTTGATGTCATCATAATTTTCAAAGGCCATACCACATTCCATACCTTCACGAACTTCTTTGACTTCGTCTTTGAAGCGTTTAAGGGTTTTGAGTGTGCCTTCATGGATAACAACATCATCACGTAGCAAGCGAACTTTAGAACCACGCTTAACAACGCCTGCAGAAACCATACAACCTGCAACCTTACCAACCTTAGTAATGTTGAAGACTTCACGGATTTCTGCTTGGCCAAGATATTCTTCACGAAGCGTTGGATCAAGCATACCACCAAGGATCGCCTTAACATCATCAATGATGTTATAGATCACGTTGAAGTAACGAACATCTACGCCATCACGCTGGGCCATATCGCGTGCCTGTGCATTCGCACGAACGTTAAAGCCGATGATTAGCGCGTTAGATGCTTTCGCAAGGGTAATGTCAGATTCTGTAATGCCGCCAACGCCGTTGTGAAGAACTTTCACATCAACATCAGGGTTGTCATCAGAAATCTTATCGAGTGAGCCCATAATCGCTTCGACAGAACCATGCACATCAGCTTTGATAAGGACAGGAAGAATAGTTTTGCTGCCTTCTTCTTGTGATTTAGCAAGAAGCGCTTCAAAGCCTGTCTTACCAGAACTAACAAGGTTCGCGTTTTCGCGTCTTTTACGAATACGATAGTTTTGAATTTCACGAGCCTTGGCTTCGTCTTTAACAACGACAAGCTTCTCACCAGAATCTGGTGTACCGTTCAGACCAAGAATCTCAACAGGTAAGCCAGGAATAGCTTCTTTAATGCGGTTGCCTTTATCATCAAGGATTGCTCGAACGCGGCCCCATTCAGTACCAGCAACAAAAATGTCACCAATATTCAATGTACCTTTTTCAATAAGGACGGTCGCAACAGAACCACGGCCTTGTTCTTGTTTTGATTCAACAACAACAGCGATTGCATCGCGGTTAGGGTTTGCTTTCAGGTCAAGGACTTCAGCTTGCAGAAGGATGGCTTCTTCAAGAGTGTCTAGGTTCATACGCTTTTTCGCTGAAATTTCAACACATTGTGTGTCACCGCCAAGCTCTTCAACAACAACTTCGTATTGAAGAAGGTCTTGCTTAACTTTATAAGCTTCGGAGTCAGGTAGATCAATTTTGTTAATCGCCACGATTAACGGAACGCCAGCGGCCTTCGCGTGGTTAATGGCTTCAACTGTTTGTGGCATGATGGAATCGTTCGCTGCAACAACCAGAATAACAATATCCGTTACGTTTGCACCACGTGCACGCATTTCAGAGAATGCCGCGTGACCCGGTGTATCAAGGAATGTAATTTTCTGACCCGTTGAAGATTGGATCTGATATGCACCAATATGCTGTGTAATACCGCCAGCTTCGCCTGCAACAACGTTTGCTTCACGCATTGCATCAAGAAGGGACGTTTTACCATGGTCAACGTGACCCATGATGGTAACAACTGGTGGACGCGGTTCTAGATTTTCATCAACGTCATCATCGCCTTCAATACCAATTTCAACATCAGCTTCGGTTACACGTGAAATTTTGTGGCCAAACTCATCAACGATAAGTTCCGCGGTATCTGCGTCAATAACTTGGTTAATGGTCGCCATTACACCCATTTTCATGAGGGATTTAACGATATCCGCGCTACGTTCAGACATACGGTTTGCAAGCTCTTGAACCGTGATTGTTTCAGGAACAACAACTTCACGTACAACTTTTTTCGCAGGCTCTTTTTCTGTTTGTGCACTCAAACGCGCTTTTTCACGTGCACGTTTCTGTGCAGCAAGAGAGATAGATTTTTCGCGATCATATTCTTCGTTAAGCGCCTGCGTCACAGTAATTTTACCTGTCCCACGACGGCGGTCATTATTAGGCTTAGTACGCGCTGCTTGTTTCTTAATTTTATCACGATAGCTTAAGTTGTTATCGTCATCTTCGCCGTCTGTACGTGTTGGAATAGATGCCATGCGCGCTTTTTGTTCAGCCATCTCTTTTTGGCGTTTATTGCGCTCTTGGTCTTGTTTGGAGCGCTCTTCACCTTGGATGCGCTCCATTTCTTCGATTTCTAATTGACGAAGTTCTTCAGCGGAAAGTTTCTGCCGTTTTCTACGGCCGCCAGTTTCTTCTTTAGCAGGTGCATCGCCTTTTGCTTTTGCTGCTTCTTTCTCTTCCTCAGCGCGCTTTTTCGCGTCAGCTTCTTCTTGAATCTTACGCGCAGCGTCTTCCTCTTCTTTTTTCTTCTGGTCGATCAGAGCCTGTTTAAGTACCGCAGCACGCTTCTCGCGTTCTTCAGTTGTCAAGCCATCATCTTCTCCAGATGCTGTCGCTGGTGAAACGCCATCTTTATTGCCGCCAATGTTAATTTGACGTTTACGTTTTACTTCAACAACGCCTTTTTTCGGTGCAGGTGCTGACGCGCCGCCTGATTTTGACTTCAGACTTAACGTACCTTTACCTAGGCTTAATGTCTTTTTTTCGTTGTTTTCACTCATTGCTATAAACAGCCTTCCTTTTACTTTGTACGTACTATACGCCAAACGCGCGTAATTTCCTATATTCTTTTATAAATTTATTTGCGATGCCGCTTTGTTTCAAAACGGCGTGGTTAGTGTTATCTGTACCTAAATGACCAGATAAAGTATCTGCATCCCATAGCGTGACAACTTCAACATTTTTAGGCAGCATATTTGTGATTTTTTTACGGGAGTCTGCACCTTCAGCAGAACATGTGATATACGCTGCGATGCGATCTTTTTTACAGCTATTCTGTACCTTATCAAAACCCAATATGGCATCGCCGCTACGGCGCGCCATGCTTAATAAGTTTAGGCATTTTTGATTAAGAATGCTTTCGACACTCTGGGGGAGTTTTTCATCAGCGATAACATTGCTTTTAAACGCTTTGCTGAATAGCTTTTGTTCGATGGCTTTGGCTAGAACATCTTTATTAGCGCTAACCCAAACGCCACGTCCCGGCAAAGTCTCTTCAACATCAGGTGTAACGACATTATCAGGGGATAGAGCAAAACGGATAAGATCAGTTTTATCCGTACTGTCTTTGGTAACGATACATCGGCGCTGTGCGATTTTTTGTTCTTTATGCGCAGATGCTAGCGTAGCTTTTGATGAAGGGGCAGAAGGTGTAGAACACGCAGTATCGTCCGTTGCAATGTCATGCAACAGCGGTGATACGCTTGTTAATTCTGTTCTTCTGCTTTGGTTCAGCATGTAAAGCTACGCTCCTCATCGGTCTAAGTTACGCTGCGTTTTCTTCTGCGTTATCTGCTGCTGCAGATTCATCAGAAGTTTCAGCGTTGTCATCATTTGCTTCGTCTGCGAACCAGTGTTCACGTGCTTTCATGATAAGCGCGTTTGCATCTGTTTCGTTGATGATTTCGTCACCAAGCATTTCAACAAGTTCGTCACCTGCAAGGTCAGCAAGGTCATCACGTGTTTTAATGCCAGCTTCGCCAAGTTTAAGCGCAAGGTTTGCTGTTAGGCCTTCTAATTCGATAAGGTCATCAGCTATACCAAGTTCAGACTGCTTGTCTTTAAGCGCGTTTTCTTGTGCATCCAACCATGCGCGGGCACGGTTTTGAAGCTCTTGTGCAACGTCTTCGTCGAATCCTTCAATTTCTTCAAGTTCGCTCAATTCAATGTAGCCAATTTCTTCAATTTGTGTGAAGCCTTCAGCAACAAGAAGGTGCGCGATAACATCATCAACATCAAGCGCTTCCATGAATAGGCTAGAACGTGTCTTAAATTCATTCGCACGGCGCTCAGATTCTTGTGCTTCTGTAAGAATATCAATATCCCAACCAAGAAGACCAGACGCCAAACGTACGTTTTGACCACGACGGCCAATCGCCAAAGAAAGTTGCTCATCAGGAACAACAACTTCAATACGGCCATTTTCTTCATCAAGAACAACTTTAGAAACTTCAGCAGGCTGAAGCGCGCCAATAACGAGGCTACCAAGGTCTTCTGTCCAAGGAATAATGTCGATTTTCTCACCACCAAGTTCGTTAACGATGGCTTGAACACGGCTACCACGCATACCAACACATGCGCCAACTGGGTCAATGCTACCTTCACGAGAAACAACGGCGATTTTCGCGCGGCTGCCTGGGTCACGTGAACATGCTTTGATCTCGATAATACCGTCATAAATTTCTGGGACTTCTTGCTTGAATAATGCCGCCATCATTTCTGGGCGTGTACGAGACAAGAAGATTTGTGGGCCGCGTGTTTCACGACGCACATCATAGATAATCGCACGAATGCGGTCGCCATTTTTAACGTGTTCACGTGGAAGACATTCGTCACGACGAAGTAGGGCTTCTGCTTTACCCATATCAACAGTAACGTTACCGTATTCAACACGCTTAACAACGCCGTTGATAACTTCACCAACACGGTCTTTATATTCGTCAAACTGCTTCTCACGCTCTGCTTCACGCACTTTTTGCATGATGACCTGTTTCGCTGTTTGTGCAGCAATACGGCCATAATCAAGTGGTGGAAGGGAGTCAACTAGAAAGTCGCCAATTTCAGCATCTGGTTTAACGCGTTTTGCTGCTTCTAAAGGAATTTGTGCCGCATCGTTTTCTATTTCTTCTTCAACGCAGACCTCGCGGTAACGTTTAAGTGTCAATTCACCGCTTTTACGGTCAATATTTGCACGAATATCGTGGTCGTAACCATATTTTGTACGGCCAGCTTTCTGGATAGCTTCCTCCATGGCCTGAATAACGATGTCACGATCAATATTTTTTTCACGTGCCAGACTATCTGCGACTTGTAGTAGTTCCATTTTTAATTCCTCTAGTTTGAACTAATAACAATAAAAACCAATTATGCTTCGGCAAGTTTCGGTGGGCCATTTTTAGTGGCCTCGATTAACTTGTCGTTTAGTATTAATTTTGCCTTACTTACGTTGCCAACATCGAATTCGACGCTGCCTTGGTCTGTATCTAGCGTGACGATTCCATCATCACAGCCAACTATAAAGCCACGGAAACGGCGCTGACCAATTTCACTTGGGATGGCGAGCTCAACCTTACACTCAAAACCTTTAAAGCGCAGGTAATCCGCGTCGTTAATAAGTGGGCGGTCAATGCCAGGGGAGCTGATTTCCAAATTATATTGCCCGTTAATAGGGTCCTCGACATCTAAAATGTCAGAAATACTGTGGGAAAGTTTTGTGCAATCATCAATCCCAAGGCGGCCCGTATTTGGGTCTTCAGCCATAATTTGTAATGTATAGCCGGTCTCTTTACCAGATAGTTTAACCTGAACAATTGCAAAGCCTTGTTCTTCAACGACTGGCGTGATGATCTCGGTTATTTTTCGTTCTTGTGGCGTTTGTTTCATTTAACCTGCAATCCAGAATTTAAGTAACAAAAAAGGCGGGTCTTTTTACGGACCCACCCATTTTAATGGATGTAATGCAGTGTTTATAACGTGGACACTGCATGAAAGCAAGTATTATTTTGCTGCTTTTTTCTCAATACCGTGACCAGAAGTTCTTTCAGCAATACGTGCAGACTTACCACGACGCTCACGCAAGTAGTAAAGTTTCGAACGACGCACAGAACCGCGGCGGACTAATTCAATTTTTTCTAAACGTGGGCTGTGTAGTGGGAACACACGCTCAACGCCTTCACCTAAAGAGATCTTGCGAACTGTAAAGCTCGCATTAACGCCTGTACCTTTACGTGCAATACAAACGCCTTCAAAAACCTGTACACGCTCACGAGAGCCTTCACGAATTTTAACGTGAACTTTTAATGTATCACCAGCACCAAATTCAGGAAGATCTTTGCCCTCAAGAAGCTTGGCTTGTTCTTTCGCATTAATGCGATCAACTATGTTTGTCATGTCTTTTTCCTTTCAATGACCCTTATCAAAGCCCGTAATAACGCCTTATATCACACCTTATATTATAGTGACGTCATGCGGCTCATTTATCTTTTTTCGAGTTTTAACGCAGCATAATTACAGAAATAAAAGCCATTATGCAAGCACAAACTTATATTTTTAGGCTTTTTATTTTATACGCTCTGTCGGCATCTATGATGCCTTGATACTGTTTTATTCATTTAGAATTTGAATGACCTTATTAATCTCAAGAGGTTTGGTCATAAATGTGTCCATGCCAGCTTTTAAACATTTTTCTTCGTCTTCTTTAAATGCGTGTGCTGTCAGAGCAATTATTCTGGGCTGTTTTATATTCGTTAGCTTTCGAATAAGGCGTGTTGCTTCATAGCCATCCATTTCAGGCATATTACAATCCATAAAGACTAAGTCATATTCAACTTGTTGAATTTTATCGAGGGCGACTTTGCCATTGTCTGCAATGTCCACGTGGCATCCAAGTTTTTCTAGTATGTTTGAAATAATGAACTGGTTGGTTAGAACATCTTCTACGAGTAGGACATGCGCATCTAAATTTATATCTTTAAGGTTTGGCGTGTCATAACCACTTAAGATTTCCTCTTCCTTCGTTCCGATCTCATAGGGAAGCATGATTGTAAATTTTGTGCCTACGCCAACTTTACTTTCTACGTCAATTGTTCCATTCATGCGTTCAACCAGATGCTTGGTTATAGCAAGGCCTAGACCTGTACCTGTTTTGTTGGTTTTTTTACGATGCTCTAATATTTGCTGATAGGCCGTAAATATTTTATCAAGCTCTTTTTCCGCTATGCCTGCGCCGTTATCGCGGACTTCAATTTTTAAACGATCATGCTCTAGCTGAGTAAGGGACAGATGTACCTCACCATTTGGGTCGGTAAACTTAATAGCATTACCAATTAGGTTGGACAGGATCTGTTTAATGCGCGTTTCATCAAGCTTCACAATATCAGGAATATTGTCATCAAATGTAAGAGATAGCTCTATATTCTTCTCTTGGGCAATAGTTTGTAGCAAATCGACTTGTTGTTCACATGCACGACGTAAGTTAAAGGATGTAATATGTAGTGGTAAGCTATTATTTTCAATTTTGGCAAAATCGAGTAATTCGTCAATGATCTCAAGCAGCATTCGTCCCGAACTTAGTATAGTGTCAATATAACGGCTCTGTGTGTCGTTGGGATCACTGTTTTTGAGCAATGTTGCAGCACCAATAATGCCGTTCATAGGTGTGCGAATTTCATGGCTCATACTAGCAAAAAACGCAGATTTAGACGTATCTGCATTTTCGACCTTCTTATGACTAATCCGTAATTCGAGCAATTTTACAACCAAATTGGCAAATGATGTCATAATATGTATTTGCTCATCGGTAACGTCGAAGCGCGGCTTAGTATCTATTGCGCAAAGCGTACCTAAAGCGTAGCCATTGTTAGATATAAGAGGTATGCCGTAATAGAATCGAATATGTGGTTCTTCTATGACTAAGGGGTTATTTCGAAAACGGTCATCTTCATAAGTGTCCGCAACATATAGATGTTCTTTAGTCGCGACAGCATGTGCACAAAAAGATACATTACGCGGTGTCTGATGATCATCTATACCTATACAGGACTTAAACCACTGCCTATCCTTATCAACAAAAGAGATAAGTGAAATAGGCACATCAAGAAGTTTACTGATGGATACCGCGATTTGGTCGAAACTATTATCATTATCTGTATCAAGTATACCTAGGCTATAAAGGTAACTTAAGCGCTCATCCTCATTTTGCGATGGGGATGGCATAGTCCAGCCGTCTTCAATTGTAATGTATTCAACCATGATCTAATTTATCAAACTAAAATATAACTATTTACCAACAGTAACGCCTAAAACTTAAAATTATCTTTCTTTTTTATAGTTTTCCCACATGTCTGGGCGGCGTAGCTGCGTTAAATCTTCAGCTTGCTTTTTTCGCCATTTTTCGACATTTGCGTGGTGACCTGAACGTAATACATCAGGCACGATATGTGTTTGATTGTAACAATCCGTCCATTCGGCAGGGCGGGTGTAATGTGGATACTCCAAAAGCCCGTCACTATGGCTTTCTTCGCCAGCAGTTTCATCATTACCCATTACGCCGGGGAGAAGGCGTATGCATGCATCCATTAAAATTTGTGCAGCAGGTTCGCCGCCAGATAAGACGTAATCACCAATGCTGATCTCTTCAAAGTCATGGGCATCAAGGAAACGTTGGTCGATGCCTTCATAGCGCCCACATAGAAGGGTGATTGGTTCGCTTCGCTCTGCAAGATTTACCGCAAGCTGTTGGTTTAGAACCTGTCCGCGTGGGCTGAGATATATTTTACGCCCTGGGCTTTTAATGCTAAGTAACGCTTTTTCAAGAATATCAGCACGCAGCACCATGCCAGCGCCGCCACCAAAGGGCGTGTCATCAACGGTTTTGTGTTTGTCTTCTGCAAAGTCACGCGGGTTAATGATCGTATAAGACCAATCACCACGCTCTAACGCTTTGCCTGCCAATGATTGCCCTAACATGGATGGGAACATTTCAGGGAATAGGGTGAGGATGTTTACGTGCCAGCTCATTAATCCATAAAGTCCTGATAGTTAGTAACCTTCATTTGTTTGGATTCTGTATCAATATCCAAAACATAGTTTTCATTAAATGGAATATAGAAACTTTTGCCGCTAATTGGTTTAACTTCGATCAAATCACCTGCACCAAAGTTTTGAATTGATTTAACCTGACCGATTTTTGTGCCTTGCTCATCCATGATGTCCATTTGCTGTAAATCTTTGTGGTAAATTTCATCTTCATCTAGGTCGGGAAGGTCACTTTCATCCATATATATTTCTGCATGGCGCAGAAGTTCCGCCGCATTACGGTCATTCACGCCTTCTATAGAGGCAAGATAATCCCCCTTAAGCGCATTTTTAAGCGTTAAGACGATGCGTTCAGTGCCATCTGCATCTTTGTAAAGTGTAATGTCATCATCCTGTAATAAAGACACATCATCAACATAAGGTCTAATTTTGACGAACCCTTTTATGCCATGCGCATTAAGTATTTTAGCAACACAAATTCTACCCATGTTAAGCGGCCTTTTTATTGGTAAGAAGGGCGGCAATACCAGGAAGGGTTTTACCTTCAAGCCATTCAAGGAATGCGCCGCCTGCGGTGGAAATGTAAGTAAAGTCTTTTGAACTGTTAGTGCCATCAAGCGCCGCAACGGTATCACCGCCGCCAGCAACAGATTTAAGCGCGCCAGATTGTGTAAGCTGCGCCACAGTTTTGGCAAGTTCATTTGTACCAATATCAAAAGGTTTAATCTCAAATGCGCCCATAGGGCCGTTCCAAATGACAGTTTTACAGTCTTGCAAAATCTCTTTTACGTTATTGATGCTTTCACCGCCAACATCAAGCACCATTAGATCAGCAGGAATTGTTGATGTTGAATGAATTTCGTTTGGCACATTCGCAGCAAATTCTTTGGCACATGATACATCAATCGGTAAGATGATCTGGCAATTATGCGCATCAGCGGCCGCCATAATATTTTGTGCTTCATTAACCATGTCAGGTTCAACGAGTGATTTGCCGACAGGTATGTCGCGTGCCAAAAGGAACGTATTTGCCATGCCGCCGCCAAGGATGAGGTAATCAACCTTTTTCACAAGGTTACTAAGCAGGCTAAGCTTTGTTGAAATTTTAGCGCCGCCAACAACTGCAGCCATAGGGCGTTCAGCATTACCCAGAATAGCATTTAAGTTATCAAGCTCTTCCTGGATGAGCAAGCCTGCACCAGATGGCAAAAAATCCGTAATCGCAGCAATAGATGCGTGCGCGCGATGTGATGCAGAGAACGCATCATTCACATAGGCATCGCCAAGCTTGGCAAGTTGCTGTGCGAATCCTTTGTCGTTTTTTTCTTCATCCCCATGAAAACGTAGATTTTCGAGGAGGAGGATTTCGCCATCATGCAAGGCGCCAACGGCATCTTCGGCAATTGTGCCGATACAATCCGATGCAAAGGCCACTGGCGCGCCCCAGCGCGCTTCTAACGTCGCAGTAAGAAACGATAATGAAAACTCAGGATTGGCTGTACCTTTTGGGCGTCCAAAATGTGACATCACAACAATGCGGGCATTTTGCGCACGTAAATAATCAATGGTTGGTTTAAGACGGTCGATACGGGTAAAATCACTCACCTGTCCGTTCTGTACGGGAACGTTTAAATCACCGCGTAAAATGACGGTTTTATGCGCCAAGTCCAGATCATTCATTTTGTTGTACTGCATTTTTGCCTCTTATGCCGTTTTGTAATCTTCAGCCAATTTGTAAGTTATGGTCAGCAACTTATTTTTAATTTCAGGGTCTAACATTGAATGCCCCGCATTATTGAGCAGATAATACTGAGCATCAGCCCATATATCAACAACAGATTGCGCGCTTAAAGGGGGGCATATCAAGTCATATTGCCCTTGTACGATAGACAGCGGAATATGTTTGATTTTAGACAGCTTCGAAAGAATAGATTTACGTCCATCCATACAGAATTTTTTGAAATAATGTGTTTCAATACGCGCCATGGCGATGGCTTGATTTTCCATGTCAGGCGTGAGCGTAATGTTTGGGTTAGGGTGAAATGTTGCGCAGGCACTTTCATAACAGAACCATTTAGCGGCGGCAGCTTTTTGTGTAGCTTTATCGGCACTATCAAGCGCTTTTACATACCATTCTAGGATTTTTTTGTGTTTCTTCGCGGGTATATTTGCGGTGAAATTACCCCATGCTTCTGGCGCGAAATGTTTTAAACCATATAGAAACCAATCAATTTCACTTTTTTGTAGCAGGAATATCCCACGCAAAATCATGGATAAAACCTGTTCAGAATGCTTTAGCGTATAGAGCAGGGCAAGCGTGCTACCCCATGAGCCGCCAAATAAATGCCACTTATCGATTTCTAAATGATGGCGTAGGGCTTCAATGTCTTTAACCAACGCATCTGGCGTGTTGTCAATCAAACAGCCATGCGGTGATGAGCGCCCGCAGCCACGTTGGTCAAACAATATGATACGGAATATTTGCGGATCAAAAAAACGGCGATGGAACTGACTGCACCCTTCACCTGGGCCGCCATGTAATATAAGCACCGGAATACCATCCGGATTGCCGCATTGTTCCCAATAAATATTATGTACGTCGCTAACCTGTAAAAAGCCGGACGCATAGGGGTCAATCACGGGGTATAGTTCAAGCAAATCTTGCATGGCACATAGTGTACCATTTTCTGGCGTGGGGAAAAGGCTTATTTATTGTTTTCAATATCTTTATTGTCTTCACCGTTAACCCATTCAATTTGTTGCATGTGGTCGATTTCGATTGTCGGGCCGTTATAATAATCAACCCAGCCACGCACGCGAAGCTTTTTACCGCCACTGCCCATGATATCAACGCCATATTTGGAATAATCACGGCGCACATCGGACGGTACAACAATCGTAAAATCTTTGCGCCAATTGTCAGCGAAGTTAAGGTAAACCTTGTTATCGACCATTGCCACAGAATACACACGCCCTTCAACAATTGAATAACCGCGATGGGTGTCAGTAATGGTTTTCGCATCTAAAATGCTAAACCCATCTGTGCTCCATAGGCCGCTTTTGTCGCTCTGTCCAATCTTTTCAGCTTCATACATGGCGTCTATTAAATAAGGCCAGTCCTTACGCGTGCGCATTTGGGCAAAGCCACTACGCAGTAATAGGCCTTGTATCCAGATATGATCTTTCTGCGTTACGCCATGCGCGCGTATGTCCCCAAGGCGGTCATTTTGTTTGCAGCCACGTTCTTTACAAACATAAAGGTCAATTTCTTTATCTTTGAAATGTTCGTTAAGAAACGCCATGGTGTTTACATCATTGTCTTGCGTATCTGGTACATAAAGCCCTTCTAAATAGACAATGTCCCCATCGGTCGTTAAGAAACGCTGCGCATCTATTGCCTGTTTATATGTTACGGTTTTTAAGTGTTTGAGATCATGTTCCAAAGTTTCGCGCTTTAATGTGCTTGCGGGGGCGTATTTATCATATGTGTTTGGCGCGTTGGCGGCATCTTCTTCGGCTTTTTGGACATCGTCTTTTGGCGGTGCATTGATCACGGCATGTTGAAGCCCTTGCGCAAAAACATATTTATTATAATATCCAACGTTGATACAATTAGCGGCAATTAGCCCAAAAATTATATATGTTAGGAAAGTTAAAATGCCCCGCATATTGTTTAAAACCTCTATGTCTTCACGTGTTTCTTTTGCTCTGTTGTTCTGCTTTAGCATGAGTTTATCTGCCTGTTCAACTAATCCAGCAACGGGGGAACGTCAATTTGCATCTTTTATGTCACCGCAGCAGGAAAACCAAGTTGGCGCGCAGGAGCATGAAAAGGTTCTTAAACAGTTCGGTGGTCTCGTAAAGGACAAAGCCTTAACCGACTATGTGAATAAAATTGGGCAGAAACTGGCACAGAATACTGAGCGCCCAGATGTGCAGTATAAATTCTTCCTCCTCGATTCGCCTGAGGCAAACGCCTTCGCTATACCAGGGGGCTATATATACATTACCCGCGGTATTTTGGCGCTTGCCAATGATGAGGCTGAACTTGCGGCTGTCCTTGGTCACGAAATAGGGCATATTACAGGTCGCCACAGCGCGGAGCGCTATTCCCATGGCGTCGTAACATCGCTTGGCGCGGCGATTCTGGGCGCAGCCGTTGATAACCCTAATGTCGCGCGGGCGGCGAATCTTGGTCAGAATTTGTATTTAAGCAGTTATTCACGCTCGCAGGAGAACGAAGCTGACATGCTTGGTGTGCGTTATTTGCACCGCGCTGGCTATGATCCATCAGGGATGAACCGCTTTCTAACAAGCCTTGGTGCATTTTCAGCGCTTGAAGCAAAAGCAAACGGGCAAGATGCCGCACCTCAGGTTAATTATTTTTCTACGCACCCACTGACACAGGAGCGTGTGAGCAAGACTGCAGGGGAAGCGCGTAAATACCCACAAAACCAAATGGTCGTTAATAAAAGTGATTATTTGAAAAAGATTATGGGGCTTGCTTGGGGAAGCTCAGCAGCACAAGGCTTCGAGCGTGATGGCGCGTTTATTCACCCTGAAATTGGCTTTAAGTTTAATCTACCAGAATTTGCAAACGTGATTAACCGTCCAACTGAGGTCATAATTTCACCGAAGGATAAAACAGCGCAGGGTATTGCTGTTATGGATATGGGGGTATCTAAACAAGATGTATCCCCGCAGGCCTATATTCAATATGAATGGATGGAAAAAGAACCCATGCAGTTGATTGAACCAATTACTATCAACGGCATTCCCGCGGCGACAGCCGTATTCCCAGGCCATATTAATGGCCGCGCGGCGCAAATACGCTTAATTGCCCTATCATGGGCGCCAAAGACATTCATCCGCTTCCAAATTGCGATGCCGCAAGGGATCAGCGCAGAGGATGAGAAAGCGTATAAAGCAATGGCGTTTAGTTTTCAGCGCATTTCCAAAGGCGAAGTTGGTCAAGGTGATACAATTGGTCTGGTCATGGCGCAGCAAGGTGACACCATTGATGGCTTAGCCAGAAATCAAAACAAAGTGTTTGGGAAGTATAGTTCAGAGTATTTCCGCGTGCTGAATGGCTTGATTGCACCGCAGCAGAACATCCGCGTGGGCGAGTTGTATAAGGTTATCCGCCAGAATTAAACAGGGGAATCAAAAAACTTTGAAACTTATCCCCAAAAATACAATATATAAAAATCAGGAAAGACTCTGCATAACCTATTTTTTGGTATAGCGTAAAATCTGCCCGCTAAGAACGGGGGCACAACGCGAGTTGAATGGGAAAAATAAAACCCCCAGAATGCGCTATAAGCATTCGGGGGATTTTTATTGTCTGTAACCTTATGCTTTTTCCAATACAAGGTCAGGTAAGCCGACATTTTGTAATAGACGATTGGTATATCGTATTTCGCTCTCACGCGTGTTTAACTCAGGTCTTCGTGCCATTACGTCTATACTGAATTTATATGGAAGGCCTGTTTTTGGGGAGTAATATGCAGCCTTGCCTGATAATGCAACACGCAGACTGTTCTCTGTTTGAACGTCTTTTCTGTTATCCGAAAGATATAAAGGTAAAATGGTATCATTAGATGCGTTAAATAGGGCGACCAATCCATGCTTAGAATCGGTATAATCACCACCATTAATATGAGCTACCCCGCAGTGTTGAAACACAATTCTTGCTTTACTCTCTTCCGCTAGTTTGATAGCCGCATTATGCATAAATTGATTTCTATAGGCCAGCTTACGACCTATGAACCTGTCATAAAGTGTCATAGTTCCATATTGTGCACGTATTTCGCTTAGGCAGCCATCAATAAAACTATTTTCTGATTTTTTATATTCTTTTGTTGGTGCGTCATTGAAGGCGGACTGAATGTCTTTACTCTTAATCTTTGATGCTAAGTATCTGTAATACACTTGGCACGTATACGGCGAGTCCGCCAAAGAGTTTGTAAATGACAAAGCTGCAGTTTGTACATTACCTAATTGGATAATTTTATCTTTTACAGCATCATAAATACCACGAAAGTTGTCCTGTAAAGTTTTTATAAGGAGGTCGCTATGTAACTCATGTGTAATAAGTGGTTTTTCGTCATGTTCTATAAGGGCTTTTATAACAAGCGCATTAAATATCTGGTGTGAAGGTTTGTCGTGTTCTTCACCCGCAAGAACATATAGCGCTTTATCGTGCTTTCCTTCGGCATCCATTTTATGGCGTAGGTCCATTATTGCTTTTATAGCTATTACCGCGCTATGTAGTACATGCGCTGCATCTTCATCAACAGATTTAATATCTATCGCATTAATGCTGTTTATTTCCGTATTCATTATGCTAAGTCCCTATATATCAAATATAGGGCATATACTACACAAAATTTTACATAATATCAACTTGTTTTTTGATCCCTATAAAAAAGCACCCAATCCTGTCCAGGAAGGGTGCCTTAAATGATAATTCTAAAGCCTAACTATGCAACTTCATTCATTAGCTGTTCTTTTGCCTGTGCTTCAAATTCAGCCAGTTTTACTTCAAGCACGTGGTCTGAGAGGTCTAGGCCCTTGGAGTCAATGTCAGGGCGTACCTTGCGGATGACATCATCATAACCAGCTTCTTCCAGATTGGCAGCAATAACGTCACCGGCATAGCTTTTTGCCGTATCGTCATCAAGGCCGATTTCTTTGGCTAGCCATAGGCCGAATAACTTACATGTCCGCGCTTCGACCTTGAAGTGCAGTTCTGCATCATGTGCATATTTATCTTCAAACGCCTTTTTGCGATCTTCAATACTCATATATGTATCATCCTTAAAATGTTTAATGTTAAATCACGATGACGCTGCATCGTATAGAATATCTATTACATAGAATAATAGTAAATAATCTCTAAATAATACAGACTTACGTGCGCAAAATCCGCAATATTTTGTTATAGCCTTTCCATGGGTCTGAATGCCCGTTATTATAACCACCATATTCTTAGCGTTATAACATTAATTGGGGCGTATATATGGCACGCAAAACAGTAATTAGTGAAGGCCTAACAAAAACAATATTGGAAGCAGATGATCCGAATAATTGTATTGTCTATTTCAAGGATGATGTTGTAGGCCCTGGTAGCAGGAAGAAAACACAGAGTATTTCTGGTAAGGGTGTGCTGACTAACCGTATATCAGCACATATCATGACACGTATTGAAGAAGTAGGTGTGCCAACACACTTTATCAAGCAACTGAACATGCGTGAACAGCTTGTCCGCCGTGTTGAAGTTATTGGTATGGAGGTAATGGTACGTAACGTTGCAGCCGGTAAGTTATGTGAGCGCCTCAATGTTGAAGAGGGCACGATCCTTAATCAGCCTGTATTTGAGCTATACGCTAAACATGACAATGGTAAACGTTTACTGATAAATGAATATCACGCGATTGAACGTGGCATTGTCGATCCGTTTGAGCTTGAAGATATTATCTATATGTCTTCGCGTATTAATGACTTCCTAAACGGGATGATGTGTGGCGTGAATATGCGCCTTGTCGATTTTAGAATTGAATTTGGGCGTATCTTTGGTGAGTTCGGTGAAGTCTATTTGCTACTCGCGGATGAAATATCACCTGATAATTGCCGTATATGGGATATTAAGACTGATGACCGTCTAGGCCGTGACCGTATAGACATGGAAGACCTTGTCCTCATAGAGGGCTATCAAGAAATTGCTGCGCGCCTAGGCATTATACCTGAGAAAGGCTTTATACAAGAAGGCCATGTAAACGAAGAGCTTGCTGCTGGCCTAGAGGGTATTGAAAATGAACTGGCGCGTGCCCGCCGTCTACGTAGCGTAGGGCGCGGCAGTCAGCCACGTAAGTTATAATTATTTTAAACAAGGAGTGTAGGGACATGGAATTACAAACTGCGCTATATCCGTACCATAAAGACCATGCCAAAAGCATGGGTGAGTTCGCAGGCTATATGATGCCATTTTATTACGAGGCCGGCGTACTGGCTGAACATAAAGCGGTAAGAGAAAGTTTAGGCCTGTTTGATGTGTCCCATATGGGGCAAATTGCTCTAAAGGGGGACGGGGTAATCGACTTTATTCAGCGCATCACCCCATCTGCATTGGAGAAGGCCGCGCCGACTACAGCAAAGTACACAGTACTTACAAATGAACAAGGCGGCATAATTGATGATTTGATTATCACAAAGCTAGCAGACGATCATTGCTTCGCTGTTATTAATGCGGGCTGTAAGGAAAAAGACATCGCATGGATTGAAAGTCAGCTTCCTGCCGGTATAACACTGACACGTTATGATGACCGTGCGTTAATCGCGCTACAAGGGCCAAAGGCGGAAGCTGCGCTTTCTATAGCCATAGGGCAAGACCTATCCGCGCTGGGCTATATGCGTATGGCGCATTATGGGGATATATGGGTATCTCGCCTTGGGTATACAGGGGAAGATGGTTTTGAAATATCGGTACTGGCAGGTGATGCACTTGCGCTATGGAACAAGCTTATTGATGACCATGGGGCTTTGCCTTGTGGCTTAGCTGCACGCGACTCCCTGCGCCTTGAAATGGGCTATCCGCTCTATGGGCATGATATAGACGCTGAAACATCACCAATTGAGGCTGATTTGTCATGGGTCGTTCGTAAGAAAGATGCTGACTATATCGGCGGCGCGGTTATTGCGGAACATGTTGCAAATGGCGTTAGCCGTAAGCGCGTGGGCATAACCCTGATTGATAAAGGTGTTGCGCGTGAAGGCGTTAGTATCACCGATGCGGATGGCAATGAAATCGGCAAATTAACAAGTGGAGGGCACAGCCCATCCCTCAATAAATCCATTGCAATGGGGTATGTTTTGGCAGAATATAGCGCGGCAGATACGGATGTGTTCTTGGATGTGCGCGGCCGTAAGCTAAAAGCGGTTGTAACAAAACTGCCCTTTATTGAGGCAAAAACAAAATCAGCAACACCTAAAGGAAAGGCTGCGTAAGATGAGCGAAACAAAATACACAAAAGACCACGAAGAAATCAAAATTGACGGTGATATTGTGTGGATTGGGATTACCAAACACGCAGGCGAAGCGCTGGGCGATTTGGTTTTTGTCGAACTGCCAGATGTTGGCGCGACATTTGATAAAGGCGCTGATTTTGCAGTCATTGAATCTGTGAAAGCTGCAGCTGAAGTTTATACACCAGTCGGCGGTGAAATTGTCGAAGTAAACGACGCGCTTCCAGATAACCCGGAACAAGTTAAAGAAGATATGGATTCTGGCTGGATTGTAAAAATCCGCATGAACGGCGCGGATGATCTGTCTGACTTGATGGATGAAGCGGCTTATCAAGCCTTCTGCGCAGAGAACGCTTAGTAAGTGTCATCCCTCAGCTACGCTCGGGATGACAATGCCGACGTTATTATTTTTTCCAACGCTTATGCACCCATAGCCATTCGGCGGGCTTAGTACGTATCCATTCTTCGAGCATTTTATGCGTCTCGGCAAGCGCTTCATCAGGGGCGTTCAAATTGAGTTCCAGCGGCGGATGCACAGTCATTTTGAAAAAGCAGCTTTCTATGCGCTCCATTTGAACAGGAATGATTGGGCAATCGAATTTACGGGCAAGTTCAATATAGGCGGTGCTGGTCATAGCGGGACGGTTAAAGAAGAGGGCTTCCGTACCTTCATTGTATTTTTGGTCGATTAATAGGCCGATTTGTCCGTTATTTTTCAAATGCGCAATCATGTCACGCATCCCGCGCGTTGATTTTGCGAATGATGGCTCGCCTTTTTTATAGTCACGAAGCGCCTGTAAAATACTATCAGCGTAAGGGTTGTTGGGCGCGCGGTAAACGGCACCAACATTTAAACCAGGAAAACGGCGAAGCTGCATAGCGGCAACTTCCCAATTGGCTTGATGCATGCCGATAAATAAGGCGGGGCTTTGCTTCTCCGCGATGTCTTCAAGAATTTCTATATTCTCAATTTCGCAGTAACTTTCACAAAGCACGGGCAAATGCGCATATTCACCGACAACACGCCCAAGGTTATCCCACATATCTACAAGTATCTGTTCACGCGCATTATTATCCATTTCAGGGAAGGCAGCATCAATATTGGCTTTGGCGGTGCGTGATGCGCCTGACTTTACACCAAAGCGCAATGCGAGTTTTGCGCCAATCTGGCTCGCCATCTCAGCAGGCATTAGCTTAAAAATTAATACCAATAAAGACAGTAATAATGCTTCGAATAGATACTTAATTTTTTTCATCACACTTCACTTGATAAATGCTGCTCAATAAATGTTTTAACTGCGATAGGATCTTCAAAATCTAATATTACAGGTAAAACGTCAAGCATGTCTTTCCATGGTCCGTCAGGGATTCGTACAAAATCTTTCTCGGTTGTGATTAAACGTCCGCCTTGCGCCTTGGCTTTTTGCATTAGGGCCGTTAATTCAGCAGCAGTGAAGCTGTGGTGATCTGCAAATGCATCTAAAAATAATGACTTTACACCAATTTCCGTAAGGCTTTCTTTAAATTTATCAGGCTGCGCAATGCCACAAAATGCGGTGTAGGGGATTGTTTTGTAATTCTCTGGCAGCGCATTAATCTGGGGCACAAGACGTGCGTTAAAGCGCGGTAAGCCCTTGGGCAATAAACGTGCAATATTATCACGCGGCGCGCCAATTACAATAAAGGCATCAACTTGCGTTAGTCCAATTTCAAGCGGCTGACGCAGCGGTCCTGCAGGAATACACCGTAAATTTCCAAAGCCCCGCGGGCCATCAATCACGCATAGGCGTAAGTCTTTATAAAGGGATGGGTTTTGCAAACCATCATCCATAATGATTAGCTTTGCGCCATGGTTTTCGGCCATTTTCGCACCCGCCACGCGGTCAGCAGATATAATCGTTGGGCGGTGACGTGCGAGTAATAACGCCTCATCCCCTGCGTCGGCGGCGCTATGCTCTGTACTGACAACATCCGCTGTATTTGATGATCGCCCGTAGCCGCGTGTTAAATATACACTATGGTCACGCCCAAGTAAGTTACCTGTCGCAATTGCGGTCGGCGTTTTTCCGCCGCCCCCTGCGGTTAAATTGCCAATGCAGATGACCTTAGCGGTTGACGATGCATAAGATGCACGTTTGCGCATGCGTGCCCCATTAAGCGCCCCATATAACGCGCCAAATGGGCGTAGTAATTTTGTTTTTAAATTATTTTGTGTTTCATCATACCAGAAAGATGGTGTTTTAAATGGCATGTTATGCGCCTCCCTTTATTGAGGGCGGTAATATATGGATGATTTCTTGATATGTGTTTTCAAGAATATCGGCTTTATCCTTCATATAATTTAATGCGGTGTCTTGGTATTGTTTTTGTAATACAGGGTCTAAAAACAACTTGAGAATCTCGGTTTGCAGTGCATGTTCTGTGCGCACTAAAAAGGCCGCGCCTTGATCGTGCATTTCGTTGAAGATGTCTTTCAGATTTTGGAAAAATGGGCCATAGAGCGTTACGCAGCCAAGTTGAGCTGCTTCTAACGGATTGTGCCCGCCGCCGCCATCATTGCTGAAAGTGCGGCCAATCACGGCGATATCAGCCAAACGATAGAATAGGCCAAGTTCCCCGAGCGTGTCGGCGATATATATTTCGGTATTTTCAGGTGGTGTCGCCATGGCGGAGCGAAACAATACAGGCGCGCCCATTTCGACGTCACATTTGGCAGCAATGGCATCGCGGCGTTCAGGGTGGCGTGGTACAATGAGCGTTAATACACTGGGTAATGTTTTTTTGATGTGCGCATGTACACGGCAGGCAAGTGCCTCTTCATCTGCGTGTGTGCTGGCATAGACCCATATTGGACGGTCTTTGAATTTTGTTTGAAGGCGCGCAAGCTCTGCCGCGTCATACGGTAAGGGCGGGGCGCTGTATTTAATATTGCCTGCAGTGATTACATTATTGTGGCCTAGCTGCGTATAGTGGGTTTTATCTTCGTCTGTTTGTGTCAAAATCACACTGAATGTACTAAGCATTTGCCCTGCAAAACCTTTCAGCTTTGACCAATTTTTAAATGATTTTGGTGATAGACGTGCATTGACCAGTGCGGTCGGTATATCACGCGCCTTAACCGACATAAGCAAGTTCGGCCATAATTCTGATTCTGCCAAAATTGCGGCATCTGGTGCCCAATGATCCAGAAAATTTTTCACCCAAGCGGGGTGGTCGAGCGGGATATATTGGTGGAAAACACCGTCCATTTGACGCTGCGCCAATAAATTTGCAGATGTTTTCGTGCCGGATGTAATCAAAACATCTAGGCTCGGGTACGCTTTTTTTATTTTTTTTGTCAGTGTAATCAATGACGTAACTTCGCCGACACTCGCGCCATGCATCCAAAGCAACGCACCGTCAGGGCGGCGTAGGCTCGCCTTGCCCATACGTTCATTAATGCGTTTTGCATCTTCCTTACCTGCTTTTAAACGGCGCTTTAATACTGCGCTGGCGCTTAGGCGGGTGAGTAGGCGGTATAAATAATACATAGTAGTTAATCTTTTATTCAGCTCTTTGCTTCACGATATATATGTCGTTTGATTTTTTTACGGCGTCTTCTTTCGCTCACCTATGTTCAATAGGCTTCGCTCCGGATGACTTGTTCCAAAATAAACTGAAACGACAATGAATTGGTATTAGCTATAGATTTAAAGAAGTTGGTGTGTAATGGCAAGACGTGTGTATATTCCCCCAAGCAAAAATAAAGCAAAAGATGGCGAACAGCCCCCGAAGGAAAAGAAGCAAACACCCGCAGTTCGCGCCGCAGCTTTGGCGATGATCCGCAAAACGCGCCAGTCAATTGACCCGAAAATCCTCGAAGCCGCACGTAAGGCACTGCCAGAAAAGGATGATGACGTCCATAAACTTTTCTTCGGGGATAAAAACCTGATCGAAGACGAAACCGTCCCAATCGACCGTAAAAAGAATCTTGAAACCTTGTTCTCATTCCTTGAAAACGACCAAATCAGCGAATCCCTCCGCAAAAAAGTGGCGCTTGCGATGAGGGAATCTGCTGTTTAGATCATATAGTTAAAGCGTTAAAGCTAAACCTTTTGGTTTTTCTGGCGTTAGATATTCTGGATGACGCGCAATCGTGGCTTTATAATAGTCACGGAAATAGCTCTCTGCTAACGCTTGGTTACTACTCGTAAATGCCGTGTTATGGGTGGTTGCATTATCAACTTCGTTCAGTGATAGATGATAACGTGGCTCATCAAACTCGCCGGGTAGTTCCTGAAGCGCAGTACCCAAAAAGCTTTCATCATTCCACGTAAAGTAATAATTCGGATAATCTTTTTTTACAGCCGTTTTTACAGGATTATTATCGTACAGATATGATAGCGCAAATCGTTTAACATCAGATGTAATATCATGTATTTGCTTGTTGCTGTAACCAAGTGTTTTTAGCTCTAAGATGGCTTTCTTTAACGATTTAGGATGTTCTGTTACAACTTTAGCAGCTTCATCAAACTCGATCATTAATGAACGCTTTAGGCTTTGAAGGCTGTTCGGGCCGTAGTCTACCATTTCCTTACGTTTATATGAGAAAACGCTGTCTGACAACTTTTGAAACATACTGCGTTTATCTAGTGCACCGGCCGTGACGCGCTCTTCTGCTTGTAACAGAATATCAATCAACTGATCTGCGGTAAGTGTATATGTCATCTCTATAACTCCTATAATTCTGGGCGGAGTATAGATAGCTCTTGATGTTATGTCAATTAAAAAAGAGGTTACTTCCTCTGCGCATAAAGGGAAAGATATTTTTCCCCCCGGTCACACATAAAGGTCAGAATATTTTTAACATGTGGATGGCGGCGTTTGATTTCAAGCGCCGCTAAATAATTTGCGCCGCTGCTTGGCCCAACCATCAGGCCGCGCTTGTCACAAAACGCCATTGCGGTATCAATGGCTTCTTCACTATCAATATTGATGATTTCATCGACGACATGTTTGTGGCGTTCATATATGGTTGGAATAAAACCATCTGAAATGCCTTCAATATTGTGGCAAGCAGTAATGCAGCATTCAATTGTACGGGACTCGCTCGGCTCCATAGCAAAAACTTTAAGGTCAGGGTTGTGCCATTCTTTTAGGGCGAGGGCGTTACCGATCAATGTGCCGCCTGTACCAACGCCTTGGACGATGGCATCAATTTTAATGCCGCGCTCATCAAGCTGCGCAATGACTTCCTTGCCGAGCCAGTTTTTGTTTTCTTCGACATTTAATTCATTATCAAACTGCTGCGGGCAGAAATATCCATCTTGCTGTCCGAGCTCGATGGCCTCGGCGCGCGCTTGGTTGACATGAAAATCCCCGACAAGGCGCAGCTCCGCGCCGTATAGCTTTGATATATTGCTGCGTTCATGCGTATAACCATTAGGCATCAGCACAATCATTTTATAACCCTTCGCCGCGGCGATCATCGAAAGGGCGTTGCCAGTATTACCAGATGTCGATTCCACAATCGTATCACCCGGTTTCAATAGGCCGTTTTTCTCTGCCTGTTCAATAATATAAAGCGCTATACGGTCTTTAACTGAACCACTAGGGTTAAGAAACTCCGCCTTGGCAAAAATCCCTTCACCAAGGTCAACAAGCGGCGTATTGCCAATCGCATTAAGCGTATTATGTGGGTATATATTTTCCATACCCGCGTTTATAGCATGAGTCGTTTGGGCCGTCATGACGCAACGCGGTAAAAAATCAATCTTTTGGAAGTTGCTGTTTTAACTGATATAAAGCATCTAGGGCTTCGCGCGGTGTGAGGTTATCAGGCTCTAGATTTTCTAAGGTTTTAAACAGCGCTAAATGCTCTTCACTCATAGTGCTCTGGCTATTCTCTGCCTCGTAGCTTTGTGCATTAAACAATGGGAGATCATTGGTCAGCGCTGAAAGTGTGCCCGTCTGGTCAGTTTGTTCTAAGCTGCCGAGAACGTCTTTTGCGCGGTTAATCACGGCTTTGGGTAGGCCAGCGATTTTGGCGACATGGATACCATATGAACGATCCGCCGCGCCGTGAATGACTTCGTGGAGGAAGACAATATCGCCTTTCCATTCTTTGACGGCCATGGAATAACAATCCATATAGGGTAGCGATGCTTGAAGATGCGTTAATTCATGGTAATGCGTGGCGAAAAGGGCGCGGCATTTATTAACTTCGTGAAGATGTTCGACGCACGCCCACGCGATGGATAATCCATCAAATGTCGCTGTACCGCGGCCAATTTCATCAAGAATAACCAATGAGCGGTCGGTGGCTTGGTTCAAAATGGCGGCGGTTTCGACCATTTCGACCATAAAGGTTGAGCGTCCACGCGCAAGGTCATCGGCAGCGCCAACGCGGCTGAAGACTTTATCGACAAGGCCGATTTTAGCATATTCCGCAGGGACGAATAAACCTGCCTGCGCCATAATGGCAATTAGCGCGTTTTGGCGTAAGAATGTCGATTTACCCGCCATGTTTGGACCAGTGAGCAGCCATAGGCGGCTATCTTGATCTAGGCGGCAATTATTATGGATGAAGTCTTTGCCTTCGTTTTTCTTTAAGGCGTGCTCAACAACTGGGTGGCGTGCGCCCTTTAAGTCAAATTCATAGCCATCTGTCAATTCAGGGCGGACATAGTGGTTATCAAGTGCGAGGCGCGCGGAAGATGCCGCCACATCAAGCGCCGCAATACCATGTGCAATACGCTGAATAGCAGGGGCGTTTTGCGCGACTTCGTCAATCAACTGATTGAAAATTTCCATTTCAAGAGCAACAAGCTTTTCGCTCGCATTAGATATATCACGCTCTAATTCAGACAGCTCTACGGATGTAAAGCGTACAGCATTCGCCATCGTCTGGCGGTGAATGAATTCGACATTGCCCTTGCTATCGTCATTGCTTGGCATTAGTGGCGCGGCGCGTTTAGATGGCACTTCAATAAAATAACCAAGCACATTGTTATAATTTATTTTTAAGCTGTCGATCTTTGTGTCTTGTGCGTATTTTGCCTGTAGGCTCGCAATTAGTTTCTTGCTGTTTTTCTTTAGGGTGCGGAGTTGGTCGACCTTTGGGGCGAACCCTTCTTTGACAAAACCGCCATCGCGCGCAAAGAGGGGTACACTATCAGAAAGCGCAACATTAAGCTTTTCTTTCAGGTTGTTTGTTTGTGTCTTTAAAGTTATATCTTCGCATATCTTTTCAAGTGATTGTTTTTCAAATATAACTTCTTGTGTTTTAAGGGCGCTGTTTAGGCCCTCGCGTATCATTAATAAGTCTTTTGGACCGCCGCGGCCAATGGTAATGCGTGACAAAGCGCGTTCAATATCTGGTATCGCTTGCAATATTGATTCAACTTCATCCAATATCCGGCGGTTTTCAAAGAAAAATTGTGTTTCGTTGTAACGTTGCTCAATCTCGCCTTTATTAAATAGCGGCGCGGATAAACGTTTTTGCAAGAGACGCGCGCCGAGATTGCTTTTCGTACGGTCAATAATGCTGATTAATGCGCCTTGGCGCGTGCCGTTTAAAGTGCGCAAGATTTCTAAATTTTGACGCGTGGCGGCATCAATCTCCATCACATCGTGGCTGACGACCTCTATTGGTGGACGGATATGCGGCAAATGGCCTTTTTGTGTGCGCATAATATAATCAAGCACAGCGCCCGCAGCGCCTATTTCGGTGCGGCTAAACTGACCAAACCCGTCAAGGGAGTCGACCTCGAACAGGTTTTCTAACTTCTTCTGTGCGTTGTCGGCATTAAAAAATGTGGGGCTTTGCGGCGTTAATACAGCTTTGTACGGGGCAAGACGCTCATATAAATGCGGTTCAGTAATCAAGCGGTCAGATATAAGCAGTTCTTTACAGTCCGTACGGGCTATTGCAGCAAATATCTCGCTTTCATTACCTTTTTGTGTGTAAAACTCGCCCGTTGATAACTCTAGCCAAGATAGTCCATATTCACCGCGCTGCTCAAATAACGCGGCAATATAATTGCTTTCCTTGGCATTTAGCAAATGGTCTTCGGTTAGTGTGCCTTGCGTAACAATGCGGGCGACTTCGCGATTAACAAGTGCCTTTGATGCAGGCTTGCCTTCCGCTTTGACACGGGCTTTGGCTTGCTCTGGTGTTTCGGTTTGTTCGCAAATGGCGACTTTATGGCCTGCGCGAATTAATTTGGCGAGGTAGGGCTCATAAGAATGAAACGGCACGCCGCACATTGCGATGTCATCGCCGTTATTCTTGCCGCGCTTCGTAAGTGTAATATCAAGAATGTTAGATGCAGTAATTGCGTCATCATAGAAAAGCTCATAAAAATCACCCATACGGTAAAATAGCAAACAGCCAGGATGATCTTCTTTAATCATATGGTACTGTGCCATCATTGGTGTATGTCCGTCGGCAATAAAGGCATCCAGACGGTCGGATTTTTTCAAAGCATTTTGTGTCATGCCCTATATGTAACGCGTTTTTTTCAATTCGCTTAGTTTTTTTAACTATGTTAGACTTATATTCTGTGGTTATTTTTCTAAAAGAAGAGCTTTGAAATTCATGTCTATGCGCCGCCAATATCTGATGTTTGTTTTTCTGTGTACAGCGATGCTGTGCATTTTGGGCGCTGGTAAATCATTCGCGCAGCATCCGACTGTTGATGTGGCTGTGCCTGTTTATAAATCAATATTTCTGGAACAGGCCTATGACCATTATAAAGTTAAGTCTAGCGCGTCACATTCTGTTTCAAGGCGTGGCGTTGAGCTATATTTAAAGAATGATTTGATTAATCAGGCTTATGAGTTCTTGGGTAAGCGTAATGAAGATGTTGATGTTGGCGAAATTGACGCTGTAATTGTTGATTTGCAAGAGACACGAAACTTTGTTCATTTTTTGGGTAGGGACGTGACTGGCGGGCTTAAAGGTGTCTTTGGCGTAGAAATCATCGGTAAACGCATGACATATGTGCATTTTCCTAAAGTGCCTGAATATATTGAAGAAATGTATAATATTTATGTCTTGGCACATAAATCGGTTAAGGGGCCTTGTCAGTTAGATTATAACATGATCGTTCTTCACGAAGATGGGCAATATTTGGTTTATAATGTGGTCGCAGAGCCGCATGATAAGAGTGTTATTGTCGGTGGCCATTTCCTTCTGAAGATGGCGAGAGATACAAAAACTGGAAAATTAAAAATAAATGAATATAAACCATTCGATACATTATGCGTACCAGTTAATAAAAGCCTTATTGATAAGGATGGTCGTATCGCGCTCAATTATGCGGCGTTCCCTAGTGAGATTCATAGTTTCTTATCCCTGCAGTATGAGCTGCCAATCTTAATCAATACAGGCACGGATAAATGGGAAGTGTCAAAAGGGTTGATTAAACGCATTCATTAAACAAAAAAAGCGCCAAGATTATATTGGCGCTTTTTATTATTATTTCATTTTATTGATGCTGCGTACCTGTGGAACCAAAGCCGCCGCTACCGCGTTCTGTTTCATCTAAATCTTTAACAACGCGCCAGCTTACATTTGCGTGGCGTGCGATGACCATTTGCGCAATGCGCATGCCGCGCTCAATTGTGAAGTCTTCTTGACCCAAATTAACAAGCAGGACTTTAATCTCACCGCGATAATCTGCATCAATTGTGCCGGGGCTATTTAAAACAGTTACGCCGTGCTTCATAGCAAGGCCAGATCGTGGACGAATTTGTGCTTCATACCCGGCGGGCAAGGCGATTGTAAGGCCTGTTGGCACTAATGCGCGCTCACCTGGTGCAAGCTCTAATGCTTCTTCAAGAGCGGCGGATAGGTCCATGCCCGCAGATTGTTCTGTCGCATATGTCGGTAAGTTTAAACCTACGGCATGCTCATGTGGCTTAAGGGCGATTTCTACGCGTTCTACGCCGTCTTTTACGTCCAACTTCACGGGGTTAGATGTGTTCATTGCTTATGCCTCTAATTTCGTTATGTTCGCGCCAGTATGGTTTATCGCTTCGTGCTTTTCAAGATGCTCTATCACTTTGCACACAAGCATATCGGCTATTTCATGCTTCGGTTTATAGCCCCAATTTTCGCTGTCAGTATCAGGGGTGAGGAAATAAACATCATTATGATCGTTGCCGAAGGTGCATTTATCATGTCCAACTTGATTAGCAATGAGCATATCGCAGCCTTTGCGGATAAGTTTTTCTTGCGCGTGTTCTTGTATATTGTCGGTTTCTGCCGCAAAGCCAATAACAAGGCGCGGGCGTTTAGTCTTATGCGTTGCAATGGTCTTTAAAATATCAGGATTTTCGCTAAAGGTAATATGTGGTGGCGTGTGGTCATCACGCTTTTTCAATTTCTTTTCGCTCACGTCAGAAACGCGCCAGTCGCAGACAGCCGCGGTAAACACAGCAATGTCGCAGGGAAGGTTTTGTTCAACTGCGCTTAACATGTCCGTAGCACTTTCTAGGTCTACACGTTTAACGTTTTGTGGGCAGGGGATAGCTGTAGGACCTGATACCAATGTGACATCTGCGCCATATTGTGCAAGCGCCGCCGCAATGGCGTAGCCTTGCTTGCCCGATGAACGGTTGCCAATAAAACGTACAGGGTCAATTTTCTCATAAGTTGGGCCTGCAGTGACCAATGCTTTATAGCCTGAAAGTGGTTTATGCTGCGTTAGGTTTAGTGATTTGTTGATAGTTTTGTATAGGGCTTCAACAGATGGTAAGCGCCCTTGACCAGTTTCGCCGCATGCGACTTCACCATGATCTGGCTGAATGATGTCTATGCCACGGCGTGATAATGTCGCTATGTTTTCTTGCGTGGCTGCATTTGTCCACATTTGTGGGTTCATCGCAGGGCAACATATAACCGGTTTGTCGGCTGCAAGTAATACAGCGCTTGCCAAATCATCAGCCATGCCATGTGCGGTGCGGGCAATCATATCCGCGCTTGCGGGTACAATGACAATTAAGTCAGCTTCTCGTGACAGGCGTATATGTCCCATTTCCTGTTCGTCTTTTAATGAAAATAGGTCTGTATAAACAGGCGCGCCGCTTAATGCGCTAACAGATAGCGGGGTGATAAATTCCTGTGCACCCTTGGTCAAGATAGCAGGGCAATATACGCCATCCTTTTTGAATGTACGAATAAGGTCAAGCACCCTATATGCGGATACGCCACCCGATATAATGAACAGAATAGTCTTGTGTTGAGGATTATCTGTTGAGGTAAATACGTTTGCCATCAAATTCGCCCAAAGCCTGTATATATATTTCATTATCAGCTTTGTAGCCTATACCGGCAGCAGGATCAAGCTTATCCAACGTATTTGCGATTGTGTAGTCTCCAGAAACGCTATCACGCGCGTTTTGATATTGTGTTTGGTGTACTATGGCACCGAACCCCAATAAAACAACAAGAACACCTATGAGGACATAAATTTGTTGCATGACTTTACCTTGTATTACTCCAGAAACTATATTGTGTATATTTATATAACCTTATATATATCATATCGAATTATATAAAATCAATATAAATCTACATTAGCAAAATGACTTCATTTTGTCACTTAATTTATTTGTAAGTTATCGGAAGAATTGTTTGTGTTTTTCTAAAGTTTCCAGCCCCAGTGCATTGCAGCAATGCCGCAGCTTAGGTTTTTATAGCCCGCCTTGTCAAAACCAGCACTCTCGATTCTGCGGACAAGTTCATCCTGTTTTGGAAACTTACGAATACTTTCAACCAAGTATTGATAACTATCCGCGTCTTTTGCCACAATATCACCCATTTTGGGAATAATATTATAGGAATAGCTGTCATATATTTTTTGCATAGCAGGATCTGGCAGGTGGGAAAATTCCAAACAGTAAAAACGTCCACCTGGGCGTAATATACGGTGGGCTTCTTTTAAGGCGTTATCAATATGGGTGACGTTACGAAGGCCAAAGGCGATTGTGTAGACATCTTTACTGTTGTCAGGCAGGGGCAAAGATTCCGCATTTCCCGTCACCCATTCAATGCCATCAATAATGCCTTTATTTAACGCCTCATCGCGACCAACGCTTAACATGGATGTATTAATGTCGCATACGGTTATATCTGGGGCATCGTCGGTGCGTTTATGAATACGAAAGGCAATGTCGCCCGTACCGCCAGCAACATCTAAATAACTTAAACCGGCTTTAGGGTTGATAAGTTCAACAAAGCGGTCCTTCCACATGCGGTGAATGCCTAATGACATCACATCGTTCATTATGTTGTAATTCTTGGCCACGCTGTGGAATACGCCTAAAACTTTTTCGGTTTTCTCTTTAGGCGTTACAGCGGTTTCACCAAACCATTCACTTTCAGGATTGCTTTTATGCTCTGTATTATTCATCACACTTTAATTCTATAAGTTTTACTGTATAGAGTGTTAAGCGGAATAAACTTATTTGACAAGCTTTAAACTTGGGCGTGATTGATCGTTCTGTGCATTAAAGGTCACTTCATTCCAACGTGTGCCCGCAGCAGACAGTGCATTAATCATCTGATAAATGCTTGGCGCTTTTATATATTGCATCATTTCAGGGTTTTCCTCCTGATAGAAGCGATCAAAGATTAGTACAGACTCTTTTGTTTTAGGCGCATAGCGGTATGTTGCAAGCGGCACATTATATTCTCTGCGTAATGCTGTGTCACGAAACATGCCATTAAAGACAAGTGTGAGTGGTGCCTGAAATTCAGTGTTTGACTGTACACCGCCTGCAAGGCGCATAGGGTCAAATAGGCTGTGTTTATTGTCGTTCACGAAATAGGTTAAATACTCAGCGGCAGCTTCGGGGGTGAATGGACGAAGGGTCATTTCTGCCCCAGTCTCCGTATCATATTGTATATACACTTCCTTCGGGTTAATGCGGCGTATATCAGAGCTACGATTAAAAAGGTCGGTTAACAGATTGGCAGTAATACGATTCATCCCAGAGTCCCTTATATTTTTTTATTTTTTATAATTTATATTTATGTTTCTTATAAATATGAAAACTTGACCTGTCAATAGAAGTGCTTTGATGCATGTGCGTAGTTTATGTTTATTTGACAATGTGCTATGTTTTATGTAAAGTGTGACGTATTGTTTATTTGAGAGGGTAAAATGGCGAAAAAACATATAAAATCGGCAACACGTGGTGGCGTAGGGCCAATGAAACCTGAAATGCAGCGTGATTTCAACGATGTGCAAGGGGCACGCCTAGAACATGCACTACAATTAGCGCGTGGTGAAAAAGTGACAGGCTTAAACCCTGCTAAGGTGCGTGAACTGACATATTCAATATCTTTAAAACAGCTTTCCGAATTAAAACAAACTTTGTAAACAACTGTTTATAAAGAAACTCTTTTTTATGATGCGTGCGTGACCATGCGGGTAAAACATGGCATAACGTGTCTATGAAATTTTTTAAAGCCATAGCGACAGTCGCGGGATTAACTTTACTTAGCCGTTTGGCGGGTTTTGTGCGTGACATTCTAACGGCTGCCTTGCTTGGGGCAGGGCCGCTGGCGGATGCCTTTTTTGTTGCTTTGAAATTACCAAACTTCTTTCGTCGCATCAGCGCAGAAGGTGCGTTTACAGTAGCGTTTGTACCTGTTTATACGGGGATCAAAGAAGCGCGCGGGCAGGCTGCCGCTGCGCAGTTCTCAGCACATATATTGCTATTAATGGCTTCTATATTGGGTATATTTGTTACTCTTGCCGTTCTCGCTATGCCATATATTGTTGCGTTAATTGCCCCAGGTTTTGACCGTGAGAGCGAACGCTTTGCTGCGGCGGTGCTATATTGCCGTATAACTTTCCCTTATTTATTGCTGATATCCATTACGGCGATGTTTGGTGCGATGTTAAATGCCCATAACCGCTTCGCACCTTTTGCAATAGCACCCGTTTTGTTTAATGCGACCTTGATTGCTGCGATGTTAACGGCATCATGGCAAGGATGGGAAGTTGCAAATGCACTATCATTTGGCATTACACTGTCAGGTATTATTCAGCTTGGCTTTATGGCGTTGATGGTATTTAAAAATAAAATTCAGCCGCATTATACAAAATTTACGATGTCAGATGATGTGAAAAAGGTTTTCGCATTGATGGGGCCCGGTGTGCTCGGCGCGGGGGTGATGCATATCAATCTGTTTGCGGATATGATTATTGCGTCATTCTTACCTGTAGGCGCAATATCTGCGCTGTATTATGCGGATCGTTTAAATCAGCTGCCATTGGGTGTTGTTGGTATTGCTATGGGGACGGCGCTATTGCCAATGTTATCAACCGCGCTTGCCAAGAAAGCGCAGGGGGATGCCAAGAAGCTTTTTGCACAGGCGATTGAAGGCTGCATTTTTCTTGCACTACCATCGGCGCTTGGCCTTTTTGTGCTCGCAGAAGTGATTATATCTGTCTTGTTTGAGCGCGGTGCATTTGATAGTGAAAGTACGCAGCGTGCGGCTTATTGTTTAATGGGCTATTGCATTGGGCTTGTGCCTTATGTCGCGAGTAAGGTGCTGTCTACGGTGTATTGGGCAAACAAAGATACATGGACGCCCGTGAAAATCTCTATGGTGACAACGGCGCTGAATATCGCCCTGTCGATTGCTTTGATATTCCCGTTTAAGGAGGCAGGCATCGCGCTATCTACGGGGATAGTTGGGTGGCTGCAATTCTTCTTATTAAAGCGCCGTTTGAAACAGTATGAAGAAACACACCTTAATACAGACTTCATAAAGCGGATTATACGGCTTGTGTTGTCAGCCTTTATAATGGCAGGTGTTGTCTATATGGTGTCTTTCTTGTTAAGTAATTTTGTGAATGATGTTGTATTGATGCTCGTAGCGATTGGCAGCGGAATAATTACCTATATTACGGCGGTGTTTTTATTGCGCATTTACAACATACGTGCTATCAAACATATCTTTATAAAACCACAGAAATAGAGTGTTAGAGTAATGACAAAACGTATTTTATCCGGCATGCAGCCGACTAATCAGCTTCACCTTGGGAATTACCTTGGCGCGCTGCGTAATTGGGTAAAGTTGCAAGATGCAGGAGATTACGAAACATTATTCTGTGTGGTTGATCTGCATGCGATTACTGTGCCTTATGATGCTGCTAAATTAGCGCAAAGCACACGTGAGATTGCTGCCGCCTATATCGCGGCAGGTGTTGATCCGCATAAATCTATTTTATTTGCGCAATCTGCTGTACCGGCACATTCACAGCTTATGTGGTTGCTTGCGACAATGACGCAAATCGGCAAGCTGAACCGTATGACCCAGTTTAAAGATAAAGCGGGCAAGAATAGTGAGAAGGCTGGTCTAGGGCTTTATTCATACCCTGTACTCATGGCGGCGGATATTTTGATCTATAAGGCAACGCATGTTCCTGTGGGGGATGACCAACGCCAGCATTTAGAGCTGGCACGTGAAATTGTCGGTACATTTAATCACCGTTATGGCCAAGATTATTTCCCTGAGCCTGAATCCGTTGTTCTGGAAGAAGGGGCACGCATCATGTCGCTGCGTGATGGCACACAGAAAATGAGTAAATCCGCTGAAAGCGATATGACGCGTATTAACCTAACCGATGATGCGGATACGATTGCTAAGAAAGTTCGTAAAGCCAAAACAGATCCAGAGCCTTTACCAGAAATATTCGCGGATTTGGACGCGCGTCCTGAGGCGAAGAACCTTGTGACAATCTACGCGACGTTGACTGATAAAACAGGTGATGAAGTTATGGCCGAATTTGCAGGTAAAACTTTCTCTGAATTTAAGCCAGCTTTGGCTGATGTTGCAGTTAATCACCTTGCGCCGATTTCAGCACGCATGAATGAGCTTCTAGATGATACCGCACAGCTTGATGCGTATTTAAAATTGGGCGCAGAGCGTGCAAACGCAATCGCTGAGCCACATATCAAAGAAGTCATGGATCTTATGGGGTTCTGGAAGGCTTAGGCCTAATAGCCATTATTCGTTAACGCGAAGTAATATACCGTGCCAACGCCAACGTTGGCGTTCGGCGTCTTCGTCATATCCTGCATTTATTGTGCAGTTTACGCGTACGCGGCCTGATAATTCACCGAGCTCACCTAGCGGTATATGCACACGCTCTTCGCCAATTACTTCGGTCTCAATACGCCCAAGACCTGAATGGAAACATTGCAAGCTCGATACGCTGCCTTGTATGGCTTTAGGTATAGAAAAGCTTAAGCTATCAGGTGTGGTGCTAAGAACGGTATTTTCGGGAATAGGGTCGAATGTTGGGAATGGCAAATTATACGCTGTATCGACAAAACGCTGCCCACTGCCGTAATTGTCGGTCATGGTAAATCGTGGCAAATTATAAGGTGCGCTTTCTTTGTAGATCACGCCAGAATGTAAACCGAAAGCATGCTTTATACCTTGCGCGCGCAAAAGCTTGGCGATGTTGCTGTCATGGTCACCATAGGGGTACGCATAATATAGTGGCGAGGTGCCAAAAACTTCTCGGTAACGGCTTATTGCGCTTAATATCGACTGTTCCAGTGCGCTACGGTCATTATAGCTGCTGATATTTTTATATTCAGCATTGTGAATACCGATAGTAACCAGCGGATTGCGCGCTAATTTCTTTAGCTCGCTCCATTGAATTAAATAAGGAAGGCCCTGATCAATCTCTCTTGGCGTAATGAATATAGCGAATGGGATTTTTTCTTTAAGTAATAGTGGAACAGCTTGATCCAAAATAGACCGGTGACCAGTATCAAATGTGATTGCAATATTCGGCGAGGCATTTCTCTTTTTTCTGCTCTTGTCTTCGTCTAAATCTTGCAATGAAACAACGTTAAATTCTTCATTCTTTATAATTTCAACGTGGCGCGAAAAGCTTTCAAAGTTTAAGCTTGCATCAGGGTAAGCGTCTTCATCTATTTGGAAATAACTATAGGCAACGGTGGCATGTTGGTCGACATCAATGGGAACGTAATCTAAATTAGCGGCAGCAGGCCGTTGTGTGGATACTACACAAAGGGCGGCGCATAGAACGATTAATCCTATACGGTGTATATAAATACGCGCTGTGGATAGTGAATTACCTATCACCTTTTTACCCCATATATATTGATGCAATACAACATATTATATATACCTAATCTGTCAACCGTTAACGACTATATAGTTTGACCTAACAACCTAAATTATTTATGAAGCTTTAGTATGAAAACGATTTTATCCATAGATACCTCACTATCTGGCTGCGGCATTGCTTTATGTGATGGGTCGGGGCTGTCTGTATCTATATGTGATGATGCAAAATATGGGCAATCAGAACGTCTTATTCCGATGGTAAAACGGCTATGCGCGGATGCGGGGCTTAGCTTTAGTAATATTGATGGTATCTCTGTTACTAATGGGCCCGGCGCATTTACAGGTATTCGGGTTGGCCTGTCAACGGCACGAGCCTTGGCTGTCGCCTTGAACGTTCCGGTCATAGGTTTTACAACATTTGATGTTTTATATGCGCAATTTGCCGATGAATATGCTGAAAATGACAATGTCTTGATCGTATTGGATACGAAAAGAAATGATTATTTTGTACAGCTTTATGTCGGGGGACAGGCGGGGGGCTCTATGGCTTTGGATGGTGAAGCTGTCAAAAGTATTATAGACAACTATAAACAAGGTGTAATTATTGGGAATGCTGTTGATAAGTTTAAGGTCGATATCGTTGACATTAATGATGGTTGGGAATTTAGATCTGGCTTTAGTAATATCTCACCCTTAATGCTTGGACAGTTAGCTGTGAACTATATTGAAAATAGCGGCGTAGAGCAGCAATATATAGCAATAAATGCAGCGCCAAATTACCTGAAGCCTGCAGATGTTTCAAAAAGTAAAAAGCAATATAAACGTTTTGTGGCGGATTAAAGTGTAAAAACCCTTGAAGCTTGCTACGAATTTGTTTATGAAAAGGCAAGCAATTAAATTAAAAAAAATATTACAGGCATTCTTTAGGGAGTTTTTTTAAAGATGATGAGAACTTTACGTTCATTGCGCCGTGCAACTCTTGGCGCTTTTGCATTTCCATTTTTAGCAGGTGCAGTTTTTCTGCAAAGTACAATAGTTGAGCCGCTTTTTAAAAATAAAACAGCGATCCCTAACTTTGTGTATAATACAATGCGTCGCCTGATCGGCATCAAGGTTGAATTTAACGAAGCTTCTGCGCCACTTGAAAAGGATAAGCCAACATGGTTTGTGATGAACCACATGTCTATGGCTGATCCTGTTGTTGCGGGCGCAGCCATTGAAGGGAATTTTGTTGGCAAGGGCGAAGTTCTTAAATGGCCTGTAATAGGACCGCTTGCGAAGTCTATGAAGTTAATTGGCGTACGCCGTTCACGTGAATTTAATGCGCAGTCTATGGCAAAGATTGCCAATAACTTTAATAAGGGCGAAAATGTTATTATGTTCCCTGAAGGCACAACAAATGATGGTGCAACAGTGGATCAGTTCCGCGCAGGCTTAATCAGCCTTCTATTTGGGGCACATGCCGAAGATAAAGATGGTAAAGCCGTAGCGCTTGAAAAGGATGTCATGGTACAGCCAGTAGCTATTCGTGTGAAAGAAGTTGAAGGTAAGCCTGCAACAGATAGTGATGAGCTTCGCCGTTTTTACAGTTACCACAATGTAGATAACATGGTTAAACGCGTATGGAACCGCATGGGCACAAAGTCTCTGACATTAGAATTTAAAGTATTCCCAGCGATGAACCCGAAGGATTATGCGAACCAGTTTGACTTAATCAACGCAGCGCATAAGCAGGTGCAAGAATTTGTTGCGCCAAATCAGACGGAAGTGAAGAAGGGCGTTATTCCATATAACGGGTAATGCTAGTAATAAAATATTCATTATTATTTGTAATTATACATATTAAAGTGTTTTTTACTTGTAATATTGGAGTTTTATTATGGTTGATACTATAACCAACGCACAATTACTTGAAATGACAACGCAGATTGTTTCTTCTCATGTTGGGAATAATCATGTGCAGCCCGACCAAATCCAGAACGTAATTAAACAGGTTTATAAAACGCTGAATAGTATTTCTAGCGATGGCTATCGTTATCAAGACCGTCCATCACCAGCTGTGCCAATCAAAAAATCAGTTATGCCAGATTATATTATTTGCCTAGAGGATGGTAAGCATTTGAAAATGCTGAAGCGTCATTTGAAATCAGTTTATAATATGACACCAGAAGAATATCGTGAGCGTTGGGGGTTACCGCCAGATTATCCTATGGTCGCACCAAATTATGCAGAAAAGCGCTCACAGCTGGCTAAGGATATTGGCCTTGGCACAAAAAACTAATCGACCGCGCGGTTATCCTCGTTACGTATAGCACATAAAAAAGGGCTCATAAAAATGAGCCCTTTAAAAATTATCACACATGAACTTATGAAGAATAATACATCATAAACTCAACTGGATGCGGTGTTGTTTCATAAATGGCAACTTCTTCCATCTTTAAGTCGATGTAATTTTCAAGCATCTCTGTTGTGAAAACATTGCCTTTCAGGAGGAACTGATGGTCGTTTGACAGTGCCTCTAAAGCCTCGCGCAGTGAACCACATACTGTCGGTACTTGGCTTAATTCGTCCGCGGGCAAGTCGTAAAGGTTTTTATCCATCGCATCGCCTGGGTGGATCTTGTTTTCAATCCCATCTAGCCCCGCCATAAGCATTGCTGAGAATGCAAGATATGGATTTGCCATTGGGTCAGGGAAACGAACTTCAATACGTTTTTCTTTTGGACTGTGACCAAAAGGAATACGGCAAGATGCAGAACGGTTGCGCGCAGAGTACGCAAGCAATACTGGTGCTTCATATCCAGGTACCAATCGCTTGTAAGAGTTTGTTGATGGGTTCGTAAACGCGTTAAGGGCTTTCGCATGTTTGATAATGCCGCCAATATAGTAAAGCGCAGTTTCTGATAGGCCAGCATAGCTTTTACCAGCAAAGCTTGGCTTGCCACTTTTCCAGATAGATTGGTGAACATGCATGCCCGAACCGTTATCGCCAAAAATAGGCTTAGGTAAAAATGTTGCAGAACGTCCATATGCATGTGCCACATTGTGCACAACATGTTTGTAAATTTGAATATTGTCTGCACTTTCGGTTAATGTCGCGTATTTAATGCCTAACTCACACTGGCTTGGGGCAACTTCGTGATGATGCTTTTCAACAGGAACGCCCATTTCTCCCATTACAGAAAGCATTTCTGCACGAAGGTCAGCAAGGCTATCAACTGGCGCTTCTGGGAAGTAACCACCTTTAACGCGCGGGCGGTGACCTAAATTACCATTATCGTATTTTGTACCTGAATTATATGGGCCTTCAATGCTGTCTACGTAGTAAGATACATGATTCATTTCATTGTTAATGCGCACATCATCAAACACAAAGAATTCAGCTTCTGGACCAAAGTAAGCTTCATCACCAAGGCCGCTGTCACGTAAATGTGCTTCTGCTTTCTTCGCAATGCTGCGTGGGTCTAGGTCATATGGCTTATCTGTAAGCGGGTCATAAATGTCACAGAAAACTTTAACTGTTGGAATGGATGAGAAGGGGTCAACCGTAACTTTTGTAATGTCAGGGCGTAGGTTCATGTCTGATTCGTTGATGGATTTCCAGCCAGCAATGGATGAGCCATCAAAATAAATGCCTTTTTCAAATAGGTCTTCATCAGCAGTATCGACATGTTGTGCTGTATGCTGAAGCTTTCCACGAAGATCAGTGAATTCAAAATCAATATTTTGAATGTCGTTGTCTTTAATATATTTAACGAGTTCAGCGGCAGACTTAAATTTTAGGTGTTTAGACATTTTTTCCTCGATACCTGTTTTTTTGTGTTAACGCGTTACGCAATAATATCCTATTGGATTTATACTAACATTACCCATGCAGTATTTGCAATGCAGCATTGCTTTTATAATATGTTTTTTTGGGATACAATAAAAAAATATGGATTTACCTTATTTATATGACTTGACGAGGGGAAATATTTTCAGTTATAAGCAAGCCCTAATCGTTTTTCACAAATGATTATGGCGGCTGTAGCTCAGTGGTAGAGCCCTCGGTTGTGGTCCGAGTTGTCGCGGGTTCAAGTCCCGTCAGTCGCCCCATTTATTTTTTTCTGTATTTTCGTTCAATTTACTATTCATTAAAATCTCTGTATTATCGTTATACGATAACTTTTTATTATATTCTTTTTACGGCATTTACTTATGAGCAACATTGAAAACGTACAAGACTCTCAAAGTCGCAAGCCCCGTACAAGCTATGCATTATTTACAACAGAGCAAATCAGACAGGCTGAAAAGTTAACGAACGAAACGGGCGTAAGAGAGATTGAACTGATCCAAAAAGCAGGGCGGGGCGTCGCAGAATTTATTGCCAATCATTTTGAACGCAGGCCAGTTAGCGTGCTGTGCGGTCCTGGGAAAAATGGAAGTGACGGGTTCGTTGTCGCAGCTATACTTGAAAAGGCTGGATGGAATGTCCGTGTATATTGTACAAAACAAGTTATTATGCTGAATGATGTCGCCGCCGAAGCCGCAAAACTTTGGCAAGGTGAAGTATCAATGCTGTCAGAGATTGAAATAAATCCTGACCATATTATTGTTGATGCTGTGTTCGGTGCAGGCTTAAATCGTGAATTACCAAGAGAGATAGTCGAAACATTTAATGCGGTCAGGCAGGAGCGTGCAACCGTTGTGTCTGTGGATGTACCAACAGGCATTCGTTCCGATCTATCTGTAGATAAGAATATTCTAAAGGCGGATTATACTGTAACAATGAGCCGTCCTCGTATTGAGCATGTTTTACAACCAGGGGCGCAATATTGCGGTAAAATTAGCGTTGTTGATATCGGTTTAAAACCAAGCGCATTTGCGGGCATGGAAATTCATGCGTCATTGAACCACCCTGAATTATGGCGTCAGTTTTGGAAGGTACCTGATGCGCAAACGCATAAATATATGCGCGGTCATGTGGCTGTGCTTGGCGGGGAAACGCTTGTTGGTGCCGCGTGTCTGGCATCTAGCGGCGCTATGCGTACAGGGGCGGGGATGGCATCTATTTTTACATCCGAGAGTGCCGCGTCCGTATATCGTTCATCTGTTGCACCAGAAATTATGGTGCGTTGTTTTGATGGTGTGGTAGGTGCAGTAGATTTAATGGTAGAGCGCCATGTATCCGCATGTTTGATTGGCCCAGGTGCAGAAAAGAGTTTTGATATGACTGGTTTGGCTAAAGCCTGCCAGGAAAAAGATGTTCAGGTCGTATTAGACGGTGACGCACTTGGCGAAGTGCCTAATGAATATGCCGCCATCATAACGCCACATGATGGTGAATTTAAACGCATGTTTCCAGATCTTGCGGAGCTTCCTAACAAGTTGGAGCGCGCCAAGAAGGCCGCGGTGCAGGCTAGTTGCGTTGTTGTATTAAAAGGCATGGACACAATTATTGCATCACCAGACGGCCGCGCCTGCATTAATAATAAGGCATCACCATGGCTGTCGACGGCAGGAAGTGGTGATGTTCTGGCAGGGGCAATCGCTGGATGCCTCGCACAAAAGATGCCACCTTTTGAGGCTGCATGCAGCGCGGTTTGGTTGCACGGCATGGCATCGCTTAAGTTGGGCGCGGCAATGGTCGCGTCTGAATTGCCACGCGCAATAAGCCTGACTTTGTCCGAAATTTATAAAGATAATGGCTAGTGTTGTAGGTTTTATAAAAAAAATCTTATAAAAGTAAAAAAAACACTTGGCGAAACGTAATCAATAGCGTATAAACGCGCTCTGTAACCAATTGCTTACACAATATATGCGGGTGTGGCGAAATTGGCAGACGCGCTAGATTTAGGTTCTAGTGTCTTCGGACGTGGGGGTTCAAGTCCCTCCACCCGCACCATCTTTTAGGATGAGACAAAAGATCAAGTAATTGATCTTTTTTTTTAGTTGTACAACAAAAAACAAGAAGTGAAGATAATCATGCAAGTTAAAGAGCTTAAAAGCGAAGGCCTTAGCCACGAGTTAGAAATCACTATCCCTGCAAATGATCTAGACAAGCGCGTTGAAGATCGTTTGATCGAATATGGTAAGGGCGTAAATATTCCTGGTTTCCGTAAGGGTAAAGTGCCAATGCCAATCCTACGTCAACGTTACGGCAAGGCCATGCTAGGTGAAATACTTGAGAAAGCTGTTAACGAAACATCTTCAAAAGTTCTTAGCGACAAGAAAATCCGCCCTGCAATGCAGCCTAAAATCGAAGTTGTTACTTTCGACGAAGGTAAAGACCTTGTTTATAAAATGGAAGTTGAATCACTTCCAGAAGTTAAGGTTATGGACCTAAAGAAAATCAAAATTGAGAAGCCGGTAACAGATGTACCTGCTGAAAAAGTTGAAGAAGCTTTAAGTGAAATTGCTGCTAATAACTCAACAAGCAAAACTGTTGAAACAAAGCGTGCGACAAAGACTGATGATGTCGTAGTTATTGATTTTGCAGGTCGTCGTAAGCGTGATGATTTTACCGTTGATGGTATGTCTTCACTTGGTTTCGAACTTAAACTTGGCTCAAACCAGTTTATCCCAGGTTTTGAAGATCAATTGATCGGCAAAAAAGCCGGCGATAAAGTTGAAGTTAATGTAACATTCCCTAAAGAATACGGTATGCCAGATCTTGCAGGTGAAGAAGCAATCTTTGACGTGACAATTCACGAAATTAAAGAATCTATCCCATGTAAAGTTGATGATGAGCTTGCGAAAACACTTGGTTTTGATGACCTTGCAACTGTTCGTAAAATCATCGAAGACAACATGGAAGCTGAATATGGCCGCATGAGCCGCCTTAAAGCGAAAAAAGCACTTTTGGATGTTCTTGATGTTGAACATGACATTGAATTGCCAGAAGGTATGGTTCAGGCTGAGTTAGATGGTATCATTCAGCGTATTGAGCAGGAGCGTGCACAGGAACATAATCACGCCCCAGGCGAAAAGTGCGACCACGATCATAGTGTTGATGATGCAGAGCGCGAAGAGCTTGCAGGTATTGCAGCGCGCCGCGTACGTCTAGGTTTGGTTCTGGCTGAAATTGGTAATGCAAACAAGGTTGTTGTGAACGACCAAGAACTTAACCAAGCGGTTATGGCTGAAGCGCAAAAATACCCAGGTCAAGAAGCACAAGTTTTTGAATATTACAAAAACAACCCACAAATGGTTGAAATGCTTCGTGCACCAATCTTTGAAGAGAAGGTTGTTGATTACATTCTTGAGCAAGCTGAAGTTAAAGAGAAAAAAGTTAGCGTTGATGAACTTCTAAAAGAAGACTTTGATGACGAAGCGCCAGCTAAGCCAGCTAAAAAGAAAACTGCAGCTAAGAAGGCGCCAGCAAAAAAGGCAGCAGCAAAGAAAGATAACGCTCCTGCTGAAAAGAAGCCTGCAGCTAAGAAAAAAGCGCCTGCAAAGAAAAAAGCAGCTGAGAAGTAGTCCTTTGCTTTATAGTGAATTTAAGAAACCCGCTTTACAGAGCGGGTTTTTTGTTTTATGAATAATAAAAATAAGATAATAAAAAATTATAGAACAGGGTTTTACTATGCTTACCAAATTTTTCAATGCAGCCGCTTTGGTTAAAGACTTCGTTGTTGATACAGCGCTTGCACCGCTTGATGCACATAATGATTTCAAAACAATTGTCCTTGGCAATTACACCCAACAGGGTAAGGTCGAAGCGAGTAAAAGTGATAAGTTTTTTAGTACAGTGACGGCTGCTAGTACCTCTGCTGCATCTTTTACAGGTCTTACAACATTAACGTGGATTGGTCTTATTGGTACAACAATGTCACCGGTCGGCATTGTTCTTACGGGCGCAGCAGTCGGTTGTGCAGCAACGGGCGCATTGGGGCGCACATGCTGGGCAATAGCGAACCGTAATACGGCAGAGTGCTCCAAAACGGATGTTAATAGCTATGCCGATACAGCCAATAGCTTTAAGCGTTTAATGTCTTAATTTTTTTAAGGTATGTACGGGCCAACTTTTACAGGGGGCCTTCGTATCTCTGTATTCATTTCTTCGCTTAGGCGGTCTTGAATGGCTGTAATATTTAATTGTGTTAAGGCGGCTTCAGGGTTTTCTGATAATTTGTCGCCTTCATATACGCTATTCGGTTGTAAACTGTTTGTGGCTATTTTGTGCTCTCTAAACGCTTGCATCACATTACCATCTTCATAACCACGTAAAGTGAAAGCAGCGTGCTCACCAAGCTCTTCCGTCGTTTCAATAATGATTTGTTGACCAGCTTTTACATCCTCGCCTGAGAAACCGCGCGTTGAAATATATCCCGTGGCTGAACCGACAAAGTCAACCTGCATACCGCTAGGGCTTGTAATGCGAACACTATTCAAGCCGCTCTGCCCCATGTTTAATGTTTGTTTATCTAAAGTCATATCTTCATTAACATTAACTATATAGCGATGGTTAAAGTTATCTGTTCCTTCATAATCAGCATCTTCAAGTGCGGATAATTTGTCTTTTTGAACGATTTCCTCAGCTTCATGTTCAAAACGTGCTTTGATTTTTGCCATGTTTTCTAAGTTTTGCATCCATGTATCAACATTTAAAAATCCCGCGCCAGCACGTTCATGAAATGGTATTCCTGCATCATTGGTACGGAACACTGTTTTTTGGAATGTTTCTATGACTTCTTTATGGTATTCCTTTTCATTAATTTGGCTAAGAAGGGACAGAACCTCGTCTTTAGAGGAGGCTTCGGGTATTTCAGTAGCCCCTTTTTCGATATCAAACAAGTTCACGTTATATATGTCTGTTTGTGTACTGTATAAGGCCGCGAACATGATTTCGTCATGCGTAAGTGTATCACCATAGCTTTCGGCGATTTGGTGGTAGTATTCTGCGGCTATGGGGGTGGAGAAGGACGTGCCGTTTATTTTGGCGCCGTAAAAGTCTGGCGTTTCCATTAAGAATTCGGCGCCCATAGAGCTATAAGTCGACATAAATGTAGTGCCATCTTGTATATGTGCGGCACCCACGATAACACTATTATTGGCATGTGCTGCGGGCATTGAGTTGTGCGCCGCATAAGCAAAGCTTCCTATGGTGTCCTGTTTTGTATCTACGTTTAGTTTAACTCCGTCAAAATCATTGCCTGCGGCTACAAATTGTAAGGTTCCATTATTATCATGAAAATTATACTCTAAATCACTGCTAACAGATGTTTCGAGTATATATGTATTGATATTATATACATTTTCTGTATACGGAGCATAACTTTTTGAAAGAATTATGTGTCCAGCGCCTATCGATGCCATTCTTATAAGTTCATCGTTTTCTTCTAAGATGTTTTGGGCACCGGCAAAAACAACGTCCTGATCGCCCTCATAATCTGGGGATATGCGTACTGCTAAAGCTTCAGCGTATCTATGCGTCGTATCGGAATGTATATCGTTTTGTGCTTCGGTGACTATTAATGTGAAGTTTGCATGTTGCGTGGGTAATTCGATATCGTCAAACTGGTAGTTTATGCCTGCATCTATATTATAACCTGTGTGACCATAACTTGCTTCCAAGGTTTGTGCTGTAATTGCGTTTTCTGGGGTATATTGTCTATTACGTACAAGTAAGGATTGCTTGTATGAGTCCTCACGTAGGGCGGTTATTTGATTTTGAAGCGCCTCATTCGTCGCGTCCCCGTTATAGGCGTAATTTAATGGTGCTACATCTTCTAACGAAACATTTGCTTCGTGCCCTAAGCGTGAACGCAGATCACGGGTTAAATTTAAATCATCAGAAATGCTGTCTAATAAGCTTTGTGGTAAATTTCCTTCATATCCATTTGTTTGAATTTCTCTATCATATTTTATGTAGGACTGGTCTAGTTTTTCTTGAATATTCCGGTCTACAAAATCAAAAACATGCGCTCTATCTCTCGTTCTTATAAGGAAAGCTTTATCAATAGTGTTTATATCTGCGCCAGCAGACATTAATACGTTCATTGTTTGTAAATTCAAATTCGGATAACTATTGCCATATCCAGATTCCAAAAGTAGAGGGATGGCTAGCAGGGGTGAAGCTTTTGTATTGTCTAAAACGCTCTCTAGGCTATCTGGACTATCTATGTTGTCCTTTATGTTTTCATAGTATGGTGAATTTTTTAGATCTTCCATAAAAACGTAAAAAGATTGCCGATCTGTTACAGCTCCTAAGCGCTCTTGAATTTGCTCGCTGGAATAATAAAACCTCTCGTAAGCGATTTCATCTAATATGTCTTGGAACTCAGGTTGCGACATAATCGCTTCACGTTTATCGTCGCTAAACTGATTCAGTTCATTTAAAACAAGGTCGTAATATTTTTGTGGGATAGGCGGCTTGCTGTCTAGAGTGTTTTCAGCGGGATCGACTGTTTGTGCCACAGCAAGGCTATTAAACGCCATTGTCGCGGTTAAGCTTGCTGCAATAAAATGTTTTTGGAACTTACTCATATATTTACCCCATACACTCGCACAATAATATATCCCTTATGTTAATAAATGGTTATTTTTTTAAAAGATCTTTGTGGGATAAAAGGCGCATTCATAAAGAGAATATCTTGCACAGCGGCGCATGAGCATGTAGATTTTGTAAGAATCATTCGGCGCGCATCATCGGTGGCGTTGTTATCAAAGTTTATAAACGCAAAGAAAGTAGATTAAATGCAAGAGCGTGATCCTTTAAATACATATATGAATACATTGATCCCGACCGTTATTGAAAGCACGAACCGTGGTGAGCGTGCGTTTGATATTTATTCGCGTTTGTTGAAAGAGCGTATTATTTTCCTTTCAGGGGAAGTAAATGATCATGTATCTACACTTATTTGTGCGCAGCTTTTGTTCTTAGAAGCTGAAAACCCAAATAAAGACATCTCATTCTACATTAATTCACCTGGTGGCGTGGTTTCAGCAGGTTTGGCGATGTACGACACAATGCAGTATATTAAGCCAGATGTTTCAACCGTTTGTATTGGTCAGGCGTGTTCAATGGGCTCATTCCTACTTATGGCTGGTGCGGCAGGTAAGCGTTATGCACTTCCTAGTGCACGTGTGATGATCCACCAGCCTCTAGGCGGGGCACAAGGGCAGGCTTCTGATATTGAAATTCAGGCGCGTGAAATTATTCGTCTGCGTCACTTCTTGAATACAACATATGAGAAGCACACAGGCCAGAAGCTTAAAGTCCTAGAAGATGCAATGGATCGTGATAACTGGATGACTGCGCAAGAAGCAAAAGACTTCAATTTAGTTGACCATGTTGTTGAGCATCGAGGTGACGCTGACAAAGATAAAGACAAAGATAAAGATAAAAAAGCGAAAAAATAAGCTTATATATCCGTAGTTTATAAAAGCCTGTAAGTATTTTGCAGGCTTTTTTATTGATATCTGAAAAAAATTAACCAAATCATTATTATTGCCTTATAATCTATAAGGTGGGTACTAGTAAAAAAATTTGGAGCTCTATAAGTATGTTCAATACATCAACAACCAATTCTGAAGACACAACTTATCCAGTATTACCGTTGCGTGATATTGTGATTTTCCCCCATATGATCGTGCCACTTTTTGTTGGGCGTGAAAAATCTGTTAGTGCGCTAGAACAGGTTATGAATGAAGATAAGCAAATCTTGCTTGTGACGCAAAAAGAGCCAAGTGAGGATGATCCGGGCGATAAAGACCTGCATGAAGTTGGGACAATCGGTAAAATCTTACAGCTCCTTAAGTTGCCCGATGGCACGGTGAAGGTGCTGGTTGAAGGGACAGAGCGCGTTAAAATTACAGAATTTGTAAAAACAGACCCTTATTTAGAAGTTAAGGGTGAAATGCTGCGCGATGAAACAGAAGCTTCAGAAGAGTTAGAAGCGCTTGCGCGTGCAGTGATTACGCAGTTTGAACAATATGTGAAACTTAATAAGAAAATCCCGCCTGAAGTGATTGTTTCAGTCAACCAGATTGAAGAGCCATCTAAAATGGCCGATTCTGTTGCATCACATCTGGCGATTAAATTGGATGAGAAGCAAGACTTACTCGCTTTACCAAACACATCAGACCGCCTTGAAAAAATATTCGGTTACATGGAAGGCGAAATTGGTGTTCTTCAGGTTGAAAAACGTATTCGCACACGCGTTAAACAGCAAATGGAGAAGACGCAGCGCGAATATTACTTGAATGAACAAATGAAAGCCATTCAGAAAGAATTAGGTGAAGGCGAAGACGGTGTCGATGAAATCGGCGAAATAGAGCAGAAAATTGAAAAACTGCGTATTACCAAGGAAGCCAAAGATAAATGTGCTGCAGAAATTAAAAAGCTGCGCCAGATGAGCCCAATGTCTGCGGAAGCCACAGTTGTACGAAATTACCTTGATTGGATGATTTCTGTACCGTGGAAAAAGAAAACCCGCGTGAAGAAGGATATTAAAGCCGCACAAAAGATCCTTGATAAAGACCATTACGGTCTAGAGAAGGTTAAAGAGCGTATCCTTGAATATTTAGCCGTGCAGCAACGCACGAATAAAGTGAAGGGGCAGATCATCTGCTTGATGGGCCCGCCAGGTGTTGGTAAAACATCGCTAGGTAAGTCTATTGCGAAAGCAACAAACCGTGAGTTTATTCGTATTTCATTGGGCGGCGTGCGCGATGAAAGTGAAATTCGCGGCCATAGACGGACTTATATTGGGGCAATGCCTGGTAAGGTTATTCAAGGTATGAAGAAAGCAGGGAAGTCAAACCCGCTTATGATGCTTGATGAGATTGATAAGATGTCATCGGATTATCGAGGTGACCCTGCATCGGCAATGCTTGAAGTGCTGGATCCTGAGCAGAATGAAACATTTAACGATCATTATTTAGAAGTAGATTATGATCTATCTGATGTCATGTTCATTTGTACGTCAAACTCGCTTGATATGCCGCGTCCATTATTAGACCGTATGGAAGTGATTAACATTTCTGGTTATACCGAAGATGAGAAACTTCAAATTGTGCGCCGTCATTTGCTGAAAAAGCAGATGGAGCTTACAGGTCTAAAGAAAGATGAGTTTGCAATTACTGACCAAGCAATTCGTAATTTGATTCGTCATTACACCAAGGAAGCAGGGGTACGTAATTTGGAGCGTGAGCTTGCGAATTTATGCCGCAAAGCCATCAAAGAAATTCTGATGAAAGGCAAGAAAACCGTCAAAGTTACACCAAAGGCGCTTGAGCGTTATGCAGGTGTGCAGAAATATCAACATGGCGAAGCGGATTCGCAAGACCGTATTGGTGTTGTAACAGGGCTCGCCTATACTGAGGTGGGCGGTGATCTGCTTTCAATTGAGGCGGTAACGACCCCAGGTAAGGACGGTAAGGTTACCACAACCGGTAACTTAAAAGATGTTATGCGTGAATCGATTACTGTTGCAGAAATGCTTATTAAGTCACGTGCGCCTAATTTGGGCATTAATTACGATGAGTTGACTGAAAAGAATATTCACGTTCACGTACCTGCTGGTGCAGTACCAAAAGATGGTCCATCTGCTGGCGCAGCGATGGTTACGGCCATCGTATCTGCGTTAACTGATATTGAGGTACGCAAAGATGTGGCGATGACCGGTGAGGTTAACTTACGGGGGTATGTCACAGCAATTGGCGGCCTAAAAGAAAAGCTTCTTGCGGCGCTTCGCGGCGGCATTGCCAAGGTTATGATTCCTGCTGAAAACGAAAAAGATTTGGCAGATATACCTGCAAATGTGAAAAAAGGACTCGAAATTGTGCCTGTAAACACAATTGAAGAAGTGCTTTCACATGCGCTTGTAACGCTGCCTGAACCGATTTCACTTTCCAATAATCAAGAAAATGGCGAAAAAATCGACAAAATAGCCACAGAATCTGCAGAAAAAAGCGAAAATGGTGTGATTAGGCATTGAGTTTTTCTTTGATTCGTCTTAAAACAGAATCATCTGGAAGGCACGTTATACAAGGCCTGAAGGACGATCTTACATAATTTTGTTTTGTGTAAAATCGAATTCTTTTTGCGGATGAATTTTTGAAATTTCGATGTAAAAGGATTTTTGTTTCAACTCAAATTCTAGGGAGAGCCCTCGTGAACAAAAAAGAACTTATTGATGCAATTGCAGACAAATCAGACCTAACTAAAGCACAAGCTGAAAAAGCTCTAGCTTCTTTCATCGAAACAGTATCTGTTACACTTAAAAAAGGTGACAGCGTTGAGCTAGTTGGTTTTGGTAAATTCGAAGTTAAGCAGCGCGCTGCTCGTGATGGTCGTAACCCACAAACTGGCGAAACAATCAAAATCAAAGCTTCTAAAGTTCCTGCTTTCAAAGCTGGTAAAGGTCTTAAAGACACAGTTAACGGCTAATTCTTGCTGTTATAGAATTTTAAAGCCCGCCTGTGCGAACATGCATAGACGGGTTTTTTATTACTTTTTTGTATTTTTTTTGAAAATAATTACTTTTAAGGCTTGACCGTATATTAAATATCCATTAAATAATCTCTCACCAAGCGCGGTACGCCGTGCAGTTCCTTTTTCGGGCGGTTAGCTCAGTTGGTAGAGCATCTCGTTTACACCGAGGAGGTCGGGAGTTCAAGTCTCTCACCGCCCACCATTTACCTCAGATAAGTTTAGATTATTTAATAAGGCCAATTTTGGTTAGGCTCACATGAAGCTTTTCTAATGTTGTTGGCTTTTGTAGGTAATCAGCTATACCTAGCGCTTTAAGCTCTTTTTCTTTGTTGATGTCATCTGACCCAGTTAGCACAATTATTGGCGTTTCATCGTTTTGGGCTTTTAGTTGACGAATAAGGTCTACGCCACTTTCTTCACCAAGAAAAATATCGATAACATGAACATCAAAGTCGTGTTTACCAAGCTGTGTCATGCATTGTCCAATAGTTTTAGCTTCTAATACGTCAAAGCCTAATGTGTTCATATGCTTTTTTGTAACGAACAGTGTGGCATTGGAATCATCAACGACTAAACATTTCATAAATTAGGTACCTTTCTTACTACGCTAATGGACACTATAACATAAATATTGAATTTTTATAGAGCAATGCTGCGCTGCGTATATATCTAAATATATCACTCATGTATGATCCGCACGAACTTGTTTCTAAAATGTTTTAAGGAGTAGGCAGATGTTAATAGGTGTACCAAGCGAAATTAAACCACAGGAGCATCGTGTAGGGCTTGTCCCGTCATCCGTGAAGGAATTTACCGGTAATGGGCATAAAGTGATTGTACAGGCCGGGGCGGGCTTGGGTATTAACTTTTCTGATGAAGATTATAAGAATGTTGGCGCAGAAATTGTTAGCAGTGCTGAAGAAGTCTTTGTGCGCGCTGATATGATTATTAAGGTTAAAGAGCCGCAGCCATCTGAATATAAATTAATCCGCGAAAACCAAATTGTATTTACCTACTTACATTTGGCAGCTGACCCAGATCAAGCAAAGGCATTAATGGATTCAGGCTGCGTTGCAATCGCTTATGAAACCGTTACAGGATATGGGCGTAAAGGCTTGCCACTTCTTGCGCCTATGAGTGAGATAGCAGGGCGCCTGTCAGTGCAGGTTGGCGCATATTACCTGCAAAAGCATAATGGCGGTACAGGACGCTTGATAAGCGGCGTGCCGGGTGTGCGTCCAGCTGAGGTGTTAATCCTTGGTGGCGGTGTTGCAGGTTTTAATGCGGCGCAAATGGCGACAGGTTTGGGCGCAAATGTGACGATCCTTGAACGTTCAAATGACCGTATGCGATATTTGGATGATTATTTCCGTGGCCGAGCGAATGATGTTTATTCAAATATAGACATTGTTGAACGTTTTATCAAAACGGCTGATATGGTTGTCGGTACAGTTCTGATTCCGGGGGAATCAGCACCGAAGATGATCACTAGACCAATGTTGAAAACCATGATGAAGGGAGCTGTCCTTGTTGATGTATCTATTGACCAAGGCGGCTGTTTTGAAACATCCAAAGTAACAACGCATGATGAGCCAACCTATGTTGTTGATGATGTTTTACATTACTGCGTCGGAAATATGCCAGGTGCGGTTCCATTAACTTCAGCGCTGGCGTTAAACCATTCTGTGTTACCTTATGCCTTGGCGATTGCGAATATGGGCTGGCAGCAAGCTTTGCTAGCTGACCAAGGTTTACGTGATGGCTTAAATATCTGTCACGGCGAAGTTACGCATAGCGGCGTGGCAAGCTCTTTGGCGCTACCTTTTAACGGCGAACCAAAGGCTTTATGTGCGTAAATTAGAAAAAAATAAAAAAAATGAAAAAAGGTGATTGACAGTAACAAACGGAAACTGTAAAACTCCTTTCACTGCTTAGGCGGGCGTAGTTCAGTTGGTTAGAACGCCGGCCTGTCACGCCGGAGGTCGCGGGTTCAAGTCCCGTCGCTCGCGCCATTTAACTAAGCGGTACATAAGAAAGCCCTCATTCGTGAGGGCTTTTTTTTATGCGCTAATTTTGGGGCGGGGCGGATGGTCATGTTGAAGGGGGGCAATATATACATCGATGGATTCTTGGAGGCGATCAACAAGTTTAATTATATCGCGCGGCGGCATGGCAAAAGTTGTGCGCATAATTAAGTCTTCAGACTGATACCCGCAACCCGCGCCAGAACAGAATTGCAGGCCAACATCACGATGCATCCATTTTAAATCCCATTCATCTTTTAATTTGCCAATTTCATATTTATCGCCATAACGGATGTTTTCTTTTATGTGATGGCCTTTAAAGGCGCTGAAATCTAACATATGGAAGAAGCCCGCTTGCGGCGTTGTCGTTACATTTATGCCCAATATACCGTCTTGAAGCTGCTTTTTAGCTTCCACCAAACTTATCTTACGGGCCTTAGCTACATGGTTAATCATTTTCTTCCGTTCGGCTGAACTGGCCTCTACATCATCTATACCATTAATAAGCGCCTTCATAAGTTTGCCTGAGAATAAATGTACAGCATTTAGCTGGTGCAAATGATCTGTGCGCATTTTTAAATGTTCAGCCTTGGTTGGGAAGGTCGGTGTTAAAGCGTGCATATTCACAGTAGAGGGGAAATATTGGCGCAGCGCACGGTCTTCTTTATATTTCTTAATGTAATGTTCAGAGCCAATCATTATACCTGTACGCAGCCCCGTAAGGCCAATTTTTGAACCGCCCGCAAGTATGATTGTATTATCATACATTTCTTCAATGCTCATAAACGCAGCGGCTTTGCGTCCGTCATATTCAAGGCCAAGATACACCATGTCATCAATCACTTTGATGGTATTAGGAAGTTCGCGCAATTCTCTATATAGCGGGTTCTTCATTGTTTTGGTCATCTTGTCCTTTTGGTAGGATATATAGTCGTTATAGCGAATAAAGACATCTGCCAGTGCTTGGGTCTCTGCCGCATCGCGGACATGACCAGTTGGATTGTTTGGATTAGAATCATAATAGCCAACAATGTGGTGTTTACCTGCTTTATTTTCTGCGCGCAGCAGCTCTAATAACTTTTCGGGATCAACGCTGCCGTCTTCTTCACGTTGTAGCTTTATGACCTCAATGCCAAATTTTTCAGGCTGTGCAAAGAATATCCCATATGTGGGGATGGGCATAATGATCGCAGGCTTTAGATTTTGTTTGGTTAAGCGGTTATATTGTTCCGTTTCCTTTGCAAAAATGTTTAATAAGCCATCATAGCCTTCTGTAATACCGTTTGTATATGCATAGCTATCAAGGCCAACACCTGACCAATTGGGGCGAACTATACCTAATTCACGGTCAAAGAAATCCATGATTTGTTCGGCCATATGATGCGCCACTGTGCCGTAATTATCATACTGGTTCAGTGTCTTAAGCGATTGTTCCATTGCGTATTGCGCCGCCGTCTTAAACGGTAAAGCCGGATCACCAATAGAAGCATCAATCATTTTCTTATTGTGCATTTTTACACCATTAAAAGATTTTTTTATAATCGGCAGATGCTAGCACAACAATTATGTAAATGCAAATATTTGTAACATAGTAGAAAAACCAGTGAATCAATAGTAGGAAAGGGCTATGAACTATGTTCCATTTCCGATAAACTATCGGCGCATTGAATTGAAGGAAAGAATCATGGCAACAAATGAATTTCTACTGGAGTATCTTCCAGTTTTGATCTTTATCTTTATTGCGGCGGGACTATCGCTAGTTATGTTCTTGGCGTCTATTATCGTCGGGAAGAGAAATCCTGACCCTGAAAAGCTGTCTGCATATGAATGTGGTTTTGAGGCTTTTTCAGACGCACATAGCAAATTTGACGTTCGTTATTACCTTGTTGCGATTCTTTTCATTATTTTTGACCTTGAGATTGCCTTCCTTTTTCCTTGGGCGATTTCACTGGGTGAGATAGGTATGTTTGGATTCTGGTCGATGATGGTTTTCCTTGGTGTGCTAACTATCGGCTTTATTTACGAATGGAATAAAGGCGCACTGGATTGGGAATAATCCTAACCGCGCCATATAAACAAGAATATAAGGTTTTATACAATGGGACATGATCGTCATAATTTAATTGCGCCGTCTTATGATTTGCAAAGCAATGCAAAGCTGCCGCCAGCTGAGCAGCAAGATGTTGTTGCTGCGGCAATTAATAAGCATGTGCAAGAAAAGGGCTATTTGCTTACACAGGCTGACAAGCTTTTTGACTGGGCACGTACGGGGTCAATGTGGCCAATGACATTTGGTTTGGCATGTTGCGCGGTGGAAATGATCCACGCTTATATGAGCCGTTATGACCTTGACCGCTTTGGTATGATTCCACGACCATCACCACGACAGTCAGACGTTATGATTGTTGCGGGCACGCTTACGAACAAAATGGCACCTGCATTGCGTAAGGTTTATGACCAAATGCCTGAGCCACGTTGGGTGGTTTCTATGGGGTCATGTGCGAATGGCGGTGGGTATTACCATTACTCATATTCTGTTGTACGCGGCTGTGACCGTATTGTACCAGTTGATATATATGTACCGGGCTGCCCACCAACGGCGGAAGCTTTGGTCTATGGCTTATTACAGCTGCAAAAGAAAATTCAGCGCGAAGATACGCGTATCATTCGCTAATCGCTCATTAGGATATTTATGATGACAGAAACGACTGAAAATAACGACGTTACAACACATGACGATGATGACTGCCTACAAGCATCACGTGATGAGCTTGCGCAATATATTGCCCTTAATTTAAAAGATTACTTGGTATCACGTGAATGGCAAAAAGATGAATTGTGCCTTAATGTTCAGCGCGAAGATATTTGCTATGTACTGAAATTCTTGCGTGATGATGCGCGCTGCCGCTTTACACAATTAATGAATGTGACAGCCGTGGATTATCCTGATCATACAGAACGTTTTTCAATCGTTTATAATTTGCTGTCTCTGACCAATAATGACCGTATTCGTTTAAAGACAACGGCAAGTGAAACAGATATTGTCCCATCGGCAACATCTGTATTTAGCTCAGCGGGTTGGATGGAACGCGAAGTGTTTGATCTATTTGGTGTAGCTTTCGCTAACCACGCTGATTTACGCCGCATTTTGACAGATTATGGCTTTGATGGGCATCCTTTGCGCAAAGATTTTCCGTTAACGGGCTATGTAGAATTACGCTATAGCGAAGAAGAAAAGCGTGTTGTCTATGAGCCTGTTGAGCTTACACAAGATTTCCGCTCATTTGATAATGTTAGCCCATGGGAAGGTATGACGAATATTCAGCTCCCAGGGGATGAAAAAGGTGTGAAGCCAGAGTTCGGCTGGACGCCAAGCAAAGTAGAATTGGCAGGCAAGGAGTAATTTGAACATGAATGCATTAGAAAAAATTACCGAAGCTGTTGATTGTTCAACTGAAACACAAATCAAGCCATTCACATTTAACTTTGGTCCACAGCACCCTGCTGCGCACGGTGTGCTTCGTCTTGTTCTTGAGATGGATGGCGAAGTCGTTGAGCGCGCTGACCCGCATATTGGTTTGTTGCACCGTGGTACAGAAAAGCTAATCGAATACAAAACCTATATGCAGGCACTGCCATATTTTGACCGTCTTGATTACGTTGCGCCAATGAATCAAGAACATGCATTTGCCTTGGCGACTGAAAAGCTTTTGGGCATTACTGTGCCTGAGCGCGGCCAGTATATTCGTGTTCTTTTTGCTGAACATGGCCGTATTTTGAACCACCTTTTGAACCTGACAACATTCGCCCTTGATGTTGGTGCAATTACGCCAGCGCTTTGGATGTTTGAAGAGCGTGAGAAGGGCATGGAGTTCTATGAGCGCGTCTGTGGTGCACGCCTGCACGCAAACTATTTCCGTACAGGCGGCGTGGCGCAGGATATGCCCGCGGGCCTAGCCGAGGATATGATGGATTGGCTAGAACAACTTCCGAAACATATTGCGGACTTGGAAGGTTTGCTCAGTGAAAACCGTATCTTTAAACAGCGTACAGTTGATATTGGCATAGTGAAAAAATCAGAAGCGTTAGATTGGGGCTTTTCTGGCCCAATGCTTCGTGGCTCTGGCGTTGCATGGGATCTGCGTAAATCTCAGCCTTATGATGTTTACGATAAAATGGACTTCAATGTGCCCGTCGGTAAAACAGGGGATTGTTATGCCCGTTACCTTGTGCGCGTTGCCGAGATGTACGAGTCCATCAAAATCATGAAACAGTGTTTAGAGCAAATGCCTAAAGGCGACGTCATGGTAAATGATTACAAAGTTGCGCCGCCGCCACGCGCTGAAATGAAACAGTCAATGGAAGCATTGATCCACCATTTCAAACTTTTCACTGAAGGCTATCACGTGCCGGCAGGCGAGACTTATACCGCTGTTGAAGCGCCAAAAGGTGAGTTTGCGGTTTATTTGGTGTCGGATGGTTCAAACCGTCCATATCGTTGCCATATACGTGCGCCGGGTTTCTTGCACTTGCAAGGTTTTGAATTCATGTCCAAGGGGCATATGCTTGCTGATGCGGTATCCGTAATTGGCTCGCTCGATATCGTTTTTGGAGAAATTGACCGATGAGAAAACCATTTGACCTTAACGCAGATTATCAGCCGAAGGATTTTAAATTCCGTCCGGCGTTTAAAAAGAAGTCTGCTGAAATTATAGCCAATTACCCTAAAGGTAAGCAGCAAAGTGCTGTAATGGGCTTGCTAGACCTTGCGCAGCGTCAAGTTGCGGAAGATGGCGCAAAGGCTGATAAGCCATATGGTGGCTGGATTCCTAAAGCGGCAATGGATCATATCGCCGAAGTGCTCGATATGCCGCCAATGAAGGTATATGAAGTCGCGACTTTCTACTCAATGTACAACCTTGCCCCAGTCGGTAAGTATCTTGTGCAGATTTGCGGGACATCACCATGCTGGTTATGTGGCGCAGGCAAAATCAAAAAAGTTTGTGAAGATCATTTGGGGATCAAGCTTTGGGACAGTACTGATGATGGCTTGTTCACATTGATGGAAGTTGAATGCCTTGGTGCATGTGTCAACGCGCCAATGGTGCAAATCAATGATGATTATTATGAAGACCTCAATGAAGAATTGATGATTAAGATCCTTGATGATCTTAAGGCCGGCAGAAAAGTGAGCGTGGGCTCACAAACAGGCCGTAAGGCATCAATGGCGGCATCAGGCCCAACAACATTGATGGACGAAGCCAAAAAGGCAAAAGTGGTTTGAGTTTAAAGGTAAAGGATTTGCAAGATGTTGCAGGATAAAGACCGTATATACACTAATCTTTATGGCTTTGAGTCGTTCTCCCTCAAAGACGCGCAAAAGCGTGGTGACTGGGATAAAACCGCAAGCTTTATCAAAAAAGGCGCGGACTGGATTATCAACGAAGTTAAAGCATCTGGCCTGCGTGGTCGTGGTGGCGCGGGCTTCCCGACAGGTTTGAAATGGTCATTCATGCCTAAGGATTCAGGTAAGCCACATTATTTAGTTATCAACGCAGATGAATCTGAGCCGGGCACATGTAAAGACCGTGATATTCTGCGTAATGAACCACATAAATTGGTTGAAGGTGCGTTGCTTGCAGGTTTCGCGATGGGCGCACATGCGGCTTATATTTATGTGCGTGGTGAGTTTTATAATGAAGCATCTGCACTGAATGTCGCAATTAAAGAAGCTTATGATGCTGGCCTTCTTGGTAAGAACGCCGCGAAATCCGGTTGGGATTTTGATGTATATGTACACCGCGGCGCAGGTGCTTATATATGCGGTGAAGAAACCGCACTGATTGAAAGTCTTGAAGGTAAAAAAGGGCAGCCACGTAATAAGCCGCCATTCCCGGCAATGGCAGGGCTTTATAGCTGCCCAACTACAGTGAACAATGTTGAAACAATTGCGTCCGTTCCTGAAATCCTCCGCCGCGGCGGAGCATGGTTCGCAGGACTAGGCGCGGATGAGAAGAATACTGGCACAAAGCTTTTTTGTATTTCAGGTCATGTCGATAATCCATGTAACGTTGAAGAAGAAATGGGTATCCCACTAAAAGAGCTTATCGAAAAGCATTGCGGCGGCGTTCGTGGTGGTTGGGATAACCTTTTGGCGGTTATTCCGGGCGGGTCTTCTACGCCGCTTCTACCAAAGGATGTTTGTGATGACATTAAAATGGACTTTGATTCGTTACGTAATGCGGGCTCAGGCCTAGGTACAGCAGGCGTGATTGTCATGGATAAATCGACGGACATTGTTTACGCCATTGCGCGTTTATCAATGTTCTATATGCATGAATCTTGCGGGCAATGTACACCATGTCGTGAAGGTTCGGGCTGGTTATGGCGCATGATGATGCGCATGGTTGATGGTAAAGCGACCATTGATGAGATTGACCAGCTTTATGATGTGACAAAGGAAATTGAAGGCCACACAATTTGTGCGCTAGGTGATGCTGCTGCATGGCCGGTACAAGGGTTGATACGTCATTTCCGTCCTGAGCTTGAACGCCGTATCATGGAATACCGCAAACAAGCCGCGTTTGCAGCTTAAAGGGAAAGAGGCTAAACATCGTGTTACAGGCATTTGTGCAAAAATTAGTATTATCCGCATTGACCATGGCGTTTATCGCGCTATGCGGCGTGTATAATGCTGCGCATGCTGAAGATGCGAAGAAGTTTAGTTCTGACGCCGCGAAGCAGCACTTAGAGCGTATCTATATTGAAAGCTGCTCTAAGCAGTATATGTATCAGTTTGATGTATCAACATTGTCACCAGAAAAGATGGCAGGGTTTAAATCTCATGCCCTTAAAGCGTGTCAATGTATGTTTAGAAAGGTGCGCAGTGAATTTTCTGGTGATCAAATCGCCGATATTTCAAAGTCCTGCTGTGTGAAGGTTGAAGAATTAATAACCAAAGAAAAAGACATTCATTACTTTGAGCGTCTGCAGAAGAATTATTTGGATTTTGTATTTAAACGTGGGTTTACCAAAGAATGTGGTTTTGTCCTTGATGGTGTGGATATAAATGCACCAAAGCATGATGGCGAAATCCGTGTTCAATAAATTGAGTAATAAGAATTAACGACAAGATATATGGTGAGTGAATATGCCTAAGTTAACAATTAACGGTGTTGAAATTGAAGTCGAACCAGGCACGTCTATTCTACAGGCGGCTGAAGAAATCGGCGTTGAAATACCGCGCTTTTGTTACCATGACCGTTTAACCGTACCGGCAAACTGCCGTATGTGTCTGGTCGACTTAGAAGGCGCACCAAAGCCTGTCGCTTCATGTGCAATGGCTTGCGGCGATGGCATGGTTGTCCATACAGAATCCCCACGTGCCAAAAAAGCGCGTCAGGGCGTGATGGAATTCTTGCTGATCAACCACCCACTAGATTGCCCAATTTGTGACCAAGGCGGTGAATGTGATTTGCAAGACCAAGCTGTTGCCTATGGCTATGACCGTTCTCGCTACCATGAAACAAAACGTTCAGTAAAAGACAAAGAACTCGGCCCATTGGTTGAAACCGTAATGACACGTTGTATTAACTGTACGCGCTGTGTACGTTTCGCCGAAGAAATCGCAGGCGTGGATGATATTGGTCAATTACACCGTGGTGAAGATGCTGAAATCACAACTTTTATCGAAAAGTCAATTGACAGTGAGCTGTCTGGCAATTTAGTTGATGTTTGTCCTGTCGGTGCACTAACTAACAAACCATACGCATATAAAGCGCGTCCATGGGAACTCAAGAAAACACAATCTATTGACGTGCATGACGCCGTTGGTTCAAATATTCGCATTGATGCACGTGGCCGTGAAGTAATGCGCGTTATGCCGCGTTTGAATGAAGCGGTGAACGAAGAATGGATTGCTGATAAAACACGTTACGCCCTTGATGGCCTTGCGGCAGGGCGTCTTGACCGTCCATATATTCGTAATGGCCGCACCAAAAAGTTAGAAGAAGCAAGTTGGAGCGAAGCACTCGCCCTCGCTGCGAAGAAGATTAAAGCCGCGGATGCGAAATCTATTGCCGCGCTCGTCGGTGACTTGGCCGATGTTGAGGCGGTTACCGCGCTTAAAGATCTGATGGCGAAACTTGGGGTGCCAAATATGGATTGCCGTGTTGATGGTGCGCTATATCCAACAGATAACCGCGCAGCGTATTTATTTAACACGACAATTGAAGGCCTTGAGCAGGCTGACAGTATTGTGTTGATTGGCACGAACCCTCGTACCGAAGCGGCTATGATTAATGCACGTATTCGCAAGACGTGGCTTGCAAAGCGCGTGAAGGTTGCTGTTTTGGGTGAGGCGTGTGACCTTAATTACCCATACACGCACCTGGCTGATAATGCGGATGGTTTTGCGGCTGCTGATAAATTCCTCAAAGGCAGCAAGAGCCCCGTAATTATTGTTGGTAATGCGGTTTATAAGCGTAGCGACTTATCGGCTGTAATGGCAGAAGTTGAGAAACTTTGCGATAAGCATAAAGTTGTCCGCAAAGACTGGAATGGCTTTAACGCTCTTCATACGGCAGCTGGGCGCGTTGGTGCTTTGGAAATTGGCTTTGTACCGCAAAAGGGCGGGATGGATATAGCCAAAATTGTTAAAGCATCAGCTGATGATAAATTGGATGTGATTTATTTAATGGGCGTTGATGATGCGGATGTTATTTCTGGCCTAGGCAAAAAGACGTTCAAAATTTATCAAGGCCATCACGGTGATTTAGGCGCATCACATGCAGATATTATTTTCCCTGCGGCGGCCTATAGCGAAAAAGATGCATCTTATATGAACACAGAAGGGCGTTTACAACGCGCGCATAAAGCTGTGTCAGCCCCTGGCGAAGCGAAAGAGGACTGGGCAATTATTCGTGCTTTGTCTGACGCATTGGACTGTGCTTTACCGTATAATGACCTTTACGAGCTTCGTAAGTCTATTCGTGATAATTATGCAGCGATGCCACAACTTGATGAAATTACTGCCGCTGAGTGGTCAGGTCTGGGCGGTAAGGGCAAGTTAACAAAAGCGAAGTTTACTGCTGATGTTGATAATTTCTATATGACGAATGTTATTTGCCGCGCTTCTGCTGTTATGCGTGCATGTTCGGATGCTTTTGTTTCTGGTGAATCTAACAAGTTGGCGGCTGAATAGTCGCTATTCTAGCGCCCTCAATTACTTGACATTATGAAAATGTTGTGTAATCCTTCCCTATATAATAAAAAAATATATATAGGGAGCGCTTATGGGGCGCAAAACAGGTTTTACATTAAAACTGGCTTTCTTTGCTACGGCTTGTCTGTACACAAGCCCCATCACTTATGATGTAAATAATATGCCATCACAAAGTTTTTATACTGAAATGGCTGAGAGTCCTTATGAAACGCGTGATATAACGGATGGCGAAAAGAAACTCATCGCGAAATATTATGGGTCAGACATAAATATTCAAAATACGAAAATATATGCTTATAAGACAGCGCATGACGAAAGACCCGCGGATGCAGACGGCACAGATGAAAAATCAATCCGTTTTTTCGGTGTTGATAATTATAGTGCGGATTATAGCCAAGAAGCTGAACCGAAGAAAATTAACGCGTTTCTTTTTGCCACGCATCGCTTGTGGCAGAATAGCGTGGAAACGCAGTACCCAGCAAATATAGATAGCAGTACTATATATCCTTTAAATTTTAAAATCGACTATGATGACCTTGGGCCGTATCAGCAAGCTGCGGCTTTCGCTGATTATGTAACACGCTTTACGCATCCCTCACATAGTTATTTTCTTGGGCAGGCAGAATATGGCGTAAATAATTGTAAAACACATAGTTACCTCGCAGATCTTATTGAACCACGCTTCCCCATACTAAAATGGCAGCGATATTTCTTAGAAGCGCCAACCACACGATTCTTAACTGAAAACGAGAAGAAGCTTACACATGAACTTTTCGCAGGCCAGATAGATACGAGTATTATACGTATTCATATGAGCCGCATAGAGTGTAGTGATCGCGCGGCGCATGCATCTAAGCATAATTTAATCACGTATTTTGCCAATAATGACGGGGCTGCGCAGATGGATGATTTCACGAATAGTGATAATGCGTTTGTTTTAGGGAGTTTTGCGCATGAATTGACGCATATTTGGCAGTTCCAAACGGCGCGGGCACATACCAATGAGCATTTTGTTAATGAGCCAGATAAATATGCGTATCCAATTGATAACGAAAAGTTCTTGTTTGCGCATTATTCGGTTGAGCAGCAAGCCGCGATCATGGAAGATTACGCCCGCGTATATATATATGGCTTAGAGTCAAGGCAGGCCAAAGATACAGACGGGCTACGTATTTTGGTTGAAAAACACTTCCCACACTTACAGAAGGTTCGTCAGACACATGAGCAGGCAAGAATTGTACCGAGCGTAGGTATATAAGCTAAGTCTTTATAGCCCTATGCAATGCTAACCATTTTCTGTGAAACGATTTTACCGTGGCAATGCTTATATTTTTTACCGCTACCGCATGGGCAGTCTGCATTACGTGGCACTTTGCCCCATGTGTCCGGATCATTCTTATCAAATGATGGCTTGATGATTGTCGCTGAGGGCTGTTGCGGGGCAACAGGTGCGCCATCAGCTTGATCTGGCGAAAGTGCACGGCCTGTTTTTGCGTTTTGTTGTTCTTGGTATTCATCAACTAGTTTTTGTAACGCTTCGGCATCAAGGTTAAATTCAACAACGCTCAAATTCTGCGTGATGTTCTCACTCATATTTGTCAGCATCGTTTCAAACATTGAAAAGGCTTCAGTCTTGAATTCGTTTAATGGGTCACGCTGACCAATTGCGCGCAGGTTAATGCCTTGGCGAAGGTGATCAAGCTGAAGAAGGTGGTCTTTCCATGCGTTATCAATTGTTTGTAGAACAAACGATTTTTCAATCTCGCGGAAAAATTCACGGCCAGATTTTTCTGCCTTTTCATCCATCTTTTTATCAGACGCTTCAATGATGCGCTCTAATATTTCATTATCCGCAATGCCTTCTTCTTGTGCCCATTCATCAATAGGAAGGTCAAGGCCAAGTAAGCGCATTGTTTCATTTTTAAGGTGATCAGTCTGCCACTGTTCAGCATAGCTGCCTTTTGGGATAGATGTCTGTACAACGCTTTCAATTACATCATGGCGGATATCTTTGACCAAATCCTCAACGCTATCACTATCCATGATGTCACGGCGCTGCTCGTAAATAATTTTACGCTGGTCGTTCATTACATCGTCAAATTTAAGAAGGTTCTTACGAATTTCAAAGTTCTGACGTTCGACGCGCGCCTGCGCTTTTTCAAGTGCTTTACTTAACCATGGGTGGGTTAGGGCTTCACCGTCACGTAGGCCAATCGCTGCGTTACTAAGCACCGCCTCCAAAGCTTCTGGCGAGAAGATACGCATAAGGTCATCTTCAACAGAAAGATAGAAAATAGTCTCACCAGGGTCACCTTGACGACCACAGCGACCACGTAGCTGGTTATCAATACGACGGCTTTCATGGCGTTCTGTACCAATAACCATCAAACCGCCCATTTCTTTAACGAATTTTTCGTTTTCGGCGATTTCAGCTTTGATTTCTTCAATCATTGCGCTGCGTTTATCTTCAGGTGTATCCGCAGGGATTTCTTGCTGCGCGCGCATTTCCAGGTTACCACCAAGCTTAATATCTGTACCACGACCCGCCATATTTGTAGCGATTGTTACAGCGCCAGGAACACCGGCTTGTCCGATAATATAAGCCTCTTGCTCGTGATAACGTGCATTCAATACGTGATGCGGTATTTTATGCTTTTTCAATGTGCGGGATAATGATTCAGATTTTTCGATTGAAACAGTACCGACCAATACAGGCTGTTTTTTCTCATGTGCATTTTTAATGCGCTCAAGAATAGCAATCTCTTTATCGGCCAGAGACTTATAAATTTCATCATCATGGTCAATACGAGATACTGGCACATTTGTTGGGATAGCCAACACGCCAAGTTTATAAATCTCCATAAATTCGGTAGCTTCAGTTTGTGCTGTACCAGTCATACCGCCAATTTTAGGGTACATACGGAAGAAGTTTTGGAATGTTACGGAGGCAAGTGTTTGGTTTTCTTGCTGGATTTCAACACCTTCACGTGCTTCTAACGCTTGGTGTAAGCCGTCAGAGAAACGACGACCTTCCATCATTCGGCCTGTAAACTCATCAATTAGAACGACTTTACCGTCTTTAACGATATAATCTTTATCACCTTCAAATAATTTGTGCGCACGCAATGCTTGGTTGACGTGATGTACAAGCATAATGTTCTGCGCATCATAAAGGCCTTCTTCATCTGTAAGAAGATTGTGATCTTTTAGCAATTGTTCAATATGCTCTGAACCTTGATCGTTTAGTGAGATAGACTTCATTTTCTCATCTAATTCGTAATCATCTTCAGTCAGCATAGGGATAAGCTTATCCACTTGAACATATAGTTCTGGTGAACTTTCAGACGGGCCAGAGATAATAAGCGGCGTTCGCGCTTCATCAACCAAGATCGAGTCAACCTCATCGATAATCGCGAAGTTATAAGGGCGCTGCACCATTTCGTTTAGGCTAAACTTCATGTTATCGCGCAGATAATCAAAGCCAAATTCGTTATTTGTACCGTAAGTAATATCTGCGTTATATGCCGCACGGCGCGCATCATCACGAATATTTGATGTGATGCAGCCAACGCTAAGGCCAAGAAACTCATAAACTTGTGCCATCCATGCGGAGTCACGTTCAGCAAGGTAATCGTTCACAGTAACGACATGCACACCTTTACCAGATATAGCATTCAAATAAGCGGGTAGGGTCGCAACAAGTGTTTTACCTTCACCTGTACGCATTTCGGCGATAATCCCTTTGTGAAGGGCAAGGCCACCAATTAACTGCACATCAAACGGGCGTAGGCCAAGGCTGCGCTTTGCGGCCTCGCGTACTGTTGCAAATGCTTCAACCAAAATATCATCTTCGGTTTCGCCATTTTTTAGACGTGTCCTGAATTCGGCTGTTTTTCCTTTTAGCGCGGCATCGTCCAGTTTTTCAAATTCAGGCTCGAGTGCATTAATTTTCTCAACATAAACACGCATTTTTTTGAGTTGGCGTTCATTGCTGGAACCAAATATTTTTGTCGCTAAATTTAACAGCATAGTACCTCTGTTAGAGTCGTCTTCTTTTACTTAATTTATTTATCTGTAGGCATATATAGGAAGTTTTGTCATCTACGTCAATCAATGCCCATAAAAACTTATGCGTTATACGTTTTTTTATTGCTTTTTAAAAGTGAGCCGTGCAGAAAAGAACTGCGTATAAAGAACTATAGAGTACGTATACATAAATAACAGTATTTAAAAGAGGCATATTATGCAGAAGAAAAGTTTTGTTGGACGGTACGGCGTTTTGGTGTTGTCCATGTTTACAATTTGCGTGGGTGGCTTTGTCTTCGCGAATACCTATGGTAAGCAAATGATGAGTGAAGATGGTGCAGCTGTTAGCGCAATTGAACCAGCTGCGGGCGATGCGAAAACAGGCGCGGAAAACGCAAATCTTGAAATCAAACCTGGTGATCCAACTGTGGCGGTTATTGATTCTGTTGAAATTAAACGTTCAGAGATTTTTGACATGATTGACGAGCTTGCAGGCCCACAACAAGTTGTGCCGAAGCAAATCGTTTTCCCTGTTGTACTTGACCAGTTTGTAAATGGTAAGATTGTCGAGCTTAAGGCCGATAAATCAGACGTTATGAGCTCTGATGAATATAAAACACGTTTGGAAGATGCGAAAAAGCAAATTGCACGCGCTGTATTCATCGAAAAGCAGGTTAATGACCGTATCACTGATGAAGCGCTTAAAGCGGCTTATGATGAATACGCGGCTGAACAAAAGTCAGTTGAAGAATTAAGCGCACGTCACATCCTTGTGGGCAGTGAAGATGAAGCAAAAGAAATCATTGCAGCGCTTGATGGCGGTAAAGATTTTGCTGAGCTAGCCAAAGAAAAATCAACTGGTCCATCTGGTGAAAACGGCGGCGACCTTGGTTATTTCAAAAAAGGTGACATGGTTCCTGCATTTGAAGAAGCTGCGTTTAAGCTTGAAAAAGGTGCATATACAAAGGCGCCTGTACAAACACAGTTCGGCTTCCACGTAATTAAAGTTGAAGATAAACGCAACTTAGAACCAGCGTCTTTTGAAGATATGAAAGAAAGCTTGCAAGCAAGCCTTCGCACACAAGTTCTTCAAGATTTGCTAGGTGACTGGCGTTCAGAAGCTAAAGTTAAGCTTTACAATATTAATGGCGAAGCTGACGCAGCTGACGCAAAAGAATAATATACACGCAGGATAGATAAATACGGGTAAACCTTATGATGATGTCCTGTGAAGAAGCATTAGAATATCCGCCGCCGCCACGTTCAGGGTTACCAATAATCCTTGTGGCGGCGGCGTTGCTTATAGGTAAAGATAAACGTATTCTTGTCACGCAGCGCCCCGAAGGGAAATCATTGGCCGGATTGTGGGAATTTCCTGGCGGTAAAGTGGATGAAGGGGAAAGCCCAGAATACGCCCTTATGCGTGAACTACGAGAAGAGTTAGATATTGAAACCCGTCCTTGTGGTTTTTACCCCATTACTTTTGCATCCCATAGCTACGAGAAATTCCATTTAATGATGCCGCTTTATGCATGCCGTGTCTGGCGCGGTATACCGCAAGGACAAGAAGGGCAGAACCTAAAATGGATACGCCCTGACGAGCTTTATAACCTTGAAATGCCACCTGCTGATATTCCATTAATAGCGCCGATATTAGAGTATCTGTGATATGGAGGAAATCAAATATATATGGCAGGAATTTGGCAGCGTTGAAAGCTGCGAAGCAATATTACGTGCATTACCAGACTGGTTTGGTTTAGAGCATGCCATTGTCGAATATGTCGAAACGATGCAATCCTACCCTATATTAAAAGCAGTAAAAGGCGATGAGGTTATAGGGTTCACATCCGTCAAAAAACACAATCCATCATCCGCTGAATTATATGTTATGGGCGTCTTGCCAAATTATCACCGCCAAGGTATTGGACGTGAAATGGTAAAGGCAATTGAGACACGTTTAAGAGCCGTTGGCATAAGTTTCTTACAGGTGAAAACCCTTGATGCAAGCCGTGCAAATGATGCCTATGATAAAACGCGTATGTTCTACGCCAGTCAAGACTTTGTCCCGTTAGAAGTATTCCCCACGCTATGGGGTGAAAATAATCCATGCGTTCAAATGGTTAAGGCGCTATAATAAGGTAGAATTAATTTTTTACGGCGTGCTAACATGCTTGTTTCTGCAAAAGATTACGAAGATTTTTACTTGTCACGCACGGGTCGTGTGATGCGTGATGTTCTGCGTCAAAAAATTAGAAAAATATGGCCGCATGCAAAGGGCGCGCGGCTTCTAGGTTATGGCTTTGCCTACCCGTATTTAGATTTATACCGCCCAGAGGCTGAAATTACCGTTGGGGCAGGGCGCGTTGAAATGGGCGTATTGCCGTGGCCAGAAAAAGAACATAATGCGGCCTTGCTAGCGGCTTCCCAAGCCTTACCTTTTGAAAGCAACTATTTTGACAATGTAATGCTTATACATGCTTTGGAACATGCTGGTTCTGTTCGTGCGTTGTTACAAGAAACATGGCGGGTTTTGCGCAGTAACGGACGAATGTTATTAGTTATTCCCAACCGTACCGGTCTTTGGAGTATGGCATCATGGAGCCCATTTGGCTTAGGGACACCGTATTCACGCATGCAGATTGTCGATTTTCTGCGTGAAGAACAGTTTGATATTGAAAGCGTTAGACCTGCTTTGTTCGCATTGCCATCAACGCGAAATTTCACACATAATATGGCCCCAACATTAGAGCGTATTGGCCCATATATTATGCCTGCTTTGGCTGGTGTGTATATAATCGAATGTACGAAAAAAGTTTATGCGCGGGTAAACCCGGATAGCGGATCAAAAGTCCCCGCTGGTGGGCGGTGGATTTATGTACCTAAACCTGCTGGGTCTGTGGGTGGCACCTAATATATTATTTTTATAAGTTAAGAAGTTTCAAATAAGTACAGTTGCAAGCGGATTTTCGGGGTCAATTTTATCCATAAAAGGTTGGTGGCGGTCAAAGCCAGTGACTTGATATACAGCGCCGACCCAATTTTGAATTATAGAGCGGGCAGTATCTTGCCAAGTGTTATCTATATATTGCTGGATAAGGTCCTCATTAAATAGGCTTAAATCGCTTGTTTGATATATACGATCAACAAGAGCCAAAAATTTATCCGCGTAAGCGGCGTTAATGTAATTTTGTGGTAAAGCGGGGCGCGTATCTAATGCTTTGTTTAAGTAGCCGTTCATGTCGCGCTTAAATTCTTTTAGCAAGCTTACCCGATCATATTCGGGGTGGCCTTGAAAACATACAAGGCGTAAACCGTCCGCAGAACTGGCCAAGTGAACGCCAGCATCCTGACTTTCTGCCAGAACAAGCATATTGTTTTTCAGGAATTGTTCCCGCGTAATCATATTATGGCGTGAGTGCGGCGCGTGGAAACAGGTGTTAATACCGCGCGTCAACGGCTTTAGAGCATCATTTACGCGCTGTTCGTAAACACCAAATAATTTTTGTGTTAACGGTGTGCGCGATTCATTATACAGCGCGAGCATCGCAGCATGGGTTGATATACATGAACATAAGACAGATGTAACATTTTTAAATGCCCAGTCTAAGACGTCCTGAAATGGCTCAAAGAAACCAGATTCCTTAAGGTCAGCAGATGCAACATTCGCACCCGTGATAATTAATGCGTCCAAACCAATTTTTTTAATGTCTTCAAAACTTTCGTAATATTGGTCGATATAGCTTTGTGCTTCGCTGCTACGCTCTATGCCCGGTATAGAAAACGGGTGCATGTAAAACTGCACGATACGGTCAGAGCGGCCAATAAGACGAAAAAACTGACGTTCTGTAACTTCTAACGCGGCATCAGGCATCATGTTAAGTAAGCCTATATGCAGCCCGCGATAATCCTGCCGTAATGCACGGTCTTCGCTCAATATTAAGTGACCGTCTTGTTGAAGACGGGTAAAGCTGGGGATGTTTTTATAAGCAACTAACGGCATGGGCTATAGGCTGTTGTATTCATAGGTTTTTTCGCATAAACTCTGTGCAGATTAACGTCAATTAAAGATAATCTCAATGTATAAGTCACAAACACTTGATTCAATTAGACAAAATATCGACAATATCGATAACACAATCCATGATTTGTTAATGGAACGTGCGGCATTGGCCTCAAGCATCGCTGCGGAGAAACAGAAACGCGGTATGCCTGTCGTTCATCCAGCGCGTGAGGCACGCATGATCCGCCGTTTATTAGGGCGTCATCATGGCGCATTGCCACAGCAGGCAGTCACGCGCATATGGCGTGAACTTGTCAGTGCTGTATCTATGTTACAATCTGGCTTAAGCGCGGTATATTCTATTGAGCAAGACAGCGTTCAAAATTATAAGACGATTACAGATTACTTCGGCAGTCTGCTCAATCTTGAAAAAGGGCAGGATGAGTTGTCATCTTTACGCCAATTACAAAACGGTGATTGTGATTTCGCTGTGTTTGATTCACTTTGCCATGAGGGTGATGTCGCCGCGTGGTTGCCTAATTTAATCGCCGCCATTGATGGTGATGAAGCAGCAGACAGCAAAACGCAATTATCCATCGTGCAGGCGCTACCATTTGTTAGTGATGCTGAAACGTTAAAGACCCGTGGTTTTCATGTCGTTATGCGGGCGCATTTTGAACCGTCAGATGATGATGTAAGCTATGTTGTATATAAATCATCGGATGACGGGGCAGCGGCTGTTCAAAACGCTATGGCTGCGCTTTCGGTCAAAGATTATCGCACTGTATCCATTAAGGTATCAGATGAATCTTATAACCTTTGTATCGTCAATCAATATATTGATGCGGAGAGTGCGGCTTTTGTTGATATGAAGCATAAACACAAAGATAACGGTAAATGGTATCATTTAGGCGGGCATCCTAAGCCCATAAAAGTGTAGGGTACGCAAATGAGTAACTTTAAAGATGTTGTAATTATTGGTTTTGGCCTTATCGGTTCATCGCTTGCACGGGCGCTTAAAAAAGCAGATCCATCCATAGAGATTACCGCCATTGATATGAACCATGATTATTTGAATTATGCGTTAGATAATAAATTAGTTGATGCTGCCTATGATTATTACGATAGCTATTTAGCCGATGCAGATATAATTGTCCTATGTACACCTATCGGACAAATGGGCACGGTGGCAGAATCTATTGCGCCATATATTACTGATAAAACAATTGTGACAGATGCAGGATCTGTGAAACAGTCCGTCATAGATTCTGTAAGTGAGGCGTTGCCATATCCTGAAAAATTTGTCGCGGCACACCCTATTGCGGGCGCAGAGAAATCAGGCCCATCCGCAGGCTTTGCAACATTATTTACTAATCGCTGGTTAATCATTACGCCTATTGACGAGACTGATTTACAGGCGGTTGAGAAGGTTACAGCGCTTTGGGAATTATGCGGCGCGAATATAGATTTTATGGAGCCCCGTCACCACGACTTGGTTCTGGCTATAACATCACATCTTCCGCATTTGATTGCCTATTCTATTGTTGGCACAGCGACGAATATGGCTGAAGATTTACAGCGAGAAGTCATTAAATATTCTGCGGGTGGCTTCCGTGACTTTACACGTATTGCAGGGTCAGACCCTGTCATGTGGCGTGATATTTTTATACAAAACAAAGAAAGCGTTTTAGACGTCCTTCAGCGCTTTACAGAAGATTTATCAGAGTTACAAAAAGCTATACGACAGGATAAAGGTGCGTTCCTTCAAGACCAGTTCACCAAGACACGTAAAATTCGTAATGCGGTCGTTGATTCAGGCCAAGCTGGACGCGCTCCATATGATGAGCAATAAGATGTTTTTCTTATTTTCGTGGTGCAGATTATGGTGCGCTGATACCCATTGCATTTGCAGATTCGTTATACGGGTCTGGCCAGTTTATAAATGGGAACTGCATGAGCTTTAAGAAGCTGATATAAACTGAATTCTTCAAAATCTTGATTGTATATTCCATGTCCTTTGCAGATGTGAACGCAGCAAGTGTAGCCATTTGGCGCAGGACTTTTTTCTTGTCGTCTTTTGTCATCGTTTCATGGTTTTGCTCAATATAAGCTTTCAGCTCAACTTTCTTTTTTTCAATGAAGCTAATGTCATTGAACTTAATCTGGATAACACCAGCAGGTTGCAGGTTCTTATCAAGGGTAAGGTAGCCTGATGAGTTTAGGTTGAAACCAATTGTTTCAGAAGCTAAATGAAGGTCATTAATTGTAAGTTGCTCATTTTCAGTTTGCCATAAGCTTAAAGCTTGTTTGCCAGATTCGTGACCCGGCCAAGTCGGCGGTAAGCTTACATCTAGGCTAAAATTATCTATTTTTACAGGAGGCTGATCCTTCATCGAAACCTGTAAGCCTAGTGGGGCAGATATTTTTATGGGTTTACCAAAAGCAAACCAGCTTTGTGCCTGAAGTGCGGGGATATGTATATGCGCATCATCTGTTTTAATATCACCTGACCATGTAACAATAAATTCATTGGGGAAACCGGCAAGAGTAACTTTAACATTTTCAATGTTCACATCTTGCGCGCTATCACCAAGGTCCGCTTGTTCAATAGAAACAGCATTTTTTATTTTACTGCCTGTATAAAACCAAACAGCGCTATAACCGATAACGACAATGCCAGCTAACGCAATAATTAAAATTGATATTTTTTTGATCATGGACATGACTTTAGCTATCCCCGTTTGATGTTTCCGCGATGAGCGCCGCTGTTTTTCTTTCAACAGCCTCTTGGATTATAGCTAAGCCCTCTTGTGTCGACAAGCCACATTCTACAGCAGGCATAAATTCAAAAATAACTTTGCCGCCTTTTTTAATAAACGCATTGCGTGGCCAGAAAACACCTGTATTCATGGCAAGTGGCACAATTTTTAAGCCAGAAGCATTTTGCATCCGCATGATGCCAGCCTTATATGGTTTGTCTTTAACCGTATGGTCAAGGGATACGCGCGTACCTTGTGGGAATATCACAATTGGGCGCTTCATATCAGCCGCCATTTGAGCACCTTGTGTAACGGATTTTAGCGCCGTATCACGGTTAGAACGATCAATACCAATAAGGCGCATTTTCTTTGCATACCACCCCCATATCGGAATGCTGAACAGCTCTTTTTTAATGACAATAGCAGGGTCTTTAAACAAAATGTGAAGCTTTAAAGTCTCATAAGATGAAAAATGCTTCGCAGCGACAATAAATGCTTCGTCTTTTGGTAAATATTCTGCGCCGCGTATTTCAAAATCTAGGCCGAGTACATATTTCTCAAGTACATAAACAATTTTGACATAGAGCTCTACCATGATAAGCAGCCATTTGCGCGGTAAAATCAGAAATGGTAAATAAGCAAAGCATAAAATCGCTGTGATTGGGTAATAGAGGATGTTGAAAATAAGTGAACGGATCATGTTTTTATTCCAGACAATCTACAAAATTTTGAAGTAAACATACTTTGACCAACGCTGTTTTATGAAACTCAATTAACATAGTTTTCCAAAATTTTAGTTTTTGTGGTGTTAAATGTGCATTTTGTACAGGGTAAGACAGAAAGCTAAATTCTGGTGCTTTCACATTTAATAGCATTTTTGTGCGTGGCATATGGTAATTTGATGTGACAATAACGGCCTTGTCAAATTCACGTTGCTGAAGCCACGCTACGGATTGTTCAATATTACCGATAGTATTTAATGCCTTGTGGTCAATTGATATAAGCGAGTCTAACTTGTCTGCTTGCCAATTGCGTATAATGTCGTTTTTATTGAGACTTTCATTGACGCCAGTAATGAATATAGCAGGGCTATCAATGCGCTCGGCAAGTTCTAACCCTTGACTAATCCGTCCGTTATCGCCTGTTAGGATAATGACGGGGGTATTGTTTAAATACTGCTTTTGTGGCGCTTTATCTAAGTATGTATAGGCAATAAAAAAAACATAGGAAATCAACCACAAGATAAACATACCTTGCAGCCCCATGATTATATAGCTGGTTAAATTATTGTTTTTCAATTTCATGGATTTTTCTACGGCATTCTTTTCATTTCACGTATCACTGTATATGCGCCGATAGATATACTCATAATGCATATTAGCAATGGTATAAAGAGTAATTTGAAAAATTGCCCGCCATTTACGCCAAAACTAGGTATAAAAGCGGTGTCTGCACTTAAAAATAGGGCGGAGATAATACTCATCATAATAAAGGCAGCTATCGCGCCTATAAAAGCAGCTGGTATAACCAGATAGCCCAAATATATAAGGAACTGGCGTAAAATAAAACGGTCATGTGCGCCCATAATATGTATTAAGGCTAATTCTTTCTTATAAATCGCCATACGCGTACGTACTGTGCTACTTATAACAAATAGGGTTGCTGTGACCGTTACCGCAATAATTAAGAGGCCAAGGCCGTGTACACCATTCACGATTTTAAGGAACTTATTAAGCCAGTTTTTATGTGTCTGTAAACGTGCACGCGGGGCGATTTTATTTATACGTTTTGTTAACTGGGCAATAAAGTCATTATCATCCGTATTAATATTGAAGTTAACCAATACAGGCAGGCGCATATTGTCTAAAATCTTATTATTCTCACCAAGCCATGGGCCAATAAGCTGCGCCACTTGCTCATGGCTTTCTGTATGAACATCGCTCGTATAATCAATATTCTCAAGAAGCGCGATTATACGCTGTGTCATCATATTAATTTCTTCATCGCTGTAATCTCGACCATTTTGATCAAGTGCGGGAATTTCGATGCTCGCCTGATGCTCAATAAGGCTTTTCCAATTATGGACGGTTGATAGCAAAGAGAACTGTACAGCCCCAATAATTACTAACATTGCGGTCATCAACGCAATAATAGTGAAAAATTGAATGCTGCCAGAACGTTTATGCAGTGGCAGTATGTAGCTTTTGGGGGTAAGGCGCTGAAATAATGACATGTTTACATTGCCTCTTCTTGCACGCTAGGGGCATCATGCATAATATTGCGCGGCGTTTCTACGGTTAATAGGCCGTCCTGCAAAATCAGCTTTTTATGATAAAATTTATCCATTATTTGTTGGTTGTGCGTAGCGATAACCATGGTTGTACCCATGCGGTTTAATTGTTCAAAAAGCCCCATAAGCTTATAACCAATATTATCATCAAGGTTACCCGTTGGTTCATCGGCAAGCAGAAGGCGCGGCTTTGATATAACAGCGCGCGCAATTGCAATACGTTGCTGTTGACCACCTGATAATGTCAGGGGCAAACGATGCATATATTCACCAAGTTCCACCCACTCAAGAAGCTCTGTAACATCGGATCGGATTTGTTTCTCGCTTTTATTGCTTAGACGCAATGGCAAAGCGACATTTTCAAATGCGGTTAGGTTATTTAATAGACGGAAATCCTGAAAAACCACGCCGACTTTTTGACGCATAAAAGCCAATTGCTCACGCGAAAGGCTTTTTATATCGTGACCAAACATGCTGATTTCACCGCGCGTTGGTTTGCGCCCTAAATAGAGTAGGGACATCAGCGATGTTTTACCACTTCCGCTCGGGCCAGAGAGGAAGTGGAATGACCCTGGCTCCAAGGTGAAGTTCACGTCACTGAGAACTTCAGGCCCTATGCCATAGCGTAAACCAACATGTGAAAATTTAATCATAGTTACTCTTTATCTGTTTTTGGCGTATTAAGCATGATCGCCAATAATGTATTTGCCTTGATATAAGGGTCATCAATTTGCTCTGTTGCCAGCACGGCTTGTTTAACTAAACCATGTTTATTCAAAGCTTTGGCTGATATGGCATAAGCCTTATTTCGAAAGGCGTGATCTTCGATATTCTGTAATGTCAGAAATGCCTTGTCGGCACTACCTGCGCCAGATAATGTTTCGGCAATTTCTTGGTATGCTTTATTGCGCATATATTGCGTTTCAATTTTGCGCGCGGTTTGGTTGGCGTAATCTGATAATGCTGCGTTTGCCGCGGCAACGGCAACATAGGTTAGTGCTACTTCTTGTGAACCTTTATGAGCAATATTTTGAGCGCGCTCAGTTAAAAGGTCTAATGTCATTTTGATTTGCGCTTCGTCTTCTATACTGTGTGGCAAAGCCATCCCAACGGCGCGTATAGCCATGGATAATGTATCTTCGCTAGTAAACTTATCAAACAATGCTATTGCATCGTCTACCTGACCACGACCAAGAAGTGCGCTAATAAGGTCACGGTAGGATTGGTCGCGCCAACGGGCATTGTTGATTAATGCGATTTCTTTATCAAGTAGAGACAGGATACATGCGCTGCGTATATCCTCTTCGTCTACACCACATGATGGATTTTGTGCGTGCACGTTTGAGGGCAGAGCCAAAAAACACATTAGGGTCAATAAAGATAATAGAATTCGGGTCATGTAGCTTGGTTTCAAGTTGATACGTTTAAGTTAGATATTGATTATTTTGCTTTTTATACGCGGCGCTGCTTGCGCAGTTGGTATAAAGGCTTATAATTTACTTATAAAATATAACAACGCAGAAAAGTAAGTGAAAGACATGATTATTGTCTGCCCCAAATGTTCCACACGCTATATGATCCCTGACAGCTCTATCGGGGATGATGGACGTATGGTGCGTTGTAATAGCTGCGGCGAAACGTGGCACCAAGAATTAAGCAGTGATGATGAGGTTGACGCGAATCTTGATGAATTAATGGATATTGATTTTGATCAGGATGAAGCTGTATCTGAGTCTGAGTCTGTCAATGATGACACTGTGTTAGATGAGCAAGTAAATGATGATCTGGATATACCGCGCGCCGTACAGCCCGATGGGAATGATAATCCAATCCAACTAAACGATGGCGCACATATAAAAAAGAATAAAGCTTTAAGCGTCGCATTGGCATTAATCGCATTATTTGTAGTTGTTATGTTTACAAGTAGTTTTGCGGATAAGCTAATATTATCACATACAAATTTAAGGCCTATTTTTGCTGTTATAAATCAAGACCCATATGGCGAAGTGGGGCAGCTTGTGTTTGATCAGGTCAATGTTGTGTATGACGAAGAATTCTCAGCCTACCGTATTGAAGGCCAGCTAATAAATCTGGAAAGATTACCGATTATCCTGCCTAAGGCTGAAATAGCCCTCAAGAATAAAACACAAGATATCATGGATACGCGTGTAACGCGTTTAACAACAGATAAGGTAATTTATGGCGAAGCAGCCATAGCTTTTTCTGCATTATTTCCTGTTGATATGGATGTAAAACAAGACGTGCGCGCCGTGGCGTTGCGTTTGGTTGATGACGTGGGCATGGAAGATGGTAATAAGACTAGCCATCATAGCGTTAATGATAACGCCGACCATGCAGCAGACATGAATGACGAACACCACGATTCGCATAAGGCAGAAGAGCACGACGATGAACATCACCACTGATGCAATAAGCGTTCGTAATATTCACGTTCAATTTTAGGGCGCTCTAGGTCGCCGGCTTTACTTCTCAGTTCTCGTAAAATCTCATCAATATAATTTGCGCGGCCTTTTTCTGGTAGGTCATATTCCTGCGCGCGGAGGCTGCGGGCAAGGCCGTTATCACCATTAGAACGCCCCAGCGGATCAAATGAAAACTGAATATTATTATCTTTTGCAAATTGCTTTAGGCGCTCTTCAAATGCCTGCTGCATTTGGTCACGTTTATTATTTAGGGCGTCTAAAACTTTTTCTTGCTCTGATATACTGTCGCGCAAACGTTCATATTGTAGATAGGTTGCAGAATTACCCATATGTTTATCTGCTTCTTTTAGCTCATCGGGAACCATAGGCATATTATCGATCATTTTATGCAGCTGATCTTGTATATGGCGCTGTGTACCAGATTCCATGATGACATCCATAGTGGATTTTGGGGTGTTTTGACTTTGCGTATCTTGTGTGGCCGTACTACTTTGTCCTTGATTGTTGTGTATATCAGGCGCAGGCATATCTAACGATTTAAACAAGTTGTCCAAGTTTGAAAAACTATCTTCCTCCGCCTTATCTGCGCTTGTGTTATCTTCCTTATTACTCTGCAGGTCTTGACGACGCTGTAACGCATCTATATGTGATTGATAATCTAGTTGTAGACGGCTCTTATCTAATAAATCGTTCTGTTGCTGAATGATATTGTCCATATCTTGCATAAATTGCATCATTTGTTGAATATCTTGCGGTAATTCAGCCTGCATATTGTTGTTTAGGCTGTTAAGCGCTTTTTCAAGCTCATTAAGAAGCTCTTTTGCCTTTTCAGGGTCATTAAGCGCAGAGCTCTCAAGTTGGCTTAGAAAGTCTTGTAATGCGCTGCTATTGGGGCGCGGCACGGCCATTTGTGGCATAAAATTACCATCTTCGTTTTGCATGCGGCGCAAAGCTTCCTTCTGTGCTTCATAGAAATAATCAGCCAATGCGTTTTGTAAGTCTTGCATAGCTTTTAAGCGTTCGTCCTGAGATGAATTTGGGTCGTTCAGCACTTTGTTAAATGCATTTAAGGCATCTTGTAAGTCCTGCTGACTTTGCATGAAGTCACCATTGTCTAGGCGTAGTGCAGTGCGCCAAAGCATATCGACAAGTGTGTAGAGGACATCAAGACTTTGCTCGTGATAAATGCGTTCGCGGGCAACGGCTATGGCGAGTTTTGCAAGAATATCCTTACCCTGAATTTGTGGGTCTGATGATAAGCCGGAAAGACTGTCATAAATATAATCGGTATAGGCCAATTTTTCAGTGATGATAAATTTGCGTAAAGCATAAATGCGTTTGGCTACGTCTTCCGTGAAATTACGTTCAGGTAGCGTAAGTGGAATCTTTACAGTATCGGATAACTGGCCTGCGCCGTCACGTAAATTAAATGTAAGCTGTGCACCCATGCCAGCATAAGGGTGGCGTGTTAGGTTTAAAAAGACGGCTATATCTTTATGCGTGCCAGCTTCATATAAGAAAGATCGTTCTTCTTTATAAGGCTTACCTAGTGGCGTTTCGCCTTCATAATCAACAGGTAGGTCCATAAATATATCTAAAGCCGAAGTGCCGTAATCATCCTCAAGGTTCGCTATGAATTTCAGAGTGCCATTATTTTGAATGGTAAACTCATCATCAATGCTCAGGCGTGGCGGCAAATCATCAATCAAGCTATAGCTTATTTTGAATCGCGTTAAGAAAAGGCTTTTTAATGTAATGCTGTGAACTTTACCTTCCGTTGCCTGCCCAACCGAAAAGCTGTGCGTGTAAAAGACATTATCCTGCGTGGTATCGTCTTCAGTATTTTTGGTTAGCGGAATAAGCAGATCATCTATATATAGTTTTAGTGGAAGCCATGTATCTTTTACCGTGATTTTAATTAGGCTTTCTTCTGCAATATCAAGCGGCGCATCAATTTTGCCTTGGCCTTTAATAAGCTTTATATTACGACCTGTGTATTTAGGAGGCTGAATTTCTATGCTCACTAGATTGGCAACTTCACCGTCTGCAGTGAATGCTGTTGATAAAGATGGAATGAATATATTTTGTAAGCGTGCAGTGGTTTCATTTAGGCCATTTAGGGACAGCATAATCAGGAAACATATGGTGATAACCGCACGAAGGCCAAAGGGATCTTTCCCTGCCGACATATAAAAAGGCAACGGCAAATGCAGCTTGCTTAAGCGCTCAATCAACTTCCCTTTAAATTCACGCCACAAAGCATCACGTTCAGTATTTGGATTTATCAAATGGTCGTGTAGTAAGGTAATTGGGTGGTCATAAAAATCATTTTTATGCTCTAGTTTACGGTCCGCTTCCTTCAATTTAGGCCATTGTTGTTTCTTCCATGATGCTCTGAATAGCTCGATAATTACTATCCAGCTAAAGAAACTAAAAAGCAGCGGCGGTATAAGGCTATATATTGCAGGAACAAGGGCGAGCGTAACAATTAACAATAAGCCAAAAATGACAGGCGATAAACACGCAAACGTATAGGATAAAATCCATATCGCATAATTGATGTATCGAATGATGTTTAAATAAAGGCGTGCCATATCTTTGAATAATTAGCTGTATATAAATGTGACGTGAGTTAAATATAGCATAAATACGTTAAAAAACACGTCATGCGATGCTAATTAGGTCAATTTATTCGTATATATCTTCGTCTATAGTTTCAAAGCGCAGAAAGTCCTCGACCGTGATTGCACGTCTTATGCAGCGCCAGTCATTTCCCTCAACTAAAAATTCGGCAGGAAGTTTTCGTGCATTATAATAGGATGACATGGTCGCGCCATACGCGCCCGCGCCCGTAAACGCGACAAGGTCATTGTGCGTTAGTTCTTCTGAAAGGGGGATATTCAGGCCAAATACATCTGCGCTCTCGCAAACGGGGCCAACAACATCGTATTTTTTTACTGGGGCAGTTTTACCTTTCGGTATAATTTCGACCACTGGATGCAAACTGTCATAAAGGGCAGGGCGCATTAAATCATTCATACCTGCATCGGTTATCAGGAAGGACTTATTTTCGGCTTCTTTGATATATAAAACGCGGCTAACTAATAATCCGGCATTTCCGACAATCATCCGCCCTGGCTCAAATATCATATGTAGCCCAAGCGGTGCGATATGTTTTTCTACGATCCTGGCATAAGCATCTAAGTCAGGGGCATCTTCATTATCATAGATAATACCAATGCCGCCGCCTAAATCTATTGTATCAGGAGTGAAGCCTTTAGCGCGTAGCCCTTGTATAAAGTCCGCGGCAATTTTATAGGCCTTATCGAATGGAGACATATCAATAAGCTGTGATCCAATATGCAGGCTGATGCCGCGCGGGTTAATATATTCGCTGTCTGCGGCATATTGGTAAAGCTCCATCACGCTTTGTGCGTTAAGACCAAATTTGTTTTCTTTCTGTCCAGTACTTATTTTGTCATGCGCGCCAGCTTTAACATCAGGGTTTAAGCGAAAGACAACAGGCGCAACGATTTTTAGAGACTTTGCAATATGTTCTATACGGTAAAGTTCCGCACCTGATTCAACATTGATTTGCCGTATATTGCTATTTAGCGCATGTTCAATTTCTTGGTCTGATTTACCGACACCAGAAAAAACAATTTTATCTGCAGGTACGCTTGCTTTTATAGCGCGCGTCAGCTCACCTGAAGAGACAATATCCGCGCCGCAGCCCTGCTGTGCAATAAAATGCATCACGGCAATATTGTTCAGAGCTTTACAGGCATAACAAACTGTATATTGATCTGGCTCAAGCACTTGGGTTAGGGCCTTGTTCAGATTTTGAATATTCTGCTTAATCTGTGTTGCAGAGTATATATAAAACGGCGTTTCATAGCTTTGTGCAACCATATCTAGACTAACATCATCGATATAGAGCGTACCATTTTTATAGCTATAGCAGGGGGCAAGATAAGTCATAATCGGTTCTTACTTAGATGCTGGATAGTCACGTGGAAATGTATTTACCTGCGAATCGTCGGCAGGTTTTAATTGGCTTGGTTTTATACCACATGATGTTATCGCAATGGTCATGCTAATTAGGATAGAGAATATATATAATCTTTTCATTGTGTTACGTCTTTTTTAGTATATTGTTTTTAGAATACATCTTATCGTGTGCTATAATATTTTATATTGAATTTTATTATTTTTTTAAGTGCATTCTTTGTTGATTAGAATTTGTTAATATATAATATGATAGCATATTACAGTGAGTAACTGAGGTTCTGGCTCTTTATTCACCAAGAATAACGATAATGTGAGCTTAATGACAGAAGAAAATAACGAATACTCCAAAATTTCGCAATCTCAATTAGATGCGTTAGTTCAGTTGCACAACCGTTACTTGGAAGGGCGCCTTGGCGGTCGCCGTGCGGTTCTTAAGCGTGCCGATTTATCTGGATTAACAATAAGGCGGGCCTGTTTACGTAGCGCAGAATTTAGTGGCTGTAATATGCGTGATATGGACCTTATGGGAACAGATTTCAAGGAAGCAACACTCTATAGCTGCGATTTGAGTAATTCTAATTTGTTAGACACAAACTTTGTCCGCGCAGATTTGCGCGGTTCGCGTATTGAAAATGCTAATTTGGAAGGCGCAGACATGGCGAATGCAGATATGCGCGAAGGTAATTTGTCGACAGATGGATCATATGTCCCGCCAAAACCTGTTAACTTCCGCGGCGCAAAAATGGTTGGGGTGCGCCTGTCAGGCGTTATGGCCGGTAAGGCTGATTTCACAGATGCCTTATTAACAGGGGCAGATATATCCGACGCTGATATGCGCGGCGCAGTTCTTGATGGCGCGGATTTAACAGATGTTGAAGTCGCGGGCATTCAACTTGGTGGCGCAAGCCTCAAATATGCTATTTTGTCTGGCGTACAAATGAGCGATATTCGTGATAGCTCAATTGATCTAGAGGGCGCGCTCACGGATGAAACGGCAGGTATGTCTATCTTACAGTCTGGTAGAACGCTTGATGATATGATCGAGGAGCATACTTTATGGCTTGGGTCTGCGGGCGCAAAGGGTTCGCAGCTTGACGTGGGCATGATGGATTTGCGTGCTTTGCGGAGCTTAAGTAATCAGAAGCTAACGGCTATTAAGGCGCCTCGGACGCGCTTTATCGGGATGGATCTTAGTAATATTGAAATTCAGAGTTCTATTTTGGATCGCGCCGATTTTCGTAATACAAACCTTGAGAATGCTGATATGCGTGGCTCAAGTATAAAATTTGCGATTTTCAATCATGCAAATATGTGTGGTGCGAATTTTTCTCCGCTTGTACTGACTGGTAAGTCTGATAGCGATGGCGCAAAGCGTTTCGCGCCATGTAATATGGAAGGCGCTAAATTCCGTTATGCAGATTTGCGTGGTGCAATTTTTAAAGGTGTAAACCTTAAAGGCGCTGATTTCACGAATGCGGATCTAGAAGGTGCTGACCTGCGTGGCGCTGACATTACCAACGCCGTTTTCGAAGGTGCAACGTTAGATAATGCCATTATGGATGATATGATTGGTGAAGACACGGCAGATCACGGTCCAGCATTCTCACTAAGTGCACTAAAAAAAGAAGAGGCCTAAATTAGGCCTCTGGGTTACTTATTAGCTCAGCCTGTTGTTTAGGCGATCTTATCTGTCAGTTCAGGCATAACATCAAACAAATCTGCAACCAAACCATAGTCCGCAACGGTGAAGATTGGTGCTTCGGCATCTTTGTTGATAGCCACGATGACTTTAGAATCTTTCATGCCTGCAAGGTGCTGAATGGCACCTGATATACCAACGGCGATATATAAGTCAGGCGCCACAACTTTACCAGTTTGACCTACTTGATAGTCATTAGGGACGTAGCCAGCATCAACAGCGGCGCGGGATGCACCAACGGCAGCGCCGATTTTATCCGCTAATGTTTCAATAATATGGAAGTTTTCGGCGGAGCCTAGGCCACGACCGCCACTGATGACGATATTAGCGGCTGTAAGCTCTGGACGGTCAGAAACTGATAGTTCTTGCTTTACAAAACGGGACATATCACTTGTTTCTGCGGCGTCTAAATCTTCGCATGATGCGTTGCCGCCTTCAGCAGGAACTTTATCAAATGCAGTTGAGCGCACAGTAATAACTTTGATGTCATCTGAGGATTCAACTGTAGCAATCGCATTGCCTGCATATACTGGGCGTTTGAATGTTTTTTCGTCTTCCACGCTAATAATGTCTGAAATTTGCTGTGTATCAAGCAGCGCTGCAACGCGTGGCATAAGGTTTTTGCCAAATGTTGTCGCTGGCGCAAGAATATGTGTGTAATCACGTGCGATTTTTAACACAGCAGGGGTAAGGTTTTCTGCAATATTATGTGCGTATTCCGCGTGGTCGCATTTAATGACTTTACGAACACCGCTAATCTTTTGTGCTTCTGCGCACGCAGCGCCGCAATCATTACCAATAACAAGCAAATCAATATCGCTTGATATCTTCTGTGCCGCGCTGATTGTGTTCAGCGTCGATGGTTTAATTTCAGTATGTGTATGTTCTGCAATAACTAAAACGGTCATAGGAACCTCTTTATCGTATATCTATTAAATAACTTTTGCTTCGTTTTTAAGCTTGTCGATAAGTGCATCAACACTATCCACTTTAATACCTGCTTGACGGACAGGCGGCGTAGTCACTTTTAGGACTTTTAAACGTGGCTTAAATTCAACGCCAAGCTCTTCCGCGCTTATATCATCAAGGGGCTTTTTCTTCGCCTTCATAATGTTTGGTAGTGATGCGTAACGCGGTTCGTTCAAGCGAAGATCAGTTGTCACAACAGCCGGTAACTTTACTGCTAAGGTTTCAAGGCCGCCGTCAACCTCACGTGTGACTTCTGCGCTATCACCATTTAAAGAAACTTCAGATGCAAATGTCGCTTGTGGCCAGCCCATTAATGCGGCGAGCATTTGCCCAGTTTGGTTTGAATCGTCATCAATAGACTGCTTGCCCATAATAACCAATGATGGGTTTTCTTTTTCACAAAGGGCTTTAAGGCATTTTGCAACGGCCAATGGTTCAACGCCGCCTAAATCTGTCGGTACATCAGTTTGCACGCGAATGGCGCGGTCAGCGCCCATGGCTAATGCTGTACGAAGCGTCTCTTGCACAGGGGCAGGGCCTATGGATACTGCGATAACTTCACTGGCGATGCCTTTTTCTTTTAGGCGTACAGCTTCTTCAACGGCAATTTCATCAAATGGATTGATCGACATTTTAACATTGGCAAGGTCAACGCCGCTTTCGTCAGATTTAACGCGTACTTTCACATTGTAATCAATGGCACGTTTAACAGGAACTAAGATTTTCATGTTGAAATAAACCCTTTTTATAATAAGTGTTCACTTGGAATTTTTATTGTTGTTTATTGTGTGAAATATGCAAGCGCGAGGAATAGCAAAGCTAACCCTTGAAACAAAACACGCTTTTGCATGAATTTATTGCTTTTCTTTGCGCTTTTTTCATCGCCTTTCATCATAACTGAAAAGCCGCCCATTAATGATAAGAATGTCAGGGCAACAAAAATAAGCGCGAGTATTAAAAATATAAAACTAATTTCCATGGCAAGGACTATAATATCTTTTTAAGGTAAAGCCAAGTTAGCAAATAAGAAAACCGACTTTATCCCGTGTTTTATGTGCGCTGTGCAGTGATGAAGTAATTGACGGATAAGTCCTTTTTATCGAGCGTAAAATCATTGTCTTTTACACTATATTTAAGGCCGGTGACATCAACGCAATGTGCATCATTCTGACGCAATAATGCGCCAATTTCAGATGGCTTCATAAATTTGCTATGCGTATGTGTGCCTTTGGGCACTAAACCCAAAATATATTCAGCCGCAAAAATACCTAATGCCGCGGACTTAATTGTGCGGTTAAGTGTTGATAAGATAAGTAAGCCGCCGGGCTTAACTAAGCCCAAAACGGTTTCAACGAAAAAGTCAGGGTTATCGACATGCTCGATAATCTCCAATGCGCAAACAACGTCAAAACGTGTTTTATCCTGATTTAAGAAATCTTCAGCTGTGCAGTTCTGATAATTTATTTTGAGGTCTTGTTCGTTCGCATGATTACGGGCAACGTTAATGGCGTTTGTATCGGCATCTAAGCCGCATGTCTGTGCACCCATGCGGGCGAGGGACTCGCTAACCAATCCGCCACCGCAGCCAATATCAGCAACGGTCAGCCCTTTTAATGGGGAAAGCGGTGCAAAGTTTTTCTTTTGCTCAAGGTCGTAATGCTGAACAATTTGCTCCTTTATATAGTGCATGCGTGTTGGGTTTAGCTTATGCAGCGGCGCAAAAGGGCCATCTACATCCCACCAATGTGCAGAATCTTTGCTGAAATTATCAATTTCTTGTTGGTTTAAACTTGTTTTCATGAATATCTTGCTGTTAATCAATGAACTTATTATTTATATTTATGGCGTTTATGCGGTAAAGCAAACAAAATAATGCTATTCCAATGCTTAATCTTGTTTATGAGTATTGGTACTAAGAATAGATGGATGTTGAATAGGGTTTAAAAATGGCGAAGTTGGTAGCCAAATTTGGTGGTACATCTGTAGCGGATATTGAACGCATTGAGCGCGCAGCAGATAAAGTCGCAAAGGAAGTCGAGCGTGGCAATCAGGTTGCAGTTGTTGTTTCTGCGATGTCTGGCGTAACCAATGCTTTAATCGAACATTGCTCTAATGTAGATTCTTTATATGACGCGCGTGAATATGATTCAGTCGTGGCGAGTGGTGAACAAGTCACAGCAGGCTTGATGGCTATGGCGCTACAGAAGCGTGGCATAGCCGCGCGTTCATGGCTTGGTTGGCAAGTACCTATTATATGTAGTGATGTGCATGGTAAAGCCCGCATTCTAGAAATTAACCCCGATGAATTGAATAAACGTTTAGAAAAAGGCGAAGTCGCTGTTCTCGCAGGGGTTCAAGGGATAACGCATTCAGGGCGCATTGCGACCTTAGGGCGTGGTGGGTCTGATACCACGGCTGTTGCGCTCGCCGCGGCCTTAGATGCTGATCGATGCGATATATATACGGATGTAGATGGTGTCTACACGACAGACCCACGTATTGTGCCGGGCGCAAGCAAGCTGAAGGCAGTATCTTATGAAGAAATGCTCGAAATGGCATCACTTGGTGCAAAGGTTTTGCAGACACGGTCAGTTGAAATGGCATTCAAACGTGAAGTGCCTGTGCAGGTTTTATCAAGTTTCGGTGATGCAATAGGCAGCGACCTGCCGGGTACAATGGTTGTTAAAGAGGAAGAGATAATGGAAGATCATGTCGTTAACGGCATCACATATTCACGTGATGATGCAAAAATTACTATCCTTAATCTGGATGATGTCCCCGGGGTTGCGGCAAAGGTTTTTGGCCCGCTTTCCAAAGCCAATGTCAATGTTGATATGATTATTCAGGACATCTCAACAGACGGTAAATTGACGGATATGACATTTACTGTCCCGCGCGGTGATGCACAGCGCGCCAAGGATGTTTTACTAAAATGCGAAGACTTAAAAGGCGCAAAAATTATATCATCAACTGATGTCGCGAAGATCTCGGTCGTCGGTATCGGCATGCGTTCACATGCGGGCGTGGCACAAAAAATGTTTTCGGCGCTTGCTGATAAAGGTATTAACATTCAGGTCATTTCTACATCAGAAATTAAAATATCCGTTTTGATTGCTGAGGAATACACCGAACTTGCCGTTCGTACGCTTCATAATGTCTATGGGCTTGAACACCTTTCTTAAAGGCGTATTTACGTGAATAATCGCGCTTGTGTTTATAAAGGACTCATCATAGAATAATGCTATGAGCGATATTTCATCTCAAACTAATCACAGCTTACAAGATTTAAAAGGCCTTTCCGTAGGGGAGATCCTTTTGCGTACGCGTACACATTATGGACATAGCTTGGAGCAAGTTGAGTCTGTCTTACGCATTCGTGCAGGTTTGTTGGAGGCGTTAGAACAGGATGATATATCTAAACTACCAGGGCGCGTTTATGCAATTGGCTTTATACGCTCATATGCTGAATATTTGGGTTTGGATGGTGATCAAATCGTCAATCTATTCAAGCAGCAACTTGGTAAAAACGCACTACGCCCAGAATATAATTTTCCTGTTGCCGCAGATGAAAGCAAACGTCCTGATTTAACGGTCTTTGTTATTTCACTTATTGGTCTCGCTATCGTTTTTGGTTGTTATACTTTGTTTAAGCCTGATCCTGAGCGTAAAGTTACGCAAACAAAAGTTGAACGCAGCGCTGAACCTACTATAGAGACCGCGCAGACCGATTCTGTATGGCCGCCGAAAGTTGAAGACGTAATGCCTGAGCTTGTTGATGCTGCTGTCGATGTTGAAAACTTAAAGGCCACTGAAGAAGCTGATAGTGAAGCGTCATCAGGAACACAAGAGATGGAACCAGTTGAAAGTGAAGATGCAGTAGGTCAAGACACAGGCCAAGAAAACTCTGCGCCCTCTGAAAATAATACAGAGCCTAAAGTCACGCATAATGATGCTGGAAAAGCCATACGCATATTTGCCAAAGACCCGACATGGATGCAGATTAAGAACGCTGAAGGCGAAACCGTTTTTACTGGTATTCTGAAACGTGGCAAAGACATTGTCGTGCCTGAAAATGCAATGGGCTGGCGAATGGATACAGGTAATGCAGGCGGTATAGATATATTCATTGGTGAAGAGAAGCTGCCGCCACTTGGTGAGAATGGTATTGTAGTGCGCCGCGTACCACTATTTGCCGAAGCTTTACGTGACCGCCTTGATTAGCGCGATGCTGCGCCTTATCTTTTTTATAGAAAATAACAGCCATATATATTATAAAACACAGGTAATGACTGTGACATAAGAGGATAAAATGTCTCTACAATCAAAACTAGCACCTTTAAAATCAAAATATGAGGAACTTTCAGCCCTTATGGCAGAAGGTAATTTAAGCGGTGAAGATTTTTCACGCTTATCACGCGAATATGCAGAATTATCACCAATCATTGAAACGATTGATGATTATGAAGCTGCACTTCAGGGGATTGCCGATGCGGATGAGATGATGTCTGACCCTGAAATGAAAGACATTGCGCAGGAAGAAAAATACGCGCTAGAAAAACGTATCCCTGAATTAGAACAACAAATTCAATTGGCGCTTATTCCTAAAGATGAAGCAGATGCACGTAACGCCATATTAGAAATTCGTGCTGGTACAGGCGGGGATGAGGCTGCGTTATTCGCAAGTGATTTACTTTCTATGTATAAAGGCTACGCCGCGGCGCAGGGCTGGCGCATCGAAATTATGGAAGCGTCTGAAAATGATATCGGTGGCTTTAAAGAAGTCATTGCCGAAATTACAGGCCATAATGTATTTGCGAATTTGAAATTTGAATCGGGCGTGCATCGTGTGCAGCGCGTGCCTAAAACTGAATCTGGCGGGCGTATCCATACTTCAGCTGCTACAGTCGCTGTTTTACCTGAGGCGCAGGATGTAGATATTCAAATCAATGATAATGATTTACGTATTGATGTGTATCGTTCGCAAGGCTGTGGCGGGCAGAGCGTTAACACGACGGATAGTGCCGTGCGTATCACTCATTTGCCAACAGGCTTAGTTGTGGCAATCCAAGATGAAAAGTCACAGCACAAGAACAAAGCCAAGGCGATGAAGATTTTGCAGACACGTTTATATGACCTAGAACGTCAGCGTCTGGATGCAGAACGCTCGGAAGACCGGAAATCACAAGTCGGCTCTGGTGATCGCTCTGAGCGTATTCGTACTTATAACTTCCCGCAAGGCCGTGTGACAGACCACCGTATCAACCTAACGCTTTATAAGTTAGATGAGGTTTTGGCCGGCGAAGGCCTTACGGATGTTATCAACCCACTCATTACAGAAGACCAAGCGAGCAAGCTTGCTGCATTAGATGGTTGATCTGCCTGTCACTGCGAAAGACCTCTATACTGAGATTCGTAAACGCTTACTATCTGGCGTTGATCCTGATACGGCGGATTTAGATGCGCGCCTAATATTGGAGCAGCGTGGTGGTTTAAGTTACCTTGACCTGCTTACTGATAATAATAAACAGATAAACCAAGAATCATTAATATTAATACAGCAAGACCTTGATGCGCGCCTAAGCGGCAAGCCAATTGCCAAGATTTTTGGTGAAAAAGAGTTTTGGGGGCGGTCTTTTAAGGTGTCTGAAAAAGTACTAGACCCGCGCCCAGATACAGAATCAATTATTGAAGCCGTGCTTACATGGTACAAGGCCGAAATGCCCAATAAGCCCATTACGATTGTTGATATAGGGACGGGGAGCGGCTGTATCGCCATTACCTTATTGGCGGAAATACCAAATGCGACAGCGCTTGCGGTGGATTATTCGTGGGATGCGTTAATGATAGCGCGCAAGAATGCCCAGATTAATTGTGTCGAAGAGCGCATCCATTTTGTACAGGGGGATTATGTTTCGGCGCTTGGGGATGATTGCTGTGACGTCATTGTGACGAATCCACCTTATATCCCGACCGCGGATATTACGAATCTTTCAGAATCAGTAAAAAATTATGACCCGATTCTGGCGCTTGATGGCGGAATTGATGGTTTAGACCCATATAAAAAAATCTTTATATCTTTAAAAAATAATTTGCGGCCAAATGGACGGCTTTTCTTAGAGTGCGGATATGACCAGATTGAGGCTATTAACAGAATCGGTATAAACGTTGGCGCGAATCTAAAAAGAATCATCTATGACCTCGGTGGCCACGCACGTGGCGGGGAATTTAGCTGTGGGGATAAATGAATAAAAATCTATTTCCAGTGTTGATCCAAATTCCTTTGCCGCGATAAATTACATTTGTTCAAAACATTTGCAGTGATTTGTTTTCAGAATCAGGACGGGTTCGGTTTCCGGCACGTTTTCTGGATAGGGACTCTTATGTTAAAATTACAGTGATTCTGTGAATAACTTAAAAACAGTTTTTTACACGAATCCAATACATTATGTATGATGTACGTGTACATGATTGGTGTTTAATTATAAAAACTAGGTGACTAAAAAATGAAAAATGGTGCGCAAAGACGCTCTCGCTCTCGCGGTGGACGTCGGAATAATACGAATAACAAATCACGCGTTTATGACAGCAATGGGCCAGACGTACGTATCAGAGGTACGGCTATGCAGATTGTTGAAAAATACGTAGCCCTTGCGAAAGACGCGAACGCAGCCGGTGATATAGTCGCTGCACAGAATTTCCTACAGCATGCTGAACATTATCAGCGTATTGTAAATGATTGGGACGATGAATTAATGAATGGTCCTAAGAAGGTTGTAAATCACAGAAATGATGCAGATGATATGGTTGACGACAATATCGGTAACCGCGCGTCAGATAGCAGTGAAGACCAAGGCCTTGGGCTTCCTTCAAGCATTATTGGCAAAGAGGCCACTGTCTCTACGCAAAAGCAGTTGGAAGTTGAACCTGCATAATTAAGTTTACCTAAGCGCGTTGCTTAATATGTGTACGCGTACGCTATAGAGTATATTTTTTTTAGTTATCTAGTTACCGTCTGACAGGAGAGAGCCTTTATGGCTCTCTTTTTTTCTTAATAGCTGCATGACTTTGGTCAATGCCATTTGAAATATTTCATGCGATAAGTATATTAATATTATAATTCAGGTTTAACCAAGGCAGGTATCGTTATGGATTTCCAAAAGTTTACTGAAAAATGTCGTTCTTTTATGCAGGCAGCGCAAACATTAGCGATGCGTTCAGACCACCAGTCATTAGAGCCAGAACATTTGCTGAGAGTAATGTTGGAAGATGACACAGGCGCGGTGGCAAAGCTTCTATCTGCTAGCGGTGCAGACCTTCATAAGCTACAGTCAAAAGTAAATCAGGCTTTATCTAAGCTAGTCAATGTAACAGGCAGCGGTGCAGGCGGCCTTCGTCTCTCAACTGATTTAATAAAGATACTTGATAAGGCATTGCAATTAAGTGAAAAATCGGGAGACAAGTTTGTAACGTCAGAACGTATCTTACAGTCTATGTTGATAGCCAAAGCGACGAATGTTGCCGAAATAATGGCTGATTCTGGTCTTACAGATACAGGCTTAAATGCAGCGATAAATGATATGCGCAAAGGTAAAACGGCTGATAACGCTAATGCCGAGGATAATTTCGATGCGCTTGCCAAATATGCGCGTGATTTAACCGAAGTTGCCCGCAGCGGTAAGCTTGACCCTGTTATTGGCCGTGATGAAGAAATACGCCGCACAATTCAGGTTCTTTCCCGCCGCACGAAAAATAACCCAGTACTTATTGGTGAGCCCGGGGTCGGTAAAACGGCTATAGTTGAAGGGCTCGCACAGCGTATTGTCAAAGGTGATGTCCCTGAAAGTTTAAAGCATAAAACACTTATGTCACTTGATTTAGGCTCAATGGTCGCGGGTGCAAAATATCGTGGTGAGTTTGAAGAGCGTTTAAAAGCAGTATTGGAAGAAATTTCCTCAGCAGGCGGTGATATTATCGTCTTCTTGGATGAGCTTCATACGTTAATCGGTGCGGGCAAAGCTGATGGCGCTATGGATGCGTCAAATATGCTGAAACCCGCATTGGCGCGTGGTGAACTGCACATGGTAGGTGCAACAACGCTTGATGAATACCGCCAGCATATTGAGAAAGACGCCGCCCTTGCGCGCCGTTTCCAACCAGTTTTTGTCGAAGAGCCAACAGTTGAGGATACAATATCCATCCTGCGTGGTTTGAAGGAGAAATACGAAGCACATCATGGTGTACGTATCATGGATAACGCGATTGTATCAGCGGCAACGCTGTCAAACCGTTATATAACTGATCGTTTCTTGCCTGATAAGGCGATTGATTTGATTGATGAGGCATCTTCGCGCCTGCGTATGGTTGTTGATTCTAAACCTGAAGAGCTAGACGAGCTCGATCGCCGCATTGTGCAAATGAAAATTGAACGTGAGGCGCTGAAAAAAGAAAAGGATCAATCCTCGAAAAGTCGTTTAAAGACTTTAGAGACAGAGCTAGCCGAGCTAGAAGCTAAATCACAAGAGCTGAACGATAAGTGGTCAAGTGAAAAGGCTGACCTTAATGCATCGCAGCGCCTTGCAGAAGAGCTTGATCGTCTGCGCATTGAGCTTGAACAGGCTGAACGTGCAGGTGACTGGGCACGCGCGGGTGAACTTAAGTATTCTGCCATCCCTGAACTGCAGGAAAAATTGCAAGAACAAGATGATGCAGAGGCCGACGAAGGCAAAATAATTGAGGAAGAGGTCGATAGCGAACATATCGCCTATGTCGTTAGTAAATGGACAGGCATTCCGGTTGATAAAATGTTAGAGGGCGAACGCGAAAAGCTGCTGTCTATGGAAGACAGCCTTAAAAAACGCGTGGTCGGGCAGGATGAAGCCGTTGTTGCCGTGGCAAATGCCGTGCGCCGTTCACGCGCAGGGCTACAAGATCCACGTCGCCCAATTGGTTCATTCTTATTCTTGGGGCCAACTGGGGTAGGTAAGACGGAGCTAACTAAATCCCTTGCCGAATTTATGTTTGATGATGATGCCGCGCTTGTCCGTCTTGATATGTCAGAATATATGGAGAAGCACTCTGTATCACGTATGATCGGTGCGCCTCCAGGCTATGTTGGTTATGAAGAAGGTGGGGCACTGACCGAAGCTGTGCGCCGCAGGCCGTATCAGGTTGTTTTATTTGATGAGGTTGAAAAAGCGCATCCAGACGTATTTAACGTGCTTTTACAGGTGCTTGATGATGGACGTTTAACCGATGGTCAAGGGCGCACAGTTGATTTTAGCAATACGGTATTGATCATGACGTCAAACCTTGGCGCGGAACATCTCACTGCACTTAATGAAGAAGATGATGTCGAGGTTGCGCGTCCGCAAGTTATGGACGCTGTACGCGCGGCGTTCCGTCCTGAATTTCTTAACCGATTGGATGAAATTCTGTTGTTCCGCCGCCTTGGCCGTGCGCAAATTTCTGGCATTATTGATATACAGCTTAAATATTTGCGAAAATTGCTAGGTGATCGTCGTATCACGCTTGAAATAGACGAAACAACCAAAGAATATTTGGCTGATCGTGGCTATGATCCTGTTTATGGCGCGCGTCCATTAAAACGCGTTATTCAAACAATGCTACAGAACAAATTGGCCGAGCTAATCCTTGAAGGAAAAATTGGCGATGGCGCTAGTGTTGAGGTTAGTCTTGCAGATGATAATGTCCTCGATTTTAAAGTCGGCGCATCAAAAAATACCGATGGCGAGGAGGCCGCTGAATAATGCGTTATTTACTTTCTGGTGTGGGTGGCATTGGTCTAAGTGCACTTGCATGGGCATTAAAGACGGAGGGGCATGAGGTTTTTGGCTCTGATCGGTCATATGACCAAGGTCTTTTCCCTGCGAAATTTGATGCCATCAAAAAAATGGGCGTAGAGATGGTGCCACAAGATGGCGTTATCGTTGTGAACGGTGATGTAGATTGCGTGGTCGCATCAGCTGCAGTTGAGCCGCAAATCCCAGATATTGCTGCTGCTTTGGAACATAATGTGCAGGTTATTCGCCGTGCGGATTTATTAGCGAAAATGTTAAATGAAAAGGCGAAAAGCGTTGCTGTCGCAGGGACAAGCGGTAAATCAACGGTAACGGCCTTAGTCGCATTTCTTGCGCGTGCGTGTGATTTAGACCCTACAGTTATAAATGGCGCAGTTATGCCTGACTTTAGCGCGGCGGATGATACTAAATGCTCTGTATTCGGTAATGCCCGCGCGAGTAATAGTGATGTATTCGTTGCGGAGGCCTGTGAAAGCGATGGCTCTGTCGTGGTATATAAGCCGGCGATTAGCTTGATCCACAATATTACGTTAGACCACAAGCCAATTGAGGAGCTGATCACCTTATTTCAGCGCTTGGTTGATCAAACTCAAAATGTGATTGTCTATAATTGTGACGACCCGTACGTGTCAGCACTAGACTTGCCTGAAGATAAAGCTGTTGGCTACTCTCTGGACGATCATGCAGATGCACGTTTTAAGGCCAAGAACATCGTTCTATCGCCGCAGGGTGTAAAGTTTGACATTATCATTGATGATGTCGAGCCATATGAAATACATGCACCTATGCTTGGGCGGCACAATGTACAAAATATACTTGCCGCATTTGCTATTATGGATGCGCTCGGCGCTGATATGTTCGATTGCCTAAAAGCTTTACAGAAATTCTCAGGGGTAAAGTCGCGTTTAGAATTAATTGGTAAGGTTGATGGCATAACAATTCTGGATGATTACGCCCATAACCCTGATAAAATTGACGCTGCAATGTCATGCGTGGCGAACCATGCAGGACGTATTCTGGCATATTATCAGCCGCACGGTTTTGCACCGACGCGCTTAATGAAAGATGGCTACATTGAAAGTTTCACTAAGAATCTGCGTGCGCAAGATAAGCTTTTTCTTCAAGATATTTATTACGCAGGCGGCACGGTAGCGCAGGATATTTCATCAGAAGATATCGCCGCGGGCATCCGTAGTGCAGGGGCGCTTGGCAGTGTCGATGTGTTTAAAAGCCGTGATGCATTGATTGATGCCATAGTGGCTGAGGCTGATGCAGGAGATTACATCCTTATTATGGGCGCGCGTGATGATTCCATTCGCTTTATCGGGCCTGACATTCTTCAAAAATTAAGCAGCTCATCATTACAACAAGCTGCTCAATCATAATTCTTAAATTTGTGTCGCTTACAGTTTTATCATTTAAAAACTTAAAGAGCTGCTTTACAAATGCGAGCTAAATTAGGCGCTTTTGCTTGCTCAAGTTGGTCTACAGACTCTTGCGTTTTAAGTTCTTCAGGTAAAAAGCTGATTAATGTATCTTGATCAATAACACGACCAGCAACTAAAGTAGTAAAGTCTGCTGCCTCGATATTAAGTAGTAGGAAGTCTTCGCTTACACCGCCGAATGCTGCACTTAAACCGCCTGTTGCAAGGTTTGTAGCCATTTCAATTGCACGATCCATTTCGCCATCTTCGAGCTTGGCGATCATATCTTCTTGTAAACCGTCTGTTTCGCTTGTGTAAGCTTCTGCGGCTTCTTTAAAGGCCACGGCATATGTTGTTAGTTCTTCTAGTTTTTCTAAATCTGACATATTCCCTCCATAGAATGTCTATAAATAATAATATGGAGGGGTTTAACACGGTTAAAGTAATATGTCAAATGTATTTAGGCGGCTTTCTTTAGGAAGTCATTTACTGGCATCATGCCTTCAGGTTTTTTAAGCCATGTAGCTTCAGGAGGCATAGACATTAATATGCCTTCTGTGTTACCGCCAGTCATTAGGCCAAATTTTGTGCCGCGGTCATGCAGAAGGTTAAATTCAACATAGCGGCCACGTTTTTCGAGAAGCTTGGCATGATCCTCTTCTGTATACGCCTCAAACATATTGCGGCGAACAATTTTAGGGAAGGAGTCAATAAATGTACGGCCAACATCTTGCGTAAAGGCAAAATCTTTTTCCCAATCACCTGTATTGAGTTGGTCATAGAATGTGCCGCCAATGCCGCGTTCCTCACCACGATGGGGAAGGAAGAAATAACGTGCGCACCAATCTTTTAGGTCTTGATAATCTACAACATCGCCATGACGTTCACAGCACGCCTTGTTTGCCTCGTGCCATGCGTTTGTATCTTCTGTTTTTGGCAGTGCAGGGGTTAAATCCATCCCGCCGCCGAACCAGTGCTGTGATGTAACGATCATGCGTGTATTCATATGGACGGCTGGCACATGTGGGTTCTTCATATGCGCAACAAGGGAAATTCCAGATGCCCAGAATTGGCCATCGCTTTCTTCACCGCCCGGGATTTGTTTACGGAATTCAGGGGAGAAATAGCCATGCACAGTTGAAATATTGACGCCAACTTTTTCAAAAACACGCCCATACATAAGTGATATTTCACCGCCGCCGCCATTTGTATCGCCGGTTGGGTTATGCTCATCTGTGCGCTGCCATGCCTTGCGTTCAAAGCGGCCTTTAGGCGCTGTATTGTTTACGTCCTCCGACTCGATTTTCTCAAATTCTGCGCAAATAATATCGCGGAGCTCTTCAAACCACTGTGCAGCGCGTTGTTTTTTCTGTTCCATCATCATCTTACTTTCTATCTTGTTTGTCTCAGCGCTTCACCGGTGATCATGGCTGTAGCATTGACCACATTTAAAGAACGCTGATTATTTGCCATTTTGATGGTTACCCGTTCAGAACAGCTTTCATGGACAAATTCAGGAACGCCTGAACTCTCAGAGCCCGCCAGTAATATATCGTCGGGTTGAAATTCAAATTCATAAAAGTCTTGTTCGGCCTTTGTTGTCATCAACACTATGCGTTTACCAACATAGTGCGATTTGAATTTTTCCCAACTTTCGTGGCGCTGTAATTGACAATGGTCAATATAATCCATACCCGCGCGGCGAATTTTTTTATCATCCCACGGGAAGCCACACGGCATGATAACATCAATGCCAACATCTAAACATGCGGCAAGGCGCATCATGGCACCAAGGTTTTGTGGTATGTCCGGTTGATAAAAAGCAATACGCATTTGTTTTTTCATTGTTATTTGATTTGGTTTCTGTTTTATTTCTAAAATCTTGGCCTGTCTATTAGATTATATTGATAATGTTTTTTATACTCTTGTCGACTGGCTGCGAATGGCATAGACTAACGCGCGATAGTTCGTTCGTCTAGGATTCTATTCGGATAAATTAAGAATTTAAATTCATACGTAATTAATACGAGCAGGTACTTATAATATGTGTGCAGATACAGCAACTAAAAAAGATCATGAAGAAGGTACGCGCCGCGAGTTTCTTAACCTTGCCGCAGGTGCATTTGGTGCGATAGGGACAGCCGCCGTTGTTTGGCCATTTGTCGATTCAATGAATCCAGCTGCGGATACATTGGCGCTGGCCTCGACTGAAGTTGATTTGACGCCTATTCAAGAAGGGCAATCAATTACAGTTATGTGGCGCGGGAAGCCGGTATTCATACGTCACCGTACGAAGGCAGAAATTAAAGCTGCTGAAGAGGTGCCTGTGAATGCGCTACGTGATAAAGAAGAAGATAAAGACCGTGTACAAAAGCCTGAGTGGCTTGTAATGGTAGGTGTTTGTACACATCTAGGCTGCGTACCGCTTGGTCAAAAAGAGAGTGAGACTAAAGGTGAGTACGGTGGTTGGGTCTGTCCATGTCACGGCTCACACTACGATACATCAGGCCGTATCCGTAAAGGCCCGGCACCTAAAAACCTTTCTGTGCCTGAATATGCATTTTTAACAGATACATCTATCCGTATCGGTTAAGTTAACAGGTAAAAGAAAACAAGAATAATATATAAGCGTTTATATAATCAGGAGAATAACAATGGCTGGTGGACAGCGTGAAAAATTTGATAACCCTGTAGTCGAGTGGGTCGATAGTCGCCTTCCTGTATTTACTTTGATGCAGAAAGAATATGGTGTATTCCCGACACCTCGTAACTTCAACTACTTCTGGAACTTCGGTGCGATCGCCATGTTTATGCTTGTTACGATGATTGTAACGGGTATTACACTGGCAATGCAGTATACAGCTGATACGACTCTGGCTTTTAACTCAGTCGAAGGCATTATGCGTGATGTGAATTATGGTTGGTTGATCCGCTATATTCATATGAACGGGGCATCATTCTTCTTTATCGCTGTTTATATCCATATTTTCCGTGGCATGTATTACGGCTCATACAAACAGCCTCGCGAACTGCTTTGGATACTCGGTGTGGTCATCTTCCTTCTGATGATGGCAACGGCGTTTATGGGATACGTACTTCCTTGGGGGCAGATGTCTTACTGGGGCGCGACCGTTATTACTAACCTGTTCTCAGCTATCCCGCTTGTAGGTGATGATATTGTAACATTACTATGGGGCGGTTTCTCTGTAGACAATCCTACATTGAAGCGTTTCTTCGCATTGCATTACTTATTACCGTTTGTGATCTTTGCTGTTGTGTTCCTGCACGTATGGGCACTACACGTAACGGGCTCTAACAACCCAACTGGCGTTGAACCAAAAGGAAAGCAAGATACACTTCCTTTCCACCCATATTACACAATGAAAGATACATTCGGCTTGATCGTCTTTGTGATTATCTATGCTGCATTTGTATTCTTCATGCCAAATGCTTTGGGTCACCCAGATAACTATATCCCGGCAGATCCATTGGTAACACCAGCGCATATTGTGCCTGAATGGTACTTCCTACCGTTCTATGCTATCTTGCGTGCGATTACATTTGATATTGGCATTCCATTTACGGATATTGCATTAATCGAAGCTAAACTTGGTGGCGTTATTGCGATGTTTGGTGCGATTGTTTTGCTATTGATTATGCCATGGCTAGATACACACCCTGTACGCAGTGCGCGCTATCGTCCTTGGTATAAGAAGGCTTTGCTTGTCTTTGTGTTTGGCGTAGTTGTTCTTGGCTATGCTGGTTCGCAGCCTGCGGATAAGGTTTACTGGCAAACATGCATAGGTTCAGAAGCTGCGTGTTCAGCGTCTGATGACCATCATGGCGTAGCTACAGATACTGCACATACTGGTGACGATCATGCAAAGCCAGAAAAAGCACCAATGGTTCTGAAATTTGATAACACAATGCTTGCGCAGATTTTTACGATTTACTATTACGTCTTCTTCCTTGTGATTTTGCCGTTGTTAAGCCGTAAAGAAAAGGCGTTGCCGATACCAAAGTCTCTTCACGAAGCGGTGTTGGCGAAGGCCAAAGCGTCTGCGGCGAAATAAGACCCAAATGAATAAAAGGAAAAGTACAATGAAAAATTCTATTCTCTCTATTCTTGTCGTTGCATGCGCAGTGATCGGGTCTGTTCAAGTTGCATCTGCTGCGGGTGATGCTAAAACGCCTAGGCAAATGGATTGGAGCTTCTCTGGTCCGTTTGGGACATATGATAAAGCGGCGCTTCAGCGTGGTTTTCTTGTTTTCAAATCCGTTTGTGCTTCTTGCCATTCTCTTGACCTTATTGCATTCCGTAACTTGGAAGCTTTGGGTTATGAAGAAGGCCAGATTAAAAATATTGCTGCGGAATACACGGTAATGGATGGCCCGAACGACGAGGGCGACATGTTTGAACGTCCTGCGCGTCCATCTGATTATTTCCCAAGCCCCTTTGCCAATACAGCAGCTGCGAAATACGCAAATAATGGTGCTTATCCCCCGGATCTGTCATTGATTACCAAGGCGCGTAAGGACGGTGCAAACTATGTTTACAGTCTTTTGACGGGCTATAAAGATGCGCCAGAATATGTGCAGCTTATGAGTGGCCAGCACTATAACCCATATATGGCAGGTGGTGTTATTGCAATGGCTGCGCCGCTATCTGATGACCAGGTTGCTTATGAAGATGAAACTCCAACGACGGCGGATCAATACGCTAAGGACGTTGTGCAATTCCTTAACTGGGCAGCTGAGCCTGAAATGGAGGCGCGTAAGCGTATGGGCGTTAAGGTGTTGTTCTTCTTATCAATTTTTGCGCTTGTGATGTATGGTGTTAAACGTAAGATTTGGCATGATGTACACTAAAGTTTAATTTGTAAACCTTGGTCTAAGGTGTTGTTTTTAAACAAAATAAAAAAATCCTAGCAATAATTTGTTAGGATTTTTTTGTTATTCTTAGAGCTGAAGAATATTAATCACAAATCATTTTTAATAAATTTAGTGAGGAGTTGCTCTTGGATAATAGTGTCTATATTAAAGACCCGTCAGTAAGAGAGGCGATATTAAAGGTTAAAGTGTACCGTGTTTTCTCATATATATTTTTTGGCGCAGGGTTCTTAGTTTTTCTTGTTTTATACAATAGTTACATGGATGGTAAATCGTTAAGGGAAGCCTTGCATTTCACAATGCTGGGCATAGTAGCTTTGCCATTCTTGCCAGCAGCTGTATTGGCGGTCATAGCACATAGGAGTGAAAAAGACGCAAACACAGCACTAGAGTCTTATTATGAAGAAGAGGAAAGGCGTAAAGCGGAGCGTATTAAAGCGGCTAATGAAAATATGATGAAGGCCATGCAGCAAAAACAAGAAAATGCAGAAGAAATACTTGACCCTGAAAGCGCTGCGCTTGAGGAAGGTTTAGATGCCGCGCTTGAGCATATTGAAGGTGTCGGTGATGATCCTTCCCAAAAAAGCGGCTAATCTGTTTTAAGTTTTATGACTCTGTAAAATATTACTATGCAAACGATTCGTTTTGATTCATACTGTCAATAGTGATTCGTTTTTTGTCCAGAGATAAATAATTATGCAAGACAGTGTACAGACAATTTTAGATTTTTGGTTTAATGAAATTCAGCCGCGCCAGTGGGATCAAGTTAATGAGGCTTTCGATTTCGAACTACGTGAGCGTTTTGCGCTTTGCTTCGAAATGGCACGTGAAGGACTATGTGATGAATGGACATCATCTCCAGATGGCGCACTTGCATATATACTACTAACATCTATTTTTCCCAAGCTAATGTATCGTGACACGCATAAGGCTTATGAATTGTGTGATAAAGCCGCGCAGGCCGCTTTACAGGCAATAGAGAAGGGCTATGATCAAATCTATCCCGCATCCAAACGTAAGTTCATTTATTTGGCTCTACTAGAGAGCAATAACTGCTCCGATATTGAGGCCTCAGTCTATGGCTTAGGCCGGATTATGCATGATGAGCCAGTGGCCTATCAGCGTGCTTTACGTGCACATGGCGATATGAAGATCTTAGAGACTGTTGCCAAAAACTAATATTATACTTTGTTTTATCGTAATTTTTTGCAGCGCAACTTGACCTTCTCAAGTGTTTTCTATAGTCTAATAGATCAAAATTTTTACTCATATAAATAGAAAACAAGGTTAACTTTGCCTACGCTGATTTTAATCAATATCTTTGGTGCTGTTGTTATGTTGCTCTGGGGCCTGCAAATGGTTCGCAAGGGCATGATGCGTGCATTGGGGGCAAAGCTACGCGATTTTCTTTCCTATTCTACATCTAATCGTTTTAAATCCTTCTTGTCGGGGGTTTTGTTTACGATGGTTTTACAGAGCTCCACGGCAACAACACTGATTGTGAGTTCGTTCTTATCTAGTGGGCTGATCACGCTGCCTGCTGCGATTGCTGTAATTTTGGGTGCGGATCTAGGTACAACACTCGTGGCACAAATTTTGACGTTTGATTTGTCGTGGCTTGCGTCATTCTTGCTTGTTTTTGGCTATATTGTTTATCAGCTAAAAGACTTTAAGCCTAATTTTAAATATATGGGGCAGGTGCTTATTGGCATAGGTCTAATGCTGATGGCGTTGAAGCTTGTTAAATACTCGTCAGCACCTCTACAAGAATCAGAACTTTTTCCGTTGATATTAAAGCCGTTAGAAGCCGATCTAATATTCCCAATACTTATTGCAGCTGTGCTAACGTGGTTATTCCACTCCTCCTTGGCTATGGTTGTGTTGATTGCGACGTTACCACTGCCATTGGGGCTCGCATTAAAAATGGTTCTTGGGGCGAATATAGGGGGCGTTATTCCTTCGATATTGGCGACGCTTAAAGACAAAGAAAATAGCTTCCGTTTGCCATTGGCCAATTTATTTATACGTATATTTGGCGTTATAATTGTGCTTGCTGCGTTTCCTTGGATACTAGATTTCTTTGATAGCCTGCATTGGACAAGACCGCAATTGATCGTCACCTTCCATATGGCATTTAATATTTGCCTCGGTATAATGTTTCTACCGTTTTGTAAAAATGTCGCTGGTGTTGTGGAGAAGTTTGGTAAGGACAGCGTGCCTGAGGTTAAGAAAAATACACCGCTTTACTTGGATTATAACGATATAGAAATGCCGACAGTCGCGCTATCCAATGCATCGCGTGAAGTTATGCGTATGACAGATAAGTTAGAAGAACTTTTATACTCGGTTTATCAAATATTCCGTAACAATAATGCTGATGCTGTATCACGTGTTAAAGATATGGATGATTATATTGATGATCTTTATAAAGCGATTAAAACCTATCTCGCCAAAATTGGTGCGAATGGCCTTGATGGGGCTGATGCGGAGCGTCATATGCTCGTCATGTCTTATGCAACGAGTATTGAACATGCGGGTGACATTGTTGACCGTAGCTTGCTTCATATGGCGCGTAAGAAGATGGAGCAAAATAAGAGTTTCTCAGAAGAGGGATTCAAAGACATCCGTAGCTTTTTTGAAATGACAATTGAGAGCCTAAAGCTTTCGCGTAATGTCTTTATTACTGAAGATGTCGAGCTTGCGCGTCGTTTGTTTTTAGTTAAGGGCGACTTTAAGCGAGATGAGCAAACATCATCTGAAAAGCATTTGCAACGTATTGCTGAAGGTATACCTGAAACACTGGCCACAAGCTCTATGCATATGGATGTGATACGTGACTTAGTGCGTATTCAAAGTCTTATTACATCGGTCTCTTATCCTATACTTGAGCGCACAGGCCAGCTGCGCAAAACCAGACTATTAATTGAATAATGTATAAATTTTTGCTTTTGCGGGTTTTATTAACGTGCTGTTAATGAAGTCGTGAAATACTTAAATCATACATGTATTCTTGGCTTGATTTACGTCCTTAATTTTCAAGGATGTTAATGCGTTTCTATGGTGGCCAGTATACGTGTTTGTTCTAAAATATAACAAAGATATGAACAGGAGCGATAATGTCTGAAAACAATCGTATAAATGCTTTGAAAGAGCGCAAACACTATCTTGATCTTAAAATCACAGATGAAGAAAAAAGACCGCATCCTGACGAGCTTATCTTGCATAAGCTTAAAGCACAAAAATTACAAATTAATGACCAAATTTCTGCGTTAGCGGATGCGACATAGAAATAGGTATTATTAAATATGAATATAAAGGGCGCTATATCAGCGTCCTTTATATTTTTTTGCGGTTATACATAAAATAGCGTATAATTAATATATAAGAAGTTTTTACTGAGGATCATAATATGACCGAGAAAATGAGTAAAAAAAGCATATATATGGATGTAAATAGCCACGACAAAGAAGATGGCTTTGAGTTTATGTGTATGTTAGAAAAACGTGAGAAATTCCACGGTGATCATGCGTTAGAAATAAGTTGCAGAGAACTGTTGGAACAAGCCACAAGAAAGTCGGCACATGGGCCGATAAGAAAATAAAAAAGAGGGTCGAACAAACCCTCTTTTTCTTATACTAAATATTTATTCCAATATTATTCTTGGCTAGATGATGCGCTTGTGCTCATGAAGGCTGAGAAATCAAAGCCAGTGTCTGAGCTATTACTTGATTCATATTCAGCGGCTTCAGCTGCTTTTTTATCTTCCATTTCTTTTTTCTTTTGCTCTGGGTCAATGCCTTTAGCTTTAAGTGCTTTCTTGATCGCTTCATCAAGTTCGACATATGTACAAAGGCCTAAGTCAGCAGGGCTGTGCGGCTTAATGTTTTGCATGTTCGCATGTGTTTTCTCGCGAATAGACTTAATTGTAGGCTTGGTTGTGCCGACAAGCTTACAAATCTGTGCGTCGCTAAGCTCGTCATGGTTCTTTAATAACCATGCAATCGCATTTGGTTTATCACCGCGTTTTGATACTGGTGTGTAACGTGGCCCTTTTGAGCGAGTACGTAGTGTTGAGTTAGCTTTGCGGTTAATGCGCAAGAATTCGCCAGTATTTGCCTGACAGCGGTCAATTTCTTCTTGTGTAAGTTCGCCATCATCAATTGGGCTACGGCCCACCATGCCGCGGCCAATATCTTCATCGGCAAGGGCCTGGATCTCTACAGCGTGCATTGCGCAGAAAGCAGCAATCTGTTCAAATGATAATGCTGTGTTTTCAATTAACCAAATGGCCTTTGCTTTGGGCATTAATGGTTTGTCTAAATCAACTTGGTTGCTCATAACAGTGTTTCCTGTATTTAATGTTTTTCAAATTCGGCATAAGCTTTTCCCTTTGCCAAAATCGCTTATCAGGCGATGCCGGCAGGCCGTATTTTATGGCCATATTAGGAAGTGTCACGAATTTACACCGAATGAAGACTATCGGTCAAGCAAAGAATTAAACGTAGGGTAATTGAATTACATTTAAAAAAGCAGTAAATTATATGCTGCTTTTTTATGAGGAATGCCAAAATGTTTGATGATGAATTAGACCGCAAAGTCACTGAACGTAATTTCCCCGCTAAAATGGACAATATGTCGGTTTCAGAATTGCAGGAATATATTGGTGATTTAAAGTCCGAAATACAGCGCGTAGAATCTGAAATAAATAAGAAACAAGCTGCAAGCAACGCGGCGGATGCATTTTTTAAATAATTTTGAAAGGGGCGCGTAATGTCCTTAACAGGTAAAACAGCGTTAATCACAGGGTCTACTAGCGGTATCGGCTTTGGCGTGGCGCAATGTTTGGCAGAAAAGGGCGCGAATATCGTCCTTAATGGATTTGGTGATGCGGATGAGATTGAAAAAATGCGTAGCGCCATTGCCAATGATTATGGCGTGAACTGTATTTATGTGGCGGCGGATTTATCATCAGAGGAAGGCGTTAAAGCGCTTTTTGATGATATGAAAGTGCAGGGCGTTAATGGCGCCGATATTATTGTGAATAATGCCGGTATTCAGCACGTATCCCCTATAGAAGATTTTCCATCTGAAAAATGGCAGCTTATACAGGATTTAATGTTATCCGCGCCGTTCTATATTATTAAATGTGCATTACCGTTCATGCGAAAAAATGGCTGGGGGCGCATAATAAATATCGCCTCTGTGCATGGAAAGGTTGCATCTGTGAATAAATCTGCTTATGTTGCAGCGAAACATGGTTTGATTGGTTTAGGCAAAGTTGTTGCTTTGGAAACTGCGAAAGAGAACATAACCTGTAATTCAATTTGTCCAGGGTGGGTACTAACCCCCCTTGTTGAAAAACAGGTAGATCTTCGCGCAGAACAAGACGGTCTTTCATGGGATGAGGCGAAAATGTCGCTTCTTTCAGAAAAGCAGCCTTCTGTTGAGTTTGCAAAGCCTGAGCAGATCGGCGCGCTTGTTTCATTTTTATGTTCTGACGACGCGGCACAGATCACGGGATCAGAATTAACAATTGATGGCGGCTGGACTGTCCAATAACAAACGATCGGTATAAGAGGAAATAGACTATGCGTATCGAAGAAGACTTAAAACTAGACTTTAAAGACGTTTTAATTCGCCCAAAACGTTCAACACTCGGCTCTCGTAAAGAGGTCGATATTCGTCGTAACTTTACTTTTAAATGGTCAGGCCGCACTTATGATGGCGTGCCGATTGTTTCTGCGAATATGGATGGTGTAGGCACATTTGATATGGCACGTGCATTCCATGCTGATGGCAATGGTTTGTCTGTTGCGCTAACAAAGCATTATTCAGAAGAACAACTCATCGAGTTTTTGAACAACGACCCAGCGGCTGCCAATGTGTGGTATAGCATTGGTGTCGCAGAACGCGACCAGGAAAAACTTGACGCCGTCATGAAGGGCGCACCTGGTAAGATTGAAAAAATCTGTATCGACGTTGCCAATGGGTACAGTGAAGTATTTACAAACTTTGTCCGTAAGGCGCGTGAAGATTATCCTGATTTAACAATTATGGCTGGTAACGTGGTTACTGGTGAAATGACTGAAGAGCTTATCTTAAGCGGTGCGGACATTGTTAAGGTTGGTATTGGCCCAGGTTCTGTTTGTACAACGCGTAAAATGACTGGCGTTGGTTACCCTCAACTTTCCGCTATTATTGAATGTGCGGACGCTGCACATGGTTTATCTGGCCTTGTCTGTGGCGATGGTGGTTGTACGGTGCCGGGTGACCTTGCAAAGGCATTTGGCGCGGGCGCTGACTTTATTATGCTTGGTGGTATGCTTGCGGGCCACGACCAATCTGAATTAGAAGTCGTTGAAGTTGACGGTAAAAAATATGTTCAGTTCTATGGCATGAGCTCTGATACAGCGATGAACAAGCATTCTGGCGGCGTCGCGGAATATCGTGCGAGTGAAGGTAAAACTGTTAAAGTGCCTTATCGCGGTGACGTGCAGGGCGAAACGCTTCAAAATATATTAGGCGGCGTACGTTCTGCATGTACATATGTTGGTGCGCGTCAGTTAAAAGAATTATCAAAGCGCACAACGTTTATTCGTGTATCACAACAGTTAAACACAGTTTTTGGTAACAGCTAATCGAATGTTTCCTTTCTGTTAACACTAAGTTGTTACAGTGAGGACTTACGCAGAATTTATAATCATAAAAAAGGTAACGGAATATGGATGAAATTGAAACACGTCTAAAAGACTCATCAGAGAAATGCATGCAGGCTTACTCTGCATGGAAGGATAAAAAGAACGATGTTGAGTTAAGAGGTGCTTTGCAAGAAGCTGTTCATGAGCTACGCAAAGTTTCTGCGCGTCTTGAAATTGAGATTGCGACAAGTGAGCGTGACCAAATGGCGCAAAAGCCAATTCCTGTACCACCACATCGTTCTGCGCGCCGCAAGTCAGGCGGTAAATCAGATGACTCTGATGATTCACGCGGCAACAGCAATGATGACGGTGGTCAACCTTCAAATGATTCAGGTGCAGGTAAACCAAAAATGGAAGTAAAGAAGCGTCGTCGTGTGGTGCGTAAACCCGATGCCGCTTCTGGTGAATAAAACATTCACATATAGTTATTTTAGCAAGCCCCTAAATTGGGGCTTGTTTTTTTATTAGGTACTACTTGTGTTTTTCTTGTGTTTGGTTTTTTACCATGCTAAATCGAGGTTGTTATTTCAACTTTACCACAACCAAGGGTGATAAAAAATGACTACAATCCTTAAAAAACTCCTCCATTCTGATGGGCAAAATATAGATTGTCCGGATACGATAACCAACCTCCACCGAGCTGATATAAGGGCAAATAAGCTCAGGCATTATTTCTTAGGTGGACTACTTCACATCAATGGCATCCAAATAGACGGGTCTCTCGGGTCAATTCTGAGGGACCTTGTTGATTCTGGGGCTAATAATTTGTCGACTTATATAGTGACAATTAATGCAGAAACGAATGGCATGGAAGAATCCATTGGTCATACAGCTGATCAGATGCATAATTTAAAAAATAAGCCGATGACAATTCAGGGGCGGGAAGCTTCGCAGCTTATCCTAGGTGATGATAAATTATTAGATAGCTGGACAGAAATGGATACAACAGTACGTCATAACGCGATGAACAAGCATTTCGCGCAGATAGTTCTGACAGGTTATTCCTATGGCACAAGTTTAATTCAGCAAATGGAAAGCGATATAATTCATCGTTTGTGTGTGCGAAAATTACCTATCAGGCCTTTGCTTAACGTGTGTGCCCTCAATATAGCCCCAGTGGATATGCCGCATTGTGATAAGGGCTTTAAAGCAGACTTTAATCATATTGTAAATGGATTTGAAGGTAAACGAGGCGGTTTCCATCAGATGTTTGCCCTTAAAGCAATAGATAAAATCATGGATTCTGTCATTGCGCGCAGTTTGGTGCCTGCTAATGATGGGGCATTGTTACAAGAATATGGTGGTTCCAGAATACGTTACTATGTTGATTATGCATCTGATGCGGATATAAAGCGCATTGGCGTAACGCGTTTTGCGGAAGGGCGCGAGGTTGCACGCCTGAATGTAAATTATGACCCAGAAGCACATGATCTGCGTCTCTATTTAAACCGTAAACGCATCGTTTCAACTGATGGAGGATCATTTATGACGTTTTCATCATCACCACTATCTAGCATCCTAAAGCAAGCAATGGCGCAAGCTATAGCGGGTAACCTAAGCTTTAATCAGCAAGATTGCGCCTATGCTGCGGCATCCTATATGAAGGAACAAAAAAACTTCAGTAAGATTAGACGAGATTATGAACAAGCAGGGTTTAATCAGTCTTTGGCTATGGTAAAGCATATGTTATCGGTATGTGACCGCCCGCTGAAACCTGAATTATAATAAGCTGTACTGGTCAATATTTATAATTTTTAAGTGGCGCAAAATAATCTCGGTCATCATGTCGAATCCATTTGCATCAGGGTGCAGGCCATCGCCTAAAGTTTTGATGAACTGGGCATGATCCAGTTCATCAAACATATTGATAAAATAATGACCAGCTAACGCGACTTCGGCTTTAAGCATTTCATTATATTCGGCGATTGTATCGTTGCGTAGGTCTGTACCTTTATCTTTATCATCAAAAGGACGCCAGATATTCGGCAGTTTACTTTCATCAACGGGTGTAGGGCCAACTGAAATAATCGGAAAATCTTTGCTGCTCATTAGCGCGAATATTTCTTTCCACGTAAAACGCGCCATGTGTAGGTCAACTTTTTGACCACGATGATCCGGCCATATTTTATAGGCTGTGTCATTGATGCCTGCGGCAATAATCAAAATTTGCGGCGTACGATAGGTAACTTCGCTACATAGCCGGTGCTTAATATCAATGCTTGTATCGCCTGCAACGCCAAGGTTTATAAAGCGCCATGGCTCAGCTTTCGTGTTTGTTTCGGCAAGCGCTTTAGACACACGACCAACCCAGCCAAGCGCCAATTCATCGCATAAACCTTCGGTAATGGAATCCCCGATACAAACGATACGGCCAGCCATAATAACTTATCCTTTCAAGCTCTTGCTTGCGATTTCGAAAACGTCTTTGGACAAATTCTCAACCGCTAAAATGCGCTCTAGGCATGCTTTTATCATGTCTTGGCGCTTCTTATCGAAGCGGCGCCATTCACGCATCGGCGTTAACATTCGCGCAGCAATTTGCGGGTTGATATCGTTTAGCTTAATAATCGCATCCGTAAGGAAGGTGTAGCCATCACCATCTGCGCTGTGGAATGCTGGCATGTTGCGCATTGCAAAGGCGGCGAATAAAGCGCGTACGCGGTTCGGGTTCCTCCAGTTGAACTCTGCATGCTCTGCCAATGCTTTGACGTCATCTATAATAGATGGGCGCACGGCGCAAGCCTGCAAACTAAACCATTTATTGACGACAAGTTCATGCGCCTTAAAGCGGTCATAAAAATCATCTAGGCAGCTTTGGCGTTCATCTGCGTTACTATCAACCAAGCAGGCGAGCGCGCCCATACGATCCGTCATGTTGTCGGCGTAATTATATTGGGCGGCGGCAAGGCCGTATGCATTCTTGCTTTCGTCACTAAACCCGCAAATATAGCTCAATGCCACATTTTTAAGGGCGCGACGGCCTGCGGCAATGTGGAATTTGTCTTCGCCCGATAGGTTTTGAAGCGCGTTATAAATGCGCTGCATATCATCATGCGTAGCCTCCGCCAAATCGTTCTGAACGCGCTGCTGTGCTTCGTAAAGCTTTACAGGATCAAGATTATCAAGCTGCTGCGATAAATCGCCCATATTCGGAAGGCTGAGCGCGCGCGCCATAAGGGCATGGTCTGCGCCATCCTCCAGAGCCTTTTCACAAAGGGCTTTGAAGCTGTCGATAAACGCATTATCTGTTACATATGCGTCATTTTTATAATGCGCAATAATTTGGCGTGTTGCCAGTTTTTGACCAGCTTCCCATTTGTTAAACCCGTCTTGGTCATGCACCATCAAGAAACGTAGCTCATCATCTGTTAGGTCTGTGGTGAGTTTTACCGGCGCTGAAAAGCCACGCAGTACGGACGCTGTTGGCTTGGATGTGATGTTTTCAAACACAAAGCTTTGTGATGGTTCTTTAAGGTGTAAAATAATTTCTTTATCGCCGCTTTCATTAAGCGTGAATTCGTCACCATTACCTGAAATAAGCGCCGTACGTATAGGAATATGCATAGGCTTCTTATTATCCTGCCCTGGTGTTTTGGGTATTTTCTGTTCAAAACGTAAGGTAAAGCGCTGTGAATCCGCATCATATTGTGATGTCATTTTGACTTCAGGTGTGCCGGCCTGTGTGTACCACAGCTTGAACTGTGATAAATCCATACCAGATGCATCTTCCATGCATTTTGCCCAATCTTCACAAGTTACGGCCTGTTCATCGTGGCGTTCAAAATACAGGTCTGTTGCCTTGCGATATGTTTCAGGCCCAAGAAGATTATAGAACATGCGGATAACTTCAGCGCCTTTCTCGTAGACGGTCATGGTATAGAAGTTATTGATTTCAATATAATTATCAGGGCGAATAGGGTGCGCTAATGGGCTTGCATCTTCTGAGAATTGAAATTCGCGCAAATGCATTACGTCATCAATGCGCTGCACTGGCGCGGAATTCATATCTGCGCTGAATTCTTGGTCACGGAAGACGGTGAGGCCTTCTTTTAACGATAATTGAAACCAATCACGGCATGTGATGCGGTTACCTGTCCAGTTGTGAAAATATTCATGACCGACAACACTTTCGACACGCATAAAGTCTGCATCCGTTGCGGTGTCTTTGTGCGCAAGGACGAGGGCGGTGTTAAAGATGTTGAGGGATTTATTCTCCATCGCGCCCATGTTGAAGTCACTAACGGCAACAATATTGAATAAATCGAGGTCATATTCACGGCCATAGGTTTCTTCATCCCAACGCATGGAATGTTTAAGGCTTTCCATCGCGTGGTGGCACTGGCCTTCATCACCCTCACGGACATAAATGCGCAATGTTACGTCACGCCCTGACGTGGTTTTGTAGTGATCTTCGATATGAACAAGGTTGCCTGCTACGAGCGCGAAGAGGTAGCATGGTTTTTTCCACGGGTCTTCCCACACCGTATAATGACGCCCGCCATCTAAATCACCTTCGCTTATTAAATTACCGTTTGAAAGCAGGACAGGATATTTTTCTTTGTCCGCCTCAATGCGTGTTGTGAAGGTTGCCATATTATCAGGACGATCTTGATAATAAGTGATGCGGCGGAATCCTTCAGCCTCACACTGCGTACAGTACGTGTCGCCTGATTTATATAAGCCTTCCAATGCGGTATTGGTTTCTGGTGATATTTTAGTTTCAATTCTTAATATAAATGATTGTTCTGAAACGGAAATTCGCAATCCGTTGTCATCTTTTATATAGGCTTGTTCGTCAAGCTTGCGGTCATTTAAATGAATAGAAACAATTTCTTGGTGCTCACCGTTAAGATGTAGCATTAAGGCTTGGACGTCTGGATTTTTGTGGTAAGTGGTTTTTGACGTTACCAATGTATGCCCATCAAATATTTTGAAGGTTAAGTCGCAATGCTCAGCGAAAAAAGCTGGGGCTTCGTAATCTTTTAAAAATATTGTTTTGGGTGAATCCGTGCGCATGATGTCCTCACGTTAATTGTTCCGAATCTCGGGCTTATTTGTACTGTATTCTTTCAGAAACGCTTTATGGGTTACAGCCTGGTTTTGTTTTGCTGCAATTCTGACCACTATTTTTTTCTTCATAGGCCTTCATCGCGTCTTTGACTGTACCGCGTAATTGCTGCGGCATGCCTGATGTATTATCAATACGTTCAAGTGCCTTATACATTTTTGCGGCTGTATCTGCATCAAAGTTGTTTAGCGATGCTAATATGTTACCAATTGCCCCTGCGACTTCTGGGTTGATCCGTCCTGCTTCAATCGCCATATCGGCAATGGCTTCATAGCCTTCACCATTTGCAGCATGAAAATTGCGGTAGTTACCGGCGAAGCGCGGCCCGACATGTTTACCATGATGCGGGATAGCCCAATCAAAACCATATTTAGGGTCTGTAATCACTGCGTTCAAATGTGCACGCGGCGTGGCTGACGTATGCGCCGCCATAATATCAAGCGCGGCAAGCTTACCATTTGTGTCAACGGACATATATTGCAGCAGGTCATCAATAATGCGTTGATAATGCTGAGGCTCATCATCGCGCAGCTTTTCAAGCAAATTGCCTGCTGTGATACGATCTTCACCATTATTGGCATTATCATATAACTCAATAATCTTCTGGCGTTCTTTATCAGTTTTGGCACGCGCTGTAATTTTAAGCAGGCAGCCCGCTAAAGTGCGTTTTTGTGTCGATGCTTTATCCTCTTTATAAGGTCCGCTTAAGTCATTGCGTAGATCCGTATATAGTTGATCCATTTCACTGTAGAGCGCAGCGCATATGTCGTTCATATAGCTATCTCGCGCATTAAATAAATGCATCGGTGTCACTTCAGGAATCTGCGTACGTAGGCTACCAAGCGGCGCGGGCGTTAGCAAGTTGGCTAAAACGTCTGGCGCGATATCCTTGCGTGTTACCAATGTTTTCAGCGCATCCGCAAATGAATTTGAAATCGCAGGAATAGGCTGTCCTGCCTTCAAAGCATCATAACGCTTAAGGATTTCCTTACTGTGTAAAGACTGGATGATTTGCAGTTGCGTTACACCATCGCTTTCCGCGGCAAGGAGTTTTATCGCCTGCGTAATATCTTGGTCATCACGGATTTCTACCGGCGCTGTAAAGCTGCGGTTAATGCTGTATGCTTCGGGCTCTTTGGCTACATTTTTGAAAACAATCGCATCGTTTTCTTGGTCAAATAAATATACCTGCTCATGCGACATTTGCCCATCAATGCAAAGCGCGATGCCCAGTGGAATAGGGAGCGGCTTATTGTGAGGATCTTTAAAACGTTGCTCTAGGCTAATCACATATTCTTGACTGTCACCTTTATAATGGCCGTGACAAGTTACCGTTGCACGCCCTGCTTGTTTAAACCATCGTGCAAATTTACCTGTAAAATCATAGCTGTGATATTGTTCAGCCAATTCTAAAAGGTCATCAATGGATGCGTTTTGATAGTGGTGGCTATCGACATATTCTTTAATCAGCTTTGTATATTTATCGTGCCCGATTAAGGTATGGATCATGCGGAAGCATTCAGCACCTTTACTATATGTTGTTGCCGTATAATGATCACGCTCCGAATTCAATGCATTGGGAATAGGGGGCAAGTTTTGGTCATCTTCTTTAGGGAATTGACGGTTAACCATGTCGTTCATATCTGTCATGCGCACAACATCAGGGTCTGCAAGCATGGCAGCCGTGGCAAGCTGTTCTAAGAAAACAGTTTGACCTTCTTTTGTGCCAAGCTCCAGCCAGTTGTTAATGTAAAACCCATTACCAATAAATTCATGGATATATTCATGAATAACAACCGCCATTGTCGCAAGTAAGTCAGATGACGGCACAAAGTCTTTATCCGTTGTGAAGTAACCAGCTGAGAACATCGGCATAGATTTTGTTTCCGTTGCGCCCGCATTAAATGTGGTTAGCGATGTAATGTGATATTGCGGCTTATCATAGATAAGGCCAAACTCCTTATCCATATATTCCATGCCGCGTATAATGCCTTCAACGACATATTTGTCTTTGTTTTTATCTTTTAACGGCGCATGGGTAAATATTTTGACGGTATGTCCGTTTGTAAATGTATGGCTATATTCTTCGGTGGCAAATTCGCCCGCCTGAACGCCCATCAGATAACAAGGTTTTTGCACTTTATCTTCATAGCGGACAAAACGGTAACCCTGCGCATCCATACCAAAGTCAACCAAATCACCATTGGTAAGAAGCTGATTATAATTCTGCGTATTTTGTGCATTTGTATTTTGTGACAAGGTGACGTTGAAGGTCGACAAAACATCTGTGCGGTCTTGCACGGGGGATATTTTGCGGAAATTCATGGTTTCACCTTTAAAGAAGATGTTGCCATCACTCATATAAAGGCCAACGCCTGTTGTGTTGTGTAGCGGGTCAACATTCGTTTTCGCGGTAAGGGTGAAGTTGTTTTTGTCCTTCGGTACATTCAGCTGGATTTTGTGTTTCTCACCTAAATATATATAGTCTTGTCCTTCAACCAGTTTAACGCCGTCAATTTCTAGGCTGAGCAGTGACTTCGGCGAGGCGCCATTTTTACGCTCATCTGGCGTTAATTTTAAATCTTCAAAATCAAGCTCGATAATTGAAGGCTTATCTTCGGTTGGGAATTTGTCTTTGTAATGATACACACAAGTCACATCCACATTGTCTGTATCGTGGATACGAATATCAACGTCAATATGGTCAGGCTGATATTTCAGCGGCTTTTTAAAGTTGTCTTCGTGGAGTGCTTTTTCGAGCGTATCTTTCGGCATTTTTAACCCTTATATGTGAATCGTCTAAACCCATTAATCTAACTTCAATTATAATGAAATTAATTAATATAGCATTAAAGATTTACAAGGGAGGATGCAGAAAACTGCGTGTAATTTTTGTTTACTCGTCTTCGTAAGCAAAATCTTTTAAATCAGGCTCATATTCGTGTAGGTCTTCACGCACAGAGGCATTGTCGGCTTTGCGTACGCGTACGGCATCACCTAATTTGTTAAGTACGGGGTCTAAACCCATGCCAGCAATGGAAGAAATGATGTAAGGCTTAATGCCAGTCGCTTTTTCAAACTCTTCGGCTTGATGCTCTGATAGTTCATCGCCAAGTGCGTCACATTTATTAAGCGCGACGATTTCTTCTTTTTCGGCAAGTTCAGTGCCGTAAGAAGCTAATTCTTCACGGATTGTTTTATATGCTTCGGCGGGATTATCCTGCGTAATGTCAATGAGGTGCAGCAAAATGGCCGAGCGTTCAACATGACCAAGGAAACGGTGACCAAGACCTTGACCTTCGGATGCACCTTCAATCAAACCCGGAATATCGGCAATAACAAATTCATGCCCATGACGACGTACAACGCCCAAATTAGGATGCAATGTCGTGAATGGATAATCCGCAATTTTGGGGTTTGCGCGTGAGCACGCTGACAAGAATGTTGATTTGCCTGCATTAGGCATACCAAGTAAGCCAACATCTGCAATAAGCTTTAAGCGCAGCCATATTGCGCGTTCTTCACCAGACCAGCCCGGTGTGGTTTTTCGCGGGGCTTGGTTGGTCGAGCTTTTATAATGTGCATTACCAAAACCGCCATCACCGCCGCGAAGGAAAAGGATTGTTTGTCCTTCTTCAACCATATCTAGCAATATAGTTTCTTTATCTTCATCAATGATCTGCGTGCCGACAGGGACGTTAATGATAATATCTTCACCGCCGCGGCCTGTTTTATTGCGACCCGCACCATTATGCCCGCATTCCGCGCGGAAGTGCTGCGTATAACGAAAGTCGATAAGCGTGTTTAGATTTGATACAGCATGAAAATATACATCGCCGCCTTTGCCGCCGTTACCGCCGTCAGGGCCGCCATATTCAACGTATTTTTCGCGGTGGAATGACATACAGCCGGGGCCGCCATTGCCGCTTTTAACGTAGATTTTTGCTTGATCTAAAAACTTCATTATGACTACTCGTCTTAAACACAAAAAAAGAGGCTAGCAATAAGCCTCTTTATTGTAAATTTCTATAAAGATGCTTATTCAGCAGCTTTTGCAGCAACGCCTGCATCGTTCGCAGGAACGATGTTTACCACTGGGCGGTTGCCTTTTGCACGTGTGAACGATACTTGACCGTCGATAAGTGCAAAAATTGTGTGGTCTTTACCTAGGCCAACGTTTTTACCTGGAAGGTATTTTGTACCGCGCTGACGCACGATAATGTTACCTGCCAAAACGTCTTCACCACCGAAACGCTTGACGCCCAGTCTGCGGCCCGCCGAGTCTCTTCCGTTCTTAGAACTACCACCAGCTTTCTTATGTGCCATGATGTATCTCCTTAAATTCTCTTAAATTTATATCTGACGCTATTACGCCGCTTTAATGTCTTTGATTTTCAACACTGTAAGATCTTGGCGATGGCCTTTCTTACGGCGATAGTTTTGACGACGTTTCTTTTTGAAAACGATCACTTTTTCGCCACGTGTTTGTTCAAGAACTTCTGCTGTTACTTTTGCACCAGCAACGACAGGCGCGCCGATAGTTGATTTTTTACCATCGTTAAGCATAAGAACTTGGTCAAGCGTAATGCTTTTACCTGCTTCCGCATCCAATTTTTCAACGCGGATCACATCATCCTTTTGGACTTTATACTGTTTTCCACCAGTTTTAATAACTGCGTACATGTTTTTGCCTTTTCCTATAAGTTTAGTGTTTTAAATAAAGCGATTTGCTTTTGTACGCCCAATGTGGCAGGCATATAGCCACTTCGGAGCGATTTCATACGAAGTAGCGTATATATAAGGATTGACCGTGCATTGTCAAGGGAATAATGCACTGCACAGGCTAAAAATTTAGGTTAGCGGGAAGTTAAGATTATCTAAAATTCGATTTTAATCTATTTGTTTGGCTGTTTCGTAAAATGTTAGAATAGAGATAAGAGGGTGACTATAAGGTTTAAGGGTTTTAAATGAAAGGATAAGGCAATGTACCTTGTAAAACCCCTAAGCTATAGAGAAGCCACAGGCAAAGTTAAAATGATGCTTGAGGCCGTGGAAAATGAAATGGGGCTTGTGCCCAATTTTTTTAACACTATAGCCAATTCACCAGCGGCGATGGAAGTTTACCTTAGCACATCAGAGACTTTGCATGGTGGTGTTCTACCACGCGAAACACAGGAAAAAATCGCTATTGCGGTCGCAAGCCATAATAATTGTGATTATTGTTTGGCGGCGCATACGGCTATTGGTCGGTCATTAGGCATACCTGATGATGAATTGCGTTCTGCGCAATCTGGTCTATCAATGGACTTCAAAGAACGCGCAATACTTGAAATTGCTATTGAACTTAATGCCCATCATGGCCATCCGGGCGGTGAGGTCCTACAAAAGGCAAGGGCCTTCGGCATAACGGTTGATGAGCTTTTTGAGATAGCGGCGAATGTCACGTTAAATATTCTATCGAACACCGTAAACGGTATGGCATATACGGAACTCGACTTCCCACATATATTTAATACGGAAGTAGATGCCGCTTAAACTCTGTCTTCTAGATAATCTACGGCGCCCTGTAATATATGCTGCGCGGCGAGTTTGTCGATGACTTGATCGCGCTTGTTGCGTGACAAATCGGCTTGTTCAATTAAGAAGCTTTCCATATGATGTGTGGATAGGCGCTCATCCCAAAAGGCAATGTGTATGTTTGGAATGTCGCGCTGTAAGGCTGTAGCAAAGTCGCGGACGGATTGTGTGCGGCGGCCTTCGCTGCCGTCCATATTTAGCGGCAACCCAACAATTAGTGCACGTATTTCGTATTCTTTAATCAGGGCTTGCAGGCGTATAATATCTACGCTGTATTTCTTGCGGATAATCGTTTCAAGCGGGGTGGCAACGCCAAGGGCGAGGGACGCCATAGCGACACCAATTGTCTTCTTACCAGGGTCTAAACCTAACAGACGGTCATTTTTCTGTAGTTTAGGTATTAATTCCTCAATTTCCATGCTTGCCTTATTGTGCTTTTCCTTGTACTTCTTTATTCTGCTTATTATAAATTTCCTTGGTAAGCAATTATAAAAGAGAGAAAGTTTAAGAGAAATTGACATGTCTGTAATGGATCAAAATACAGTTCGTAAAGTTGCCCGTTTGGCACAAATTGAAGTTCAAGATAGTGAGATTGATGCTGTTGGTAAAAAACTTGAAGGCATCATAGGTTTCGTTGAGCAGTTGTCTGAAGTTAATACAGATAATGTTGAGCCGCTTTCAAGCGTCAATGACATACCATGCCCACTGCGTGAGGATGTTACTAATGATGGCGGTATCGTAGATAAAGTTTTGAAAAACGCACCAGATAGCCAAGAAGGCTTTTTTGTTGTGAGCAAAGTTGTCGAGTAATTTAGGTTTGTGAGAGAAATAAGATGACAGATTTAACAGCGTTAAGTGTATCAGAAGCACTAGCTGGCATGAAAAACAAAGAGTTTTCTGCCGTTGAATTAACACAGGCACATTTGGATGCGATGGATAAGGCGCGCCATTTGAATGCTTATATTGTTGAAACACCTGAAATTGCCCTTAAACAGGCGGCTGAAAGTGACAAACGTTACGCAGCAGGCACAGAGTTACCATTAGATGGCATTCCAACGGGTATTAAGGATTTGTTCTGTACAGAAGGTGTGCAAACTACAGCAGGCTCAAAAATTCTTGAAGGCTTTATCCCAACATATGAATCGACCGTCACGAGTAAATTATTTGCTGATGGTGCAGTTATGCTTGGTAAAACAAACCTTGATGAATTTGCCATGGGCTCATCAAATACAACATCTTACTACGGTAATGTTGTAAATCCGTGGAAAGCGAATGATAGCGATGCTGATCTTGTGCCAGGTGGTTCATCTGGCGGTTCTGCGGCGGCTGTAGCAGCAAATATTGCAATGCTAACAACAGGTACAGATACAGGCGGTTCAATTCGTCAGCCTGCAGCATTCTGCGGTGTTGCAGGTATCCGCCCAACTTATGGTCGTTGTTCACGTTGGGGCGTTGTTGCGTTCGCATCATCTCTTGACCAAGCAGGTGCATTTGGCCGTAGCGTTGAAGATTGTGCGCACATGCTTAAGTCAATGTCCGGTTACGACCCGAAAGACAGTACATCCGCGAAATTGGAAGTGCCAGACTTTCCTGCGTTGATTGACCAAGGTGTTAAAGGCCTTAAAGTTGGTATTCCAAAAGAATACCGACTAGATGAAACGCCTGCTGAAATTAACGCAATGTGGGAGCAGGGCATTGAATGGCTTCGCTCTGAGGGCGCTGAGATTGTTGATATCTCATTGCCGCACACAAAATACGCACTGCCTGCATATTATATTATTGCACCAGCTGAAGCGTCATCAAACCTTGCGCGTTATGATGGCGTTCGTTACGGCCTACGCGTGGATGGTCAGGATCTACAAGAAACATACCGCAAAACACGCGCTGAAGGCTTTGGTGATGAAGTTAAACGCCGTATCATGGTCGGTGCATATGTTCTTTCTGCGGGCTACTACGATGCCTATTACCTGCAGGCACAAAAAGTACGCCGCTTGATTCAGGATGACTTTAAAAAAGCTTATGAGCAAGTTGACGTTATTCTTACGCCGGCAACACCATCATCTGCTTTCGCGATTGGTGAGAATGAAGATGATCCAATCAAGATGTATCTGAATGATGTATTCACAGTTACTGTGAATATGGCAGGGCTTCCGGGGATGTCCGTCCCTGCAGGTTTGGACTCACGTGGTCTCCCACTTGGTTTGCAGGTTATCGGACGCCCATTTGACGAGGCGTCCATTCTGCGTACATGTCGTTTCTTGGAGCGCGCATCTGCATTTAAGGCGAAACCACAATTTTTGATGAATAAGGCAGCATAATGACTTTGTTATTTAAGCTAAGACAGCTTTTATTTGTAGGATTACTTTGTATTGGGTTGGCACTAGCCACGAACGTTCAGGCGCAAAATAAGGCGGGTTCGGTTGGCCTTGATATTAAAGGGCCAGTTGGCGAGGTTGACCGTAATGCGCCAGTCAGTGCTTCTGAAGCCAGAAAGTTTTACAGAAATTGTACAAATCACCTTCCTGTCGGTTTTTCACCAGACACACATGATGAGTTTTGCACATGTGCATCTGTTACAATAGGGCAAGTCATGACTAATGGTGAGCTTGAGGCCGCATTGGGTAAAATTAAGCGTGGCGATCCGTATTTCGAAATGTCTTTAATTAAATACGTTCAAGATGTAGCTGTACCTTGTATGGATACAGCAATACGTACCTTGGGTTACGCTAAATGTTTGGAAACACGTTCACACGATAATCGTATACGCAGCTTTCCTGCCTATTGTTCTTGCGTTGGAGACATAGCTGGCCGCATGCTTCGTGAACGTGGCGCGAATGATATTGTTGGGCACTATACTGGTATGGAAATGAACGCGGAATATACGCCGGAAGAATCGTTTATACGTTCCCCTGTATACCAAAATTATGTCAGAACAGGCATTCAAGCCTGTATCCAACCTGCATTCATGCAGTGGCGTTAATTTTATAAGATAGAAACTTAAGATAAGTCTTTGTAAGGAAATAAAAATGGCTGAAATTATTAGAGGCAACACAGGTGATTGGGAAATGGTGATCGGGCTTGAAGTCCATGCACAGGCCATCACAGAATCTAAGCTATTCTCAGGTGCGGCAACTGCATTCGGCGCAGCGCCAAATACACAAGTGTCATTGGTTGATGCAGCGATGCCCGGCATGCTGCCCGTGTTAAACATGAAGTCTGTTGAACAAGCTGTGCGTACTGGCCTAGGCTTAAATTCAAAAATTAACCTTTATTCTGTTTTTGAGCGTAAAAATTATTTTTACCCTGATTTGCCGCAAGGCTACCAGATTTCACAATATCTTCACCCAATCGTTGGGGAAGGTGAAATCGAAATTGACTTGCCAAATGGTGAAGTTAAGAAAGTTGGCATTACACGCCTGCACCTTGAACAAGATGCTGGTAAATCTATTCACGATCAACACCCAACAAAGTCATATGTTGACTTGAACCGTTCAGGCAACACATTGATGGAAATTGTATCAGAGCCAGATTTGCGCGATGGTATTGAAGTAGGTGCTTATTTAACAAAGTTGCGTATGATTTTGCGTTACCTTGGTACATGTGATGGTAACATGGACGAAGGCTCAATGCGCGCCGATGTAAACATCTCAGTCCGTAAAGTGGGCGAGACCGAATATGGCACGCGCTGCGAGATAAAAAATGTAAACTCAATCAAAGCGGCACAGGCGGCTATTGATTATGAATCTCGTCGTCAAATTGAATTACTTGAAGATGGCGGCAGCGTTGATCAGGAAACACGCCTTTGGGATCCTGCGCAAAACGTCACACGCTCTATGCGCTCCAAAGAAGATGCACATGATTACCGTTATTTCCCTGACCCAGACTTGCTGCCACTGGAATTAGAACAAGGTTATGTTGATGATATCAAGAAAACATTGCCTGAATTGCCAGATGAGAAGAAGCACCGTTTCATGGATAGCTATGGCCTTGGTGCTTATGATGCGAGTGTTTTGATTTCGTCTCGTTCACGTGCAGATTATTTTGAAACTGTTGCAAATGATCGTGATGCTAAGCTAGCAGCAAACTGGGTTATCAATGAATTGCTTGGTATTTTGAATAAAGATGGTAAGACAATTGAGGAATCGCCAATTACATCTGAAAATCTAGGTAAGCTTGTCGGTTTGATTGAAGACAACACAATTTCAGGCCGTATCGCTAAGGATGTTTTTGCTGAAATGTATGAAAGTGGCGCTGATCCTGAAAAGATTGTTGAAGAAAAAGGCTTGAAGCAAGTCACAGATACGGGCGCTATTGAGGCGATTATTGATAAAGTAATTGCAGACAACCAAGATAAGGTTGAACAATATAAATCCGGTAAGGATAAATTGTTTGGCTTCTTTGTTGGACAGGTTATGAAGGAAAGCCAAGGTAAGGCGAACCCGCAAATGGTCAACGAGCTTCTTAAGAAGAAACTATCATAACAATGTGTTATGTGTTATTTTTGAAGCGCAGATATTAATCGTATCTGCGCTTCTTTTAAATTGAGGTCGTAATGAATAAGGTTAACACCAGTGCAGATCATGTCGCGCTGATTATTAAAAAGCTGCTGGATTGGTATATGCAGGTCTTTCATGCCTATGTTAAGGGTAATGAAGTTATTAAGCCGCCTTATATTTTATTAGACTGGCTGCAAAACTCATCGACATCATCATCTGATCAGCAAAATTTCTATGATGATATGATTGTGCAGGTTGAGGAGGTTATTAAGCTGGCCAATGAATTTATTGATACGCCAAAAATTAATACAGAACAATCTTACGCTGTCCTTGAAAGGCTAAATAAGGCCATTACCAGCATTTGTGACCAGATGGTGCAGGCTAATCTTGATAATGATGGTGACCAAGAAGATTTAATTATTCGCTCAGGCCTTAATGCGCAGGCACAACTTGTCAAAGACTTTGAAATAGAAATTGAGCGTCGTGCGCGTCATGGCTCAAGCTTTGTCTTGGGGCTTGTGACATTAAAAGCAACTGATGATCAGGATGTAAAAGGGCGCAGCACACAAGACTTCTTTGCTACGGCCGCGGGCATTAAAAAATGTATGCGTGTATTTGATGATGCATATGTCCTGTCTGATAATGAGTTCGCCGTAATGCTAAAAGAAACAGATAGTGATGGCGGCATTCGTTTTTATAAGCGCTTGGATCAGATATTAGATAATACGACCAGTAAGCTTTTATTCTGTGCGTCAGAGCCTGTTCCGGGTGATAAGATTGATCATTTAATCAAGCATATGCGTTTAGAAGTGCAGCGCCTTCAAGGTGATGACCCCTCATCAGTGATCCATAAGGAAGTCAGCGCCCTCGAATTATTTATGCAGGAGAATAAAGATGCATAAACATGCAGATTTTGACAATTTGTGGGTTGCAGATAACCCAGTTATAGACCATCGTCTTTCAGAAATTCGTGCGATTAATACGGATAAGCGTATGTTTCGACAAAACGTTAAACATATCGCCCAAATGATGGCGTATAGCGTTACACAGGATTTGCCGCGTGCTACGCAGTCTGTGGAAACGCCGCTTGAACGTTTTGATGCACCTGTGCTTAAGAATGAATTTCCTGTGATTGTACCTATATTACGCGCAGGGCTCGCTATGGCTGATGGATTAGAAGATGTACTACCCGAAGCCAGTGTTGCGCATATTGGTATGTATCGTGACCATGATACATTAGAGGCCGTTGAATACTTAAATAAGCTACCTGACTTAGCGGGCCGTGATGTGCTTTTGGTTGATCCAATGCTTGCCACGGGGCATTCTGCGGCGCTTGCACTAGATATGATTAAAGCCAAAGGCGCTGATATGGCGCGGGTAAAATTTGTGGTGCTTGTAGCTGCCCCAGAAGGTGTGAAGTTAATGCAGGACAAGTATCCTGCGTTAAAAATTTACACTGCAGCCTTAGACAGCCACTTAAATGAAAACGCATATATTGTCCCAGGTTTGGGCGATGCAGGTGACCGTAGCTTCGGCACGGTATAATGGATAAATAAAACAATAATAATTATATGACAGACATTATCATCGACCATAAAAGCCTATTTGACACTATGCCCGTACCAAGATTCTTGGTTTCGGTTGAGGGTGATGAATTTAAAGTCGTTGAGATTAACAACCGCGCATTAGAATATTTTGACCGCCGCCGTGAAACTATTATGGGCAAATCGGTTGATGATTTTATGGATAGCGAAAACGCACGTCATTTTAATCAATCTTTTGAGGTTTGCGTTGGCCAGAAAGTACCCGTGACTATACAGGCATTGCCAAATTTACCGGGCAGTATCCGTGTGCATGGTTTTTGGATTAATCCATTATTGGATGAGCATGGCAATGTTACATATTTAGACATTATGGCGCAGCCTGATGCTTCGGATGAATCTATACTCCAGCGTGAACGTGATGATGCGATCAGCCTTCTAACATCTATCTTTGATGTGAGTGAGATTGGTATTGTCGTGACCGATCATAATGGCCGTATCGTCCGTGTGAATGACAGCTTTGTGCGTAATTATGGCTGGAAACGGGATGATATTATCGGCTATGACTTTGCCATGCTCCTTACGCCGGATGAGCGCCGCTTGGCACGGGATAATCATGAAAACTATATCGTATCGGGTGAACGTTCGAGCGGTGAGATGAAGTTGATCCGTAAGGACGGTACAATTGCTAACGTAATCTTTACCACAGCTACGCTTGAACTTTCGCAGCGTCGGCGTTTTCAAGTGACCAATTTGATGGATATCACCATGCGTAAGCAGATGGAGGTATCGCTCCATGTTGCGAAGGAACAGGCGGATGCTGCTAACCATGCAAAATCCTCATTCCTTGCCAATATGTCGCATGAGTTGCGCACGCCGCTCAATGCGATTATCGGTTTTAGTGAGCTTATGCTCAATGAAACATTCGGCGCGCTCGCTAATGAGAAATACAAAGAATATATGGGGGATGTTCTATTAAGTGCGCGTCACTTATTGGAAATCATCAACGAAGTGCTCGATATGTCTAAAATTGAAGCTGGGCGTTTGGAGCTAGATGAGGAGCCCGTTGATTTAGCAGGTCTAATGGAATCTGTTATGCGTATGATGGCTTCGCGCGCGTTTAGCAGCGGTATAGAGCTTGATGACGAAGTGCCAGATAATCTACCTAAAATATATGTAGATTCTCGTTTGATCCGTCAGGTTCTTATTAATTTGATTAGTAACTCCGTAAAATTCTGTGAACGCGGCGGCCATATTTTTGTTAAGGTTGAAGTTGTTGATAATGGCGGTATGCAAATAGTCGTATCAGATGATGGTGTCGGCATTCCCAAAGACCGCGTTAAAGAAGCGCTTGAACCATTTGGTCAGGTGAAGGATTCCACATTGGCTGCGAAAAACCAACAAGGTACAGGGCTCGGTTTACCGCTTGCGAAAGCAATGATGGAGCTGCATGGCGGTGAATTGTTCTTGAAATCAGACGAAGGAATGGGTACGGTCGTTACGCTTTACTTGCCGGAACAGCGTGTACTGCACAATCCTGACGATATTAACCGTTTCAAATAACAATAGATAAAAAGGCATTTAAACATGGGCAAGACTTTGCAAGACAGATGTATAGCCGCAGGCCTAAAAATGACAGGGCAGCGTAAAGTTATTATAAGTGTCCTTGAAAATTCAGATAACCATTTATCAGTTGAGATGGTTTATGAGCGCGCAAAGGCTGAGGATTCGTCTATTTCTTTGGCGACAGTTTACCGCACCATGAATTTGTTAGATGAGCTTGACCTCGTTATCCGTCATGATTTCAATGAAAGCTTTTCCCGTTATGATGTGAATATTGATGATCATTACCATCTTATTGACACAGAGACTAGCGAAGTCGTTGAGTTTGAAAATAGTGAAGTTGAGGCCATCGTACGTAAGGTCGCAGCAGAGTTAGGATATGACTTAGTCGATCACCGCCTTGAAGTTTATGGGCACAAGAAAAAGGCTTAAGTAAAGCCGATGTTTGAAACTGTCCGCCAGCAAACCAAACTTATAATTGATGGTCTTTTGCACCGCTGTAATATTGCGGGTGTACCTTATTACATTGTTAATACAGGCGGGCATGATGGCTGTGCCATATTGTGTAAGGTTTATGTTGCTGGTCAGGGCGCATGTTTATACGGACAAATGCGCGATATGGATGGTGAATTAAAGTGGTATAACGTCTTTGAAGACGGTATAAAGCATGAAAGCGAAGCGGATCAATATATCCAAGGCGAAATATCAATGGACCCAGATTTATGGGTTATTGAGTTTGAATTAAATGAGTTTTTGAACCCGTTTGATAATGATGACTTTCTTAACATGACTTGAGATTTACACAAACTTCGTTTATAAGCCAAATGTTCAGATCAATATAGAGTAAGTAACAACAATGCCTGCAAATGAGAACCACAGCCCACGCCGCACATATGCGATTATTTCGCACCCTGATGCCGGTAAAACAACATTAACCGAAAAATTGCTGTTATTCGGTGGTGCTATTCAGCTTGCAGGGCAAGTAAAAGCACGTGGTGACCGTCGTCGCGCAACATCTGACTGGATGAAGGTGGAGCAAGAGCGCGGGATTTCTGTGGCATCATCTGTGATGACATTTGAATATGATGACATCATGCATAACCTGCTTGATACGCCAGGTCACGAAGATTTCTCCGAGGATACTTATCGCGTATTAACTGCGGTCGATAGCGCAATCATGGTGCTTGATGCTGCGAAAGGTATTGAGGCGCAAACATTGAAGCTTTTTGAGGTCTGTCGCCTTCGTGATATTCCAATCATTACATTTATCAACAAACTCGACCGTGATGGACGTGACCTTTTTGAAACGCTTGATGAGATTGAAGACAAGCTACAGTTAAATGTCGTGCCTGCGAGTTGGCCAATCGGCATGGGGCGTGACTTTAAAGGCTGTTATGACATCTTTAATGATCAGCTTATCATGTTTGAACGCGGCAAAGGCGATAGCGTCTCTGATGCAATTACTTGTAATGGCCTAGATGATCCTAAAATTGATGAGCTTCTACCTGCGGACTTAGCTGAAAGGCTACGTGAAGAAGTTGAAATGATCCGCGGCGTGTATAGTGAGTTTGACCACCAAAGTTATTTAGAGGGGCATATGACCCCTGTTTATTGTGGTTCAGCAATCAACAGCTTCGGTGTCCGTGAAATTTTGGGGGGCGTGAAGAGTTTTGCGCCTGCACCGCGTCCTCAAGCGACTCAGGAACGCGAAATTCAACCAGATGAGAAGAAGGTAAACGCCTTCGTTTTCAAAATTCAGGCAAATATGGACCCAAAGCACCGTGACCGTATGGCGTTTGCGCGCATATGTTCAGGTTCTTTCCGCCGCGGCATGAAGTTAAAACATGTCCGTTCAGGTAAGAATATTACGCTTCATTCACCGCAAATGTTCTTTGCGCAAGACCGTGAAATGGCTGAATACGCTTTTGCCGGTGATATTATCGGCATCCCTAACCATGGTAACTTACGCATTGGTGACGGCTTGACCGAGGGCGAAGATTTGCATTTCACAGGTATTCCAAGCTTCGCTCCTGAAATAATGCAGCGCTGTGTCCCTGAAGACCCTATGAAGGCGAAACATTTGGCGCGTGCCTTGGAACAGATTGCCGAAGAGGGGGCTGCCCGTATCTTTAAATCGGCAATTGAATCTTATTATATTGTTGGTGTAATCGGAACATTGCAGTTTGATGTACTCATCGACCGCATCCGTACGGAATTTAACGTACCCGCAAAGTTTGAGGCAACAAGCTTGTATACAGCGCGTTGGGTTGAAAGTGATGATCCTAAGAAGTTAAAAGCCTTTATAGATGCAAGTGGCAGCGCAATAGGCTATGACCACGACGAAGATCCTGTTTTCCTTGCGCGCAATGCATGGCATCTACAAGACGCACAGGATAAAAACAGCGATATTCGCTTTGTATCAACTAAATAGAAACTTAAATTAATTATCAAAATGATAAAAATGCCGTAGGGGATACAGCATAAAGGCACGCAAAGTGGGCGCGTGCCGTTGTTTTTGTTTATTTACAGGCCTGCACGTACGTCAAATGTAGCAGTTTGCTGATTGCTAAGCTTATCACCAAATTTTTGTTCGGCGCGCTGTAGGAAACTCGCATTTGCATTTACTTGCTCATTTTGTGCAGCTGTTAGGGCGACTAATTTGCTCAAGGTCGTTGCTCCGTTAAAATCTATTTTCATAGGTTATCCTTAAAAGTTATACACAGTTTACTATTATACCACAAAATATGCAATAATTTAATTGAGTATTTTATCAAGTTTTGGCCCAATTAGCTTTCCTAAATATCAAGTTTGTGGAATATGTATACAAAACTTGATAAAACCCAAATTATTAAAAAATGCTAATTAAAGTTTATTGGCAATGTTTTGCGCTGGTGCAGCCTCTGGCGCGTCTGTAAGCGCGAAATTACCAACTTGTAATGCGCCTGTTGCGCCTAATCCAAATGCATTCATAGCAATGCCGTTGCGTGCTGCTGTTTTAAATGTATCACCTGATCTCAACATAATTTTTTCCTCACTAACCAGTATTATTGTCTCTCACTAAGGTCATCATAGCGGAGCAGGTTTAAATTTATGTTAATAATAGATTGCATTTTATACGATTGTTTTTATTGAAATGGTACAAAATTAGTACTATATAAAACAATGCTTGATATAATAAGGAGAAAATGCGATACAAGGCCAGGAATTAAATAGGCTAAACTGCGTGAATTGATATGATTAAACTATCAAAATTGACAGACTATGCAATTACTTTGTTAAGTGTTTTATACAAAAATAAAACGCGCAGCTTTTCTGCATCTGTTTTAGCAGAAGTTACAGGCATTCCTGAACCGACAACATCCAAGATATTAAAGCAGCTTTCCGCAAGTGACCTTGTTACATCGACGCGCGGTGTTAAAGGTGGCTATCAAGTTAATGGTGATTATGAGGCTGTGTCGCTCACAAAGGTCATTGAAATTATAGAAGGTGATATTTCACTAACGGATTGTGCGAGCTGTATTACCCATGAATGCGCAAATAAAGAAATATGCCCCATGGATGGTGGCTGGACGGAAATTAACAAGGCTGTTTTGAATACACTGAACAGTTTTAGTTTAGCCGGTGTACTAGACAAGGCAAAAACAATAGAGATAAGAGAATGAGTGATACTGCACCAGATAACACGGAAATCAAATCCCATATTGATGCTTTAAAAACATATAAGGCAGGCTTTGTAACGGATATTGAATCTGAAAAAGCGCCCAAAGGCTTGAACGAAGATATTGTTCGTTTTATTTCTGCCAAAAAGGGTGACCCTGAATGGTTGCTTGAATGGCGCTTAAAAGCCTATCGTCACTGGGAGACGATGCCAGACCCGAAATGGGCAAAACTGGATATTCCTGAAATTGATTATCAGGACGCATATTATTTCGCGGCACCCAAAATGGCTAACCAACCAAAGTCATTAGATGAAGTTGACCCAAAACTTCTTGAGACATATGAGAAGCTTGGTATTCCTCTGCGTGAACGTGAGATTCTGGCAGGTGTAGCCGTCGATGCTGTGTTTGACTCGGTCTCTGTTGGTACAACCTATAAAGATAAGCTTGCGGAAGAAGGTATTATATTTTGCTCAATTTCAGAGGCCGTTAAAGAACACCCTGAGCTAGTGCGTAAATATATGGGATCAGTTGTTCCGTTTCACGATAACAAACATGCATGCCTCAACAGCGCCGTGTTTACGGATGGTAGTTTTGTTTATATCCCACCGGGGGTGCGCTGCCCGATGGAACTTTCAACTTACTTCCGTATCAATGAACTTAATACGGGTCAGTTTGAGCGTACATTGATTATTGCTGATAAGGGCTCTTACGTTTCGTACTTAGAAGGCTGCACCGCGCCTATGCGTGATGAACGTCAATTACATGCGGCAGTGGTAGAACTTATCGCACTTGAAGATGCGGAGATAAAATATTCGACTGTTCAAAACTGGTACCCTGGTGATGAAGACGGTAAAGGCGGTATTTATAACTTTGTAACTAAGCGTGGTATATGCGCAGGTGACCGTTCCAAAATTTCATGGACGCAAGTTGAAACAGGATCGGCTGTCACATGGAAGTACCCATCATGCATCCTAAAAGGTAACGACAGCGTCGGTGAATTTTATTCTGTAGCAATAACGAATAATCAACAGCAGGCGGATACAGGCACAAAAATGATTCATATGGGTAAAAATACGAAATCACGTATTATCTCTAAAGGGATCAGTGCAGGTAAATCAAACCAAACCTATCGAGGTCAGGTGAAAGTCCTGCCCGGTGCAGAAGGGGCGCGTAACTTTACGCAATGCGATAGCTTGCTAATTGGGAAGGAATGTGGCGCGCATACAGTACCTTATATAGATAGTAAGAATAGCAGCGCCGTTTTGGAGCACGAGGCGACAACATCAAAGATTGCTGATGCACAGCTTTTCTATTGCCGTCAGCGCGGCTTAAACGAGGAAGAGGCTGTGGCCTTAATTGTTAATGGCTTCTGCCGTGAAGTTATGCAGAACTTGCCCATGGAGTTTGCGGTTGAGGCACAGAAACTTGTCGGCGTAAGTCTTGAAGGAAGTGTAGGATAAACCAAGGATAGAATGATGATTAAAAAGTTTTTTATCGCTTTGTTATTTTTTGTGTTTGCCGCATTCTCGATTTTGATGATGCGTGGCCGTTTGCTTTATCTTGATGCGGTGTCAGTCGGTGCGGAGTTCATGCCAGAGGCGAACTTCTTTCATGTTTTATATATTGCGCTTTTAATAACGTATATCTTCTTCACGTATCTGTTTTTTAAAACTGATCCAGAAGATGATAATTACCGCAAAGTCATGATTGGCATGGCCGCACCATTATATGCAATGGGTGTTTTAGGGATTCTTGCAGGTGTTGGCTGTGCAGTTCTTGGTTGTACATATGACGCAGTATATGACCCAATATTAGGAACGCTACTCAAGTTAGATTTCTTGGATCGCTTCTTCGGTGATGAAGCAAAAACTTTATATTCATTTGTGGTGCAGTTGCCACTTAAATAGATAAGCTAAGGTGTAAATTATGATTTCAATTAAAAACCTGCATGCCAGAATAGAAGAAAAAGAGATTATCAAAGGATTATCCCTTGAGATTGAGGCAGGGAAAGTGCATGCGATTATGGGCCCTAACGGCGCAGGTAAGTCAACATTGGCGAGTATAATTGCTGGGCGAGAAGAATATGAGGTCACGGACGGTGAAATCCTCATGAATGGTAAAAATTTGCTAGATCTTGAACCAGAAGAGCGCGCTGCTGAAGGCGTGTTTATGGCGTTTCAGTACCCGTTGGAAATTCCAGGTGTGCCGATGAATACATTTATGCGTACGGCGTTAAACGCGCAGCGTAAATTACGCGGCGAAGATGAGCTAGACAGCCTCGCATACTTAAAGAAAATAAAGCCATTGGCCAAAACGCTGGGTGTATCCGATGATATGCTAAAACGTGCATTGAACGAAGGTTGTTCTGGTGGTGAAAAGAAACGTAATGAAGTTTTACAAATGGCGATGTTGGAGCCTACATTCGCTGTTTTGGATGAAACGGATTCTGGTTTGGATATTGATGCATTGCGCGTTGTCGCAGACGGGGTGAATGCGCTTCGTAATGAACAGCGCAGCTTCCTTGTGATTACGCACTATCAGCGTTTGCTTGATTATATTAAGCCAGACGTCGTGCATGTCCTTGCTGATGGACGTATCGTTGAAACTGGCGGGCCAGAACTAGCCTTGCGTTTGGAAGAAGAAGGTTACGCCAAATTTGTAGGAGAGGCCGCTTAAAATGAGTAACGCTTCGGCTATAAAAGAAACTGTATATTATAAGGCAGAAACGGCACAAATTTTTGCGCCGATCATTGCGCTTGCACAAAATGCGGCGAATGATTTACCTGCGGCGGTGGCTGAAAAGCAAAAACTTGCGCATAACCTATTCACGCAATATGGCGTTCCATATCCAAAATTAGAACGCTGGAAATATAGTAATTTCTATCCTGTCCTTAAAAAGATGGATCTTGCGCCTGCTGCGTTAACAGATATTTGGCATGGAGATCTAAGCTTCGTTAAGCCTATAAAAGATATGATTTCTGAGCAATGGGTGCAGGACTTACTCTGCGCCACAGCGCCACAAAGCGACGAAATTAAAGATGACAACGCATTCTGGTATTTGAATGATCTACAGAATGTTCAAGGCTGGGTCATTGATATTCCGGCGAACACATCTGTCAATCAAGCTCTACTACTTAAAACGGTAAATAAAGATAATACCTATAATGCGGAGCGTATTCTTATTCGGGTCGGTCGTAATTCACGTTTGGTGATGGACGAGCAGCATCAGCACGAAACAAATGACCATGCCTATTTCAAAAATTGGGTTACGCAGATTGTGCTGGAAGATAATGCGGAGCTTGTGCATACACGCAATCAAGATGATTCATTAAAAGCTGCCTATGTACAAAATACGGCTGTGACCCTAGGGCGTGATGCGCGTTATTATGGCTTGACCCTTAACAAGGGCGCACATATGTTCCGTAACCAATACCATATTGTATTTGAGGGCGAGGGCGCACATGCATCCGTGCGCTCATCAGCTGATGTAGGAGCAGATCAACATATCGACCTTACAACATGCATGTATCACAATGTTAAATCATGCACATCCGACCAAATTGTCCGCAATGTTTTGCATGATAAAGCAACGGGCGTATTCCAAGGTAAGGTTTATGTTGCCAAAGGTGCGGACTATACTGATGGCTCACAAAGCTCCAAGGCTTTGCTCCTGTCGCCGTTAGCGTCTATGCATGCCAAGCCAGAGCTTGAGATATATGCTGATGAAGTTAAATGTGCGCATGGCGCAACGTGTGGCGCTATGGATGAAAAGTCGTTGTTTTATGCACGCTCACGCGGCATTCCGTATGAAGACGCGCGCGCTATGCTCGTAGCTGCGTTTTTGGAGGAGGTGAAAGATGGGCTTCCCCTTACAACAGGTGAATAACCAAAACACTAATCCGTGGCGCGTAGATTTTCCAGCCTTGAATAATGCTGGCAAGCCTGTCGCTTTTATGGATAGCGCGGCATCCGCACAAAAACCGCAAGCTGTTTTGGCCTCTATGGATGATGTTGCGCGTAGCCATTATGCGAATATTCATCGTGGCCTTTATGATTTTTCACAGAAAACAACATCAGCTTATGAAGCTGCACGCCATACTGTCGCAGCCTTCATTAAGGCGCAGAGTGATAATGAAATCATCTTCACGCGCAACACGACTGAGGCCATCAACCTCGTTGCGCAGTGCTGGGGACGCAGTCATTTACAGGCAGGTGATGAAATCCTCATCACTGAAATGGAACATCACGCGAATATAGTTCCTTGGGTGATGATTGCCGAAGCAACGGGCGCAGTCGTTAAATATATTCCCGTCCTTGATGATGGGCGGCTGGATATAACCGCTATAGATTCATTGGTTACAGATAAAACAAAGCTTTTTGCCTGTACACATATTTCAAATGCTATTGGTGTGGTGAATGATGTACATGCATTAATTCTCAAAATCAAAGCGGCGAATAGCAATGTTGTAACTTTGATTGATGCTTCACAATCCATTGTTCATAGGGCGATTGATGTGCAGGCTTCAGGCGCTGACTTTATCGTGTTTACAGGGCATAAGTTATATGGCCCATCAGGTATAGGTGTGTTATGGGGGCACGAAGATCTGCTCAACACTATGCCGCCATATCAAGGCGGCGGCGATATGATTGAGACGGTTAGCTTGAAGTCTGGTATTACATATAAGCAAGCACCAGCACGTTTTGAGGCAGGTACGCCAGCCATACTTGAGACCATTGGCCTTGCGGCGGCGATTGATTATGTGTCTGCCATTGGTATGGATGCCATTGCCGCGCACGAGCAAACGCTCTATAGCTATATGCGTAAGCGCGCGGATGAAATTGATGGTTTAACATTTTATGGTGATGTCAGCGGCGAAGAAAAAGCGCCGATATTATCATTTACAGCTGATTGGGCGCATGTGTCGGATATTGCGACAATCCTTGACCAATGCGGCGTTGCCGTGCGTTCGGGTCATCATTGTGCAATGCCTTTAATGGAACGCTTTGGTATTGATGGGACAGTCCGCGCGTCATTGGGGCTATATAGCACACAAGGCGATGTGGATCAGTTTATTAACGCCTTACATAAGGCCTATAAATTATTAGGGTAGAGTACAGAATGGGAATGGCAATGAAACAAGTAGCGGATAAAGATATGGTTGAAAATGCGCTTGGCGGTGGTGATGAATATGATGCACTTGCTATCCCACCATATTGTGAATTTGATGCATCACATGAATTATGGCCGCATGTCTATAAGAGCATCTGTGAGGTTTATGACCCAGAAATTCCCGTTAATATATTTGAACTTGGCCTGATATATAAGTTCGCCTTCACAAAAATGGATAATGGCGATTATGACGTCTATGTACAAATGTCTTTAACTTCACCAGGCTGTCCGGTGGCACAGGAAATGCCTGGCATGGTCCAGTCAGCACTGTTTCCTATTGATAGGGTCGGTGCGGTCGATGTTGAAATAGTCTGGGATCCAACATGGGACCCAAGTTTTATGGCAGAAACAGCCAAGTTACAATTGAATATGTTTACTTAAAAACTAAATATCATTGGGGAAGAATGTAAGAATGTTTAAATTGAATGAGGACTATCTAACCATCACGCCCAAACTAAAGGGGCATTGGGAAAAGGCCGTAAACGACAATATGGTTGATGGTCTGCGCGCGTATTTCTTGCGTGGTGGCTGTAGTGGCCAAGAGTTGAAATTTGATGTCGTGAATAAAGGGCAGAACACACAAGATTCATACGTCATGATAAATGATGACCTAAAATTATATCTAGATCAAAAAGACATGCATGTTTTTGCCGGCGGCACGCTTGATTTAACAACAGAGGGTATTAATCAAGTTGTTAAGCTAACTGGCCCAAACCTTAATGGCGCCTGTGGTTGTGGTCAGTCTTATGACTTAGGTAATAAGTAGGAGTGTAAAAAAGTGGAGCTAACCAGAGATGAAATCATCATTACCGATAATGCCCGCACACATTTCTTGCGTCAGCTATCATCTGACAAAATTGCGGATGATATTAAGGGCGTGCGTTTCTGGATTAAAGACGGGAAGGGCTGTGGCGGCAGCGAATATATGATTGATGTCGTTACAAACACAGAAGGGATGGATCATATTCCCTTAAATGATAAGTTCGGTTTTTATATTAATGCGATAGATCTGTTCCGTCTGCTTGGCACCTCAATTGATTTTGGTAAAGGTGACCTTGGCTTTGAGCAGGTATTAATTAATAACCCTAATGAAAGTGGCCAATGCGGCTGTGGTATGTCCGTCACATTTGATGAGTTGAATTGACATATTTTAATAAACTTTTAATTGTATTATATTATTCTAATATTATGAGTTTATTATATAGATTAAAGTTTTTTTTAATATTATTTATTTCATTTAATATGTTAGTGCCGAATATGGTGCATGCAGACGCTGACGAATTGAAATGCTTTACTATTGGTTATGCAGATATAGAGCGCGATATTGTAAAGCCTTACATCACGGCATTATCAGAAGTTTATGGCAATATAGGTGGCTGCGTAAACTTTGAAGAATACCCTTATAATCGTCTAATGCGTATGGTTAGTAATGATCAAATTGATGCGCTAATGGGGCGTTCATTGCCTGCAATTATGAACTATCCCGATTTACCTTTTGTGCCGACTCCATTGATAAATTTTAAAGGCTATCTTGTTACAACCCCTGAGATCGCTGTGGATATTAGAAAAGATAAAGCACTACTTGCTAAATATAACTTTGCGGGGCTTTATGGTTCAGACTGGACGATGCAAAGCCTAGCTAAAATGCAGCAAAACTTTCAATACGCTGAGAATATATCCCAGTTGGCTGATATGTTCACCAGACACCATATTGATGGCTTTCTAGCCAGTGATGGTTACATGGGGGAAGTCATGCAAAATCTTGTTACGCAGAATGCAGGTGGCTTCCAAACGGTCTTGTTATATGATGTGCCTGTATATCATATTCTTGCACCAAAGAATAAAGCCCTTGTTGAGCCTTTAGATAAGTCAGTAAATACGGTGAAGTCTTATTATGGGGTGGGCCAAACCTTTCAAACAACGTCGCTTAGATAAGAATTTTCACTATTTTCATTTATATCATAGCCTGCTAAGCTGTTTACGCAATAAACAGGGAGAGAATATAATGAAACAAGTTAGTGTTTATCTAGCGGGCCCAGATATTTTTCGCAATGATGCCGTTGAATTTGCTGAAGAGCAAAAGGCTATCTGCCGTGGCTATGGCTTAGAGCCCCAACATCCATTTGATAACAATCTTGAAATAAAAGAGCTTGGCCCTGAATTTCGTGCGGATATATATGCAGCGGATATTAAGCAAATGATTGCATGTGATGCTATTATTGCCAATGTAAATTCTTTCCGTGGTGTTGAGCCTGATGGTGGTACAGCATTTGAAGTTGGTTGGTTTGCGGGTTTCAACGCTGCATTGCGCGTATTAAAAGCCGCTTATCCGCAAAAACGTATTTACTGTTTTTGTGATGATACTCTCGAATATCGTGAACGCGTACTTCGTGCCGGGTATATTACGGATATGAAACAAGATATTGATAAAGACGGGCTTACAATCTCTATCTTTGATATGAATGTGAACTTGATGATTCAGGTCGCCGCCGAAGAGGAGGGTGCATTCTTGATGAATGGTTTTGAAGATTGTCTAAAGCGTATTGTGGCGGATCGTGATGCAGGATTATTCGAAGACAAGGCTGCCGCTTAAATTAATTCGTCAGCTTTAATATATCTTGTACATCATCTGGGCTAAAACTTCGGCTATATTCAGATACTGGGTTTAACACAAGGCTCGACCCTTGCGTCAATTCAAATAATTCAACAGCATTCAGACGTACATAGGTTTCTTCTTTCTCAATCGCATTTTGTAATATGTCGATAGATGAGAAAAACGGTATTGCGGCATTTCCGTCCTGATCTTCCCATAAGGTGATCGCTAAATGCGTGTCTTCCGCATCGGGTGGACGGCTTTCATTGGCGGGGATTAAATTAGGATCATTGCTATTCGCCACATATTCTGTGGAAGCAAGAATATATACATCCATATCTAACAATGCTTCGAAAAGCAGTTTTTTATACGACGCATCTTGTCTATCTAAGCGAATAAGTTTTTCTATATCCGCAATGTTTTCTATATTCATTCATTACCCATTAAAGAATAGTTATATACTCACCATTGTAAGAAAAATGAGTTAAATTTATATTTATAGTATATTTTTTTCATTGTTTATTCAATGCGTTGGCATGAATGCCTGTGTATAGCGAAGGGAAATCAAGGAATCCACGTTGTTAATATGTATGCGTGTTCCAGTTTAAAGGGGGTGTTATGTGCGGTTTACGTTATTTCTTATATTTGATTCTTATAGCTTTATTCGGCGCTACAGCACCAGCTGCAAATGCACTAAACGCGCATAGTATAAAGCATCATGGCAAGGCGCGTAGCTACTACACAGCCTATCCTGCGCATCAGCTAACTAAGAATATGCCTGTTGTTATTGTGCTGCATGGCGGCGGCGGAAATGGTCAGAACGCCGCGGCTATGACTGGCTTCGATAAGTTAGCTGTGCAAGAAGGTTTTATTGCCGTTTTCCCTGATGGCAACGCGCGCGGGCGCATGAATTTAAGAACATGGAATGCAAAACATTGCTGCGCTTACGCCATGAAATCACAGGCGGATGATGTTGGTTTTCTTACCGCGGTTATTGATGACGTTGTAAAACGCTTTGATGCAAATGCAGATGCCGTTTTTATGACTGGGCTATCTAATGGCGGTATGATGACGCATCACTATGCCGCAGCACGACCTGATAAATTAAAGGCTGCGGCGCCCGTTATCTCTGGCTTGTTTGGTGACGAGGTGATGCCACATAAAGCTGTGCCAATGCTAATTATAAATAGCGTGCTTGATAAATCTATCCCCGTAGATGGCGGTCATACTGGAGGGCGCGCCAAGAATCAGTGGGACGGCACGCCCCTTAAACCAATATCGTATCAAGGGGCATTCTGGGCGGCTAATAACGGTTGTGAAGTAAGTGGTCCAAATACGACTAAGTATCAACTATATCAGGTAGATAAGTTTGACTGTCCTATCAACGCTGATGTTATGCACTATATAACATATGATGGCGGGCATTCTTGGCCCGGTGGTCAGAAGGGCACAAAGCGTGCCGATGGTCCATCAGAGGCATTTAATGCATCCTCTTTAATATGGTCATTCTTCTCTACGTACATTGAATAGTACCAATGTATTCATGGCTTAACCTTATATTAAAAAGTACTAATGTATAATTCTTGTATATTACGAAAAAAATATTTTAAGGGTGCATTTAAATGAATTTTCTTTTTAAGCGCAAACGCGCAGATAAGTCTTTAGATAAATACAACGCTATAAGCAGATCTCAAGCAATTATTGAATTCACGCTTGATGGAATGATCGTGGATGCCAATGAGAACTTCCTAAATGTTATGGGCTATACTCTGAAAGATATTCAAGGGCAGCACCATAGCATGTTTGTTGAGGAGCAAGATAAACAGAGCGCCGAATATAAAGCCTTTTGGGAACGCCTAGCGCAAGGTGAATATGACTCGAAGATTTATAAGCGTATAGGGAAAAATGGTAAAGAAATTTGGATAAGAGCATCTTATAACCCCTTGCTTGACAAAAAAGGTCGCCCTTATGGTGTTGTGAAGGTTGCGACAGATATAACACTGGATAGATTAACCAACGCAGATTACAAAGGCCAGATAGCTGCAATTAGCCGTTCACAGGCCGTAATTGAATTCAATTTAGATGGTACGATTATTGATGCTAATGATAACTTCTTAAATGTTATGGGCTATTCTTTACAGGAGGTCCAAGGCAAACATCATAGTCTGTTTGTTGATAAGGCGTATGGTGAAAGTGCAGAATATAAAGCCTTTTGGGACAATTTAGGGCGTGGCGAGTTTGAGGCTGGGATCTATAAGCGTTTTGGTAAAGGCGGCAAAGAGGTCTGGATACAATCAAGCTATAATCCAATTTTTGATATGAATGGTAAGCCATTTAAAGTTGTTAAATATGCTTCTGATATTACACGGCAAAAACTAGAATATGCCAATTTCCATGGGCAGGTTAGCGCAATCAAACGTTCGCAGGCCGTAATTGAGTTCAATTTAGATGGCACAATTATAGACGCGAACGAAAATTTCCTTAAAACAATGGGGTATAGTTTAGACGAAGTAAGAGGTAAGCATCATAGTATGTTTGTGGATGCGCAGGAAAGGAACACAGCAGAATACAAAGCATTCTGGCAAAAATTAGGTGATGGTCAGCCTGAGTCGCGTATATATCGGCGTATTGCTAAGTCAGGTAAAGATGTATGGATCCACGCATATTACACACCAATATTCGATATGAATAAACGGCCATTAAAGGTTATTAAGTTTGCGACAAATGTAACACCATTAATGCGCACTATGGGGTTAACTGATGAAACCGTCCCTAAAATGGAAGAGATCACAACCGCGATCCAAAACATGTCTGCTGCAATTGATGAAATTAATCAAAACATGACATCATCAAAAAATGCGGTATCTGATATTACACAAAAAATCCGCACAACAAGTGAAGCGAGTGGTAGCCTGATGGACACAGTTGCATCAATGGAAGGGGTTGTACAGCTTATCAGGGAAATTGCAGAGCAAGTTAATCTTCTCGCCCTTAATGCGACAATTGAGGCCGCGCGTGCTGGAGAATCTGGTAAAGGCTTTGCTGTTGTGGCAAATGAAGTGAAGAATCTTGCAAATCAAACGGCAAAAGCAACAGATGACATTGCACAACAAATATCAGTTGTGCAGGGATTATCTACGAATGTCGCGGATAGTATAGAAAATATTGTTTCGCAAGCAGCATCCGTTGATGATTATGTTACGAACTCCGCTGATGCCTTGTATAAACAAGATGAAGCCACACGTGAAATATCACACAATACACAAAGCGCGTTATCCTCAGTAAAGGATATAAGCGCCCGTATAAAACGAATGACCCAAATATAAATATTAGAAAAAAAGAGGGGGAAATACAAACTGGCTCCCCGGGCCGGATTCGAACCAGCGACCAATTGATTAACAGTCAACTGCTCTACCACTGAGCTACCGGGGAACACCGTTTGTGGAAACAGAAAATACAGATTTTTTTTAGCCTGTCAATTCTGTTTTTTCTAATAAACCAAAAAAATGCAGATTTATTTCATTTATTAGAAATAACCAGTAAAAAATGGAGGCACGAGCCGGAATCGAACCGGCGTACACGGATTTGCAATCCGCTGCATCGCCACTCTGCCATCGCGCCGCAAAACTGGCTACCTGAAAAGGTTTATATGAATTATCACCTTTAAATTAGAAAATCCAGCTTTTTATATCATTTTTTCGTGTTATATTTTTTATCGCGCAATATTTCATATTTTGTTCTGTATCAAAATATGTTTGTATTATGCGCTAAGTCTTTATCGATATTAAAAAATTGTAGGTATTTCAAAATGACAGATTATTCTGTAGCCCGAAAAAATATGGTCGAATGTCAGTTGCACCCATGTGGCGTTAATGATGAACGTGTACTTACTGCGTATAAAAATACACCGCGTGAGCGTTTTGTATCGCAAATGCAACGTTCTATCGCTTATGCGGATAATGAGCTTCCTTTAGGGCACGAACGATTCCTTATTTCTCCAATGGTACATGCACGTATGATTCATGCAACGAAGGTGAAGCCAGATGATGTTGTTTTGGATATAGGTGGCGCGACAGGGTATTCTGCTGCTGTGTTATCACAGCTGGCAACAACAGTTGTTGCGGTGGAGAATCAAGCTGATTTTTTGGAACAAGCCAAGACAACACTTATTGATATGGACCTATTAAATATTCTTCATGTTGATAATGCGCTTAATGACGGTGACGCTAAACACGGGCCGTATGATGTTATAATTATAAACGGTGCGGCAGAGGTTATTCCTGAAGCACTATTGGATCAACTTAATATTGGTGGTCGCCTTTGTTATATTGAACGTCGTATATCTGCAAAAAGCTACGGTCAGGTTGTTTTGCTTACAAAGCGCGCGGATAACCAATGCGATAAACGCGTATTATTTGAAACAAATGGTCATGTGCTTAGTGGTTTTGCAGCTGAAGAATCATTTTCTTTTTAATATAAACGTTTAGAATGGCATCATAATGTAAACGGCGCCGTTTACAAAATATGTAGTTAGCAGTGGAATAAACCATTTTTAATGGATACACAGCTTTGACAAAACAGACTACATCATACAGACTGGTGCATAGTATAAAAGTTAATGAATCGTTAATGGCTTACATTTATGGCAGAAGATAATCAAGAAGAACCATCCATCGAAGAGATCTTAGCATCTATCCGTCAAATCATTTCTGATGATGACGAGGAAGATGATTCTGGTGAAGAAGCTGTAGAGCAGGAAGAAGTTCCTGCAGCTGAGCCTGCTGAAGAAAAGGCTGAACCTGTGCCAGAGCCAGAACCAGAACCAGAACCCGTTGCAGAGGAAGAGCCAGTTGAAGAAGATGTTCTGGAGCTAACGGAAGCATTGCCTGAAGAAGATAGTTTTGATGAGGAGCTTCCAGAGGCTGATGAGACGTTGATGAGTGATATGGACATTGACTTTGATGCGGATGAAGATGAAGATGAAGATGAAGATGAAGATGAAGATGAAGATGATGAACCCGCTATAGAAGAAGTAGCTGAAGTGCCTGATAAAATTGAAGAAGATAATAAAGATGCAATTATTGAAGGGGTTACTGCAGAAGCGACCTTGGGTGCATTCGAAAGATTAGCACAAAGTATTCCTGTAAACCGTCCAGGTACTCATGGCCATACGCTTGAAGATATTGTCCGTGATATGCTTCGTCCAATGCTTCGTCAGTGGGTTGATGAGAATATGCCGACAATAGCGGAGCGCTTAGTGAAGAAGGAATTAGAACGCTTGGTCGATAAGGCGTTAGATTAATCCAAAACATTTAATGGTAGTATTATAAAGAGGACGTCTCATGTCACCTGATTTTGTGAACATATATGTAATGCCGGGCTTATTCATGTTGCTGCATATTGGCATTCTTGTCGGTGCGGTACTTGGTGGCGTAGCCTACCTCACATATGCCGAGCGTAAAGTTATGGGTGCTATGCAGCGGCGCCAAGGGCCAATGACTGTTGGGCCGTTTGGTTTGTTACAGCCAATTGCTGATGGTATAAAATTGCTATCAAAAGAAACGATTGTTCCGACCCAGTCCAATAAACCCGTCTTTATTATTGCGCCGATGTTATTGTTTATGTTGGCGCTTGTTTCGTGGGTGGTTATTCCGGTCGATGCGAAACTTGTACTGGCTGATATTAATGTCGGTATTCTATACCTCTTTGCCATTTCATCTATGGGGGTATATGGCATTATTATGGCTGGCTGGGCGTCGAACTCTAAATATGCATTCTTGGGCGCCATGCGTTCTGCATCGCAGATGATCTCTTATGAAGTTTCCATGGGTTTGATTATAGTAAATGTCTTGCTTGTGACAGGATCACTCAACCTTTCTGAAATTGTATTGGCAGAGCGTCCATTGTGGATACAGGCATTGTTGTTCCCTATGTTTATCGTGTTCTTGATTTCGATTCTGGCGGAAACAAACCGTGCGCCATTTGATTTGCCGGAGGGCGAATCTGAAATCACAGGCGGCTTTATGGTTGAATATTCATCTATGTCATTCGCGCTGTTCTTCTTGGGCGAATATGCCAACATGATTCTTATGAGTGCAATTACAACAGTTCTTTTCCTTGGCGGTTGGTTGCCTCCATTTGGCATTGAATCCTTGGCTATAGTGCCTGGCGTTATTTGGTTTGTGCTTAAAACATGCGGGGTGTTGTTTGTGTTCCTCTGGGCGCGTGCAACATTGCCACGTTATCGCTATGATCAGTTAATGCGTTTGGGCTGGAAAATATTCTTGCCACTTACTTTAATTTGGGTGGTTTTGGTTTCAGGCATTTTAGTTTATACTGAATCGCTTCCGAATTGATGCGGGTAATCATCAATATTAATTTGCAGGTTATAAAATATGTTTGTTCAATACGCTAAATCGTTTTTGCTCTATGAAATTGTAAAGGGTTTTCTTTTAACCCTTAAATATATGTTTTTCATGCCGCGCGTGACGATTAACTATCCAAATGAAAAGGGGCCTATTAGCCCACGTTTCCGCGGTGAGCACGCGCTGCGTCGTTATCCAAATGGTGAGGAACGCTGTATTGCGTGTAAACTTTGTGAAGCCATTTGTCCTGCTTTGGCGATTACAATTGAGGCTGAACCACGTGAAGATGGATCCCGCCGAACAACACGCTATGATATTGACATGACAAAATGTATTTACTGCGGCCTATGTGCTGAGGCTTGCCCTGTAGATGCAATTGTTGAAGGTCCTAATTTTGAGTTCTCAACCGAAACACGTGAAGAGCTTTACTACAATAAAGATAAATTACTGGAAAACGGTGATAAATGGGAAGCGCAAATTGCTGCGAATCTTGTGGCTGATGCGCCGTATCGCTAAGTTCAGTTTAACAATGTTTTGAATGGTCTAAGTAATAATGAATAAGACTAAATTTTGTGCTGGTGTATCAGATATATCCGATAGCTATATGGGTTTTATCCTCGACCTATGGGGTGTGCTCCACAACGGCAAAAAAGCCTTTGATGATGTGCCATACGCATTAAAAGAGCTCAGTGCGCGCGGCAAAACAGTTATATTATTATCAAACGCTGCAATTGATGCTAAGGACATGAAGGCGCGCCTTAAGAAAATGGGTATAACGCCAACTATGTATTCAAAGATAATTACAGCGGGTCAGTATTTACGTGACTTGCTGTCTAATGAAGAAAGCGGTTTTGGTAAGAAATATTACCTTATTTCTCCTGAAGATAATTACCCTATCATTAATGACCTAGATTTAGAGCGCGTTGATGATATTAAAGAAGCTGATTTCTTAGTTATTGTTGGCTTGCCTAAAGGGCAATACCTTGATGATGTTACGCCAATACTAAGGAAGGGCGTACAACGCCACTTAAAGGCCGTGTGCCTTAACCCTGACAGCTTATCTTTATTGGGGGCGGCGTATCTTGGTGGGCCAAATGCAATTGCCAGTAAATATAAGGACTTTGGCGGTATTGTTGAATATATCGGTAAACCATATAAGCCTATATACAAAGCCTGCGTAGATTTCCTGCAGGAAAATGATATATTCCCAGGTGACACAGTCATGGTTGGGGACACCATGGCACATGATATTCTTGGTGCATCACTTGCAGGTATGGATACTTGTCTTGTGCGCACGGGCATTCACGCCGCGGCTTTCAAAAACTGCCAAGGCCCAGCGGATGTTGATCGTGCCTTGAACATCTTATCAACACAATACAATAACTTGCGTCCGAAATACCTTCTTGAGAATTTCAAATGGGGTAAGGCGCTGCCAGATCGTAAGCATAAAAGACGCCGTAAACTTTTATAGTATACAAACGCGTTTCCTTCTGCTTAATTACGTTCATGAAAAATCACACAGACACATCAACACATAGCGCAAAACTTATTAAGCGTATTTGGCGTGAATATATGCGCCCCTATAAGGGTACAATACTTTTTGCGCTGTTCTTTATGGCGATTGATGCCATGATGACGGTATCCTTTGCCAAGCTGCTTCAGCCTGCTATGGACGAAGTTTTGATTGCTGTGCAAAATGATCCATCTAAAGTGAGTGGTATTTGGGTATACGTACTTGCGATACTTGTTACATTTATTATCCGCGGCTCTGCCCATTATGTGCATAGCGTCATGATGAGTAAAATGAGCCAATCCGTCATCGCGGATATTCAAACATCTCTATTTAGCCACTTTATGGTGCTCGATCTTGGATTCTTTAAGCGGCAATCTAGTGGCATGCTTGTCTCTGGCGTGATAAGTGATGTTGCAGTTATGCGCGCAACTGTTACCGATTCTATTGTCGGCTTGGGTAAAAACGTTCTGACTCTTTTGGGCTTGCTTGGCTTGATGATCTATCAGGATTGGAAATTATCACTCATCGTTTTTGGTATTTTCCCGCTTGCGACATTCTTCGTAATGCGTCTTGGTAAGCGTATCCGCAAAGTATCAAAGAAACTACAAAGCGAAATTGCAGATTTATCTGCATTGCTTGTAGGCTTGTTTCAAGGAATCCGTCAGATTCAGGCCTATAATGCTGAAGACGCAGAAATACAGCGTACAGGTAAAGTCATTAGCAATGTACGTGATTTAAACGTAAAAACTGCCCAGATCAGCCATTTATCAACCCCAATCAATGAAATTTTAGTGGGCTTGGTTGTTTCAGGCATTATGGTCTACGGCGCATATCAAATATCTGCCGGTGAACTAACGCCCGGTACATTAATATCGTTTATTGGTGCATTTTCACTGGCCTATGAACCCATGAAAAAATTGGCGCGTCTGAATAACAGTATTCAGCAGGGCTTGGGCGCAGCGGAGCGTGTATTCCGCTATAAAGATTGTGACCCACAAATAAAAGACAAACCAAATGCACAGCCTGCGACTTTTGACATCGCCGAAATATCATATGATGACGTATCATTTTCTTATGAAGATGAAGATAAGGGGCTGATTAATAACTTTACCCTGACATTAGCGCCACAAACCGTTACGGCTATCGTGGGACCATCTGGTGGGGGCAAGACAACGCTTATGAATATGTTGCCGCGTTTTTACGACATAAAATCAGGTGCGATTAAAATTAACGGGCAAAATATCCAAGATATCACTCTGGAATCACTACGTAAGCATATTGCTTTGGTGTCGCAGGATGTCTTTATATTTGATGATACGGTGGCGCGTAATATCGCATATGGCTTGGATGAACTGGATCAAGGCCGTATTGAGGCCGCTGCTAAAGAAGCCGCCATCCATGATTTCATTTTATCATTACCTGATGGCTATGAAACACGCCTTGGCGAGCATGGTACGCGCCTGTCTGGCGGTCAGAAGCAGCGTATTTCGATTGCCCGCGCATTATTAAAGCAAGCGCCAATTTTATTGCTCGATGAAGCGACATCGGCTCTAGATAATGAATCGGAAAAGCAAATTCAGCAAACGCTCAATAAAATACAAAAGGGGCGCACGACTCTTATAATCGCACATAGGCTGTCTACCATTAAGGATGCCGATATGATTGTCTATATTGACCAAGGGCGCATTGTCCAAAAGGGTTCACATGAAGAACTTATTGCCAGTGATGGGCCATATAAAGCTCTTTATAGCGGGGCACTAGATCATTAAGGGGTAGGCGATGAACTGGAAAGATATAAAGGAAGCTATAATGTCTGTACTTGGTGTGTTATTGCTCATTTATGTCGGCATAATTGTCGTTCTATATCTGGCGCAGCGTCAAATTCTTTATTATCCAATTGGTATCAACAAGGCGCCAGAAGGCGTATCACTGCTTAGCGCTATAGACACGCAGAATCGTGGTTATAGCCCAGAAGGCTGGTTCATTCCTCCCACTGATGTACATAAGGGCGTTATTCTGCATTTTCACGGTAATGCAGGTAATGTTGCATCACGCTATGCCGCTTTTCTTCCATTGCTCGCAACAGGTTATGGCGCTTTGTTTGCCGAGTATTCAGGGTATAACGGCAATCAAGGCAAACCATCCAAAGACAATATCATTGCAGATGCTGATGGCTATATACAGAAGCTATTTGAACTAGGCTATGAAGCAAAGGACATTGTCATTTACGGAGAATCTTTAGGTAGCGGCCCTGCAAGTTATGTAGCGACAAAATATGATGTGCCTACACTTGTTTTACAGGTGCCTTACGATTCTATTGCCGCAGTAGCTAAGAAAAAATACCCCTTCATCATTGGCTTAGATTATTTGTTGAAAGACAATTTTGATAATGTGGAATATCTGGCTAACTATAAAGGACGCAGCTTATTTTTGTTGGCCGAACGAGATAATGTTATTCCAACTATACATGGTGAGACCCTTTATAATTCTGTATCAGAACCTAAGCTGCTCCATATATTTAAAGGGGCGGGGCATAATGATATTTATGAAACTGATTACCTTCAGCGTGTTTATGATTTTATAGAAAAACAATAATTTTTACATAATTATTTTGTATGTAATTCAATTGATTAGGGCGCGTTCTATACCGCATTGCAAAAAAAATGTTGAAATTAAATTTAAACAGGCGCATATTGCGCTCAACTCTATATATGTTGCTAAACTCATATAAGAGTGGTGTGTATAGCCATTTTATTTAGTTTTCTCTTTTATGAAGAAGATTAACTGAAGCGGCTAAGTTAATAAAAATAATAAGAGAAAGATGTAACAATGCCTTGTAGAAATGCAATGATTACTGACGTTATTTTCTGCCGTCCTAATGATACCGTTAAAGATGTAATGGCCGTCATGGAAGAAAACAAAATCCGTCACGTTCCCGTCATTGATGAAAACAATGTTCTTATTGGAATGTTTGGTTATAGCCACCTTTTAAAAGACTTGTTGCCTGTATCCGTAAAAATGGAAGACGGCCTACAGCGTCTTAACTTCGTGATTGGTGCTTCACCAGGCGTTGCAAAACGTATGCGAAAAATTTTCCCAAACCCTGTAAGTCAGCACTGCTTTAAAGATGTTGTCGTTGTATCACCAGATACACCAACATGGGAAGCAACACGCCTGATCGTAAAATACGGCAGCCCACTGCCTGTTTTAGAAGAAAATACAGGTAAATTTGTCGGTTTGATCTCTGAGCAATCCTTATTTAGCGAACTTCTAGAAGTATTAGAAGACGTTGAAAAAGAAGAAGCTGAAGAGCAAGCTAAGAACAACTAAGCTTTTATGCTTAAAACAACAAAATAATCCGAGTTTAATATGTCTACTAATCATGAATTTATGGTCCCCGAGGCAATTCTGGGTGTAAGCCCTATGATTGCTGCTTGTGCGGTACTTCTTATTGTGTACTTCTTCATTATTACTGAAAAAATACACCAAACTATTATTGCTATGCTTGGTGCTGTCGCAATGATCTACCTTGGCCTTTTGAACCAAGAGTTAGCGGTGCAGGGGATTGATTTTAATACAATCTTCTTGCTTATCGGTATGATGGTTCTCGTCGGTATTATGCAGCGTTCAGGTTTTTTCCAATATGTGGCGATTGTTTCAGCCAAAACAGTGAAAGCGAACCCGCGGGCTTTATTGATTGTCTTATCAATCATTACCGCAGTCTTTTCTGCTTTGCTTGATAACGTGACAACAGTAATGTTGATTGTCCCAATTACGCTACTCTTAACAGAACAGTTGAAGTTAAATCCGTATCCATTTCTTTTTTCACAGATTTTCTTCTCAAACGTTGGCGGTACAGCAACCCTAATTGGTGACCCACCAAACATTTTGATTGGCTCTGCGGTTGGGTATGGCTTTATGGACTTCGTTTATAATGTTGGTCCACCGGCACTGATTATCAGCTTATTCCTGTTCGTCTTTTTTGATGTACTTTGGGGACGTAAAATGGAAACGTCTATGCGTGCCCGTGCGCATCTGATGCGCTATGATGCGGCAAGCGCATTGACAGACAAGCCACTCTTATACAAATCTTTATTCGTACTCTTGTTGGTACTACTAGGCTTCACTGTTGGACACCATCATGGTTTTGAGCCAGGTACAGTGGCTCTTTCCGGCGGCGCATTACTAATGCTGCTTGATACTATAGGTGTGAAAAAAGATGATGTGCATAAGCGTGTCCATCAGGCGTTCCATGAAGTTGAATGGGATACCATTTTCTTCTTTATTGGTTTGTTCATCATCGTAACAGGGGTTGAGCAAAGTGGTTTCTTGGCCATTATCGCGCATTGGATTGTTGAAGTTACGCAGGGTGACTTGGCTTTAACTGGCATGACCATTATGTGGGTGTCTACTATTGCATCAGCCTTTATTAACAACATCCCATTCGTCGCAACACTAATTCCAGTCATCAACAGTATGGCAGCTGATTTTGGCGGTAAAGATATGCTTGAACCATTATGGTGGTCATTGTCACTAGGCGCATGTCTTGGCGGTAACGGCTCGATCGTTGGTGCCAGTGCGAACGGGATGGTCGCAAGTTATGCGGCGCGTGCAGGGCAGGGGATTTCATTCCTGAAGTTTATGGCTCTTGCATTTCCGCTAATGCTTGTTACAGTAGTCATCGGAACAATATATGCATACTTCTTCTATTATCAATAGGATCTAAGAAATGAGTAAAACAGCCCGTAAACTGAAGTTAAATATCAACGTTTTACGGGCTGTTTTTTTATGCCTACTAATTGTGCCGTTAGGGGCATGCAAAGATACGGTAAATAAGAACGCAATCCTATATCCACTAACAATCGTCAATAAAGACAAAACGCTTAAGCGTGCGGCGTTTCAAGTTGAACGTGCCTTAACACGTAAGGAAATGGAAATAGGGCTTATGCACCGTAAAAAGCTTGCACAAGATAGCGGCATGATTTTTATTTACCCACAGCCTGCGCCTATGCACTTTTGGATGAAGAACACTTACATACCGCTTGATATGATTTTTATTAATGCAGAAAACGAGATTATTCATATCTATAAAAATGCAAAGCCACATGATTTAACACCAATATCTTCAGGCGGTTTTGCACGCGCGGCTTTAGAAATTAATGCAGGTTTATCAGATAAATATAATATTTCTGTTGGTGACCATATAATTTTTAACGATTATCCGTAAAAAAAGGCTTGCACATATGGTGCGAGTTTGATATTTAATCTTTCCATGTTCGGAGCGTAGCGCAGCCTGGTAGCGCATCTGTTTTGGGTACAGAGGGTCGGGAGTTCAAATCTCTCCGCTCCGACCATTTTCCCCAAGCTATCTCAATTGTAATTATTTGTGCAGTTTTACTGTACAGAATCTTTTTTTGATTTTATTCTATCGCAATGATTGGGGAAGAGCAGAAAGCCTTTTATAAAAATTGGAATACACTTGCCGCCGCGGCGCAAGCTGGTGATAAGCGTGCCTATAGTACGCTCATTGAGCAGCTCATCCCGTTTGCGCGCTCGGTCCTCGCTGGCAAGCTTGCTGAATTGGATTGGATTGATGATGTGGTGCAAGATGCCTTGATCTCCGCGCATAAAGCTTTGCCGACTTATCAAGTCGGAAGAAGCTTCAAAGCATGGTTTACCGCCATTCTGTACTACCGTAAAACAGATTATCTGCGCAAAGTATATGCGCGGAAAAATCATCAGACATCGTCCTTTGATGAGCTGATCGAAAAAAATATGGATCCAGATGTAACGATTCCGACGCACATTGCCGAATATGATCATGTAGAAAAGCTTTTGGAGCAAATACCACAGAAACAGCGGGATCTATTTATTCTCGCACGTATCGAAGGTTATACAGCTAAGGAAGTTGCTAATATGAAGAATATGAGCGAGTCAGCAGTGAAAGTGTCCGTGCATCGGACCAGTAAAAAGCTCAAGGAATTACTATCATGACAAATGATAATGATATTGCAGACAAGGAAAATGAAGCGCTAGAACACAACCGTAGCGCACGCCTTGATGTGTTGAGCAAGCATTTAATAGATTCGTTGCAGCCACGCCGACCTTATTATGCTGCAGTTACACGATTTTCAATCTCTATTGCTGTCTGTGCGGTTTATTTGCTGCTGTTAAATTTGTTCATGCCCATGCGTACAAGCATGATTAATGAAGATATGTTTCAAGTGGATATCGTTTTATCATGGGGTATCGGCATAAGCGCACTATATGCTGCGTTGGCGCTGATGGTTCCGTGCGATACTAAAGAAGCTGTGAAGCGTATTATCTTGCCATCCGTATTGGCAGTTGTTTTCTTGGCGTGGACTTTCTTGAGAACTTACAATGACCTTGCGCATGAGCATAACTATATGATGATGTATAGTTTCAAGCATTGCTTCTGGGATGGGTTGATTTTTATTATTGCGCCAATGGTTCTATTCATTGAATTTGCGCGTCGTGGGGCTTCTACAGCGCCAACGCTGCTGCATATCATGATTGTTTTATCTGTATCTGGCTTTGGCTGGGGCTGTTTACGCTTCAGCTGCGCTAATGATGAGCCCGCACATGTGTTCATATTCCACTTCATGCCATTTGTTGCTACAGGCGGTTTAAGTGTGTTTTTCTCACGCTTTCTGTTTAGATCTATTTAGTCAGCATCAAACGCCATTGTTTTTTGTCTTAACCTTTATTAGAATAGGGCTATCTTTTTGTTTACACAATCAGGATTCTATAATGCAAGTACGAATATATAAACCAAGCCGCAATACAATGCAGTCGGGCTTGGCGAAAACAAAAAACTGGTTATTAGAGTTTGCGCAATATACTGACCGTAAGCCCGAAAATCTTATGGGCTGGACGCAATCAGGTGATACAACAAATCAGGTGCGCTTAAAGTTTTCATCATGTGACGAGGCGATATCCTATGCCAAAAAAATGGGCTGGGACTGGAATGTCGATAAAGAGCGCAAGCGTAAAGTCATCCCGCGCAACTATAGTGATAACTTTAAATACGTGCCCTTTGATGAATAAAGGCTTGTTTGATTCGCCACGCGGTGATATTAAATAGCCACCTTAAAAGCGCCCTTAGCTCAACTGGATAGAGCACTCGCCTTCTAAGCGAACGGTTGCAGGTTCGAGTCCTGCAGGGCGCGCCATTCTTCTTACTAAATGTTACTGCCCCACTGTTATGAAGATCATTTCCCCTGACAATTTATCATGCCCGTTAGATAGCGCCTTATTGTCATACGAGAATGACAAGTGTTTGATCTGTGAGAACGGTCATAGCTTTGACGTTGCACGCCAAGGCTACGTAAATCTTTTGCCTGTGCAGGACAAACGCTCCAAAAGCCCTGGGGACACCAAGGACATGGTTAAGGCGCGTCAAGAGTTCCTTAATCTAGGTTATTATAAGGATATTGCCGCATATACAGCGCACATTGTTCGTGAGGCTCTGAACGAGGATCAGAAGAATATGATTTTAGATGCAGGCTGTGGTGAGGGGTATTACCTAGATTATATTCTTCAAGAGCTGCAACAAGACGCCCGTAACGGGCAGTGTGGCTTGATAGGGTATGATATATCTAAATGTGCCGTTATAGAGGCCTGCAAACGCAATAAAGCTGATATTACATGGTTGGTGGCCACTAACCGCCGCCCACCTATTGTAGCAAATTCGCTTACACAAATAATATCAATGTTTGGCTTTCCTGTTTTTGATATGTTTGCGCAGTTACTTAAGGCGGATGGTCAAGTCTTGCTTGTTGAGGCGGGAAACAACCATTTGCTAGAAATAAAACAGCATATTTATAGCGATATAAAGCCCCAGACACATGCAAGTAAAATCGAAGCAGCAGAGAAGGCTGGCTTTGTAATGGGAGAGAAGCGCAACCTGAGCTACACGGCCACATTAAAACATCCTGATGATTTTTATCATTTACTAAAGATGACCCCTTATTTTTATAAAATGTATGAAGAAGATAAAGAAGCGCTTTCTAAATCCTGCAAGAGCATCACTATAGATGTTGACTTCATAATATTCCATAAAGCTTAGGTGGGCGTAATTTCGGAAATTGGCAAGTTACATAAAAAAAGTCCGGAGAAACGAATTCTCCGGACAAACGGCGGTAATAGAGGGTGTGTAATTATTGTTATAGTAAAAATAATCTTAACTTGCAAGCTTTTTTTACATGTTTAAAGAAAAAAAATTACATTTTTTATTCAATTAAATTAATTACTTAATTTTTATTATTGCCAGTATTCGGTATCATTATTATTACTATATATTTTTGATTTTTACTAGTTAATTACTTCCGATTACTAGTGCTACGATCATTTTATTGCGTACATGCAGAAGTTGCAGCATATGTTTTAATTAAGCTGCGGTTTTGTTTTTACAAAGTTATGAGGTTTTTGCTGTGTGGTATTAAGTAAAATAAAGTATTTTCAATAAGTGAAAAAAAGAGGCTTAGCCCAGCCCCTTTTTAATATTTTTTGGAAATGCATTATCGTTTCGTGCAGTTGGAACACGATATTTTCGTTGCTTACGCGGGCTATACATCTTCAGAACTTCGCGATCTTCAGCAGTAATCAATAAATCAGCGTCATTGATTCGTTCTTCAACAATAGCTTCGGCTTGCTTAATAATTTGTCCTGTAACGGTATTGTTTTCAATATCATCAGCATATTTCACCTTGGCTTTTTCAACCTGCTTTCTAAGCTGATAGATGGATACTGGAGACTGGAACGGATTGCTGACCTCTAACTCACCACAGAAATAAGCACGCTGAATAGCGCGGGCGTATTTTTGATCGTCCGCATGTAGGTATTCACGGCCTAGAGGGTCATTATAGAGCTGCAATACATAACGTTCGCGTAATTCATCCATTTCAATGCCATCAAGCGCTTGTGCACGTTGCTTGTTAAGTGAACGTGCAAATTGCTCATTCTCAAACTCTTCTGGCACAGGCTGGAATAAATTAGCTACAGCTTTATCATTTGGTGACAGCCTAAAACTTGCCATGTTAATGAAGCGTTTTTCAATTGTATGATACGGTAAACCATCTGGCAGAAGGCGCGCATTTTCAAGCGCCTTAATTATTTTTTCTGCCAATATAGGGTTACGTTCCATATAACGCTTACGTTCTTTAATTTGTTCCAAAGGAATACGTGTGCCTAAACGTACGGCACGATCAGCTTCCAGAACAATTGGGTTTTTAGAAATGTCGATGATATTAAACGCTTTATGCAAGTGATGGTTTGGATCAGACATAATCTCCGCAATATCACTTGCGCTAATATCATTAAAGTCTTTCGGGTCAAAATCCTCAGCATTAAACATGACGGCCTTGTTGCACAAAGATGGGATATTTGACGTACCAACCATTAAACCTAAATGGCGCTGCGCGTTAAGGGCGCGGTTATCAACGTAACTAACCAATGGGCGCTGATAGACATGGCCGTTGGTTGACCCACGAAGGAAACCTTTAATTTGGCTCTTATCCGTGTTCATAATCATCTGTGTGTACAGCTCTGGATCCATATTGCGCATTGTATCGAGCAAACGGAACTGTAGTTTCACATCATAATCCGCATCATGTGCATCGTCTTCGTTGTATCTCAGGCCATTGGCAAGTGCCAAGCCCTTGACTGTGAAGTCGAGCATATCGCGCTCTTCTGGTTTACAATGCGGGTTGTTTTCGCCTTTTGTATTAACCTTAAAGCGGTCAGGGCGGAAATGGTAGAACGCTCGCGCAATATTACGCGTATCATAGCGGCGCATAGATTGGTTCGTAGGGAAGAAGCTTGCGAAGCCAGCCGCAAAACATTCCATACGAATGCGCGGGTCATCAAATCCTGTATTGTTATAGCCGCCAACAAGGCCTTTAACGCGTGCTTGTTTAAGGTCTTCTGGATTCGGCGCAGCCTTTTTATTGAATATGGCCTTAATAGACTTCTTCAAATATGGATGCACACGACGACTACGTTTCTTCAATTCCGCATCGCTAGGTGGATTGTCAGCATCTTCCTTCCTTTGTGCATTAACGCGTACACGTGGGTCAACAGGTGGCTTTGACTGGTCGATATAAATTTTCTTACTATCGCGGGTCTTGTCATCAACATATTGCATGCGTTCAAACGCGTCATACATCAGCATAGAGAATTGACGCTGCGAATAGCCGTCCTTATATAGGTTTTCGGGCATCGTGCCTGTGGCAATCATCCCATCCAAATCAAACAGAATATGTTTATCTAGTTTACAGCGGATATTCATGTTCTCAATGATTTTGCCGTTCGTGTCACGGCGCACAGCTGCGAATTGGTGGACGCGCGCATAAGGGCCTAAGCCAGTCGTTTCAACGTCATACATAAATTCATTAAGAATACCATTGCTAAGCTTCCAATCGGGAAGGGACATCGTCACACGGTGCTCTTTCGGGATAAGATTAGCTTCGGTAATATTCAGCATAAAGTCCTCAACATCACCAGCGCTTGCGACCAATGTTGATGCTGATTTACGTTTTGCATTAAATTGATTGGTCGGATGCGCCATAAGGTCATGCGCTTCACGAATTAAATCACCAGCCTCACTGCGAAGTGCAGGCTGTGATTTTGATGCATAGAAATCAATATCCTCAACTGAGCCGTAATATTGGTCTTCAGGGCGTTGGTAGCGATAATAAATACGAATTGATGGGTGTTGCGCTTCAATTGAAAGCTTACCCGGCTTAACCTGAACAAAATCTTGTTCAGTTGGGTTAACTGGGCCAATGCCTTCTTTTTCAAGGAAGTCTGTACCTGCCTTACGCTGCACTTGGTCACCGTGCCCAGTTATACCGTATTTAGGTTTGATTTTATCAAGCATCTTCTTCCAAGCAGCTTGACCATCGTGCCCCGATGTATGGCGGTGAATTACATTAAAGCCACGGCGCTCTAAATCTGCATAGCCGTAGTTATAATTACGTTCATTACCCGGTATGGCATATTGCGAGCCAAGTACCCAATAATTTTCATGCTGAATATTTTTAAGCGCGGGTTCTGTGCGGTACACAAAACGATGCATCCAAGATTTAGGTTCAAAATGAGAACCCGTGAATACAAGCCAACCTGGTTTAAGGGATTCATTATTCAAAATGCTATGTGCTTTTTTGCCGCTTGCGGAGTAGTTAACAACATCAACACCCAAAGCTTTTGACACGCCATTAAATGTATTCTCACATAAGCGCACACGGTCAATGACTTCCTGTGAATATTCAAGTTTTTGCAGAAGGTCGATAAACTTGGTGCGTTCATCATCTTCAAAACATTTAATGTTCAATTGCTTGCGCGCGCGGTGTATTGCCTGACCAAAAAGAACCATATCATGGCCAGTACGACCTGCAACAGCAAGCTTACTAAGTAGACGCGGGAAGTTGGAGCCGATTTGCGAAGATACAATATTCTTACCTTCTTGAGACATCACATCACCTAAAATTTCTAGCGCGACGTCATCTTCGGGCTTTGCTTCGTCTTCTTGTGTAATGCGCGTACAGTCAATTAACGCACTTTCAACGGGGCCTAGTTCTTCAAGCTGAGCAAGCAATTCCTCTTCACTCGCTTTACCATGTGTAACAACAGGTGAAAGCTTAGAATCCCCGAAATGCATATGCTTTGTCCCATTCGGGAAGGTGAGGTGATAGGCATATGATTTGGTCGAGTGTGGTGTTTCAATGGCTTTGATTTTGACGCTACCAATATTAAACTCTTCATTTGGCTCAATAATGTGGAACTCAGGATACCATTCTTGCTTAACGCGGTTCGATTTTAGAAGAGATATAAGCTCATCTTTTGACGTTTCAGAAAGGTGAACAGTATCAATCTTGTACCCTGACATAATGGCAAAAGCGAGGCCATTGATGTGGTCAATATGACGTTCGGTAATCAACCAATCTTTAGTTGGAAATTTAGGACGGTGCTTATCGTTCGTACGGTGCGCAAAGAAATCACCTAGATATGAGAAGAACCCATCATAACCTGTCTTCTTGGTGTTTAGCGGCTTAATACCTGCATCAATACCGAAATTAATTTCATCAATGCCGCCATTGCTGTTTTTCTCGCGCACATGGTAATGCCATGTGTTCGCACCAATGCCTTCTTCTTCATGCTTCACGTGAATGTCCGTCGGGTTGCCGCCGACAGCGCGGATAAAGACTTGTGAATTTTCGCCTTTTTCCATTTCAGGCAAGGGCGATAATTCTTCTTGTAAGTGCGTGTAACGAATAATTTCTTGCGGATCAGTAGGCACGCCAGCAAGGGTCGGGACGGTAAAGTCACGCACAAAGTTCAAGCCGCGGACAAGGTCCTTGTGGTCTTTATTATCTAGGCTCGCACCACATATCGTCAGTGACTTAATGGATGTTATGGCCTTATCATCACTAACAGCCGCACGGTTCTTTGGACGCAAGACTAAATTGAAAAGCTCTGATGACTTACCTTCATCAATTGACACGTGGCCCTTTGAAGAGCTTATATTTGCGGATAAATAGGTTTTCTTATCACGCGCTGTGTTGCCGCGGCGAAAGCTAAGTTCTTGTACAACTTGGCTGCTTTTATCTTCAGGGTTACGAAGGACTGAGCGCCGGCGCAGTTCTTTACCGCTTATAAGCGTATCTTCCTGATCAACACCAAGTAAGCTGTCTAAGTAGTCGGTTGGAATATCTAGTGTACGTTGTGGGCGGCCTGCTGCGCGCGTATATGCATTTTTAGCGGCGCCTGTTTTAAAAATGCCGGGCATGGCTGCTGTTTTGAATTTATATTCGGCGGCAGCCTCCATCAAATTTGGCGGAATACGTTCGTTACGCAAATCTTGCGCAAGTTCTGTATACATGGCTTCGATCTGCGCGACGACTTTTGGATCATTTACATTTAAGCTTTTGTTTTGCAGTTTAGCGCTTGCAAGGGCTAATGTACTTTGTTTCTTATCTTGCGGCTTAAAATTAAGTGTAAGGAATGGGGTGCGTGTATTTTTATTATTTGGTTCGTGCAGCCAGTGTTCAATCTTTAATGTTATGCTGCCATCATCTTTATGCTCAACGAATGCGCCAACACCTTGGATGGAACCTGTACTTGGGAAGTACGTAACACTTGTCCGCTTTTCACGCTGTTTATTGTGGAATAGATCTTGGTTTAAACCAAAGAAAGATGGTAAGTCGTCACGCTTGTATAGCGCTGAATATTCAGCATTATTGTTAAAATCTTTTGATGCGTTAGCAGCCATCTGGTCCCCCCATAATAGGCGATTATCGACAAAAAGCTTATGCCCCGACCAAGTCGAAACATATATCTAACACACCCATCTATTTTTTATAATTATGGCAAGATAAAAGCATATTAATTTTGATAAAACAAGGAAAATCCCAAAAAAGATGAAATTTTCTGTTTAAGAATCATTCTTAATTAACATGGAAATAATCCCATGATAGGTGCGCACTTCTTGGTCAGTAAGCTCTGCGCGAGAAATCATGTTCTTAATGTTGCGCATTGTCGCACTTTGGCGGTGTTTGTTGTGAAAGAAACCTTTTTCATCCAATGCATTTTCAAGGCGTAGGAACAGATTATTCATATCTTCAGCTGAGGCGGGCTCAACATCAATATTTTGCGGCCTCAGCGAATCAATATGCTTGGAAAATTCATAACTTACGAGAAGTACCGCCTGCGCCAAATTGAGTGACGTGAAGTCTGGGTTTAGCGGTATCGTAATAATCGCATGCGCACGCGCGACATCATCATTATCAAGCCCCGCGCGTTCGCCGCCAAACAACACAGCGCATTTTTGTCCATTGGCAATACGCGCGGCCATATCATTGGTTGCTTCTTCAGCTGTAAATACAGGTTTAACCATATCCCGTGGGCGCGCCGTAGTGGCGTAAACGTAATGACAATCTGCTATTGCCTCAGCTGTATTGCTATAAACACCAACAGGCGGCATTTTTTCAAGCGCGCCAGATGACATTGCATCTGCGCGTTCATTCGGCCACCCATCACGCGGATTCACAATGTTAAGATCATCAAGGCCACAATTCAGCATGGCACGCGCCGCGCCGCCAATATTCTCACCCATTTGTGGGTTGATTAATATTATCGATGGGTGTGCCATGATGCTCTGTATACGTCTTTATTAATCTGCTTTTTTGGCTTGTAGGCGGTTTAATGTGCGTTCCGCGCCAATCAAAGGCAGCAAGAACGCCATCTCAGGGCCATGCGCCATTCCGGTCAGTGCCTGACGTAATGGCATAAACAATTCCTTACCCTTGCGGCCAGTTTTCGCCTTAATCGCATCCGTCCATGCTTTCCAAGTGTCTTCACTCCATGGCGCTTCTGGAAGTAGGGATGCAGCGGCTTCTATATATTCCGCGTCTTCAATAACGGGTGTTACAGGGCCGTTAATAACATGCCACCACTCATTCGCATCCGCAAGCTTGTTAAGGTTCGGGCGGATTGTATTCCAGAATTCTTCATCCATTTCTGCGATGCCGATACGGTCTTTTACAGCCGCATAACTTGTTTCATGCAAAATCTTTTTGTTTAGACGTAGAAGTTCATTTGGGTCAAATTTAGGCGTACCACGTCCAAATTTAGAGAATGAGAAGCTGTCGATAATCGGCTGAACATCAGTAAATGCTTCAATAGGGTCAGATGTGCCAAGGCGGGACATAAGGCTAACAACCGCCATGGCCTCTAAGCCATCGTCATCTCGAATATCAATAATGCTAAGTGAGCCAAGACGCTTGGACAATTTACCGCCTTCACCATCAGACAGAAGCGGTAAATGCGCAAAGTCAGGAACTTTCGCGCCAAGCGCTTCAAACATTTGAATATGCGTTGCCGTGTTTGACACATGGTCTTCGCCACGCACAATATGTGTGATGCCATAATCAACATCATCAATAACCGAACAAAGGTGATAAAGCGGGCTGCCATCTTCACGGATAACTACAGGGTCAGATAAATCTTCACCTTTAAAGCTTACTTCACCGCGCACATGGTCATTCCAGACAATTGGTGTATGGTTTAATTTAAAACGCCAGTGTGGAGTGCGGCCTTCAGCTTCAAATTTTTGTTTGTCTGTGTCAGTTAATTCAAGTGCGGCGCGGTCATAAATTGGTGGCATGCCGCGGTTGAGCTGTACTTTACGCTTTAACGCAAGTTCATCCGCCGTTTCATAGCATGCGTAAATGCGACCTTCAGATTTAAGTTTTTCGATACATTCATCATAGCGATCTAAACGGTCACGTTGGCGGGCATTTTCATCCCAATCAACACCGAGCCATTTAAGGCTTTCAACGATAGCATCCTCATATTCTTTCTTTGAACGCTCTTGGTCAGTATCATCAATACGCAAAAGAAATTTACCCTGCTGTGAGCGCGCAAATAACCAAGTAATTAAGGCTGTACGGGCATTTCCAACATGCATCATGCCTGTAGGAGAGGGGGCAAAGCGGACTTTTACGTTTTGTTCTGACATTTGTTACTCTTATTTAAGTTAGGTTCACAGTATTTTCATAGCGCGAATTGCGTTATTCTGCAACTGTATTAAAGAATTTATTTGTGATGGGATAACGGCGGTCACGCCCAAAAGCACGCGATGTAATCTTTACGCCTGGACAGGCTTGACGGCGTTTATATTCAGCAATATCCAATAAACGCCAAACTTTTTGAATCAAAGCCTTATCATGACCGCGACGCTCAATTGCCTCAATACTCATATCACGCTCAACAAGGCAGCGCAGAATATCATCCAATGCACCATAATCAGGCAGGCTGTCTTGGTCTGTTTGATCTGGTCGTAGCTCCGCACTTGGTGGGCGTGTGATTATACGCTCCGGTATAACTTCACCTTCAGGGCCTAGGCCTATGGCCGGCTTATGCGCATTTCGCCACTTAGTCAGGGCATAAACTTCTGTTTTATAAAGGTCTTTTAACGGGTTAAACCCGCCGCACATGTCACCATATAGCGTGGCATAGCCCACGGCCATTTCTGATTTATTTCCCGTGGAAATAACCATATAACCATGCATGTTTGATAATGCCATTAACGTTACGCCGCGGCTACGGGACTGAATATTTTCATGTGCAACGCCATGTAAATCAGGAATCATTGTCTTGAAAGCATCAAATGCGGGGGTAATGTTTATATCTTCATACACCACACCAAGGCGCTTGGCGCAATCTGCCGCATCATCAAGGCTCATTTGTGATGTGTATTCGGTTGGCATCATCACGCAGCGCACGTTTAATGCATCTAGGGCATCAACAGCTATCGCAGCAGCCAAAGCGCTATCCACGCCGCCTGAAAGGCCAATAAGGCCGCCTTTAAAGCCGTTTTTAAACACATAATCACGCAAACCGAGGACGCAGGCACTATACATGCTTTCTTCAGTGCTTAGATCATCTTCTATGCGGTACGTTTCTGTTACTAAATAGCCGTTATTATTGTCCTGATACCAAGAAATGGTCTCAAAGTCTTCTTCAAAAGCTTTTAACTTACAAATCACCTGACCACTTGCCTGTATAACAAAAGATGCCCCATCAAAGACAACTTCGTCTTGTCCACCAATTTGGTTTAAATAGACAAGCGGGCAGCCACTTTCTTGGGCACGCTGCAGGGCATGATGGCTACGAATATCGTGCTTATCAACTTCGTAAGGGCTAGCGTTAAGCGATATAATAAGCTGTGCACCTTGGTTTTCGAATGATTTAGTAACATCCGCAAACCACATATCTTCGCAAGTCATGATGCCGATATTTACATCTTTATAGCTAAAGGTTTTGGGTAAATCACCTTCATTAAAGATGCGTTTTTCATCGAATACGCCGTAATTTGGCAAATGCTTCTTACGGCTTTTATGTAGCACTTTGCCGCCAGCAATGAAAAATGCCGTGTTATAGATAAACTTACCGTCTGCCTCAGGTGCAGAAACAATTAATGCGACATCTATATCAGCGCTAGCCTTCACAATACTATCAAGTGCAGTCTCACAGCGTTCCAAAAAGAATGGTTTAAGCACCAAGTCTTCTGGTGGGTAGCCACAAAGCACCAATTCAGGAAAAACAATGATATCCGTTTCTTCAGCATATTGCTTAGCAAGCGTTATAATGCGTGCTGCATTACCGCTTAAATCGCCCACAACGGGGTTGATTTGTGCCAAAGTTGTGCGTAATACCGCGTTCATAACGCCACTTTCTACTTCTTCAAGTCTTTAAGACGATCCGCAATTAAGAAAGCCATTTCAAGCGCTTGTGACGCATTTAGGCGTGGGTCACAATGCGTGTGATAACGGTTTGATAAATCTTCATCTTTAATATCATATAGTCCGCCAGTACATTCTGTCACGTCCTGACCTGTCATTTCTAAATGAACGCCACCAGCATGCGTACCTTCGGTTTGGTGAACATCGAAAAATTCGTTCACTTCGGCCAAGATATTTTCAAAGCGGCGCGTTTTGTAGCCAGAATCTGCTGTTTCAACATTGCCGTGCATTGGGTCACATACCCAAGCGACCTTGCGGCCTTCTTCTTTAACGCGGCGGACTAGCGGGGTAAGTTTTTCTTCAACATTACCTGCGCCCATACGCGCAATTAAAGTTAAGCGACCAGCTTCATCTTCTGGGTTTAATGTATCAATCAAACGAATGAGATCGTCGGCATTCGTGCTCGGCGGAACTTTCAGACCAAGTGGGTTCTTAATGCCACGAACAAATTCAATTTGTGCATTTTCAGCCTGGTTTGTACGCGCACCAATCCAAAGAAAATGTGCCGAACAATCGTAATAATCGCCTGTGATACTATCCGTACGTACCAAAGCTTCTTCATAAGGCAACAATAGGGCTTCATGGCATGTGTAAAACTCAGTTTCGCGGATTACTTCTGGCATTTGTTCACCAGTAATGCCACACGCCTCCATAAAGCGTAGGGCATCCGTAATACGCTCGCTTAATGCTTCATAGCGCTTGGCTTGCGCTGTATTCTGCGCAAAATCAAGTTGCCATTTAGTGATTTTGTGTAGATCCGCATAACCACCTTTGGCAAAGGCGCGAAGCAAGTTTAATGTTGCTGCGGATTGGTTGTAAGCACGTAACATACGTTTAGGCGATGGAACGCGTGCTTCTTCGGTGAATTCAAGGCTGTTAATAATATCACCACGGTAACTTGGTAGTGTTACGCCGCCTTTTGTTTCTGTATCAGATGAACGTGGTTTCGCAAATTGACCGGCCATACGCCCCATTTTAACAACAGGAATTGACCCGCCATAAGTCATGACAATCGCCATTTGCATGAGCACACGGAATGTATCACGGATTTTAACAGCATTAAACTCGGCAAAACTTTCGGCGCAGTCACCACCTTGCAAGACAAAGGCTTGACCATTGGCAACCTTACCCAAATGTTCTTTAAGGCGGCGCGCTTCACCGGCAAAAACAAGCGGCGGCATTTGGCCGATAATCTCTTCAGTCTCACGTAGCTTTCCTTGGTCAGGATAATTTGGAAGCTGCAGCGCTTCTTTTAATCTCCAGCTATTCGGTGCCCAGTTATCCGCCATTGCATTTTGCTCTTTCTTAATTTCTTGTGCCATTACTCTAATCCTTTAACGCCGTTATGATGATACGGGCTCACGCATTGTTACAAATTCTTCACATGATGTTGGGTGTACTGGCATCGTGCGGTCAAATATAGCCTTGGTTGCCCCTGCATTAAGGGCAATTGCCATAGCCTGAATAATTTCAGGCGAATCTAGGCCGAGCATGTGAATGCCAAGTACTTTGTCCGTTGCCTTATCAACTACCAATTTCATCATGGTTTTTTCTTCACGCCCCGGCAATGTGTATTTCATCGCGCGGAAGCTAGTTCTGAATATCTCTACATCAAAACCCTTTGCGCGTGCCTCGGCCTCAGTCATTCCAACTGTACCAATTGGCGGATGCGAAAAGACGGCTGTCGCTACATTTTCATACTGCACAGTTTTTGCGCTGCCTTTTGGCCCGAACAAATCATCAGCAAGAAAGTGACCTTCTTTAATCGCTACAGGCGTTAGCTGATACATGCTCGACACATCACCCACAGCATAAATATGCGGCACATTCGTTTCGTAGTTGCCGTTAACAGGGATATTGCCTTTATCATCGGTGTTTACGCCCGCCTTACCAAGGCCAAGCTTCTCTGTTTTTGGGGTACGTCCAATTGCGGCGATGATTTCACCAGTTTCAAAGGACTTACCGCTTTCAAGGAAGACTTCCTTGCCACCATCATTGGATTCAACGCGCTTGATATTATCTTCAAATACAATATTGATGCCTTGTTTTTCCATTTCATGCGCAAGACCTTGGCGCAAATCATCATCAAAACCACGCAAGAATAGGGGACCGCGATAGATTAAATTCACTGTATGCCCTAAACCATGGAAGATATGCGCCATTTCAACAGCAATATAACCGCCGCCAAGGATGGTTATATCCTGCGGCCATTCATCGCGCATAAACACATCATCAGACACCAAAACATATTCCGCACCTTCAAATGTCGGACGTGTTGGCACGCCGCCAACGGCAATAAGGATTTTATCTGCCGTGATAATATCTTTGCCGATTTTTACGGTGTTGGCATCAAGAAACTCTGCAAAACCTTCATGTAAAGTTACACCTGAATTTTCAAGCAAACGACCATAAATACCATTAAGGCGCGCGATTTCATTATCTTTCTTCGCTTTTAGGACGCTCCAATCAAAAAGGGGCTTTCCGCTATGCCAGCCATAACCACGGGAATCTTCAAAATCCATGTGGTAATCTGACGCATAGGCGTAAAGCTTTTTAGGAACGCAGCCAAGGTTCACACATGTCCCACCAAGCGGATTACCTTCAGCAATACCGACTTTAGCGCCATGTCCGGCAGCAATGCGGGCCGAACGCACACCGCCCGACCCAGCACCAATTACAAAGAAATCATAATGATTATTATTTGGCATTTAATTAACCTATTTTCTCGCGTAAGAATGACAAGATGTTGTCAAGATGGATACGTTCCTGCGCCATTGTATTACGGTCACGTACGGTGACTGTACCATCTTCAGCAGTTTGGTCATCAATAGTGAAACAATATGGTGTACCAATCTCATCCTGACGGGCATAACGCTTACCAATGTTTTGTTTAATATCCAAATCAATCGCGTAATGTTCACGCAGTTCCATATAAAGCTTCGTTGCAATCTCTGGGTGCGCGCCTTTAGCCGTAAGCGGAAGGATCGCAGCTTTCTTAGGCGCTACAGACGGGTGGAAGTCCATAAACACACCACTTGGACGGCTTTCATCAACTGTATATGCATCACAGATAACTGCTAACACACCGCGTGTTAAGCCAGAGGCAGGCTCAATCACGTGTGGGATGTAACGCTCATTTGTGTGTGGGTCAATATATTCCATTTTCTGACCAGAATGCTCTTGGTGCTTACTAAGGTCGTAATCGCAGCGGTGCGCAACGCCTTCAAGCTCACCAAAGCCAGGCCAGCTAAATGGGAATTGGAATTCAATATCCACTGTACCAACGCCTTCTTTTGCGTAGTGTGCAAGTTCATCTGCATCATGTTCGCGGTGAATAAGGCTTGTGTCTTTAAGGCCGATGGATTTCCACCATTTTGTACGTTCATCAATCCAGAATTGACGCCATTCCGCCGCGTCATCAGGGTGGCAGAACCATTCCATTTCCATTTGTTCAAATTCACGTGAACGGAAAATGAAGTTACGTGGTGTAACTTCGTTACGATAAGCCTTACCAATTTGCGCAATGCCAAAAGGCACTTTTACGCGCGCTGTATCAAGCACGTTACGGTAGTTTACAAATATACCGCCACATGTCTCTGGACGAAGGTATGCAACGTTATCTTCACTTGCTGTCGCACCAACATAAGTTTTGAACATCAAGTTAAACTCTTTTGGCTCAGTCAATGTGCCGACTTCTTTAGCGTCTGGGCCAATGATTTTTTCAAAATCTGATACTTCAAGGTCTGTTAAAACGCTAACATCACAGTTTTCAACTGAAATATTTTTTGCGACCTTCTTCATACGCTTTGCTGCGTCTTCATCAGCTTCATCACCTTCAAATACCGCAACCCAAGGCAATGCGCCGCCTCTATCTTTGTAGATTAAAAGGTGGTCAGCACGGTAACGTTTTTTCGTTTCGCGGCAATCAACCATCGGGTCAGAGAAACTGGTTGTGTGGCCAGATGCTTCCCAAAGTTTTGGGTTCTGAATGATTGAGCTGTCTAAGCCCACGATTTGTAATGGTTGACCATCAGGGCCAAGTGGCGGCGTTGTGACCATAGCTTTCCACCACAAATCACGGATATTATTTTTAAGCTCTGCACCCAATGGGCCGTAATCCCAAAAGCCGTTAAAGCCGCCATAAATCTCAGACGCAGGGAAGATAAAGCCGCGACGCTTACATAGCGCAACGATTTCCTTCATATCTTTATTTCCAGCTTGTGCTTCAGTTTCCGTTTTTTGTGCCGCCATAGTCATTTGTATTTCCTGATATTCTCGGTTAAAATTACAAGACTATATTTATAAACTGATGAATTATAAAAATCCATAGCCGATATGCCAGAAATTACGCTCGCCACAAGAAAAAATTACGATTTCCTTACGAATTTGCAAACAAATGACTGGGAAGACATTTTTGCATCCATGGAACGTGGTGAGCGTGATTTATATATCATATCGCAAAGTGGTCAAATTTGTGGCTATGTCACACTTAATTATGCGCCCAAATATGCGCTATATAAACGCCTGGGCATTCCTGAAATACAGGATTTATACATTGCGCCTGAATGCCGCCGCCAAGGATTGGCTGATAAGCTTATAACCCATTGCGAAAACACAGCCAAAAAACGCGGCGCAGACCAAATTGGCATAAGCGTAAGTGTAAGCCCCGAATTTGCTATAGCGCAGCGCATATATATTGCGCGCGGTTATAACGTTGACGGTAATGGGGTAACATATGACCGCATACCTGTAGAACACGGTAAATCATATAAGGTTGATGATGATTTATGTTTGATGCTCATTAAAGATCTATAAATATTGACATAACGCAGCCCCTTATTGTAGTGTGCCCCCATAATAATGAATAGGGATGCCCTGTAAGCATGACATATATAAACAGCAAAACAATAAGTAAGCTGCCGTCCAATATGGCTCTATGCGATAATAGTGATTTTTCATCCCAAATTCATAAAGCGGAGAGCCTTATTAAAACGGCGCCGATCAACTTAGCTGTATGTAACTATTTTGCAGATAAGGCAGCCTATAATAATCTGCGTGAATATTTACAATCTCTAGTGAATGCAAAAAAACTACCATCCATAACGACTAATCCATGCCGTACACGTGATGAGTATAATGAAGAGCTTCAATATTATTTTCAGCGCTTAGCTAAGAAAACACCAATTAAGCTTCGTAATGCCGCGCTTGAAGAGCAATACAAAGAAATGCTCACAACAATGGGCAATGGGTTCCTCGATTTGACACAAAACCATAGCTTAACGCTAGAAATACGCGCTGATACAACGCAGCGTGCGCATTATATCCATATTGATGGCGCAGACATAAACCGTACAGAGCGATATAAGGATACAGCCTTCCATGGCCAAGCTGCCAAAGCAATATGCAACCTTAGTGAATATGGAACCGCATTCTTTGCGAATGATGATGTACATACGATTAAGAACGCAAGCGTGATGGATGATTATAAAAGTAATTCCCTTAAACAGTACCGCTATTTAATGCGGGATTCTGTGCCATCTAATGTAAAAGCTTGGAACGGGGGCGCGCTATCATTATCTATCTTCCCATGTGCAGCATGGCCACATATTCCGCTATGTCATAGCGCTCCAATGCACAGCCATAATAAAAAAGAAAATAGAGCCATTGCGATTTTTTATTTAGAACCGATTATATAATAAAAAAACGCTAACGCGGTTCAATGCGTTAGCGTTAGGCTCTAGGTGAGGGGGATTAACCCGTTCTTACATTAAGCTATAATAATCACTTGGGTTTTCAACGGATGTTTCTAAATTTATTTTTAGCTTTTCCATTGCACGTTTTTCAATTTGGCGTACGCGCTCTTTACTTATACCGAGTTGATCGCCAAGTGTTTCTAAAGTTACCGTTTCATAGCGTAAATAACGGTCACGAATAATTTGTTTTTCACGGTCATTTAACATACGCATTGCGCTGTTTAGCCATTCAGAACGACTTTTACTGTCTTTCATATGCGTAACAACATCTTCAGGCGTAGGCCCGTCATCAGCTAAGAAGTTTTGCCACTCTTCACGTGTTTCATCATTAATCTGGCTATTAAGCGACTGATCACCGCCACTCATACGACCATTCATATGTTCAACATCTCTCACCTCAACACCAAGTTCGTCAGCAATAAAGTTCACGTCTTCAGAAGTAAGTGCATCATTGAAGTTATCTTGACTGTCTATTTGCGCTTTTAAACGGCGAAGATTAAAAAATAGGGACTTCTGTGCGGCAGTTGTACCCGTACGCACAATTGACCAGTTACGCAGCACATAATCTTGAATGGTTGATCGTATCCACCATGTCGCATATGTTGAAAAGCGCACTTCTTTTTCAATGTCAAAACGCTCAACGGCCTGCATCAAACCTATATTACCTTCTTGGATCAAGTCCCCGAGTGGTAGACCATAATTTTTAAACTTATTCGCCATAGACACAACAAGTCTACGGTGGGCATTTACTATTTTGTGCATAGCCTTTTGGTCTCTATCTTCTACCCATGCTTTAGCAAGGGCTTCCTCTTCCTCACGCGAAAGCATCGGCGCTTCCATAGAATCCTTAATATATGCAAGGTTCGCCTTCTGTGTGAACGGATCATCAATATGGCTCATGTCTGGTATCCCTTTTAAAATTTATACATTTTATTATATATACGTACATGGATACGCAGACCCTTCACATTTGGATCATAAAAAAGATAAAATTTTAGGAATTTATTTTATGCTGCTTCTAAATAATGCAGTATATCGCCTTTATGCCCTACAGCCGCGCAGATTAAATCTCCACCGAAGCCATTGCCATTATCTAAAGTCGCAAAATGTTTACGAATATATATACCGCGATGCTTAGGGTCATACCCACGAAGAACAACATCAAAATCCTCATAGGGATCTTTTAGCTTATCAAACACATCACCGCCCCACCAAAAAGCATCTGCCTGATCATTTAAAATCTTGTCAGGAGACAGGCCGGCATTAACAAACAACAGGCGATATTGATGGTCTTGCCCATCATCTTGGTTATATTCCGTATAAGACGCTGTAGCAGCACGCTTCATATTAATAAAAAATTCATCGTACACGACCTTGGAGCGGATGGTACGGCGGGTCTTGTTTATCCACTGCGACATGTAATTTGAACCGTAACGAACAGCATTTATCGCATCATGCGGGTCAATGCCACAAGCCTGCAAAGTAGGGGACAGCCCATTACCAAGCATCCAGACAAGGACTTTTTCAGCATCTGGCGCAAAATGTAGCTGCCATAATTTTTCAAATATTTCTTCCTGTGCGCCGCGCAGGTAAACTAGATCATTCGGGAAAACTCCGCTAAATGACAAAATCAAGCGGCGGAAAGTTAAAATCTCATTTAAGGTTTCTACAGGCGCGTCACCGTGACCAGTGTAATTACCCAAATATATAATTTTATCACCAGCTTCAAAATGCTCTAATAGCTGATCGTGAATATTTACCAAGGCATTAATATTTGCGTGCAGGGCAGGTATTGCCCAAATGCGTCCACGGGCATTTATATTAACGATTGAATCTTTGTTACTGCGGCAATAGCACATATAAGAGATAGTTTTGAGTAAGAAATGAAATACGGACAGAAAGAATCCGCACTTCTAAAACTATATCATAAAATACAGCCTATGTAAGCTGATGGTTATATGCAGGGCTAACTTGCACCACAGGCTGCGAGGTTTTTTGTGTTGGTTCAGCTTCTTCAAGCTTTTCCAAAGCTGTATGAGCGCCATATGTTGCTAATCCCGCCGAAGCAAACGTCATCGAAAGTACAAGAGCTGCAGCTGGGAATACGCCACCAACATCACGCGGCCCGTACACTTTTTGTGCTATTTTATCTGACACTTTATAGCCAACATAGCCACCAACAAGCATTGAAGCCGCAGTTATTGGCCAAGCTAAACACGCGCCAACACCAGCTATTCCTGCTAGTACTCTTAAATCTTCATTATATTTCATGATGCCTCCCAATGTATTTTTTTTATGTATAATTTGATTGCTAAAAAATAGCAATAAAAAAAGCACCGAAACTAGGCGGTGCTTTTAAAAACCATAAAATCATAGACAAAATTGCATTTATGCAGCTTCTTTTTCTTCTTCCTCGATATCATCATCAAGGTCAAATTCATTAACCAACTGCGGAACACCCATGATTTCTTCTAGGCGAAGTGATGCTTGCTCTTCTGTGATACTCTCAAGGGCAGCAACTTCACGTGCAAGACGTTCTAGCGCTGATTGATAAATTTGACGCTCACTGTAAGACTGTTCGCTATCCGCTGTACGGCGCTTAAGGTCACGCAAAACTTCTGCGATAGACACAGGGTCGCCTGAGTTAATCTTTGTTTCATATTCTTGTGCGCGACGTGACCACATTGTACGGCGAATACGTGCACGGCCTTCGAGCGTGTTTAGTGCGTCTTTCATACGCTCATGCGTACTTAGACGACGCAAACCGGCATTGGCAGCCTTAAAGACAGGAACTTTTAAACGCATGCGGTCTTTTTCAAAGGAAATTGCGTATAGCATGATTTCCGCACCGCCAATTGTTTGTGTTTCAATACCCTCAATTTGACCTACACCATGTGCTGGGTATACTACGTAATCACCTTCTTTAAAACTTGCTTGATTATTTGCCATGTTTTTAGTACCTCGTTACTTCTCGCTAGCGCAAAACATCCTTGTTGAGTATTTGTGAAAATACCCACAAAAATAATTTGCTATATTGATATTGCAGTATTGCGAACTTGCTTAAAGCAGTTTATTAAAAAACAGCCTTAAGTGGTTGATAATACGTCGACCGAGAGGTATTATGCAAAAGCTTTTCGGTTAGCAATGATTGTTACCATACCAAAAAAACGGTCAATTTTCAACGAAAAAATTCACACGTAATTTTACAAGAAATAACAATATGTTAAATATGGTGGGCCCCATAAACTAGGCGACCTTAATCACCTTCACCAGGTTCTTCTGAGAAAAATTCAGGATATTTATTCTCAACATTTTTATATTTTTCCGCTTCAGGTAGCGCATCTTTCTTGATTGTCAGAACCGGCCAATTTGCTTCTTCAGAATATTTACGGTTAAGCTCTAAAAACTCTTCGGCCTTTTCATCCATATCAGGGACAATTGCGTCAATAGGGCATTCTGGCTCACATACGCCGCAATCGATACATTCATCAGGATGGATGACGAGCATATTTTCCCCTTCATAGAAGCAATCCACTGGACAAACCTCTACACAGTCAGTGTATTTACAGTTAATACATATATCAGTAACAACAAACGTCATAATATTATCTCTTTATTGACCTATATTCGCGCGTTATAAATAAGATGAAACAAAATTAATTTCAAGTGATGATAACCAAGTTTAGTTAACGAAATGAAAAAAGAGCCAAATAAAGCGCTCGTTAGAGCTGTAATTGAATATAAAAGCTTCCTTGAGCGTATGTCGCTTCGCAACTTGCCATTAATTGACAAACATATATCCCCGGCAGCTAGCTTTAAAGATCCATTCTTCATACAAGGCAGCCTAGATCAACGCAAACAACTGTTAAGGACTCTGTGTAGCTCTGCCGAACGACTGAAAGTTACTGTTTCAGATGTTTTATACAGCAATACAAATGATTATAAGGTCTATATTAAATGGCATATCCGCTTGCATGATGATATGGCTTCACTAGAAGGTATGAGCGAAATTACCTTTGATCATAACAATATCATAATCGCCCAAGACGATTTCTGGGATTCTGCATCCACTATTTGGGCAGCACACCCATTAATGCGCTGGCTTTTCAGCAAAGGTAAGAAAAAGATTTTTGGTTAATTTTCTAAATTAAAAATTAAATGTGGTTTTTTATCATTCGCATTTAATGTTGCTTTAACACCGAAAGGCAGCGCTTTCATACGGTTGCCGTGGCCTATAGGCGCATTAATAACAACTGGGCCATTAATAACATCAATATGCTCACTGATAATGTCCTCTAAGGAAAAGCCGAAAGGACGCCCTGTATCTGTTAAGTTTTTAAACTGTCCAATGATAAGCCCGCCCAATCGGTCAAAGGGCAGGGCACTTTTTAAATGCGCAAGCATACGATCAATACGGCTTAATTCTTCATTGCAGTCTTCAATATACAATATATGTCCGTCAATTTTAGGCAAATAATCTGTGCCTGTTAAACATGGTAACATTGATAGTGTACCGCCAATTAAGTGCCCTGTTGATGTACCTTGCTTTAAAACGACTGCATGTTCTTCAAAATCATAGTCACAGGCGTTACCAGATATTAATTCTATAAAATAAACTAAATCCTCAGGCGTTAAGTTAGGCAGGTTCTGCACCATTGGGCCATATATGCCATACATAGACTTTTTTGTATAAAAACTAGACAGAAGTGCCGTGGAGTCGCTATACCCGCAGTAAAACTTATCTGTTAAGTCATAACCGTCATAATTAATACTATTTAATATGTGGAAGACGCGATTACCACCGCCCGCAGCCATAATCATACCAACGGAATTATCAGACAGCAAACCATGCAAAGCATCAAGTTTTTCTTCATGCGAACCTGCGCTTTGCCCAAGTTCTAAATAGCACTGTTCTGAAACAACAGTTTCAAAGCCGAAATTGTGCAAAAGCTCCACGCCTTCATTAAACCTTACTTGGTCAATGCGTGAAGACGGTGCAAATATACCGATTTTTTTATCGCGAATAGGTCTATAAATGTTACGCCCCATGTTTTTTATTTTCTTTTAATGCAAAAAAGCCCTCACATACTATTATGAGGGCTTTCCTATTAAATCACCAAGAAAAATCTTTATGCTTTCTTTTTCTCTTTCTTATCATCATCACCATCGTCATCATCTTTTTTCTTCTTTTTTGTTTTACTTATGACGTATTTTGGCTTTTCTTTATCTTTTACTGTTGCCTCTTCAACAACAACTTCATTAAGCCCTTCAATATCAGGAAGCTCAAACATTGTATCAAGAAGCATTGTCTCAAGAATAGAGCGCAAGCCACGTGCCCCAGTTTTACGTGCAATAGCCTCTTTAGCAATTGCGGTAAGCGCATCATCAGTAAATGTAAGCTCAGTATCCTCAAGTGAGAATAAGCGTTTATATTGCTTAACCAATGCGTTCTTAGGCTCAGTAAGAATTTGCACCAATGCGTCTTCATCTAAGTCTTCGAGTGTAGCAATAACTGGCAAACGACCAATAAATTCAGGAATCAAACCAAAGCGCAGAAGATCTTCTGGCTCAAGCTCGCCCAGAAGCTCACCAACACGGCGCTCATCAGGACCAAGGACATCAGCACCAAAACCAATTGTTGTGTCACGGCCACGGTCAGAGATAATTTTATCAATACCCGCAAATGCACCGCCACAAATGAATAGAATATTTACTGTGTCAACTTGTAGGAATTCTTGCTGTGGGTGCTTACGGCCACCTTGCGGCGGAACAGAGGCAACTGTACCTTCCATCAATTTCAATAGTGCCTGCTGAACACCTTCACCAGATACGTCACGTGTAATAGATGGGTTATCAGATTTACGAGAAATCTTATCAATCTCATCGATATAGACAATACCGCGCTGTGCGCGCTCTACGTTATAATCAGATGCTTGCAGAAGTTTCAAAACAATGTTTTCAACATCTTCACCAACATAACCAGCTTCGGTCAATGTTGTGGCATCCGCCATTGTAAATGGCACATCAATAATTTTTGCAAGGGTAGACGCCAAAAGGGTCTTACCACAACCTGTTGGACCAACAAGCAAGATGTTTGATTTTGAAAGCTCAATTTCACTGCCTGAGCCAGTTGCACCATGTTCCAAACGCTTATAGTGGTTATGAACCGCAACAGAAAGAACACGCTTCGCACGAGCCTGACCAATAACATAGTCATCAAGTACTGCTTTAATTTCAGATGGAGACGGAACTTTACCATCGCCGCCACCGCTTATTAGCTGTGTTTTATCTTCCTCACGGATGATATCCATACAGAGTTCAACACACTCGTTACAGATAAAAACATTCGGTCCCGCAATTAATTTGCGCACTTCATGTTGGCTCTTTCCACAGAAAGAACAGTAGAGTGTGTTTTTTGAATCAGATTCGGACTTGCTCATTGTCGCATTATTCCTAGAAGTTACTTGATTTCGTTTAGTACATATAAAGTGATATAGGTCGAAAATCGAAAAGATAAAATCGACTTATATGATCAATTTGCCAATGATTTGTCCGAAGCGCAAGGCTTTTACTTGTTTTTTTAAAGATATCCTTGAATAATCTCTGAAATTTTATAAAACAAAGCTGTTGAAGCACATGTGCCTATAAACTGGAGTATTAAAATGACTTTGCCTAACACCGATGAACTAATCGAGAATTTTGGATTCTTTGATGATTGGGAAGAACGTTATGGCTATTTGATTGACCTTGGCGAACAATTGCCGCCAATGGATGACGCCTTAAAAGATGACATTAATTTTGTCAAAGGCTGTACATCTAAAGTCTGGATGGTTGGCCATTTTAATGATGAAGGTAAATTACAGCTCATCGCCGACAGTGATGCAAAAATCGTCCGTGGCCTCATCGCCGTACTCATGTGTGTTTACAGTGGCCAAAGCAAAGCCGAGATAAAAAGCACTGATATTAATGATGTTTTTGGACAGCTTGGACTTGAGGCACATTTATCGCCCAATCGGCGCAATGGTTTTTATGCTATGGTTGAACGTGTTAAAGCGCTCGCTGAAACCTAACGCGCCAATGCTGGACGTTTGAGCTCCATATGCGGATAGACCTCTAACGGCCCGTGGTCTTCATTTTTTATGATAGATTGTAATTCATCCAATGAATAACGTATATCTTGCTGCAGCCCCATCATAGCAATGATACGTGCAGCAGCTTCTGCGACCATTTCAGGCGTGCGATAATCTTGTGCAGGTAATTCATCATAAGAAAAGAAATTGTTATCATAAAATGATGTTGTCAGTTTGTTATACGCGCTAGATAAAAAATTAGGGCCAGTATCAAAGAAATACTGCACTTTCACATCGCGTGCATCACCAATATATTCATTAAAACCACTTTTTAAATTGAAATTCAGCAAGCGACGGCGCTCTACATCTTCAATAGTCTCACCATCTTTAAGCATAACTTCAAACGGAGCAGGGGAACCGCCCTTAAAGTTAAAAGCCTCTAACCAGCAATGCTTGTCAGGTGTATATGCGTATTCATGTAAAAATTCAAAATAGAGCACGCCCATAATTTTACGAATATTACATTCATGCTCATCCATTTCGCCTTCATAATTACAAGAAGGCAAAATGACATTTTCAATTACATTTGCGAATTGCTCATAAGCATGGTTTTTATCAGCCTGAGTACTGATATTATTACGCTCAAAATAACGCTGATTATAAGAAAGTAAACGTCGATTATGGTTCATATCATGCACCCATATATCAAGCGGCGTATTGTAATAGCCATCAGTAAAACTCGTAACAGCACTTACACCTGTCAAACCTATTGGGACCGAACGAATCTTTATTAAATCACGCAGAGAGAGACGTTCAGCAGTCGGCATGACAATCATGTCTTCGCTATGACACACACTATAGGAATAGTGCAAATAACGATCTGCATGGTAAAGCGGGGGAATATCTTTTTTAACGCTGCGCTCTACACTATCCAAAAATGCCAGACTATTTTCAATAGCCGCAAGACTTGGTTGGTAGGGATATGCGCCTTTATATAAAGGCCGATGCGGATAGCCTGCAACCATGTCAGCCGCAGATAAATTAAATTCTAAATTAAGATGTTTTAATCCAAGTAAGGCCGTATCACGTGCATTACGTACAAAATCATTTTGTGTAATAAGCCTTTCGACTTTTGCAGATTGCATGGCTTTGCGTAAATATTCAACGGGCAATGATAATTCAGGCACAGACGTCAACGCGGCATCTAAGCGCAGTGCGCTAGATATACGTTTATATGATTGGATTGGGTTGTCTATATACGCTCTCATGCCGCCAAACTTTGTAATAAAGTTCACGGAAGATAACATTGCATCAATATTATGTCAATTATTTTGTAAAACTCTCGACAGTGGTTGCGATTTGTTCGCCACCATCCATGTTTTTAACTTCATGAGATTGACCATCTTCAAAAGGCGGGAACCAAACAAATGGTATACTTTTCTTTTCAGCATAAGAAAGTTGCTTTTTTATTTTTTGTGGCGCGTGATAAAGTTCAACCTTAAAACCACGTTTACGTAGGGCCTGTGCTGTTTCTTGTGCTAAGCCACGTTTTTCTTCTGATGGGATCGCCATCAAAATATCCGCAGGGGAACGTGGCGCGGCTTTAATATATCCATGCTCTAACAAAACACTAAACAGGCGTGTTAAACCAATAGAAATACCTACGCCAGGCAATTTCTTATTAATATAGCTGCTCGCCAGATCATCATAACGACCGCCAGAACATACCGAGCTTGTAAATTCAGGTATTTCCAACAAATTCGTTTCATAGACAGTGCCTGTATAATAATCAAGACCACGTACAATAGATAAATCGGCAAGCATTGCGTCTTCTGGCATGGATGATAAATAATCAAGCACAAAACAAAGCTCATCTACACCTTGCTGGAATGCTTCATTTTCAACATTAAGCGCGGAAAGTTTGTCTTTCACTTCTGCTGCGCTGCGCGTTTTGATGGTGGACAGTGCCAATACACTAGCAATTTGCGCATCTGTCAGGCCGATTTCATCTTTCAAACCCGCCGTCACGCCATCAACGCCAATTTTATCTAGCTTATCAATAATGCGCGTTGTTGAAATAACATCTTCTATGCCGAGCGACTCAAGCAAACCAATCAATATACGACGGTTAGATATTTTGATTTGTACTTTGCCGATATTTAGCCCCATTAGAGCCTCGTAGATAACAGCAGGCATTTCTGCATCAAAGTGAAGGGGCAGGTTATCAACGGCGATTACATCAATATCACATTGATAAAATTCACGCATACGCCCAACTTGTGGACGCTCACCACGCCAAACTTTTTGGATTTGATAACGCTTAAATGGGAAAACTAAATCATTAAAATGCTGCGCTGTATAGCGGGCGAGGGGGACTGTTTGGTCAAAATGCAATGCAAGGCGCGCATCGCTATTATCATCAGGGTCAGCTTGCAAACGGTTAAGGCAATATATCTCCTTATCGGTTTCGCCCTTGGCCATAAGCACATCAACTTCTTCAACCGCAGGCGTTTCAATATTGCAAAATCCGTACGATTCAAATACGGCGCGTATATGGTCAATCCATTGCTGTTCTACACGGCGAATTTCAGGCAAGTATTCTGGGAAACCACTAATCGGGGAAGGCTTAAAAACTTTACTCATAACGTCACTTTTGCAATTTGTTTGGGATTAATATGACCACATAATTGGTTTTATTAGAACTCCACGAAAAAAGCAAAAGGTAATCACAAAGTTTCTACGATTCTCTTATCGTTTTAATGACATTACTAACTTCACTTTGCAGCTCACTGCTTTTATCTTTAATTGTTCGGGCTGTAAGCATTAGGGCATCTTTGCCCTGATTACTTTCATTTGAAACATTTTGAATATCGCTTATTTTACCCGTAATTTTATCCGTGCTTGATGATACTAAGTTGATACGATTTTCAATTTCATATGTTGCGGAAGACTGTTCTTCAATCGCCTGCGCTACACTCGTCGTTTTGACATTCACATCATTAATTTGACGAATAATATCTTCAACACGGCTGACAGTTTCTTGGGCGTTTGTTTTTACCAAGCCCACACGATTTGTAATTTCATCGGTCATTTTATGCGTTTGATTGGCAAGCGCCTTAACCTCATTTGCAACAACAGCGAATCCCTTACCAGCTTCGCCAGCGCGCGCGGCCTCAATCGTTGCATTCAGCGCGAGCAAATTCGTCTGCTCCGCGACATCCGTAATAGCCTGAATAACACCATCAATCTCACCCACAGCTTGCTGTAAGCTATTAAGCGTATCCATAGACAAATTAGCTGTCTGGGTACAATGTTTAGTCGTTTCAATAGTATCACGGACATTTTCTGATATGGTTCGTATGGACGCCGAAAGTTGGTGTGCCGCACTAACGACCGTTCCAACATGTTCTTTAGCTTCATCCGACTGGCTTGCAACATCTCTAGTCGCATTGGATGTTGATTCAACCAAATGTGCAATTTGTTCAGATACATTTTGCAGACTATCTGCCTCACGCACGAAAACGGCAATAATTTGATCTGCAGTTTCATCTAGCTTAGATGCAATACTATGCGCATGTTCTTGACGTTGTCTTTCTGCTTTATCTTGTGATTGTGCGACACTTAACCTTGCTTCCTCAGCATCTTTTAGCGCAGATTCTGCGCGTGCTTTATCAGCATTAACGGCGCTATACATATTATTAAGCGCCCGAATAATTAAAACAAGCACGCCAGTTTCAATGACCACAATTACCGCATGAAATATTACGCGCCATAAATTAGCATCGTCGGGGAATAGCGCAACAGGCAGAACGAAGTTCAAGGATAAGTGGTGAACGGCAACCGCACCAGCAGCAAATAAAGTAGCACGCACATCTTGAAAGGCCGTTACCATAGCAAGGGTCGCAAAGAAATACATATGTGCGTCAATCTGCCATTCATGTCCTGTTAAAATATAAACAAGCACAGCGGGGGTAAGTACTAAACTCATCGCACTAAGGTCTTTTCCCAAGCATGTTTTATAAAAAACATGGCTTCCTAAATATGCTGTTACAGCCAAAATTGCCTGCATAATAATAGGCAGAAATAATGGTGCGCCCAGAAAATATGCAGCCGCCCCATATATAAATATATGTGCTGCGATAAAGTACGATGTTATTTTTTGATATTTATTTATTAAATTGGCATTACTCATCTTTTTAACGCCCTTTCTTCTGGTAACATAATGTAATAATCGCGGGCGATAATACTAACCACGCGCCATTCTCATATAAACTATGTTTAAAATCATCTGTTGTTGAACTCGAAAAGCTTATGCCATGCCACGCACCTGTTTTTATAAGGCTACCATCAGAGGCAATCACAGCATTAAGTACATCAGTAAAGCTGAAATTTAAGGGATAAAGGGCAATAGCATAGCTTCGCCCACTCTTAACAAGCGAAGAATTATTATCAAGTAGAAATGGTGTAATTGTAATGATTTGTAATACAATTAACGCCAAGATCGAATAGCGTAAATTTCCCTGCATAATACACTTTAATTAATTATCTGAAATCTAACTTTAATATATATTAGTTAATATTAATATAATAGCAGAAATATATTAATTTTTAATAAGCTTAATCTTTTTTATACGAGGAAGCTGTTTGATTTTATACTCACGACTTAACGCATCGGCGCGGCTTTCCACGGCCTCGGAATAAACAAGCTGTACTGGGGCACGATTTCGTGTATATTTCGCGCCAGTGCCGCTATTATGCTGCTCTATACGCCGGTCTAAATCATTTGTAATTCCGGTATAAAGACTATTATCTGCGCATTCGACGATGTAAACAAACCAACTCATGCCATTATAATAGCAAGGCTTATAAACGATAGAAAGAGCGTAAATGAAACAATATGATGTGGTAATTGTCGGGGCAGGGGCCGCCGGCCTAATGTGTGCAATAGAGGCCGGCAAACGTGGGCGCAAAGTCTGGCTGATAGACCATAGCAAGAAGATTGGTGAGAAAATCCGTATTTCTGGCGGTGGGCGATGCAATTTCACCAACATACACGCCGCGCCTAATGCCTATCTGTCACAAAATCCTCATTTATGCAAATCCGCGCTAAGCCAATATACACAGCAAGACTTTATTGAAATGGTTGAAAAACATCGCATTAAATACCATGAGAAAAAACTCGGGCAGCTATTTTGTGATGTAACAGCGCAAGACATTATTGATATGCTGCTTAAGGAATGCGAAGAGGCGCGCGTCCATATCAGCAAAGACACCGCTGTTGAGGATATCACTAAGGATAGTGAAAAATATGTTCTAACCACCACACAAGGAATGGTTAAAGCCGAAAGTTTGGTTATCGCCACTGGCGGCTTATCCATACCCAAAATTGGCGCGACCAAATGGGGGTATACAATCGCTAAGCAATTCGGACATGACCTTGTAGAAACACGCGCAGGCCTTGTTCCCCTTACATTCACAGATGAAATCTTAGGCTTTTGCAAGGCCCTTACAGGCGTTAGTGTAGATGCCGTGGTTACTTGCGGTAAGACAAGTTTTGCAGAAGGCATGCTGTTCACCCATCGCGGTATTAGCGGGCCATCAATCTTACAAATATCGTCCTATTGGAAAGAGGGGGACAGTATCACCATTAACCTTGCGCCGCATTGTGATGCAAAAGCCTATTTAACAGACAAACAAAAAAGCCAACCTAAACAAGAAATTCACAACAGCGTGGCTGAAATCGTGCCGGCGCGTTTAGCGGAATTAATATGCGAACAACACAATGTAAAAGGGCGCATAGCTGAAATATCACGTAAGAACATCGAAAAACTTGCTACCGCTATAAACAACTGGCAGGTTAAACCAAACGGGTCAGAAGGCTACCGTACCGCGGAAGTCACGCTCGGCGGTGTAAACACGAATGACATATCATCAAAAACAATGGAATCCAAACTGCAAGAAAATCTATTTTTCATTGGTGAAGTTGCTGATGTGACTGGCCATTTAGGGGGCTATAACTTCCAATGGGCGTGGTCATCAGGCTATGTCGCAGGGCAGTATGTGTAAAGGTTAGATTAAACCGGCCTCTTTAAGCTCTTCAAGCATTGCAGGGTCAACATCCTCCGCCTCTACACTGGCGCTTCCGTGATATGCGCCCTTATCAGACGGCGCATCGCTTTCCTTCAAATAGCGCCACCCTTGGAAGGCGCGTTTAGGCATTGCAACGGTTTCAATCATTTCGGCATCCTGCATGATCGCGCACATTGTACCATGTTCCGCCGTTTCCACCATTTCAAAACCAAGAATCTTGTGACGGCAAACAATACGGTTTTTCACTACACGATATATTGACCCGTCATTATCCAATATTTCGTCCGCCGCTTTTGGCTTATAACGTGTCCAGCACGGCACAGCGCGCTGCCCATTATAATCAACGGCTTCAGCCTGTTGTATTTGGTGGAAATGGTCGATGTTATCAATGCCAACGGCAAGTTTTATAATATGTTTACGCATGAAATTTTATATAGCCTCAACGCTTAGAAAACTCAAGGGGCAAGCCAACACTCTTGTGTATGGTCATTCACCATACCGACGGCCTGCATATAAGCATACATTATGGTTGAGCCCACAAATGACATGCCACGCCTTTTTAAATCTTTTGACAAAGCGTCACTTTCTTTTGTGGTTACTGGAACATCTTTAAAAGCCTTCCAATGATTAACGATAGGCTTACCATCTACAAACGCCCACAAATATGCATCAAACGAACCAAACTCTTTTTGTATTTCGATAAAGACTTTAGCATTTTTACGTGCGGCATAAATTTTAAGGCGATTACGAATGATACGCTCATCACTACGTAGCGCCTCTAAATCCGCATCCGTAAGATTTGCAACCTTGTGCACATCAAAATTATGAAAGACTACACGATAACCGTCGCGGCGGCGTAAAATCGTTTCCCAGCTTAATCCAGCCTGCGCACCTTCAAGTATAAGCATTTCAAATAAATGGCGATCATCATGCGCAGGGACGCCCCATTCATTATCGTGATATTCAGCATAAAACGCTTGCCCAGGCTTATTGCCAAAACAACGTTTTTTGCCATCTGCGCCAATAGATGCTGCCATGTTTAAACGTGACCGCTAATAAACAGCCATGCCATATAAGCAGCATAAGCAAGTAAGAACAACGCGCCCATAACACGATTAATATTCTTGAACACAACAATGACTAATAAGGTCAGAACAGATAGTGCCAACGCAAAAGGCACATCAAAAGTCACCAGATCCTTATTAACGGGTATAGGCTGTATTAATGCTGTAATACCTAGGATGCTCAAAATGTTAAACAGGTTGGAGCCTAGAACGTTACCGATAATCACATCTGTATTCTTTTTTACCGCTGCCGCAATTGCCGTGGCAAGCTCGGGCAGGGATGTGCCGAGCGCAACCAACGTCAAGCCAATTACAGCCTCAGATACACCGAACGAACGTGCGACACTTGTTGCGCCGCGTACTAAAAAATCTGCTCCAAAAACTAGCATCACAATACCGCCAATGGTCATCACAATGGATAGTGGTAAACTGAAATTACCTGCGAATTCATCAGTTTCATACTCATGCGTTGTTTCAATGTCTGGTGCAGATTCATGCGCTGCTGCAAGTAACGCCTTGTCTTTACGCTCCGACATATAAGAATAAGTCAAATAAGCAATAAGAGCTGTCACCATAATGCCGCCAGCCAATTGTGTAATTGTGCCCATATAGGCGAGCGCAAGGAAGGCGATACTAGCCAACACAACAGAGAAAGCATCACGTTTAATGGCTTTATCATAGCACAGCACAGGGGTAATAACCGCCGCGGCCCCTAAAATAAGCAGGATATTGGCAATATTACTGCCAATCACATTACCCAAAGCAATATCAGGCTGGTCATTCAATGATGCCTTAACAGAGACTAAAAGCTCTGGCGCAGAAGTACCAAAGCCCACAACGACTACACCGATCAAAATGGCAGATATACCTAATTTCTTAGATATTGTTACGCTACCGCGTACCAGCGCTTCACCACCAAGAAACAATAAAACTAAACCCGCAATTATAAGCGCCGCGTCAATCATTTGAATACAATACTCTCTTCTGACATATTTTGTGAGACTCATGCCCAAAGGCATTACATCATGTTAAAATATATATATCATTAAGAAGTTCAAGCACATTCTTATGCATTGTTATTTATTATACAACATATAGCAGCAATGCACGCCAAATATAAACAGCTGGAACCCAATAATCTATTCCATTTAAGAACGAAATCATCCAGTACGCTGTTTATTTAATTCATCAGCTAAAACATCAAATGCCCTAGCGATCTGGCCAATTTCATCATTCTGGTTCACAGGCAAATCATGCAGGCTATAATCACGCAGATCCGCAGCATGGGACAATTCCTTCGACATTTTAATAAGGCTGCGCGTAAGAAAGTGTGAAATAATAATAGAAAACAACACACTGACAAACACCATTATGACCGACAGAATATAAATACTATATAGCACTTCACTCGTACTGTGCAAAACCTCACGTTTTGGGACTATAAGTACCGCCCGCAAGAAATTATCCGCCATATTGGGCGCTATATTTATTTTTACCGTATATATGATTTTATCAGTAGTTTCGACGAAATATTCATCCCGCTCCTTTGCGGTAGGGTTTTGTAAATGTTGCAATGAACTATCCTGATCCGCACCGCTTAAGACAAGATCAAGCAAGCCCAATTTCGGACTATACTCCATATAATCACCATATTCATTTATTATATATGTGTTTTTCTGCGGTTTAATATCTCTATATTGTGTAATAAGTAAGAGACGATAGTCTACATTTATAACAATAAAGCCAAACTTATCACCCTTACTGTCAAAGACAGGAACCACTGACCGCAAAGTAGGAACTTTTTCAGGGTCCACCACACCATGTTCTTTATTGTACGTGATTTTAGAAAAATAATCTTCGCCATAACCAAGGGCGGCAGCTTGTTCAAAATAAAACTCTTTACCTTTATACTGTAAGTCCGTGTCTTTAACGCGCTCATACCCTGTGTCATTATGATTTACACGCACAATTTCACGCCCATTATCATGATAACCTATAAAACGCATTTGCGTGTAATACGGTTTCTTTTTCATTATAGATATAAAGCTATCTTCTAAGCGCTTCTTCCATAGCGGTAAAGCGTCTTTGCTTTGTTTGTTATTTTTAGCAATATTTACGATCTCTTCTATAGCCGTTGCATTTGCTGCAATATAAGTATCGTTACGAATATGGTCGTATGCCCCTTGAAACTTTAACGCCACAAGTCGTGTGTCACCAGCCAAGACCTTTATGGCCTCTTGCTTCATTTCTTTAGCTGATTTTGAATATACCGTAGATACAATTGCTATAGAAGATAGAAGGACAGACAAGGCTGTAAGCAACACAATTTTCTGACGAAATGTCATAAACATAAACGTTTCCCCCAGTATAAAAGACCCAATATATTTATTATAAGCCCACGTCAGACGCATAGCAAACACAAACTATAGTGCAGGTGCAAATATAACATTGAAGGGAAATGGCGGAGGAGGAGGGATTCGATTAAAATTAGAAGGAATATAAGGCATTGTTATTAAATGCTTTATTTTGCTTGGTCTGCAATATTTTTGCATGAT
>NZDE01000010.1 GCA_002690045.1 Alphaproteobacteria bacterium | reverse complement strand
TGTAATAACATCCGCACCTGCAGTTGCTGTAATGGTATTATCACCATCACCCGCAGCAATTGTGTTCGCGCCATCACCTGCATTAATGATGTCTAGGCCACTGCCTGATGTAATTTCGTCTTTATCATCACCCGTTGTGATTGTGTTTGCGCCATCGCCTGCTGTAATCGTATTCAGACCTGCACCCGCATCTATAACGTCATCGCCTGTGCCCGATGTAATCACATCTGCGCCAGTTGTCGCCGTAATAGTGTTATTACCATCATCCGCGTCAATTGTGTTGTTACCCGCGCCAGCGTCAATAACGTTACGACCTACTGTACCGGTAATATCATCATTACCAATGCCAGTATTCACATTTTCAAAGCCGATAATCGTATCTGTCGCGCCGTCCCCCGTCATCGTCCCCGTCGCAAGGTCGATCACAAGGTCATTCGTATTACCTGTGTATTCGAGTAAGTCACCATTCGCGCCTTCGCTACCAGCATCAAGGACGTTCACCTCGCCCGCTTGGCCAGTCATTGTATCATCGAAGTCTGTACCAACAGCATTCTCAATATCGTTTAATTGGTCAATATCTGTGTGGCCATCTGTTGCTGTATCATTTTCAAGATCAACGATAACACCATTTAAACCGCCATCAGCCTGATCTTCAGAATAATCCGCTGTATCAATACCATTTCCGCCATTGAAGATATCATTACCGCTGCCGCCATAGATAATATCATCATCATCACCGGCATTGATTGTATCCGCACCCGCGCGACCATAAATTGTATCTTCGCCAGCATAAGCGTTTACAATATCATTGCCTGCTAAGGCATCAATTATGTTGTCACCATCGTTCGCAGGACCAAATGTGTAATCCGCATCGTTTGTGTCATCACCCGCCGTACCAAGAATTGGTGGTTGATAAATCTCAAGGAATACACTGTTACCACTGCCGTCATCAAATTCATATTGCGTACGATATGCACCGACTATACCGTTATTTGTAATATTGGTATAAGTTGTTGCGCCAGAGAAATCGAAAGCAATACCGCTAACCGCAATAATTTCAAGCGTGCCGCCAATAACATTGCCAATCAAATCAAAAATGTTATCGCCATTAATGATGAAGTCATCGGCTGCGACAGGAGTTGCACCGCTTAGGTTGATGCTTTCAATATTCTTGAAGTTATCAACCAGATCAGCCGCTTCAAAATCGATATTGCCTGTGATTGTCAAGCTATCAACACCAGCCGAACCGTCAAACACATTCGTACCCAGCGCCGCAATACCTGCTGATGTAATTGTAAAGCTATCTGTTGACGCGGAACCAACCAATGTCTCAACATCGGTGATTGTATCTGTATCACCATTCTGCGTAACGGTTACGTTTTCAACATTCGCATCTGCGCCATCAATATCAACTGTAATTGCGTCTGTATCGCCGCTATAGGTCACGGTATCTTGGTCTGTACCGCCGCTACCAAGGTCTATTGTATCGTTGCCTGCACCGCCACGTACAAGATCATCACCATCGCCAGTATTAATGACGTTATCACCCGCTGTACCCGTTACGGTATCATCACCTGAACCAGTAGTGATATTGTCGATGCTTGTCATTTCATCGCTATCACCTGTTGTCAGCGTATCAGTAGATAGATCAGCTATAATGTCTGATGATAGAGCGCCCAAGTTTAACGTATCTGTGCCTGCGCCACCTGTGAAGGTATCAGCCTCACCATCATCTACGGCGTGGAATGTGTTATCACCGCCGACAGCCGCGTTATATTCATCAGCGCCCGCGCCGTCATAGAAAATGTCATTATCTGCGCCGCCAATAACAACGTCATCACCAGCGCCTGCTGTGATTGTGTCATTACCCGCACCAGATTGAATTGTGTTGTTACCTGCATTACCTGTAATGATATCATCACCATCGCCAGTGAATACATTTTCAAAGCCGTCAATTGTGTCTGTACCTATCGCTGCTCCAGGGTCAGCCGCATTCGCTTGGAACACATTTGTATCAAGGTTAACAACCAAACCACCGCCAGTGATTGATGATGCATCAAGCGTATCGCCACCCGTTTCACCGCTATCACCACCGATGTACGTATCATTTGCGCTATCTTCATTAACGATAATTGTATCATCGCCATCGCCACCATCAAGATAATCCGCGCCACCTGTACCGCCGTCTAGGATATCATCGCCATCTAGGCCTTCAATAGAGTTTGCACCCGCATCACCAGTCAAAGTATCGCCTTGGTTCGAGCCAACAATATGCTCGATTGTGCCAAGCGCCATACTATCCGCACCGATATCGGCCGCAGAAATATTGCCGTTACTCAGATTAATAATAATGCCGCCATTTAGAATAAGTGATGCATTTAATGTATCTTCATCTGCACCACCATCATAGTAATCAGCATCATTATCTTCTTGGATCCAAAGCGTGTCATCACCATTTTCACCATAAAGTGTATCTTCGCCAGCATCACCGAACAGATTATCATCACCATCATCACCGTAAAGCGTATCATCACCAGCCAAACCCTTGATGGTATCATTTTCAGATGTACCTTGGATCGTCGCATCATCACCTGTCGTACCCTCAATCGGCACTGTTTCTGTGATGATGGTTAACGTATCTCCACCTTTTTGATAGGTGTAGTGTGTTTCAAAACCACCAACAGTCTGTGTATTTGTAAGCGTCCATGTACCATCTTGTACATCAATCAATGTACGATCTTTTGCGCGGATGCGGAATGTACCATTTAAATCACCGCCATTCATTTTAGTGATTTGGTCAACATCAATTACAAAATCATCAGCAACAGCAAATACACCCGTGCTTAGCGTTAATGTTTCAATATTTGTGACAATATCTTCAATACGGTCAGCATCAAAATCAATTGTGCCATTAATAAATAATGTATCACCGTCAACTGATGCATTCGCGCCGCCATCAAATAGTGCACCATCTGAATTATACTGAACAAGGTCAGCCGCGCGTAGCGTAAAGCTATCATCAAATGCCGTACCAAGAATTCTTTCTACATTTGAAATAGTATCTGTGTTTGCCGCACTATCTTTGGCTACTGTACCGCTATATAGGCCGCTTAAATCAACAGTAATAAAATTATCATCGCCGCTGTAATCGAGGATGTCGTAATCTGCGCCACCATCAATCGTGTCATCGCCATTGCTACCGATAATGCTATCCGCGCCCGCACCAGATGAAATGCTGTTATCCGCAGCTGATGTTGTAATGGTGTCAGCATCAGCTGTACCAATAACATGTTCGAAGCCTGCAATAACGCTGTTGCCATCAACAGTGCCTGCGCTTAAGTCAATATTCACACCCGTTGCAACTTCAGACGCATTCAATGTATCGCCATTTGTATCCGCACCGCCATCTAAATAATCATTTGCATGATCAGCGCCAAGGAAGACTTCATCATCACCGCCGCCAGCGACAATTGTGTTCGCAGTTGCATCGTCGCCGCGCACGGTGTCATCACCATTGCCGCCGATGAAGTTTTCAAAGCCTGAAATTGTATCGCCTGTATCAATAGTTTGACCAGATGTATCCAAATCAACCGTTACGCCTGCAGCAATCGCCGCTGCATTCAGCGTATCGCCCGCCGCTGTATTCGTGCCACCTTGTAGATCATCCGCGCTTGCGCCATCATTATCAACATAAACGGTATCATCACCAGCGCCACCAATAACAGTATCCGCGCCAGCGCCGCCCGTTAAGCTATCATCATCATTACCGCCATCAATGTAATCATCGCCAATGCCGCCAGAGATTTGATCCGCGCCATCTAGACCATAAATATTGTGGTTGCTGCCATCATCTGTAATAACGTCATTTTCAAGCGTACCCCAAACACGTGCAGCTGATTCAACCACTAATGTAATCGTGTTCGGGCCATCTGAAATAGTATAAGTCGTATCATTCCCGCTTACAGAAACAGCAGAGCTTAATGTGAATGATGCGCCATTCTGAATGTTGATTTTCTCGGTATTCGCGCCATCCAAACGAATGCGAATGGTGCTGCCATTACCAGAAGACAATGCGGCAATATCATCAACATCAATAGCAAATTCGCTAAAGCCTGTTGTTACGCCAGTCATGTCGATCACTTCCATATTTGTGAAATGATCCGCAAGCTCAGCAGCATTAAAGTCAAGATTACCTGTAATCGTCAGCGTATCCGTACCGCCTTGACCATCATAGAAGTTATCAGCGCTCATTGTCGCGAGCAGTGCAGATGTTAATGTAAAGCTATCTGCTTGACCTGTTGCTGTGATCTTCTCAACATTGGTTAATGTATCTGTATCGCCGCCTTGCGTAATGGTGCTTGCGTTGACATCCGCGCCCGCTGTTAGGTCAACATCAATGCCTGTTGCATCGCCATCATACAGAACCGTATCAACTTCGCTACCGCCATCAATTGTGTCATCACCAGCATTCGCGCGAATAACGTCAGCGCCCGCGCCTGCATCAATCACATCATCGCCCGCACCTGTAGTGATCGTATCATCGCCCGCGCCTGCATCAATCGCGTTACCTGAATCGTTACCTTGAATAACGTTCTTACCATCGGTCGCAATGATATTTTCAAAACCATCAATACTATCACCCGTAGAAATGGTCTGCGCGCCGTCTGTCAAATCAATATCAACAGCATCTGTACCTAGGTTCGTAAGGTCTAGCGTATCGCTGCCTGTACCACCAATTAATGTATCGACTGTCGCGCCATCATTATCAACGATAACAGTATCATCACCATCGCCACCATCGATATAATCAGCGCCCGCACGACCTTCGATAGTATCTGCGCCATCTTCACCCAATAATGTGTTGCCGCCCGCATCACCTTTGATGATATCGTCTTGGTCAGAGCCTGTAACATGTTCGAAACCGTCAATTGTATCCGCGCCTAGGTTCGCTGCGCCGTTATTCGCAATAGTCTGACTGCCGCCATTATCGAGGTCAACATCAATACCGCCACCAGATACATTGCTTGCATCTAACGTATCGCCGACAGTCTCGCCGCCTTCGCCAGCATCATACGTATCTGCATCACCGTCACTAGAAATAAAGATGCGATCATCACCATCTTGGCCATAAACTTCGTCAATGCCGTCTTCGCCGTTTAGGTTATCATTACCGTCACCACCATAGATCGTGTCATTGCCTTCACCGCCAAGCATGATGTCATTACCAGTATTAACGCTATCGCCGCCGTCTTCCCAGCCATACATAACGTCATTACCTTCTTTACCGTCCATGACGTTATCGCCTGGGTTACCGTAAAGTGTATCATCCTCAGCAGAACCAAGCTCATCACCCTCAATCGGCACAATAAATACGCGTACTTCGTATGTATCGGCACCGTCATTAACATAGTAAACAAGCTCACTTGTACCGCCATCAATTGCGTCATAGCTAAGGCTATCACGACCATCAACAAGGAATTTCTGACCATTAGATAACGTAAAGCGCAGAACGTTGCTGTCATCATTACCCGCAAGCGTTCTAATATCTGCAACCGCCATATCAAACGTATCTACGTTATCTTCTGGAATTGCACCCGCAAGGTCAAAACTAAATACATTACTAAAGATCTGCGCAAGCTTATCAGCCTCGAAGTTCAGCTCGCCTGTTACATAGGCTGTATTAGAACCCGTGTTACCATTAACAGTAATGCCGTTTGTAATAAGGTCATCAATTTGGGCATCCGTCAGGCGATAATGGTCGTTATTGCCAGAACCGATAAAGGATTCAACATCTGTAATTGTGTCTGTGCCACCTTGACCATCATCAACAGTGAAATCACCATCTGTAGAATCAAATGTTACGTCTAATGCACCTGCATTGCCTGCATATGTAACGGTATCACTACCAACGTCACCGATGATAATATCATCACCATCACCTGCAGCTTCAAACAAGTCGTTACCTGCGCCGCCATCAAGTGTATCATTACCGTCACGGCCAGCTAATGTATCGTCTCCACCCTGACCATAGAAGACGTTATCTGTTGCGTTATCACCACGCATAACGTCATTGCCTGTAGCCGAGCCATATACAACTTCAATACCTTCAATTGTATTTGTGCCAAGTGCAGGAATAGTTACTGTTGTCGCGCTATTAATATTTGTAATATCAAAGCTTACGCTTGCCGCAGATGAATAATCAACCGTATCAACGCCCGCGCCACCGTTAATCACAACGTCTGATGCACCATCATGTGTGATGTGGTCATTACCTGCATTTGTGGTAATTTCCATTTCATCACTGCTGTAACCGCTATCGATGATAATGGTGTCATCGCCTGTGCCAGTTTCAAAATTCTCAACATTAATGACGCTGTCAGTTTCTGTACCGCTGACAACAACGCTAACCGCGCCGCCAGTAAGGGATGACATATCAATCGTCATATCATCTGCATTACTGCCATAGCTGACTAAATCATTCGTACCCGCGCCGCCATCAATGACATCCGCGCCACCTTGGGCATAGATTGTGTCGTCATCGTTACCACCATCTACAGTATCATTGCCTGTACCTGTGGTGATTGTATCGTTGCCGTCACCGCCATTAAGAACGTCATTGCCTGCGCCGCCATCAATTGTATCTGCGCCGTCTAGGCCTTGCAATGTGTTGCCGCTTGCATCACCAGTAAGAATATCATCTTGGTTCGAGCCAATTGCATGTTCAAAGCCAGTGATTGTGTCTGTACCAAGATTTGCGCCAGCATCTGCCGCATTATCAATCATGGACTGACCGCCCGTTAGGTCAATAACGACACCACCGCCAAGAACGTTTTGTGCAGAGATCGTATCGCCATTTACATGCGCACCACCATCATATAAGTCATTTGCACTATCGCTATCAGCGAAGATAACATCATCATCATCACCGCCGTAAACTTCGTCAGCGCCTGTGCCACCATAGAGGCGGTCATTGCCTTCACTACCGTAAATCGTATCATCACCGGCTTCACCGTAAATCAAGTCATTACCTTCGTGACCATCTGTTACGTCATTACCGGCATCCGCAAGGATGTAATCATTACCAAAGCCACCATCAATAACGCCGCCAGTATCTGCACCAGGTGTCCCTTGGATCGGCTCAAGAATTACGCGCAATGTAATTGTACGCCCGCCAAATTCGAAGGTGTAGATCTGTAGAGGGTCTTCATTAGTTACTGGGAAACCGCCGCCATCAACCGGGCCAGTCATGTCATCAAAGTTAATGCCGTTGGTAACATCAACTTCAACACCATATTTGAAGATCATCTCAAGTTCGTCACCATTGCCAGAACCTAGCAATGCAGCAACTTGGTCACCATTAATGTCAAAATCAACATCATCTGCGTCTTGTGGAAGCGCACCAGTCAGGTCAACGCGGTCAACATTGACGAATACATCAACCAAGGCATCCATATCGAAGTCAAGGTCGCCAGAAACCTCAACTGTATCACCTGTACCAGTTGCACCATCATAAACAAAACCGCCTGCTTTCAATGCTGCAAGTTTGTCATGTGTAAGTGTGAATGTATCGTTACCCGATGTACCGACAATAGTTTCAACGCCTGTGATGCTATCCACATCCGCTGCAGAATCTGTAATAGTCGCGCCGCCAACTGTATCTGTAATATCAACGCTAATAGTGCTGCCATGCGCACTGTAATCCAACACATCACCTGTGCCAGCGCCGCCATCAATTGTGTCATCGCCTACGCCGCCAATAATAAGGTCGTTACCTGCACCTGCGTAAATTTGGTCATCGCCCGCGCCCGCTTCTATTGTATCCGCGCCATCATTCGTCCAGAAGATATTATTATTCGCATCACCTGTGATGACGTCATTACCATCACCAGTCGCAACATTTTCAATGCCTGTGAATGTATCTGTCTTACCTGACATTGCGCCGCCGAAGCTGACTGTTGTTGTCGCGCCTAAGCTCATATCAAAGGTAATATTTTCGGTAACTGTTGTTTCTGTCAGATCCGCAAATTCACCCGCATCAGCATCATAGCGTAATGTATCGCCAGTGCCCGCGCCGCCATCATATTCATCATCGCCAAGTGACCATGCAAACTTATCATCACCCGCAGCGCCAGTAAGCGTGTTATCCGCGCTAGAGCCATAGAAAGTATCACTAGCGCTGCCGCCAATGACATTTTCTATACCACTAATCACGTTCATACCTTCAGCTACGTTACCTGCCAAACCGTCAGTCAAACGAATGGTCAAGGATGTGCTAGCACCTGTGAAATCAATAAGGTCAGCGCCCGCGCCACCTGTAATAGTATCCACCTCGCCATCGCCATCACCAAGAATGAAGACGTCCGTGCCATCATCACCATCCATAGAATCTGCGCCTGCGCCGCCAGTCAAGGTATCGTCACCAAGGCCGCCACGAAGTATGTCATTACCGCCCGCACCGTCTAACGTATCATTACCGTCACGACCAACAAGTTCGTTCGCGCTAGCGTTACCGACAATAATATCGTTCTGATTAGAACCATATACATTATCAATATTCGTAATTTCATCATTACCAATATTCGCACCTGGATCAGCCGCATTATCCTGAATGCTCTGCGCGCCAGATAGGTCAACATCAATACCACCAATTGTAACCGCATTTGCATCAATTGTGTTAACGCCTGTGCCGCCATCAATTGTATCTGCCGCACCATCGCTCTCAATGTGGATGATATCATCACCCGCATCACCATACATGGTATCTGAACCATTACCACCTGTTAGCGTATCGTTCTGATCTCCGCCATGGATCGTATCATTATCATCTTCACCATAAATTTGGTCATCACCTTGTAAGCCCCAAATTTCATCATCACCTGCACGACCATAAATGCGGTTATCACCAGCGTTACCGATAAGATCTGAACCGCCAAGGTCATCATTATCGTCTGGGAAAGCATCGCCCGTATCCTGACCAATAATCGGCAATGTTTCGACATAAAGACGAATAGTATCACCGCCGCTAACATAGTCATAACGAACTGTATCAACGCCATCAGGAATACCATCAGCTGGGCTTGTCATTGTATAACCTGCAAGTCCATCTAAAATAGATAACTCAGTACCATCACGGACAATAATACGCATATCACCAGATGCCGCGCCAATCATTGCCAGCAGGTCAGCATCTGTTACATCAAAAGTACCCAAGAATTCAGGCTCAGCTTGGCCCAAATCAATTTGTTCAATATTCGTGAAGAGCTGCGCAAGCTTACTTGCTTCAAAATCAATTGTGCCCGTTACGCGCACCGTATCAAGCGTACTGCCCGCAGCATCAAAGAATTGGCTATCGCCCACAAGATCATCAAGGATTGTGCTATCAAGCACATATGTATCATCACCTGCTGTACCTGTAATGTTTTCAACGTCAACAAGAACATCAGTTTCTGAATTCGTAACGACAGTTTGGTTATCTTTATCTGTGAACGTTACCGCAATACTAGCCGCGCCAGTATAGTCCGCTGTATCATCGCCTGTACCGCCGTTAATGGTATCTGTACCTGTGCCCGCGGCATAAATAATATCATCGCCAGCACCTGCAGAAACAGAGTCATCACCATCACCAAGCGTAATTTCATCATTGCCCGCGCCGGATGAGATGCTATCGCTGCCCGCGCCGCCATCGACCGTATCAGCGCCGCCGCCAAGGTTAATAATATCGTTACCCGCGCCACCGTCAACAATGTTCGCGCCGCCAGTTGATGTGATGTTATCATTATCATCACCGCCATCAATGGTATCATTGCCTGTACCTGTCGTAATCAGGTCTTCGCCTGCATCACCATTTATGATGTTATTACCTGCTGATGCGTCGATGCTGTCATTACCTGCACCCGCATTAACCGTATCATTACCCGCATTCACGATGATGTGGTTTGCAACACTATCACCATTAATCGTATCATCACCATCTGATGTTTCGATGTTTTCAATATTCTTAATAGTGTCTTCAGCTGAACTATCGATGGTGACGGTCGCATCTGTCGCGCCATTCAAGGTTACCGCAATGTCTTCACCTGTACGGCCACTATAATCAATCTTATCAGTGCCTGTGTTACCGTCATAGCTATTGGCTTCAACGCTGTTCTTGTCAACAATCACATCGTCACGATCTGTCGCGATAAGGTTCTCAACACCGCTAATTATATCTTTATTTGCCGCCTCACCTACGATGTAAGCTTCGCCAGCATTCATGTCAATCACGGTTGTTTCGCCGCCGCCTAGGCCTGTATCACCAGAATAATCAAGCGTATCTGTATCGCCCTGACCATCTATTGTATCGCTCGCGTCATCAGAAAGCAGACCGTGAATAAGGTCATCACCTGCGCCACCATCTACAATATCAACGCCTGCGCCCGCAATAATTGTATCGTTATCATCACCGCCATCGACATAATCATCGCCATTGCCGGCGTCAATTACATCTGCGCCTGCGCCGCCAGCAACATAATCGTTACCATCGCCCGCATTAATAACATCATCGCCATCTAAGCCTTGCAATGTGTTGGCAACTGCGTTACCCGTCAATGTATCGTCTTGATCCGAACCTGTTGCGTTCTCAAAGCCATTAATTTGATCTGCACCAATATTCGCGCCACCAAGGTCGGTAATGCTTTGCGCACCGTTTAGGTTAATATGAACGCCGCCGCCTGTAACTTCACTCGCGTCAATGGTATCGCCGCCGACTTCATCAGTAGCATCATCAGTATCACCTTCAATACCGCCATATAGATAGTCAGTCGAACTATCGCTTTGAACCATGATACGGTCATCGCCATGCTCACCAAAGACAGTATCAACACCATCATCACCATAGATTGTATCGGCACCTTCATCACCATAAACGGTATCATTACCTGTACCCGCGAAGATATTATCGCTGCCATCAAGGTCATTTAGACGGTCACCAGCCTGCGTACCATAAACTGTATCGTCACCGCCAAGCGCCAAAATATTGTTGTCACCAAGGTTACCGTAAAGAACATCATTGCCTTCAGTACCACGGATCGGCTCATATTCAACAATAAGCGTTAGCGTACCACCATTAAATGTATAGGTATGTTCAAAGCCCGTAATAGAAGGGGTTAAACTGTCAATTGTATACGCGCCGCCTGAATCAACATTAATAGCCGTACCATCTTTTACAACAATACGTAATGTGTCCGTGCCGCCAGGTAGGAAGCTTGCAACTTCATCACCACGAATTTCAAACTTATCTGCGCCACCTAGCGGCACAGAATCCGCGACATCAATTGTTTCAACATTAATGAATGTGCCAACCAAGTCAGACAGCTCAAAGTCTAACGTACCATCAATCTCTACCGTATCATTACCAGCCGCGCCGTCATAAACAAAACCTGCACCTTGTATAGCGGCAACATCTGTAGAGGCTAACTTGAACACATCCCCCTGCGCCGTACCAATTACACGCTCAAAGTTCGTAACGGTATCAACATCCGCATTGATTGTATCGGTCGCTGTAATATTGCCCGCAGCATCAGTAATATCAAAAGAAACTGCATTCGCATGCACAGAATAATCCGCAACGTCTGTACCGCCTGCGCCGCCGTCCAGACTGTCATCACCTTCACCGCCAGCAATTGTATCATCACCTGCGTTACCTAGGATAACGTTATCATTGGCATCGCCAGTAATTGTATCATCACCGCTACCCGCAACGACCTCTTCGATATTACGCAATGTATCTTCATTAACGCTATCCATCTGTACAGTCGCGTCGGTTGCGCCATTCAAAGTAACGTTAATGTCTTCTGTGCGGTTTGAATAATCAATACGGTCATCATCACCCGCCGCGCCGTCATAGATGTTCGCAGTTGGCGATGTGTGTGCATCTGTAATAATATCGCGCTCGCTTGAACCCGTGATATTTTCAATACCTGTAATTGTATCGCCCGTACCGGCCTCACCGCCAATATAGACTGTGCCTGCCTCCATATTGATATAAGCAACTTCAAGCGCATCAAGACCAGCGAACTGTAATGTTGCCGTATCAATATCCGCGCCGCCGTCATAGCTATCAATATCGTTATCGCCAAGGTTGATGATAATTGTATCTGCGCCTGTGCCACCAACAACTGTGTCAGCGCCAGCGCCAGCATCAAGGTAATCATCACCCGCCATGCCGTTAAGCACGTCAGCACCCGCGCCAGAAACAAGTGTGTTCGCCACATTGTTACCAGTTAGGTTATCATCACCCGCGCCTGTGTAGATATTTTCAATACCGCGGATAATCTTATCAACTTCTGTGCCGTCAAACGTTACAGTAGAATCTGCAAGCGCATTATCATTAAGGACAACAGTAACACCTTCTGTAATGCTTGCACCAAGCAATGGCACCGAGGCATCCGTTACAAAGTAAAGCGTATCTTCACCGCCTTCACCATCATAAATATCCGAACCAGAAGACCATGCAAAAACATCATCACCTGTACCGCCATAGAAGCTGTCATCGCTTGCATTATTACCGTAGAATACATCGTTAAATGTAGAACCTTGGAAGATTTCAAAGTTTTGGAAGAAGTCACCGCCGCCTGCGCCGCCAAGCTGTGTCCATGCACCAACATCAGATGCGCCTGTTAAATCAACAATAACTGTGCCAGAGGCCGCGCTTAAGTCTAACAAGTCACCATTGGTTTCATTGCCTTCGCCTGCATCAACATATTCGGTAACCGCATTATCACCAATGAATGTATCATCTTGGTCAGACCCGACAAACTCTTCAAAGCCAACCGCGCTATCTGTGCCGATTGTCGCGCCAGAGATTTGGTCCGCTGACATATCAATAACAACACTGCCAGTCACATTCGACAAATCAAGTACGTCACGCGTTGTCTGTGTGCCAGCATCAAATACATCATTATTGGCATCATCCAACACAACAATCGTATCATCACCAGCGCCTGCTGTAATCGTGTTCACTTCGCCGCTGTTTTCAGTGATGATATCATCATGGCTTGTACCGATCACATTTTCAAATTCTGCAATTGTATCACCAGTATCAATGCTTTGAACGCCATCAAGGCTAACCGTAATCCCACTGCCATAAAGTGACGCATTTAATGTATCGCCGTTTGTTTCGCCGCCTTCGCCGCCTTCAAGAACGTCTGAGCCATCATTACCAAGGAAGATAACATCATCACCTTCTTCACCCTGTAAGGTGTTGGCAAGCGCGCTACCTGTCAATGTATCGTTGAAATCAGAACCAACGACATTTTCAAAACCGCTAATAACATCAGCGCCAATTGCGTTCGTATCACTTGTGATAGATTGACCACCACCAAGGTTGACCGTTACGCCTTCACCAACCAATGATGCGTTTAATGTATCCGTGCCTGTTTCACCGTCATAATTATCAACTGCGCCATCAGCCGCAACGAAAATTTCATCATTACCTGCGCCACCTTCGACAACGTCTGTACCTGTACCGCCATAGAGCTGGTCATTATCATCACCACCATATAAGAAGTCATTATCTTCGTTACCGTAAAGCGTATCGTTACCCGCTTCACCATAGAGCGTATCATTATCTTCATTACCAAAGATAATATCGTGACCGTCTTTACCATATGAAATATCATCACCTTCATAAAGAACGATCAGGTTGTCACCAAGGTTACCGTCAACAGAAACGCCACTTACGTTCGGGTCGTCAAACTCTGTACCCTCAATCGGGATAATATCAATTGTTACAGTAATTTCATCGCCGCCAGCATTCTCATAAATATATTGCTTTTGCGTTAGCGTATCGGTAACTGTTGTCTTATGCGTATAGCCGCCGCCATCTAGTGGCTGAGGAACTTTCGTACCGTTAATCACGCGGATATTAATCTCACCAGCATCTGCGCCAAAGATACTGTGCACATCAGCCATATCAATGTCAAATGTATCAACCGAACTCGCAGGTTCTGCGCCGACCAAATCTATTGTTTTGAAGTTTTGGAAATGCTCAGCGATTTCAGCCATTTCAAAGTCAAGAACACCAGTAATAACAAGCGTATCCCCCGCGCCGCCTGTATCACCCAAACCATCATATTGGTTATCGTTAGAAAGCGCTGCCAATGCCGCTGATGTAATGCTAAATGTATCGTTCTGGTTCGACCCATCAATTTGCTGAATGTTGCTATATGTATCTGTATCACCATTACCATCAATAATGGTTTCTGTGACAAGGTTTACATTCACATCACCGCCATCATTTTGATAGCTTAATTTGTTGGTTGTACCCGCGCCGCCATCAATAACATCATCGCCATGGCCAGCTTCGAAATAATCATTATCCGCGCCGCCTTCTAATGTGTTATCAGCAGATGAACCAATAATTGTATCCGCGCCCGCTGTACCGACAACATGTTCAAAACCGCTAATGTTATTATCGCCATTTAGCGTATTATTTTCTAAGTCAACATTAATTGGGCCAACGCCATTTTCTGTCGCATCCAACGTATCGTTATCACCCGCGCCGCCAATATATGTGTCATTCGCATGGTCACTATCGACATAGATTGTATCATCACCAGCGCCACCATCTAATGTGTTAGCTTCGCTGTTATGACCACGCAATGTATCCGCCTGATCAGTACCAATGACATTTTCAAAGTCAGCGATTGTGTCGTTCGTGCCGCCAATAGTGCTGTTTTCAAGGTCGATATCAAGGCCCGTGCCTGTAACGCGTGATGCATTTAGTGTATCGCCATTTGTATCCGTACCACCGTCATAGATGTTTGCGGCAGTGGTTTCATCTTCCATATAAATGGTATCATCACCCGCGTCACCATATAGAGTATCGCTAGAACCATCAGCCGTGCCTGCCGCGCCGCCCTCTAATGTATCATCACCAGTGCCGCCGTTAATCGTATCCGCACCTGCGCCGCCCGCGATAATATCGTTATCCACACCGCCATCGACAACGTCATCGCCCGCACCAGCTGTAATGTCATCATTACCGCCCATACCGTAAATATCGTGACCATTACCGTCATCGATGATTGTGTCCGCAACGTCAGAACCCCAAACATTCGGCGCATTAATTTCAAGCGTGATTGTGTTTGGACCATCCGTGAAGGTATATGTTGTAATGCTGCCGCTTACGGTAACATTGCCTACAATGCGATAAGTACCGCCATCAAGTACATTGATTTGTTCTTCATGCGCGCCATCAACATTAATGCGCAATGTGCTGCCATTACCAGATGCAAGCCCAGCAACATGGTCACCAGAAATAGTGAATGTATCACCTGTTGTTGTTACGCCCGTCATATCGATAACTTCAAGGTTATCAAAATGCGTATTCAACTTATCGGCATCAAAGTTCAAGTTACCTGTAATGACCAATGTATCGTTACCGCCACGACCATCATAGAAGTTTGCCGCAGTCATACCCGCAAGGTCGGTAGATGTTACATTGAATGTATCATCATTTGCAGTCGCCAACACGCGTTCAACGCTTGTAATGCTGTCTGTGTCGGCGCTCTGGTCAATTTCACCATTTGTAATATCGACATTAATGGCATCACCGCCAACATAATCAATAACATCTGTCCCCGCGCCGCCAAGGATTTCATCACTGCCATCACCCGCGAAGAATGTATCATCGCCGCCCTGACCATCAAGCGTATTATCGCCTGCTGTACCTGTAATTACGTTAACGCCGTCAGAACCCTTAACATGTTCAAAGCCACTAATATCATCGCCAGTCGTGATGCTTTGCGCGCCAGTTAAGTCAACATCAATATCATCCGTCCCCATATTGACAGATAGGTCTAAAGTATCTTCGCCGTTACCACCAATAAGCGTATCAACATCCGCGCCATCATCATCAAGTACGAGTGTGTCATCACCTTCGCCGCCATCAACATAGTCCGCGCCATCACGGCCTTCTAACGTATCGTTACCTTCGCCACCAAGGATCGTGTTGTCATCTGCATCACTACCGCGGATTACATCACCTTGATCAGAACCGACTGCGTGCTCAATACTAACAATTGTATCTGAACCAATATTCAAACCACCCGACTGATCCGTCAAAGTTTGTGCGTTCAGGTCAATATTCACACCGTCTGTTACATCAGATGCATCAATTGTATCTTCGCCCGTACCGCCATCATATGTATCATCTTCGTTCGCAGTCGCATCAGCCGTATAATCAGACATGACGCGCAGCGTATCATTACCTTCACCGCCATATACCGTGTCCGCACCTTCATCCGCAAGAATGACATCATCACCTTTATAACCGTAAATAACGTCATTACCTTGAAGACCAATAATCACGTTGTGACCATCGTTACCTTCTAATGGATTATCATCACCAGCCGTACCAACAATTGGCAGGACAATAACTTCCAAAGTAATGTTATCAGCCCCGTTCTGGAATGTGTATGTCAGTGTTCTGATGCCATCGCCATCCGTCACATCACCTGGCACACCAACTTGCGTGTAGCCTGCGCCATCTGTCACGCTAAATTCTGTACCGTTTTCAGCTGTAATTGTTAACGTCTTACCTGATTGGCTACCAAGAAGTGTAAAGGCTTCATCACCATTAATTTCAAACGGCGTACCAACCTGTGGGTTTACGTCCGCCATGTTGATGGATTCAATATTAGTCACTTTGCCAAGTAAATCGCTTGCATTGAAATCAAGTTCACCCGCAATAACTAATTCATCAACGCCAGTTTCCGCGCCACCATCAAAGAAGCCTGTCGGCAAAGTAGCGATATCCGTAGATGCAATCGTAATAATATCATCATGTGCAGAACCAACGAATTTCTGAATATTACTGAATGTATCAACATCTGTGCCATCATCGATCGTGCCACCTGCAACGTCAATATCCACGCCAACACCATGCGAAGAATAGTCTGCCGTGTTCGTGCCCGTTCCACCATCTAATGTATCCGCGCCATCACCGCCATAAAGCGTATCATCACCTGCATTACCATTAAGAATGTTGTTTGACGCATTGCCTTTAATGATGTCATCGCCCTGTGAACCTTCAACATGTTCAATATCGACAACCGTATCATTACCAATATTCGCACCGCTAAGTGTACCTGCATCAAGGTCGATATTAATAGAATCACTGTGACCAGATGCATCAATACGGTCGCTATTAAGGCCACCGTCATAAGTATCACCATCTGTTGCGTCATTATTAAGAATAAAGTGGTCATTACCAACACCACCAAGCATGGTATCAGCGCCATCACCACCATCTATTGTGTCATTCCCACTGCCTGCCGTAATATGATCATCGCCATCTAGACCATCAATAATATCATTGCCAGCGCGTGCATCAATTGTGTTCGCACCACTTGTACCTGCAATGCTATTCGTGCCGTCTGTCGCAATGAGGTTTTCAAAATTATCAATCTGGTCAGCAAATGCACCACCAACAGTATTCGTATCGTTGGTCAAATCAACATTACCACCAGTTGCGCCGAATGCAGTCAAATCTAATGTGTCATTATCAGCGCCGCCATCATAAGTATCTACAAACGCGTCACCGTTAGCCACGACATAATCATCACCCGCGCCACCATCAACGGTATCAGTATCATCACCACCATCAAGCGTATCGTTACCATCACCACCAAGCAACACATCATCGCCCGCACCCGCTGAGATATCATCATCGCCCTCAAGGCCGCTCAACGTATTGCTACCAGCATCAGCAATTAACGTATCATCAAAGTTAGAGCCTGTAGCATGCTCAAAATTCATAATCGTATCTGCACCAATATTATTGGTGTCAGATGTAATGGTTTGATCTGTTGCTGGGTCAGCGCCGCTAATATCAATTGTTACGCCTTCAGTTGCATATAACGCACTGACTGTATCTTCACCTGCACCGCCATCATATGTATCTGTACCGCCCGTAGGCGCAGCCGCATCACTATCGATATAAAGTGTGTCATTACCGTTATCACCGTATATGCTATCATCGCCTTCATTACCGCGAATCTGGTCATCGCCATCATCACCGTGAATCGTATCGTCATCTTCCAATGCATCAAGGACGTTATCACCCGCACCCAAATTCATCACATCGACGCCTGGTGTCGCAACAATCGGCAGCTTCTCAACAACAAGCGTAATAGTATCGCCGCCATTAGTGATTGTATATGTATCAAGAGTACCATTGAACGGGTCGCCGTCAGGATCAAGCGTTGCAGCTGTAATTGAATAGCCTGCATCTTCATTGATTTGCGCTTGATCAAGCGTCATACCGTCTTTAACAGTAATTTTGAAATTACCTGCAGCCGCGCCCATCATTGACACAATGTCAGATACATTCACTTCAAATGTCAGGTCATGACCATTTGCAGACAACGCATCCTTATCAACACCCGACAGGTTCAATTCTTCAATATTTGTGAATACACCGGCAAAATCAGCGATATCAAACAAATCGCTGCCAACTGCGCGCACAATATCTGATCCAGCATCACCGTCATACATGTTGTTACCGAGCATACCCGCAAGCTGCGACACATCAACACGGAAGATATCATCACCCGTAGAACCAGTAATATCTTCTACATTTTGAAGAACCTGCGCATCACCGCCGCGGCTAACAAGCGCATCTGTACCAGTTAAATCCGCGTTAATCGTCGCCGCCGCATTAGAGTAATCAACCTCATCACGGTCATTGCCGCCATCAATCGTATCTGCGCCCGCACTACCGCGAATAACATCGTCGCCGTCATTAGTAATGATGATGTTCAAATCAGCATTACCAGTGACGTCATCTGCGCCCGCGCCAGTTGTAACATTTTCAACGCCAGTGACAGAGCCTGTTGCGCCCTCAACGCCAGACATTGCACCGCCATCCAAATCAATGTTAAGTGCATCTGCACGGCTGCTTGCATCCAAATGGTCAATTTCGCTGCCGCCATCAACGGTATCAATCGCATCACCATCCGCAAGAATGATTGTATCAGCGCCCGCGCCACCATCAATCGTATCTGTGCCAGCTTGACCTGCAAGGTAATCATCACCCGCGCCGCCATTAATAACATCGTCACCATCATCACCAAGGAATGTGTTATCGCGACTGTCGCCCGTCATATTATCGGCGAGAACTGTACCGTTCACATGCTCAATGCCGTTAAGAACCGTTGTATTTGCAGGGTTACCAACAAAAGTCACCAGCGTATCTTCGCTGCCGCCCTCATTGATACTCATATCAAAGGAAATACCGTTCAGACTTTCTGTTACGGGGTCAGCTGCCGCCAAATCATCGGAATCTGAGAAATACGCCCAGTCTTCACCAAGGTCACCATATAATGTGTCATGGCCACCAGAATAAACCATCTTATCATCGCCGCTACCGCCAGATATGATGTTGTCATCCGCATTACCGTGAATTTCATCACCAAAATTCGTACCCTCGATATTCTCAACATTCTTAATATAGTCGGTCTCACCGCCACCCATATCAACAACCAGCCAGCCACCTGCAATAGTTGCACCATTCAGGTTAAGAACAATACCTGCCGCCGCGTTAAAGAAGGTGATAGAGTCAAGGCCCGCACCACCATCAATATAGTCATCACCATCATTACCAGTTAGCTTGTTATCATCCGCGTTACCAACAATCGTGTCATTGCCTTGCGTACCTTCAACAATCTCTATATTTCTAATGTAATCAATTTCGCCTGCGCCAAGGTCAATTTCGGTGTAGCCATCACCATTTGTTGCGCCAAGGTTAATATCCAGGCCTGCAACAAGGTCACTATAGGTTACAGCATCAACATCAGCGCCACCATCCATAGTGTCGTTACCTGCGCCGCCGCGGAAAATATCATCACCCGCGCCACCGATAAATTCATTGTTATCCGCGTTACCGATGAAGGTATCATCATAATCTGTACCTTCGATAACTTCGATATTCTTAATGAGGTCGCTTTCGCCGTCATGATCAACTTGCGTGAAGCCGCCACCTGCATCAACCGTTAAGTCAACAACGACTGCAGCGCCCGCACCTGCGAAGGACATTTGGTCAACGCCGCCTTCACCATCCATAGTGTCATCGCCCGTACCGCCGAAGAAAGTATCATCACCATCACCGCCATACATAAAGTCGTTGCCTGCTTCACCGTATAGGATGTCATCACCATCACCACCGTAAAGATAGTCAACACCATCACCTGCGCGGATAATATCATTGCCAAGACCGCCATCTACGGTTTGTGTGCCCACGCCTGTTGTTAGGTCATCATCACCTTGACCACCAGTTAAATGTGTTGCACCCGCAACATAATCTGTATCTGTGCCATCAACATTTACGACAGAATACATGGTGCCGCCAATATCAATTGTCGCAGTGAGGTCGACCGTTACATCACCTGTATGACCTGCGAAGCTGATAGTGTTTTCACCCGCGCCAAGGTCAATAGTGTTATCAACATTTTCGTCATCAACCACAACATCATCAAATGCTGTTGCGATAATAATCTCAAAGCCACCGCCATAAACATCAACAAAACCGCCCTGTGTTAGCGTACCGCCACTTAAATCAAGCGTAGTATTACCAGTAGAATCTATAATCAACGTATCAATGTCAGAGCCGCCAATATAGGTATCTGATGCGCCATCATTTAGCTGCGCTGTAATTGTATCGTTACCCGCGCCACCATCAAGGTAGTCCGCGCCGGCATTACCGACTAAGACGTTCGCCGCGCTATCGCCAATAATCGTATCATTGCCAGAACCACCCGTAACATTTTCAATGTTACGAACAACATCTGTTTCGCCGCCAATACTCACATTAGCGTTATTTGCGCCATCAAGCGTTACATCAATACCTGTTGTACGATTAGAATAATCAACCTCATCCGTACCGCCCGCGCCATCATAAACGTTATCAGCCGCAGAACCTTCAGAATCGACAAAAACATCATCCCCGTCACCAGAAATAAAGTTTTCAATATTTGTAATTGTATCTGTACCTGTCGTGCCGCTGATTGTACCGTTCTCAAGGTCAAACGTCATGGCATCATCATGATCAGCAACTAATGTATCAACATCAGCGCCACCATCATAAGCGTCAGCAACACCATCATTTGTTAAAATGATACGATCATTGCCTGCACCACCCTGAACATCATCAGCGCCCGTGCCAGCGTCTAACGTATCATCGCCAGCCTCACCATTCAGCGTGTCGTTACCCGCGCCTGTGCTAATAATGTTATCCGCGCTGTTACCAGAAATATCGTCATTACCGCTGCCGGTATAAATATTTTCAACGCCGCTAACCGTATCAACCTTGGTATTACCGCCATCAAAAGTAACGGTTGCCGCTGCCGCATCCTCCAAATCAACGGTTACGCCATCTGTCATTTCAGATGCTAAATCAGGAACAGCTGCATTCGTCGTATAATAAAGCGTATCTGTATCACTACCGCCAACATAGGTGTCATCGCCTGCAGACCACGCGAACGCATCATAACCTGCGCCACCATCGAAGATATTGTCTGACGCATTACCATAGAACGTATCATCGAAGCCTGAACCGACAATACCCTCAATATCCCTAATTGCATCAACATCGCCGCCAATATTGATGATTGTGTAACCACCAACAAGCGCACCCAAATTCGCAATAATAGCTGCCCCAGCCGAGGCAAAACTGTACACATCCTGGCCCGCACCGCCATCAACAGTATCTGAACCTGTACCACCGATAATTACATCATCACCAATACCACCATAGAGCCAGTCATCACCTGTACCGCCATCTAAGCTATCGTCACCCGCATCACCATGCAGCGTATCATCACCGCCACGGCCATAAAGCTCATCATTATCGCCGCCGCCAGAAAGAACGTTATCCTCTGTATCGCTACCATAGAATGTATCTGCCGCGTTACCACCAATCAAATACTCAAAATAACGGATTGTGTCATCATTTGAGCCACCGACCGTCACCGTCACAACATCAAATGCATCAACTGCATCTAAATCAATCACAACAGCAAGTGTTTCCTGCGTATAAGCAGCCGTATCTATACCATTGCCGCCTTCAAGAATATCCGCGCCGGCATTACCCTCGATATAATCGTCACCATCGCCACCATGTAACGAGTTAACCTGACCATCACCAATTAAGGTATCATCAAAATCTGTACCAATAACATGCTCGATGTTCTGAACGACATCATCACCGCTGCCGCCCCAATCAACCTTATTCTGGTCAAGGTCGACATGAACGCCGCGACCAACTGAAGGCGCAGACTGCAATGTATCAATCCCTGCGCCGCCATCATACGTATCAGATGCATTATCATCATGTAAGAAGATTAAATCATTACCAGCGCCCGCATCAACCGTATCCGCGCCCGCACCAGAATTAATCGTATCATCCCCATCAAGCGCACTGATCGTATCATCACCCGCACCCGTACGGATGATGTTTTTCTGGTTATTACCTATAACTTCAACATTACTTGTACTAACCTCCGCAAGCGTGAAGTTTTCAATATCGCTAAATGTATCAACCTTGCCAGACCCTGCAAATGTCACCGTTCCAAGACCAAAATCAACCGTAACATCGCCGTGCGTATCAACTGCCTCAGTCGTAATATCTGGCATCGCGGCATCAGGCGCGTAATAAATAGTGTCATCGCCATTACCGCCTTCAAATGTGTCGTTACCATCAGACCAACCAAAGATGTCATCGCCATCATTGCCAATAAAGTGGTTATCCAGCACATCACCATAGAATGTGTCAGCAAGCGCGCCACCCTCGATCACCTCAACGTTTTTGATACGCTCCGTGTCGCCATCGTGCGTTACATAACCAAAACCAGAACCATCCAAAGCCGCAGCGCTCAAGTTAACAACAACAGCCGTCGCCGCCGTATTGAAGTTCATACGGTCATTACCTGCGCCACCGTCAACCGTATCATCGCCGCCTGCTGCGTCAATTAAGTTATCAGCCGCGTTACCTGTAATCGTATCCGCCTGGTTCGTTGCCTCAATTACTTCGATATTTTTAATGCGATCCGTATCGGCGCCAATATTAATTAGCGTATAACCGTCACCATCAACACTACCAAGGTCAATAACCAAGCCAGAGCCAACCACATCAATATAGCTAACTTTATCGAGTAGACCATTGCCACCATCAAGCGTGTCGCTACCTAAGCCACCGATCAATGTATCGTTACCATCACCACCGATAAATTCGTTATCCGCCGAATTACCAGTTAAAGTATCGTCCTGCGCAGACCCCTCGATAACCTCAAGATCTTTGATATAATCTGTCTGACCGTCATAATTGACCGCAATGTAACTGCCTGAATCGTTTAGCGTAATATCAACCCCAACCGAAGAGCCAGCAAAAGAAATCTTATCAGTACCCGTGCCACCATCAAACGTATCATCACCCGCACCACCGTCAAAGCTATCATCACCATCACCACCGAATAACGTATCATCGCCAGCACCACCGATTAACGTATCATCGCCATCATCACCGTAAAGCGTATCAACGTCATCGCCGCCATCTAGCGTATCATTGCCGTCACCACCATTAATGATATCATCACCAGCCAAACCATAGGCAACATCATTAGACGCACCTGCATCTATAACGTTCGCAACAGATGAACCTGTGATGTCATCCGCCCCATCAGAACCAATAACATTCTGGATATTTGTTAGCGTATCTGTATCGCCGCTGGATTCAGTCGCTGTGCTGCCATTCAGGTCAACAACAACCCCCAAGGCATCATAACTATAATCAACCGTGTTCGTGCCCGCACCACCGTCAATCACATCATCACCGACACCACCAGCGATCAAGTCATCACCATTACCGCCATCCAGCGTATCATCACCCGCCGCGCCATCAATGGTATCATCGCCATCATTACCCTCAATCGAGTTATCAGCCGAGCTACCAGTAATTGTATCCGCCACACTTGATGCGCGGATTACTTCAATATTTAAAATTGTGTCCGTACCTTGACCGATAATTTGCCCTGCCTGCAAATCAATAATAAGGCTCGTACCGATAGCGCTCGCATCAAGCACGTCAAGAAGGCCATCGCCGCCATCGAATGTATCATTATCAGTATCAACGCCCAGCTCAATAACATCATTGTCATCACCGCCAAACACAGTATCTTCACCTGCGCCATCAGACAAAATATCCGCGCCCGCATTACCCATTAAAATGTTATTTTGCGCGTTGCCATAGATTGTGTCATTAAAGCCCGTACCAATGATGCCTTCAATACTTGAAACCGTATCTGTACCACCATCACCATCAAGGATTGTACCCGCACCAAGCGTCACCGTAATGGCAGAACCCGCATTGGTATAATCAGCCACATCCAGACCATTGCCACCAATTAAAGTATCATTACCCGCGCCACCGCGTAAGATATCATCGCCGTCACCACCATCAAGCGTATTTACACCGCTATCGCCGTAAATCGTGTCATCATTTTGCGTACCAATAACACTTTCGAAATTCGAAAGAATGGTCTGATCACCATTACTGATATCCGCAGAAAATGTACCGCCACCCAAATCAGTCGACAAATCAACAAAAACACTTTCGGCAAGTAGCGAAGCAAAAGTAATAACGTCCGTACCCGCGCCACCATCAACAACATTGTCACCAAGCCCTGGATCAACCGTATCATCACCATTCAAGGCTTGAATTGTATTATCCGCCGCGCTACCCGTAATAGTATCCGCAAAATTTGTAGCAATGAAAATTTCAAAGTTGAGCGCCGTATCATTACCAAGCGCACCACCTGCCAAAGTCCCCGTAGCCATATCAAATTCGATACCACTCGTGAAGCTAGACGCATCAAGCGCATCGATACCCGCGCCTGCATCATAATAGTCATCCGCACCATCTTCATTCAGCGTAATGACATCCGCACCATTGCCGCCCAGAACGGTATCCGCGCCAGCACCTGCGTCAATTGTGTCATCACCATCGTTACCATGAATAATGTTCGCGCCAGCAGTACCCGTTAGCGTATCGTTATTCGAACCACCATACACACCCTCAACATCATAAAGCTGATCATCATTTGAACCACCAACAACAGCCTGAACATAGCCAGAACCATCATCACTCAAATCAACAATAACAATACCCGCCTGATCTGAGAAGTCTGCTATGTCATTACCGTTACCACCATAAATAACATCCGCGCCACCTGCGCCGCGCAGAATATCATCACCATCGCCGCCATCAAATGTGTTAACCGCAGCGCTACCATAAATCGTATCCGCCGCGCTCGATGCAATAACAACCTCAATGCCATAAATCTCATCAACACCCTGACCAGTCAGCGTGCCATTAACCAAATCAATGAATAGGGAGTCAGATGTTGCACCTGCATCCAAGGTATCAATGCCTGAACCACCGATAAATGTATCATTATCCGTGTCAACAGACATCAGAAGAATATCATTACCCGCACCGCCATCAATGACATCTGCGCCCGTGCCGCCAGAAATCGTATCATTACCGCCCGAGCCATAAATGATGTTATCCTCACTGCCGCCGTAAATTTGATCTGCAGAACCAGAACCCACGAACTCTTCAACGCCACGGACCAAGTCTGTTTCGAAACCAATATTAACCGTTGAATAGCCAGAGCCATCAACGACATTCAGATCAACAATAATACCCGTTGCCGTACCCGCATAATCAACAATGTCATGCCCCGCGCCACCATCAATCGTATCATCACCGTCGCCACCAATAATGCTATCATCGCCCGCGCCCGTTGAAATCACGTTATCATTGGCATCACCAATAATCGTATCATTACCCAAACCACCAATAACATTTTCAACTGAGCGTATGCGGTCCGTATTACTCGCACCAACCGTCACCGAAGAATAGCCCTCAGCATCAACAGTATTCATATCATAGTAAATATTTCCGCTCTCAGCCGCAAAGCTAACACTATCGTTACCCGCATCACCATCAAGAACGTCGTTACCATCACCACCAACAAAAACATCATCGCCAGCGCCACCAAGCAATGTGTTATTAGACGCGTTACCGACAAGCGAGTCATCACCATCTGTGCCAACAACATTCTCAATACCGCTAATCGTGTCATTACCAATATAGTTAGGGCTAGTTGCGCTTGGGTGATCCGTCGCTGTACCAGCTTGCAAATCAACATAAATACCGTCCGCCCCAATATATTCGAGCGTATCCGTACCTGAGCCACCAATAATCACATCATTAGAACCAACGCCAGCTTCAGCCTGCTCATATATATAATCATTCTGGTCACCGCCATTTAGCGTATCCGCACCCGCACCACCAGAAAGCGTATCATTACCATCACGCCCAACAAGCGTGTCATTACCATCCCCGCCATAAAATGCGTTAGCCTGACCATCACCACTGATTGTGTCATTGCCGTCGCCCGCATAAACAATTTCGATAGAAGATGCAAAATCCTGCGGCAAACCGTTGAAGTTGATCTGATAAACACCACCAACCATAACAGACATATCAAAACTAATATTATCTGTTACCGCAACACCAGCTGCCGCAGAATAATCAAGCGTATCCGCACCCGCACCACCAAGATAGAAGTTTTCACCCGCACTCCAATAAAACGAGTCATTACCTTGACCACCAACAAACGCGTTATCATTGACATCACCATAAAAAGTGTCATTGCCCTGCGTACCAACAATGTCCTCAAACCCTTTGGCGAGATTCACATCACCGCCCTGGTTAATAACAGAATAACCATCAGCATCAACAGCACGCAAATCAACAACAATAGAATCGGTCATGTTCGCGAAACTCAGAACATCCTGACCATCGCCACCATCTATCGTGTCATTACCTGTACCCGCAAAAACATTATCATCCCCACCCCAAGCATCAATCGTGTCATCACCGCCCTGCGACACAATCACATCATTGCCCATCGTACCATATACAGTCGCATTGCCTGTACCAGTAAAGACATCATCACCAATCGGGTGGTTATCAATAACCCAGACCGGATTACCATCACCATCAACAACATTATAATCCGCAGCCGACGCCGCATCGAATATACGCACCTGCTGCTGCATACCACTGCTCAACACAGGGTCGTCCGGCAATTCAAAACCACTAGTCGGATCAAAAACTGCACTCATATTGATAATCATATCAAAGACTTCATTCGCCCCAATATCAAACACGAACGGCAGCTCAATCTCACCCTCCGCATTCACCTCTGGCAGCGGAATAGTGTAAATACCCGCAACAGGCGTATAACCATAAATCACCACATCTGTCGGAAGGCCAGTAATCGTAATTTCAGAGACATTGAAACCATCAGGCAATTCAGGCTTAAGAACCAAATTCTTACCCATGGTCGTTTCAGTGAAGTAGAGTGGATTATCCGCATAAATTAAGTGATCACCAGACTCCGTTAACAAAGAGATCGTTTCACGCTCCTGCTGACGCACACCAGAAGCATCTTCCTGACCACCAACAGAACCACCACCACCACTGACAACCGTATCACCAGAATCATCAACCTCAGTACGCGTCTGAACCACATTACCCGAAAATGCAAAATCGACCACGAAGTCGGTAAAGTCCTCAATCTCCTCATCAATTTCAGGCACCGGCGCAAATGTCTGCGATGGCGGCTGAACCGGATCAGGTGGCGGAGTTAAAAATTGCCGACCACCCGTCGGAGATTCAACAACAGGCACACCTGTCGAAGGATCGATAGGATCAATTGGTTCAACAGGGTCATCCTGAGTCTGACCAATTTCAGCTAAAACAGCCTCAATATCAGAGTCGCCCTGCGCATCCTTTTCTTGAATAACCTCCTCTTCTTGCTCCTTCTCCTCCTGCACCTCAGACGCAGTTTCCCCGTGCTCAGCATCACCGAACTTCGGGTTAACCTCCAACGATGTAAAGGACATAAAGCTATCTTCAGTAGAAATATTGCGTATTATCCCTGCTTTTCCAAGGAACTGGGCTGGATCAAACTCTCGACCACCAAGGAAGAATTTAGGCGCTTCTTCTGGTGAGAATATATAAAGAGCAAGGTCAGGGAAAACAATACGCGCTTGGGTGTCAGGATTAACAAGAATAACGTCAGAACCAACAATTTCAACTAGGATCATCGCTAAATCAATATGATCTAAAGACACAGAATCACCAGGGTTCACGTGAACCACTAGCTCGCCCGCCTCCGGAAAATCAATATTAATTTGATGGCTATCCGCCATTGCGCCTACCTAAAATTGCCCAGTTCTAAATCAATCCCCATACAAAACACACACGGATATTCTATCCGCGCTATTTTAAATTATGAAGCATAGACGTAAACAAATCATTAACGTCTCGTTAATTGTTTAAAAATTGATCAACACCCCTTCAGAACGAAGAGACACACGAATCATAACATGAGTGATTCGCCCTTGTCACGCGTATTTTTCGGACAGATTCAAATACGCCACAAACGAATTTAAGTGACTTGCACTTCCAATGTAAACGAGCCCGCATCAAACGTATAATGCGTCACACCCGGACTAACCACCGTACCCGCAGGGTTGTCCAAAACATGCGTACCCGCCTGTATATCCAAAACAAACGCCGCACCAACATCCATATGCAAGAAATTGCTCGAGCCGACCATGGAAGAAACATCATCGCCCGTAATCGTAAATGTCGGATTCCCCCCATCCAGCGCCGCGCCAAGGAAATCTATATTCTCAATATTATCAAAGACATTAGCCATTTCCAGACCATCAAAGGTAATAGACCCAGTAACCTCAACCGTATCACCCCCCGCCGCATTTGAACCACCATCAATAGAGTCAAACTGCGTATCAATCGCCAGCAAGCTGGACGCATCCAGCGCGAACACATCATCAAAATTAGATCCTAATAAATTCTCAAAATCAGAATATGTATCAAGCTGAGAGTCGCTTGACTTCAACACCTGATCGTTATCTAAATCAACAGACACAGCCGCCAAAGCCGCGGTGTAATCTAACGTATCCGTGCCGTCACCGCCATCCATGGCATTCGCACCCAAACCGCCACGCAACACATCATCACCATCCCCACCATCAAGGAAGTCATCATTATTGCCGCCATCAAGAAAGTCATTGTTGTCACCGCCATACAGCGAGTCCGCACCCGCGCCACCAATCAAAGAGTCATCACCGCCGCGCCCCTCAAGGGTGTCATTACCGATACCGCCTGTAAAAATATTATCACTCGCATTACCACGAATAACATCATCCAAACTTGTACCAGTCACATTCTCAATACCGCGCACAACATCATTACCAAACAGCACCGATGTCATCAATTCCGCAGCCAGGTCAAGAACAACATCCCCACCCGCACCATCAAGCACTAGCGTATCAACCCCAGCCTCACCGTCATATTCATCCGCAACACCATCCTCTGAGGCATAGATCAGATCATCATCATTACCGCCGTAAACGAAATCAACACCATCACCCGCATCAAGCGTATCATCACCCGCACGGCCCGACAGAACATCATCACCGAGACCACCATAAAAAATCTGATCCCCATCATCGCCGTACATGGAGTCATCACCCAAGCCTGCATATATTGTATCAACATTCAAACTAACGGAATCAACCTTACCTAATGCCGCAATATTTACATCAAAACGCAACGTGCCCGCATCAAAGGACGACATGTCAAAATCTAGATCGTCCGTCAGATCACTCGCCACATCCACGCTGTTCGCATCCGCATAATATAATGCGCCAGTACCGCCGGTAGCCGCAAATATATCGTCACCCGCGCTCCAACCAAAACTGTTATTACCGCCCAAGCCCTCGAAGAAATCATCATCTGCACCACCGATCAACTCATCATCAAAACTTGTCGCGATAATATATTCAACATCTTTAACTTGAACATTTTGCACAGCGCTCGTCGCCGCATAGAAACCACCACCAATATTTGTTCCTAAATCAATAGTGAACGCCACTGCCGAATATGAAAAATCAGCCGTATCATAACCATCACCACCATTAAGAATGTCATTCCCTAATGACCCAGACAACGTATCATTGCCATCGCCCGTTTCAATAATATTATCCGTAGAAGACCCCGTAACCGTATCCGCAGCATTACCAGTAATTACATTCTCGATATCCCTAAGCAGATCCGTATCACCACTAACTGTTGCTGTGCTGTACCCATTTGCGTCCACCACAGACATATCAATAACGACAGAATTCGAGTAACCTGAATAGTCAATTAAATCCGAAATACCATCACCGCCCTGATAAGTATCATCACCGCGCCCGTCAATAATCGTATCATCCCCCGCGCCAGACGCCACAAAATCATCCCCCGCGCCAGATTCAATAACATCGTCCCCTGCAGCAGATGCGATAACATCGCGCGCAACGCCACCACAAACCGTCGCATCACCATCACCTGTAAAAATCGTGTTCTCATTCGGGTTATTCGCCATAACCCAAACAATATCACCATCACCATTCACAAAGTTCAAATCACTTGGCACGGCCACATCCTTAACATTCACCTGACGCTCAAGCGTTTCCGTCAAAATAAGGTCTTGCGGCGTTTCAAAACCACTCTCCGTATCAAACTCCGCAGTCACCTCAAAGTTCATTGTGAATGTTTGCGTTGATGGCACAGGATAAACCACAACAAAATCAATATTACCATCCTCATCAATCGTCGGATTAACGATTGAATAATTACCACCAGCATCTGATACTTGCCCCTCAATATCAAAGGACACAGGAAGCCCTGTAATATTTATATTGGTCAGATCGAAGCCAGATGGCAAAGACGGCGTAATACGAATAACGCGCGTCATTGTTGCCGCATCAAAATACGAAGGGTCATCCGCATAAATCACATGCGAGTCATTCTCGCCCGTCGTATCAATAATTTCAGGCGAAATTTGCACAGAGTTACTCGCATTATTTGTCGCAGCCTCAGAACCACCACCACCATATATAACGCGCGTATCATCACCACCAATACTTTCGACCGTGTCGCGAGAGCCTAGCTGCACCAAACTCGCCGTAAAACCAAAAACCGTATTACCCGTATTCCCCTCAGGAATATCAACCGGCTCAGGGATCGGCGTTGGCGGCGGCGTTGGTGATGAAGAATTAGGCGGACGCGCCTCAGTACCAGCATCTGTGCCAGAATTCATAAGCGCCTCGCGCTCTTCTTCCTTTTGGATCTGCTGTTGCTCCTCAATTTGCTCTTGCTTTGGGTCACCTGCTTGCTTTTGCCCTACAGGCTGCACAATTGAAGCCAACTCATACATCAACTCCTCTTTAACGCTCCCGACATCAGCCTCAGCAGAAATAACCTCATCTTTCGTGGCCACACTGTTTGAAGTGTCTTCCTCACCACGCGTCGTAACTTCATCACGAATTTCAGAATAGGTAATAAAGTCCGTTGATGTCACGTTAGCGACATCACCGACTTTAGAGAGCATCATATCTGGCTGAAAGACTTGCCCATCAACACGCAAGACCGGCGCATCATCAGGTGAAAACATATACACACCCAAACCAGGCATAACAATCTTGGCATCACTATAAATACTGGTAAAGACAACATCAGAGCCGATAATATCCACCTTCAGCTCTTCAATACGTATACCTTTAAGATCAATAACATCATGTGGACGCACATACACAAGCTGCTGTCCATCAAGCGGCATATCTACTTCTACGCGTCTTTGTACCATGTTTTCCTATCACCAAGACATACTTACCACAACATACCAATTTTCGATGTTTTTCATTAATTTTACGTTAAAACGACACAAAAATTAATATTTTCTAATTTAAACAATAGCAAAAACTAAGAATGGTCTGTGGAATATTTGAAATATAATACATCTAGACGATGCATCGGACTTTCCTGTAGTATAGACTAAGTTTTGTGTATCTTAAAGGCAATTATACAAAATCTCACCTTAGGAACCACTGTTCACAACCACAACAAGTTTAACAGAGTTAAGAGAAGCTTATGCAGGATCAGACCGGTCAAGACACCGAAAGAAACGCCGAAGAAATTAGCACCAATATATGGTTCTACGTCACCCCAGGCATGATGTTAACTGTTGCAGTACCAGTTATGCTTGTGGCGTTAAACTTTGAACAGCTATACAAAAACTTTTCAACAAACATCCCGCTAAACTCAACGATTATCGCTGTAGCGCTTATCGCCATGGCTAAAGCTTTTTTTAACAACCTAAAAATTTATAACTCCGCCATATTCATCTCTGAAATCGAACGTTTGGAAGGCCAAGCTGAAATTGGCCCGCATGAAAGCGAATATCTATTCAAGCTTCTGCGCTCTAAAGGCTCGCTTATGGACATCCAGAACATGTTTGCCGCATTGGAGAATATGTCTATACATGGTTATTTGAACCTAACAGATAATGACGCCCGCCTGATTAAATCAAAATACGGTAACCGTATTAACACTGAGCGCCAAATCGTAAACTATTTTGCCGGCATTCTGGTTATGCTTGGTTTGATTGGTACATTCTTGGGTCTACTCCAAACCATTGATGCCGTTGGTACGGCCATGGGTGACGTATCAGAAAGCTTTAACGCACCAGCGGACGGAGATTCAGACCCAACGGCTAAAATTGGTGAATTCATTAAATCTATTGCCGCGCCGCTACAAGGTATGGGCCTTGCCTTCAGTTCCTCACTCTTTGGTCTATCTGGCTCGCTCTTACTAGGTTTCTTGAACTTCTTCTGTGGACGCTCACAGAACAAATCTATCGAGAACTTCTCACGTTGGGTTGATAACCGTATCCCTAAACTTAATCCAGTACTTGGTGAAAAAATCAAAGCCCACAAAGTCCCTGGTGCAAATGACCTGAAAGCATGGCTTGCAGGCTTCGTATATCTATCTAGTAAGACAAACCAACGTATGGGGCAAATCTTCCTTGCGTTGACAAAATCAGCACAGGCATCGCTTAAATCTGCGCAGCAAACCGAGAAAATGTTTGAATCACAACAAGACATGGTTGTTAAGCTAGAACAAATCAATACAAAGATGAGCTCGATCAAAGATTCCATGGCTTATATCACCAAGAACATCGACCCATCTCTACGTTACAGCGAATCTATTCGTGACCAAATGGTCTATATGAGTGAAATGCTGTCATCGACATTACGCGTAAACGAAGACCTTGCCATGAAGCAATCTGACAAGCTGTCTGTTCTGACCAACCAAATGCGTGAAATGAACGCAACATTTGAAAGCATGAATAGCGTTCAGTCATCCTTGATTAAAGAGATCGACAAATTGCAGCAGCGCCAGCAACAAGAAGAAAACGTTGCTGACTTCTCTAACATGGTATGGCAGTTAAACCAAATCATGGAAGAAATGAACCAGAAAAACCGTGAGCAATATGACGATGTCTACAACATTATGGATGATTCATCACAAGAGCCTATGACACCTCCAATCATTCCAGATGCACCAAAGCAGCAACCTAAGGAAGATAAACCTGAAGGCAAGGAAGGCATTGACCTGAACATATCTGAAAAGAAAGATGACAACGATCCGTTTATATAAGTAAGTAAACTTTATTGAATACTAAAAAACATATATACTAGATATTATGAACGACAATTTAAGTAATAACGAGTAAGGAAAAGCGATGGCTGGTGGTGGTGACGACGACGATATGAGTGGCAACGCATGGCCTGGCTTCGTGGATATTCTATCCGCGACCGTTATCATGTTCGTTTTCTTCGTGATGATTACTGCGATTCTGATGTCCGTGATGAGCATGGATTACCGTGAAAAAATCAAATCCGCCGCAGAATCCGAAATCACTGAAGAGATGCAAGAATTTGTTGACCGTATTGTTTCAGGTGAATTGTCTGTTGAGGAAGTGCAACAAAGCCTAGGTAACCGCGCCAAAATTGATGCCCTTGTCCGTGAAAACATTGATAAGGACAAGAAAATTCGCGAAATGGCTGCCGCAAAACAGCTCATTCAAAAAGAACTTATTGAAAAAACAGCACAAATCGAACAACGCGCAACGGATCTTATTCATACAGAAGAGCAAGACTATGTTGTATCAGAAGATGGCAAAGCTGTTTATGTGACATATAATCGTAACTCCGTCACATTGACTGAAGAAACGATTACATCGTTAAAAGAGTTTTTAAGAACACATCAAAAACGTACGGGGCAAGATAATCTTCGCGTGTCCGTTCTGGCCGCAGAAAACCCGAATGCGCCGACTATCACTGTTACGCGTAAAGTGGCATTAAGCCGCGCACTGACTGTACGAAATGTCTTCTTGGCTAACGGCGTGACATCAAATAACATTTCGATTAAATACGCAAAACCGCGTGAGGTCGAAAGCACATATGATTGGGTTCAAATCAAAATCGAGGATTGATTATAATCCTTAATTTATTTATTCTGGGAAAGCTATGTTCATCAGCGAAACCATAAAAAACAAACTAACAAAATATAGACGGCGCCTGCTTCTCGGTAGTGTGCTGCTTGGTCTGTCTTTTGTTGGCGGGTTCAACGCGCAGGCAGAAGAACAAGACGGCCCTATCGCCCTATCGCTAGAGACCGTTATTCTCTTCGCCCTCAATGATGACCCTGATATTGGCGTAGCCAACGCACAAAAGGCACAGGCCGAAGCTGGCATTGATGAGGCCGCATCTGCTTTTTACCCGCAGGTTGACATTTTTGGCTCTTACGGCCGCGAATATAACAACCCAGCCAGCGCATCCAATAGTGATGGCACACAATTTAGTTTGGCAAATAACACTAATGATTTTTCAGTCGTTGTGAACCAATTTATTTTTGATGGCTTTGCCACACAGGAAGAACTTAAACGCCGTAAAGAACTAGACGCATCTTCCGCTGTTCAAGTCGACATTGCCCATGAAAATGTTATTCAGGATACAATAGATTCCTATCTTGGCTATTACCAATCACAGCGTGATGTAGAATTGGCACAGAAGTTTTTACGCACATTACGCGAAGTAAACAACAAAGTTGGTCTTATGGTTGAAGCTGGCGCGGAAAGTAAAGCAAAGTTGAGCTACGCTAATTCGCGCCTTACATTTGCCCGAAACGAAGTACAAACCGCGCAATCAACCATGATTGACTCCCTAACAGATCTTGAATTTTTGACGGGTCGCCTGCCGACATTCCGCGCGATATATCCTGAAATTTTTGATATTCTTGAATTGAAAATTGATGACTTTCTCGAAGTCGCGCAAGAAAATAACAGCTCCGTCGCGCTAAACGAGCATGATCGCCAAGCCTTAGTTCATGAATACCGCAAACAGCGCGCTGCATTTTATCCAACTATTAGCGGCCTGGTTGAATTTAACCAAACATATGATTCCGGCGGTAAGGTTGGTAAAGACCGCACAGCCGGTGCTTATCTAGAATTAAGCTATACATTATTTGATGGCTTTGCCCGCGAAGCCGCCACAGACCGTGTAAGAAGCCAAATTAATGAGATTGATTTCCGCACCAAAAAAGTTGAAAAAGAAATCAAACAAGCGATTAAGCTTTCTTATAATCAGGTTTTATCGCTACGTGAAGAATTACGTTTGGTTGAGGACGAAATTGTTTCTAACGAAGAATTACAAACATTATATCGTGAACAGTTTGAATTCGGTGAAGGTGACATTCTGCGCTTGATAGAAGGTGAAGAGCGCCTTTACAATTCTTACCGCCGCAAAAATCGCGTGGAAACAGATATTGCGCGCAACATATACACCTTAATGCAGAACCTAGGCTATATGCGCAAAGAGTTTTTCTGCTCTAGCTGTTAAGCGGTGCCTGCATCATCCGTTCGGCGCAAACGGTTAAGCAACCCACGAAAATCATCCGGATATGGCGCAATAAAGCGCATTTCTTCTTCACTGCGCGGATGAATAAACCTTATTTCACCAGCATGTAGCGCCTGACGCGGGAAGTTAAGAACAAGGTCTTGCAATTCATCTTCTTTATAGCCGCCACGATTAAGCAGGCTAATCTGCTTCGTTTTCTGCGCGCCATATAGATTATCCCCGACCAGAGGAAAACCAATATGCTGCATATGTACACGAATTTGATGCGTGCGCCCCGTTTGCAGGCGACACTCCATTAAAGACAGCGTTTCTTCACCTTCACCAAATGTCTCAATCGCCTTGTAATACGTGAGTGCCTCTCGACCTTTCACATGCGATGTCACCGCCATACGCACGCGGTTTTGTGCATCACGTCCAACTGGTGCATCCACCTTACCCTGAATAAGCGTAGGCACGCCCCAGCATAGCGCATGATACACGCGTGAAAGGCTGCGATCTGCCAATTGATCCGATAAGCCCTTATGCGCAAAGTCGTTCTTCGCGACCATAATTAAGCCTGATGTATCTTTATCAAGGCGATGAACAATACCGGGGCGCTTAACGCCGCCAATACCTGATAAACTATCGCCGCAGTGATGTAGCAACGCATTAACCATTGTGCCATCATCATTGCCAGCACCAGGGTGAACAACAAGGCCGACAGGTTTATTGATTACCAATAAATCATCATCTTCATATAAGACATCCAGCGGAATATCCTCCGCCACTGGTGTCGCGTCTTCTGGTTCAGGAACTTGCATCACAATAATGCCTGTTTTCGCAATTTTCTGCGATGGGCTTTTCACCGCCTCACCATCGAACCAGACATTGCCTGTGCTAATAAGCTGCTTGATACGCTCCCGTGAATAATCCGCAGGCGCAAGGCCGCTTAACGCTTTATCAACGCGCTGGCCTACTAAATGGTTTTCAATTTCAAAACAAAGGTCGAGATTTTCTTTCATGAGTGTTACTAAGCACAAAACCTATCTTAACGGCAAGGATTTTTATAAGGCATCGGCGCTTCTACAGCCAACAACCACCCACGAATGACAGGCGCTAAAGTCGCATCTGAAAGCGGCTCATCCTCCGCAAGCTTATCATGATAGCTCATCTCTAGCGTTGTTTCTTTTAACTGCTGCAAAGCTGATTTTTCTTCTTCAGCTTCTTCGTTAGGTCCATCCTGATTTTGGCCAATGAGCATTTCTTCATTTGCCTCACTGCGAGGGGCATAGCCCGTATAAAGCTGCCCGGCTATGCGGAAAGACCCATTATCCAAAACATGCATTCGGCGCGCCATTGATTCCGCCCCTTCAACAAAAGCCTGATCCTGAAGGATTGTTCCTTGCGGGCTGAACGTAATGAGACGGATATGTGAACGTACTTTTTCGCTAGGCTCTAAAGCGATAGCATTGGCAAGAACAGATATGCGCCCATCTTCAAATAAATGCATATCAACAGCTGAATAACTATATTGTTTACGCCCTGTAATAAAGCGCTGCCACTTAGGCTCACCCGTCGTGTCGCTCATCATCACCCATAGACTGGAATGAACGGCTTGGTCAATAGTTATACTGGGCCATGCCGTACCAACACTGACCACGCCCACATCACTATAATTAGACGCCTTCACAAGTTCCGCCTTTGCGCCGCGGGCAAATGACTTCTGCCAATATACCGCGCCGAGTTTATCAAGATTCACAATCCATCCACCAAGGCGGACCTCTCCATCCAAAGTGCGGCCGACCTCTACCGCGCCAGATCCTAAATAAGACCCATCCATATTCACGCCTACCGACACCATATAATTGGGCGTCCCTGGTAAATATTGACGTTGATGGATAATATTCGCCTTCTTATCTAACGTATAAAACACGCTGCTTGGTTGCCCCATAGCGTCACGTTTCACGTGTTTAAGCGTCAGGGTAATATCACCATCGCTGTTAAACAACATGTCTGACAACGTTAAATCATAATCCGCTTCTTTTATCGGGTAATACTGGATATCTTCACCATCAAAATTCATGCGCATGATTTGAACATAACCACGCCCATCACTGCCCTTAAAATCAGCGCCAACATAAATATTGTCCCCATCGCGCAATACGCGAACAACGTCTTCCAAATCATCGACGCTGACTTGCCGTTCACGTACGATTTGACCTTCATTATCATAGCGTATAATCGACAAATCGCGCGCTACAGCATCGTCATGGATATCCGCACTCGACACACCAACACTCAAAGCATAGCCGTCATCAAGCGCTGCATAATCACTGACCCAATCATAACCCGTGCGCCCGACAACACGGCGCCACATAAATAAATTATTAAAGTTCGGATTACGCAGCGGGATAATCGCCTCATAAGCGGGCGTACAATTCTCCTGCATTTGCGCCTGTGCCGCACGAGGGAACGGCAATAAAAACGCCCCTATTAAACAAACTAATTGTATTGAATTCTTTATATTCACGAACATTCTGCCCTATATATACTGCCTTACTGGCATGTGTTTAGGCGCGTCATATCCAGCGCCATTATATCCGTATTATACGCCAAAAAACGCGCCTTTTGAAGTGCAGAACCACTAAGCCCAGATAGTTTAGCATTATCCGCCCGCGCCCCACCAATCCAAAGGCGGTCATTTTTATACGACACAGCGCCCGCAATATAATTTTCTTTTTCCGCATCACCAAGGCGATAGGCTGTACAAATTTGCCCATCATTTTTAACAAATAATAACGCGCTATATCTTTGTAAATCAGGGTTTCTGGGCTCCACGTAAAACAACAATGCATATATATCTGGTGTAATCACAGTAATATTCCGCGCGGCTATGAACGACGGCTCATGCGCTTCGACATTCTTCTGCCACAATATATTCAGGTCTTTATCCAAACTTACCATCTGGCCATGACGTACATGGTCCCCCATACCCTCGCCCGCCGCGAAATAACCCTGTGCCTGCACAGCGAGCCCTGCAAAATTACTTTGTGCGGCGTCTGATGTATAAAGTATTTTTGCGGCATCCCCCTGTACGCCAATAATTTGCGCTGCTTGCGCACTGCCTGCCAGAATAAGATCATCCCCCGCTTTGTTGATGGCATAGCTCCGCCCCGCAAACTGCGCCAAGGCTATAAATTCAGCGTTTATTGCTGCGTCATTATGTGTGATATCAACGCGGTAAGTTTGTGTTTTCTCTTGCCAGTCTGCGCCCCGCAGCAAAGCTTTTAGGTAAATCACACTATCACCGCCCTGCACGACATGAGGGGAATACAAGCTGCCCTCATCATGGCCAATTTTATCATGGTAAAGAAGCGCACCGCTATCTAGCGCTAATATCGTAATGGTCAGCTTATCATCAACGGATATATCAGCCTCCCATCCAACATCATTGGCATCTTCATCCGCATATTCACCAAATAAAATAACTATATCACTTTGCACGATGACATCATAAAAATTGCCGTATCCTTGATCTTGCGTGGCATAGCGCCATATCTCCTGCCCCGCCGCGTCATAAAGTGCCACAACGCCCGCGTTTAAAACACCTTCAACATCACTGCCACCCTGCCCCGCTGCAATAACCCGCCCATCTGGCAAAGGCGCAACAGCGCGATACATCTCATATACTTTATGCCCACCAAAACTCTGCTGTTTATGCCATTGCAGCGCCGCTTCAGGCAGCGGCTTTAGCGCATCATCAATGTAATACACATCATCACGCGCCTGCGCCGCCGTGCAAGGAAGAATCACCAAAACCAATAAAAATCGATAAAACCAGATCATAACCACGCCCCCTTAAGGCGGAAATTCGCTTGCGCCTAGCACACATTCAGATATATAAACGCTAGCATAAAGTAAGAAACCGCGTTTGACTAGAAACTGATGCCTGAATTAAAAAAAATACTCATCATTTCCGATGCGTGGCACCCGCAAATTAACGGGGTTGTCCGCACCTATGAGCATGTCATCGAAGAGCTCGAGAAAAAAGGCCACGAAATTAAAGTTATTGGGCCGCGTGACTTTAAACGCACTATGCCTATGCCGGGTTACAGCGAAATACAGCTTGTCCTGTGCCCTTATAACCAAATCCGCCGTATGATTAACGCTTACGCTCCTGATGGCATCCACATCGCCACAGAAGGCCCACTTGGCTGGGCAGGGCGTAAATACTGCATTAAACACAACACGCCCTATACGACTGCATACCACACCCACTTCCCTGATTATATGGCGGAGCGCGCCGGAAAATATATCAAAGCCTTCAAGCGCCCCGCCAAAGCGTTCGGCATTTGGTTTACGCGCAAATTTCACAGCACATCTAGCGCGATGTTAGTCGCCACCCAAAGTTTGGCACATGACCTTGAAAATTGGCAATTTAAAACCCCGCGCTATAATTTTTCGCGCGGCGTTAATTACGACATATTTTACCCTGATGGTGATATCAACCCAATCCACCACCATTTACAAAGCCCTGTTGCCGTTTATGTCGGGCGCATTGCGATTGAAAAGAACCTCCGCGCCTTTCTCGATATGCCATGGGCTGGCGATAAATTAATTGTTGGGGATGGCCCCGATCGACCGCGCCTTGAAAGCCGTTACAAAGACGCGCACTTTGTCGGCGCGCATAAAGGCGCAGATTTAGCCGCCTATTACCGCTGCGGTGATGTATTCGTCTTCCCCTCCAAAACCGATACATTCGGCATGGTATTAATCGAGGCCATGGCCTGCGGCCTGCCCATTGCAGGGTATAACGTCACTGGTCCTAAAGATATTATCACCGAAAGCTTCCTCGGCGCAGTTGATGACAACCTCGAAACCGCCGCCAAAAACGCCCTTGAAAGCGGCAGCCAAGAACAGCGCGTAACCTATGCCAAAGCCAATTATAGCTGGCCACACGCCGCCCATGAATTTATGCAGGCATTGATTGATTCTTTTAAGCGTTAAAATACACGCATATTTTCAGCTTAAAATCCGCTATTTCTTGTTTACATTCAAAGGCCAAGATATAGTTTCTACTTATCAACCATCAAGGGACATAAAATGAGTAAATTTATTGAGCATCTAAAAAAAGTCTACGCAATGACAGCGGATGGCTATCGTGACTTAAAGACCAACTTCAAACCACTTCTTCATATCTATTGCGGCCAGCTTATCATTGCCACCGTAATTGGTTTGATCGTCTATTTCCAGATGAATAATTTTGTGGGTATGAGTGATGAGCAAATTATGAATGCATTTGTAAAGCTCATACCTTTATACATCATTGCTATGCTCTATGGGGTAAAAGTCTTCCATGGGCTACTTAGCTATTTTCTACGCGGCGAGGACAGACCAAAATTCTATCTGATTAAATGGAGTAAGAACGAGTTGTCTTTCATCAAAACCGTTTTATTCTACTTTGTCGCATGCGCACTATACTCCGTTTTAGCCACCGCCATTATTATGGGCGGCATTCTTTTACCATTAAGCTTACTAGCTAAACTATCAGGATCTTCTATAATGGGTCTTGTGTTGGTTATCGCAATGCCTATATCTATTATCATCAGCGTTTTAGTTGCATATATTTTCATTTTTCGCGCAAGTTTCATCTTCCCGGCAAAAATTATGGGGCATAAAATACGTATTAGAGATACAAAACCACTACTTAAAGGCGCCCTAAAAGCATATCTATCAGCTTTACTTTTGGCGTTTCTTCCAATCGCAATTATTTCATATATAGCAACGCTTATTCTGCCAAACAGTCTCGAATTCGCGGTTGGGGTAGCAGTAGGTTTTATCGTATCCACTGTCTGGGCTTCTATTTTGTGTCGACAATATAAACGCTTAGAAGTTCAATATGCGTAACACCTAAAAAAAGGCCTCATCAGAGGCCTTTTCACTATCCTAATGTTGCCTTTAACGGCAAGCCTGATTTTTTATACATTATATATTTCAAGCTTTTCTCTTCGCGCAATAACAACAGCTCTGCCACATCGCTAAAACCGTGGCGATCGGCGACATAAGCAGGTTTTTGGCCATGCATGGCAATGCCAAAATGCGTGCCCTTATTCGCCTTTGTCAGCATTTTATATTCACCGGCCTCAAGGTCTAAATCAGGATGTTCTGCAAGGTAATTAACAATATTTTCTTTACCACGGTAAAGCGCGACCAAAAACACAGGCGTTTTCGTATGGACGCTATCATCATGATCAATATCGCCAGCGTACCAACGGCTTTCAAAAGCGTAATTTATATCGCTACCTTCACGCAAGCTTAATGCTGCCTCAAAAATTGTAATGTCATCCTGATCAATCGCAGCGCGCAATATGGTATTAAAATGTTTTTCCAAAAACTCATATGGCATTTCGGTTTTATCAACGACCATATTCAGTAAGGCAGGGCTATGTTTTTGAACCGCGCGCAGACATAGCGCCAGACGGCGGTCATAATGCGCCTCTATACGCTGCTTTTCTGCATGCGCCGCCCAATTACGCGTTAACCAATTACCTTTCAAAACACTCAGCATTACTAAATTAATCTTTCTACTTTACACTCAGCTTGGTCGACATTTGTAACGCCTGCTGCTTCAATGCGTTGGCTTCCCGCGTCAATAAGATAGACGCCACATCACTTAAACCATGTTTTGCCGCTTCCGCTGATGCTTTCTCGCTGTAGGTTGTCGACTCTTTTTTCTGCCCCTCACTTATTAAAAAGCTATAGTCTGAAGAAACCGCACTTAAATCAATATCAGGGTGTTTCGCTAGATAGGTCGCAATATTCTCTTTCTGGGTTTGTATGGCCACAATGAGCAATGGCTTTTCTTGTCGGCTTGAATAAACCATATCTGGGTCATGGCCTGATGAACTTGAAACAAATGTGTAATTCACGCTTGCGGAAGCGTTAAGCGCCAGTACAGTTTTGAATGTCTCTACATTATCTTTACCTAGCGCATTCTTTAGGAAAATACTGTAATAATTTTCAATGAATTTATCTAGCTGCTCTGTATTTGCAATAGCTTGCTCTATGGCCTCAGGGTCACATTCCGTTATTGCTGCATTAATAGCTTCATATTGTTCTGAAAAATGCGCGCGCAAGCGTTTTTCTTCTGCAATGCGCTCTTGGCGTTCATTCCATATACGCGTCAACCAATTGTTTTTGAACCAATTATTTCCAGACATATTGCCTCCTCGTCCAATATAGATAAGTAGTCCTAACACACAGCGCGCATTATGACAACAGTTTTATTAACATAACCAGTGTGAATGTTTAGAGCAGAAATACTCAAGAAAGGTATAAAAATGGCAGACGAAAAAGCAAAGCATGATGCAGAAATGGTAAAATCACTCAAAGAGCTGTTCACCGAATATGTAACTTTACACAGGCAAGTCGGCGATAAGAAGTTCTTTGAATTTAAAGTGCCTTGGCATGCCATATTCCAAATTGAAGGTTACAGTACAGACCCTGAAAATTACGCAGATTATAAAGTAAATAAGAAAGCCTGTTCTGACGTTTGGTGGGTTAACGCTGACGGTAAACAAAAAAGTGCCTTTCTAGATACCCCGCAAGAAGTAGAAGACAAAATCGCCGAAGCAAAGAACAAAACCTTAGCCGCGATAAAAAAGCATCGCATGCTTATTATCTATGGCTTGTTAAGCTAGCGCCGTGAACTAAATTTCGGGGATAAAGCTTACAGGTCCCTCATCCTAACCGGACAAATCATCCTCAGCTTATTTACACTGTCCTTCTTTATCTACCTTGTTAATCACTTAAGCGCTTTTAACAACTGATCCTGCAGGCCAACAAAAGCGATATTGTCATGCGTAATCAAAAAGGCTGGAATTTCCGCAAGGTAATTTTCAAAGCGCCCTTTACGAACAAATTCATCACGGAAGCGTGATTTGTGAATATAATCACCAAGCTTCGTTGTAATGCCGCCCGCAATATACACCCCGCCATGCGCGCCATATGTCAGCGCCAAATTCCCTGCAATTGTACCAAGGAACCCATACATCAAATCGAGCGCCTCAACACATATCTTACATTCATTGTTAAGCGCTTTAGTCGCGATTTCCTCAGGTGATAAATCTGGCGCGTCTTGAATGCTAATCTCATCAAAACTACGGATCGCCTGATACAAATTAACCAAGCCCTTACCCGAACACACACGCTCTGCCGATATATGGCGGTATTTATAATGCAGTTGATCAATCAGCTCATATTCACGAAAACTACGCGCGGGCATTGTGACATGACCGCCCTCACCCGGATTAACGATATAATCATCGCCGCCCCAAACTAAACCGGCGACACCCAACCCTGTACCGGGCCCGACAACAGCGATTGTTCCTTGCGGACGCGGCGCGGCGCCCCCAATTTGTTCAATATATTCCTTATCCATTGATGGTACCGCATAAGCAATGGCTTCAAAGTCATTCATCACACGGAAATGATCAAACTTCAATTTACTCTGTGTATCTTTAATCGAAAAGCGCCATGCGTGATTGGTCATTTCAAAGACATCACCTTGCACAGGCCCCGCAATCGCAATCATCCCCGCACTTGGCGTGTTAGTATTTGCCGAAATCATCTGCATATAATGCTCTGCCGCATCAACCAAATTTTCATGGTCAACACATTGTAGCGTAATGGCTTCATGCACACCGCTTTCGTCAGCAATCGCAAACCGCGCATTCGTCGCCCCAATATCTGCAACTAACCCATATTTTTTGGCATTCATGGCGTATACTCCTTAACTTGACGGCCACAGGACGTATATTGCAGACGATCCCCCCTAAAAACACAAGAAAAATCGATTTTTGTCCACCACCTAGATTGTGGAGAACCCAAATAAAAACACTGCATTTTATTAAGTATCTTTGCTAAGCTACGCAAATAAAGAATAACACTGGGATCAAAATCAATGGCCAATATCGTACTCGCTGAAGACGATACCGCAATGCTGAAATTTCTTGAAGGCGCTTTGGAAAAAGCGGGACACACCGTCATGGCGTGCACCAATGGTCAAGATGCCTATGATGTACTAAAATCAACACCGAATGTTGACCTGCTCCTTACCGACATTGTCATGCCCGGTATGGATGGTTTAGAACTTTCCCAGCGCGCCTTAAAAATGCATCCGGCACTTAAAGTCCTATTCATTACAGGTTTCGCCGCTATTGCCTTAGGTGATAAACAACGCCTTAATGCCGCCAAACCTGACCCCAATAAAGTTATTTCCAAACCATTCCACTTAAAGGATCTGGTCGACCAAGTCGAAAAAATCCTCGCAAGTGAATAAAACCCACATTTTTCACTTGAACGCCACGCAGCGCGGTGCTATACACGCTGAACAAACCGCAAAGACGTGGGCGGTTAGCTCAGCGGTAGAGCACTTGCTCGACACGCAAGGGGTCACTGGTTCAATCCCAGTACCGCCCACCATTTTTTTCTTCAATATCATTGATTATACATTTACAATTACAAACCATATAAATGATTATGGGAGCTGGATGTCTAACATGTATTTCATAAAAAAACTAAAAATTCTCACCGTCGCAATACTTATATTTGGCGCCTTTACACTCACAGCTTATAGCTCTGCTGCCGCTCCTAAATTATATAATTTCACATGTGAAAAATATTGGGATTATACCAAAACCCAAAAGTCATCCAGCAATATGGATGACTTTATAAAACAAAATATTAAACTATGGAATTACAGCATTAAAAAGTTCAATGCTACATATCCAAAACTTACCTTACCAGATTACTACACGCCCACGACAGCCCAAAAGGCGGAAGAAAATCCTTATTTTATAATGTCTATCGGTGTGTTATGCCCTAAAAACCGTGGTAGAGAGCAAGATATTCTGGGGCAGATATTTCAAGAAAATTTATACAAGGCAGCATTTAATAAACACCGAAAATCAGTAGCTCAGAAAGATGGATGTTTGATTGTTGAAGGTTTCCGTGCCAGTCTGTTTTCTAAGGATAATACACATATACTTAATGCTTGCATAGAACGCCCCCAAAATCTAAATACATCTCTTAGAGCAAAAATCATAAAAGATGAGTCAAAAAATCCAATAGCTATAGAGGTTTGCCCACCAGAGCAAGAATGCATAATTATTCCTCCGACAGATGAGAATATCTGTTTAAGCAGCTTTTCACTTTGTGCTAGAAACGAAGAAGACACATGTACATGGCAGCCAAATGCGCAATATTTGGCCTGTTTAAATAAGTAAAACACCGTAAATTCTTCTTGATTTTGCATATCCATAATGTGTATAAAAAAACCACCTTATATAACATTATGCATCCGCAATAGGAGATAGAGTATGAAGCCATCTGCTGCGCATTTATCAGGTACACGGAAAACTATCGCAAAGATCGTGGAGTCTCCAGTATTTGTTACGATCATAACGGCATTAATTCTTATCAATGCCGTTACATTAGGTTTAGAAACTGATAAAGCCCTAATGGCTGAATATGGCGTTTACTTACATATGGCAGATAGATCTTTGTTAGCCATATTTACTGCAGAAATCGCGCTCAAACTCTTTGCATATCGTTTTTCATTCTTCCGTTCAGGGTGGAATATTTTTGACTTTGCCATTGTTAGCATGGCGTTAATCCCCTCCAGCGGTCCACTTTCTGTTCTACGGGCGTTACGTATTTTACGCGCGCTGCGCCTAATTTCACTAATTCCGCAAATGCGCCGCGTTATTTCAGCCATAGGTCATTCTATCCCTGGCATGGTGTCCGTTATAGGGGTTTTAGGGCTTGTATTTTATGTATCCGCAGTTCTTGCCACAAAACTATTTGGTGGGCATTCTGACCCGAATATGCAGGAATGGTTCGGCACGGTCAGCGCATCTACATACACACTTTTCCAGATTATGACACTGGAAAGCTGGTCTATGGGTGTGGTGCGCCCAACAATGGAAATATTCCCATTAGCGTGGATGTTCTTTGTTCCGTTTATAATTGTCACCAGCTTTGCTGTTTTGAACTTCTTTATTGGTATTATCGTAGATTCCATGCAGATAGCGCAAAAACTAGAAGCCGAAGCAAATGGTGAAGACGGTGATTTACCCGTCACAAAAAAGGATTTCAGAAACTTAATGGTACAAATGGACATGATGCGCGAAGAGATAATTTCGCTAAAAAGCCAATCCGTACAAAATAAAGTAGAGGAATATAGGAAAGAAGCTGCAAACAGCTAGATGCGGATTTGCATAGCGTTTAATGACGTCCTCACTTAATCAGCTTGTTAAGTAAATCGTCATTAAAACGAACCTTATTTCGTGTCCCATCTGCCTCAGTTTTATAGACCTCCCCATTTTCGTGGAGCTCTACAACACAGCCATTGGGCATAGTAACACTATGCGTATTAAAGCCTTCGGATAATGTAGTTTGATTATTTGTTGTTTTGGCATATTTCGGTATCGCCGCGCGCGGACCATAGTAATCAAATCCACCACCATCCCATTCATCACATTTGAATAAAGATGCTGCAAAATCATTGTAATTCAAAATATGCATATGCGCCCCACCTTTTACTTAACCAGATTACTTAGAACTTTATCCGTAAGGCGCACCTTGCGGGGGCTGCCATCTGGCTCGCGCACATATATTTCGCCGTTTTCTTTCATTTCAACAACACAGCCATTCGGCATCGTCACGCTATGTGCGTTAAACCCATCACGCAATGTTGTTTTGTCGCCATCCGTTACAGCCTTTTTCGGCGCTGAAGAGCGACGGCGATGATAACTCCCGCCATAACCATCCATCAGAATTTCATGGACATGCATTTGTGATATATGTTGCACATGATCCAAAATAAACATGGCGTACCTCCTACTTAATTAATCCCTGCGTGATGCTCGTCTTGTGACGCACTTTACGTGACATGCCTTCTGGTTCGGCAATCTTTATCGTACCATCGGCTGAGATTTTAATTTCACAGCCGTCAGGCAAAACGACGCTATGTTCATTAAAGCCTTCATGTAAAACGGTTTCACGCCCGCGCAAGCTGACGACAGGTTTAGATGGCTGCCTAGACACCGTCGAGCCACCGCCACCTTCTTCCGAAAACTTCTCAACGCGGGATATATAAAATTTTTCATGACTGCTTAGTAAAAACATAGCGCTTTCCTTATTCTGAATAATAAGTGATAAAGAGATTGGTGCATTATGTCAATATATTTATGATGCGCCCCTTGCATTTTGCGGCTCAGCACCTGAAATCATCGCATCATGTGAAAACCAAGTTAACGCTGCACATCTATTTCTAAAATTGAGATTCTCCGAAATTTTACTTGAAATTCTCCCTTACCATAGCTATACATCCGTCATAAACCATTCACCCACTAAATGAGAGTTTAAAACCATGGCAATTGAAAGAACATTTTCGATCATTAAACCAGATGCAACAAAGCGCAACCTTACGGGCGCAATTAACAAAGTTTTTGAAGATAACGGCCTTCGCATTGTAGCACAGCGCCGCATCAAAATGTCTGAAGCACAAGCACAGAAATTTTACGAAGTTCACGCAGAGCGCCCATTTTATGGCGAACTTGTTGAGTTTATGACATCAGAGCCAGTTGTAGTACAGGTTCTTGAAGGCGAAAACGCAGTTGCGAAGCACCGCGAAGTTATGGGCGCAACAAACCCAGCAGAAGCAGCAGACGGCACAGTACGTAAGCTATACGCGCTTTCAATTGGTGAAAACTCTGTACACGGTTCAGATTCACTAGAAAACGCGAAAATCGAAATCGCACAATTCTTCTCTGACGACCAAATCGTTGGTTAATAGCAAGAATATTTAAGATTTTTAAAGCCCGCTTCAGATATGAGCGGGCTTTTTGTTTAGGGCTTCAGGCCCATATCTGTAAACGCGTCACCAATTTTCTTTAACGACATAACTGTCGCGGCATGATTTACGTTGTTTACCGTATACGTAACGTAAGGATCGGTGATATAAGACATTGCCATTTGCTGTACAGCACCTAACTTATCAAAATTTTCCAAATAGCTTTCCGCGGAGCGTTTAAGATAAGCGATATGCTGATAATACTGTGCATTTTTTACTTGATAAGTATCCTGATTGTCATTTGCTGTTTCAGGCGCCACCTCATTCATCCATGCATCATCATAAGTTAAAAACAGTTCAGCCAGCTCCTTAAAGCTTACAGCATGAGTAAAATATTCGTAACGATCCGTCGATGTAAACAAATTAGACAAAACCGTGCAATCACGGCTTTGACGTTCACACATTAAACGTATCCGCGCCACAAAATCATTTGATTCCATTAATGCTTTTTCATGAAAAGGCAATAAACCATCACGGCAGGTAGAACGTGAAAAATCTAATGCACATTGACGTAGAAAATTACCCATTTATTTAAACTCCACACCTTTTGCTTTGAAACCTGCTTGCAGATCCTGAACATGCGCGCGCAATTCCGCATTATCAAAATGCTCCGAATAATATAAATGCGTATTCAGAAAGTCTAAGCCATCTTTGCTAAACGCGCCATCCAGACGATTCTTCACGGCATCGGACGCGCCATTATAAGCCTTCACAAATTTCTTCGCTGTATTCACCATAAAATTAATATCCGCATAGAGATATTGATTACACGCATTTTCAGGGTTGTTGTCCTCAGGAACAATCGCCGCCCATTCATCATCAAAATAGGCAACAAAAGCCTTCGCATAATTTGAAAAACATTCCATATATTCGGTTTTCTCCGCCATCTTGGCGAGCTCATGTATTGCTGGTGAGAATTTAAGACAAAGCGCAATGCTGCGCGTTGAAAAATCCTTATGCGCTTGGCGTGCGTCAATAAACATTTGCTTATTCGCGTCATCCTGACACATATAAGTAAAACTATTCAGCACATCTTGATAATGCACATTCGCTCGCGCCGCATACGCCCTAAACTTATCTGAAAACCCCATAAAATATTCCTCGCCTACGTATTTATTAAGGTGAGATAATGCCAGAACAATATAATTATGTCAAATGATTTTCTCTATTTAGATTTCTGCAAAACCCATATATTTTCACAAGGGAAATTCTGCGCCCAATCTTGCGGCGCAAATTCAAAGCTACTCTCTGCATTTTTAGGAGGTTTAAGCTCTATCAAATCCATGATATGAAACCCTGCCTCACGGAAAAAACGCACCCACTGCCCGTAACTATATTGATAATAAACCAGGTCATCTTCCACGAAACGATCAAGCTCAAAATAGCTTTTGCAAAGTTTATTTCTCACCTTACCGGCCTTGCTATCATAGCAAACTTCATGCAGCGGCGATTGAATATTAAAAACAAAACGTCCGCCTTTTTTAAGTACGCGATAGACTTCGGCAAGTGTTTCAGCCGTACGCGCATAGGTCATCGCCCCATGGTCACAGAAAACCATATCAAATTGACGTTTTTTAAATGGTGTTTTATCAGCGCTCGCATGAACTAGCGGAAAATCATACCCCCCCTCTTCCATTAAAGTGGCGGCATATTCCAACTGCTTTTCTGAATTATCAAGCCCCGTAGGATGCCCGCCCATTTCAACAATCGCGATGCTTAATTGCGCTGCGCCGCAGCCAAGTTCCAACACTTGCTTACCGCGCACACCCCCCAGCGCATTAATCTCGCTTTCCGGTAAGGACCACACGCCCCAGACAAAATCCTTACGATTAAGCTGCGCCCCGTGTCTATCTTGATATTCTTCGGCGAAGTTATCCCAGAATTTACGGTTTGTTGCGGCGTCTTTTGATAGTTTCATATCTATTCATACGGCAACAAACCGTCCCCATTAAGCCTTAAATGTGCAATGGACGGCCATCAACCGCCAACGCAGCTTCTTTAATGACTTCTTCCAAAGTTGGGTGGGCGTGACAAGTACGTGCGATATCTTCCGCTGAACTGCCAAATTCCATCGCCAAGACAATCTCAGCGATCAAAGTGCCCGCTTCTGGGCCTATGATATGTGCCCCAAGAACACGGTCCGTGTCTTTATGCGCAAGAATTTTTACAAAACCGTCTGTGCTGCCCATCGCGCGGGCACGGCCATTCGCCATGAATGGGAACTTACCCGCTTTGTAAGGAATACCTGCGTCCTTCAATTGTTCTTCAGTTTTACCAACTGAAGCAATTTCAGGATGCGTATACACAACACCTGGGATAAGGTCATAATCAATATGTGGCTTTTGACCATCAATCATTTCTGCCAAGATAACGCCTTCATCTTCAGCCTTGTGTGCAAGCATAGGGCCCGCGATCACATCACCAATAGCATAAATGCCTTTAACATTAGTTTCAAAATGCTTGCCTGTTTTCACGCGGCCGCGCTCATCTGTTTCTACACCTACAGCATCTAGGCCAAGGCCATCTGTATAAGCTTTACGGCCAACACACATAAGCACAACATCAGTCTTCACCTGTTCCGCTTTGCCGCCCGCGGCTGGTTCAACAGAAAGCGTTACACCATCTTTGCCTTTTTTCGCTTCGGTAACTTTGCTCGATAGGCGGAAGGTCATGCCTTGCTTCTTAAAGATTTTCAGCGCTTCTTTGCGAATTTCACCATCCATGCCTGGTAAAATACCATCCATAAATTCGATAACTTCGACTTCCGCGCCTAAACGGCGCCATACTGCACCCAGTTCTAAACCAATAACGCCGCCGCCAATAACGACCATTTTCTTTGGTACTTTTGGCAAATCAAGCGCGCCCGTTGATGACACAATTTGCTTCTCATCAATCTCAATACCCGGTAGGCCAATAACGTCTGAACCTGTCGCGATAATAATATGCTTCGCTTTATACGCTTCGCCGCCGACATCAACACTATTCGCTGCCGTGATTTTACCTGCGCCCTTTAGCCATGTGACTTTGTTTTTCTTGAACAAAAACTCAATGCCTTTGGTATTGTCACCAACAACGCTGTCTTTAAACGCCATCATTTTTTTCAAATCAACTTTAACGCCGCTAGCCTTGATGCCCATATCGTCAAATTCATGCATCGCTGCTTCGTATTTTTCAGTCGCGGATAAAAGCGCTTTAGACGGGATACAGCCAACATTCAAACATGTACCGCCCAAAGTTTCGCGTTTTTCAACGCAAGCAACCTTCATACCCAGCTGCGCCGCGCGAATTGCACATACATATCCACCTGGTCCTGCACCAATAACGATGACATCAAATTCTTTGTCAGCCATTTTAAATCCCTTTGATTCTTATTAATAATAAACTGCCGTTAGTTTTAACGCGTTTCCCCCCGCTTGACGAGGTTTAATTACCAATCATAGTAGAATAATTCGGGATTTTTCCTTGATACCTATGGATTAAACATAAAATAGCAATTGACGTAACTTCTAATATTTGCTTATATGCATTTAAACAAAAACAACAGCGAGGATGGCATGAGTAAAGTCATTCAAACACTGTCCGCAATTGCGGCGAACAAGTCCGGTTCACCTTTACTGGATGCGTTCCAACGGGAGAACTTAATTTACTATCCGATTGATGCAACCCTAGAGCCTGAAATAAAAATGCTCTGGAAGACACGCATCAAAACGACGCAAGGGCAGCTTAAAAAGATTTTCAACTGCTACGCCAATGTTTCGCAGCATGACAAAAACCATGACCACTTCATTTACATCCCGCACACAATTGAAGACCATAGTTACGACTTAACCAGTTTTGCGGTTGATACATATAAACGTAACCCTAAAACAGGCGCGCCCGTCCCCACAATGCAAATCACCAATGAAGGGTATCAAGCACGGTTAAGAACAGCTATCACGCTTGCCACGCGCGAAGAGCAGCTTCTTGATGAGATTAAGCAGTATAACAGCCCTGATCAACTGTCCAAAAATCCGATTCAGAAATTAAGTCCCGCAACATGTTTTGGCTCACCTGAGTTTAGCATCAAAACATTATGGTCAGATGATGATTCTGTGTTCCGAAATGAATATGAAGCCAAAGTCGGTGGTTCACCTGACATTCTGGGCATGTATCTCACACAGATGAAAAAAGAATTACCTGAAGACCTATATAATGTCCTTAAAGACATTCGTAAGGACAAAGAAGTTTCACTTGGCGTAATGGCTGTATGCATGACCCGCCGCTTAAAATATTTTGTGGCGCATTACGTTCAGGATCATGATGCCTATGTTCTGTATGAATGTACATTAGACCGTAATAAATTCTGTTCACCGAATTCTACATATATTCGCGGGCAAGACCTTGAACAAGAATTTGAAGCCATTTGTGTATTTCCATCTAATAGGGACACGCAATTAACGCCAGAACAACAACACGCTATACTCGAAAAATCATTAATTGACTTTGAGAACCACGTTACCTCAAATGTGAAAGGCCTATCCCGCAGCCCCGGCAGTAAGATGGAGCGCGCGAACCATGCCGTTGACCAATATTATCACCGCAACCGTTCACGCCTGCCTGAATATTTCACCCGCGCCGCTGAAAAAGCAGACGTCAAACGTTTAGACGGTAAATATGCGTTAATGGAACAAGTCTCTATGCACGAAGCTATGGCTTATATCGGCACAGGCTATGAAAAACTGGCGAAAATTTTTGCTGACGATCATGGCGAACAACAAATTGTTGATAAGAATCTTTTTCCGAAAAAGCCTTAACCTTGATTTTACGCCTTTGCAATTAAGATTGTGAAATAATATGAAAAACGGCGTAGCTACAACATATTGTAAATACTAGTTTCAAGTAAAATAGAAAAATATATTTGATTTTCATAATATTGTGCTTGACTCTGCATTAGAATCTGTATATTAAATAATTCCAATATATTTCGATGCAACACACTAATTGAGTATTTTGGTAGGGGAAATATGAGCACTATTCTCACGAAGCTATATGAAATAGCACAAAGCTTTAACGGCACGACAATGCCGAAAGACGCATTTAAGCAGGCGTTCCAACAATCAGCGCATGCGTGCTACGGACTCCCCGACGATTATGAGAACGAAATCAAGTTCTGCTCCAATAAATCCGTTAGCGCGATTCAAAAAGAGATTCAAAAATTATTTTCTACCGACAGCCGTCACGATTCAGATCAGGACGGCTTTTTTGTTGTCGAAAACTCAGCTGAAGAAAATAATTACTACCTAACCAGTATTCAGGTCGACAGCGTCACAAAAGACGAGAACGGCGATATAACAGATTCAAACGCTTTCCAAAAGAATGGCCACCAAATGCGCGTGCGCCTTGCTTTCCACCCAAATATTGTTGAACAGCGCGCGAACAAAGAAAATCAAAAAGCCCGCCGTTTCAAAGCCAATAACGTAATGGGTAAATTTGGCGCATCACAAATTTATGGCGACCCTGAAGTTTCTGTGAAAACACTATTGTCACAAAGCGAGAATCAAGAGCGCGGCGAATTTGAAGTTTTCTTAAAAGATGATGATTACGCAGGTACAATCCTACGTGAAAAAGGCCACGCTTTAGAACCAAAGTTTAAAAACAAACTTGAAGAAATCAACAACGACCCACAAACAGAACTTTGCGCCGAAGCCATTTGTATGACACGCCGCATCATGTTCTATGGCGCGCATTATGTTGCAAAATACAATGCTTATGTCGGTTATGAATGCACAATCGACAGCAACCAATTCGCTGATGTTGAATTGCGCACAGCGAAAAAATATTCAGACCGCGAAATGGAATTTGAAGCGCATTATATTTATCCAGCTGATGGCCGTGCGTTAACGCCAGAAGAGCAAAAAGAAATTCTAGATGCGTCAACGGAAAGCCTGTCTCAGTATATTGCTGATAATACAAAATCATTTAAGCCAAGCTGGGGCAGCAAAATGGAACGCGCAAGCGCGGCAGCACGCAAAATTCGTGATGGTCTATCCGCACGCTTCAAAGGCGCTGCCGAAGGTCAAAAAATTAGCGCAAAAGATACACACCCATGTTTAGCCTTGCAGCGCCACCCTGGTGATTTACTGCAAAACAACATCGGGAAACTGTATGAAATGTCATTAAAGATTGACTCTCCCGTCTGCGAAGATAATAGTGCGGACTGGATTGTTAACAGACGTACGAGAAAAGAATTCGTTGAACCGCCTAAACAATAATTGGCCGTCACGAATAGTATAAGCAGCATGAAGATTCTAGCACTTGGAAATGCCGTCATTGATGTGACCGCAAATATAGGGGATGACTTTCTTGAAACACATGAAATCAAGAAAGGGCTTTGTTACGAATCCCATATTAGTGAAGTTCCTAAATATTTGGATATGCTCAAAGGCCTCGGTGTTAATATTACCTATACAGCAGGCGGCAGCGCCGCCAATACAATGGTTTGTATCGCAGCCCTCGGCGGCGAATCGTCATTTAGCGGCTTTATAGGCAATGACAAAGATGGCGACTTCTTCAAAGACAGCATTGCCCTGTATGATGTCGACACGCGCGATATGATTATCCGTAACGGTGATGAAACCGGGAAAATATTTATCCTCGTCACGCCAGATTGTCAGCGTAGTTTCATGTCATTCCACGGCGCATCAGCAACCGCACGCCCTGAACATGCACATGACAGCATGATTGCCGCCAATGACGCCCTATATATGGAAGGCTTTTCCCTGTATTCGCCTGAAGGCTACCCTATGTATAAAGCTGCGGCGGAAACAGCCAAAGCGCAAGGAAAGCTGCTTATTTTTAATCCATGCGATGCCAATGTCGTTGAAGAAAAAAATGATGCGGTCATGGATTTGCTAAACCGCACCGATATTCTTATCGCTAACCGTTTAGAAGCGTTAGCCATGACTAAAACGGATAACCTTGAAGCGGCATTAAAGGCCTTAACAGCCATGAATAAAAAATGCAGCGTTATTACGGACAGCGCAAACGGCGCTTACATCATAGAAAACGGCGAAATAACCCATTGCCCTATTGAACGTGAACCTGCAAAAATTATCAATGATAATGGCGCAGGCGACAACTTTGCTGGCGGCTTCCTTTATGGTTATCTACAAAAGGGCTTATCAACACAAGAGGCTGCCCGCATAGGTCACCTTTGTGCAGGATATATCCTAAGCCAAACGGCTTCACGTCCCGCTAAAAAAGACGACTTGAAAAAACTGCTCGCCACGTTATAATCACGTCCCGTTCACCAACAGGATGTAAACATCAATGACATCAATACATGATGACTTGCTTCCTATCGCCGCCATGGAACGGGCGGTCGATATTGTTTTAACCTCTCCGCATCCGACAAGTAAGGTTGCCGCGGCCTTGTTCGGCCGTGACCTAAATGGTGATGATTATATTATCGCCCGCACCAATCACTGGCCTGAAAAAATTGAAAAAGCATTCGGCACTGATGCACGCATTGGCGATAGCAGCGGAACAATCCATGCCGAAACAGCTTGTATTCTAGCGGCGCCGCTAACCAAAGATGCCTCCATCTGCGTGACCGACCCGTTCTGCCCGAACTGTGCCAAGAACATTGTTGAAGCAGGCATAAAGGCCGTCTATATCGACCACAAAGGGTTTAAAAAAGACTTTGCTGCACGCCGTGGCCATGACTTTGAAAACATGTCATTGAAAATTGTTGAACGCGCCGGCATAGCCATTTTTGAAGTTATCCGTAAAGATAAAATTATCCAGCCAATCCAGATACCTAAATCAGGCTATCGCCCGAAAAGTGATAACCCGCCCTTAATTAATGAAATTGGCAAATCTGCGTCCAAGAAAATATTTAAGCAAGAAATATTAAAAGCGCAAAATATCTATGGCACAGACGACCCGTTCTGCGTGGCCTTATCACAAGATAAGTATGACAATATATACAGCATTTCATTTTCTGCACATAAGTCTCGCGGTATACGAGACCAAGAAACGCCGGCGCCCGCCGCAAAATTAGAAGACAAATATAATTACACCATTCCGCCGCTAAACCGCTTAATGATAGGCGCACATAAACATGGGCAGCGCATTTTGCCAGATTACATTTATTTGTCACATATCCCTTCAGCCCGCGAATTAATCAATTTGATGGCTGAAAATGACATATATACGCTGCATTTAAACAAAGCAAAGCTAGAGACAAAATATGCGTCTCCCGCCGCATTAACGCAGCTTCAAAAAGCGAAATTATTGAAGATGAAATTTATTTAGGCTCTGAAGGCACATTCTTACACGGAATAAGCGTTTGCCCCTTCTGCACTTTTTTAATTTCTTTAGACAGCGCATCTGGGTCAACCCCATCGTCCTTCACAGCCTTTTGGAAACTTGGGCAGGCTGAGCCACCGAAATTTTCACATTTTTTACAGCCAGTATCAGCTTGGTCGACAAAATCTTTGGCTTTTTTTGCGTTATCATCGCTCATCTCTATCTTCCCTGAAGTTTTATTTTTTTTAATGAAAGTTTAAACTAACTGCACTTTGCTGAACAAAAACAGTTTTATCACGCTTAGCATCTTCCATAGCACGTGCAGCGTCTTTGACAAGTTCTGCTTCGGTTATAACAATTTGCTCACGCAACTCTGTATGGAATAGTGACAATGTAAACAAATCAACCTCTGGTAAATCGTCTTCTTGGACTAACATTAATCGCTCAACCCATAGCGCTAGGTTAGCACTTGCTTCTTTGGCTTCATCCAGTGAAACTTCATCCAAATAAGCATCAATCAAATTAAAAATCTGATCATCATAAAATGCAACAGCCATTTGTTCAGCGGCATCAAGCGCACTCCACAGCTCTGATTTTTCATCTAAGCCCTCTTTCTTTGCCGCAATAAGCCCTATCAAATTTCCAGCATAAATAGGCTCTAATATATCTGGATTATAAAGCTCCATAACCTCACTAAACGGAATGTCCATTAGCGGTTCTGCCTGTGCAGCGAGTTCTATCCCCTCCTCGTTCAAAGGAACATCAACAATCTCCCCTTGAATTTCCAACTGAATCACATGCACGTCATCATCTGCGTCTGCCGCAGCTTCTGTGAACGCATCCACACCTGATGGAGCATCATCTTCATCGATAGCTAAAGACGGGAAACAATCTTGCATATACTCTATAAAGCCAGCATAAATATCAGCGCCATCCTTGTTACCTGTTTCATATAAATCACGGCAACGCATTACAAATCCATTATAGACATGCAAAACAAGCTCTGCGTCCTCGCCCGCTTTAACCAAAACTTTATCCATAAATAACTGATTGTTTACGCGGTGGATTTCTTCGGCGCAGTCAATCAAGTCTTGCAGTGCCGCGGACATTTTTGAGCCTAGCGCATCAATCTCTTCTAAAGCAGCTTTATAAGTATCAAGACTGTTTAGTACAGAATTCTGTGAAGGCTGGAAACCTGCAACGACATCGTCTTCAGGAATAATTTGTGGGTTACGTGCACATAAATCGGCAATATCCTGATATGTCGGGAGTGTTTTAAATTCAACGCCCGTGCCATCTTCTTCATAAATGGTCAAAGGGTATTTCTCAACGATTTCATTAAGCAACGCATAATCCATTTTTTATCATCCCTGTTTATTTATATTCACTTTCCCTAAAATGGGCATTTTTTCTCGAGCTTTTCAAGCTTTTTATTCAGCTTATATGCCTTCATACATTCAGATATAGCGTGATCCGACATACCAACCTTCAAGGTCGTACGGGCATTTTGTATATCTTCCAATGCCTTAGTCCACGCTGCACATAAGTTGCCATTACTGACGTTTTTTAAACCTTCTTCAATTTTTAATTCTAATGCACTAGCCCGCCCATATACACGGCGGCGATACGCTTGACTTTTTTCATCCGTCAAATCATTAAACAGCCCCCAAAGGCTGCGCTCGGGCTCTTTCCCACCGCCCTGCTGATCTTTACGGCGGGCATTTTCATCGACATAGATTTTCTGTGGCTTTAACGGCTTCATCGTAATTTTATTATAATTTCCCTGTTCTTAGTGGAATATAATTTACATAAAATAACCGCAACAATCAAGAGAAAATTAATAATTTATTAATCCAATTTGAAACCTGCTGCGTAACAAAGTTTGAGACGCTAATAAATGTCCACTTTTTTTGGTGTTTATTTACGTCTTACATATTGCATTTACTGGCCTGATGGATATTATAGCCGAAACGAGTATATTATCCGAAGACAGTAAATCGGGAATCGGTGATGGTGCCTATATGGGCCATCTAAGTATTTGCCACTAACAGAAAGGTATTTAAAATGAGCAAAGTCATTGGTATTGACCTTGGTACAACTAACTCTTGTGTCGCCGTAATGGATGGTAAAGATCCACGCGTCATAGAAAACTCAGAAGGTACACGTACAACGCCTTCGATGGTTGCATTCTCCAAGGATGGTGAACAACTCGTCGGCCAACCTGCAAAGCGTCAGGCCGTAACAAATCCAGAAAACACATTATACGCTGTAAAACGCCTAATCGGCCGTCGTTTTGACGATGCTGCCGTACAAGACATGATGGACAAAGCGCCATTCAAAATTATCGAAGGTGAAAACGGCGATGCATGGGTCGAAGTCGATGGCGAGAAATACGCGCCAGCACAAATCGCCGCGATGATCCTTGGCAAAATGAAAGAAACAGCTGAAAGCTTCCTTGGCGCAGACGTAAAAGAAGCAGTTATTACTGTTCCTGCATATTTCAACGATGCACAACGTCAAGCGACAAAAGATGCCGGCAGAATCGCCGGCCTTGATGTTCTTCGTATCATTAACGAGCCAACAGCTGCGGCGCTTGCTTATGGTCTTGATAAAGAGCAAAGCGGCGTTATCGCTGTATATGACCTTGGTGGTGGTACATTCGACATTTCCATCCTAGAAATTGGTGACGGCGTTTTTGAAGTTAAATCAACTAATGGTGATACATTCCTTGGTGGTGAAGACTTTGACTTGCGTATCATTGACTTCTTGGCTGAAGAATTCAAAAAGGAACACGGCGTTGACCTAAAGAAAGACAATCTTGCGCTGCAGCGTCTAAAAGAAGCCGCTGAAAAAGCAAAGATTGAGCTTTCAAGCGCGCAGCAAACTGACGTGAATCTGCCGTTCATTACAGCTGATGCCTCAGGCCCTAAACACCTGAACATCAAACTTACACGTGCGAAACTGGAATCATTGGTTGATGATTTAATCAAACGTTCAATCGAGCCGGTGAAAGCAGCACTTAAAGACGCGGGTTACAAAGCATCAGACATTGACGAAGTCGTCATGGTTGGTGGTATGACACGTATGCCTAAAGTTCTTGAAACCGTAAAAGACTTTTTCGGTAAAGAGCCACATAAAGGCGTGAACCCTGATGAAGTTGTTGCAAATGGTGCAGCTATTCAGGGCGGCGTTTTACAAGGCGACGTAAAAGACGTTCTTCTTTTGGACGTTACCCCGCTTTCATTGGGTATCGAAACATTGGGCGGCGTGTTCACACGTTTGATCGACCGTAACACAACCATCCCAACGAAGAAGTCACAAACATTCTCAACAGCGGAAGATAACCAAAGCGCTGTGACTATTCGCGTCTTCCAAGGTGAACGTGAGATGGCTGCAGATAACAAAATGCTAGGCCAGTTTGATTTGGTTGGCATTCCACCTGCACCACGCGGCGTTCCACAAGTTGAAGTGACATTCGACATTGATGCGAACGGTATTGTTCAAGTTTCCGCAAAAGATAAAGCAACAAACAAAGAACAGCAAATCCGCATCCAAGCATCTGGCGGCCTTTCTGACGATGATATCGACAAAATGGTTCAAGACGCAGAAAGCAATGCCGAGAAAGATAAAGCGAAGCGTGAAAGCGTTGAAAAACGTAACAACGCAGAATCGCTTATCCACGCGACTGAAAAGTCAATGGAAGAACTTGGCGGTAAAGTGAGCGATGAAGACAAAGCGGCAACTGAGAGTGCAATTAACGATCTAAAAACAGCACTTGAAGGCGACGACGTTGCAGATATTGCTGAAAAAACCGAAGCGCTTCAACAAGCTTCAATGAAAATTGGTGGAGCCCTCTACCGCGCGCAACAAGAAGGTGATGCGGAAGGTGCGGATCCATCAGCATCTGCAAGTGCGAATGACGCGGATGAGAGCGCATCATCAAATGACGATGACGTTCTTGATGCGGACTTCACAGTTGATGATGAAGACAAGAAATAAACATCCATAATCAAGCTTAGGCCGTTCATATAGATGCGGCCTAAGCTTTCTTCTAATCTTCATTGTTAAGTGAGTAATTCCATGGCGGAACAAGACTTATATGAACTTTTGGGCGTTGAACGCGGGGCAGATGCCGATACGATTAAAAAAGCGTATCGTAAACTGGCACTGAAATATCACCCTGACCAAAATAAAGACAACCCCGAAGCAGAAGCGAAATTTAAAGAGATTTCGCATGCATACGACATTCTTAAAGACCCACAAAAGAAACAAATGTACGACCAGTTCGGCGAACGTGCTTTCCAACAAGGCGGCGGCGCAGGTGCTGGCGGCCCCGGTGGTTTTGGCGGCTTCGGCGGCGCAGGTGGTTTCGGTGATATATTCGAAGAAATGTTCGGCGACTTTATGGGCGGCGGCGGCGCAGGTCGATCGCGCACATCCGCAATGCGCGGCGCAGACGTTCAATTTTCAATGGACATCACCTTAGAAGACGCATTCAGCGGTAAAGAGGCCAATATCCGCGTCCCAACAGTTGAAGGCTGTGATAGCTGTAATGGCAGCGGCGCAGCAGACGGCAGTGGTACGGAAACCTGCGGCACATGTGGCGGCCATGGCCGCGTTCGTGCGCAGCAAGGCTTTTTCACCATTGAGCGCGCCTGTCCAACCTGTCACGGTCAAGGGCAAATCATTCGCAACCCATGTAAAAAATGTAACGGTGAAGGCCGTCTAAAAGGCAGTAAAAAGCTTAAAGTCAACATCCCTGCAGGTATTGATGACGGACGCCGTATCCGTATTGGCGGCGAAGGCGAAGCTGGCGTACGCGGCGGCCCAGCTGGTGATTTATACATTCTTATCGGTATTAGAAAGCACGCCTTCTTTAGACGTGAAGACAGCAATTTACATTGCCGCGTGCCAATCGCCTTTACCACAGCGGCGCTTGGCGGCGAAATTGATGTGCCGACAATTGATGGTAAGTCAGCAAATGTCAAAATCCCCGCAGGCACACAAAGCAACCAGCAATTCCGCCTAAAAGGTAAGGGTATGCCGGTTCTGAAAAGTGGCGCTAAAGGCGATATGTTTGTTGAAATATCGGTCGAAACACCTGTTAATTTGTCTAAGAAACAAATTCAGCTTCTTAAACAGTTTGAAAGTGAAGGCCCACAAAAAGGCAGCTCATCAAACAGCCCAGAATCCGAAGGCTTTTTCAGTAAAGTCAAAGATATGTGGTCTGATTTAAAAGATTAAACAAAAAGCCCCTTCAATGGGGCTTTTTTTTAACTTAAAACTTATAGCTAGCCTGCAATGTCACAAGCGCCGGATTTTTCTTATCATCAATCCCAAATTCAGGGATAAAGCCAAGCTTCACTGAAACTGTATTATCATATTCACCGCGCACAAAAAACTGTCCCGCAGGGGTGACATCATAACCTAACAAATGTTTATACCCCGTAATGCCGCCAGCCATAGCGCCCACAGCGACTTCCCACTTAGACCCAAGGCGATAAGCTTGCTCCACCACGCCGCCAAGATAAAAGCTGTCTTTCTCATAGGAATTTTTATAGTAACCTGCCGTGCCGCCTAAACGGAATATTCCGCCGAATGCTTCAGTTACATCACGCAGTTGCGTATAACCTAAACCCCAATTCTTTTCATTAAATGGTTTCTCTTTACCTTCTTCCCAATACGTTGTCATGTCACGCTTAAATGGGTCATGGATGGAAAGAATATTAAAATCGAGATAATGATGTACGGATTGCTGAGCATCATCTTGGATATCTACCGTATTCGCCTCTGCTGCCAATGGCGCGGCTAAACTCGTGACTAAACTCGCTGGAATAAAAATATTGCGTAAGAACTGATTTTTTAAATCTGCGGCCATAACACTTCCCCCAAAGCAACAACAATCAATGGAAGTTATGGTAACATAAGTAAGGTGCTTGTTAAAAATAACTAAATATTATTGTTTAATTACAATGGATTATGTTTGTTTAAGTTGTAGAATAAAATCAGAAACGAGCCGTCCTACCGTAGCGGGCACATCCGCACCTTCTATTGGCGTCATATCATGCGTTTTTCCAACAGCATCGGTAAAACAGGCTGTATCCGCCGTGAACATCAAGGATGTATCATCAAATACCCGCGCGTTTGCTGACATTTTGCGGAAGCCGAGCGGCGTGACAACCGCCGTGCTCATATCAACATGCAGCCATTGATATACATCACCTTTTGGCGCATCATCTGGCAAATCTAAACGCTGTAATTCAACAACAAAAAAAGCCGCATGCTTAAACGCATATAGTAAATTAAATGAGTATGTGCCTGACATGCGCGTCCCCCTAAAAAGAAATATCAGATGGCCTATAAGCCGGGTTCTGTCCACTGTTTGCACAGCTGTATGACCATTCATCTAGGCGGTATATTGCTATAACGCTCAAGCAACCAACCCGAACGCGGCGTGGAAACCCGCCATAATGCATTCCTATTTGGTTTTGCTTCCGGTGAGGTTTACCCTGCCAGCGTTGTTACCAACGCCGCGGTGCGCTCTTACCGCACCCTTTCACCCTTACCTGACAAGTCAGGCGGTTTGCTTTCTGTGGCACTATCTCGGGGCTTGCGCCCGCCGGACGTTATCCGGCACCGTGTTTCCATGAAGCCCGGACTTTCCTCCCCTTATTGCTAAGCGGCGGTCATCCAGCCATCTGATAAGCCTTACATAGCAAAGTTCAAATCAAACAGCAAGTACACAGTAAATCTGCCATGCAATATACAAAGTCCTGAACCCACAAAAATATTTACATAACAATAGGGCTGTGTTATGCTATCGCCCAATAAATAGGGATAAACATGTTTATAGATGACCTTAATGCCATAGATCAAACTGAACTGCGCCTTAATAACGCTGAGGCCGCGGATATTTTGCACAATGTCGTATCCGCCTATGATGCGCTATTCAACCGTTTTGAGAAGGCACAAGCTGACAAAAAACCGCTATATGTTCTGATGGGAGAATATCATAACCGTCCAGCACATCATATCGCCCATACACTGCTAATTCGTGCCTTAAGCGACCTTACACAGCCGATTGTCACAGCTTTAGAATGCCCAATCAACATTACAGCTGCTGATCACCCAGATATAAAGCCTGAATATCTAACTAAGAATACCGTATCAAAAGAAAGCGCCGCAAATATAGATCTGCTCGCAAATTACAATACATCCGAATATGCGCCCTATTCAGGAAAATCATTTGAACTAAGTCTTTGCCATCAGCAGGATTGTCTTGTCACAATTTTTAACGACATTGCCCGCAATGAAGACCACAGTTTAAACCTAACGAATATACTTGGCACAAATGAAGATGACCCGTCATGGGGTATGAGCCCAAAATCTTTAAATGGCGTTGCCTTACGTAATATTCACATGAGCGAAAAACTTGTTGAAGCCGTAAAGAAATATAAAGCGCCCCTTGGCATACAAATTTGCGGACAGGCACATGTTAATGGGTCTAAACACGACTCGCCAAAGGAAAGTCTGTGTGGCCTACTAAAAGCGCAAGGAAAAAACGTATTTAATATATTCTGGGGCGCAGAAAGCGCTATGCTTACAAATCTCGCGCCATCTGAGCTATACCTTAGCCAAAACATGCCAGACCGTTTCATAGAATATGACCTTAACGAAGCCATTGAAGAAACAAACCCAAAGGCCGTTGAAAATTATACCTTAGAAAAAGACTACGTGCACGGCATATATGATGCCCTTGGCATCAAAGCGCCAATTTAAGGTATAAAACCAACTACTTTTTCGTCACACGCATCCCACGTGAAATGGAATTATCAAGCGCCGCTTTATACACCGCTGCCTGACGCACAACCGCATCGAGAAGCTCTTCATAGGTTTCTAACTGATCTTGCAGCAACATGGGGTCAGTTTGCCCCTTCTGCGCATCGCCAACAGATGCAAAAATAATGTTATAGGTTTCACTCATCTCATCAATTGAACTTAAATGTAAGCTTACCGGCATATTGGTTGTATACACACCGGCCACATCCACCACCAGATGAATAGTTTTATCTTGTACGCCGCCTTTAGGGCAAAGCTGTACTTTCACATCATGGCGTTTATTACAATATTCAAGGAAGTCATGCACCTGACGATACGCAACCTGATGCCAGCGCGTTAAGGGCTCTGCCACTTCGCGGTAATGTTCACGAAAACGGCTTGTGTAGTCTTTATGCCTATACGGTAAATCTTTATGGCTCATTGTATTCCCCCTGCAATGATTATGATCATTACATTTTAGGGAAGCGCATCAGAGTCTTAAATATCCTTGAGGCGTTTTCTAAACTCTGTCCACGGGAAAGACGGGCCAGGATCTTTTTTACGATCTGGCGCAATATCATCGTGGCCAATCACATCCGCCGCAGGAATGTCATAGCGCGCCTGTATCGCGCGGCATAACGTTACTAACATATCTATCTGCGCATCAGCAAAGGGCGGGTAATCCGCATATTCGCCTTCATTGACCAGTTCAATGCCAATTGAATGCGAATTTATATCCGTTTCGCCCTTCCACGCCGACACGCCTGCATGCCACGCGCGTTTATCTTCATCAACAAACTGAAATAGTGTGCCATCTGCATCAATCATATAATGCGGGCTAATCGGGCCTGCATTTGGGTCAGTGGTTGTGTTCAAATAATATGCGGCCGCTTCATCTGCCGTTTTTGTTCCTGTGTAGTGGACAATAATCAAGCTTGGCTGCGAGCAGCCTTTACGGTCATTAAAATTCGGCGATGGTGTCTTGATAATTTCCATAGATGTAACTTTCTTTACTTTCCCCACGAACTATATGAGTATGATGAAGATTATTGCAAGTTTGTTATTAGTTCTAGTGGCGTTATTCGGTTGGCAAATGCGGAGCTTTGCTGGCCTGCCAGTTGCGGAGAGTATTATGGATGAACAACCCGAAGGTTACCCGTCCATCACATTAGGTGGCGGCTGTTTTTGGTGTCTAGAGAGCGAATTTCGTTCCCTAGACGGCGTCAAACACACACGTGTCGGCTATATGGGCGGCCATGTCAAAGCCCCAAGCTATGAACAAGTCACCACCGCACGCAGCGGCCATGCAGAGGTTGTGATGATCACCTATGACCCAAAAGTTTTGCCGCTTGAAAAGCTACTGCATTATTTCTTTGAAATCGCGCACGACCCGACTACATTAAACCAACAAGGCGTTGATAAAGGCCCGCAATACCGCTCAGCCATATTCTATGCCAATGAGGAGGAAAAAGCTCTCGCCGAGAACGTCATCACCGCTGTAAACGCTAAAAAAGTTTACAAAAAGCCCATCGTCACGACATTAGAACCCGCAGCAACATTCTGGGAAGGTGAAGATTACCACCAACAATATTACGAGAAATACGAAGAGCAAACCGGCCAAGAACACATCCGCGTTTTCCTAAAGAAAAAGAAGAAAGCCGCGAAAGGGCTGTATTAAAAAAAGGCGTTTTATGCCACACCTCCTTAAAACTCTTAAGCCAAACGAATATCTGCGCCGCACGCACTTAGTTTTTCAACGAGCTTCTCATAACCGCGATTTAGGTGATAGATGCGGTTTACAACCGTTTCGCCTTCGGCAACTAAGCCTGCAAGCACAAGCGCAACACTGGCGCGTAGATCTGTTGCCATGACTTCTGCGCCTTTTAGGCCTGATACGCCACGGACTAAGGCTGAATTGCCGTGTACGGTGATTTCTGCCCCCATGCGGATAAGTTCAGGCACATGCATGAAGCGGTTTTCAAAAATTGTCTCGGTAATCATCCCTGCGCCCTTACAAATGGTCATCAAGCTCATAAGCTGTGCCTGTAAATCTGTTGGGAAACCGGGGTGCGGTTCCGTCATAATGTCAAAGCCCTTAAGGTCAACGCCATTGCGCTCAACAATTAAGTCCTTCCCATCCTGTTCGATATGCATGCCTGCTTCTTTAAGCGGGCCGATCAATGTTGTTAAATGTTCAGGACGCACGTTTTCAAGCACGACCTTACCGCCGGTCATTGCCACGGCAATCATATATGTGCCCGCTTCGATGCGGTCAGGGACAATCTCATGTGTGATGCCGTGTAATTTCTCAACGCCTTCAATCACAAGACGCGCTGTACCAAGGCCTTCAATTTTCGCGCCCATTTTAATAAGCGCTTCACCTTGATCAACAATTTCTGGCTCACGCGCCGCATTGTTAATGATTGTCACGCCTTTGGCTAACGTCGCCGCCATCATAATATTTTCAGTCGCGCCGACCGATACTTTGCTGAAATTGATTTCCGCGCCTTTCAAACCATTTGGCGCTTCGGCCTTCACATAGCCACCATCAAGCTTAATTTCTGCGCCCATAAGCGACAAGGCATCCAAATGCATATCAATTGGACGTGTACCAATCGCGCAGCCCCCCGGCAGTGACACTTCCGCCTTACCATAGCGCGCCAGAAGTGGGCCTAGGATCAACACAGATGCACGCATCTTACGGACAAGGTCATAAGGCGCAACATGGCTTTCAATCGCCTTGGCATGGATCATCGCCATACCATCTTCACGCAAGACAACTTCCGCGCCCAATGTTTTCAGCACGGCTGCCTGCATCTTAATATCACCCAAATTCACTGGGCAATTTTCAAGGTTAACTGGTTCATCGGTCAACAAGCACGCGACCATATGCTTAAGCGCCGCATTCTTCGCGCCGCTAATACGGATACGACCATTCAGTTCATTACCACCCTTAATAACCATTTTCTGCAGTTCAGAAGCCTGCGAAAGTTTATTTGGGTCAACGATAATTTCTTGGGCCAATGCGCTCATTTCTGCGTGCTCCGTATTAGTTACTTGCATGTTGTCAATTATGTGAAAGGGTGTTGTACATTAAGTACGTGGCAAAGTCACGCCTTTTTGTCCCATATACTTACCGCCGCGTGCATCATATGTCACATCACAAGCGCTAGAGCCCTTGAAGAACAAGAATTGACATACGCCCTCATTCGCATAGATCTTCGCTGGGAGCGGTGTCGTATTTGAAATTTCAATCGTCACATGCCCTTCCCATCCTGGTTCAAGCGGCGTAACATTCACAATCAAACCACAACGTGCATATGTACTTTTACCCAAGCAAACAACCAACGCATCTTGAGGGATTTTAAAATATTCAACTGTGCGGCAAAGTACGAAGCTGTTTGGTGGAATAACGCAGACATCGCCTTTACGCTCAACAAAGCTTTTTGAATTAAAATTCTTTGGGTCAACAATCGCGTTATCAACATTGGTGAAGATCATAAATTCGTCAGCAACGCGGGCATCGTACCCATATGATGACAAGCCATAAGAAATAATCTTTTCATCATCAACATAGCGCACCTGACCATCAACAAATGGTTCAATCATTTCTTCGTTCTGTGCTTTCTCGCGTATCCAGTGATCTGGCATAATACCCGGTAAATGGTCGGCGCTGTCTTTTAACATACGCATTGCCGCGCTATCGCCTGCTTTTTTCTTCACATCATCACCTAGAATATCGCTCATATCTTCGTCCTTTTACCTTATACTTAATCGTCTTTGCTGTGATCTTGTTTCTTTGTCTGCGCATCGTCAGCCGCACTGCGTTTAGCCTGCTTACGCCGCGTCAAATTCGCCCGCAATGCAGCGGCGCGCTTATCGAACTTTTCGTTCTTATCTTTGTTACCTGACATAACAACCCTTAAAAAAATTCACGGAATTAAGCCGAATATAGTCAATATCAACGTGACAATCCAGATTTTTTATTGTATCTTCCCCTACGTTTTTCGGAACGCCGCGGTAGCTCAGTGGTAGAGCGCACCCTTGGTAAGGGTGAGGTCGAGAGTTCAATTCTCTCTCGTGGCACCACCCTTCCCAAGCTAAGTTATTATTTCTATTGCATAAGGCTGATGCTAACCATACAGCAAGTCAGCCGCAAGAAATGCAAAGAAAAAGCCTGTCGAATATATAAGCACTGAAAAGCCTAATATCCCCCAGCTAACTTTACGCAGCCGTGCACAAGCTTTGGCCTTTAAGGGATCTGCCGGACAGGGCGCATTACGCGCACGCCATTGCATAAAGGCCGCCAAGGCGAGCAAGCACCCCGCGAAAGTGAAAACAATGCCTTTATAATCAGATATAGCTGTAATCCATGGCACAGCGCCAACAAATCCTGCCAAGGCCGCGCCCATGCCAAGCGTCACCAACAAGGCCGGCAATGCACAGCACAGTAAGGTGCCGACGGATGTGAACAAGGATAGTGACGGCAAAATACTCTGCCGCCACAATGATGGTTCATTATTCCCCATGACGAATATCCCGCACGTTATACCCCGCATCCGTAATCAGCTGCGTGATTGTTTCATCATCAAGGCTTTGATCCTCATTAAAGTGAATGGTGATGACTTTCTCATCAAGATCCACCTTAATGGAGTCCACGGCATCCTGCTTACCGAACACTTTCTCAAGCGCCCGTGCACAGAAGTCACAGACTAGACCATTAACATCGGCATAAACCGTGCCGCCTGGATGCGCCGCATAAGCAGGAAGTGAGAAGGCCGTCAACACGGCGAATGTTAGAAGTAATTTTTTCATGATCTATATTCCTTTTTAATATCTAAAAACGTAGTTAAATAAGACTTCGCCATGGTTATTCATTCCCGCTTCGAGGAGATGAACACCCTTAAAAAATCTTACAAGTGGGGTAACGGTGAAATGATCTTCATTTTCTGGCGAATGCTGTACATCCAACATCAACCATGTATGTAAATCACCGTAATCCCCTATATAGGGCGTAACACCAACGCGGGCGGATTGCTGATAAAAATCATCAATGTCACCTGCTTCGGTATATCGGTTTTCATATGAGATGAAAAAACGTCGGTTTTCCCAATCTGCGGCCATACCTGTAAAGCCTGCGCCGCTTGTTTCACCGTCAGTATCATCTGCGTTACTATGCGCAACGCCTATGCCGGATTTAAGATAGAGATTGGCTTGACTATCTTTTTCATTCCAGCGTTTCAGCAGATTATTCATTTGAACGGCGTTAAGGGTAAAATCTTTATCCCGCCAATATTCAAACTTATACCCCACTGATGTTTTTGCGGTTGGTGAATAATGAATATGGGCGCTATTAACTTCGCCGTTATTCATTGACATGACTGTCCAGCCGCCGGGGTATGAAACCGGCCGTGCCTGAACAATATGTGGAATGGTTAGCCCCATTCCTAAAAGTGCTAAGAATAAGATTCTCATAGAATCCTCCTGTTTAATTGCGGTTAATAATAAGCAAAAAATCAGGCGTTAAATTTAGGGGGGCGGCGCGGCGGTGCAGTTTGTCTAGACACCAGCGCATCTTGTGAAATGGTGAACTGCACTTCTGAAATATCAAGTGGTTCTAAAACGTCAACATCGTTTAAGATAACGGTTTGCCCCATGGCCACATGCAGACATAAACACAAACCATCGCAATGCTGCGTTTGACTTTGTTGTTTTTCATTATGGCATGGCATATCGGCATCCATATTCGTACGCATATCCTGCGCCATCGCAATACCACCACTGTTCATACACGGCTTTGCCCAAGCGGACACGACAACCGTATTCGCCAGAAACATTACCATCAAAATAAAAACAAACAATTTTTTCATTACAAGACTATTATATAATAAACTATTCTTCTTTGTCAGCAGCATATTGAACAAATCCAGACTCAACATATAATATATTTATTGCTGGCCGTTGTAGCTCAGGGGTAGAGCAACGCATTCGTAATGCGTGGGTCGGAGGTTCAAATCCTCTCAACGGCACCATATCATCGTATATTCACGGCACAAAATTTGCATTATTTCCCTCTACACATTTAATCGCGCAAGTAATAGAGGCAAAAATGACCACAGCAGCACAGCCAATTCCTTTGTCTTCGGTACAAATGATCGATAAAAGCAAACTTAAGTTTGTTCATGTATCAGAAATGCCAGAAGACACATATAAAAACTTTATTGAGGCGCAAGAAAGATTCCTTGAATCCCGCCATACAAGCCTTCCGGATACATCAAACCACCCTGCTTATCAACCATACGCCACAGTACAAGTCGATGGCAAAGTCGTTGCCCAAATTGATAATCATGGCTGGATCAGCTCTAGCAGCCGCCACAACAAAGCCATACAAGGTGCTATAGAAGGCGAGAATAGCCGGCTTAATGGGCCTAATCTTGCCGCCAATCGTGCGGAAAAAATTGCCGCAGCCTTGGGCGGCACAGTCGTAAAAGCCGATACAGCCTTAACCCAGCAAAGCTATAACGCCACAGAAAAAATAAAACCTATGGTTGATTATACGGCCATGCATAACGACCCTCTATATGAATCTCTGCTTAAAACAAAGCAAGCCCGTACAGAATATATCGCACAGCAAATGGGACAAGAGATGACAGAGACAAGCACCGCTTCACTTGAAACAGACTCATCTGACAAAACATCAAGCGATGCCTTTCTAGAGTATATGGATATGACACCAGAAGAACGCTACATCATGCAAGCCCTAGCCCATAGAGGATACACAAAAGAAGAGTTTGATATGCTCCCCCTAGAAGAACAAGAGAAGATTATGAAGGAGATCCGCGAAGAGCTACGCGAACAGACGCAAACCCAAACAGAATCTGGACAAACTGGCTTTAACGCAACAAATGATACAGCAGCAAAACAGGATATCGTCACACAAATTGTCACGATAACAAACTTGCTTGATAAACAAGCACAGATACAAGATGACCATAAAAGGAACAGCTAAAGCGACCTAACAAATGCTAAAATATACGTCGGCAAACAAAACTATTTTATGCTGCAAAGCAGCTATTTTACTCAGCATAAGACCTTACAAATCAGCCATTGTGAATCGTAACACGCTAATATGAAAGCAGTTTCATGTCGTTATAAAACAAACTTTACAGATTGTATTTTTTGTTGTTAGTATATACTTATGGTAGAAGCAAAAGGTTACTGGCTCAGTGTGCAAACGCAAAAGAATCTGACGCGATCAGAAGATAAACGTTTTAGCCCAATTAGGCCTTCAAATTACATCGTTAAGATACATCATCAGGACTCCCCTATTGTCGGTATGGCCGTGGAATTTAGGGACGCCCTACAGTCGTTCAAAGAGGAACTCGCGGCTTTGCATCACAAAGACCCCCAAAGCCTACCTCAATTTGAACATTTTGATGACGTGGTCGAACAAAAAGATAAAGACATTGCTATGGTATTCCTTAGCGAACACGAAATTCTTGATGCCATCAGCAAAGCTGTAAATAATTAAGCCCACACTTATTGAATAGAAAAAGCCGAGCTTCATAACAAAGCTCGGCTTCAAATATTGTTCGACTAAATGGATTTAGAACTTATACGTCGCCTTCACAACACCTGAGTGTGCAGAATAATCAGACTTATATTCAAAGTCATAACCACCTGTGAATTCCCAGTTATTTGTATCATACACTGTAGCGCCGAAACCTGCATTAAATGTACTTGTCGCAGGGTCAAAACCTTCAGTTTTGAATGTCGCGCCGCCGCCAAGGAAGCTTGATGTTGCTGCTGCATCATCACCAACCACATCATGGCGATACCCGATATGCGCCGCAGGTTTCAACCAGCCACCACTTGCAAGTCGCTTTTTCCATGATGCCTCAAGAGATAATCCGAGTTCTAATATATTCATATCATCAGGGTTAACAACAAGGTTTGCACCACCAGCACCCGTTTCGGTGTAACCGTCTTGGTCTACGTGAATATAGTTCAGCAATGCTGAAGGTGTCAGCGTCACGCCGTTCATGGCATCTAACATATAAGCATTGCCAATTTCAGCGCGCGCGAAATACTGTGTACCATCGCGATCACCTTTTGCCGTAAGCCCTGAAACGCCACCAACATTATAACGGTTCGATTCAATGTCGTTATACGCGTAACCGATTATCACGTCCAAAAAGGCCGTGTTGGACAAATCATAATCTGCATAAGCTGCAACCTGCCAGCTGCTAATTTCAGTTTCCGTAGCGTTAACATTGTCTGAATCAACATCTGTATTCGCATATGAACCTGCGAAGCCTAGTGTCATCCCTTCAAGGCGATCAGCTGTATCAATACCGAAGGCAAGACCAAGCGTGCTCGCATCATAACCATCGATGCCGTCACGTGCATCTTGTTCCATCGTGTTACCAAATGCCTGTGCCCAAACCTTTGTGCCATACATGCCGTTACCTGCATACATGCCTGTGCCTTCACTACCATCACGAAGCGACGCAAGACGTGTACTAAGAACATTCAACGACTGGTTTGTTACACTAACAACTGACGCAACACTCCCCGCATCCACAGTTGGCTGTGTCGATTCTAAAATGTCGTTCACCGCTTTCTGTGTAGACGCTGCCGCAATATTCTGCTGAATTAAAGCTAGTTGTGTATTACCAGACGTACCAACACCGTCCAACACCGCACCTACTGCAGTGTTGTTTGTTGTTGTACCTGCACTTGCAGTCGTTGATACATTTGCCGTCACAACAAGGTCTTCATCGTTTGTTGTATCTTGTGCAAAGCTAACCAAGAAACTGTTATCTGTGATGGTCGTTGTCAGGTCAGCGATACCTGCACCGCCTGTACCATCAACAAGAACAAAGCTCTGACCGTCAGCAATAGCATCGCCAGTCGAAACATCAATGCTTAGTACAGCATCCGCAGCAATTGTTGCCGCGCCGCCTGCTGTAATCTGACCTGCTGCAGTTGCACCTGTAACATCAAAATTCAAGACCTGACCTGTATCAGCATCAAATGTGCCTGTAGCGTTAACAATGTTGCCGTCAATATTTGTCGTATTGGCCGCTTCAAAGTTACCTGCGAGGCCAACCGTGCTACCTGTCCCCAGAACTGTAAAGGCTTTAAGCTCTGTACCATCTGTACCGAATGCATCAATATCGGCATTTCCTTGAAGAATTAAACTACCTTCACCAAGTGTCGACGTAATAATTGCACCTGTAATGTCACCGCCATCAGCTAAGCGAAGTACACCGTCCGCATCGAAGTCTACCGCACCTGTGATATTGCCATTTGCCTGAACTGTGCCCACGCCAGCAATTTTAATATCCGTTGCCGCGACATTATCTGCCAGCGTTACAGTTTCACCTGCCCCGCCATTAAAGTTAATTGCTGCAAGCTCGTTCGTTGTAATACCAATTGTGCCTGATACGCTCGACGTGCCAGCAAAGTTCACGGTACCATTTGCACCGCCAGTACTGTCAATTGATCCTGTTAAATCTGCATTATCTGCAAAGTTGATCGTACCAGCATTGTTTGCAAAGTCGATGTCGTTTGTTGTTGTTACATCACCCGCAAAGTTGATTGTACCTGCCGCAGTGAAGTCAATATCATCAACCGCAACTGTAGACCCAAAAGCTGAAGTACCTGTGCCATCTATAGAAATTGTATTCAATGTGTTTGTCGCACCAATTGCACCTGAAATTGTTGATGTGTTACCACCCGCAGATTCCAAAGATAAATTACCCGCACCATCGGCACCTGATGTGTTGTTAATCGCGCCTGTAAAGTTTGCACCATCAGCAAGCTCAATTGCACCATCACCGCCAAAGTTAAAGTTTGCAACAACGCTATCAGCAAAATCATATGTTGTTGTGCTGCTTGTCGAAATTGTTGTCGCAGCAACTGTACCATTAAACTGGAAAGTCCCTGTACCATCGTGAGAAATTGTACCAAGAGAATTTGTTGCACCCACGTTACCAGTTACAGTATTTGTGCCTGCACCTGTGCCCGTTAACGTACCAACGCCAGCTGTACCTGATGTATTATCAACATCACCATTGATAGTAATACCATTCTGAAGAGCAACAGTACCAGCGCCTGTGAAATTAACAGCTGTAGCTGTTATGTCACCGCTAGATGTCAATGTAGTACCTGCACCAACAGTAACTGTGGTCGCTCTAAGAGCGCCTGCATGCGTCAAGCCTGTACCTGAACCAGACAATGTAACAGAATTAAACGCATTAACCGCACCCCAGTTATCATTGGCTGTAAGAACAGAACCACCAGAAACGATCACGTTTGCACTATCTGTGCCATTTGAATCTACCGCACCTGTTACGGCCTGTGCACCACCAGTTGTATCAAACGTTACTGTAACCGCATCAACAGTTGCTGCAGCATCTAGGTCACCAATCACGATGCCATTTGCTGTTGCAACATCACCTTGGAAAGTTGCTGTCACCGTAGAAGAACCATCAACACCAATGTTAATGCTGTCGACGGTGAAGTTTGTTGTACCAATATCACCTGCGAAAGTGACGCCGGCTGTGTTGCCAACTTTGATGTTACCTTCAGCCGCAGCAGCGCCATCAATTGCCGCTGTAATTGTTTGCGCTGTTGTGCCGTTCAATTCAAGAACCGCATCAGAACCTGCTGCGTTGTCATCAAGTGTAATTTGACCCGCTGCAATATTACCTGTTACTGCAAAAGTAAGGTCGTTACCCGCTGTGTTATTATCCGCAGTCAGTGTCAATGTGCCAGTGCCTAGATTAACTGCACCGTTAACTGTGATATCCAAAGCGTCGTTACCATCCGCATCATCAATACCATCAACATTAAGGTTGAAAGATGTAAACGCGCCAACTGAAATGTCGCCATCGATTGTAATTGCCGCAGGCGCATCAGCAGATGCGTCAGTCAATGTCAATGTAAGTGCATCCGCACCAGCCAATATAGCTGCAATAGTCGAACCACCATCACCGATTGTATCGCCATCCTCAAGCGTGATTTCAGCAGTTGCGTTCACGCGCACATCATGACTATCTGTCGCTTCACCGGCCGCACCTGCGCCGTTTGTTACTGCGCCCCAATCAAATGGCGAAACGGCTAATTCATCCGCGTCAAATGTGCCACTGTCATCCGCGTCAACAGAAAGTTCAGCCGCATATGCTGGTGAAATTACAAAAGGCGCTGCGCCAACCGCAACAATTGCTGTACCTGCAAGAAGCAGCTTTTTAAGATTCAATGTCATAATGTAAGCTCCGAATGGACTAAAGGGGAAAGAAACCTAGAAACGATTTTGTTTAGAATATCATATGAAACAAAATTATAAAAGCCCCCCAAAGCAAAACCGGGCGCAGATTGCTCTACGCCCGGTTTCGAGAACTATCTAATCAGTGATTAGAACTTGTAAGAAGCTTTAACTACACCAGCGTGTGAATCAAAGTCAGACTTGAACTCGTAGTTATAGTCTGCGCTGATTGTCCAGCTATCAGTTGTGTAGTATTTGAAGCCTACACCCGCATCAAATGTTGTTTGTGCAGGATCATAACCTTCAACTTCGAAACTTGTTGTAGAGCCAGCAAACTGGTTCGTTGCTTGGTATTCATCACCAATAAGGTCATGACGTACGCCCACACCTACAGATGGCTTGAACCATGAACCATTAGCTTGTTCAAATGACCATTCTGCGTTGACGCCAAGGCCAAGTTCGAAAATGTTCATTGAGTCAGAGTTAACAGATAGGTTCGCTGTACCTGCGCCAGTTTCTGTGTAGCTATCCGCACTGTAGTGCACATAGTTCGCAGAAACAGATGGTGTCAGAACAAGGCTACCGTGACCCATGTGGTAATCATTGCCAAGTGTTGCATTCGCGATGAATGTATCACTGTCATAATCACCATTTGCGACTAGACTTGAAACGCCGCCTGGGTTACGTGTTGTTTCGTTGTCAGACCACATATAAGCTAGCTGTGCTGTGATGAACGCTGTGTTTGATAGGTCATAATCACCATATAGAGCGATTTGGTAGCTATCAATTTCAGTTTCTGCATTGCTGATCGCATCAGATTCAACATCTGTGTTTGCGTAAGCAACAGACACACCAACAGTTAGGTCTTCAGCAACGTTTTCAGCATCCAAACCAACTGCGAAACCAACTGAGTCAACATCGTAACCTGATACGTTGTCGCGCTCATCTTGTTCACCAGTCGCGCCGAAACCTTGGATCCAAGCTTTCAGACCGCTCATCATCTGACCTGCGCTCATACCAGTTTCTTCACCAGAACGAACAGCAGCAAGACGCTGGTTGTTTACAGATGTTGTGTGACCAGCAACCTGAACACCACCAACAACTGCGCCCGCAGATACGTCAGAAGCCGCAGCTTCAAGAACGTTGTTCACGTCTGCAGAACCTGCAGATACAAACGCGTTCTGAACCTGTAGCAATTCACCTGTTGCAGTTGTTGCAAGCAAGTTGTCTGCTGTAGATTTCTTAGCTGCATTGTTTGTAATGCTTGCTGTAGATGCTTGCGCAACAGTCAACGTACCATCAGTAGCTGCTGTGAAAGTATAAAGCGCAGAGTTGTCTACAACTGCTTTTGCTTCATCAAATGCATCACCACCATTTGCTAACACATCAACAGTACCTGTACCAATAACACCTGTTACGTTAACAGTAAGGTCATCAGTATCAACTGTTGCCGCACCACCTAAGTCTAAAAGACCGATGTCAGCTGTAGTTAATGTAGCATCAGCATCAACAACGTTAAGCACAAATGTACCGCCGTTATCTGTGAAGCTTGCAGCTGTCAAAGTAGAGCCTTGACCAACTGTTACTGCACCAGCACTATCCAATGCACCAGCGAATGTTGCGTTTGCAGCAAAAGTCGCAGCAGCACCAGACGCAACAGTCATTGCATCAGAATTGATCACACCATTGAAAGTAACGCCTGTTGCGTTAGTAACATTGATGTCACCGCCAGTGATTGTGCCAGAAACAGCTTGTGCAGATGTACCAATAAAGCTTAGTGTATCTGCGTTGTTAGCTGTAATCGCGTCTACCCATAAGTTACCCGTTGTTGTTACAACGTTAGCAGAACCACCTGCGATGTCTAATGTCGCAACAGCGGCTGAACTTGTACCGATGTTACCAGCGATTGCTGTTGTAGCAGCAGCATCACCAATATTAATCGCACCGTCGCCGTCAGCAGCTGCAACAACGTTACCAGTAAGGTTAGAACCACCAGTAAAGTCTAAAGCACCTGTACCGTTCAATGTGATTGTAGAAACAGCGATATCGTTACCCGCACCACCTGCAACAGTCAAAGTTTGACCCGTTGCAACATCAGCAGAAGTTGCGCCCAAGTCACCTGTTACTGTCAAGTCAGCATCAACGTCAATTGTACCTGCGCCAGAAACATCACCTGTGATTGCGCCAGTACCTGTTTGTTGAATTGTACCTGTGTTAGTAATGTTACCAACAACATCACCTGCACCAGACATTAACAATGTACCAGCGTTTGTTACTGCTGCAGTTACTGTACCAGCGCCAACGTCAATTGTTGTGCCTGTAGCAGATGTCAATGTTGTAGCATCCAAAGTACCTTCAAGATCAAATATTGTGCCTGAAGTTGTAACACTTACTGTGCCCAATGCATTTGATGAGCCCCAGTTATCTGCTGCAGCAACAGTGTTACCACCTGTAATTACAACGTTAGCCGTGTCAGTTGCGTTTGCATCAACATCACCAGCGACTGAGATTGAACCATTTTGTGAATCAAATGTCACTGTTACCGCGTCAACAGTTGCCGCAGCATCTGTATCACCAATAACGATACCATTCGCTGTTGCAACATCACCTTGGAAAGTTGCTGTAACAGTTGATGAACCATCAACACCAACATTAATGCTATCAACTGTGAAGTTTGTAGTACCGATATCACCAACGAATGTAACACCTGCTGTGTTTCCAACTTTGATGTTACCTTCAGCCGCAGCCGCGCCGTCAATTGCCGCTGTAACTGTTTGCGCTGTTGTGCCGTTCAATTCAAGAACTGCATCAGAACCAGCTGCGTTATCATCAAGAGTGATTTGACCTGCAGTAATGTTACCAGTTACGGCGAAAGTAAGATCGTTACCAGCTGTGTCATTATCAGCTGTTAGTGTCAATGTACCTGTACCTAGGTTAACAGCGCCGTTAACTGTGATATCAAGCGCGTCATTACCATCAGCGTCGTCAATACCATCGACAGCCAAGTTAAGAGAAGTAAACGCACCAACTGAAATCGCGCCATCAATTGTAATAGCCGCAGGTGCATCAGCAGATGCATCAGTCAATGTCAAAGTTAGCGCATCAGCACCAGCAACTACAGCTGCGATTGTCGCATCACCGTCACCAATTGTGTCGCCATCTTCCAAAGTAATCTCAGCCGTTGCGTTCACACGCACATCATGGCTGTCTGTCACTTCACCAGCTGCTGCAGTACCATCTGTTACAGCGCCCCAGTCAAATGCTGATGTTGCAAGTTCGTCAGCATCAAATACGCCGCTATCATCAGCATCAACAGAAATTTCGTCAGCCGCGTATGCTGATGAAATAACCATTGGCGCTGCACCAACTGCAACAATAGCTGTACCCGCGAGGAGTAGTTTTTTAATGTCGAGTTTCATTTGATATGTTCTCCTTAAGTAGTTTAATCAAATAGAATTTTCTTAAAAATCTTTAATTAGTGTCCCCACCAATATAGACAGTCCTAAAACAAGCCTTGTTATTCCCTATTTTCCGGCTAGGCATAGATGTTTACATAGAACATATACACAATCAGCAGGCGAATCGATAATACCAATGCCGACATAATTTATACCTTTGGTAATAAAAAGTGTAAACCCCCTCAATCGGGTAATATTGCTTGAAATACAGTGAGTTATGAAAATTTGGACTCTGCGTACAATATAAAAATATAGCCGCAATGCTTGTAAACATTGCGGCTAAAATACATTAGAATCCTCTAAAAATATGGATTCGTGCTTATTTTTTCTTTTGCAATTCTTTATATGCCGCACTAAAGCCTTTTAGGGATAGCTGAACATTAAACTCTTTGCCCATTTGGCTATGCGTTGCAAGCATAAGTTTATTGCCCTTACGCATTTGGTCCATCAGCTCTTTGGTTGCATTAATACGCGCTAGGCAGCCGCCCGGTGTACATGTATGAAAGTTAAAGGCCATTTTCTTGCCATCATCAACCTGCATTAAAACAGGTTTAGCCACCATCAAACCAAGGGGCAAAACGATAATACCGCCAGCTTTGTCTTTATCTTCTTCGAAGAAAGCGATCTCTACAAAACGCTGGCCCGTGTCCTTAACCATGACCATTTGGAACATTTCGCAATATTCTTTGCCATTTTCTTCATTCTTCTTACAGCGCACATCCCAAGCTTTGTCGTCTGCAGCATGGCTAGCCACAGGCATAAGTGCAGAAAGCACAAAAACAGAGAATATAAACATTATAAAACCGCGCATAACAAACCTTCCTTGTTGCCGTTATATATTAATAGAATTTACGTTATTGGCTTTTACATGATATTGGCTGGCGCAGCAAGTCAGGCCATTTTTCAACCCACCCTTTTCCATGCGCTAAACCAGCAATTTCATTTATGCGTACACAAGATGAATCTTGCATCTGATGCGCATAGCTCTGGGCTATATTGATGGGCACTATTCGGTCATCCCCGCCCACAAAATGAATCTGTGGATAGCGCGAAAGATCATCACTATAATTTGCGGGGTTAAGTGATTGTGGCATTAAGCTAACCTTATGAAAACGCGAATGCGCATCAATATCTACATTCCCTGCGACCGTACGTATGGCCGTTATATCCCCCCGTCTACGTGCAATTAATAACGCCAATGTCGCCCCACCTGAATACCCGACAAGCTCTATATCGCTCCAGCCACGCTGCTGCTTTAATTTATCAAGCAAGGCAACATAGGCATCAACCACTTCAGGCGCATAACGGTGAGATGTCCAATATTTATGCGGGCATAGGCCGCCGCCATCCCATCCTGAATATTGACATGGGCGTGCCAGATAAACACGGTCTATATTGCGTGCATGGTCAGCTTCCGCTAAACGCAGCGCATATGGGTCAATCGGCGTAGGATTTAAAGATGGTTCTGATTTACTTACCCATGCAAGGCCGTCCCCTTCTATATAGACACGCCCTGTTTTCGCCCCGCGCAGCACATCGGCATAGGCCGTCACATAAAACGGCGCGGCGTAGTGGATCTCTTTACGCAAAGATGATTGCGCCGCCAATTCATTAGCCAAATCATTACGGGCAGAAAGCGATGCGCCGCAGCCCGCAAGCAATAACAGACAGCCACAAAAAGATATGGACGCCTTCACAGCGTCCATGGTCTTTTTTATAGCGAAAGGTAGATTACTTTTTCCCTTTACCATGCATATCATCCATTATATCAAGCGTTTTAGGATTAAACGGTACAGGGGTCAAATCAACCTCTGGTGCAAGTTTGCCATTTTGCTTATTCGCATGACAATCCAATGGCAACGCGACCAAATCAGACCATTGCTCAACCCAACCACGGTCATCATTTGCATCTGGAATTAAGCTATGACGCATACACCAGCTTGGCCCCACAGCCTGCGCAAAATTGTGATAAAGCTTAATCATATCCGCTTTATCATCCTCGCCAATAAAGTGATATTGCGGCAAATGCGCCAATGTGCCTGCATAATCAACAGGGTTCAGCCCACCTTCGTAATAAGCACTCAAACCTTCTTTATAATCAGACGCATCTAAACGGCCGGATACTGTACGCAAACCGTCTACATCCATACGCTGAGATGCCAATATAGCCGCAACGGATGCGCCGCTGCCATAACCATTAAGCACAAAACTGTCTACATCGTGATAACGGCGAATATTATCCAGCGCCGCGCCATAAGCATTAATCACATTCTGTGAAACGGGGCCATCGCTGTAATAATGTTTAGCACATTTATTCGCTGGCCCTTCCGCAAACATTGTATCGCGCAAATAAGAACATGGCGCAGAGAGATAAACAACATTCGTGTTTTTATCCTGCGCAGCCAAGCGAAGCGCTAATGGGTCTGATGGGTCTTTACTGTTTATAGCCGTATGTTTAATACGGTCACCCGCGCTTGAATCATCTTCAATATAAACCTGAACAACTTTAAGCGGATCATGCACACGCTCAAATGCAACGAGATTAGCGCCTTCTATCGCAATATCACGCTTAATCATAAAGACCGGCAGCGCGATGCGGTTAAGCTGTCTTTCTTTTAAATGAACGGTCGTAGACTCACAGGCATTTAAGCCTGCAAGCGCAATAACGCTCACGCACACAGCAGATAAAGTTTTGATTCGTTTAGAAAATATATTGAAAGTCATGATCGGCCAATTACTGAAGATTGTGAATACAATAACGATTCACTCTACCATGTGCTGCCGTAAATGCCTATAGGGTTTTTCAAAAATTAAGCAGCATCCGCCAAAGTAAGGATCACTGGCACATGGTCAGATGGTTTTTCAAGGCCGCGCGGCGCGGTGTCAATCACGCAGCTTTCCATGCGGTCAGCCACCATTGGCGAAACCAAAAAATGGTCAATACGTATGCCATGATTTTTTTGATAAGCGCCGCGTTGATAATCCCAAAAACTATATTGACGATCTGCCTGATTAAACACGCGGAACGCATCAACATAGCCCAGATATTCATAAGAACGATAAAGTGCGCGTGTTTGTGGCAGTGTCGCCGCGTCCCCTTCCCACACTTTAGGGTCATGACAATCACGAGCCTCAGGGATTACATTATAATCCCCCGCGACAAGCACATCCAAATCCGCGCGGCGCAGCTCTTTCATGTAGTCGTGCAGGCGCTCCATCCAGCCGAGTTTGTAATCATATTTCTCCGTCCCGACAGGGTTTCCATTAGGTAAGTAAATATTAACGCAGCGTACGCCATTAATTTTACAGTCTAAAAAACGCGCTTGTTCATCTGCGTCATCACCTGGCAGGGTATCACAAACGCGCTCAATATCATGTTTGCTTAAAGTGGCCACGCCGTTATAGGTCTTTTGCGCGGATACCTCTGCCTTATAGCCCAGCGCTGTAAATTCATCGAAAGGGAACTCTGTGCCTTTAAGCTCTTGCAGCATCAGCACATCCACATCATGCGTCTTAAGCCAGTTTTTCACATGGTCTATACGTGTTTTGATCGAATTCACATTCCAAATGGCTATTTTCATTATATCCTCGCTAACTATGCCCAAATACTAGCCTAATAAAAAACAACCGCACAAATAGTTTGCGCGGTTTGCTTGGTTTAATCTGTATATAGAATAGCACTTATCAAACTATAAAATCAGCACGCGTACCATAAACTTCCATAGTTACTGACTTTCGTTCTAGGCCATTATCTTTAAAATCGCCATCATCATAGAATTTAGCGACCGCACCATTACACAGCTCGACATTAGCTGTGCCTACTGCTGTATTAAAATGCACTGATGCAAAATGTTTGGGGTTAATTTCTACACTATGAAACCCTAAAGGATTATCCACCAACTTAAACTTCTTCATCATTATTACCACCGTTAATTAGATTTTTGTGGAATATACCTCAAGCCGCAACTTATGTCAATTAAATTGAGAACGACGTACCACAGCCACAAGCACTATTCGCAAGGGGGTTATCTATTTGGAACATACGCCCCATCATGTCGTCATGAAATTTTATCGTAGACCCGTCCATATATTTTAAGGAAAGCGGGTCAATCACTACAACCTTATCAAAGATAGAGTCGTCATCTTTATGCTCAGAATCGTCCCACTCATATTTATACTGGAACCCTGAACAGCCACCACCTTCGACCGTAACACGCAAAAATAGGTTCGAGTTTTCCTTGCTCTCACGTTCACGCAATACTTCGTCAATTGCTGTTTGATCGATTATTAATTTCATAGAATACTCTACCTTTCAGCCCAGAAAAACTATATACCCTTAATTATATGGATGAATCATAGTAATAATCAAGCATGATGGCTTGGCCTTTGGGCTAAATTCTGCTAATTTCCCATTAAATTCATTTTAAAACATGTGATAAAGGCAAAATATGACCCAATCATCAGCTGCGCAAGACAACCTCGCTTACAATTATTGCGCCGTGCCGCTTGCACGCTATGCCTGTCGCCCCGACCAGTCTCGTGGGCGTATATATGAAGAATCGGAAAGCCGCCACCGCACATGCTTTCAACGTGACCGCGACCGTATTATCCACTGTAGCGCCTTTCGCCGCCTGAAATATAAAACACAGGTCTTTGTCTATTACGAAGGTGATGACTACCGCACACGCCTATCACATACTATTGAGGTTGCACAAATCGCACGCACATTAGCGCGCGCCCTTTTGGTGAATGAAGACCTTGCTGAAGCCATCGCCCTCGCGCATGACTTAGGGCACACGCCATTCGCCCACGCTGGGGAAGAAACATTAAAGAAATGCATGGAAAATCTGGGCGGGTTTGAGCATAATGACCAATCCCTGCGCGTATTAACCATGCAGGAAAATAAATACCCAGAATGGCGCGGCCTGAACCTCACATGGGAAACATTAGAAGGCGTTGCCAAACATAACGGCCCAGTCATTCCGAAAAACTGCGGCAATGATGTACACTTACCAACCACATTACGCCAAGTGCAAAATATGGTGGACCTCGAAATTGATGGCTTTGCGTCTATTGAGGCGCAAATAGCCGCGATAGCTGACGATATTGCCTATAATAACCATGACGTTGAAGACGGCCTGAAAGCCAATATTTTCTCATTAGAACAAATTTGCGCCGCGGTGCCGCTGTTCAACGAGCGCGTAGATATCGTCCGCCGCAAATACCCAAACATTACGCAAAAAATCCTTATCTCTGAATCTATTCGGGATATGATTGGCGTTATGGTTGACGATGTGTTGGCCGAAAGCCTTAAAAACATTGCCGAGCTAAAACCGCAACATGTTGATGATGTCAGAAACCATAGCAAACCAATCATTCGCTTTTCAGATGATATGTTCCAAGAATTAAAAATTCTGCGCGCATTTCTGATGAAAAACATGTACCGCCACCATACCATCCAACGTATCTGGATTAAGGCGGAGAAGATTATTGGTGACTTATTTGACGTCTATATGAATGACCAACTGCTCTTGACTACAGACATTCAAGAACAAATTGAAAAACTAGATAGTGACCCAAACGATCATAAAAAGGCGCGCATCATCGCGGACCATATTGCCAGCATGACTGACCGCAGTGCCGCCGCCGAACACGAAGCCATTTTTAACCTGTATAAACGTATCTAATAATATTATTTGAAGCCATGAAACTAAACGCCATACTCCTTATTTCCGCTGTTGTAATTGTTAGTGCCCTTATGTGGTACAGCAACACACAAAAAACAGATACCGTCCCGATCATCCGCGGCGATCATTCCCCGATTAAAGAACGCCCCGATGAACGCGGCGGCATGGATATTGCGCATAGCGACAGCACGATTTACGATTCGATCCGCAACGAAAACTCAAAGCAGCGTGTTGAAAATCTTCTAGCTGAAAACCAAAACGCCCGCCCCCAAAGCCGCGAAGAATTATTCGCTGGCCTTAAAACACAAAACACAACGCCGCAAAGCGAAGACATAAAATACACTCAAGAACTAAAAGACGACGAAGGCGTAAACAGCCGCATTGCGGGGGCAGTTCCCATTGACGAAGAAAGCCCTGAGCCTAAAGTCGAAAAAGAATCCCCCACGATAACAACCGTAACGCATGCGACCCCGACTGCGCGCCCCGTACAAGTTAAAGAATCAAGCAAGAACACAAAAAATGAATTCAAAACGCTACTTGCCGAAGTACAGGGGTTGAACACGACACCAATACAAGAACGCAAAGCAAGTAAGCCTTCAACGCCGCCGCAAGGTACACATTACGTACAACTCGGCAGCCTTAGCAGTAATGAAAGCGCCCAGAAACATTGGCAAAACCGCCTAAAAGAATTTCCTGATTTACTTGCGGGCATGAAACTACGCATACAGACGGCCGAGATTACCGGAAAAGGCACATATTACCGTGTGCAGGCCGGCGAAGTTAGCAAAAGCCATGCCGCTGAAATATGTAGTAAAATCAATGCAAAACACGCCCAAAGCTGCATTGTGAAATAAATCCACATAAGAAAGCACTTATAAAGTAATTCTTAAGCTTTTTGCTCATATAATAATGCATTAATTAACTCTATTTTATACAAAGCATTATATTATGAAAGACATGGCAAACGAAGACGTATTAAGCGCAATCAAAGAATTATCAAATAGGTTCGACACGTTTGAAACCTTTGCCAAACGCCGTTTTGATGAAATCTCAATGGAAGTCAACGCAACATCGCAATTGATGGACATGGCCGAAGAAGGCATATCCTCACGCTTCTCAGAAATACTCGATTTACTGGGCGCCATATCATTCCACGGTGATGGGCAAACCGCTGCAAATGCAGGTGTAGAGCTTGATGCCGTGATTAGCATCACTGAAAACGCAGCCAACCGAATATTGGACGCCGCAGACCGCATTGCGACAAAGCTTGAAGAATCAAACCTGATTATAGATACAAAAACCGCACAAACCGCGGCATCAATCAGCGAAGATATCAACGAAATTCTTATGGCCTGTACATTCCAGGACCTAACTGGTCAACGTATACGCACAACAATTGAGAACCTAAAAGCCGTTGAGGATCGCCTCAGCAGCACACTTGACCGTATTGGCTTAAGTAAATCCCACAAAGATACAGAGGAGCATGTAAAAGATAAGGTTGAAGAAGCGCATAAAACGAACGATCAAGCAGCAATTGATGCATTATTTGACTAACCCCTCTTCACAAATGCGCCAGACAGGTTTATTTTAAGAACAGTATTTTAATTTGAAACATGTAATAAGGTTTACAAAACTATGGCTCAGTTCACCCTGCCAAAGAATTCGAAAATCACTAAAGGCCACAAATTCGGCGCCGCAGAAGGCGCAGAAGACGTAAAGAATTTCAGAATTTACCGCTGGGATCCTGACCGCGATGAAACACCGCGTATGGATGAATATGAAGTCGACACAAAAGATTGCGGCCCAATGGTATTGGACGCCCTAATCAAAATTAAAAATGAAGTCGACAGCACACTGACCTTCCGTCGTTCATGCCGCGAAGGCATATGTGGGTCTTGCGCAATGAATATTGATGGCACCAATACACTTGCATGCCTAAAACCAATCGACGAAGTCAAAGGCGACGTCAAAATCACCCCGCTACCACATATGCCCGTGGTTAAAGACCTTGTCCCTGATTTAAATCATGTATATGCACAATACGAGTCGATTGAACCTTGGCTCAAAAGCGACACACCAAACCCAGAAAAAGAACGCCTACAAAGCGCGGCTGATGCCGACTTACTGAATGGTGATGACGGTCATGGCCCTGCGGCTTGTATTCTCTGCTTTTGCTGTTCAACATCTTGCCCTAGCTATTGGTGGAACGGCGACCGTTTCTTAGGCCCTGCGATTCTAATGCAGGCTTATCGTTGGATTGTCGATTCACGTGATGACGCAACAGGCGAGCGTTTGGATCAATTAGAAGATCCGTTCCGCCTTTACCGCTGCCATACAATTATGAATTGTACAAAAACATGCCCTAAAGGCCTAAATCCGGCAAAATCCATCGCAGAAATAAAGAAATTGATGGTTGCCCGCCAAGCGTAAACGCAATTATTCGTTGATGATCCACTAAAGCATGAGTTTTATCTTGCTTTCGTATGGGCTCTTTATATATAAACAACATCTATAATCGTAACAAAATAAGATATAAGTGCTATGGCAAAAGAAGACCTGATTGAATTTAAAGGAACAGTAACGGAAGTTCTTCCAAACGCAATGTTCCGCGTAAAGCTTGAAAACGACCACGAAGTATTGGCACACACAGCCGGTAAAATGCGTAAAAACCGTATTCGCGTCCTTCAAGGTGACACAGTCGTTGTAGAAATGACACCTTACGACCTTAGTAAAGGCCGTATCATCTTCCGTGAGAAGTAAATAAAGCGCCGTAAGGCAAGTATAAGAAGCGAAGGGCTTAATTTTATTATGAGTGCCGAAAAACAGCAACTTATTCTTGCCTCAGCCTCACCACGCAGGCTCGACCTTCTCAAACAAATCCACATTACACCTGACCAAATCCTTCCGGCAGATATTGATGAAACGCCACTGAAAGGTGAGCGACCAGATGCTTTGGCGCTGCGCCTATCCCAAGGCAAAGCCCGCGCCATATATCAAAGCCTTGACGCAGATCAGCACACAAACACCTATATCCTTGCCGCAGACACCGTTGTCGCCCAAGGCCAGAAGGAAATGGGCAAGCCCAAAGATGCGCATGAAGCACGTAAATTCCTCAAAACCATGTCGGGAAAACGCCATGTCGTACTTGGCGGCATAACGATCATCTCACCTGATGGGCGAGAGTCGAGCCGCGTTGTAAAAACAGCCGTCAAATTCAAAATACTCACAAACGATGAAATTGAAACATATATCGCCAGCAATGAATGGGACGGCAAAGCAGGCGGCTATGCCGTACAGGGCTTAGCATCTGCCTTTGTGAAATCTATTCAAGGGTCATACACCAATATTGTTGGCTTATCCCTTTATGAAACACGCAACATGTTAATCGGGCTTGGCTATGAGGGCTAAGCGCCAGTATAATACCAAACATGGAAATTCTGATTGATACCATCAATGATTCGATTTGCGCTGTTGCTCTGAACAAGAACCACAGTTTAGAGGCCGTTGAGCTCGACCCCGAATTTGAACAAATCCGCCACGGTACAATCTATATGGGACGCGTTGAACGCATTGATGCCACCGATAATACAGCTTATATCGACTTAGGCCATGGCCTTATAGGTTACCTTAACGCCAAAGATGCACGCCATCTTGGCAAAAAGACGGATAAGCCACTACCAAAATGGCTTAACGCTGGTGACCTTATCATTGTACAGGCACAGGATGGCTTTATTTCCCCACGTATTGGCACATATGAACAATATGAAGATAAAAATGTTCGCCTAACCATGGACTTAACTTTACATGGGCGCTTCATGCTCTATGCGCCTTACCGTAAAGATAATAAAATTTCGAAGCGTATAAAGGATAAAGCCTTAAATGCGCAGCTGCTTGAAATGATGGATGGCGAAAATATGCATGGCGCTATACTGCGCGCGGCAAGCAAGATGATCCAAAACGACATGCTGATCCGCGAATATAAAATGCTCGCCCATGCATGGCAGGCCATCCTTAATAATATCCCTATGGAAAACACCGCAGGGCCTATCCTTGCTGGGCCAGACGCTATTATGCGTATGTTGTCTAATCAAGCGATGAACACAATTGAACGCGTTGAGATTTGCGGTGACGATTTATTTGACCACACACAAACTTGGTGTATGCAATTTGCCCCTGATCTGGTTAGCAAGATCATCCATAGCTCCATTGATGAAAATGCCATAGACGCAGAGCGCTTGTTTGAATTTCGAGGCGTCCTTACCCCGATAGAAGACCTTTATCGTCCATACGCAGTATTAGATAATGGGGCATCTATCATTATTGAGGAAACCGCCGCCCTAACAGCCATAGACGTCAACCGCGGCGGTGCACGTGGGTCTAAGCTCAACATCAACATATCTACGGCTAAAGAAATTATGCGTCAAATTCGCCTACGTAATTTAAGCGGCATTATCATGATCGACTTCCTAAAAATGGCCAATGATGCCGAACGTAAAGAATTAACCCAAGCAATGAAAAAGTTCGCTGCTGATGACCCTTATACCGTGCAAATACATGGCCTAACAAAACTCGGCCTCATGGAAGTCAGCCGCGCGCGCCGCACGCCACCGCTATCAGAAAAGCTCGATATCGCCATCAATTTGTAATCGCTGATATATTAGATTCTTGAAATGTGACGAAATTGTGACAAACATTAACATAATTTTCGTCACAATTATATGAGAATATGTACATATAGAGAGAACTAACGATAAGAATTTTTAGGGAACTATATAAGAATTATCAATCTCCTCTTAAATACCAGCAAATTAAATACCAGCTTTATAACCGCTGATCCAATGCCCCCGGATCAGCGGTTTTGCTTTTCTGAGTCGCAATAAGTACACGCATAAAAAAAGCCCCGGGAAAACAGCCCGGGGCTTTAAAACTGAGAGTGTTTATTTAATTTTATTTAGGGCCTGCAGCCAATCCCAATGCTGGGGTAAACTTTGTTAGCGCCTGTGGTACAGAACCTGCTAATTTCGCAGTACCCGCAACAGGAATTAAATAACTGCCAAACTCAAATCCATACATCAAGCCTCTTTCAAGAGGTGTATCTACGTTTGGTTTGCCATGCAGAGATTCTAGCTTCTCCATTGCCCAACCGTTTTGCTGGTTAAAGTCATCGGCAATCGCCGCGCCCCAGCCTTTATCAGTTGTCAAAGCTTCCCATGTACCTGTACCTAATGATGACAAACCTGCCGCCATACTCACGACACCTTTTTCTAGACCGTACGCCGCCGAAGCGAACGCTGAACCAACTGACACCTCACCTGGAACTGCTGGCGTAATCTCACCTGAATTAGGATCAAACGACACATCAGATTCTCTAGAAGCCAAGTCATCAACACCAGCATTTTTCTTATTTTGGTTTGTAAGCGCATCACGCTGATCATCAATAAAGTCACGAATTTCAACGTTCGTTCTTTCCATACGATCTTTGAAAAAATCTTTACCTTGTTCGAAACCAAAAAAATCACACAAACTATAGAAGAATGAATTCCATGAGTTAAACCAAGCCATACCTTCAGCTTGTGTATTTAACAATGACTGTGTGTTATCTAAATCTACAGCAGCTGTGTTCAGGGTTTCATTGTAGAAATCAACCCCTTTATTAAAAATGCCCTTTGTTACATTGCCATCATTCGCGACAACATCAATCCCTACCAAACCTAGAGCAGCAGCTCCAAGCTTTGCGCCTTTACTTAATAGCCCTTTACCAGCGTTCATAAGCCAAGGAAGCGTCTTACCTAATCCTAACATTCTACTCATCCTCTCAGTTTTTTACTTAAATCTATATTCACACATATATATAAATATTTTCTTAAGTACCGTTAATTTATAAATCAAGTTTAGTACATATATAGTAGACGTTGCAAATTTATATTTTTTTATTAAGCATTTTCAAGCACTTAACATGTTATATACATTTGACCCATTTCGTCTTTTTTTGAGCCTAAACTTAATATGTATGCATAACACATATATAACCATACATATTAATAATATGCAACTTTTTTTTATTTTCCCTCTAGACAAGATGAATATGTTCTTATATAAACCTGCTCTACAGACTTTTTATAAGGTCTTGCCCGGGTAGCTCAGTGGTAGAGCAGAGGATTGAAAATCCTCGTGTCGGTAGTTCAATTCTACCTCCGGGCACCACTTTCCCCTAAAATGTTATGATTTTATTTATGCATGCGGCGCCTGGCTTTGTGCTGACTTTTTCGGCGAGTCCGTAAAATCCGCATCTTCAACATCAACATCCGCAGTGTCTTTAGATGCAAAGTTTTTATGATGTGCAGCCGTACGCGCTTTATAGAGCATATTATCAGTAATATCCGCGCCACGCACATTAGCCGTGCCCGAAGCAGACGCCCAAATGCCTTTCTTGCCACTAATCTCTATTGTGCCACCTTCGGCAGTTAAAGACGCGCGCCCGCTAACATCACCCAGTACATCAATACCTTGCCCTGCATTAATACTAACCTTGCCATCAATATGGCCAAGCACCCTAACCTTACCTGTCGTGCGAATTTCAACATTACCAAGGACGTTACCGTTAATCACAAGGTCTTCATCACCCGCATCTATAATCACTTTGCCTTTGCTGTAACTATGCACTGGATATTCGACCTGTACAGGTTGGCCATCTGGGCCTTTTTGTACACCTTGCTTATATTTGGTTTCGCGCATGCGGGCATCAATATTGCCATCTAAAAAGCCGCCATTACATTGTATATTCACCTTGCCAAAAACCGCGACACGCTGCACTGGCTTACCTGGCTGCTGAACAACTTCACCTTCTACATCTAAACGCCCACCAATTGAAAAACCTGACTTACGATTCCACAAATGACGCTGCCCTTCGACACTGGTCATCACATGCAAATTAATGTTCCCCCAATCGGCATGTGAATTTTTAAGCAGCATAGACTGCTTTAATTTTTCTTCATCTTCACGTCCATTTTGCGGATAAACCATCGTATCGCGCGAAGCACCTGAAAAAGACTGATTAACTTTACTTTGCGGCGTGCGCGCTGGCGCTTCATCACCGAAATCAGCATCTTCAAGATCTTCTTCTACATCAAGCGCCTCTTCCGCTTCAAAATCTACATCGTTTTCAAGCTGTGGTATATTGTTTTCATCCATCAGATAGCCATGACAATCATTCAGGAACTTACTCATTACAGCCACGCGCCAATCTTTATCAGCATCCGAGTCTTCTGGATATGGGGTGTTATACCCCTTTTGTTTTAAGCGCGCATAATATTCAGCCTGCGATTCATTAAGACCATCTGTAGTAAATTGCCCCGCCGCAACGCTTTCAGGTTTCTGATGCAAATCTTCACGTTCAAGAAGATCTTCGTCATATTTGATCTTTCTAGGCTCATCAAGCGTCAACTTATAAACATTTGCAACGCGCCATAAATCTTCAATAAATTTACGGAATGACTCAGCATCCCAGTTCGGAAGCATAGATTTTAACTTAGCGGGTGGTTCAGCCGCAGCATCGGGCTTCGTATTCATATCGAGCTTTATGCCATAAGCGTCTTCAATACGCCCAAATGCGGCGTTAATTAAATCTCTATCAGATTCAAAGTCATCTAATCCAAAAAATTGGTAGATATTCTGCATGTAATCTTTTTTCTGATCTTGCTCGCTCATTATGGCCCCCATACCCAAATTTAAATATGTTCACCATAATATATAAGCACAAATAGTTAATATTTTCTATAGATTTATGTATATAGAACCTTACCAACAGCCTGCGCCCACCCATCAAGCGCCACTTGGCGCTTATCCGCCATAATAGACGGGCTATATGATTTTGCACACGCCCAGCGCGCCGCGACATCATCTAGACCGCTATATATACCCGCATAGACTCCCGCCAGATAGGCTGCCCCTAATGCCGTAGTTTCTGTAACCTCAGGCAGCTCAACCGCTTTATTCAAAATATCAGCCAAATACTGACAGACAAAATTATTCGCGACCAAGCCGCCATCGCAGCGTAACGTGCCAATATCAACACCGCTATCCGCCGCGAAGGCTGACATTAAATCTTGCGTTTGGTAGGCCTGTGCCTCAAGCGCAGCGCGCGTGATATGCGCTTTATTACTTTCGCGGCTAAGGCCTAATATTGCGGCCTTGGCATCTGGCGCCCAATATGGCGCACCAAGCCCCGTAAAGGCCGGCACAAAATAAACGCCGTTATTATCTGACACAGACAGCGCCAATGCTTCACTTTCAGATGCATGCGCGAAGAACTCTGCATTATCACGTAGCCACTGTATCGCCGCCCCCGCAACAAAAATTGACCCTTCCAGCGCATAAGTGATTTGCCCATCAATCTGATAAGCCACAGTTGTCAGTAGTTTATTTTTAGATATCTTAAATTCATCACCAATATTCATTAACACGAAACAGCCTGTGCCATAGGTCGATTTAACCATTCCTGTATCAAAGCAGGCCTGCCCAATCAGCGCGGCTTGTTGATCCCCCGCAATACCGCCAATAGCTATAGTTTTGCCAATCACATTTTCGGCTGCATCACCAAAATGACCAATATTGTCACGAATTTCTGGCAATAGGCTGCGCGGAATATTAAACAGCGCCAATAAATCATCATCCCATGCGCCAGTTTGGATATTCATCAACATAGTTCGCGACGCATTGGTTGCATCGGTCGCATGAACATCGCCGCCTGTTAAGTGCCAAAGAATAAAGCTATCCACCGTACCGAAGGCCAGTTGCCCTGCATCGGCCTTGGCGCGCGCACCATCAACATGATCTAATATCCATGCAACTTTACTCGCTGAGAAATAAGGGTCGAGAAGTAAGCCTGTCTTTTCAGTTATATCTGCCTCTGCACCTGTATCTTTCAGCTTCTGACAATATTCCGCTGTGCGGCGGTCTTGCCAGACAATCGCGTTATAGATGGGTTTACCTGTATTGCGATCCCAAATAATGGTCGTTTCACGCTGATTGGTGATGCCGATAACCGCGGCTTCATAACCCTGCCCTTCAGCTTGCGCAATAACATCTTTAAGCGCCCAAAGCGTGTCTTGCCAAATATCATTAGCATTTTGCTCAACCCAGCCTTTATTAGGGTAATGTAACGTTAGCTCCTTTTGTGCAAGGGCCAGTATTGCACCATCTTCGCTAAATGCTATTGAACGACTGCTTGTTGTCCCTTGGTCAATCGCGATAATCGCTTTTTTACTCATGTCTGTCCCCGTGAAGCTCTTCTTTTATATATTGCTCTAACGCACGTTGCTGCGCTTCGTCAAACTTTAAACCAAGCTTTGTCCGGCGCCACAAAATATCTGCCGCGCATTGTGCATATTCATCTGCACATAAATAATCCACTTCAGCTTGGTAAAGCCCATGGCCAAAATGCTGACCCAAACGCCCTGTGTCGAATATTTTGCGGCTACGGCTGCCATATTGTCTGCGCCAACGTTTGATAATCGTTTTAACCGCGGCGCCTTCTAATGCATCATCAGAAAAAGCCTGATGAAACATATCATGCATTTTATCGTGGCTATAATCGTTAATAAGCGCACCCGGCAGCAAAGAATGCGCCGTCCACGTTGCTTTATTCGATAATTTTGACACCGCTTTTTCGGCCAATGTACGATAAGTCGTAATTTTACCGCCAAAGATAGACAAAAGCGGCGCGCCGCTACGTTCGCTGTAATCCAAAATATAATCGCGGGTCACGGCGGAAGCGTTATCTTCCCCACTATCCAATAAGGGGCGCACGCCGCTATATGTCGACACAACATCATCCGCAGTAATTTCACTGCGGAAATAACGATTAGTCGCCGCGCATAAATAATCTATTTCATCCGCATCTATATGCACGGCTGATGGGTCACCTTCATACTCAACATCCGTCGTGCCGATCAACGTATAATCATCAACATAAGGCAGTGCAAAAACAATTCGTCCGTCTGGCTGTTGTAAAATATAGGAATCATCACCATCAAACAGCTTCGGCACAATAATGTGTGAGCCCTTAACCAAACGCAGCTGACGGGTATTTTTATCCGCCAGATTATGCGCATCTAAGAAACTACGCACCCATGGCCCTGCTGCATTAACCAATTGGCGTGCCTGTATGGGCACCCCTTGCAATGCGCCGCCAGCCTCGATCTGCCAGAGGCCATCAACGACTTTAGCACCTATGCATGGCGTGTAATTATAAATGTGCGCGCCGCGTTCTTCGGCATCCATCGCGTTTAAAACAACCAAGCGCGCATCATCCGTCCAACAATCCGCATAAGAAAAGCCTTTGTGAAACTTATCTTTAAAGATAGCCTTATCAAGCTTTACGGATTTAGATGCCTTAAGCACCTTGCGCCCACCAAGATGATCATAAAGAAACAGCCCCATCCGCACCAGCCACGCCGGACGCATATCTGCACTATGCGGTAAAATAAAATTAAGCGGCCAAATAATATGCGGCGCCATAGCGAGCAGAACTTCACGTTCCTTCAGTGCCGCACGCACTAAACCAAATTCGTAATATTCAAGGTAACGTAAACCACCATGAATAAGTTTTGATGATGCTGATGACGTCGCCGAAGCAAAGTCATTTTGTTCCAAAAGCAATACAGAAAGGCCGCGCCCCGCCGCATCACGGGCAATCCCCATGCCGTTAATGCCGCCGCCAATCACTACGATGTCATAAATATTTTGAACCATAAAATTCCTCAATAAGGACTATGTTATAACGCCGACCGACAAAACACCAGAGAGCCAGATAATATTCACCACGACATCAACAAAATCTTTTCAACCAAATAAGCCTATGAAAACAATGGAATATTGAATCAATAATTGATAGATCGCAACATATTATAGTGTGATTATTGGGTAAGCTTTAACATTATAATTGTTTTGGGGGGCGGGCATAAGAACTTCACACATTCTTATGCTTACTAAAGCCTCCCAAAACTAATTGCGCACAACTTCTCTAAAATCCAGCACATCACTTGGCGTTTCTTTGACTTCCATTTAGAATCGTAAGTAGTTGAATATTCACAACACATATCCATATGTTTCTCAAAACACCACGTCGGCATATCGCCGCATTAATATGCACCACAGTTTTATTTAGCATTGCAGCCCCGCATAAGGGACATGCGCAGCAAGATTCTGCGCCAAATTTCAAACATTTTGTGTCGAAATCCATATATGGGCAAGGCGGTACACTAACTACCCCAAATGCGCGCCATTTTAAAACTGGTACAATCAGCGCCAATATCGCAACGCTTGATCCATATATACATTATGGCTTCGGCGTACAGCTGTTGGATGGGCTACATGCGCAGCTGCGCCAAAGCGCAGAAATTTCAAGCGCCAAAGACGATGCCCACCGCCTCTTCCCTGGGTTAGATTTGAAGCTCCGCCTATTGCAAGAAAGCCGCGTCCGCCCCGAAATATCCATCGGCATGATGTCTGCCGTGGGGCATAAACGCATGGCAGGGGAATATATCGCCGCCAGTAAACGTTATGGTGATTTTGACTTTACCGCGGGTATGGGGTGGGGGCGCTTTGGCAGCGCCAAACATGTGAACAACCCATTTGCTGTATTCGGCAACCATTTTGACCAGAAACGCCCCCTTGACGGCGAAGACGCCAGCAGCCCTGATGATTGGTTCACAGGCGAAAATATCGGCTTTTTCACAAGCCTTGTGTGGAATAGCCCCATCAACGGGCTGAGCCTTAGCGCAGATTATGGCGCTGACCGCTATGTCAGCGAACAGCAAGTCATTAGCGGCTTCCACGCCCCTGCCGCTTACAGCTTCGGCATCAATTACGCGCCAACGGAATGGCTCTCCCTCGGCGTTGGGATGAGCGGCAATAACAAAATCATGGGACAGCTCCACCTATCTACCCCCGTGCAAGACATCAAAACACGCAGCGCCAAGCGCGGTGAACGCGAAAGCCTCACTAATAAAATCGCCCGCAAAATTACTGGCATAGATGACCTAGAAATTATTAAAGACACGCCGCCAGAAACTTTTGTCACCAAAACAGAATACGAAAACAACACGAAAACAATCCAGCTAGAAACCGCGGGGCAGCACGAGACCCTCCCCTATATCATCGGCAAAGCTGCGCAGCATCAGGTTGATACAAGCTACGCAAGCCTAGACACCATAGCGTTAGAACCCCTGCGCTATGGCCTAAAAGGTCCTAAAGTCAAAATCCTGACCCGTGATCTAGATTATGCCGTAAATGAACATATATCTAGCGCCGAAGAAATATGGCACAACGCCCAGATCAGTAAGAAAAAATTTAAGGCGGCAAAGCCAACCCCACTCTACCGTGATGATAAATCAAAGTTCTGGAGCTTCACCCTTGAAAACCATGTCAGCCTCAACGAAGAAGATAATGGCACATTGACGCGCAGCGCCTTACTGGTACAGCGAAACTATCCGTTCAAACGCAACTTCTTATCCATTAACCGCCTACGCCTAAACCTATTTAACAATCTAGAGGGGCTAAAACACCTACGCCAAAGTGATCCAAAAATCATTCGTGGAAACGTTGAAGACTTTGCCGCCAACGGCATGGCTTTTGACCAAATGGCCTTTGTCTATAACACAACATTAAAAGATAACATCTACTTCGCCGCCAGTGCAGGCTATTTAGAAGAAATGTACCTAGGCGCAGGCGCTGAAATTCTTTATCGCCCATTTGACAAAACATGGGCAATTGGCGCAGAGTTTTTTGATGTTATCAAGCGTGATCCATTCACCGCAGGGGCAAGCGGATTTGAACAAGGCACCGCGACAATTACAGGACATGTTAACGCCTTTTACGAATTACCAAGCACCGACACAACCATCAGCCTATCTGCTGGACGGTTCTTAGCCAAAGATTATGGGGTAAGCGGTAAAATCAGCCATAATTTCCGCAATGGCGCGCGCATAAACGGTTTCGTCAACGCCACCAACAAGCAAGACCAAGATGTATTTGGCGGCACAACGCATTTATATGGCGGGCTGAATGTTAGCGTACCGCTAGGTTCACTACGCTTCCTACCAAATGGCAGTGAAGTCACCCTAAAAACAGCGCCGCTTGGCCGTAATGCCGCGCAGCGCCTGGATAAGCCTTTTGGTTTATTTGAACAAACTGAACAACTCTCCCGCCGCCACCTTATCCAGAATTGGGGAGATATAGTTGCAGAATAGCTAAGCGCTTAAAACTTCGGCACGTCGCGCCCTTTTAAAATATCCAGCTTCTCTAGTTCTTCTTTTCGTTTCTCTGCGCGGCCCCTATATCCCGTGCCAAGCCCACGATTATTCATAAATCCAGCAAACATAAGCCCTAAATAAGCACTGCCGAACGTTACAGTCAACTTATCTACAAGCGTGGCGCTATCATGATCATAGCGCGCATAACTTGCCTTATCTTTAATTTGTCCAGCGCTGTCGAAATAACGCTCAGATATTGCATAGTTTTTCTCAAAACTCTTCCACGCAGCAGCAGCGACAGCGAATTGGTCTCGATACAACTGTATATTATCATTTTTACTATCATATGCATCCAAATCCTTAACAACGGATTGCATAGTCTCAAGGTCATCTTCTAGGCTAACATCTTTATACAATGTATAAGTTTCATCATTCAGGTCATAAACAAGGCCTGCCTGGGTATGTTCGACATTTGCCGCAAATTTAAATTCATCTGTAAATTCAAAATTGTCTTTGGATGCCCATTTATTTATTGTCTGCATACAATCTGACATTTCCTTAACCAGATCATCTTGCTCATCTTGCGGGATAACGCGGGCATAATTACCATTCCCGACACTCACTTCATAACCACCGCCCGGTTTTTTCGACAGCAAATAAACATCATCATCAAGGCCGCAAACATCTGGAAATTGCATCAAAGCGCCATCATAGCCCACTGGTAGCGCACCATCGACATAATCATTAAGATCATTGATAGGACCTTGGTCATAAGCCATATATAGGCTAGTCCCCCCCGCAGCAGCCAGAGCCCCCAAATAAAACCCTATTAGAACATCAGCTTTAAAAATCAGGCCTAAGCTAGATCCTATCGCGTCTAAAACACCTGTTGTCCGTATTAACGCTGATTTCATACCCATTTGATATTTTTCCTATGTTTATCTCTATTTTTGTTACGCCTACATCAATGGGCCGCTACGGCCATCCATAACGCTTAGTTCAGCGATTCTCTGGTCGCGTTTTTCTTTACGTTCATAATAACCTGCGCCACGATAGGTACTTGATGAAAGCCCAATGCCACACAGCATTAGGCCGCCTGCTAAACAGGAATAGAAAAACCATGACGATGAATTAAACTGGTCATCGTATTCATAGCGTGCATATTGGTTCGCGTATTTTATGTTGCCGTCAGAATCATAATACTCAACATCTGGATTAAAGCGATCAGTATAATAATCCCAAGCCTCTACCGCTTTATTAAATTCAGCTTTATAAAGCTTGATATTACTGCCAGAGACATCATATTCGTCATACTCTTTTATGACTTCACTCATAGTTTCAATATCATCACCAATAACATCCTTATAGAGAGATGAGACCTTTGTATCTGTTTCATAAACAAGGCCAACATCTGTGTATTCGACATCAGCTAGATAAGAAAATTCATCAGCAAATTTATAATTATTTTTTTTCGCCCAGCCTTTAATTGTGTCCATGCATTCATTGGCATTATCTAACATTTTCTTTTGGTCTTGTTCGCTACGTACATTCGACCATTCATTGGAATATGAGTAACTTAGCTCATAGCCGCCATTCGGATTCTTTGAGAATAGATAATACCCCTCGCCGACTCCACAGTCTTCAGGAAAACCAAACTGTGCGCCGCCATCTTGGACAGCCAAATCACCTGTATCCAAATCTTCGGAAAAATCTTGCGCATAGTTCTGGGCCGTAATTGTCGCAGCAATAGTAAACACTATTCCACCTATTGCTGACGCTATCCCAACCTTCGCAACATTATCACCTAGGTCTTTTGTGAGGCCCGTGAACACATAATCCACCGCGCCAACACATTTTAACCAATTTTTTCTGATGTTCATCTACCCTACTCCCTTAAAATCCTTGTATTACATTAGCGGCTTATCACGTCCGCTTAACGCGTTCAGCTCACCGATGCGCGCGTTGCGCTTTTCCGCGCGCGCATCATAAGCGCTGCCGCGATATGACGTCATTGGCCCTGCAACGAACAAGAAACTTAACGACAGACTTCCTCCACCAAACCATAATATGTCTTTAAATGTCATACTGTCATATTCATAAACAGGGTGACGATTGGCATTTTTAATCTGTTCGCCTTTGAAATATATTTCATCGTCTTGGTGGTCATCCATATATTCAATAAAGCCAGTTGCAGCCTTTGAAAATTCACCTTTATAAATGGCTGTGTTATCGCCTTCTTCTTCATAATCATCATGGGCCGCAACAATTTTATCCAAGCGCATTTTAGACGTCTCACCAAAAGGCACGCCATCTATAACATCAATACGCAGCGTGTTTTCATCGCTGTTAATATCATGAATAATAATTGGCGCGGAATATGTTACATTCCCCGCATATTTAAATTCTTCAGCGAAGCTGAACTTATCATTCTTTGCCCAATCGACCATATGTGCGACGCAATTTTTTACATCATCATATTGATCCTGCTGCTCATCTACCGGCAAAACATCAACTATGGAAAGATTATCACCCGCGCTAAGCGACCACTCACCCTCATTATCTTTAGCAATAAGATAATAATCATAATCCATGTCACAACTTGATGGAAAACCGTAAACAAAACCATCCTGGCGCGTCGTAACATTTTCTAAATCGTCTGCAGCATCTTTAAGGTTTATCTCCTTAACAACAGCTGTAAACCCCGCAGACATCAAGGTAAACAAACAGCCCATCGCCACAGACATTGCAACGGCGAGAAAAGAGTTATTCCTAAGCGATGACGCATAATAATCAACGGCGCCAATCGTCTTTAGACCCATAATTTTTAATTTATTCATACCTATTTACTCCTAAAAATCCAAATTCTGTGCATCTAATGCGCGGCGGCGTGCGGCGCGGTTTTCTTTACGTTCGCGCCCCGCTGCGCTGATACCGCCAGCGAAGCTCATCAATAACCCGTATGACGCGCCTGCAATCACACCAAATTTTATCCAATTATAATTATATGGTTGGTATGTATCGGTATATGTGAACGTCTTAACATCATCCGCTTTTTTATGATCATAAATCTGCTCTTTCTCAAAATCATTAAGCGGCGGCGTCCAACGATTGACGAGCCCTTCTAGCGCAGCCTGTTCATTCGGAAAAGTTACCGCCCAATCCTCAAAACTATGTCCATCGCCGCCTCTTTGTAAAGCACGGTAATCAAATGTATCTCCAGCATCTTCGGTATTCACATTGCGGAAAGGCTGTGAAATCCCATAGCCTTCATACATGGTAAAGTCTTTACGCAATTCCGAATCACTTGCCGCACGTTCAAAACATTCACGCGCTTCATCTGCAAAATCCTCACTCGCCCCTTCACTTAGAGCTACAAAGACATCATTACCATCATATTTATAAAGCGTATGGCGACCATTCGGCCCTTTTTCCGCAAGAAAAACACCACTTAAATCATCGCAATCACCTGGAAAATCAATAGCCACACTCATATCTTGATATTTTGCATTTTCATCAATGAATTGCTCCATACCGTCATTTACAGTCGACATCCCAACGCCTATAGCGCCAAAAACAACAAAACCGCCAAAAGCTGAACTCAACGTATTTCCAATAGTGGCTACCACCCCTTTAAAGCGTGCACGGAAGAAATCAAAGAACCCCTCTACGTTAATCCATGCTTTTTTTAGTCCTTTCATTGTTTATACCCTCTTTTTAAAAATCTAACGGCTTAGAATCTAGCGCGCGACGACGCGCGGCGCGGTTTTCTTTTCGGGCTCTAGCTTCAGAATCTGGCATACGGCCAAAACCTGCACCAAAGAAACCGAATGCGCCTAAACCAGCCGCAGCATAAAGCGGTATTGACCAATAATATGGTGCATAATCATCCTTATATTCCAATGTTGTGACGTCTTTTGCCTCTATATGGTTATAAATATCACCATCTTCAAAATCAGCCAAAGCACCTTTCCAAAGGCTTTGCAATGCACCAATAGCGCCGTCTTTATGCTCCGCTAGCTGCTTATCCCATTCTACCAAAGACATTTCTTCTGAATCATCACTGCTACGTGTTACGCGAAAATTCTCTGTCGCATCTTCGTCATTAAGGTCAACCGTACGCATTGGCTGCGACACGTTGTAACGTAGGCGGATTGTTGTGGTTTCTAGCATTGACGGATCGTCTTTCATATCAGCGATACAATCCTCTACATCCTCAACAAAACGTTTTGAATTACGTTCGGTCTGTGGTTCACCATCTATATAAAGTGTATGTTTACCGTTTGGCCCTTTGGCCACATACGCAAAGCCATCATCAATGTCGCAGCTAGATGGAAAATCAACTTGTAAATAAACAGATTCAGGCTCTATATTTTCATTAATAAAAGCCTCTTTATCACTTGCCTCTTCGGAATAAATCAGCCCGACCATACCACCAAAAAAGAATCCTATAGCCGCGCCGCCAACTCCGCCACCGATCATTTCACCAATACCGTTATAGCGCGAACGGAAGAAGTCAAAAAAACCTTCCGTGTTTATCCATGCCTTTTTTAATGCTTTCATTTTTCTACCCTCTTCTTAAAAATCTAATGGCTTCGCGTCTAACGCACGGCGGCGTTCATCACGTTTTTCTGCGCGGTCTTTATAATCTGCTGACGGTGTTTTAGAGAACCCTGCGCCAATCCCCCCCGCAAACAGACCAATAACCGCAAAGTGGAATATCGGCGCAAGCGGAAATTCAGCAGCTTGATACGTATATTCATATGTAGGGATATCTTGATAATCAGCCGCTTCAAAAGCATCACCGTCTTCAAATGCGTCAAGCGCATCACCCCATACAGATTCAAGCTTCTCAAATGCAGCGTCTTCGCCAAATTCATTCACAAGACGCTGTAAAGTGCCATCAAAATATGAATGATAAGCCTTAAGGTAGCGAATAACAGTATCGCCCTCTTCCAGAGTGTTATCCGAGCGAAGCGCCTGAGACGCAACAACATTAAAATCAATTTCGAAGTTAGCCTGCTGCTCATCCAAAGCACGGAGCGCCGTAAAGCAATCCCTTAAATCTTCAGCAAAATCTTCAGCGAAGTCTTTATCCTGCGGGTAATAATTACCTTTTTCGCCTTTATAAAGCGCGTAATCACCGTTTTTTTCCTTCACGGCGAAATACCACCCCTCATCAATCCCACATACATTAGCAGGGTCAATAGCAAAAACTTGCGTATCAAATTTCGCGTTATCCGCCTTCCATGCTTGATAATCCTCGCGAATGTCATCAAGCTTATCGTTGCTATCCTGCTCAAGCGCTGCAACACCCACACCCAATAACGCGCCGCAAGCAATGCCGATCCCACCGCCAATGACCCAAGTCGATGGTTTTGCCGCACGGCTGACTAGAAAGTCACACCCACCACATATATTAAGCCATAATTTCTTTAGATTCTTCATTATACCTGCCGCATTTCCTATGTTCATTTTTTTAAGGGCAGATAGACTCCGCCCATATAGTAAATTGAAGTATTAATAAAAGATTAATAGCATTATGTCAATAAGTATTTTCATAAATAAACCGCCTACAAATACATACAGGCGGCTCAAAAGAATCTCTATATATTATTACTTAGCTATTCGCGGCAGTTTTAATAAGGTCAGGGCTAAGAAAGATCTCTTCCGCTAAACGATCCGCAGCTTCACCAGATGGCAAGCCATGTTTATGCGCATAATCGAAAATTTTCATCGTTACATTTTCAATCTCAGCAACATGATTTTTAAGGTTCGTCTCATTTAACTCATAAGAAAACGGGTTTTTAGTAAGTTGGAAAAATTCGTAACCAACGCACATTACACCACCTGAGTTAATCACATAATCAGGCGCATAAAGAATGCCTTTGTCGTGTAAAATTTGGTCATGCTTTCGCAGGTGTAATTGGTTATTCGCCGCGCCAGCTATCACGCTGCATTTCAAACGCTCAATCGTTTGGTCATTCACTGTTGCGCCTAATGCACATGGGGCATATACATCAACAGGCATATCATAAATATCATCAAGGCCAACAACGTGAACATTCTTAAGCTCTGCCTTAGCCTGTTCTAACACATCTTTATTGATGTCAGAGACAAACAATGTTGCCCCTTCTTCATCCAAAAAGCGGCATAAATCATAGCCGACTGAGCCTAAACCTTGCACACCGACTTTTAAGCCTGCAACAGTGTCTTTCTTTAAACGATATTTCACAGCAGCCTTTAAACCACAGAACACACCAAAAGCCGTATATGGTGATGGGTTACCGCCAACAGGGTTAGGCACACGCTGCTGTAATACCGATAAAGGCAAGCCAGCAACAAATTTTGTATTTTTGGATATTGATTCCATGTTTTCTTCGGCTGTACCAACATCTTCCGCCGTAACATAGCTGCCGCCCATATATTCAACAGCCTCACCCATTGCCTCAAATAAAGCAGGCGTTTTATCTGTGCGCGGGTTGCCAATAATCACAGACTTTCCACCACCTAATGGCAAACCTGCTAGCGCCGATTTATATGTCATACCACGCGATAAACGCAGTACATCAGTTAATGCTTGTTCTTCTGTTTCATACGGATACATTCGGCAGCCGCCTAATGATGGGCCTAGATTCGTATTATGTACCGAAATAATCGCCTTTAACCCTGCCGCTTCATGCTCGAAATACACAACACGTTCATGGTTGTGGTAACTTTCGTGATTTTTAACATCCAACTCTTTTGCAACAAGCATCTTATAAACTCCTTGTTAATCGACAATATTCATTATCCTGCCAAGTTTATATATGATGTAATGATGCTAAACAATCGTGCAGCGCAAAAAAAATCGCCGCTTCAGTTAAAATAACTGAAAGCGGCAAGTTCATGGGTACCAGAATGGAAAACGTAAAACTGTGTGAAACGAAATGTGCGAAACGTTTACCCTATCGGAGACCTACTTCAACTCAATTGCGACCTATCCCTTTAAACCTTAAACTGACATCCCCTAGCGATGTCTTCAAAACCTTATAACCTTAATTTACATAAAATTTTACATATATGCAAAACTTGTTTACAACATACTGATATATAACGATAAAATGAATGTTAATTATTTGCGCGCCGCGCGCGTTAGGCGGTCATTAATGGCAATACCCAGACCAGAATCGGGAATATTCATTACAGCGATGCGCTTAAACCCACCCTCGTCAAGCTGCCGCAAATGGGCAAAAAGCTTACTTGCAGCTTCATAAAGGTCACCAGACTCGCTCAAATTCAAGATACGCTCCGCAGGTAAATCCTTAACGAACCCACCAGACTTAAGCCCCATAAATTTTAATGACCCGAAAGCGAGCAAAGCTTCATCATCAGCCAAATCCACCGCATTAAGGCGTAAATCCGCATTCGGTGCATAATGTTTTAAAAGCTGCCCTGGTGATGTCGGCGCATCTGGATTACCAAAACCAATTTCTGGCTTAACGCCAAAAGCGGCCTCAATATCATCTGGCGTAATCGACCCTGGGCGTAAAATAATTGGCACGTCACCACGTGCATCAATAATTGTGGATTCCAAACCAACTTCTGACGCACCGCCAGCCAATATCAAATCAACTTTATCACCTAAGGACTGTGCCACATGCATCGGCGCGGTCGGGCTTAAAGTACCAGACGCATTAGCTGATGGCGCAGCAAGCGGCACATCACACACCATAAGCAAGTCTTGCGCCACAAGATGCGCAGGGCAGCGCACGCCAATTGTCGGTAGCCCCGCACTCACAAGGTCAGATATCGGGCAATCAGCCTTTTTATCCAAAATCAATGTTAACGGTCCCGGCCAGAAATGATCCGCAAAACGGCGGGAACGTTCATCCATTTCAACATAACGTTCAGCCTGCGCTGTATTATATACATGAATAATCAGCGGGTTTATCTGTGGACGACCTTTTGCCGCAAAAATCTTGGCAACCGCCTTACCATCCAACGCATTCGCGGCAAGGCCATAAACCGTTTCCGTTGGCATAGCAACCAGCCCACCAGAAATAATAATTTCCGCCGCGTCTTTAATATGGGATGGGTTTGCCGTTTTAATACTCATGGCGAGACATTAAGGGTAGACACAGCCAAAAATCAAGTGAATTTATATTTAACCTTGACATTTTTACATAACCAAATTAAAAAAGGCAGTTATAGAAAATAAAAACGCGCAGGAAGTAAAGTAATGTCCTATATCAAAGATAAGCTAAAAGAAAAGCAACATGAAATAGAAGCACGCAAAGCCAAAGAAGCTGAGCAAGCAGAAAAAGCTGCAAAAAAAGCTGCCGCGCGTCAAGAAAAAGCTGCTGCGAAAATCAACCCAAAACGCGAAGCAAAGGCTAAGGCCAAAGCCGCAGCAAAAGAAGCAAAAGCCCTTAAAATTGCGGATAATGCAATTACAGACGTTTTTAATATGCTGGCACAAGATCTCGATTTATCCGTCAATGCGCTTGTTAAAAATGACGGCAAAATGACCCTTGCCATAGGCGGCGCGAATAAGATGAGTGATTACTTCACATCCATAGGCGGCTTAAGATTTAAAAATATTGAAAAATTAACCCCAGATATGGTTACAAATAATAAAGCGTTTCAGGCATACCAAAAATTGATGGATGAACAAGATTATGATGTAAATCTACTATCGACCAAAGCTGCGCACCAACTCAACGACGGAAAAGCTGTAACTGGCGTGGCAACAGCTCTCGGCGCAGCTATGCTTTGGACGCCGTTACCGCCCATACAATTAGCTGGCGGACTAATGCTTCTTGGCGCAACGCCAAGCTGTACAAACGCATTGAACAGACAGAACTGCGCACAAATTGAATTACAAATCAAAGAGAAACAACCTATCCCACTTTTGGAATACATCCCTGCAGAAGGTGATATGTCCAATTTATTAAGCGAACTTAACGACGCACAAGCAAAAGAAAAAGCAGGCCTAAAAACAGCAGCAAAAGATAAGAAAAGCGCCCAACAGCCAATTATAAAATAACGGACAGGGATTAATAAAATGACCACAATTGATGACGCATTAGATAAGCAAAATAAAATTACCGATGATGAAATTTCAAAAGTTTTTCGCCGCCTTATTGCAAACAATAAAATTTCCGAAAAGGCTGTCGTCAACAAGCAAGGAAACTTACGGCAATATGTCGGCGTGCCGAACAGCCTTAGTGAATATTTTAAACGCTGCGCCAATATTGGCGTTAAGCACGTCCCATCCCTAACAGAAGAGCAAGTTTTACAAAACGAAGACTTCAAAACATATCGCGCCCAGTTAAATGCACAGGGTTATGATGTCGAAATTAAAAGTACACGAGCAAGCGAAGGCGCGAAAGGCGCAAGCATAGCTTCAACCGTCTTTAAAGGCAGCGCGATAGGCTTCGTTACATTAGGCGGCCCATTTGCAATGGTCGTTGGTGGCGCCGGCTGTGGTTTACTCAGCATCGTATCGGAACGTGCAACTTTTGATACCGCAGCGCGTATAGACTTAAAGATCAAAAAACTTGATCGTGTTGCCCTGCCTACACCTGTTGCACAAGACGAGGAACAAGCAGAGGCTAATGCATTGCTACAAGAAATAAATCAGCAAGCGACAAAGCAAGCAGTTAAAGAGTTTGTAGCAATTATTAAATAAAAACAATAAATAATAAAAAAGCCGCTTCAGTGAGCAGCTTTTTGTGTTCTTTAATAAACGCGTTTTTTAGGTGGAATGACTTCGCATTCATCGGTCAGGGTCTTCATTACCACAGGGCGATCACCTAAAGTAACTTTACCATTGGTATCGACGCGAGCGGTTGAATGCTTCATCCATTTATCGTCATCACGTTCCGGATAATCCTCCTGCGCATGGGCGCCGCGGCTTTCTTTGCGGGCATTTGCGCTATGGAGGGTTGCGACGGCTTGATAAAGCAGGTTATCAAGCTCAAGCGTTTCAACTAGGTCTGTGTTAAACACCATGGAATCGTCATTTACGCGCAAATCATGCTTACCTTGGAAGACTTTATCAATCTTACCAACGCCTTCTTCAAGGCTCTTGTCTGTGCGGAACACCGCTGCATGGTTTTGCATTGTAACTTGCATTTCATCACGCAATTCAGCCGTTGGCGTGCTGCCTTTGGCATAACGGTAGTGATCAAGACGATCCAAAGCCATTTGCCCTGCGTCCGCAGCTAAGACTTTATGCGGCGTCCCCGGCTTAACGATTTCAGCAGCGCGGATTGCGGCTGCACGGCCAAACACCACCAAATCAAGCAATGAGTTAGAACCCAAACGGTTCGCACCATGTACAGATACACAAGCCGCTTCACCAATCGCCATCAAACCCGGAACAACTTTATTCGGGTCTTTCTTGCTTGGGTTCAACACTTCTGTATGCACATTGGTTGGAATACCGCCCATATTGTAATGCACTGTTGGCAACACAGGGATTGGCTCTTTCGTTACATCTACGCCCGCGAAAACACGCGCTGTTTCGGCAATACCTGGCAGACGTGAATAAATCACTTCTGGGTCTAAATGCTCTAAGTGCAAATGGATATGGTCAGACTTCGCACCAACGCCGCGGCCTTCGTTAATTTCGATGGTCATCGAACGGCTGACAACGTCACGGCTGGCAAGATCTTTGGCTGATGGCGCATAACGCTCCATGAAGCGCTCACCTTCAGAGTTGGTCAAATACCCACCTTCACCGCGCACGCCTTCTGTAATCAAACAGCCTGCGCCATAAACGCCTGTTGGGTGGAATTGAACAAATTCCATATCTTGCAGCGCTAACCCTGCACGCGCAACCATCGCGTTACCATCACCCGTACAAGTATGCGCTGAAGTACAAGAGAAATACGCACGGCCATAGCCGCCCGTCGCTAGCACAACCTGGTGCGCGCGGAAGCGGTGAATCTTACCGTCTTCTAAGTTCCACGCCATAACGCCAACACAACTGCCGTCATCATCCATGATCAAATCAAGCGCGAAATATTCAATGTAGAATTCCGCTTTATGCTTAAGCGCCTGTTGGTAAAGCGTATGCAAAATCGCATGGCCTGTACGGTCAGCCGCCGCACATGTGCGCTGCGCTGTGCCTTCACCAAAACGTGTCGTCATACCGCCAAATGGGCGCTGATAAATTTTCCCCGCCGCTGTACGCGAAAATGGCACACCTTGGTGTTCCAATTCGTAAATCGCCGGAATAGCGTTCTTACACATATATTCGATTGCATCTTGGTCACCAAGCCAGTCAGAGCCCTTAACCGTGTCATACATATGCCAGCGCCAATCATCTTCACCCATATTGCCAAGCGCCGCGGAAATCCCCCCCTGCGCCGCAACGGTGTGTGAACGTGTTGGGAATACTTTGGACAAACATGCGGTTTTCAAGCCTTTTTCCGCCATACCGAATGTTGCACGCAAACCTGCGCCGCCGCCGCCGACAACGACAACATCATAATAATGATCAATAATTTCGTAACTTGCTTTTGTCATTTTCTACTTCCTTATTATCCTTATTTACAGTGCAACCGAAAACACGGCATAGATACACGCAATGGCTGACGCCACATAGAATAATTTTTGCGCCACAAGCTTAGCAATTTTTAGCCATTCTTTATGGACGTAATCTTCAACAATCACCTGCACACCTAATAAAGCATGATAGTGAACGGTGATAATAAACAATACTGATAAAATCGCGTTTAGCGGCTGACTTAACCACGCGACCACTTCATCATATGACGCACCAAGAATATTGGCGTGGATTGACCATAACGCCCATGGCAACAAAATCAACAATGCTACAGCGGTTAAACGCTGATGTATCCAGTGGTGAACACCGCTTTTCGCGCTACCGGTATTTTTGGCAGACTTTAATGGAGAATAAAACTCTTCACCTTTTTTATAATATGGCATCTTAAGCTGCTCCTTATTTCATCAATACGTAGTAATAGGCACAATACCAATAGCCAAGCACAGCGGCCGCTGTGGCAAGCATAACAAAGGCACCTGCATTTTGTGCGTTATCAATTTTGAACAACTTACCGCTATCCCAGAACAAGTGACGGAAACCGTTAAACATGTGGTAAAAGGCACACACACTAAGCGCGAATAAGAACAAACGCCCAATCAACGTACCCAAAAGGCCAACAAACGCGTCATAACATTCCGCGCCACACATCAATGTGTAACAAAAAGCTAATAGCAAAAGCACACCAAATATAGACAGGAATGCGCCCGTCGCACGATGTAAAATCGACATATAGGCCGAAAACGGTAATTTATAAACCTGTAAATGCGGCGAGAGTGGACGTTTCGCCTTTATATTTTCATCACTCATATCATGGTCCCGTAAATATAATTCTTTCAAATCGCATCTATATTAATGCCCCCCAAGCCAAAAAGAAAGGGGGCACACGGATTATTACAAAATATTTATGGATTACGCACTTATATCGGCGGAGTCTCAGCAATAGCCTCAAGTGCTTGCCGGCGTTTGGAGCCGAAATATATAACCAATCCACTGGCGATAATCGCAACGATACCCGCAGCATCAAACCAATCTAAATGCTCATGAAAAAAGAAATACCCCAAAGCCACGCCATAGAACACCTGTACATAATGGTAAAGTGACACCTCTGATGCTTCAATCAACTGCACTGCCCACGCCATAAAGAACGCCCCGCTAAGCGAGCACACCCCCGTCGCGAGCAAAAATAACATACCATTTATATCTATCATATGAACAATTTGCTCGCGCAGCAGCATTGTACATATAATCAAAGTCATCAAATTTGGATAAAATATCAGCGATAATTTACTTTCATCATGCACAACCTTTTTTAACAGCATGTTGTTTGTGACAAACATCAAAGCCACACCGATAGGCGCTAAATATGCTAAATCCCACGCTGCAACTCCTGGCTTAATAACCATCGCCGCACCAACAAAACCAAGAAGAACAGACATAATTTTGTAGGGTTTGATAGGCTCACCAAAGAATAGATAAAATAATAAAATCGCAAATATTGGTGAGGTCATGATCAAGATATAAGCATCTGTCATTTCCAGATGGTAGAAACTTAATATCGCCAAATAACCAAGCACAAAGACAAACAAACTTCGTAATAAAGATAATACTGGGTGCTTTAAACGCACTACATCTTTAGCCTGACGTTTAAACAATGCATAGCCAAAAACCAAACATATAGACACCACCGCCGACCAGAACAGAATATAAAAAGAATCAAACTCCCAAATCCGTAGCTGCTTTTTAATTGCATCTCCAATAGAGAATGATGCAAAGCCCATAAGGGTCATAACGATCCCGATGACATGATGTTTTTTCATTTTAAACCAGTATATTTAAAGTTACGCGACAAACGACCATTCCGCCCCAAAATTTTGGGGTATAAGCCATTCCCAAATTAACAGAAGCACGTCAAGGCGGCCCCCTTATTACTAAGGGCATCCCAATGTCGTCAAGTTATATATCGATAAGAAATCTAAGTTCCTAGCATGAATAAAGAAACTTAGTTATACCATATCCACTTCAACACGGTTACGTCCACGCTCTTTCGCCTTGTAAAGCAGTTGATCCGCCATACCAAGCAGTGCATCAACAGTTTGCTCTTCTGCCGCTGTATATATAAGGCCAGCACTCACCGTATAATGCAAATGCTGGGGCTTACCGTTTTTATCTTTATACATCGCAGGGTTTTGCTCCACAAACTCACGCAAACGCTCAAAGGTCTTATGCGCATTTTCCGCAGAATCTCCTTCATCACTGCGCAGTACTACGGCAAATTCTTCGCCGCCAATACGGCCAATAATGTCGTTAGTGCGTAAACATTTGCGCAATGCCTTTGAGAAATGCACCAACACAGCATCCCCTACATCATGACCATATGTGTCATTAACGCTTTTAAACTTATCTAAATCCATCAAAGCCACAGCGACATTGCTGCCCTCATGCCCCTTACGCTTAAGATGCGCCGTAAACGATTTTGTGAATGCGCGGCGATTCATCAACTTCGTTAACGGGTCTTCCATCGCCTGACGCGTCATCATTTTCAAAAAATGCGCGTTTTTTCTAATCAACGGCCTGAAGATAAACAAGGCTTCCATCAACAACACAACCAATATAATGAAGGTCGCGATGATTTGTATCATATGATAGAACTTAATTTTATTAACTGTTTCTAACCGGTACCCCTCAAGCGCGACATCTAAACCGCTTACAATAGAAGTCACAACGCCCTTATTGAGAATTTCAACTGCGATATAGCATGTTTTAGATGGCTCACCACCGTAAATATCTTGATCTATACATTTCTTAATAACATCAAAATAATATCGCATATTATCATCAATACGGAAGCTTGAATAATAATACATATTATTCAAGCTAGGGCTAAGATCAGGAGACGCTTTAATCTGTGATGTAATGAAATTGTGTGAAACTTTCAACTCAACGACAGATTGCTTTAAAACTTCTTGGTCAATTTCATTTAAATGATTTGCAAAATTCTCGATATGGTATGGAATACGCTGAACCAGTCCACGCGCCCGACTTAGGTGATACGTGAAATCCGTACTTTCTGCCTGTTTTTTCATGATATAAAATGTTGTGAAATGCCCCATAAGCGTAAGCAGCGCAATGATCGAAAGCGCCATAATGTAGGCCATAGTTAAAGACTTACTAGGGTTCTTGGGGTCATATAAAGACGCAATAATAGACATAGAAAAACACAGACAGTTGGAATTGAATTAAACAAATATAAGACAATGAACTTTACAACATAATTAAGTATAAAGAAATTACAGTTTCATAAAAAGTCCACACGCGGAGATAGATCAAGTATATTAACTAAACATTTATTTTATACATGATATAAATTTACTAGTAAGTAGATCCTAATATATGATGAAACAACACTGAACACAAAAAAACATGATACGTTTAATATTATTACCGTTTTTAGCTTTCACCCTTTTTACTCATGCGTCTTATATCAAAACCGCAAAAGCGCAACACATTCCATATTGCGATGACCGCTTAGTAAATAAATTAACACTATGCAGCGCATTTAAATGTAAACAAAAAGACAAGTACAGCTCCAAAAATATTATTCATCACATACGTGGTGTCAACACGAAAGGGGAATGCACATACATAATAAGGTATACCGATAAGACTGAAAACATATGCCACTTCAGCAGAGAAGAAATCATCCCATTTCAACGCAACCTTTCATCTATTGTGAACAGTCCTGAAGGCCACCCTATTGCAGAACAGAATTTAGATAAAATTATCACCTCGCAATGCGCACTTATTCGAGCAGAAGACAATATGTCTAAAAGTAATGAAACACTTTACTACGAACTTGGTGGGCAAAAATTCCCATATATTTACAGCAAGGATATCTGCGTAAATAAAAATGCACTTAACAATATATATTTAACAACAGGGAAATATGGTTTCACATTCAAAGTAAACGCCATCAAGACATTTAAAGACGCGAGCAGCCCCTATGGCGAACTAAGCTTCCCCTATCAAGACTTCTTGAAAAAGACCTGCGCAAAGCTAGATCGCGATATCTTCCGTTTCAGCCATATTGAGCTTAACCTAAAGGCAATAACCCCTACGCTTGATCCGTCTATAACAAATGGCATAACTGTAAAAATACTAAACCCTAGCCTGTCTACATCCGAAGAATTTATTAACTCTACAAATGACACATATCTGTATTTAACTGAACATAAGAAAGACAGCTTTTCACCAGCCGCAATGAAAAACCTGACACGAAAGACATCTTTACAAGCAAGTGACGATTTCTATAAAATTGAAAAAAGCCGCGAACGTCCAGTCGAAATGGTTAAGCCCTTCGTATTGTTGCCAAAAGACCAATATAAAACACGCGCAGGCAATATATTTGCATTTGAATGCACAGGCGCGCCCGCAGGCACGATATGCAGCACAAAATGGGTTTGGGGCGCAAACATTGCCATATCATTGGAAAACTTACCAAATGAACCCACCCAATATAAACCAATAGTCGACGCAGTTAATCAATATGTAGATGCCGCCTATGTAACGTTTAATCAGAAATAAAAAACGCCCATCGCAATGACGGGCGCTTTAGCATTCTCAAAATAACTTTCGCTTATGCAGATTTAACAGCGGCCTCATCATCTGAAGTTACCTTTAATTTTGGTAAGTTCAACTTGATGTGCAAATCTTTAAGTTGCTCAGGACTAGTCTCGCTTGGCGCATTCATCAGAAGGTCTTCAAACTGACCATTCATCACGAATGCGTTTACTTCACGCAGGTTAGGTTCATCACAGAACAGCATAACAATACGGTCAACACCGAATGCACAACCACCGTGTGGAGGAGCGCCAAAACGCATTGCATTAAGCATACCGCCAAACTTGTCTTCTAGAACCTCTTTGCTATAACCTACCGCGCCGAATGCTTTAACCATTGTTTCTGGCTTGTGGTTACGGATCGCACCAGAGCAAAGTTCATAACCATTACATACACAGTCATATTGATGCGCTTTAACTTTTAGAAGATCCATTTTATCTTCAACATCAAGCGCTGCATCGCCGCCTTGTGGCATAGAGAACGGGTTGTGTGAGAAGTCGATATGACCTGTATCTTCATCAAGCTCATACATTGGATAATCAATAATCCAGCAGAACTTATAAACGCCTTGCTCAAGCAATCCGCCAATATCTGCACAGATTTTATCACGCGCTTTGCCAGCAAGTTTCGCTGCCGCGCTTTCTTTATCACAAACAAAGAACACAGCATCGCCGTCTTTAAGCCCCATTTTCGCCTTAAGTACGTCTTGCGCTTCGGCAGGAACAAATTTAGCGATTGGTCCTTGGCCTTCGCCATTTTCGAACTTGATGTACCCAAGACCAGGCGCACCTTCACCGCGTGCCCAATCGTTTAGGCTATCGAAGAATTTACGTGATTTGTCCGATACCTGTGGCGCAGGAATTGCGCGCACAACACCGCCATTATCAATAACATTCTTAAACGCACGAAATTCAACATCATCACGCGCAAAAATATCGGTTACATCACAAATCTCAAGCGGGTTACGAAGGTCTGGCTTATCAGAACCATATTTCAACATCGCTTCATCATAAGGAATGCGCGGAAATGGCGCCTGTGTAACCTTACGTGTTTCACCAGTAAAGTCCGCGAACTCTTCAAACAGCCCCTGAAGCACAGGCTCCATTGTGTTATATACGTCTTCTTCAGTAATGAAGGACATTTCAACATCAAGCTGATAGAATTCTGCCAAACGGTCTGCGCGGCTATCCTCATCGCGGAAACATGGTGCGATTTGGAAATATTTGTCAAAGCCCGACATCATCAATAGTTGTTTGAACTGCTGCGGCGCTTGTGGCAACGCGTAAAACTTACCTGGGTGCAAACGTGAAGGCACAAGGAAGTCACGCGCACCTTCTGGTGAAGATGCGGTCAAAATTGGTGTGTTAAATTCTTGGAAGCCTTGATCCCACATGCGACGGCGCATAGATGAAATCACATCGTTACGCAGGCGGATTTTCTTCTGCATTTTCTCACGGCGCAAATCAAGGTAACGGTAACGAAGACGCACATCTTCACCCGCGTTATCATCTTCAGCAACTTGGAATGGAATAACCTCAGCTGTTGAAAGAACTTCTGCCGCTTCAACGCGCACTTCAATTTCACCTGTTGGCAGCTTCGCGTTTACAACCTCTGCTGCACGTTCAACAACTTTACCAGTTATCATGACCACAAATTCATTGCGCCATTTTTCAACTTCGCCCAAAAGTGGGGAATCGCTATCAATAACAATCTGCGTCACACCAAATGTGTCGCGCAAATCAATAAATAACAGACCGCCGTGGTCACGCTTACGGTTAACCCAACCAGAAAGCTTTACAGTTTGACCAACATGATCCTTACGAAGTTCAGCACAGTTATGCGTTCTAAATGCGTGCATTTTGAGATTTACCCTTCTCTATCACAATTGAATTCAGCACACATAAAGCCAGAACTTCCCACAAATTTCAAGCCCTAACAAAGGCTGTTCACGGAAAAAGATTAAATATTGCAAAGCTTTTGAAAATCTTTATTGTAAAGGTCATAAAAAATATATTAAGCACCGCAGGGGGAAGCCGTGAAGCTAACGGAAGAATTTAGAAAAGCAAAAGAAAAAGTGCTGACACAAGAAACCAGCATGGACACCATATTGGATAAAGCCATTAATGGTAAGCTTCTTCATATAAATGATGTTTCTGACCGCTATTTAGAACAGCATTTAAACGACATTGCCGCGCTTTATGAAGAGATATCTCATAAGACGGAACTCCTATATAAAACACCTATCACAAAGTCCCGTAAAAGCTTCTTAAAAATGCATGCGGATAATCTAAGCGAAGTCCAGCCTGCTCTTGTCGAGATCATCCACAAAATGGAAGATCAAGTGCAGAAGGATTTACTAGACCCTGACCATAGCCTTATGTTGGCAAAAATTGTTATCGGTTTGTCTAATTTGGTTGATAATCACAACCGTTTAACAATAGAATTCGTGAACATGGTTAAAAAAGACAACGGGAACAAACCTTCCGCACCATAAAGCGAATATTAAATGAGCATTATTACATCTTCTGAAGAATTAAAGGATTATTGCAAGGACCTTGCAAAAGCGGAATTCATCACCGTTGATACAGAGTTTTTACGGGAACGTACATATTACCCAAAACTATGTCTTATACAGCTTTCAGCCCCAAATGTAGAAGCTATAGCCATTGACCCTGTTGCCGCGCCTAATATAGACCTCTCACCGCTCGAGAAAATCTTCAAAGACACAAAAATCCTGAAAGTCATGCATGCAGGCCGTCAGGACATGGAAATATTCTATAAATTATTCGGCTATTTACCGGCGCCTTATTACGACACGCAAATTGCCGCCATGGTCTGTGGTTATGGCGAGCAAGTCGGCTACGAAGCGCTTGTACGCTCCGTCATGGATATTCAAGTTGATAAAAGCAAGCAATATACGGACTGGTCTATCCGCCCATTATCACAGGCACAAATCAACTACGCTTTGAACGATGTTATTTATTTAAAGGATGTTTATATCCACTTAGATAAAGAGCTAAAAAAGACTGGCCGCGAAAAATGGGTCGAAGAAGAAATGACGGCAATGTTGGATGTCACGCTTTATGATCCCCCGCTTGATGAACTCTGGCGTAAAATTCGTATAAAAACCAATAAACCGCATAAATTAGCTGTCCTCCAAGACCTTGCCGTTTGGCGTGAAGAATTTGCCCGCAAAAAAGACCTTCCGCGCAACCATATTATGAAAGATGAAACCCTTTCAGAAATTGCGCTACAGTCCCCCACAAACATCAAGTCCCTCGCCCGCATTCGCGGCGTAAGTGACCGCTTCGCCGATAGCGATAAAGGCACAAAGATCATTAAAACCGTAAAACAGGCTTTAGAAAAAGATACCGAAGACTGTCCACGCAAAGATATTAAAGAACCCGTGCCGCAGCATTTATTACCAACACTAGAAATGCTAAAAATGTTGCTCCGTATTCAGGCATCCGAACATAACGTCGCGGGCAAACTTATCGCCAAAACAGATGAGTTAGAGGCTATTGCAATCGGTAAAAACCCCAATCTACCATCACTAAAAGGCTGGAGGCGCGAAATTTTCGGGCAAAAGGCTATCGACCTCAAAGATGGAAAAATCGCCTTTTCCCTCAAAAAAGGACAAATTCATATTAGTGAGGTTTAAGCTAAATTTTGGTAATGTGGCATCGCAATGCCGCTGCGGCTATCTTGTACAAAATTATCATACACCGCATCAAAATCTTCTGGCTTACAGGCAACGTAGCACATCACATTTTTCGGTTCTGCTGCGCCGTTGAAGTGCTGCTGACAATATGATGATGCCTTACGCATTTGGCGCACATCATCTTCGCTAAGCAGCTGCATTGCATCTGTAATGACATGTATAATATGCCCGCCGAAGTCTAAGCCTGAACGCACGCCAACCTTACTGTCTTCAAGAACAACGCAAGATTCTGGCGCGTACTGTGCATTGTGCAGCGTATTAATGCGCTCAAGCCCATGATCATATGGATCACCTGATGGCTTAACCAGACCGCCTTGCTTGATGACCTGATCTGCCGTCACAGCATGTTTCCAATACACGTCATGGCGATTTACCGCCGCCATGGACTTTTCAACCGTTTTGAATGATGAATTTGTGACAATCAATGCAGCCTCACCATTATCAACCAAAGCCTCAAATTTGTTCATCACATGTGGAATTTCTTCAATCAAATCCGGTTTTGCGGCCATGATATTGTAATAAGACGCCAAACGGCTTTTCGCAAAAGCAATTTCACACGGGTAATCTTTTGTAAACTGCACTGATTTTGAAGAAAATAAAGAGTAAAACCCTGCGCCAGAACCACGCTGCGCGGCTAATTCATGCGCACTTAGAGTAATATTGTATTGGGTGGCTAAGTCCTTATGTACGGCCTCATATAATGGTTCACTATCAAGCAACGTCCCATCCATATCTGATAGCGTTACGTAAATGCCCTGCTGTTTTTGGGCCATTTCGCCCTCCCTATTTATTACTTATGCCCATAATTAGTAGCATAATTTAAAAGCAAAGGTCAAAATTTAAACACCAAGCCTATGGATAACCTACGCCCTAAGCGCTTTGCCCCAGCCAGGCTGCGCCGCGCACACCTGATGAATCGCCATGTTTTGGCGGCAGTATATTCACGCGCAAAGTGCTTGAAAAACAATAATGCGCCAGCTTATCAGGCAACGCCGCGTAAAGGCGCGCTATATTCCCCATGCCGCCGCCAAGCACAATTGCATCTGGGTCAAGAATATCCACCACATGCGCAAGGCCGCGCCCAAGGCGGTCAATATACATGTCCAACGTATCAAGGGCATGCGGATCATCGCCCGCTTCGGCGCGCTGAACAATTTCCGCGCCTTTCAAAGCATGCCCGCTACGGCGCGCATAATCATTTTCAAACCCTGTACCCGAAATCCATGTTTCTAAACAGCCAAATTTCCCGCAATAACAGGCATGACCGGGAAACTCATTATCATGCGCCTGTTCCACAAAATGCGGCACATAAGGTTTATGCGTATAAATCGGTGATAAAATAGCTTCGCGCGCGGCAATAGATTGCGCATTTAAAGTCGCGGCATTTTCATGATATTGCCGCGGCCATGGCAGTGGGTTATGCCCCCATTCACCGCCAATACCATTGATGCCAATATGCGCCTTGCCTTTATAAGCAACGCCCGCGCCGCAGCCAGTACCAATAATCACGCCAAAGACAACATCTTGCCCAGCGCCTGCGCCATCAACGGCTTCAGACACAGCAAAGCAATTTGCGTCATTATCAACCGCAACAGGACGATCAAGCATTTTACGCAGATCATTCGCAAGCGGATGACCATTTAACCATGTTGAGTTCGCATTTTTGACGCAGCGTGTTTCACTGCATATCGTCCCCGGAATACCAATGCCAAGAGAGGTAATCGCTTCGCCGCATTTCTGTTCCGCTGTAGTGACAAGAGCAATAATATTATTTAGCGTTGCTTGATAATCTCCGCGCGGCGACGCTTCACGATGACGAAAAATTTCTGCGCCCGTATCAGGGGTTAGACAGATAATCTCTGTCTTCGTTCCGCCTAAATCAACACCCGCTAACATGAAGTATACTCCTAGAATAACTCAAGCATCATACAGCGTGCGCTACCGCCGCCATAACGTTCAACCGTGTAAAGTGGTGTGTGAAGTATTTTATCCAAATGCGCTTCGTATACTTTTATCTGCTCTGGCTTTAACGCTTTATATGCAGCTTCTGACATTACCAGAATCTTTTCGCCTTCTGGGCCTTTGACTTCTAGCGCATTACCACAGAATGACAAAAGCTGTTCCATAGAAAGTTCAACCACCTCATGCGTTGCATTTAAGCTATCAAGAACCATTTTGCGCTGCGCATCATCAGATATACATTCCGCGCATATCGTAGCCACTTCACTGCCGATATGCATAAGCACATCCGTATGATAGATTGGCTTCCCAGTGTGAGACTGTGTATCAAACGGAATAAGCTTATAACCAAAGTGATCCGCCCAACGCTCAGCCAAACGAATATCTGTGCGGGCAGAAAGCGCCGCATAGCCGATTTTGTTAACATGATCGCGGCAGATAGACGCCGTACTTTCTAAATTTGCGCCCTCTGTTGGCTCATCACGAAAATCGAGGTCTAATTTATAACTGCGCGAAAATAAATCAACGATTTGCGGCGTTAATTCACGCTTACGTGATGGGTCTTTCATTTTATACAGCGCCAAACGCCCGTCTGGCATCGTCGACAGCCAATTCGGAAAAATATGATCTGGGCAATCCTTGCGCCCCTTCATTTCCGTGATGCAAATGCCGTTATCAACCAGCATATCGCGAAGCCCTTGGAATTCCTTACGTGCTTCGGCCGTTTTATCAATTGTCGGGCCCGCACTCTCTTCATCCTGATAATGGTTACTATCCATCGTTTCCGGATTCGCATAAAATACGGCAGGGTCGATCATCAAGATATGGTTGGTAGATTGCATGGGTTCTGTAACTCCCTTTTTTCTTATATTTTTTCAGGAGTATAGCCGTTCAAAAAGCCTATTGAAAGAGACGAAAACCAAATATATGCCGAATAAACACAGGCCAGTTTCCAATATCTGCCCATTTTACTGTACATTTACGCATTACTATATTTGGCGCGTATTCCAAAATCAGCCGGTCAAAAGCTTTCTCAACAATCGGTTCATAATCCGTATGCGTAATTTCTAAAGGATTAACATTCTGAATTTGATACCACAGCGCTGGCGCAAATTCTCGATAGGCAGCAAGCGCTACTTCATATCCCATCAAGAATATACCGCTATTCCAGTAATGCCGCCCCGAACGCAAGTAACTTGCTGCTACAATTTTATTTGGCTTTTCTTTAAACGCAGATACGGCGCAGACTTTTGCATCACTTGCGACACATGCATTATCCGCAACCTCAATATAGCCATACTGTGTATTGGCTGTTTTCGGCTCCACACCAAACAAAACAATAGATTCCGCCGCAGCATCTTGCGCATCTAAAACATCCAAACGAAAACGATTAGCATTATTAATAAGATGATCCGATGGCAAGACGAGAATATCTTCATCCTGCAAATTATTTAACTGCATATAATATAATGCTAGACCAATTGCAGGCGCTGTATTACGCGCCAAAGGCTCCGCCAGTATTATCGCATCACTTAGGCCCACAGCCTCAAGCTGCGCGCGCACCTCATCAGCGTATTGCTGCGCCGTTACCACAATAGGTGGCGCGTCATCTTTAAAGCGCAGCGCCGTTTCTTGCAGCATTGTTCGGTCGTTCTTCTTTAATTTTAAAAACTGCTTAGGTCGTTGCACACTCGACACTGGACGTAAACGCGCTCCACTGCCGCCGCATAATATAATTGGTCTTAGTCTACGCATAATAGAAACCCTAGCTATATTTTTTGTTCAATATCATCGCGCGCCACAAAATCGGCATAGCTCAAGCGCAGCCCGCTTTCTAAGTCAACTTTGGGCGTGAAACCTAAATAATCAAGCATGGATTTATCCATCACTTTGCGGGTGACGCCATCACCTTGCGATTCATCAAATATAATGCGCCCTTTATAACCCACAACTTGTGCAATTTGCTGCGCTAAGTTTGCGATTGACACTTCCGCGCCCGATCCAATATTCAGCGGCAGTGCATCACTGTAATATTCTAGTGCCAATAAAATCGCGCGCGTCGCGTCATCAACATACATAAATTCACGCAAAGGCTGTCCCGTGCCCCAAAGTTTAATTTGGTCTTGACCAAAGGTTTGCGCATTATGCATTTTTAAAATTAGCGCAGGAATAACATGGGACGCAAAGGCGTCATAACGATCCCCCACCCCATATAAATTACAAGGCAGCAGCGATATAAAGTCCGCGCCGTATTCCTTACGGTAATAGCCACATAGCCGCATGCCCACTGTTTTTGCCAATGCGTAAGCCTCATTAGTTGGCTCAAAAGCAGAGCTAAGCAAATCCTCAGGCTTTAATGGCTGGGGCGCGGCTTTTGGGGATACACAAGACGAACTTAAAAAAACCAATTTATGAACGTTTTGTACATAGGCGCTGTTAATCACATTTTGCGCCATCATCAAATTATCATTCAAAAATTCAACTGGATATTTCTCATTTGGGGCAATGCCGCCAACGCGCCCCGCCGCATGGATAACCACATCTGGACGATGCTGCGCCATCCAATCATCGACAGCGACTTTGTCGCATAAATCCAAATCTGCCCGATCCGCCGTCCATAAAAGAACATCGCGCCGCCCCTGTAATTGACGGCACAAGGCAGAGCCCAAAAGCCCCTTATGCCCCGTTACAAAAACTGAACGGCCAGATAAGTCAAAATGCACCATAAATTACGCCCTTGCGCGCTGTATATGACCACCTGCCCTAGCATCTTTATTCAGCTCGGCATCAATCATATCTTGGATAAGGTTATAACGTGTCTTGCGAATAGACCAGTCGAGGTTTTGCTGCGCCTTGCGGCTGTCACCAATCAAATTATGCACCTCAGCAGGCCGATAAAACTCTGGTGCTATTCTAACAACTTCGCGGTTATTTTCAAGCAGCATCCCGACTTCTTCTGCGCCCTGCCCCTGCCATATAATGTCATGCCCAAGCGCCCCAAATACTTCACAAACAAAATCCCGTACAGAACATGATGTTCCAGTCGCAAGCACGTAATCATCAGGCGCATCTTGCTGCAGCATTCTCCACATGCCTTCGACATAGTCTTCTGCATGCCCCCAATCACGCACCGCGTCTAGGTTACCAAGATACAATATATCCTGCGCCCCCTTCAGAATTGCACAAGCTGCCTTAACAATTTTCTGCGTAACAAAATCATCGCCGCGCTTCGGGCTTTCATGATTAAAAAGTATACCATTAACCGCATATAGGCCGTATTGCTGACGATACTCCACCACCGTCTGATGGGCATAAAGCTTGGCTTCTGCATACGGGCTTTGTGGGTCAAATGCTGTTTCTTCGTTTTGTGGCGCGGGGCTATTACCAAATAATTCTGATGTTCCCGCCTGATAGAATTTTGCCTTTGGCGCGTAAGCACGCATCGCGTCCAATAACCGTTTAACGCCATGCCCATTCACATTCATAGTATATTCTGGCACAGCAAAACTAACGCCAACATGGCTTTGCGCCGCTAAATTATAGACCTCATCGGGCTGCACGGCTTGCATGACATTATTTAACGACGTTTGATCCGTCATATCCCCATAATGCAGGGTGATATCATCCAATAACGGCTTAATATGCGCACGATCATCATGCGCCAAAGCTTGGCGCACCCCATGCACTTTATAGCCTTTATCCAACAATAAACGCGCAAGATAATAACCATCTTGTCCAGTTATACAAGTAATGAGCGCTACTCTCATATCCGCCATCTCCCTTGGAAACAAATATCCCCCAGCATTACTACAATAGTATACATCATATATCCCTGTGTGGAACTTTTTATACTTTGCGCGCGTAGGAAAAATAAAGAAAGGATATACAAATGAATTACTTAAAAATTACCCTTGCATGTTTATTTTTAGCATCTACCCCTCTTATGCTTACTTCATGTGACAAGAATTCGGACTTAGAAGAGGCCGCCGAAGAAGTAAGCGATGAAATTGATGATGCAACAACAAATTAAGAAAGGAAGATTAATGCCGTTAGCACATACACAAGATTCAGTATTAAGTGACTTAATTAAAATCTTACTAGCTGTTCTTCTTCCACCACTAGGCGTGCTTATAGAAGTTGGATTGAGTAAGCAGTTACTGCTCAACATTATACTAACCTTATTAGGTTATATTCCAGGCATCGTACATGCAGTTTATGTAATTGCTCGAAACTAAACTAATTTATTTTTTCTCTGCCCTAACGTCACCATTCAGACGTTGGGGTAGACGTATGCTATGCCGCGCGCGTTTCATACTCAGCAAAACTGCGAATATCCGTCACAATTTTTGCCGTTGCAGCAATATAAACAGGAAAATTCATCTTCCCATCAAGCGCTTCAATTAAGCCAACACGCTGCTTTTTACGCAGACAACGAAGGGTTTTGACGCAGGCACATTCAACGCGTCCAAAAAGAATCTCACCCGCTTTATAAAATGACACAACGTCATCTGAAATACGAATCGTCACCTGTTCACCTTTTGGCACAGCTTGTGGCACCACGACAACAACAGATTTGTCGTCACCGATCAGAAAATCACATTTGTTAAACATTCTATTACCTTGTCCTGTAGGGCTGATATTTATAGTACAGAAATGGTTAACAAATGGTTAACGTAAATTAATAAAATACATTTGGGTCTTTATCCATACGCTTAAATTTCAGCGAATGGTAATAATTACGGCGGAATGGATAAAGTAATTGATGGCGAAACGGCACAGGCATAGGCTGTTTAATCCCTATATCAACAGGTGGGCGGCGGTCTTCGTTAAAATAAGAGCGAAACACCCAATCCCACAGCATAACATTTTCACCGTAATTTTTATCACCTTCGCGCAAATCTTTACTATGATGCCAACGGTGCAGCTCGGGCGTATTAAACAGCCATGAAATCGGCCCGAACTTCATATCAACATTACAATGTGTGAGCAGCCCAATAAAGGCCGTCACGGCACTCAACCACTTCACAACCTCCATCGGCGCGCCAAGCCAGATAAGCAAGCCAAGCGCCATTACAATTGAAATGAGGCTATCAATAAAATGAAAACGCCCTGTATTTACAATCCAAAGCCGCTTAACACTATGGTGAATTGCATGAAACGCCCACATAGGCGGCCAACGATGCCCCAGACGATGCGCCCAATAGAGCATAAATTCACCTGCAACAACGCCCAAGATCACCTGCGCCGCGATTGGCCATTCATGCGGCCATATACCCCGTGACGCTTCCGCCGCAGGGACAAGCCAGTTAGACAGACCAATCACACCACCAAACATCAACAGCCCCTGCACGAGCCCTTTTGAGCTTAAAGTATGCAATAAATCCTGTGCAAGCTGACCGTCACTGCCGAGCCATGCGCGCTCATGCGGCATAAAACGTTCTAAGAAAAACAGACAGAGTGCCAAATACACATAAGCGAGGTTAAAAAATATAATCGGCAAATCGAGCGCCATGCCGACGCCAAACAGCATCAAACACGTCACCATCAAAAATGGCCAGCTGCCCCAACGTAAGATTGATTTAATCATTATACACTCGCCCTTTACCAATGAATACGCCGCTAAAATACGATCATGCGCTATAGCTGTAAAGATGTAATAACAAAAAAGGCGCTTAACTAAGCGCCCTTTCTTTCATTCTTATTTGTCCGCGAATGGGTCTGTGACCAAAATTGTATCATCGCGTTCTGGGCTAGTGGACAAGAGCGCCACTGGCACGCCGATAAGCTCTTCAATGCGGCGAACATATTTCACGGCTGCCGCAGGAAGATCTGCCCAGCTGCGCGCGCCATATGTGCTTTCGCTCCATCCAGGGATTGTTTCATATACAGGTATCGCTTTATCTTGCTCAAGCTGTGAAGATGGATAGTAATCATATGTTTTACCATCAATTTCATAACCAACGCAGATTTTCAGCTCTTCAAACCCATCTAGCACGTCAAGCTTCGTTAATGCGATACCATCAACACCGCCAATTGTCAGCGCCTGACGCACCAACACAGCATCAAACCAACCACAGCGACGTTTACGGCCTGTAACCACGCCAAATTCATGGCCGCGCTCACCAAGGCGTTCGCCATCGGCATCAAATAATTCTGTAGGGAATGGGCCTGTGCCCACGCGTGTTGTATACGCCTTAGTAATCCCCAGAACATAACCAACTGATTTTGGCCCCATGCCTGAACCTGTAGCCGCCTGACCTGAAATTGTGTTAGACGATGTCACAAATGGATATGTTCCATGGTCAACATCAAGCATAATGCCCTGCGCGCCTTCAAACAAAATTTTCTTACGTTCTGTTTTCGCATCATCCAATGTTTTCCAAACAACATCAGCATATTCTAGGACTTGATCTTTAATCGCCATAAGGTCATTAATCACGCCGCCCGCATCAATTTCTTCCGCGCCAAGGCCTTTTAACAACGCGTTGTGGTGAAGAAGTTGATTTTCAATCTTTTCTTTAAGCAAAGCTTCATCACGTAAATCACATACGCGCACGCCACGGCGCGATACTTTATCTTCATAAGCTGGGCCAATACCGCGGCCTGTTGTACCGATTTTCACCTTACCGCGCGCGGCTTCTAATGCGGCGTCTAGTTTTTGGTGTACCGGCAAAATCAAGTTCGCGTTTTCAGCCAATTTCAAATTATGTGGGCCAATATCAACGCCTTTTGCGCGCACTGTTTCAATTTCTTTAAGCAGCGCCCATGGGTCAACCACAACGCCATTACCAATGACAGAAACTTTACCGCCGCGCACAATGCCTGATGGCAAAAGGCTTAACTTATATTCAACGCCGTCAATCACTAAAGTGTGACCCGCATTGTGACCACCTTGGAAGCGCACAACCACATCGGCGCGTGAAGATAGCCAATCGACGATCTTACCTTTACCTTCATCACCCCATTGAGAACCAATAACCGCAACATTTGCCATTTCAAGATTTCCTTTATTTGCAAATCGTTTATACAACACACACGAAGCCCCGCAAAACTGCGGTGCATTCAACTAGATGTAATTTATGGCGGGAAAAATAAATATGTCTGACGACCAGTAAATTACGCTTAGTACTCGCATATCTGTTTTCTTTCGTCAAGTATTGAATCAATTTTTACGGCGCAAACAAAAAACGCGCTATAAAAGGCGCGTTTTTAGAAAACATATGATCACAACATTTACGGCTGTGTTGATGGCCCTGTGCCTGTTGACGGCTTCTGGGCTGGCGCATTGCTGTTATCATTCACAGCCTTGGCCTGCTTCGTCGCCTTCTTAGATGATGCATTAAAATCATGCTTAAGCGCACCATCCACACAATCAACTTTAATCGCGCCGCCTTCTTTAAGATCAGTGAACAAAATCGCATCTGTCATTTCATCTGTTGCGATATATTTATCGACTGCACGGTTCATTGGACGACCGCCCATTTCAGCGTCATATGCAGCATCAACAATAAAGTCGCGCGCCGCATCTGTCACATTAAGCTCTATAGCACGATCAGCAAATAGTTGATCAGCACGCTGTTTGATAAATTTATCAAGCACCAAACGTGCTGTGCCTTTATCCATCACACTATATTCAAAGAAGTCGTCCACACGGTTATAAAGCTCTGGCGGGAATCTTTGCTTAATCGCAGCTAAATATGGACTAGCATCCTTATCATCAACCGTATTAAACCCAACATTACGTTTTACTGCATGCTCATTCTTCAAGTTTGTAGTTAAAATGAAGAACGTATTGCGGAAGTCAACTGTATTGCCTTCGCCATCCGTCATGCGCGCATCATCAAATGTTGGCAAGAACAATTTCAGCACTTCTGGGTGCGCTTTCTCAATCTCATCAAGCAAGATAACCGAATATGGATGCTGACGAATTTCTTCAGTCAACTGACCACCTTCATCATGACCAACATAGCCTGGAGGCGCACCTTTAAGGCGTGCAACGGAATGTTCTTCCGCATATTCAGTCATGTCAAAGCGTGCAAAATGCATACCGGTCATCTCCGCAAGCGCTTTGGCTGTTTCTGTTTTACCAACACCGGTTGGGCCCGCAAAAACATAAACGCCCATAGGACCGTTCAAACGCCCCATACCCGCATTTGCACGTTTAAATGCACGTGACAATGCTTCAACAGGTTCATCTTGGTTAAAGACCTTTTTCTTCAACTCATCAGTTAAACCCTTAAGCTGTTCGCCATCACCAGAATCCAGACGCGCTGTCTCAATCCCTGTGTTTTCAGCAATGACTTGCATAATCATGCCGACGTCAACGCGCTGCTTTGCACGTTCGTTCACATCATCATATTTCACGCGGATATGTGCGCCAGCATCATCCAGAATATCAAGCGGCGAATCAGGCCACTTGCCTTCTGGCATATAACGTTTAGACATACGCACCGCAGCGACGATCGCATCTTCATCATATTCAACGCCATGCTTCTTAGAAAGCATTTCATCAACAGATTTACGACACGCCATAATCGTATAGCCTTCGTTCAATTCCTCGACGCGCACTTCTTGCGTACGGCGTTTAAGCGCCGCGTCTTTACGAATTGTTTTCTTATATTCCTTAGGCGTTGTGCCCGCAATCATACGAATTTCACCACGCGCAAGAAGCGGCTTTAGCATATTCGATAAATCAAGTTGACTGCCAGAAGCAGAACCAGCCCCGACAACGGTGTGATATTCATCGATAAACAAGATCACATCGTCTTCTTCTTTTAGCTTTTCAACAAGCTCTTTCACGCGCTTTTCAAAATCACCGCGATATTTGGTGCCTTGTGTTAAATCACCAACATCCAAGCTTACAATTTGTGCGTTTTTAAGAACCTCTGGCACATCGCCATCTTCAATACGTTTTGCCAAGCCCTCAACAAGCGCGGTCTTACCAACACCAGCTTCACCTACTAAAGCAACATTTGGCTTACGTTGACGTGAAAGCACACGCACCATTTTCTCGATTTCTTCTTCACGACCAAAGAACGGTTCAAATTCATCATTTGCCGCCTGTTTGTTCATGTTATTAAGCAGTTTGTGTTCAAAGAACTTTTTAATGCCCGTTACACTTGGTGGTGGTGGCTTGTGGTTATCAATAACGTAGCGCACACCTTTAGGATTAACGCCTTCAGCCTTAAACAAATTAAATGTTTCAGATTTTGGGTGCGCCTCGAGTAAACGCGCCAATAATTCCGCAGGAGAGATCGACGGATCTTTTTGACGATCTGCGCGCCAAGCATCAAGCACCTTCTGTACAGAGGGCTGAACTTTCATATTAAACTTTGTTGTTTGTGGACGAAAGCCCGTAGATCCGCCTTGTTGACGTTGACGACGGCCCTCTTCTTTGGCCGCTAATGCCAAATTATTATACACATTCGTAGATACATCAGTGCCAAACATTTCAACAACTTGTTCGACCTGATGATCCTGCATAATTGCATATGCGACAACAAGCTCTGATGCCTCATCTACTTTAAACATGTTTATATTGTCGACAATCAGACGCTCAATAGCGGCGTAAGCAGAATCATGCTGCATGAATTATATCTCCCTGTTTATACTCTTTTATTCTTGCCTGTTGGCTTAAGCTTATAACGCTCTTATTTTATTTGCGACCGAATTAGGTCAAGATATTTATTATGAATATCCAGTCAACCACACTAGCGAAAATCCCAAAAAAGTAAAGTAATAATTTCAGATATTGTCAATTTATCAAGGACGCACCGCACAAAAAAAGTACTTTATATTTATTTTTCTGCGATCACATTACACAGCGCATCGACTACAGCATTAACCTCACCTGTGTCTTTGCCTTCTGCCATAACGCGTATCAATGGTTCTGTTCCAGATGCGCGCACCAAAACACGCCCCGTTCCAGCCAAACGCTTATCCGCATCTTCAATTGCATGCTTAACTTTATCTGTATCTAAAGGAGAGATACCTTCATAACGCACATTTTTGAGAACCTGTGGGAATGGCGCAAAAACATTAAGGGCTTCACTTGCCGTTTTGCCACTCGTCTTCAAAACCTGTAAGATTTTCATCGCTGCGAGCAAGCCATCCCCTGTCGTGCTATGATGTCCTAGAATAATATGACCTGACTGTTCACCACCCAAGGTAAAATGCCCTGCGCGCATTTCTTCCATCACATAACGGTCGCCCACAGATGTACGCTTCATGTGGATTTGACGCGAAGCTAAAAAATGCTCCATCCCTAAATTGGACATCACCGTTGTTACAATCGTATCATGTGCAAGCTCGCCACTTTTGTGCATTTCCAAAGCGAGGACACTCATAAGCTGATCGCCATCAACAACCTGCCCTTTTTCGTCAACGACAATCAAGCGATCCGCATCACCATCAAGCGCAATACCGATATTAGCCTTATGTTCCAGAACAGCCGCACTTAAAGCTGCCGTATCTGTTGCACCGCAGCCCTCATTAATATTGCGGCCATTCGGCTTATCACCAATGGCAATAACCTCAGCTTCTAACTCCCACAAAAGTTTAGGCGCGATTTTATAAGCCGCACCATTCGCCGCATCCACCACGACTTTAAGGCCTGAGAAATCAAAGAAACGTGGCACCGCAGACTTAACATATTCCATATAGCGGCCCAACGCATCATCCAAGCGGCTTGCCTTTCCAAGGGCCTCGTCATCATAGACACTGTCATCAAAACCATTTTCAATAAAAGTTTCGATTTCGTGCTCTTTAGCATCTGACAATTTATATCCATCCGCACCAAACAACTTAATACCATTGTCTTGATACGGATTATGAGATGCAGAAACCATAATCCCTAGATCACATCGCAAACTGCGCGTTAACATAGCCACCGCTGGCGTCGGAATCGGGCCAGAAAGAATGACATCCACCCCCATAGCCAAAAAACCTGAAGCCAAAGCCTGCTCCAACATGTAACCAGATTCCCGTGTATCCTTACCGATCAAAACACGCTTCGTTTGAATTTGATCTTTACCAACGATCATACGTGCCGCAGTCGCCACAGCCACTTTTTGCGCAAAATCAATGGTCATAGGGAATTTATTTGCACACCCCCGAATACCGTCTGTACCAAAATATTTCTTTTTCATTACGCCACCATGCTGCGTTTAATTTGCCGCTTATAATAAATTATTAATACAAAGCCATTAGATATAAAATAATCCATCTTGTAAAGAAAGCATAAAAAGGCACGAAAAGAAGGGTTTTAAATTTATCGAAAACCAAGTAAAATAAGTGGATAAGATGTGAAGGATTCACACACTCCCACATTAAACAGCCGGATAACGAGGTCCGTTTTGGCAGAAAAACAAGACGAAGAAAAAGCGCAAAACACAGAGGAATCAAACGGCAAAATAAAGGCAAACAAGCCCGCGCCGCCCCCTGAAAATATCACCATGCTCGGCAGTGATATCGAGATTATGTGCGACCAACCTATGCCGCAATATGATTCTGGCGATATAAAAGCATATGCTGCACGCCTGAAAAGCGGAAAAAGCTGCTTTGCGCTTATTTGTGAAAATTTTCTTGTTCCGCGTACATTTTTAACAAGCAAGTTTTCTCAACTTGCTAATATGAACATTGTACGCATCGTAGCTTCTGGCGTTACATTTTGGCCACCCGAAAAAAGACAACGCTACGTATTTGTCTATGAAGACACGTTAGGGAATAAAATTCTTCCACCTGACCAACCGCAGGCAATGGGTATGAAACAGGAGCGTTTGATGAACGCCGTTATCAAGCCTTTAGTTGTTTTACTATTGGAACTTCGGGACGCAGATTTAATCCACGGCGGCATACGCGCCACAAATATTTATGATGGCAATGCAAACAATTTCGAGAACATCATATTAGGCGAGGCTCTATCTGCACCGCCAACATATCATCAACCATCAATATATATGCCCATCGAAAAAGCCATATGCCCCCCATATGCGCGCGGAATTTCAAATTTTTCCGATGATATATTCGCCTTAGGCGTAACCATATTAACATTAATGCGACAAGAAGATCCTTTTGCAGATATGCGCGAAGAAGAGATGGTTCGCCAACGCGTAGAGCATGGAACATATAGCTTTTTCACAACGCATCAGCGCACAACTGGCCCGTTAATGGAGCTAGTCCGCGGCCTATTACATGATGACTGGCAGCAAAGATGGACAATTGAAGAAGTCCTTGCTTGGATGGATGGCAAACGCCTTGCCCCAAAAAAACAAAAAACCGCCCGCACAAAAGCCGTCCGCGCATTTGATTACGAAGGCTATAAAATAATACGTCCAGAAAGTTTTGCTTATGAGTTACAGTTCAATCCAAAGGTAGCAAAAGATACAATTGTAGATGAAGCTTTTGAAACATGGATTCAACGCTCATTATCCAATGACAAGATCACAACCGATTTTCATGATGCCAAACATTCAGCTGAGCTACATGGCAAAGACGGAAATTATCCTGACCGCCTGCTCAGCAAGACTATCACAACGCTCTTCCCCGGTGCCCCTATAATCTATAAGAACTTAAAAGCGATGCCAGAAGGGGTTGGTTATCTCGCTGCATATTTATTTGGTAACCACGCTAATACCCAAGCTTTAGAAGAAATAATCAAGTATAATTTAGTCGCATTTTGGGCAAAAATTGCAGAGCACACAGGTACAGAAACACAGAATCTGAAACAAAAATTTGAATCAGCACAAGCCAACACCATGCATAAAAAGCTTGGCTTTGGTGTTGAAGGAAATTTATATTATTTATGCCCCGAGGCCCCCTGCCTTAGCCCAATATTGAATAATTATTGCGTTCGCTCACCCGAAGACTTGCTTATGGCGCTAGACGATTTGTGCGCAAAAACAAAGAAAACCGACGGATTTTATGATAAACACATTATTTCCTTCCTAATGGCGCGCGACAAAAAAGTCATTGAAAGCGAATTAATGGAATTAAATTCCTTTGAAGTGCATAAATCAAAAGCTGCGCTACTCAAGATTTTCTCAAACATCCAAGAACGCGCGGGCATGCGGGGCCTACCAAATCTTTGTCGCGGGCTTCTTGTTTATCTCACCCCGCTTCTTGAGCGCACACATGACCGAAAAAAGAAAGAAGAGCTCAAAAAAACCGCTGAGGGTATTGCAGACAATGGTAGCATCCCCAAGCTAGAGCGTCTTATCAACAACAAGAAAAGTAAAAAAGAAGACAAAACCCGTTTTATTAATGCATTGCGCGAATATAAATCAATAAGCGATGAACAAGCACATTTAGAGCACCAGTTGACAAATAATCCAAAATTTGGATTTGGAACTGGCTTTGAAGTTGCCGCCATAATATCGGGCATAATTACTGCGCTTGTGATACTTGCTGCAACCTTCTTACAATATTCTAAAGGCGGAATTTTCTAATCATGGCAAAAAAGAAGCTGAAAAAGAAAAAAAGTAAACTCGGCTTTAAAGGACAGCTATTACTTGCTGCTACTGTAATTATGGGCGTTGTCTTTATGGCATCGGCTGTGTTCCTTATGATTGCAATGGCGCCCACATTTGTAGCCGCCATATCTGACCGTAGCAAAGAAAAATTACGCAGCTTTTCCATTGCCTTCCTAAACTTTGCTGGCGCGTTCCCATTTTTATTAGACCTCGTCACGACCAACCATACAATTGACTTTGCTCTAAAGACCGTTTCTCAACCTGCTACAATTGTAATTATTTATGCTTCCGCAGGCATTGGCTACCTGATCAACTGGGCGGTAGTAGGCATTGTCGCCAACATTATGGTCCAAAAAGCCGAAAAACGTGTGAACGCCATCGAAGACCGTAAAGCCGCACTAAAGGAGCAATGGGGACCAGAAGTGACCGGCGATGTTAAATTAGATGAAGATGGCTTCCCTATTGAAATGGACTCAATCCGCCCCCCCGCTTAAAATACATATAAAATATCAATAAAAAACAATCTATTATTAATTAATTTGCAACACAAAACATGTAACATCTATCTATGTGGGACATGTCATTAGGCATGTTTTTTTGTGAGGTAAATTTAACGAAAATTTTAAGAAAATTGATACAACTATCAAAATCTTATTTTTTCCGGTGGTGTGCTTTTGAGAAACATAAGAGACATTCTAGACAGCTATATCAAGAAGAACGACGGCGCAACCGCGATTGAAATGGCGTTTATCGCGCTGCCATTATGCTATTTTATGATTGGCATCATCGAAATTGCCCTAATGTTTACAACATCAATTGTATTAGAAGGCGCGACATCAGACGCATCACGCCTTGTTCGCACCGGTCAAGTTCAACAAGCGGGCGCAGACGGGCAAAGCATGTTTGAAGATGCTTTATGCGATGCGATGAGCGTCCTTGCAAGCTGTGATGACATTAGTTACGAAGTCGTTCAAATTGGCGATGGCTGGGGTGGCGCAGCAGGTAATAGTGCGAATTTTGATGACGATGGCGGATTCCAGAGCCAAGGTTTTGACCCAGGCGGTGTTAGTGATGTTGTGCTAATCCGTGCAGTATATGATTATCCATTAAAAACTCCGATCATTAGCGACTTCTTTGGCGACCCCGGTAAAAATACGCGCTTAATGATGTCAACTATTGTACTGCAAACCGAACCATATGATTTCGAAGACGACTAAGATTAATAAAAGGACGCAACAATGTTAAAAACCGCATTAAAATGGTTAAAAGAAGAAAAAGCATTTGCAGCAACCGAATTTGCGATGATCTTCCCTGTGCTCTTTTCTTTGCTTATGGGAACATATGATATGGGGCAAGCCATGATTATTAACCAGAAAGTCATGACCGCATCACAAATTACAGCAGACTTAATTGCTCGCGTACCTATTGCTTCTCAACAAGATATTGATGATGCGGTAGAAGCAGGCCATTTAGCGCTATCACCATATGACAGCTCACCATTGGCCTACGACATTGTAAGTGTGCGTTTTGACAATGACGGCGAAATGGTCACCGAAGGCGAGTTTACATCAACCAATTATGCAGGAAGCAAAGATGTAGAGTCTCAAATGAGCCAGCTTGCCAATCCTGGTGAAGGTGTTTTAGGGGTGGCGACACAATATCGCTATATCCCCTTCTTTTACGAATTCTTAATTCCTGAATTCAATATGGAAGAAGTTGCTTATACAAGAGGGCGCAAAAGCTCCGTAGTATACTTCGAATAAAACGGGTGTGTGTGAGGAAAAAATGATCGATTTAACAAACAAACTAAAAAATTTATACAGCAGGGAAATACGCCGCTATATCACGTCAACAATTGGCGCATCTGCTGTAATGATTAGCTTATGTATACCGGCCATTTTAGGGTCCATGGGAATGGCAATTGATGCCGGTCAAATTTATCTGGCTAAAAAACGTCTTGAACATGCTATCGATGCCGCAGCTTTAGCAGCCGCAGGCTCTTCATCGTTGACAGAGGCTGAAATCATCGAGCGTGTGTATGATTTCATACGTGCAAACTATTCTGACGATGAACTTGGCGAGATTAAGGATATTGTCGTTGAGATTGGCGAAAATAACTTATCGGTATCTGCATCAGTTTATGTCGACACCATATTCCTCAATATCCTAGGCATTAATACCGCCGAAGCGAATACTGACACGAATGTTGTACGCGAAGTCCGCGGCCTTGAAGTAATGCTTGTACTAGATGTTACAGGTTCGATGAGTACAAATAATAACATTAGCGCGCTACGCACCGCCTCTACAAACTTCGTAGACATTTTGTACGATCGCGCAACTGAAGATGACACGATTAAGATGGGCATGGTGCCTTACAGCTCTGCGGTAAATGTTGGCCCATATGGTTTTGGCGTTACGCCTGATGGTGACAATTATGATGACCCATTTGTGGTCGCGCCAGACCCCGACCGTTATATCGACCCATCATCCAGCATCGAATTTGACCAAAGTGACCTATATGAATGGTGGGGCTGCATAGAAGCGCGCAACTACCCTGACGACACAACTGATGGTGATGATGACTGGGAATGGGACATGTTCCGCGCGTATTTCAACGATTCAGACAGTAGAAGCATCCGCAACAATGCCAGTTATTATAACAACCGATATGGACCAAACTATAGCTGTAACAAAGCATATGTTGTGCCATTAACAACAGATAAAGATTATTTGAAAGATCGCATAACGCTTTTGCAGGCGGATGGCAATACGCATGGTAACTTAGGCATGGTCTGGGGGTATCGTATGCTATCCCCTGACTTTCCCTTCCGCGAAGGCGCTTCGTTTGAAGACCTTATCTGGCAAAAGGTTGTCGTCATGATGACAGATGGCAACAACACGACCAGTCCATATTATAGCGCCTATGGCGGTGCGCGTCGAAACAGTGTTTCGGTTAGTGACCTAAATGAACGTTTTGAAGAAACCTGTACTGAAATGAAGCAAAAAGGTATTCAGATCTATACCGTTACCTTCACCAGTAATATCAGCAGCAATACCAAAGGGTATTACGAACGCTGCGCATCAGATGCAACAAAATATTTCGATGCACCAGATCAACAGGACTTGATCGACACGTTCGAGAAAATCAGTAAAGAGTTATCTAACCTGTATATTACGCAATAACAACTATATTACATACGTGGGCGCATAAAGGTCGAAGGGGCATCTTCTATGACTTTGATGCGCCCGCGGTCTAATTCCAACACAGCCAAGCCGCGTTCGATTAGACCATTGCTATGAAAACGGAAAATACCATCAACACCTGAAAACCCGTTTGGATTAGTCAAATAATCACGTCCAAAGGCCGGCACACCATTTTGCCCTAAACCATGTTTTGCCAAAACAATCGACAGCGCCGTTGCATCATATGCAAGCGAAGCCAAGCGCGGCGGCTCTGCATTATAAAGCATCTTATAACGTGACACGAAAGATTGACGAAGATTTGGTGATGGCGCAGCAAAAACCGCCCCGCGCAGGTTGTCTTCTCCCGCCAAGGCAGGATCATCCCACAAACCTGTACCCAAACGTTTCACACGGTGCGGGTCTAAATCATGGAAGGTCAACAAATTAGAAATCGCTATGGCTTGCTCACTACCAACCGCCATTAATACGGCATCAAAAGGCAACTCATAACGCTCAAACAATTCGCCCTTTTCATCTCTACGAGAATCATATTGTGAAAATTCGCGCATACGTAGCGAAATGTCATCTTGCCCTGCCGTGTATCGCAAGATGCTAACCGTATCCAAACCATAGCGCGTCGCTTCTTCTAAATAAGTATTCACTACAGCCTGCCCATAAACGTCATCTGGCGCAATAACGCCAATGCGATGATACCCTTTTTGCGCGGCATGCTGAACAATACGCTGCACCTGTGTGAACGGCATAAAGCCCATAACATAGCTATTACTACTCGCTGTCGTCCAGTCCGTAGAAAACCCTAAGACCGAGACATTGTGCCGTGATGCCACAGCGCGTGCGCGGCGAACAGAATCCGCAAAAAGCGGTCCGATAATTAATGATGCGCCGTCACTTATCGCCTGACGCGCGGCTTCTTCTGCACCTTGCGGTGTTGATTTTGTGTCATAAGGCGCGACTTCAAAATCAGCCATTTTTAAATCAAACAACGCCATCTGACTTGCATTAACAAAAGCTTTCCCCAAATGCGCAGCTTGGCCACTCATCGGCGCAAGTAAAGCCACACGCACCGATGCTGCGGGGCTAGGTGGCATCCCATATAAACTATTATCCATCTGTAGGTTATTAGTGTAACCATCTGCGCCATAATCAACATTCCCACGATATGGGCTGTAATATTCACTTCCTGCAGGTTTCTGCTGCCCATTAGCAGATAAAATCATCTCACCGTTATCGGTCTGACCATTATTTTGTTCTGCCCAAATATTCGGATCAGCCAATGTACTTGGCGCCTGCTGTGCGGTCGCAGAGTTTTTACTGTTTATTTTCCACGGATTACTATATCCGCCCGAACTGACACATGCGCCAAGTAGCATAAGCGCAGAAATTAATATCACGGTTTTAGAAAAAAGATATTTGCACATTCGGACAAGCCCTATTAAAAAGGAAAAATAAAAACAAACGGTAAAGTAGCATAGCGCAATGGTCAACCCCGCACAACATAGTTCCGCCAATCATTTTGTATCAGGTTTATATTTGGTCGCGACCCCCATCGGCAACTTGCAAGATATCACTCTACGCGCCCTAGACCTACTTAAAAGCGCCGACTTAATTGCCTGTGAAGACACCCGTGTCAGCGGCAAGTTACTGTCACATTTTGGCATTAAAGCGCCGCTATTATCCTATAACGATCATAGCGATGAACGTAAACGTGACAAGATTTGCGCCGCACTTGAAGATAACAAAATCGTTGCCTTAATTAGCGATGCAGGTATGCCACTTATATCTGACCCTGGCTATAAGCTAGTGCAATACATCACACAAAAAGGTTATTACATTACAAGCCTACTAGGCGCATCTGCACCGTTAATGGCCTTACAGCTTTCAGCTTTGCCCAGTGATAAATTCTGCTTTCTAGGGTTCATTCCATCCAAAAACAAAGCCCGCGCTGATTTGTTCACCGAATGGAAAAACATACAAGCCACACTCATTGCCTTCGAAACGGCGCCGCGCCTATTAGCTACACTTAAAGCCATTCATGAGATCTATGGTGACCGCGCCGTCGCCATCGCCCGTGAATTAACCAAAAAATTTGAGGAAGTTAAGCGTAATCCAGTTAGCGCTTTGATCCAAGATGTTGAAGAAAACGGCCCACCAAAAGGCGAAATCGTTTTAGTTATCTCTCCGCCAAATAATACGGATAAAGCCGAATACACAGAAAACGAAATTGAGTCGCTATTAATACAGCATCTAAAACAATACAGCCTACGCGAATCTGTTGATATGATTACCGAATTAACAGGGCGCAAGCGAAAAGATATCTATCAACAAGCCCTCGACCTTAAAGATGCTGAATAGACAACGCTCACATCATACAACCACATCTGGCCGCGCCGCACACAAGCGCGGCTATCTAGTTGAAAAAATTGTGCGCGTATATTTACGCTTAAAGGGCTATAAAATCCTTGAGCAGAACTACCGCACGGAAGTAGGCGAGATTGATATTATCGCGCAGCGACGCGGTATAATCGCCTTTATCGAAGTTAAGTTCCGTCAAAACAAACATGATGCCCTGCACGCCGTACCAACAAAAACCCAGCGCCGTATTTGTCGCGCAGCGCAGCATTATATCGCCCATGCGCATCGTTATACGCAAAGAAATGCTGATAAATTTACACTTCGCTTTGACTTTATTGCCGTTGCACCGCCATACTATATAAAACATATTCCAAACGCTTGGATACTCTAGGCAACTTATCAAGGGCTGTATCAATGCATTATTTGCGTAATTTATCTTTATCTCTTTTGGCTTTCGGCGCACTTACATTACAAGGCTGTACGCCGCTCGGCATGGCAACGGGCGCGGGCGCCGTTGTTGGGGTATCTGCCGTAAAAGAAGGCGGTCTTAACCAATCCGCGAAAGATTTCTGGATCAGCACGCAAATCAGCGATTTATGGTTCCGTTATAATGTCGACACATTCTCCAAGCTTGATGTTACTGTGCAGCAAGGCCGTGTCCTTGTCACAGGCGTTGTTCAAGACCCAGAACATCGCGTTGAAGCCATCCGCCTTGCATGGCAGCCAAATGGCGTTAAACAAGTCATCAATGAAATACGTGTTGCCGAAAGCGGCGGCGTCGGCGGTTTCTTAAACGATAAATGGATCACCACCCAAATTCGCGCAAAGATCACGCTCGATAAAGAAGTGCAATCTGTCAATTACACAATTGATACCGTCCAAGGCACTGTCTATTTGATGGGCGCATCACATTCACAGGCTGAAACCAACAAAATCATTGAAATCGCCCGTGGCATTTCAAACGTTCAGCAGGTTGTCAGCTATATTCGTTTGGTTGAAGAAGTTGAAGGCATTATGGGGCACTCCAGCACAGCGCCGCAAACATCAAACACGCAACAAGAGTACACACCAAGCGAAGCGACATCCGCGCCAATGCCGATCCAGCCAGTGGATCAGGAATCCCTTTAAAGCATAAGGTACGGTGTAATGTTAAAAAATACGCCAGAAGATGTTGAATCATTTTTAGCCCAGCAAGGAACGCGCGCGGATGAAGACATCGCTCTCTTTGAAACGGCGCTCGCTTTTTCAGCATTGCGCCACCCATCCCGTTCGCTTGACCGGTACTACCACCATCTCGAACGCCTTCAAAAAGATGTTCTAAACACACTGGCGCAGCAAGGTGGCGACCATGGTGAGGCGCGGTATAATGCGCTTAAAACCATATTTGTCGATAAATACGGCTATACAGGTAATGACGAGAATTACGACCTCATTGATAATGCGGATATATGTTATGTGATGGATAATGCCAAGGGGCTACCGGTTGCGCTATCTATCCTCTACCTCGAAATATGCGAGCGTTTGGACTGGTACGCGGCAGGGGTTAATTTCCCAGGTCATTTCATTGTAAAGTTAAATGCGAATGGTCAACAATTACTAATTGACCCGTTCAACAATGCGCAGAAATTAGGTGCGGCGGAACTCCGCGACCTTATCAAACACGTTAAGGGCCCTCATGCCGAGCTAAGCCAATCCTATTATCAATCCGCCAACAAACGCGAAATCCTCGTTCGCTTACAAAATAACATCAAAAAGCGCCAAATCGCCGCAGAGGATTACGAAGCTGCACTAGAAACCGTGCGCCATACCGAAATGATCGCACCAAATGAATATCGCTTGCTACTTGATAAAGGCGTGCTCCTCGCCAAAAACACACGCAGCGCAGAAGCCATAGAGACATTAGAGCGTTATATCACGCTTACCCCATTTGCCGAAGACCGTGCAGACGCACGTATGTTTATTGAACAAATTCATCAGGAACTTTTATAACCCACATGCGTTTATAAATAAAACTGGGTATAAAACATGGGGATGCCTATATACGCCTCTTGCGGGAATATAGCCAAGTTTCTATCCTTACATATCAATTCGAGTCTACTGTTTGAATATAAAAAAGTTTTAAAAGGACCTATAAAATGTCATTTCGTCACCTCTTCGTTTTAAGCTTGGCGCTTCTTGTTACAGCATGTTCAGGCGATACATCTCAAACTGACCTTTCTGTTAGCGAACGCGAAGGTATCACTGGCGCAGCCGTAGACGGCATGGAAGGCTATGACGCAACAACATTAAATGGCCCAGCCCCAGGCACACAGCAAGACTTAGTTGTGAATATTGGCGACCGCGTATTTTTTGGTTATGACCGTTATGACCTAAATGCTGAAGCGCAAGCAACTTTGGGCATGCAAGCTGACTGGTTAAACCGTCACCCAAACATCACAATCACAATCGAAGGCCACGCTGATGAACGCGGTACACGTGAATATAACCTTGCATTGGGTGAGCGCCGTGCAAACTCTGTGCGCCGTTACTTAATGGCACTTGGCGTAGACGCAAACCGCATTAACGTCATCAGCTACGGTAAAGAGCGCCCAGCTGTATTGGGTTCAAACCCATCATCATGGGCACAAAACCGCCGCGGCGTAACAGTGGTTGATTAATTACCCAAACTTGCCTATATAGTTATTCATTACATGAACAGAAATTAATGAATAATATGATGAAAAAAATTTACTTATCTTTATGTCTTGTAACCGCTGCCTTGATGGGGAGCGGTTCTGCTTTTGCGCAAAATTATAAAATGGATCAGCGCATTGAACGTCTTGAGCGCGATATCAACACATTATCCCGCGCCGTATATAAAGGTGACCTTTCACAGCAGCCAAGCATTGTGAACGAACAATCAGGAGGAATGGATACCAATTACCGCGTATCCGTTGAAAATCGCCTTAGCGCGATGGAACAACAGCTACAGCAGCTCACCGGTCAGGTCGAAGAACTAAACTTCCGCCTTAATAAATTGCAGCCCACAGGACAGGCAACAGGCCTTTCACCGCAGCAAGTTCCACCGGGGCTAACGTATCAGGCGCCAACACCAAATGGCCCAGTACAGTTCGGCACACAAAATTATAACGCGCAAGCCATACAAGCCAGTGATTTACCACCAAGCGTTGCCCCTGCAGACCAAACTGAACAACCAAATGCGGATAGCACTTTATCCTTCGGCGCAAATGATGCAAAAGACTATGAACAAGCCTTCGCGCAGTTAAAAGAAGGTAATTACCCTGCCGCGCAGGATGGGTTCAAAGCCTTCCTTGACCTTCATAAAGACAGCAATCTTGTGCCAAACGCCCTATACTGGCTTGGTGAAACATACTATGTACAAAAACAATTCAGTGATGCAGCCCGCGTATTCGCACAAGGTTATCAAAACCATAGTGAAAGCAATAAGCGCGATGATTATTTACTAAAATTGGGGCTATCGCTTGCTGGCATGGAGAAAAAAGAAGATGCCTGCATTGCGCTCATGCAGCTTGTAAAACAAGGCGCACAAGAAACACCTGTTGTCAGCCGTGCAAAGCAAGAAGCGAAAAAGCTTGGCTGTTCCCTGTAACATGAGCCATGGATACACCACTTAACAGCTGTGAATTCAACACAATAATGGCGCGCCACCATACGCTATTGGATAGTAACGACAATATTGCCGTTGCTGTTTCTGGCGGTGGGGACAGCCTTGCGCTCGCGCATTTATTGGCGCATTGGTGTCAAGGGGTGAACAAAACCCTCCATATCTTAACGGTAGACCATAAACTGCGCTCTGAATCCTCTGCCGAAGCAGAAAAAGTCAAATCATGGGTCAGCACATGGCCTAATGTGGTACATCATACGCTAAAATGGAATGATGCTAACAAACCGCAAACGCGCATTCAAGAAAGCGCCCGTAACGCACGCTATGACTTACTCGAATCATATTGTCAGGCGCATAATATTACCGCGCTATTCCTCGGCCATCATTTAAATGACCAGTTTGAAACGTTTATAATCCGCCTAACCAGCGGCAGCGGCTTAACTGGCCTATGTGCAATGGATGAAATAACCACCTCCCCCACAGGTATAAACAAAATCCGCCCGCTATTACACCACAGCCATGACACCATTTTAGATTACCTACGCGAAAATGACATGGCGTGGATCGAGGATCCGTCAAATAAAAATGATAAATTTAAACGCGTCCGTGTCCGTAAAGCCGAACCATTCCTAAGTGACGAAGGCCTTTCACCACGCCGCGTTGATACACTTATTACGCGCCTAAACCGTGCAAATACAGCGTTAGAACATTACACACATCAAGCATTAAGCGACATGCTAATCACCCAAAATGAGCAAAGTTACAGCCTATCTTTTTCATCATTTCTATCATGCCCTGAAGAGATCAGGCTGCGTATCTTGAAAACCATTATGCAGGATTTGCAAGGTAATCACATGCCCTACCCGCCCAATAGCGAGAAATTAGAAAACCTACACGACAAAATCATTTCAGAAAAAGAAGGGTATAAAGGCGCGACACTCTATAAATGTCACCTGTCATTAAAAGAAAAAAAGAAGATTCTATGCATTTCTGTCGAGTAACTATATAGATTTTATGCTTGCGCAACCTATCTAACTACCATAGTCATTCAAGTTTGTTTTAAGGCAAACCTGCTGGCACGAAATCTATAGAAATAGGTGGACGACATAAGGTGCAAGCATAAAATAAAATCAAACGACTATAAATCTTGCATAAATAGCCATAGGCTATAATATGCTAGGGTGCTGTATACGTTATAAACAGTGAACTTATTGGAAAGTAGAAAGAGACAACCGTGAACGGATTTGGACGTCATATTTTAATTTGGGTCGGCATCATATTAATGATCGCCTTCTTCTATAACTTGTCACAACAATCAGCGACCTCGCAATATGCACAGGGTAATGTTGTTGCTTATAGTGACTTTATGCGTGAAGCGCGTGATGGCACAATTACCAGCGTATTGATTCGCGACCAAAAATTAATTGGTGAATATAGCGGCACTGGCGAAAAATTTGTCACCATTATCCCGCCGGGTGAAAATGTTGTTGACCGCCTGGCTGATACTGCCGTGCGCATCAAGGCTGAACATTCAGACCCGAATAAAATCAGCCTTGTTGGCGTACTGCTTTCATGGTTCCCAATGTTACTACTTATCGGCGTTTGGATTTTCTTCATGCGCCAAATGCAAGGCAAAGGCGGCAGCGGCGCCATGGGCTTTGGCCGTTCGCGCGCAAAATTACTTACCGAAAAACAAGGCCGCGTAACATTTGATGATGTTGCCGGCGTTGACGAAGCAAAGCAAGAATTGGAAGAAGTTGTTGAGTTCCTTAAAGACCCACAAAAGTTTCAGCGCCTAGGCGGTAAAATCCCTAAAGGCGCATTGCTCGTTGGCCCGCCAGGTACAGGTAAAACACTTATCGCCCGCGCCGTTGCGGGTGAAGCAAATGTACCATTCTTTACCATTTCTGGTTCAGACTTCGTTGAAATGTTTGTCGGTGTGGGTGCATCGCGTGTCCGTGATATGTTTGAACAAGGCAAGAAAAACGCACCATGTATCATCTTTATTGACGAGATTGATGCCGTTGGCCGCCATCGTGGAGCTGGCCTTGGCGGTGGTAACGATGAACGCGAACAAACGCTTAACCAGTTACTTGTTGAAATGGATGGTTTTGAAGCCAATGAAGGCGTGATCTTGATTGCTGCAACCAACCGTCCAGACGTTCTTGACCCTGCGCTATTACGCCCGGGTCGTTTTGACCGTCAAATCGTTGTACCAAACCCAGACGTTAAGGGCCGTGAGAAAATTTTGAGCGTTCACGCTGCAAAAGTGCCATTATCAACAAATGTTGATTTGAGCGTTATTGCCCGCGGCACACCAGGTTTTTCTGGCGCAGACCTTGCTAACCTTGTCAACGAAGCAGCCTTGCTTGCCGCGCGCCGTGGCAAACGCGTTGTTGGCGTTGAAGATTTGGAAGACGCAAAAGATAAAGTCATGATGGGCGCTGAGCGTAAATCTATGGTGATGACAGAAGCGGAAAAGAAACTTACTGCTTACCACGAAGCTGGGCACGCAATTGTTGCGCTCAACGAGCCTGAATCAGACCCGATTCACAAGGCAACAATCGTTCCGCGGGGCCGTGCCCTTGGTATGGTTATGCGCCTTCCAGAAGGTGACCGTATATCTATGTCCAAAGCAAAGATCGAGGCAGACTTAGCCGTAGCGATGGGCGGACGTATTGCCGAAGAATTAATCTTTGGCCCTGAAAAAGTTACGACTGGTGCATCTAGTGATATTCAAATGGCCACTGACATGGCAAAACGTATGGTAACTGAATGGGGCTTAAGCCCTAAGCTAGGTCCATTACGCTATGTCAACAATCAGGAAGAAGTTTTCCTTGGTCATTCAGTGTCACAGTCACAGAACATGTCAGACGCCACAGCCGCAACAATTGACAGCGAAGTCCGCCGCATTGTTGAGGAAGCCTATACACGCGCCACAACATGCATTAAAGACCACATGGATGACCTCCATAAACTTGCCGAAGCTTTACTTGAATATGAACTTCTATCAGGCGAAGAAATCAAAGACCTTCTTGCTGGTAAAGATATTATTCGTGAGGAAGATACCGCGCCAGCAGGGCCAACGACATCCGTTCCACGCGGCGGGAATATTGACAAAGATAAAGGCGGAGATGAAACACGCCATTAAACTGGCTTATGAAACGTATATAAAAAGCGCGGCTTAGGCTGCGCTTTTTTGTTTTATGATATTCGGGCTTCTTGTAATGCAACAGTACGCAAGCCTTCATATGCATTCAACTTATGAGACCACTTATCAAAAAAACCATCATCTACAGATGCAGCTCTTCTTTCACGCACAATACTAGGTAATATAGCATCCAGAACGTGCTGTCTGGATGCACTCTCAAAATCAATATCAGGCGCTACGCTCTTTTTTAACTCTTGATACGCAAAGGGCATTCCATCAAGGATGCCTTTCTCAAAACGATCCCAACCGTCTTCTGAAATTGACTTTTCCGATTTGCTTTTCCATTCATCCACGACCATTTTACAGGCCTTCTCAAACACTTCCGTCAAATGTTGAGGGTTCTGTTTAAAAAAATTCTCTAATTTCTGATTATCTATGGACATAATGAGACCTTATCTTTGTATCGTTATATTATTTTAGCTTTTGCAACTTGATACAGGGATTCCAAAGTCAACTGCTGTATTGTCGCAGCTTGTTCATCATAGGCGTTAGGCACTAAATCTTTTAAAATCGTCTGTTCACGATCCAAGCCAAAGAAAACGTCATATTGATACAAGGCATCAAATTCCGCAACGGTTTTAACATTTCTTTCCTGAATGGCACGGACAAAACGCTCTTTCAAATTTGGGCAAGCGTCCATCATCTCTGTCTTTATATAAGCGGTCTGATCTGCGTTTAAAGAAATGCCACCATCTTGCGCCGCCACCAACAAAAGACTTAAACCATATTCAACGCTTTCGTTAAAAAAGCATGTCAATGCATCGCCTTCTGCGCCGAAGGTTTCATTTAATGTCGTATTTATCACATTATTATTTTGTGCAGGCATTCTTCTTTCTCCCGTTGATTTGAATACAACCAATAGAAGAAAATATGAAAAATGTCAAAAGATAATTAGAACCAATTACGCCAAACGTGCACGGCGTGGGCCGCCGCGGGCTTCGAGTTCTTCTTGCATAGCGGTGAAGATCTCATATGGTACATTCACTTCGCAGGCTTTCTCTAACCCCTTAAAGCCAGGGAAAGTATTTGCCTCACAAATTGTATAGCCATGTTCCGTGAACAACAGATCAATACCTGCCACTTGGATGCCAAGTGCATCAGCTGTAGCTATTGAGATTTCTTTGGCTTCTTCATCAATCGGGAACTCTAAAACAGATCCGCCTTGCGAATAATTCGCCTTAAAGCCACCTTCTGCGGCGCGGCGCTCCATACAGGCAATCACTTTGCCATTCACAACAAATACGCGTAAATCACGGCCTTTACTTGCCGCCACGAATTTTTGGAAGATCAACTGAATATTCGGGTTTGTTTCGCCAATTAGATTCATCAAATCAAGGAAGGCTTCGCGGTTCTCAATAAGGAATACGCCAGAGCCATTCACGCCGAGTAAAGTCTTCACAACAACTGGAAAGCCAATATGTTCTTCAACCAAATCAATATCGACAGGAAATTTAGCGAGCATCGTTGTTGGGGTCGGTAAACCTTTTTCCGCCAAAATCTGGTGCGTACGTAATTTATCAGCAACGCGCTCAATACAAGACGCCGTGTTATAAACCGGCACACCGAGACGCTCAAACTGACGTAGAATCGCCAGCGGGAAATACCCTGTATCCACCACATAACAGCGCGGCAGCATAAAATCAGGTAACAAAACGGGTTTACCATCAATCAAAATCGAATCTGTTTCTTCTTCGGTTACCAACAGATCAAACTGTTCAGGGTGAAAGACTTTTACATCAATCCCCATATTACGACCTTCCGCCATAAAGCGGCGTATTTCGAAAGCTTCAGCCGTTGATGATTCGACTTCTTCGTTAAATAAAATCCAGACTTCCATATTCACACTTCTGTTCTATTACACAGGTCCAAAGCATACATGCCATGACCATTTTACATGTCCATTCTCTAAAATAATGAACGCAATGCAAGAAATTATAAGCTATTAGTCACAAAAATCAAAAGAAAGATTAACCGCATTGACATAACGATGCGCTCATGTTACCAAAATGATCATTAATAATAAAAAGAAAGAAGGCACAACATGCCGAACCAGAAAAAACTTATCGGATTATCTTTTGTCGCCTTATTCACCTGCGCGGCATGTTCACCCAACAATAAAGTTGAAAATACAAATACAATCACCCCCCTACAGCCTGCAGTACCAACATCTTCAATCGTTATAGCAGAACCGAATGCGCAGACACCTGTGATTAAAACGCCAAGCCTTTACGATTTAAAAACCGCGCCAACGGATCACGTTTATCAAGAAACTATTTGTTCATCCATTTATGCAGAATTCTTCAATAAAAACGAAGCTAAGATGCTAAGCCTTTTAGAATCAGGGAAAGAGGCATGGTATGCTGAGGGCAAAAATGAAATAAATTACTATGTTCGCCACCACAACAACCCTAAAACAGGCTCATTTTCTGCCTGTACAAGTTTTGAAGGCGATTTTGAGCCACATGCACGCACAGCTGATCAACCATTTCTTGCTAGTGAGTATAAATATGAAAGCTGCATAACATTTGACCTTACGGGTAAAGGCAATGCGGCCTATAAAGACGCGCTTAGCGGTATATTCAATGCAGAGAAACTCGAAAAGGTTACGCAAGCCGCCAACGCGCCTGTAGTAAAAACTGCAAAACTCTGCGTTGATTGGGGCTTAGGTTAATTTTTTAGTAGATTGCACACCTAATATGACTTATTTTCTCTCCTGAAATGATCAGGAATATGCGTAATAATCTTCTTAGCTTAACTGTGCTGCTGTCTATCCTTACAGCAGCGCTCAGCACGCTATGGATTGGTACAGCTGAAGCCAAACTTGGTATAGAAATTTGTACTGCTCAAGGCATCAAACACATAGATGCCCGAACCGGCGCAGAAATTGATCAGCAGAACCAAGAACAGCAGGAAAAACATGAAGCCCTCGCCCCATGTTTCATCTGTCATCACAACCAAAAACACTGCGCCCTACTATCAAATGCACCATCTATTGATGCTGTTAGTATCCACGATGCCGCGCCGCAATTAAAGTCAAAACAGTTTAAAGCACACCCGAGAAATATTGCTACACACACCATAAACTCGCGTGCACCACCAGCTATTTCTATCCTCTAAAAAGCAAACAACTCATATATTATATATATTAAGGATAGAAACATGATTTCCAAAAAAACACTCGCGCTATCTGCAGCGCTTCTACTCACAACAACTTCGTTTACAGCACAAGCACAAGACCATAGCCATCATGATCATGCACATCACATGTCCGTGTCTGCGGGGAGTACCGATCATACTGGGCATGACCATACGAAGAGCATTGAGCCAAATAGCTTAATGGGTACACATTTGCATGACAAAGGCGAATGGATGGTCAGCTACCGTTATAATTATATGCGTATGGAAGACATGCGCAACGGTACAAATGACCTAAGTGATGCAGAGGTCATTGCCTTACCAAACCCTTATGCACCGCCAGCAAACTTACGCGTAGTGCCCGTTGATATGGACATGCACATGCACATGCTTGGCGCAATGTACGGCGTAACTGACTGGATGACCATTATGGGTATGGCCATGTATATGAAGAAAGACATGGACCATAATACCTATAACATGATGGGTAATAAAATCGGTAGCTTTGAAACATCATCTGGCGGCATTGGTGACTTAAAAGGCAGCGCAGTAATTCGCCTATATGAAGGTAAAAATACGCAGCTTCTTTTAAACGCCGGCTTAAGCCTTCCAACGGGTAGCATTACTGAAGACGGTGAAGTCCTTACGCCAATGGGGACAACGATGACATTACGCCTCCCTTACGCTATGCAGCTTGGCAGTGGCACAATTGATTTTCACCCAGGCTTAACCTATAGCGGCAATCAAGGCCATTGGGGTTGGGGTGCACAATATGCCGCGGAAATCCGCCTTGAAGATGAAAATGACGAAGGCTACAGCCTTGGCAACAAACATCAATTCCACCTCTGGGGCGGCTATAGCTTCGATAACGGCCTTATTTTGGGCTCTCGCCTAAGCTACACTACACAAGATGATATTGAGGGGCGCGATACCAATATCAGCGCACCTGTGCCAACAGCTAACCCAGATAATTACGGTGGAGATTGGGGAAATGTCGGCCTATTCGCAAACTACAGCCCAAGTCATCCAGAATGGCAAGGCCATGTTTTCGGCGTTGAGGCTGACCTCCCCATTTACCAAGATCTAAACGGCCCGCAAATGAAGCAAGATTATGGCTTAACACTCCGCTGGTCATACGGCTTCTAAATACTTTAAAATATAAAAGGCGCTGATTTCAGCGCCTTTTTCTTATACTAACTTAAGCCCTATTTTTTGCCGCTGCGCATCCCGCAGCACTTTGTTATAGGCTTCTTTAGCAGCCTCAAGCGACATATCTTGCGTCACGGTAAACATCGTCCCGTAATAATTGACGCAGATGCTTGTATCAATCTGGCTGCAACCAATACCTTTTAACTTATTATATTTAAAATCAACCAATTCACGCGACAATTCATGTGCGGCGGCAACCATTTCATCAATGCTAACTTTTTCATCTGGAATAAGGCAATTAGGTTGAACAAAGGCAACCGTTTTTAATGTTTGTGGATCCGTTTGTTTGTAACAAATGTCACTATCTTGAAAGCGCTGTATCTCCATAGATCCTCCCCGATCTAGTCATATCATCACATAATATCAAAACGGTCAAAATCCGTTTTATCTTTGTCTTTCTTTTTATCTGGCTTATTTGCTTCATCTTCACGATAGCGCCCATATGCAAGACTGCCCCATAATAGAGCCAAGCCGCCATGAAACATAACATTCCCGAAGTCTTTTTCATCACTAGATAACTCAAGCCCAACACTAGCGCCATTAAGCGCTGCACATAAAGCAAACATAGGCCAAATCTTCATTTCAAACTCCTTAATTTCTGCTTTAACCTACACAAAAGAAAGGGTTTATGTCAAACGCAAAAGCATGTCTTGAGAAATATTCTTTATATCCATCGCCTTTTCTTTCAAATACGCACTTTGCCAAATAATCCCAATTTGCCGTGCAGGTGTAGGAGATGCAAAGCGATAACGTACAACCCCATCAGGCAACACAAAGTTCTTACTTTCAATCATCAAGCGCGGTACAAGGGTCACACCAAGTCCCGCCCCAACCATTTCCATTAATGATGCCATCGTCACGGCCTGATAACTTGGCTTAACATCCTGCGTACCAATACTACACGCCGCCAGCGCATGGTCACGCAGACAATGCCCATCGGCGAGCATAATCATCGGCAAGTTTTCAACATGTTGCAAAGTAATCGGCTTATCCGCTTCGCCTATATCAAAATCCTTATGTGCAATTAAATCGAGCGGATCACTACCGATAATATCATGTCCATAAGAGCCAATCGGATAAGGAAAAGCGAGCACAACAATATCCAACGACTTTTTATTAAGTCCATCAACTAGAGCCGAACTAATATCCTCATGCAAATGAATATGCATGTCAGAATATTTCTCATGCAGCGCCTGATACACTGGACGAAGCAAATAAGGTGCAATTGTTGGAATAATTCCTACACGTAACACACCCCCTTTATCAGACCCAAATGTCTTCGCTGTCTGCACAAATTGATTAAGATCATCAAACACCTTATGACTATCCTCATAAAGCACATGCCCTTCTGGCGTCAGATAAACTTCACGGCTAGTACGCACAAAAAGCTGCACACCTAATATATTCTCAAGGTCTTTAATTCCTGCACTTAAGGTCGACTGCGTTACATGACAATGTTTAGCTGCCTCACTAAATGAGCGTGTATCCGCCACAGCACGTAAATATTCAATTTGCCTAAAGGTTGGGTACATAAGTCACTCCAAATATTATTTATAATACCGATAGATTATATAGCACAGCTATCGAAAAAAACGATAGGAAAAAGTGAAAATACTCGTTTGAATTCATGTGCGACTCATGCGAAAAAGAACCATAAGATTTTTAAACCCGAAAACTCAAGGAGAGTATAGATGTTAGGCATTGGTGACGTACTACCAGAATTTGAAGTAACTGGCGTAAAACCTGGTTTCATGAAACACGAAGAAAACGGCGAAAGCGCGTTTGAAACAATCACAGAAAGCAGCTTCGAAGGTAAGTGGAAAGTTATTTTCTTCTACCCTAAAGACTTCACATTCATCTGCCCAACAGAGATTGTTGAATTCGCGAAATTGAACGAAGAATTTGCTGATCGTGATGTTGTTGTTCTTGGCGGCAGCACAGATAACGAATTCTGTAAGCTTGCATGGCGCCGTGAACACGCTGACCTTGCGAAACTTACACAATGGTCATTTGCAGATACAAACGGCACATTGGTAGACGGCCTAGGCATTCGTGACCTTTCAGCAGGCGTTGCACTTCGCGCGACATTCGTTGTTGACCCACACAATGTCATTCAGCACGTTTCTGTAAACGGTTTGAACGTTGGTCGTAACCCTAAAGAAGTCCTACGTATCGTAGACGCACTTCAAACTGATGAGCTATGCCCATGTAACCGTCCAGTTGGCGGCGATGTAATCGACGTAGCGAACGAAGCAACAAAAATTGCTGCTGAATAATTCAGCCACAATATAACTAGTCTCGAATGAGGGCTGGCTGTTAAGCACAGTCGGCCTTTTTTCTAACTTTTTTAGGAGTAACACATAATGTCTATAGACAATTTAAAAGGTAAAATCCCTGATTACGCAAAAGATCTGAAACTCAACCTTTCAAGCCTTGCATCTGATGAAAGCCTAAACGAACAGCAACTTTGGGGTACATTCTTGGCATCGGCATTGGCATCACGTAATGCCACAGTTATCAAAGAAATTTCTGCTGAAGCCGAAGGCTACCTTAACGCCGCCGCTTTTGATGGCGCGAAAGCCGCCGCATCAATCATGGGTATGAACAATATTTATTACCGCTTCGTGCACTTATCATCGAATAAAGATTACCAAACAATGCAAGCAAAACTACGCATGAACATTATTGGTAACCCCGGCGTTGATAAAGTCGACTTTGAACTATGGTCATTGGCGGTTTCAGCCATTAATGGCTGCGGCATGTGTATTGATGCGCATGAAGCCGAACTTCTTAAGCACGGCCTAAGCAAAGAACAAATTCAAACAGCTATCCGCGTGGGCTCTGTCATTCACGCGATTGCAGCAACATTAGACGGCGAAGAAGCCATCGCCGCATAACACGTTCACTATACCCCCCTCGAAAAAGACCACCATTTGGTGGTCTTTTTTACATTTGCGCTTTAAAATCCCAGCCCGCGCCCTATCATTACCTTATAGAAACAGAATCACACTATAAGGACGAATAATGGAATATCTACACACAATGGTGCGCATCAAAGACCTTGATGAATCGCTCGACTTCTACTGCAATAAACTTGGTTTAATCGAAGTCTCCCGCAGCGAACATGAAGCTGGGCGCTTTACACTAATATTCCTTGCCGCCCCGAATGATGTTGAACGCGCTAAACAGAACAAAGCGCCCTTAGTTGAACTGACTTATAACTGGGATAGTGAAGACTATGACGGCGGCCGTAATTTTGGGCATCTCGCCTATCGCGTCGATGATATTTATAAAACCTGTCAGGACCTAATGGACAAGGGCGTCACAATTAACCGCCCACCGCGCGATGGTTATATGGCGTTTATCCGTTCGCCTGACAATATCTCTATCGAACTATTACAAAAAGGCGAAGCCCTGCCGCCACAAGCCCCGTGGAAAGATATGGCCAATAGCGGAGAATGGTAATGAATGATTGCTCTAGCGGTAAATGCGGCCTAACGTATGAACAGCGCCGCATCTTGCATGAAAAAGGCACTGAGCGCGCTTTTACATCGCCCCTGAATGATGAAAAGCGCCAAGGCGTATTTCACTGCGCCGGTTGCGGTGAACAACTTTTCTCATCTGAACATAAATATGATAGCGGCTCTGGTTGGCCCTCTTTTTACGCACCAATCAATGAGAAAGCCCTAGGCGAAGATACAGATTATGACATTGGTTATGCGCGCACAGAAATTCATTGCGCCAAATGCGGTGGCCATATGGGGCATGTCTTCCCAGATGGGCCAAAGCCGACTGGTCTGCGCTATTGCATTAATGGTGCCGCGTTAAACTTTACGCCAAAGACAGGTTAAAATAACCAATACAGCGCGAGCGCCGCGCTCCATGAAAATTGGCTAGCACCAAGGCCTTTAGCGCCGTTTGGCGTAAAATATTCGTAAAAGCCGTGTTGTTCAATTAATGCACGGCTATCATTGCGAATTTCTTCGGCTATATCGTCAAAACCATAAGCCTTAAAGCCTTCGGCTATCATCCAGTTAGTATTAATCCATATCGGCCCACGCCAATAACGTTCCATTTCAAATTTACTGCTACGTGGGTCAGTCGTTGGCACTGAATACGGATAAACATCGCGCCAATCACGGTAGAGATCCGCAAGCTGCTGTGCCTGCGATTCATTCGCTGCACGTGCAAATAACGGTAAGAACGATGCACAGGTAATCGGCAGTAAAGGCGTACTATCGACCGCATTATCACTTAAAAACGCATGGTGCTCTTCCGACCATAATTTTTGTAGCCCCTGCGTCAAAGTCTGAATTTGCCCCTGCCAATAAACGCCATGTTCAGGCTTTATATCTTGTGCCAGCAGCGCCATATCATGCGCACTGCGCAACAATAGAGAATTTAGCACCAAATCATAAACCTTAAAATGTGCCTGTGGCAGCAGATCAACAGAGTCATAACCAATCGCACGGTAGTGATACACAAGTGACATATAAGCCTGATAGTCAGAATCATGTGGACGCTGAGATGCATTATCACCTTTTAAATCCTTGCGGCGGAATTGTGATGTATCGCCGCGCGGCACTTCATCAACCAGCTTGTCCCAGTTCGGCAGATTATCCATCCCACTTTCCCAAGGATGCAGACATTTCACCAAATCATGAGAAGGCGCACTCGTCCGACGTCCCATAAACCAATCGTGATAGGCCTTAATTTGCGTATATAGCTGGTTAAAACGGTGTTGGTAATCATCGCGATTATCACAACGTTCATATAAACGCCATAAAACGCTGCCCATTATTGGCGGCTGCGTGATGCCCGATGTGCAGACATCAGCTTTGGTTGTTGTTCCTGTTGGCACTTGCCAGTCCAGTGGGCCGGGGGCGTAATGTTCTTCAAATTCATGGAACACAATATGCGGGACCATCCCGTTATGCCACTGCCCCTCCATTAAACTTTCAAGTTCAGCCACAGCGCGGTCAAAATCATATGTCGCGATCCCCAGCGCAATAAAACCGCTATCCCAATTCCATTGATAGGGGTAAAGCCGATCACTCGGGACAGTATAACGGTTGTCACGTGAGTTTGTTTTTAAGATATATAAAGCTTCGTCACGCAAAACATTGCGCTGTTTAGATACTTCTTTTGACATGAAAAATTATTCTTGCGCGTCAGTTTCTTCGTTTTCGCCATCAGCAGCGCTGTCTTCATCCGCAGAAAGCTCAACAGGTGCATTTGCTTCTTCATAGGCTTTACGCTTGGCTTCTTTATCCTGCACACCAACGCCATCAACTTTATAACGCTCTTTATAATACTCAGGCCAGCGTTCCTGATACTTCTCATATTGCGCGTCTATGTTTTCCTGATGTGCTGCGCGATCTTCCTTCCACGGATCCATCGGATCAATATCCTGCGCAAAAGACATCGGCGCAATTGCAAATGACAAAACAAAACAAGCTAGAACGGTTTTGAACGATAAAGCCTTAGACATTTAAGACGCTCCCCCTGTGATTTTAAGCATTGTGACGACCCATATAATTGCCACGAGGCCAAGAATTAAACCCAATATCATGAAGTTTCGTGCGCGACGATTTTTAGAAACGCCCGTTTGCATAGATTCACTTTCTGAAGATGTTGTGTTGTCTTTATCAACCATGATCCACCATTAACGCAAAAAACAATAAGAATAGGTACAGAATTGAATACCCGAACATAAGTTTGGCAGCTTTATCAGATTTGTCCAGTAAAACCTTAATTGAACTGACAAGGAATAGCCCGCCAAGCACCAGTGCCGACACGCCATAAATTAAACCGGCATAGCCCATAAACCAAGGGACGAGCGACACAGCCAGCAAAATAGCCGCGTAAATAAGCATCTGTACCCGTGTAGATTGATCCCCCGCGACCAAAGGCATCATTGGAATATTCGCTTTTTTGTAGTCTTCATTTGACACAAGCGCGAGCGCCCAAAAATGCGGCGGCGTCCATAAGAAGATAATCATAAACAGCCAAAACGCCATCGGGTCGAGCTGCCCAGTAACAGACACCCAACCAACAACTGGTGGAAATGCCCCTGCAGCGCCGCCAATAACAATATTCTGTGCGGTTGAACGTTTTAATAACATCGTATAAATCACAGCATAAAAGAAACTTGCGAAGGCCAATACGCCCGCCGCCATATAATTCGTGGCTAGCGCCAATACGGTAATAGAGAGGACAGAGAGCACTAACGCGAAACCTAAAGCATCTTCTGGTAAAATACGTCCCAAAGGAATCGGGCGGTTTTTCGTCCGCTTCATGACACGGTCAATATCACGGTCATACCACATATTAATTGCGCCCGATGCACCCGCACCAACCGCCAAACACAAAATCGCAATGGCCGCCAAAGCCGGATGCATATCTTCACGCCCCGGTGCAATCCACAGGCCAACAAAACCACTAAAAACCACCAACGACATAACGCGCGGTTTTAGCAGCTGCCAATAATCACGCACGCTTGCATCTTGCTGCGGCGGTGATTGTGGTTCGACAATTTCAGATGTTGATGTGTTCATACCTCTTGCTCCTCACAAGAGGTATTTCTAGTCCTATATCCATAAAGAATCAAGCGTTATGCGTCATGCGTCCACGGTATAGATGAAAATTATTGGAATGTAATATGGTCTTTATCAAGTGCACCAACAACATGACCTGATTTCCAGTCACGTACAACCATAACAAACGGGGCATGTGCGCTTGTACCATAAATATAATCGACTGTACGCACATAGCGGCGCTGATCATATGCAGAAAGGCTATAAAACTTTGGCCCGACAACCAAAACGGGTACGCCATCTTTCATTTTCTGATCATGAATAATTTCCGCATGATACCCACGGCGAATAAATTCTTCCGCGCCACCATCAAACTGATCAACCCAATGCGCAGGTTGCCAATCACGGTTTTCATTATATGAAGGATGCGAAAACTGCGGGTCATCCAAATATGGTGAGAAATCATAATTCGCGCGATTCATCGCACCAAAACCTGTATCCCAACCACCCCAAGAAGACCATTTAGGGTCAGCCTGTGCCATTGATGATATAGATAGACTTGCTACTGCAACAAAAGAAAGAAATGATAATCGCATGAATTTGCTCCAAAGAATTTGAAAAAGACGCGTGTATTCTACAGCTCTATACTGCCCATCATATCGTAAAAAAAAGATTAACGCCACAGAACTTCTTATGAATAGATTCAGCGCATTAACAAGGAGCGCCCACAAAACCCTATATAATAAAAGGTTTCACAGCCATATAAATTATCTAAAATGCGACTTAAAGTTAAAGAATAAGTAACGCAACCCAAGGTAATATGGAAATAGCATCTAGATATCTTTACATCTTTCGCAAGAGGTTTAACCAAAATATCTAGGCGGCGCGAATGAAAATTGATAATAATGTAACAGATCAGCAAGACCATTTTTTTAGAACATTCCACTCAAGCATGTTCCTATTCAGACTATTGGCTATATCAGTAAGCCTTATAGTGGCCAGCCATATATATTACGGCGCCAGCATTACGTCTTTATCCGCATTACAGGCTAACTTTATAAGTGTACTTGGCGCATTTGTAACATTCGCCGCATTCGAAAAATTACGTGAGATATTACACACAAATAACGACAAATCGACACACAAAGATGCAGATGTCAGCAATATGCTATACACCGCTGAAATAAGCCTTAAAGACCATATTGCGGATATTATTGGCCGCTGCGAGATTCTCGCGCAGCATACAGATACAAAAGAAAACGAAAAACATATTGCCGCCATATTAAACGCCACTACAAAAATAGATACGCTTGCCGAAAACCAGATACATATATTTGATTTAGATTATAATGACGGCAAGGCACATCATAATATGATCGCACAGCCACAATCCGAGCTATCCCAATCTATTGAAGAAATATTAGATCGCGCCCAGACCTATGCCGTGTGGAACAATATATCCATGGAACGCCAAACCGATTACAACTTTGGCAAGGTCTCTGACTTAGATATTAGTAGCCTGAAGATCCTCCTGCAGAATATATTACAAAATGTTATCACCACCTATAATGATGTAAATATGCATGTAAACTTGGCCCCCATAGAAATCCTAGGAGAGCGCCGCGCCATTCAGATGCGTATTAAATTAAACGCACAAGACGACGCAATCGAAATAAGAAAATTATTTGAAGCTGATAAACAAGTGAGTATGAACGCCTATGTTACAAAGCGGCTAATATCACACCTTAATGCCGATTTATCATTTATCGGCAACAATACCCTTGAATTGAGAATACCATATAGTGACGAAACAACCGACATTACACAAGCAGGAGAAACACACGTAAATAGCGCAAAAACAAAACGCCCGAAAAATACCCCAATCACGACAACGCCTAGTATTTTAATTGTCGATGACCATCCGGCGAACGTCATGTTGCTACATAAATTTGCATCTAAATTCCGTCACGCGCGCATTGATGAAGCTATTAGTGGCGCAGAAGCTGTACAAATTTACAATATGCATCGTCATGAACTCATTTTTATGGATTGTCAGATGCCTGGTATAGACGGGCTACAGGCCAGCAAAAAGATACGCGAAATTGAGGCCATTTATAAAACCGAGCCGGCAATTATTATTGGCGTGACAGCAGATACATCAAGAACCACACGCCGCAAATGTGTTGATGCTGGTATGAACAGCCTGCTATACAAACCGATAACAACGAGCTTAGTTCAAGAAGCCGTAGGCATCTATTTTTCAGCAGATATAATCACCCCAGAAGGTGTAGGCAACCCAAACAAAAAAAATCAATACAATTCCCATGAAAAAAACCATGCTTTAGCCAATGCAGAAGACACCTTGGCGCTCATGAATGAAAATGGAATAGAACACCTCCCCGTGAACTTAGCGCGGCTACGTAGCTATACAGAAGGCGACCTTGAAGAAGAAAAAATGTTCTTTAATATCTTTATTGAGCAAGCACGCCAAACGCTTGATACCTTAGAACAGACGTTGCAAGACCACAATCTCGAAGATTGGTGTCGCGCCGCCCATAAGTTAAAAGGCTCATCCGCAAATATCGGCGCGGAACAGTTAGCTGAATTATGCCAGATCGCCGAATTTCATGACAAAACAATCACCGAAGAAGATATATTGAAAGCGATACGGACTGAACTAAACAAAGTTGACGAGTTCTTAAACACATTGACTGACAAATCGGCAAAAGTGCACTTATCTGATGAAAGTAAACGCATGCATTAATCGCATTGCAATAAACTTTTTATTCTAACCCCATTTTCTCGCGCGCTTTACCAGCAATGGCTGCCGCAGCCTTACGCCGCTGCTCTTCTGAATCTCTACGATTACGGCCATAACCACATTCTTGCATTGCTACAACACGTGTTTTCATACGGCCCTGGCGGCTCATCTTTCCATCATTTTGTTTAAAACGCCCCGCATAATAATTCGCATAACATTCACAAAAATCATCTGACCAACGCTTATCAATTTGGCCCATCATCGTACAATCTGTATATAAATTACCCGCAACGGACACTTCATCTACGCATTTACCGCTTATTTCTTGGAAGATATGATAATCCGTTAAAATATCGTCATACACGACCTTCTTTTTGATATATTCCGCAGCTAAGCATTCACAATTATACTGACGCGCCGTACCATCACGCATGCAGCCGCGAAAATATAAAATCATCTGCTGAAAATCGCGCTCTGTATACTCATAACCACGCAAAACATCTATCTCATATTCGGCGCGTTCTTCTTTACTCATTTTCTTCAAATAATCAGGTAAAATCTGCGCCTGCGCTGAGTTGATAGCACAAGAAAAAAGAACAACGATAATGCATATGAAGCGTAACACTGATGGAACACCGAGACTAATTTACTAAAACAGCTTCTATGATAGCTATGTTTTACACAAAAAAAAAGGCTGTATTGACAGCCTTCCTTCCTTATTACAGATAATTTATGCAGAAACTTTATCTTTGATTTTCTGCCAAACGCTCAGATTCTCATTTTCTTGAACGTTGTTTTGTTCTGCAAGCTTTTTCATTTTCAATGCTTGCGCCGCTTTGCGGCGGGCTTCATCACGTTCTTTACGTGCGACGATTTCCGCTTTAAATTCTTCAGCTTGCTTTTGCGTATATTCGCTCGTTATCAACAATTGCTGTGATTGTTGTTGCCACTTATCACGCTGTGATCCCATATCATCCAGTTGCTTTTGCAACGAATGCACTTGATCTTCAAGCATTTTGATACGCATGCGCATACGCTCTGTTTCCAACATGTTTTTTGCTTTTTCAAGCTCATGCTGAATTGCATTATCAGTAGATACTTCAACTGGAGCTTCTGCGACCATGCTCGATTTTTTTAAACCGTAAACACGTTCCAACTCAGAAACATCAATAACACGACGGCCAGAAGAATCTTTTTCAAAAGAAATCTTGCCATTATTCATCGCGCGTTGAATTGTGGATTTTGATTTACCAGTCAGCTCTGCAGCGCGCTGCGCTCCTACTTTTGCCATGGGTCTTCACCTCTTTTTTATATGCTGAATGACACACAACTAACATGCTGAAATTAAAAGCGCAAGAAAATGATTATATAAAATAAAAATTTTATCCACATAGCCTGTTAAATGGGCAGCCATAAAAAAACGCGCCACAAATTCGTGACGCGTTCAGTATCCCTAATATCCCTAAACTGAGGAATTAAGCGGCTTTCGCTGTTGAGCGCTCGCCAAGTAAGCTTGTTAGGCGCTGCCATTGTGCACCTGAGAAAAGATGCGCATAAATGAATGGCAACCAGCCTTTTTGACGCCAGTCAAGGAACGTCTTGTCATCAAGTTCAGCCAGTTTCTTCTCATCAATAATGCGGAAACCAGAGAAGCTGATTTTCTTGTTGTTGCCTGTGTTGATCTGTACAGAACGCTCAACCAATACACCCGCATCAGCCAATGCTTTACTGAATGCTTGTGTTTGTATCGCTGCAGCGTGGTAAGACTTACAGAATTCAAGTGCGTTATTTGTAAGCGCTGTTGGCTCGCCTTTATCATCAAATAAACGCTGGTCGCCGCTATCAGCAGTTACGCTATCTGACTTATCAATACAAAGGCTAAACTTATCACTTTCTGGCATTTCAGAGAAAATGAACGGATAACGACGGATATAAGCCGGAACATATGTTTTAGATAGCCATTCACCCTTACCATTAACGAACAAGTTTTCACCATCACGCAAACCAAGAATAGCAACAGGCGTTGCATTTTCATCTGGGCTAAACGCGATTGGGTAGAAATGACAAATCTGTGGCATTTCTATCATGTTCACAGGGACAGCATTTACGTCTGCCGTGAAACCCAAATCAAATTTCTTTAAAGAAAGCTTTGCATGCGCCTTCGAATCAATTGGAACAGGCTGCTTGTAGAAAAGTGGTAAACCAGATGCTTTTACTTCTGTACCTTTTTCCTTCTTGTCTTCAACCTTTTTGTCTTTCTTCTTGCCTTTTTTGTCAGCCATAGCTTTCAAACCTCGATCGTTAAAAAATAGATGATATAAATAATAATTAAGCTTACGAATAATAAACTATTCTGCCCTTACCTGCAAACCCCTATCGCCAGAAATTCAAAAAATTCCGCCCAAAATCAAAAAAAAAACTTTATTTTGGGACAGAAAAAGCTATACCTCTATGCAGAATATACGTTTAATTGGGTAATAGAGAATATAAGGATAAAGAATTATGCGCATAGCAATGATTGGTACAGGTTATGTCGGCCTTGTTTCAGGCACATGTTTTGCCGAATTTGGCATTAACGTAACAGGTATCGACAAAGACGAAAACAAAATCAACACACTTCTCAACGGTGAAATTCCAATATTCGAACCAGGCCTTGATGTTTTAGTTGAGCGCCAAACAGCAGCTGGCCGCCTAAAATTCACAACCGACCTCGCCGAAGGTATAAAAGGCGCACAGGCCATTTTCATTGCCGTAGGCACACCGTCACGCCGCGAAGATGGGCACGCTGATTTATCTTACGTCTATCAAGCAGCCCGTGAAATTGCGCCATTACTTGAGGACTACACAGTTATTGTTACTAAATCGACTGTCCCTGTGGGCACGGCGCGTGAAGTTGAGCGCATCATTCGCGAAGTTAATCCAAATGCGGATTTTGATGTTGCATCAAACCCTGAATTCTTACGCGAAGGCGCTGCAATCGAAGATTTCATGCGTCCTGACCGCGTTGTTATCGGTACAGATTCAGAGCGCGCACAAGAGGTTATGCGCCGCATTTACCGTCCGCTATACATCAACGAAACACCAATCGTGATGGTCGCGCCAGAAACGTCTGAATTAATCAAATATGCATCAAATGCATTCTTGGCGACCAAAATTACATTCATCAATGAAATTGCGAACCTATGTGAGCAAACTGGCGCAAACGTACAGCAAGTTGCAAAAGCCATGGGCCTAGATGGCCGCATCGGCGGCAAGTTCTTACACGCTGGCCCAGGTTATGGTGGCTCATGTTTCCCGAAAGATACATTAGCGCTTGCACAAATCGGCCAGAAGCACGGCACACCGCAAACAATTGTTGAACAAGTGATTGAAGCTAATTCAAACCGCCAAGCAGACATGGCACAACGCGTTATCAACGCATTTGGCGGTGATGTTAAAGGCAAAACCATCGGTATTCTAGGCATTGCCTTTAAACCAAATACAGACGACGTACGCGATGCGCCATCATTGGTTGTTGTGCCTTTACTACAAGAAGCTGGCGCAAACATTAAGGCATATGACCCAGAAGCGCGCGAACAAGCGGAAAAACATCTTAAAAATGTTGATTGGAAAACCAACGCTTATGATGTTGCCGAAGGTGCAGATGCGCTTGTTATTCTCACAGAATGGAATGAATTCCGCGCCCTTGGTCTAAACGACTTGAAAGAAAAAATGAATCAGCCACTTCTGCTCGACTTCAGAAACATCTATACTGAAGCTGAAATTAAAGCGCGCGGTTTCAATTACATTTCAATCGGCCGCCCAGAAATTAAATTGGAAGACTGCAGCGCGCAGCTTAAAAAAGCAGGTTAATTCAACACGGGTATAGAACAAATATGCTGATATTTATATTCACTTTATTCCCTATAATAGCGTCTATACTTATCGGCATACTCTGTGCGGTATCTGACTTTAAACAGCTAAAAATTCCAAATGAATATAACCTGATCGTTATAGGTCTTTTTGTCTTTGCACAAATTGGCCTATTTTTTATGGATACATCACCACATATATTACCAACCATTACATCCGCCCTGATTGCTGGCTTTATATTATTTGCCATGTCTGTTGCGATGTTCCTATTCCGCCTTATGGGGGCCGGCGATTCAAAGATGATGACCGCCTTTGCCTTCTTTATTGGCGTAAAGCAAATTCCCGTGTTTTTATTCTATATGATGACCACTGGCGCAGTTTTAGCCGTGGCAACATTACTGCTTATTAAATACAAACCATTTAAAGCGCCACGTGAAGGAAGTTGGATATTTTTTGCCCAACAAGGCGACAAAACGAAAGTTCCTTATGGCATTGCAATACTTGTCGGCGTAGTATGCGCCTACCTTTATGGCGGGTATTTCGATGTTCAAACTTATTTATCTATATTTGCTAGATAATCCACAGAAAATAGTGTAGACTAATATTAGTACGTGTTTCTCGCGTGGCTTGTCTTTTATTTTTTTCATACGCATTCTAGCGGAGCAAATCCATATGAATAGAAATGTGCTTATAGTACTGGCAGGAAGCCTGTTGACCGCAATTATTGTGGGTCTTATCGCCCAATCGGCGCTGAAAAGCGATCCGAAACCCGCGGTATCGTCTTCTGTTGAGCTAACTCAAATTCTGGTAACGGCCAAGGCGGTACCTGAAGGGAAAAAAGTTGAGAAGACAGACCTGAAATGGCAGGAATGGCCAAGTGACGCCCTATTCCCCGGCGCCATTGTCAAAGATTCAGACAGCATTTCACCAGACAAATTAATCGGCAAACGCACAAAACGTGGCTTTGATGCAGAAGAACCATTTTTAGAATCCGCGGTAACATCCACGGAAAGCAAAAACATATTAACCGCAAAGCTTGATAAAAACAAACGCGCCATGGCTATTGATGTTTCTGCTGAATCTATGGTCGGTGGCTTCCTTGTGCCAGGTGATTTTGTTGATGTTATTATGACGTATAAAGTTAAAATTGACCGCGACGCCAATCAAGACGTGAAAAATACCGTTCAATCATTAGCGTCAGAAATAATCCTGCAAAACATACGCGTATTAGCGATTGACCAACTGGCGGAGCCTGCGGCGGAAGATAAAGGTAAAGTCGGACGCACAGTTACCTTAGAAGTTGATGCGAAACAACAACAAATCTTAGCCTTGGCTGGTACATTAGGTGAACTACATCTTGCCCTGCGCGCAGCGGGAGATGACGTTATTCTTGATACATCTTCTGAAACAACAACAGATGTAAATATCGGCCAAACCCTCAATAAAGTAACAGAATTACAAAAAACAAAACGTAAGCAAAGTGACACAGTCCGCGTCTATAGTAATAGCGGCGTTGTTGACCGTGCTGTCTATGAATAACAACCTTATTACGTTTAACAAAAACGTATACTGGATAAATGATGGAGTTTCGTTATGAGTGAAACGAAAAACAGATCAAGCTTAAGAAGACATGCCACAGCTGCACTAGCAATTGCAGCTATAGCGCTTTGTGCCATTCCCGCCCACCATAGCTGGGCGGCAAAAAGCACATTATTAGAAGAAAAAACAGAAACGCCAAAAGACCCGACTGTAGAAATTGCATTAGGTAAAGGTGAGGTCATCAAGTTAGATGGCGCAGTTGCAGATATTCATGTTGGTAATGCATCCATCGCTAATGTAGAAGCCATCCAAGCCAATGCACTATACGTACTTGGGCGCAATGTTGGCGACACAAACGTCATTGCCCTTGATAGTGAAGGCAATGTTATCAAGCGCATCAACATACATGTACATTTCGATACCAACAAAATAGAACAAACTATTTACAGCTTCTTCCCTGATGAAACAGATGTAAAAGTGCGCGCAATAGGTACACGCTTTATTATCACTGGACGCGTCCCTAACCCGAACATTGCACAGCAAATAGAAGACCTTGTTAATTCACATGCAACAGATATGCGTGACCAAGATGGCACACCAGACGAAATAATTGTCAATTTACTTAGCGTCACTGGCGAACAGCAAGTTATGCTGAACGTTAAAATTGTTGAAATCAACCGCACAATCCTAAAAGAATTAGGCCTAGAAACAAGCATTAACGGCTTCAATCCAACAGGGCAGCAAAGCTTTAACGTATTGCCGCCAAACAGCTTTGATGATAATGGTTATATCCAAAACCTTATCAATAGCGCGACGGGCTTAAGTGAAGACCCATTCACGCGGGCAGCATTAGCTGTTGACCCAGGCATAGCTGGACTGGGCCTTATTGAATTTGCTTTAAGCGCACTAGAGCGCCAAGGCTTGTCCAACACACTGGCCGAACCAAATCTAACCGCGATTTCTGGCGAACAGGCAGGCTTCCTCGCGGGCGGTGAATTTCCTGTCCCAACGGGTCGTGACCGTAACGGTAACATTACAATTGAATACCGCGCTTTCGGTGTTTCTCTGAACTTTGTGCCTACTGTTGTTACAGATGACCGTATCAGTCTTCAGTTAAACACAGAAGTTTCATCGCTAGACTTTAACCAAGGGATTACAATTTCTGAAGTCAGCGTACCCGGTCTTGATGTACGCCGTGCATCAACAACAATCGAAATGGGTTCGGGCTCGAGCCTTATGATTGCAGGCCTAATGAAATCAGAAGCCGTCAAAAACCTTGCTGGCGTACCTGGTATTAAAGACACGCCTGTTTTAGGTGACCTCGTATCATCACACAGCTTCACACGCGAAGAAACAGAACTTCTTGTGATTGTCACACCGATGTTGGTACAGCCTTATGCTGAAAATAGACACATCCTGAGAAAGGATAAAGCGCCAGAAACACACCAACTGGCCATGACCTTTGCCAAAAACATACGCCGCATTTACGGGACAAAAGCCCCAGAAATGAATGAAAAAGGCGATACATTTGGCTATATAATTGACTAATTTCGGAGATATTCAAAATGACCATCAAACGTAATATTCTTCTGCTTTCCTTATCCTGCATCGCGCTTAGTGCCTGTGGCGGCGATAATTACTTTACCCCAACTAGCATGACGAAGCGCAATATAGAAGTTGTTGAAAGTGCATACGAACAAAGCATTGCGCTTTCCGACGTATCACCTGCAGCGCTTGCTAGCATTGTCGATAATTATAAACGTTATGGCGTGGATACGCTTAACATGACGGTCAGCTATGACCCACAACCATCCGGCGGGTTTAGCGCATCAGACGCTATGGGCAAAGCAGCAGAGATAACCAAAGCCCTGCGCGAAAATTACAGCATGAAAAATGTTCATATTGGCCTGCTGCCTGTTAAAAATCAGCCTCCAAAATTATTTATTGATTACACAAAGCAAGAAGCATTCGCCCCAGAGGGATGCCCTGACATGCCAGGTTACGACAGTAGCGGCGCGAACACAGAAGACATGCATGAAAATTATGAATTTGGCTGCGGCGTAAAATCAACAATGATTAAGCAGGTCTACCGCCAAAAAGATCTTACTGGCACATCAGGCCGCGACGAAGACTATAATGGCCGCCGCTCAATCCGCAACCTATATGGCACAGGATATTTTGACGGCGCACCGAACCCTCAGCTCGAAGGCGAATCTTCTAGCGAAGAAGATTAAAACACATAACATTGCGAAGCAAAGCGCATATATTCCTGATATTTTAACGATCCGTTTAGATCTTAATGTGAAAATATATCGGATATATATTTAAGGTGAATAATAACGAATCATGGGTGAACAACAAAAAGGCACATCACTTAATACGCTTCTGCCAAAGGCTGAAGTACATTTTCATGTGCAAGACGATACAGCCATTGCCGCATTAGAAACGCTAAAACAAGATTGGCGATACAAGCGCGTGGAAATTATCCATGAAAAAGGCCTTCTTGATGGCGCAATCAACTATTACGCGGAATATGAAGCGCCAAGCCTTTTGATTGTTGAGACAGACTCTATTGATGAAGGTTTTATGGATAAGCTAGACAAGCTTGCCGCCAATCTAGACGAAGGTACCGCTGCGATTATAATCGGGCCAGTCAATGATGTTTATGTGTATCGCCAATTAATTGCTATGGGCGTTAGTGACTATTTAGTGCGTCCAATTGATCCGCAAGTCTTATCTGAGGTTGTTGCAAAAACACTGGTCGATAAGATCGGCGTATCAAACAGCCGCTTAATTGCCGTTACGGGCACAAAAGGTGGCGCGGGTGTATCAACCCTAGCGCAAGCTGCCGCCCTTACACTTTCTGGAAAAGAAGAACAAAAAACACTACTAATGGATGCTGCTGGCGGCTGGTCATATTTAAGCGTGACTTTCGGTCTTGAGCCATCTTCAACGCTACACGAAGCGACAAAAGCGGCAATCACAAACAACCAAGAAGACCTCAAACGCCTTCAAGCCAAAGTCGATGAAAACCTAACCGTGCTTGCATGCGGAGGGGATGGCCTATATGACGACCCTGTTTCAGCAGCTGATTTCGAAGCGCTAATTAACCAGTTAATGACACATCACCCTTATGTTGTCGTAGACTTATCTGCAGCGCCTGCGCATATTGCCCGCGCGACTATTCAGCGCGCCAATAAAATATTGGTTGTATCTTCTCCGTCCCTACCATCCCTGCGCGCAGCACGCCAGATGCTGAAAGAAATTAACGATCTAAGAAGCGCTGATGACAAAACTGATGTTGCATTCATACTCAATACACAAGGGCAAGATAAAGCCAACGAAGTCAGCAGCGCCGATATTGAATCTGCATTAGAAGCTAAAGTTTCCATGGCCATTCCTTATGACCCCAAGATCTTTAGAGCATTAGAAAGCCAAGGCAAAACATTAAAAGACGCAAAAGGTCTCGAAAAACTCTTCACAACGCTTTCAGCCCTCCTCACCACAATTATTGATGATAAATCAAAACCTAGTGATGGCAATGCAAAAGGTGACAACTCACTTGTTGGCGGTTTGCTTAGCAAAATTAAAGGCGGTTGATCATGTTTGGTAAGAAATCAGGTGACGCATCTGACAACACACAGCCAGAAAAGAAAAAAGCGCCTTCCCAAGTTGAAAGCGACAAGCATGAAGCTGCCATAGACGATACACCAAAAGATGCTGATGATAGTGCCTCTCCTGCGCCGACACCGAAGCCCAAGCCCAAGAAAAAGGCCACTTTGCCCCCTGCTGAACAAACACCAGAAGATACGAAAGTAAGTACAGCTTCAACAGCAGAAGATACAGAAGAAGAGGACGCCGCTGAAGCCGCAACAGACGATAACGACGAAACAAAACCAAAGAAAAAAGCAAAAGATTTTCATAGCGATACGCTTTCAGCCGATGAAGTTGAAGAGCAAACAGAAACATCCGAAACCAGCGTAACTTCGATGAGCACATTGCGCATCAAGCGTGCGCATAACCGTATTTGGAATGACCTTCGTGACGGTATTGACCTCAAAGCCCTTGCCCGCATGGATAGCAAGGCGGCTCGTGATGAAATTTTCACAGCCGTTGAAGAAATCGCCCGCTTCCGTAACCTTGATCTGACGCAGAGCGAACTACAACAAATCGCCCGTGAATGTGCTGATGATATGCTCGGCTTCGGACCGCTTGAACCATTGCTCGAAATGGATGGTATTGCCGATATTATGATTAACGGGCCTGACACGACTTATATTGAATTAAACGGCAAAATCCAACGCGCCGATATTAAATTCCGTGACAACAGCCACCTTGTGACAATATGTCAACGTATTGTGGGCGCGATTGGTCGCCGCGTTGATGAAGCATCCCCTATTTGTGATGCGCGTTTACCAGACGGTTCACGTGTGAACGTTATTATTCCGCCTTTGGCTGTTGACGGCGCGTGTATGACTATTCGTAAATTTACCAAGGAAAAGCTCACCCTTGAAAAATTAATGGATTTTGGATCACTTACACCAAGCTGCGCGAAGCTTATTATGGCGATTGGCCGCTGTCGCGTGAATGTATTGGTTTCAGGTGGTACAGGTTCTGGTAAAACGACCATGTTAAACTGTCTTACACGCTATATCGAGCAAGGTGAACGTATTATTACGTGCGAAGATGCGTGTGAATTGCAACTACAGCAGCCTCACGTCGTACGCCTAGAAACGCGCCCACCAAACCTAGAAGGTGTTGGCGAAGTCACCATGCGTGATTTGGTTAAGAACTGTCTACGTATGCGTCCAGAACGTATTATCGTCGGTGAGGTACGTGGCCCTGAAGCCTTCGACCTTTTACAGGCCATGAACACAGGTCACGATGGATCAATGGGTACAGTCCACGCCAACAATCCACGTGAAGCCATTTCACGTATGGAAAACATGATTGCCATGGGCGGCTTTAGCATCCCTATTCTTGCAATCCGTGAACAAATTGCCTCTGCTGTAAACGTCATTATTCAAGTCCAACGCCTACGCGATGGCTCTCGTAAGGTTACACATGTCAGTGAGCTTACTGGTATGGAAGGCGAAGTTGTAACTATGCAAGATCTCTTCGTGCTTGATCATCAAGGCGAAACGCCGGACGGCAAATTGATTACAACACAAAAATCTACTGGCCTACGTCCAAAGTTTTGGGACAAAGCACGCCAATATGGCGTTGAACAACTCGTCCTTGACGCGATGGAGGAGGCTTACGGATGAAGCTTATTCTTGTTGTTGTCCTTACCACAGCGATTGCTGCCATCGGCATAACATTATCTCTGATCCTTTCGCAGCGTCAGGCTGCACGCGACCGTGCATTATCTATTATTTCTGGCAACAAGTTGCAAGACGCGACAGGTAAGCCTTCAGATAAGAACGACCCAAATAAACGCCGCGCTGCTCTTGCCAGAAAACTAAAAGAAAGCGAACAAGAAGAAAAAGACGATAAAAAGAAAAAAGAAAAAGGCAAAAGCACAATGCGCGAGCTGATACAGCAAGCGGGCTTTGATTTTCCAGTTTCTTATTACTACATACTTTCTATTGTCAGCGCTGCTGCTTTTACCATTGGCGCATTCAGCCTTGGTTTCCCACGCATTGTTATAGCCATGATAAGCATTATAGGCTTTTTTGGTTTCCCACGCCTTGTCCTATTCCTTCTAACCAAACGGCGCCAAAAGAAGTTCTTGGAAGACTTTGCTGACGCATTAGAGGCCATGATGCGCCTTCTTAAAGCCGGCATGCCCATGAATGAAGCAGTTAAAATGTGCGCTAAAGAATTTGAAGGGCCAATCGGCGAAGAAATGTCCCGCATATATGAGCTTCAAAAAATTGGTACACCACTAGGTGAGGCCGCCGTATTGGTTGCTAAACGAATGCCCATACCTGAAATGCGCATGTTTGCCACAGGCTTGCTCATTCAGCAGCAGACAGGTTCATCCCTATCTGACATCTTGGGTAATCTCGCAAAGGTTATCCGTTCCCGCTTCCAGTTAAAACGCAAAGTCAAAGCCCTTTCTGCCGAAGCAAAGTCATCTGCGGGCATTATTGCGGCAATGCCGCCATTAGTTGCCCTGGGTCTCAATACATTTAACCCTGGTTATATCGACATTATTTTTGAAACACGTTCAGGCCATATTGGCCTGGCATGCTTTGGACTATGGATGTTCACCGGCATGGTTATCATGTGGAAAATGAGTAACTTTAAAGTTTAAGGAAGGAGGAAAAGACAATGCAAGACGAACAGCTAATAGTCATTATCAGTGCAGTTGCCGCCGCGGCGTCTTTTGCAGCATTTGCGCTTCCCTTCCTAAACAAGTCAGAAAAAAAACAACATTACCGTGACGTTATTTCAAAAAAACGCAAAGATCTATTTAACGCCGCTAAAGATGGCACCGCAAACGCCAATACTAACCACGCCAATAAAACCAAAGAATCTTTGGCGATGTTTTTCAAAATACAAAAGATGTTTGGTAAGTTTGGTGAAAAATTACGCGACCAAATGCTTCAAGCCGGCATACGTGATCCGAAAGCCCCTATGTATTTCTTATTAGGGCGCATAATTCTTCCAATATTCCTTGCGGGCTATGGCTTGCTTATGTTTAACAAAATTGAAAATGAATTTGAAAGCACGCAGATATTAGCCATTATCCTCGCTCTTGCCGCTGCGGGTTTCTTTTTGCCGAGCATCTTGGTTAAAAACCATATTCAAAAGCGACAAATCGAAATTAACCTAAACTTCCCTGACGCGCTTGATATGCTTCTTATATGCGTACAAGGCGGCATTGGCCTAGAACAGGCCATCGACCGCATTGCTGAGGAGGTTACAGAGCTTTCAGAAACATTAGCTGAGGAGCTCGGCATATTAAGTGCGGAGATGGGCCTACTAAACGACCGACGCACTGCATTACAAGACTTCGCACGTCGCGTTGGGTCTGGCGCAGCCAAATCATTTGCTACGGCCATGATCCAAGCTGACCAATATGGTACCTCTGTAACCAATGCAATGAACATTATTTCTGAAGATTTACGCGACCAACGTATGCAAGAAGCGGAACGAAAGGCTGCTTCTCTACCGCCAAAACTTACCGTTCCGATGATTGTATTCTTCCTTCCTGGACTTTTTTACATTATTTTAGGGCCACTTTATTTGAAATTTAAATATGGTGGCTAAAGCATAGTTTATTTCTCTCAATAATCATAACCCCTTACAAAATATAATCTAGCTACATATATCTAAAATTTTATACGTATTTTACTACAAGTTATTTCTAATTAACTTATTGTTTTAACTAACAAAAACATCAAAAAAAGTTTCTTTTCTTAAGCTTCTATTAACTGTTTCAATGTCATGATGGAAGAGTGAGAAACGAAGTGGGTGGAAATACTTCCTCCAAACAATTTAAAAAAAACAACTTAATTGAAGGAGACAACATATGTTGAAACTTATTGCTCTTATCGAAGCGTACAAAAATGACGAAGACGGCGCAACAGCGATTGAATATGCACTTATCGCAGCTGGCGTAGCCGTGGCTGTTGGTGCTGGTATGGCACTGTTTGGCCCATCACTGGAAGGTCTATGGACATCACTTTCAGGTAACTTGGATACAGCAGCGGGTAACCTATAATTTTACCCAATGCGTAAAAGATTTTAATTTAACCCACTTAAGATCGCCCTGCTACTTGCAGGGCGATTTTGCTATGCTCAGTATTGTCTTAACGTTATAATAGATATCCAAAGCCTCAAACAGGAGTATATATAGGTGAACGCAAGCCGCATTTTAGAACATCCCGCCGCCCTGACCAATCAAATCCGCCGTATCGCATATCAAGCTGGTGAAATTACGTTGGATTATTTTGATAATAGCGGCCTTATAGACAGCACAGCCAAGTCCGATGGCTCACCTGTTACAATTGCTGACCAACAGGCAGAGGACTATATAATCAGCGAATTAACAAAAATAACGCCAGATATTCCAATTATTGGTGAAGAATGCTTTGCCGCTGGTCACCGACCAGACCTCAGCACATCTGAATATTATTGGTTAGTCGATGCATTGGATGGCACAAAAGAATTTATTAGCGGTTCTGGTGAATATACGGTCAACATCGCGTTAATCCATAATGGCGACCCTATAATTGGTGTGGTTTACGCACCATTCTTAGGCGAACTTTATGCTGGCAACCCCGAAACTGGCGCAATCCGTCAGCTCGTCGATGACAAAAGTGAACGCCGTATAGAAACGCGCCCTATTCCATCAAAAGGCATTACAGTCGTTAGCAGCAAATCACATGGATCAGCCGAAAAACTCAATGAATTTTTAGAGCAGTTCAAAGTTGAGAAGATCATCAAAAAAGGCAGCTCATTAAAAATATGTGCTATCGCCGCTGGTAAGGCTGATTTATATCCGCGCTTTGGCCCAACATGCGAATGGGATACGGCCGCAGGTGATGCTGTTTTACGCGCTGCAGGCGGCGGCCTAACAGATACGGAAGGCTTCCCTTTAAGATACACCGCGCAAGATCCTAAATTATTAAACCCTGAATTTATTGCTTGGTCCGGTGACCTTATCATGGCACATCAAGAAGCATTACAAAATGAAGCGCTATAAATATCTATCTACAAATATACAACGCCTAATATTAACCTGTTTATGTACATTTATATGTACGCATGCGCATGCATCTAACTGCTTAACAATAGCATATCCAATTTCTATAAAAGCCACAGAATCTATCATACCCATCATACGTGAAATATATGAGAATGCTGGTTTATGTATTAACTTCGAGGCCATGCCCTATACACGCGCAAAAATAGAAATGGAAAGCGGCCAAATAGACGGCAATATTACCAGAACTAAATCCTACATAAAACGAACAGAAGATCTAGCATATGTAGAGGCCCCGATTGCCACCGCACAAATTATCCTCTTTGCTCCTAAAAATGTAATCGACGCCTTGAATACAACACAGCGACAAGACCTTACAATTGGTTATTTATTATCAGACGCACATGCGCGCGATACAGCGGAGCGATTAACACCACATAATATTCCCATTCGCAGCTATGAACAGCTTGTCGCGATGCTAGAAATGAAACGTATTGACGGCTTTGTCATGGATAATTATAGCCACCGATATATGCGCAAGATTAACATGCTCAATACCAAGAAACTGAAGCAAAAAACATTAGATACATATACAATACATCATGTCCTTAACGGTAAGCATCATGATGTCATTACCAAAATCAGTCCTGAATTCACAAAGAAAGCAAAGGCTGACATTTTTAATAAAAAATATAATGAATGGATAGATGGACAAACCACATTCTTCTTAAAGTATTCAACAACTGGATCAAAAGCGCGCTTCCCCTTCACTATGGGTCTAAAAAAGGATCAAGCGACGCTACTACACAAATCTTTAGAGGTTATTTTAAGTGATTTAAACGTCCAACCTAAGGAATTCAGTATCGATGTTATCAACCGCGTAGATTCTTTACTTTCTGGCTATGTTGATTTCATTATATTTAGCCCATCATGGCTGCCCAATAAACAGCCCTTTGCTGGCACAGTTTTCTCAGACCCTATTTTTAATATACAAGACGACATTGTGTGCACAGCCAAACACGCCAAACATATAAGAAAGCATCGCGATTTATACAAAACAACAACAGGCACAATTGCAGGATATAAATATTTTGACGAAAGCTTGTTAACACGTAAAGATTATAAGGACGAGGAATCCTTACTAAATGCCATACAATCTGGTGAAGTGCCATGCGGTATAGTTGGTCATTTGAGCTTCCAAAAACTGAAGGTCAACAACAATTACACGCTCAAACACGCATTCCCCCATAGTAACGGCACATTAAATATTCTTATAGATGAAGAATTAAAAGATATCTTAAATGATATCAATAAATCAATTGCACGCCATAAGCAGAGCGGGGATTTAGATAAACTTCTCGCAAGCTATACAGTGGGCATACAATAATTACGCGCCCGCGTAGTCATAAGCCTTACAAATAACATCAACCAAATGATCCGCTATTTGCGCACTGCGCGCTTCAGAAAGCGCTGCTAAGCCAAATACCTGCGGGTAAAACGCAAAAGCTTTTATATGTGCCTCTAGGCTTTCTGCCGCCATTTGTACATCACTACAGGCAATGTACCCATCCCTCACAGCAGCATCCAGCCACACGGCAATTGACGCGCCTGTCGGCGGCAACTGGGCGAAAACTTTTTCTGCTTTGTCCTGAGAGAGCATTAATTCCCGCAAAATCATCTGCGCCACGTCACGGTAAGCCACTGATTGATATGTATTAATCTCACTCAAAATTAAGTTTTTAAGCTGTATTTTGAAATCTTGATCCTTGTTATATTTGATGGTCGCCGCACGCCCAACAGCGCGGTATTTTTGCATCAAAACAGCCTGGAAAAGATCCAGTTTACTTCTGTAATATTTATACAATGTACGTTTAGAAACATTAGCATTTTCAACGATTTGATCTATCACAGCATTATGCAGACCATGCTTCAAAAATTCTGTTTCAGCGGCATCTAAAATATCTTTTTGCTTTGCTGTGATTTTCATATTTCCCTCACAAAAATCGTGATAAACACTCAAGTTTATTTATACAAAATTCAAATTTATGCGCCCAGTTATTTTATCAAGTTACACACAATATAATAAACTATTTCGTTTACATATAAGCCATTATTTTAAAACAAAAATAAAGGCGCTCAAAAGCGCCTTTATACATCAAAATATGAACGGAAATCATTCACCAACAGAGAATTTTATCCCCTGTGCAAGTGGTAGTTCTTTCGAATAATTCAGCGTGCTGGTCATGCGGCGCATATCCCCCTTCCACGCGTCAGATCCACTCTCTCGCCCGCCGCCAGTTTCCTTCTCACCGCCAAATGCACCGCCAATTTCAGCGCCGCTTGTACCGATATTCACATTAGCGATACCGCAGTCACTCCCTGCTTCACAGGTGAACAATTCGGCCTCTAATACATCACGCGTAAAGATTGCCGATGACAGGCCCTGCGGTACAGCATTCTGACGAGTAATCGCATCATCCAAATCGCTATAGCGGAATACATATAAAATCGGTGCGAAAGTTTCTTCCATGACATTATCAGCCACGCCATCCATTTCAACCACAGCCGGATTCACGTAATAAGCGTCCGGATATTGATCCGCCAGCGCACGGCCGCCGCCAATAATATTCGCGCCTTTAGTGCGCACCTTATCAAGCGCAGCCTCCATAAGGTCAAACGACGCTTTATCAATTAATGGGCCAACAAGTGTCTCTGCCGCCATAGGGTGACCAAGGGATAGGCCGCCATAAGCCTTTTTAATACGCGGCACGAGTTGATCATACACGTCATCATGCACGAAAATGCGGCGCGTTGACGTACAGCGCTGCCCACATGTACCGACTGCGCCAAAGACGATCCCTTGGAACGCCAAATCCAAATCTGCACTTGGCGCAACGATAATTGCGTTATTACCGCCAAGCTCTAGAATTGAACGACCGAAGCGCTCTGCAACGATTGGCGCAACTTTACGACCCATTGCCGTGCTTCCTGTCGCGCTAATAACCGGCATACGCGTATCACGTACCATTTGTTCGCCGATATCCGCTTCACCAATTAATAATTGTGATAAATGCACCGGTGCATCATCACCGAAACGTTTACACGCGTCTTCAAACAGTTTCTGACAGGCCAATGCTGTAAGCGGTGTCTTTTCAGATGGTTTCCAAATAAGACTATCGCCGCAAACAAGGGCGAGCGCCGAATTCCATGACCAAACGGCCACAGGGAAATTAAAGGCACTAATGATGCCAACGGGTCCCATAGGCTGCCAATATTCACGCATTTTGTGCCCTGGGCGTTCAGATGCGATCGTTAAGCCATAAAGCTGACGGCTCAAACCCACGGCAAAGTCACAGATATCAATCATCTCCTGTACTTCGCCAAGGCCTTCTTGATAAATCTTACCGCATTCAAGCGTCACCAAAGCGCCAAGCGCCTCTTTCTTCTCACGTAAAATTTCGCCTAAAATACGCACCAATTCACCGCGGCGCGGCGCAGGCACATTGCGCCATTCTTTAAACGCCTTTACAGACTGCGCGATAATCTTGTCGCAATCTGTCGCGCTGTGTGTCTTAACTGCGCCTATTTTTGCGCCATCTGCAGGTGAATGTACGACCAAGTCGCCTGCACTTACTTCGCCCGTAATACCTAAATCGTTTAATACGGAATGAATATCTAAACCCCCATGGTCTCGCATCATGAATGCTCCTTTTATTTCTTCTAAAATGAATAAAACCTTATAGCTTGAGTCTAACATATTTTGCGTAGCGCGTGTGAATAGGCACTAAGAAAATACGTATTGTCCTCACCTTTAAAAGATACGCTCTAGCGCTATAATATCGGCGATCTCTGCGGTGGTTTTATCTTCACGCTCAGCGCGCACAAATATCTCCATCAAGGTCGTACCAATATTTTGTACCTTTTTAATAAGGTCTTCGTGGCTTGCGCCAATTTCCACGACATTTATCACACCGCCTGCATTAATCGCATAATCAGGCGCATATAAAATACCTTGCTCTTTCAGTGCCGTTGCCATATCTGGCGTTGCAAGCTGATTATTCGCTGCCCCCGCAATAACTTTCGCTTTTATAAGCGGCAAAGACTGCGCATTAATATCCCCGCCCAGAGCGCAGGGCACATAAACATCGACATTCTGCACAATAATATCTTCAGGGCGCACAACACGCGCCCCCCAAAGCTCCGCCGCCATTTTCACCTTTTCTGCATCAATATCACATACCGTTAATTTCGCGCCATCAGCATAAAGTAGCTTACACAATGACGATGCTACATTACCAAGCCCCTTTACCGCAAAACGAATACCTTTAAGGCTGTCCTGCCCAAACTTAAACTTCACAGCCGCTTTAATGCCGTAATACACACCAAAAGCTGTATAGAGCGGCGGGCCGCCCGCTAAATCGACTGCGCCCACCTTTTCGAGTGATTTAACACTCACATAATCCGTTACATGACCGGCAATGCGGAAGTCTTCTGTGCGCGTCCCGACATCTTCGCCAGTTTCATATGCCCCGCCAAGTTCATTTAACGCATGGCCAAGCGCTTCCATAAAGGCTGGGTCAGGGTTCTTTGTCCCTTTTTTGCCGACAATTACGGTTTTCCCGCCGCCATATTGCAAACCAGCGAGCGCGTTTTTAAAGGTCATCCCTTTTGAAAGGCGCAAAACATCACCAATGGCTTCGTTATCATTCTCGTAACTTGCCCAATAACGGCAACCACCGCGCGCAGGGCCACGGCGCGTATTATGAAGCGCAATATATGCCTTAAAGCCTATATCAGTATCTTCTGCACATAGAATTTTTTCATGATTATCAAAAGCTGGATGATTAGATAAATCAGGGTACGTAAATGTCAGTGCCATAGGGCCCTCCCATCAAAAATATGTTACACGTATGTGCACATCCCTATTTACCGCCGCATAGTTTATGCTGCAATAAAAACGCGGTCAATCATTCATGCTGTTGCAGCGCCGCATGATTTATACTATTGCCCGCCCTATATTTATTTTATAGTCATTTGATTTTGTTTTGTTACGGCGCTCTATGTCGCTCACCTATATGTATAGGCTACGCTCCATATGGCTTGTCCCAAAATAAACTTAAACGACTAAATACTGCGCGCAAAATATAATAATAGTGAGGAGAAAGCTGATGGCTGATTTATTTGAAAACCCGCTTGGGACAAATGGATTTGAATTTATTGAATACGCTGGGCAGCCAGACGTTCTGGGTAAACTATTCGAAGATTTAGGTTTCACAAAAGTCGCGAAACATAAAGAACGCAATATCCACCTATACCGCCAAGGCAAAATCAACTTCCTCCTAAACGCCGAAGATTTTGGTCAGCCAAAAGAATTTAGCGATACACATATTGCGGGTGCAAGCTCTATGGCCTTCCGCGTCCATGATGCTAACTTTGCCTTTACCGAAGCCATTAAGCGCGGCGCAACATCGGCCATGGACAAAAGCGGTGCAAAGCAAAAAAACATCCCAACATTAGACGGCATTGGCGGCAGCCTTATTCACTTATTGGATGACCCAGATGCGTTTTATGAGAACGACTTTAATTTCATTGTTCATGACCACCACCCGACAGGCGCAGGCCTAACTTATATCGACCACTTAACGCATAACGTTTTCCGCGGCAATATGGATAAATGGGCAGGCTTCTATGAGGATGTCTTTAACTTCCGTGAAATACGCTATTTCGACATTGAAGGCAAATTAACTGGCCTAAAAAGCCGCGCAATGACATCACCTTGCGGTAAAATTCGCATCCCCCTAAACGAAAGCTCTGATGACAAATCACAAATTGAAGAATTCTTAAAGCGCTTTAACGGCGAAGGTATTCAGCATATTGCCCTTGGCACGGATGACATTTACAACACTGTCCGTGCATTGCACAAAAACAATGTGCCGCTGCAAGAAACGCCGAATACATATTATGAGAAGCTAGATGCGCGCGTGCCGGGTCACGGTGAAGACACCCAAGCGCTACAAGACCTCAACATATTACTTGATGGCGCACCAACAGAAGACCAAGGCATATTACTGCAAATATTTACAAAAGACGCCATTGGCCCTGTCTTCTTTGAAATTATTCAGCGTAAAGGCAATGAAGGCTTTGGTGAAGGCAACTTTCAAGCGTTGTTCGAGTCCATCGAACTCGACCAAATACGCCGCGGCGTATTAGAAAAATAGTTTAATAGCATGGTGCCGCGTTTGACGCCTAAATAAAGTTATCGATTTCTATATGGTTGCCAACGGTGGTTGTGAATGAATTAGGCGGGATTTCAACCCACGCCTTATTCAACTTATCGATCGGTTCTGAAACGATAATAACGCTCTTTTTCTGCTTAATCGTCTTTTCGCCGCTTTCATCACTAATCCAGTCAGATTCGGTCGAATAGAATTGCGTCATAGGCTCTTCTTTTTCAGCGTAACGGGTCGTCCAAACGTGTTCCCCATCACTTATTGTACAAGATAAGTTAATAATTCCGCTAGTATTCCGCTCCTTCGCTGCGCCACGAACACGTTCTACCACTTTTTTCATTGCTGCATGTGGATTATCCATTAATCCATATGTAAGCGCCAATAAAAATAACGTCTCACTATCCGTTGTACCAGAAAGCTCCGCATAGAATTCAGGCGCAATATCTTTATGCAAGTCTTGACGAAGAACTTCAAAGGAATCAACGTGTCCATTATGCTGAAACAACCAGTTTTTATATTTAAATGGATGACAATTTGAACGCTGCACAACACCTGTTGTACGTGCCCGCACATGGGCAAAAAATATGCTTGCTTTCGTGTGCTTACATATTTCATGCAGGTTTTCATTACTCCACGCAGGAAGTTCATCTTTAAACAGCCCTGGTTCGTCTTTTTCGCCGTACCAGCCGACACCAAACCCATCTGCATTTAAACTTACAAGCGTACCTTCTGAAGTATAATTCATTTTGGCATTTAGACTTTGTGCAACCAATGAATGGTCTGGCAGAGTTACAATTTGCTCAATAAATATTGGTGCGCCGCAATAGGCAATCCATCTACACATTACTCATCACCCTTGTTTGTAATTATATTAAACTTAAGGCAAGTCTACATACCCAGCTACACGTTATGCAAGCTATACTTCTTACCGCCGTAGAGATAAGCAGAATATTCCATTGAAAAACAAATGGTTATTGCCTTCTAAAACAAAACTTGACCCTCCGCAAAAACAAGATAGACTATTTTTGTACTTATAGAACAAGAATGAAAGGAACGGTCATGAAACTCGCTTCGTATAAATCAGGCCGCGATGGTCAGCTTTACGTTGTATCCAAAGACCTCACCAAAGCCGTGAGCGCTCAAGACATTGCTCCGACCATGCAAGCGGCATTAGATGATTGGGAAAATGCTGCGCCAAAACTTGCTGCACTTTATGAGGCGTTAGAAAACGGCAGCGCCGCAAATATTAAGCTTTTTGATGAAACAAAATGTGAATCGCCCCTACCACGCGCCTATCAAGTTGCTGATGGCAGCGCCTATTTAAACCATGTGGAACTTGTCCGCAAAGCCCGCGGCGCTGAAATGCCAGAAAGCTTCCTAACTGACCCGCTTATGTATCAGGGCGTGTCGGACACCATACTTGCCCCGCATGACGATATTCCCGTCATTAGCGAAGATTACGGCATCGATTTTGAAGGCGAAGTTGCCATCATCACAACAGACGTCCCCATGGGCGTAAGCGCCGAAGACGCACCAGATTATATTGCGCTTGTGATGATTATGAATGACGTATCCTTACGTAACCTTATTCCAAATGAACTTGCAAAGGGTTTTGGCTTCTTTAATTCAAAACCACCAAGCGCATTTTCTCCCGTTGCCGTAACGCCCAAAGCACTCGGCTCGGCATGGGATGGTCGCAAACTAACCGTGCCATTAATCAGCACCTTAAACGGCGTACAATGCGGCGCACCAAATTGCGGCACAGAAATGCAGTTTGATTTCGGGCAACTTATCGCCCACGCCGCAAAAACGCGCCCACTTGCTGCAGGCGCAATTATCGGGTCAGGCACAATTTCAAATTCTGACCGCAGCGTTGGTTATAGCTGCCTTGCCGAAATACGCATGATTGAGAAAATAGATAGCGGCGAATTTAAAACCCCGTTTATGAAATTCGGCGACACTATAAAAATCGAAGCGAAAGACGCAAACGGCGCATCTATATTCGGCACAATTGACCAAAAAATTGTGCAATATAACGCCGCAGCAAAGCCTGTAAAAAAGAGCGCGTAATATATGATCAAACTTTATGATTATTACCGTGCCTCTAGCGCCTATCGCGTGCGTCTTGCCCTGAACATTAAAGACATTGCCTATGAAAGTATCCATGTTGATTTATTAAAGGGTGAGCATCACGGCGCGAAATATAAAGCGATTAACCCGCTTGGCACTGTGCCCTATTTTATTGATGGTGATGTCGAACTTAACCAGAGCCTCGCCATCGCGCAATATCTGGATAATGCCTATCCCGACACAAAGCTAGTCTATGGCGATGCTGCAACGCAGGCGCATATATGGCAGCTTGCCTTATTGGTCGCCACCGACATTCACCCCTTCGGCACGCCGCAAGTTTGGAAGAAATACTTAATGGGCATATTGGATGCATCGCAAGAAGAAGCCAATGCATGGATAAGCCACTGGCTAACCCGCGGCCTATCGACCTATGAAGCCATGGTCTCACGCAGCAATATAAAAGGCGATTATAGCTGCGGCGATGCAATATCCCTCGCCGATATATGCCTGCTGCCGCAGCTTTATAACGCGCATCGTTATAAAATTGACCTAACGCCATATAAAAATTTATGCTGCATTGAACAAAATATGCTGCAGCAAAATGCCGTGCAAAAATCCACACCAGAGGCACATGCTGAAGCGCCACAAGAACTGGAAAACATTCACGGTAACATGCTATAATTACAAAATATAAACAGGGGAACAGGGAAATGGCAAAATCAACGAATTACGTGTCAAAACAGCCTGATGATAAAGGGTATATTGACTGGAGCAACGACGAAAACCAGATTTGGAGCGAACTGGTTGCACGTCAACTTAGCTGCATTAAAGGCAAAGCCTGCGACGAATATATGCACGGCATAAAAACCCTTGGCTTTGACAAAGGTGCAATACCGCAGCTGCCTGATATCAATAAGATATTAAAGAAGGAAACTGGGTGGGAGGTCTATCCCGTCCCTGCCCTTATCAATTTTGATAAATTCTTTGCCTTGCTTGCTGACAAAAAATTCCCTGCTGCAACATTTATCCGTAGCCGTGAAGAATTTGATTACCTACAAGAACCTGATATTTTCCATGAAATTTTTGGCCATTGCGCAATGCTGACCAACCCTGATTTTGCAGCATTTACGCATAAATATGGTACGCTCGGCAAAGCCGCGGATAAAAAAGACCGTGTCTGGCTCGCTCGCCTATACTGGTTTACGGTTGAATTTGGCCTAATGCAAACCAAAGACGGGCTGCGCATCTATGGCGGCGGCATATTATCATCCCCTGCGGAAACCGAATATGCGTTTTCATCCGACACGCCGGAGCGCAAACCGCTTGACGTCATCGACGTTTTACGCACCCCGTACCGCATTGATATTATGCAGCCCATATATTTTATGATTAATGGCATCCATGACCTTTATAACATCGCCCAGATGGATATAATGGCAAAAGTACGTGAGGCGCAGGCACTTGGCCTACACGCCCCGAAATATCCGCCTAAGGATGACAACCAAAAAACAGCGTAAATAAAACACTTAATAACACACCAAATGGAGAGCACTAAAAATGTCAGCACTGCAAAAAGATAAATGTATTCCTTGTCACGGCGGCGTAAGCGCGGCGAGCAAAGACGAAATCAAAGAAATGGCGAAAGAAATTCCAGAATGGACAATATATGACACAGACAATATAGATATGATTGAACGTGTATTCAAGTTCAAGAACTGGAAGCAAGCACAAGCCTTCGTCAACAAAATCGGCGAAATGGCTGAGGCTGAACAGCACCACCCAGCTTTATTACTAGAATGGGGCAAAGTCAAAGTCACATGGTGGACACACGCCATCAGCGGCCTGCACAAAAACGACTTCATCTGCGCCGCCAAAACGGACGAAATTTTTAACGCAGACGCGTAAAGACACAAAAAAAGCGGCTTAATCAGCCGCTTTACTTAAATCATCGCGGTGATTTATGTATCTGCGCGCGGTAATTACCTTTAAGAATTTCATCACTACGGTCTTCAGCCTTGTTCCACGCAGCAATCTGACTCTCTATAATTTTTGTGCGGAAGTCTGATGGTGTAGCATCCAGATCCACCCCCTTTGTATCGGTCGCAACCAGCCAGTTTTTTGTAATAATAAGATCTTTCAGATTACCAAACAAAGACGTATCCCCTTCTGAGCGTGAGCGGTAATACATATCTGTTTTATCTAAACGTTTTTGCTCTTCACTATCTTTAACAAATAAAGCCTGATACAGACCGACTGGATAATCAGTCGCGTACAATCTAAACTTTTCTAAAAAGCTTAAATTTTTAATCTCCATATCCCAAAGGTCGCAATACTCACCAAAATGAACGTGCTTATCGGCCATTTGGTTAAACATTTCACGGAATGTTTTCTGTTCTTTATTGCTCATTATCAATCCCTTTTATTTTTAGTTTTCTACGAAAATTAAATATCTAGACGCTTAAAACTATTCAAGCGCTCTTTGAGCTGCATATCATTTTTGCCGTCAAAATCTGGATGTGTATAAACACTGTAAGGACGGCTCGTGTTAAGCGAAATAAGAATACAGCGATTATCAGCATAACCGCCCCTTGTGCCCGTAACCTTACGCGGCATATTATCAAAGCCATCGAAAGATATATCAACGTTGTATTTCAACCCAATATCATGAATAGCCTTAAATTCATTCGCAGCTATAGCCAGTTCATCTTTAGTGAAATTACTGCCATCTAATTCAATTGGAAACTGCATGGTCAACGCTTGCTGCAAGCCATTTTCTTCTAAAGCCATGCAATAATTTTTATGCGCCGCCATTTCATTAAAAACATCATCAAGGTTTTTGCAAAAAAACTTCTTCTAACCCTTACCACATTTATCCTGATATAAGCCGCAGACAACCTCTACATTTTCAGTCAAATATTCTTCAAAAACATTCGCGGCAACGCCTAAATAATGTTTCAATATATCTAAATCACTTGGTCGTGTTTTCGCTTTATTATCTTCTGTCATATTTCTAATCTCTTTAAATATTAAGTTATGTGTTTAATTTACCAAATCGCTGGTCGTGCAGGTTCAGTTGAATTATCTGGCCCTTGTGGTTTAGGCGCGACAAAACGGTTATTCAAACGCGTTTCTAATGCTTTGATCTCACCCGCAACCGCTTTATATTCTGGGTGCGCTAAATAGTTATAAGTGCGCTCTGTATCAACAAAGAACAGCACACTATCAGCGGCCGTCGTAGAGTTACGCGCGACCGTTAATTTACGCGGTAAATTATCAAAACCTGCAAAGCCAATATCGACATTATAAGCTAGCGCGATATCATGAATAGCATGCAGCTCGTCTTGTAAAGCCGCCATCTCCTCACGTGAAAATGCTGCGCCATCAACATCAATTGTGGCGCTGCCCTTAATATGCCCTTGTTTAGAGCACCCGTTTCCTGCCACCAATTGGAACATGTTGTTATGCGGATATATTTGAGATTTTAATGCAGCAGGATCAGCACCTTCTTTGCGGGCTTTATTCAGCGTTGCATCTAAATGTTTTGTCATGAATTCAGGCAAACCCGCCATCCAGCTACGCAAACGCTCAAATTGACGCTCATGTTCAAGTTGTGCAGGGGTTTTAGCGGCAGGGTCATTAAAAAATAAACGCAGCACTGGAAATTTTTTAAAATTCATTTTGATGCTCCCAATTTTATTATTGAAACCATCAGTAAAGCAGCTGGCTGATTATGTCAAGATGTATCATGCCATATCTTGCCAAACATCAATATAGTCATGCTGCAATGTATCATCTTCCAAAGCCTGATGCGTTGGGCGCATGACGTAGCGGCTTTCAAACATGAAGGCAAGGCCGCCATCAAGGTAGTGTGGCTGAAGCTCTGCATTAATCGCCTTTTTATAGACCTCACTATCTGGGCCATGCGCAGACATCGTGTTATGGAGGGAATAGCCCCCTGGTGCAAAACCGTCCGACTTGCCGTCATATTGCCCATTAATCATACCCATAAATTCACTCATCAAATTACGATGGAAATATGGCGGACGGAAAGTTTTTTCAGCCACCATCCAACGCGGCGGGAAGATCACAAAATCAACATTCGCTGTACCTGTAATATGGCTCGGCGATGTTAACACGGTAAAAATAGATGGATCTGGATGGTCAAAACTAACCGTATTAATCGTGTTAAAATGTTTGAGGTTATATTTATACGGCGCGTAATTACCATGCCACGCGACAACATTTAGCGGCGTTGAGCGCAAATCTGCCTCCCATAGATTACCCATAAATTTAGCAATTTGCGTGCAGCCGCCTTCAAATTCTTCATACGCCGCGACGGGATAGAGAAAATCACGCGGATTGGCAAGGCCATTTGCGCCAATCGGCCCACGTTCAGGCAACTCAAACGGCGCACCATAATTTTCACAAATATAACCAGATATTTCAGATATGCCGTCCGCCAAATCAACGGCAAATTTTATACCGCGCGGAATGACGGCGATCTCCTCTGGCGCAAGCGCCAATACGCCCATTTCAGTGCGCACAATCATCTCACCACCTTGCGGGACGATTAGCATTTCTCCATCACCATTATAAAAATAACGATGTTTTTTACCCATAGAAACATTGGCCTTATATACATGTACAGCAAGGCCAGACCATTCATCAATCACACCGTTACCTGCGACCGTGTGAATACCATCAATAAAATCAACATGGTCTTTTAGGGCAGGCTTAGGGCTCCACCGCAATTGGTTCGGCGACAACGCTCCTTTATCAAATGGTGCAGAGAGGAAATGCGCTGCAGCTTTGTATTGGCGGTACTTCCCGTGGCACACGGATGGCTTTAGACGATAAAACCAACTGCGCTTATTTTGCGCCTTCGGGGCGGTAAAGGCCGATCCAGATATCTGCTCTGCATATAAACCATATGGTGCGGATTGCGGCGAGTTTTGACCTTCGGGCAATGCACCTGCTTTCGCTTCACTGGCAAATTCATTACCAAAACCGCTTATATAAGACAAATCATCCATAAAAAAACCTCCCTAAAATATTTTAGAGAGATTTTAAATTATATTAGCGACAAAGACTAGGCGTTAATTATCAAACAAATTTTCCAAATTTTGTACGGCCTCTACAGATAGCGGCTTTTGTTGATATTGACGAACAAAGCCATATTGCATCGCTTGCTCTTTATCGCGCTCCTGTGCAGATGACGTCAGCATAACGACAACGGCTGGGCGCTCACCACTCAGTTTAGCATATTCAGCTAAAAACTCATGCCCGTTCATACGCGGCATATTAATGTCTAAAAGGATCAATTTTGGTGGCTTATCAAGATCAGACAATAACTCTAAGCCTTCTTTGCCATCATAGGCCTTCAAAATCTCTATGTTCTGATTATATTCTTCCAGAATGCAAGAACAGATGAACTGATCCGTTTCACTGTCATCAATAACTAAAATACGATCTATCATTTCTTCGCTCATAATAATTAACCTAACACAATCTTATACCAAAATAGTCTTATTTCAAAAATAAAAAAACCTATGCCCCAGTGTCATTCTACTGAAAATAATTTACTTATTGGTTAATCAATTCGGAAGCGTTATAAATGAATTGAATATATTAATGAGGAGCCCATTATGTCACAGAATTTTAATGCCTTCCTGACGCAGGAAATTAACGCTATTAAAGACGCTGGTTTATATAAGGGCGAACGCCCGATTATCTCACAACAATCAGCCGAGATTGCCGTGCGTGGTGGACAGGATGTTCTCAATTTTTGTGCAAATAATTACCTTGGCCTTGCCAACAACCCAAAACTAATCGACAAAGCCAAACAAGCCCTCGATAAATATGGCTTTGGCATGGCATCTGTACGTTTCATCTGCGGCACGCTTGATGTTCACAAAGACCTAGAAGCCCGTATTTCTAAGTTTACAGGCAAAGAAGACACCATCCTGTACCCATCATGTTTTGACGCCAATGGCGGTTTATTTGAAACACTTTTAAGTGCAGAAGACGCAATTATCAGCGATTCATTAAACCACGCCAGCATTATTGACGGCATACGCTTATCGAAAGCACAACGCTATCGTTACAAGAATAATGATATGGCCGATTTAGAAGCGCAGTTACAAGCTTCTAAAGACGCGCGTTACCGCTTAATTGCAACGGATGGCGTATTCTCAATGGATGGTTATATCGCCAAGCTACCTGAAATATGCGCCCTTGCCAAAAAATATGATGCGCTTGTCATGATTGATGATTGCCATGCCGCAGGCTTCCTTGGCAAAGACGGACGCGGCACAGCCGATTATCACGGCGTCATTGACCAAATTGATATTATTACGGGCACACTCGGCAAAGCGCTTGGCGGCGCGTCAGGCGGCTATATTTCGGCGAGCAAGCCAATTGTTGAAATGCTGCGCCAGCGTTCACGTCCTTATCTATTTTCAAATACGCTTGCACCAGTTATTGCTGCGACATCTATTGCTGTGCTTGACCTATTGGACGAAGAAGGCGCAGCCATGCGCCAAAAACTGCAAGAAAACAGCGCCTATTTCCGCAACGAAATGACCAAGCGCGGCTTTGACCTACTCGAAGGGGATCACCCAATTATTCCTGTAATGCTGTATGACGCAGCGCTAGCGAGCAAATTCGCGGATGAAATGCTTAAACGCGGTGTATATGTCGTTGGATTCTCATTTCCTGTTGTGCCAAAAGGCGAAGCACGCATTCGCACACAAATGTCATGTGCACATAATAAAGAGCATCTAGACAAAGCCATTGCCGCCTTTACCGAAGTCGGCGAAAAATTAGGCGTATTAAAAGGAAAGGCGGCCTAACATGAAGGCGTTATCAAAATTAAAAGCAGAACCTGGCATCTGGATGGTTAAAGATGCTGAAGTACCAAAGATCAGTCCAAGCGAAGTGCTGATCAAGATTCGCAAAACGGCAATTTGCGGTACGGATTTACACATATATAACTGGGATGAATGGTCACAGAAAACCATTCCTGTCCCAATGATTACAGGTCATGAATATGTCGGTGAAGTCGTTGAAATCGGCAGTGATGTGACAACAGTGAAAGTAGGTCAGCGCGTATCCGGCGAAGGGCATATTGTTTGCGGACGCTGCCGTAACTGCCGAGGTGGGCGTTTGCATCTCTGCCCAAAAACCGTTGGTATTGGCGTCAATATTCAAGGGGCATTTGCTGAATATATGAAATTACCCGCCAGCAATGTCTGTCCTATACCTGATGAAATATCTGATGATATTGCATCCATCTTTGACCCGTTCGGTAATGCTGTTCATACGGCCTTATCCTTTAACCTCGTCGGTGAAGATGTGTTAATCACTGGTGCAGGGTCAATTGGCATTATGGCGGCGATGGTCTGCAAGCATGCGGGCGCGCGCCATGTTGTGATTACAGATATTAACCCATACCGCCTAGAGCTCGCCAGAAAATGCGGTATTGAGCACGCCATCAACGTTGCGGAAACAGACCTCAATGATTTGAAAAAGAAGCTTCATATCCTTGAAGGCTTTGATGTTGCGCTTGAAATGTCTGGCGCGGCGCCTGCTTTCCAAACCATATTCGACCACATTATTCATGGCGGTAAAATCGCCCTGCTCGGCATACCACCGGGGGAAATGAAAATTGACTGGAACCAAGTTATTTTCAAAGGCCTGACACTTAAAGGCATTTATGGCCGTGAAATGTATGAAACATGGCACAAAATGAAAATGATGGTCATGGGCGGCTTAGACCTTACACCCATCATCACCCATCACTTCCCAATTGATGAATACCAAGACGCTTTTGAAACAATGGCATCAGGGCAATCTGGTAAAGTTATTCTGGATTGGACTTAATAGACAAAAAAGTGCCCTGAATAAATCAGGGCACAAGGTGCAGTCATAGGACTTAAGAGGGTGGAGTAAGTAATATGGTCTATCATGCTGCCGTTTTACGGTGTAATTGCGTAACTTTTTGTGGGTGCTCTGTACGCTGCGCATCATGATGTATGTGGGTGTACGCATAATCTACGCCCATACCATAAGCACCATAATGTTCACGGACAATATCAAGCGTACGGTCATATGTTTCATGGCGCGCCCAATCACGCTGCAATTCTAACAACACCTGTAACGATGTCATTGGCACAGCGCCCGCTTGTTCTGCGCGGGTCATTGCCATATATTGTGCTTCTGGGCTAACTTCTCCGCATGCATCACCAATTATATAAACCTCAAAACCTTCATCCAAAGCGCAAAGCGTTGGGAAGTTTATGCAAGCGCCTGTCCATAGGCCAGAAAGTATAATTTTCTTGCGTCCTGTCTTTTTAATCGCATCATAAACCTTTTTGTCTTCCCATAGGTTCATAGTTGTACGTTCCATCGGATCTTGCTGAAGTACATCTAAAAGCTCCGGCCATATATAACCGGAAAAGCTATCACTTTCGACTGAGGTAAGAATAGTTGGTGCATCAAACGCACGCGCTGTTTTGGCCAAAGCCACAGTGTTATTTTTAAGAAGCTGCGTATCAATTGAACGGACACCAAAAGCCATTTGCGGCTGGTGGTCAACAAATACAAAAACTGCGTTTTCAGGAGAGATTAAGTTTTTAGTGGCAAAAGTCATAGCTTGATCCTTTTCATTTAGAAAGTTAAAAATTTAAATGAAGCAACTTCTAGATAAGCGTAGTGAGTGCACATCAACCTTACAAAAATGTAACTTGATTCATGTGCGAAATGATCTAAGTAGGATGCAGACCATTTCTTCTGTGGTGTAAGTAAGTGTGAAATGGAGTCTGACGCAGAATGGTAAACAAAATGTTAATGACTTTTCCTGCCCAATAACATATTGTTTACGTTAATGAATTTTATGAGATAAAAATATGAGCACAAACGAATCAGCATCGAATCTGACCCCAATTACTAAGCCACAAGGCCACCCCGCAGCTCAAAGCGAGCGTATCGGCGTATGCCTCATTAACTTAGGCACACCAGATGCAACAGATTACTGGTCTATGCGTAAATATCTCTCAGAATTTTTAAGCGATACGCGCGTAATAAACCTGCCTAAACTTCTTTGGCAGCCTATATTACAAGGCATAATCCTATCCATCCGCCCATCAAAAAGCGGTAAGGCGTACCAGTCCATCTGGAATAACGAACAAAATGAATCGCCACTAAAAACCATCACACGCGCCCAATGCGAAAAAGTCTCGACCATGCTCGGCGCGGAATTAAATAACGTTGAAGTCACTTGGGCTATGCGCTACGGCAATCCATCAATAAAAAGCGGTATAGATGAGCTGACCGCCAAAGGCTGTAAAAAGATTTTACTCTTCGCGCTTTATCCGCAATATAGCGCAACAACAACGGCCACGGCATTCGACAAAGCGTTCGACCATTTAAAGACTTTGCGTTGGCAGCCCGCCATCCGCACATCAAGCCCGTGGCATGACCGCGATGAATACATCACCGCCCTTGCCAACAAGGTTAAAGCGCATCTTTCCACGCTCGATTTTGAACCAGAATATGTCTTAACGTCGTTCCACGGCCTACCGAAAAAATATTTGATGAAGGGCGACCCATATCACTGTATGTGCGTTAAAAATTCGCGCCTATTACAAGAAAAATTAGGCTGGTCAAAGGATAAATGGCTAACCACTTTTCAATCCCGCTTCGGCCCTGCCGAATGGCTACAGCCTTATACAGAGCCAACATTAGTCGAACTTGCTGAAAAAGGTGTAAAAAACATCGCTATCCTTAGCCCCGCTTTTGTCAGTGACTGCATCGAAACACTGGAAGAAATTGCCATAGAAGGCAAAAACACATTCCTTGAACATGGCGGCGAGAACTTCAGCTATATTCCTTGCCTCAATGACGATGCTGAACATGTCGACATGCTTTGCACCTATATCAAACAAGAATTACAAGGCTGGATTTAAAATAGGTATTTCGTATGGAACTAAAGTTTCTCGCAGACCAGCCAGATGCCGTCCCCATCATCGCCAAATGGTATTACAGCGAATGGGGGCATTGCGACCCAAACAACTCAATAGAAAAAACCTGCACAAGAATTAACGGTAAGCTCAACAAGGACAAAGTGCCCTTACATATCATTGCGACTAATCGCGATAATGTTATGGGTGTGGCACAGCTCAAAACACATGAGATGAGTATATACCCTGATCGCGAGTATTGGCTTGGCAGTGTGTATGTAGACACACCATATAGAGGCCAAAAGGTCGCACAAAATATATGCGTACACAGTATAAAAACTGCCAGATCTTTTGGCATCAAAACATTATATCTTCAAACGGAAGCGCTAGAAAATGGCGGGTTATACGGCAAACTCGGCTGGCAACCATTAGAGCGTGTGCACTACAACGGCGCAGACGTCCTAGTCATGGAAAAGCATTTATAGCACTGGATTTAAATAATCTGCAATTTCACTCGTGAACCACGGGCAAGGATTAGAATGTCCGTATCACAGCGTTGCTGCGTTTTTTGGAACGGTACATCTATAAAGGCAGAATCTAAACGTTCCAAATCACTATCTTCAAAACTGGTAAAGCTAACGCGTAGATTATCAAATTCTACGACGTTCTTTGGCGCGTCTTGATTTTTATACTTAACCGTGCGGCCGTTAATGACTACGCCATCTTCATATGCGGCGCTACGTATAAATATGTTCTTAATATGGTTCATAATACACCTCTCTCACCATAAAAAACATATTTGCTTGATTTTACTTTAGGTCTAGATAGGCAAAACAAAAGCAAACAAATATACATAACATATACGCCCTTTTAAAAATAAAGGCGAGAAAAAAATTCTCGCCTTTAAAAACTTATTGCGTAGGCTAGCTGCTTACTGCCCTTGCGCTAAAGTAAAGCCACGCTCGCCATCAAACTCATAGAGGTTCTCAACTTTAATAAATTCAACGCCTGCATCTTTAATCGCTTTAAGCTGCGCTAGCAATGTATCATGGGTAATGTCTTCGTTCTTATAGAAACGCAAACACCAATGGTCTGAACAGAACGTATCTGGATGCCCATTAGGCCAAACTTTAACGCCGCGGTTAGATATAATCTCCAACTTCAGCCCGTCTACTGCATGAATTTTCTTCACTAATTCATCTGTCGCGCCCTCAAACGCAACAAATATATCTGCGCCGAAAAGTTCTTTCTTCTGCATACGGCGCGGTTTTAGCGGCGGCAATTTAAGGCCTTCACTGCTCCCTTCACCATAGTCAACTGGCTTAAACTGGCTTGGGTTCTGACCTAAGCGTGCGATGACGGCATCGGCAAAAGCAACTGTGCCAACACGCTCTTTAGACAGGCCTTCATCATAAATATCGCCAGTATGTACACCATCTTCCAATGTTTTGTACCATGCGTTATGAATTTTAGTCGCCACCGCCGACTGACCAATATGGTTGAGCATCAATACCGCCCCAAGCAACAAGCCTGATGGGTTCGCAATACCCTTCCCTGAGATATCAGGCGCTGATCCGTGGACAGCTTCAAACATCGCAAAATCATCACCAACGTTACATGACCCACCAAGGCCAACTGAGCCCGTAATTTCAACCGCAACGTCGGATATAATATCGCCATAAAGATTTTCAGTAACGATCACATCAAAATCATCTGGGCGCGCAGCAATTCGTGCTGTGCCAATATCAATAATATAGTGGTCTTGTTCAATATCTGGATATTCAAGGCCGATTTCATCAAAAGTTTTGTGGAACAGGCCATCTGCCATTTTCATGATATTGTCTTTTGACATACATGTAACTTTCTTACGGCCATTGGCGCGTGCATATTCAAACGCATAACGCACAATACGTTCACAGCCTGGGCGAGAAATAACTTTTATCGCCTGCACAACATCCTGCGTTTGGCGGTGTTCAATACCCGCATATAAATCTTCTTCATTCTCACGGACGATCACAATATCCATACCCGGAAAGTTGGTTTCCACATATGGGTGATACGATACACAAGGGCGTACATTGGCATATAAGCCAAGTGACTTACGCACTGTCACGTTAAGCGATTTAAACCCGCCGCCTTGCGGCGTGGTAATCGGCGCTTTCAAGAATACTTTTGTACGGCGCAAGGAATCCCATGCGCTGTCCTCAATACCGTTTTGCACGCCGCGTTTATATACAGCTTCACCAATCTCAATTTCTTCAATGTCAAGCTGCGCGCCGGCGGCCTCTAATACGCGCAATGTCGCATCCATAATTTCTGGGCCGATGCCATCACCACGCGCAACTGTAATTGGGGTCTTCATGCTTAAATATCCTTCCACGCCAGAACGGCGAAATAAAATGCAGGGCGTAAAACATAATGTTTCAGCCCTGTATTATACAAAAAAAATGCGCTCTACAAAAGAGTGAAATTAGAAGATATGATTTGATTTAAGATAACTGTAAATCAGCAATAGAGACGCAACTAAAGTCACAGATAATGTCAAAATCATCCCGACAAAGCGCCCGAATGATGTTTTACTCGTTTTACTCAAACCAAAAGCATGTAATACACGCCCAATTAGCAGCGCGCTACAAAGCCCGTGCAATAGAACAATATTCGACATTTGCATTTCAACTAAATAAATTAGCAGCAGCGCCAATGGCACTTGTTCTACAAAGTTAGACTGCACACGAATAGCCTTGTTCAAAATATGTTCGCCGCCATCGCCAATGCCAACTCTCAATTTCCAACGTAGGCGAATAATCCGCGCCGTTAACACAATAAAGAGCAAGCCAAGTAAACCTGCATAATACCCAATAATCATAATCTATCCTTTCCAGATATTTAGGCATTCAGTATAGCAAGTTCAAAAAAAATAGATACAGCTCAAAAAAAATATGATCCAATTTCAAAGCCGTGCGTATAAGGGATACATAGGTTGCGCAAGAGTGCTTATTGAAGGCTCTAACGTGAATAAATCACAAACGCAATCGCTATACATTGTTCATCTTGCTTAATGAAAGGAGATACAAATGACAAATGTATTAACGATGACGCCGCTGCTTCGGCGCAGTGTTGGCTTTGACCGTTTCAATGATCTTTTTGATACGTTCTTTGACGAAAAATCAGCCGCACAACAAGACCATTACCCACCCCATAATATTGAGAAATACGGTGAGAACCTGTACCGCATAACCATGGCGGTTGCTGGATTCAAAGAAGCTGATCTTAATATTGTGCAAAATGACAACACACTCACTGTAACAGGCGACATGCAAGCGCATGATAAAGATAATGATGCTGTAGAATACCTCTACCGCGGCATTGCTTCACGCGCGTTCGAACGCAGCTTCCGCCTAGACGACCATATCAAAGTCAACGGCGCCAACCTAAAAGACGGGTTGTTGATGATTGATCTTGAACGTGAAATACCAGAAGAGAAGAAGCCAAAGATGATTAAAATTAAGGCTGAAACTGGCAAGCTAAGCCACGATAAGAAATAAACGAGCTTACGGATACGGCATGACCTAGCTGTGCCGTATCCGTGCATATCACTTCAATCAAAAGGAGGACTAAATCATGAGTGTAAACATTCAAAAACTAGCCCCTTGGAATTGGTTAAAAGACGAACAGAAAGACGCACCACGTCACAGCGCTGTCGCCGACCGAATACAAGGGCGTAATTACGGCGGGCGGAATTTAACGTCTTTATATGATACGTCCCCACTCGCCGCGCTACATAGTGATATTGACCGCTTATTCGGCGATGTCTTTTCGGCCTTCCAGACATTCCCGTCAATCACGGGACAGTCTATGTTTACTGACACAACCTTGAGACCCAATATTGATATTGCCGAAACGGACAAAGCCTACACAATTACGGTCGAAATCCCCGGCGTTGATGAGAAAGACGTCACATTGGAACTTTCTGATGACAACATGCTGACCATTAGCGGCATGAAAAAATCAGAAACCGAAAATAAAGACAAAAATTTTCATCGTGTGGAGCGCTCTTACGGCACATTCCAGCGCGTTTTAACGCTTCCTGCCGATGCCGTCGCGGATGATATAGGCGCCCAATTTAAAAACGGCGTCCTCACCATAACCATGCCACGTAAGGCATTAGAAAAACCTAAAGGCAATAAAGTCATAGATATTAAATCAGCGGCTTAAGGCACAAAAAACACCCCCTAATACAAGGGGGGTGTTTTATCAAAAGTACTTTTAGGTATTATTTTCTGCTACGTCATATGCAGAAGCTATGCCCAACCAGATATTGACATATTGCCCCCGCCTCCTTATAAAGACAAAATGACCAACATAAATATGTATAATGCTCGACCACTATATATTCCGCAGAATGTATTGGACGAGGCCAAAAATACAGAGGGCAGCCTAACACCTGTCATGCATCGTCATGCCGATAATTTGGGCGATTACAGCCTTATTAAAGCATGGCAACGCGCTTTAGCAAAACAAGCAAACTGGGTGGGCAATACCATTCCATTTAACTATGTTGTTGATTATCAGCTACAGCGTCAAAAGGGCGAAACGCGCTATGAACAAACAATGTTCATGAACCCAAATAATGAATCCTGCGGTTTTTTGCGTATGTTGCACCTTATACGAGACACCGATACGCGCCGTAGAGACTGTACAAAAATAGAAGAAAGCCTTGTAAACTCTACCATACATCTTCAAGATTTGACGCTATTCAAAGATATGTACAAGCATGCCCTCAAGTCATGTGAAGCACAAGGCCGCGCCCGCGTGATAACAGAGCTAGGCATTGGCTTTTCTCCGCAAAAATATAGCGGCTTGGCCCGTAAAATGGCACAACTAAAACGAGCTGGCCTTAAAGATCAAGCAACGCAAGCCGCTTTTGATGACCTAAAAAACAAATTCGAAAAAGACTGGTTAAGTGCAACATTAAGTTTTATCGATAATATTGGGTTTAATGTGACTGACATTATTATCCCTCAGGCCATGAATAGCGATTCCACACCGCAGCTACGTATTACACAAACCGTTTCAGGCGCAAAAGCCCTCAAATTGCCCGTTTATACGGCCCAAAACCGTAACTGCCATACATATAAATGTAAGGACGACCTTGCGCCATTGAATGAAGCAATACAAACTTACCGTGAAAACGCCTTACAAAAATACGGCTTATAAAGTCAAAATTAACGCGTCACACACGTCCCTGTCCCGCTTGGCCGTATATCACAGCGCGGATGATGAATTTCTTCTGACCGAACTTTATCTTGCCATTCGCGCGCGGCATCCAGCTTATCCATTTCGTCTTGTGTTGCAGGCCTGCTCTGACAGGCTGCAAGGGTGCATAAAATAACAACTATGGTCATATAACGCTTCATGGCTAATCTCCCTACTTATTTATATATATTTGCGCCTGTTCTTGTCCACTTCACGACAAACGCAAAGCACATTAGAAACCGTGCATTAAAAAAAATATTATTTAATAACAGCACATTAAAAAGTTTTTTTGACGATCCTTACAGCGTTTTCCTAGGCTGTTGGTGGAGTAGCTGGTATTTAAAAACTTATATTTAAAGGGAGATTCCCAATGAAAAACGATTTTAATACAGTAGATACTATTGAAGAAGAAACTCCAGCCACAGAAATAAAGGTCGAGCAGCCAAAACCTGCACCTTTAGCTCTTGGTCAGTAATTTTATAAATACTTTTTTATAAAGATATTTTATTACGGGGTGACCTTTGCACATAAGCGGCAAAGGTCACTTTTTTTATTGCGCTTGATTAAGTTCGCTGCCCAGATCTTCGCGTTCAATAATTTCGAAGTCATCAGGATTGAGTTCACCAATATTTTCAAAGAATACACGGTTACGGCCGCCTTCTTTAGCCTTATACAACTCACCATCGGCGCGTTCCAACAAAGTTGGGATCGGGTGATCACCACCTTCTACCAATACGCCACCCATTGATGTGGTAATCGGCAAATGGCCATCAGGCACAGAACACGGGAAGGTCTCATCCGCTACAATACGGCGTAGACGTTCGGCAACATAAAGCGCCTTTTCCTGTGACACATCTGGTAATACGGCGACAAATTCTTCACCACCTAAACGGGCAAGCATATCGAAACTACGCATATTGTCTTTCAGGCGATTAGCGAAGACCTTCAACACTTCATCCCCGACATTGTGGCCCCATGTATCGTTAACGCTTTTGAACTTGTCGATATCCATGTACAGCACACAAAGGTTCTTTGCGCTGGTCTTGTTGTCTTCTAACAATTTCTCCATATGGACTTCAAAATAACGGCGGTTGTAAAGCCCCGTCAGCTGATCCGTCAGCGCCATGTTCAAGCTGTTCTCATAGTTGGAGCGCAAACGCTCTTGGAAACGCTTACGGCGAATTTGTGTACGCGCACGTGCTAACATCTCATTTTTATCAATTGGGCGCATAATATAATCATGTGCACCAATTTCTAGGCCGTGGGCAACGCGCGGCATATCATCCGGCGAGGCAATCATAATAATAGGAATCTGACGCGTACGTTCATTGGAACGTATATGTGAACATAGGCGCAGACCATCTTCCCCGCCCAGATTCAATGAGATAGCGATCAAATCAAATTCACGCTCGCGCGCATATTCAAGCGCTTGCATACCACTGCGTGCTTGAATAATAATATTATCATCTGATGCCAAAGATGATTTGATTTTATCAACTTCAAAGTCTTGGTCTTCGACTAATAAAAGCTGCGCGCCCTGTACAGGTTCATTCATCACAGCGCCTGAATCATCCATCACGCCAAGTGTGTTCGCCGCATTAGAGCGTACGCGCCACTCATCAATTGTCATCTTAAGGCGTACAAGTGAGCGCACACGCGCCATAAGCGCTGTATCATTAATAGGCTTACTGAGGAAATCATCAGCGCCGCTCTCAAGGCCTTTAACGCGGTCTTGTACATCGGTCAGCGCCGTAACCATAACAACAGGCACATGCGATGTTTCAGGGGCTTCCTTAATACGCTTACAAACTTCAAAACCATCCATGCCAGGCATCATCACATCAAGCAACACAAGGTCAGGCCCATCTTCTTTAACGCGGCGTAAGGCATCTTCACCATTGGTCGCCGTAATAACATCGTAATATTCACTGACAAGCTTGGCTTCCAGCAATTTTACGTTTGGCAAAATATCATCAACGACTAAAATACGTGCAGACATTCGTCTTCCTTCATTTATTACTCAGCATTCAAATGCTTTTGTACAACTTCCATGAAATGGGCAACCGATATCGGCTTAGATATATAATCATCACAGCCAACTTCACGGATTTTCTGCTCATCACCTTTCATAGCGAAAGCGGTCACGGCCACAACAGGGATGCTTTTTAGCTCATCATCAGCTTTCAACCATTTGGTTACTTCCAAACCAGAAACTTCGGGCAACTGAATATCCATTATGACCAAATCAGGTTTCTTTTCCCGTGCGATGTCCAGCACTTCACGACCATCTTTCGTTTGAAGCGTATTAATGTTATGCGCTTCAAGCAGGTCATTAAATAATTTCATGTTTAGTTCATTGTCTTCGACAATTAAGACTGTCTTGCTCATTTTAAAATCGATACCCTAAGCTCTGGTCAATATAAGATTCATTATTTTTATTAGTAATATAGGTTACAAGGATAGTATTGCAAAATCATTAAAATTTAAAGCCAATACATCAATTTAACAGCTTTTTTCTACACAGCACGACAACACGCCTATTCGCACTGCTGTTCTGGCAAATATTCAATAGATTTAAGCTCTTGTGAAATCTCATAATCATGATAATTCAGCAAGACATCATCCAACACGCCATTATCATATAATGTCGCACGCATTTCATAAATGCTTTGTGCTTCATCATGGTTATCACGCGGGAAGTAACCAAGACTCACACGCCAATATTCATGATCATCGCCGTTAAGCGCGGCCACGTGATCACCGCGATTATAAGCCATACGATCACCCAATGGCGTAATAACCGTATTTACGTTCATCACGCCCGTGCCATCAAAGCCATCAAAGATATCTGCCGAAAAAAAGCGTTTGCCTTGCTTAGCTTTTTGAATAATTTCATGCGTATGCGCCATCGGGAACAATACAGGCAAATCAAATACACTTTCCTTCTGCTCAGGCTGCTCTTCATTTACATGCAAACCATCTTCCTTGCGTATAGCATAGCCTTTTCGTCCATCAATCACTGTGCCCTTAGCCTTACGCTCCAGATGATAATTATAAGACCAATCCCCCATATTTTCATAGCTAGTGATCGTGCTTCTTACGCGCAAGGGTGCTTGGCTTATATAAGTATACTCCATATCAAAATCAAACCGCGTATTCCAGCCAAGACAATCATGTTTAATCTCATAGGCCACTTGCCCTGATATACCAACAACTTGCACCCCTGGTTTTGCCTTCGCAAGGCTTATCTCATAAACAGCCTTATGCCCTGCCATGTCCTGCAATAACGGATTATACTCAGCCTGCGCGTGCGGCACAGCGAATAAAGACAGACATACCCCAAGCGCCATGCCAGATAGGCGAAACACATATGTATAAAATTTCTGATTAGGCAATTTTGATCCCCTCATTTTGGAAAGCGGCATTTTTTTCCTAGCTGATGCGGTAATAATCGCCGCATATGATGCAGATACGTAAAGAAAATACGTTTAATAAAATCTGTTATAACATACTCACCTACTGAAAACACGGCTTTTTCTTACTTTGGCATAGCCTTCGCATATATGTTTCCGAGAGCAAATGGTTGGGGCAAAATTTTTGAGCCATTTGACGAAAAGGTAGATTGAGTGAGGTATTTAATATGTTGACACAGCCATCAGAAATAGCGGGTTTTACACAGAATGGCTATGCACCCACAGTAAAAGATTTACAGGATTTGTTTGCAAATAAAGATAACAATAACTTCGCAGCCAAAGCCTTATCAATTTTCTCAGCGATGCAACAAAACTTAAAAGAAGCACAAACGGTCATCGCTGAACAACAAGAAGAAATTATGGCTTTAGAAAAAGTTGCCGATACTGATTTTATGACTGGCCTAGCCAACCGCCGTCAGTTTGAACGTGCCTTCGCCGTTGAAGTTGACCGCATCAACCGCGGCCACAGCGCTGGCGGCCTATTAGTTATGATCGACCTTGATAATTTCAAGCAAATCAATGACACATTTGGCCATCAAGCTGGTGATGAATGCCTGAAATGCGTTGCAGACTTTCTAAACGAGTCGGTACGCACATTTGATACAGCAGCCCGCCTTGGCGGTGACGAGTATGTTGTAATCTTTGCAGATACAAATGCTGAGCTTGCGATAGGCCGTGCACAAGAAATGGCTGTTGCACTAAACAAGCTGTCGATCGAATGGGAAGGCGAAACAATTGATATTCGCGCATCAGTCGGCCTAAAAGATTTTAACAAAGGCGCCACAATTGAAAACATTATGAGCGCTGCAGACGACACACTTTATGAAGATAAAAAACAAAATAAACAAAAAGAAGAGCTTATTACAACCAAAGAAGAAGATTTAAACCACCAACTTTTTAAAGGGGAGATTTCGGTCCTCACACTACACCAGTAACCCACATTAACCGAACAAAATCACTTGCGACCTCCCTAACCGTAAACCCAAACCCTAGCAAGTGAACTCCCCAAAGCCCGGCGCGTCAGAATCACGCACCGGGCTTTTTTTTATCTTCTCTTGCGGGAGTTAAGCGCCCAATGTTTGCTTAATAAATGAGCGTAGCCACATATTCGGCTTATAGGCATCGTTAGTTTTGTTCCAATACAAGTTTAATTGCATGGATGGCAAAGAAAAGTCGACTGAATCTAACATGACTAAATCAGGGTCTTGCGCACAAAAGGCTTCTGCATGATCTTTTAAAGCGAAGAATAACATATCTGTTTGTTTTAACATCACCAGAACAGACGCCAAGTCAGGCACCTCAATAAGCGTATCTTGAAACAGGCCAAGGTCTTCTAAAACCTTATCAAATACAGATGGCGAACTGCCTGTGTAGACTTTTAAATGTGGTGTTTTTACGAATTCATCTATCGTTATCTTGCGCTTCTTAGCAAATGGGCTACGCACAGAGCAAACAGGACAATACTCTAATGTCTTAACGTCCATTACGTTAAGATAATCTGGTGGAACATCAAAATCATACCCTAAATATGCCGCAATTTCACGGCGATATAACAATTCAAACGCATCTTTTACATTATGACGGCTTAAGTTCACATGCACATCCTTCGCGGGGTCGAAATCGTCCTGCGCATTACGTGTAAATACTTCACAATTACTCAATATATCCGTCGCTTTGCGCCAGAATATATGCCCTTCATTGGTCAGCTCATACCCATTTGCACCGCGTATAAAAAAATCAGTACCCGTAATATCTTTTAATTCCTTGATATAACGGGATACCGCAGGCTGAGTTAGCCCCAAATCATGTGCGGCTGCTGTCATATTCCGATGCCGACAAACCGCATCAAAAACCAACAACATATTTAAATTTAAATTCGACAAATAATAGCTCATATTTCACATATAACATATTTGCTATAAATATATAAGAAATAATTATTAGACAATATGTATATTTATGCCTTATGTATAACGTGAATTTGAGGGCGTTTTTATGAAAACAACTTCCTGTTCAACTCGTTTTACCTAAAGCACCTCACCCACCCGTGAGGTGTCTTTTTTTTACGAAAACCCATGCATAACTTTACAGTACGCCTTGACATTTAGACGCAACGTATCGAAAATGGATCTATTCAAACATTGATGGAGAAATTTGATATGAGCAGCGCCGCAAACGCCCGTGCATCCGCTTTGGCAGACGTTATTCGTGATGAACAACCTAAAAAAACCGCAAAAGCGAAGGATGAAAAACCTGCGCGCAAAGTCGGTCGTCCGCGTTCAGAGAAATCACGCAAGGCCATTGTTAATGCCGTGAACCGCATGTTGCTGCACAAACAAGCCTCTGACCTCTCCATCGAAGCCATCGCAAAAAAAGCAGGCGTTGGCAAAACAACAATTTACCGTTGGTGGCCAGATAAAATCGCCCTCATCCTCGAAGCCATCAACGCGAATGGCGCAAATGTACCGCAGCCCGTTCACAAATCAGCGGGTGAGCGCTTGTTGTGGCAATTGGAACGATTCCTACGCCTTCTACGCGGACGTAACGGTAAGGTCATCATCGAAATGATGGCACAAGCACAAGCGAGCCCAGACGCACTTGGCAGTTATTACGAAAGCTTTATGCTCGTCCACGAAGAAAACCTTGCCGAAATCATCGAAACCGGCAAAAACGCCGGCGCCTTCCGTAAAGATTTAGACACCGCAATGGCGGTCGACATGATCTATGGCGGTATAGTTTACCATTTAATGAGTGGGTCAGATGAGCTAGATGAAGACTTTATCGCGCGTTATCCGAATGAAGCTCTGCGTTTAGTCCGCTAAAATTCAGATATGAGGCGTAGCGTGACCAGATTGCTGCGCCCTACTAATTTGTCGCCAACGGATAGCCCCTATTCCTACGCTCAATAATATACAAAGCGCACCGCCGCCAAGCACAAGCTTATCATCTGTAGTAAAGACACCCTTATAAAGTAGCGGCTCATTCGCAGTTTTCTGCATCATATGGATACCATCATCCGTAAAGTTAAACATCATATATGGCAGCATTGAATCCGCAACATAGAAATATTTTGGAGCACGCTGAGAAAACATCTCATTATTATCCAAATGAACGGGCATGCCGTTTTCATTCAGCGCCAATAGGCTTGCATGTTTATGCATGAACACAACGCGCAAATCTTCTTCTGGATAGCCCAAATGCTTTAATGTGAAATATTTCAATATGGCATAATCTTCACAGTCACCATTTCCACGCGTGATCGTCTCATATGGTGTTGAGAAATAATCATCTCGCCCTGAACTCTCAATATCCTTGGCTTCTACTATTCTGTCATTAATGATCTTATCTACAGTGTTGAGCATTTCCTCACGCCCCACTCCCCGTACATCTTCAAAAGACGCGTACCAATCCGCAAGGATTTGTACTTTTTTCGGGGCACGCATATCCGCATCAATACGTGTTTTTAGCTCAAGGACTTGGTCGGACTTTTCAAATGCCAAGGCACGCTGTAAAGAGAGACCATATTCCCAAGCATAAGCCAAACTATGGTCATATAACGCTGAAACTTTATTATAAGAATACTGGTCATCCTGTAGATTTAGCTCCGCACCATGCGGATTTTCATAGCGCTGATAATCTGCCATGACATTAAACGCCATAACTAAACCAATGCCTGCTGTAGCTAAATTACGAAACCGCATACTTACCACCTGATATTAATGTAGGTGATACTAACACGATCAAAAAATTATGTAAATAACTATATGGCATTCCCCCATACGAAAATAGTCATATATTGCCAAGCCTCAAGGAAGTTAAAATATAAGAAAGCAGCACTAGTCCCCAAAGTGTGTGTGTGTGTGACATATTCTGCAGGCCGATTAATGCCCTTCACACTCAACTCACTCGCCCAATCTTAAAACGCCATTCCAAAACCAACATAAAGCGCGACTCGCTCTTCATATTTATCGCGACCGGCATTTACACCAAATTTAAAATCCCTACCATTCTCAAGATCTATATCCATCTGCGCATTAAGCCCCAACTGGAAGGTTGTAAGCTCGCGCCCTTCGACCGTAGTCCCTGTACTGGCGCTAGCTAAGCTCACATCGCTATCACCGCTCTCAATTTCCCATTGATACCCAGCATACGGCGTAAGGCTGAGCTTCACATTTTTATCATTTACCTCACGATCAACCAACCACGTCACACCAGTATTCACGCCAACTGAAGATTGATGATTTTCATCAACCTGCATATTGAAACTGCCAGCACCTGTTTCAGTAAAATCTTCAGTCATAATATAAGAGAAATTACCTTTTAAAAACGGCTCAATACTGCCCTTATCTGTTTCATACAGACGGCTTGCTCCGACAGAAGCGTTGCCACTCCAACTGTTATATTCACCTGTGGCTTGTTCATTAACAACATTTCCAACAACAATATTACGATCCGCTTGATATTCACCATAACCCGCAGATAAAAGTCCCGTAAGCTTAGTATGCCCCAACAATTTCTGCCCATACACTCCCAGAGTATATAAATCAGCCTGTGTATCACCGGCCTGATTACCGAAATCAATCCGCGCGGTATATCCACTAAACATCAAACCAAGCATCAGGTCATCTTTCAGTGCATGCTCATAACCGCCAACCAGACCTGCACCAAGTGTATGGTAACTATTGCTCAACGCTGTTTCATCACCATATGCAAATGTGCCAATGCCCTCTATCCATACAGCCTGAGAGCCTAAATCAAATTTTTGATAAGGCGTTGAGGACAATTGCAGCATCAAGTCACCAAAGGTGTTATCCTCACTAACGCCGAAAGATGGAAGATACAGGCCATCGGCATCAAAGTCACCCTGACTTAAGCCAAGAACGGTATTCGTCGTTGAAAGTGATGCCGAGCGCCCAAGCACAGTTCCCACCTTCTCAAATGTCGTGTTAATAGCCTGCAATCCCGCACTCATACCTGCCTGCGCTACAGTACTCTGCCCAACTGGGTAAATACGCTTAATAACCTTTTGTGCCTCTGCGTCAGAAGCGCCATTCAGGGCAGTAATAATGCTCGTCCGCACACCATCAGGTAAGTTTTGGTCGAGATAGCCGCCCTTCGTAGTACCGCCATCATCCGTATAAGATGCAATTGTCCCAGACAACGCTCCTAATGGCACGACAGCATAATAAATAATACCGCCGCCATATAACGCGTCACCCGCCCCCGTGCCATAAAATGTCACGGTCGTGAACGTTCCACTATCATCAATCGCCCCAATAAATGTCGTATCACCCTGCCCCGCCGCAGCGCCAGGATTATCCGAGTTTTGCGTCGCTGTCCCAATCAAAATGGGTGCGCCGCCATCAAATGCAATATAAAGGGACGACGGAAAACAACATGTTGCCCAGTCTTCCAAGTCCAGACCAAAGCCGTTAATGGCTGTGTTAAAAGTGTACGTTAAGCCAGATGTAACAGACCCATCCGCATTCATGCTAATCCCATCACCACCGGGGTTTCCCAATGGTGCAGGATTTAAAACAGCATTACTTACAATGCGGTTTGCCCCGTTGGACGATGTAATTGTGTATCCAGTTCTGGCCCAACTATTTGTGTTCGAAACCAAACCACTCAACGCATCCGTCGTGAATGTACCGCCAGCATCATTCACCCGCATTTCAAATTCAGCGCGGCCATCAGGAATTGTATCAAAGAAAACAGCAGGATCCGCGTTTACAGATTTAGTGGCCGACAACATTATACAGGCCGTAGAAGCCAATAATAAAGAATATTGCCCCAAACCATTAATATACCGCATATAACTCTCCTAGACGTTGCGAGCAGAAACATCACGCTATAGTATAATAAGCATAAAAATTTACAACACTAGGGCGCAAAAGCCCCAAAACATATACAGCTTTTATTACTGCCCGCCAGCAGATGATACATTATTCATCATATGTTCAACGAGCTGCGCTGTAGCTTGACCGTTTGGTGTTAGGTTAAACATGGTTTGGTAAGACCGAATAGCGTCTGCCGTCATTGGGCCCATAATGCCGTCAGCTGGCCCAGGGTATAGCCCCAGCGCCATTAATTGCTGCTGTATTGGGGCGATTAAGTCATAATCATCTTGCGCAGGCATAACATCGCGCACATCAATGATTTCATTTTCAGATGGCTGCACGGCGCGCACGGTATCCACGGCTCTTGGCATATTTTTCGCCACCGCACTTACCTGATTAACCTTCTGAAGCGCAGGAATTTCATCTTGCTCTAGCGTGATAATGTCACGAACCTCACTGACCGATAGGCCAAGTTTAGTTGTTAACAGGCCAAGCGCATTTTGCGCCTCAATATTATCTTGTTCTGCTGCCATATTATACCAGAATAGCGCCTTGTTACTGTCTTTACGGCCAAGCAAGCCATTCTCATATATAAGGCCCAGATTGAACGCAGATTCTGCAACGCCAATGACGGCTGATTTCTCAAAATAATGTATGGCCGCTTCAATTGAATACGGCACACCAATACCTTCGGCGTAGGCAATACCTAAGTTATATTGCGCTTCTGGGTGCCCAAGCAACGCAGCACTGCGATACATATCCATGGCGCTCATCACATTCTTAAATGTGCCTAAACCTTGCTGATATAATACACCAAGGTTATAGCGCGCATTCGCTACATTTTCGCGCCCTGCTTCTGTGAACCAGAAAAAAGCCTTTTCAAAATCTTGCGGAACGCCTTCTTGCCCAGCCGTATAAAGTGCAGCTAAATCATGCTGCGCTTCAGGATTACCGCTAAAGGCCGCTGTTTCAATCTCTTTAGCAAAACCATCCAAACGCGCATCAGGCTTTGCGCGGCTTGCTAACGCGCCGAGCTCTTTAGAAGGAAACGCTTTCGCAACAGCATCTTGTTCTAGCTTATCCAATTGACGTTTAAGCGCATCACCAGAAAGACTAACCGATTTTGGCGCGGGACTTTGTGCAACAACGACTGTTTCCTGTACTGGCGCTGATGCAGTTTGTACAGCCTTAGCCTCTGTTACAGGCGTTGCCGCCACAGTCTCAGCCTTCACTTCAGGCACAGGCGCTTCTTTAACATCAGCAGCAGGCGTGATTTTTTCAACAACATCCGCCGATGGCTCTAACGCATTCATCATATCCGCGACTGAATTAATATCACCATCATTTGCTTCTACTGTATCTTCTACAACTTCGCTAAAGGCTTCATACTCAGCAGCACCCGCCAATGAGCCACGCTGATATGTTTGCGTTTGAGCGCTATAGCCAGTGTCATAAGATGGTGCAGCTGATGATGTGTATTCTGGCGCGACCGAAGCAACCTTATTTTGCAGTGATAGACCAAAATGACTAAAGCCCCAAACGGACGCAACACCCAAAATCATAAGCACCGTTATAGATGCACCGCCAAATAAGCGCTTTTTGATTTTTGCTGTTTCTTCATCAACTAGGGCTTCTGGCGTTTTTGCAGGTGTCACATCATTATGATCCGCATAAATATTTGCCGCATCCACTGACGGATATGATGATTGATGCGCAATTGCTTTATCCGTCAAGAGGACAAGCGCCTTAGCTTCAAGCGCTTCACGTGTTGAGGTTACGGCTTCTTCAATAATATTTACTTTACGGTTTAAACGTGTTTTGTCTTGCGCCAGACGTTCAACAGAATGTGTCAAACGTGCATTTTCCTCGCTAATGCTTTCAAGTTTCTCAACCGCGTTTAATGCACGGCCTTCAACAATATTAAGCTGCTCAATAAATGTTAAACTTTCTTGTTGTGTGCGTTCAACTTCTTGGCGGATGAAATTATATGACTTTTCGTACTTGCCTGTACGCTCATCAACAGCACTAAGCAAGCGGCGTGTTTCTTCAAGCTCTTTCCACAGCAATTCGCGCTCTGTTTCTGAGCGGCGTAGCTGCTGTGATACGGTATCTAGCAATTTAATGATATAGGCAGTTTTATCTGTGCCCATGCCCATCGGTAAATTACGGCCATTCGCGGGTTTTAACGTTTTGGTATTGCCGTCATTTTCAGATGAAGCGAGCCCCTTCATACTATTTTGTTTTTGTGTTTTGGCGGCTGTTTTAATATTCATTTTCATACCCAAAGCTTAATTATAATTCCCCAAAGCGCACAGCAAAGCCTGCTAAAGCGCGGCGCGTGCCTGAGTTTAAATATCCATGTTTTCCCTAATACCGCGAACTTTACAAAATCCTCAGAAAAAAATCCAGTTTTTTTCACACTTTGATAGCTATTGTCCACACCCGCCCCCCCCTATGTGGCGGCTTGACATATACGCCTAAAATGATATTGGTAAAAACATAAGAATAAATACATATAGGGAGACATCACATGAGCGTTATCACACTTATCGCGCCGCCACTTTCTGGTAAAGGTACACAAGCCAAAGAAATTTCACTGCGCACCACATGGGCACATGTCAGCACAGGCGATTTACTTCGCGACCGCATGAACGGCAGTGATGCAATAGCTGACGCCATCAAGAAAACCATGGCAAAAGGCCAATTTGCATCCGAAGCCATCGTCAACCAAGTATTAGAAGACCGCCTAAACCAGGCAGATTGCCAAAATGGCGTTATCCTTGATGGCTACCCACGTCACTTAGGGCAAATTGCAACACTTGATGACATTATGAAGCGCACAAACCTTGTTTTTGACAAGGCCATCCATATTGATGTTCCAGATGCAGAGCTTTATAAGCGCCTTGCCCTACGCGGCCGCGCTGATGATAAACCAGAAGTCCTCAAAAAGCGCCTTGCCGACTATAACAGCAAAACTTTGCCGCTGATTGAGCATTACCGCCAAGCAGGTCAATTAATTGAAATTGACGGCACAAAACCAATTGCCGAAGTCACCAAAGACATTTGCCTAGCGCTGAACATTAAGCCTTAAACGGGATCAACCGCTTTAAGACTTGAACGTACAGCTAAATGAGTACGGCCACGTAAATGAGCATATGATGACGTATCAGCAAACGTGCCCATAATGCCTTCAAGCGTAGCTTGTTTAGTTGTCCAGCTTAGCCCGTCATAATTTTTGAACAGGTTTTCGGTTTCAACCTCGCGCATCATATCTTGATAAGATACAGGCGTAACGTCTTGCACCAAACCTTCGCCAAAAGTGTCTGCCATGCGGTCATATTCAAGACGGACAATTTGGCCTTCAAACTGGTCAATATATTGCTGCGGCACGCGCAAATTCTCATTCGTGCATAAATCTTTACGATACTGCGCGAAAACGACAATTTTGCCATTATCTTTTTCATGCATATAGCGCACCACGCCACTATGGAAGGCACGAACCTCTGTTTTATTATCGGCTATAAATGCCTCGGATGGAATGCCGCGCTGCCCGCCAAACATTAAATAGCCTGCAAGCACAGTTGCCTGCAGGTTTTCTTGTGTTTGTTCGCGGTCTTTACGCAAATCAAATTCATCAAGTGATAGGAACTCAAACTCACTCGCCTTGAAACGGTCTAAATCCACATGCGGACAAAGTTTAGCAAGGTTATCTGCTGTTTGGATTTTGAAATGGTCGGACACATCGACATTATAATCAAACGCGTCAATATCTTGCTTTGTTTTCAACTCCTTCGCACGGCGGCGCGCACCAACATATTCATCAACGCCAAACTCAACAGGCAAATGTACGGCCGTATGAATAAGCGTTGATAGCAAACCCGCACCAATTGCCCCGCCAACGGCCATTAAGCCGGCATGTGCATCAACCGCCATTGCATATTTTGTCGCAAAAATACCGCCGACAATGCTGGTCGCCGTGGCGATACGCCCGCCCTTATCAAGCGAGACATTGACAAAATCTGCCATTAATTTTTTACCCGCCATGGATAAGCCACTATTCAGGAAGATATTTTTACCTTCCCAAAGCTGCGCCGATAATTCATGCCAATGCTGGCTAACAAAACGGCGCGCTTGGTTTTCACCCTTAAAGCGCCCAATTGTTTTTGATGCGTAAGAAAATTTACCGCGCAAAGATTTATCATTAATATCAAACGGTATAAAACTACCGTCCTTACGGCGTGTCGATAAATGTAGAACAACGGCAAAACCGCCATTTCTTTGCTTTATAAGTTCATATGCGTGACGGCCATTTGTATATAAATTATCCGCGCCATATAAGGTAAAATGCTTACGGCTTTTCTTGCCTAACTCACGGCGTGTAATATCAAAATCTTCACGCAATTCACGGCGCATAGTATGTTCATTCGACCGGTCTTTTAACGGCGCATTAACATCGCCCTTTGCGCGGCGCGCTGCAAATATATAACAGCGCTCCATTTGTTCCTTAGTCGCGACAATACGCCCATCCGCCAAACGGCGGCCTTCTAAGTTATTGGCTGTTTTAGAAAACAACACCCCAACCGTATTCGTTTCACGATGGAAAAATGGACGCCCAAAACCTTGCGGCGTGACAATTAAACCATTTTGATCCGGAACCGGATGATGGGTAAAAGAAAATCGACTTGTTATATCCGTTATACGGTCATGGAAATGAGACAGCGGATGGTCCTGCTTTTTACTCATTTTACACCTCCTATTGCACCGCAACAGAATATACGCCCAGTTTTAATTTATGTCAAATATAATAAGAGATTTTTTTACATTCAATGAGATAGTGATTTAGACCTTGTCCGTAAATAAGGACAAATAATCTTCATTACTATAGCCAGAAAGGGTTTGCGGCACAGGTAACTCCACCGCCGCGCTCTGCTTCTGTGGAATATAATGGCGATACTGTAATTGTTCAAACAAGGATCGGCTTGGGTCTATATTAAAGCTAACTTTACCCTGATTATCATCCGACAGACTTGTGGCTGTTTGATTATTCAAGCTATCCGCGACAATTGCACCCAGCGCACGGGCACGCGCGACATCAGCTTCAAATGGCATTTGCCCTATAAAATCGCGCAAAGGCTGCTTGCTTCGGCGTGGTATATCCGCCGCCTCTGCGACCTTACTCTCTATATCATCTGCGCTAAATTTCTCATCAAAATAGCTATAGACCTCTGCGACACTCTTTGGCGTACCGCTCTGCTTATCATAAAATACATTACGGTTCGCCATTGCCGCCTTCGGGAATATATCTGCCGCCGCCGCATATGGTGTATCCTTCGCCGCATTCAAAAAGGCCGCAGCGTTCCCCGCGCCTAAGAAATGCGCCATATATAGCTCTGTGCTGCCAATCTCCCCATCATAATGCTTTTCAAGATAGGCTTTATTATCCGCGGCCAATTCAGCCGCCATTAGCGAGGCGATTTTAGGGTCATTACGTAAATCCAAAATGGCGCGGCGCGTGTCTGCATCGTCGACACCGCCTTTTTCATTAATTGCGGCCGCTTCTTTAGCTAGACCATATTTCTCACCATGCTCACGCACAGTATTAAGCCATGTTGATTCAATAAACTGAAACAGCCCGCGCGCTGAGCTCGTTTTTGCCGCAGCATCGGTATCAAAACTACTCTCCACGGCAGCTTGTTCCAATAAATAGGCAAAATCTACCCCCGTGGCATTACTGGCAACACGCACAGCATTATTGACCTCAGCCCCTGCGCGATGGCTAAGAGACTGTAAATACTGCATATTATCTTGTGGAACGGTTAAACTCATTTTTATCCTGTTTTATCTGTCCGTTTGTGACCCGCCATATACATCGCAAAGTTTGTGCCAAACAGAAAACGCGTTATTTTTAACCTATGGTTACAGCAAAAAATTTGTTAAACTAATTGCCTGAATATTCGGATCAAGGAGACCTCCCCCCATGCTAACGTACAATCCCCCCATCGAAGACATGCGCCATATCATTGAAAAAGTCTTGAACATTCATGGCTTGGACAAAGCTGCAGAATTAGATGAGGAAATGATTGATGCGATTTTGCATGAGGCCGCAAAGTTAGCGCGCGATGTCCTTGCCCCCCTAAACCGCGTTGGCGACGAATTTCCGATGGAATGTAAAGACGGCGTTGTCATCACACCGCCCGGCTTTAAAGACGCCTATAGCCAATATTGCGAAAGCGGCTGGAACAGTGTGCCCTTCGCCCCCGAATATGAAGGGCAAGGCCTTCCCTATACATTATCATTCCCACTACAAGAAATGTGGCAAAGCGCTAACATGAGTTTCAGCCTATGCCCGCTTCTAAACCAAGGCGCGATCGAGGCCATAGAACATCACGCCAGTGACGACGTAAAACAAATGTTCCTACCGCGCATGATTTCAGGCGAGTGGACAGGGACAATGAACCTAACCGAACCACAAGCAGGGTCTGACCTGTCCGTTGTCCGCACCAAAGCAGAGCCACAAGCGGACGGCATGTATAAAATAACAGGTCAGAAGATCTATATTACATTTGGTGAACATGATTTTTCTGAAAACATCATACATCTCGTCCTCGCCCGCACACCTGACGCGCCAGAAGGCGTAAAAGGCATTTCTTTATTCGTCGTGCCAAAGTTCAAACTTAATGCAGATGGCTCAATTGGTGAGCGCAATGATTTAATCTGTAGCGGCATTGAACACAAGCTGGGCATTCACGCATCCCCGACATGCACAATGACCTTCGGTGAAAATGGCGGCGCAACAGGTTATATTGTGGGCGAACCGAATGAAGGCTTAAAATATATGTTCACGATGATGAACATGGCACGCCTGAATGTTGGCCTGCAAGGCATTGCTATTTCTGAGCGCGCCTATCAAGCAGCCAAAGCCTATGCAGCAGACCGCACACAAGGCAAGAACTTAAAAGGCGAAAGCGCAAACATTATTGAACATGCCGACGTACGCCGTATGCTCTTCACCATGAAGGCTTACACTGAAGCTGCCCGCGCATTAGCTTATGAAGCTGCCTATTATTACGATTTAAGCCAGCAAGATGACCATAAAGACGACCCTGCCGCGGCAGCGCGCGTTGCCTTGCTTACCCCCGTGGTAAAGGGCTGGTCAACCGACATATCGCTTGATGTTACATCGCTTGGCGTACAGGTGTGTGGCGGGATGGGCTTTATTGAAGAAACTGGACTTGCACAATATTACCGTGATGCCCGTATTTTACCAATCTATGAAGGCACAAACGGCATTCAAGCGATGGATCTGGTCTTCCGCAAAACCATAATGGATAAAGGCGCAGCCTTCAGCGCATGGCTTACCGACGCCAAAGAGAAAACATTATCAATGAGCAAATGCCCTGCCGAATCCGTATCCAAAATGAGCGCTGATTTAACCGCTGCTTATGATACGCTTGAGCGCGCAACCAGCATCATCCTCGACCTCGCTGGTAAAGGTGAACATGACCGCCTGGGCGGCATTGCCACAACATATTTAAAAATGTTTGGCCTCGTCGCGGGGGCATCTATGCTTGTGCGCTGCCTAAATGGTATTCATGACCAAGATGGCGATAACCGTAAAGAATTTATGGAAGACAAGGCAACAACGACACAGTTCTATTTTGACTTCCTATTGCCGCAAATTCACGGCCTGATGCCAACAATAGAAAACGGTTCAACGCCTGAGGTCAGCGCCGCTTAATATGTCTTCTGACCGCCCCATACTCTATAGCTTCCGCCGCTGCCCTTATGCCATGCGGGCACGGCTTGCTTTGCATTATGCAGGCATAAAGCTTGAACATCGCGAAATCATTCTGCGCGATAAACCGCAAGCCATGCTTGATGCTTCACCAAAAGGCACTGTACCCGTGCTCATCCTACCTGATGCAACAGTGATAGATGAAAGCCTCGATATCATGAAGTGGGCAGGCGCGCAAAACGACCCACAAAACTGGTTACAGGCAACCGACTTCGCCCTCATCACACATAATGACACAATATTCAAACCGCAGCTTGACCGTTATAAATACCCAACACGTTACCCTGATGAAGACTGCAGCGGCGCACGTGATTCCTGCGAAAATTATTTTGCCTTATTAAATGATAAACTAAACGCCGCTAGTCAATTAGGCGGCCTAACTGATTACGCCATATTCCCATTCATCCGCCAATGCGCCAATGTTGATAAAGACTGGTTCACCGCACTGCCTTATAAAGCCTTACAAAATTGGCTAGACGCGCATTTATACAGCGCCATTTTCCAAGACATCATGAAAAAACATCTACTATGGCAAGCAGATTAATACGGGTATCCATATTGATCAAACCGCCAGCCCTGAAAGGCAAAACCATAAGGGCCGTTTAACAGTTGCGGCACAAAAGAAAAATGCCACTCATTTTTATTATTAAAAGTAATATTGCGCTGCATAGCATATAAATCAAGGCGCCAGCCATCTTCTTCATAAGCAAAGAAAAACGGGGCACAGTCCCGCCGCGTGACATCAAAACGAATAACTGCGAATTTATCTAGCGCCGCGCTTTGCCCTGGCAAACATTCCTCAATCGCAAAGGCCGCTTGGCGCTGTGTGTCCATATCTGCGCGCATATTATCCAATATTAGCTGCGTCTTTAACGTATAAAGGTGACGGCGCTCTTGCATCTTACCTTCAATCAACGCCCCGCTATACGCATTCAAAACATCTAATGGCGCCGCCTGTTTTAAAGTAACTTGCTCTTTATAAATATCAACATAAGATTCTTCAGTCGCTGGTATTGGTGCATCATTTTGTACCGCGCCCTTATCACCCATCAAATAATACTGGTAAAAGGGCAGCCCATAAAAAACAAACCCGATAACCCCAATCATAAAAATAACAAAAAACAAACGCCGCATGGCAAATACGCTCCTTAATCTCTCGTGCAGTATACACATATGCGGCGCAAAGAAAAAGGGACATGGCGCAAGGCCATATCCCTTTTTATGTCTGTGATTACGGTGGGGTGCAAACACAGGGTACAAGCAAATTTTATTCTTCAGGCGGCGGTGGTGGCATATCACCATGCGGCCCATCCATTGGCGGTGGCATGCGCCCATCTGGGCCACCTTTTCCTTTAAACTTATCAAACTTCTTCTTCATTTCCTCACGGCGCGCCTCGTGATGCTTTTGCATTTCTTCTGATGTAAGCTCACCATTTGCATCGGCGTCAATCTCGGTAAAACGCTTTTCAGATTCTGTCAAAAATTCAGCTTTAGATATTTTACCGTCTTGGTTTGTATCCAATTTTTTCAGCATGCGCTCATGGTGACCTTTTTTATCAAAATGATGCTTCTTGTCCTTCATGCCCCCTTCGGCATAGGCTGATGCAGAAAGCCCTAAAATAGCGGCGCCCAAAAATAAAGCGCTGATCTGTCGAATAGATTTTTGTACAATCATGGTTAAATCCCCTTTCATCAGGATAAAAAATGTAACTAAACATATATACGACATTCACCAAACTAACCCTTCGCATTTTTTTCATTTTTGTTATACTGCCGCGCAAATGAACAAGAATTTAACAATAATAAGAACAGGAAAAACGAATGACCAATAATGAAAAACGTTCACAGCGCGGTGAAGTTGTTCATGAAACTGGCGAACAAATCATCCAAAGCGGCTTATGGTATAAAATTCTGATTGGCATGGCACTTGGCGTTGGACTAGGCCTGCTTTTATCCCCATACGGCGTAGATATTCTTAGTCACTTTATTGAAGACACTGCGGATAAAGATAAGGTCCTTAGCACATTTAGTGGCTGGATAGAGCTTCTGGGCATAGTCTTCCTCGGGCTTATCAAAATGGTTGTTATTCCTTTAGTCACCTGTTCGATCATCCTTGGCATTGCCGATTCAGGAAATATGGCTTTCGTTAAGAAACTTGGCCTGCGCATTGTGCCTTATTTCATATTGACCACAGCGATTTCTATTTCTATTGGCTTATTTGCCGTCAACATCGTCAAACCCGGCCTGAATTTTGACCAAGAGCGCCTAACCATGACCGTTGACAGTGCCCGCGCAGAAAACACAATTGCGCAGCAACGGTTTGATGATTTAACTATACCGCAGCGCATTGCCAATATGATCCCCACCAATCCAGCGAAGGCGAATGTTGACCGCAACATGCTGCATATAGTTATCGCATCAATCATTGTTGGACTAGCTTTATTACAAATCCCGACCGAAACGACCGTGCCGATAACAAATTTATGTCGGTCTGTACAAGTCATCACCATGCATATTATTGGCTGGGCGATGCAAATTGCTCCATATGCCGTGTTTGGCTTGCTCGGTAAAATCACAATAAGCCTAGGGGTTGAAGCCTTAACCAGTGTCGGACTTTATGCCATGACCGTTTTTGCGGCGCTCTGCGCTATGCTTTGTGTCTATTTGATTTTTATAAAACTCTTTTCTGATCTTTCAATCAAGGTATTCTTAAACGGAATACGTGAGGTGCAAATCATTGCCTTTTCAACATCATCTTCAGCAGCAACCATGCCCGTGACCATACAAGCTGCTGAGGAAAAGCTTGGCCTACGCCACGAAATCTCACGCTTTATTATTCCACTCGGCACGACGGTGAATATGGATGGCACCGCCCTATACCAAGCTGTTGCCGCCGTCTTCTTGGCGCAAGCTTTCGGCGTGGATCTTAGCCTCGGTGAAACGATTTTGCTTCTTCTAACGACTATAGGGGCATCCATTGGCACGCCCGCTACGCCAGGGGTAGGCATTGTCGTTCTGGCAACCATTCTGGCGGGCATTGGCGTCCCTGCAGAAGGCATTGCCTTAATCATCGGCGTTGACCGCATTCTGGATATGTGCCGCACCACTGTAAATGTGACCGGTGATATTACCGCCGCCTCTATTATGAATAAGTGGATTAAATAAGCAACCGTAAAGCCCCGCAAGGGGCTTTATTTTAGGGCGTTTTTGACCTATGATATAGGCGTAGAAATTTTTCATCACGCGGGTCATATCATGCAAAATACCTCCTCAAAAATTCAAAATGAACAAGTGCCAAAGCAAATGGTCTTTAATTCCCTTAAAGAGCTACGCGAAACATTGTTTAAATTTGTTAACGAAGAACGCTATGCCATAGCTGAGCCGCTAGCGCTCCGCTATTTCGCCGCACAGCCCGAAGACCCGCTTGGCTTAATCTGTCTTGGAATTATCTACCGTGTGACCAAACGTTTTGACACGGCTGAAATGTGTTATCGTCGTGCATTGGCCATTGACCCTGATAATGCATCGGCCCACACAAATCTAGGCAACCTGCTCAATGACATGGATCGCAACGAAGAAGCGATCATCCATGCACGCCGCGCCGTTGAATTAAACGAAAAAGATTTCGGGTTCCGCAAAAACCTTGCCGTTCAATTACGTGACGCCAAAGAATTTAAAGAATCTTTGAAATATTACGAAGAGTGCTTAGAGCAAACTCCCGATGACGCGATGCTAAACTTTGATAAAGCCTTTATCGAACTGTACATCCGCGAAAACCTAGACAGTGCATGGAAAAATTTTGAATGGCGCCTTGCCACCGGTAAAATCAACCTTCCGCAAATCAGCAAACTTGAACGCTGGGACGGCAAAAAAAGTCTTAAGAACAAAAAAATACTGATTATCGGCGAACAAGGCTTTGGCGATACAATGTTGATGGTCCGCTTTTTACCGCATTTCACCAAACAATGTAAATCCGTCACACTCACATGTAAAAAACCACTACATGTTTTATTCAGCGATTTAGGCGTATCCGTCATTGAAAACGCACAAATTAAAGAAGATGAATATGATTATTACATCGAAATGATGAGCATCCCACAACATGTTGAACATGACTGGCTAAAATGGCCGAAAGCGCCATCATTATATGTAAGCGATGACGCACATAAAAAATTTGAATTCCTAAACAAGCATAACGCAAGCCGTCTAAAAATTGGTGTTGTCTGGTCAGGCAGCGTGACATTCCAACAAAACGCTAAACGTTCCGTATCTATTGAACGCTTCTTAAACCTTGCAGCAAAGAACCCAGCCGTCCAATTTTACAGTTTCCAAAAAGGTGAGCGTGAAGTTGATATGCAGCGTCACGGCCTCGGCACAATGATCCCACTTGGGCATATGGTTGATAACTTCTCTGAAACAGCGGCAGCGCTTGAGCATATGGATCTCATCATCATGACCGACAGCTCCCTGACGCATCTATGCGGCCACCAAAGCACACCACAATTAGATTTGTTAAACTACCGCCCATATTGGCTGTATTTCCCTGAAACGCGGACAACGCCGCTTTATGACACAACGCGCTTCATTCGCCAAAGTGCGCCGGGTGACTGGGACGAGGTCTTTGCATATACCGACCACATCCTTAAGAAACTAACAGCTGAAAAAGAAAAACGCGTTGAGAAAGACAAAGAGTTAAACCACAAAGATGTCTTGAAACTTATAGATAAAGAAATGGACACATTAGGGCTTTAACTTTTTGTTACCCTTTCTATCTTATTTTCTGAACAGATTATAAATTTACTACAAATTCAAAGGATATATTATGAGCAACAATCCGCTTCTACAAAAATCAACATTACCGAACATGGCGCCGGACTTCCCACAATATAAAGAAGACGACTTTCTGCCTGCGGTAAAAGAAGCCATAAAAGAAGCGCGCGCGAATATAGAGGCCATCAAAGCCAACACTGATGCGCCAGATTTTGACAACACTATCATCGCGATGGAAACATCTAGCGAAACGCTCGATATCATTACATCTATATTCTATAATCAGCTTTACGCTAACGGCACAGATGGCCTACAAAACCTCGCCATGGAAATTGGTCCACTTTGCGCGGAATTATCATCTGACGTGGCAATGGACCCTGTATTATTTGAACGTGTCAAAAGCGTTTATGACCGTAAAGATGAGCTAAGCCTTGATGCTGAACAAGATATGCTACTCACCAACAGCTATAAAGGTTTTGTCCGTGGTGGCGCCCTACTTGACGACAACGGTAAAGCGGAACTACGCAAAATTAACGAAGCCATGTCCAAGCTTGGCCCCGAATATACAAATAACGTCAACAAATCTTCAGAATCTTTTGAATTACTAATTGACAATAAAGATGATCTGTCCGGCCTACCACAAAGTGCCATTGATGGCGCAGCGCACGCGGCTGCCGATAAAGGCCATGAAGGCAAATGGCTGTTTACACTTGATTACCCAAGCTACGGCCCATTCATCACATTTTCAGACAAACGCGATCTACGTGAAAAAATTTGGAAAGCCTTTTCAAACCGCGCATGGGGTGAAGAATATAGCAATGCTACACTAATCGAACAGATTGTCACTCTACGCGACCAACGTGCAAAACTGCTCGGCTACAAAAACCACGCCGATTATGTGCTGGAGCGCCGCATGGCGAAATCTCCTGAAACGGTGATGGATTTCCTCAAGAAACTACAAGATAGCTACAAACCTGCTGCGGAAAAAGAGTTGGCCGAGCTAAAAGACTACGCTAAAAGCCAAGGCCTTGATGATGATCTGAAGCCTTGGGATGCATCTTATTATAGTGAGAAGCTGAAACAAGAGCGTTTTAAATTCTCAGGCGAAGACCTGCGCCCCTATTTCCAAATGAGCAAAGTTCTTGAAGGCGCATTCACCCATTTCAGCAAGTTATTCAATATTAGCTTCACCAAAAATGAATCCTATAATGTCTGGCATGAGGATGTCGTGACCTATGATGTCTATGATAAAAATGACAACAGCTTCATTGGCACATTATATGGTGACTTTTATCCACGCGTTGGTAAAAAGCCAGGTGCATGGAAAACAAGCTATCGTGACCAAGGCCTATATAAAGGTGAGGTTCATCGCCCTGTGATTTCAATTGTATGTAACTTCACAAAACCAGCCGGTGATAAACCAAGCCTATTGACGCATGATGAAGTATCAACCCTATTCCATGAACTGGGCCACGCTATTCATGCGCTTCTTGCCGAGGGGCAATACCGTTCCCTATCAGGTACAAATGTTTTGTGGGACTTTGTTGAGCTGCCTTCACAGCTTCAAGAAAACTGGACCTATGAGAAAGAAACATTGGACCTATTCGCCGAACATTACGAAACCGGCGAAAAAATCCCTGAAGAGCTTATTCAAAAATTGGTTGAAGCCAAGAACTTCATGATCGGCATGTTTGGCCTACGCCAAGTGAGCCTCGGCCTTGTGGATATGGCATGGCATAACGGCATCCCAGAAAAAGTCAAAGACGTCATCGCCGTTGAGGATGACGCCATTAAAGACTGTAAACTCTTTAACCGCTATGGCGGGCCAACATCTTCATCCTTCAGTCATATTTTCGCAGGCGGCTACTCTGCGGGCTATTACAGTTATAAATGGGCAGAAGTTTTAGATGCTGATGCTTTTGAGTATTTTAAAGAAGAAGGCCTATATAACCAAGCCCTAGCCGATAAATACCGTAAAGAGGTTTTGGCTAAAGGCGGCAGTGAAGACCCTGATCTGCTCTACCGCCGCTTCCGTGGCCGTGACGCCGACCCTGAAGCCCTCCTCCGCCGAGAAAACCTTATGGCAGCGTAGGGAAATCAACTAGTTAGCACATTGCGCCGTGCAGCAACGCAGCCTAAAACGTACCGTGCAAGCAAAGAAAAAGGCCGTTGGAAATAATATCCAACGGCCAAGTTGTGTGGGGAAATCTGATATATCGCCTGTCATTGAAAGAAAATTGCGTTTTCATATCAAGTAAGGACACATATATACAAACAATAGTTGTTTTTTACGCTTTTATTACACTTATGTCAAGAGAAAATTGTGATAAAAAAAAGCATCACTTTGCTTTTATCAAAGTTAATCAAAAAAATTAAAAAATAATTAACATAATTATCTTGCATTTTTTTATTGAAAACTGTATAACTTCTCTCTATAAAGTTTTTAACCACTTAAAACTTGTTAAAAACGCAATTGAAATCGTGATAAATATTAAGCTGATATTTTTCATGACAAGATTGAAAATAATGTTTCATATGAGGGAACGATATGACCATAACGGCAGCACAAATAAGAGGCGCACGCGGACTACTTAACTGGTCGCAAGCAGATCTATCTGACCGTACGGGCATATCCGCAACGTCAATCGGAAGCATTGAAAACGGAACAACAACTCCACGTGAAAGTACAATTGCCAATATTAAGGCGACATTTGAATACGGCGGTATCGAATTCGTTGGCCTTGAAGGGGTAAAAATTCGCAGTGGTGATGTTCGTGTTTTCACAGGCCGTAATGGTTTGATTAGCTTCTATGACACTATTTATGAGACATTAAAGACAAGTGAAAACAAAAACGTTGTTGTCAGCAACGTGAATGAGCGGGACTTTATACGCTGGCTAGGTGACTATGCCAAAACGCATATTAACCGTATGGAATCTATCGAAGGGCTAAACTTCCGCATTCTTATTCGTGAGAATGACGATTACGCGCCAGGTGATAGCTACGCAGAATACAAACGTTTACCGTCTGATCTTTTTGCATCTGTACCATTTTATGCTTTTGGTGAAAAATTGGCGATTATGTTGTTCGAAAACGAACCAACCGTCATTGTTATGAACTATCCAGCAATTAACGCAGCCTATCGTATTCAGTTTGAAGATATGTGGGCACGCGCGGTGAGTTTCTAAATATAAGGTGTGTGGACGTGGCAAAGAAAAAGCAAGATAAACATTTGGAAGGCATCGAACAAGCAACAAAAGATATGTTGTTTGGTCAAAACTTGGCCAATGGTGGTCGATACGCCTATCTAAATGGTGGTGGTGCTAAGTTTAACGAATTTATTCGTAATAACGAAAACTACCCTAGCTTTTGGAAAGAAGGTGAGATCCTTTCCGAACAAGGTCAAGCAATCGCCAACGAAATGCAAGATGTTGAGCATGCTGTTATTGTCGGCCCCGGCTCTGCCTTCGGTGAAAAAGAATGGCATGTTATCAAACACCTAAAAAATCTAAAATCCGTAACATTTATCGATATCGCTGAAAAGTTCAACCAAGCGGCGGTACAAACATTTAACGATCATGCAGATGAAATGGCTGCAAAGAACGTTAAAGTGTCATCAATTACGGGCCCGTTCCAAGAAATTGATAAAAAAGCCCCTGAACGTTGGGGCAAAGATTACAAAAAGAATCTCGTTATGTGTGTTGGTTCATTGATTACTAACATTGAAAAACTAGCGAAAGATTCATACCCTGAAACCGAGACACAATCAGCTTTGCGTGATATTTTCCGCCTTGCTGCGAATGACGGCTATGCCGTTATTGGTTACAACGCCATTGAAAAGCAATCTACACTACAAAAAGCCTATGCGAACACATATTTGGCTGAATTTATGATGAATGCATGGCACTTTATGCTCCTCAATTCACCAGATATTCGCATTGAAGACATAAACGGTAACCCGCTTGATAAAAATGATCGCGCGGTTATTGATGATCTCTTCGCCTATGAAATGGATGATCCAAAGTTTGATCCGGCAACACGTAATTATGCCCATGTGATCAAAGCTAAGAAGTCTTTCCGCGTTTACGCAAAAGACGACACAGTTGAAGACGGTTCATTCGAAGAAATCTGCAAAGACATCGAAGCAGGCTTCTCTTTCACCATGATTAACTCATACCAAGCGAGCACATCTTTGGTGAACACACAGGTAAATAACATTAGCAAAACGTCGAAAATTTATGAGGCAAAAGAAACCCTCGCCCGCGGCAAAGAAAATGTTTACCTACACAGCTTCAAAATAACCCCGAAGCCACATCAATCATAAAACAAAGGGCCTTATAATAGGCCCTTTATAGTATGTTAGTACGCGAGCCATGCTCTAAAACTTATAGCCATAGCTTAGATAAGCACCAAAATCGTAATTTTCTTCAACGATTGGGCTGTTCGTAACGTCATTTGACAAGCTCATATAATTGGCATCTAAGCGAAAATAGTGATGATCGGCGAGCATATAATCAACCCCGCCCTGTACACCAAACTTTACAAAGCCAGCTTCAGCTTCGTATGTAGGTCGCCCGGCGATAGGCGTATCAACACCAAAATAGGCATCTTGATAGGCATCATCACCGTAAACAACTTTACCCATGATATAACCGCTCATAGGTTTATCCACGGACGCCATATTATAGCGCGCCGAAAACGTTGTTAACACGCCATCATTATTGTTATCCAGCCCCGCATCATATTCCGCGAGCAAACGCACTGGTCCAAAATTAAACCCGCCATAAAACCCTGCTGTGAATGTGCTATCTAAATTGCCCATACCAACGAGCTTCTCGGAATCACCTTCATCACGTCCGCTGCGCCAACCTGACTTGACGCCCCATACTATACGGTCGCCATTATATTCATAGCCAAGTCCTTTCATATGCTCTGCGCCACTATCTCGAAGCGTATTTATAAATAAATAATTTTTCTCACGAAATTCAAAATCAATAACAGCAGCTGGCAAGACGATAAATTCTTGATCTTCTGCACCAGGATATTCTGCAATAGTCGCTGCCGTAATCCCTAACATGACATCCCATTTAGAATCACTTTGAATAAGATTTTCTTTATAGCCCGCTTGTGCTGGCAGCGCACCCAATAAGACGGCGCAAGAGGCAGCCATCATAGAAAGACGATTGAGGTTCATGAACATACTCCGTAAGGCTTTGAAAAGCGGAAGAATATCCGCCTAGACTTCATCTGCCTTTAAGCATACACGAAATATTATACAATGAAAAGGACAGGGAAACGTTATTTTGTTTGCTCTAAAAGCTTTTCCGAGAGGCTGTAGACATGTTGAATATGGTCAACTTGCGCGCGCACAATATCACACAGCATATTTTTCTCAATACCAGTGTCAAGATTCCCACAGATCGATTCAAGTTGCGCGGCCAGTTCATGAACTTTTATTAGCCCAACTTGCATGCTTACAGATTTAATTGTGTGCATGGAATCATGCACTCTTTGTAAATCCTGCTGATCAAGACCATCATATGCAAGTTCTACATATTTTTTGATGTCTTGTTTAAAAAGCTCCAAAGTCGTTGGATATTTGTCTTTAAGAATATCCTTTAAAGACAAAGCAGCATCTTTATCCAAAAATTGCGCTGCATAGCTTTCTGCCGCATTTAACTGCTTATCATGATCTAGATTTTCAGCCACGCCGCCCGCTTCGGATGCCTTATCAGCATCGAACCAGCGATTTATAATCTTCTTAAAAACATCTATAGTCATTGGCTTTCCTACCATTCCGTTCATTCCTGACATAGAGGCCCTAATCCGCGTCATGACATCATCATGATGTACTAAACCCAATATGACTGATGGCCTTAATTTTTCCGCTCGCTCATTATTACGTATGAACTTTGTGGCCAGAAAACCATCAAATATGTCCATGAAGCAATCCATTATGATTAAATCATAGCGGTTGCGCAGACACAGATTTACCGCCCTTTCACACGTTTCTGCGATTTCATATTCAACACCTGAAAAATCAAACATTGACTGAAAAATCGCATGGTTAGTGGCGATATCATCAACGTATAAAATACGCAGCGCATCATCTTGCTTCATAGACATCGCCATTATTTAAATCCATCCAATTATCGCTAAATAAAAATGGGTAGAAAGAAAAACACCAGGCCTGTTATATTTAGGATCAAGGTATGGGGGTATGGCCCAATATTTTTACTTTCTACCCTTACTTTTTAAAAAAGTATCTAATAAATATATCCACTCAATTAAAATAATTTCGAGCTTCATTTGTATTATTTACACTAAGCAACTCATATATTTAGACTAACATACCGACCGGTTGGTGTCAACATAAAAACGAAAAAGTTTTAAGCCGAAGAAATTCAGTATTTGCGTGGCCTAAACATCTATCAGGAATAATACTATGAAATAATTTCTAATTTTTTTTGATATTTAACAAACGATAAATACCCGACTCAAGGTCATCGCGCATAGTCTTCTCATCATCAAAAATGCGCGAATAAGTCAGGACACCATTCGCGTATTGATAAACCATCCTCGCTAACTGGCGACTATCTTTTGGTGACTCAATTAAATTACTTTCCGCCAGATCATCAATAACATGCTGCCAATATCCGACCTCATTATCAACATAAGCCTTACTTGCCTCACGAATAAGTTCATCTTGCTGAGAATTAATCGCGCCTGCTGTAAAAAATGGGCATCCACTAACTTTCTGCTCGGCTGTTTCTGTGCTTTGAAATCCTTTATAATAAATATAACCGATCATATTATTTAGTTTCTTCAATGATTCATGTCGATCCGATAATAAAGACTGCAAAACCTTTTCTTCATTATCTTTTTTATAGGATGCCGCTTCCGCATAAAGCGCTGCCTTGGATTTAAAGTGATGGTAAAACGCGCCTTTTGTAACGCCAGCTTTCTGGCAAATCTCATTCACACCAACATCTGTGTAACTGCTCATCCGTACAAGATCAATCGCTGTTTCAATCAACTTTACTTTCGAATTAATTTTCGAAGACATAGCATACCTTTACTCATTTAAAGCGGGAACTTTGATATACGCCGCATCCTTGCCACCTGACGGTGACATTTTATCATCTATTGTTCTAAACTCACGAAATTCAACCTCCTCATCACCGTCATTATCCATACGATAATAACGGGCGCGGAAAAATTTATAATATTCCTCCCATGACAGCGCTCCATCTTCGTTCTTATCTGCTTGCTTCATGCGCTGATCATAGCGTTTTACACGGTCTTTATTAAATCCGCCATGGCTTTCTTCGCGGTTTTCTTCAAAATCTGCGCGATGTTTATCAAGCTCATCACGCTCCCACAAACCAGATTTATTTGCGTCACCCTTTTTAAAAGCCACCTTTAATGCCTTATCAATTTCTTGAGGCTGTAATATCCAGTCTTTATTCAAATCAATCTTTTTAAAGAACGGATAACGGCGCTCATAGCGCTTCACTAATTTAGCTGGGACTTTCTCAGTCTCCCAGAATGGTCTGTCGTCATGTGTAACGGCCACTTCCTGCGCATACCCCCTATGAACAGATGACAAGACAAACGTAATGCACAATATTAATGCGCATAATATTTTACATGAAGCAGACAATCCAAATACCTAATAAAAAAGTCCTTATATAACTCTTTAATAATACCATACCAACTGTTCTTTTTCTACACAAACTACCTTTAACTTTATAAAAAAACTTGCATTTATACCTAAAGATGTAAAACTTACCCCGCGATAGAGGGGACGAACATATGCAGCAAACAACCATCAGCTTTGAATTTTTTCCACCCAAGAACGCCACTGGCGAAGTTCGACTTTCAAAGGCATTGCAGCAATTAACAGCCTTAAATCCTGAGTTCATTACGATGACAAGCGGCGCTGGCGGCAGCGGTCATGATAACGCTTTTGATACGCTCACAAACATCCAGGCAAACTACCCTCATTTAAGCACAGCCGCACATATAACATTTATAACTGAAACAAAAGATTCTATCCGCCAAACAGCTGACTATTTATGGCAGAACAATATACGCGCTTTAGTCGCCTTACGCGGCGATATACCACCAAATGAAGATATAAACACATATATTGACGAAAATCATTACCGTTACACCAATGAGTTTATCGCGGGGCTGAAAGAGCTACATGATTTTGACATTATGGTTGGTACATACCCTGAAAAGCACCCTGATTCCCCAGACTTATCACAAGACCTGATGGCATTAAAACGCAAGCAAGATGCAGGCGCAAGCCGCGCTCTAACCCAGTTCTTTTTTGACAATAGCGTTTATTATGATTTTATCGAACACGCAGAGAAATCAGGCATAACCATTCCAATCTGCCCCGGTATATTGCCTGTTCGAAACTACGAACGCCTACTCAATTTCGCAAAAAACTGCCAAGCAACCATTCCGTCTAACATTATAGATGGGTTTGAGAAGTATAAATCTGCGCCAGATGACCTACGCCGTTTTGCAGAAGAAATTTTAAACGCGCAAGTTAGCGACCTGATGCACAATAAGGTACCACACATCCACTTTTACGCACTAAACAGCGCTGAAATGCTTGATGAATCATTGTTCAAAAACGTATCAGACTGACCAAAGCCCCAGAACACGCAATAAACGCGCCTTAAAATCGGCAATCTGCACCGCGCTGATTTCAAACACACCTACATCATGGCCTTGATCCGCTGTAACAAGCTGGCCAAAGTGATCATCGCGCTGTGTAAGGTTTATATCCAACGGCTTACGCTTAAACAAAACATTATCTTGTAAAGCTACCATTACAGCAGGGTCATGAAAGCGGAATACGGGTTCTGGCGAAAATGTTTTACAATGTGCAATCATAATGTCACGCACCTGCTCCGCCAATGCATCGCGCGGCTTTGTGTGCTCAATTTCATCTAGCGGGCTAACAATTGGCCATGTCGCATTCATTGGCACAATATTAAACGGGATTGAAGAGCTCATTATAGCCTTCACCGCAAACGGGTCAGCGCCAATATTAAAATCTGCAAAAGGTAACTTCGTCCATAAGTCATCAAATTTACCGCCCATCATAACCACACGGCCGATATATTGACTAAGCACATCTGCGCCATATTCATCCAGCAAACGCGCAAAATTGGTGGCAGGACCTGTTATCACATAATCAAGTTTTGCGCCCTCAATACTACTCGTAGCTTTTATAAACGCCCACAGCGCATCAAACGCAAGCGGCGTTGCGCCATCACTATACGGCAGATCAATATTACATAGCCCATTGCCCGACGCCTCTTGGCGCGGCGAAACAATTTTATCTATATAGATGTGATGTTGAAGCGGCGCTGAAGCCCCCGTAAAGACAGGAATTTTTTTATCCGGAAAAGCCGACAAAACTTTACGGCAATTTATAACCACATTATTAAGCGGCGTATTGCCATAGGATGCAACTACACCCTTAAGCGGCATATCTTCATAAAGTGCATACCACATAGCCAGCGCATCATCGCGGCCCGTATCGCAATCCAGTATAAAAGCTGTGGTCATTATTATCCCTAGAATTTGTCTGTGCAGGTTAGCGCATAACCTTTAACATCGACGTATTTACATGTGTATTGGTAACATGAGATACAGGCTTTGCGCCCACAAACCACGAAAGCGGCATATTTACGCCCAAATCTTTCCTTATATCAGCACAAAACTCGCGATTAATACAGCGAATGTCTTCTTTAAAGGCCTCACTTCGTGGCTCCGACACAGAAAAGCGAGAAGCCACATCCATGAATATACCCGGCAAACGCCCCTTCTGGCCATCAATTTTAACGACAAAACCATCAAACATTAAATCTCGCGGCGTTTGCACATCGGCATTTACACCAAGGTAATTTACGCCAACAGCGACCGGCACAGCCAAATGCCCCTTATGGACGATCTTCGAAAGTTCGGCGTCATCGGCCGAACAAAAGCACGTCGAGATACCCGCAAGATGCGCATGGTTAAACAAGCCATGGCCATCCATCAAATTTTCGAGCCAATTGAGCATGCGCGCATGGCGGACATTGTCTTCTAACAAAACTATAGGCGTGCTTTTGCCGCTTTGTTCAAAACGTGCATTCAAATCCGCCTTCACCTTATCAAGCTGGCGATGAATAGCCGGATGCCCCGGACGAGCCGTATAATCAAAATAATCCGTTCCACATAGTGAGAATAGGCGCGAGAACGATATTTCACCGCCCAATTCATCTGACACAGGGATCATATCATCTAATGAGATCAAATAAGGCGCGGGGTCATCTGCCTTAACAAACTGCGCAGAATGTGCCTTCTTGATAACTGAGTTGGTAAGCTCATCCGCATCATAAAGATGCACCGAAAGCTCATTACGGCGCTGCGGATTAAGGTCATATTTATCTGCATCAATATGACGACCAAGCATGTATAAAGCGTGACGCATCCATTTCTGGTAAGCACGGTCTACAATGCGGTCAATTGCAGCATCCAAGGTTTCATCATTAGATGCCATCGCATATTCTGATTTCAATGTCGGCTTTTTTGAAAGAACACGTAACAGGCGTGCCTTAATCGGCGTTGTTACAAAATCCGTGTCATCACGAATAACAAAAGTGAAACTATTTTCACTTCCTCGCAAAGGCATAACGGCTTCTTCGGCATTTGCCAAAGTCACATTTCTAATTTTTACCATGTATTTCCCTACACGTAATAATTATTGTTTCTTATTGAAGCGAGGATATTTTTATGACAAAAAAATAATTCTGTCAAGATGAAATGCTAACGTGTTGTTATATATAAGTTTTATAGCCACATTAAATCATCTTGCATCGCATATAAATTTAATGTGTAATAATCATCGGCTGTTTTTATGCAAGGAGGGTGATATGGCTGTAGCAACGAATTTAGGTTTTCCACGTATTGGTGCCAAACGAGAACTAAAAAAAGCAACAGAGGCTTATTGGAAGAACCAAATTAGCGAAACCGAATTAATTATAGCAGGCAAGGCCATCCGTAAAGAAAACTGGCTGCTACAAAAAAACGCCGGTATAGACCACATCCCAGTGGGTGATTTTTCATTCTATGACCATGTGTTAGATATGAGCGCCCTGCTAGGCTGCGTTCCTGAACGTTATGAATGGGATGGTACGGCGATCACAGCGGAAACATATTTCGCCATGGCGCGCGGAAGCAAAAATGCCCCGGCCATGGAAATGACAAAATGGTTCAATACCAATTATCACTACATCGTGCCAGAATTCGAAAGCGTAGATAAACTCAAAATATCATCCAGTAAAATTTTTGATGAAATCCAAGAAGCCCAGAGCCTCGGTATAGCGCCGCGCCCTGTCATTCTTGGGCCTCTATCATATATTGGTCTTGGCAAAATCAAAGCCTCGGCCCTTACAAAAAAAGACATTCTAACCGCATTAAAGCCATTATATGCCGAAATTATTGCGCGTTTTAAAACTATGGGCGTTGAATGGGTTCAAATTGATGAACCCCTCCTCGTGACCGATATCTGTGATGAAACACGCCAAGCCTACCGTGAAACATATGGATGGTTGCGCGCACAGAGCGACATTAAAATCTTACTCGCCACCTATTTTGAAGACCTTGGCCCCAATATTGACCTGGCCCTGAACTTAGATGTCGATGGTCTGCATATTGATACCAAGCGCGGACCAAAACAGGTCGATTATATAATTGAACATTTACCCAAAGGCCGCACATTATCCTTAGGCCTTGTCGATGGGCGCAACATTTGGCGCAGCGACCTACAAGACGCGATAGACGTTGCGAAGAAAGCGCTAGCCTCAACTGGATCAAGCCGCTTGATGATTGCCCCATCCTGTTCAATGATCCATAGCCCTGTTGATTTGGATCAGGAAGACAAACTCGACAGCGAAATCAAGAATTGGCTCGCCTTCGCTAAGCAGAAAATAAATGAAATCGCGCTTATAACCTCAGCACTCAATGAGGGCGAAGACTCTATCGCTACAGAATTAGCCGATAACCAAAAAGCGATTGCTGAGCGTAAAGTATCACCGCGCATTCACAATCCAAATGTGAAACAGCGCACTCAAAAAGTGAATAGTGAAATGGCGCAGCGCACTAGCAGCTTTGCCACGCGGGAACAAATACAAGCAGATATATATAAGCTGCCCGCTTTCCCAACAACGACTATTGGTTCATTCCCGCAAACCAGCGACATTCGCGCCGCCCGCGCGGCTTATAAAAAAGGCGATTTAAGCCGCGAGCGTTACGTCGAAGCGATGAAGAAAGAAATTGAAGGCGTTGTGCGCTATCAAGAAGCTGCAGATATTGATGTCCTTGTTCATGGTGAAGCCGAACGCAACGATATGGTTGAATATTTCGGCGAACATTTGGAAGGCTTCGCCTTTACAAGATTTGGTTGGGTTCAATCTTATGGTTCACGATACGTAAAGCCGCCAATTATTTTTGGTGATGTATCCCGCCCAAAAGCCATGACGGTTGAATGGTCACGATATGCACAATCCTTAACCGCACGCCCAATGAAAGGCATGCTAACTGGTCCTGTAACAATTATGTTCTGGTCATTTATTCGTGACGATCAGCCACTATCTGACACCTGTCGCCAGATTGCCCTCGCCATTCGCGATGAAGTCTGCGACCTTGAAACTGCTGGCGTAACAATCATCCAAATTGATGAACCTGCCATTCGTGAAGGCCTTCCCATCCATAAAGATGACTGGGCCGCATATCTAAAATGGGCGGTTGAATGTTTCAAACTATCATCTTGCGGCGTGGAGGATAGCACGCAAATTCACACACATATGTGTTATTCAGAATTTAACGACATTATTGAATCTATCGCGGCGCTTGATGCAGATGTTATATCTATCGAAACAAGTCGTTCGCAGATGGAGCTCTTAGATGCCTTTGCTGATTACGCTTACCCGAACCAAATTGGCCCAGGTGTATATGACATTCACTCCCCACGCATCCCTAGCGAAGAAGACATGACAACCCTTCTTCAAAAAGCATCTGACGTGCTTAAAGCTGAACAAATTTGGGTTAACCCAGATTGCGGCCTAAAAACACGGGGCTGGGAAGAAGTTAAACCTGCATTGGATAATATGGTAAAATCAGCCAAACATATGCGCTTAGCGTATAAGAAGTCTCAGGCAGCCTAAGCGTCTTCTTCGCTATAATGCGTATAATAATATGCGGTTTCACCATAACCGTATTTGGCTTGCTTGCGCAAATCAACAAGCGAGAATACGATGGACATATGATTAAAGCCTAGATCTTTAAATTGCTTAACGCCGCTTGTGACAATCTCACGCGGCGTTTTGTCCCAATGGACGGCGTAAATCATATGATCTGCATATTCTGCCAATATGCACGGGTCAGATACGGCAAGCGATGCAGGCGTATCAAGTACGACCAGGTCATATTCCGTGCGCGCGCGCTTCATTAATTCATCCATGCGCTCAGACGACAGCAAATCTAGCGCCGTATTTGCCACTGAGCGCCCCAAAATAAGGTCCAACCCCGTACGCTCATCCTGACACAACACATCTTCTAGCGGCATTTGACCGCTTAAATATTCTACCAGTGACAAGTTATTCTTATATCTCATCAGATTGTGAATATTCGGGCGGCGCAAATCGCAGTCAATGAGCAGCACGCGCTTACCCGACAATGCATTAAGCCGTGCCATCCACAAAGACAAAGTAGATTTCCCCTCACCTGGCAGCGAAGACGTCACACCCAACACGTTTAATGGCTGATCCAAATGCTTTTGATTCAAAGTTAACACAGTTTTTAATGATCGCAACGCTTCTGTTGTTACAGAATTCGGGTTATCAAAAATATAATTAGCCATAATCTGACTTCGGCTTTGTTTAACAGCAGGGATAGACCCCACACATCTTAAACCTGTATCTTTTTCAATTTGTATTACACTTCGATAGGCATTATCCAAGTTTTCAATCAAGACAATCAACCCTATCGCCACAAATAAACCTAATATCGCGGCCAACGCGACAATAAGTTTAACATTTGGATGAAATGGTATTAGTGGCACAGTTGCGTAGGATAAAACCTGTGCATCAGCTTCTTGCAAATCTTCCTGACTATCTGAACGCTTATAACTTACCAAGAAATTCGCGAAAATTTGACGAATAGTCTCCGCCTCACCTTCCAGTTCACGCAAATGTATCGACGCCTGATTTTCTTCCTTGCGCTTATCTTCAAGCTCCTTCAAATTTTCAGACAACACTTCTGTACGGCGGCGCTCCACGGCCATATTGTTTTCTAAATGCTCTGCTGTGCGTTCCAATTCTTTTTTAATTTCAGCGCGAATGCCTTCTAACGCCCCTCTTACGCGGATCATTTCCGGGTGCTTATCACCATAACGCTTTGATAAATCAGAATATTCTTGTTCGATCTCACCTTGCTTTAGAATGAGTGCACCAAGAACATTGCCATCACCAAGCGTCATCGCCGATTCAATTTTGACTGGACGCTCTGCCCAGCCGCGTATGTTATCTAGCTTCGCCTGCGCTTCTGCAAGGCGTGTTTTTGACACGACCAACTGTGAGTTCACTTCAGATATTTGCTGCGCGGTTATTTCCGCCCGAGCGCCAGCAATTAATTCTTTATCAGCACGATATTTTTCAACAGCAGATTCCGCTTCTCGCAGCTGTTCGCGCAAAGTGTCCAAACGGCCATCTAGCCATGTCGTTACTTTGCGTGTCGCCGCAAACTTACGGTTCAGGCGTTCATTAACATAGACATCAGCAATCATATCTACAATCTGCTTTGCTCGCTCAGCTGACGGTGATACATATTTGATTGATAGCACCATTGACCCTGGAACAGGTCGAATTTCAAGCCCTTTTATTATGCGCCCGATCAATATGCCAAGCTCTCGCTCATAACGCCACTTTTCATCATTAGTCATGATGCGTACGTCTTCTACATCTGGCGTATCAAGCTTAAATGATTTAAATCCTTGCTTTCGCTCTGGACTACTTTCCAGCTGATGAAATTTCCGTAGATATGGCAAGTCATAAGTAAATGACGGATCGTTATACAATTTCAAACGATTAATAACTTTCAACAAAACATTACGTGAACGAAGCACTTCAACTTCACTTAGAATCTGTGTTGTATCGACGCGCTCATTGCTTAAGAACTGCGCAGCAGAAATGTTTTTTACATCTAGTTGATCTTGCTGAATAAGGATCAGGGCCGATGTTCGATACATCGGCGTTATGCGTCCAGATAAATAATATGCTCCCATAACAAACAGCACCATCATCCCCACGACCAAATAGCGATGCCGCCAAAATGTCATTAATATACGGCGCAAATCAATTTCTGCGCTGTCATGTCCTTCATGCAAATTTGCCGAAGGCGCTTGTCTATTATGATCTATTTGCTGTTCTACCATACAAAAATGCTTTTAAAAAAATCTTTCCTTCACGGTGATAACATCACCAGGATAAATAACTGTGTCCACATGCGCTTCTATAGTTTTCTTCATACCGTTAAAGTCGCGCTTAATGTAAATTTTTTTTTGGTTAGCCCTATAGGTAAAGCCCCCAGCCATCGCCACAGCCTTAATAACATCCAAGCCATAAGCATAGCCATAATAACCAGGGCTACGCACTTCACCCAACAGATAAAAAGGTCTAAAAGCGGCGATTTCAACTGAAACGCTCGGACGTTTCAAATAACCGTCTTTTAATTTATGCTCAATATCATCCACCAACTCTTTGGCGGTTTTATCCATCACATCAACTGCGCCAATAAGCGGCATTAAAATCTGCCCAACTGCATCAACGCGATATTGTCCACTTAATTCGGGCTCATTATAAATCTTAACATTCAACACATCATCGCTCGCCAAACGATAACCACGCTGCACTTCTTCTGCAAAGCTGGTATGTTCTGGCAATACACCATCCCACACGTCCATCATTTTCATATCGTCAACAAGTGGCATATCTTGTCCACCAGCGACCACATCTTGATGTATAGGTGATGCCGCATACACGGAAACACCGCTGAGTAAAATCAGCAGCACAATCATCATATTTAGGCAAATTTTCCACCAGAACGATAGAATCATCAAGAAATCCAAGGGTCAGTAAAGACAAAAAAAGAAATGCGCATAATATAAACTTATACACAATTATAATACAGGAAAGGCGAAGACAACCCAAGGAAAAAAAGCTATAGAAAATAAAGAAAAACGCTGAATTTATCAGCGTTTAATCAAAAACTTATGCGTAACCAAGTTAGCACATCATCCTGCCGCCGCTTTGGGCGCCTCTGCGACATCAAAAATATGTTCAACGCGCTTGGCACCTAGCGGTAAATCAATCAAGCGCACAGCAATGCGTGCGCGCATTGCACCCACTGAAGTAATATCATGCATTTTGGAAAGCGCTTCGGCAAAACGATGCGCAGCCTCAATTGGCTCCGTTTCAAAAACAGGGCGCTGTAAAAGCAATACATACTCATTGCGGCGCGTTTGCCCGATAATATCACTCTGACGGCGCAACCGCACCATGTTTTTCGCAAGCTGCGCGGCGCTATACTCCCCCGGATAAGGACCATCTTTCTCAATAATTTCTTTATAATTATCTAAAGAGATAAACAACAAATATGAGCGTTCCGCATAACGGTCTGCGCGGTCAATACATGCCAGAAACAACTGGTTAAACGCAGATTTTGCGATAATTCCCCCCGCACTTTTGAAGTCTTCTTTATCATTACCCAAATGATTAACTAAATCCGTTAACGTCTTGGCGTTTTGTGCCATGAGGTCAATCGCGCTTGGTTCCAATGGTTTAGGCAGCAAATCATTAAAACCGCCCTTAATCGCTTCATCCAATGTGTGGCTTTCGCTCGCTAACACCATATACGGGTTCGCTTTCAAAACACGGCGTGCCTCACGCACAAAAGGGCGCGCATCACGCATAGGAGAAGGGTCAATCACGATAAAATCAAACGGCTCGCTTTCTAGCCGTTTAATCGCAATATTACGCCCTGGCTCAATTGAAGCCTTTACACCCGCCGCCGATAGTCGACTTTGTATCAACTCCGAAGAAACTTTATCACTATCGACAATCAAACACTTCATTGAAGCCCCCGAAACATATTGGAAAAAATTTGTGCATTACGAATATAGTACACAGAAATAATTAACAAATTTATCACGGACAGGCATTTTAATCAAACCCACAAATAACAATTCACCTGAAAAATATTTGCTTGCATCAAACGCATAGCGCATGCACTATCCTAATGCGTCTAATAATCGATGAATATAAGGAAGATAATTATGAGCATTACGCTACATAAAGGTGACTTACCAGACAATATAACTTTTACCGATGCCATAGCCGTTGATACCGAAACTATGGGATTACAAGTTCATGGGCGCGACCGCCTATGTGTTGTACAAATATCCGCAGGTGATGGCACCGCGCATTTGGTACAAATCGCCAAAGGCCAAACCGAAGCACCAAACCTTAAGAAATTAATGTCTGATCCTAATATCGTCAAAATATTCCACTTTGCGCGTTTTGATGTCGCGGCACTAAAATTATTCCTCGGCGTTGATATAGCGCCCGTTTATTGCACAAAGATTGCATCAAAGCTTGTGCGTACCTATACAGACCGCCACGGCCTTAAAGAGCTTTGCCGTGAACTAATCAGCGTTGACATCAGCAAACAGCAGCAATCTTCTGATTGGGGCGCCGACGAATTATCAAAAGATCAGCTATCATATGCGGCTAGTGACGTGTTTTACCTACACCGTTTAAAAGAGAAGCTTGATACACTTCTTACGCGCGAAGGCCGCATGGATGTAGCACAAGAATGCTTTAACTTCCTCAATACGCGTGCAGATTTGGACATCATTGGCTGGAATGACATTGACATTTTCGCCCATTAATCAGGACATTTGACATGACATCAAGATTCATCAGAACCATCTTTCTCGCGAGCTTATTTGTTGTCGCATCTATTAGCATCACTGCATACGCAGAAGGCGATAAACCAGCCACTGAACAAGACACGCCCATCACGCGTTACGCGGCAGAAGCAGAAGATCTGTTACGCAATTTAAGCGAAGAGCAAGCAAAAAAATATCACCTCATCCGTGATACGCATGGCATTATTCGTTCCGTTCAATCTGTGGAAACGATCGTTGGCAAAGCCGTCAAAGAATGTAAAGAGAAACATGGCGAACTTGGCGAGAATATTGATAAACGCTTCACCGAGTGGAAGCTTGCCGTTCACCCTGTTGTGAAATCTGGTGAAGACCGTTTAGAAAAGCTCATACTCCTGCAAGACTACGCCAAACCCTCAGATGTCAAAAAACACCTCAAGAGTTTTGACGCGGCTGCACAATATGGTGAGAAACTAATAGATCTAAAAACCGCATCAGACAAAAAAAGCTGCACAGCCCTGCTAAAAGATATGGACAAAACGCAGCCGAATTTAATTCGCTTACTCCGCGAGAATATCGGCCTAGATAAGTAAAATCATGACTTTAAAAACTATCCAAGTTTTAGCAGGAGCAGAAACAGGCGGTGCAGAGACCGCCTTTGTTGACACATGTATTGCCCTGTCGAAACATGGCTTTGATGTTGAGGTCATCACGCGCCCCAATAAAATTCGCGTTCCGCGCCTAAAAAAAGCGGGCATCAAAACACATACGCTTCCCTTTGGCGGAAAAGTTGATAAATTTACGCCATGGCGCATAGGGCAAATCATCAAGAAGTCAAAACCAAAAATCGTCCAGACATGGATGTCCCGCGCCGCAGATAAAATCCCATCCGCGCCGGACGACAAAGATTATCACGTTGTCAGCCGCCTAGGTGGGTATTACAAACTAAAATACTATACCGAAACCGATTATTTCATGACCATCACGCCTGATATTGGGCGCTTTCTAACAGATGAGGGCGTAAACCCTGATACTATTCAGCACATTAATAACTTCGCTGAAACTGAAGATCATTTCCAAAAAATTGACCGCAGCACATTAAACACGCCCAAAGACGCAACGGTCGTCTTAACCTTAAGCCGCCTGCATAAATCCAAGGCACTTGACACATTAATCACCGCAGCTAAAGATTTAGATAAAATCCATCTCTGGCTTGCTGGCGACGGGCCAGACCGTGAAAAGCTTGAAAATTATGCTAAAGAATGCGGAATGGAAGACCGCGTCCATTTCCTCGGCTGGCGTGAAGACCGCGCAGCCTTACTTAACGCCGCAGATATTTGTTGCTTCCCTTCACGGTACGAGCCCTTTGGTACTGTCTTCGTACAGGCTTGGGCAAATAAAACGCCATTAATCGTCAGTCTTGCCGATGGCCCGAAACAATTTGTCCGTGATAAAGAAGACTGTCTTGCCTTCAATATTGATGACGTTGACACATTGCGAGAGAACCTCAAGCTCCTTCGCGACAACAAAGCGCTTGGCCAAGATTTAGTCAAAAATGGTTATCAACGCTACATCAATGAATTCTCCGTCGAAAAGACTATGCAGGCCTATAAAGATTTTTATGATTATATTTTGAAACGCGAAAACAAATCCGCAGATTAAACATCACCAATATTTTCTGGGCCAAAGCTGTCGGGCAGCAATTCATCTATCGTATAACTTTTCAAAAGCGCGCCGCTTTGCGCATAAACATGTACCTGCACGGTTTCTTTATCGCAAAACTCACGTATGCGTTGGCGGCAATCACCGCATGGACTACACAGCCCATCATAAGGGCCGACAATGGCTATTTCACGAATTTCCGTTTCCCCCGCCGTAACCATCGCTGAGATGGCTGATGTTTCCGCGTGGGTCGCAATATAATGCGCCGTTTCAACATTACAGCCTGCAAATATTTTGCCTGATTCTGTCTTTAGCGCAGCACCCACTGGATGTTTTGAATAGGGGCAATATGCATTTTTTTGCGCAGCTAACGCAGCCTCATATAATTCGGACATAATTAACAAAACTCCACAAAAGTAAAAGGCGCTTCACAGCGCCTTTTTTGTTTAGATCATTGCCATACCACCATTAACATGTATGGTCTGTCCTGTTACATAGCCAGCTTCATCACTCGCTAAGTAACTACATGCAGCCGCGATGTCTTCTGCGCCGCCCATACGCTGCATTGGAATGTTTTTATTGATGCCGTCTTTTTGGTCATCTGTCAAAACTTCGGTCATTGCCGTGGCAATAAAGCCCGGCGCAACACAGTTTACCGTGATACCGCGTGAAGCAACTTCCGCCGCCATTGACTTTGACCAACCAATCATACCGGCCTTAGATGCACAGTAATTCGTCTGACCTGGGTTACCTGTTACGCCAACCACAGATGTAATATTGATAACGCGGCCAAAACGGTTTTTCATCATGCCACGCTGTAACGCTTGCGCCAATTTGAATGTTGCGGTCATGTTAACATTGATGACTTCATTCCAATCATCTTCCTTCATACGCATAGACAAGCCGTCACGCGTTAAACCCGCGTTATTGACCAAGATGTCTACTTTACCGCCAAGCGCTTCGCCTGCCGCTTTAGCAAGATCCGCAGGGCCATTTGCAGCGCCTAGATCCGCAGGAACAACATGTGCGCGTTCCCCTAATTCTTTTGCCAGCGCGTTTAATTTATCTGTATTACGGCCAGATAATGCGACTTCTGCGCCCTGTTTGTGCAAATTACGGGCAATGGCCTCACCAATACCGCCTGTTGCGCCTGTGACAAGGGCTGTTTTTCCTGACAAATCAAACATTACGTCATTCTCCTATAATCAATCCGATAATTTTCGCCCTGAACATACGCGGAGAGTCAAAATAAAACAAGAGGGTATATTCAACACCCTCTTGCACATCCATAATAATTTGATTTTCTACGCGACGCGGCGCGCCTTTTCCAAGAAGCCGCGTACTTCGTCATATAAGTTCGTCGCACGGCTTGATAATGTGCCCGCCGCCTGACGCACTTCCTGCGCGGATTGTTTAGTATTTTCCGCAACGTTAGATACTTCAGCGATATTATCAGACATCTCATGCGCCCCTTGTGCCGTTTCGGAAATAATCTTGGCAATTTCTTGTGTGGAGCTCGCTTGATCTTCAACCACTGTCGACACCTTTACATTCACGTCATTTATGTCACCAATTTTTGACTGAATGGCGCGTATCCCTTCAACCGCAGCCTCCATGGCAGCTTGAATATTTCCGACATAGCCACCAATTTCATCTGTCGCGCTTGATGTCTGCTGCGCCAAATTCTTAACCTCACCTGCAACAACCGAAAACCCTTTACCCGCCTCACCAGCGCGCGCCGCTTCAATTGTCGCATTTAGGGCTAGCAAATTAGTTTGTTCTGCAATGTCATTAATCAACCCATCCGCCTTACTAATCTGGTTCCCTGCCTGTTCAAGTTGAACAACTTGGTCAACTACGGTTTCAACAATTTTTGATGCTTCATCCGCCACCAGAACAGAGTTCTGCACTTGCTGACCAATATCATGAATAGATGCAGAAAGCTTGTTTGCAGCTTCAGCCACAGTTGCAGCATTTGTTTTAGACTGTTCAGCCACACTCGAAACAGATACCGCCTTCGCACTTGTCATATCCGCCGCAGAAAGAAGTGATGAAGACGTGTTGCTTAACTGTTCCGCTGCGCTGGATACATCACCAACAACTGCGCCGACACTTTTTTCAAAATTATCGGTAAGCACACGAAAATCTGTTACTTTATGCTGAATAGAATCAAGCGCCGCATTCACTGCACGTGTGGCATGTAAGAACGTCCCATTCATACCGACCTCAACAATCTTACGGTAATATTCATTCTTTGCAACATGCTCCAAACAAGCGCGCGATTCACGAATATATGCATCATTACGGTCTATTAAATCATTAATACCATGCAACAATTCACCCAGCGCGCCTTTCGCCTGAATATTTAAAATACGCGCTTCAAAATCACCCTGCACAGCACGGTTCAAAACATCCAAAGCACGCTTAATTTCTTTTTGATTTTGCCCAAACATGACGGCCTCCACACTTAAGCGTTAAGAGAAAACATAAACTCATTGAAACTAATGCCCGCATCATCCAGCATTTTTTGTATCTTGCCATATGACGCTTCCAAGCCTTCTTTAGGGCTATCGAAAGATTTTTCTAGCGCCAAAAGCTCGCTATATAGCGGCATAATTTTACCCTCAAGCACATTACGGTCAGGCACACGGCGATTGGAGTGATAATTGATAATCTGCCCCTGTGTATTAAAACTTGGTGTTACATTGGCTAACACCCAGTAATGGTCACCATTCACCGCGCGGTTGTTTACATAAGCGAATACCTCCTGCCCATTTTGCAGGCGATCCCACAGAAGCTTATAAACACAGCGCGGCATCTCAGGGTGGCGAATAATATTATGGGGCTGCCCAAGAATATCTTTTTCATCCATCTGCGCCATTTTCAAGAACGTGCGGTTAGCATACGTAACCTTACCCTTCAAATCGGTTTTGGAAACAATTACATCCGTGCTATCAAAAAAAGTCTCACGCCCCGTCAAGTGCGGATTACCGTATAAAGCCATTGATTTATCCTTACTGAACTGCGAATTAAAAATAAAAAAATTGTTCAAATAAAATATAAGCAATTACTAATGATAACATAAAAATCCTTAAAAAATAATTTAAAACCTAGTCATCAGTATGTTACACAAATACCAATGCGCACAGAAAAAATACCTTTGACAATAAGTTATGAAATATGTAACTTACAGGCCAATTCAATTATAAATAAAATAAATAAGACGCAGGGATGCATACAAAAAAATCAACTAAATTAGCCCAAGCTTTTTGGGCGGCCGCTTTTTCATTAACCATGGCCTTCAGCGCGCCAGTTGAAGCCGCATCTAAACGGCCAGAGCACGGGGAATCTACGCCAAAAGCCTTTATGGTTATGGATCCATACACACAAACTGTATATAGCCACAATAATCCTAAAAAAATCTGGATTACCGCATCATTAAACAAAGCCATGACATTGCATTTATTATTCGATCATATGCGTAATAATGATGAAAATATGGATGCCACGCTTGTGATTAGCGACAAAGCGGTTCGTTACTTAAAGGGCTATAGCGCCTCGCTCCTCCATGCGAAAGCTGGCGATGTATTAACTTACGACCAAGCGGCACGTGCAATCATCGCGAAATCGGCAGGGGATGTATCTTATGCCATTGCAGAACATGTATCTGGCAGTCATGACGCCTTTGTAAAACGCATGAACGAAACAGCCAAATCTTGGGGGATGCATAAAACAATATTTGCCGATGCTTCTGGCTTTGCAAAAAGGCCATCGCGTTACAAGCCGCGCGCCTATTCAACATCCACGGCGTGCGACATGGCCATTATGATGACAAAAATCATGGGCGCACATCCATCCCTATATAGCAATTATTTCAGCGCTACTGATTATGAGCATAACGGAAAAACCCATCAAGGAAACGGCCTGTTCACGGATTTTTATGACCATGCCGAAGGGCAGAAAACCGGTTACTTAAATGCATCCCGCAACAATTTAGTCGCCACCGCCCGCATGGGAGAGTGGCAGCTTATTGGCGTGTCTCTTGGCACATATTGGCGCAGAGATTCATTTGTACATATGGCCGACCATTTTAACGCAGCATTCAATGACCTAAAAAATGACGCCGCGCCCAGCGCAACACATAGAAAGTTTTATGAAACCTGCCCTACGCCTAATGCTTAACGCTTAAGCAAAGGGATATTGGGCAAACTAGACATATCATAGACTTGATCATCAGATAGAAATATCTCGTTAGGCAGATCGTCCTTACTCATAAAGCCCATCGCTTTGAGCTTATCATTTAGCCCGCTTTGCTGCGCAAGAATTTCATTAGGAATACGCACTTCAACATAGCGCAGCCAATTTTTATCCCAACCTGCGCGTTGATTAAAACACCACAACAAATCTGGAATAAAGCATAAATCATCACCTTGATTTTGAGAAATGACATCATCATTGACATCAACCTCAACATCAAAATCAATCCCCATTTCCGCAGCATTGTGAATATACGCTATGCCGCCGTAATCCCGATGCGCGAGATAACCATCATATAAAGCGGGCACACGTTCATGATCATTATAAACATGACTATTAGCGTTCTTATAATAAGAAAAACTATACCCACAGCGCCAAGACATATTCATAAAACTAACCTCAACAACATCGCCCTTATGAAGGCCGCACACAAATTCATCATGCTCAGGTAGCCCCGCAGCATCATAGCCATGCGCAACAAAAATATCGCGCAAATCATCCTCACTTTTGACTTTCTTGTGTTTTGCAAACGCTAGATCTTTTGTATCCCCAGCCACGCCAAGAATTTCAGCACGACCATAATCAGCCACAATTTTCTTACCACTACGTATAGTGCCCGAAACGCCGATTTTAACAGGACGGTCTTTATGCATCAAAAAGTTATGCGGCACGGCGCGTGCTATCCCACGTGAAAGTGCAATCAAATCATCTCGGCTAATCGTAAACACACAGTACGTTGTCATCTATATATCGCCCATTTTAAATTCTTTAAACACGGGCTTACACGCATCAACAACCAACGACAAATCTGGGTTATGTACACGCACTTCAACATAACGCCGCCAGTCGCCATTTTTGGCCTCATCATTAAAAGCTCCTGCTAATTTCGATTTATCGGGGCAACGCAATTCCGCACCACTGAAATTTGCACGTTTATTTTCTAGCCATATTTCTATATCAGAAGGAAACTCTTCTTCATCATGCGGGCCATCCGTATTCTGCAGCAACGTTACCCCACCATATTTGCGCAAGGCATTAAACTCACGTACAGCAACAGTAGAGGACTCATTATTTGTCTGCGCACAAAACGAAAAATGATATGGCGTATAATTCATGTCGAGGTATAAGAACTGCATCATTTGCCCATTTAGGCCACGTGCAATAACGCTCTCATCTTTACCTTCATTACCTTGAAATGAGTAATCACGGCGATAACGCATAGCAAGATAAGCGCGATAGTCTTCTTTCTTTTCAGGCCTCCACCCTCCTACACCCTCTATAGGGCATGGCGGCAGATTAATCGCGGCTTCTATAAAAGAATCAACGAAACATTTCTTCCCACAACTATACGACCCCTTAATCGCGATAGTCAGCGGGTGCGCTTTATCGGAAAGAATCTCAAGCGGCACGGCGCGCGCAATATTACGGGCAAGCTGTACAATATCTGAACGGCGCAGCGTATAGCCGTTAATGTCTGGCGCTTTATCCATGATTCAGCCCCTTTAAACACCCAGAAACAGGCATATCAATCTTAATTTCGTAACATGATGGCTCCCCTGGCCGCTGCGTTTTTACTACATCCGCATAGGCGCGCAAATGAGCACGATATTTATCAAGCAGAGGAAATGTTAACACATCTTCCGCACAGCGAACCGTACCACCACCTAAATCAAACAAACCTTTTGGCATTTGGGATTTTGCCGTAAAGCCAAACTCATCCGTCAACATTTTAGATATACTGGCCGCACGATCTAACGCTTCATTATGGCAGGACACTTCAACATAGCGCGCCCAGTCATATTGATCATAAGCCTGTTTAGTGCCAAGCCCTTTTCCCAAAATACGAACCACATCTGGGCACACACGGTTTTCACCATTCACATGGCGGTCACCATAATCAGATTCAATTCTGATGTTTATGTCAGGCGCAATATATTCACGTTCTGCATTATGCACAAAAACAATGCCGCCTTTCTGGCGTAGCCCTAAATGCTGTGCTAGGCGCTCGCACTCAGTTGGAGCAGCCTTAAAACTAAACCCCTGCCCCCAAGCGACATTCACAAATGAAAGCTCGACATCGCGCCCAGCCTTACGACCAATCACATATTCATCATATTCTCCACGCCCGCGATATATAACGTTCAAATCTTTACCCGCTTCGGAAAAGCTGCGCTTCCAATCCGTTCCATCATGAATTTCGCCTTGCGCAAAACTTAAATCTTCTCTTTGAATGTTAAATGCGGCTTCATACCCAGAATCCGGTATAATTTTTTTACCGCCTTTAAACGTTCCATCAACGGATATGATAAGCGGATTTTCTTTATCATAGAGAAAGTCATTCGGCACAGATAAAACAATACGCTGCGCGAGCGCGACAAGGTCGTCTCGTTCTAATGTAAATGCACCATATGTTTCGCCCATCTTATAACCACTTTCACGTATAGGGACTAAAAAACAAGCATTTTACATATAAATCATAGATTTTGCAAGGAAATAGGTTAAAACCATTGCCAAGCCGCATGTCTAGCAAGGACAAGGCGCAGCAGTTTTAACCAAAGCTGTGGGATTATTGTTACATGCCGCCAAATGATGTTTATGCTTTTTCGCCAAAGGAAAATCAGCTTGGTCCACTTTAATTTGCATCAGCTCGCTATCAGAGTCATCTTCAACAGGGATTGCGAGTAACTCTTGTGAAATTTGCTCAAGCGCACAGAAACCAAATTCATCTTTCAGCATCTTAGCCATATTCGCGCGCGTTTCTAATGCCGTGTTATTAAATTTAACCATTACAAAGCGCGCCCATTCTGCAAAAATATCCGCGCCATCTTCGCCTAATGACGCCTGTAAAGCATGTGGCACATTCTTACATGAACGCTCTTCACCGTTCAGTGATGTATATCCAGATTTAGACTCTAACTTTATTTCTATGTCAGGCTCAACAACGTCACGTTTCAGGTTATGCACATAGACCACACCACCAGCCTGCCGTTCATTCATATGATGTTTGAAGAAAGATGCGTCCGTCCAGTCATCTATGTCATCATGGAAACTAAAATTTCCGCGCCAAGCTATATTAATAAATGAGACGTCCAAAAGCGCCCCATTCACGTCTGCGGCAACATATTCATCATATTCAGAAATACCGCGGCATGTCATATCTACCCCACGACTATTTGCAAGGCGCTTTTTTAACGGCCGTGTAATCCACTTATCTTTCTGTTCGCGTCTACCAAACAAATTTTTAACGGCGTTTACAAATGACTGCGCCATTGTAAGGCTGTCATTAGGCACCACTTCAGTCTCACCCCTCATAGGAAAACGCACATCCTCATGCTTTACGCCCAACAGGGCTTCACGGCCATAATCTGCGACAATTTTCTTGCCACATTGCCACGTGCCATCAACAGCAATCACGACAGGCTTATCTTTATCTTTTAGGAAATCGGCTGGAATACATGCAGCAATGCGGTGTGATAGATCGACCAAATCTTGTCGTTCTAATGTAAACACACCATATGTATTTTCTGTTTCGCTCATTGTGTTGCATATCTTATAAAATTAAATTCGCAATATATTTACATAACACACGGCCTGTTGCAAGAAAATTACGAATATAGCTTTATCTTGAAATTTGCGGCTGCACACTATAAAGTCTGCCAACGAAATCATAAGCAGCTTAAAGGAGCAAAAATGGCACGCGCATTTGTATTTCCGGGACAAGGGTCTCAATTTATTGGTATGGGCAAAGATTTAGCCGATAACTTCACCGAAGCGAAAGATGTTTTTGCTGAAGTCAACGACGCCCTTTCACAAGATTTATTCAAAATCATGTGCGAAGGTCCTGAAAGCGACCTCAACCTGACTGAAAACACACAGCCTGCATTAATGGCTGTATCCATCGCCGTTATGCGCGTCCTTGAAAAGCAAGGCGGCATAAAACTGGCTGATGTCGCTAAATTTGTCGCTGGTCATTCATTGGGTGAATATTCTGCTCTTACAGCCGCTGGCACATTCGCATTGGCGGATACTGCGAAGCTTCTTAAGCTACGAGGTCAATCTATGCAAGCTGCTGTTCCTGTCGGCGTTGGCGCAATGGCCGCAATACTTGGCCTTGATATGGCTGCCGTTGAAGGCATTGCCAATGAAGCCTCAAGCAAAGCAGATGGTGAAGTCTGCGAAGCGGCGAATGATAATGCCGACGGTCAAGTCGTTGTATCAGGCCATAAAGGGGCGGTCGCAATTGCCGTTGAACTCGCAAGCGCGCAAGGTGCAAAACGCGCGGTAACCCTGCCAGTATCTGCGCCATTCCATTGTCAATTAATGGGCCCTGCAGCTGAACGCATGGAAGCGGCATTAAAAGAAACAGCCATGAACGCGCCATGCGTACCTGTTGTTGAAAATGTTACCGCCGAAGCTGTAAACGACCCTGAACAAATTCGCAATTTATTAGTACAGCAAATTACTGGCCGCGTACGCTGGCGTGAATCTGTCCTTTGGATGGGGAATAACGGTATTGAACAAATCATCGAAATTGGTGCAGGCAAAGTCCTTTCAGGCTTAACACGCCGCATCAACAGAGAAATTGGCGGCACGTCGATTGGTACGCCAGAACAAATTGAAGCATTTTTAAATGCATAAACTTTTTTAAGGCCGCCGAGCAGATCGGCGGTCTTCTTACATAAAGACAATAAAACAGGGAGAAAATAAATGAGTAATGAGCGTACTTATGATGACGTGCCACAGCACCTTAAAGACAAATTCAAACCACGCCTCGTTGATGCCTTTAATAAAGCAGCAGACCTAGAAGCCCGCATATCAAAGAATGATAACGATGACATATCAATGATTGATATGGCCAAAGGCATGGCTTTAGCCGCAAAATTTGCCAAAATCTATAAAGATTGGGAAAAATCCGGCGGATCAGAAGAAGACATGATTCTCATCGTCGAAAAAGCGATGCAAGAAAGCAAACTCGATTTAGACCCGCAATAATTATTCAGAAAACAATATCATTTTTGTTATGCAACAATGCAAAAGCCATATAACACAAAAGGCTAATATATTGTAATTGTTAGCCTTTTTGCGCATGAGTGTTGACTTATGGTCAATCATGCTTTATCGAATTATGCATAGTAAAATTTATTATAAAAAAAACGCAGATAAGCCCCACAAGCTTAACTGCACAATCATAATTTCGGGAGATCATTATGGACAAAAAACAAATCAACAAATACAAACAAGACGCTGAAGATCAAGCAAAAGCATTACAGGCCATGATTAATTCTGGCGCCGATGTTACAGATGTTATTGCTGGTGCAGCACCATCAATCCTTCCTGTATTGGACGCGCTCTTAACAGACGAAAACAAAGATGACATCAAGCAAGGCGCAGCAATGCTTCACGCACAGCTTGATAACATTGACCCATCAATGCTGGCTATGCTTGCTTTTGTACCACTAATGATCGATAAAAGCCAAGTTAAGCAAGCCATCAAAGAATCCATCGCACAAGGCGCAGATGACGAAAATATTAAATCAACTATTGCACTAAGCAAATCTCTAGCTGCATCAATGAGCGAGGCAGATGAAATTGCACTTAATCAAGCTATGCGCAAAATCCTGCCAAAAGGCCTAAAAGCATTTGCGGACGTTGCAAACAACAACGTAAACAAGTCTATTCCTGCGCGCGTAAAAGAGGGCCGCAACATTTTGTCCCTAAACAGCGAACAAGACTTACTTGCAGCATTCAAAGACGCGGCATTAAACAAGCCACAAGACTTATATGTTGATGCTGTAATGGATATCGTCAGCAAAATTAATCCAAATGCAGCAACAAGCATCATCAATGACATTAAAACAAACATCACACCAGATGATTTGTCCGATGTTGCGATTAACGGCCTCGCTTTCACACGTGATGTTGTTGAAGCTGCTGAAAACGGTAATGCATTTGACCTAGCGGACAAAACAAACGCCCGCAAATTCGGCAATGGCGTCAAAAAACTGGCACAAGCCTTTGAAGATGCCGTTGTAAATGCAGGTCTTGTTCCAAGTAACGCAGCACAAGTCGCCGTTGCTATGGGTGACGCAAAGAAACAAGCATACGCAAATTTAAAGCGTTAAGTTTCAATATATAAACACAAAAACACCGTCAGAGCCTATCTAACGGTGTTTTTTTATGTCCAAAACAAAAACGCGCGCCGCATATCGCCTTATAAACGAAAAAACGAATATTTTCCTTGACCCGCGCGGGGAAATCATTATAACTACACCGTTTCCGCATGGTGCGGAGATATATACTAACCTCGCTAGCTATTGATGGGCTAGCTTTTGTAGGATGGTCATAAACGCCCTACATTAACCGAGAGGAGCATAACGATGCCAATTTATGAAACCGTGTTTATTGCACGTCAGGAACTAAGCGCACAGCAAGTTGAAGAACTGACAGAGCAGTACTCTAAAATTATCACAGACGCTAAAGGTAAAGTACTTAAGACCGAGAACTGGGGCTTAAGAACACTTGCATACCGCATCAACAAAAACCGTAAAGGCCACTACGTTTTGATTGAATCAGACGTTGAGTCAGCGGCTATACAAGAAGTTGAGCGTAACATGCGTTTGAGCGAAGACGTTCTTCGTTACCTTACAACACGCCTTGAGAAGCCAACAGAAGGCGCTTCTGTAATGCTTGGCGGCGAAAACAAAAATTCAGATGAGAAGGAAGCAGCATAATGAGCGCAGCAGATGCACCTACAGTAAAACGTCCATTCTTCCGTCGTAAAAAAACTTGCCCATTCAGCGGCGCTGATGCAAAGGCAATCGACTGGAAAGATGTTAAAACATTAAGCCGATACATTTCTGAACGTGGTAAAATGGTTCCAAGCCGTATCACAGCTGTATCAGCAAAAAAACAACGCGAATTGGCGAAAGCGGTTAAAAACGCACGTTACATGGCTTTGCTTCCATACGTACGTATTGAAAGTGACCACCAAGCGCCTCGTCGTCAATCAAACTAATAAGTAAAGGATTACGATAATGGCAACAGCAACAGAAGTCATCCTATTGGAAAAAGTAGACAAGCTTGGCCTTATGGGCGAAGTTGTTAAAGTTAAACCTGGCTATGCAAGAAACTTCCTTTTGCCACAAGGCAAAGCGCTTCGTGCAACAAAAGGTAACATTGCATATTTCGAAGCTGAAAAAGCAACTTTGGAAGCAGCCAACAAGAAAAAAGCAGACGAAGCATCTAAGCTTGCGAAAAAGATTGATGGTAAGACAATCAACCTTATCCGCGCGGCGTCAGAAGCTGGTCACCTTTACGGCTCTGTTAACTCTCGCGACATCACAGATGCCGTTGAAGCAGAAACAAGCGTTAAAGCTGAACGCAGCCAAGTTGAAATGAACCAAAACTTCAAAGAAATTGGTTTGTTTGACGTTGTTATTGCGCTTCACCCAGAAGTTAAAGCGACTGTGACATTGAACATCGCACGTACTGAAGACGAAGCAAAAGAACAAGCTAAACTTGGTCGTGCCTTGATTGCTTCTGAAACAGAAGAAGTTCAAGCAGCCGCAGCCGATGCAGCAAAAGAAGAGCTTCTAGATGATGAAGCTCTAAAAGCTGAAAAAGCAGCAGCCGCAGCGGAAGCCGCTGAAGCTGAAGCACCTGCTGAAGAAGCGACAGAGGAAGCAGCGCAAGCTTAATCCTATCTTGCTAACATATAAAAGTTTAACCGCGCCTTATCCCCTCCAAGGCGCGGTTTTTTTATATAGCGACCTTATTGTTAAATACTCGGTGCAGAGCCAACCGCCCCGGATATAGGCACATTAAGCGACAATGAAGCCCGCATATCAGATGGCAGCTCTAGCCCATTAATATAAGCACGACACAACGCACGATTTTTATCCTCATAAGATAATTTTTCCGCACGGCTAGCCTTCATACGCGTAGATAAAGATTCACTAATCGGCTCAATATGTGCTTTTACATCTTCTAACTGTGTCTTAGCCTCTTCAAGCTTTGTATGATTTTGCCAGCTACTAAAGAAACTCAACACATCAAGGTCAAAAACACCGAACCATAAATCCCATTCTGCTGTAGAAAGAATATCATCTATATCAATATTCGCCTCAACCATGTATGGCTCGCCTTTGACTTTCTCCATATATTCAGAATAATCCTTAATCGCTTCAACAGCATCCGCAAGATACTCTGCCGCCTCCTCCGTTTCACCATGTGAAATTATAGAGACGACAGGGTTACTGCCGATCATATCCATAGTTTCATAATCTTGCGCATCATCACACTCATACCGCGCACGATCAACTTTGCGTAAAACGTCATTTGTTTTGGAATTAATTTTTTCTAATGCCGCATAAGTTTTATTCGCCGCATCAAAGGCCGCTGTATTATCATTATATGCAGACACGGTCGCTGCATCAGCCGCGCTAGATTGCAAATATGCATAAAATAATTCTACGGCCTGCGCATCAGCTTTATTACGCAAGCTAGCCTCTAAATCTGCTTGCTTGTCGTTAAGAACATTAATTTGCCCTTGAAGATTACTGCCTTCCGTCGCGCGGCGCCATGCGTTTTTCAAGAACTTAAAAGGGTTATAGCCCGCCTTCTCATCATTCAGCGCATCCAAGTCGGCTTGTAGCGCCGAACGTTGTAGCGCTAAGTCTTTACGCTCCGCACCCAAAGCTTGCCCTTCATTGCGCCACCATGTATATACTGCTTTTAAATCTGTTGTCATAACTTTACTCCATTATATGCCCATATAAAAGCAATACAAAGAATATGTCAATACCACTCTCCCCAATGCAGAATAGTAGAAATACTGCATTGCAAAATAATTATATTGAACTATTTAACATAGTCATGTATACATGGGCGCAAAATATATATAAAAAAATAAGTAATAGAAGGTAAGTATGACAGAAAAAACCCTTATAATATTCGACTGTGATGGCACATTAGTAAATACAGAGTATTTAAGCTCTTTTGGTTACGCCACTGCACTCCATAAAATTTCAGATAAACTTAAACATTACGATGCCGAAAAACTTGAACATGAGTTCAAAGGCATGAAAATCAGCAAAAGCGCGCAAATCCTTATTGATGAATATAAGCTTGATACAAGCGTCGAAGAAATCACCGCCGCTTATATGCAAGAAATTGTTACGCACCGTAAAGAACACCAAAAAATTATCCCAGGCGTAAAAGAAAGCCTTGAGAAATTGTCACAAGACGGACGTTTTGAAATGTGTGTTGCGTCTAACGGAGAATATAACAACGTCATCGCATCGCTTATGCATGCCGACTTAATGCAATATTTCAGCGAAGAGCGCATATTTAACGCGTCAATGGTCGCAGAGCCTAAGCCAAGCCCATTGCTATTCCTGCATGCCGCTCAAAAATGTGGTTATGAAGGCAAAGCATGCATAGTTGTCGAAGATACACCGCTTGGTACAGAGGCAGGAAAAGCCGCTGGATTTAGTGTTTATGCATTTACAGGCTGCATTATGGGTGCCCATAAAAAAGCCGAAGAATTAGCACTGAAAAAAGCAGGCGCCGACCATATTTTCGATAATTTTATGCAATTATCTGGGGATATTATTCAAGAAAAAACAAAGTCTTACTTGATGTCAGCCTAAGCGCTTGCAAAAATGCTTGCATTTGCTAAAATCTCGTATTATGTTCGCATCCGATTCCATGCGGATATGAGTGTGGTGAACAATTAGATAATTAATAAAAGGTAAGAGAACATGAGTGACGTATTGAGCCAAGTTAAACAAATCGTAGTAGAACACCTTGGCGTTGAAGAAGACAAAGTTGTTGAAGGCGCAAGCTTTATTGACGATCTTGGCGCAGACTCTCTTGATACAGTTGAATTAGTTATGGCATTTGAAGAAGCTTTTGACGTTGTTATTCCTGATGACGCAGCTGAAAAAATTCAAACTGTTGGCGACGCAGTAAGCTTCATCCAAAAAGAAGCTGCTTAATCGCAACTACAGAAATGAACATAATATAAAGGTGGCATCGCAGTTGCGTTTTGCCGCCTTTATAGTTTAAAATCCATTTTTTAATTTCAAAACATAACCATATAGATTTTGAGGATAGACATGAGACGCGTTGTAATTACAGGCATGGGTATGGTATCTCCACTTGGCGATGGCGTAGAATCTAACTGGGCCGCCCTTACGGCAGGCAAATCGGGCATTCGTCGCATTCGTCAATTTGACCCAGAAATTATGGCATCACATATTGCCGGCGAAGTTCCATTAGTCGGCGAAGAAGACGCACCTGAAAACGCGTTTGATGCAGACAAATACCTCGACCCAAAAGAACAGCGCAAAGTCGACCCATTTATCGTCTACGGTATTGCTGCTGCTGAACAAGCCATTGCCGATTCAGGTTGGAAGCCAAGCAATGAAGAAGAAGCCGAACGTACAGGCGTCATGATTGGCTCAGGCATTGGCGGCCTACAAAGCGTTGACAATACAGCGATTACACTAAAAGAGCGCGGCCCACGTCGCTTATCACCTTTCTCTGTTCCTGCAATGCTAATTAATCTTGCATCTGGCCATGTATCCATAAAACACGGCTATAAAGGCCCAAACCACTCGGTGGTTACAGCCTGTGCCACAGGCACACATGCCATTGGCGACGCAGCGCGCCTTATCATGTTCGGCGATGCTGACGTCATGGTTGCAGGTGGCGCAGAAGCTGCAGTATGCCCAATCGGCGTTGCATCCTTCGCCGCCGCACGCGCATTGTGCACATCATATAATGAAAGCCCAAGCACTGCATCGCGCCCATTTGACCGTGACCGTGACGGTTTCGTGATTGCCGAAGGTGCAGGCGTTGTTATTCTGGAAGAATACGAACACGCCAAGAAACGCGGCGCGAAAATTTATGGTGAAGTCATTGGCTACGGCCTGTCTGGGGACGCTCACCACATCACTACACCGGCTCCTGATGGTAATGGCGGTTTCCGCGCCATGAAAGCCGCCCTCAGAAATGCCGGCATTAACCCAGAAGATGTTGATTACATCAACGCACACGGTACATCGACACCTGTAGGTGATGGCATTGAATGCGGCGCCGTTAAGCGCATGTTCGCAAACAACCTAGATAAAGTGTCTATGTCATCAACCAAATCAGCCATTGGTCACCTTTTAGGCGCGGCAGGCGCGGTTGAAGCGATTTACACCATCAAGACACTTAGCACGGGCATTATCCCGCCGACACTAAACCTTGATAACGTATCCGAAGAATGCGAAGGCATCGACCTTGTTCCACTAAAAGCAAAAGAGAAGAAAGTAAATATCGCACTTTCTAATTCCTTCGGCTTCGGCGGCACGAACGCGTCATTGATTGTTAAAGCGATCGATTAAAAAACCAATATTGACATAAATTAGAAACTCTATAAACTTCCCCTATCCAAACACATAGGGGGAGTTTTTTATGTTCACCAAACAAGAGATTTTAGACCGCATCGCCGAAAAACGTGCGAAAGGCGAATTGTTAGAAGCCGGATATAATCTGGCATGTTTTATTGCCACCGCGTCTATGATCGACATAAAGGACAAATCAGGACACGATTACGCCCACCACTTCCTACGCGTTTCGCGCTATAGCACAGATTCCGAAGCAAAAATGATTATGGGCGTATTACATGACGTTGTCGAAGACACGGATTGGACTTTAGATGATTTACGCACGCTCGGCTTCAGCGAACGCATCATCAAAGGGATTGAAGGCGTCACACACCAAGATGGTGAGCTCTATTTCGACAGCATTGAACGCTGCAGCCTCAACGGCGATTCCACGGATGTGAAACTGAAAGACAATTTCGACAATATGTCACAGGCGCGCAACACCTTCTTGCCACAGGATAAAGACCTAGAACGCCTTAAAAAATACACCATCACCCGCAACTATCTGGTTGATGTAAAAACAGATTTTATAAAAGCGGGTACGCCCGTTCATGAATGGATGGCTTTAAAAGGCCCTGAAATGCAAGATTTTGAAATCGTCAAAAAATACAGAACAAAATATCGCACACATCTGGGCATCAGTTAAACCACAATTATCACTACCCAAAAGCCAGAATTTGTTTGTAATCTCTGTGCAATACGTTACTAATTAATTCCAAATAAATAAGATTTTTAGGACGTTAGAATATGAGCGATATTTTGCACGAAGTTGATGAAGCCCTTAAACAGGAGCGCATCCTCAAAATTTGGCAAAGCTATGGCAGCTATATAATTGCGGCACTTGTTTTGGTTGTTTTAATGACTGCAGCTAAAAGTGGCTACGAATATTACCACCGCGTCACAAGTGAACGCGCGACTACAGCGCTGCTTAACATCCTTGAAACATCAGAAGATAAAGCCGCCGACCTCAAGAGATTTGCCGAAACAACAAAAGGCAAAAGTACTGTCATTGCACAGCTTCTTATCGCAGGCGATGCGCTTGAAAATGATGATATAACAGCCGCACGCGCCGCTTATGACACGCTTGCAAACGATAATTCTGCGCCAAGTTTTTATAAAGATTTTGGCAAATTAATGACCATCCAAATTGACATGGACGGCATTAATGAAGAAAACACCGCGGCGCTTACAGCGGATCTTACCGCCCTTATAGATGATAAAAAATCTGTATGGCGCTACCACGCCCTACTAAACCGCGCATCTATCTTCGCTATGCAAGGCAATTATCAAGATGCCATAGCCGATGTTAGCGCTGTCCGTGCAGGGGCGAATGTTATTCCATCCCTCGCACAGCGTGCAGGCGCATTAGAACAGCTTTACACAATCCGTAAAGAAGAAACAGATAGCTAAACACATAGCCAATTACAGGATAAGCGTATGTCTGGACATATATTTTCACCGCGTTCATTGAAATTAAAAACACTAACTATGCTTGCAGGCGCATCATTGCTTCTCAGCGCATGTAGCATGTTTGAAAGCAGCGATCCGGAAGTAATTATCGAAGGTGACCGTATATCCATCCTTCAGCTAGAAAAACAGCTTGTCCCTGAAGATATCGCTAACAAAGAAAATATGTATTTACCGCCTGCATGGCAAAATGAATATTGGCCACAAAATGGTGGCTACCCCAACCACGCTATGCATAACCTGTCGCTCGGCACGGAAGACAAAGCTGTTAGCCGCATTTGGAGCGCAAATATTGGCCAAGGTACGACAAAAAAATTACCTCTATCCGCATCCCCAGTTGTTTTTGAAAAACAAATCTTCGCGATGGACACAACGCAGCACGTCACCGCGCTATCCACTGAAAACGGTAAAGAACAATGGCGCATAGACCTTAAACCAGAAGACGAAGATGAAAACGTCACAGGCGGCGGCATCAGCGTTGCAAACGGCGTGGTCTATGTAACAAGCGGCTTTAACGAAGCTTACGCCCTCAGCGCTGCTGACGGCGAACAAATCTGGGAAAGCAAGCTGCCAGCCCCTGCACGTAGCGCACCAACGGTTATATCAGGACGCGCCTTTATTATCACAGCCGACAGCCGCCTTGTTTGCCTCTCGGCTGATACCGGTGAAATTCTTTGGGAATATCAAGGTATTTCTGAAATGACTGGCTTAACAGGGACTGCAAGCCCTGCGGCAGATAGCGACATTGTTGTGCCAGCCTTTTCATCAGGCGAAATTTATGCCCTACGCATAGAAAACGGGTCAGTCGCATGGTCTGATAACCTATCTCCCGTCCGTCGCTATAGCGGGATGGATGATCTTGTTGAAATTCGCGGCCTTCCCGTTATTGCCCGCGAAGTGGTGATTGCCATTTCATTTGGCGGGCGCATGGTTGCCATTGACACACGCAGCGGTCAACGCATTTGGGCACGCAGTATTGGCGGGTCACAAACACCTTGGGTAGCCGGTGATTATATATATGTCCTAACGTCTGATAGTGAGCTTGTTGCCTTATCCCGCATGTCAGGTCAAGTTGTGTGGGTTGACGCACTTCCTGCCTATGAAGACGTTAAAGACCGCGAAGACCCTATCATTTGGCGCGGCCCTGTCATGGCAAATGACCGTGTATTTATCGTTGGTTCAAACGGCGAGATGCGTGAATATGACCCACGCAGCGGCGAGCAAATCACATCATGGGACACCAAAGAATCCATCGCCCTACCGCCAATCATTGCCGGCGGCACACTTTATTTAACAGCCGAAAGTGGGAAAATACTGGCTTATCGTTAAACCAGCATAATCCTAGATAGATTTCCCTAAAGCGCCAAGCGTATAAGCATGGTCGTTGAAAAAACTAGCATTTTTTATAAAAACCCTATATAACCGCCATCACAGAAACAAATAAATAAGAATAGATAATAAAATGGCTTTTACAGTAGCAATTCTTGGGCGCCCGAATGTTGGTAAATCAACATTATTTAACCGCCTATGCCGCAAAAAACTGGCGATTATTGATGACCGCCCAGGCGTAACGCGTGATTACCGCCTACATGACGCGGTACTTTACGACCAAAAAATAAAGCTGATTGATACCGCAGGTCTTGAAGAAAAATTCGATGAATCCATCGAAGGGCGCATGCGTAAACAAACCGAAGCCGCCATTGAAAATGCCGATGCAATTCTATTTATGATTGACGGGCGCGAAGGCGTAAACCCGCTTGATGAACATTTTGCGGATTGGGTACGACGCCGCGACATTCCCGTCGTGCTTTGCGTCAATAAATGTGAAAACGAACACCAAGCCACGGCAGGTGTTGCCGAAGCTTATGCCCTTGGCTTAGGGGAGCCAATTCCAATTTCATCTGCACACGGCCACGGTATTGTTGATATTTACCAAGCCCTTCTGCCGTACTTCCCAGAAGACGAAGACGAAACAGATGAAGAAGATGAAATCGATAATCCATTTAATGTTGATGACATTGATGACCTTGAAGGCCGCGAAGATTTAGACTTTGCCGAACTTGAGCTTGACGAAGAAGACGAAGAAAAACCAATCAAAGTTGCAATTGTCGGCCGTCCAAATGCGGGTAAGTCAACACTTGTAAACGCCCTTCTACGTGAAGACCGCGTTATGGTTGGCCCAGAAGCAGGCATTACGCGTGATGCCATCGCCGTGGACTGGGAATTCAATGGCCGCAAGTTTAAATTGGTCGACACAGCTGGCATGCGCCGTAAAAGTAAAATCACCGACGCTATTGAAAAAATGGCCGTTGATGATGCGCTGCGCGCCATTCGTCTGGCACAAATCGTAATTCTAATGATTGACGGCAAAGAAAGCATTGATAAACAAGACTTAATCATTGCCAGCCACGTTGTTAAAGAAGGCCGTATTTTGGTCGTCGCCGCCAATAAATGGGATGACGTACCAAACCGTAATGAAAAGCGCGATGATTTTCTTTACCGCTTAGAACACGGCATGTCACATATCAAAGGCATTCCGTTCCAAACCATTTCGGCACTTAACGGCAAAAACCTTGACAAGATGATGTATTCCGCACTTCAAGCCTATGAAACATGGAATAAACGCGTCCCGACAGGTAAGCTGAACCGTTGGCTAGAAGCCATCGTCAGCCACCACCCACCACCACTGTCACAAGGGCGTCCAAACCGTTTGCGTTACATCACGCAAATCAACACGCGTCCACCGACATTCGCAGTCTGGGCCGGCGTGCCGAAGGATTTACCAGATTCTTACCGCCGCTATATCGTCAATAGCCTGCGTGAAGATTATGGCCTGATGGGCGTGCCAGTACGTTTATTGGTAAGAACGTCCAAAAACCCGTATGCCAAGTAAACGCAAAGCCATTGACCCACAAAGAAAAAACAGTAAACTCTAATCATCCATTTTGAATTAAGGGGATTATTATGAACGAACAAATTCAAGTCGTAACAACAAGCGCGGGTAGCGTATTTTGGTCGACAATTATTATTATCGCACTCTTAGTCGGCGCTTGGTTTCTAGGAAGCCTTATTGAAGAGCGTATGAAAAAAGTTGAACGCCTTGATAAGACATTGCGTCATTTCATAGGTGCCGTTGCCAAATACTCAATCTATGTTATAGCCATTGTTATGGTCCTCACAAAAGTCGGCGTACCAACCGCGAGCTTACTTGCCGTACTCGGTGCTGCGGGTTTAGCAATCGGCCTAGCTTTACAAGGTACACTTTCAAATATTGCCGCCGGCGTTATGCTGCTTTTTCTTCGTCCGTTTAATGTTGGCGACACAATCACAGCGGCAGGCATTACGGGTACAGTCAAAAACCTAGGCCTTTTCGCAACAGAACTTGCCACCGTTGATAATTTGTACCAATTTGTTCCAAACAACAAAATCTGGAGCAGCGATATTTGCAACATGTCACGCAATACACAGCGCCGTAATGATGTAGTGATGAGCATTAGCTATAGCGATGATGTTGATAAAGCGATCAAAACCCTACAGAAAATGCTTGATAAGGATGAGCGCATTATCCGCACAGAAGGCAAAGAGCCAAAAGTGTTTGTCAATACGCTTGGCGCGTCTTCAGTTGATATTATCGGTCGCTACTGGACAAAATCTTCTGACTTCTTTGATACCAAGACAGACATGACAAAAGCCATTCGTCATGAAACTGAAAAAGCTGGCCTAACCATTCCGTTCCCAACACAAACTGTTGAATACGTACAGAACGGCGAAGCCGCACCAGCAAAGAAATCAACAGCGAAAAAGAAGGCTGCATAAGCACAATGGCTTACACCATACGTACAGCTACTATTGATGATATTCCAGCCTTAGCAGAGCTTCATTGCCAAGGCTGGAAAGATTCTTATGTTGACCTTGTCCCACAAGATTATTTGGATGGGTTAACGCCAGAAGAATTTGCCGAAAAATGGAAAAAATGGATGCCGGATGATATTTCAACCGCATTAATTGCCGAAGATGAAAACGGTAACCCTGCAGGTTTTTCAATGTTCGGGTCATTGCAAACGCCTGTGCCTGGGCAATCCTCTATTCGACCAATATATTCTGCGGAACTTTACGCCATTTACTTGGGTAAAGACCATTGGGGCAAAGGTCTTGCGCAAATGTTTTTTAAAGAAACCGCCGCCGCGCTTAAAGACCAAAAACATTATTCAATGGCGCTATGGGTTGTTGGCGGCAATAAGCGCGCCTGTAAATTCTACGAAAAAATGGGCGGGCAGCGCATCGGCAAAAAAGTCGTTGAAATTGGCGGCCGTAACGTCAAAGAAGCCTGCTTCGGTTGGCGCGACACATCAAATCTGTTAAAGTAGCTTGGCTATATTCGTCATTTAGTCGCACTGAGGGGGATCATATGGGACTAAAACATAAGCTAAAAAAATGGACCGCGGCAGAGCTTATCGAAGCCTCACAAGCAAGCGCCATCCTTAAACATGAAAAACAAGGCATCGGCACAAAATATTTCCGCGGTCTGATAGGCCTTGCCCTCCTCACTATATTTGGTGGGCTTGCAATGATCATCGCCTCAAACTGGGCAGAGATATCTGGCGCGACAAAACTTATTGGCCATTTCATTTTAAGCGGCGCAGCGGCTTGTACCGTTTGGCAAGGAAAAATCCGGAACAATTACTGGCTGCGCGAAGGTGCGTCTTTTATCTTTGCCGCATTAAATATGACCTTAATCGTCTTGATCGGTCAGGTCTTCCAATTAAATGGAACCGTTGAATCAGCGCTACTGCTTTGGATTTTGATTACATCACCAATGCTGTTCATATTCGGTGAATCGCGCATGATTGCTATTTTATGGCTCGCAGGCTTCCTCGCAACAACTGCGTTAAACCTAGAAGACCTCATAGAACGCTTTGACGTCTCTTACGCGACAGAAAACAGCCTTTACTTAATGCTCATCAGCTGCGTCCCTGCTGGGTTGTTATTCAGTGCCATGACACCTAAGTTTAAAACGTTGCGCCCTGAATGGCAGCATAGCTACTTAATTACGGCGACCACACTGTATATTCTTGCAGGTTTAGCCGCATCATTTGGGTGGTATGACGATTCAGATTTCCTAAATAGGCAGTTTAAAAACTTATATTGGCTTCCTACAGCCTTGTTCACGCTCTGGGCAGTTGGCCTATATGGTGTAAGCCGAATATTGCAAAGCGCGACCAACAAGGCACTCTGTCAATTTGCGGCCATTGCCGCACTCTCTGCACTTATATCCTTCCTGCCGAACCGCCCAGAGATTGACACCATGGCGACCATTCATTTTGTACTTTTTGCGGGCGTCATTGGTTATTTCGCTATTCCACTTAGCCTACATGGCTTTGTAACACTTGCGATCTTACTTATCACTATGCGCCTATTTGCATTCTACATAGAGCTTACTGGCCCAATGTTTGCCATGGGGGTTGGTATGATTGTTACAGGCATTATTTTACTTGTAGTTTTGCGCCTAGCCTTAAAACTCGATAAAAAAGTTAAAGCAAAACTATTCGGTGAGGAGGAGTAAGCCATGACACAAGAAAAGCAAATGCAGCTCATCCGCCTTATCTGCTTAATAATCCCCATAATCATCCTAGGCTATATTACGCTCACCACAAATCATAAACAGAATAGCGGGACGCTCTGGCGTGTTGACATCACAGGGTACGACCCGCGCGATTTACTACATGGACGTTACATTCGTTACCAAATTGACTGGGCAAAATATGGCGCGGTGACGGCTACGCGCGGCTCAACAAAAACACTCTGCCTTAACAAAGCACCAGAAGGCGGCATCGAGCCAGTTGTTTCACTAGATACAGCGGATAACTGCGCCTCAACGATAAACGCCGGTAAAACCGCTAAGAACTGGAACTACCAAGGCCGCCGTTATCAAATCCCTGAAAAATACGCCAACGCCTTAGATAAAGCCTTTGCAGACCGTAAGAATAAATTTTCAATAGATATACGCGTACACAAAAATAAACTGTATGTGGGTGATTTACACATGAACGGCAAAGCCGTCAAATACAATTACCGCAACATCCAAAACCAATATATAGCATCGCTTGGAGCAAAATTCGCCCCGCAAGAATTTACCCTCGCAGTGAAAAATTTACGCCCTTATCAAGTAACAGATTCTCAGGCTTGCGTAGCATATGAAATTGACTGGGCAAAACATGGCCTAAGCTTTGATATGAGTGAACAAACACCAGATTTATGCCTTACTCATAGCAAAGATGGGCGCGTCATTGCCGCCGCTGCGCAAAACGGCACACAAAACTGTAGTGCACGCCTAAGAAGCGGGGCATGGAACAGCACATGGAATTATCCATTTGAAACATTTTGCCGCAACAACAGGCATGGTAAATTCTTGCTGGATCAATATAAGAAAGATCCAACCGCATTTGCCGCGCGCATTGAAACGAACCAACAAGAAAATTTATACGTCAAAGAGCTCATCATTGATGGCACGCCATTTAATGACGCGTTTAATATTTTCTACAGTAAATAATAACTTCGCTGCAAAAACAACAGCTTATAAAAAACAACTTGCGCGACGCACAAAAACCGCGTTAAGCTGATCCCATGATTGAAATGACGTTTATTACATCGTTATTATCCACTTTGATCGCAGCGGCAGCAGCAAACGCGGCGGCATGCGCATGTGCGGCGGCATCGCGCCGCTAACATATATACTCCCAAACCACATCGATATTTTAATTTTCAATAACACTAAAAACTGTTAAGCTTATGTCGTTATATAGCCACTATTTTAACGCGCTGCTCCAGTTAAAAAATAAGGCCATGTAAGGAGTAGTCATGGAATTTCTAGATTTAGACCAGCAAATGGATATTAAGAAGAATAAATTAAATTACCGCCCAATATTTAGTACATTGTCGCAAAACCCTGGTGCGGAAATTATTCGTTACGGCCGCCGCAAAGAAGGCGCGCTGACATTAGCGCAAGGCCAAGGCAGCGCCCCCACACCAGATTTTATCAGCAACGCCACCCATCAAGCGATGTTAGAAGGCAAAACATTTTATGATTCCCCAAATGGCGTACCAGAATTACGCCAAGAAATATCAGATTATTATAAGCGCATTTTCAATGTCGATATTCCATCTAACCGTATTTATGTGACAACATCAGGTACAAACGCGATGGATTATGCCTTAACGGCGCTTTTAGACCCGGGTGATGATGTAATCGCCATCACCCCGATTTGGAAGAACCTATTAAGCGCGGTCGAAGTCGCCGAAGCCAATGCGATAGAAGTACCCTTAAATGAACAAGACGGTCAATGGTCACTAGACTTAGACGCCGTATTCGATGCTGTGACAGATAAAACGCGCGCTATTCTTGTCGTTAGCCCATCAAACCCAACAGGCTGGACGATCACGCCTGACGAAATCAAGGCGCTGCTTGAATTTTCACGTAAGACTGGCGTTTGGATTATCGCCGATGAAGTCTATAACCGCCTTACTTTGTTTGAAGATCATGCACCAAGCTTCCTAGAATACGCGCATGATCGTGAATTACTATTCACGGTTAACAGCTTCTCCAAAGCTTATGCAATGACGGGTTGGCGTTTAGGTTGGCTTGTCGGGCCGCCTTGCGCCGAAGAAATCATCTGTGACATTGCGCTTTACAACACAATGGGCGCCCCCACACCGCTGCAATATGGCGGTATCGCGGCGCTCCGCCACGGTGAAGATTTTATCAAAGAACAAAAAATGGACTGGATCAAAAACCGCGCCATTTTAGAAGAACATTTTAAAAACCATAACCGCATCCAAATGGCGCCGCCAGAAGCAACCTTCTATAGCTTCTTCCGCGTTGACGGTGAAGATAAATGCATACGCCTCTGCCGTGACCTCGTCGATAAAGTCGGCCTCGTCCTTGCGCCAGGTATTGGCTTCGGCAAAGATTGTGCAGGCTATGTACGCCTTTGTTACGCGGTATCAGAGCCACGCCTTAACGAAGCGCTTGACCGATTAGAGCGCGCTGTGCGATAACAACCTCCTTAATATTAAAAATAAGGACTATCCTATGAGTACAGGCAGAGGCTATTTTGGCATTGGCGTTGAAGGCATCACCAAGGAAACTAACCTTGGCAATTTAGCACGCTCTGCCCATGCTTTTGGGGCAAACTTCTTTTTCACCGTGGCACCAATCATCAGCGTTAAAAAAGTACGCTCCGTTGATACATCAAGCGCATTTGATTCCGTACCTTATAACCAATACGATAAATTAGACGACCTTGTCCTGCCACATGGCTGCCAGCTTGTTGGTGTAGAATTAGTCGAAAACTCCATTGAACTACCAAGCTTCCGTCATCCAACACGTGCGGCGTATATCCTTGGCCCTGAAATGGGCAACTTATCCGAAGAAACCATGGCGCGCTGCGACCATATCATCAAAATTCCCATGCATTTCTGTATTAATGTCGGTGTTGCGGGCGCTTTGGTAATGTATGACCGCCTCATATCAAGCGGTCGTCACGCGCCCCGCCCCGTACGTGCCGGCGGCCCGACCGAAGAGCTCGTTAATCACGGCGCAGGTCTACGCATCAAATTACGTACGGCACAGGACGAAAAATAACACCTCCTATTGCACTCTAAGAGTGAGTCCTCTATGGTCTTTATCATAATTAAAAACATTATGGGAGAACTACGCATGTCAGATGCATTTCAAGACTATATTGGCAAAGAAATCAACGTTTCAGAAGAACCTGTAGAATATAAATTCGGCGACGAAACATATAAAGATTTCAACTATAGCTACGATAAAAACGACCCTGTCATAAAGGATATTTTCAACAAAAACGCCAGTGCACGTATCATCCTGCCCAACACAATGCTCACTATGGATTACATCCCAACGCGCCCAAATGTCTATGTAGATAAAGACACAAATGGGACATGGCGTATCACAGATGTTAGGTTCGGGTAATCAAGCTTGTCTGATTTATTTTATGACCGCTGGGGCAACACACACCCCCCTAAAACAAAAAACCAAGCCATAAACCGCGAAGGCGCATGGCTTGCTTTGCTTGAACGCGATGCTATTCTCTTCGCCTATGCGGATTACGCGCCAGATGTGGCTGATATTCCGGGCGGCGGCATAGATGCGGGCGAAACCGCTTTAGATGCTGCCCGCCGTGAATTTTTTGAAGAAACAGACCTCACCGCGCCCAATAACCTAACCATCCTAAACACCCACAATCAAAACATAAACTTTTACGCCGATGATGTGGATGGCTATTGGCATTATACGCAAACTTATTTCCTTGCCACCGCCAAAGGCACGACGCTATACTTCCCTGAAAAACGCGCCGTCACCGAAGGCCACGCCGCATGGATAAAAATAGCGGATTTAGAAAAATCCGCTATCAACTACGCCCATAAAATGGCGCTCAATCATCTGCTTAAACTTTAGCTAAGATTTATCATTTAATATAAAATGATGAATTTTAAAAAATTTAACAAAGATCATTTAGAAATATTGGGCGCATGGACTATTATGTTTCTAAATATTTTCTTTGCCACATTATTCACCTATAAATATTTGGCGAAATATGGAGATGATTTATACTATAATCTCGACACCTTGTTTGCCGTAAGTATCTTATTTTGTTTTATACTTGGTACACGAAGCTTCTACGTCTGGTTAAATACACCTAAAATATACGCGGAAATTCTTGGCTATAGAAATAGCAAAAGAACCAAAAACACAGGGCATTTTAAAAATCTAACGAAGTTTCGTCCGATAATACGGTATAAAGACAATAAAGATGTCACTCATGAGAAAATAATCATAAATCTAGGCAGCATTCTCAAAGAAGGCAGTCAAATCAAGCTACGCCTTAGAAATAATCGAGAAATAAGAGCAACATTCCTTTTATATTTTTCATTTATGTTCTTACCTTTTACATTCATGACATATTTCACTTCATTTTGGCTACATGCCATATGCATGTTGTACATGCTGATCATATTTGAGGCGGCAATGGTCTATCTATGTATTACGTATATAAGAGATATACCAAGAACATCATTCTATAAATATCTATTTGCCTTGGACCCAAAGCCCGAACATTATCACACATATTCAAAAACTGACTTCAAGAATATGACGAAGCAAGAAATGATAAATCAAAATGCCTTATTGGCATATCGCCATCAAAAATGGCATGTACCGAAAGAAAACTTAATAAATATTGGCTGTTGCATCCTATTCATATTACTGCTTCTCTTCGTAGAAAACCTCTAACCATCACTATTAGGATTTAAAATTTAGACCTTTGGACCTTGGTCATTTTTATCGCTACATTGCTTTGCTCTTTCTGCGTTTAATGCATCACGGTCTAGATCGCTATAATGCATCTGCACACCTTCTTTAACCCCAATATATGTGCCATAAATTGGCAAAATAGTGGCTATACCAGCAAAAATAACCGGTGAAGCAACTATTGTTGCCGCGCGGTTCAAACGGTCATCACGGAAAAGTCGACAAAATTCATCTGCTTTGCCTTTACCGCGCACCGTATCCCAAAGCACCAAACTACTAAGAGCTGGACCACCGAGCCCCAAAAAAACAGCACCATCAAATGCTTTTTTCAGACCAGATTCACCACGCGAATCTTTTTTCAATAGATTTTTCATTCTTTAAACTCCCTATAAATATCAAATGCTTTTATAGACAACAAAAATGCATATGTAAAGTGCGCTGCGTGAAAAATATTGACGTACGCCATAAACCGCCTTAGCGTATATGAAAATACGTACAGGGATACACTCATCATGACCAATTATGTTGGTTTAAAACTATCTGATGCCGATCAGCAGAAATTACGCGCAAAGTTTCAGCCGCAATTTTCTACGCTGAAATGTGACCACATCACCCTATCCCTCACCGATGATTTCACCCAAGCGCAAAAACTGGCGCAGGCCATCAAAGACGTCAAAATCACCGGATACGTCACCGATAATAAAGGCATCGACATCCTACTCGTCACCATTAACGGCACGCATCTGCGCGATTGGTGGGGCTATTACCACATCACCCATAGCCTCAACCCAAACATCAACGCCCCGCGAGATTACGACATTTTCAGCGCCCCAAATGCCCAAACCGCCATGCCCTATTCCCCCAAAATAGCCAATGGCTTGCTACACAAAGCCTTCACCGACGCCGCCAGCCTGAAACAAAATAATATAGACGTCGTGCAGCTAAACACCCCCATCACGATTACGCCAAAGCCATATATGAGGCGCGATGGACAACACACGCCGTTATAAACATTCACCTTTTACTAAAACTTTTTGCGGTAGAATAAGCGGATGGATTGGGGACAGATTGACATAGCTGAATTACGTACATACGCCACGTCTTTATTAGCGGCGTTATTTACGCTTTATTTTTTATATGAATTGATTACTAAGATTATAAACAATATGCGTTTACCATTTCAAAAGGCCACGATAATTGGCTATCGCTTTTCGCATAAACCGTTTTTTGCTACGCCAGTTATGCCGACGCGGTTTTATCCTGTTATTCGGTTAGAAGACGGCTCTGAAATCACCGTAAAAAGGATGAGCGCCCTTATCAAACAAGGGCAAAATATAAAGATAAAGCTTAAAAAGGACCGCTATATTGACTTGAACTTTGCAGGCGATATTTGCGCGCTTGGCTTTATTTTTATATTTGCCCTCGCATATTTTAAGCCATTCGAAACACTCAATACGGACATGTTCTTTTATCTGTCATTCGGCGTCCTCTCTGCTGCAATATTGATTGACTACCTTAACACAAGGCGTGAGCTTGATTATTTAGGTGAAAAACAAATCAGTAAAATAACGAATTTTAAGAAGCCTGCAGATTATTCAAAACTTACTGCCGATGACATATCACGTATTGAGAACGCCGATTTAGTCGATGTCAAAGATGTCGAACATCATTATTACTATTCCATATGCCGCGGTAAAGTTCATTGGTTTGAAGCCGTAAGCTTTTTCGGTTTGGTTTGCTACATCATCAAATATGAATTTTTATCATAAGGAAAATGAAATTTTCTTTTGTACTAGGCATGAGGCGTGAAGCCTAGCAACGCTAGGTGAGCAACGAATAACGACGTAATAAAGAAAATGGGCCAGTTCTGTTGCGAGGCCGACCCACGCCCCACCCAATAGGTTTCAATTACCAGGAATTTAGTTGTAGCACGCTACGGTTGCTCAATTAAGCAGCCATCGCTTCGCTAACGACAGCATTGTCGTTAACCGCTACGAAACGATTGTTATCGTTTGCATTTATAAATAATGGCCTTAATAACGGAAGTACCATACCGAACGCAAGCTATCACCTTTACTACGCATGTCGATCCTATTTCGGCCCCATCACTTGATGTCTAACCATCGCAAATGCTGTATCAGACAGCAAATGGTGGAGCCGCCGGGTACCGCCCCCGGGTCCATAACGCTTATTCCGCGACGCCTTTAGCGTCATAGTCAGACGAGCTGACATCTTTATAATAGCGCAGCAGCCCTTATATTTCCAGTATTTTCGCGAAAGATTCGATGTTTTTTTACATAGATTTTTCGCAGTATTTTTGATATAATAAGCGTTATGATAATGATTCATAATGGAAAAATCGGGTACAAACGCGACGAATTTCGCAAAATCTTTCAGATATACTCGACCTTTGTCTATAAAGGCCTGTTCAAGGACTTCTCTTTCGCTGAAATTGACGGACGTTACTATATCTCCTTCCGTGAGGAAGCGGGCAAAACGCCGCTGATTACTATTGAAAAGAAGAAATTAAGCGCAGATCGGGCTTTATTTATCGCCACCACACCATCAAGCAACGGCCAGCCGCAAGAAATTGTCCGTTCAGAGAAGATCGATTCCTTCGTTACGCAGCTGCGTGAGAAGATTGAAAAGATCCAAGAGTCACGAAAAGATGGCAAAGTTGTCAATTTGCGATAATTAAATATTGACATATTCATTAGATTGCGCTAATTAGATGGTCCCAGTTACAAGAAACATAGTAATTGGAGAATCCCATGCCCCTACACGAAACATTCAATACAATTTCACAGCAACTCGTTGACGCCGTTGTTGACAGAAACTTACCTGCATACGCATTTTCACGCAGTGATGAGCTAAACAAGCTTACAACTGAATTCATCAATATGGTTAGCGCAACTGGCCTAGATGTAACGCCAGAAGATTCAGCAGGCTTCCCAAGCCTACGTACAGCGCTTATACAGCTTAATGACGCGACAACACTCTGGAAAAGCGATGAACAGACCGTCGTTTACGCACAAAAAGCAGCAAAAGAGCTCGGCGCTTTTTTGAAATACTAATTATATAGATTTAAGCCGCGCGCAGAATTTGACCAGAATCACGGATTTCAAAACGCTGCGCGCGCTCTTCATAGCGGGTAAATAAGGCCGCATCAGTGCCAGACAGCCAGACCTGCCCGCCAAGATCTGCCAAGCGCGCATAGAGCGCCGCACGGCGGTCATCATCCAAATGCGCGGCAATTTCATCAAGCAGTAATAATGGCGGCGCACCACGTTCCGCATTTATCAGCCGCGCATGGGCGAGGACAAGGCCAATTAACAGCGCCTTTTGTTCCCCTGTTGAGCATTGATCCGCGGGCATTTCCTTTGCCGCCATCGTGACGAGCAAATCACTTTTATGTACGCCAACGGCCGCGCCGCCCGTAATCGCATCCGTAGGGCGAGAATCTTCAAGCGCCGTTTTAAACCAATTTTCAACCTCTAACGCCGATGACTTAGCGATTCGCGCTTCAATCTCGCCATCTACTTTCAATCTGGCGAGGGGGAAATAACCTTTATCAAGGCTCTGCGCACGCTCGCAGGCTTCTTGCAGGCGCGTACAAAAATCAACGCGCGCCGCAGCGATGGCTACCGCCGATTCGGCCATTTGTTTTTCAAGGGCGCTTACCCAATGCGCATCGGGCTTGGCGTTATCTTTCAAAAGGCGGCTGCGCTGGCGCAATGTTTTTTCGTATCTCGTCAAACGCCCTGTATGGGCAGGGTCAAACGCATAAATAAAGCGGTCAAGAAAACGGCGGCGATGTGATGAGCTATCAAGAAAAATCCGGTCCATTTGCGGGGTCAGCCATACGCAGGCCACGTAATCAGATAGTGCATTCTGGCTGCGCTGCATTTCACCGTTTAGGCGCACCTGCCGCTTCGTTAAATTCTCCGCCGTTGTGCCCGTCCCAATTTTGGTCAGCACATTACCATCATGAAAATCGGCGCTGACGCCCCATGGGCGATCCGCCTTAGCGCGATTAACGAAATCATCGACCGATGCCCCGCGTAGGCCGCGCCCAGGGCTCAGCAAAGACACAGCCTCTAGGATATTGGTTTTCCCAACGCCATTCGCCCCGATAAATATAACAGCGCCCGACTCTAATCCATCAAGTCGGGCGGCGTCATAATTTCGAAAATTTGTCAGTGTTAAACGGTCGATATAAACCACTTACTGATCCTTATGCTCCTAATGCAGCTGATTACACGCGCAATGGCATCAAAACATACAATGCTGAAGCATCGCTTGTGTCTTGAATGATTGTTGGTGATGCAGGGTCGGCCATTTCCATACGGCAGCCATCACCGCTAACCTGTGATGTAATATCAAGCAAGTATTTCGCGTTGAAGCCAATTTCAATATTTGGCGCTTCGCTGTTTACTTCGATGTCTTCCATCGCAGAGCCTGATTCCGCTGAATTTGCTGACAAGGTCATTGTTTTGCCATTCAACTGAATTTTAACAGCGCGTGATTTACCATCAGAAATTGTTGATACACGGTCAATCGCCTGTGTGAACACTTTCGGGTCAACTTCGATCATCTTGTCATTACCAACTGGAATAACGCGGTTATAATCAGGGAATGTACCGTCGATCAATTTTGATGTCAGGACAATATGGTCAAACGCGAAACGGATTTTGTTTTCAGACAGGCTGATAGAAATCTGATCCGCCGCTTCTTCTAATAGGCGACGAATTTCGTTGACTGCCTTACGCGGTACAATCACGCCCGGCATTTCGCCCGCGCCTTCAGGGATTGGCATTTCAAAACGCGCCAAACGGTGGCCATCGGTCGCAACGGCGCGCAATACAGGAATACCATCCGCATCGGCTGCGTGCACATAAATACCATTTAGGTAATAACGTGTTTCTTCTGTCGACATTGCGAATTTTGTACGGTCAATCAACGCACGAAGCTCCGCCGCAGGGACAGAGAATGTTGTCGGCAGATCACCCAAACCAAGTTCAGGGAAATCGCTAATCGGCAAACATGCTAAACGGAAGTTTGAACGCCCGCCGCGCACCTGCATAGAGTGACCGTCTTCGCTCACTTCAAGTTCAATTTTAACGCCGTCAGGCATTTTACGCACGATGTCATGCAATGTATGCGCTGGCGCCGTTGTTGCGCCTGGCTTATCAACTTCAGCCGCAACGGCTTCGTTCATTTCAAGGTCCATATCAGTTGTGGCCATAGACAGCACACCATCTTCCGCACGCATCAAAACGTTTGATAATATCGGAATAGTATTTCGTTTCTCAACAACGCTCTGTACGTGGTTTAGAGCCCGAAGTAACGCCGCACGGTCAATAGAAAATTTCATTGCTTGTATCCTATCGTTCAATCGATCTATTTAATATTTGATAGCTAAAAATAGCATAGGTAAAACCTGTGCCAACCCTTTTGTTTACTGGCATAACACTTATCCCACACTCTTTTTTGCTGTGTATGTTATGGAAAATAGTTGCGTTTCAACAGCTGTTTATGTAAGATAACTTCAAAAGACATATAGGGCGGGCAAGAAAAATGCAAAAAACGATATCAGACACAGACCTTGATAAGAAAACCACAGCAGATATATATGATTACGAAGCAATTGACGCGAACGAACTACTTGATTTGCTGGAGCTAACTGAGGCATTTGCAAATGCACTTGCCCAGCGTATCGAAGATCATAGCGCGACACAAAACGCTTTTGACGCCGCACTTGACCCACCAAATAACGAAGAGCTTACACCATTGGCTGAAGCTTATCTTGTATCACATTTTGAAGATTTGTTTGGCTTTGGCAAAGCCTTAGACGAAGCAGATGAAGAGCCCGACCCAACAATAAGCCGTAAGAAGCGTATTCAGGCTATGATAGACCATGTTCAGCAGCGTGACTTATATATTAAATTTCTACAGGGCGAAGATATCTCAGGCAACGCACCTATTATATCGCTGCCCTTTATGTGTAGCGCGTTGCCGCAAGAGCTAAAAAACGCAGATAATGTTTCCTTGCTAAGAACCATACATGCGTACAGCCTAGCGGATATCGCGGACCAAAAGCCGCCCATGCTAAATTAAAGGCTTCCTCAAAAACACCCGCGCATGACCGGCAATATAATCTGGCACTTCGGCGATAATTGTATAACCACATTTCTTGTAAAATTCAGGCGCTTGAAAAGCAAAGGTATCCACGAATAAATCAGAGAAATGCTGCTCTATAGCAAAATCCTCGGCTTTTCGCATAAGGTCTTTGGCAAGGCCTTGCCCGCGATGCGCATCATCAACCCATAATGTCTTAATATAACCCTGCCTACCCGCGACGAGCATTTCAAGACAGGCAATACATACGCCATCTTCATCACGATAGACAAAGTTCTCACAGCTTCGCGGCGACACGTTATTTTGCACCGCATAAGCGGCAAAGCCCGCATCAACGCGGGCCTTGTCTTCATCTCTATAATTTGTATCTAACTGATACGTCATGCAGATCAACCTGTAAGGGCGCGACGTACAACTTCTACGTCTTGTGCGAAACCTGCATCTTCATCCATAAGCTCTTCGATTTTACGAACGGCGTGCATAACGGTTGTATGGTCACGGCCACCAAACTTACGGCCTATTTCAGGCAATGAACGCGCAGTAAGCTGTTTTGCCAAATACATCGCAATCTGACGTGGGCGCGCAACACTGCGAGCACGACGTGAAGAATGCATATCTGTCAGCTTAATGTTGTAGTGTTCCGCAACTTTACGCTGAATTTCATCAATTGTAATACGGCGATCATGGCTGCGGAGCATATCTTGCAAAATATCCTGTGTGCTTTCAAGCGTCACTGGGTTTTTAGATACATCAGCATGCGCAACGATACGGTTCAACGCACCTTCAAGTTCACGAATATTGCTTGTCACTTTAAGCGCAAGGAACTCAAGAACGCTATCAGGGATATCTGCCTGAAGAAGCGCGCGCTTTGAATGCAGAATGTCTAAGCGCAAGTCATAAGATGACTGCTGAATATCGGCAACCAAGCCCCATGCCAAACGTGAACGTAGGCGCTCATCAATACCATTCATTTCGCTTGGCGCTTTGTCGGCAGAAATGATGATCTGCTTGTTATAGTCAACCAAGGCGTTGAATGTGTGGAAAAATTCTTCCTGTGTGCTTTCTTTACCCGCGATGAACTGGATGTCATCCATCATCAACACGTCAACTGAGCGGAAGATTTCTTTAAACTTCATTGTGTCTTGGCCACGAAGCGCACGCACGAATTGGTACATAAACTTTTCAGCTGAAAGATACATAACCACTTTTTCAGGGTCTTGCTGACGAATTTGGTGCGCAATAGCGTGCATAAGGTGTGTTTTACCAATGCCAACTCCGCCATAGATATATAATGGGTTAAATGGAACCTTGTCACACTCAACAACGCGGCGCGCCGCAGCATGTGCCAATGCGTTTGTTTTACCAACGACAAAATTATCGAACGTGAAACGCGGATCAAGTGGAGACGACAAATCATAATCCGCTGTCAGTTCGTTGATGTTCGCTTTTGGACGCGCAAGAATCTCTTCATCTTCTTCGTCTAATGGCACAGAATTTTGAACAACCACGATTTCCAAACGCTTAATTTCAGCGTTCTTTTCCATGCTCATTTCTAAAATGCGCGCAGCGTAGTGCGATTGAATCCAATCACGCATAAAACGTGTAGGGACAGAAACTTCTAAAGTACCATGGTAATACGCCTGCAAACTCAAAGGTTTCAACCAGCTACGGTACACCGCTTCACCAAACTCATTACGAAGCTCTTTATATACAGCCGTCCATGCTTTTAAGATTTCCGGTGTAGGCTCAAATGAATCAGCTTGTTGAAAAGATGCGCCCATAGTGACGACATTGCTGTTCGCATTGCTCATATTATAGTCTCCATATACTTTTTAGCGTTTATAAAAAATTCTTTTATTGGCGCGATACGTCACAAAACCGTACGCCCCATATAAAAATATGTACATTCTTGTACATTCACTCCACACAGGCCTCGCCCATCATCCAACAAAGAAAAAAAGACATCAGAAAGGGTTTGGGCAGCATGTAAACTGCACATTATACACTTCATAAACCATGTCGATTTTTTCAACCTCTGAGGCGCATCACAGCGGCAGAACACCAAAGTGATAAACATCTATATCGAAGTTTTCTCTGCAATAACATAAAGCTAAAATTTTCATTTTATTACAATATGTTATCTATGATGCGGGCTATGCCAGCAACGTCTGTGACGACCTTAAAAAGCCTTATATTGTCACAGTAAACACACTCATATACCACGTGAAATCATTACTGATTTCGGCTGCGATTTTTTATTTATTGTCTGTATCGCTGATAAGAAGAACAGTAGCTGCTTTTTCCCATCAGTGCAAGCAGAACTTTTCATGAACATTAAAAAAATTTTAATTATTTTTTTATTAAAAAACAAGCACATAGACCTGTGGCCCCATATTCAAAAACATGGAGCCAATCAGAAATTTAACTGTATTTTATGAAATTAAGCGGCTGCTTTCGCGTCCACAATACGTTTATTCAAACGTGAGATTTTACGTGCCACAGTGTTCTTGTGGAAGATGCCTTTTGCAACGGCGCGCTGTAATTCAGGGCGTGCAGCTTTCAAAGCTTCGTTTGCTGCAGTTACATCACCCGCTTCTAGGGCCATCTCAACTTTCTTAACGAAAGTACGTACACGGCTGCGACGTGCGCCATTGATGATTTCGCGTTTTTTATTACGACGAATACGTTTTTTTGATGAAGCGTGGTTAGCCATATTTTTTTCCTTTTATATTTTGCCTTTTCGTCATACCCGAAAAGACGATCAAATTCTAAATTTTTACATCCGGCTCTTGGCCGACAAGCGAAAACATAGTGGGTCTAGCCGTCAACCATGTTCGCGTGAGATAGTGTTTTAATCAACTTATCCCCTGCTTGTCAAGAAAAACTAACCTATTTTTTGTGCCCTAACGCAAAAAAAAAGAATTATTTGCTTTATCCTCAACATATACTTTGGGCCTGATCATTGTGGGCGCAAAGAAAAAGTCAGCAAACACCCGCCTGATTCAGACGTACGTGCATGGATATTTAAGAGCTCTGCTTCACGCAAATATCCGGCGCTTAACTTTACCCAGCCCAGTGCTGGCAAGCTTTTCTGATAGAAAGAAAGCGCTGCCGCGCAGTCCCCCGCGCCTTGCGCGGCAAAGTCAACCAAACGCCCTGATACTTTATCAAAGATCACAACCGAATCCGTAAGTTCATTAAAGTTAGGCGCGATCGGTACATCTGGCAACGCCGAGAAGAACCGGCTTTCCGCCAAAGCCGCCGCTGAAAGACACAGCCCCATTGAGAGCAAAACTACAAATAATCTTATCATATAATCCTAATTTCCTATTTCTTCTGACAGGCCGAACAATAAAAACTCGACCGCCCTGCCTGTACAATACGGTGAACTTCCCCCTTATTGCAAACAAAACATGGCGCACCCTCACGGCCATAGACCTGAAACTCATGCTGAAAATAACCAAGCTTACCATCGGCGCGGCGATAATCTTTTAAAGTTGAACCACCCGCCTTAATCGCTTTCTCTAACACCTCAAGTATCGCAGCATAAAGCGCGCTAGCCTCTTTACGCGAAACATCCGACGCCAATCGCTTTGGGTTTATACCCGCCATAAACAGCGCCTCGCACACATAAATATTGCCAAGCCCGACCACAAGGCGCTGATCAAGCAGCGCCGTCTTAACCGGGCTATTGCGACGTTTCAGCGCATCATAAAAAAACGCCGGCGTGAATGAATCAGAAAATGGATCAGGGCCCATCTGTTTAAAGATCTTATCATCCTCTAACGCCGCTGCGTTATCATAAAGCAGCACAAAACCAAAGCGGCGCGGGTCGTTATAGACAAGGCTACGCCCATCATCGAAATGCAAAAACATGTGGTCATGCTTAATCGGCTGATAGGAGGCATCAGGCTCAACTATCTTGATCTGGCCGCTCATCCCCAAATGAATGACCATACATGGCCCGCCTTTAAAATAGATTAGAATATATTTAGCGCGGCGTTTAACCTGCTCCACACTATGCCCATTTAGACGCTCTGCAAATAACTCAGGGAAGGCCACACGCAGATTCGGACGTGTGGTGACAACATCACGCATAACATGGCCTTCAATAAACGGCGCAATGCCGCGGCATACAGTTTCAACCTCAGGAAGTTCAGGCATAATACACTTACAGCCCCTTAATCCGCTAAATAATATTCAACCGTGCTGACCACACGGATTTTTTTGATATGCGGATTGTTCCGGTCACGGTCACTAATTGAAAACTGACCTTGTGACGCGCGTTTAATTTTACCCAGACGGCTGTGAGAATCGGCCGCGAACTTCTCCGCTACGGCGCGGGCATTCTTTGTCGCTTCTTCGACCATGGCTGGTTTCAAATCATTCAGCCCTGTAAAACTATATTCCACGGGCTGATTATAATTATTCGCGTTTAGCACTATGCCCATTTTGCCAAGCGCGGAAACTTTTTCCATGATACCGCCAACTTTTTCAACATCATTAGAAAACACCGTGACGGTATGAAGCGCCGTATAGCGTGGCCCATTTACAGCTTGGTTATTATAGCGGTCTGCCATTTTATCAGTGACTTGCGGCATGGCGAGCGATATATCATCTTCGTTCAGCCCTTCTTTTACAAGAAAATCACGCACTGTATTGGCCGCGCCCTCTAGCTGCACATATAAATCATTTAAATCCGCCGAAGCTACCGTAAAACTAATCGGCCAGATGACTTGATCCGCCATACGGATTTGTTCAGACAGCCCTTTTACGCTGACGCTACGCTCCGTCATCTTGACGTACATGCTTGCCTTGTACAAAAAACCACCAAGCGCGGTAAAGCCCAGTAATAAACATAGTCCTAATATTAAACTTGCTTTTGATTGCATGGAATATCCCCCTTGTGTTGAATCGCCCGCGTACAGGCAGCAATGTCTTTATAATATAAGGCGCGCTGCTGCGCAAATGCGAAGCCTAACCGCCCATCCAAAAAACCGCATTTGATAATATAGCTATAGACGAACATAACCATGTGCCGGCAAGGCAGTGCGCGAAATATGCGTTTTAAGCGTTCACGCTGCGGTACAATGTCTTGCGGCCAAGTGTCCTCAATATTCATGCGCGCTTCCCACTGCGCATAGGCGGCATGGCGTTTTTTAAGCGCGGCGCGGTCATCAAACGCATCATGAATAAGCGGCGCATGCAGTACGCCTATACGTACAGCTCCTGCCTTAGCAACGGGCTGATAATGCCCCTCAACTTCCCAGCCGCCCTCAAAGGCTAAATCATCGACAACTGGAAACACTAATTTCTGCCGATTCATCAGCATTAATTTGCGGTTCTTTTGCCCATAGTTAAGGATTTTATCACCAATGCGGTAGAGCCCCGTAATAAAATAGCCATCCGCGTCAGGCGCAGCGTTACCATCAAATAACGATGCAATCTCCGCACATAGTTCAGACGTCAAACGTTCATCAGCATCAAGCATCAGCACCCAATCATGCTTTAGCGGTAGATTATCGAGCGCCCATTGTTTCTTTTTCGGATATTGCCCATTCCAATGAAAATTCATCACCGATGCGCCATTCTGCGCGGCGAGCGCCGCCGTATTATCTGTGCTCGCAGAATCAACCACCCAAATATCGGAAAAACCTTTTAAACAGCGCAAAGTGTCTTCAATGCGGCGCGCTTCATTCTTGGTCAGAATAACGACTGAAACTGGCACATCCCCCAAAACGCCACCTATGCATGCTCTTTAAGTGAATATAAACTTGCCCCAAGCAATAAAGACACGAGCGCCACCGCAGCATATATCAAAAATGGGCGTGGCCACACGGGGCTTGGCATAACGCTTGGCGCTTCAATAAGACGCAAGGCAAACGCACCGCCGGCCTCTGTCAACATCAAGGCATTTTCTTCTTGAAGGATAAGCGCCGTAAGCAGCTTTTTATCGCTACTACGTGCATCTCTCATACGTTCGCGCAGATACGCTAAGCGCGCCTTCACATCTTTTTGTGCGGCTTTTCTAAGGCCATCATCCGTATAATCATATAATGCGCGCATAAAATTTATAGCCAAAGCCTGATCCCGCGTTTCAAAAGTTACGCGATAAAAAGGTGTCAATCCATCAGGCTGTATGTGTACGCGTTCCTTCAAAATATAAGTCAGCGCCGCGTTTGCAGTATCTTCCTCTGCAAGGTCATAACGCTTCTTCCATGGCAATATGGCGCTATGTTCATCTGTAAAATACGTCAACAGCGCCGGCATATGCGCATTAAGCGCCATCGCCATATCCTGCCCGCGCATATATTTAATGGCGTGCTGGAAAGCTAAATTCGTATCGCGGCGCTGCATTTTATATAGCGGCGTTCCTGCATAAACATCTTGCGCTTCATAAACAGGCTCTTCCGACGGGGCAAACATCGCTTCGGCAGGGCCAATAAACATTTGCGCACGATAATATTTCGGCTGCATGGCAAGCCATAATGACGCCAGAGCGCCCAAAATCAAAAACAGCGCCAATACATATATTTTTGCCGCCCAAAATAATTTAAGGACATCCGCCGCGCTACGATTCATTCCACGATTTAAAATATCCTGTCCCATTTAAGCCGCCTTTTTATTGCGATAAACATTTGAATCAGAAAATTGATCCCCGATAATTTCTGCGGCGCGCTCAATCCACGCCGTATACGATTCTTCAGGGCGCATATATATCGCCGTTTTTGCCGCAGCATTATGTGCGTCATACCATGCCTCACCATTTTGACGGTAATGACGAATGGTCTTCGCCAATTGGCGCGCTTGCCCCTGCGGCACGACCTGACCGATTTTAAAGTCTTGTATCAAACGCGCAATTTCGGAATGTTCGGGCCCTAAGAAAATCAATGGGCGCGCCACGGCCATCGCGGAATAAGCCTTGCACGGCACCATCAACCCGCAGGCATTATCACGCAGACTAACCAAGTGAATATCGCCGCTTTCAAGTACATCACGTAAGTTTTCTTCTGGCTGATACGGTAGGAATCGAATGTTTTGCAAACCCAAGCGCGAACGCTCACGCGCCAAACGTTCATGCCCTGCGCCATCACCAATAAACACAAACTCAATTTCTGGGTAATCTTCATTCAAATAATAAGCAGCGCCAAGTATGGTCTGAATCGGATGCGCCCAGCCTAAATTACCCGCATAAAACACGCGAAACTTCGGCGTATCATCATTAAACAGCGTCTTTTTAAACTGACTATTGCCGCCAAACACCGAATCCGCATCTTGCCGCGCTTTAATCGACCGCGCATCAAGGCATGGGTTATGCCAGTTCGGAATCACCGTAATTTTACGCGCTGGAATTTTATCCGTAATCATATGCCGCGCCATACAGCGGCCAATCACGACAATGCGTTCACACTGCATTAGCGCATGAATTTGCAGCTTCTTCATAAAACGGAACAAAAGTTTAGGTAAGCCTACACGCAATACAGGGAACAAGTCTGGGTAAACATCTTGCGACCAATGCACATGTGCCGCGCCCATCTTTTTTGAAATAATATGGCCTAGCACCATTAATAACGGCGGGTCAGTTTTACTGACCACCAATTGATGCTTTTTCAAAAACAGCGCCGCCCAGAATAATTTGAGCCACACGAGCATATAAAATAAAACGGTTTTTTGCTCTTCAGGCGTTTTCACCGTACAAATATTGACGCCGCGCTCATCCATATATTTCTTAGCTTCCGCGCCCGTTGTCAGAACAGTTACATGCCAACCTGCTTTGGCAAATGCCCCTGATAAATCAAACAGCATACGCCCCGTTGCACCATGCAGCGGCGGATAAACTCTGTTTATGAATAAGACGGACGGTTTTTGCATCAATTTATAATCTTTACGCTAAGGCTTACCTGAATACACTAAATCAGCCGCAGGTTCAACTCTTGATGCGCGTGGCGCAGGCCTGCGCGTCAACGCACAGACCAATAAAATAAGCACGCCATAGCTAAACGCCTTATGCGAGGCATAAAAGAAGCTAGAGATCATCAACGGCAAGAACAACGCCATCCCAAGCGGCGGGTTAATGCGTATAAGGCGCAAATTCTGCTGCATTACGCTTAACCAAAAGCCAATCAACAAAACCAATCCCAGCGCGCCTGTTTTGAAGAAATAATAACTAAATACATTATGCGTATAGCCAACCTTCATATTCCCTACGGCCGGATTTTCAAATAAAGCGCCCCAGCCATGCCCAAATAAAAACACGCCCCAATGACTAAGCCCCAAATCAATCACGGTTTTCAATTCCATACCGCGGCTGTTAAACCCAACATGCAAATGTTTGGTTTCAAGCCGAAGCAAAATATCCTGAATATACGGAAATAGCGCCAATACAAGCAGCGCAAGTAAAAACGCCAAGCGCCACACCGTTTCAGGCCGATAGAGCAGCACATAGATAAACCCAAACACGGCAAAAATTAGTACTGCAGCAACGGATGCGCGCTGCAGGGCAAAAGCCACTGCACATATTGGGAACAAGGCGAGCGCAACGAATATAACGCCCCAACAGATATGCCGCAGCATATACCCATAGCGCCATGAAATTTGCAAATATGCAGCCGCCAAGAAATAAAGCGCCGCAAACAGCACCGCAGGTGTTATCGTTAAATAAAGTGCCGCCGCCGATGATATCCCGAGTGACGGAAAAAGCAACGGCAAGAAAATTCGCAAAGAAAAGGCGAGCCCAATAAATAAAACACTTAAAAAGAATAACCGCCGAAATCCACGCGCTTCACGAAATAAATGCCAATAAAGCAGCGGCAAAAGGATAAAGGCAAAAGCGATTATGTCTCGCGCCGCCTCGCCAATATCTGCACCGCCAAACACGGCAATTAAAAGCGGCACTGTTAAGCCATATAGCGCAAAAAGTTGCCCTGCATTAAACCATGCGGGCCTTGCAAAAACATGTTGGCGCGGCGTCAAGATAAATAAATTCGACGCGCCTTGCGCACCTGCGCCAGCAATAAGCAGCAATGCGATGACAATTTCAGTAATACCAAGCTGATCTGGCGTAGGCTGCCCCAGCGCGCCATATAACAACATGGCGGCAAGTACCGCACATAACTGTAAAGTTGTTATACGCAGATTAAGCAATAGCTAAATCCCTCCTGTTATAGACTCTAGCTGTTATCCTGTTCTTGGATATGGTCCGCGCTAACGCGCTCTAAAACCGCCGCAAAGAACCCATCTGTCCCATGTTGATGCGGCGAAAGACGCATATAATCACCGCTGCATGGAATATTATCTTTATCTGGCCATGCCTGTGCGAGTGGCAACACCTTATAATCAGGGTTGCGCGCCAAAAACGCGGCGATTTGTTCTTCATTTTCTTGCGGCAAAATCGAACATGTCGCATATACCAAACGCCCGCCAATTTTTACCGTATGCGACACGCGGTCAAGAATTTCGCTTTGCGTTTGGATTAGTTCGTCCAATGTTGGGCCATAGTGATGCCAGCGCATATCAGGATTACGGCGCCATGTCCCCGTACCTGAACACGGCACATCAATAAGCGTCACATCAAAAGTTTCTTTCTGACGACGCAGCCATTTACGGTTTTTAGATTCTTCTAGCCCGCGCGTTTCAATAATATCGGACACTGCCGCACGTTTAAAGCGTGGTTTTGCCTTCGCTAAACGGCGGGAGTCAATATCCATCGCCACAATACGGCCTTTACAATTCATCGCCGCGGCAAGCCCTAATGTTTTGCCGCCCGCGCCCGCGCAAAAGTCCAGCACTTGCATTGATGGCTGAGGATTACATGCATAGGCAATTAATTGTGAGCCCTCATCTTGAATATCAATAAACTGTTTCTTATAACTTTTGGTCGTCGTTAAAAATGTTTTCTGTTTTAAACGTATACCCCACGGTGAATATTGATGCGGTTTTGCGGCAATATCCTCTTTCTTCAAACTCGCCAGAGCATCATCACGCGCAATACGCATCAGATTCACACGTAAATCAAGTGCGGCTTCCCCCATATAAGCGTGCATTTCATCGGCCAGATCATCACCATGCAAGCCCTTAAGCGCATCATAATATTTCTCGGGGATTTCCAATTGTACATGTTCCGCCATATCCGCATGGACTAAATCTTGGCCAACTAAGTTATTTAATGCTGCTTTTTCAGCATCATCCAATGTTTCAGGGCTATATTTGTCACCATTAAATATTACGTCTATATAAGCCGCGTCACGCGTTTCTAACAAAGCAAGCGCAGCCATAACAATAGTGCGGCCATCGACCTCAAGCCCAACTTTTTCAAGCCACCAGCGTAATTTCGCATAGGCGCGCATCGCATCATAACAAAAGCCGACAATATAGCGACGGTCCTTAGAGCCGATATATTTACGCCCGCGCATGTAATCACCGACAACACTGTCCATCGGGACGATAGATTTCTCAATCGTGTTAAATATTTCAATTGATGCTTTAATTCTTGCCGCAGGTGTCATATATTTTATACTCAATATTGTTTTTCATTTTAAGGTATTGCTTTGTTACACCATTCTTCACCAGATAATCAACCTAAGTTTGATATGATCGAATCCGCAGGAACCGGTTATCACTATCTGTTCACTGAACGGCAATATCTTATAAAGCTTATTGCCGCGCCGTTTATCATTAAATTTGTGACGATACTTATTTTGTCTCTACTGAATATACCACAGGGGCATTACGCAGGGAATATCGCCTTACTGCCGAGCATATTTGCAGAAGGCTGGTTATATGCCCAAGTCACACGCAGCTTTTTATTCAATGAACGTTGGCCTGTAATGCTGAGCGGCGAAAAAGACCGCGACACACAAAAACTAAACAATCGCCAAACCTGCATTCTGGCCGCAATCATCACATATGCGCTTATTCATTTAGCCTTTTACGGCGTGCAAAGCCTGATGTACATATCAGAAGAAGACTTCCAAAACCTTGCCTTGGTTAGCGCGGGCGAAACACTCCCAGAAGGGACAAGCGTATCATTCACCCCTGCAGTAACCGCATTAATCATTCTTGTAACGGCCATTTTCTGGTTTCCATTGCTGTGGATCTACATCGCACCTGCCGCAAATATATATTTTAAAGACTTCTACATGACAGCTATTAAACAGCGCCTCGTATTTAAAATGATTGCCTGTTATATGATTTGCCTAATTCCTTTTATTGCAGCGCTGTCTATTGTTAGGGGCTTTTTAGTCACCGCCTTAGCTATAGACGCCCAAAACCTGTCATCAGCGGAACAAATTCTGGTGGAGACGATCACACAGTTTACCGCTCTTCTGATTGGCATTGTCAGCACCGTGGCCATGACCGAAGGCATGCGCGGTTTCTTTGATAAAAATAAAAACACAAACACAGAAAAACAGAACGAAGAGTAAGACATGGAAATCATTGTCACAGATTTTAACGGTGAAGTGCATCACCTTGAAGCGGTTGAAGGTTGGCGGGTCATGGAAATTATCCGCGACCATGGCCTGCCTATTAAGGCCGAATGTGGCGGCGCCTGCTGCTGCGCGACATGTCACGTTTATGTCGAAGATGAATGGCTTGATAAAATCCCTGACGCACGCGACGACGAACTTGATATGCTTGACGAAGCAGTTGATGTTGAAGATAACTCCCGCCTGTCATGCCAATTAATAATGAGCGAAGCGTTAGACGGCATCCGTTTGAAACTTGCCCCTACAGGTTAATACAAAAGCAAGGGCGCGGAAATATCCACGCCCTTGCTGGTGTAAAAAATCTTTATACGACCATCATCAAGACGGCCCAGAGAACATTGTTGAGTTTTTCTCAATGTTATATTTGTAATTGATGGTTTCGTTACCTTTTGCATCAAGGCCGCCACCTGGTGTTGCACGTTCAATATTTGCAACGCCCTTCATCATATCCATCGCAGCGATCTTCGTTTGGTGAAGCTGCTCTTTCAAATTCTCATAAGCAACTGCAAAAGCTTCCTGTGCGATTTCCTTGCCCATAATCATCATGCGCTTAATTTTACCATGTTCCGCATGTTCAGCATCCAATGCTTTACTAAACGCGTGTTTCGCAGGACGTTTACCGCCGCCGCCTTTACCAGATCGACCAGATGTGCCGCTTTCCTCTTCATCTTCGTTTTCATTTGCTGTCTCAATATCAACAAATGTACGTGCCTGAAAACTTACAGGATACTGCGCAAGGTCTTTAGGTTCTAAATCGCGCCCCGTTAAACCGGCTTTTAATTCTACATGCAATAAACCTTGGTCACGCCAATCAAAAACCATGCAGTGGCTTTTATGGTCACCCGCAACCGGATATTTCTTCACAACCCGCTTACCTTGATAGAGCGGCTCTTTTAAATCTGATGCTTCTATTAGCTCGTTTACATTTACCTGCATAACTAAACTCCGTTTTCTTTACACCCGTTAATTACTATTAAAAAAATATTTCCCCGCACAACTTGGCCACTTGTTTAGCACTGCTATTCGTTTCACCTTTTTTGTGTCGGTGATTACATATTGTCCTTATTTGATTAAAAAATACTTAACAAATATGGTAAATATTTTACCTCTGTAGTTGAGCCGCTCAAAACCCTTATAAATCAGCGAATTAAGCGTATATTTTTTTTGTATTCAGACGGAAAGATTCTTTTAACATTTATGTGTTTTAATAAGTCACGTATGGGGTTTTATATTTTTGCAACTACGCATATAATAACAATGCAAATAAAAATAATATAAAATTTTATATAAATATTACAAATCAATAACTTACGATATATTTTTGCAAAAACCATCCTCTAGGCTTTATCATTAATGTATCAGCATTTTTTGTATTTGCGGCTCAAATTTAGAAAGAGGGATTATATATGTTTAAGAAATACAAATATTCCGCTTTGGCGCTGATAGCAATATCAGCAATAAGCGTGCAAGGAGAGGTTGTAGCAGCTGGCTACACACTCACACAAGAAGATTTTTACTATGTAGATGGCTGTGGCCCAACAGGTTGTGGCACCTACACGGGAGGCTATGGGAACTATTATAACGATCTTATTGGAGATGATGATCCACTAGCGTCATTCGGAGGAATATCCTCACAATACACTAATTCAAATTACGCCCCTGAGTATTATTATAATACGCATCATGATTACGGTTGGAACCAATACGGCTCATTTGATGATTATGGTTACACTTACCAAGCAGCAAACAGCGATAATTACCAATATATTCTTCCAGGGGGCTCAAACGGTCAGCTATACGCCACTGAAAACGAATTTACAGGCCAATATGAGCTTTATGACCCTTCGTCAGGCCTTAAGTTTGATATGAGCGCTTCTGATTTCGCTGAAGCAGTAAGTACATCAAGCAATGCAACTGGGTCCTATGGCTTATCAGACATCAGTGGATATGGTTTTGACCTCGGCGATTTTGGAATCGACACAGGCAGCTTTGGTAACTATGGAAACGACGTATATAGCGGAAGTTATAACTCTGTAGCAAGCAACACAGGCGGCTCATCATATTATTCAAACTACAACGCCGTAAGTAATGCATCAACTGGTAGCAGCACAGGCGGTAGCTTCTGGAACGGCATTGCAAATAACGCGATGGACGGCCTCTCTAGTCAAGCATCTAGCTCCTTAACCAACTATTTAGGTGGATCTTTAGGCAATCTAGGCATTACAGGGTCTAACGGACAGACACAAAGTACGTTATCATTTGGTACACCTGTTAACACAGGCGTAACAAACCTATCGCAGACAGGTAATACATCAAGCTCGTTCATGTCAGCCATTGGCGGCGCAGCACAAATTGGTGGTATCTCGTCTCTTGGTGACTTCTATGGCAGCTTTGCAGATGCATCATTCTTACAGGGCCTTCCTGGCGGCCTCGGCAACACTATTGGTCAGGCGCTAGATGGCGCGGCAGGTCAATTAGGTGACGCAGCGGCGGGCGCAGCAAGTGACTTCTTCAGCGGCCTTGGCGATAGCTTTGACCTTGGCAGCATTGGCGGTGACTTCTTTGGTGACTTTAGCTTCGGCGACTTTGGCTTCGGTGACTTTGACATGGGCAGCATGCTCGACGGCTTTGACCTTGGTGGCCTTGATTTTGGTGGCTTTGACCTTGGCTTTGACATGGGCGGCATAACTGATGGTCTCGGCGACATGTTAGGTGGCTTCGATGTTGGCAGCTTGCTAGGCGGCTTCGACTTAAGCAGCATCACAGGCAGCATTACTGAAGGCATCACAGGCATGCTATCCGATACAATCTCTGGCGCAGTTGGCGACCTACTAGGCAGCATTGGCGGCGACCTACTTGGTAGCATCGGCAGCCTATTCGGATAAGTAACGCCCCAAATAAATTTGAGCATAGTTTCTTAATAATGCCCGGCGCAAGCTGGGCATTATTTTTTAGAAATTCAGACACTTATAAGATTTGTGTTGAAAACTTTGTCATTTACAGGTAATACCGCAACCATATAAAGAAACTACCGATCAGGAATCATCGGTAAATTGTGCGTGAAAGGTCGCCCTCTATGTCAGAAATTCGCAACGTTGCTATTATTGCCCATGTTGACCATGGCAAAACTACTCTTATTGACTCTATCTTCAAACAAAGCGGCACATTCCAAAGCCACCAAAACATGAATGAACGCGTTATGGACTCCAATGATTTGGAAAAAGAACGTGGCATTACAATTTTGGCAAAATGTACAGCTGTAGACTGGAAAGGCGTACGCGTTAATATTATCGACACCCCAGGCCACGCCGATTTCGGCGGTGAAGTTGAGCGTGTATTGTCGATGGCAGATGGTGTAATCCTGTTAACAGACGCAGCAGAAGGCCCAATGCCACAAACAAAATTCGTTCTGTCTAAGGCACTAAACCTTGGCCTAAAGCCAATCGTTGTCGTCAATAAAATTGATAAAGCTGACAGCCGCGGCGAAGACGTTGTTGACGAAGTCTTCGACCTTTTCGTGTCACTAGATGCGCATGAAGACCAACTAGAATTCCCTATTCTATACGCATCAGGTCGTGACGGCTGGGCAGTTGAACATTTAGATACCGACCCACGTGAAAATCTTGCGCCGTTGATGGACTTAATTGTCAAGCACGTCCCTGCGCCAAAGAACAATCCAGACGCACCATTTTCTATGCTTGCAACCATGCTTGATAAGGACAACTTCCTTGGGCGTGTTTTAACCGGTAAAATCTATAGCGGTCGTGCGCGCGTTAACGATAGCGTTAAGTCACTTAGCCTAGACGGTAAAAAAGTTGAAACATTCCGCCTAACAAAACTCCTTCGTTTTGAAGGCATTGAACGTAAAGTTGTTGATGAGGTTGTCGCAGGCGATATTGTTTGTATTGCGGGCATTAAAGAAACAACCGTGTCAGACACAATCTGTGCGCCAGAAATTGATGAGCCTATTCAATCGACACCGATTGACCCACCAACAATGGCGATTACTATTACCGTTAACGATTCCCCACTTGCGGGCCGTGAAGGTAAAAAGCTAACCTCAACAATGATTCGTGACCGCTTGTTAGCAGAGGACGAGGGTAACGTTGCCATCACTGTTAAAGAATCAGATAACAAAGATGCATATGAAGTTGGCGGCCGCGGTGAATTGCAACTTGGCGTTCTGATTGAAACAATGCGCCGTGAAGGTTTTGAAATGACTGTTTCAAAACCACGCGTATTAGTTAAAGAAGAAAACGGCCAAAAGCTTGAGCCGTATGAAGAAGTTTTCATTGACGTTGATGAAGAATATTCTGGCATTGTTGTTGAAAAAATGCAGCTGCGTAAAGCCGAAATGACTGATATGCGTCAAAGCGTCGGCAAAACACGCATCACCTTCAAAGCGCCATCACGCGGCTTAATCGGTTATCAAAGTGAATTTATGACTGATACACGCGGCACAGGCGTTATGAACCGTATCTTCATGGAATACGGCCCATATAAAGGCGACATTAAAGGCCGTCACAACGGCGTGTTGATTTCAAATGGTGACGGTCAAGCCGTTGCTTATGCGATATTTAACCTACAAGACCGTGGCTTTATGTTCATTGATCCACAAGTTGATGTTTATGAAGGCATGATTATCGGCCAACATAACCGTGAAAACGATTTGGACGTCAACGTGCTTAAAGGTAAGAAATTGACCAACATGCGCGCATCAGGCTCAGATGAAGCGGTAACGCTCGTCCCGCCAAAGCGCATGACATTGGAAGACATGATGTCTTACATTAACGATGATGAATTGGTTGAAGTCACACCAAAGAACCTACGCCTACGCAAACGTTTCTTAAAACCGCATGAGCGTAAAATTGCCGCGAAACAGGCATCATAAAGAACAAAATAAAAGGCGCGAATTTCGCGCCTTTTTTTAATTCTAAAGATAAAAAGAAAAAATACCGAGGTTAAAATCCACCGCCATCTTTGCGCATATCTAATAATGCCTCTGGGCGGACGATTGGAGATTTACTGCCGCCTGCACCGCCTTTAGAGCCGAAACGGTCATTACTTTTGAATTCTTCTTGGAAAATTTCGTCAAAATTCGGCATGATGCTTTGGTTTAGCAATACGGCGCAGCGGGCAAACACTTTTAATGCGCGCTGTTCCCAATCATAAATATCTTGCGGGTGCGGCTGACCTTTATGAGTTAAAGAGGTTGTACACCATTGGTCATCTTTACGGCGCTCAACGATAACCCATAATAAGCATTCAAATGGCGCCTCACCATCCTTTGGATCATCACGAATAACTTGAATTTCAGCTTCAACACTATCGTCCTGTGACCCCATACGCACTTCCGCGCTAATGCTTGTCTGCGTGGCTTCGTCATAATGTGACCACGGCCATGTTTCATACGGCCCCAAAACTTTGGGCACGCTCAACATGTTCATTACTTCTTTAAAGGTCTTACGCATGGTTTCTGTCTAAAAAATATTCCATCAACTACTCAGTATAGCATGAATATAAGGTCGTTGCCTATTGTGCAAGTATTAAAAAACAATGGAGCCGTTATAGATCATCCTATAACAGCTCCATATAACACCCAATATACCGGATTTGCCCGGTCACTTCATAATATCGTCATTTGCGATATAAAAATTCAGGAGATTCTTACTCCCTCACACACAAGATTATTTTGCCAGATAAAAGTAAAAAGATTGTAAATGATAGATACAATCCTATCTAAAAGATTAGATTATTCTTCAGCGGCTGACGCGTCCTGCCCCGCTGTATCCAAATGCCCCTCAACCTGAATTTGGATTTTAACGATATCACCTAATAGCGGCAGTCCAAAAGTCATACCATAGTCAGAACGACGCACCTCACCTTCAACAGTAAAGCCTGAAACCACCTTACCGTTAAATGGGTGTATACCTGACTTATTATGTTTTACATGTAAAGTGAGTGGGCGCTCGATGCCTAGCAAGGTTAAGTTACCATTCACATGTGCTGTTTTGTCATCCAAAAGCTCAACAGAATCGCTAACAAATCGCATTTCAGGGAAAGCTTCAACATTAAGAAAATCCTCATTCTTCATATGCGTATTCCACGCTTCATCACCCATCTCAATACTTGCTGTTTTAACCGTAACATCAACTGATGAGTTGGCTAAATCATCATAATCAAGCGTGAACTTTCCATCGAAATCAGTAAAACGACCATTTGACAGCGAGAAGCCCAAATGATCTGCAAAAAACAAAATTTGTGTATGTGGCTTTTCTAGAACAAAATGCTCTACCCCCGTTTTCGGCGCGGGTGCGACAGCGTCTTCCTGTGCGAGCGCTGGCAAACTTACCAAAAGACATGCAAAAACCATCAAAAATATATTCATTCTACGCATAATATCTCTTTCAAAGATCGGCTTCTGCCTAATTTAAACCATTTCAGCAACAATAATGCCATATTCAGTGGCCGCTTCTTCTAAACCACGCTCAACAGGCTCAGCCCGCGCTTCAAAGAACCAGTTTGGCCCTTCACGCTTAAAGCTACCAATTTTCACACCAACAGCATCATCGCCGCCGACAATTTTATCTAGCTCAATTCTAAATAATTCAATAGTCGTATCTGCATTAACTAAACGGAAAAAGATATTCTCAACGTCCTTAAAACTTTGTTCTTTTTCGCGCCCTTGATAGATCGATAACACGACCTCAATACGCAAAACATCATACGGAATTTCATTAAACGTAATGGTGATATTTTCATCATCACCATCACCCGCGCCCGTACGGTTGTCACCGTGATGCTGAACGCCGCCTTCACAGGCCTCCAAATTATTATAAAAAACGAAGTCTTCATTATCGCGAGTCATATCGTTCTTATCGAGTAAGAACAAAGACACATCTAAATCTGGCGTCGATTCATCGGCAAAAACCTTTGCATCCCACCCCATGCCAATCAAAACACGTTTTAAACTGGGGTCCAAACGCGTTAAATTAATTTCTTCACCCAATTTAACACGGTTAATTTTATTACCGTTCATATCCACTTCTGGCGCATCATCACTGGCCGCAACAGGTGCAGTTTCAGGCTGTGACACGGTCTGAGGCGCGGTTTCTTCAGCTAAAGGCGCGGCAGCGCTATCTTCCTCTGGTAAGGACGGCACGACAGATGCAGGCGGCGCTGTAGGCGCAGAAGCAGGTGCGTTTTCGCCCGCTAAAGCTTTGTCCAGATCTTCTGGACTTGGCGCAGGATTTGATGGTGGCGCGACTGGCGCTTGCGGCGGCGGTGACGCAGCACTTTGCGCGGCATTATCTGCATCTGTATCGCCATTGCCGTCATCATCATCATAATCTGATAAATCAATTTTGACTGGGTTTAATAAATCATCATCCATCGTTTATTCCCCAACAGGTAAAGTTACACCGGACATAAACATTGCATATACAGCCACTATATAGGCTATATATGCCGCTACGAATAAAAATCCTACCGGTCTAGGTATTTTACGAACAAAAAGTAAAAGAATTGACAGCAAAAACGCCGTAATAATCAAAATAATATTATTTATTTCGGTTAGCGCCGCATTCTGAGTTGTTTCCTCGATACGCTTTAGCGCAGATGTCGTGCCAATGATCATCAAAATGTTAAACACATTTGAACCGATAATATTGCCTAAGACAATATCACTATGCTTCTTAAGCGCCGCAATAACGCAAGTCGACAGTTCCGGCAATGACGTACCCAGCGCAATAAGCGTCAAGGCGATTACCGCATCTGGCACGCCAATAATGCCTGCGCTGACCTCCGCGCCACGCACCAAAAGTTCGGCACCGCCCGCAATAAAGACTAAACCGATCAATAAAAATAAAATACCAAGGGGCATAGATTTAAACGCAGGTTCATCAATATCATCAATCTCAACCTTCCCGCGTTTCGCCATCCAATATTGCCAACCTACATAAATAGCCAACAACCCGACCATGATAAAACCGGATAAGCGCGAAACCTCGCCGCTATTAACCAAATATATAAAATATAACGTGGAACCGAACATAACAGCCAGATCACGCGCTAAATCGCGCGGCTTGGCAGGAATCGTTGCAATTGCTGCGGTCACCCCTAGCACTAACAGAATATTAGCAATGTTTGACCCAACAACATTACCGATCGAAATGCCGGGTAAATCTTTAAAATTCGCATTTGTGGAAACAAGAAGCTCGGGCAAGGACGTCCCAAAAGCAATAATTGTAAACCCGACAACCAGTGGAGATACACCGAAATGGCGCGCAATATAAACCGCGGCATCAACCGTCCAGTCCCCGCCCTTAATTAACATGAGCATGCCGAGTCCCAATGCGCCTAAAGCAAGAATAAAGGCCTGACTCGTTGCCAATTCATACATGAAAATAGTCTTTCGCTAACCCAGTGGAATACGCCTTAAAACTAGGCACATCTTGTAAATATAATATATATTCCCCGACAAGCCAAGTACGATAAAGCGGCATTTAGGTTAATGCCCCTTTGCACCGTCATCCCACTGTAGCCCCCAACCAAATGCACGATCCATTTCCTCATGCCCAGGGAAGAACTCTGTGTAATTAGTTACTTTTATGCCATTGCGGATATTTTCAAGTCCCGCCAATACGCATAACGATAGGTTCTTACTGTGCACGGATGGCGTAATAACAATTTGTTTCTGCCCCGGAATGCGCAACTGAATTTGCGGCGAAACTTGTGCCCAGTCTTGCGCGCCTTTATAAATATAAATATACAGAACAAGGCGTTTAACCTCGCTCCATTTCTGACCATTTATAAGCATATATTCATCATCGCCTTCGGCGTCACCGGTGCGCTCATCACCAGACAAGCTAATAAACGGCGCCTTGTCATACTCACCATAAAGATCACCAAAAGCCTGAACCGTGCCGCGTGTGCCATCTTGCATTTCATACAAACAGCCCAAATCAAGGTCTATATCAATTTTCTTTTTAATACCAAGCAAGCGCCCAACCATACTTTTGCTCAGCGCTGTATCATTATCCCATGCCGCCCCGACACAGATTTTATCAAAGCCCCCTTTAGGCGGACTGACGGATATTGCATCCCCCGCACGACCAAGGAAATCATTATTAGTTGCGGTCTGCTGATTACGGCACACATAGCCTGTTGCGCCAAGAGAATTACCGTGTTTTGAAAATTCTAAACGAGATTTTGATGCGTTCTGAAGCGATTCTTGTGATGACATTATAAGCCCTACCTATAATTTAACGTCTAAATATGCGGTTGTCCTTGCAAATTACATCTAATTTGCTGTAAAGAGACTAACATAAAGTTAAAGCAATACAAGAAAACTGCAAGGACGATTTACATGGCATCATATCAATATGTTTTCGTAATGAAAAATGTATCCAAAGCCTTGGGTGGCGGCAAGAAGGTCTTGAACGACATTACACTAAGCTTCCTACCAGGTGCAAAAATTGGCGTACTAGGCCCAAACGGCGCTGGTAAATCAACACTTTTAAAGATTATGGCTGGGGTGGATAAAGAATATACTGGCGAAGCTTGGGCGGCTGATGGCATCAAAATCGGCTATTTGGAGCAAGAACCAAAGCTTGACCCGACAAAAAACGTCCGTGAAAACGTCACAGAAGGCTTAAAAGAAACCAAAGCCCTCGTTGACCGCTACAATGAAATCGGCGCGGAAATGGCTGATCCTGATTGCGACATGGATGCCCTAATGGCTGAAATGGGTGAATTGCAAGAAAAAATTGACGCCGTTGATGGCTGGGAACTTGACCGCACATTAGACATCGCGATGCAGGCGCTAAACTGCCCACCGGGTGATGCGAAGGTAGACAATCTATCTGGTGGTGAAAAACGCCGCGTTGCGCTATGTCGTCTCCTTCTTGAGAAGCCTGACATGCTGCTCCTCGACGAACCAACCAACCACTTGGATGCCTATTCTGTGGCATGGCTACAAAGCTATCTAGCACAATATCCAGGCATGGTCGTCATGATTACGCACGATCGTTACTTCCTTGATAACGTTACGGGCTGGATCCTTGAGCTTGACCGCGGTAGCGGCATTCCTTACGAAGGAAATTATTCTGCGTATTTGGATGCCAAAGCCAAACGTCTTGAGCAAGAGGCACGTGAAGATGCATCACGTCAAAAAACACTTAGCCGCGAATTGGCGTGGATTCGTCAATCACCAGAAGGCCGCCGTAAAAAATCTAAAGCACGTATTTCGTCTTATGAAGATTTATTGGCCGCAAGCGAGCGCGAAGACGTCCGCAACGCACAGATTGTTATTCCAACGCCGCCACGTCTAGGTAACTTGGTTGTTGAAGCCAAAGGCCTTAACAAGTCTTTCGGCGAAAAGGAACTCATCAAAGATTTATCCTTCAAATTACCCCCAGGTGGTATTGTCGGTGTAATCGGTGCGAACGGCGCGGGTAAAACCACATTGTTTAAAATGATTACCGGCGTTGAACAGCCTGATGGCGGTGAACTGCGCGTTGGTGAAACGGTTGCGCTTGGCTATGTTGACCAAAGCCGCGATTCATTAGATGACAGCAAAAACGTTTGGGAAGAAATTTCTGAAGGCCTCGACATCATGAAGCTTGGTAAAGTTGAAATGTCATCCCGCGCTTATGTTTCATCATTCAACTTCCGCGGAACAGACCAACAGAAAAACGTTGGCAAATTATCAGGTGGTGAACGTAACCGTGTCCATATGGCAAAAATGCTTCGTAAAGAAGCCAACCTTATTTTGCTCGATGAACCGACCAACGACTTGGATACAGAAACATTATCAGCTTTGGAAGAAGCGCTTGAAAAATTCCCAGGCTGCGCCGTGGTGATTTCCCACGATCGTTGGTTCCTTGACCGTCTGGCAACGCATATTCTTGCCTTTGAAGGCAATGGCGAAGTTGTCTGGTTTGAAGGCAATTACGAAGACTATGTCGAAGACCGTAAACGTCGCACTGGCGATGACGGCGAAGTCAAAGTCCGCGCCCGCTTCGCGTAAACGTAAATATATCATAAATTAATTTATTTGCCATAAATACGATACGATCTGTATTTATGGCAAATTTGTATTTAAAGCTTAAATCATTGGCCCGCCACCGGCAGAACGTTTTAACACGCACGCCAAGGCATCTTTGGCCTCTTTATATTCAAGAACGATACTGGACGCGACCTCCATAGTCACATCTAGCCGCGGCATAGACGGGGAAATAAACGGACGATCTTGAACTTCCGCCATATCAATAATGTAGCCTTGGTCAATCAAAGGCGACATTTGTACATGCACCATATGCGCCATATGCAACGGCTTCCCCGTATAAAGCGCTTCACTTATCATAGACCCAGATTCACCGACAAGAACAATATGGTTCGCATTAGCCAGCAGGCCATAATAAGGATTATAGCTAGAAATAGCTTTATTATATTCTTTTCCCATTACTGTTAACTCAGGAAAATTATCTTTACGTTGGAGCGCAAGCTCATCTAAAAACTCTTGATAATATTCTTCTGTACGGCGAGATGGGCAAACGAACAAAGTCACTGGTCCAGTTTCATGCTTCAGCTTACTAATAATATTTTCAACGATCCCATGTATATCAATGCAAGCTCCCCCCATCATTACCGCGATAAGCGACCCTTTTATATTCGGATAATGCAAATCAAACGCTGCGCCTTCTTTATTCAGTTTATCTTGCGATAAATCATGACTAACAAGCCCCATTGGAATATCTTGCATATATGCGCGGCTTTCAGAAAATTTTTCATTGAAACGCCCTTCAATAATAACCGGCTTCTTTTCTAACAGCTCGATAAATTTTTCACCTGTGCTGCCAATTAAAATATCAACGCCCCCAGCCTGATTGATTTGTTCTGCATAGGCAGCCAACTGGTTCTCATATCCCGACACATGGTTAAATGTTTTAGACAAACTATCTGCATCAACATATTCATAGCGCCCATCGAGTAATTTAGCTGCTATGCGCCCCACCCCCGCCGCGCCGCGACTATCTCCACGATATGGGTCATCAAGCCCAATAAAGGCCATAACTAATGGTTTTTTCTTTTCCGCGTGCAAAACACTTGCCGTTGGTTTCGTATCACCAACTACATAAATATATTGCTTATTCTGCGCGCTAGAACTTACCACGTAAACCTCTGTAAAACGCTAATATAATAACCATCACCATAAAAATTATGACAAATTAGAATATTTGCGAGAGAGCTTTATGTCAAGAAAAATCGAGTTAAATCAATTTGCTCTGAATATTTATGGCATTTATTCAATAATTTATGCTATCATTTTAAGGTCTTTAGTTATCAGGCCATTAAGTGGCTTTCAAAGACAAGGGGCATATTTGTTTGGTATTTTTCGTTATTCTCTCGTTTTATAGATACGTGAGGATAGCATGAGGCGTTTATATCGTGGCTAATGGGTTAAATAATATTGACTTCAGTGTAAAATCCGCTGCTAAAGCGGTTTTGCTGCCCGGCATACTTCCTAGACTACGTGACTTATTTACCTCGCCCCTGATCTTTTTGGCATATGGCTATGCTTATTTATTCGCCTTTGTGAAGCTTCTTCCTAAAAATCACCCTTATTTACAAAAACGAAATTTCGGTAAATACGGCGTATTCCATGTCATTGGTGCTGCGGGAGAAAATATAACATTCAATTTACAAAACATTGACCGCATCATAGCCTATTTTTCAGTCATTGCTTCATTTGTTATACTGGCTATTTTATCATTACTCGCGCTAAGCTTCTTAATCATTAACGCCGCATGGGCACAAAACCCCGGCTGGATCCCCCTGCCATCTATTGCGCAGCTTTTTACCACCGTAGCCCCGCAAGATGATATTGCGCTGATGATGCTTGATGCGACTATTGGCGTACCAAATGTATTTAACTCTGGCATGATGCTCGATCCACCTTCTGCATTCCACCAATCCATGCAGAATGTATTGTTTGGTACCTATAACTACCTATTTTTAGTAGTTGCTGTGCTTATTATGCTTGTTCATATTATGCATGCAATATTTGATACCATCCAAACTGGCAGCTTATTCGGTCGCCGTTTTAACTCATTTTGGGGGCCCATGCGTTTAATGATGGGCGTAGGACTGCTTATTCCCGTTGCTTATGGCCTTAATTCTGCACAGTATATTATGCTTTATGCGGCCAAATTTGGATCCGCACTCGCGACGAATTCATGGACTGTTCTCACAAGTGAAGTAAACGTCCCATTGGGTGGTGTCGACGTAAACGGCGCAAACTTCCGAAACATCATTACACAACCGCCGCGCCCTGATATAAACCCGCTTATTGGCGCGATGCATATCATCAAAACTTGCGAATTTTTCTATGAAAATGCTAATGGCGGCGCAGGCAGCCCACTCTACAGAAACATTCAGCCTTATCAAGTCTACGGCAATAGCGCCTCAGTTATTACCGGCACAGGAAACTACACGCAAGCTATTACGAATTCTGCTGGCGGCCCAATTAACATACGCTTTGGCTACCAAAACCCAGAAACAGGACAATATACAGGCAATATTGTCCCTTTATGTGGCGAACTGACCATTGACGTTGAAACGCCGACAGTTCCTGGCGCTGCCGCAGCTTATGAATCACATTTGACAGCCGTCATGACGCTATATAACAATAACGTCATTGAAGCATACGCGGAACACATGCATCGCCTGCATGTTCCGAGCTATGGCGGCGGATGCCAAAACTATCCTGCAGCTGTTGCAGCAGGCTGCCAACAAGACATTCCCACGTCATATGGCGAATATTTCTACGGCCCTGGTGGAGTACACCAGAATTTAGCTGACGCCATTGTTATGGACGGCGTAAATGATTTGCAAAATTCAAACGAATTAGCCTTCGCTTTGAATGGTCGTGGATGGGCTGGCGCGGGGCTTTGGTATATTAACGTTGCCGATATGAATGGCGCGAACACCGCGGCGACCATGAGCGTTGCCACCTACACAAAAATCCCAGTAGTATTTCAGGATCTGTTGAATTTGCGTATGCAAGAAGACACAACAGCCACCGCGCAAGATTTGTTCAACCCCGCCACAGGCGATGGCGAAGTTATTGACAATGTCGGTTCAGAAGCCGCCAATGAAGGTAACTTGGTTAAGGTTCTGTTCCCTGTTTATACGCAAATGATGTCGCCGCTTGGCGCTTTACAGCAAAACAGCATTACGGATACCTCCGCCTCTAGCATCCTTGAAATGATTCTAAATTCCTTATTCGGAACAAGCGGCATTGCAAATATGACCGCTAACTCAGAAACGCACGCAATTTATCAACTCACAGGCTTAGGACGCGGCTTGATTGAAGCCTCTATTCGTAACCTTCTCGTATCCACCATTGCGTCCGCAGGCACGGGGCTGCTTGGTCAATTAAGTATGCCCGGCGCGCAAGCAATAACCGGCGCTATTTCAGGCATTACAGGCATGGTCGGGCAAATCACCCTCACCGCAGGGATTATCTTGTACTACATTGTCCCGCTAATGCCGTTTATTTATTTCTTCTTCGCTTGTGGGCGTTGGGTAAAAACTGTATTCGAAGCAATGGTCGGTGCGCCATTATGGGCATTGGCGCATTTGCGTTATGAAGGTGAAGGCGTTGGCGATATGGCGATTAGTGGGTATTACCTGATTTTCGAAATATTCATCCGTCCTGTTTTAATTGTTTTTGGCCTAATAGCCGCATTAAGCATCTTCGGTGCGCTGGTTACAGTTTTAAATGACATTTGGTCTTTGGTTACCACTAACCTGACAGGTTTTGAGTTTGATGCCGCCGCAAATGATGTTGATACAGATTCTTTCCGCGGGCGTATTGACCAGCTATTCTTTACCATTTGTTACGTGATTGTTGTTTATTTGATGGCGCAAGGTAGCTTTAAGCTCATTGATATGATCCCTAACCAAATTTTACGTTGGATGGGCAGCTCGACATCAAGCTTTGGTGACATGTCACAAGACCAGCTTGAAACACTGACACAAACAGCCGCAATCTCAGGCGCGCAAATGGTGCCACAAGTAACAGGCGCAGCATCCAAAGCTGGTGGCGCGTTAGGTACTGGGGTTGGTATGGGCTTAAAAGGTGCAATGAAAAATTAAGTAAGTTAAACAGATTTTAAAGTTTTTGGCGAATAAAGAGAGTAAGTAAGAAGGTAAGCGTTAAACAGCAATGCAAATGAAGGTAAACCCAAATAGGCGAATAAATATAAGCACAGGCGCTGTGCTAGGATATATGTTCTCCCCACAGCTTGGGCGGCGGATTAAAAACCTGTCGCTTAATACGCAGTGGATTGCCCTTATGCTTGCCAGCATTTTCCAAATGATCCGCCTACTGCCCACAGATTTGTCATCAACAGCGCTTAAGGATACCAAAAACCTTACAATCCGCGGTGTAATGGCCCAAGCCGCCAATAATGTGAATTTCAACATTCGGCATAGCGACCAAGTTATCATATATTGCGTTGTACTTGTCGGCTTTGTCTTACTGGCCATGCAGTTTGCCATTCTGGCGTTTGTGATGACGACGAATCTGGCCCATGCACAATTACAATTTATGGGGTTCTTCCAAGCACCGCTAGGCGCAAACCTAACAAATGATATTGCCTTCGGAATGCTCGATCAAGTTTTCGGCATTCCTGGCCTTTATGGTACAAAATATGACCCGATCGCGCTAGGTGGCATCCCGCCATTCACACGCGCCTTGCAAAGTACGTTCTATTTTTACAACTTTGCAATGTCGACTGTTGCCTCATTCTTGGTCATATATTTCCTTTTCGTTGTGGTGATCGAAACAATCGAAGATGGCACACCATTTGGCAAACGTTTCGCAAGTGGCTACGTCCCGCTCCGTCTAATTATTGCACTCGCTTTTTTAGTCCCAACTTATTACGGCTTCAGCACAGGTCAGCATTTAATTTTAAACGTCGCAAAAATCGGCGGAAATTTTGCTACAAACTCATGGTTACGTTTCATAGATAGTGTACAAACACCTATAGGTACGGGCGGAGACGAGCTTCTAGCAAGACCCACAACACCAAATGCTACAGCCCTTATTGAAGGACTACTCCTTGCGAATTTGTGCGCAACTTACCATAAACAGGAATATCATACATACTATGCCGCAGAAACTGATGATGCAGGCAATCTATTATACACCGTACAACAACCGGTCACTGTTAATGCAGCCGGCAATGTGACCGCGCAAAATGAACATACATTTTCTGGCGGACGACCATACCCTATTGATGTTTACACCATCTATGATGTGAAAGAAGAAAGCAACGTCCCTGCCATTTTCAACGGCCTAGGAAGCGCAGGAGGCCCTGCTCCAGTATACTATACAACACTGCCAGCTGGCGCCACAGCTGTTACTAATTCATTCGATACATTTATTACAGCAACAGACACCAAAGACGTCCGTATCCGCTTTGGACAAATCCATCCAGCATATCGTGGCGACCTTGTTGCAACTGAAGGTGTCGCGCCGACAAACGGCGGCATACGTCCAATCTGTGGTGAAATTGTTATTCCGGGCGCCCCCACTCCAAACGCTGGACCCGCTGATGCATTTAGCGCCGCAGGGACATGGCGCATGGGAAATATGGCCGTCGTCATGAATATGTGGATGGGCAACTTAGTCACCCCATATTCACAACGTATGCTTGCCATTAACGGTATGATAGATGGCGTTCAAGGGTGCGACATTGATGTTCCATTACATTTTGGCGTGTGGTCAAATGCAGCAGGCGAGACATCGTGTAACGAACCACCGCCAGCGGCTTATTATCAACGCCTTTTTGACCAGTTCAAGACCTCCCTGGCTGCAGACCTCAATAACGCCTACCAAGAAGCCGTAGATGAGGCCAAAGAACATATGTGGTTCGCAGGCGGAAACAACCCCAACAACAATAAAATATTAACATATGGCTGGGCCGGCGCGGGCATGTGGTATAATGAAATATCTGATCTTTATGGCGCATACACAAATGTTTTTAAAGTCGGGTATGTCAAAAGCTATCCAGAAATATTAAACGAAGTTGCCAAAGCCAAAAGAACGGTTCAAGAAAGCGCACGCGGTACCGACATGTTCAACCCGATCCTTTCTGAGAACCAAGTTGTACCCTTAAAAAATCCTAACGATCTACAATATGCAAAAATGATGCATCAGGTTATTACAGGCCTTACTCAAACACAGAACGCTGAACAATATGCGCGCCACGACAATACATCTGGCTTCGTGAATATGATCAACATTATCTTTGGCCTCGAAGGTGTATTTAACCTACGTGAGAATGGCGACATTCATCCATTCGGCGCACTTGTCGGTGCGGGTAAAGGCTTAATGGACAGCTCTATCTTGGCGTTAACTGGTACAATTTTCACAGAAGGTATTACGGGCTTTTTAAGTGCATTAGGGGCGACCACCGGCGCAAAAGTATCTCAAGTTGCGACAACTATTTCATCCATGGCAGCGACCGTTGGCTTAACAGCAGGGATTATCTTATTCTATGTTATTCCATTGACGCCATTCATGTACTTCTTCCTTGCCGCAGGGCGTTGGGTCAAAAGTATTTTTGAAGCAATGATCGCCGTGCCGCTATGGGCCATGGCACATATTCGTATTGATGGTACAGGCTTACCTGGCGTAGCTGGCAATGGATATTTCCTTGTTTTCGAAATATTCCTGCGCCCTGTATTAACATTATTCGGCCTATTGGCATCCATAACGACATATGGTGCGTTAATGGTTATCTTTAACGATATTTTTGATTTGGTCGTCGACAACTTAGCAAACAATAATATTGACGCAAATGCCGCTGCCAATGACCAGGATTATATTGATACATTCCGCGGTACAGTGGATATGTTCTTCTATACAGTTCTTTATGCCATTATTGCTTATATGATGGCGATGGCTTCATTCAAGCTAATTGACCTTATTCCAGACAGTATTTTACGTTGGATGGGCGCAGGCGTGAAGAGCTTCGGTGACGAATCCGGCAACATTGCGGAAGGTCTGAACAGAACAATTTCTATTCAGGGTACAATGGCTGCAGGCAGCGTGAAAGAAATCGCTTCTGGCGTTGGTGGCGCTGGTGGGCAGGCCGCGGGTGGTATAGCACGCGGATTTAAACGGTAGGACAGGACAGAACAATGGCACTCTTTGACTTTGGAAAGAACGAAGATAACATCGTAGAACATAACCACAAAGCCATCACGGCAGGATCTGTTGTGAAATATATGGTTCTACCGCGTATATTGCCACGCCTCGCTGAATTTATCAGTACGGGTTTCAAAACCTTTGCGTTTTTTATGGCCTGTGTTTTATCAACTATACGCCTTATTCCTGCCTCACATGAATATCTAAGACCACACAACATAGGAAAGTTTGGCATTATTCAAGTATTGGCAGCGGCGGCAAATAATTTAGAGTTTCGTAAGGATAAAGCCGACCAGATCATTATATTTGGCATTGTCGTAACCGCGCTAGCATTACTAGCTTTACAAATTTTTACATTACTCGTCACGTTTGTGATGACCCCCGCCTTCGCACAAATCGCCAATGTTTTTGACCCATACCCAGCTTTTGTACCTGCTGGCGCAGGCGTCGGCGTCGGCGCAGATGGACGCTATGATATTGCGATGATCCTGCTCGACCGTATATTCGGTGTCCCAGGCCTATTTGACTCTTGTGTGAGTATTTTACAGCCCTGTACAGGCATAAACGCAGACGGTACAAATGCTGTTAACGAAGTCCAATCCACCGCGAACACATTCCCATGGCCATTCCACAGGGGCTTACACAATATGTACCTGCTCTACAGCCTTGCCTTACTTGTGGTCGGTATGTTTATCTTCATCTATTTTATAATGGTCGTGTTGATTGAAACCGCACAAACAGGCACACCATTTGGCCGCCGCTTTAACTCCGTATGGGCGCCTATTCGTATGGTCGTTGCCATCGGACTATTGGTGCCTTTTGCCTTCGGCATGAACTCAGCACAGTTCATCACCTTATATGCAGCTAAATGGGGATCTGGCCTAGCAACAACAGCTTGGTTCCAATTTAATAGTAATTTGGCACAATTAACCACTGAACAAGAATTACTTGGCGTCCCCAAAGCACCGACAGCCATGCAGTTATTATCATTTATGTCGCTCGCTTATGCCTGTGAATTTATAGAGGCTGATCACTTCCCTTGGAACTATCAGAGCACACAGCCGGGTTTAAACCCAATGCCGCAGCGCTACATTGACGGCTATCTCATCAAAAACGATCCAACTCCAAGCAACCAGACATTGCTCTTTACCGCAACTGATTATCCTGGGGCAATGAATTTCTATGAAAACGGTAACGTGATTATACGCTTTGGCGACGAAGATCCCTCATATCAGAATAATGGCGTGCCACCAATCTATAAAAACGAAAAAGGCCTTGTTAAAAACTCATGTGGCGAGATCTTACTTACAACAACTGACATGGGCAGTGCAGGCGCATCCTATCTTTATGAAGGCTATTATGAGTTAGTCAACGCATTGTGGGGCGGAGGCAATGGGCTATTGCCGACATCAAGCGCCCCTGGCGCGCAGGACTGTAATGCGGCTGGGGACCTTGAACAATTAGCGCAAGCTTTAGGCGATAGCTCTCAGCAATGGGTTGCAAGCCGTATGAAAGTTAGTGGCAACGCCGCAGGTGGCGTTGGTACAACGGATTACTTTATCACCGCAGATACGAAACAATCCATGCACCAAACAGTGACAAATGTTTTACAGTGCCTAATCAATAACGCTGTGCGCGAAGAACGCGCTGATACTGGTGCATTTGATATTCCACCAGAGCTTCTTGTCCGCGGCTGGGCTGGTGCAGGTATTTGGTACAACAAAATTGCCGCTGCAAATGGCTCACTTGTCACCGCTGCCAGAAACGTTCCAAAAGTAATAACATACCCGCTTATTATGGAGCGCGTTTCACAAGCAAAATTACGCGTAGACCCAAACGTGACATCGGATGATTTGTATAACCCGACCGTCAATGATGGTAAAATGTTACAGCTGCCGCGTGGCAACGCAGAAGTTGTGGCAGGGCAAGTCTATTACGATTTATATCGCTTCTGGTTGACGGATTTGGAACGCGTAGGCCGTCCAAGCTCATCAGGTAACTTCCTTGGCAAACTGATCATGGATCTTTTTGGACTAGAGGGGCTGTATTCCATCACCGAAAATAACGATGTGCACCCCCTTGCTAAACTTGTGGGCGTTGGTAAGGGTTTGATCGATTCAACTATCCAAAACCTGACTATCGGTACGGGCGCTATTTTCGGCGGCGCGGTTCTTGGTATGGTCGACCACCCATTGGCCAAAATTGGTCAACAATTTGGTGAAGTTGGCGGCGACATCATGTTCAGCCTTGCCACAGTTGGTCTTACGGCAGGTTTCGTTCTGTATTACGTTATTCCATTCTTGCCGTTCATCTATTTCTTCTTTGCGGTTGGTAACTGGATTAAAACTGTATTTGAGGCCATGGTCGGCGTGCCGCTATGGGCACTTGCGCATATTCGTATTGATGGTAATGGCCTACCCGGCGATGCCGCAATTAACGGCTATTACTTGATATTCGAAATCTTCCTGCGCCCAATTATGATTATATTCGGCCTGATTGCAGGTATTAGTATATTTGCCGCGATGGCTGCGGTACTGCATGACATTTGGGACATTGTTGTTGCCAACGTTGGCGGTACGGGCGCTGCGGAACAAGCCGGGTTCATAGAATCCATACGTGGCCCAGTAGATAAGCTATTCTATTTGGTTGTTTACACCATTGTTCTTTATATGATGGCCATATCATCGTTCAAACTTGTTGAACTTATCCCACAGCAAATTTTGCGTTGGCTTGGTGCAAGTGTACCGACATTTGTCGACCAATCACAAGATGCTGCTGGCGGACTTGTTCAATACGCGGCGATTGGTGGCGGACATATGTTTGGACAATTAACCCAAGGCACGCAAGGCGCTATGAAACAAATGGCTGGCGCGATCAGTAAATAACCAATAACTTATACGGTATGATATGAGCGATAATACAGGACAGAACATGACCATATCTTCAGCATTAAAATATGCTGTGCTGCCTGGTATTATTCCACGTATAATGGAGCTATGGCGTTCCGGCTTTGCTACGATTGCCGCACTCATGGCACAGATTTTCTTGAATATTGGCCTGCTCCCCGTCGGTCATACTTATGTTTTACCGCATAACTATGGACGGTTTGGCGTATTTAACGTGATTATGGCGGCAAAAGATAATTTGGTCTTCTCGCGTAAGCATATAGATCAAGTGATTATCTTCAGCTTAATATGTTTTGCAATATTCTCAATCTTTGCGCAAATATGCGCTTTTGTACTCGCCATATTAATGCCGGGTGCTTTTGCGCAGCTACAATTATTCCAAACCCCGAACCCGACGAATGATATTGCTTTTGTTCTGCTCGACCGCATTTTTGGCGTGCCGATACCATCTGGCGCAGGAAATATAGGATTCTTCGGGTCTTGCGTGGGTGATGCAGGCAATCCATGTACGGCGCTTCGCTATGATGGGGGAGACAGCGCGACAGAAATTGTTCCCGTCCCGGCCATTTTCCCTTGGGCTTTCCATTTGGCGTTACACCAAATGTTTGCCTTTTTTAGCTATACCATTGCTGCTTTATCGTTATTTATTGTTCTATATTTTGTTGCTGCTGTCATTTTGGAAAGTATCCAATCTGGTACGCCATTTGGGAAGCGTTTTTCAAAGCTATGGGCGCCGCTACGCTTAATGACCGCCTTTGCCTTGATTGTCCCCGTATCAAATGGCTTAAACTTGGCACAATATGGCGTTCTATATTCCGCCAAATGGGGATCAAGCCTCGCCACAAATGTATGGACAGAATTTAATGTGCGCCTCGCCACAGATGGTATCATGGATGCGAATTCAATGGTCGGCACGCCGCAAGCCCAAGATGCCATGCATATAGTTGGCTTTACCCATATTGGTAATTTCTGTCAACAGGTCGAACGCACCATGTACCCGCGTCATAATATGCCTGCTGCCTACGATAAAGAAATTGGTCTCTACCTCATTAATGCGACAACAAATCAACGACAAACCATTCTTACGGGCGGCGGAAATTATACCAATTATTTTCAGGCCGATGCTTTTTCCAGTGGTGGAGATATTGTCATTCGCGTGGGGTCACTTGACCCTGGCGCCTATGGGTGGCCAACAAAGCTATATGGCGGGCGATATGCAGGCGATGTTTTCCCCTATTGTGGCGAAATTGTTATTCCTGCGGTAAACACTTCATCTGCTGGGACAGAGCTAATACGCCAGAAATATTATGAGCTAATAGTCGAGATGTGGCTTGATGTAAATAATGGCTATACCGCACCCAATTGCCCTAACACAACGTTTACAGATTATAGCTTCATAGACGGCGCAGGCAATAGTACAACCGTGAACGGACAAGATGCGATTTGGCAGTTTGGATTTGATATTGATGCCCATAGCCGAATTTTGGCTGATCAATGGTTTAAATCTACACTTGATTTCTCCGCAACCAACACGCCCACGCGGTCAATATCCGAATTTAAGACAGATGGCGCGGCTATGCTCAGGGAACATCTAAACTGTATTATCGAAGCTGCTGTAAATGCCGAACGTGCCGCTATTGCTGCGGGCAACAACGCCTCTGTGCCGCAATCATTACTTAATCGTGGCTGGGCAGGTGCAGGTATTTGGTATAATCGTATTGCCGAGATTAATGGCGGATTAATAGATTCCGTAAACAACATTCCACAAGTAACGCGCTGGCCAATCACAATGACGCGCGTGTCTAAGATCCACAGCCGTAATGATACAAACCCCGTCGGTCCAGATTTATTTAACCCCTATTTCCGTGCGGCAGAACAAGGCGCGATCCTACCGCGTTCTGGCGAAGAATTGCTCGCACGCGCTTATTACGACATATACAAACAATGGACACAAGATGGCCCTGGTACAGGTGGCCGTACACAATCTGGTAACGCTTTTGAATCGACCCTTGCCTTAATATTTGGCGTTGAAGGTCTATTTTCAATGACCCAAAACACTACAGATGCCGTGCATCCATTAGCCAAACTATCAGGCCTAGGAAAATCCCTTATTGAAAGCTCTATTCGAAACTTGATTATGGGTAGTACATTCATGCTCGGCGACATTATAAATGGCGCAGACAACGCGTTATCTGGCGCAGGCGATATGGCTGGGCAAGCTGGCGTGGCGTTAACGTCTGCTGCGGGCTTAACACTGACGGCAGGGTTTATTTTATTCTACATCGTGCCAATCTTGCCCTTTATGTATTTCTTTTTTGCTGTCGGCACATGGATCAAAACCGTGTTTGAAGCCATGGTTGGTATGCCGTTATGGGCTTTATCACATATTCACATTGAAGGTGGCGGCTTACCAGGGCAAAAAGCGGCAAATGGTTATTACTTGTTGTTCGAAATATTCGTCCGGCCAGTTATGATCGTTATGGGCTTTATTGCCTCCATCACCATATTCTCTGCCATGGCGAACGTTCTTACCGATATTTGGGATATTGCCGTTGCCAATGTCGGCGGCGTTTCATCCGTAGAAGAAAGCGCAGCCAGCGGGCTTGCCGATAAAATTCGTACGCCTATAGATCAACTCTTCTATTTAATCATGTTTACCATGTTGCTCTATATGGTCGGCGTATCGTCATTCAAGCTGGTTGACCAAATTCCACAAAGTATTCTGCGTTGGATTGGCGCGAGCGTACCAACCTTTGTTGATCAGAAAGAAGACATCACATCATCTGTTGTATCGAAGACGGCAATGGCGGCCACACGTATTTTCACGCAATTTACGCAAGGCATTACCAGTAAGTATAAAGAAACCAGCAAAAGCCAAGATATGGCCGCATTACAAAAACCTGAGCATGTGCTTAAAGACTATAAAGACGTTCCTCCAGAAATTCAGCGCTTACGTGACATACACGCTGGCGAGTGGAAGGCGATTCAGGAGCAAGCGGTTTACAAGCAACTCGCACCACACGCGCAAGGTTTGAAGAGCGGAAACGTACCTAAAGAAATACAAGATTTAGCCGATAGATTCCCTCGAATTACAAAAGGCTTAATAGATTCTCAGAAATAAAAGCGATATTTACAAATAAAGCATAAGAATTAATACACAGCCTAATAGCGCCCGATAAACAACAAAGGGTGTGAAGTCGTGTGTTTTCAGCCAATTTATCATAAGGCTAATGGATGCATAGCCTGCGATAAAAGATACGCCGACGGCGATTAATGACTGCGTACCAAGGAAGCTGTTCCCGTTCAACAACACATCGCGCCCAGCAAGGACGCCTGCTCCACTAATCGCGATTACGGATAGGAATAACGAAAATTTCGCCGCGGCCTCACGCGTGTACCCTAATGCACGCGCAGATGTCATGGTAATACCTGAACGGCTTGTCCCAGGGATTAAGGCTAGAACTTGCGATAGACCAATTAAAAAAGCCGTCGCCAACGTCATCTGCTCTATTGGTTTAATATGCTTACTAAAACGGTCTGCCATCCAAAGGAAGAAGCCAAAAACAAGCGTCGTCCACGCGACAATTTCAGGGGAGCGTATCCAGTCTGGCTGCCATAAATGCAGTAAATACCCACATAGGATCACAGGCAAAGAGCCAATAATAATATAGAGCACCATTGCGCGCGATGATCCGCCCGCTTCTGATTTTACGCAGGCCAATGATTTTGTCATTTTAAAGAAGTCATGTCTGAAATAGAGCAGCACAGAAAGCAATGTTCCCACATGGACGGCAATATCAATCACCGCATCTTCTGCCCATCGGTCTTGCGCATTATCCATGCCTGTGTGGCTGTTTACCCATTCATGCGCCAAAACCAAATGCCCCGACGAACTTATCGGCAAGAACTCCGTAACGCCCTGAATAACCGCATAAAGAAGGATATAATACCAAACCATTTAAAATAACTTTCTATAAACAATAAGCAATCACCCTATTAAATTGCTCACCCAAGGTCTAGCCAATATCACCAAAACAAAAAAAAGCCCCACATCAGGATGCAGGACTTTTTAGAATTCTATCATATTTTAAAGCAAGCCATCTGAAACGCAGCCTAAACGCAATAAAATCAGTCGATTATTAAGCAATGCCGCCGAGCCAGTCATTAAGCTGATCTTTGTTCATGCCACCAACGCGCGTATCAACAACTTGGCCGTCTTTGAAGACCATTAATGTTGGGATGCCACGTACGCTGTATTTTGTCGGCGCCTCTGGGCTGTCTTCGATATTAACTTTTACAATTTTGAATTTGTCGGCCATTGTTTCCGCAACTTCGTCAATAAGCGGGGACATCGCCTGACATGGTTGACACCACTCTGCCCAAAAATCAACAACAACCAAACCATCTGCTTTTAGAACCTCTTTATCAAAAGAAGCATCTGTAACTTTTAAACTCGACATATTTAGATCCTTTCACATACACGTCTATATTAAGTATGATTTTTATTTCGCAAGTTTCAAGAACTACTATTCAAAAAACCACATATATCCATAAGCAACAATAAATGCGGGTATTCCCGAATAGATTGTCGCAACCACAGCTGCCTTTGGCGCCAGCGCAATCGCGGGGAATAAAGCATCGCCATCATTACTAATGGCATTACCCAACTGCGCTGATAGCGGGATAGCCCCGCTTAAATATGTTGCTGTAACCAGAATTTGTGGGCCGCAGCCCGGTATAAAGCCAATTAGGATGGCGATTAGCGGCAAAAACACATGCACACCTGAGAATAACACCGCCAAATCAATCGCAAAGACATGCACCGTCATTTCAAACACGAAAAAGGCTAACACAACCCACGTCGTCACGAAATTTGTGTCCTGAATGACGCGGTGAACAGGGAGGTCCTTTTCACTACTAATGTGAATATTGTGGGAAATACCGTATATTTCGCCCTTTGTATGCACACGAAATACGGATGCGTAAACCCACATGGCGCCCGCCAAAAGCCCACCAAATGCGCCAAAATACAATAAGAAAGTCTCGTAAACGTCAGCCGGAATATTAAAAACTGTTTCAACCTGAAAAGCAGATAACAAACCAAAGGCAAAGCCCGGCACAATTATCAACAACCACAAACCATCAAAAATATTAACCCTTAATGGATTCAGGCCATTTTCATCCAGTGCTTTCGCGTCTTCTACTTCGCCTTTATCTGGGCGCAAATAATTCTGCCCGTGGATCATGTCAATAATATAACCACTAATCGAGCCCACCACGATGCCAAGGCCCATTACAAGAAGCCCAGTCTTTGGTGCCTGCGCCAACAACAAAAACGCGGCGTCGCCCATGGTTGCCGTTAATACCGCAACAACACTACCGAATGAAATACGCCCGCGCACATATTGCGTCACTACAATAATCGCCCCGCCGCAGCCCGGTAAAGAGCCTAACACAGCAGCTATAGGGACTTGTATATGCTGATATTTTTTTAATAGGCTTTTGGTATCAAGCTTTAAGCCCGCTTCCAAGGTATAAAACACCGCGAATGTGAATGCGACAAAAACGCTAACGGCAATATATGCATCACTAAGCACTTGCAAAAGGACATGCAGCGTTTCATGACCATCTCTAAGGGATAAAAACCCCATAATTAAAAGCGTCAACACGACAATATATGATGATCGTGCCTTCTGCCATACTGGGTTTTGTTCTAATTTGTCTAAAAGTACCATTTAGTGATAAATATTCCCAAAATATGTTTCTTCAAGAGATATATCTTAGCGCATCCAGCGCTTATACCAAAGCGCAAACATCATATAATTCCATATGCGAAGCGTATCCGCTTCTGAACCCTGTAAACAGCGCTGCCATGCGGCTGCTATGCGTGGCATATCAAAATATGTATTCACGGCGCTATGTTGATCCGCGATTAATCCTTCAACCCAATCACGTAAATCTGTACAGAGCCATGTATTAAGCGGCGGTGTGAAGCCTTGCTTTGGGCGATCAAACAGCGCCTTCGGTACATATTTTTCCAATAAGCGGCGCACAATATATTTACCCTGCCCGCCGCGTACTTTATAAGAAAGCGGCATAGCCCAAGCCTGTTTAAAGACATTCACATCCATAAACGGTGCGCGGCTTTCCATGGCGCAAGCCATCGTCGCGCGGTCTACCTTAACCATCATACGGTCAGGCAAGTGTGATAAAACATCCCAATAGACAAAAGATTCGTCTGTATTGAGGCCATTACATGCATATTGCGTTTTATCCAATAAGCGCGGCACATAGCTTGCCCCACGCACCAGATTTTCTGCATCATGCCACTGCCCCGCGATACGGTTATAAAAATCAAGCGTATCTTCGCTATCCATAACTTCAAGCAAACGATTGATGCGCCCATGCTTGTTTTTTAACGCTGATGGCAGCGTCACGCGCAAAATTTTCGCCATCACCTGTCGTAGCGGCCTTGGCAATAAACGCATTTTGCGCCACACGGCAGCCGCATCATAGTGGCGCTTATAGCCCGCAAACATTTCATCACCGCCATCACCAGTTAGCACCACGGTTACATGCTCACGCGCCGCCTTCGCAACCATATAGGTCGGAATCTGTGACGCATCAGCGAACGGTTCATCATACATATCCGCCATAAGGTTCAGGCAATCTTTAACATCATCACTGCCTACATAAAATTCATGATGATCTGTCCCCAAATGCATGGCAATGGCTTTGGCATGTTCAGCTTCATTATAAGCGGGCTCATGAAAACCAATCGAGAATGTTTTTATCGGGGCAGAGCTTTGTTCCTGCATCATCGCCACAACTAACGTGGAATCGATCCCCCCTGATAGAAACGCGCCAAGCGGCACATCAGAAATCATCCGCCGTTCAACAGCTTTATTCATGACTGCATCTAAATCTTGCAGCGCGATTTCAATATCATCTTCTAGAAAAGAGCCATGCTGACGGCATTCCTCTATCACTTGACCGGCGTGAAAATACACCTCAAACATCTTTTGCAAATCAGCGCCATAAAGCTGCGCATCATATTTTAAGGTCAGGCGGTGCCCTGCCGGCAGTGTCCAAACATTGTCAAAAATGGAATACGGCGCAGGTACATAAGAAAACCGCATAAACTGCGCCAAAGCATTTTTATTGATTGATTTCGTCTTTGAAAATTCAGGATGCGCCGAAAACGCCTTTAGTTCAGACGCAAAAATGAAATCTCCGCCAGCCCAACCGACATATAGGGGCTTTTTACCAAAGCGGTCACGAATAAGATGTAACTCTTTGGCTTGTACGTCCCATAGCGCAATGGCAAACATACCATTAATTTTCTGAAGCGCCGTATTAATCCCCCAATGCGAAATGGCCGCAAGCAACACTTCGGTATCTGAATGCCCTTTGAAACGGTGTCCGGCATCCTCAAGTGTACGGCGCAAGGAAAGGAAATTATAAATTTCACCATTATAGGCAATCATATATCGCCCATCCGCTGAGGCCATCGGTTGATGCCCTAGTTCGGACAAATCAACAATCGACAAACGCCGATGCCCCAAAGCAAGCGGCACATTATGGTCTTGCCATACCCCAGAAGAATCAGGGCCACGATGCTGTATCTTACCGCTCATCGCTTCGAGTAAAGATGTTAAATCATGATGATCTGACGCGGCGCGTCCCAGCGCCATTACCCCTGCTAAACCGCACATACCAAACCTTACGCCTTCTGTTCCCAGCCGCCGCGTTCGGTCTGCTGCCAATAGGTAATGTCATGCCCTGCGTCTTTATAGGCCTTCCACCGTTTGCGAGCTTCCTGCACTTCATCCACGTTACGCCCGTCAAAAACCTCACAGCATAGTGCAAAATCGCCAATCTTCGCGTTATCAGAGCCACTGGCTAGAATCAACATATCGGCCCCATTTGCATTATCATTATCTGCTGTAATAAATACGGGTTGATCAGCAGGGGAAAGATCATCGCCGCTCGCACCATGCGGAATAAAGCCATCATCCCGATAGCTCCAAAGCGCATCACTTAACGGCGCAATCATCGCCGCATCACTGACACGAATAACAATCCGCTTACCATTATCGAGCGCCTTGCGCACAAGCAAAGGCAAAGCCTGATAAAGGCTTTGCTGCTGTAAATGATAAAACCGAACCTCACTCATTGTATGGATACTGCCCGCTTATTCGTAATGATCGACAATTAACTGGTGAAGCGCACGTACGCCTGCGCCTGTACCGCCCATCGGGCCAGTTGGCTTGTCTTTATGTGCCCATGCTGTACCCGCAATATCCATATGTGCCCAAGGACGATCTTTATCAATAAAGAATTCAAGGAAAGCCGCCGCCGTAGATGCGCCGCCATAACGGGCAACCGTACCAAGGTTACGGTAATCCGCGACTTTACTCTTCATTTCTTCACTAAAATTATCGCCAAGCGGCATACGCCATAGCTTTTCACCGCTATGCTTACCAGATGCATCCATCTTCGCCCAGAGCTCATCATTATTACAGAAGACGCCCGTATATTCTGTGCCCAGCGCCACCATAATCGCGCCCGTCAATGTTGCAAGGTCGATGACAATTTCAGGGTCGTGCTGTTCTTGCACATAAGCCAACGTGTCACAAAGCACCAAACGGCCTTCTGCATCCGTATTAAGAATTTCAATCGTTTTACCGTTATAGGCCTTTACAATATCCGCCGGACGATAGGCATTATCAGATGGCATGTTTTCAACCAAGCCAATCGCGCCGACCACATTAACCGGTGCATTGCGCAGCGCCAATGAATACATCAAACCACATACAGCGGCAGAGCCGCCCATATCCATTTTCATCAAATCCATCTGCGCGGCAGGCTTAATCGAAATACCGCCTGTATCAAAGGTCACGCCCTTACCAACAAAGCCTAATGGTTTCTGGTCAGGCGAACCACCATTCCAGCGCATAATAACCATGCGTGCTGGACGCGCAGAGCCTTGCCCAACCGCCATTAATGCGCCCATGCCCATTTTAACCATTTTCTTATCGTCAAGGACTTCAACCTGCACGCCTAATGGCTTCAGCTTTTCCTTGACCATTTCGGCGTAGCTTTCAGGGTACAAAACATTTGGTGGCTCATTAACCAAGTCACGCGCAAAGAACACGCCCTGCGCCATGGCATCAAGCACGATATACGCATTGCTTGCCGATTCCGCCTGCGAAGAAATAAAATCAATGGCCTCAACGCCCTTCTCGTCTTCATCCGCATCGCGCTTGTCTTTGTATTTATCAAATTCATAAGCAGATAAATTCACGCCCATGGCCAAATGTGCGATAAGCGCATCCATTGGCAAATCGCTATCGTTAAGCCCCTGCTCCATCATCACGCCGATATGCTCAGCGCCTAAATGCTTCAGTGTCTTATAAAGCTTTCCACCCGCTGTTTCGGCGCCATCACGTGACATTTTTTCATCTTCACCTAGGCCGAGCAAAACGGCATAGCGATGTCCAGTAGATTTCGGCAAACGCACGACCAAAACATCACCTAATTTACATTTGAATTGCTTGTTCTCTTCATAATGCGTAGCGATAAGCCCATCTGTTTTTGTATCAAGATCCGCAAGCGCGTCTTTAATTGCCTGCCCCTTAAACAATGGGAATACTAATGTATCAGTTGCTTCGTTTAATTCATTAAAGAATGAAATCTTCATGTTTGATCCTCAAATTATGTCACTAAATTTATGATCCTGATTATACGCAATGCCCATCAATGCGCAAGGGCTGTGCCATATAAAGGATAAGATAATTCACTTGAATTCACGGCCGTTTTTGTTCATAAAAAGCGCATGAGCATTCTGAACAGATATTTATTTTGGCAGCTTTTAGGAATCACCATTATTGTCACACTGACATTAACGGGTGTGATATTCCTATCGCAGTCCCTTAAATTTCTGGAGTTAATCATTGAATCAGGCGCTTCTGGCGGCATATTCCTACAGCTTATTTTACTGGCCCTACCGCGATTCTTTGAAATCATCATCCCTATTGCTTTATCCGTCGCTGTGCTGTTCCTTTATAATCGCATGACAAGTGATAGCGAGCTTGTCGTTATGCGTTCATTAGGATTCTCACCAGGACGTATTGCGCGCCCCGCAATTATTCTTTCTTTACTCACATCCGTCTTGCTCATGGTCATGACCACATGGGCAGGGCCTACCGCCCTCGCTAAAATGCAGCGCCTGCGTAAAGACGTTAAGGCCGAATATTCAACATTATTGTTCCGCGAAGGCGTATTTAACTCCGTCGCCAAAGGAATTACGATTTACATTCGTCAACGCAATGAAGATGGCAGCATGAGCGGTATTATCATCCATGATGAACGAAACAAAGCCGAACCCGCATCGACCATTATCGCAAAAACTGGAATGATTGTTTCCACGGGCACTGGGCAGCAGGTCCTTGTATTTAATGGCATACAGCAAAGCGTCAACCCCAATAGCAAAGCCATGAACAAGCTAGGGTTTGAACGCTATAGCATCGACATTCCGAACGATAACGGCACCGTCAATGACCGCTGGATTGAGCCGGACGAGCGTACATTTATAGAATTATTAAACCCTGATTTATCAGACCGGGATGATTTACGCCACAAACGCGAATTCATGGTTGAAGCACACCGCCGCATTATCAGCCCACTTTTAGCGCCATGCTTTACGCTAATTGCACTTTGCGCCTTATTGCTTGGCCCTGTGAGTCGCCGCGGCATGGGCAAGCGCGTGGTCAGCGCCGCCTTAAGCGTCATCATATTACAGAGCCTATATTTGGTCTTTTTCAACATAGCCAAGGATAACAATTTTGGCATTGTCTTACTCTACGGCATCACGCTTATACCATTGTGCTTTGGCTTATTTATCATCAGCCGCTTTGGTGAAGGTTTACGCAGTCATATATTAAGACAATCCTCACGCCCACGGCATCAGGGGGCACACGCATGATTAACACGCTAAACCTTTATCTTGCCCGCAAATACACGAAAAACTGCCTTGGCCTTTTACTCGTCTTTTTGAGCATCATATATTTATTCGATACCGTCGAGCTTATCCGCCGCGCCAGTAAATTTGATGATGTGTCATTATCAATGGTATTGCACATGGCACTACTCAAACTCCCAGAAATTGGGCAGATTACCATGCCATTCGTTATATTATTCGGGGCAATCTATACATTTTGGGATCTCTCCAAACGCAGCGAGTTAGTTATTCTGCGTGCTGCGGGCCTATCTGCATGGCAGTTTCTTACGCCCTTAATTGCCACAGCGTTACTATTTGGCATACTCCAAATTACAGCGATCAACCCGCTTAGCGCCGCTTTATTAGGGCGCTACGAACAGCTCGAGACCCAAAATTTGAGTCATCAAAAGAACCTAATCGCCCTTTTTGAAGGCGGGCTTTGGCTTAAACAAAAGAATCAAGAAGATGGCGAAGGTTATATCATCATCCACGCCGAAAAAATCAATCGCGCCAATTGGGAGCTAAACAACGTTATTGCCCTTTATTTTAACAATGAAGACAGTTTCATGCGTCGAATAGATGCTGCGCAAGCCATTTTGGAAAGAAACCAATGGGCATTTAAATCCGCAACCCTAAACACAGGCAACAGCCCCGCGCTTCCAGTTGAGGACTACATCATTCCAACCGATTTAACGCGCGAAGATATTGAAGAGACATTTTCATCCCCCGAAACCATTTCATTTTGGAAACTACCCGGCTTTATACACACATTGGAAACGGCCGGATTCGACAGCACAAAAATGCGTATCCATTTACAAAACTTACTGGCCATGCCGATTCTCTTTGCCGCAATGGTATTATTGGCTGCCGTTGTTTCGCTTCGTCCGCAACGTAGCAGCAACACATCAGCCCTTATTTTATCAGGCATATTCCTTGGATTTGTTATCTTCCTCGGGGCAAGCTTCCTCAAAGCACTTGGTATCTCACAGCAAATTCCCGTTGCGCTTGCGGCATGGTCCCCTGCCTTGATTACTTTGCTGCTTGGCGCTAGCGCGTTATTTACATTAGAAGATGGCTAAAACACCTCTTGACCCAAGCCTATTTTCACACTAAATAATACTGCTTGAAGCTCTATCCCCGCGATGTTTCCGATAAATCTTGTGCAAGGTTACTTAATTTGTATTTAGTAACCTTTCAGTAAGAAACTAGATATATTATCGTATTAACCGCGGATCGAGGATGAGATTCGTTTTAAATTATAGGTAGTAGGATCGAGTAAGGGTAAATCTATGGCTATTCTGGGTGGTATCAAAAGCATTTTAAGTCGTTCACATCGCTTTGTAACAAAATCTATTTTACTTGGTTTTTCAGTCATTGCGCTTTCTGCATGTGCATCGCAAGATAAATCCATGACGGGCGGCATTGCTGACCCATTTGAAGACATGAACCGCGCTGTTTTTGCCTTTAACGAAGCAGCAGATGCCGTTATCCTTAAGCCAATTGCTGAAGGCTACCGTTTTGTTGTGCCGTCTCCAGCGCGCAAAGGCGTACGCAATGCATTACGCAATCTAAAAAGCCCTGTCCTTCTTGGGAACGAATTACTACAAGGTGATGTTGATGGCGCCCTAAAAGTAATGACTCGCGCTATGGTCAATTCACTTATCGGTGTTGGTGGTCTGTTTGATGTTGCTGGCTATGAAGGTATTGAGTATGAAGAAGAAGATTTTGGCCAAACACTCGCCGTTTGGGGCGTAGGACACGGCCCTTATGTCGTTGCGCCGCTAATGGGGCCAGGTTCTTTCCGTGATTATACAGGCAAAATGGTTGATACGGTAGTGGATCCACTTTACTGGTGGCTAACGAATACAGAACAAGAAGAATGGCTATTGGCACGCACTGGCACACAAATTGTATCAACACGTGAAGAACTGCTAGATGTTCTTGCCGAACTAAAAATGAGCGCGATTGATTATTATGCAACCATGCGCAGTGTATATGTACAAAACCGCGCGGCATTAGTCGCGGATCAGAAGAAAAACGATGCCTTTTTACAAGACATCCCTGATTATGATGATGATTATTAATTTTCTAAAACAATAGAGATATAAAGGTTACAGGTCACCAATAAAATGAAGTCAATTTTCACCGCAATCGCTTTTGGCGTTATTCTATCCTCAAGCTATGCTTTCCCTGTCGCGCTACAGGGAAAGGCCGTATATGCAGCTGAAGTGAACGAAAAACAAGTGATGGCGTTTATATCTGAAATGGCCAATGACGGCTTGTCTTTCCTTAGCAATAAAGAGTTAACAACAGAGCAAAAAAAAGCACGCTTTAAAAAGATGCTTGATACAAGCTTTGACATTAAGACCATTGCGCGCTTCGCGCTCGGCCTCCATTGGAAGTCAGCCTCTGAAAAAGAAAAAACCGAATATGTAGGCCTATTCGAAAAAATGGTTATTGATGTATACTCTCGCCGTTTCAGCGAATATAACGGCCAAGAATTTGAAGTAATTGGCGCACAAAAGCGCGGCAAAAAAGATTTTGTCGTTACGTCATCCATCCTGCCCCCTGAAGGCGAAAAAGGCCCAGACGTTCGCGTAGACTGGCGCGTACGCAACCGCAATGGCGACCTGCGCGTAATTGACATCATTGTCGAAGGCATCAGCATGGGGCAAACACAACGCTCTGACTTCGCCGCCGTCATCCAAAAAGGCCAAGGTGAAGTTGAATATCTTCTCGCGGAACTAAGAAAAAACAATTAAATCAATCGAAACAAATATATACAAAAAAAGGCTACATAAATATTTATGTAGCCTTTTTGTAATGCTGGATTGCCTCTATCATTACGTCTTAAAACGCACCACTTAAAAGCAAACAAAAAAATTAGCCGGTTTCAGGGCGAACCCTAAAACCGGCCGTTCTTTCTTTGGGGGAGGGAGAAAGAAACTCGTAAACTTTTTTATACTACGCTTTACACACTCTATTACGAACGCTGTTTGTCCGTTCGGTGGTTGGTATAAAACAGAACTTATACATTAATCAAGTCTAATTTTCCAAAAACCGTATTTTTATGTGTAAATATATCTTACATATTTATTATATAAGATTTTACAAATATAAATAAAGAAAAATTTTCAATTTCTTCTCGTCTAATCACATTTTTGTGCTAAATATCTATACACAAACACAAATAAGACTAAGAGAAATATGCCCGATTTTCCAACACCGCCATGGTCACGCCATGGCAAGACATACGAAAAAACCTTAATCGCCCGTGGTAAATGGATTGACCAGAACCGTACAGAACGTCCTGTGCCGTTTAAAATATACTATCCTTCCCCGCAAGATGTTACAGCCGGCGAAAAGCTGCCCGTGATTATCTGGTCGCACGGTTTAGGCGGCACGCGTGATGGCGCAGGTTTTATTTCACGCTATCTCGCACATTTCGGCTATATTATCGTCCACATCCAGCATCACGGCACAGATAGCTACCTTTGGGAAGGCAAAGCGGGTCATCCATGGGACAACATCCGCGCCGCGAAAATCCCCCGTAAAATGGCGCTGCAACGTTACCAAGATGTCCCTTACGCCCTAGAGTGCCTAAAAAACGGAACAGACATTGCCCCAGAAATTCTAGATATCATGGACTTAAGCACTATTGGCATGTCTGGCCATTCATTCGGCGCGGGCACAACACAAATTATGGCAGGGCAAAGCCTTGGCCGTGGCCGCCGCCTGTACCATTTTAAACATGATGATTTTAAGGCGGGCATACTTTACTCACCTATTCCATCTTTTAACCGTCAGGACGCCGCAGAAACCATTTACGGGCAAATCGACATCCCACTGATGCATATGACTGGCACAGAGGATTACAGCCCCGTTGATAATACGGATTACAAAACCCGCTTAGAAATATTTGAGCATGTCGATAAAGCCGCGCAGCATCTTTTCATCTTAGAGGATGGCGACCATATGATATATAGCGGCTCACGCGGACAATTAGCGGGTAACGTCAACCGTGAACGTCACGAAGAACTCATCCTCATCGCGTCCCTCGCCTTTTGGGATGCCCATTTACACCATGACCAAGCCGCGACCGAATGGTTGACTAAAGGCGGCTTTAGCGCCTATTTAGGCAAAGACGGTCATTACCAATATAAATCCAATTAAGAAGGGCGTGAATATGTACGCAATCGAAGCCAAAAACCTCAACAAAATCTACGCTGCGAATAAGAAGACCCGCAGCCCCGAAAAACATGCGTTGAAGGATTTTGACATCCAAATCCCACGCGGGTCAATCTATGGCCTTCTTGGCCCTAACGGTGCGGGAAAATCAACCTTTATCAATATTCTTGCAAGCCTTGTGATGAAAACATCTGGCGAAGTTAAAATTTGGGAATCTGATATTGATAGCGCCACGCGTCAAGCCCGCGCTTCCATTGGCATTGTCCCGCAGGAGATAAACCTCGACCCATTTTTCACCCCCGCGCAGGCTTTGGACATGCAGGCTGGCCTTTACGGCGTACCAAAAGATAAACGCCGCACGGAAGAATTGCTAGAGCTTGTCGGCCTGAGTGACAAAGCAAATGCTTATGCCCGCTCTCTATCAGGTGGTATGAAGCGCCGCTTGATGATCGCCAAAGCGCTTGTTCATACGCCCCCCATCCTAATTCTCGATGAACCAACAGCAGGGGTTGATGTTGAACTGCGTCAAATGCTTTGGCAAAACGTTCGCGCCCTCAACAAGGCTGGCACAACTATATTGCTGACCACACATTACCTCGAAGAAGCCGAAGAGCTCTGCGACCATATTGCTATTATCAATCACGGCAAGAAAATCAAAGACACCACTAAAGATAGGCTTATCGGCCAAATTGAAAGCAAAGAATTGCTCATCACCCTTGCCGAAACCACGGCACCACGTATGGCTGATCTATTCAAAGACTGTTTCTTTTCAAATGAAGGTAAAAACAAAGTGCTGATCCGCTACAACCCAGCGGATATTAATGCTGGCGATATTATTGAGCGCATTCGTAAAAAGAAAAACACGATCATTGATATTTCCACCCAAGAGCCAGACTTAGAAGATGTATTTTTAAGCTTAACTCGTAGCAAGTAATTAACGCCTTACAGCCACTTGACGCAGTGCACGAATGCCCATAATATCGACCCTTATTATAATAATTCAGTAAATAATGGATATATAGTCATGACGGCGTTAACATCACAGCTTTCTGCGCATATCGGCGCAGCATTTAAAAAACATAACCTGCCTGAAGAATTAGGCGCTGTGCGTGTATCTGACCGCCCTGACCTTGCGCAATTCCAATGTAACGGCGCAATGGCTGCTGCAAAAATCGCGGGTAAAGCGCCGCGCGCTATCGCCGAAGACATTGTCGCAGATCTACAGCAAGACCCAATTTTTGCTGAGGTCTCAATTGCGGGCCCTGGCTTCATTAATATAAAACTAACTGAACAAGCTCTATCCGACCACATCATCACCTTAAATGCGGATGAAAACCTATTGGTTGATAATATTGGCCTCAGCAAAAACGTTATCGTTGATTATGGCGGCCCGAACACAGCAAAACCCATGCCTGTCGGCCACTTGCGCGCCAGTATTATCGGCGAAAGCATTAAACGCGTATTAAAATTTGTCGGCTATGACGCAAAGGGTGACATCCACCTAGGTGACTGGGGCACACATATGGGCATGGTGCTTTCTGAATTTGAAATCCGCCACCCTGAATGGCCTTACTTTGACAAAAGTAAAACAGATGGATTCCCCTCTGAACCGCCAATCACCATCCAAGACCTTGAAACCCTATATCCAGAAGCATCAAAAGCGAGCAAATCAGATGAAGCGCGCATGGAAATTTCTCGCCAAGTGACTGCGGAACTTCAGAAGAAGCAGCCTGGCTATTATGCACTTTGGAAACATTGCTTTAATGTATCTGTCGAAGCGATGAAAAAGAACTTCGCGGCGTTAGATGTTTATTTTGAACTGTGGCTTGGCGAGTCTGATGCGCAGGACTACATCCCTGAAATGGTTGAAGCCTTACAAAAGCAAGGCCACGCCATTGAAGATGACGGCGCAATTGTTATTCCCGTCAAACAAGAAACTGATAAAAAAGAATATCCGCCGCTTATCCTCTATAAACGCGATGGATCAGTGATGTATGGCACGACGGACCTTGCTACATTAGTACAGCGTATGCAGGATTTTAATCCAGAAAAAATCATTTATGTAGTCGACCAGCGTCAAAATCTGCATTTTGAACAAGTCTTCCGCGCAGCGCGTTTAAGCAATATTGTGCCAGAAGGAACAGAGCTTACCCACGCAGGAAACGGCACCATGAATGGTCAAGATGGCAAACCTTTCAAAACGCGCGCCGGCGGTGTAATGAAGCTTGAAGACCTTATCCAAATGGGTGTAGAAAAGGCAACGCAGCGCCTAGACGAAGCCAATATCGGCCAAGATTATAGCGCCGAAGAACGCGCCGACATCATCCATAAAGTCGCCATTGCCGCCATTAAATTCGCAGATTTACAAAACAATCGTAGTGCGGATTACATTTTCGACCTCGACCGCCTAACATCGTTTGAAGGCAAGACTGGCCCGTACTTGCTGTATCAAGCAGTGCGCATTAAATCGTTACTAAGGAAAGCAGCTGACCGCGGGCTTAAGCCAGAAAGCCTTAACAAGGTTGAATTAGGCGAACATGAAACAGCGCTTGCGCTAATCCTTGCGGATTTCCCCAATGTCGTCGACCTTACGGCGCGTAACTATACGCCGCACGTATTGGCGGATTATGCGTATAAACTTGCACAAAGCTTCAGTAGTTTTTATAGCCACTGCCCAATCTTAAGTGACGCTGCACAGCAAGGCGCACAACAGTCCCGCCTATTTTTAAGTGCGCTAACCCTACGCAGCCTTGAAAAGACGCTTGATTTACTCGGCATTCCGACGCCCGAGCGTATGTAAAATAATTTTATAAGCAATTTCTCATAAAAAACGCCAATTAATTTTCATATAATTGGCGTTTTTTGATATTTTATTTTTCATATAAAACGCCTGTGGCTATAAGGCATCGCCTATAAAAACGCCTTCAAACAACATATTTATTTTCATAAAATGGTTAAAAAAGTATTGACACAATTACGGAAATACCTTAAAAAGACGAGCATAATAAATTTTATATTACGTAAAACGCACAGAAGAGGGCACAAAAAATGAGTGATAACTTAGACCTAGACGCGTTGTTCGGTAATGCAACAGATACTGCTGAAAATACAGCCGTTTCACAAGACGCATTCGAACAGCAAGAAGCAAACCTAGCAGATTTCGGCCAAAAATACGAAGCCGCTGAAGAAGGTTTGGCAAGCAACCCGATTTACCAGATTATTTCTTCTGATAAAACAGGCGCTGAAAAACAACAAGCCTTGATAGACTTTGTCAAGGTTAACATCGGCGAAGATTCAAAAGCAGTAGTACAAGAACTTGCAAATATTGTTGAACAATATGCTCAACTATCTAGCATCACAAGCTCAGCTGTGCGCGATGCCAATAACCTAGATCAAGCGGAAGTTTTCAATACAACATTGCAAACCATCCACCAGCACCAGTCAGATTATTCTGAACTGTCTGAAATGTACAACAAAGCGATTGTCGCTTTGATGGCTGCACAGCAACAAGGCCGCGGCATTAAAGACATTATTTCAGAAACAAAAGCCAAACGTAAAAAGGCAAATGAACTGAAAGCTGCGATGATTTCGCAAACAGAAGCTGTTGAAGAAGCGCAGGGTGAATATGACGCGCAAATCGAAAAACAGAAGAAATTACAAAAAGAAGTTGAAGAAGCACAGGCTGAAAAAGACAAATACACAAAAGGCTGTGAAGAAGTAAAAGACGAGCAAACTGGCGAAGTTCTACAGAAAAAACTACAACCACTTGCAACACTTGAACAAGCTTACGCTGCAGAAAGTGGTGGCTGGGCATTCTTTGGCAATAAAAAGAAAGATGCACTCGGCAAAGCAATTGCAGAATACAAAAAGAAGATCAAAGCCGCTGATGATGTTGTTGACGATCTTAACCCACAAGTGCGCAACCTTGAAGGCCCTATCAGCCGTTCTAAAGAAGCGCTTGAAGCAGTACAAGCTGAACTTACAGCGCAAGAAACTGAATATAACGCTATCGAAGAAGAACTGGCTAATGACGATACGGTAAAAGCTGTTGAAGAATTAATCGGTAACGGTGATAACACACACTTCACTGAACAAGCGAAAAAATTCGGTGATGCTGGTAAGCAACTTGTTAATCTGATGGAAAGCGAACTTGCTAAATGTATTGATTTTTATGGTGTTCAACAAGAAAACCAAACAAAACTTTTGAACACAAGCACGAACTTAAGTTCTGAACTTAAATCAATCGTTGCAGGTCTTCGTAAGGGTTTGTTTGCACATGAAAAAGACTACAAAGCACTTTCAGAAGAGCTAACAGCTGCATTAGAAAAAATTGAATCTGATAAAGCTGCAGAGCTTGAAAAAGCGAATGAAATTGAAGCTGAAGATGAGCGTTTAGAAGCCATTGATAATATTGAAAAGGAATATATCGACCTTCCACCACATGTGAAGCAAATGCAAGAAGATCAACGCGAATATGAATCGTTCCTTCGTGATTACTCCTCTCGTTTAGAACAAATCTCTACATTTGAAGAGCAAATTACAGTATCGCTAGCGCAAACAACACAGACGCACCAAACTGCTGTTAATCTGACACACAAGACTGAGTCTCTGAAAAACAATCAGGTAACTATGGTTAACGCAGGTACGTCAAACGCAACAGCGACAGTCTCACAGCTTCTACAAGAAATCAACATCAACATGATGGCTGAATTCGGTCAAGCCGCGAGCAAGACGAACGCAATGATTGCGAAAACAGGAACTTACGCATCAATCCACCGCGAGAAAATGTCGAATAAGGATCGCGCAGAATCAATCAAGACGCTTACTGACCTTTCAAAAACCATGGATGCGGCAAAAGCACAACTGGTTGAAGAAGCGAAGAAGACAGCTGCGCTACAAAAACTTGGTACACAAGCAACTGACCAGTTTGAAAAATCTGCACAAGAGCTTGTTAACACGTCTCGCAACAGTAAAAACGAAGCGCGTCAGAAAATGCAAGAAGATGAAGCCTACGCAAAACAGGCAGTTCAATCTACTGCAAGCTATTTCCAAGGCCCTAAACCAAAAGAGCCTGGCCAGTAAGACGAGGTAAGACACACATAATCTCATAAAGGGGCGGATCAGCCCGCCCCTTTATACCGACACAAAACAAAAAAAGACGGACACAATAATAGAATAAAAAAGAGATGCATGAGAGAGGGTGGCATGTCAAAGACACAAAGCAAAAAAATTCTACAAAATTACGCTGATTACATCACAGAAACAGCGCCAGATTTTAAATATTTCGGTTCAAATCAAGGCATTGTAGACCTTGCGCGCGGCTTAAACCAACACGGCCATAACAGCATTCTTTTAACAGGTCCAGCCGGCATAGGACGCCGCTCACTTATTTCAGGTTTCGTTCAAGGCCTAAGCGCAGACTTCATGCCCATCGAGATGATGAATTTGAACGTCAAACGCCTTAACGTACAAGAATTATTCAACACGCAAAATATTGCCACAGTTGAAGAACGTTTTGACGAAGTCATAGAAGAACTAAAATCAACAAAAGCCAGCACTGGTAAAAAGCCAGTATTAGTAATTGACGACGGCTCATGTTTTGCAAAAGAAGTCACAGAGCGCCGTGCCTCTTCACTCCTCAATAAATTAAAAGACGCAGATATTGGCAGCGATGATTTTGACCTAATTCTTAGCCTTGATACAGATGCCATGCATCTTATGAAGAAGTCATACCCAAATTTCCTTGCCCATTTTACTGAGCAGAAAATTGACACAATGGCGGATAGCGACGTTACAGCCATGCTTGAACATGAGTCCAAACGCTATGCACGTTACCAATTGGACATTTCTGAAGACGCGATTGCGAAAGTCGTTCAACTGTGTAAGCGCTATGCTGCACTAGGTCATTTCTCTATGCCTAAAAACGCATCAGTATTCCTTGATGAAGTTGCAACTGCGTTCCGCATGAAGTATCACAGCAAGCCGCAAGGCGCTGTCGAGCAAGAAGCTGAGTTAGCCACATTAGAAGGCAAGTTAAAAACAGCAGATGAAAGCGAAAAATCAGCGCTAGAATCACAAATCGAACAAATTAAAGCAAATTTACAAGTTGATTACGATCAGTGGACAGCTGCCAAAGCATCTGTACTAGAAATTCGTAGTGAAATTCAAAAATACGAAGAAACAAAAGCTAAACAACAAGAAAGGCTAGATCGCTGCATTGAGATTTTTGAAGAAAAATCAGCAGAAGAATATGAACGCCTAAAAGGTGAAAACAGTGACCGCGTAAAAGACAAAAGCCTAAAACAATTTATGCAAACGGATACGCAGAACAAACAAAGCAATATGCCTGGTGACGCTGCAAAAATAAAAACAACCATTGAAGGCACCGATGACTGGATCAAGAAAGATAATGTCAAACTGCAAGCCGCAATTGATGAAATGCTTTTCCCAATCACACTTGATGCGGATTTCGTACAAGATTATGCACAAAACAAACTTGGCATGAATGATGTACCTGATTTGCGCAAACTTATCCGCACAGCTGACACGAAAATCAACGGCATAGTCATGGGTCAAGAACAAATGATCAACCCAATGATTAGCGCAATAAAACAGCGTCTAGCCCGTAAATCAGAAGCGAGCAAGCCAAAAGGTGTATTCCTAATCCTCGGCCCATCCGGTGTTGGTAAAACCTTTATTGCCGAAATCCTCTCCGAAGAGCTTTGCGGCGGTAAAATTAGCGTTGTTAACATGGAAGGCTTTAAAGAAAAGCAAACCGTATCACGTTTGATCGGTGCACCTCCTGGCCTAGTCGGCTATGAAGACAAAGCAGAACTAATTAAAATAAGTGAATCAAACCCATCTGGCGTAGTGCTTTTGGATGAAATCGAAAAAGCACATTTAGACGTGAAACAAGCTCTTTTGACGCCGCTTGATAAAGGTAAATTCACATCTGCCAATGGTAAAGATACAGCAGACTTCCGTGATAACATTATTATCATGACATCAAACTTTGGGCAGCAAGACATCATTTTGCCAAATGCAGACCAACCTTTTGAAGTATGGGAAGCACAAATTAAAGATCAAATTTTTAAGGCTGGCGATCACTTCTCACCCGAGTTTTTGAACCGCTGTACAATTGTCTGCGCAGACTTCTTAAGCGAAGATGTTATTAGAAAAGTAGTAGCCCGTCGCGTAAGCGCCTTTGCTAAAGAATATGTTGGTGAGGATGGTGACTTTACGGTCGAAATGGACGATGAGAGCGTTCAGCGCTTCGTTACTGAGCACTATAAAAAGAAAAACGGTGCACGTGTTGTCCAAACAATGCTTGAACAAAATGTTGGTGATTATGTCTGTAACCTCGCCCTTGAAAACGATGCCGATGAGAAAAGTACTTGCGGCGTATTAAAAGTATGTTATAACGATGGTAAATTTACATATGATCTAAAAGAGGCCGCACAAACATTAACGGCTGATAACGAAAACAAACCTTCGGCAAGCAATGCATTTGCCCCAAATGCCGCGGTGGTTTAAAGGGATTTATTTATAGGAGCACGAAACATGAGTACAGATAACAAAAAAAATGATGACGACGTTACTGATATTGGTGACGAGCTAGTTAAAGGGTCTGCGGACTTTATAAAAAACAAAAAAAATCAAAAAGCCATTTCAGATAGTACTGGCGTAGCCATAGCATTAGTCGCCGGAACAGCTCAAGCGGCCTATCGCATAGGGTCCGTCGCATGGCTATACGGTACGTCTGCATTATCATGGGCGTGGAGCAAAACTGGCGCATTACGTGATTACACATGGGGCCATACAAAAAAATGGTGGAAGAACCTTGGTCAAGAATTAACGTATAAGGATGAATTTGGCGGCCGACACCCTAAACTGCCGACTGGACCTAAAGGCTATTTTAATGTTCTTGCATTTCCGGCGGCTTTTACCGCCGCAATTTGGACCGCAAGCTTCGCAGCAACTCTCCCCGTAGATACTGTCAAAGCTGGCTTTGCCGCTATGCGCGATGACCCTATCTACATGATGAACAAAGCGAACTCATCAGATATGACCGTTGCTGCACAATTCATAGAAGATGAAGACCGCAAGTTAAGCAAAGAGTATTTATTACGTTTCAACATTCCAGATAATAGCTGGTATGACTTAACTTACGCAATCAGCAATGTCAGCCTTGTTGGCTACGACCCTGAAGACGAAGTTGTCAGCATGCTCAATACATCTGATAACAAAGTCTGTGCAATTAACACCACATTCAAAAGCGCATATTTATTCAAAGCGTTCCGCCCATCAATACTCGGCGAACCAGTGTGTAAAGATACTTTTGAAGAGCTAGAAGAATATCTTGAAAAAGACGTTGTTGATCCGAAAACTGGTGAAGTCACCAAAGAAGGCGGCGAAGTCTATGAGCAAGGCGGCTTCTATTACTATGATAGCAACCCAGGTACGCTTGATTACGTCGTCCGTACAGGTGATAGCATCTTATCCGGCATTTTTGGCGCTGTAAGCTGGGCTGTTGAAGGCGTTGGCGATCTTGCTACTGGTGCATGGGATATGGCCTTTGGTGACGATGAAGAAGCGGAACAAACCGAAGAAAATAAAGATGCCGATGCTGATAAAACAACAAGTGTGCAGTTTAACAACGCCACAAACGGTTATATCAGCAACGATAACCAAGATGTAACATTGACGGCCAGCATTTCAATTGAAAATGGCCCGAAAATGAAAGTGGATTAACCGCCGAAAAAGTGGTCGTTTAAGCGCGCTTTAGGACAAGTCATATCGAGTGAAGCCTATGAAAATAGGTAAACGAGATAAGACGCCGACATAAAGTGAGATCAAACGATCAGAAAGAGTTTTGTGTCCTATAGGAAAGCCTTGCATGTCACCCCATGCGGGGCTTTTCTTTTTGTATAAAATCATGCATATTGCGCATATAAATTTTATATAAAGGACAGTATCAAATGAATATTATCAGCGCCCCAGAATTTATTGAGCAAATCCAAAACGCCAATGAAAAATTCTATATTCTTGATGTTCGCAGCGAAGCTGAATACAAAAAAGCACGCCTCGCTGGAATCGCCAGTGATAATGTCCCTCTACATGAAGTCCCTGACGTGGTCGACACCATCGTCAACCATTGCCGAAACATGCCCACTTACGTGCTCTGTAAGGCTGGGAAACGCGCCCAGTTCGCTGCAATGGATATCGAGGCTGCTGGCGCAGAAAAGGTCATTGTCGTTGATGGTGGCACATTAGCCCTCGATGCACTTGGCATCCCTTTTACATCGGGCGTCATTAGCATTGAACGCCAATATCTAGTCATCATCGGCGGCCTAGCCACACTTGGTCTTGTATTTGATCTAGATATTTTGATATTGCTCGCAGCGGCCGCCCTCCTCGCCCGCGGCATCACCGGCAAATGCGGCCTAATAAAGATCATTGCAAAAATGCCTTGGAATGCCTACTTACAACAAGATATCCAAGAAGAAATCAGTAAATCCGTTCAAGCCTATCAAGATAAAAAAGCTGGCACCTAATCACTTTAGTTTATTTTAGGGCAAGTCAATGCGCGCGACATGTATAAACATACATGAGCAAGTTTTGGCGCAGTAATTAAATGAAATAAAATGATTATAAGTGGTACCAGAGGCCGGACTCGAACCGGCACGATATTGCTATCGCCGGATTTTGAATCCGGTGCGTCTACCAATTCCGCCACTCTGGCATATTTGTGCTTTGTAAATTGGTAAGCGCTACACTACGCAAGACCGCATAAATTCTCAAGCAAAAAATGCAAAAAAATTTTCTTTTTTTCATTTATTTGTTATGCTAGTTCCCGCAAGGGGTCGCGGGCGGTAGAGTGCGATCAAAATATTAGAGGTGAGGGCATGAAAGACATGAAAGCGGTTGTCGAAAAAGCCGAAAAAGATACAATTTCCGAAGCAGATTTAATGACCGGCGCAGATATCATGATAAAGGCGCTGAAGGAACAAGGGGTCGATACCATATTTGGCTATCCCGGCGGCGCAGTTCTACCGCTTTATGATGCACTATTCCAACAAAATGACATTAAACACATTCTGGTGCGCCACGAACAAGCTGCCCTTCACGCCGCCGAGGGCTATGCCCGCTCAACCGGTAAGGTTGGCGTTGCCTTAGTCACCAGCGGTCCCGGCGCAACCAATGCAGTCACAGGCCTAACTGATGCTATGATGGATTCCATTCCAGTTGTTTGCATATGCGGTCAAGTGCCCTCATTCCTAATTGGTACAGACGCCTTCCAAGAAGCGGACACAACAGGCATAACGCGCCACTGTACAAAGCACAACTATCTTGTCAAAGATGTATCCCGCCTTGCGGAAATGACACATCGCGCCTTCCACATTGCACGTACAGGCCGCCCAGGCCCCGTCGTTATTGACTTACCAAAAGACGTACAGTTTGCATCTGGTACATACACAACGGCGCAGGATGTAGAATATCGTTCTTATCGTCCGCATTTAGAAGCAGACGACCACGCCATTGCCAAATTGGTCGAAATATTGGCGCAGGCGAAAAAACCTGTATTCTATACGGGCGGCGGTATTATCAACGCGGGTGACCGCGCATCAGAACTGCTTACAAAATTCATTAGCGATACAAACATCCCGATCACATCAACCCTTATGGGGCTTGGTGCATTTCCTGCCAATAAATCACAATGGCTTGGTATGCTCGGTATGCACGGCACATATGAGGCCAACCTAGCCATGCATGATTGCGATGTGTTGGTTTGTATCGGCGCGCGTTTTGATGACCGCGTTACGGGCAATGTCAGCGGGTTTTCACCAAACTCATTTAAAATTCATATTGATGTTGACCCAAGCTCCATCAATAAAAACATTGAAGTTGACTTAGGCATTGTCGCAGACGCAACTTCCGCGCTTGAAAAAATTAGCGCCGCATGGACAAAACAAAAGGCCAAGTTAAACGACCCTGCAATGCAGCTTTGGTGGCAGCAAATCGACAAATGGCGACAGGTAAACTGCCTAGAGTACACAAATTCTGACAGCGTGATTAAACCACAATACGCTTTAGAGCGCCTACAAGCGCATCTTGGGGCGCGTGATGATGTCTATATCACCACCGAAGTCGGTCAGCACCAAATGTGGGCAGCGCAATTCATACCATTTAACCGCCCTAACCGCTGGATGACATCGGGCGGCCTTGGCACAATGGGTTACGGCCTGCCCGCCGCAATTGGCGCGCAAATTGCGCATCCTGATGCATTGGTCATTGATATAGCCGGTGAAGCATCCATCCAAATGAATATTCAGGAGCTTTCGACAGCCGCGCAATACCGCCTGCCCGTCAAAGTCTTCATACTTAACAACCAATGGATGGGTATGGTACGCCAGTGGCAAGAATTGTTACATGGGGAGCGCTATTCCCAAAGCTATAGCGAAGCCTTGCCTGATTTTGTCAAACTAGCTGACGCCTATGGCGGGCTCGGCATAGTCGTTGATCATCCAGATCAATTAGATGACGCCATTACGCAGATGATCGAAAGCGATAAATTCACCATTTTGGATGTACGTGTCGATCCAAAGGAAAACTGCTTCCCGATGATCCCATCAGGCAAAAATCATAACGAAATGATTTTATCCGCCGATGCCAAGCAATTCGATAAGAAACTCGTTTAAAAGGACACAGCCAATGAACAGCACACCTGTAAATCGTAATGTCATGGCCAAAAAATCTGTATATGGCGCTGCGCCAGAGACAACGCCAGAAGCCGCACATACATTATCCATATTAGTTGACAATACACCAGGCGTACTCGCCAAAATTGTTGGCCTATTTTCTGGGCGTGGTTATAACATTGAAAGCCTAACCGTGGCCGAAACCGACCATGACCAAAACCTTTCGCGCATCACCATTATTGCCAAAGGGACGCAGCGTATAATTGACCAAATTATCAGCCAGCTGGACAAACAAGTCCCTGTACACAACGTTATAGACTTAACCATCCTTGGTCCACATGTGGCACGTGAACTCGCCCTCATCAAAGTCAGCGGACAGGGAGAAAAACGCGTAGAAGCAATGCGTACAGCCGAAATTTTCCGTGCAAAAGTCGTTGATACAACAATAGATTCTTTAACTTTTGAAGCGACAGGAACACCAGAAAAAATTGACGCCCTCGTCGAAATGATGCAGCCCCTCGGCCTCAGCCAAATCAGCCGCACGGGCATCGCCGCACTGCCGCGCGGTAACGACAAAATTTGATCTTAAACAATCACCTTGAAATAACGCTGTCGATCTCATTCAAGATCGATATAACCTGCTGTGATGCGCCTTCCAGCGCATCCATCTTGGCAAATGCCCCCTCATGATTACCATTCTTATATAATTGAAATGCCTCGATACCGCATTTATGGACTTCTGCATGCGGCTGTTCTAACGCAGAGAATGCTGGTAAATCTTTAATGCTTTGATCATCAAGGCCATAATACCAATTCCCTAAGCGGCATTGCGTATGGTCTTTCAGTTCTGCATCATTCAATTCAGCGCGCCCTGATAGCATGTCCGCAAGCTTACGTTTCCAAACCACATGGTCAGATTTAGCAAGCTTAATAACGCTTGCACGCCGCCCTTTTGTAAGTTCCGCCATATTCGCGATCAGCGCCCCATTCTTCCGTGAAGCCTGACGGCTATATTGTGCGTTTAGGGCGCTTGCCTCTCTATTCAATGCTGAATTTTCAAGAATTTTAACAGAAGCCTGCGCAATCTCAGACGAGGCTTGTCCCTGCTCTTTAAGCGCATGTGAGATATCTTTCATCCGCTCACTAACTAAATTTGCATGCTCCTCAATCACGGATACACGCTGCTGAATATCTGCGGCGTTCTGACTGCTCGTGTCAACTGACAAGCTCACTTGGTCCATTGACGTAGCAATTTCTTCAATTGCCCCGACCAAAGCCCCAATGATTTCAGCGATTTCTGTAGTCGCACGGCTAGTTTCATTGGCAAGCCCCTTAACCTCATTCGCGACGACAGCAAAACCTTTACCTGCCTCACCGGCGCGTGCGGCTTCAATCGTTGCATTAAGTGCAAGTAAGTTTGTCTGTTCGGCAATCTTCTGAATCTTAGAGATAATACCTTCAATTTGTTTTGATGAACTTGATAATTCTTCCGTCTTTACTGCCGTAGCCTGTACCGCCGTTTTCATCACATTCATCATTTCTAACGATTGGTCAGATGCACGGCGGCCTTGCTGCGCATTTTCGCGCGCCTGAGCTGAATATTCAAGCGCCTCAGATGTATTCTGGCTAATCGTCGCAACTGTTGCCGTCATCTCCTCAATTGCAGCGGATATAGAGTTAACACGATGGTCAACATCTAAAGCGATGTCTTCTGCCTTCAAACATTCAATGAATAGGTTATTAATCGCCATAGAGGAATCCACAGCATTATCCATGACCCGCATGGCAATTTTATCCTTGATACCCTCCTCATCAACAGCATCGGTAGGCACCGCTGTCACATTAGACAAAGCCCTCATAAAAATATCCGTTATAGCGAGCGCTAAGGCATCAAAATCTTTAACGTTACGGAACGGTTTTTTTAAGCTAAAAACTTGTTCTAATAACGTACGTAAAACCGCCTGATACGCTGTGGGCAGGGACGCAGCACACATACCTTCAATTATCGCGTCCTCTCCTTCGAGCAGAGCTTCGAGATGTGCTTCGCAACTTTCCAGCGCGAGCTGTTCTTTAAGTTCTTTATGAAATATTTCAGATGCTTTAACTAAATCTAGCTTACTTAAATATGTTTTTATTAAATTTAGACCATAGGTATCATTCATAGGCAAAACCCACACAAAAGATTAAAATAATATATTTAACTAATATACCATAGAGGGATAAAAATACCTATATTTTCTACACCTAATATATTTTATAATCCTTTTGAATATACATTCAAAACAATACGCAATAAACTAAAGAAAAAGCCGCATAAACATGCGGCTCTATTAAATTTATATAGTTTTTATAATATTACGCAAGACCAATAGCGGCCTTGTAAACTTCAAGAATTTCCTCTTCTTCGCGGCGCTTTTCATTGTCCATATTGCGCAATTTAACCAATTGGCGCATCGCTTTGCCATCAAAGCCCATCGCTTTTGCTTCGCCGTAGACTTCTTTGATGTCTTCCGCAAGGGCCTTTTTCTCTTCTTCAAGGCGCTCAATACGCTCAATATATTGTTTCAGCTGTGCGCCAGTAACGCCGCCAACATCTTGTACTGTTTCATCTTCTGGTTCTGCCTGCGGGATAACCGCAACATTGCTCTCGCTCATTTGCCAAGGCTCCTTAATAAATCTCAATCATTGAATATCTTTACAGCTATCATAATGAAGATTATCCGCGCAAGATGATTCAGCGCATCTTAATGCGTAATCCCCAAACGATCCATCACAGCACAGATAAACGTATCAAATCTGCCTCAAGTTTTTCCGCGTTTATAAACTGAACTGCTTGTATGCCTAAATCTTGTGCCTGCGCCACATTATCGGCGCGATCATCAATAAACAGCAACTTTTCAGGCGTTAAGCCATATCGCGTCAGCAGAATCTGATAAATTTCAGGTTCAGGCTTAATTACTCTTTCATGCCCCGAAATAACTGCGCCATCAAAATCCGCCAGTTCAGGGTATATTTTGACGGCGTCTTCATATGTATCGCGCCCAAAATTTGAGAGCGCGTATAATGGATACCCTGCAGTCTTCAAGCGTAGTTTCAGCGCCAAAGTGCCGTCTATTAAATGCGGAATTGTTTCAATCCAACGTGCGCCATATTCTTGCAACTCTTCCGCAAAATCAGGGAATAAAGCGCTACGTTCTTCTACAGCCTGTGAAAGCGTCTTACCGCGATCAACCTCCTCAATCCAATCCATCGTCACAACATGCTCGAGCATATATTGACGGCGCGCAACATCGGGGATTAAGTCGTCAAATAAATAAGCTGGATTCCATTCAACAATAACCCGCCCTAAATCAAAGGCGATATATTCGATAGTTTTGGACATGGCTTTACTGCGTTAAAGAAATAACATTGGCTTCAATTGTATGTTCTGAGCCATCATCCAAAGTAAACGTCACTGGGAAAACCTCACCCGTTTTTAACGGATTATGTAGCATCATCAACATCACATGGTCACCCGCCGGCTTTAATTCATGTGTTTCATTTGCCGGTACTGTGAAATAATCAACTGGATACATACTCATATGTCCATCTTCCATGGAATGGGTATGTAATTCAACCATGCCCGCAACAGGGGATGCCGCACGCACAATTTTAACCGCTTGATCCGTCAAATTCTGTACTTTTACAAATACCGCGCCATTTTTCTGTGACGGTGCAGTTGGATACGCATAGGCCTTATCAAAATGTACTGATGCGCCATCCGCTGGCAACACATCAGCCTGCGCCACAGGCAAAAAACTTAGGCTAAAAATTACACTTAAAATTTGAAATAAACGCATAAGACGATCCTTTCCTTAGTCATTAAAGTAACGACGAATTATTTCTTCATATATATCCGTCAGTTTTTCGATATCATCAACTTTTACATGCTCATCAATTTGATGATTGGTCGCATTAATAATGCCAAATTCAACAACAGGACAATATTGCGCAATAAAACGCGCGTCCGATGTCCCGCCTGACGTACTTAGCTCTGGCGTGCGCCCTGTTAAATCTTTAATTGCGCCAACGACCACATCTGTATAAGGAGACGGCGCAGTGACAAAGCTATGTGCATTACAACGGATATTCAGTTCATAATCCTTCGTGACTGTTTCAATGATACGGCGAATTTCAGCTTCAAGCGTTTCCACCGTCCATTCATCATTAAAACGGATATTAAACTTCGCGCGCGCATCCGCGGCGATAACATTATCCGCCCTATTTTCAACGTCGATAGAGGTTACCTCTAAATTAGTGGCCTGAAAATGTGCATTGCCCGTATCAAGTACCGCATCAGTAAGTGCAGCCGCGACCTTCGCCATAATAGGGACAGGGTTATTGGCCAAATGCGGATAAGCGACATGGCCTTGCTTGCCTTTTATTAACAAATCCCCATTAAATGACCCACGGCGTCCAATTTTTATGTACTCCCCAAGGACTTCAGGGTTACTTGGCTCGCCGACCAAAGCAGCATCAGGAATAAAGCCTTCCGCATCCATCCATGGTAGGACTTTAACCGTGCCGTTCACAGCTTCGGCTTCTTCATCACCAGTAATTAACAAACTAATCTGCCCATTAGGAACGCCATGTTTCTCAACATAACGCAATGCTGCCACAGCGAAACACGCAACATTGCTTTTCATATCGGCAGCGCCACGTCCATAAAGTTTACCATCATGAATTTCTGCAGCGAATGGCGGATATGTCCATTTGGATTCAGGGCCCGTTGGCACAACATCCGTATGCCCAGCAAAACATAAATGCTTACCCTTACCTTTTTCACCAATAACTGAAAATATATTATCAATCGGCGCGGTGCCATCTTCTTCAAAACGCAGGCGATGCGTTGTAAAGCCAGCTGCATCAAGGACATCACTTAATGTTTTAAGCGCACCAGCATCTTCGGGCGTCACAGATGGGCAGCGGATGAGCGCCTGCGTTAATTCAACAGGAGAAACCATAGACGCATCCTTTCACAGAAATAATATTAATTTAAGCGAGTAAAAGCTTATTCAGCGCTTGTGACGCTGACCACCAATACGGCAGGGCCTTCAGGTGCATTTGGATGCAAACGGCCAGCTGGCTTTGGTGTTTCGTTTTCAAAAGCGGTAAGTAGGCCATCAACAGCGTGCACATAATCACCTTCATATGTCCAGTTATTGACAACTGGGAAGTCATATAAATTATCCCAGTGCAATTCAACACCAACTTTGTCAGACCATTTGGCAAGGACGCTACGTAATGTTTGCCCTTCAGCCGCTGTCCAGCTGTGTGCCGCATCAAAATATGCCGGCTGGTCCGCCTCAATTGCCAACTCAGCAGGAGCTGCAGATGCTTCTTCTTCGACAGCCATTTCAGGCGCAGATGCCACTTCTGATACTTCTGCAACATCGGCATGCGTTGATGGGCGCACAAGCACCATATCATCATATACAGTTGCAGCTAAATTCTGGTTTAAAAGCGCTTTTTTCAACACAACGTTCCATGCTTCGCCGCCCTGCCATGATACGCGCGTACCAATCTTTACCGCAGGATCAAATGAAAACGCATAGCTAGCCGGAACAATTTGACGAAGCGCCAATGCGAGCGGCATTTCTTTACCGAAACCATATGCCATTGCATATTCTTTTTTCGGCATTGTTTCTTCGTAAACAACGATTTCTTCTTCAACCACAACAACTTCTTCAGTTGCTTCTTCCTCAACAGGAGCCTCGATCACTTCTGCCTCAATAACCGCGACCTCTTCTGTCTGCACTTCAGCTTCTGTAACATCTTCTGTAACAGGCATTGGCATATCTTCTGAACCAACTGCTGCGTCGCCTTCTGGCGTTACCGCAACATGATGCATAACCTTAACAGGCTCAGCTTCTGGCGTTGTTTCAACATGCATTTCGCTCATCTGTGGCGCAGTGTATTGTAGCTCTGGCGTAATAACCTCTTGCGGCTTATGAAGCGCCGGCGGAGGCGCGTGGTCTGCAGGAACCCATTCAAAACCAGCCTGAACATGTGATGCACCAAGGCTTGCTGCCATAAAAATAGAACAGCTTGATAACACAGAAAGAAGGGGGACACGTTTAGTCATTGTTTGCAGACTCCTGCTACTATTTAAAAACATCAATTAAAAAACCTGACAAAAACAATAAAACGGTTCGGGATAAAACACAAGCGCGTGCAACAGATAAAATACAGTTATAAAGGACAGATTACGCGTAATTCTATCACTTTCCTGTAATCAACCCCTCATTATACATGGCGCGCACAACACGCTTACGGTAAGCCTCACCAATTTTAGGGGTGCGCGAATGGTAATAGGCGATGGCCTTAGGTAAGGATTTTGTTTCATCCAAATGGCTGCGCAAAATCCATGCAGCAACGCCAACATTGGTGCATTCATCATTTTGCAGCCAATGAATCGCCGTTTTCTGATTAACGCGCCAATGCTTCGTCAGCTCTTTTAACCAAACTGTATTGATCTGCATTGGACCCAAATCATAAGTACCGTTTGTATTACGATTCGCCATTCCTACCTTGCCGCCCTCAACCTTATAAATACCATAAAGCACAGCAGGCGGCACATTATAGGTCTGTGCCGCTAAAATTAAACAAGATGCCAAAGCTTCAGTAAACATAGTCTACGCCCTTTACTCTATTCTTCGCTCGCTGGTGGCGGCGCAGAGAAGAAGGCCATTGGATCAGAAGAATCTGCTGCCGGCGCGGCGGGCGGCGGTGGCTCTACAGGCGCAGCGGCAGGCTGAGTCACATCCACTGGTGCTGCTGGTGGTGGCTGCGTTATATCAACTGGAGCGGCGGCAGGCTGCTGCGGAGCCGTCTCGACTGGTGGAGGGGCTGCCGGCGGCGGCGGCGCGCTCGGCGCAACGCCAGATGATCCAGAAGATGACGCTTGATCTGCGCCGCTCAATGACGTGACAACCGTTTCCAACATGCTGAAACGCTTATCAAAAGCTTGCCAGATGCCATCCATAGACAAATTTTGCGCCATCATTTTTTGTTGATCGCCCGACGACATCAGCTGCGTCATTTCTGCGAAATGGCATTGCGCATATGTATTTGCCGCAACTTTCATCAAGGCAAGCTCAACGGATTTCTTTTGCGCATCGTTCAAACCCGCATAAAGGCGAGAAGCAACCGCACTTACAACACCCATAAGACGCTGCATAACTTCTTTCATCAACTGGTCTTCAGGGCGCCCAAACGGGAAAGCTGCAACCGCATTCACAACTGGAATTAACGCCGATGCATAATGCACTGCCGAATAATCAAGCACAGAGAGGCCGCCTGCTTTCTCAACATCCGCCGCCGCCATAACCTGCGTAGCATCTTGGCCAGTTTCATAATTATCAGAAAATGCGACAACGGACTGCACAACCTTTTCAAGGCGCTGCAATTCAGGTTCGCCAGGAATACGCCCCGTCATACCATATAAATTGGCAATTACGGTGCTCGACAATGCCGTTAACCCCAAGCGTGCCGCGTCAGCGCGGCTTTCCGTTGGCTCATTTATATCAAAACTGCGGAACAGCATCAAACCGAGCTCAGTTGATTTACCTAGCAATTCAGCAACCAAACGCGCCTGCGCTTCATCTGACTGAACCCCTTGCACGCGCCCCATCGCCTGCTTTTGTCGTTCAACTTCACTAACTGCCGCAATAATCGGCATGCCTAGCTTTTCAACAATTTGCCCGATCATTTCTGATGATTGTGCCATTTTACTACCTTATTCAAACCCATCCTGATTTCGCTAAATATTATTTTCTTATGGCAGATCGCCAATCATCTCTTCTAGGCGCGACGGCATGCCTTTGATGATTTTCACTTTACCTGCAGCATCGCGATATATAGAGAATGGCGTAACATCCAGTCCCCAGCCGCGCATAATATCAATATTCAGCTCAACCCCATCTGTATTAAAATTATTCTCAACAGGCAAGGCTTTTTCATCGCCATCCAGATGTTTGTAAAAACGATCGGCCGCATCAGGTGCACTTAATAGAAAGGCCGCCTTTTTCATGCTGTCCGCCCCCATCAAACCGACAGGCACAATTCGAAGCTGCACCATACCACGCTTCAAAAAACCGCGGCGAAGCTCATTCACGAAGTCATGACAATGTGGGCATAAAGGGTCAACAAAGCTGTAAACAACTGGCGCATCTTTATCGCCCAACGATACCCAATTACTATGCTCGATCGTAACAAATAGCTGCTCTGAAGGGGATAATGTTTCATATTCACTTTGACTAGGCAAAGTTGAGGTTGAGGCCGTTTTCTCAGCAGCAGGCTCCGCCGCTATACCGCCTGTAAATTGATCAATTATATCCTGATCATCAGACTGTAAACGCTTAAGCTGCTCTGAGGTAACCAATTCACCTTTATCGTTATAAAGCACACCAGAAATTAACGCTTTTTTATCAGCGGTTTCATAAAAAAACTGTTGCGAGCCTTTCATAAAAACAAACCAGCCTGATAATCCTAAGTCATCCCCCAAAAATCGTACTTGCGCCCCTTTATCTGCCAAATCCTTTAACGTATCTGGCATTTCGGGCACAGTTTGCGCTTGCGCCAAAGCTGTGGAGAAGAAGACCATTGCCGCACCCACTGACATAAGTGTTTTGCGCAAGGTTTTAGAAAGACATAGCATAGTGTTCACCCTCGACGATTAATTATAGTCGCTCGAGTATAGCCCCATAGCCCCGTAATGTTAAGTCAAGTTTTCACAGAAACAGGGTTAATACACCCGTAAAATTATATAAACTATTATGCGACACCTCCCCCGCCGCATAAAACCCTGCTATCGGGATGTCTCCTAGAATTTCACGGATAAGGACAAGCTCTATATCCGCTGCATCTTTATCAAAGCGCGAGAAATTGGATATATATATGCCGCCTTTCAAGGCATCTAGCTGCCCCTCTGCATTTAAACGTACGCGCAAATCCATCAAACTACGCGCTAAGTCTTTCTTAAGCGCCGCAGGGTTGCGGAAGACAAAAGACACATGACCGCCTTCCGCGGCGCGATACGTTGATGCAATTGTCCCTTCGCTCTCATTTTGTGCGGTAATATGCTTAATTTTACGCTTAGCCATGTCGTTTTGATAATAACGAAAGGCTAGCTGCATTTCCACGCCTTGAGCGGGCAGATAAGCCATTAAATCATCCAATGAATGCTCTGCCAGGGTGGGTTTTGCATCGGCACTGTCGTTGGACAAAGCGGATTCCAGCCATTCCGCCATATCATCAGAAAGCACCGATGTCGCCATACGCCCATCTAATGCATAAATAACATTCTTACGGCAATCTGTAATTTGATGCTCTCGGCCGATATTCTCGAACCCTTCAAACAGCGCTGAAACAATCGGAACATCTTCTGAAAATCCATAACCAGAAACCAGGCAATCATAAGAATTTTCAGAAAATACACAATGCGTTCCGCGCGCCGATGATACACCGCCCGTCATAAAGCCTAAGGTCTGCTCATATAAATCCCCAACGATAAAATCAGGACGGTACCCAAGCTCTGGGTGAAAATAAAAATGCCCAATGTAAGCTTCGCTTTCGCGATAGGCATCTATGAACTTTTCTAAATCTACTTGATAATTGCCCTCTGACAATGTCAGGTGCGCAAAGGCATTATCGTCAACCTTCAGCAAAGCACAAGATGCCGCAGGCTTATCATAATGAACGGCATGCTCACTAAATACGGCCGCGCCAGTTACACCGACCCAATGCTGCACACCGCTAACTGAACGTAAAATTTCAACAATACTTTGCGCATCACGCGCCAATTTATCAGTGATATAAAGATAAGCTAAGTTTGGGCGCACATCGCTTTGTTCAATTTGCGCCATAATATCTTTCAGCAGATGCTGAACGACATCCCGCCAATTCTGTCCGGTTCCCGATGCCGTTATAAACATGCGCATCACAAATATCTTTTGTTGTTATATTTATTCTATTTTACCGCATATTTATGCGTAACGCGAGATATAACGCCACCCAAGAACATGCGTGAGCGTGCCAGAAAGAATATTTGCCACCGCCAAACCAAGGAAAATGCCCGTCACGCCAGCTAAATGCGCACCAACTAAACATGCTGGCGCACTCAACACCAACATGCGGAAAATCAAAATCACAAACGCCAAATGCGGCTTTGCCACGGCATTAAACGCAGACGCCCACCCTGGCAATATATTCGCCAGAATATACGTCACAGGCACAATCCAGAAATATAGCTGTGCCAGTTTAATCGTCTGCGCATTATCAGAAAACCACGATGTAATAAAACCGCCCAGCGCCATCATCAACACCGCCGTTAATAATGACCAGAAAAACGCCAAACGCATCCAGAAATGCAGTCCCTCATACACGCGACCATAAAGCCCCGCACCAAAATTCTGCCCGATAATCGGGGCAAGCCCGGTCGACATCGCCATAATTGGCACAAACAAGAAAGCCTCCACCCGCGTCACCACGCCATAAGCCGCCACAGCATAAGCGCCGCTCCCCGCCAAAAGCGCTGTAACGAAAGCCTGTAACAATGGCTGAATGGCGCTCGTAGTACCCGCAGGAACCGCAATAACGACCAAACGGCGCGCAGAGTCACCAAAATCTTTAAGCCAACCAAATTCAGCAGGATTCACCAAAATTTTCATCTTGAAAATCATGATATAAAGGCCAATCACTAAACCCGCGAAATATGATAAAATTGTGGCTAATGCAGCGCCCTCCATCCCCATTTCTGGAAAGCCAAGCCATCCAAAAATCAAAATCGGATCCATAATTAAATTGGTCAGCGCGCTAACACCCATCACATGAGCCGGTATACGCGCATCCCCACAGGCGCGCATTGCAGAGTTACCAATCATTGGTAAACTCACCAGAACAACGCCGGCAAACCATATATGCATGTAGCCAAGCAAATCATCGAGAACCGCGCCCTCTGCGCCCATTAAAGCAAAGATATCGCGCGCATAGAAGTTTCCAAGCACCGCACAGATCGTGCCGCACAGCGCCACTAAAATAAAACCATGAAACAACACGCGGTGCATCTTTATATGCTCCCCCGCGCCAATTAAGCGTGACACCACAGATGACATTGCAACGCCAAACCCCATAAACACCGAAAACACTGCGTAAGTTACAGGAAAGGTAAAACTAATTGCTGCCAATGCTTGCTCACCCAGCAAACCGATATAAAACATATCAATAAGCTGTATGGCAATGATCGAAAAAATGCCCCAAACCATCGGAATAGACAAACGCAGCAAGTGTTTAGACACCGCGCCTTCGGTTAAGTTACGCGACGCACCATTACGTGCCATATGTATATTAGACGGCGCAGTATCGGTGCATTCTGGTTCGGACATATTAAATTTTCACAAATTATGAGTTTTTCTGCTATTATAAGCATGCTTTATACTTGTCATGCAATCTAGTCCCGCTATATATAAAGGCAAGTTTTAATTGCCACAACCACACAAACCACAACAAGTTAATTATCACCTTATGCTTAATTCTCGCGCCTTACTTTGCATCACCTTATTATCTTTACTGCCTGTGGCTGCGCCATTTGCATCCGCCATTCCTGACGATGTGCGTCAGCAGCTTGAAAAAGATAACGTCATATCAAGCCCATCCGCACAAAAAAAGCATAAGCAAGAGATAGAAAAGCCTGCCCATCAGGAAAAACATTACGCCCTTGATTATATTGGCAATACTGAAAAATATACGGCGAAATATGAAGACACTTTAATCCACCTTGCGCGCAAAAATAACTTGGGCTTTGTTGATATCCGTTCCGCCAACCCTCATTTAGACCCATGGATACCAGGCGAAGGCACGGAAGTTATATTACCCAAGCGCCACATACTGCCCAACGCCCCGCGCGAAGGCGTTGTAATCAATTTGGCTGAAATGCGCCTTTATTATTTTGACAAAGATGGAAATGCGCCAAAAACCTTCCCCATTGGCATAGGGCGCGAAGGCCTTCAAACGCCATTGGGTACTACAAAAGTTGTCCGCAAAGCCATTGGTCCATCTTGGCGTCCGACAGAACGCATGCGTAAAGAAGACCCAGACCTGCCGGAAGTTGTCGAAGCGGGCCCTGACAACCCACTAGGTACGCACGCCCTGTATTTAGGGTGGCCACAATATGCCATTCATGGCACAAATCGTCCCTATGGCATTGGCCGCCGCGTCAGCTCTGGCTGCATTCGCATGTATCCTGAAGCCATCGTCAAAGCATACGACCTTATTGATGTCAAAACCCCCGTCACGGTTGTTGACCAAGCACTTAAAGTCGGCTGGGTCGAAGATATGCTCTATATCGAGGCGCATGCAGGGCAAGAGCTTGCCGACGAAATGGAAAAAAAAGGCAAAGTTACAGCGCAAAAACTAAGCAGCGACCAAATTGCTTATATTAAAAAAACAGCGAAAGACCGCGCAGATAAGATTAACTGGGACATCGCCCAAAAAGCTTTTGATGCCCGCAGCGGCTACCCCGTGCCAGTCCTTTATAGCCCTGAAGAAGTCAAAATGGCTGCAGCCATAGACGAGATCACAGAAGAAAAAAGCGCCGAAGTAGAAGCCGCGCCAGAAGGTGAAAGCGCTAGCGCAGAAAATGAAACCGCCCTAACCGCCGCCCAAGAAGAAGCAAAACAACGCATCTTAAATGCGTCATATAATGATTAGTTGATTTTTTAAAACCTAATCACGCAATAAAAAAACGCCGACGTGAATCACATCGGCGCTGATCTTAACGAATAACCTGTAACTTATCGCTGCGAAAAAATTGGCGCTGCGGTTGTTACGTCAATGGATTCAAAATGGCGTTGTGCAGAACTTGAAAATAACTGCGCATTTAACTCTTGTGCAGGCCATGTATGACCGATACCGCCTTTAACAGTCGGCAGCATAAAGGCCATATCCCATGACTTTAACATCCAGCCCGTTGCCTCTTTCCAGTTATTTAGGCATAGCGCACCATTATAACCAACGCCGCCAATATTGCTCTCTTCCATAAAAATTGTACCTGCGCCTTCAATATTACGAATAACGCGGCACATATTAAACTGATTATGGTTGTCACGATGCCAAAAAACTTGTGATTGGCATGTTTGAAAACGATCAAGGCGCTTATATTCCGTTACAGGTGAATACGCATTAAATGCGGCACATAAATCATGCACATGCGTTGATAACGCACTGGCATGATTATCCTGAACAACCACCTGACCATAACGCGCCGACTTATCATTCATTTTTTCAAAATGCGCTTTAAGGTCTTCATCGACGACGCCTGCAGACAAACCACGCCCCCCATCAACATTAAATTTAGAGGCGATATTAAAATTACGACGGGAAATTTGCTTAGATGGCTCTTTCAGCGCTTTACGAATACCCGCAGGAATAATATCCCCCGCCCCTTGCCATACAACCAGACCGACACGCTTATCTGCGTCAGAAACTTTAATAACTTTGGCAAGCGCCTCCGCATAACCACCCGCCTTAATCACGGCAATATCTGCTGGTAAGTTTTCATTTGCGCCATCAATTTCTTCAATATTCATATTTGCTTGGTACATGACAATCCTCATAGTCTCACACATAAATTCTGCTCATGTTTTTACATAAAACAGAAGGGCGTGTCAACAATATTTTTACAAAAAGCTAATATAATATTATTTTCAATACCTTAGAAAAGAAAACAACGATAGATATAATTACGGTTTAGGCGTGTTTTTTAAATGCATCATATGGTCGTATTGGATTTTTTCTAGCTGTGCATCAAATAACGCATCATGCTTATCTGCCTCATCCGCATCAGGCAATTGCGGATAACCAAGTTCGCGGCGCAAATCATTGCTATCACAAAAACGAACATTCTGAATGCCTTTTTCCTGCAAAAGCGTATCGCGTAAGCCAGATAACCCACCAAACAAGCGGCACATAATGTAAAAATCATATGTACCATTCTTCGCCCAGAACTCAACTTTATCGCATGGTTCAATTAAATCAATAATCCCACGGCGCATATCATCAAGGCCAACCCACTTGCTTTTCTCGGGCAGTTTCGCCATCACATTGGCTTTCACCCATGCGGATTTCAAACACGCTTGCTCATCCAAGCCTTCATACACGCCATAGAAATCACGGTTATCTTCCGCGACGATGCCAAGGCTTATAAACTCAATCGCAAAACCATCAGCCGATGGGTCAAGAAATTCAGTATCGAAAAAGTACCGTTTTAAATTATTGCTCATATTATCCTCCCCATAATATATAGTTAAGCCGCTTTTTCGGATGCCTCTGCTTTAGCGGCAGCATATGCCCAATCTAACCATTCAGTCAAAATGGCGAGGTCAGACGATTCAATCGTTGTACCGCCCCAAATACGCAAGCCCGCAGGGGCTGAACGGTATGATTTAATGTCGTACGCAACGCCTTCTTGTTCAAGCAACTTGATCATCGCCTGAATAAACGGCATTTGGTCATCATCAGCCAACGCCGTGAACCATGGGTCAGTAATTTTTAATGTGATAGATGTAGATGAACGCACAGCTTCATCTACCGCCAAAAACGCTACCCAATCAGTTTTATCCACCCAGCGCGCTATGGCCGCCAAATTATCATCGCAGCGTTGAATGGATGCCTTCACCCCGCCGAGCGAATCCACCCAGCGCAAAGCATCAAGGCAATCTTCCACGGCAAGCATAGATGGCGTATTTAAAGTTTCCCCAACAAACAGCCCTGCATTAACTTTGCCGCCTTTAGTCATACGGAATATTTTCGGCAGCGGGCGGTCTGGCACATAGCTTTCAAGACGCTCAACCGCACGCGGCGACAGGACAAGCATACCATGCGCCGCTTCACCGCCCAGAACCTTCTGCCATGACCATGTCGTGACATCCAATTTTGACCAATCCATATCATAGGCAAATACGGCTGACGTCGCATCGCAGAAGGTTAAGCCCTGACGATCCGCCTTCACCCAATCCAAATTCGGCAGGCGCGTACCCGCCGTTGTCCCGTTATACACAAATACCGTGTCGCGGTCCGTATCAACCGCTGATAGGTCAACCATGTCACCATAATCAGCTGTAAATGTCTCGACATCCGTTAATTTTAGATGATCTTTAATATCCTTCGCCCAGTCCCCCGAAAAACTATCCGTAACAAGCGCATTCACACCGCGTGCGCCAAGCATTGACCATAGCGCCATTTCAATAGCGCCTGTATCTGATGCCGGCACGATGCCGATTAAATAATCGTCTGGAATACCCAGCAAGCTACGCTGTAACTCAATCACTTCTTTCAAGCGTGCCTTACCAATACCAGAACGATGCGAGCGCCCGAGCAATGCACCTTTTAAATTATCTAACGACCAATCAGGACGTTTCGCGCATGGGCCAGATGAAAAATTTGGATTTACAGGTTTTTGCTGTGGTTTCATTTACGCACCCTCACGCTTGCTAAGAGAAACTTTTGAACGGGCAGACAAGGGCTTTACGCCGCGCGCATCATTGGCCGCTGCTGGCTTCTCTGCCATTTGGTGATTCATATTCGCTTTGGTATGTTTTAACCTGCTAAACAGGCCGCCGCTTACAATTGCCATTTGCCCCTCATATAATTGGCTCTATGCTGTGCATTACGCCTTTTGTTAAAGGCTAACTCATGATAAAGTCATAGAATAAATGCTGTAATGCAAACATAGTCTTTTACCCAGTTTCTGTCTAGCCCCAAACATCAAAGCGCGCCAATGAATTTTGCTCTCATTTTAGTTTCCGGTGTCGACCAAACACTCAGCACAGCGCATATTGCGCACATTCAAAGCTTGCTAGACGAAATGGCCATCCCGATGACGGATACACCGCCGCGCTGGTTAGGCCAACATCAAGCCGCTGAAATATATTTATTAGACCAATTAACGACCGACCAATTAAAAACGCTCAAGCTTTTCGGCACCGAACAGCAAATTGATATTTTCTGTATTGCGCAAAATAACCGCCGCAAAGCACTCCTGCTCGCGGATATGGATAGTACGATTATTGCTGATGAGACATTAGACAACATCGCACATATTGCTGGCATTGGTAACAAAGTCGCGGACATTACCGCCCGCGCCATGAATGGTGAATTAAACTTCAAAGAAGCGCTGCGCGAACGCGTATCCATGCTAAAAGGGCAGCCGCTTTCTATTCTGAAGCAAGCCTTGGAAGAAACTACACTCAATAGCGGCGCACAAACCCTGATTAAAACTATGGCTAAACATGGGGCAACCTGCGTGCTTGTATCAGGCGGTTTTACAATGTTTACCGAATATGTCGCACGCAAATGCGGCTTTGCTTATAATCACGGTAATATATTAGATGTCAGTGACACTGAAATTCTCGGTACGGTACGTGACCCTATTCTTGATAAATCTGCCAAGGAAGACTTTCTTAACCATTATATGGCTAAATTATCCCTCACCGCAGCAGACACCATGGCGGTTGGTGACGGCGCGAATGATTTAGCGATGTTAGATGCTGCAGCATTAGGCATTGGCTATTACCCAAAGCCAAGCCTTGAAAAAGCCCTGCGTCATACGATAAAATATAGCGACTTAACTACACTGCTTTATCTGCAGGGCTTCACCAAAGACAAATTCATAGACGAAACATATTAGGACCAAAATTATGGCGTATAAGAACAAAGAAGATTTTAAATACTCAGATGAAGAAATGAATGAGCTCATACAGAAATACTGTAATGACTTCACTTATAATGCGTCCCAAGGCATGTACGACCCTATTCACGGTCGTGATGTCGAGATTGACCAAGTTATTCTTATTCTCCTACAAAAAGGCCGTAAAAACGCTATGTTACAAGCCCCCGCCGGTGTGGGTAAAACAGCTTTATGTGTTGGCCTAGCGCAGCAGGTTGTATCAGGCAATGTGCCAGACAAGCTAAAAGGTTGCCGCCTATTAGAAATTGACCTTGCTGCCATGGCGGCGGGTACAGCCTCTATCTCAGAGTTCCAAGGGCGTGTTGTGCCGCTGCTTAAAGCGATTGGTGAACGTTATGGCCACCCTGACTACGGATTAAACATTCTCTTTATCGATGAAATCCACCAAATCATGCCGACATGTGAGGGCAGCTCCTATAAAGGCCTTTCTGAAGTGATGAAACCTTACCTGACATCTGGTGCGTTATATGTGATTGGCGCGACAACCAAAGACGAATACCGTATGTATATTGGCGTTGATCCGGCGATGGACCGTCGTTTCCAACAAGTAAATCTATCCATCCCAGATGCTGAAGGTGCCTTTAAAATTCTTCAGGCTGTACGCCCAGGCTTTATCAAGCACCACGGCATTGAGATTCCTGACGAGAAGTGCCGCGAAATTGTCCGTCTTACCGAAAAATATATGCGCAAACGTAATCAGCCAGATAAATCCATCATGACGATGGATGCTGCTTGTGCTTACCACGTAAAAGAATTCGGCACTGGCGGCGAACTTTCAGAAGAAGCCATTTATGAAATGGTTTCAAAAGAAGTTGGCATTTCTGCACTGGCGCTCAAAGAATAACGCCACCCGTATTGACATAAGAACAAACAAAATGCTAGAACATCCCTAATCAAAAATAAGGGATGTTTTAACATGGGAACAGAATATGTTGTTACAGGCGGCGGGCCAGTCGGCCTTTGGACTGCCATTCAAATCAAAAAGCGTCAACCTGATGCCGACATCACCGTTTATGAGCGTTATCAAGAATATAAACGTTCACATGTCCTAAAGCTTGAGAACCTTTCCATGCTGCTTTACGCAAAACAAAGCGGCGATGCGCATGAACAAAGATTTTTTGATGCCGTGCTTGGCAGCAGCTTGAAAAAAGCCTTCTGGGGCGCCGCGGGTGGGAAATCCGTATTCATCCGCACAAATGCACTGGAAAGCGCGTTAAAGCAATATGCACGAGCCCTCGACATACCCATATGCTATGAACGCATTAATTCCCCTGAAACGCTTATAACCAAGCACCCAAACTGCACAAATTTTATTGCCGCCGATGGCGCACATAGCGCCCTACGTCAGGCATTAATGGGTGATGACGCTGTTAAAAACTTCCCACTACAATATGTGGTAGAGCTAAAATACGAAGCACAAGGCGCGGCCAAAGCCCTATCGAACCGCGCGCAATATAAAACCAATAAATTACTATCGAGCATGGCTTTTGAATATGTCGGCAAAGAAAAGAACGGACAAGCCCCCGTTTCGCTGCGCTTCTTTGTTGACGAAGCAACCTATAACGCCATGCCAGAAGCCAGCTTCAAAGATCCACTAACATTAAACGATCCACGCCTACCGCAAAATTTTGCAGATGATCTTGCAACATATTTAAGCGTCCGCGCCAATAAAGCGAAAGAACAATTTATTGATGGATCAGAAAAAATCAGCAAATTAACGCTGTCGCTTTACCGCGCTAATAAATTTGCTGTGCAGCATGAAGACCGTAACTGGTATTTGGTCGGCGATGCCGCCATGGGCGTGCCATATTTTCGTTCCCTCAATGCAGGCATGATAATCGGCTCTCAGCTTAGCTATATTGTAACGCAGGATAATTGGGCACAAAACACAAAAATCAATACATACAACGCCTGCCGTCCGCTTGACGTCGCATGGGAATTTACCGCAGCATCCATGAAAAATGCTGCACTTTGCGGCTATGACCAATTCCGCAAAGTTAGTGCAAAAGTACCTTGGGAATTTATGAAATGGGACAGCGAAGAACGTAACAACTTCAAAAAGTTAGGCCCCAAATAACTTAAGATAAAAGTCCAAATATCTCTTCGGCTGAGTTCACCATATGATGCACATGCGGTAAATCGTTTTTTGGAATACGTCCATGATGGACAAGCACGGTTTTCATGCCCATCGCGTGCGGATAATGCAAATTGCGCACTGTATCTTCAGCCATAATCATTTCATGCGCCTGACAGTTCAACATATCCATAGCTCTTTCAAAGACAAAAGTTGATTCATCCTTTTTGCGGAAATCATAATCTTCTAACCCCAATATGCGTTCATCGGGGAAGAAACGGCGCAATTCAATATGGTCTAACACACGCTCCGCCCAATGACGCGAGCCGTGTGTGACAATCAGGTGCTGAAGCTCTGAACGCTCAAACAGGTCAACCAAAGCCAGTGAACGTTCTAAAATTTTCTCATCCAGATGCTTATGAAATTCATGGTGCATCGCATCGCGGCACAGCCCATATTCTTCCAAAAAAACGCGCATTGAATAACCATGCGTAGTAAAAGACTTAGCGGCAAGCGCCTTGGCTTCGTCATCCCCCATATCAAGCCCAAGCGAACGAACAACACGCCCTGCAATATGATTACACGCATCTTCAAATAAATGGCTAAACCGATATAAAGTGTTATCTAGATCCCAGATAATGGCTTTGATTTGTGTCATAAAATTACTCTCGCATATCATATTGTTCTTCCCCCGTTTTACCTGCTTCTACGCGGCATAACAAGTTTTTCTTGCGAAAAGAAAATTTATTATGGTAATGTACCGCTAGCATTGTGGAGGGAAAAATGTCTAATATTCTAACATCATCATTTTGGCACAATTTAATATCAAAACCATTAAGTGATGTTTTTTATGCAGCAAGCTATTCTGGTTTAGCTGATTTCACCAAGAAAACACACCGCATGTTTATACATGAAAGACAGGCTCCAAACGGCGCAGAAGATTTTTTCAAACAGTTTAAAAAGCCACTCGATATTTGTAACGCAGTAATTGATGTAAGCGATAAAAATGATCAAATCAACGCACTTTTTGAACAGCACCTTGAAGACAGCGTTTTAAAACACCCATTCTATGGAACATGGCTAGCCGATGTCCGTAAAAACTGCGAATTATTGGCGGAAATGATTAAAGACAACGAAATCAATCTATCGCTCGACACCTTAGCGGGCAGTGTGCGCTTCCACAATGATGGCGACATTTTAAAAGCGCGCCTTTTATGTACATATAAAGGACCAGGCACTGAATGGTTAAAAACGCCAAACGTGAACTTACGAGCATTCAACAATAGGCTCGGTAACGAAGACATCGTGCGCGATAAAACAGACATTCAACAAACATCCCCTTGGGATGTCGCAGTCTTTGACGGCGGCGATGATGGCATATTCCACAGATCACCTGAACATCCAGAATATAATCAGTCTGGTGAAATGACCCGTATATGCCTACGCATTAACAACCGCATCATGTAACGTAGCGAATCAAATTATTCCACCAATAAACGCACATCCCCGCCCATAGCGGCCGTGTTGGTGCTAATCGCTTTTTCGGAAGCGAAGCGATAAAGGTAATGCGGCCCACCTGCTTTGGGTCCTGTACCCGACAAGCCATGCCCACCGAAGGGCTGCGAGCCGACAACTGCGCCTGTCATATGGCGGTTAATGTATATATTCCCCACATCTATAAGATCGGAGAGCATCTCGTGTCGTTCTTCAAGGCGGCTATGGAGACCAAAAGTGAGGCCATATCCGGTATCATTAATCTTACCTATTAGATCTTCCAACTCATCCGCTTTAAAGGTCATAACATGCAAGAATGGCCCAAAAACCTCTTGCTCTAAATCATCAAATTCTTTTAGACGGCAAAGCGTCGGCGCGAAGTAATATCCCTTTTGTGCGACATCATCATCAAGCGGCGCAGTCGCCAGAATTTCACCAACGCCATTCATAACTTCACGGTGGCGGGTAAGCATCTCATGCGCCTCTGCATCAATTAGCGGCCCAATATCTGTATGAATATTAAGCGGATTACCAACCGTTAAGTCAGCCATAGCGCCTTTCAACATCGGCAAAATACGCGGCGCAATATCGTCTTGCAACAACAACAACCGCAATGCAGAACAACGCTGCCCCGCAGAACCAAAGGCACTAATGATAACATCATCCACCACCTGTTCTGGCAAAGCTGTGGAATCAACAATCATCGTGTTAAGCCCACCTGTTTCAGCAATAAACGGTACAAACGGCCCATTTTTAGCCGCCAAAGTACGATTAATTTTAAATGCTGTCGCGTTTGATCCCGTAAAAGACACGCCGCCGCAAAAAGGGTGTTCAACTAATGCCGCACCAACCGCGCCATCACCAACAACCAATTGTAACGCACCATGCGGCACCCCCGCTTCAAACATTAACTTTGTTGCTTCAAAAGCGATAATTGGCGTTTGTTCCGCAGGTTTTGCAATTACCGCGTTCCCAGCCATTAATGCCGCGACAACTTGTCCTGTAAAAATGGCGAACGGAAAATTCCATGGACTGATACAAACAAAAACGCCTCGCCCCTCCATAAACAAGCGGTTTTCTTCACCCGTTGGCCCAGGCAGTAACATGCCTTCTTTTCTGAAAATGCGGCGGCCATGCGCGGCGTAATAGCGACAGAAATCCACCGCTTCACGGAGTTCCGCCAAAGCATCCTCCAGAGTTTTGCCCGCTTCACGCATCATTAAGCCGACGAGGTGATCTTTATTCTGTTCATATAAATCAGCAATACGGCACAATATATCGGCGCGCCGCGCCGCGTCTGTCTTACGCCAAATTTTATAGCCCTTCTGGGCGGCTTTAAACGCAGGCGCAGCGACCTCTGCGCTCGCAAACATCGCTGTACCCACAATATCATCATGGTTTGATGGGTTCGCCACCGTTTCAGGATAGCCTGCATTATATGGCGCACCATCAAGCACAGATGACGCATGAAGAGCTGACGCATCTTTGGTCGCCTCTGCCCCTTGAATAAAGCCTGCAAGCGTCGCTTTATCAGACATATCATAGCCTGCCGAATTAACGCGCGCATCGCCATATATGTCAGACGGCGGCAATATATTTCGCTCATTATCATTCAGCGCATGGCTAATCGGGTCTTTAGAGAGCCACGAAATCGGCACAGCATCATCACGAATTTGTTGTACAAATGAACTGTTCGCGCCATTTTCAAGGATACGACGCACTAAATAAGGTAACAATTCTTCATGCGCACCTACGGGCGCATAAACGCGTACACGGCCCATATCATCACCATTCACAACGTCATAGACAGCATCCCCCATACCGTGCAGACGTTGAAATTCAAAACGTACTTCCGAACGCTCTGCCATTTGGATGATTGATGCAATAGTTTGCGCATTATGCGTTGCAAACATTGGATAAAAATGCGAATCCATTGCCAACATTTTCTTCGCGCAAGCTAAAAACGAAATATCCGTATGGCTTTTCTTGGTAAAGACTGGATAATCATCCAGCCCCATAGCCTGTGCCCTTTTAATTTCAGTGTCCCAATATGCACCTTTAACCAGACGTATCTGTAATTTACGCTTCGTTTCAACAGCGCGGCGGTGCAAATAGTCAAGCAAATCAACGGCTGAACGTTGATAAGCCTGAAGCGCCAAACCAAAACCTTGCCAATCGACCAAGTCTTTATCATCCAGTATCGCATCAATTATATCGATGGATATATCAAGGCGTTCAACTTCTTCAGCATCGACCGTAAGGTTAATGTTCTGCGCTTTCGCTTCGCCGCATAATTGACGTAGTCTTTCCGTCAAGATAGGCACACAGTCTTTTGCGTAAACCGTATGATATTTCGGGTAAAGCGCCGACAGCTTAACCGAAATACCTGGGCGCTGCGTAATATCATCACACGGATCATTTTTCGCAGCCTCGCCAATAGTTTGAATAGCATGTAAATAACTCGCCATAAACTTTGCGGATTGCTCTTGCGTACGCGCCGCTTCGCCAAGCATATCATAAGAAAATAGAATACTGTTTTTTTGATACGGCTTTGATTTCTTAAGCGCCTTTTCAATCGTCTCACCTAGAACAAAACTCTGCCCCATTTGACGCATGGAACGCTTAAACGCCTGCAATAAAAACGGGCGGCTAACTTTACCAAGCGGGCTTTTATAGGTCTTTGAAGAAATATTTAGACCTTCAGCCAACAAACGAAGCACAAGGTCTTGCTTCTTCTGCGGCGTCTCATCACCATCATTTTCAGCTTTATCATCCGCCTTATTCCAATTCCCATGAACAAGCTTTTCTTTAATCAACGCATTCGCCGTGCCGCTATCTGGAATACGCAGCAGCGATTCCGCCAAAGTCATCAAGCCAAGACCTTCTGGCGATGAAAGCGGATATTTCAACAATAGCGCTTCAATCTCACCGAACTTGGCCGGCACATTGCGTACGCGCTTAATCAACGCGGTCGCCGTAGCCTCGACCTGCATACGAAAATCCGCATCCCAATCTAGGAACCCAATTAATTTCTCAACTTGAAAATCTTCGGCATTTTGCGCAATGCTTAATGCGCGGCCAGGAAATCCCTTGTTCATGAATATCTCCCACGTCTTTATTTTTCTATATAATCTTGGCAATATAACATTTATTCAAAACAAGAAATATCGAATTACGACCTATGAATGACAGCTATACACAGAACCTGCTAGAACGCGGCAATAACGCACCAGAAATGAGTGTGTCTGATTTGGCGTTATCCCTTAAGCGCACGTTGGAAGACGCCTATGGTCGCGTGCGTGTGCGCGGTGAACTTTCCCGCGTTAAAGTCGTTTCCTCTGGGCATATGTATTCTGACCTGAAAGACGAAAATTCAGTTATTAACGTCATCTGTTGGCGTGGTAGCCTATCAAAATTATCAATCAAGCCTGAAGAGGGGCTAGATGTGATCTGTACAGGGCGCATTACCACATACCCGCAGCGTTCAAACTATCAGCTGATCATTGAAAGTATGGAACTCGCCGGTGAAGGCGCACTGCTCAAAATGCTTGAAGAGCGTAAAAAGAAACTGGCCGCTGAAGGGCTGTTTGCTGAAGACCGCAAAAAACAGCTCCCCTTCTTGCCAGAGCGTATTGGCGTTGTCACATCGCCCACTGGCGCAGTCATTCGTGATATTCTCCACCGTATACAAGACCGCTTCCCGCGTGAAGTCTTGCTTTGGCCTGTACGCGTACAGGGCGATGGCGCAGCGGATGAAGTCAGCAATGCCGTACGCGGCTTTAATGCCCTGCCTGAACATATGCGCCCTGATATTCTGATTGTCGCGCGTGGTGGTGGCTCATTAGAAGACCTTATGGCTTTCAACGAAGAAAATGTCGTGCGCGCTGTCGCAGAATCGCAAATCCCCGTTATATCGGCCGTTGGGCATGAAACCGACACAACTTTGGTGGACTATGCCGCCGACCGCCGCGCCCCGACACCGACCGGTGCCGCCGAGATGGCTGTGCCGGAACGTTTAATGCTGCTTGCCCGTGTGGAGGAAGATCAAACCCGCCTGCTCGCCGCAATGACACGTATGGCAGACCAACATAAGAAATATGTTTCCTCGCTTAGCGCGCGCCTGTCCGACCCACGCCGTTTGATTGAAATAAAAACGCAGCAAGTCGACCATCAGGTGGAGAAACTAAAGGGTGTATTCTTAAATCGCCTTAACCGCGCGCAGCAATATTTATTGAAACTTGATGGCCGTTTAAAACACCCCAAAGACCGTGTCAATGAATCGCGCCAAAGCCTGAAGTATATAGGCCAAACGCTATCAAGTATACGGGGGCGTTTACTTCGTGACTCTCAACACCGCCTAGGGCAAGCGAGCCGTATTTTAGAAACATTGTCCTATCAGAACATATTAAAGCGCGGTTACAGCATCATCCGCGATGAGAGCGGCAAACCAATATTAAACGCCGCTTCAATTGGCGCAAACCAAGCAATTGAAATTGAATTTCATGATGACCGCGTACAGGCAACAGCACATGGCAAAGGCGCAATAGCGAAGAAACCGCGCAAAGTTAAAAATGAAACAGATCAAGGGGATTTATTTTAACGCTATTCAGCAGCTTCCGCTTGAATATGGCTATAGTTTGTATAAGGCTCACGTTGCATGTGTAGTTTGTCCTCACGCTGCCAACGGATAAAGCCATTCACATTAATCAATATGAAAGTGAAGTTACTAACCACAAAGCCATATTGCCCGGACATCAGCGCAATCAGCAAACCACATATACAGCCGACTGAAGCAATCACAAAGCCATAAGAGCGTTTACAAGAAATCAGCCAGGCGCCTGTGCACCCCATAAGAAAAGCTAGCCAGTCCAAACCATAATAATTTTGAAAAGAATTTAATATTGCTTCAACCATATGCCTCTCCCTAGCTTAGCCATATGACAAACATATAGAGATTGACTTAAATAATGGTTAAATTTACTTATTTCGCCAAATCAAGCAAACTATGCATACGTGTACGTATGTAATATGGCTGACGTGTTCCGAACGGATATGCGGGATGTTTACGATGTTCTTCGACTAAATGCCCGTGCCATTTATTGTGAAAATACGCTGCATCTAAATTCTCTGGCGTATCTTCAAAGAAATGAATGTCTTTACCAATAAGGCCAAATTTCTGCTCAAATGCATCGTAACAGGCTTTATATGGTTTCCGCGTTAAACCTAAATCATCCGTCCCAACGACATCTGTAAAACATGAACGAAGTCCTAAATGGTCTATCACGGCTCGCCCATAATACCCCGCGGCATTAGTTAAAATATATTTCGGGCAATTAATAGCATCTAAGACAGATTTTAACTTGGGGTCTACCGTCAGCCCTTTGAAATCAAGTAGCGCCGGATCATAGGTCGCTTTCAATGTTTCTAGAATAGGTACATTATGGCGCTTTAAAGCCTCATCTTGAATGTAATACCCCGCGCCTAGCATAGAGTGAACTTCCTTTAGCGCCACAGCCTCACTAACATTAAGGCGCGGCGCAAGAAAGCGCGCAAAGGCACGTTCCATTTGGTCATATAAAGATGAAATCTCAACGATAGTATTATCCAGATCAAAAACAAGCACGGTATTCGCGCTTGCTGCATTAAACTGATCCGTCAGGCTTAACGCCCCTGTTAAATTCTTTTTAGGCATGTTAACCGCCCAAATCCCTGTATATTATTATTTCAGGAAAGCGTACACAAATATCGTCTACATTGTCAATTTTAAGTTATAATATGTACGCAAACTAAGGTTATATAAACATGCAATATTACACAATAATCGCCGGCAGCCCCATAACTGACCCCACATACATTAAGGACATGATACACCCTAAATGCATAATTATATGCGCCGATGGCGGCGCGAATATTGCTCATGAAATCAATGTTAAGCCACATATAATTATCGGCGATTTTGATTCCATTTCCAATGATGTCCTTGCACATTTCAAGTCATATAAAGACATTTCAATTACCCCATCAGCGGATCAAAACACAACAGACTTGCAAAAAGCCCTAAACCTTATTCCTGACGACTGCACACATATATCCATTTTTGGCGCACTTGGTGGCCGTATGGACCATGTCCTCGCCAATATTCTTTTACTTGAACAATATAAACACCCTATGCGCTTTACCCTCCATGATGAAGATCATGACATTCGCATTATCACCAATGACTTTACTTTCTCTGGTCAGGTCGGCGATAAAGTTGGCGTATTGCCGCTTCGTCCAATTGAGAATCTCACCTATGATGGCCTTAAATATCCTGCTGACGGTATTGAAGGCCCATATACGCTAGGGTGGCTCGGAACATCCAATGTACTTGAAAAAGAACAGGCCACCATATACATGCAAGGCGGCGCGGCGATCCTCATTCATTACAAAGTGAGATAAAATAGAACAGCCGCCATATTTAAACTTGCTTTTTTCTCAAAACACGCTTAATATTATGTAAATTTGCATCAAGGGAGAGGGCGCTAGTGAAGCAAATTAGTTTAGGGCATATATTTTTTGATGCTGGCGAGGATTTTAAGGAAATTGATTATCTGTTTTGCGGTATGCGCGAAGAGGTAAAAACTAACACGCTGCACCCATGCCAACAGCAAAAAACCATAACAGCTAGTGATAATATTGCCTTAGCGTATCAACAAGTCTGGGCAGATCAAGCGCTTACGACAGGCTGGATGGATTATAAGGGACAATTCACCCCTTATATATTATTTGCACCTAACACAAACATCTCTGATCTTTCCCATAAAGGGCAAATTTACCAAGTCGCGCCTAATCACTTCAAAGCAAAAGGCAGTAATGTGCATAGTAGGCATGTCTATACCTGTACATCCCCCATAAAAATCAATAAAGGGCACAGTTTTTCAGCGCGCATTAATACAGCGATGCAAGCTGGTCTGCTTATCCTATCTTTACGCAAAGATTCTTCATATATGCGCGTTAAGAATATTTTTGATCATGAAAACGATATTCAGGATGTAACTTTACGTGCTTTTACGCTCGTTCATAATGATTGTCTATTATTTAACAATTATATCGGCGAGATAAACGATAATGCTTAACCCTCTAAGCACCAATTAATTGCCCCGCGCCCCCTTTCTTCCAAAAACGCATTAGCTTTTGAAAAATGCTGACAGCCCAAAAACCCACGATGGGCAGATAAAGGCGATGGATGCGGCGCTGTAAGAACCAAATGTTTATCACAATCCACAAAAGCCGCTTTTTTCTGGGCATATGCGCCCCAGAGCATAAACACAACGGGCGCGTCAAGCGCATTTACTTGCTGTATCACTTTATCCGTAAAGCGCTCCCAGCCACGTCTTTGATGCGAAGCCGCACGCCCGCACTCAACGGTTAAAACACTGTTTAATAGTAAAACGCCTTGCTTCGCCCAATCTTCCAAAAAACCATGCTGCGCGGGCTTTATGCCTAAATCACGTTCTAACTCTTTATATATATTCACTAATGAAGGCGGAATCTTAATTCCTTTAGGAACACTGAAGCTTAAGCCATGCGCTTGCCCTTCGCTATGATACGGATCCTGCCCCAAAACAACGACTTTCACGCTATCAAGCGGTGTTAACTCTAAGGCACGAAAATATGCACTATCTGTCGGATAGATGTCTTTACCATTGCCTTTTTCGTCCTGTAAAAACGTATTAAGCGCCTTCATATATGGCTGCATGAACTCCTCATTTAATGCAGTCTTCCAACTTTCATCCATATACATAGCAGCATTCATTTTCATGACCTTTCTAAGAAAACCATAAAACGCCACATATAGAGACGCAACTAAAACTGTATAAATATACCTAAAGGATTTGCGGACGTATAATACGTTTCACCACGCAATTATCGGCAAGCGATTTCGTATAGCTATAAATTAATAATGCGGCGGAATATTCTCGCGCGCTTCATCAATTGATGAGGCAGCTTCACTTTTCTTCGCCCCTTGCGCAGCTTCTAAAACACCAATACGGTCTTTATGCTGGCTTAAACTGCCACGCAAAGCATCAATGATCTTCCACTGATCTGCGACAACATCTGAAAGTTCTTGGTGCTGACGCTCTAACTCCATCAGCCGTGTTTCTAAATCAACCATTTTTTCGCTCATTGTCGCCTCGGCTTAAAGTAAAATTTAACATCTATATTATATATATAAGAATACAGCTTTTTAAAAGGGGATATTCTATGGCGCGTGAACAGGAAAAAAAATGGCTTAAAGATCATTGGGGTGAGGTTTTAAAGCAGTATCCAGGGCAATATATTGCTCTAAATGAAAACCAAATGGTTTGCCACGGCCTAACCGAAGAGCATATCCATCAACAAGTTAATAGTATTAACGAGAACCTGAATCTAGACATTACCCCGCTAATATTCTTTGTTGACCCAAGCGCGCCACAACCGCAAATAAAATAAATGCTAGAACTCAAGAATTAGGTACAAAAAAACCTGCCGGGAGGCAGGTAATTTTTGTTTCAAGACCATCGTAATAGGTAATATATAACTGAGTTTAGTAGAGCTGGCAACGACCTACTCTCCCGCGCCTTAAGACGGAGTACCATCGGCGCAACGGCGTTTCACGCTAGAGTTCGGGATGGGATCTCGTGTTTCAACCGTGCTAAAATCACCAGCTCAACCAAACTCAGTTATAATGAAATAATTAATGGCTAACAGCCAAGATAACGAATTATCTTATTAGCGAAAGTTTGCATTAACAAATATTTTTGCTACTGCGCGCTTGTAGTTTAGATTCAAGCCGATCGAGCAATTAGTACCAGTTAGCTTCATGCATTACTGCACTTCCACATCTGGCCTATCAACGTGGTGGTCTTCCACGGCTCTGATAGGGAAACCTAGTTTTAGGGGGGGCTTCCCGCTTAGATGCTTTCAGCGGTTATCCCTTCCGCACATAGCTACCCTGCGATGCCGCTGGCGCGACAACAGGTACACCAGGGGTGCGTCCATCCCGGTCCTCTCGTACTAAGGACAGCTCCCTTCAAGTTTCCAACACCCACGGCAGATAGGGACCGAACTGTCTCACGACGTTCTGAACCCAGCTCGCGTACCTCTTTAAATGGCGAACAGCCATACCCTTGGGACCTGCTCCAGCCCCAGGATGAGATGAGCCGACATCGAGGTGCCAAACAGCGCCGTCGCTGTGGACGCTTGGGCGCTATCAGCCTGTTATCCCTAGAGTACCTTTTATCCGTTGAGCGATGACCCTTCCATTCGGAGTCACCGGATCACTATGACCGTGTTTCCACCCTGCTCGACTTGTCAGTCTCGCAGTCAGGCGAGCTTATGCCATTACACTCTTGAAGACGATTTCCGACCGTCTTGAGCTCACCATTGCGCGCCTCCGTTACCATTTGGGAGGCGACCGCCCCAGTCAAACTACCCACCACACAGGGTCCTAGATCCCGGTTCAGGGATCGTAGTTAGATATCACAAAGGTCAAGGGTGGTATTTCAAGGATGGCTCCACGACAACTGGCGTCGCCGCTTCAAAGCCTCCCACCTATCCTACACATGACAATTGTAATACCACTGTGAAGCTATAGTAAAGGTTCATAGGGTCTTTCCGTCTAACCGCGGGTACCCCGCATCTTCACGGGGAATTCAATTTCGCTGAGTCTACCTTGGAGACAGTGGGGAAGTCGTTACGCCATTCGTGCAGGTCGGAACTTACCCGACAAGGAATTTCGCTACCTTAGGACCGTTATAGTTACGGCCGCCGT
>NZDE01000009.1 GCA_002690045.1 Alphaproteobacteria bacterium | reverse complement strand
CAATAGGCCCCACTCTGCCTGAACTGCAGAGGTGACTGGTTTGGCCAAGCCGGGCGCGAGTATTTCTCTAGGGCCCGAAGGACAATCTGTTGAAATAACGGGCAACCCCAGAGTCATTGCTTCAACGAGCGAGTTCGGAAAGCCTTCGGCATTAGAGGCCGAGACATAAAACTGGGCCATAGCAATATACGGATAGGGATTTTTACAGAAACCCACGAGACGAATTTTATAATCAGATATTTCGTTGTAAGCATCGACCTCTTGCTGGAGCATATCACGGTCAGGACCCTCCCCCAGAATAAGAAGGTCGCACTGAGGCTGTGCAAGGCGCCAGGCACGCAGCAACATGGTGACGTTTTTATTGGGTACCAGCCGACCTATGGCTATCGCAAATGGCCTGTCGCTGATAGATGCTACCGATTCCTGTGAAAGTTCATTTAGCTCGGATTGGTCATAACCGTTGTAGACGACTGAGCACTTCCTTTCATTTACGCTGAAGTTTTGAACAAGATCTTCTTTTACACCACCAGAAACCGCAACAACCCGATTTGGAAGCGGGTAAAGTAACCTGACCATCAGTTTTTGTATGAATGCAAACCGACCCGTCAGGTGATGAGTGGTATTCACCCGCTCACTTATGATCACAGGGATGCGCATTAGCTTGCAGACAACCGAAGCGGCGAGGTTAGCGCGGGTCAGGTACGAGACTACAGCATCAGGTTTTATGGCCCGAATTACTGACGCCAACCCCGTAACGCTTTTTAAAAGACTGCCTTGAGCACTTAGCGTCGTTACTTTTACCGAGGCTGGAATAACTTGCTCTACCTCGTAATCATCAAGCAACACCAAGTGGATCTCTTTATCGGCAGCCCAAGCGTCACCACTGAGAGCGACAAGCAACCTGGATAAGGCTCTCTCAGCTCCACCGCCTTCAAGAGAATTAATGACGAATAATAGGCTCTTCACTTCGAACCTTTAATAAAATCTGAATCAGGCCCGGATATACATGCATGAACCTGCGCCCACATTTCAACAGTCAACTCTCTCTGGCGGTCAGCGTGTGCCTCTATAGATTCTTTAAAATCACTTCTATCACAAACATCGACAAAATCTCTCAATTGCTCACTTGCTTTCGACAATTGTTTAAAGTCAACAACAAAACGCTCACAGTTATAGTCTTTGAGTAGCTCGTAATACTTGTGGGACCATCCGCAAGCCAACACAGGAACCCCTGAGGATAATGCACTAACTAATCCATGAAATCGTGATGATACCACTGCTCGCGCAGAAGCTAAATACTTCTTAGTTTCCAACGCAGAACGAGGAGTAACAATTTCAATTTCCACTCCCTTCTTATTAAGACTATCTTGGATATCTTTAGCTAGATTCTCATCTTTCACTCCCTCGTGGTTTAAAATAAAAACATTGTGGCCAGCAGATCTTAATTCAATTGCAACGCTGACGAGAAATTCGGTATAAGCAAACTTATCCTGAGCTTCTGAACTAGCTACTACTTTTTCATTCGGAATGATGTAAGAAGCGCCCTCGAGCACATAGTCGCTCCGTTCGACAGTAGTCAGGGAACATGTAAAATCAGGGGAGTACCTCAAATTGGAATAGGCTAGACCGACACAGGAGCTTATATGCTCTTTAGATGTACTATCACGGTAGAAAGCTAGATCACTACTACTAATTACTTCCTTAAGAACTCTTTTAAAGCCTGGCTCCTGAAAAGGCCCCCATGCCTGTGGAAGCAATATGACCTTCTTCCCAGTACGTTTCCAGCGCGAGAGATTGTTATATAATCGTTTCCTCAACTTCTCTACCCCCCAGAAGTCTCCGTAAGCAAAACCGGATGAGTCTAATACGACATCGATATCACGACTCTTTATAATGCCAACCTTTCGCAAATATTTTGAGGGTATTAGTTTTTCAATAACTGAAGATATTACTTTTTTGTGTAACCTATCTCTCGGCAATAGGGCCCATAACCTCATATCAACTCTATCTGTAACGGGAAATGAAAGTGAAACGCAGAGATTCGCCGAGTCATATTTCGCGACCATCTCTTGTCGGATCGCCTCCAACATCAAAGCAGCACCTTTATTTCTAGGGTCGACACCAAGTATCTCAACATTCATTACAAATCCTCACACCCATCCATTTAACTAAAATCGAAAATTCAAAATATACAATAATAAGTGGCTGTATAACTTCAAATTTTATCAGCAGCCACCCTATTCTTCACTCTGACGAAATATGTTGGTAATAGAAACGCCCATGTCATACGCGCAGCCATCGGCCAACCATCCTTAGTTAAAAATAACGACACATAAGATGCAAGGCCATAAGAAACTAAAGTTGCGTATGCGGCACCCTTAGCACCCAGCTCGGGGATCATCAAGAGATTCAAAATAATATTTGAAATAGCGCCTACTCCATGAGTAACCAGAGACAGATAATATAAATCTTCAGCGATCAACCATTTACTTACAACAGCCCTCATAAATATAAAAATGCTAGCCCATATGTGAATCTGAAGTATATCCACACTCGGTAAAAATTGCTCGCCGAATAGTGTGTAAACAATAAACTCGGAGAAAACTGTTATAAAGACAATCAACAAGAAAGAAGACAGCACCATAAAATATAGAAGCCGATCTATGCCAGAGTGGTATAAACTACAACTAGACTTCTTTAATTCTAGTAATTTCGGAAATACTGCCGCCATTAGCAAACCAGGCAAAATATACCAAATCTCAGATAAACGAGCTGCAACTGCATAGTGCCCGACAGATTCCTTAGGGACATAATACGACAACATAATGACATCCATCTTCAAATATATAACAGCAGTTAAACTCGAGAATGCCAAAGGGAGTCCCTTTTTCACGAGGTCACCAAACACCCTAGAATTTAACCATGGAGTGCTTACTGATCCTTTGGATCTATTATAAACATATAATGAAAGAAGACCCATAAACACATAATCGCCTCCCACGAGCAGAAGAAAGTACTTCAGTTCAACTTGCATTACCACCATTACAATTTTTGCCAGAACAGATGACAGTAAGGCCACGATGTTTACCGTGACATACGGCTTCATATCGGATTTTGACAAAAAGTAAAACTCAACTACTTTAAACGAGTTAAAGCACTGGAGAAGCAGCACGACCAAGACAACATAAAGATAATCACTCTCACCGGCATAACGATATATTAAGAAAAATATTGGCGCTAGAAAAATAGCCGCAATAAATCGAATTAAAATTGCATTTGAAATTATATTAAAAGAATCTTGATTACTCAGCTTAATCTCTTTAGTTACAAGGTGATTAAGCCCAAATGTCGATACCGTACTCAGTATAGTAGTAAGCGCAAGCAAAAGGCTATATGTACCATAATCGGAAGCCCCTAAATATCTGGCCAGAACAATCCCAACGACCAACGAGGAAGAAAGCTGGACAATTTTTTGCATTGTCATCCACGATAAATTTGCAAAAAAACGTCTATTTGAAATTTTATTAATTAACGACATATATTTAACTACGCTCGGACGGTTTCCCCAACTGCAATTGCATCAATTCAACTAATGAAACCAACAACATTCGGGATAAAAAGATACCTAATGATAAGCGGTCATAAAACCTTAGCTTACCAAACGAAAAAACGGTAATAATGCGCTTCACATACAAGGTAATAATCCCCTTCAGTATCAGAAAAAATCGCAACCTATTAGTTGTTTTGTCCCAACTACCACCTATGACACGACGACGTTTCCGAAATAACTCAGCAACATTTCTCGCTGGGTGTTTAACTAGTGCCTCAGCACAATAAACAACCTTATATCTCCGATTAGTAATTTCAGAAGCCATTTTATGGTCGCCTCCAGACTTCAAACTACAATCAAAGCCTCCGATATCACATAATACCGCTTTCGGCGACATCCAATTGGCCGTAATTGCCAGTCCCTGACTAACATAAGATTCTTGGTTCATTGAAAACATAGATTCAAATAGAAAAGCTACATCTTCAACGCCCCCACCATCTTCAATAAAGAAATCGATAAAGCCTGCGGAAAGTCCAATCTCTGCACCCTGGTTAAACATCTTAAGGTGACTCTCAAGCCATTCATGATTCGGAATACAGTCAGAATCCGTAAAAGCAATAAACTCTCCCTTAGCAACCTGGAGAGCCTTATTTCGAGCAGCATATGATCCCGGAGCGCATTCCTGTACCAGTATAATATTCCTCAAGCTGCTTAAGAATTCGAAGGTCCCATCCTCCGAGCCATTGTCAGCAATGATTATCTCATAATGAGACCTATCAATAGACTGATTTTCCAATGCAGCTATACACCGCTCAACTCTGCGCGCATCATTCCAAACAGGAACTATGACTGATACAAAACAATCCACTTATATATTTCCCATTCAATTCATTTCCCAGTAGCGGCGATACCAATCAACAAACCTGGATATCCCAGCACTGAGAGCAGTTGATGGGCTAACGCCCGTCACATCAACCAGATCATCTATGTCGGCATAGGTCCTTATGACATCACCATCCTGCATCGGTAGGTATATTTTCTCTGCCTCTCGGTCACATGCCGATTCAACTGATTGAATAAACTCACTTAGCTCTACCGGCTGGTTNTTNCCNATATTATAAATTTTATANGGTGCNGTACTGATGGCCGGNNTATCNGTCAGTTGTGNNGCNCCTTCNGGAATAATNTCTGTAACCGCGACGACTCCATCGACGATNTCATCGATNTANGTNAAGTCNCGCTGCATNTTGCCATGGTTAAACACTTTNATAGGGTTACCGTTCAATATCGCCTCAGTAAACAACCATGGNGCCATGTCGGGNCGACCCGCAGGNCCATACACNGTAAAGAAACGAAGGCCNGTNGTGGGNATNCCNTANAGGTGCGAGTANGAGTGAGCCATCAACTCATTAGACTTTTTNGTCGCNGCATANANNGACACNGGATGNTCAACNTTATCACNNGTCGAAAANGGAATCTTNGGGTTCATACCATANACNGANCTAGAGGAAGCGTAGACNAGGTGNTCTACCTTNTTNTGCCTGCAGCCTTCNAGGATGGTCATCATGCCAACCAGGTTGCTGTCTACGTAATCAAACGGCGCCTCGAGCGAATAACGAACGCCGGCTTGCGCAGCAAGATGGATAACCTTATCGAACTGTTCGTCTTTAAATAACGTAGCGACGCTATCGCGATCTGCGAGGTCCATCTTAACAAAACGGAAATTCTCGAAAGGCTTGATCTGTTCCAGCCGCCAGTGCTTGAGCCGCACGTCGTAGTATGCATTCAGGTTATCCAATCCGACAACCTCATGACCAGCTTCGAGAAGCCGCTTTGCTGTGTACATTCCTATGAATCCAGCGGCGCCCGTTACGAGTACTTTCATTTGTTTACTTCCTTCTTGAGCGGCAACCTTTGAGTATGATTAGCTACTNGCTACGTCCTTAAGAGAAAACTGAACAAACTCGCACAGAGTCAATTAGTCTTACTCATCAGAGGATCTGNTNTTCTTTTAAATAGGATATNACTTGGTTTACACACTCTTCGACCGACATGGTCGATGTATCCAGCGTNACTTCAGGAGCCTCCGGCGACTCGTACTCTGAGTCAATACCGGTGAAGTTCTTTATCTCTCCTGAGCGTGCTTTCTTGTACAGGCCTTTAGGATCTCGTTGCTCACAGGTTTCAAGGGGGGTACTCATGTACACTTCGATGAATTCACCGTCCTCGACCAGGTCGCGCACTAACTGCCGCTCGGCTCTGAAAGGGGATATNAACGCAGTNACTACTATCAGNCCNGCATCNACNAAGAGCTTAGACATTTCACCNATNCGNCGAATGTTCTCTATNCGATCTTCNTCAGTAAAACCAAGGTCTTTGTTNAGGCCGTGCCGGACGTTATCTCCGTCGAGTAGGTAGGTATGCTGCTTCAGNTCGGCCANCNGNTGCTCAACNGCATTNGCNATCGTNGACTTACCTGATCCNCTNAANCCNGTGAACCAGACNATGCANGGGCGCTGAGCTTTATGGGCACAACGGCTCTCTTTCGTGACCTTTGAGTCGTGCCATACTACGTTGGTTGCTNCTGTCATGAGACTCCCTGCACTTCTGCGCTTCTACTGGCTTTCGCTATGGGTCGAAAGGTACCCCAAACTGCACCAGTTTGGAACATGCCAATGCTAGACAATTGGCGGCCAGCGGAGAATGTCAGGCGTAGGTGCATTCCAAAGCTTGCCAAAAGACAGGCANGTCNTTTTCNGCAATGTCATTNATNCCNGCNGCGCNCTTTCGGCCACCGCCNCCNAACTGNNTNGCNAGGNTATCNGCGNCTGNNGGGTTNNTNTTNGGNGCNCGNATGCTTATCTGATAATGCCCTTGCTTATCAGGCAATGCGGTCAGAATTGCGTGAGCGCGGTCGGGGTACCTGTTTGCCAATTCATTGCCTAACACACCACTCACACGCCGGGCCCAGCGCTCATCTGGCAAGGCGATCATTGCCGCCGTCTCACTCTCTCGATCTGGTTTAATGGTAATTCCTTTAGCCATGTCGTCATCGTAGCCAGTAGTCAGGGTGTTAAATACCTCAGTTTCCTTGGCGATGAATTCAAATGGGCTTTCATAGCATACTGCCACCTGGTAAAGCGCGGCTGGAGTGTAGTAGAGGTCCGCCTCAGTATTGCCGTAGCCGTTATAATTCATGACAACCCCCAGACGGCTCAGTAACGCCGTTTGCTCAGGCGACAGACCTAGCTGCTGGCAGTACTCGTTGGCAGCGGCAAGCATGTTATCGCCGAAGGCNGCAACAATGGCCCACTCTCGGTACCTTCCCCCCAGGTAGTAATCAACAATAAGGCCTGTGCATGTNTTCGATGCAGTATTGATGTGAGCATCGAGCCCCTTGTGTTCAGGGATGTCACCGGCACGGTGATGATCTGCGTAAAAAACCTTTACTCCATCGCGCAGTGCATGCCGCAATGCTTCTTGATTCTTCTCCATTGATATATCAAGTACTGTCGCTGTATCGCCTTCGGCAAACGCCACCTTACTGAGCAACTTTATATCCCGTTTAACCCCGGTGATAAGAACCGAGCTGCGTGGCTCAGCAAGCCGTAACTGTATAAGGGCGCATATGCCATCTGCATCGCCGTTGAATATATCGTAGTGAGCCATAAAGTAATGCCTGTAAGGATTTGCGCGGATAGTATGAAATTGCTACCACCACGGCAATTGCTTGCTTTGTTAGAAGTTNGTTTTTGGCCTGAACGTAAATAACGTGTCAAACCGAGTNTTNTGCTCANTTTTTAACCACATGTNGTTTCCCGCNGCTTGGCACTGCTACCNCTAAGGCGTAAACTACAGNCNAATAAAGTTTTCGCGCCAGCGGAGGAACCGACTCATGCGCAAGTTTATANCTACAGCGGCANTNATTGCCTGCATGCCAATGANGGCNNTAGCCGAGGAGCCAGCTCAGCCGAANGCTGANGCNNCCCANTCTGAACAAGNNACCATCGGTCAGATGATGAGCGAAAATGGTTTGAGCGCCCAGCAGGCGATTCAGGCTGCAATGAGCGCTGACCCAACGCTCTCTCTGACAGATGCCTTAGCTCAGGCTGCTCAGGCAGGTGCCAGCGCTGATGAGCTTCTTCAAGCGGCTCTGGCGATGACCGGAGACAACNAGACNNTGGCTCTNCAAGCNCTGTTTGANGCGGCCGAATCCGTAGGTGACGAAGTTCTTTCAATCGCTGCTGTTCGCACGGCTGCTGTGGACGCTGAGATCAGTAACGATGTTATTGAGGCAGCCCTATTAGGCGCAGGCCTTCCTGCAACGGCGGGGGGTGCTCCTGTACAGAATGATGGCGACACAGGCCAACAGGCAGATACTAACCAATCCAACACAGGCTTTGGTGGTGACACTGGAGCAGACAGTGTCAACGGAGGTGTGAATCCGCCTCCAGCACGAACAGGCCAGCCAATCAGTTGAAGATTGTGACCAACCAAAAGACCCGGCTTACGCCGGGTTTTTTTTTAACTTAGGGTTGGGATATCATCTCGAATCACTCAATAAGGACTCCCTTTGATGGATCGCTGGACTGCCTACTGCGCCCTCATTTTCCTACTACCTTTACCATTTGGGCTTGATACTGCTTGGGCGTGGAATCTAGCGGGTGCAGCTGTATTCTCACTATTGGCATTGGAGTTAAACGCACTGTGTAGTAAGCAAAGAAGCCTTGCTTTACCAACTCTTCCGTTACCAGTAGCCTTGAAGCGTGCTCGCATCTCACTGCTACTCATTTGGGGGGTTCAGTTATATTGCCTGATTCAGTGGTTGCTATGGTCGATTACCCCTCATGACTCCTTACTCTCTTTACAGAAGGGCCTGACTTACGCGGGGGCGTATACATTAACCTTACTTCTAGTTAATTCCCGGCAAAGACTAAACCAACTGATGTGGGTTATTGTCCTTACTGCATCGCTACAAGCTATGTATGGCGCATTTATGACGCTAACCGGGATTGAATACGGCTTTTTTGCTGAAAAAGAGAAGTTTAAGGGGGTCGCCACTGGTACTTACCTAAACCGGAACCATCTGGCAGGTCTTCTGGAAATGTCGATTGCTGTAGGTATAGGCTTGCTTCTAGCAAAGCCTACGATCTACTCCGGCAGCGTTAGACAGAAGCTCAGGACTTTTATTCGTCTACTTCTCAGTAACAAGGTTATTCTTCGACTACTGCTCGCAGTACTCGTTATTGCCCTTGTTCTGACTCGATCAAGGATGGGGAATACAGCCTTTTTCGCAAGTCTCATGGTTGCGGGAGCCATCGCTTTACTGCTGATGCGCAACAAGACAACAGCAACGACTATTCTACTCGGCAGTCTGTTAGTGATAGATATCGCTATCGTGGGTGCATTCTTCGGAGTCGACAAGGTAGCCGAGCGTTTGCAGAACACATCATCGCAAACAGAGAGCCGCGACGAGGTAACCCGTGACACCTTCGACATATTTCTGGAGCAACCCCTAACAGGCATTGGAGCTGGCACCTTCACACATGCATACCCTTCGCTAAAGAGTAGTGATATTACCTCGACCGCATATTACAACAATGCCCACAATGACTACGTGCAATTCCTGGCTGAGTTTGGCCTTCCGGCAACGGCAGCGCTAGCCTTCATCGTGCTCTGGTCACTCTGGCAAAGTATCGTGACGATGCGCGTGAGAAATAGCCATTTGTACCAGGGAGCAGGATTTACTGTAACTATGGCAATAGTGGCCATCGGGATTCACTCTATCGTCGACTTCAACCTCCAAATACCTGCTAACGCTATGATTTTTGTGATATTACTGGCTCTAGCACCGATAGCTCGTTGGACTCCACACTCAACCTCTGGTCGCCGCAGGCGCTCGGCCCGGACTGAATAATGAAATTACAAGCCTCACGACTAAAACTTCCCCCAAATACAGTAGGCTCAGATTACGTTGTCGGTGATATACATGGGCATGTAACACAGTTACTCAGTAGCCTGGAGGATATTAACTTCAATAAAGAGTCTGATCGTCTGATTTGCGTTGGTGATTTGATTGATCGCGGCCCAGAGTCAATTGAGGCAATCGAACTTCTAGATGAGCCATGGTTTTATGCTGTTATGGGTAATCATGAGTACCTTATGCTGAGTGGTATGAGGCACAAGAACAGCAAAGATCGAATGGTATGGTTAAAGAACGGTGGTGAGTGGGTGATGCACTCTACGCCCTCGCATTGGGAAAGCTGGCTAGAAAAAATAGAGCGGCTCCCAATAACGATTGAAGTGAGTACCACGACTGGCACAAAGTATGGTGTAGTTCATGCGGACTTTCCGGGTGTTCATTGGGATGACTTTGAAAGATTTGACCAAGCGCAACTTTACCGCTGCATCTGGTCACGCAGTAACTTTAATAGTCGATCAGAGCACAGTGTGCGAGGGATCGATTATCTGTTTCATGGGCATTGCATCAGTGACTTTGAGCTGAAACTTGGAAACCGCTATTACATTGAGCCAGGGGTGTTTCTGGGCAATGACTTTATCATCAAGAAGCTTTGAGGCTGTCAGTCTGGTCTTTTATTGACAATATGACAATTTGAGCCATAATTCGGCGTATACGGTCTGGTATTTGGGAGTGAGGATGTCTGGATGCCTCCGATCTATTTCGGCTACTTCTTGAGGAGTGGTTCCTGTGGCTCCTTCGGGGGCCTTTTTTGTGGGTGCTGATTTTTTGGGGCTGTCGGGGATATGATCCCCTCCTACATCACGATTTTCCTGTAGGAGGGAAGCTTCTTCCCGACAATATGGGATGACCGACCGGTGTTCGGGGATATGATCCCCTCCTACATGGTATGTCCTGACCGCCGACGCTTTCGGGGATATGATCCCCTCCTACAGAGACTGCTTACAACTGATTAAACAACGACAATCGGCTGATGGTGGTGTAGCTCTGTTGTGCCGCTTCGAGCAGGAATGTCTGCAAACTCAATCGGCTAACGGCTTCGGCAAAATCGACATCCGACAATTCTGACAGCACTTCCTGGCTGACGAGCCTCACGTCGTCACTCAGGTTCCGTGCATTTTCGACTACGTTTAAGCGCGCACCCAGCTGGCTACGCACTTCAGATACGGACGTCTGGGCGTTGGCGAGGTTGGTGAGCGTGTCTTCGATCAGAATATCGAGGGTCGCTGAGTCGGTCGGGTTGTCTTGCAGGGTATCGAGGCCCTGTCGTAAGCGGAAGACGGTATCTGTGATGCTTTGTTTCGGGCTGGATTTTGCCAGTACTTCGTCGCCCGGCTTTGGGTCACCGGAGATCTTTATACTGATGCCCGCCGCAACGATTTCAGCACCTTTTGAGTACGCACGATCAGCAATGCCATCAACAACGCGGCCATCGGATGCGCGGCGTATGGTGTAGTTTGGTCCCGGCGGGTCAATAGCAGCCTCAGGATTAAAGGTGACGATCAGGTCATCCGGGTAGAATTCGCCGTAGGCTTCTTCATCAACGACAAACCCGGCGTTTACCTGAGTCGTGCCTGTGTTCAGCGGGTTGACCGAGGATGTGAAGGTGTTTTTGGCGGCGCGCACATCAACGAACAGTTTCTTACCGTTGTCGCCCGTCGCGACACGTGTCGTGTCACCAATCGCCAGATAGCGCTGCCCTTCATCACCCTGATATTCGTAGCGGCCGTTTTCTTTTTGTTGGAACGGCTGAGTCGCGCCTTTAAAACCACCAAAGATGAATTCGCCGTTCGGGTCTTTGGTGTTAAACAGTGATGCGAGTTGGTCTTCGAGCTGGCCGATTTCTGCGGAAATAGCCTGACGGTCGGTAATCGTGAGCGTACCCGAACCGGCATTTACGGTGAGTTCCTGCAGGCGCGTTAAGGCTTCGGTAATGGATTCAAGCGACGATTCTTCAAGCTTGAGACGGTTGTCTGCGGCGGTCATGTTGCGGTCGTATTGATCGCGCTGCGCGAGGTCTTGTTGCAACTGCAGTATTTTGGTTGAGGCAATGGGATCATCAGCCGGGGTTAATACCCGGCGTCCGCTGGATACCTGTTGCTGTGTTTTATTCACCGACGCCTGCGCATCGAGGATGGCATTAAGGCCGAGGTTAAATGACTGGAGCGTTGCGATTCTCATAGTTTACTCCTCACCCTATCGGAAGGTGCTGATCAGGGTGTCGAAAATATCCCGGGCTACCTGGATAACCTGGGCGCTGGCGTTGTATGCCAGCTCGTATTTAATCAGTGCGGCGGCTTCTTCATCGAGGTTTACGCCAGATGTGGCATCAACGGCGGTCTGTGAATTTCGTAGCAGCACCTCGGATGAGTCACGATTGATCTGGGCTCGGCTCGTGACTGAACCGACGACTTCAACAAGACGGGCATAAGAGTCTGAGTAACTGCTCTGCCCTTTTACGGTTTTGGTGCTTTGCAGTGCGGCCATTTCTACGCCATTGCGGCTATCAGAGGTGCCGTCGCTGTTAAAGTCGACGGTAAATTCGTCGCCAACTTCGGCAATACCATCAATATTAACATGGAAGCCAAATGCGACGGGCTCACCGACCGGGTCTGTCGGGAAGAGATTATTGCCCGGCGGTGCGATATTCAGATCGTAGTGCTCATCGACGATGACTTTGACCTGACCACCAATCGATACTTTATTAGTGCCGACCGTACCTGCACCGCTGACTTCGAGGCGAGGCTGAAAAGTGACCTGCCCTTTTTCGCTGATATCAACGTCGACGTTACCTGAGAACACGTAGCCTGAATTTTCAATCGCCTGGCGGAATCCATCGAGAAGGTCATCACCGGTTGCAAAGGTGCCGGTCATCTCGAATGAAATTGTGCCCTGAGAAGGATCACTGAACTCGTAAATGTAGGGGCCACCTTCTGAGAAGTCGTAACCTTCGTATTTACTCAGCGGGTCTTCGGTTTCCATGGCAGTCGCTTTCAACGGAATATCAATGCCATTGCCAATGCGGAAGCTGTCACCGGCGTCACCGCGCAGTTCGAAATCGAGGTCGTCACCGTTTAAATCAATGATGGTCAGTTTGCCGCCGTCGCTTCGGGCAACGATGCCTGCATCCTGCAGTTCGTAGTTTGCATTAATACGGTCGGCCAGGAAGTTCAGTGTGATCGGATCGGGGACTTCGGCCGGGTAATTCGCATCGTATTGATTCTGGTTTGGCCCCAGGGTTTGCGTCAGTACAACTCCGTTTAAAGTAAATTCGGTATCGAGAAAATCAACGCTATCGGTTTCAAGATCGGTAATCTCAACCGTGGTACGAGCAGACGCCTCAACACCGTCGCGTTTGCTGAGTGATTCTGCAATTTCACGGGCAGTGGCATTTAATGGCGTGATCAATGTGCGCTGGTTGGCGGTTAAGCCGTTGTTCGGATTGGTAAAGCCAATATCAATGCGCTCAGGGAAGAAGCCATTCACTGAATCTACGCTGGTACCGTTCTGTTGGTAGGTCGGTGAAACAGGCAACACGCCGCCGAAGCTTGTGAACGCGGTTTTGCCTTCGTCTTCTGGCAATATGCTGTTACTGATACCCGGCGTGAAGGTTTGATTCATCAATGGCGGAAACAACGGAATCGGGTTTCCTGGGTCGGTATTATCCAGCACGTCGTAAGTGGTCGGCGATGTGAAACGAATCAGAAGCGGTGGCGTCATTTCGCCTTCTTCTGAGAAGTACGATGTACCAAGGTCGTACACCTGCCCCTGGTCAATAGTGGCGTTACCACGGTTACCAATCGCAGTATCAGTGCTGATTGGAGACGCGAGTGCGACCTGCTCAGCACGGGTAATGTTCATATCCAGATTCTGAGATTCACGACGCGTCGGTGAAATAAGGAAGCGATCATTCTGCTGAAACGTGCCTGCTTCAAAACGAATTTCCATTCCGTCAATTTCAATGGAGTCAGGAAATGCGCCGCTCAGGGCGTTAGTCTGTAATAACTCACCGGTATCGTTACGGTAAACACGATAAGTGTAATCATCCGGGCCGACGAAACGAATTTCATAGTCACTGGTGGTTAACTGAGTTGCGTCTTTGATTTCGACGGCAATCACCCGATCATCTGGATCTGCATTATTACGATCTCCCAGCACACGCTGGTAAGTTTTCGTTGGCTCATTAATGTCAGTGAAAAAGTTTTCACCTTTAATGCCATCGTAATCAACGCCTAACTTATGCTGATCGTTCATCGTCTGTGCGATGACGAGACCCAAGCGACCTAGCTGGTTGAGGCTCGGATCAAGTACCTGATCACGAAAGTCGAGAATACCGCCGAGTTGTCCGCCGGTAATTTCTCGCGTGACGTTCTGAACCGCAGTGCCTTTACGGAAATAGATATCCACACGTGAGGGGTCTTTCGCGCCTACATCGGTAAATACTTCGTTGAATTCGTTACCTACCACCAGCGCCTGACCATTACCGATAAAAACGTTGAAGACGCTGTCGTCCTGCTCAACTATATTTACCTGAACATATTCGGATAGCTCTTTTAACAGGCGGTCGCGTTGGTCGAGAAGCTCGCTTGGTTCGATCCCCTGAGCTGATGCAGAAGCAAACTGAATTTGTTCGTTCAGTTCGGCGATAGATTCTGCGATGGTGGTGATTTCACCGGCGATGACTTCCATCTGGCCGTTGATGATATCGTTCTGCTCAAACAGACGATCACTGATGGCACTGAAGCGGTCGACAAGGCCATTCGCCTCACTGATTAATACTTCGCGTGCAGGCAGAGAGGATGGATCATCCACCGTGGCTTGCAACGCGCCAAACATGCTTTCCAGACCCGGCTGCACACCAGTACCGCTGTCTGCCAGCAAGCTATTGATCTGCCCTGCATTGACGGACAGCGCATTAAATTCGTTAAAGGTTGATGTGTCACGACGCAGCTGTTCTGTTAAAAACTGATCGTATACACGGCGCACAGAATCAACATTCACCCCCGAGCCAACCCAGATGCCATTACGGAACTGCGGGTTGTTTTCATTGAAACTTACTTCCTGTCGGGAATAGCCTTCGGTACCCGCATTGGTAATGTTATTACCGGTGATTGTCAGCGCCGTTTGCTGCGCGCGCAGACCGGAAATACCAATATCAAGAATATTAGCCATCCTGGTTCTCCAGTGTCGTCGCGTTCAGCATATTGTTGAGCGTGTTATTCAGCAGGTCGCCGTTATAAATACGCTCTACTTTGTTGCCGTATTCTGGGTCTGTTGCATAGCCACCTTTCTGCAGCGCATGGCCGTATGTCTGACCAGTGGACTGTTCGTTAATAGCGCTCTGATAACGAGTAGAGTCGCGCAGGAAGTCAGCGTAATCCTGCAGGCCGTCTTCAAGTGA
>NZDE01000008.1 GCA_002690045.1 Alphaproteobacteria bacterium | reverse complement strand
TAATCGCCGCTGTTAGCGTTGTTTTACCGTGGTCAACGTGACCTACTGTACCGATATTTACGTGCGGCTTCGTTCTTTCAAACTTTTCCTTAGACATTTTGCTATTTACCTATCTTTATTAATAATAAACAAACTGGTTGAAAAAGAATCACGGGCGAACAAAAGCACGCCTGCAAACCAGTTATCTGAAATAAGGGAGCGCAGATAAAAAGTCAATGGGTTTTCGCGGAATTTTACGTGATTTTCAATGAATCTGAACAAATTGCCCAAATCACCCACCCACACAGAAAAAACTTGACCTTATGTTAATTCACCTATACTAATACACACTACGTTAACCGACCGCCACCCATATAAGGAGAAAAGGCATGAAAACCAACGTCGACAAAGCATTCCAAGGCCCATCTGATTTTTCAGGTATGTTCCAAGGAAAATCCACCCCACCTACACCAGCAGCAAACCCAAATATGGACGCTTACGACCCTGCAATACATGGTCGCTGGTATGCGGTGGCAAAACACCTAAACGACCAACGTCTTAAGCAAGAAAACGCAGCGCCTGTTACGGTACACCGAAACAACCCGCGTTATGTTGCATAATAATAAATGAATTTATGCAGAACACTGCGCCTTTAGTGGTGTTCTGCAATTATTCTTAGGCCTGTAACCGCGACGGCCACCAGATTTCCTATAAAGAAACAGCTATAGCCAATTTTGATCCAGAAGAATTTAGGGATGATAATACGGCGCGATACATCATGAATATCTTTCACGGCTTCTTCCGCCAGAAGTTCACGGTCATTATAGACCGGATTGAATAGCGCCAAATATTCAGCTTCCTTCATACGGCCAATATCAGAAAAATGTAGCAAATTATATGACCCATCCGGCTTCGCGCCGCGGCGACGTTTGGGGTAGATACATAAAATCGCGCTTAATATCGTCAAAAAAGATGTGATAATCGCAATCGTTGCAGGCAGCGCATAAAGCGGTTTTGACATCCATGGCAGGATGACTGGGATCAAAATCGAGTTAATAATAATCATCGCCTGCGCCTTTTGATCCGCTAGCGCAATATAGTTAACTAATTTTTCCGTTGTTGCGGTAAGCACCTGCCCACGCAGCAACGCATCCCAATGTAGCTTATCTTTAGGGTTGTCAGGGATATGCTCTATGGCATCTTTTTCTTTTTGAAAAAACATTTACGTACACCTTATCTATTACCTCTTCCACTCTTAATCAATCTTTTGTGCAAGTGCAATAAAATCTTCTATTTTGAGGTTTTCGGCGCGTAATGTTGGGTCAATGCCAAGCTCTTCCACCGCCTTGATATATGGCTTTAAGCTCTGGCGGATCATTTTGCGGCGCTGCCCAAAAGCCGCGGCTGTGACGCGCTCAATTTTCTTAAAGTCGGCTTGGGTGAACTCTTGCGGACGAAAATTAACAATGGCGGATTTTACCTTCGGCGGCGGGCTAAATGCACCGGGCGGTAAATCGAAACTGATTTTACAGCGCATTAACCACTGCGCGAGCACCGCAAGGCGGCCATAATGTTTGCCCCCTACGGAAGCACAAATACGCTGCGCCACTTCCTTTTGAAACATAAGAAGCATTTCATCATAAGGCGCAGCTTCGTACATATCATGCAGCCAGCCTGTTAATAAAGGCGTTGCAACATTATACGGCAAATTCGCGATAATTTTACAAGGTTTGCCCGCCGGCGCAATCAGCGCTTTTAAATCTTGCTTGGTTGCATCGCCATGAATAATCTCTAAGCGTTCGCCAACCGCCTGTTTTAAGGGTTGCAGCGCATTCACAGCACGCTCGTCAAATTCAATGGCAATCAGCTTATCTGGGTTAGCTTTAAGAATGGAGCGCGTTAACCCGCCCGGCCCTGGGCCAATTTCAAAAACTGTGTAACCCGTTAAATCACCACTTTGGCGCCCGTCTAAACCATGCGCATGACGAACAATTTTATCGGTGATTTTATGATCCATCAGGAAGTTTTGGCCAAGCGCCTTGGTCGCCCGAAGCCCGCTTTGTTCAATAACATCACGCAGCGAAGGCTGCGCTTCGATAACAGGCTTTAAATCAATCATAGGCGAATATCAACGAAGGACGCGGCCTTAAGATCCATAAAATATTGGTTCTGTAAACGTTCTAAACGCTGAAGTCCCAAACGCTCATAAACTTGATCTTCTGTTGGAATATCACCTTCAGCGAATTGTTTTTTATTGCGTAATAAATAAATATGATAACCCGTTAAAGACCGGACAGGCGCGCTAACCTGACCCGCAGAAAGATTTTCTAGCGCCGCGTTCATGGCATCTGCCAATTGACCTTGTTGAACCCAACCGATGTCGCCACCTTGTTCAGCGCCCGCTGCGCGTGAGAATTGGCGCGCTAAGCGTGGAAAATTATTTGGGTCTTGTGCCGCTTGCTGTTTAATTTTAAGTGCGGTCTGGCGAACGCTACGGTCATCTTCTGGTTTTTCAACAGGTAAGAAAATTTCTGACACTAAATATTGGGTTTTACCAATTGCGTCTTTCATGCGATCCAATTCCGCCTGCACATCACGCTCTGTTATATCGACCTGCGGGCGCACTTTACGCCCGACCACTTTTGTCCAAGCTATTTGCGCCTTGATTTGATCAATCAAGGTTGCGGTTTTAATGCCGCGCGCTTTAAGCATTTCAATCAGTTGGTCTGGCTGCATTTTGTTTTGTGCGGCAAGCGCAGCGACACCTTGGTTTATTTCATTTTCTTCAACATCGAGCTTTAAATTTTCAGCCTCTTACATACGGATGGATTCATCGACCAAGACAGATATAATCTGTGCCGATAAGCGCTGACGCATATCCTCAGTATCTGGCATACCCGCGGATTCCATGACCAATTTCAAACGGGCATTTAGCTCATTAAAGGAAATGGCCTCGTCATTAACAACGGCCGCAATACGGCTTGATTGTGCGGCCTGAGCATTTTGACCAAGCACCGCGATAGCGGAAAGCGCCAAACATGCCATGCGAACGGAGTTGAAGAATGTTTTTTTCATTTAAGCGTACTTCTTTTTATTTAAAACCGTATGTAAATATAGTGCTTAGACGAAATTCACCAACGCGTCAACCAAGCCTATATTCCCTGATATCACTTTATGCCGCGTCTACTTTATTCTTTTTATAACTATATTGTTTTAAATAGCTTGGCAAAACCGCATCCATAGATGTGGCCTGTATACCCAATGTGGAAAATGTTTTCACACCTTTAGCGGCAACTACATTATCTGTTTTCAGGCTTTCAACTTGGTCAGTGGTCAATAGTGGTTTTGGCAACAAGCCTAAAATAGCGGCTTCTATTTTTGCCACGCACCACGGCAATGGCAATTCAATAAAGTTAATCCCCGCATGCTGCTTTAACTTAGCGTAAATATCTTTGAACGTCACAACGTCAGGGCCGCCCAGTTCAAAGGTCTTCCCTTGGAACTTTTTAAACGCATCAGGCGTAGATTCTGATATCTTCAACGCAGCGTCCGCAATATCTGCAACATAGACTGGCTGAAATTTCGTGTGCCCACCACCAATTAAGGGTAGCGCTGGCAAAATGCGCCCCATACGGGCGAACATGTTAAAGAAATTATCTTCCCTGCCAAAGACAACACTAGGGCGCAAAATAACAGCTTCTGGGAATGCTTTTAACAGCTTCTTTTCACCAGCCAGTTTCGATGCTGCATATTTAGATGTCGCCGTATCACAGCCAAGCGCAGAAATATGGATTAAACGGTTAACGCCGCATTTTGCAGATGCTTTAGCAATGTCATTAATAAGGTCTGTGTGAATTTTTTTAAACTGGTCCTTCTTTTTCTCAAACAAAATGCCAACACAATTCACAACCAATGATGCGCCGTTTACTGCTTTCTCAATGTCCTTTTTACTACCATCACATGGGAAAGGGACAACTTGACCAACATTGCCATAAGGCTTTAGGAAAAAGGCTTTATTTGGCGTACGGCTAGCGGCGCGGATAATATAGCCCTGCTTAGCTAGATCCTGCGTAATATAACGTCCAATAAACCCTGTTGCTCCAAAAATTGTCGCAATTTTTTGCTGTGTCATTTTTTTGTCCTGATCAATCTATAGATTCAATAAAGCTAGCCATGACGCGCTTGGTTTGCCCGTCATCGAAAAGTATATCAAGTTTTTGCCCATCAATATATATGATTTCGCCTTCGCCAAAGCTTCGATGCACAACCCGTTGCCCGCGGGTATATGCTGGCGCGGTGGATTTACGCGCCGCGGCCAAACCGCGCTGTGTTGGGTGTGAATTATGGGCACTGCGGCGGCGCGCATAAATATTACCGCCAAAGCCTGAGTTTGCCCCTGCATTATTACTGCTATAACCAGAGGCCGAACTATCCCAATGTGATGACCTGCGCTCCGCAAAGCCCATATCAGATTCACTTAACACTGCATCATCTGGTAGCTCCGCAACAAATCGCGATGGGATGGCGTTCACCCAGCTGCCATACATTTGACGATTGGCAACAAAGGATATAAACGCACGTTTACGAGCGCGCGTGATGCCAACATAGGCAAGGCGGCGCTCTTCTTCTAACCCCTTTAAACCTGTTTCGTCCATTGCACGCTGTGAAGGAAATAAGCCCTCCTCCCAACCAGGAAGGAACACATTATCATATTCAAGGCCTTTCGCCCCGTGCAGTGTAATAAGCGTAACCGCATCACTGGCATTACCTTTTTCACGGTTTTCAAGCACTAAGGCGACATGCTCCAAAAAGGCTTCAAGGCTGTCATATTCTTCCATCCCCGCGACCATTTCTTTAAGGTTCTCAAGACGGCCTGCGGCCTCAGGGGCTTTATCAGCCTTTAACATGGCGTTATAACCAGATTCTTCCAAGATCAAAGCACATAGTTCATTATGCGGCATTACAGGGATTTGATCACGCCAACTGATAAACAAAGCTGTGAGCTGTGCCAATGTTTCCTTAACTTTAGGGCGCAATTCATCCGTTTCACACAAATCACACACTGCTTGGAAAAGGCTTATCCCCGCGCCGCGTGCATGGGCGTAGAGCATTTCGATCGTTGCTTTACCAATGCCGCGTTTGGGTAGGTTAATAATACGCTCAAAAGCCAAATCATCATTTGGCTGCGTTGTTACCCGCAAATAAGCAAGCGCATCACGAATTTCGGCGCGCTCATAAAAGCGCGGACCACCAATCACGCGGTAATTTATACCAAGGGCAATAAGGCGCTCTTCAAAACTGCGCATCTGAAAACCAGCGCGCACCAATATGGCGATTTGATTTAAAATCTGACCCTTATGTTGCAGCTCTTCGATTTTCTCGCCAATCCAGCGCGCTTCGGAATCTCCATCCCAAAGACCTTTAACGACTAATTTTTCACCATCTCCGCCATCACTCCATAGTGTTTTACCTAGGCGGTTTTCATTATGATTTATAACCGATGACGCCGCCGCCAAAATATGCCCTGTAGAGCGATAATTTTGTTCAAGACGGACAATCTTCGCGCCTTGGAAATCTTTTTCAAATTTCAGAATATTGCCGACTTCTGCGCCGCGCCACCCATAAATGGACTGGTCATCATCCCCAACGCAGCATATATTCGCGCTGCCCTGCGCCAATAAACGCAGCCATAAATATTGCGCGACGTTTGTATCTTGATATTCATCGACCATGATATAGCGGAACTGACGGTGATATTCTGCCAAAACATCGTTATGCGCTGCATCTTTAAAGATTGTAATCATGTGCAGGATCAAATCCCCAAAGTCACAGGCATTAATTTCACGTAAGCGTTTTTGATAGGTTTTATAAATATCAAGGATACGCCCATCGGCAAACTCCCCGGCATCAGCAGCAGATATTTGGTCTGGCGTTAGCGCTTGGTCTTTCCAGCGCTCAATTATGGATGATGCGCCTTTGGCAGGCCATTTCTTAACATCAATACCTGCCGCTTCCATTAACTGTTTTAATAAACGAATTTGATCATCAGGGTCTATAATCGAAAAATTGCTTGATAGACCGACTAAATCCGCATGGCGACGGAGCATACGTGCGTTCAAAGCATGGAACGTACCAAGCCACCACCCTTCAACTGGCAAGCCACCAAGCATAGACGACACGCGGTCTTTCATTTCCTGCGCCGCCTTATTGGTAAAGGTCACCGCCAAGATCTGCCCCGGAAAGGCAGCATTACTATCCAATATATGGGCAAGGCGCGTGGTTAATACGCGGGTTTTACCGGTGCCTGCCCCCGCCAAAACAAGAACAGGGCCGTCAATCGCCTCAACTGCGCTGCGCTGCGCATCGTTTAGGCCGTCTAAATAGTGATGTGATTGTGTTTGAGCTTGCATAGATTCATAAATATAATGTTTTACGCCGCCTGACAAGATAAGGGCGGCACAACAAGGCCGCCCATACAGAATTAATTTATCCGTAAATCTTAATCTATTTTATCAGGAATGCCTGTCGCCTGGAAGTCTTCAGCAAAAACAATGTTAAAGCAATAATCGCTGAATGTGACTTTATCACCTGTTGAGATATGCTGAATTTCAAGACCATTGAATTTAAGCTCTTCTGGCTGAATGCCATTTCCGAAAATTACAAAATTCTTGTAATCAAATTTCCACGGCAACGCGAAAGGCGGAAGTTTACTTTTATCTACTTCTGCTGCTTTACAATCGAGATTAATGGTATCAACACCCCAACCTTGCGACATAATCATAATTTTACGGCCCTCGCCAAGGGTCATCGTATCATTACCACTGCCGCCATCAACAATAACATTGCCTTGCATATGTTTTATAATGTCATCACCCGGGCCGCCTAAATAAATACGGTCACCAGACAATACGGGCGCTTTTGGCTCACACAAAAACTGGTTCGCTAGAATATCACCAATCATTACATCAAAATACTCTGTACGCGGACATTGATCGTCAACGCAGCTATACATTGGGCGCCCTTGATCATCTTTTGTGACGTTATATCGTGTCTTAATTTGCTCACCAGACGATTCTGGCACAGCGTTACACATAACGCGGCCCTGCGTTAAGCGAAGATGTGAAATATTAAACGGATCAATCTTTAGAGGCTCGAAATAATGCGGTGTGTTTTCAAACCCTGTTGGTTTTACATCAACAAAATAAATCGGCAACTTGCTTTTCGCCATCAGGCGAATAAGCTGCGCCATAGTGTCCTGCGCTTGTTTTGGTAAATTGGTTTGATATTCGGTGTATTTTTCAAACGCTTTCATGGCAATTTCACGCGCATCGCCAAGGTCTTGGCTTACTGGCGCAGGTTTTAATTTTTCTTCTTCTTGCTCTTTTTTAGCGACCAGATCATCAATATTTTGTTCGGGCAATTCTTGGATTCTTGTACCTGTAGACGGCTCATAGCTCGTGATATTCATGAAGAAATATCCCGTACCCAATAATGTGGCAATAACAACGACGATAATAAGAATTCGCATAATAAACCTATGCCCACGTAATGATTAGCTATAAGACGTCCCGAAGCGGGAATATTTGTAAGTATAAACTAGAGTGAACACTGTGTCACGCCCCCTAGCGCGAAATTTTATTCAGAGACAACCACACGATTTCGTCCAGTTTCTTTGGCTTTATAAAGCGCCTTATCCGCACGCTCAATTAAGGCCTCTTCGCTTTCGCTGCCGCTATATTGCGCAACGCCTACAGACATTGTAATGCGCCCTAATTTTTCACCACTATTGCGGTTAATAACTTCTTTCTTTGCAACCGCTTCACGCAGCGCATTACCAACAACCTCACCGGCCATCGCGTTAGATTCTGGCAGAATAATAGCAAACTCTTCACCGCCATAACGCGCGGCAAAGTCTTTACCTTTAATACCATCCGTCAATGTTTTAGCAACCAGTTTCAAAACTTGATCCCCTACTTGGTGGCCATATGTATCATTAAAGCTTTTGAAATGATCAATATCAATGAGCATCAGCGTAAAGATCGACGCTTCCTCATCGCTTCGCTGACGGACATATTTAAGCTTTTCATCAAAGGCCTTGCGGTTAGAAATCGCTGTTAAACCATCGGTCATCGCTTCCTTACGAATAGAATCCAAATCACGTTGCAATGTTGCCATTTCTTCGCCTGATTGCTCAAGCTCTTCTTCAAGACGACGGTTTTTTTCGATCATCTGTTCCGTATCTTGGGCAACGGCAGCTAATATCGTTTTTAATTCTTCAATATCATCAGTTTGGGTTAATGAGTTACTTGCGCCCGTTAAGCTTTCGCCATATTGCTCAGTCGACGCCTTTGCCTCACGCACCATATCGGTCACATAAGCAAGCGCATCATTCATTTTGTCGCCGGCCTCACGGACTTTTTCATTCTTTTTGTTATCAAGCAGATATTTTTTGTGTAAGTCATCACAGATTTGTGTCGTAATTGGACGGCCTTCTTTTATAGTGCCGTCTATACCCTCAATAACTTCTTGATTTTGACGGGCATAATAGACATACCACAATTCAAAATTGTTAGGTGACATAGGGATTTCGAGCTTTTTCAAGCGCGCGAGTACCTTCATCGCATATTCGCTAGCTATTTCGTAATCGTCGTTATATTCCACTCGTCTATACCCAATCCTAGGTTGTCCCAATACATACCATGATGAATTATACACGGTATCATCTTGTTGGAAAACGAAATTTTAATTTTATGAATAGTTTAAATGCGTATATTCAGTTTCGCGCGCGTTTAAGCTAGCCCCAAACGCGGTGCAGACGCAACCATTTGTAAGTTCTGCGGGCGCAATTCAGCGTGCTGCTGATATTGACGCATCATAGCTAAATATTCAGGTGACTGGTCAAAATTCATACTCATTTCAAGCATATCATCCGCGCTTAGTCCTTTTGCTTTCATATCATCATAGATTTGATCATATTCAGCTTCAGACGCATAATGTGGGCGTGTATATTCTGGCTTGTCTTGACCTGGCATCATTGGCGAAGGCGCCCCAACTTGGAACGCATCGCGCGCTAAAGATTGGAATGATGTTTTACTGCCGCCATCACTTTCATAGCTACTAACTTCTGATTTGGCATCCGCTTTACTACCTTTGCCGATTTCCTCTGGCGCAGTGAAGTAAGAATTTTGTGACATTTTAGATTGGATCATATGCATGGTTTTAAGGCCAGATGCTACCGCCATACCTGCGCCTAATGCAGGGTTAATCGCCGCTGCCAGCGCTGTAAGACCATAAGACATACCTTCGCCCATGATCATGCTACCAGCTTTTGACCCGTTATTTTGAATTTGCCCGCCTTCAGCCGCCGCACGTTGACGCATCTGGTCAGCAAATTCACGCATGTGGCTCATTTCTTTGCCTGTTTGCTCTGCGACATTTAATGATGCAGCCATTTCTTGTTTGAAGTTAATACCGCTCGTATCTTTGTTCGCCGAAAATACATTTCCGACGGCAGCCTGTAGGTCTGGTGCTGATTCAAAGTAATTCTTCACAGTATAAACTCCTTAAATTTTCACATTTGATCGGCTATCCGATCTGTACTGTTCCATCATCATATGCGATAAAAATTAACAATATATGAAAACTCACAACCTTATATACATAAAAATTATAAAACATATAAATATAAAATGCAAACTTTTACATATAAAACATAAGAAATATATTATACAAAACGCCTACGATAAGACAACGCTTCCGCAACATATTGTTTTTTCAGGTGAATATCCGCATCACCATAGAGGTCGGCAATACTACGCGCCACGCGCAAAACGCGGTAATACCCGCGCGCTGACATTTTAGTTTTTTCAGCATAATCATTAACCATTTTGCGGCTTGGCTCGTCCAAAATGCATATTTGTTCAATTTGCGCGGTCGATAAACGGCAATTTAATATCTGCGCGCCGTTAAAATAGTCTTCGCTACGGGCATATTGTATGTCGCGCGCCGCAATAACGCGCTGTTTAATGATCGCGCTATCTTCAGATGGGCGGGCAGATGTAATATCAGCAAGCGATACCGCAGGTACTTCAATTTGAATATCCATACGATCCATGAATGGACCAGATATTTTATTTTGGTAATCCTGCCCGCATTTAGGGGCGCGGGTGCATTCTTGGTCAGCATCACCCATATAGCCACAACGGCACGGGTTCATCGCCGCAATTAACTGAAACTCTGCTGGATATGTCGCATGCATATTGGCGCGCGCCACTAATGTTTGTCCATTTTCTAGCGGCTGGCGCAGCGATTCAAGCGTAGCGCGTTGAAATTCGGGGAGTTCATCTAAAAATAGCACCCCATTATGGGCGAGGGATATTTCCCCGGGTTTAACTTTCTGCCCGCCGCCAATTAATGCGGGCTGTGATGCCGAATGATGCGGATCTCTATACGGACGTTTACGAAGCAGCCCGCCTTCGGGCAATGCGCCAACCAAGGAATGGATCATAGATACATCCAGAGATTCTTTGGCGGTCAAATCTGGCAATATACCTGGCAGCGCTGCCGCCATCATGGACTTACCTGCGCCAGGGGGCCCCACCATCAATAAGTTATGGCCGCCCACTGCGGCAATTTCTAATGCGCGCTTGGCATTTTCTTGTCCTTTAATCTGCGCCATATCAGGATAACGTTCAGGCGATGCCTGTTCATCATTAGCCGAATCCTTGGGCAGCGCTTTATAATCCGCAATTGTCTGCGTGCCTTTAAAATGATTAATTAGTGGCAACAAACCATCCGCGGCGAGTATCTCTAAATCCCCCGCCCAGCGCGCTTCATTGGCACATGGCAGCGGGCAAATTAAACCTAAATCATGCCCATTTGCATGCATAGCCGCAGGAAGCACGCCCGATACTTCACGAATACGCCCATCCAATGATAATTCACCAAGGACAAGGCATTCCGCTAATTCTTCTTTGGGAATAATTTCCATCGCAGCAAGCAAGCCAAGAGCAATGGGCAAGTCATAATGTGAGCCTTCTTTTGCCACATCGGCCGGCGCCAAGTTCACCGTTAAGCGTTTTGGCGGCATAGATAAGCCAAGCGCATGTAGCGCCGCGCGAACACGCTCTTTACTTTCGGCAACCGCTTTATCCGCCAATCCAACAATTGAAAATGCGGGAAGCCCGCTCGCAATTTGCACCTGCACGTCTATATCAAGGACATCCATGCCCTGAAATGCAACAGTTCTAACTTCTGCCACCATAAGTGAAAATGCCTCCCCAAAATTATGAACCATAGATATAGCTTAAAGGTTTCCTTGGCTCAACAAAAATTGCGTAAAAAAACCACCCTTTATATAAAGAGCAAATAGGTAAAAGTTTTTTCAAAAAAGAGTCATTTTCTGCATTTTGTTAAGAGGTTGATAACTTTTATAGCTTAAAAATTAGTCTCAAGAGACAATAAAAATGTTGGGTTAAAAAATAATAATTAGGGTAGTTAGCCATGAGACAAATTAAGGCCGTAGAAAGATTAACAGATCAACAAGCCGCATTATTGATGGCGAAATTAACTGTGCCAGTTGCCGTTTCAGAGATTTTACTTGAAAACCGTAAGCTTGAAGAAGATGAATGCCTAGCGCTTCACCAAATACTTAGCGATATGGAACCAGACACAGCTTTTCTAGCGATGTCGATGGCGATTGCGGAACTTGGTTGTTTCCAAGGCGTTCGCAAAACACCCTTAATGGGCACGCTGACTTTACAGGCACGCCAATATGTTAGTGAATATGCACCGCTATGGTTAGAAAACGCCCAAAGCGCTACACATGTTATGGATGAACGTCATGTTTATGACCTTCTCAGCACTTTACCAGAAGATTTAGAAGCACTGAACGAAATGATCGTCATTGTTTTATCATCATCGGCAATTGATGACACTGCAAAGCAGATTTTACGCGTCTTCCAAATTCAATCAAATGCGCACCGCCTGATTGCGGAAAGCCTCCTTGAAGAATTTGAAGCCCTAGGCGGCGCAAGTGATTTATTGCCAAGCTTTGATGAAATTGAACAGGCTTACCAAGCCAATGCCGCACAGAAGGAACAAGGACAGAATAATATTATCACCTTCCCAGCGCGCAATTAACGAATTCATTTTAAGCGCGGATGTATGTTCTCCCCGCGCTTATATGCATACTCCCTGAAACTTGAAACCCCTTATGAAGATATCTTCTAAGGGGTGTTTTTTTGCCACCCTGTAAGACAATTTATTTAATGCGTTCCATTGACCAGCTTTCGATGATGCCGCCATCAGCACCTTTATCAGATGCCGCGCGCCCAACGCGCATTTTGACTTGCATGACGATAGTATGTTCGCTGGCGTTTCTTCGGGCGTTTTTACCCGTATAGCGGAAGGTAATGGTGACGGGGAAATCAAATGTCCAGCGATATATACCTTGGAAGTTCCCTTTGTTCTGAACGATTGGCATTTCATCAAACATCGCAACACTTTCAAGGCCATTTTGACGCATGGCCTTAACGATGTCTGATTTATTTACTTCATTCACATATTGAACAAGCGCGCCGCGTTTAAATAGGCCCTGATATTTATTAATATGTTCCTGCGCTTGTTTATAATTAAAACTAAGCAAGTTCGTCACAACGATTTGCACCCATTCACCCATTTGAGCATCTGTACGATGCGGTTTTGATAGGATATTCCCATCCTTAGTGCCCGTTAACTCCTGATCGTAAAGGAACATTAACGACCCTTTATTTTTGGTTTCAACCTGCCCATCCGTACTAAATGGCGCCTGCAATGTTTCATGCGGTTTTAACTTGCCGTCATCTTCTTTGCTAAACACGTTTTTAAGTTTATCAAGCGGGCTCTGCGCCGCAGCAGGTAGGCTACTGCCGATTAAAGCGGCGCTCATTACGGCCAATAACAATGTTTTTTTATAATGATTTGGTTTACGCATTTATAATCCTTATATGTTCAAACCGCTTGGCGTTTATCTGCTTTTTTACATTTCAGTTTACCGATAAACTGCCCCATCTTCATGATGTGTTCGATTTTTTGATCTAAATGTTTATTCGTGTCGCTTAACGTCTCAGTTTCATCTTTTAGCCATGCATAGGTTGTTGACGCCAATAGCGCCGATAACAACGCACGCTTTGTGTAGCGGTTATAGTCTGTTGCGGTATCCCCCGCCCATTGCCAAATGCGGTCAGCGGTGTGCCAAAGCGCTTTGCCCGCCTTTGCCCCACGATGCGGCGCACCCCAGTAATGCATGGCAAGGCGCACGGCTTCTTTATGCGGCGCAAGCACATCAAGACGCGTCAATACGCCGCGGCGAATACGATCACGAATGCGCATATCTTCGATGTTATCAACCTCAAGTTGGTCAAGCATTTTACGGTCTGCCCAATCCGCGAAATGGGCAATGACATCGATCACACCTTTTGGGAAAGTTGCGCGGTATATGTCCTTATCAAGGCCCAGCGTATCTATCGCTTTGGTCAGCGTCGTATCGCTCCACCCGTCAAACACAACATCAGGCAAAGCAGCTTCGAGGATTTGGTCTTTTAATTGGCAACTGGCATTCATTTTAAATCTCATTAATCATTCTGCTTAATAGAATAACACAAAGATACAAAATCTATAAAGCGCAATTACTGCTTTACGCTTTACCTTTTGGCATAAAAGTTTATTTTGTTAGATGCATAGATCAAGAGCCAAACGGATAAGATGAGCGAATATAAAGATAATACAAGCATAGCAAAGCGCGGCCTACGTTATGGGCGCGTCTCAGCAACTATGGCGGGTTTGGGCGCAAGGCTTGCCGCAGATAAATTCCTTGGCCTAAAAATTGATCAGCCCAAACATGCGGAACAATTAACCGCGGCGCTCGGCAACCTCAAAGGGCCATTAATGAAAGTCGGCCAAATTTTGGCGACCATCCCCGAAGCCTTGCCCGCGGAATATGCGCAGGCTTTTCAAAGCTTACAATCCGAAGCGCCATCAATGGGCTGGCCATTTGTCAAACGCCGTATGCGCACGGAATTAGGCACAGACTGGCAAAGCAAGTTTGCGGATTTTTCACATAGCGCGGCAGCCGCGGCATCATTAGGACAGGTGCATAAAGCAACCTTGCATGACGGACGCGCCGTGGCGTGTAAATTACAATATCCAGATATGCGTTCCGCCATTGAAGCGGATTTAAAACAATTGAAAATGATCTTTTCAATCTATGAACGCTATGACAAGGCGATTTCGACCGTCAATGTGCATCATGAATTGGCAGAGCGCCTTTATGAAGAATTGGATTATGAATTAGAATCCCGTCATATGCAGCTATACCGTCACATGCTACGCAATGAGCCAAATGTGCATGTGCCCGAAGTCGTTGAATCGCACTCATCAGACCGCCTATTAACCGCCACGTGGTTAGATGGCGATAAAATAATGAACTTCATTGATGCGGATACAGATATTCGTAATCAAATTGCCCTGAATATGTTTAAGGCGTGGTATATTCCGCTTTATCATTACGGCATTATTCATGGCGACCCGCATTTGGGGAATTATACTATACGTGATGATTTAAGCATTAATTTGCTGGATTTTGGCTGCGTGCGTATTTTCCCTGCGCGCTTTGTTCAAGGCTCAGTCGATTTATACCATGCGCTGATGAATGATGATAAAGCCCTTGCCGTGCATGCATTTGAAAGCTGGGGCTTCCATGATTTAAGCAATGAACATATTGAAACATTAAGTATATGGGCAGGCTTCCTGTATGGCCCATTAATGGAAGATAAAATCCGCCCAATTGGCGAAGTAACCAACGGCATATATGGCCGCGAAACCGCCGAAAAAGTCCATCAACGCCTGCGCGAAATTGGCGGCATAACCATCCCGCGTGAATTTGTCTTCATGGATCGCGCCGCGCTGGGCTTAGGCTCCGTCTTCCTACACCTCAAAGCCGAAGTCAATTGGTACCGCATATTCAATGACATGATTGATGGATTTAGCGCAGATCAGCTGAAACAAAATCAAGATAGCGCGCTGGCAAAATTCAACCTTGATAATAAACACGCTGAATAGACGCGTTCTAGACCTTAGGCAATAACACCACCAATGTCCCTTCAGATTTCATTGGGCCGGCATTGCGTTCGGCTTCTGCGCCGTAGCCCCAGAAGACATCGCCGCGTACAGGGCCGCGGATCGCGCCGCCTGTGTCTTGGCCAATCATGACGCGCTGAAGGCGCGTGTTAGGCTGTATTGGGTGTGGCGCGTCGAGCCAGAAGGGCATGCCATAAGGATAATAAGTATGGTCAATGGCCAAGGAGCGTTCTGGCGTTAACACAACGCCCTGCCCGCCAATTGCGCCATTTTGATCTAAATTACGGAAGAAGACGTAAGATGCGTTTTTGTTCAGCAGATCATCGCGCTGCGCTGGGTGCGTATTTAACCATTCACGAATGGCCTGCATCGACATGTCTTCTTTGGCGACTTCATTCATTTCAATTAGGAACTTACCAATTGCTGTATATGGATGACCATTTTGCCCCGCATAGCCAATAAAGCGGGTCGATCCATCAACCATACGAACGCGACCTGAACCTTGAATATGCATGAAAAACACTTCAACTGGGTCATCCGCCCATAACAATACAGGCACGTCTTTTAAGCCCTTTGTTTCAATATCGGCGCGGTCGGCATAGGGATATAAACGGCCATCCTTGACCGTGCCCGCAATGCGACGGCCTTTTAAATCATCACGGAACAGGCCTAAATCGACCATGACCAAATCATCAGGCTTGGCATAAATGGGGTATTTAAAACGTTCGGTTTCAACTTCCGCGCCGCTTAGTTCAGCCACATAATACCCTGTGAACAGTCCGTCTTTTTTCTCATCCGCTAAAACCTGATGCGGGGTGAAATGTGTTTCAAAGAACAGGCGGGCATCTTGGTCGTCCGTAATATGCGCATCACCCAGCGCCTGACATATCGCGCGCCACTGATCCCATGATCCAAAGCGCGGATCGTCTTTATCTAGCGCGCCATCTTTTTTCGACTTTAAAAAACGCGGGCATGATTGTGTAAAGGCATCTAAAGCCTGTTTATGATGGTCATCTTCCCATGATTTAATTTGTGAGAATTTTAAAGGCTGTAAGTTTAAAACGGCGCGCATATCTTTCTCTTCCTTCTTGTCACAAGAGGTCAGCACAAACAAACCCATAAGCAATGGTAATAAAAGACCCAAGCGGGGGGTAATAGACAGCATTCTCAACTTCCTCGAAAAAACCCGCCGAGAGTTTGGCGGACATATTATGATCGTCGTTTCAGTTTATTTTAGAACAAGTCCTATGGCGCGAAGCCTATAAACATAGGTGAGGGGCATAGGGCGCTGTAATAAAATGAACGGAGGCGGCTATTTATCTGACGCTTCTGGTATTGGCGTTTTATGATCTTCGACTTCATCATCGCGCGTTTCAAATAGAAGCCATGTTGGTTCTTTAGCTTTGATCTTGCGGCCGAATGTCCAGACATCGACCATTTCAGTGATGCGTTCTGGGTCACCAGATAGGATATTATCATCCTTATCACGAATGACACAGGTTTCATCGGCTGTGAAGCGGATGGAGACATAAGCAATGCCGTTTTTCTGTTGAATATCGACAATATCCGCCTTACGAACAGCATGGATTTCAGTTGAAACGGTTTCGCCTTTTTTCTCGCGTTCTTTAATTGCGCCTTCAAAAGATTCGTAAACGCTTGGGGCAAGCAACATTTCAAGGACATCTTTTTCGCCCTTGGCGAAGGCTTCAACCACCATAACAAAAGCATTTTTTGCATTTTCGACAAAGCTGATGGCATCAAAGTCACGCATTTGGCGTGAAAGGCCTTCGGCTTCTTTGATCAGTTCATCTGACAGATCAAGCTTCTTTAACGGGTTTTCCATGTCGACCACAAAAGGCTGCCCATCTAGGCCGACAATATTTTTCGGCTTCGCTTTATTCTGTTCGGATTCGACATAAGGGTTTGGGCGCTGCTGTTCATCGCCATTGCGCGTCCCCAAAATATTTCTAAGCCACACCACCAAAACGGCTGCAATAATCGCGTATATGAGTATATCTGTTTCCACTAAACCTGATCCTTAGCACAAATTCATTATCTGTATTCTATATAGTATAGACGTTATCAAAAGAAAACCCAAGATTAGATTAATGCTTTCTCGCCACATGCTTGAGTTTACCGTATATGCGTGCTAAACCAGTTGCAGTTTTAATATTTACACATTTGAAGAGAATAAAGATGGCAGATCAAGAAAACGCACCAACAGAACAAGGCATGCCTGTGATGATTCACGCGCAATACATAAAAGACATGTCTTTTGAAAACCCATTAGCGCCTGAAAGCCTACGCGCAGGGCAAAATAAACCTGAAATGGAAATTGATATTTCCATGGAATCTAACCCAATTAAAGATGACAACATCAAAAGCCTTTATGAAGTGGTTTTAAAACTTTCTGCCACCGCAAAACGCGGCGGTGAAGTGGCGTTTATCGCTGAACTTGCTTATGGCGTTACGGTTTCACTTGGTGACTTACCAGAAGACCAACACCACCCATTTTTGTTGATCGAAGTACCGCGCCAAGCCTTCCCATTTGCCCGTCAAATCATGGGCAACATTACACAGCAAGGCGGTTACGCACCACTACTTCTAAACCCTGTTGATTTCCAAGCCATGTATCTACAGCGCTTTGGTAAGAAACAGGATGATGCGGCGTAAGCATTTTGCAATACGCAACATTTAATCCAAAACATAAAAGCGATGCGCTTCCATCAGATATTTCGTTTAGATTGGCGAAATTAAGAGATTGTGAAGCCATCGCTTCTTTATTATATGCGACAAATCCTGACATACCACTAAACGAATACTTACAAAGAACCCAACGCGAGATAGAAAAATATAATACATCTGAAGACCTCTATCGTGTATTCGTATCATGCTTAAATAATGACATTATTGGCTATTGCCGCTTCTTTCACAGCACCCTTATTCCACAAGAAAAGAAAAGTCACAGCGCACCAGAAGGTCTATATTTAATGGGCATTATCGTTCGTGACGATATGCGTGGCAAAGGCGTGGCTGATTTTATGTCGCGCAAACGCTTCGATTATTTACAAGGCCTTGGTATCCACGAGGTGTATTCTGCCGTCGCATCACAAAATATAGCTTCGCACAGCATGCATATGTCCTTTGGTTTCACCCCAATAAAATACAATATACAAGGATTTCATAGCATCACATTCCCATGTGGATCTGGGACGCTTTATAAGAAAGCTATTTCCCAATACAAAAATCACGGAAAATAACGTCGAGTAAATCTTCCACGTCAACACGGCCAGTGATGCGGCCGATGGAGCGCATAGCTAAGCGCATATCTTCAGCGGCGAGCTCAGGCAGGCCGATGTCTAACGCACGATCAATGGACTCTAATGCGTCATTAAGCGCTTCGCGGTGGCGGGCGCGGGTGAGGCTTGGCGTTTCGCGCGTACCAAAAATACGTTCAATGCGTTCGCTTAGGCGTTTAATTAATCGATCCAGACCTTCTTCTTCTTTCACTGAAATGCATATGGGGTTTTGGTCGGCAATTTGCGGCACAACACCATCATAAAGGTCAATCTTATTAACGACGAACAAATCATCTTCGCTCGCCAATTGTAAGGTATTAAGGTTCAGGTCAGGCAATTCCGTTCCGTTAAAAACCAGTAATTTAATATCAGCCTTTTTGGCGCGGTCAATGGCGCGGCGGATTCCTTCATTTTCAACCATATCATGGCCGTCTTGGGAATCTTCTAATTGTTCAGGGCGCAGGCCTGCAGTATCCGCGAGCACAACTGGATAACCGTTTAAATCAAGATGGGCTTCAATAATATCGCGCGTTGTGCCGGCCATTTGTGACACAATCGCTACATCACGGCGGGCAAGCGCATTCAGTAAAGATGATTTGCCCGCATTAGGCGCCCCGACAATGACAACCTGAACCCCCTCACGCAAACGTTCACCGCGGCGGTTGTCATCTAAATGCATACGAATTTCACCGCCCAGCGCCGCAAGCTTGTCACGCATGCGCGAAAAGGCGGTTTCTTCAATATCTTCATCTTCGGCAAAATCAATATCCGCTTCCATATAGGCGAGCATATTTTTAAGACGATCTGCCCAGTCAATATAAATGGCGCTTAATGTCCCATCCATTTGAATGAGGGCTTGTTTATGCTGTTCTTCGGTCTCGGCGTGGATTAGGTCGGATATACCTTCGGCCTCAATCAAATCCATTTTGTCATTTTGGAAAGCACGGCGAGAAAACTCCCCGGCCTCCGCCATACGATGCCCATCCAGTTTAGAAAGCACATCGAGCAGAATTTTACGTACAGCAAGTCCGCCATGAATATGGTATTCGACAACATCTTCACCCGTGAAGCTATGCGGCGCGACAAAGGGGATAATCATCGCGCGGTCAATTAAGCTATGATCTTTCGGATCAAAGAGACGGCATAAAAACGTACGGCGCGGGACGAAGAAGCTATCTTTCTTATTGGTTAGTGCTTGCAGCCCTTTAAATGCATCAGGCCCTGATACACGAATAACGGCAACGCCGCTCGTGCCAGGTGGAGTTGAAAGGGCATAAATAGTCTGTTTCACCGCGTAAATCTCTTCGCCATTGTAATATTATCGTGGGCTTATTTTATCAGCTTTATTGTTTTAAACAATAGAGCTCCGCACTTATTATGCGTCTTTGTCTTCTGCTTTCTTTGCGCCCTGCATGCCCATTTGCTGCCAGAACATTTTTTGCATTTCACCAAAACCTTGCATAGTTGCGGGCATCCACGTTTTAATAAGTTCTTCTGCGCTGACGGCGCGGATATTCTCTTCAAGGCGTTCTTGCAGCTCTGCCATTAATTTTTCTTGCATCGGCGCGACATCAGGTAGGCCAAAAAATTGGCGCGCTTCTTCTGGGGTGCATTCAATATCAAACTTAACTTTCATGATGAATCCTTTCTTATGCTTCGTTTATTCATAGCATAAATTTATACAGATGGCATGTGAAACGTAATTATCTTATGAAAAATTCTTGCGTTCTGTTTTTTTATGTCTTATAGCTAGTAAAAATAAAAACAATAAAGAATAGGATTCATGGGACAGGTCAGGGACTTCATTATAGGACGCATACCTATATATCAGCAAATTTTACGCGGCAGCTGCTTTGCGCTCGGTTTATCGGCGGCGTTTTATTTAGGCGTACAGTGTCTACCCGACCAAGATTTCACAGAGCAGGAGAAAGACACCTTAACGCAGATGTTTAAAGATAGTATTGATATAGATGATATTAATTATAATCGTTCATCCGCTGGTGAATTAGTTCTTAATGCTTTTAATGCTTCTGGAACGACCATAGGCAAAACGGTCATTATGCGTCAGTATATGCCACGGTATTCCGAATATTATAACTATGTTCTTGTCCATGAAGCGGCACATATCTGGCAAAGTCAAAATTGTCATTTAAGCTTTTTTTCCAACACCTATGATGAAGCTATCCATCTTTTGGATGATGCCATTGATATGTATAAATATCATTTAGATGCGGATAAAGATTTGCTTGATTATAACCATGAAGCACAGGCGAGCATTATTGCAGATTATTATAATTTTCAGGCCGGAAAGTCCACTGATTTTGACCAGAATGAATATAGCTCCCCCGCAGAAAAAGGTGCGCTTTATAAAGCTGTTTTAAGTAATTTCATTCAAGATCCAAAATATATTCGTCAGCATTGTATATAAGGCATAATCATAAAATCCTTGCATCTCTGTTTAATATCTTATATATTATGTAAATGTTTATTTCGGAGGATCAATTATGCAGCTCAGCAAACTATTCAGTAAAAGGGTTTTAGGCGGCGTCGCGGCGAGTGCGCTTGCCTTAATTGCCAGTAACGCTGCATTTGAATATGCCCTTCAAAGTGATTATAGCGATGAACAAAAACAAAAATTGAAACTGATTTTTCAAGATAGCATTGATATAGAAGACATTACTTTTCGTCAGTCAAAAATGACTGATGTTATGATCGAAATGCTTAATGCCGATGCATTTGTCCTTGATGATACTATGCATATGCACACACGGTATAAAGATTATAAAGGCGATAAAAACCTTGTCCCGTGGCTTTTTGCACATGAGCATGTCCATGTCTGGCAAAACAAATTATGCGGCAGCAATGATCCACATCTGCTTTATGCCGTGGCGCATGATTATTATCGCGCCAATTTTCAAACACCAGAAGAACAACAAGACGTATCTTATCGCTACCGTTTAACAGATGATCGTGATTTATCCGATTATAACCGTGAACAACAGGCCAGCATCGTTGCCGATTATTTTGCAATAAAAGCTGGCGGATACGCCATATATCTGGACCTTAATCAAAGCCAGATCAGAGACATGCATTTATATGAATCTGTTTTAAAAAACTTCTTAGAAGACCCAAGCTATATAAGTAATCACTGCAAAAACATTCATTACTTTGACCCTAAAGCAGGGCTGTAATAAAGCTTACTGGTTCATTGATTGGAAGAATTCGTCATTGCTCTTGGAGCTACGCATCTTATCAAGCAAGAATTCAACCGCATCGACTGTACCCATTGGGTTAAGAATACGGCGCAATACCCACATTTTCTGAAGGTTGTCTTTACCAACAAGAAGCTCTTCTTTACGTGTACCTGATTTCTGAATATCAATTGCAGGGAAGACGCGTTTATCAGCAATCTTACGATCCATAACGATTTCAGCGTTACCAGTACCTTTAAATTCTTCGAAGATAACCTCATCCATACGGGAGCCCGTTTCAACCAAGGCCGTTGCGATGATGGTCAATGACCCGCCTTGTTCAATGTTACGCGCCGCACCGAAGAAGCGCTTTGGGCGCTGCAAGGCGTTGGCATCAACACCACCAGTTAAAACCTTACCTGATGATGGCACAACGGTGTTGTACGCACGCGCAAGACGCGTAATCGAGTCAAGCAGGATCACAACGTCGCGTTTATGTTCCACAAGGCGCTTGGCTTTTTCCATGACCATTTCGGCGACCTGTACGTGGCGCGATGCTGGTTCATCGAATGTTGATGAAATGACTTCGCCGCGTACGCTACGCGCCATATCGGTTACTTCTTCTGGACGTTCATCAATAAGCAGAACGATCAAATATGCATCAGGGTGGTTCTGTGCAATAGATGTCGCGATGTTTTGTAACATCACGGTTTTACCTGTACGTGGCGGCGCAACAAGCAATGCACGCTGACCAAAACCCATAGGCGCAACTAATTCAATAACGCGCTGTGTAAAGGCCTTTTTCGTAGGATCATCAAGTTCAAGTTTGATTTTACGATCCGGGTAAAGTGGTGTCAGGTTATCAAAGTTAATGCGGTGGCGCAGTTTTTCCGGTGTTTCCCCGTTGATTGAGCCGACTTTTAATAACGCAAAATAACGTTCAGAATCTTTTGGGGCGCGAATTTCGCCTTCAACAATATCACCTGTACGCAAGCCAAAGCGACGTACTTGTGAAGGTGATACATAAATATCATCTGGACCAGGAAGGTAGTTTTCTTCCGGTGAGCGTAAGAAGCCAAAACCATCCTGTAGAACTTCTAAAACACCGCTGCCAGATATTGGTACATTTTGATGTGCGAGCTGTTTTAAAATTGCGAACATCATATCTTGTTTGCGCATAGAGCCACAATTTTCGATTTCGAGTTCTTCTGCAAATGCTAACAGTTCAGCCGGAGAGCGTGTTTTAAGTTCTTGTAAGTTCATGATACTAACTTTTAATGATTGATGGTTTTCAAGTGTGGGAAGGTTCTAAAATTAGACGATTTGTAATTGAAGCCTAGTTTTGTTAAGTTAAATTAATTTTAGAGGGTAAGTTTTAAAAAACTTTTAATTAACATATTCAAACCCCTAACCCTCTGACCATTGCACCACACGGCGCCAACACAAAATTCTATTTTTGGGGGTTTGTTCTTTAGACTTTTCCACAATTATCAAAATAAATTTGTGGAGTCAAGCGTAAACAACTATAATGTATGTAGTTTTTTCTAACGGGATTATTCACCATGTCTGTTTTTCGTTTATTGTTTTTATGTGTTTTCTGCTTTGCGTTCTTACCAACGCAAGTCTACGCAGCCAAAGACACACCGGGCCGCGTCGTCAAAAACAAGCTCTACCGCACATATAATAAAATGGCAGAAGAACAAAAATTCCCTATCGTAATGAGAAACATTATGGAGCGCCTTAATGCGCCCTATTCATCCCGTAACGATTTAAACGTCGTGATGTTTTGGCTGCGTGACCAGTATTTATATGATAATGGTGACCCGAAATATGGCCTTGGCTATGTTCAGTTTTTAGAAAGCCTGACACGGAACATGAAAGATTCAAACCCTGTTCAAGCAGAGACCCTAAAACAAAACTCGGTTATTCATTATTTTGTATCAGAACATTTTATTATTAGCGATATTGCTCGCTGCGCCGACCCAACAGCTGGGCAAAACACACGAACTGAACTTGAACAAATGCGTCAAAACCACTTGCGCCGATTTGCCTCTATGAAGTACGAGGATAAAGAAACAGTATTCGAAACCATTTTTGAATTAATTCAAGAACGCCAAAACCGCACCCCATATACAGAGATTTGTAAGAGCGGCGAGATCCACATGAAAAAAGCATTAGAGAGTGGAAAATTCACACAGGACTTACAAACCAAAGACGGTTCACAGACCTTTATAGATGATAATTTACCACCTGATTTAATTAACGAGCAAGAATGGGCAAAGCGCTATAACAGCGTATTTAATGCCCTAAAAAACGACTTACTCGCTCTGCAGTAAGACTGTTAAGGGTGATTATGTACAAAATATTCGTCTAACTTTTTAATGTGGTTTGCACATATTTCGGCGCTTTGTGCAGAAATATTATGCCCCAAGCCATCAAGGAATTGTGAACGTGCCGTCACCCCATTAAAGCGTAACTTTAATTGATTGTAATAATGCACCGCTGCTAACGGCTTCATTATATAAGACGGCATGATGTTGTCATCTTTGCCCATCACTGTGAAAATCCGCGCCGGCGCTTTTTTATCTTGTGGTTTGGATATTATCTCCCCTAATGACGTAATCGCAGAGCTATGAAGCACCGCACCTTTAATCGCGTCATTAGATGCCTTTGCAAAGTCCCCTGCAGCACGAATGCCGCCCATTGAGAACCCAAACAAATAGATTCTATTGTTAGAGTCTTTGGATAAATCATCTATACAATCATCTAGAACATCTCTTTCCCGATTTTTATTTACCCCCGTAAATGCTGCAAGCGCATTTTTGGATTGAGAGAAATCAAACCATGTAAACGCCGATTTATTGGTGCGTTCTAACTCTTCTCTATACTCTAATGGTATTTGCGTGTTAGGAATTTTATATGTTCCATTCGGAATAATGATATGTGCGCTAGGGATCGTTTCAGTAAACCATTCCGCCACCGATTTAAAATCTTCTGCGAAACGGCCATTTCCATGTAAAACAACAATCTGTGTTTCACTGTCTTTGTCACCAATATGAAGCGCGCTTCCTTCTTTGTTCGGATCGTAATTTTGATCAATCATTGCCCTGCCCTGTTTAAATTATTATTTTTTATTATGAATGACGGCTAGCATCGGGGCAGTATTCTGTCAATCAAAAACCCGCAGAAATTTTAAAACGCAAAATCTACAAATACCGGCACATGGTCAGATGGTTTTTCAACGTCACGCATGTCGAGCAGGATATCTTGCGCTTTGAGATGTGGTTTTAAATCTGGGGTTACCCAAATATGATCAAGACGGCGGCCGCGGTTTGATTTACGCCAGTCACGGTTACGATACGACCACCATGTGTAACATTTTTCATCTTCGGGTATGAAGTGGCGCAATGCATCGACCCAATCAATTGATTTTTGCATTTTAGTGAGCGCTTCAACCTCAATTGGTGTGTGGGAAACAATTTTTAACAATTGCTTATGTGACCACACATCATGTTCAAGCGGCGCAATATTAAAATCACCCAGCGCAATCATCGCCTTATCATCACTATGGTTGGCGCTAAACCAATTCTCTAGTTCAGCAACAAAGTCGAGTTTATGCGCAAATTTATCATTAATTTCACGGTCTGGTTCATCGCCGCCCGCCGGAATGTAAATGCAGTGCACTTCAATCGGTTTAGCAAAGCCATCAACCGTAAATGCCGCAGAAATATGGCGGCCATCTTCACGGTCAACGCGGCTATAAACCTGCGCATCTTTTAACGGGCGCTTTGATAAAATAGCCACGCCATTATAGCCTTTAATTCCATCAATATGGTGATGGTTATAGCCAAGCTGCGTAAACGCATCATGGGGGAATTTATCATTTGGTGTTTTTGTTTCCTGCAAACACACAATGTCTGGTTCATGCTGACGCATAAGATCCTGAACAATGGGCGCACGTAAGCGAACCGAATTAATATTCCATGTGCAGATACGCATAATGATAACCTTATTTATTTTTAGTGTTTAAATATTGTGCGGCTTATATATCGAATTTTCTAAGCCATGCGTCAATATCATTTTCTGGGCGATAAGGTAGTGGCAAGCTTTTATCATGTTTATAGAAATCGAACATCTGATCAATTACATGGGCTTGTTCACTTGGCACTTTAACGCGCTGTAACAGAAAATAACGCTGCAAGTAATCTTTACGAATTTCATCCATACTAAATACAGCAGGCCAACCTGGGCATTCTTGTTCGCGTTGACGTTTATATTCCGCATATCGTTTATGAAACTTACCATCTGTACCCGCAGCTTGTTTCAAAATTGGTAAAGTAAACGCTTTAGCGACTTCGACTTGTTTACTGCGTATGCTTGACAAGCGGCTTTCTAAACCTTCGCGTGAGTTTGGATCACCAAAACCATTAAATATTGAGAAAAACCCCGAACCTCTAGGTTTTGGGCATTTTGCGAGCTTTAGGATAAGTTCATTTTCTTTTTCGATAAGCGGCTGAGCTTGCAAGTCCCAGTGCTTGACCAATTTATCAGTAATTTTGGCCATTATGTTCGTCCCTGTTTATTATTGTTATTTTATTAAACAGCCTCGTTACCAGTTTCGCCTGTACGAATGCGTACTGCATGAGAAATATCGTAAACAAATATTTTTCCATCACCGATACGGCCTGTATTGGCGGCATTCTGTATGGCTTCGACTACTTTGTCAACCTTGGCGTCATCAACCACAACCTCAATCTTCACTTTTGGTAGAAAAGACACGGTGTATTCAGCGCCGCGGAAGACTTCTGTTTGCCCTTTTTGGCGACCAAAGCCTTTGACTTCTGTAACTGTTAGGCCCTCAATACCATGTTCGGTAAGTGCTTCGCGTACATCATCCAATTTAAACGGTTTGATGACCGCCATAATCATTTTCATTGTGCTAATCCTTATTGTGCTAAATAAAGTCCTTGTATAGGCTTTAAGAAGATCTATATTATCCTAACAATATAGCCTTATTCGGCAGATAAATGAAGGTATGATTTCATGCATGACCAAGATGCTGCACAGAAGAAAAATATTCTCAAAACAAAAGTCGCAATTATTGGCGGCGGACAATCTGGTTTAACTTTGGCATCTATTTTGGGGCGTAACAATGTTCCAACAATTTGCGTAGACCGTGACCCACCTGCCCTACATATATCCGAAAATTTTGATTTACGCACCACCGCTATATCCTATGGGTCCGCGCAAGTTTTAAAGGCCGCTGGTGTATGGGATACGTTATTAGCAGAAGCCTGCGCCATTAAAGACATTGATATATTAGATAGCGATTCACCTGTTTTGTTAAAATTCTTGATTGATGACGTACAAAAAGATGCTTTTGGCTGGATCATCAATAACCGTGATATGCGCATCGCTTTACAGCAAAAAATCACCACCCATGACCAAACAGCGCAGATTGCCCCTGACCAAGCCACCGACTTCACCGCGCATGATGAATATATTGAAATTACCTTGGCAAGCGGCACGATTATTCATGCGGATATATTAGTCGGCGCAGACGGGCGTACGTCTTTTGTCCGCAAACACGCCAATATCCCGACACGTAAATGGCCGTATAACCAACGCGCAATTATTTGCACCGTTGCCCATGAACATCCACATAACCATGTCGCGATTGAACATTTCAAGGCCGAAGGGCCTTTTGCGGTTCTGCCCATGAGCGATGATGCAGACGGTACACATCGCTCATCCCTTGTTTGGACAGAAGATTATGATGGCAGCGTCTATGCCAAAGAAAATAGCCTCATGGCATTATCGGACGATGCATTTAACGCTGAATTAAATAAGCGTTTCCCTGATACATATGGCGCTGTGCATATGGTTAATGAACGCCGCGCATTTCCGCTTGGCCTTGAACATGCGGTAGATTATATCGCGCCGCGCCTGTGCTTAATTGCCGATGCTGCGCATGGCATACACCCAATTGCAGGGCAAGGGCTTAACCTTGGTATGCGCGATATTGCTGCTTTAGCCGAAATACTGGTTGATGCCCATGACAACGGTCAAGACCTTGGCACGCAAGATTTACTCGAAACATATCAACGTAAACGCCGTTTTGATAATATGGCGATGGCGGCTGTGACTGATGCTTTGGTTAAAGTCTTCGGCGTGTCTTTCCCACCGTTCCGCGCGGCACGCCAATTAGGGTTAAAAGCCGTTGACCGCATTAACCCTGTTAAAAAGTTTTTTATGAAACAGGCCATGGGTACATCGGGCCTATTACCACATATGATAAAAGAAGACGAAAAATGAAAAAAAACACGTTAAAATTTGCAGCAATCATTGGGCTTAGCTTATATGCCTTTTCAACAACTAGCCATGCTGCGTTTGATTATGGACATACCTGCCCAACGGTCGAAGCGGCATTAGAGCGATTAGCCATCGAGCGCGAAAATGCTGCCGCAGATGCCCTTAAAAGCGGAAACGTTGAAACGAGCTTAAATACACATTTACCTGTACCGGGTAAATATCAAGGCTATTGGGCATTAGATAACTGCGAAGACCCAGATGTCACCACCATCTACACCAAATATTTCTCTTACTCCCTTATATACGGGGCGGAAGCGTGTTTACAAAAAGTCCGTGAAGTCAATGAAGGGCAAGATTTTACTGAAATAAACATCCCAAGTGATAATCTGGTTATTCAAACCAAACAAGACCGCTTAATAACCGGCTTTACGCAGGATGATGCGCCGGCTGATCTCCAAAAAAACTGGGAAAGCAATTTAAGCAATGAATCGCCAACATTTACATTTAAATATTGTCAAACCCCGCCAGACCCTGAACATTACACATTACATGCGCCCGGTTTAAAATTAATTCGCTATATGGATCACGCTTTGGAAATTTGTGACCAGCGCCGTGATTTAAGTTTTGCGGATAATAGTGACTGTCACCATTTATTATTTGTTATGGCTGATGGGAATGTTGATTTTGAACTAACTAAAGATGAAATCAAAAAAGCTGTATTGATGCTCAATTATTTGGCCTTCATCAATCATAACGGCGCAGCGATTGATAATTTAACCGTATCTATGGATAAAGCGGCTGACCGCGCCACAGAAATGGCAGATGTTGCGATGAATATTATGGATGCTGATGGCAACGGTACGTTAACTCGTCAAGAGATTGAAGATAATTACAAAAAGCTGCCGCAAAATTCACCGGCATGGTATTTCGTACAAAAGAAGTTCAAAGAAATCGCAAATATCTTCCCGACTTTTGACCGTGATAATTTAACGAAAGCTGCGACAGAATAACAACCTATGCCTTATTTCGAGTAAGGCTTACCTTAAAACGGTTTTACGACAGCTAAAATAACAATGATAATCATCAATACGGTCGGCACTTCATTCCATATTTTATAGAACTTAGCTGATTTTTCATTTACGTCCGCAGCAAAGTTCTTAAGCCATTTTGAAAATACACCATGGATACCGCTCATAATAAACACCAAAAGGAATTTGGCATGGAACCAACCAGACTGCATTAATATCTCACTATTGGCAGCAACCATCAGCAAGCCAAATAACCACGCACATATCAGCGCTGGGGTCATAATAAATTTAAGCAGGCGGCGTTCCATCGTTTTAAAGGTTTCGGATTGCACAGAGCCTTTTTCTGCCGCTACGTGGTAAACAAATAAACGCGGCAAATATAACATCCCTGCCATCCACGCGATTACCGAAATAATATGCATGGCTTTAAACCAGTTATAATGTGCGGCAATAAAATCAATCATCTTTATTATTCCAAATTATTTTCTGTTTAAGGTCGTCGTCATATGTATCAATGTTGATTAACGTATCTTCGGCGATAATGGTTTCTGACAAAGCATTTAAAAAATCAACATGGTTTGAAATAGTCGGGGCACGTTCAAAAAGTGGCACACCAATTTTTTCAGCATATTCGGCATATATTTGATCCATCTGGATTAATGTCACAGGATCTTCAACTGCATAGCTAATCGGAACAACTAAAACAGGGACCTTATCTTCTGCGGCTTCTTTGAGCGTATCATATATTGTTGGCCCAATGGTTGATGAGAATGTCGGTGCAGGCTGAAAACAAACACGATAATCATGATCACCGCCCATAGCTTTAATCATCGCTTCTGCAGTCGCTTTAATCTCGCTTTCATAAGGGTCACCAAGTTTTTTAAAGCGTGGTTGGTGATAACGCCCGATAAAAACCATACGCGGTTTTGGTAAATTGGCACGGCGCGCTTTATCTGAAATACGGTACATAGATGTAACCATCTGCGCACAAAGCCCTTCGATGAAGCCTTTTTTATCGTAAAAATGGTCTATGACTTGTGTCTTCGCCGTTAAATTTTCTTCCTTTGCGGTTAAAAGCCAATCTTTAACCAACGCATAGGTCGTTTTAAACGATTTTTGCGGAAACATTGGTAATAAAATCACCCGTTCTGCGCCATATTCTTTGATTTCATCCATAACTTCATCAGAAAATGGATGCCAATACACCATGGATACATAACAACGATAATGCACATCTTGAGTTTTTGTGCTGTTAAGGACGCACTCTAAACTGATCGCCTGCGTTTTGGTGTTTTGTAGCAAGGGGGATTGATAAGCAAGGCGGCGGTAAGTTTCACGCATATTTGTAAAACGTTGAACCAGAGCCGTAGTAAATGCACCAATAGTGTGCAGGCCAAAAGGAAGCGGTAAGTTTTGTGGATCCTTGTAGTAATTATACAGATACGGCAAAATAGCTTTTTTACTATCTGGCCCCCCTGTATTTAATAATACTACTGCTATACGTTCCATCTTTGCCCTGTGTTTTCGTTTTCTATACTCTTTAGCATAGAAAAATATAATAAAAAATCAATGCGCGACATTCTTAGCCGCGGATTATTTTCAATGCCTGTTCGACATGTGTGATTGGTGTATCTTTATGAATGCCGTGACCAAGATTGAAAATATAGGGTTTATGCCCCAATGTGTCACAAATGTTTTTCACTTCACGCTCAAGAATATCACCACCTGCATATAAAATACCTGGGTCAAGATTCCCCTGTACAGGCATAACTGTTTGCAGCTCATCACGAATGAAATTTAATGGCAACGTAAAATCACAGCCCAGCGCATCAATGCCCGTTTTGGTCATATACTCTTTCAAATAATAACCAGCAGCCTTCGGAAAACCGATAATTGGTATATGTGGGTGAACAGCTTTTACTTTGCTGATAATTTTTTGATTTGTTTCAATTACATATTTTTCAAATGCAAAACCACCTATCGCGCCTGCCCAACTTTCAAAAAGTTGTAATACTTCTGCGCCCGCATCGACCTGCTTAATCAAATATTCTGCTGTGCATTCAATCAACAAATCAATTAACCGGTCAAATTCAGCAGGTTTTCCGTACAAAAATTTCTTAAATTGCATGAAATCTTTTGTGCCGCGCCCTTCGATCATATAGGTTGCAACCGTAAGCGGGGAACCTGCAAAGCCAATTAGCGTCGTATCGGTAAAGCCTTCTTTATCCAGCTGCGTACGAATTTGACCAATCGCGCTATAGACAGGGTCTAAATGGGTATGGATGTTATCCAAACTTAGCGCATCTAGGTTTAATTCGCCAAGGACTGGACCTTGACCGGGTATAAATTTTACATCCTGACCTAATGCATCAGGTGTAACCAAAATATCGGAAAACAAAATAGCCGCATCAAAACCGAATCGTCTGATTGGCTGTAATGTGACTTCGGTGGCGTAATCGGGGGTGTAACACATGGTTAGGAAATCACCGGCTTTTGCCCGTAACTCCCTGTATTCCGGTAGATAACGTCCCGCTTGACGCATAAACCATATGGGCGGTTTATCCGTGTTAACCATTTGTAAAGTTTTAAGCATTAATTTCGTCATGAACACAAACATAGAAGAAAACAAAAAAAAATAAATATATAATTTATTGGTTATTGTTGTTTGTTGGGGGTGTGTGTAACGGGGATAAAATTTTATGCACGATTTTGTCCACACATCGCTATGCAGTGCGAATCCGAATATTTAATAGCTCATTTATATATTTTGGATTTTTTACCCAGATGTGCAAATTTCACTTATTCCATATGGAGAAGTCATTAAATAAAAATAGGTCAGTTTGGGTATAAGTTTTATACACAGAGTTATCCCATTACTTATGAAGATGTTAGCCACAATTTTAATCACACAATCTATGCGTTGTATGTATTAGCAATTTTCTATATATTTCTACCCTAGGGATTAATAATATACTTAAAAGAATGAATATCTTATGTTTCAGGAACTATACGAAAAACTCGATAAGAAAAGAAAAAGTCAAATATTTGAATTAATCGTCAAGGATTTGGCACCTGTCGTATTAGATGAAGAAAATTGCTCTATTATATCTTGTCCAGTTGATTTTTATCCTGAACATGCGCTGTACGAAATTGTCGATAATAATGTAATGCCGCCGATGCGCCGTTTTTACGTTATTTCAGATGATTTTAAAAAAGTTTTACCTGTGGAATATAGCCGTGAGTCTATTCATGCTTTGAACGAAGATTGTGGTTTATATTTAACGGAAGATAATATCCGTTCATATTTAAAATTCTTTTTTAATTTCTCGCGCGGGCGTCATGGGCGTTTTCTTGTGCTTGATGGCGTAGATGATATTCAATGGCAAGAAGATCCACCATTAGCAGCGCGCCGCGCAATTTCATCAATGATTACGCCAATTGAGCTTTTTAATATTGATGCAGATAATAATTTTGCATGTAGCGCATGTTTTGTTTTTAAAGATTCGCTTATTAAGGCAGATGTAAAAATTAAACAAAATGGGCAAATAGAAATTCACAATGAAGAAATTCTTGTCGAAGATATGCCAATTATTGATGATAGTTTTGCTGCTTAAGCTGTTTAAAAAATTTTCACGTTATAGAATCAAAAATATTTGCGGATATATCTGAAAGAGAAATTTAAACACTCTTTTTCATAATGCGTTAACTTGTTGCAAAAACATGCAATTTCTTTTCATAAAACCCGTATTTTTCTATTTTTTTCTGCATTTTGGTAGGAAAGAATTAACACTCTCGCCGCATAATTGACTCATACGCCAATCAATTTGGCTATGTGGGTTTAAATTAATGTGAGTGGCTATTGCCAGAAAAATAAAAAGAAGTGGTTGGGTTCCATGTCCGTAGAAAATGAAAATAGTATTGAAATTATCATCGCACCTAAAAAGGATTGCGTTGTGTCTTATACATTAAATAATGCGCAGCCGGTGCGTTCGACACATATTGGCAATCAGCCGCTCTTTTATATGGAGTTTGAAGATCATATAGAAGAAGACGAAAACTTTGTTGAATCGTTTTCTGAAGAATTAGGCAGTTTTAACCCTGAATTTTTGAATGCGACACAAAGCCTTAATAAATACGATGTTGTGGCAAAGCATTTCACGAAGGATGTTAGCTGGCGTGAAAACCTTTTATCTGAAAATATTTCGGATATGACGGGCCAAAGTACAAACGCGCTTAACCTTGATGAAATTATCAGCACAATGCAAAAAAGCCGTATTTTTGAAGCGCATTATGAATTTGCCTGTGAAAAAGGCGTGAAAATTGAGTTAAGTGATAAATGTGCATCAAGTGAGTTTATCCGTAGTTCAAAAACTATTCTTATCAATAAAGCAGCCAGTAAAGAAGATGCCGCGTTAATTTTAGCAAAAGAAATTCGTGCATTTTGGCAGAAGGAAAATGGTACGCAAATTAATCCATTGAACTTCCATCCTGACCAAGCGATTGTTGTGAACCGCGCACAAATTGCCGACCTTAATGTATTCATGGTTCGTGTATGCTGGGAATTACAGTTAGCAGAAGAAAAAGAGCTTTGGAATTATATTGAACATTCATCTTTGGCAGATATTGGCCGTGCCTATGCACGTGAAGCATGTGCTGACTTTAGAACAATGAATAATGGTGAAGCTGCACAGTCTGCGTTTGAAGCATGGTTCTTATCTGAACGTTGCCGCCGTGCCGATAAAATCGTTATTCAGCAGATGTTGTCTGAATATAACGGTTATGTCTTTGGTGAAGATTCTGCCGCGTCTAAGGCGGTCGCTTTTGACCTAGTTTCTAAGCTTGGTGAGTATGGATTCGGCAAAAATTACCTTCAGCCATATGCCAATGTGATCCTTAATGACCCTGTGTTTACTGAAGTGCGTGACCGTTCGAACGCGAATTTCCTATGGTTTATCAAGTTTGAGCGCTCTTTCAAAGAAGCGGAACAGGAATTGCAATCTTCTGCCCCGACAAAAAATTCGGGTTTACAGGAAAAGCAAAATGCCACAGCACAGAATGTCTACTTCATCGATGACGGGTCAGATGAACAGCAAAATAAAGTTATTCAATTTAGACCAAAGCAGTGATCTGGAGTTCGCGTATATGAATAATTCTGATGATGAAATCGAAAACATAAACACAAAATCATCTTTTGATTTTGATGAATGTTACGATTTGACTACGCAGGATTGTTCAGTGCAGGACGGAGTGTCTTTATACACGCATGAAAATGACATTGATGTCATTGATTGCACCGTCATTCCGCATATTGATTTACGTGATATTCTTGATGATGTAAGTGCGCTTGAATTAGATGACATTGAAGATATGCAGCAAGGCATTTCGTCATATAATGATGTAGCACATTGGGCGTTTGCTTTACTTAACCAAAGTGCCACTGGCGCACGTCTGTTAAAAAATGCCGCGCATTTTGATTGGGCTGTTGCTTTTGAAACTTTGGATGAGCTTGGTTGGACGCTTGATAACGAAGATTATATTGCCAGCATTAATAAAGCGCAAATTAAAGCTGAATCGCTTGGCCGTTCACCGTTTTTCTTGAACACAATTTTATCTGACATCATTCGGGCCCAGCGCGATATTTGGTTAGAAGAAAAATGTGAAATTGACTATACCGATCACCATCCTGAAACCGTTTTAAAAGTTGAACGTATGCGCGCGGCGGATATTGAATCTGTGTTAATTCAAGTGGCGTGGGAACTGCGCAGCATAGGCTATGCAAGTCTTTGGCGCCATTTACTTGGTGCAGATATTGGTGATATGGCGATATTATTTTCACGTTTCATGGAACGTGACCCAGCATCATTATTTGATGGCAGCGCGTTATTGGTTGCTTTCAAACAATGGTATGCTGATGAAGACCGTATGAACGTCATTGACCGCGTTGCGCTTGAAATTTGTGATGATATTTTACTTTCAGCAACTGAAAATAAACGCGTTTTCAAACAAAAAACACTTTCAGACAAAACTTTGCAGGAGTTTTTTGCATTGCCTGAAGGGCGCGTCTATCTTGCGCCGATTATGCAAGAAATTCTGCGCAGCCCTTATTTCGCTGCAATGCATGATGCTATCAATGAAGCGCATCTTTATCACATCTTACGTGATTTAGAAGTTTGTTATGTTGGTAACGTGCCGTTTCGTGATCCTGTTCTTGCCGATAAAATCTTTCCTGATTACACTAAGATCCTTAAATAATAAGGATTATAAATCATGGCTAAAAATGCCGCTGTTATTGGGCATCCAATAGCGCATAGTAAATCACCGCGTATTCATAATTTTTGGATGGGGCAGTATAATATATCGGCGTCCTATACGGCGGTTGATATTGCGCCTACTGAAAGCGATGTGAAAATCCCTCAGCTTTTGGCGAATGAAAACCTTGCCGGATTTAATATTACTTTGCCGCATAAAGAACGTATTATCTCTTTTTGTGATGCGCTTACGGCCGATGCCAAAGCAATTGGTGCGGTTAATACCGTATATAAAGATGATGCAGGGCGCATAATAGGTACAAATACGGATGCTTATGGGTTTTGGCAGAATATCGTAGCGGCGTATCCTAATTTTTCCGTTACGGGTGATAAAGTTTGCGTTTTGGGTGCTGGGGGCGCGGCGCGCGCGGTGATTTATGCACTTAAACAACAGGGCGCTAGGCAAATTGTGATTTGCAACCGAACGCATAAAAAAGCAGAAAAACTCGCCGATGAGTTTGGCTGTGATGTTTGTGATTGGGGGGATTATGCGGAGCTACTTGCAGATTGCAAGTTACTGGTTAATACCACGTCTTTAGGCATGTCCGGACAGCCACCATTAGAGATTGATTTATCTTTCCTTCCTCAAGATGCGCTTGTAAATGATATTGTATATGCCCCGCTACAAACGGAATTGTTGCAAAAAGCGGCGGCGCGCGGTAATAAATATGTACAGGGGATTGGCATGCTTTTATACCAAGCGCAAAAAGCGTTTCAATATTGGTATGGTGTTTTGCCAGAGGTAAGCGACGCGTTACAGAAAGAAGTATTATCATCATGAAAGTTATTGGTTTAACAGGGTCTATCGGTATGGGGAAATCAACCACAGCCGCAATGTTTTCAAGCCTAGGCGTGCCGATACATGACGCGGATGAACATGCGCGCGCAGCACTGGCCGATGGCGGCGCAGCTGTACCAGATGTATTAAATGCCTTCCCGCAATGTGAAGATGATCAGAATAAAGGGACAATCGACCGTAAAAAACTGCGTGACATTGTGTTTAATGATCAAGCCGCCCGTAAACAATTAGAAGCCATTATTCATCCGCATGTATGGAAGGCAGAAAAAGATTTTATTAAAGCTGCGCAGAATAAAGGCGCGGATTGTGTAATTTTGGATATTCCATTGTTATTTGAAACGGGCGCAAATTTGCGTGTTGATTTTACATTGGTAGTATCTGCGCCGTTTTATGAACAAAAACGCCGTGTTTTGGCACGTCCAGGTATGACCGAAGAAGTGTTTAACAAAGTTTTGGCAACACAAATGCCTGATCAAGAAAAACGCCGCCAAGCTGACTTTATAATCAATACTGGGTTAAGTAAGGCGGATACAATGGATCAGGTTAAAACGGTTCTGCGTGATATCCGCAATACACCGAAGCCATAATTAAAAGCAAAAATATAGGAATGAACAATGCGTGAAATCGTTCTCGATACTGAAACAACAGGCATGGACCCGCTTGATGGTGACCGTATTATTGAGATTGGTTGTATTGAACTGCTCAACCAAATTCCGACAGGACGAACTTACCACCAATATATTAATCCTGAACGTGATGTGCCCGAAGACGCGGTTGCCGTTCATGGTATCACAACTGAATTTTTACAGGATAAGCCTGTATTTGGCGAAATTGTCGGCGAATTTATGGATTTCATAAAAGATGGTAAATTGGTCATCCATAACGCCGCGTTCGATATAAAATTTATTAATTTTGAAATTGAATTATTTGGGTTTAAGCCAATTCCCTTAAATACGGTTGAAGATACATTGATGCGCGCGCGTCGTATGTTCCCAGGGTCACCTGCGAATTTGGATGCATTATGTCGGCGTTTTCAAATTGATAATACTAGCCGTACATTGCACGGCGCGTTACTGGATGCCGAATTATTAGCGGAAGTTTATTTGGAATTATTGGGCGGGCGTCAGCATGGCTTGTCTTTAGCGAATAATAAAAATGCAGCGGCGGATAAGGGTGATGATAATGTCGAGCTAATCAAAACCCGTCCATATCGCGCGCCCCGCCTTTTTGAAATTTCTGCTGAAGACGCCGAAAAACATGCAGCGTTTTGCACTGGTTTAAAAGAGCCACTTTGGGATAAAGTTAAGAAAACAGCAGATAAGGCGTAAGATGATGCAAAATAAATGGTTTAAAACGGCTTTGGTTGCTTTGATTGGCGCAATGATAATTAGTTTTGCGTTATTAAATATGCAGAATAGTGCAGTAAGCACTTATCAATCACCGCGCGCGATAAGTGGGTCATCCATTGGCGGCGGATTTTCATTGATTGATGAGGACGGTGGGGTTTTCACAGACCAAGATTTAAAGCGCCCTTATCGCCTAATTTATTTTGGTTTTACTTATTGTCCAGCAATTTGCCCTACTGAACTTGCTAAAACAGTTAAAGCGTTTAATCAGTTGCCTGTAGAAATTCAGGAAAGTATTGATTTGGTGTTTATCACAATTGACCCTGAGCGTGATACGCCCGAAGTGATGAAACAATACACAGATATGTTTCACCCACGTCTTATTGGTTTAAGCGGTGCGCAAGACCAAATTGAGGCGGTGTTAAGCCAATATAAAGTCTATGCGGCAAAAGTTCAGGATGACACTATGTCAGATTATACTATGGATCATAGTTCATATATCTATTTGTTTAATAATGATAATCAGCTGCGTGCTATGTATCGTATGAGTGATGAAGCGCCATTCATCGCAGATGATTTGTTCAACCTTCTTAAATAATCCAATGAATAGTCTTTTTCTGTTTTGTGCGGTGCAGCGCAGTTGGTCACTTTGCACCATCAGTACAATATATTAAACTTACGCGGAATAAACTGCGAAGATATTGATTCGCAATGGATACGAACAAAGAGAGGATCGGTTTAAGATGATTATGCGTAAATTATCGCTTTCATGTGCAGCGCTTGCAATTTTGGGCGCTGGTGTAAGTTTAGACAATACGGCAAATGCCGCAGGTTTTTATATTCAAGAGCAATCATCTTACCATTTGGGTATGTCGTTTGCGGGCTCAGCTGCTGATCCGGTTGATGCATCAACAATTTATTACAACCCAGCTGGTATGGCGCATTTAGATGGTATGCAAGCACAATTGGGTTCACATTTGTTGATTCCTAATTCAAAAATTAAAGATACTGGCTCGACCGCGACTACTGCAGGCGGCTTTAATGGTGCATTATCGGGTGAAGATAGTTCAAACCCTTATGACCCAACACCAGTTCCAAACGCTTTTGTTGCATATCCAGTAACCGATTCTCAAGACTGGTGGGTTGGCTTTGCGCTTACTGCGCCGTTTGGTCTGGCGAATGAATATGATGATGACTTTTTCGGACGTTATGATTCGACGCAATCTAGTCTAAAGGTTCTTGATTTTGCACCAACAGTTGCATGGAAAATGAACGATAAATGGTCATTTGGTGCAGGTATTAATATTCAGTATGCGGACGCACATTTGGAAAATGCAACGCCATCTCCTACAGCTGCGGGTCCAGATGTTGCTACAGATGGTTACCAGGACTTATCAGGTGACAATGTTGGTATGGGTTATAATATTGGTGCACTATGGACACCGACTGATGATTGGCGCGTTGGCATGCATTATCGCCACGGCGTAGCGCACGATCTTGAAGGGCGTCTTGTAAACGTTGCGCCTGTGACTGGCACAAAGAGTGTCTTCACAGGTAACGCAGAACTTGACCTTCCAGCAATGGCGACATTTGCGGCATCACACGATATTAATGATCGTTGGACTGTTCAAGGTCACGCCATTTGGTTTGGGTGGTCATCATTTGATGATATTCCTGTAAGCACAGCGGCAGGCGATTCACAAACTTTGCAAGAATATAACGATACTTATGCCTTGGCGCTTGGTTTTAAATATAAACTTGACGATCAGTGGGAATTAAAAGCTGGTTTCCAGTTTGATGAAACACCAACTGAAGATGGTTTCCGTTCCACACGTACACCAGATGGCGACCGTAACTGGTATTCTGTTGGTGCTACATATAAGTTGAATGAAAAAATCTCAATCGACCTTTCAGGTACTTATATTGATATCGATGAAGAAGAAATTGACCTGACAAAGAACTTTAATTACGGCGGTGGCCAAACGGCTTCTGTTGATATTAATGGTGAAACAGAAGGTGACGTTGCTATCGTTGCTGTCGGTCTGAGCTATAAGTTCTAAATCGATTTAATAAGATTATTTATGAAACGCGCCTAGTATAAGGCGCGTTTTTTTATGCGTGGTGCTTAAAATTTAACGTGCTAAAGCCAATATTGTTTGTGCGGTTAAGGTCATATCTTGATAACCTGTTGTTTTACATTTGGCTTCAATATCATTAAGGCGCTGAATGGCCTGAACAAGACGCGGTTTTGACCAGTTTTGCACTTGGCGGAAGAATTGATCTTGCACTTTGAAAAATGGTGGTGGTTTCAGTTGTTTTGCGGCGACAAATAATTGTTCGCCCGCCATCACACGCTCTTTGGTAATCAATAAACGGCGAAAATGACGTTGCAGCGCGCGTTGAATGGCGATAGTGACAACGCCTTCTGCCGTTAGGCGGTCGAAAGCTTTTAGTGCATCTTCGCGGCGGCCATCACCTAAAGCGAAAATTAAATCATCAAAATCTGTATTGCCGCCGTCGCTGACGATTGTACGGACTTCATCGAATGATAGGGCATAAGGTGCAGCAAATTTTTCATCAAAAGCGCCGACATAAAGGGCAATTTTTTCAAGCTCTGCATACATAAAATTACGGTTACCTGTTAGGTTGCCCGCAAGATATGTAACGCAGTCATTATCAGGCTTTAGGCCATATTCATTGAGCTTTGTACGGATTGTGCCGGCAATGTCACGTTCGCTCTCCATATAGCATGGAATTGCTGCAGCATTTTTATCTTTCTCGCAGCATAAACGAAGCGAAGAGCGCGCATCTAGATCGCCGCCTTCAATCAGGACTAAGTTTTCAGCGGATGGATTTTTGAGATATTCTTTTAAGGCGCTCGTTAAGGTGTTCCCAGCGTCACGAATTATAATAAGGCGGTTTCCACCCATCATTGAAATAGATTGCGCTTCATCAGATAGGCGCGCGGGATCTTCGATGATTTGGCTGGCATCTAGCTTGGTGACATTGAACGGATCATTAAGGTCGGGGCAGATTTGTTTGCCGATTATATCGAGGCGTTCAGCAAGAAGGCCGCGTTCAGGACCATAGAGTAAAATAACCCGTGCATTGGGCGCGGGGGACTTCACAAAATTATTAATGTCCTTTGCAGCAATTTTCATGTTTATTTTGTTATCGTTTGATTTCTGATCGCTAAAATAACTTGTTGTTCAATCTGGCGGGCAAGTTCTTTTAGGCCATTTTCACGTGCATCATTTCGAGAAACGCGCGTTGTGAATTGGCTTTCTAAGATGTTGTAACTTGTTGTCGTCCATATGTTTTTTTGTAGTAGAATTTCTTGATCGCTTTTGCGTACAAGCTTCACATTAGTTTTAAGTCTAAGCTGCGCAATGGTGGAATCGGATTCCTTCGTAAGGTCTAAATCTTTACGAGTTTCATCGATTTTACTAACGTTTAACCTATAAAGTGCTGGACTAATCGCGCCAGTATTATGCAGCTGGTCAATTAATAGATTGCGCAAATATTGGCCCTCACGGTCAGAAATAAGGTCTATTTCAGTTTGTTTAAGCTGTGTTTCAATGTTTGATGTTTTGGCGTCTGTAGCCAAATTGCCGTAAATCGGTTGAAACCCACAGCCTGACAACATAAGAAGTGATGAAAAAATACCCAAAAATTGGATTCTTATTTGATATTGTTTTTTGACTTTTTTCATCATTTTTCTGCTTCTATTAACCTACGACAACATTAACGACACGACCAGGAACAACAATGACTTTACGCACGGTTTTGCCTTCTATCGCGCGCTGAACTGCAGGCTCGTTCAAGGCCTGTTCCTCGGCGGCTTGCTTTTCAATGTCTTTGGGCATTTGCAGTGTTGCGCGTAATTTGCCGTTAACCTGAATGGCGATATTTACCTTATCATCAACAATTAAGGACTTATCTGTTTCAGGCCAGTCTGTTGTATATAGTTTATCGTTATGGCCTAAATCTTGCCAAAGTTGCTCCGTTACATGTGGGATCATTGGGTTCATGATGCGGGTGAGATACTCTAGCCCTTCTTTATATGCCCATTGATCACCATCGTTTTTCGGTTTAAATTTGCCAAGCGCATTATACAGTTCACGGCAGCGCGCAACGGCTTTGTTCATGTGGAAGTTCTGGAAGTCTGCTTTGACTTCGGCCGCGGTCTTATGTGTTAAGCCGCGAAGCGTTTTCGAGTCATCCGAGAGTCCTGTTGGTGCATTTGCATCAAGGTTATGCCGCGCTTCAACAAAATCTTGTACAGTGGCGTAGAATTTATTGATGAAACGCCATGCACCTTCAAGCCCTGCTTCTGACCATTCAAGGTCACGGTCAGGCGGAGAGTCTGACAAAATGAATAAGCGCGCGGCATCTGCGCCATAACTATCCATGATTTCTTGCGGGTCAATGACGTTCTTTTTCGACTTTGACATTTTGATGACCGCGCCTTGTGTAACAGCCTTACCTGTTTCGGCATGGGTGAATTTGCCATCATCTTGCTTAATCACATCTTTTGGGAAGACCCATTTTCCATCAGCGTCTTTATATGTGGCGTGGTTGACCATGCCTTGTGTGTAAAGCGCCTTAAATGGCTCTTTCACATCGGAATAGCCACAAGCAGATAAAGCGCGCATGAAGAAACGCGCATAGAGCAAATGCATTACCGCATGTTCAACGCCGCCAATATATTGGTCAACAGGCAACCAGTAATCTGCTTTATCTTTAGCGAAGCCTTTATCTGCGTTTTTGGAATCGCAATAACGGGCGAAATACCAGCTTGATTCAAAGAATGTGTCAAATGTATCGGTTTCACGCAGTGCGTCTTTACCACATTCAGGACATGTTGTGTTTTTCCATGTAGGGTGGTTGGCTAGCGGGCTGCCGGGTTTATCAAATGTGACGTCTTCAGGCAGCTCTACAGGGAGTTGATCTTCCGGCACTGGGACAATCCCGCAATCCGCACAATGGATCATTGGGATTGGACAGCCCCAGTAACGCTGACGCGATACGCCCCAGTCACGAATGCGATATTGTGTTTTACCTTGGCCTTTGTCCATGGCCTCGATACGCTTAATGACTTCCGCCTTTGCAGCTTCAATCTCTAAACCATCAAGGAAATCTGAATTGGCGAGTTTACCTTCACCGCTATAGGCCTTGTCTTCGACCTCAAAGCTTGCAGCATCTTCACCTTCAGGGATGACAACGGGTTTGATTTCAAGGCCATATTTTAGGGCGAACTCAAAGTCGCGTTGATCATGGGCAGGTACACCGAAAATTGCGCCTGTGCCGTAATCCATTAAGATGAAATTAGCAATATAAAGCGGCAAGGTTTTACCGGCAATGAATGGGTGATTAACGGTATAGCCTGTATCAAAGCCAAGTTTATCGGCTTTCTCAATGGCCGCTTCGGATGTCCCAAGCGCTTCGCATTGTTTTATAAATTCAGCAAAGCCGTCTTTTTCGCCAGCTAATGTTTTTGATAATGGGTGGTCTGGTGCAATGGCCACAAAAGATGCGCCAAAAATAGTGTCTGGGCGTGTGGTATAGACGGTTAAGTCTTGCTCATAGCCGTTAATATCCCAGTTAAACTCCAGACCTTGTGATTTGCCGATCCAGTTATCTTGCATGATGCGGACTTTTTCAGGCCAGCCTTGTAGCTCATCAAGCGCGGATAATAAATCATCGGCATATTCTGAAATTTTTAAGAACCATTGGTTCAATGTGCGGCGTTCAACCGGTGCGCCAGAGCGCCAGCCACAGCCATCAACCACTTGTTCGTTGGCAAGAACTGTGTTCTCAACAGGATCCCAGTTGACGACAGATTCTTTACGGTAAGCAAGCCCGTTCTTGTAAAAGTCTAGGAACATTTTTTGTTCATGACGGTAATAATCTGGTGAACAGGTGGCTACTTCACGATCCCAATCAAATGAAATACCCATGGCCTTTAGCTGTTCGCGCATAACAGCGATGTTTTCATAGGTCCATTCCGCGGGGTGGCGGCCGTTTTCAATTGCGGCATTTTCAGCAGGCAAGCCAAAGGCATCCCAACCCATTGGATGAATGACGTTGTATCCTTCGGCTTTACGGAAGCGCGCCACAACATCACCGAGTGTATAGTTACGAACATGGCCGACATGAATTTTACCAGATGGGTAAGGAAACATTTCGAGTACGTAATATTTCTCTTTGCCAGAGACGTGATCTTCAGCTTTGAAGGCGTTGTTTTTCGCCCATTCGCTTTGCCATGTCTTTTCAGTTTCCTGAATATTATAACGGGTCATTTGGGTTTACCTAAATTGTTCTCTATTGCCGTGTATATTGTTGAATTTTATTCGCCGCCGCCATCAGCTACGCGCAATTGGCGGGCGCGCGTTAATACGGCGTCTTCCATTTTGCGTGCTGTGTCGTCTGTAACTTTTGTGTCCGCCCAGCCCTGAGCCGTGCGAACTTGACGGAAGACACGGACGCGAATGCCATCAGCCTTAAGTTGTTCGCTTAGGATAAAGACGTTGAGTTTTAGGCGTTCATTTTGTGCTGTTTCTGGTACATACCAGTCTGAAATAATCACGCCGCCAAATGGGTCGACACTCGCGAGTGGCATGAAGGATACGGTATCAAGCGCTGCGCGCCACAGATAGCTATTTACGCCTATCGCAATGCCTTGGCGCTTTTCTTTGTCATCGTCGCCACCAAAGAGGTTTAATCCATTGCCGCCGAAAATGCCTTCTGGCTCTTCGTAAATATTATCATCACCTGTGACAGCGCGGTCATAACCTGTTGGGTATTTTGCTTCGCCTTTTTCAAGAATGCTACAACCAGTAAGGCCGGAGGCAAGAAATAGGGCGGATAAGAATATAGGCAGTTTATATGTTCTTTGCATGACTTTTGTATCTTTAGAAAAGTTTGAATTTACACCAAGATTCTGAATAGCATGGCGCTGCGTTAACCTCAACCTTTTTGGGGCATGAATCGCAAAAGAATCCGCTGTAAAATAACGTTTTCTGGCAATCAGGCTTGTGTTGGCGTTTGTTTTACCTATATAAGCTAGTAGTGTTTGTGTTTTAATCATCATAGCAAAGAGGCTTTTATGCGTCGTTTTTTGTATCTTATCATAACGACTTTATTGTTGGTTCAATTGCCTGAGCAAGGGGGCGCTGCAGTAGATGCTAACCTACCGAAGGATGTCTTGCAGGCTCAGCATGCGTTGAACAGCCTTACCAAAGTGCAGGCTGATTTTACGATGACCACGACAAATGGGCAAAGCTTAACAGGGACGTTCTATCTTAACCGCCCAGGGAAGTTACGTTTTGATTTCGCGCCGCCAATCGAAGATTTTATCGTTGCGGATGGGCGCTTTATTTATTTCTATGACGCCGAACTCGAAGAACAAAGTAATGCCCCGATCGGATCAACTTTAGCAGATTTCTTGCTACGCGATGATATTCGTTTGTCGGGTGATATTGCTGTAACACGCATTATGAGGGCGGCGGGTTTGCTACAAATTACGTTGACGCAAAGCGATGACCCTGGTGCAGGGGAGCTTATTTTAGGTTTTGATGAAGGATCGTTTGACCTAAGGAAATGGCGCGTGATCGACTCGCTTGGCAATATAACGGAAGTCGAGTTAAGTAATGTGAATGAGAATCCCGTGTTTACCCGTGATCTGTTCTTCTACATCGATCCTAAAAAGGTGCGTAGCTATAATGAGTGATTTTACGTTTAGGGCGAAAATCATTAGTGTCGAATGTCTGGGGGGACAGATATTCGCGCTGCGCCTTTGCCCGTCAAAGCCATATCTTTTTACTGCGGGGCAATATTGCTTTATTAGTTTAAATGCTGAGGGGCAGGATGCGCGCGCATATTCAATAGCGTCAACGCCAAGCGATGATATTTTGGAATTCCATATACGCGATCATGGTGCAGGTTTTTGCGCGGCATTACGTGATATGGTATGCCAAGGCGGGGGTGAGCAGAATGTTTGGTTGTCGGCGCCGCAGGGGGAAATGTTATATACGCGTGATTGTCAGCGGGATTTAGTGCTCATGGCGGGCGGTACAGGTTACGCGCCGATACGAGCTATTTTATCAACTTTACTGGTTGAGCCTTCTGATGTGCGCAATGTCGATGTGTTTATCGCGGCACGTGAGGCCGAAGAGTTATATATGCGTGATGAGGTGGCTAGCTTTAAGAGTCGAATCGGTCGTTTACATGTGCATTTTGTGGTTGAACATAATGTAAACGAAGCGATTCACTCTGGGACGCTAAAGGATTTGTTGATAGCACGTGGCGTATCTTTCAAAGATAAACGTCTATATATTGCTGGGCCGCCTGCAATGGTTATGGACATTCATGATTATGCGTTAGATAATCATGCTAATGAAGATTTGATCCATTGGGACAAAGCAAATGTTCAGCAGTTTTTAAAACAACAAAAAAGCGGGTAGATGCGCGGCTTATAATGGCAAAAGAGTTATCAGCATTAGAAAGTTTGGTTAAACATTTATCGGCGTTGCCTGGTTTTGGTCGCCGCAGTGCGCGCCGCGCGGCACTGCATTTATTGCTGAATAAAGATAGTGCGCTTACGGGTCTGGTCGGTGCATTGGAACATGCGCGTGATAGCATTACAGAATGCGCTATATGCGGTAATTTGGATGAACAAGCCCCATGCAGAATATGTACAGAGCCTAAACGTGGACGGGATGTGTTATGTGTGGTGGAGGGTGTGTCCGATATTTGGGCGGTTGAACGCACGCAAAGTTATAATGGGCAATATCATGTGCTTGGCGGTGTGCTCTCGCCTTTAGATGGTGTTTCGCCCGAAGATTTGCGCATTGATGCGTTGTTATCGCGTCTTAAAGATGGCGCATATAGCGAAGTTATCTTGGCTATGGGCGCTACGGTGAATGGGCAAACCACGGCACATTATTTGGCGGATGAAATTCATGCGTTTTATGGGCATATCAATATTACGCGCCTTGCGCATGGCGTGCCAGTTGGCGGTGAGCTAGATTACCTAGATGAAGGTACTATCTCAACCGCCTTAAAGTCACGTGCGGCCTTATAAACCTTCCGCTTACTCTTTCTCGGATATATAAACAGTACCACTGGCATTTGCGGCGATTATGGCCATATACGCGTTTTGTGTATCTGCATTTGGGCCGATCGCAATATCGAGATATATGCCCGCGGGTATAAAATGGTCGCTTGTCGTTGCGGTAACGCTACTTGTACCGATTTTCACAAAACAATCTTCTGTACTGTAAATACTAATGACATCTGTTTTTGTACTAAAAGCGCCCGTGTTGCGCGCGCTTGTAACGGTGTCGATATTAACTTTATGTGCGCCGCTATCTTTAAATGTTAACGCGGGAATTGGGTTGCCGTTGGCATCTTCAGGTAATAATGAAGCCATGTTAGGATCCTTTCTGTTGGAAAATTTGCTGTAAAAAGAAAAAACCGCATAGCCGTTCACGCCATGCGGTATATACAGTTGTGGTGTTTATGAGGTTATAATGTTCTTATTTTGTTCTTTTGTCAATATGTTTTTTTGTATAATAGCTGCGGCGTTTACGCAGGGGGCTAAAAAATAGTGCCGCTAAGCTGAATGCTGCAAGGGTAAGGATGTTATTTTGCAGGGTGGTAAGTGGTGTGTCGAGGATAAGCAGTATTGGCACTATGCTTAAAAACAAAAAACGATCCATTATGTTTGGTTTTTTGCGGCTTATAATGCTGTGGCGAAGGTGTTTATCCCAGACATAGAGCCCAAATAGCCATGGTGCGATGGCCGCTATTAAGCCGAAGTTGTCTGCGCGTAAAGAAAATTGTGGCAGAGTTAGAATATTGCCTGCTGTGTTAATCGCTAGCGCGGCTGTAAAACCAGATCCATAAACGCATCGGGCAATTATTGTACGGGTTTTCATGCTGTAATTATGCACATTAAGGATATCGTATATAATATCTTTAATGGACGCTTTTGCGTTGCTTTGGCGCAAGCTGGCGGCTAGGGAAGATGCGTTTCTCGTGACACTCATTTTAAGCGGCCTGTGAAAGACGGTGTATGACATCATCGAGTTGGTCGTAATCTTTGAAGCGAATTTTTAATTCGCCGCTTTGGCTGCCTTTAAGGTCAATCTTTACTTCTAGGCCCAACTTATTGCTTAATTCTTCTTCTAAAGCGAGTGTGTCTGCTGATTTAGACGCTTTCTTGGCTTGAGATAGCTTGTCTTCGCTTGTTGTGTAATTTGTTTTGGTTTCTTTGGCAAGGCGCTCTGTCTCACGCACAGAAAGCCCTTGATTAACCACTTTTTTTGCGAGCTCTATCGGGTTTTCAGCGGTAATAAGGGCGCGCGCATGACCTGCGCTTAGGCTACCATCATTAACGAAAGCTTGTACATTTTCTGGTAATGTAAGTAGGCGTAATGTATTGGCGATATGTGAGCGGCTTTTGCCGATTACGGCTGCTAATTTGCCTTGTGTGTGGCCAAACTGGTCAATAAGACGCTGATAACCTTCAGCTTCTTCAAGCGCATTTAGGTCTTCACGCTGTAAATTTTCAATAAGGGCAATCTCTAAAGCTTCTTCGTCATTCATTTGTGCCAATATGACGGGCACTTCATGTAATTGCGCGAGTTGTGCAGCGCGCCAGCGGCGTTCACCGGCTATAATCTCATAAGAATCGCCATTGTCGTTTAGTTGGCGTACTAAAATAGGCTGTAAAATGCCGTGTGTAGATACAGACTCCGCTAATTGTTTAAGGGCGTCTTGATCAAATGTTTTACGCGGCTGAAACTGACCAGGGTTAAGTTGTTCGATTGGCAATTCCATGCGTGTTAAGCCCGGTGTGTGACCGAATTCGTCTGCCTGTGGGTATATGCCCTCTTCGTCTTCGAACAAGGCTGAAAGGCCACGCCCTAAACCACGCTTATTTGTTGCTTTATCATCTTGGTCCATAATATTGCCCTGAATTTTGTTTCTTTAATGGTGTAAATTTATGCGATTTGCTGTGTCTGTGTGTTTGCGAATTTTCGTTCACGGCGCAATATTTCACCCGCAAGCTGAATATAAGCATGTGCCCCAGGGCTTTTCATGTCATAAATAATCGCTGGCAAACCATAAGATGGCGCTTCTGAAAGGCGCACATTGCGTGGAATGACGGTTTTATAAACGGTATCACCAAAATATTCACGCACATCATCGGCAACCATGGATGACAGATTGTTGCGCTTGTCAAACATTGTAAGTAACACGCCATGAATATTTAAGTTTTGGTTATAAGTGCGCTTAACGCGGTCAATTGTTTTTGTTAACTGTGACAAACCTTCAAGCGCATAAAACTCACATTGTAATGGCACTATAACCGAATCAACGGCTACAAATGTGTTTAATGTCAGTAGGTTTAATGATGGTGGGCAGTCAACGATCACGTAATCATATGGTAAAGGCTTACGTAGCGCCTCACGCAAACGGAACTCACGGCGTTCCGCTGTAACAAGCTCGATTTCGGCACCTGAAAGGTGGATTGATGATGGCATAACATATAAGCCCGGCACTTTCGTCGCAACGGCTTCTTCCTCTGGCTTTGCATCACCAAACAATAAATCATATGAACTTTTACGGATGGCGCTGCGGCGCACACCTAGGCCTGTTGAGGCATTGCCTTGCGGGTCTAGGTCGATTAACAAGACGGATTTGCCGACCGCACACAGGGCTGTTGCCAAATTGATAGCTGTTGTTGTTTTGCCAACACCGCCTTTTTGGTTGGCAATTGCCAGTAAGCGTGGAATTTTTAACGCTGTGTTCTTTTTTGCAAGCTTAGGACGGCGGAGAAAAACTTTTGGTAATTTATTTGTTTTATCCATATGTACACCAATTCGTATATGTTTGAATTCTGCGTCATCACAGATTTCTTCTGTGCGGCTTTTTTGTCTTGATTAAGCCTATTGAATCAGTTTTTGGGGGTGTTGGTCAAGTTTACGCTGTACGCTTTTGCAGTTTATGCACAGCGATAATACAACTTTCTTCACTGACGATAGATGGGTGTACCTCATAAGAAAAGTCAAATTTTTGTTGGGCTACAGCAATTTCGTCTTGTGCTGTACGCCCCTTGGGGAACAGCAATGTAAGGGCAGGATTTTGCGCGGCCCAGTCAATACACCATGTGAATAATGTTTCTAAATCCGCAAGGGCGCGGGCGGTAATAACATCTGGTGCGGGTAGGCTTGTTTGTTCGATACGCTCGTTACAAACATTGGCCTTTATGCCTGTTTCACGTGAAACATTTGATAAAAAGCTGCACTTTTTACGATCCGATTCAATGAGCGTCACAGTAATTTGTGGCGCAGCTATGGCAAGTACCATGCCGGGGAAGCCACCGCCGCTACCAAGGTCATAGAGCGTTTCTGTGTTCTTTGGAATTAAAGACGCAATTTGCAGCGAATCAACAAAGTGGCGCTGCTGCGAATCGTTCAATGTTGAGGGACTTACGATATTAATTGCTTTTTGCCATTTGTGGAGTAGCGCATTATATGTGGCAAGCTGTGAATCTGTTTCACGTGAAACATTTATCGCTTTGTTTGTAATAAAAACCATTTTACTAGGCCGCTTCTTTACGTTTAATAAAGCGCATAATGGACACAAGCGCTGCGGGCGTAACACCCGGCAAGCGTGAAGCTGCGCCAATTGTCGCTGGCTTCGCATTGTTCAATGTTTGTACAATTTCTGTCGATAGAGAGCCTACAGATATATAATCAAAACCATCAGGAATTTTCAGTGCTTCGTCCTTTTTAAAGGCGATAATGTCGGCCTCTTGGCGTGACAGATAGCCGGCATATAGCGCATCAATCTCAATTTGTTCTTTAATATCCGCTGCGATATCCTGTGTTTCAGGCCAAATGCCTGCTAATGTATCCCAGTCAATATTCGGGTAAGCAAGCAGTTCAGAAGCGCTGCGCACTTTACCATCCTGTTTAATGGTGATGCCATGCTGTAATAATGCATTTGGTGAAATTTTTAAGGTGTCCATCATTAGTTGACGAGCATCTGCAAGGCGCTCGGCCTTGTTGTTCCACAAGCCTTTGCGGGCATCACTAATCGCGCCAATCTCAATGGCTTTCGGCGTTAAGCGTTGGTCTGCGTTGTCGGCACGGAGGCGTAAGCGATATTCAGCGCGTGATGTAAACATGCGGTAAGGCTCTGGCGCGCCGCGTGTGATGAGATCATCAATCATTACACCGATATAGGCTTCGGAACGGTCAAGAATGAATGTTTCGTTCTCTCCCTTTGTTTGTAAGGCGGCGTTTATGCCCGCCATAACGCCTTGAGCGCCGGCTTCTTCATATCCGGTTGTGCCGTTAATTTGCCCGGCCATAAATAGACCTGATAGGCGCGATGATTCTAATGTTGGCTTTAAATCACGGGGGTCGCAATAATCATATTCCACGGCGTAGCCATATTCAAATACTTCGACTTCTTCTAAGCCTTTGATACTACGAATTAATGCGTCTTGTACATCAATCGGCAGGGATGTTGAAATGCCATTCGGGTAAACCGTATCATCATCAAGGCCTTCTGGCTCAAGGAAAATCTGATGGCGCTCTTTATCTGCAAAGCGCATGATTTTATCTTCAATAGATGGGCAATAACGCGGGCCTTTACTTTCAATTTGGCCAGAATAAATAGGCGCACGATGTATATTATCGCGAATGGCGCTGTGTGTTGTTTCATTGGTGTATGTGATGTAACAGGAAATTTGTGGCACAGTAATTTCGCTGTTCATGAATGAGAAGGGCTGTGGCTGCGCATCGCCCGGTTGTTCATCACACTGATCCCACTTTATCGTTTTGCCATTAAGGCGCGCCGGCGTACCAGTTTTTAGGCGGCCGAGTGGTAAGCCGAGTTTCTCAAGTGTCTCACCGAGCTTTACAGCAGGTTTTTCACCGATGCGCCCTGCGGGGCGCTGTTCTTCACCGCGGTGTATAATGCCGCGTAGGAATGTGCCTGTTGTTAAAACAACGGCGTTTGCGCTGATCTTTGTGCCGTCTTCTGTGATAATGCCGCTGACTTTATTGTCTTCTATGATTAAGTCGTCAACACCTGCTTCGATAAGGGTGAGGTTATCTTGCGCCTTGATAAGTTCTTGTACAGCGGCGCGGTATAATTTACGGTCGGCTTGGGCGCGGGGGCCTTGAACGGCAGCGCCTTTGGATGCGTTGAGCATGCGGAATTGAATGCCGCCTTTATCAATGGCGCGGCCCATAATGCCGTCTAAGGCGTCAATTTCACGTACTAAGTGACCTTTGCCGAGCCCGCCAATTGCGGGGTTACAGGACATGACGCCAATCGTGTCAATTTTATGTGTAACTAAGGCTGTGTGCACGCCGCAGCGGGCTGCTGCTGCAGCGGCTTCTGTACCGGCGTGACCGCCACCAATAACAATGACATCATAAGTATTTTCTTGCATGACGTTCTTATACTTTATTTAATATGAAAAAGCCAGAAAATTCTGGCTTCATCTGGTTTGATAAATACTGTTTTATATGGGCTTAGTAATCATCGCCATGATCGCCAACAAGAATCTCTCGTTTACCGACATGGTTGGCCTTACCGACGACGCCTTGGCGTTCCATTTCTTCGATAATGCGTGCGGCGCGGTTATAACCGATTTGCAGATGACGTTGAATGAAACTTGTTGAAGCGCGGCGTTCGCGTGCGACAACCGCGACGGCTTGGTCATAGAGCTCATCAACATCGCTGCCGCCTTCGCTTTCACCGCCCATAGAAAAACCACCATCCATATCGGCCTCGGTGATTTCATCAAGATAGGCAGGGGCGCCTTGCGCTTTGATGTGTTTAACGACCTTCTCGACATCAGAGTCGCTTGCGAATGGGCCGTGAACACGCGTTATGCGTCCACCAGCAGCCATATAGAGCATATCACCTTGACCAAGAAGCTGTTCAGCGCCGCCTTCACCAAGGATGGTGCGGCTATCAATTTTTGAGGTAACTGAGAAACTTATCCGTGTTGGGAAGTTAGCTTTAATAACGCCGGTGATAACGTCAACAGATGGTCGCTGTGTCGCCATGATAAGGTGAATACCTGCGGCACGTGCCATTTGGGCAAGGCGCTGAATGGCGTTCTCAACATCTTTACCTGCAACGAGCATAAGGTCGGCAAATTCATCAACGACAACGACGATATATGGTAGTTCCTCGAGATCTAGTGGTTGATCTTCATAGGTTGGCTTGCCCGTTTCGGCATCGAAGCCTGTTTGTACTTTACGCAGAAGGACTTCGCCTTTTTTCGCGGCCTCGGTAACGCGCTTGTTGTAACCGTCAATATTTCGTACGCCGAGTTTTGACATGGCGCGGTAACGGTTTTCCATTTCTTGTACAACCCATTTAAGGGCGACAACGGCCTTGCCTGGTTCAGTTACGACCGGTGATAATAAATGCGGAATATCGTCATAAACTGACAGTTCCAGCATTTTCGGGTCAATCATGATGAAGCGGCACTTTTCAGGCGGTAGGCGATAGAGCAGGGACATGATCATTGTGTTGACGGCTACGGATTTACCAGATCCTGTTGTACCAGCAACCAGAAGGTGCGGCATTTTAGCAAGGTCTGCTATAACAGCGTGACCGCCAATATCATTGCCCAATATAAGCGGCAAATGAGCTGAGCTTTTTGCATAGTCGCGGCTCTGTAACAAGTCTCGTAAATATACGGTTTCGCGTATTTTGTTTGGGAGTTCAATGCCAATGACATTACGTCCCGGCACAACAGCCGCGCGGACGGATACGGCCGACATTGAGCGCGCAATATCATCAGAGAGCCCAATAACGCGGGATGATTTTGTACCTGGTGCTGGCTCTAATTCATATAGTGTAACAACAGGGCCTGGATGAATAGAGACAATATCGCCTTTTACATTAAAATCATTAAGAACGTTTTGTAGGTTTTCAGCATTTTCTTCTAGCTGTTTTGTATCGTGCTGATCGTTGCCCTCTGCTTTTGGTGTTTCTGCGAGTAGGTCTATGCTAGGCAGTTCCCACTCAGTGTTCGGGTCAAGTGCGAAAGATATTTGTGATGTATCTGTTTTATCTTTAGTTGCCTTTTTCGGTGTCATGACCTTGAATGTTTTGTTTTTTGCTTCTTGTGAATCATGTGTTTCACGTGAAACACTTGCGCCGCTTTGTGCTGGTTCTGGCGCCGCCTTTTTTACAGAGTCTTCTTTTTGTTTAAGGGATGATGCTTGTTTTTCACTGCGCGCTGGTTTTGTCGGCATTTTAAAACTTGGCCATTTTGGTTTAGTTTTTGTTTGTTTCTGGCCCTGCGCTTCATCATAAGCACCATGACGTTTTAACCAGTAATGGATGTTGTGGGCGCATGCGATTAGCATCTGGATGGTATAAATAATAATTGTTGCTATTTTATGCGCAATTTTTTGCCATTCTTCTTTTTGTAGTGCTGTTGCAATGCCTGCGGTAAGTGCTGCAGCGATAAGAAATAGTGATGGAATTATGATATGTGCAAGTGTTGCCCAATGTTGCGGCATAAATGCGGTGATTTTATTAGTCATGAGCAGGCCGACGCTGCCGCCTAGGTAGCTTTGGTTAATAAGGCCGTTTGCAGGGAATAAAGTTAATCCAATGGATAGGCTGATGGTTGCAAATAATGCACAAGCGAGACGTAAAGCGAAGTTCTGAAGTATTTTACGTTTAAATAGGCGAATGCCCCAGATTATTGGCAACAAACCCAGCATTAAAGCACCAAAGCCAAAGCTTTGTAGTAGAATATCCGCGATGTTTGCGCCAAATAAGCCACCTAAATTATGTGTGCCATCGCTTGATGTGGCAATATTCATAGACGGATCATTACGATTATAGGTGAAAATGGTGACAAGCAAAAAAGCGCCTAGGCCTAGTATGCCTAAGCTAAGACTGTCGATAATGCGCCGTGCGAGGAAGCTGTGCAGTGAATCAGGTAGAATCTGTTTTTTACTATTGGTGCGTTTTTGGCGTGCCATGTAGATACATTCATTTTGAAAGGTTGTTAAAAGGGATATCCAGAAAGGGATAGATTAACTCACAATATGATATGGAATTATAGCAGAGCTTTTGCGTTTTTACAATTCTGTTAATACTATATTAAGCCTTTCCGCTTAGATTCAGCCTATTATTATAAAGTTATTTTTTATTTGTTTAGGATCAAATGAAGAAGAAAGAATATTATATATATAAGATCATCTCAGAATATGATGATGACCTAGGCGCGACTACGCAAAAATGGCGTATGGTTGGACGCGCGGCGCAACGTGACGATGCGATTAATTTGGCGCGGGATTTTATTGTCGATGCCGCAGATAAGAACTTGCGCGCCGTTGAAGTTGTGTGTCGTTTCTATGATGACTTGCGTCGACAAGGGTGTAGCCGTGTTGTTTGGGCAACACGCAACCGCAATAACATGGGCAGTCTGTTTGCTGGTTTACAGCGTATTATAGGCCAGAAGGCGCGGAAATATTCAGATGCTGCATAAGCTTGTTAAGTTACAGATACAAAAAAACCGGCGTTTAAGCCGGTTTTTTCTTATTTCTTATCAAGATTAGGATTTGCTCCACCAGCCGCGTTTTTTGCTTTTGGGTTCTTGATTGACTGTTTCATGCTCTTTATGTGCATCAGATTTTTGTTCAGGGACATCATCGTTAGATGGTGCGACAGGAACTTCTGTTGATGCAGTATCTTTGCTATCAGCCTTTTCTTTATCTTCTTTCTTAGCTTTCTTAGCGCGGGGTGTTTTGGCTTTTGCTGGCTTCTTTTTGGTCTCCGGCTTAGCTTTTGCTTCTTCTTCCGCTTTTTCTTTGGCCTTTACGGGCTTTTCTTCAACAGGAGTTTCTGCTGATGGTTCTGCGGAGGCTGATGTGTTTTCGGTAGAATCATCTGTTTCCTTGTTGTCCGCGTCTTTCTTGGCACGTTGATCGCGACGATTATTGCGGCCACGACGTGAGCGTGATTTCTTTGGCTGATCGTCACTATCAGAGTCGTTCGATTCTGTTGTCACGTTTTCAGCATTGTCATTCTCATCTTCTGAATCTGATTTTGTATCGCGTTCATCACGACCACCACGCCCGCGGCGATTGCGATTATTACGGCGGTTGCGGCCGCGTTTTTTGTTGTTATCGTCCTCTTCGGTTGCTTCTGGTGTAGAATCATCTGTTTCCCGTGTCCTTGTCGTGAGCTCTTCACCTTCAGCTTCTTTGATTGGCTCGATTGTATATTGACGCGCTGGCATATTATCATCAACTTGGATGAAACACTTAAAGCTATAGCGTGATTCAATGTCTGCCAATAGGTCACGTTTGTTGTTAAGAATATACAGCGCAACTTTTGGTGAAACATTCAGGACAATACGCGATGAGCGTTTTAATGTGCCCTCTTCTTCCAGTGCACGAAGCGCTTGGATCGCTGCGGCGTCAACGGTGTGTACTGTACCTGTACCGTTACAATGTGAACATGGCTCATATTGTGCTTCGGCAAGGCTTGGGTTTAGACGCTGACGTGAAAGTTCCATCAAGCCGAAGTTCGAAATACGACCAATTTGGATACGTGCGCGGTCACCTGAAAGCGATTCACGCATTTTGCGCTCGACTTTGTGGTTGTTGCGGTAATTCTCCATATCAATGAAGTCGATTACGACAAGGCCACCTAGGTCACGCAAACGTAGTTGACGAGCAACTTCTTCTGCGGCTTCAAGGTTGGTTTTTAACGCCGTTTCTTCAATGTGACGCTCTTTTGTGGCACGGCCAGAGTTAACGTCGATTGATACAAGCGCTTCAGTCGGATGAATAACTAATGACCCGCCAGAACGCAATTTAACGGTTGGCGTACCAATCTCGTTAATTTGACCTTCAATTTGGTAACGCGTAAAGAGCGGTATATTACCGTCTTTATATTCCTGTACGCGTTTTGCGTGAGAAGGTATAAGCATTTTCATGAAGTTCTTGGTTTCTTTATAGCCTTCGACGCCCGCAACAAGAACTTCTTCAATGTCGCGTGTGTAAATGTCGCGGATTGAGCGTTTCATTAGGCTGCCTTCTTCATAAATAAGTTCAGGCGCTGTGGATTCCAATGTGGTTTCGCGAATTTTGTTCCATAGACGGATCAAGTAATCTAAATCACGTTTAATTTCGGTTTTTGTGCGTGATGTACCGGCTGTACGCATAATAACAGACATGCCTTCTGGAACCTGTAGGTCCGAAAGAATTTCGCGCATACGCTTACGTTCTTTGTAGTTTGCGATTTTGCGGCTAACGCCACCAGCGCGTGGGCTATTTGGCATCAATACAGAATAGCGGCCTGGTAGAGATAGATATGTCGTCACTGCTGCGCCTTTGTTGCCGCGCTCTTCTTTAGAGACTTGGATCAGCATGATTTGGCCGCGTTTAATGACTTCTTGAATTTTGTAATTCTTTTTCAAAGATGGGCGTTGAATTTGATCACCTTCAATGCCGTCACCGCCAACAACTTCAACGCGGCGCGCATTCGATGCCATGCGTTTGTTGTTGTTATTGTAACGTCCGCGTCCACGCCCGCGCCCACGGTTGTTGTAGCGTCCGCGCCCACGCCCACGTCCGCGGCGTTTGTTGTCATTGCCGTCTTCGTTTTCTTCATCATCAGATGCAACGTTACCATTTACTTCTTGGTCAAGTTCGTCGTCTGAAAGCTCTTCGGCGTCGTTAACTGTGTTGCCAATGCTTTCTTTTTTTGATGGTGTAGAATCGGCTGTTTCCTCGTCTTGGCTGTTTTCTTCCTGCGCATCTTTTTTGCGGGATCTGCGGCCACGGCGTGGTTTTTTCTTTGTTTCTTTTTCTTCGGCTTCAGCAGCTTTGTCTTTTTTCGCAGTTTCTGTAGCTTCATCGGCGTCTGCATCGTCTTCGATGACTTCTTGACCGCCTTCTAGAGTTGTTACTTCTTCTGGTGGTGTATCATCGCTGATGTCTTCGTCATCACTTTGGTTTTCTGCAAACTCGGCTTCGTCTTCTGCTTCTTCGGCAGCAAGGCGTGCTTCCATCTCTTGGCGCTGCGCTTCGATTAAAGCTTCGCGGTCTGAAATTGGGATGCGGAAATAATCTGGGTGAATTTCTGAAAACGGAAGGAAACCGTGACGGTTGCCACCGTAATTGACGAAACAGGCCTGTAATGATGGTTCAACGCGCGTTACTTTTGCCAAGAAAATATTGCCTTTAAGAGGCTTTCTGAACGTGCTTTCGTAATCATATTCTTCAAGACGATTACCGTCGACAACTGCAACGCGTGTCTCTTCAGCATGCATTGCATCAATTAGCATTCTTTTTGCCATTGTATTTAAACTCCTACGGGGCAAACGGTTATAACCCGGTAGTGACGATAAGCAGGTGGCCGCTTGCCGTTATCAATAATCAAAACACATTTTGCTGAGAATGATGATTAGGGATCTGTAAAGACGATGTTTGAAAAACACAAAATGCCGCGAATGTGAAAATCACATCACGGTTCTCGGGCGTACTCTATATGATTGGATTAGTTTGGCCACAGTGTTCATCTGTTATACAGTCTTGTAAAATTCCTAATTATTTTTCATTTTCTTCAAAATGTTTTCACTGTCTGTGGCTAGCGAAACCTTAATTTTTCTAGCGTTTCTGATCTTGCGCGGTACTTTTTTTCCTAATGCGCGCAATGTTTTCTCTGTTCTTAAACGCTTTCACCTACGAGTAAATGCTATAACCACAGTGTGTCACTACATTTTTTACAATACACAGAGTTTCGTTTTTACACAATAATAATTTTATAAAATGAAAAAAATATTTTGCCGCGCTTTAGGAGATGGTTGTATAGTATAACTATGAAAACTTCGCTTCTTACTACGCGATTCATGCGTATTTTTTTTAAATCTGTTGTTGTCTCCCTGTCCAGTATAGTTCTGGCAGCATTTTTGTGTGTGGCTTCAGCTGGTGCGATGCATGTACAAAATGTGCGTGTTGGAGATCACCCCGATAAAACACGCATAGTAATTGAAACATCTGGCGCGATGCCGGCTAATGTTTTTACCTTATCTTCACCAGAGCGTTTGATTGTTGATTTTAAGGGCAAAAATTTAAGCTGTGCAGCTCTGCCAAGCTTTGCGGGTAAATTAATAAAATCCGTGCGTCATAGTAGCGATGAGCAAACTTTACGTTTGGTTTTTGATTTAGCGGCGCGCGTTTCTGTGAAAAGCCAGTTCTCACTTCCTGCTGATGGCGGGAAGCCGCACCGTTTAGTTCTGGATGTTATTCACTCAGGGCCTATTAAAGAGATGCAATCTGTGCAGAAGGCTACGCCTGTACTTACAACACCAGCAACACGTAATGCGTCTTTAGTAGAAAAGAAACCTGCAAAGCATACGGCGCCTAAAGCTGCGCCATATAGAAAATACACGGTTGTTCTTGATCCTGGTCATGGCGGAAAAGACCCCGGTGCTCCGGGGGCGAATGGTGTCCATGAAAAAATGATTGTCTTATCAACCGCAAAACGCTTGCGTGACCTGTTGCAGGAAACGGGGCGTTATAACGTTATTCTAACGCGAAGTGATGATCGTTTTATTCGTCTTTCGGAGCGCGTGCGCATTGCGCGGGACAATAATGCTGATTTATTTGTTTCTATACATGCGGATTCTGTTGAATCGCGCAAGGTGCGGGGCGCCTCAGTTTATACATTGTCGGAAAAAGCATCAGATGCGCAAACCGCCCGCCTGGCGGCGCGCGAAAATAAGGTTGATTTAATTGCTGGTGTCGATTTATCAGATGAGGGTACGGATGTCGCGACGATTTTGATTGATTTGGCGATGCGCGACACCAAGAATCAGTCTGTTTTTTTGGCTAGCCAATTTGTTGACGCGTTTAAGTCACATAATATTCGTACACTGAGAACGCCTTTGCATTCAGCGGGGTTTGCTGTTTTGAAGGCCCCTGATATACCGTCTGTTCTTGTTGAAATAGGGTTCATGTCGAACCGTGCAGAGGCGGATTTGCTTAATACACCAGCGCATCAGAAAAAGATTGCCGGTGCTTTGCGTGACAGCATCAATGCTTATTTTGATAAGCAGACCCATTATGCCGAACAATAAGTCTGGACGTTGAGACTCTGTAAAAAGTTATTGTAGAAAATTTACGCTATATTTCTCTTTTTATTTCTATTTTTGCGTTTTTTTTGAAATACCCCCTGTGCAAGACGTTCTTTTGCGTGTATAAATGATAATAGTTTCGCTCCTGTGGTGCGAGGCTTATGGTCTTTTATTTCTCAAAACTCATCAAAATGAGGGTATTTATAATGAAAAAAATTCTTTCACTTGTTTTTGTTGCGGGTGCTTTGATGGCAACATCTGCTTGTTCTTCAGACGGCGACAAAGGCATGTATTCAAACGATGGCGCAGCGCCTTATGCATCTGACCGTACAGCTGGTACGAAAAAAGAGATGCCTAAAGCAGCAGTAAAAACAGCTGAGCCTGTATTTGAAAGCCGCCTAGTTAAGTAATTAGCTGGTTATAAAATTTAATAAAAAGCCTCCGTTTTCGGGGGCTTTTTTTATGATTTAGCTTTGATAAATTTAGCGAAGTCTTTTTCGTTAGATTTGGGAATATGAACAGGTATAGTTTTTTCTCCCTTATCAAATAAGGTTAAAAACAGGGCGCGGCCTGCCCCGATTTCAACATTTTCCATTAAGCCTATACCTAGAATAGGGGTTTCCAAATTTTTACCTTGGTCAATATCTTGTTCTACGGCTTCGCGTTTGGCGCGTTCGCCGTCATTTAGCGCCTCTAATGGCTTTACTGTACCGTTAGGGGTAAGCCATTCAAAACTAAATACAGAGCTTTTCCAGCTTTTAATAACGGCGGCGGCATCAACATGGACGTTAATATATTTATCTGCTTTGCCGGATATAATCTTGTTTTCTACAAATTTTAGGGTTGTTAATGTCATTGTGTCCCCATTGGCTTGTCCTAAAATAGACTAAAACACCTAATAAAAGGCTTTACCTTATCTTTTTATACAAATAAAATACGAATAAAGTGTAAATATTTAGCGTATTGGATACCCTAAAATGAACAAAGTTGTAAAGCCGGATTTTAAAAAGCCTGAAACCATTAAGGTTAAAGCCGATATAGATAGCGTTAGCTGCGATGGCGGCGGCGGCGCATTGGGGCATCCGGTGGTTTATTACACATTTGAAGGGCAAGATTCGGTTGAGTGTATGTATTGCGACCGCGTCTTTATCAAAACGGCATCTAAAAAATAATCAAACCATTCGTATTTTAACTGGCTTTTGGCGCTTGTGGCTGATCGTTTTGCGTATCTTGCTTTGGCGCTTCTGGTTTTTTGCTAAATACTCGATATGCACCAAAACCGATGACCCCGTAAGGCAACGCGGTTAGCCCGAATAACAAGCACGCAGGAAGCGTCATATCAACGCCGCCATTTTCCATTTTCTCTTCTGTCGGTGTGGTGACTTCATCATATAGCCATGCGCCGGTCGCAAGCGGTAGTGGGGTACTTAAAACTAATGCCGCGGCGAAGAATCCTTTACTCAATGTTTTCATTGTAACCTCCCTTATACGGTTAATGGGTCTTTTATTTTTGTTGTTATGTTTGGTAATTGTACGGTATCTGCGTCTTCTGCAGCCTCAATATCACCGGCTTCTTTGTATTCAGGGCTAAATTTGCGCTGTTCATACGGGCTAAATGGTCCGCTCCATATGAAGAAGGCAGCACTTAGACCCGCGGGGAGCGGTGGATTAATCGGCAGAATTTGGCTGTCATATTTTTCTGTTGATGACGTTGTTGATGTGGGCGCATTATTATTCGCCTGCGCAGAAAACATCGCCGAAGCGGTTAAGGCCGCGGCGCAGCCTGCATATATAAATTGCTTACCTAAATTGCTCATGGCGTGTTCTTTGGCCCTGTATTATGTTTATTGTTTGGCTGGAATTTAGCGAGGCTTGCAATTTTTGTCAAGGTTATTATATATGTATATAGGCCATGCGATGCTTAATGATTAGGTCGATGGCATAAAATATTGTAACTCGCTCAGTTGAGGGGATATGTAAAATGACTCGTTTACTTTTTGATAGTCCATTATTTTTGGGCTTTGACCATTTCGAGCGGACGTTTGATCAGCTCAAGAAATCAGCACATGAAGGCTATCCGCCTTATAACATTGAACAAATCGGTGAGCACAAGCTGCGCATTACTTTGGCAGTGGCGGGGGTCACAATGGATGATTTAGATGTCAGTGTTGACCAAAACCAATTGGTTATTCGCGGGCGCGCAGCAGAAAATACGCATGACCGAATTTTTCTTCACCGCGGTATTGCGGCACGCCAGTTTCAGCGCAGTTTCGTCCTTGCTGATGGTATAGAGATCCTTGGGGCAACGCTACAAAATGGCTTGTTACATGTTGATATGGAACAAATTGTGCCGGAATCGAATATGCGTAATATTAAAATTACTGACGGTGATAAGACGGAAAAGGCTTTGCTTGATCGGACAATTGATGTAGAATCAGGGAAGTCTAAAAAGTCATAAGAACGGCGGTTCTGAACGGCTTATTTCAATTAAACATTGCTGTGATTCAATGGAGTTGGGAACAAATTAGATAAAATTTTATCTAGTTAACCTGACATTAACTAATTTGTATCATTATCACTATATAAGGAAAGGCTAAATAAGTCTTTTTGTGGGTATTATCAGGAGTAAAAAGCGTGCTAAATAAGATATCTATTGCCGATAAATCTATTCGTAATCTTTCTTCAAAGGATTTTTTAAATTTTGGTATGCACGCGGTTGCGTATTTGAAAGAGATTGAAGTTGAAGGGCGCGTCGCGATTGCTATTTGCGCGGCTGATGGGACACCGATTATGGTTGAGCATGATATGAATGCCGCTGAAATTTGCGCGCGTCACAATGATTTAGAACCACTTCACGTTCACTAATTAGAACATGAAATTGACGCATTTTCGAAACCCGGCTTTAGCTGGGTTTTTTTATTGTCTGGTTTATATACGCCTTGCCATGACACGTATAAGGTGAGTTTGTCTTGTTTGCGGCGTGATTCTATGGTAGCATTTATATTATTACTAAAAAGCGTTGATATATGGGTGTGTAACACGGGGACAATTTTCCCTGTGGCTCTTTGTCAGTTTTTTTAGGGAGGACAATAATGATGAAAGATATAGCGAACCAGAAAAATAAAGCCACACGCACATCAATTTATAGCAATAAGAAAATCATTGCATCAATTACAACAGGCCGTAAGGCGTCTTTAATTAAGGATGGCGTTAAAGCGGTATAAATTTCTAAATACTATAAAAGATAAAGGCGGCTGGTAGGCCGCCTTGTTTGTTTTAATGTATTAATATTATACACGCGGCGGCGGATTGTCGTCCCAATCGCTTTTGCGATATTTATACTGTAAAGCGATGACGAATGATTTAATCGGTTTTAGCGCGCCAAGCGTTAGGATGAGGCCGAAACTGCCCCAGACAAGCACATGCACCCAAACAGGCCAACCAAATTTCACCTCAACAATCAAAGCGAGCGGTACAAGCAGAAAGCCGAGGAAGAAAATCAAGAATACGGCAGGGCCATCTGCGCTGTCGCTACGGCTTAAATCTAATCCGCATTGGTCACATTTTTCTTTTAAATCGAATTTCAGAAAACCGTCTTGGAAGATTTTACCTTGGTGGCATTTCGGACATGTACAAAATAACGCCATTCTAAGCAGGCTTAAAATGGCGTTATTAGCATTTTTATCTTGCGATGACATTAATGTGCCGCCGCGGCCGTTTTGGCAACCTCTGCCAATGCAGATGCATCGCCCATGCCGACTTTATTGCCCCACCAGTAAATGGCAACAAACAGGAACAACCAAACAACATCAACAAAGTGCCAGTACCAAGCAGCCGCTTCAAAGCCGAAATGGTGCTCTTTGGTAAAGTGTCCTTGAAGTGCGCGTAACCAACATACAGCAAGGAAGATTGTCCCGACTAAAACGTGGAAACCATGGAAGCCTGTCGCCATGTAGAAAGCAGATGGATAGATACCATCTTTAAAACCAAATTCAGCGTGCTGGTATTCGTAAGCTTGGAAACCAAGGAAAATAACGCCAAGAAGCACGGTAATACCCAAAGCTTTAGCCATTTCTTCTTGCTTGCCTTCCAAGATTGCGTGGTGCGCCCATGTCACAGTTGTACCAGATAGAAGCAGGATCATTGTCATCATGAACGGCAAATCAAATGGTTCAATAATTGTTATTTGTGGCGGCGGCCAAATACCGGAGGTATATTCAACACGCAGGAATTGTCGGGCTTCGCCTGCAAAAAGGGATGCATCAAAGAACGCCCAGAAAAACGCAACGAAGAACATTACTTCAGATGCGATAAACAATAGCATGCCGTAACGAAAACCAATTGAGGCGATAGCTGTGTGTGCTTTTTCTACAACAGATTCGTGTATAACGTCTTTCCACCAAAAAAACATAACGGCTAAAATGGCCAAAACACCCAAAATTGGGCCAAATAAACCAATTTTTGTGCCTGCAATTTCGGCGCCGTGCATATACATGACCATACCCGAAGCAAAAATCCCGCCGGCAACTGCGCCCATTAACGGCCATATGCTTGGATTGACCAAATGATATGGATGCGGCTTGCCCGTGGTTGTATATTCTATTTCCTCAGCCATTTTATTCTATTCCTGTTTTGAAAAAATGAGATCGTTACGTTGTTATTTCTTATTTGTTTTATAATAAAATAATTTGTCTAATAAAACCATAAAGTTGTTCGTTTCACAAGAGTGTTATCTTATGGCGCGTCGTAGTATTCCTCAAGCGCCTTTTCTAAAGCCTCAGATTCGGTGTGATAAAAGGTATAAGATAAGGTGATTAAGCTGACATCTTCCATATGCGGGTCATCCGCAAAGGCAGGATCGACATAAAACAACACGGGCATTTGCACTTCTTGGCCGGGCTGTAAAATTTGTTCGCCGAAGCAAAAGCATTCAATTTTGTGAAAATACTTTCCAGCCTTTAGGGGGGTGACATTATATATGGCTGTGCCCGCGCTGGGGGTATCATCAAGATTTTTTGCTATATAATGGGTTAGGCCTTGTGCGCCAATATTGACGGTGACACTACGTTCTCCGGGTTTAAAGTCCCAGTGTAAGTTCTGGTTAATATCCGATGAAAAATTGATGCGGATTTGGCGTTCACGAATGAGGTCCTTATCAGGCGCAGCATCAGCGAATTGCGGTGTGCCGCCAAACCCTGTGACGCGGCAGAAAATGCTATATAACGGGACGGACGCATAGGCGAGCCCAACCATCACAAAAACAATCAAGAAAACTGTTTTGAATAGTTTTTTGTTCTTTGCGGCAAGTTCTGCCTGCTTATCGGCAGGTGTTTTGTTTGGTGTATTATTCATGTTCAGCGTTACTTTTTACAAGTGTAATTTTATATTGTTTGTCTTTGCCAAAACCTGCGGTCATTAGGCGGTGGACAAAATAAACGGATACGACGACAAGCACAATTATACCCCATGCTGTTGCGCCAGTTAGAATGACGTTTTCTGGTAGGCCAAGTGCTTTACCGGCAAGCCCCCATAAAAAAGCGATAATGCTGCCAATAATATATGCTGATGATATCGTCCGCCAACTATAGGCCCAACATATTTTAATGGCGTTTTCTAAGTTTGGCGTTAAGTTTTCTGACATATTATGCTCCAGTGTCGTTTGTGCAGGCGGCAATGACTTTATCTGTAATGGCATTAAACGCGGTGTCTTTTGCAGGCTCGCCTTGATCTGCCGCCATGCGGATGTCGATATTTAACGGTACGGCGCCTAAAAAGTCTACACCAAGTTTACTTGCTTCGCTTTCTGCGCCGCCATGACCGAATATTTCAGATGTTTCCCCGCATTTCGAGCAGGTGAATAAGGACATATTTTCAATGATGCCTAATATTGGGATATTGGTTTTTTTATACATTTCTAATCCCTTGCGCGCGTCAATAAGGGCAAGGTCTTGTGGCGTAGAAACGATGATCGCTGCATCGGGCGGCGTTTTTTGCGCTAATGTTAACTGCGCATCGCCTGTACCGGGCGGCATGTCGATGATGAGGTAATCAAGGCCGTTCCAATCAACATCGCGGAATAATTGGGTGATGGCGCTTTGCACCATTGGGCCGCGCCATATGAGTGGGCTTTCTTCGGAAATTAAAAAACCAATCGACATGATTTTTAGGCCATGCGCTTCAGGGGGAATAATTTTACCTTCCGCATTGGTATCTGGTTTGCTTTGTCCGTAATGTATCTCGGTAAGGCCGCTTAGGCGCGGGACAGACGGGCCATATATATCGGCGTCTAATAGGCCGACTTTGTGCCCTTTTCGCTGTAGAGCTGTGGCGAGGTTAAATGCGATGGTTGATTTACCGACTCCGCCTTTACCGGATGAGACGGCAATAATATGTTTTACATCAGGGCGCGGTAGTGGTGGCGACGGCGCAGGGCGGGATGCTTTGCTGCCGCAGCTTGTGTCATTATCTTGTTTTGCGGGGGCGGCACTTTCGGCGGTTAAAACGATCTGCACAGCATAACCTTGCGCGCAGTTTTTTAAGGCTGATTCGGCCTCAATGCGGGTTTTTTCATAGGCTGCAGCTTGGTCGGCGGTCGGAATCTCGATGACGCAGATAATTTGGTCGTTTAATATATTGAGCGCAGAAACGCGCCCTGCAGAAACAATGTCACCCGCGCCATCAGGCGTGCTTATTGCTCTAAGCGCGTTATAGAGCACCGCTTCGTCTGGCTGTTTCTTGTGAAATAGACGGGCGATTTTGAACATCAAGCTGTTGCCTTTCTGCGTAAAAACGATATTGTTATATGCGTTTGATTTTTTCTGACCAAATCAGACGGTTAAAATCAGTTACTTTTTAATAGGTTAGTTTTTTATAAATTGCAATCAAGTCACAGCAGGATAAATACATATGACGCACAGCGACTCTTCATCCTTTGATGCCCATCAGCAGGGCGAAGCTCAAATAAACGCTATGGGCGACCATAAAAATCCATGGGGCAATGGCGGTGGTAATCGCGGCGGCTCTGGTGGCGGCGGTCGTGGCGGCAGCCCATGGGGCAGCGGTAACGGCGGCGGCGGTGATATGCCGCCTGACTTAGATGAGCTGCTTCGTAAGGCGCAAAAGAATTTGAATGACGTTTTGCCCGGCAATTTTGGTGGCGGTAAAATGATATCGCTTGTGATTTTGGTGGTCATTGGCCTTTGGGCGGCGACAGGGTTTTATACTTTGCAGCCTTCACAGCATGGCGTTGTGACGACGTTTGGTAAATATACGCGCACACAAGAACAGCCGGGTTTGCAGTATCGTATGCCATGGCCTATTCAGGATGCAACTGTTGTTGATGTTGAAAATGAACGCCGTATTCAAATCGGCGCGCAAGATTACACGCGCCGTAATTTCAGCAACTCAACATCGGCGCAGAGCGTAAAATCTGAAAGCTTAATGCTGACAGGTGATGAAAACATTATTGATATTGATTTTGTTGTCTTGTGGAAGATATCTAGCGCAAAGGATTTCTTGTTCAAAATTCGTGATCCTGAATCAACTATCCGTATTGTTGCCGAAAGCGCGATGCGTGAAGTTATAGGCCGTACAGATATTCAGCCAGCTTTGACGGATGCACGTGGCACAATCCAAAGTGATACACGCCGTGTTATGCAGCGTATGTTGGATGATTATGAGGCGGGCGTTGAAATTAATGGCGTACAGCTACAAAAAGTTGATCCACCACAGCCTGTTGTTGATGCGTTTAACGAAGTGCAGCGCGCACGCCAAGAAAAAGAACAACTGAAAAACCAAGCGGAAGCTTACCGTAATGATATTATCCCGCGCGCACGTGGTGAGGCAGAAAAACAACGCCAAGCAGCATCTGCATATAAAGCAGAAGTTATGAACCGCGCGCAAGGTGATGCGGAACGGTTTGCTTCGGTATATGCAGCCTATAAGGAATCAAAAGATGTGACAGCGAAGCGTATTTATTTAGAGACGCTTGAACAGATTTTGCAGAAAACAAACAATATAATTATCGACCCTAGTCAGAAAGGCTCTAATGTTTTGCCTTATCTGCCACTGGATAAGATGAAGAAACAGTAAGCGCAGCGATTAGGTAAGGAGTTATTATTATGGGTAAAATTGGTATTGGTTTTGTTGGTATTCTTGCGGTTGCGCTGCTTGTGCTATCTGGCAGTGTGTTTACCGTTAAAGAAACACAGCAGGTTTTGGTCTTGCAATTTGGTGATGTAAAAGGGCGCGTAACTGACCCTGGTTTACATTTCAAAATTCCAGTCGTGCAGCAATTGCGTATATTTGAAAAACGCATTTTGAATGTTGACCCGCCAGCTGAAGAGGTTTTATTGGCAGACCAAAAACGTTTGGTGGTTGATACGTTCGCGCGTTATCGTATTGCAGATATGCTGAAATATTATCAAACTTTGTCAACAGAGGCCGCTGCTGTACAGCGTATGAATAATATTATCAATGCGTCTTTACGTGGCGTGCTTGGTAAGACAACACTACAAAATGTATTATCAGTTGAACGTGACCGCTTGATGAAAGATATTCAAGAAGAGGTCAACACAGAAACAGATCGCTTTGGTATTGAAATTGTCGATGTACGTATTGTTCGCGCAGATTTGCCCGTGCAGGTTACGCAGTCAACTTATAACCGTATGCGTTCAGAGCGTGAGCGTGAAGCTAAAGAAGCGCGTGCACAAGGTGAAGAGCTAGCTCTAAAAATCCGTTCAGAAGCCGATAAAGAGCGCACGATTATGCTTTCAGAAGCACGCCGCGATTCAGAAATTCTTCGTGGTGAGGGCGATAAAGAAGCCATTCGCATTTATGCGAAAGCTTTTGGCCAAGACCCACAATTCTATGAATTTTATCGGACGATGGAAGCGTATAAAAAGGCGCTTATCAATGGCGGCACTACAATGGTGCTTTCGCCAGATAGTGATTTCTTTAAATTTATCGCTTCAGATGACGGTAAAGTTAAATAAACTAAGACGCCTATTCTGTATCCATTTGTGTATTACTAAATAAAGGAGGTAATTATGCTTCGCTCAAAACTATGTTTGGCTATTCTTTCCGCAACTTTTGTTGTCACTTTACAGTCGCCACTCAGGAGCGCGGAAGCGAAAATGCCACCTATTGATAGTAATGGCGAAATTCACAGCTTTGCGGATTTGTCGGAACGCTTATTACCAAGCGTCGTGAATATTGCGACGAAACAAAAAATTGGCGCGATGGAAAATATGCCGCAAATGCCTGATTTTCCACCTGGTTCACCATTTGAAGACTTCTTTGAAGACTTTATGGATCGTCATCGTGGCTCACCAGAACAGCCACCAAGTTCATTGGGGTCAGGTTTTATCATTGACGCTGAAAAAGGCTATATCATCACCAATAATCACGTGATTGCCAATTCAGAAGAAATCCATGTGATATTGCATAACGACTTGTCTGTAGATGCTGAATTGGTCGGTACAGATGAAAAAACCGATATTGCTGTACTAAAAATTGACCCGAAAGGCCTTGATTTAAAGGCTGTGCCTTTTGGCGACAGCGCGGCGATGCGTATTGGTGACTGGGTGTTAGCGATAGGTAACCCGTTTGGGCTTGGCGGTACAGTAACTGCGGGGATCATCTCGGCGCGTAGCCGTGATATTCAGGCGGGCCCTTATGATGATTTCATCCAAACAGATGCATCGATTAACCGCGGCAATAGCGGCGGCCCGATGTTTAACACTAATGGCGAAGTAATTGGTATTAATACGGCGATTTATTCACCAACGGGTGGGTCAGTCGGTATTGGCTTTGCAATTCCTGCGAATTTGGCAAAACCTGTGATCACGCAGTTGTTGGAATATGGCCGTACACGCCGCGGTTGGCTTGGTGTGCGTATCCAAAGCGTAAGTGAAGAGATTGCAGAATCGTTAGGCCTTACCGATGTGCGCGGCGCTTTGGTTGCATCAATTAGCAAGGATAGTCCCGCAGAAAAAGCCGGCTTTGAAGCGGGTGATATTATCTTGAAATTCAATGGGCAAGATATTGATGAAATGCGTGACTTGCCGCGTATCGTCGCTGAAACATTGATTGATAGTAAGGTTGATGTTGAAATTTGGCGTGATGGTAAGCCGAAAACCGTTAAGGTTAAAATCGGGGAGCTTGAGAAGGCCGAAGAAGAGGGCCGATTAGAAGATGTGAAAGACCTACCAAAGGGCAGCGCAACGACAGATGTTGAAAGCCTTGGCTTAACTTTGGGCAAAATCACGCCTTCTCTACGTGAACAATTTGGGTTTAGTGATGATTTAAACGGCGTTTTTGTCGCTGCTGTTGATCCTGATGGCCCCGCAGATCGTCAAGGTTTGTCAACAGGTGATGTTATTCTGGAAGTTGATCAAAAGGACGTAACCACGCCAGATCAGGTCGTTAAAATTGTAAGCGGCCTTGAAAAAGACAAGGCGCGCGCTGCGTTGATGCTTGTTGATGTGCAGGGGCAAGGCAGCGTCCGATTTGTCGCGCTGAAATTTATTGAAAACACAGAAGAGTAATTTTACTTATAAGGAAGCCCCTAAATGACATCTGCTATACGTATAATTATTGGCTTATTGCTCTGTGTGACGCTTGTTTTGATACCAACGGGCGTGGCGCTTATCCGCCGTCATAATAATTTCATACCCATTTTATTGGTGAATGTTTTGTTGGGTGTCACGGGGATTGGCTGGATTGTTGCTCTTATCTGGTCGTTCACAGCCAATGTTAAAGAGAAACGATCTATTAAAGAGCTTTTAGATGGCCTTAAAAACGGCACGTTAGATGATGCCGATAAAAATGGCTGATCCTCAACGTATATTAATTGTCGGCTGCCCTGGGGCAGGTAAGACAACTTTTGCAAAGCGGCTTGCCACGGAAACAGGTTTGCCGCTTGTGCATATGGATGCGCTTTACTGGTCAGCAGGATGGGTGGAGCGTCCTTATGATGAGTTTATAGATGGGCTTAATGATGCGTTGATGCAGGAGCGATGGATTATTGATGGAAATTACCTGACGACCCTTCCGTTACGTTTGGCACGGGCACAAAAAATATATTTTTTAGATGAACCTTTCTGGCGTTGTACATACCGCGTTATTAAGCGCTGGGTGAAACAAGAAGGCCAGCAAGCCGAAGGCTGCCCGCAGAAGATTGATTGGGCGTTTTTAAAATATGTCGCATGGGACTTCCCACTGTTTAAACGCCGTAAATTAATTGATGCACTCGCACAGTTTGCTGGCGATGTGGTAGTCAGAACTGGCGTTTGATAAGCCCAAAATCTTGTTTTGTGATATTTATGTCACAACACTAACCCTATGTAATATAGTGTCAAACTATGTGTGTTGTAAAAATATCACACAAAAAATAAAAAAGTGATTTTTTTGCATCACCCTATATTGACCCTTTGCAAAATTCTTGGCTTAATACATTCAGAACAAGATGAATCGTTTTTGATTCGTTTTCCTTGTTTAAAAATGTGAATTAACGTCGTTGCCTTGTTTCAGGCATTTATCAATTAAATCTTTGGATAAAGATAACGACTTTAATGAACTGGTGTAAAAAAAACTTTTTGGAGGACTATTTAGTCATGAAAAAACTTCTTCTTACTACAGCTGCCGTTGCTGGTCTAGTAGCCGTTGCAGCTCCTGCGAAAGCAGAAGGCCTTGAACTAGGTCTTAAAGGTTACACACGTGCATATGTTGCATATGTTGACCAAGACACAAACGCTGCTTCTGAAGAGCGTAGCATCGATATCCTACGTGATTCTGAAATCGCGTTCACAGGTGAAGCAACACTTGATAACGGCCTTACAGTTGGCGCGTATATCGAAGCAGAAGCTGATTCATCAGAATCTACTGGCGATTCATTTGAAATCGACGAAAACTATGTTTACTTTGCTGGTTCTTGGGGCCGCGTAAACTTGGGTTCTGAAGACGGCGCTGCTTACTTGCTACAAGTTGCTGCTCCATCAGCTGACTCAGCTGTTGACGGTATCCGTCAGCAAGTTCAAGGTGTTAACTACGGTCTTACAGGTATCGCAGCACACGCTGGTGGCCTTGACTATGATAACGACTTCGCTAACGCTGATGAAAAAATCACATATTTGACACCAGTTTTCTCTGGTTTCCAAGCTGGTGTAACATATACACCTGAAGTTGCTCGTCCAACAACAGGTTCATCTGCAGTAGTTGCTCAAGAAAACCAGAACACAGTTGCTGCTGGTAGCTACGGCGACAGCTTCGAAGTTGCTGTACGTTGGGAAGGTCAATTTGACGAGCTAGGTGTTACAGTTGGTGCGGGTTTCGCGTCTGCTGAACTAGAAGCAACAGGTGGTGCAGTTGCTGCAACTGCTGATGACCGTGAAGCGTGGGATCTAGGTGTTGATCTTGATTTTGGCCCATTTGGTTTTGGTGTTGCTTACCTTACTGATGACCAAGGCGAAAAAGATCACGACCAAGACACATTGGTTGTTGGTGCTGATTACGTAACTGGCCCATTCAAGCTTGGTGCGTCTTACATGAACAAAGACGAAGAAACAGGCACAGGCGCTAACGAAATCGAAACAGACCGCTACACAGGCGGTGTTGTTTACACATTCGGCCCAGGCATGACATTCCGTGGTTCTGTTTCTTACATCGAAACAGAGCAAGGTACAGCTGAAGTTGAATCTACAAACCTTCTACTTGGTACACAAATCAAGTTCTAATTTAGAGCTGATTTGATCCAAGCTTAAGGATCTGATTTTGAGAATGGTGCAAGAATATCTTGCGCCATTCTTTTTTTTGTTTACCCTGAATGGGAAATTTGAATTGGAATAGATGACAAAATGAGCATTGCTGAAAATTACCAAAATATAGAACATGAAATGAAGCGCGCAATATTGCATTTTTATTGCGCGGATAAGGTAAGTGATATCCCTGATTATGCGGGTTTAGTTGATGCAGGTGGGGCATTAAAATTGCCGCAAATTATTGCCGTAAGTAAACAGCAAAGCGGCGCGCGTATTGATGAAGCTTTGGCGGCAGGTTTGCGTCATTTTGGTGAAAATAAAGTGCAAGAAGCGCAAAAGCACTGGGCTGAACGTAAGGCGAAGCACGATGACCTTGTTTTGCACTTAATTGGCCCATTACAAAGCAATAAGGTTAAAGATGCGGTTGCGTTATTTGATGTCATCCATAGTGTTGACCGTGAAAAAATCGCGCGCGTTTTGAAGGCTGAAATGGATGCGCAGGGGCGTCAATTGCCGTGTTATATACAGGTTAATATTGGTGAAGAAGAGCAGAAGTCAGGTGTTTTGCCCCATGAACTTGATGACTTCTTGGCTTTTTGCCGCAATGACCTATCTTTAGATATCAAAGGTCTTATGTGCATCCCACCGGTGGATGAGCCCGCCGGTATTTATTTCTCACTCCTCAAAAAAATGGCGGATGCACATGATGACCTTGCGCTAAGTATGGGGATGAGCAGTGATTATGCCGAAGCCGCCCTCTGTGGCGCAGACTTTGTGCGTATTGGCACGGCTTTGTTAGGGGAACGTTAAATTTGATTTTACGGCTGCTTTTAATTTTGATGATCTTGATGACGCCGCTGCGCCCTGCTGCTGCACAAGGTGGATTTAGCTTAATTCGCGATAGCGAAATTGAGCTATATTTAAAAATGTGGAGCGCCGATGTCATTAAAAATACAGGTCTGCCGCCCGGCAGTGTAAATATCATTTTGGTACAAAGCGATGATATAAACGCCTTTGTTGCAGGCGGGCCAAATATATTTATCTATACAGGATTGTTGGAACGTTCAGAAACGCCTGAAGAAGTGATTGGCGTTATTGCGCACGAGCTTGGCCATATTGTTGGCGGCCACTTATCACGCGGGCGCGCCGCCATGGAAAATGCATCATATGAAACAATCATAGGCACAATATTAGGCGTAGGCGCAGCGATCCTTAGCGGGCGCGGCGAAGCGGCGCAGGCGGTAATGGGCGCGGCGCAAAATTATGCGCTCAGTAAGTATTTGGCGCATAGCCGTGTACAGGAATCGAGCGCGGATCAAGCGGCTTTGGGGTTTCTTGATGGCGCGAAGATTGACCCATCTGGTCTGACAAGTTTTTTGAAGAAAATGCAGTCTGATGAATTATTGCCCGCTTCACAACAATCCGAATATTATCGCACCCACCCTGTGACCCGTAATCGTATTTCTGCGCTTGAAAGCAAGATAACTGAGTTGAGCGCGAAACAATATAAAGATAATACGCTATGGGCGGATCAGCATGCACGTATGAAGGCCAAATTAATGGGTTTTATTCACCCGCAGCAAGTTGCATGGGCGTATGACCCCGCGGCGAATACTATACCTGATACCATGGCTTATGCGGTGGCGGCTTATCGCCAAAGTAATGAAGAGCAAGCCATTGAAAAAGTACGTGCCTTGGTGGGGTTAGAGCCTGATAACCCTTATTATCATGAACTTGCAGGGCAAATTCTTGCAAGTTTTGGGCATTTAGGCGACGCCGAAGAATCGTATCAAAAAGCGCATAAATATATGCCGGGTGATGGGTTAATTGCCATTGCTTATGCGCATATTTTAATTGAGCGTGAGAAGCAGGGTGAATCGGATGCCAAGGCTCTGCAAGCCGCTATAAAATTATTAAAGGGCGCGCAGCATAGTGAACCACGCTCAACGCGTTTATATCGCTTACTTGCTACGGCCTATGGACGGCTTAAAGATGACAGCCGTGCAAATTTATATTTGGCGGAAGAATCTTACTTGAAACGCAATATGTCCGATACAGGCCGATTAGCCGAGATGGCGATTCGTGGCTTAAAAGAAGAATCACGTGAATGGCAGCGTGCAAAAGACTTGCTGTTTTATGCGGAGCAAGCGAAACTACAGAAAAAAAACAATTAGAAATAGTTTCCTATTTTACCATATATTTTATTATGCCATTGAAAATAAATATTAATTGCAGCGCACAATACGCGAAAACTGTTTTTTTAGTTGAGACTAGCGCAAGTTTTATTTTTGTGATAAAGTTCTAATATACAAACATAAAGAGTATCTTTTTTGAGGAGCATGTCCATGTCGCGTAAAGGCTATTGGATTGAATGTATGCCACTCTGGGAACAGGTCAATGAGAATGCTGCGCCGGATTTATACCGCGCTAGTGTAACGGCCATCCCTGATATGGTTGAAAACGCGCCAAGTGCGTCTAAAGCCATACAAAAGCTGCGTGATCGCTTGAAAGAGCTGAAAGCGCAATATAGCGAAGAGCATGGCGTAATTCTTCCGCGTTTAGAAAATCCTGTAAGACCGCCCAAACGTCCCGATTCTGTGCGTGGATGGATGTCGGTCTATATTGAAATGAATGAATAAAGCACCTTAGGTTTCTTAGGTGCTTTTTTTGTAATATTTTTGTGCCCGCGATTTCAATTTAAGGCAGGGTGTTAATAGTCTTTGTTTTATGATAGGGCTTCTTGTGTCCTTATGTTAGACTTTCCTTACGAAACAATATATTAGCTGCTACGCAGCAAGGGTTTTACCCATTCTTGTAACTTATTTCAGGGGGGAATCATGTCCGCTATATCCATTAAAACAGCATTACCTGGTCCTAAAGCATCCGCAATTATCGAACAAGACCATACGTATCTATCAACATCACGTTACCGTATGTATCCATTTGTATTGGCGCGCGGGGAAGGCTGCTATGTTGAAGATGTTGATGGCAATATGTTTATGGATTTGCATTCTGGCATTGCGGTAACGTCAACGGGGCATAATCATCCCGAAGTGAACGCAGCGATAGCAGCGCAGGCCACGCGTTATCTGCACAATTGCGGCAATGTGTTTTATAACGATTCTCAAGGCGCATATGCGCAGAAACTGGCGGAAGCAACGCCGATTTATAAATCAGACAAAAATCGTGTTTTCTTTTGTAACACAGGTGCAGAAGCTTGGGATGGTGCGTTAAAATTGGCACGCTACGCCACAGGGCGTCAAAATGTTATTTGTTTCTATAACGGCTTTCATGGCCGAACATTTGGCGGCATATCATCAAATAGTTCAAAAGTTGTGCAGCGCCGCGGTTTTGGCCCGTTATTGCCGGGGATTCACTTTGCTTACTTCCCGCGCAACTTCCCCTGCCCGTCTAACCCGCCGTATCCGACGGAAACAGAAGGCTGCCTTGAATACATTAAAGATGTTCTGTTTAAAAAGGTTGTTGCCCCAGATGAAGTGGCGGCAATCGCGCTTGAGCCGGTACAGGGCGAAGGCGGTTATGTTGTGCCGCCTAAAGAATTTGTTGAAGGACTACGCCAGATTTGTGATGAATATGGCATTTTGTTAATTGCTGATGAAGTGCAAAGTGGGATGGGCCGTACAGGTAAGCTGTATGCGATGGAGCATTTTGGTGTTCAGGCAGATATTGTCACAACCGCCAAAGGTATCGCGAGTGGCATGCCGATTGCGGCCTTTGTCGCGTCAGATAAGGTTATGACATGGCCAGAAGGGGCGCATGGCTCAACATATGGCGGTAACCCAGTTGCGGTTGCGGCCGCAAGTAAGACGCTTGAGTTGCTCCAAGGCGGTTTAACGGCGCATGCGGCAGATGTTGGTACATATTTCATGGACAAGTTAAAGGCGTTACAAAGTAAGCATGCAGATAGCATTGGTGATGTGCGTGGGCTTGGTTTGATGATTGGTATGGAGTTTACGAAGGTTGAAAATGGCCGTATAGTCGCGGACGCAACCAAACGTGATGCGTTTATTCAAAAAGCTTTTGAAAAAGGCTTGCTCACCCTTGCCTGCGGCAATTCCACCGTGCGCTTCTGCCCACCATTGGTGATTTCTAAATCAGATATTGATATTGCATATGATATTATATCTGATGTGGTTTCTGCACTTTAAGTGTTTATGGCACCAATAATATATTAACGACAAGTGCATAGATAAGCATTGCTGCGGCAATCAGGACTATTTCGTAATAGCGCCCTAATGTGTGCCGTGTTTTTTCACCCATGGTCGCAATAAGGTTTGGCCATGTATAGGATACGAAATCCCCCTGGGACATGACGCTGACCAATTGGTCGTTGCTATTGACTACAGGTAAATGGCGGAAACGTTCATTTGACATGATGCGCAGCCATTCGACGACATTGTCATCATCGTGGGCGGTTCTGACGTTTTTCGTCATAATGTCTGAAAGTTTCAGACTTTCCGGCGCTTTATGTTTGCCAAGGACTTTGATGACTAAATCGCGCTCTGTTACGATGCCAACAACATTGCGGTTATCATTAATGACGACGACAGATCCAAAATGCCGCGCATTCATTTCTTTTAATGCGTCATCAACATTGGTATCAGCGCTCATGGCGAGTGGGTCTTGTTTGGCCTTAAATTCGGGCCGTTCTTTGATTTTCATGGCTATTCTCCCGTTCTGTTTAGACATTTTGTGGGATTTAGCGCCTTATATATACATAATTAATGTGGTGGTTTGTGGTATGAAATCAAGATGCGCATATAAAAAAACGCCGCAAATCGCGGCGTTTTGTCGTATTTATGCATAAATTTCTACTCGGCGGCAATCGCCTTACCGCCATCAGCTTTTTTTAACGCTTGTTCCGTATCAATCCAGCCGATATTACCGTCTTCACGGCGGTAAACCATGCTAATTGCATCACTTTTAAGGTTTTGGAACAGCAAAGCTGGCTTTCCTGAAAGGTCAAGGCGCATTACAGCCTCTGAAACAGAAAGCTTTGGTACGCTTGTTGCCATTTCTGCAACAATTAATGGCTCTTCAGGAACCGCTTTTTCTTCTTCTTCGTCGGTTAAGTTAATAACGTAGTCGCGCGCTTGGAAATGTTCCAATTCAGCGCTGTCTTCTATGCGCTGACGGTGGTCACGCAGACGGCGCTTATAACGACGCATTTGTTTTGCGACTTTTTCTGCGGCGCTGTCGAATGCTGTGTACGCTTGCTGTTCTGTTGCATATGCTTCGACGTCAATATCACGTCCAATACCAAGTTTAATATGCGCCTTGAATGACGAATTTCCTTCTGGCGACAAAGTGATCGTACCACTAATAGCACGATTAAAAAATTTACTATCAAGCTCCTCTATTTTGTCAGTTATATGGGTGCGAAGTGCTTCGCCGATATCCATTTGTTTGCCTTGAATACTTAGCTTCATGATAGATGTACCTATATGTTGTTTTATGAAATTAAAAGATTTAATCACCCTCATAGTACCATGTAATTCTTACTGATATATGAATATTTTGGATCAGTTTTTTCTTTTTTATTTCAATATTTGTCATAGACTTACGATTTTTTATTGCCAAAACATGCCTTATACGTTTAGTATCGCATACAGATATAATCTTAGGGTAGAGTTTCTTTTTGCAATTATTGCTGGTATAGTTGTATTAGATATTTGTAATCTTAATTTTATGTTAGGTCTTTATTGATAGACTTTTTACTTAAGTGCTTTTTTGGGATGAGCATTTTTTATATGGGGGTAGCTTTATTAAAAGCTAATTGCTTATGGACATTCAAGAAATAGAAAAAAACGCCGAAGTTGCCGTTGGGCTGCTGAAAGCGCTTTCAAATGAACGCCGGTTAATCATCATGTGCGCTTTATATAAAGGCGAAAAATGTGTTGGTGAATTAGAAGAAATCGTCGGCCTTTCACAATCTGCATTATCACAACATCTTGCACGTTTACGTCGAGACCGTTTAGTTGTAACGCGCCGCGATGCGCAAACAATTTATTACCGTCTGGATGACAAGGCGGTTAAAGCTATGTTGAAGTGCTTATATGATATTTACGCACCGCAAGGCGGGCTTGAATATTATGAAACCGAACAAGATCTGGTTAAAAAAGGCGCTAGCGCTTAATTTTAGAATATTTGTTTTTATAGGCTGTGATTGTGATGATCTCAGTCTTTTACTTTTGGGTCTATCTCGCGCCAGACTTGGTCCGATGTGATAGTCAAAATATCTTCGGCTATGAATTTCTGAATATTGTGCCCTAAAGGCGCGTGTTTATCAGGGTTTGACCCTTGTGTGCTGAAGAGGACAAAACTGGGGCAACCCGTTACACCAATTATGTGCGCAGGGCCCGTATCATTCGTAACGCATAATTTTGCTTCACGCCCCAAAACAGCAATTTGTTTAATGCTTGTTTGATTGGTGAGGTCTAGCGCATCTGGGCAAGCGGCTTTAATAGCTTTATTAATTTCTACTTCAGCATTCGTGCCGATCAATACGGGTTGAATACCTTGCTTGACGAGATTATTGCCAATAGTGGCAAAATTTTCATGCGGCCAGCGTTTTTCAGGGCGTGATGGCGCGCAGCCTGCTACTAAAACTGCATAAGGTTTTTTAAGTGGCAGTTCGGATATATCTGCCTGAATCCATGATAGATCATCAATATCAATATTATTAATGCCCGCTAAGGCCAGTGTGTTTTTATGGCCGTTGAAGGCGTTTCCAGCGGTACGTTCTTCGGAATTATTATAGTGCGAACCGCCTTTTGCTGTGCCGACCCATTCAGGGCGCTGCGCCCCTGCAAAGAGTTTAAAATAAAAGCGCGTACGGTCGTTATTTTGCAAATCATAGACGCGGGTAATGCCTGCATTGTTTAAGCGGCGTGATAAATTTGCCCAGCCAGATAAGTTGAACCATTTTGGACGTTCGTCAATCCAGACATCATCAAAATAACCACATTCTTCGCCAAAGTTTTTAAATGCTTTGGTGGTCAGCAAGGTGATTTTCGCATCAGGATGGTGCGCGCGAATAGCTTTCATAGGGCCTAGGGCTTGAATAAAGTCCCCCAAGGCGGAAAGTTTAATTACCAATATATGTTCATTATTCTGCGCTGCGTTCATGGGGCTTCTCAAGCGACATGCGCCATTTTGGGCGCGGTTGCCGCGTTGTCTTTACCTTCTAATAATTCGGTATATACAGCAAGGGTTTTATCAATCATGATTTCTTTTGTAAAGTTTTGCATGACGTGGTTCATGGCGCGGGTTGCTAAAACAGCGCGCTGCGCGTTGTTGAGGGCAAGGGCTTCGGTAATTGCTTGCGCCAATGCTTTTGGGTCATTGGGTGGAATTAACCAGCCTGTTTCACCGCGCAAAATCGTTTCTTGTGCGCCGCCATGATCTGTCCCAATAATTGGACGCCCCATGGCTTGTGCTTCGACAGGAATGCGGCCAAAGCCTTCAGGGTCGGTTGATGCAGACACCACAACGGTTGAAAGCATATAGGCGGCTGGCATATCGTTACAGTGGTCAACAATACGTACTTGGCCAGACAGCCCTTTTTCTTCCATTAATGTTTCTAGCTCTTTGCGGTATTCTGTGCGGCCTTGGTCAGAGCCGATTAATACGGCGTAGACGTCTTTATTTTTAATCTGCGCCATCGCTTCGATAAGGACAGCTTGTCCCTTCCAACGTGTTAAACGTCCGGGCAATAAAATAACGGATGCGCTTTCAGGGATGCGCCAGTCTTTGTTGAGCGTAATCATGCGCTCTGGCGAAACTACGGTTGGGTGGAATTTCTCAATCGGGATGCCGCGGTGGATTAGACGGATGGTTTTGTCATTTAGGCTATAGCCATTGATTAGGTAGTTGCGTACATATTCAGAAATGGCGATGACGCGTTCACCCTTGGCGATGGCCGAATTATAAAATTGCTTCGCCTTAGAGTGATAATTATATGGCGCGTGGCATGTCGTCATATAGCGTGCTTTTGTGCCTTTACATGCTTGATAAGCGCTCCATGCTGGTGCGCGTGAACGGACATGAACGATATCAACCTGATGCTGTTCAATTAATTTTCTTAGACGCTTAACATTACGCCATAATGCGAGCGGGTTTTTGCTGTGTACGGGCAGATTTATATGGGTGACGTGGTTGCGCGTAATTTCATGAACGCGGTCACCGCCATGTGAAACCACAATCGCTTTGCCGCCCGCATTCTGTATAGCGTTGGCAACGTCAATGCAGCCCTGTTCCGCCCCGCCTGGGCCAAGTTCAGGAATAATCTGCATGATAACAGGTGGTTTCTGCGCTGTGTTTTGTGCGGTAATGTCTACTGGTAAATGCTCAGTCATGGCGATTGGTCAATAAATTAAAAATTTGATCTTTTGTTTTCTGCGCGATCCGCCTAAAATTAATAAGGTCAGAATCTTGACACGTTCCCGTAATTAACCAGAACAGGACATATATAGCATGAGCCATCAGCAAATTGCCAATGCAAAAGGACAAAATCTTGCCTATTTCCATTATAAAGGTGATCCAAAGCTGCCAACAGTGATGTTTTGTGGTGGCTTTAAATCTGACATGATGGGCAGTAAAGCCACATATTTAGAAGAATGTTCTAAGGCGCGTGGGCAAAGCTATGTACGTTTTGACTATACGGGGCACGGCTTGTCCGACGGTGAATTTGTTGATGGGACAATTGGGTCATGGTGCGCGGATGCGCTAACCATAATTGATAAGGTGATTGAGGGGCCTATTATACTGGTTGGATCTTCAATGGGGGGGTGGATATCGCTTCTATGTGCGATAAAACGACCAGACCGTATCGCCGCTTTAATGGGCATTGCGGCTGCGCCTGATTTCACAGGCCGAATTTATGATGATTTGCCAGAAGAACAACAGCAACAAATGAATGAAATTGGCCGCGCGGAAATCCCTAATGATTATTCGGATGAACCCTATATATTCACCCGCGCCCTGTTGGAAGACGGTGGAGCCAACTATGTTTTTGACCGTGATGATCTCGTGCCAATTACTTGCCCTGTTTATTTGGTACAGGGCGTCTTGGATACAGAAGTGCCATGGGAAACGGCAAGCTTTATTAGTGAGAATGTTGAATCCGATAATGTCATTGTTGAGCTGATTAAAGATGCGGCGCATAATGTGTCCCGCCCGCAGGACTTAGTGCGCCTTAATAAGGCCATTGAACATTTGAACGAGCAGGTCGCGTTTTAATTTATGCGGCCTCGTTATCGTTGTGGATTTGCGGCTTGATGTGCGCTTTGCCGCCGCTGAAACGTGCGCCTAGGGCATCACTATTCATCCATTTCTTTTGTAATTTAGGAATGTCTTTAAGGTAATTACGGAATGGGCCTTTATTGTTTACCTTGGCATGGATGACATATGCCGCCGCTGCGGATGAAATCACAAAACTATAAGTAAACAGGCTTGTCTTCATAAGTGTAGAAATTATGCCTGTAAAACCAGTGTCAGCAAAAGTGCCTTTAATCCAATAAAAAACACTTGGTGTATAATTATACACGTAGTAGCCGAGCGGCTGCAGCTCAATACCGCGCCCGACGCCTATATAGGCGTCATGAATGATTGTTGCAAAGACCGGCAGTGCAGCCAAAAATAAGTAAAAGCAGAAACGTAACATAATATCCCATTCTCTGCCCCCATATAAACCCTATAGACCCATATATAAATTAGTCAATATATATAATATACATCTAATATATTAATAAAGCCTAAATCGACGCTTCTTATTTGTCTGTGGTGTTTCAAGTAAATATCGGTAAGTTAGGGCTTGCCTTTACACGCAAGACCCGCTAATTTGCGCATCTACCGCAAACACCCAAACGGAGATGTGGCCGAGCGGTTTAAGGCGCACGCCTGGAAAGCGTGTTGGGGGCAACCCCTCGCAGGTTCGAATCCTGTCATCTCCGCCACTAACCCATTGATTTTAAACAATTTTTATTTTTCGCCGTGTGCGGCGCGTGTTGCGGGCTTCCGTGGGGATGGCCCTGTTGACCCCTCAGTGAGAATTGAGAAACTTGGTGGAAATTTCTGGTTATTCTCATTTGAAAATTAGGTGGGAGGTCGAGAAATTTCGTTAAATTATATTTCCATGAGAAAAAATATTATGGCTGATAATACATGCTAGTAGCTAGTCATGTGTAAGTGATCATTAAATTGTGCTGTACCAGACGCCTCGACCTGCACCGTGTTTTGCGATATGTCCTTCTTCGACGAGCTGGGCTAGATGTTTTTTAATCGTGTTACGATTTGCATTGGTTGTTTTCTCGATATCGCTGATCGTGCCACGCCCATGTGACTTCACAAATTCTATGATTTGTATTGAAAGTTCAGGAAGCTGGCCGAGTATGATTTTTTCACGCTCAATTTTCTTTTCAAGATTCTTTTTTTGTTTCTTAAGCGCATGTAGGAAGAACAGTAGCCAAAGCTGCCAATCAGGATTGTTTGTTCTGATAGTGCCTTGCGTTTTTCTTAGTGCCAGATAATAAGCATCTTTACTGCGCTCAATAATACTTTCAAGTGAGCTGTAAGGCACATAGCTATATCCAGATTTTAATAATAGAAGTGTCGTTAAGACACGCGATAAACGCCCATTCCCATCCTGAAATGGATGTATTTCTAAAAACACGACAACAAATATGCCGGTAATTAAAAGTGGGTGCAGGCTTTTGGTTTTTAAAGAAGTTGTTGCCCATTCGACTAATTCACGCATAAGTCGTGGTGTATCAAATGGCGTTGCTGTTTCAAATATAATCCCTAAGCTATCACCATTTGGTGCAAAAGCTTCAACATGGTTTGTGTTGGTTTTGTACTCGCCGCGATGCCCTTCATCTTTGTTGCTATATTTCAGCAGGTCACGATGAAGTTGTTTGATGTAGTTTTCTGACAAAGGAATTTCTGCTGCGTGCTCAAAAATAAGATCCATGACTTCTGAATAGCCCGCGACCTCTTGCTCATCGCGCGTGTCGAATGATTGTATGTCAATGTTACTTAAAAGTTTCTCGATTTCTTGGTTTGAAAGTTTGCTGCCTTCGATGCGCGTGGATGAACCAATGCTTTCTATTGTGGCTACACGTTTTAATGCAGAAAGTCTTTCTGGTGCCAGTCTGCCTAAAGCTTGCCACGCGCCTTTGAATTCATCCAAAGACGAAATAAGTGAAAGCATTTCCATGCTAATATTTAATGTGTCTGTTTTAAACATGATACCCATTTTTTTACCCAATAATACCCAATTATAGAATAGAAATGTATTAAAGTCGAGTTTTTAGATACCCAATAAACTACCCAATAATACCCAATCTTCTTGGTTCGACAAAGATTCTCCTCTATGCGGCCTTACAAAACGAACTTTTCTGCATTTTTTTGATACTTTGAAATGTCTATAATATAATTCTTAATTTTTAAAATATAAAAAAATTTATTGATTAAAGATTTTTTCGCCCTAATATTTATGTCATGGATTTTCAAAGAGAGTTAAAATCGTTAAATTTAAGTCTTACGCCCGTACGCTTGGCTGTGTTGGAAGGGTTGATGCATAAACCGCATTCAGAAGCCGCGCTGTTATTCGAAATTGTGCAGGAAAAGATACAAACAACGTCTATTCAGGCCGTATATAATAATTTGAACACGTTAGTTGAGCGCGGTTTAGTGCGCGAAATTAAACCAAAAGGAATGCCGTCTATTTATGAAATCCGCAAGGATGATAACCATCACCACCTTGTTTGTCGTGGCTGTGGTAACATTCAGGATACGGATTGTCATGATGTGGCGCCATGTCTTGCACCGTCAAATGCGCAAGGTTTTAGAGTTGATGAAACTGAAATTATATTCTGGGGTCTCTGCCCTAAATGTAAAACAAGCTAAACCCAATAAATGAAGGGGAAACCACTATGACAGAAAAATCAAAATGTCCGTTTATGCACGGCAGTGCAACGGCAGTAGAATCCGCGCAGGAGCGTTGGTGGCCGAATACACTAAACTTAGATATTTTGCATCAGCACGATTCCAAAACCAATCCGCTGGATAAAGATTTTAATTATCATGATGAATTGCAGAAATTAGATTTTACGGCGCTGAAAAAAGACATGCAGGCCTTGATGACGGATGTACAGGATTGGTGGCCTGCGGATTGGGGGCATTACGGTGGGCTGATGATCCGCATGGCGTGGCATTCGGCGGGGTCTTACCGTTTGGCAGATGGGCGCGGCGGCGCGGGTGCGGGGAATATACGCTTTGCACCTTTAAACTCGTGGCCAGATAATGCAAATCTAGATAAAGCCAAACGCCTATTGTGGCCGATTAAAAAGAAATACGGCAATAAAATCAGTTGGGCAGATTTGATTATCCTCGCAGGGAATATGGCTTATGAATCTATGGGGCTAAAAACCTTTGGTTTTGGTTTTGGCCGTGAAGATATTTGGCACCCTGAGAAAGATGTTTATTGGGGCGCGGAAAAAGAATGGCTCGCGCCAAGTGAAAACCGTATAGGAGATTTATCTAAGCCGGATACGCTTGAAAACCCGCTTGCGGCAACGCATATGGGGCTTATCTACGTTAACCCTGAAGGTGTGAATGGTCAGCCTGACCCGCTAAAGACGGCGCAGATGGTGCGTGAAACATTTGCGCGTATGGCCATGGATGATGAAGAAACTGTGGCCTTGGCCGCAGGTGGCCACACGGTTGGTAAATGTCACGGCAGCACCGATGCATCTGTATTGGGCGCTGAACCTGAAGGCGCGGGCATTGAGGAGCAAGGCCTAGGCTGGAATAAACCAAATGGCACTGCCAAAGCGAATGAGGCCATTACAAGCGGCCTTGAAGGCGCATGGACAACGCATCCAACCAAATGGGATAATGGGTACTTCTACTTGCTGTTTACTTATGAGTGGGAACTTAAAAAGAGCCCTGCTGGTGCATGGCAATGGGAGCCAATCGATATTAAAGAAGAAGATAAACCAGTTGATTCTTCTGACCCATCAATCCGCCGTAACCCGATGATGACGGATGCGGATATGGCGATGATTAAAGACCCGATTTACCGCAAAATATCAGAGCGTTTTTACAATGAACCTGAATATTTCGCAGAAGTTTTCTCCCGCGCGTGGTTTAAATTGACGCACAGAGATATGGGGCCAAAGGCCTGTTATTTCGGGCCAGATGTACCAGCAGAAGACTTGATCTGGCAGGACCCTGTACCTGCGGGGAACACAAGTTACGATGTCGCGGCACTTAAAAAGCAAATTGCTGAAAGTGGTCTAAGCATTGCAGATATGATTGCGACTGCATGGGATAGTGCACGTACGTTCCGTGGGTCTGATAAACGCGGCGGCGCAAATGGCGCGCGTATTCGTCTTGCCCCGCAAAAAGATTGGGCGGGGAATGAGCCTCAGCGTTTAGACAAAGTCCTTTCTGTACTGACGCCGCTTGCTAAAGCTGCGGGGGCTAGCATCGCGGATACGATTGTCCTTGCCGGCTGCGTTGGCGTTGAACAAGCCGCAAAAGCGGCAGGTTATAAAGGCGAAGTGCCTTTTGCGCCTGGGCGCGGCGATGCCACTGATGATATGACCGATGCTGATTCATTTAATGCGCTCGAGCCATTGCATGACGGATTCAGAAACTGGCTGAAGCAGGATTATGCCGTTAGCCCCGAAGAGTTACTGCTCGACCGTGCGCAGCTTATGGGGCTAACCGCGCCTGAAATGACAGTGCTGATGGGCGGTATGCGCGTCCTCGGTACAAATCATGGCGGCACAAAACACGGCGTATTTACTGACCGTGAGGGCGTGCTCAGTAATGATTTCTTCGTCAATTTAACGGATATGAATTACAAATGGGTGCCAAAGGCCGATAATCTGTATGAAATATGTGAGCGTAAGACAGGTAAAGCCCTATGGAGCGCAACGCGCGCCGATTTGGTCTTTGGTTCAAATTCTATCTTACGTGCTTATGCGGAAGTTTACGCACAGGATGATAACCAAGAAAAATTCATGCGTGATTTTATCGCGGCATGGACAAAGGTTATGAATGCGGATCGCTTTGATATCGCATAACTAAGCCTAAATATAGATGCATCAAAAAGCGCGCATATTATTACAATATGCGCGCTTTTTTTGATCAAATTTTTGTTTCTTGTCAGCAGTTGCTTTTTTTGCTTTCTGTTTGCGGCAGGTCACTTGCATCAAGCGCTAATCAAAGGTATTCTGGGCGTTCAAACTTATTTGAAATATAGGGTTTTTATGCGAATTTTTTTATTATTTTTTGGGGTCATGGCTATTGCTTTGGGCGCAGCGGGGACACAGGCGCACGCGCAAAACCCGCAGAATGATGCGCAGATTCAGCTTATCGGTGCAGGGTCGTTAACATGTGGTCAATGGCTCGACGCTGAAAAAGATGGCACGGTTCGTGCGACATTGGTGTCATGGGTCTATGGTTATTTTTCTGCCATGAACCGTCTGCGTGCAGTAAAAAGCAAGCGTCAATATGATATTAGTACGCTAAACACCAATATGATTTTGGGTTGGGTTGATGAGTTTTGTCCCCAATACCCAGAGTATTTGATCGCTTTTGCTGCTGAAGCTATGGTTGGCCAGAAAATCTTTTATAAACAAGAGCGCTAAGGCATTATTTATTGGCTAGATATGTGATACGCTGGGCAAGTTTTGTGCTCTGCAGCAATGTTTCTATCTTGATTTTGTTTACCCATCTGCTAAAGATTTTTCCTAATACAGAAATAGAAAACTTCATGGGGAAATGTTATGCAAAACAATGCGATGGCCGCATCCGCTATGGGTGCTAATAACACTGCAGTATCTGGGAATATCATTTGGAATAAAGCGTATCCTGAGGGGCTTTCTTGGGATGTTGATGTTGCGGTTGCACCTGTTTTCGATATTCTTGATGAATCTGTAAAACAGTTTGCGGCGCGTCCGGCTATTTATTTTGAAGGCATGTCTATGACTTATGCCGAACTTGGGGCATTGGTTAACAAGGTTGCGGCAGGCTTACAAAAAATGGGCGTGGGCAAAGGCACTAAAATTGGTCTGTTCATGCCGAACACGCATTATTCTGTTGCGTTCTATTATGGCGTTTTAAAAACAGGCGCAACGGTCGTAAATTATAACCCGCTTTATGTTGAACGGGAACTTGAATATCAAATTGGTGATAGCGAAACTGACTATATGGTGACGTTAGATATGCCAACTTTGTTTGATAAAGCTGATCATGTTCTTGGCTCTACCCGCATGAAAGGCATAATTTTATGCCCAAGCGGCGCAGCGGATGCAGCTACGCCATCTGGTGACGAATATATCGCCTATGGTGATATCATAGATAATGATGGGGTTTATGCTGCGCCCGTGATTAACCCGCAAGAAGATGTCGCTGTGTTGCAATATACAGGCGGTACAACAGGCACGCCTAAAGGCGCAATGCTAACCCATGCGAATTTATATGCGAATACCACACAGATTGAAATGTGGCACAGCCCAATTGTTGTCCCTGGTCAGGAACGTATTATTGGTGCAATTCCTTTGTTCCATGTGTTTTCTATGACCGTCGTGATGAACATGGCGCTGAAAATGGGGATGGAAGTTATTCTTGTCCCTAAATTTGATCCTGAAGCGTTTATTGCGCTGCTGAAAGACAAAAAGCCAACATTCTTTCCTGCTGTGCCGACGATATTTAATGCGCTTGCGGTGCATCCCGCGGGTGAAGGGCTCGACCTGTCCTTTGTTAAATTCTGCTTATCTGGCGGTGCGCCATTGCCACAAGGTATTAAAGACGCATTTGAAAAGCGTACAGGCGCAAAACTTGGTGAAGGCTATGGCCTTACCGAAGCGTCCCCAGTGGTGTGCTGTAATCCGACTAATGGTTTGGTGAAGGTTGGTACTATTGGCATGCCTATTCCGGGTACTTTGGTTGAGATTATTGATATGGAAGATGGCGTAACGCCACTTGCGCAAGGTGAGAAAGGCGAAGTTTGCTTGAAAGGCCAGCAAGTCATGAAGGGCTATTACAACAAGCCTGAAGAAACCGACAAAGTCATTAAAAATGGCCGCTTGCACACAGGTGATGTCGGCTATATTGACGAAGATGGTTATATTCGCCTTGTTGACCGCATGAAAGACTTGATTTTGGTGCGTGGCTATAATGTATATCCAACCCAGATTGAAGGCGCGATTTCTTTGCATGTTGATGTTGAAGAATGCATCGTTGCGGGCGTACCAGATGATGAACGCGGTGAAACCGTTTGGGCGTGGGTTAAAGCGCGTGATGGTTCAGAGCTGAGCGAAGCAGCATTAAAAACGTTCCTAGCAGATAAAATCTCACCAATTGAAATGCCGCGCAAAATTGTGCTGCGTGATACGCCGCTGCCCAAAACAGCTGTTGGTAAATTATCACGTAAATTGCTTTTGGAAGAAGAAGGCATAGAGCGTTAATACACTAAAAAAATATAATAAAATTGGGAGACTAAAATGAGTAAAAATGTAGGCTTCACAAATGTTGAAGTAGACGCATCAAATTTTGATGAGGTAGAGCGCCTTATGAAGCAGCAAGCGCAGCATCATAATGTGCCGTATAATGTAGATAAACAAAAAACACTTGATGCGTTAAGTGGTCAGCACCCACTTATAAAATCTATTTTGATCTATCCGACGGGTTGGACTGATGCGGCGTGCTGTGTGATGTACCACCCGCAATGGACGCTGGACGGCAAATCAACCTATATTGAAGATATATGTACAGATATAAACTATCGTGGCGGCGGTATCGGGACATATACGGTAGATGCTGTTGCTAAGGCATCTTTACTCGATGGGGCAAACATTATTATTGGGTCTGTGGCGAAGAACAACACGCACACGATGAAGTTCTGGAACAAAAACTTAGGTTTTGAACAGCCTCGCCGCAGTTATGATTTGACATGTATCTTTAACGACCAGTCAAAATTAAATGGTATTACGCGCTATCATGCGCAAGAGCTGTCTGCGCCGCATATTGCGTTGCCCGCTTATTTACAGGGTGCAACGACGGACCCAACGTCCAGAGTTATCGCTGTTTATGATGGGTGTGGTGACATAGCTACAACGGCAATTCTGAATCTAAAATTTGATGCGATTTCTGGTGATGATCCAACAATTGCGATTGAACCTTTGCGTTTCCACCAATGGACAAGCAAGGATGAAAAGATTGAAATGACCAAGCTTGTATTACGCGAAGCTTGTGATTTGGCGCTCGCTAATAATTATAAAAGCCATATCATGACATATACAGATATCAGCTGTGATGTGTCTAATGACTTTATGGTTGCTGTTGGCGGTAAAGAGCGTTGGCATGGTGCGACCGATGATACACGTTTGGTCTGTATGCAAATGCCATGTCGTCCCTCGACGAATATCAATGAAAAGTTTATCATTACGCAGTGCCCGAAACCTGGGCCGCATATGCCGTAACGTTTAAGGGTTAATAATACTATGCGACAAAATATCCTCGAATTATCTGTGAATGAGCTTGTTGATGCCTATCGTCAAGGTACATATACGCCGCTTCATGCTGTAGAGGCATGTATTGCACAGATAAAAGAGCAAAATCCGTCATTAAATGCATTTTGCTTTATAGAGGACGAGGATATTTTGCGTGCGCAGGCGCATGAATCCGCTAAGCGTTGGGCAGAAAATTGTCCAACCGGCCCTTATGATGGCGTGCCAATATCCATTAAAGATGGCACGGATGTACAGGGTTGGGTGACACGCGATGGGTCAGCCGCAACTGCGGATAGCCCTGCGGAATCGGATAGTCCTGCGGTGGCGCATTTGCGTGCAGCGGGCTGTATTTTCCTTGGTAAGACTACCTTGCCTGAATTTGGTTTAAAAGGCGTTACGCATGGCCCATTATATGGCGTTACGCGCAACCCATGGAATGTCGAAAAAACCACAGGCGGGTCTTCTGGCGGCGCAGCAGCTGCTGCGGCGGCAGGCATGGGATATATGCATTTAGGCAGCGATGGCGGTGGGTCACTGCGTATACCAGCATGTTTTTGCGGCGTAACAGGATATAAGCCTACACAGGGTTTGATCAAAGAAAAATCTATTTCTCCGTTCTCACCTATGGCAACGACGGGCGCAATCGCGCGTACGGTCGAAGATGCAGAGATAATGTTCAATATCATGGCACCAGATGCTGCAGAAAAAACAAGCGCTTTGCCCAATAAGGCGCTGCGCATTGCCTACGCACCAACATTGAATGATTTTGCCGTAGACCCAGAAATTGCTGCACAAATTGAAACATGCGCGCAGCATATGGAAGCGCTCGGCACAGTAGAGAAGATTGACCTTCATATTCCTGATTTAATTGATACGTTCACCGTACATTGGGCGGCGATTGCCGCGTGGATTTATGACCAAATTCCTGCGGATCGCCGTACATTAATGGACCCATATGTTGTTGAATGGGCAAAGCAAGGTGAGGCGCTGTCTTTATATGACTATATGAATGCGCAAGTGATCGCCGCGAAAATTAAAAAGCAAATTCAGGAAATATTTGATTCCTATGACATTATATTAATGCCCACCATGGCTATGTCCCCCTTTGCCGCAGAACGTAATGAGCCAGAAGGCCTAAAAGGCGCAGAATGGACACCATTTACATTTGCCGCAAATTTAGCGCAGTTACCTGCGGCGTCTATTCCGTGCGGCGTGACGGCAGATAAATTGCCTATGGGTGCGCAGCTTATTGCCTATACAAATAATGATTCATATGTGCTGAAAGCTGCGAAGTTCTTAGAACAGAAAATTAAGTTTGAGGACTGGCTATTAAAGCAGAATAAAGACGATATGCGCGCATCAAATGCTGCGTAAGTGAAAAAACGTAATACGCAGCATTTGTAAGTCAGCTTAAACCTTCTTCACAATCACAGAGCCAACAGAATACCCCGCGCCGAAAGAGCATATAACGCCGAGGTCACCGCTTTTAAGGTCGCGGTTATGCTTGTTAAAGGCGATGATAGAGCCTGCGGAGCTTGTATTCGCGTATTTATCAAGGATAACGGGCGCTTCTTCCGCTGATGGTTCACGACCCAGAACTTTTTTGCTGATCAGTTCGTTCATATGTAGGTTCGCTTGGTGTAGCCACATGCGGTTTAATGAATCTGGTGCAATGCCTTTATCATTTAAATGTTGCACGATCATTTCAGCAACCATTGGTGTGACTTCTTTGAAAACCTTACGGCCTTCTTGGATGAACAATTTATCTTCTGCGGTGGCTGTTTCTGGTGCGGTGCGGTTAAGGAAGCCGAAATTGTTACGGATGTTGTTTGAAAATTGTGTTTTCAATTTTGTACCAACAATTTCAAAAGCGTTATCAGAGGTGCATGTTTCTTTACGTTCTAAAACGATGGCTGTGGCAACGTCACCAAAAATAAAATGGCTGTCGCGGTTGCGGAAGTTAAGGTGGCCTGAGCAAATTTCAGGGTTAACGATTAACATGGCGCGGGCATTGCCGGCTTTTATCATATCAGCCGCTGTTTGAATGCCAAATGTTGCAGATGAACAAGCAACATTCATATCAAACGCAAAGCCTTCTATGCCAAGCGCTTCTTGCACTTCAATGGCAACGGCAGGGTATGGGCGCTGTGAATTAGAACACGCAAGCAATACGCCATCAATATCAGCAGCTGTTTTATTGGCGGCCTTTAGTGCGTCTTTTGCGGCGTTTACGGCAATTTCGGCAAGGACGGATAATTCATCATTGGCACGCTCTGGTATACGCGGCGCCATAATTTCAGGGTTAAGGATGGATTCTTTTTCAATGACGTGGCGCGCTTTAATGCCGGAGACTTTTTCAATAAATTCAGCGCTTGAATGTTCTAAGGCTTCAACTTCACCACTGGCAATCTGTGCTTGATGCTGTGTATTGTATTGGTCAACATATGTATTAAACGATGAAACCAGTTCTTCATTGCTAATTGAATTTGGCGGCGTGTATAGGCCTGTGCCGCTGATGACAATATCACTCATAGAATTTTCCCACTTAACGCTTATTATTGTTTTTATTTAAAGAAGGCACTATAGCGTGGGCAAAGGGGCTTTGCCAAGGGGGAATTGTGTACTTGCGGCGCTATGGGGATGAATATGTGCTGCATTGCCGCACAAATGATTCTAAGCTGTTATTTATATTAGGAAAATCACTTTAATGCATGAATACAAATACTTGGAAGAGCGGTTTGACAAAGTGTTATTTTCAGATCAATATCCTTAAGCGGAGGGTATGATCATGCAAAACACATCGCGCTTTGGCGCAGTATTTCCGCGTTGCTTAAAAATTTTAATGATAATGGCTTTTATTGTAGGAGCCAATGCTCAGAAAAGCTTTGCGCAAAACGAGGTTTCGCCTGAGGTGATGCAATATGCGCGGGATATTTCTAGTCATTGCGTGAAACAGTGGGACAAGCCCGTTTGTTTGAGTGAAGTGTCACAAGCTACTCTGATTTTAGCGGCAAATTACGCCGGCGACCTACAAAGCAGCGGCATGATTGGCGCCGTCGAGCAAATCAAGCAGCACTGCGCCGCGGCGACGGCTGCAACTCAAGGCGACTACCCCGCCTATGCCATGAAAAGCGCTTTCACTGAATGTGCCAATAAGATCTATGACGTATCCGAACAAACCAGTGTAAAACCGGATTTATCGCATTATCAATTGCTCATCGGGGCGATAATGTGCCTAAACAAAGACCGCAACTGTAGCTCTATAGAACAACAACTTGGCGCGTATCAGTGAGATTTACTTTTCTGGGGTTTCGGTTGTGCGCTTAAATTTCCGCCAAACCATGCGGCCTATCCACGCTAGAATTAACCCTACGGATACAACGATGGCTATAACAGGGCCAAAGGCGTATCCTAGAAAAGCCACTGCAGCGCCAGGGCCGATATAGGCTTGTGCTGATTGGGCGCTAAAGGTCAATATGAATGTGAGCATAGTGAGAATTAGTTTGTTTTTATACATTATTCTTTGCCCTTAAATAAAAATGGTAGTTGGCTTTTTGTATAGCGTTTACCTGCATAAACACTAGCTGTTTTATTTTGGTCGTTTTTGTCACGGATGGGAATGAAATATTCCCAGACTATATTTTTTTGTGCATCTATTTCGAACATGCGTCCGTTGTGATGAGAGGTAATAAATATATGTTTGTGGGGTAATAATTGGAACATACTGCAAAATGGTGCGTAAAAAGGGTGGTCTTCTTGACCAGAATATAGAACCTTATATTGGCTAGTTATAGGATCAAACTCCATAATGCGGCTTTTGCGTAATCGTTCGGCGCCAAGATTATCAAATAATGTGATCTTACCTTCTTTACTTAGAATTGTGTGGTGCTGTCCTGCCCAAGCTCCCTTACCTAACCATCGAATATTTTCTGTTTTGGGGTCGATGACAATAATGGTGTCTACACTTCTAAGCGAGATTATTAAATCACCAGTTTTAAATAGTTTATTTTGGGCAGCTTGTTTACTCGTCACATAGTGTACTGTGTTGGGGTGTAAGTGGTCGCCTTTTGCATTGGCGTTGTAGAGTGTATGGAGAAAGGCTTCGCTGTAAGTGGACTCACTTATGGCTTTAAGTATGGATATTCTTTTTTGTAGTTTCCCATCTTCATTAATAATCTCTATGTAATCTTCGAAAGATGGCGGGTGTATATGTTCCAGATGCGGGTAAGAAAAAGACTTACTAATGACATCTAAAGACAATGTATATATATCGCCTTCAGGGGATACATCTATATAGTGGTGATTGCGGCCTGGTTTAAACCAGATGAGATCGCTATTTTTGTTAAACTTGGCGATGCCGTAATTATTGTGAAATTGGTTAATCGCTTCATAAACAACCAATATGTCTCCATTAGGATACAAATACACATCACGCGGTTCTATAGATGATGTGCTGATGTTTTCAAATATATAGTCTGGCTTTTGTAGTTTTTCAGTTGGGTGGACGTTCCATTCATGAATAAGCTGCCCATCATTATTGATTAAGCGAATAATGTGGTCTATCGAGTTGGAGTAAAGTACATATCGATCTGTATTGTTTTTATCTTCTATTGTGAGGCCTATTTTGCCAATATATTCCTTGAATAGTGGCGTGTTATAGCCATCGGCCAAGAAGAAAGATTCGCGCTCTGTTTTGTTGTAAAAGATAGCGCTAATCCCAATTAATGACCTTTCAAGTAAGCTATAGGGGAAGATTCTTAATTGTACAGATAGCGCCCCCCACATGAAGAAGAGGTATATGATTGCTGTGATTACAAAACAGGTAAATAAGCTTTCTTTTTTCATCTTTTTATCAATACCCCCACAACTTCGCGCTGGTTTCGGTTTCTTCTTCTATGACGTCGCGTTCTTCGGCGTTTAATGTTGTTTGGTAATAGGCGGGTGCTTTGATGTAGTCGGCCCACATTTTGCGGGTGCGGGCGGGGGTGGATATTTCGGCGAAATCGGCGATCATTTTTAACATTTCTTCGCTTTCTTCGCAGAAATCTTCAAAGCGATAGATAAATACATTATCCGCATTGATATAGCGGTCATATATGAAGTTATAAATATAGCTCCAATAGCGGGCATAGCCGCGCAGGATATGGCCTTGTTTAAATAAGTCGCTGATTGATTTATAGGTTGGGTCATCATAAAGGTGAATTGGGCGCACATCATGGCCAAATTCAAAATGACCGACGCGCTGTAAATGCTTTTGGGCACGCTTGTCGTTGCCGGTCATAGTGCTGAAATGTTTATGTTGGCGATAAAGCGATTCGACATGGGTGATGGGGTTACGCACGGGAATAAAGAATTTCGCGCTGGGGCAAATCTTGCTTAAATAATCAATGCGGGCAATGTTGTAATTGTCTTTCGCCAGATAACGCGGGCGTTTGCTTTGCAAAAGCAGCTTTTTAACATGGTCGGTATAGAATTTTTCAAATGCAGGCTGGGTGGCTTCTGCATTTAAGACCTGACATTGTTCGGTATCATGTAAGAACGGGAAGAAATGCATCCAAAGGACTTCTTCCATTGCTTCGGGGCTGTCGGCATTGACGAGCAAGCCATCACCATGGAAGCGTTCTTCAGGGCGGCCAGCTTTCATAAAGAGCAGCTTTTGCATGACGCGCCATAGATATGGCGTATAGATGAACGGGAAATCACTATATTTATGCGAAACAAAGTCTTTATGATCGGCGAGGAATTCAAGCAATATGGTTGAGCCAGAGCGCGCAAGCCCTGAAACATAAATAGGGCTGTTGATTTTCAGGGGCTCTAGGTCGAATTCCAGAACTTTGCTTTCAAAATTGCCAAGCCGCGTCCAGAATTTCGGGTGGTTCGTCACCAGTCCGTTAAACCAGTGCCGCTGCATAGATATAAGCTTTTTGTGCTTTTTATTCTGTCGATGTGCTGTGCTAGACGTTTTGATCATGCTGTCCTTACGGGAAAAATATCGCCCCCATTTGTGAAGATGATCTTAACGGAAAATGACTTAAAAAAGAATAGTGAAACATAATTATCTTGACTTTAACATAATTTAGTGCGATTGTGCGCCCGCAGTTAGTATGATGAAAAACTGATATAAGCGAGCTTTAGCCATTATAAATACTATATATGGCGTTAAGGAATAACCAAGCCGAAAAGATGCGGCAGCCCCCCTTGGAGAAAGTTCGATTTTGGTGCGCATTCTACCGAACGCAAAACATATGCATGATGCATTGTTTTAATGAAACGAACTTTTGAAAGATCAAATATAATGACCGAATTTAACAATTTTGGCCTTGCGCCAGCATTGGTTGACTCCCTATTGCGTATGAACTTCACGACGCCAACACCTATTCAGAAACAAGCCATTCCATTGGCGCTAGATGGCCGTGATATTCTTGGCTCTGCCCAGACCGGTACAGGTAAAACAGGTGCGTTTGCTATTCCATTGATTAACATGCTGCTTGAACAAAATGAAGGCACGGCTTTGGTATTGTCACCAACACGTGAATTAAGTAAGCAGATTATGGACGCTATGCGTGAAATGATCCCTGCCAAAAGCGGTATTAATTATGCGCTTTTGATTGGCGGGGAAGATATGCGTCGTCAGTTTGACCAATTGCGCCGTCAGCCACGCTTGATTATTGGTACACCAGGGCGCGTACATGACCATTTGCGCCGCGGCAGCTTGAAACTTGATGAAACACGCTTTTTGGTGCTTGATGAAACGGACCGTATGCTTGATATGGGTTTCAGCATTCAGCTAGATGAAATCGCTGAATTTATGCCAAAAGACGGCACGCGCCAAACAATGATGTTCTCAGCTACTTTGCCACACAACATTATGCGTATGGCTGATAGATATCTGACGACCCCTGAGCGTATTGAAATCGGCGCAACAAACACAGTGGCGCAGAATGTTCAACAAGACGTTATGCATGTGCAGCAGGACAAAAAATACAAAACATTGGTGCATGAATTAAACACACGCCCGGGCAGTATCATTGTTTTTGTGAACACAAAGCGTGAAAGTGAAAACTTGGCGAAAAAGTTGAAAGAAGAAGGTTTGAGCGCGGAAGCCATTCATGGCGATTTGCGTCAATTCCGCCGTGAGAAAATTGTCAAAAAACTGCGCGCCGATAAATTCCGTATTTTGGTTGCGACAGATGTTGTGGCGCGTGGTCTTGATGTGCCGCATATTGAACACGTTATTAACTATGACCTCCCAATGATGCCAGAAGATTACATTCACCGTATTGGCCGTACAGCGCGCGCAGGTGCGATGGGGCAAGCCTTATGCTTAGTGAGCCCACGCGATAGCCGCCGCTGGCATGCAATCTTGCGTTTGATTGACCCAGAAAATGATAATGCTGGCGGTAAAGGCAAAGGTAAGGGTAAGCCGCATCACGGTAAAACATCACGCCGCGCCCATGAAGACCAAAAGCGCCGTAATGGTAAAGGTCGTGATTTTGACCGTAATAAATCTGGTAAGAAAGATTTTGGCGGTAAGAAATTTGCGGGCAAGAAAAAGTCATTTGATAAAGGCGGCGATAGTTATCAGCCAAAACAGCGTGATGAGTGGTCATCAGACCGTCCAGCGCGCGGTGAGCGTATGGATCGTGGTGCAAAAGACGGTCAATATAGAGACTCGTTTAAAGGTCAAAAATCAAAAGGTGGTTTTAAACAAAAATCACGTGGTGATTGGTCAGACCGTCCAGAAAAGCGCGGCGAATTTAAATCTCATAAGCCAAAAGATGGGTTTAAGTCTAAGCCACGCGGCGAATGGGCAGATCGTTCCGATAAATCAGGCGAACAAAGCTCTGGTGAATTTAAAGCGAAGCGCCCAATGGGCAAGAAATCTGGCGGTTTTGATAAAGGCCGTCCAGCATTCAAAGATGGCGGTAAAAAGCCATTCTCTGCAAAAGGCAAAAAGCCTCATGGAGGTAACCGTGATGGTGGCCGTCCGAATAATGGCTTTAAAAAAGGCGGGTCAAAGCCGTTTGGTCAAGGTAAACCAAAGCGTCGCGCCGCATAAGGTCAGGCCTTAAGCATATATGTATTTTTATTACGGGCATCTTAAGAGATTAGGATGCCCGTAATTGTATCTTGTTAAGATAATTTCAGCGGTTTGTTTTGTATAATCTAATATAGGCTTTCTAATTTTGTCTAAAGCCCTTAGAATACATATGTATTTTTACAGGATAAGGTTTTTATATGTTTAGGATTATTTCTTTATTTTTACTGGGGTTTGCAGTGTTTGGTGTGCTGTCCATGGCGAGTGCACGTGCAGAAGGGGATAGTGAGCCTGAAACGTACACGCTCACCAATGGGGATGTGACATTGGTTGTGCCGCTCACATATCTTGACCCTGTTTATAGTTATTCTACAGAGGGCGTCTGGGTTTATGTGGCTTATCCTGATTTTAAAGTGCTTGATATTGAACGCACCGAGTTAGAGGGTTTGATGGCGGAAGGCAAAATTATTGATTTTTCATTAAGTAAAGTCCCCGCGGGTAAAGAAAAAGAGACCGCAGTAGAGAAACATTTAAAACAAAACAGGGCGGATAAGAAAGTTGGCGACGAATTTGGGTTAATTCACTATACGCAAAGCGCTGAAAACAGGGCGCATTTATCTGACGTTTGGGTTGATAGCGCAGAAGATGCATCATTTATCGTATGTAACGAAGGGGATAAAAGCACATGTTCGCATTATCTCTATGTCGATAATTTTTACATGATTATTTTTTATCCTAAAACGGAGTTACAACATTGGGCGACAATTAAAGAGAAAGTTAGCGCGCTTTATAGCAGTTTTAAAACGGAATAAGGCTTAAACCATATTTTTATTGATTTTGTTCATTGGGCTCTGATACAAAAACAGCATGTTAGCGAAACTTAAAAATTTTAAGAAACCTTCAAAAAACCTGTTCTGGGCGTGGATCGCCTATCAGGCTGTTAAAGGTACGCTAACGACATGCTTTATTTGGATACCGCTGCTTTATGCGTGGTTTCATCATAATAGCTAAAACTTCCATATTCATATATAGACTTTCTGCCGTTCCTGCCTATAATAGATAAAGGCGGCATTTCTTTGATACGGACACCACACCACGCATGTTACTTTCATCAGAATCAACTAAGCAGGAACAGCTTCACCCATGTGATGCTTATACGCGGCTTAAGCAACGTTTCCGCGATGTCGGCCGTTTAGAAGCGATTGGGGAAATATTGGGGCGTGATTTCTTAACGGCTATGCCTGATGGGGCGTATCGCTCACGCCTTAACCAGATCGCCTATTTGTTTAAACGTGTTCACCAAGATATTATCACGCCAGAAGTACGTCGTTTGCTTGATGAAGCAATTACGCATGAAGATAATCATGGTGCGGATTGGGATGATTGGGACCGTTCTAACCTGCGGGCGATGAATGCGGTTTACGAAGAACACAGCCTTATTGATGATGACTTGATGGAATATAACGCCAAAGTCGCGAATGAAGGCCGCCGCTGTCACCGCTTGGCGCTTGAAAATAATGATTGGGATATGGGGCGCGATCATTTGCGCCGCGTTGTTGATGTTGAACGCCGCATCGCTGAGAAAAAGTTAAAGGCGCGCGGCGGTGAGGATCTTTATGACGCATTGCTGCAAGACTACTGCCCAGGCTATAGCCATTCGCAAATCGATAAATGGTTTAAGCTGCTTGAAAAAGAAATTACCACAATGTTACCGCGGATCATGGAACGTCAGGAGAGCCGTCCTGAACCAATCCAACTGGCTGATTTTTTTCCAGTGAAAAACCAAATGTGGCTAAACGAAGAAATGCTTGGCCTATTCGGTTTTGACTTTGAACGGGGCGGGTTGTATCAGACGGGGCATAACCCTGTTGAAGGCGGCACGCCTGATGATACACGCCTTGTGATTAAGAATGTTGATACCAAGAACTTCCTCGATTCCTTAAAATCTGCGCTACATGAGGCGGGGCATGGTCTGTATATTCAGGGTCTGCCACGTAAATCATGGCGTTATCAACCTGTGGCGGCGGAGTTAGGCGCGGCGATGCAGGAATCGCAAGCGCTTTTGGTGGAAATGCTCATTGGGCGCACAGAAGAATTTTATGAATTTTTGTCTCCGCGCCTTGAGGGGCTTTTCAGGGCGATGCGTGACCCGACCCTGCACCCTGAAAACCTATGGGCGATTAAAACGCAGGTGCGTAAAACAGTGGACCGTAAACGCGCTGATGAAGTGACGTATTTTTACCATATTTTGCTGCGTTACCGTTTGGAGCGCGATATGATTGAAGGGCGCCTTGATGTCGATGATTTGCCTGCTTTATGGACAGAAGAGCTGCATAACTTGCTTGGCGTGATGCCGCAGGATAACGCCGAAGGCGTGCTTCAGGATGTGCATTGGTTTGTGGCGAAGTTTGGCTATTTCCCGTCATACACATTGGGGCATATGCTGGCGGCGCAGTTCTATCAAACGATGCGTCAGGATTTGCCGAATTTCTATGATTTGATCCGTAAGGGTGAGTTCTTACCGATTACAAAATGGCTTAATAAACATGTGCATTCACGTGGCCGTTTGATGGACAGCCATGAATTAATGCGCGATGTAACGGGTCAAGATGCGTCACCTGACTTCCTTCTGCGTCACCTTAAAGAACGCTATGTGTATCAAAACCCTGATATAGATGAATAATGAAAGATATAATGGAGCAATTAAGCGATGATGACTTATAGTTCAACGCGCGGTGGCGATTCTGGTAAGACGTTCTCTGAAATTCTGCTTTCAGGCTTGGCGAAAGATGGCGGGTTGTTTCTGCCTGATGAATGGCCTGTTTTCACCAAAGATCAATTGGCGTCCATGGCAGGAAAAAGCTATGCTGAAATCGCCTTTGATGTCATTTCGCCCTATGTGGATGATCATTTTGATGCGCCGCGCCTCAAGGCGATTTTGGATAAAACCTATGGGGCGGCAGACACGCGCTTTCATCACAAGGCGATTACGCCGCTGCGCCAGCTTGACCAAAATTTATGGTCGCTAGAGCTCTATCACGGCCCGACTATGGCGTTTAAGGACGTCGCTTTGCAGCTTTTGGGGCATTTATTTGATGCAGCGTTAGAAGATAAGGGTGAGCGCGTCACGATTCTCGGCGCAACGTCAGGGGATACAGGGTCAGCGGCGATAGAGGGCTGCCTTGCCTGTAAGAATGTTGATATATTTATTCTCTTCCCTGATGGGCGCGTGTCGGATGTGCAGCGCCGCCAGATGACGACGCTTAATGCGCCAAATGTTCACCCCATCGCGCTTAATGGGACGTTTGATGATTGTCAAAACTTGGTTAAGGCGGCGTTTAATGACCATGATTTCCGCGCGGCGCAAAACTTATCAGCTGTGAACTCAATTAACTGGGCGCGCATCATTGCGCAGACGGTTTATTATTTTGTCGCTTCTGCGGCGCTTGGTGGCTGTGAACGTCCATTAAGCTTCGTTGTGCCGACGGGGAATTTTGGTAATATTTTTGCGGCCTATGTTGCCATGAAAATGGGGCTGCCAATTGAAAAATTGATTGTTGCAACCAATAGCAATGACATCCTGACGCGCTTCTTTGAAAACGGCGCAATGGAAAAAGGCGAAGTGACGCCGACCTTAGCGCCGTCTATGGATATTCAAATTTCGAGCAATTTTGAACGCTATCTGTTTGAATTATTTGGCCGCGATAGTGGTGTACTAAACAAAGCGATGGCTGATTTTGCAGATAAGGGTCATTTTGAAGTCACGAAGGATCAGTTGGATCAAGCTTTGACTCTGTTCGATGCGGGGCGTGCAAGCGATGCAGAAACGCTAGAAACCATTGCCCGTATTCACCGTGAGGCTGATTTACTTATGGATCCGCATAGTGCGATTGGTCTGAAAGTTGCCTATGGGCAGCGGGATAAAAATGGTGCAAATGATGTTCCGATTGTCTCCCTTGCCTGTGCGCATCCGGCGAAATTCCCTGATGCTGTTGAAAAGGCAACTGGCGTGCACCCTGCGCTACCAAATTTCTTGGCAGATTTAATGGGGCGTGATGAACATATGGATAAGCTTGATAATAATTTAGTAAGCTTACAAGATTATATTAAACAAAAAACGTCTTAATAAAGAGAGTAGATATGAGTGTAGAAAGCCGACATTTAACAACATTAGATAATGGCCTGCGAATTATTACGGATGAAATTCCGCATGTGCATACGGTCGCGACGGGCGTATATTGCGGGGTTGGTACGCGCCATGAAGATATGGCGGAAAACGGCGTAGCGCATATGGTTGAACATATGTTGTTTAAAGGAACAAAGTCTTTCAGCGCGACACAATTGGCTGAAGCTGTTGAGAATTTGGGCGGCAGTACAAACGCATTTACGGGTCGTGAAACGACAGGCTATTATATCCATTTAATGAAGGAAGATTTAGGCGCTGCGCTGAATGTCTTGTCTGAACAAATTCAGCTATCGACTATGCCGCCTGAGGAAATAGAGCGCGAACGTGGCGTAATTTTGCAGGAAATCGGCATGTATGCTGATACGCCAGATGAGCATATTTTTGATATTCACCAAGAAACAGCTTACGCTAATCAAACCTTAGGCGCGCCTATTTTGGGAACGCCTGAAATTATTAAGGGCATGAGCCGTGAATCGCTGACGGGTTATGTGGAGCGCCTTTATACGCCAAATAATATGGTGATTTCGGTTGCGGGTAATGCGAAACATGATGATGTTGTGGCGCAGGTGGAAAAACTGTTTACCCATTTACCTGCAGCGCGTGAAGCATCATACACAGCAGCAAATTATACAGGCGGTGAATGCCGTTTGCCAAAAGACGGTGAACAGGCACATGTGATTGTCGGTTTCCAAGGCGTATCGCATTATGATGATGATAACTTTGCGGCAAAAGTGTTGTCTCAAATCATGGGCGGGGGCATGTCATCCCGCTTATTCCAAGAAATTCGTGAGAAGCGCGGTTTGGTATATTCGATTTACAGCTATAACATGACGTTTAATGATGACGGGCATTTTGGCATCTATGCAGGGACAGACCCGAAATCCTTACCAGAATTGCTGCCTGTATTGTGTGAGGAGCTCAATAACATACGCACCGATATAAGCGAAGAAGAGCTGAAGCGCGCCAAGGCGCGTATGCGCGCCGGCATGCTGAAAGGCGAAGAATCAGTCTTGCGCCGTAACAATTCGCAGGCAGGCTTCTTGCTAAAGCATGACAAGGTGCTTGATATTGAAGAGCGCATTCAAATGCTTGATGCTGTGCAAATTGAAGATGTATTGCGCATTGCGCGCCGTATATTTGCATCAAAAGTTACGTTGTCTGGTCATGGCCCACTCGATCATTTAGAGCGTTATGATGACTTTGCAGCGCGCTTGGCCGCCTGAGTGCCCTCGGCTTGAAACGGCGCGGGTCATTCTGCGCCCGCCTATGGATAGCGATAATGAAATATGGCGTAACCTAAGGCGGCGTAACAAGGCGCACTTACAGCCATTTGAACCATCATGGCCCGAAAATGCGCTTTTGGACTCGTTCTTCCGACGGCGACTGCGTTATCAACAAAAAGAATGGATGGCTGACCGTAATTACTCGCTTTTGATTTTTACGGCTGATCATGTTTTAATTGGTGGGATGAACGTGAACAATGTTTCACGCGGCGCGGCGCAATTTGCTTCGCTTGGTTATTGGATTGATCATGCCCATCAAAATCAAGGCTATATGAAAGACGTGATGGATTTAACGCTGTCTTTTTGTTTTTCATTTTTGAAGCTTGAACGGGTCAATGCGGCAACACTAACCCATAATATACCTTCACAGCGCGTGTTGTTGCGCGCAGGCTTTGTTGAAGAAGGCTTTGCCAAAGAATATATACAAATTAATGGCGCGCGGCAGGATCATAAATTATTTGGATTAAATAAAAGCGACTGGCAAAAATATGCGTAATGCATTTTGCGCTTGTGTAATTCTGAATTTACTTTTAGATGGATTTTTAACTTTGTAGCTATAGGAACAATATCGCAATGGATGAAAAGGTGATTTTAGGTAAAGAAGAATGGTGTGCGTTGCCTGAGCTGGGTTTACCAGCGGTTAAGGCGCGGGTCGATTCCGGTGCAAAGACGTCATCGCTTCACGCCTTTAACCTGCATGAATTTGAAGAAAATGGTAAACGTTATGTTCATTTTGATATTCACCCTGTGCAAGATAATCGTAAGATTATCCAAAGCTGCCGTGGGCGTGTGGTTGACCGCCGTTCAGTCAAAAGCTCTAGCGGTGATAAAGAGAAACGCTACGTCATTCGTACGCCTATTCAATTGGGCGAGCAAAGCTGGGATATTGAAATTACGCTAACGAACCGCGATTCAATGGGCTATCGTATGCTTCTTGGCCGCGAAGCCATGGCAGGGCGGACTTTGATTGACCCTGATGCATCATTCTCGTTAGGTGATATAGGGAATGAACAAGCCAAACAATATTATCATGTTGCGGCGCCTAAAAAGAACGGGCTAAAAATTGCTGTGTTGGCGAGTAACCCTGACCTGTATTCCAATAAACGCTTGATTGAGGCAGGGGAAGAGCGTGGACATGAAATGCGATTCGTCAATATTTCGCAGTGTTACATGAATATTTCATCGAAAGAACCACAAATTCAATATCGCGGCGGTGAATCGTTAAGTGATATTGACGCTGTTATTCCACGTATTAAGCCCGCCATGACGTTTTATGGCTGCGCAATTACGCGTCATTTTTCGACCCTTGGTGTTTATTGTTTGAACGGTTCTGTGGCGATTAACAAATCACGTGATAAGCTGCGTTCTTTGCAGGAGCTTGCTAATAAACGCATACCGATGCCGACAACGGCCTTTGCACATTCTCCAGTAGAAACGCGCGAGATTATCAGCATGGTGCATGGCGCGCCATTGGTGGTTAAGCTTTTGGAAGGCGCACAGGGGCGCGGTGTTGTTTTGGCGGAAACGAACAAAGCAGCGGAAAGTGTGATTAATGCGTTTAAGAGCCTAAAAGCCAATATTTTGGTACAAGAGTTCATTAAAGAAGCGCAAGGACAAGATATTCGTTGTTTTGTGATTGATGGCAAAGTTGTAGGCACCATGCAGCGTCGCGCGGCGCCGGGTGAGTTTCGTGCGAACTTACATTTGGGCGGTACAGCAGATTCGGTGCGGATTACGGCGGAAGAGCGAAAAATTGCGGTGAACGCGGCAAAAGCAATGGGGCTGGTGGTCGCGGGCGTTGATATTATTCGTTCTAAAGATGGCCCTAAAGTGCTTGAGATCAATTCTTCCCCTGGGCTAGAGGGTATTGAAGATGTTACAGGCAAAGATATTGCGAGCCTGATGATCGAAGCTATTGAGCGCAATATTCGCAAAAAGAAGAAATAGGCCGCGCAGCTTTCCATACGCGTTTATAAGTCACGCCAGTTTGGTTATATGCATTTAATCGTTTTTGAGCTATACTGAAGCTGTAAAGGATTTGTAGAATCCATCCCATGTATTTTTAGATTCTTAGGGTTTGTTTTGAGATATATCTTCATTTTTAGTGTGATTGTTGCGGTCTATTATCTGGCAGGATTGCTCGGCCTTCAATTTACATTGGATGGGTCAAATTCTTCTGTTTTGTGGCCGCCGGCAGGCATGGCGCTTGCGGCGCTAATATGCAAAGGCTGGCGTTATGCACCGGCTGTATTTGTCGGGGCGTATGTTACGAATTATACCCATTTTGGCACACAAGATTTGAATGGGTTTTTATCTGTTTTTCCCTCTGCGCTTGGTGCGGCTTTACAGGCGCTTTTGGGTTACTATCTTATTCAGCGTTTTGTTAGTTTGCCGACGACGCTACGTAATGTCAAAGATCCATTTTTAATTGTGCTTCTGGGCGGCGGGGTCGCGTGTCTTTTTAATGCATTATTTGCCAATGCGGCGTTCACAAATTTCATTATTCATGATTATGCTTTGTATTTGAAGCATAGCTTTGCGTGGTGGGTTGGTGATGTGTTGGGCGTTATCTTATTTACGCCGATTATGATACTGATTTGTAGTAAGTCGTCAAAAAACTATCAAAGAGATGTGGGCCTCGGGCGTAAAGTTATTGTTGCAACGGTGATGTTGTTTTTGTTGGGTGTTGTGACTTACTTATTTCATGTCATGAAAGAATATGAATATAACGAAAGACAAGGGGAGTTTATTCGTCATACATATGAAATTTCTGAATCCTTAAAAAATCAGTTAAATGTTGTTGAAAAAGCACTGGAAATCAATGAGCGTTATTTTTCTACACAAGATATGATATCAGCCAAAGACTTCCGTGCGTTCAATGAAGGGCTTGTAAATGGTGATAATGGCCTTTATGGCTTATCATGGATACCAAAAGTTCTCCTTGAAGAACGTGAAGAGTTTGAGTTCGCGCTGCGTGCGCAGGGTTATAAAGATTTTGCAATAAAACACCGTTTTGAAAAAGGTGTGATGCTACGTGCAGAAGATGCGGATATATATTTCCCCATCGCTTATACAGCACCTTATGCCCGTAATGAAAGAGCACATGGTTTTGATGTATATGGTGTCGATCCGCTTATGGGCTACGGAAGACGGAAGCTTTTGGACGCTGCGCGTGATAGTGGCAATGTTGTGGCTACAAAGATGTTCCCGATTGTACAGGCGGAATCTCAATACGGTTTTATTATGTATTATCCAGTTTATCGGGATAATTACCGCCGTAATTTAGATAACACAACTATAGATGAGCGTCGTGAACGTTTGATCGGCTTCATTAATGGTATTTTTGTTTTTCCGCATTTTATGGAACATATAAAAAGACGCGCCAATATTTATTCAATGGATATTGTGCTTTATGAGGTTGATAGCGAGGGCGGTGGTGACCGTCTTTTATATGATTCACGCACGGTGAACAACCGCGAGCCAGCGCAAGATATCGTTTTGGATGAGGGGCAATATATAGAGTCTGAAATTTTTTATGTTGCAGGGCAGGTATGGCGCCTTGATATGGTTAGCCGTATTGATTATGCCATGCAAAAGGGGTGGATTATATGGGCCGTGATGATTTCTGGGTTGTTATTTACTGGCTTGATTAGTTTGTTTATGATTTTGCTGACGGCACGCACGGAAATTGTTCAAATTCTGGTTGATAAGAAGACCGAAGAGTTAAACAATGCGCGGCAATTCCAAGAGCTTATTATGTATCATAATCCTGATTTAATGTTTGTAAAAAATGAGCATCTGGAAATTGTTGAAGCAAACCAAGCTTTTTTATCAGCTTATCCCGATTATCAACGCGATCATGTTGTTGGACGTTCAGGTAAAGAAGGTTATTCGAAGGATGATTACGATGCGTTTACTGAACAAGATCGTAAAGCGTTTGCCGACGGCCATACGGAGACTGTTGAAACGATTATTTTTCCGGATGGCAAGAAACGAACGCTGTTTACACAAAAGATTCGTTTTGAAGATGCCAAAGGCGATGCTTTCTTATTGGGTATATCCCGTGATGTGACCGAACGTGAGGAGCTTATATCCCAGCTAACGGAAACGAATGTGGAGTTAGAAGAGTTCGCATATAGAACATCACATGACTTGCGTGCGCCACTTGTTTCTTCTGCAAAATTACTCTCAATGGCGGATAAAGCGTTAGATAAAGGCCAAATAGATACCGTGCGCCAATGTATGCAGCATGCGCAAACATCTATTCATAAATTGGAAGCGTTGGTGCAGGACATATTGCAATTGACGCAGGCAAAAAGCGGCAATGAAGAGATAGAAGATGTAAATATTAATTTAGTCATTACCAATGCGCTGGATAAAATTAGCCATATTGATGGCTATGAGCGTATTAATTTTATGCGCGAAGTCGATGTCAATAAAACTGTGCGGCTATGTAAGAACAGATTTGTCTTGATCGTTGAAAACTTATTATCAAATGCCGTGAAATATACAGACCCGAATGAACCAAAGCCAGAAGTTCGTATCAAGGCTTATTTTTCACGTAAAAAGCTCGTTCTCCGTGTTGAAGATAACGGCCTTGGTGTGCCTGAAGAAAACCAAAATCAGCTGTTTACTATGTTCAAACGTTTCCACCCGAAAGTGTCTTTTGGTTCGGGCCTTGGCTTGTATATGATGAAGAAAAGCGCAGATATTTTAGGCGGAGAAATTTCTTTCGAGCCACTGAAAAAAGGATCTGCATTTATATTGAAAGTGCCTGTGAACTCACGAAGTGATGTGTAGCATGGATAGCTGTGCTGGTTTGCTTATCCTTCAAGTGGATATGAGATTTCTATAATTTCTATTTCTTCTATGCCGCCATCAACGCGGACTTTTACAACATCGCCTTCTTCCGCTTTCATTAAGGCGATGCCAACAGGGGAGCGCCAATTTATGCGCCCTTCGCGAAAATCTGCTTCGTCAACATCAACCAGATGCACAGTTACTTCGCGTTCATCTTCACGAATATAGGTGACTTTTGCGCCGAAATAGACGCGCTCTAAGTTCTGTTGGCTGCGTGGGTCGACGATCGTGGTGTTCTCAAGTTTTTTTGTAAGGTAACGTACGCGGCAGTCAATTTCACGCAGACGCTTTTTGTTATAAATATAATCCCCGTTTTCGGAACGGTCACCATTACCTGCTGCCCAAGAAACAATCTCAACAATTTTCGGTCGCTCATCATGCAACAGCCAGTGTAGCTCTTTTTCAAGCGTCGCATAGCCTTTAGGCGTCATGTAATGCTGCTGTTGCCCTTGGCTATTATTATTGCTGCCTTGTGATGAATTTTTCCGCGCCATAGCTTGATCGTTATATAGATGATTGGTTATAGTTTGTTTAGATGTCTACACATAGCAAATTTGGAGCAAAAATGACAATATTGATTTGCGGTATTAAAAACTGCGATACCATGAAAAAAGCGTTTAACTGGCTCGATGCGCATAATATCGCTTATGAATTTCATGATTATAAAAAAGACGGGCTGAATGAGGATGCCTTTGCATTGGCGGTTCAGCAGCATGGCTGGGACGTTGCAATAAACCGCCGCGGCACAAGTTGGCGTAAACTTAGCGATGAACAAAAGGCTGATGTTGATGATGCAAAAGCCTTGACCTTAGCACAAGAAAACCCGTCATTGGTTAAACGTCCATTATGTGTGAAGGATGGCGAAAGCTTACTTGGTTTTTCTGAGGATGCCTTTTCAGCGTTTATGACTTAATTGTTTATCAAGCTCGTAGACCATTATGATCATTACTAAAATTAAGGTGACGGCACGGATTATAAAAAACCATGAATAATGATCGCCATATGCTTTATTCTTGTGGATCTTATATTCGCCGTTTAGCGCGGATATTATTGCTGCGTGGCCGTCTTTAATGCCATTTTCCATGTAACCTTTTCTAAACTGTGGCAGCATTTTAGTGGTAATAATATCTTGGTTGACTTTAGGAGTCAGCAGCGTCTCTAAATTTGCGCCGCTAACTATTTTGGCCTGTTTTTCTTTAACAGAAATGAAGAGCAAAGCTATATTGTCCATGCCCTTTTGTTCGCCTTGCCAATGCGTGTTCAGCCATTGGATATAGTCATTTATTTTCCAGCCATCAAGGTCATTTAGGATAATTGTGGTTAACTGGATGCCGGTTTTGTTTTGATATCTTTGTGCATTGTGCAGGAGTTTGCTGAAGGCGGATTTACCGAGTATATATGCATCATCTGTGAGCAAGCTTTCGGGATGTGGTAAATTTCTGCTGTTATAGGCGGATGCTGTGTTTGCGGGGTTAAGCATCATCAAACCCAGCATAAGGCATAGGCAAAACAGACCCGCGATATGATGTAGTGATATTGGTTTTAGATTATAGATCAATTAACCACCCCAAAAGTTATATAACAATATATATTATTGCATAACTTTTGGTTTTGGGCAAATTTTATACGTTTCTACTCGTCTTCTTTTAGCCCCAATTCGGCTTGAACCTCTTGCTTTAAACGGACGCGGTCGCGAGTATGGACGCCGAGGAGGTCAGCGATTTTCTTGATGGCGTCTTCTTCTAAGTTATCAAGCTCGTTATCGGCATAGGCAACCTGCCAGAGGAATTTGACGATGTCTTGGCGGCCTTCTTGTTCCAAATGCATGTTGATGACGCGGGTGAAGCTGTGAAGGTCAATGGCATTTTTTTCAAATGTGATGGCGCGTTTTAACACATGTTCGGCGCGTTCTTTTGACAGGGGGAAATGCTGTTGTAATCCCTGTACAATGGCGGCGCGCTCACGCGGGTCAAAGCCTTCATGGCTCATGGATACATAGACAAGCAAAGCGCAGGCTGCCATATGCAGGGGGCTTTCCTTTTGTGGTGTTGTGTCTTCGTCTTTATCGCTAAGGCCAAGGAATTCAGTAATAATTTTAAGCATATGTGATGATCTATATTTTGATTTGTAATGTTTAGCTATTATACGCAGCTGACCTATAACAATAAATAAAAACCGTATAAAAATTTGACAGTATGGCGAAAAAGGTATAAAAATGACCTTATATTTTCATAAACAAGAAGGGTGCGTTATGAGTTTAGATATGGAACTATGGGCTGAAGAACAAATTGAATTGCAACGCCAATTTGTTGCAAATGGCAGTACAAGTAACCCAGCAGAAGACGAAGAAGACGCAAAATGCGCAGTTGTAGTTGTTGAGGAACAACCATATGCTGACTTAGCTTATAATAAATAAGCTATCTTCTATTCACTTATAAATAAGGCCTGATCAAGTGATCTGGCCTTTATTTTTGGGCATTGTTATTTAAGCGTGAATAGATTAGGCTTACGTCCATGTTAAAAATAACCACCATACGCAGCGGGCAGACTCGCATTCGTGAACATCAAGATATATTACGCTATATTGGCTGGGCGATTAATGTCATGTCGATATTGGCGATTTCTGCGCATTGGGGTGGCGGATTTATGGCTGTGTTAGCGGCGTGTATATTAACGCTCGCTTTGCCGCCATTGGCTGCAGTCTTTGCCTTCTTTGCGGCGATTAATACATGGGGCTGGCCTTGGTATGTGGCGTTGATGGTCTTTTTATGGCCTGTGGTGTTTATTATATTAGGTGTTGGGGCACTAGGCAGTGTTTATTTAATGATGCGCCATAAAATGCGCAATGGTGGCCCGTCGATGCGTGAGCCTTATGACGAAACGATTGATGTTGAATATGAGGTGGTTGATGATAAGAAAGACGGTCATTGATCGTCCTCACTGAACATCAAAAAGAAAAGCCCGCTTAGTTTAGCGGGCTTTGTTATTTTATGGTTTTGGCGCTGGGGTTTTTGCTTTTTTAGGCGCGGGGGCCGGTGCCGCCTGTGTATTGGCAAAATCCGTTAGCAGCTTAACGCCCCAGCCGCTTGCCATACCGCTAGGTGGTATGGCTGTGCCAGCAATGTCGATATGTGCCCATTTTGTTTTGCTACCCTGTTCCGCAAAATGTTTAAGGAAGGCGGCCGCTGTGATGTGACCTGCACGTAAGATGTCTTGGTCAGGGCTGTTACAAGAATTGGTAAGGTCTGCCAATTCACCGTCCATGGCGCGAATGTGTTTTTCTTCAATCGGGTCATGGGCAATGGCTTCGCCTGTGTTATCGGCGGCTTTTTGGAATGCTTTGACCAGTGATTTAGTATTGGTGAAGAAGCCTGCTTTATCGTGGCCATGTGCCTGAATACACGCGCCTGTTAGTGTGGCGAGGTCAATTATTGTATGTGGCTTATAGGTGCGTTTCATATAGGTAATGGCATCAGCCAAAACAAGGCGGCCTTCGGCATCTGTATTGCCGACTTCAATGGTGAACCCCGCCATAGAGTCTATTATCGCACTTGGTAAATAAGCGGATTCACTAATGCGGTTTTCAGCAAGACCGACAATAGATACGAGATTAGCATTCGATTTTTGCTTGGCAAGTGTATACATCGCGCCGACAACAGACGCTGAGCCGCACATATCAAGCTTCATTTTACCCATGGCGCGGGTTTTAATGTTATAGCCGCCTGTATCCATGGTGATGCCTTTGCCGACAAAACTAAGCGGCGCGCTATTCTTACCGTTTTTCTTGTCTTTATCGCTGCGGCCATCATATTTCATGACCACCATGCATGGTTTTGCGCCTGCGCTTTCACCCACGGCTAAGGCCGCATGCATGCCTAAATGGTTCATGCCGTGAACATCGATAATGTCAACTTCGACGCCAAGTGGCTCTAATAAATCTTTAACACGTAGGGCGTAGCTTTCAGGGTAGAGGACGTTTGGTGGTTCATTGCCTAAGTCCTGCGCCAACATTTTTCCTTCGGATATGATGGTTAGTGCATTGTAATGCTGCTCAGCGGCAGTAGGTTTTTTGACGACAAAATTTAATGTTGGGATGGTGTCATCCAATTTTTGAATCTTTTGTGTTTTATATTTATTAAATGTGTAGGCCTGTTCATGGGTTGCGGCAGCGATAGAAGCATAAAGCTCTTCAGCTTTTACCGGCAGGCCTGATATTGTTTCACCAAGGATGGTTGCGTTTGTTGCGCCTAAATCACTTAGGGCTGCGCTAAGGCCGTGCGCTGCACTATCTATGGATGCTGCATTAATGTTTTTTGCATCGCCCATGCCAAGCAGGATGATTTTATCATGCGCGCTGCCTTCTGGCGTCGCGATGGCGAGAGTTTGTCCGGGCGCGGCGCTGAATTTTGATGAAAGTGTGGCATTGCGCGTAAGTAAGCCAGCTAGATCACGGTCTAATGTTTTGGCCTGTTTGGCGAAGGTCTTGTTACCAAAAACAGGTATGACGAGCGGCTCATCAGATTGTGTTGATAGCTGCTCCGTGAAGTTAGCGTTTAAGAAATTATACGCGCTCATGTTTGTGCTCCCATATGAAATTTTTTATATTTTTTATTAAGAGATCTACTAGTAAAGAAAAACATGTTTTCTGTCAAATGCTTGCTGTGAGGTCTTGTAAAATAAGGGCTGAAAGATAAAATGCGATCTAAATGTAAGACCTTTTTTACCGTTCATCCCATATACTGTAATGGTGTGTGTAGGTTCAATTCCTAATAGTGATTAAATATCGGATTGGTTTTTAAAGGTTAGCGTCGGCTTATGGCCGCGCTGGTGCTATTCGGAATTTATAAAAACAATATTGATCGGGAGTATACAAAATGAAAACGAGTATTAAATCCATGGCATTAGGTTGCTGTGCGGCTGTTATTGTGTTTGGTGGTATGGGGCGCATAGAATCAGCTCATGCCTTTATTTATGAAGAGCATATGACGCAAGGGTATATGCACCAAGAGCAGTTTATTGATGAAGAAAGTAATTTGCAGCTTTATGACGAAGATGAGTTCGGTACATATAAGGGCAGCTATAATTTATTTGAACAATCTGGCGAGCGCCGCTTAGGAGCAGAACTTAAATATTTTGAAAGTGATCGTTTGAAATTAACGCATGATTATGGCGGTGATGTGGCTGATGGGCGCGTGGAATCCTTTCATACAATGCTGCGGTTAAAGCTTTCTTTTTAAATGGTAATTATGGTCTACCAATAAAACTTATGCGCCCCTTCGGGGGCGCTTTTTTTATAAGGTTAGATGAGATTTCTATGTTGTGCGGTGTTGATTTTAATCTGACTGTTTTTGTTCATACAAATTAGGGATTGAGATTAATTTTCAGCGCGCTATCATAGGGCGTTTTAGGGTTGTTTAGAATATAGGTTATAATATGGTTCGTCCTGCACATGTAAAATTTGCCGCGCCGTGGCAAGAGAAGCTTGCAAAATTTGTTGAGAATAAATATGTCATTGGGTGTATCACGGTTCTTATTGTGTTAAATGCCATTACACTTGGTTTGGAAACTGAGCCTGAAATTTATGCGAAACATAAGAAGTTCTTTTATATTTTCGACCATATTATTTTGGCTGTCTTTACATTAGAAATTGCCGCGAAGTTTTTAGCTTATCGCTTTTCGTTTTTTCGAAGTGGCTGGAATGTTTTTGACCTGATTATTGTGGCGATATCTTGGATTCCGACTAGCGGTGCATTCGCCGTTTTACGAGCATTGCGTATTTTACGGGCGTTGCGTTTACTATCTATTGTGCCGCAAATGCGTCATGTGATTAACGCGCTTGGACATTCTATACCTGGTATGTCATCGGTATTTGGTGTGTTGTGTCTGATATTCTATGTTTGTGCGGTATTAACCACGAAAATATTTGGCAGCACGCCTGACCCGCTCATCCAAGATCTATTCGGCTCGGTTGGCGATTCAACCTTTACGCTGTTTCAGTTAATGACGTTAGAAGGCTGGACGAGCGAGATTGTTGGCCCAACGATGGAATATCACCCATGGTCGTGGATGTTTTTTGTGCCGTTCATTATTGTGACCAGTTTTGCGGTGCTTAACTTGTTTATTGGTATTATCGTTGATGCGATGAGCGCCGTACAAAATGGCCACCATACAGAAGAGCTGGAAAAGGTCGATATGAAGACCCTACATTATGATATCAAAGAGCTGCATAAAGAAATTGCGCGCTTAAAGGCGCAGCTTGATGAGCAAGAGAAGTAACCTTAAGTGTGGCGCAGCGTTGACTCGGTTTGGTTCGGGTGCTTATATGCGTGCTCATAATAAAAATAGGGAGCAGGGAAATATGATCCAATTCGATGAAAATGATTTAATCAATATCTTTAACGACGTTGCGGCAGATCTCCAGATCAATGTACAAGATTTAAAGTTACAAGACATTATGATGGGTATCGGTATGGCCGGTGAAGCCTTTGGCTTAGCGGAAGGTGGCGATTTAGTTGAGAGCATTCAGAACTCTGATACGCCACAAGATGCAATAAATGCCCTGAAAGGCATTGCAAGCGTTTTTGGTTCAGGAAGTGATGCGGAGGTGCAAACCGTCGCCACAATTAATAAGCTGATCGCTCATTTGGAGCCATAAAATTTATATTATATAGAATATCAAAAAAGCCCCGAAAATATCGGGGCTTTTTCTTTATATGTCTGTTCAAATTATGCGTCTAGGTTGGATACCTTAAGCGCATTATCTTGAATAAATTCGCGGCGCGGTAATACGACGTCACCCATTAATGTGGTGAAAATACTGTCAGCCTCAACCGCATCGCCAATTTTAACTTTCAGCAATGTGCGGGATGAGCTATCCAATGTTGTTTCCCAAAGCTGGTCAGGGTTCATTTCACCAAGACCCTTATAGCGTTGGATGCCGAGGCCTTTACGCGCGGTTTCTAGTGTTGTTTTGAGAAGGTCGTATGGCCCGCTAATTTTACCAAGGTCTTTATCATTAACAGAAATATGCCCTTGGCCCGAGAAGTTTTCGTTCAGCCAGCCATGCATTAAATTGAGGCGTACTGCATCTGTTGAATGGGCTTGGTCAATATCAACGCGCTGAATTTCAGTGACGCCGCTTAATGTGCGTGTAAACACATAGCCGCGATCTGTAAATTCACCTTTCCAACCTTTTTCTTTGATTGGCAAGCTTGCATCATAATGTGTGGCGATTTCTGCAGCTTTGGCTGTTGCTTTGCTGTTATCGCTTAGCAAGTCTTGGTCAAACCCGCCAAGAATAGCAACAGTTTGCAATAGACCTTGTTGGATTGTGCCGTGGCGCATCATTGCGTCAATCGCATTTGTGAAGTTACGTGCGCGCATTAGCACGTCGCGAAGGTCTTCACCGCCGCGCTGTGCGCCGCTATGGTCAACAAATACAGTATCGCTAATGACTTGGTCGATCAAATAGGCATCCATCGCCGCATCATCTTTTAGATAAACTTCAGTGCCTTTGCCGCGCTTTACTTTGTAAAGTGGTGGCTGCGCGATGTAGAGATACCCTTTTTCAATGATCTCTGGCATGTAGCGGTAGAAGAACGTTAACAGCAATGTACGAATATGTGAGCCATCGACGTCCGCATCAGTCATGATAACGATTTTGTGGTAACGGCATTTTTCGATGTTGAATTCATCGTGAATACCGGTGCCAAGTGCGGTAATTAATGTGCCAATTTCTTGTGAACCGAGAATTTTATCTAGGCGTGCACGTTCAACGTTCAAGATTTTACCACGTAGTGGCAGGATTGCTTGTGTTTTACGGTCACGACCTTGTTTTGCTGAACCACCCGCGGAATCACCCTCCACTATGAAGATTTCTGATTGTGCAGGATCGCGGCTTTGACAGTCTGCGAGTTTCCCCGGCAGGGAGTTAATGTCCATAACCCCTTTACGGCGAGATAGATCACGTGCGCGGCGCGCTGCTTCACGCGCCGTTGCGGCTTCGATGATTTTGCCGACAATAATTTTTGCTTCGGTTGGGTTTTCTTCGAAAAACTCAGCCAAACCTTCGGCAACTGCAGATTCAACAACTGGACGCACTTCTGATGACACAAGTTTGTCTTTTGTTTGTGAAGAGAATTTAGGATCAGGCACTTTCACAGATAATACGCAGGTCATGCCTTCGCGCATATCGTCACCAGAAAGGGCGATGTCCTTTTTCTTAATCAGGTTGTTTTCTTCGGCATATTTACTGATTGTACGTGTTAACGCACCACGCAGGCCAGCCATGTGTGTACCGCCGTCACGCTGTGGGATGTTGTTGGTGAAACATAATGTTGTTTCATGATATGCATCTGTCCACTCAATAGCGACTTCAACTGTGATGCCTTTGCTCTCATCAAAGTTGCTGATTGAAATTGCGGGTTTGAATAACGGTGTTTTTGCACGGTTTAACCACTCAACGAAGCTGGTAATGCCGCCTTCATAGTGCAGGCGAGATTCTTTTTCTTCTTCTTCGCGCAAGTCTTTAAGTAAGATGTTTACGCCAGAGTTCAAGAACGCCAATTCACGCAGGCGGTCTTGCAGCGTGTTAAATTTAAATTCTGTTTGTGTGAAGGTTTCTGGTGAAGGCAAGAAGCAAACTTCAGTACCTTTTTTGCCTTCTGGCGCAGGGCCAATTTCTTTCAACGGCGCTTCAGCTTCGCCGTGGCGGAAACGCATATAATATTCTTTGCCATCGCGCCAAATACGAAGGGTAAGCCATTCAGAGAGCGCGTTCACAACCGATACACCAACGCCGTGCAAGCCGCCAGATACTTTATAAGAGTTTTGGTCGAACTTACCACCAGCGTGAAGCTGCGTCATAATAACTTCAGCGGCGCTGACGCCTTCTTCTGGGTGAATATCAACGGGGATGCCACGGCCGTTATCTGTAACGGATACGGAACCATCGCGGTTAATGGAGACGAGAATTTCATCACAGTGACCGGCAAGGCTTTCGTCAATGGCGTTATCCGTTACCTCATAAACCATGTGGTGCAAGCCTGTACCATCATCAGTATCACCGATATACATGCCTGGGCGTTTACGTACGGCATCAAGGCCTTTTAGAACCTTAATCGAACCTGCGCCATATTCATTGGTTTGTGCTTCGTCACTCATGTTTTTCTCATAATCTTTGTTTGCAATTTTCTTAACCCGATAGATATAGCATTCTACATGCGCAGAGTCTTTTATTTTCTGGCTTTGCGCGGCAAATATACAGGGAAAACTTGTGGTTTTTGACGCTTTTTTGGCAGGGTAAAAAATATTGGCTTTATGCCTTTACATATCGTTTTTTATATGCAAAATGAACCCATAAAAAATATAAAAAAACAGGGACGAATGGAATGCGCCAAAATAAGGGGCAGAACCTAAAGACTTATGACCGCGAAGCGGATAAGTTGCATCAATCATATAATGCGGTAACTACGGATGAGATTTTGCCAAAATTCACGGCGCGTATAGATGCGCTTGGTGATGTTGGGGGCTTAAGCGCGCTTGATATTGGCTGTGGCAGTGGGCGTGATGCATCGTGGTTGGCATCACAGGGGTTTAAGGTGGCGGCCTGTGATGGCGCGCAAGGTATGATAGATGCAGCGCGTCAAGATAATGCGCATGCGCAAATAGACTACTATGTTGATACCGCGCCAGACCTTACGCAAACGCGTCAGTGGGGGCAAAAATTTGATGTTATTTTGATGAATGCCTTTATTTTTCACTTTGATTATAAGGGTAAAAACAGCCCACTAAATCAGTTGTTCACGCATGTTGTCGGACTTGGTCAGTCAGGGGCGTTGATATATACAAACTTACGTCATGGACCTATACCTGAAGGGCGCGTTATGTATGATATTCCGCCGCAAGTGATAGAGGGTTTATCAGCGAAGAATGGATTAACATATGAATATTTGGGGCGCTCAGCCGATGGGCTTGGCCGCAAAGATGTGACATGGTCAGATATTGTTTTGACCTGTCCAGTTTAAAGATATTGGGAGTGCAATGATGTCTAAATATTATACTTTATTTTGTACGCGCTTGGGGGAGCCTTATAAGATCCATAATATGATTGTAAAGGCTTTGAATAATGAAGCTGCTGTATTAGATTGGATTTCACCGCAGCATGGGCATTTCTTGGTGCAAGTGGATGAGTGTATAACGCAAGTACAATTGCGTGATGTAGCTAGAGTTAAATCGGCTATGGACGTCTTTATTTGCCCGTTTGATCCACGAAACTTTGCATATAGTTTGGATAAAGAGCATGCGGACAAATGTGGGCCTTGGCTCGATGAACATAGTGTAGATGCTCATAAAGGGCAGAAAAAGACGTTGTCTCAAGAGTTTGAAACATACAGCGTTCACCTGCCAGATGGCGCACAAATCGTGATCCATGACAATGGGGAGGTTTATGTTCAGGAAAAAGATCAGCCAGAACAGAAGGTGCGCTATAAAAGTGAATTGACCAAGCGCATGATTAAATGATGCAGCAAGGTAATGTTTAAAAATAACAAGGGCAGCTCATTATGGCTGCCCTTGTCTCTTTCGCCCCCTCGAAGCGAATGGATCGCGCTTTTTCATCAGGCTTTGAGTGGTGTGTTGTCCTCAAAGTCAAGATTATAAGCGCGCACACCCAATTCTGACATGTCTCCACCCAGTTTTTCTTGTGACCAATGTAGGCGGATACCTATGGCCATTTTCATGGCAAACCAAATGCCAAAACTGAGGATGAAAACAAATAACCCAATTGCAAATATGCCCAATGCTTGTATAGCAAAGCTTGCTTCTGGGTCTGTAAGCGCGACGGCTAATGTGCCCCATATGCCGCTTGCTAAATGCACGGGAATTGCACCGACAACATCATCAATCTTAAATTTATCAAGAAGTAATGTCGCGGCGAACATGACCACGCCGCCAACAGCGCCGATATATATTGCGAGAGCTAGGCTTGGTAATAATGGTCCTGCGGTAATGGCAACAAGGCCAGCTAAGGCGCCATTAAGAACCATAGGCACATCAATTTTTTTGTAGAGTGCTTGGCTTAATGCTAAGGCCGTTATTGCACCTGCGGCGGCGGCCATATTTGTGTTGGCGAAAATTTTCGCAACTGCTAGTGCATCTTCAGTGCTGGCTATGGCGAGCTGTGAGCCGCCGTTAAAACCAAACCAACCAAACCATAAAATAAATGTACCAATCGTGACTTGCGGTAAGGAGCTGCCAGGAAGAGCTTTGGGCTTGCCATCGGCGGAGTCAAAGCGCCCGCGTCGTGCGCCGAGCAATAATGCGCCGGCAAGCGCAGCCCATCCACCTACGGAATGGACCAATGTTGAACCGGCAAAGTCTTTGAACCCAAATGTGCTGAGCCAGCCTTCGCCCCATACCCAGCTGCCTGTAATTGGGTATATAAAGCCTGTGAGTAGAGCAACAAACGCTAAAAACGGCCAAATTTTAATGCGTTCAGCGAGTGCGCCAGATACAATCGATGCGGCGGTGGCGACAAAAACCATTTGGAAAAACCATCCAGCAGGGGATGCGTAACCCGCGCTATAATCACCAGCTAAAGCGGCGCTATCGTCAGGATGCCATAGGCTTGGTGTGCCAAATAACCCACCATCAACGCCTAAATACATTAAATTATAGCCGACAAGGTAAAACATAAGTGAGGCAATGGCATAAAGGGAAATGTTCTTCACCAATATCACCCCAACCGATTTGCTGCGCACCATACCTGCTTCTAACATGGCGAAACCTGCCGCCATAAACATAACCATCGCGCCGCAAATTAATAAGAAAAGCGTATTTATTACAAAAGGAATTTCCATGACACACCTCCGCTGCTTATTGTAATATTCTTTAAATACATGTCAGCTATGCGTATAATACATAACAGTTTGATTTGTCAAATATTTTATTGCAACGCAAAAGAAAAAGCCCCGAATTTATCGGGGCAATATGCTTAAAATTATAATAATAACAATATGTTATGCTGAATATGTTTTTATTTCTTTTCCTCGGCACTGCTTTTTTGTATTAGGCGCTTGTAGCGGTTTTTCCATTGTTTGCGCGCCATATCTTGCATATCAACGACTTTGTCGGTTTCGTCAACTATTTCTGCGCCGAGTAAGGTCTCAATAATGTCTTCCATTGTAATGATACCTGCCATACCACCAAAGCTATCTTGCACAAGGGCGATATGTTCCCTCTTTTCAATGAATTCATTGAATAAATCAAAGATATTGTGTTTGTCAGAGATAGTGATTATGTCGCGGCGGAATGCGTTTAAGGTCTTTTCTTCTTCTTCGTCTATGAGGTGTTCTAAAACTTCATCTTTGAGGATGTAGCCAATTATATTTTCATTATTATCTGTTTCATGAATTGGAATACGCGAGAAAATAAGCTCATCCTGTAGGTCATAAAATTGACGTGCAGGCATGTTTTGCGGCGCCGAAACGACAACCGTACGCGGCGTCATAATCTCTTTTGCTTTGAAATTTTTGAAATGCATCAAATTATAGATGAATTGGCTTTCAGATTGGTCAAGTGAGCCTTCTTGTGAGCCAATTTCTGCCATCGCCAGAAAATCATGGCGCGAAAATACGCTTTTTTCTTTGCTAAGGTTAAATAGGTTCGTCAGTTTTTGGCATGCCCAAACGATTGGCCAAAGGATGATAATTAATAGATACAGGCTGCGTATGGTTATGGGGGCGAGCATCTTCCAATTTGTCGCGCCTAATGTTTTAGGTATAATTTCAGATAAGATTAAAATGGCTGCGGTCATAACAATAGGTACGACAATTCCGGTCATAACAGGGTTTGTTTCAGCCCAAATTTTTGTGGCTTCCTGCCCGACACCGACGGCACCCACGGTATGTGCGATTGTGTTTAGAGTTAGAATGGCAGCGAGGGGGCGGTCAATATTATCTTTAAAATCTTTCAATATTTTTCCTAATTTTCCGCCTTCGTTAAGCTTTATTTGCATGTAAGAGGGCGAAATACTTAAGAGAACAGCTTCCCACATAGAGCATAAGAAAGAGAAGATGATAGATATAGAAAGAAAAATAATGAGCGTTGAGAGCATGTATACGTCCTATGGTCGCTTGTATATGTTTGTAAGAAATTATATAGCAAGTTGATGAAATGATATAGGATAATTTGAAGGCGGAATGTACAAAAAACCCTCAAAAATGACTTTTGAGGGTTTTGTAACAAAATTACATTTAAATTGTGCTTTTACGCAGAAGCAATTTTTTTGACATTTTTGTCAGCGTCAACAAAATCATCAATGCGGAAGTTGCGGGAACGTGTTGTTGTTTGATACGCAATTTGGCCGTGTTCTACGCAATATGGTAGGCCAACTTCAGTACGGCAGCCGCAGAAACCGAAATCAGCATCATTCGGGTCACCGATTGGCCAGCGGCACATGCGCTCAGTTAACTCTGCAAGCGGAAGGCGCTTGCCTTTGTTTTTAATCGCTTCAATTTCAAGCTTTGCTTGCGCTGATGATACTGATGGCGCGCGTTTTACGACGGGCTTTGGTTTTTCAGTAACTTCGGCCTTTGGCGCTTTAACGCGTGCTTTGGCGTTACCTTGCTCCTTGGCGGCTTTTATTGTTGTCTTTTTGGGTGTTTGAATTGGTGAAGCGCGGCCAGAAAGTTTCAGGCGGTGCGCTTTACCAATAACAGCGTTACGGGTAACGCCTTCCCCTAATTCTTTGGCGATCTCGGCGGCGGTTTTCCCCTCACCCCACATTTTCTTCAATACGGCTACACGTTCGTCGGTCCAAGCCATCAAAATATCTCCCACACTTTGGTTAAGGCTTAAAAATAACAAGGATTCCAACCGATTGGCTGTAAAACCCATTGTTTAATAATTTAGGTACTCAATTTATTTCGCTAATGAAAATGACCATATCATAGCCGCGAATCGCCGCGCTAGATTCTCGACAAAAAAAAACTTCCTTATGCACACAAAATCTTTTTTTTATCCAAAAGCTTTTGTGGGTAAGTGTAAAATTTGTTTTTTATGGCGCTAATTCTATTAAGGGGTGATAAACTGCACCAAATTAACTGCGTAAAATAGGATGTGTGCTCATGGATCAGCCGGTAAATAATAAAATGACATGGAAAACGATTTTGTCCCGCGGCATAAAACGGCGCTGCCCTAAATGTGGGCAGGGGAAAGTTTTAAAGGGTTACCTGACGCAAGAAAAAAGCTGCACAAATTGCGATGAAGATTTAGAAAACATTCGCGCAGATGATGGCCCTGCATGGATGACTATTTTGCTGACAGGGCATTTATTAGCGCCATTTATTCATTATGCGATCATGCATGATAGCTTCCCGCTGCAATATGAATTGCCAATTATTCTGGCTATTGCAACGGTGACAGCGCTTGCTTTATTACCGTTTTGCAAAGGCATTTTTATTGCGATTATCTGGTTTACACGGCAAAAAGATTAATTCTGATGCGGGTCTAGACCCCAGATGCGGTAATGTTCTGGGTCTTCATCCCATTGTTCACGGACTTTGACGAATAGTTTTACGTGGAATGGGCGTTCAAATATTTTTTCCATTTCTTGACGCGCTGCCATGCCCATAGCTTTAATTTTCTGACCGCCTTTACCAAGGACAATCGGCTTATGCGCTTCGCGCGTCACGTAAATCACTTGATGGACTTCGATTGACCCATCGGCGCGTTCATCCCATGCTTCAGTATCCACCGCCATATTGTATGGCAGCTCATCATGCAATTTGCGGAAAACTTGTTCGCGGGTAATTTCCGCCGCCATCAGGCGGGCAGGCATATCAGTCAGTTCGTCTTCCGGATACATAAACGGCCCTGCAGGCAGGCGTTTGGTGTAATAATTTAGAATATCGCCGACGCCGCGGTTTTTCTCAGCGGACACCATAAAGGTTGCTTCGAAGTCAAACTCATTGTTAAAGGCTGCAGTTAGTTTCAGCAGTTTTTCAGGTTTGATCAGGTCAACCTTGTTAAGCACAAGCGTGACTTTCTTCTTCCCAAGCTGCTGACTTTTTAGGCCAGTGAGAATGTCTTGGTTATGCGCCAATGGGTTTTTCAGCGACGCATCAACAATGTAAAGAATGGCATCACTATCAACCACGCCTTCCCATGCGGCGGCGACAATCGCTTTATCAAGGCGGCGTTTTTGCGCTTTGAAAATACCAGGTGTGTCAACGAAGGCAATTTGTGTTTTATGCCCGTCATGTTCATGGACAACAATGCCCAAGACGCGGGTACGTGTCGTTTGCGCTTTTGGTGACACGATGCTGATTTTCGCGCCGACCATTTGGTTCATCAAGGTTGATTTACCCGCATTTGGCGCGCCGATAACCGATACAAAGCCAAATTGCGTGTCTGATGATGGTGTAATATTTGTGGAGTCCATATTGGGGGTCATTCTATATTATTGGTTTTTATAAATAAGCAGGCGGCTTCTTTTTCTGCCGCACGTTTGGAGCTTGCTTCCGCTTCCGCAGGGCTATAGCCCTCAACCGATACGCGGACTTTGAATTGCGGTTGATGGTCAGGGCCGCTGCGTTCAACAAGTTCATAAGTCGGAATGCCAAGCGCCAAGCCTTGCGACCATTCCTGCAAACGGGTTTTTGGGTCTTGCGGCGGCGCGGTCATGGTGTCGATATAACGGTCATAAATGCGCAATATAAATTCTTGTGATGTTAGGTAATCACTCGATAAAAATACCGCGCCGATAATCCCTTCAACCGCATCGGATAGAATATTGTCATTGTTATGCCCGCCGCTTTGGCGTTCATTGTCCGACAATACAAGCATGGAACTTAAGTCCAAATCTTGCGCGATTTTGGATAAGGTCTTCCCTGATACAAGCGCCGCGTGGCGTTTGGCAAGGTCACCTTCTTTTTCGTCGGGGAAGCGGCTATAAAGTTCTTCGGCAATGACAAGGCCTAGGACGCGGTCACCTAAAAATTCAAGGCGCTCATAATCCGCATTGCCGGTGCTTGAATGCGTCACCGCCTGACGGATTAGCGCAGAATCTATATTCTCAAGCCCTAGGCTAGCGATAAAGTTTTTATATTCCATGCGGGTGCCGATTTACCTTTATTTCTTATCCGCGCCATCAGGGCGGATTGGGCCAACGCGGTCAAAAATGCGGTTATAACGAATGCTAAATGGCCATTTCCAAATTTCGTACAGCTTTGCTTTACCGTTGGTGGAGAAAAATAGGCGCTCCGCACGGCCAACAATATTTTCAAGCGGAATAAACCCGACTTTTGATTGTACGCGGCTATCTTGTGAATTATCGCGGTTATCACCCATCGCGAAAACATGGCCTTCAGGCACGCGGAATTTTTGGGTGTTGTCTAAATAATCATTATCGCTGACTTCATATATGTCATGAATAACGCCGCCCGGTAAGGTTTCAATGTAATGCTGCACCTTAACTGTGCCGCCATGGTCGCCTTGATATTCTTTCACGCCGACAATTTCACGCTCTACGCGTTCATCATTAATATAAAGACGCCCACCAATGACCTGCACCGTATCCCCCGGTAGGCCGACAACGCGTTTAATATAATCAATGGATGTGTTGCTTGGCAGTTTGAACACAATAACATCGCCGCGCTCAGGGAATTTATGGCTCATGATGCGGCCATCAAACCCACCAATGCCGAAGGGGAATGAATGGCGGCTATAGCCATATTCAAATTTCGATACAAATAAATAATCGCCCACTAATAATGTCGGGCGCATGGATGATGATGGAATGTTAAACGGTTCATAAATGAATGTGCGGATAATCACGGCGAAAATCACGGCTATTACCGCCGTTCTGAACATATCGCCCCATTCTTCTTTCGCGGATGGTTTTTGTTGTTCCGCAGCCACCGGCGCTGTATCGCTCATCTCGGTATCCTTATTATTATCCATTTTGTTGGTTTTGTTCTTCTTCAACATCAATCAAAATTACGCTTAAATATAGTATGGTGCATTCTATACACCCCATAGCCCCTATTATCAAAGTAAAACTTTGCTTAGGCAAAGTAAATGTTGAATTTTGGATATGTTGGGGGCGTATGAATGTTTATTTCGTATTGTCTGTGGTGTTTTATAATAATGTTCGGATGCAGTGAGGGCGTTATATGTCAGATGAAAGCCGTAAAAATCATAAATTTATAAGGGCAAAGCTTTTGATCGGCTTAGTCTTTGTCCTTGGGTTGGTTGCCAGTTATTTTGCATTGACGAGTACGCCTAAGCAGAGACTTTTACAAAGCTCATATTTTTATATTGTTGACCTTGATAATGATGGGGTTGAGCTGATTGATTATAACGATTCAACCGTTCTGTATGATGTCGATGGGGATGGATATGCAGAGAAAACATCTTGGGTCGGTCAAAATGAAGGTTTTTTGGTTGTAATAGACCGTAAGAGAGAAAAAACATTAAAGTCTATAATTCATAGGAACGTGAGCTTTTTTAATCATATCTATGACGTCTTAATAGAACATGATGTCACCGGTGATGGTGTTTATGGTGAAGATGATTATATAAAGCGTACTCATAGCGTTGACTACAGTCCGCTTAAAGTGGCGATTTATAAATATGATGCGGATATAGCTTTAATTGATACACGTTATCACGCTAAAAGCGGGTGCAACGTTACTGAATTAAGCTATCACACTTCTCCGTTATTTCTTAAATGCGCTAATGCGCGCAAGCTTAATGTTTACAAAGTTAAGTTCGATTATACAGATAACAACCAGCGTTGGGATGCTATGTGCCGCAAAATGCGCGATACGGCAAATACATCTGATGTGTCGAAGAACAGTTATTTGGAGTTTTGTTTAGAAGCGCCTATGGAATAAAAAAACTGGCCAAGCCATCACAGCTTGACCAGTATACAAATCTCATGACATTCGTGCTTTACGCGGCATCGACATCTAAATGGGACATGTCCATGACGAAGCGATAGGCGACGTCGCCGGTTTTTAGGTGGGCGAAGGCATCGTTGACTTCATCGGGGCGGATCATTTTGCATTCTGGATGAATGTTATGTTCGGCGCAGAAGTCGAGGACGTCTTGTGTTTCTTTGATGCCGCCAATCAGTGACCCTGCGACGCGGCGGCGCCCGAAAATGAGCGGGATGGTCATAAATTCATCCATTGGGCCAACTTGACCAACAATGACGAGTGAGCCATCAACATCCAAAAGCGGTGTATAGACGCTGACGTCATGTTTGACGGGAACGGTGTCGATAATCAGGTCAAATGATGCACCGGCCTTCTCCATCGCGGCTTCGTCGGTTGAGGCGAGAATGCCTTTTGCACCGATGGCTTTGGCTTGGTCTTCTTTGCTGCTGGAACGGCTGATGACGGTGACATCCGCGCCCATCGCTACGGCGAGTTTCACCGCCATGTGGCCCAGCCCGCCAAGGCCGATAACGCCAACGCGGCTGCCCTTGCCGACATTCCAGCTGCGTAGCGGTGAATATGTGGTAATGCCCGCACAAAGGATTGGCGCAGCGCGGGAAAGGTCAAGCTTTTCAGGGACGCGTAAGACAAATTCTTCGCGGACGACAATATGTTTGGAATAACCGCCCTGTGTGGTTGTGCCATCAATGCGGTCTGGCGCGCCGTAAGTCGGTGTCATACCGTTGCGGCAGAATTGTTCTTCGTGATTGTGGCATTGGTCACAGTCTTGGCAGCTATCGACCATACAGCCAACCGCGACATTGTCACCAACCTTATATTTTTTGACATCAGATCCGACATCAATTACACGGCCAACAATTTCATGGCCGGGGACAAGCGGGTAAGGCTGCGGCCCCCAATCGCCATTAACGGTGTGCAGGTCAGAATGGCAAATGCCGCTATACAAAATTTCAATCGCCACGTCATTGGCGCGCAGCGCGCGGTGTTCAAAATGATAAGGCACCATATTGGCATCCGTTGAATGTGCGGCGTATCCGATAGTTTTCATGGGGAAGTCTCCTTAAAATGCGTTTCGGTAGAATGATATAGTGTAGGAATCAGAAAATTCTAGAGCAACACGGCAGGATATCTTATGCTATTTTCCTGCCCCTGTGAAACGCTGAAAAGAAAAAAGGCCTAGCGCGTTGCGCTAAGCCTTTGATTTTATTGGTTGCGGGGGGCAGTGCCGATAAAATCTCATAACAGTCTGATATATAATTTAAAAGTTCGTTTTTATAAATCCTTGTACTGTGCCTTATACTGCTAAATTTTATCAACAAAAAATGGCAATTGAATTGGTGAGTTGTACCCATGGATCATTATTTACAACAAACTCTATTATCCAGTTCAAAAAAAAGCTATACTTTGAACTACAGGTTTTTTCCTGTCCCGACTAATTCTTATTCAAAAGAGCATTACATCATGTTTAAAAAGACCGCCTTATTGGCTTTTACAGCGTTTACACTTGTTGGGTGTCAGCAGACACAAACTGCGTTTAATTTTTCACCGAGTAAGCTGGATTACAAGCAGCAAATTAAGGATGGGTCTAAACTGCCTTTTGAAGTTGCAGACTTGTTACCGGAAGATAAAGTGACGACCACTACGCGTGCACTTGTCGCGGAAGCGATAGTGAAGCTTGATAAAGGTGAGCTTGAAGATGCCTCGCATCTTTTGAATACAGCGCTGAAAATGGATTTAAGCAATTCACATCTGCATTTTGTCAATGCGCTGACCTATCACCTGATGGCGAAAGGCGGCAATGCCAAGAACTATGAATATGCCGAACAAGGGTATCAAATGGCGTATAAGTTTGATAACAGCAATGTTCTGGCGAAATATTATTTAGGCCTTTCTTATTTAGATCAGCGCAAGTTTAAAGAAGCACAGGCGACTTTAGCAGCAGCTGCCGTTATGGATGAGCACGATGCTGATATTCTTTATGACTTTGCGCGTGCGTCTTATTATGCGGGGGATGCACGGACGGCTAAGGCGTCTTTAGATAAAATTGCTGCGCTTGATATGGGTTTGGAAGACCAAGAGAAATTCTTGCGCGCCAATATCATGACCAATGCAGCGCTTGACCGTCCAGCGGAAGCAAATAAACTACTTGCGAAATTTATAGATACGCCTGAAACCTATGAATTTTTAAATAAGCGTGTTGAATCATGGGGACGTTTCCACAAGGCGGTTAAATCAGGAGGTGATGCGAATGCCATTTCCCCTTTGGCTGGTAACATCCTTCAGGCACAACTCCTGCCCTCTGGTGCAGGCGTGCCAACAATCCCGGGTGCGGATACAAGTGACATTGAAGATTTAGGCGCTGATGATAGCTTTGTTAATTCAGATATGGTTGTTGTTGATGTGGTTATTATCCGCACGCAAGAAGATATAAGCTCTAACAGAGGTCTGAACCTACTTTCAGGGCTTGAGCTGCAATTCGGTGACCCGCTTACAAACACTGCAGGCTGGTCGTTTGGCACAACAAATATTGATGATAATACGTCTGCGAATAGTGATACGGATACGCGGACTTTATCGAGTTTGATTTCTATTCCTGCGGTGAATTATTCTCTAAACATCTTTAATACACTTGATAGCCGAAATGAAATCTTGGCAAGCCCGTCTTTAGTGGCTTTGGCGAATGAGAAGTCAGAATTTTTCTCAGGTGTTGATGTTGTCGCAGCGGCGGTATCTGGCGGTGACGGATCTTCTATTTCGGTGAACAAGCAGATTGGTGTGAAACTCGGCGTAACGCCAGAATTTTTGCCTGATAATAAAGTTAAGCTTCAAGTTGAGGCAGAGCGAACATTCTTAACATCACCGAGCAGCTCTGTTCAGTTTGAATTCCGTTTGGATACATCAAATACAAATGTGAACGCGAATGTGGTCATGGAATTTGGTGAGACGCTTATTTTGAGTGGGTTAAGTGAGAAAGAAACAGAAAACTCACGTGACGCCGTGCCGTTGCTTGGTGACATTCCTGTCATGCAGTATTTATTCTCAAACGAGGCCAAGCGAGACTATAGAAAATCAGTCTTGATTATGCTGACGCCCCGCCGCGCACAATATGCGAATAGAAGCGCCGAAGAACGTGCCCGCGCTGAATCGATGTTGTCAGACTTCGAAAAGTCTCTCTCAACTTTTGAAAGCCGTAATGAGAATTGGTTTGTGCCGCGCGCCACAATGGCTGATATTGTTACAACAACAGGTAAAAACGCGCTGTTCAATGAGTACCGTACTGGTGATTTTCAGTTAGAAAGCTGGAACACACGTGATACCCATGAAAAGCGTCTAAAGCAGGCTCTTGATTTCCTCTTCTATTAAGAGAGGTAGATAATGCTTGGGGCGGCTATAAGGAAACTCACGCTATTAATCGCATTGTGTTTCGTTCTTGCAGGAACGAGCTCTCCAAGCTATGCGCAGATTACGGTTAATCATCCTAAAGTCAATCAATGGGAAAAAATTCAAGGCGCTGCGATTGATATCGCGATTAGCAAAGATGGCGCTGTTGCAGCGTTAGAGTCTAATGGTGATGTCTACCGTTATATTCATAGTGATGCGCGCTGGCAGCGTATTGGTCAGGACATGATCAGAATTGGTGGCGGTGATGGAGACAGCTTATGGGGTATTGATAAGCGTAAACGTCTGCGCCGTTTTACAGGCACGCAGTGGGAAGCTATTGGCTCTGGCGCAGAGGATTTTGTAATTGATGGGGATGGCAATGCTTATGTGGCGACCAACACCAAAACGCTTGCATTTTATGCGGCAAAAACCAGTAAATGGAGTTCGCTTGATGGCACTGCGAAGAAGATAACAATTGATGATAAAGGCCTTATTTGGGTTGTTCTTCCTGATGGCAGCATTGCTCGACGCCTTGATGATGCGTGGATTGGATTAAGTGAACAAGCGGTTGATATTGCCGCGGATGCTTCAGGGCGTGTTTTTGCCTTAAAAAGTGATAAAAAACTGTATCAATGGAATGAAGATAAAAGTCAGTTTGAAGTATTTTATGCTGCACAAAATGTGCAGTCCTTCGCCGTGCATGAACAGCAAATTTGGATAACGACAGACCGTAATCAAATCTTTGCCCAAGGACACAAAACCATTCAACAGCGTGAACAAGATGGTCTTGTGACCAAACCGGGCGGTGGGGGCAGCACTGACCCGGCTGAAGTCATCGATGATCGCCCGATTACATTTGAATTGGCGTCAAATACTGAACGGTTAGAAGATTTAGCCATAGGCCGCGATGGCAGCGTTTTTGGCCTGACAACTTCAGGGAATATTCGCCGCTGGTCAAATGGAGAAGGCCGCTTTTATGATTTCCCGGGCACGTTAGAACGCTTAGCCATTCAAAGTTCTGGTCTCCCTGTCGGTATTGGGTCAAATGATAATTTGCTGGAACATGATGGCGAAGCATGGCGGCAAGTTAATTTGGCGGAAGAATTAGTTGATTTAACGCTTTATGGAGATGACCGTATCTTGGCGGTGAACAATGATGAACGCGTTATTCGCTTATCTGAACTCCGTACTACATTTACGTTGCTTGGCACGCGTGCGCAGCAAATTGCTGCCACAAAACAGGGCGCTTATTGGGTCGTTGATAATGTTGATCGTTTATTTTTCTGTGATGAAGGCGCCTCTTGCCAGCAGAAAAATATACAGGCTAGTGACATATCTGTTGGCCCTGCAGGGTCTGTGTTTATCGTAGATAAAAACGCAGCATTACGTCGTTATAACGCTGCTGAGGATGTCTTTGACATTATTGCGCAAGATCAGCAAGTTTCGCGCGTAGCGCTAGGTCCTGGCGATCGTCCATGGATTATTAATACAGACGGTAAAATCTATGCATCGCGTTATTTTGAACGTGATGAAACGAAAGACCGTATTCTTGCTACAAAAACGGAAGCCACAGAAGAGGTCACAACCGAACAACCAAATGTTTTAGGCAATAATGGTGGTGTGCAGATTGTACAATCGATATCCTTTGATCAAGTGACTATCCCAACCACAGCGAGTGGTATTGGCTCTATTGGATCTGGCTTATTGGATATAACAGCTGGGGCGGATGATATTATCATCGCGAGCGGTTATGATTCATCTTGTACGAACGGTACAGGCCGTAACTGGGTCTACAATTCATTGTCGCGTTCATTCTCATATTTGGATTATTTGCAACGTATGAATGTGACTGTTGGCCTTGCTGTTGACGAACTTGTAAAAGCTGACGTTAATGGCACAATACCCCCGACTTCACCATCTCCAGCTATTCCATCCTTGATATTAGAGTGGAATGAAAACTGTACAGATCAATCGGTACTAACGACTTATGTTGGTTCTGTATTTACTGATCCAGTTGTACAGTCTTCTCAAGACTTTAGCGCAGCAACATTTTCTTCTCCGCTAGATGATTCGCAAACCCCTGACTTAGATTACAGCGCTGATGGCTATGTGTTTAATATTGCCCCGAACGATGAACTTGAATTATTTAAGCCGGAGACCGCCAATGACGTGTCATTTTTTGACTCTATCGATTTCATGCGCGTCGGCGTCGGCAAAACGCGCGATGATATATGGGCTGTCAGCACCACTTATAATGTTTATGAATTTGTGCCGAGTACAGATAGTTTTGAGCTGCGTTCCTTTAATGCGGATGATAAAGCGCAAGATATTGGCGTGGGGCAAGATGGCAGTGTCTATATCGTTAATACATACGGCGTTCTTAAGAAATGGGATGAAACAGCCAAGCGTTTTGTGAAAACCAATAAAACAGGCGTGACGCGCGTTGCTGTGGACTCACGTGGCAACCCGATTGTGGCCAATTTTCCTGACTCTCAAATCGTTTATTTTGGGAGGTAATCAGTGAATATACGCAAAGCACTTCTCCTCACCACATTAAGCATCGCCGCATGGTCTAACCCGCTGCCCGCTATGGCGGATGTCGATTGGATGCAGGATAATATTCGCGCGAAAGATGTATCGGTCAGCCATGATGGGCAGTCTTATATTATTGGCACAGATAAGAAAGTCTATAAATGGAACAGCCAAGACTGGCAGCCAGAAGGCGGGCGCAGTGATTTTGAACATATTGATGCGTCTGAAGATGGCATCGCCGCCTTAACGGAAAGCGGCAGTCTTTATATAAAAGGCGATAAAGGTTGGGTGTCCACTGGTGTGCGCGCCGGTGATGTGGGGTTAAGTGCAGGGCAGATATGGCTTGCCAGCGCGCAGAACAGTGCGGGCGGATTGGTTACTTTGCAAGGTGAATTTGACCCGACGGGTGAAGCGATGAACTGGATGCCTGTAAAAGGTGTTTTAGACCGCATTGATGTTGACCCAGAAGGCCGGCCTTGGGGCGTGGATAATCAAGGGCTGGTTTTTGTTTATGCTGACGGCACATGGATACAAGACCGCGAAGCGCCCAAAGCTTTGGATATTGGCGTTGGTGGTGATGGATCGGTTTATATTGTTGGCGCCGATTATGACGAAGCACTTGGCGGCGGGCGCGTCTATTCAAGGAATGCTCTGACGGGGGAATGGAGCATTCAGCCCGGGCGTTTAAACGCGATAAGCGTAACGCCTGACGGTAAGGCATTTGGCGCAAATAGCCTGAACTGGTTGATGTCTGGCCTGAATGAAGGGGCACCAGCTGGAGAGGGAGGTCAGCTTCCTGATAATCAAACATTTACCAAGCAAGGGGATATGACTCTCGCCGATATTGTTGGCACAGCTGTTCCGGGTGCGGATAAAGTCAGGCTTGCCAGAGTTAGCGTTACAGAAGACACGATTAAAGGCACTGTCGAACTTGATGGTTCACCTGTTGAAGCTGTTTTGCATCAACTTGACCCGAAAGAGTTTGCAGTCATTGCGGGGCTTCAGCATCAATCGATTGACTTGGGCACCTATATTCCAAAAATCCGCAATACAGATTTAGGCAGTTTTGGCCTGTTGAACGCGGTATTCTATATGCAGCCCGAAAGCGCAGAGAAAATCGAGTACGCAACATTTGATGATATGCCCGCGCCGTTATCTGACCTTGTCAAAGTGCAGAAGGATTATAAGGATTTATTCCCGCTAACCATTCATCCGGGCGTGACGGTTATCGGGACATATGCGCCAGCTGATAATAATGCAAAGGCTGTCATGAAAGCATACGGCATGGGGGAGGACGGTTATACGGTTAAAGGGCATTTTAAGCTTAGCCAGCTACAAAACCTGTCCTTTGATATTCCGAATGCACCGAAACGCCCATCTAGTAAAAGCGAAGCTTGTCAGCAGACATCAAGCGCAGCTTTAACGGGTTTGGATTTAAGTTTTCCTATTCCGAATTTTAAACCGCCTTATGCAGAAGGCGCAGTTAGCTTTACCAATGCCAAGTTTTCTTTAAAAGAAATTGACGGTGATATTGAACCATCGATTGTCACGGCGCTGAATTTGAACCTGCCAGAAAAGAAAATCGGCATTAAAAATATTCCTATGGCGGGTAAGCTGTCTGTTCAGGGAAATTTAAATGTGCTGTGTAACGGCATAAACAGTGAAACAGAAGGTAAAGTCAGCATTGCCGCAGCCACCACATTTAATGCAGAGGCTGTTGAAGGCGCGGCCATGGGCGCATTAGAACGCGTCAGTGAAGATGGCGCAGAGAGTCCCGATATTGAAGGGCTTGGCTGGAAAAATGCCTTTGGGTTGCCGTTTTTGAATATCCGCCAATACGCATTTTCAGGGACATTTACGCAAGTGGAGGAAGACGGCGCCTTAAAACGCACTTTGGACACAACCGTTTGGAGCAATAGCGTCGCGGACCGCGCGGAACTCGATTTATTCGGCACAATGTCTTATGAGATTAAACCGGATGAATTGGAAATCACCAATTGGTCTTTTGAAACGGAAGGGCCTATCGCCTTTAATGACTTGCCGGGTTTAAAGGATATGCCCAAAGTCGATGAGTTCGGCGTTAAAGATATAAGCCTCACCCCCGGCGAGATGATGGGTACACTTACGCGGCAGAATAAGGCGCTGGAAGCCACAGCCTATTTCGCCCGTGAAGAGGCCGCGGAGGCTGCTGATGATTTTGATGTATTTCTGCAGTTTAATGCGCTGAAACCGACATCCATTTATGACTTCCTGCCTGAAGCGGTCACTGATCTTCAGCTTGCGCCCGCGCTGATTGTGTGGAGCAATAAAGAAACGCGCGAACTGGCTTATAAAGACGCGTCTGAAAACCTTCAGCCCCTCTTAAAAGGGGTAATTGAAGAAGATGATGACATGACCATCGGGCAAGGCCTAACCCTCGCAGGGCGCACGCAAACGACAGATATTTTTGGCGGCAAAGTCACGCGCTTTATCAATGATTACCTTGATATTAGCGGCGGCATTGGTCTGTTCGGTGTGTTTGCCGAAGACAGCGAGGCAGGCAGAATGAATGGCGAATTGCGCGGGATGCTGAACAGTTTCAAGGTGAAGAACTTTCCAGAAAGCCTTGTGACGTATAGAGACAGTGAGATTGTCTTATCCAATGTCGAAGGCGCGGCGATTGAGATTGAAACCAAAGCCAATGTTCAGGCGCCAGGTAAAAACACACTCCTTGATATGAGTGGCACACTAACATATGAAGAAACGTCAGAGACTGAGAACAGTTTAGAAGTCGCACTATCTTCAGATTATCTATGGAATAACCCTTTCAAAATCCCTGAGCTGCAAGTCACTAATCTGGGGCTAGGGGCTAGCTTTGAGAAAAAGGGTGCAAGTACATCTCAAGAACTAAGCTTCACGGGGGATGGCATTTTCAGAAAGCAAGCAGGCAAGGTCAGTATTGATTTAGAGTCCATGCAGTGGGAACCTGAATTTGCTTCTGTGACTTTTGAAGGTGAATTGAAGATCTCTGAACTGCTTTCCCTTCCTGCTGGGGCGGAAGATATCGCGGATGCGACATTCCGCAAAATTGTTTTGGGTACAAACGCGATTGGTGGCGACTTACAGTTTACGGCCAAGGGCTTGGATTTTGATGGGCGCGGCGCGGTTATCTTTGATAATGATGGGGCGGCGCTGTTCCTAAGATACGATAAAGACCTCGCCATTGGTAAAATGGTCGATGATATTCCGCCGCCCTTTAGGGATGTGACCTTGCCAAAAGGCTTAGTGATTATCAGCCCGCGCGCAATTGACAGTTTCGATGCGAATTTTATACCTAATGCGATATATGATGATGTTTTAGCAGGCTTAATAGACCAAGATGAGGCCTATAAATTAAAAGTCGATGATGGGCTGACCTTTATGACGCGCGTGAACCCATCCATATTCCCAGCGCCAATCCCTGCAATGTTAGAAACGCCCTTTGGCATTAAAGCGACCAATGATAAGGGTGAACCGAATGAGATTTATATTGCGGGTTCAGTTGGCGGTATGTTTGACGGGGGCGACCCGTCACTTGGGTTTTACACTATGCTTCAAGGAGTTACACCAAGTTTCCCTGACTTCGTAAAAGAATTTATTGAATTTAAGGATGCAAACTTAAAGCTTTTCGTACAATCAAAGAAGGGCAGCGCAGGCAGCGTTGAAGTCGGCGTTGCTGCTGATGCAAAAATTAAACCGCGCCGCCTTGATGACCCCACTGTCGTGCAGCCTTTAGACGGGACATTTGCATTAACTTACAGCGCAGGCAGTGACGGGACATCCCTTACAGGCAGCACCAGCGTTAATGGTCAGTGGGCTGACCCGCTAGGGCTAGAAGGCTATCGCTTACAAAACCCATCCATTTCTTTTGGCATGGAAGAAAAAGGCATCACCATTGGCATTCACACAGACCGTGCAGATTTCAAGCAAGGCAACACGAATAAGGCGTTTGTTTTTGACCTTGATACCACATGGGCGGGCGGTGTGCCGACGGATTTAGCAGTACAGTTTGCCAAAACCAAAGATACAAATGAGTTGCTCTTAACGCCTGTTGATTTAGCGCGCGTTCAAAAAAGCATTTTTGATTTGGCCTTTAGAAGCGGGTCAAAGTTAAAAGATGCGATTATACTCGGCCTCGACCAATTACCGACGCCGCCAGATCCATTGCTCAGCACATTAAAACAAAATGCGCCTAGCATGATTAATCAGCTTTCTAGCCTTATTGATAATGCAAATAACGGGATGTTCTCACTCATCGAACAATCACCTTTATCAATGATTGGGGTCAAAAACCCGGTTATCTATTTCGGTACGCCAGGCAGTACGCCGCCCTCCAACCTGGATATTGACCGCCCGCCTTTGGGCCTTGGGTTACAGGTCGCTGGGGCGTTTACAGTGGATATGGGACTGCTTGATACAGATTTAGCAAATGGCGTTTATAAGGTGAATTTAAGTGATGGCTATTTGGTGCAAGGGACTGTGACGCCTCCATCGCCCTTTAGTTCTAACATCATCACTGTATCAGGTAACACGCCAATTTTCGGCGGGCCGCAGCACTTAAGCTTTAATGGTAAGCTTGAAGTGCCTGGCGCTGAGGTCGCGGGCATATCACTAGGCGTTGAAGGCACATTTGATGTTTCGCGCGGCTCTATGCTCGATCCAACGGCAAGCGTTTATGCAGATGTCTCTATTGGTGGTCTTCTGTCCCGCACGGGAACCATGACCCTTAACGGCACAACGCTGAGTTTTAATAGTCCCGGCAGCTGTACCGATATTCCGCCGCTTGATATTTCGGGGTCATTGCAGCTAAGTGGCTTCACAGCAGAGAGTATGACGACTGCCTTGTTAACATCATTCCGCCCTATGGTACCAGATCCTATTGAATGCGCGAGTGATATTGGTGAGGCGTTTAAAGATATTGCCGAGGGCGTTGTTGATGTTATATCGGACCCCGTTGGCAATGCAGAAGAACTGGTTGACGACGTTGGCGGGCTCATAACAAATCCTGGTGAAGCGCTTGAAAACGCAGGCAAGATGGCGCAAATGCCGTTGAACGCGGCAGAGGCGCTGGGTGATGCGGGGATTAGCCTTGTGAAAATGGGCCTTGATAAAGTTCCCGTTCTTGGTCCCGGCGCTGGGCAAGCAATTGGCGCAGCCTATGACCAAGCCAGGCAGCTGAAAGATGCAGCTGTAAATGCGGTTACGAACAATGCGGTAACCAACTTTATGGGCAGCGCCATCAGCGCAGGGTATGATGCGGTGACAGGCATCTTCAAAACGTCAGAACGCACATGGTATACGGTCAACCCGTTGCGTTGTATTGCCGGAGAAAGATATTGGAACCAGATTTTTAGGCAGTGTTTTGAGCATGGAGCAGTTGTTCTGTTTGATAACACAACGCGTCAAAGCGATGGCTTAGGTGAATGTATCGTCACGGCGCATACGACCAGTATCAATGCTCTTCTCGGGAGTATTGGACCCCCGACATTTGCAAAAGGCGCTTTAGGCGTTGGCACATGTAAAGGCAATGGGTTTAATCAATTCCATCTCGATAGCGCAACCGACCAGATTAGAGCCGTCAAAAAAGCTTATAACGGTAAGGTGGGTAATTTCTTAGGCCCAGACGAAGACGTGTGTTTAACCCGCCGTTTGAAAGATATGGGTAGCGGTCTTAACAAAGATGATGTTTATGTTCATCGCTGTGCTTATGGCGCCGTTAATCAGGAGTGGACCTATACCGATGATATGAAACTCAAAAATGGCGATAAATGTATCACGAGAAATGAAAACAATGCCCTGACCATGGGGAACTGTGAAAGTGCAACGCCATGGCTTGGGACATCAGTTGTGCCTGACTGGAACCTTGCCAAAGACGTACCCATTCGTGGTCAAATCACCCATGTCCAAAGCGGACGCTGCCTAAACTGGTGGGATAGAGGCCCGCATAGGCTTATTAAATGCGGTGATGCGCCAGGCCTTGATAGAGACCTTAGAACGCACGTTAGGCTGCGCGTGCTGGATGACGATAATACGCTCTCTATCATGGGGTCCGCGTTTTGGAACCAACACGAACACCCATGTGTCGGCTTAACGGGTGAGAATAGCGATGCTGTCATGACACGTTGGTGCTGGCCTGCCTCTGTTTATGAAGAAGCCCAATGGAAGGCATGGCCGATTATTAATAACCGCATTGATAAATCAGGTAATATCCCGCTTATTGATGTGCTCACCAAACATCAATATGTCTTTGAAAATGTTCAAAATGGAAAATGTTTAACAGCCTCCATGACAGAAGATGCCGTTAAAGATGAAAATAACCGCCCATGGGTGAACGCTGTAGAGGATTGTACGGGTTGGGGCGGCAATGCAAAAACAAATGTGCGCTTTGTCGGCTACGCAGCTGATGCGGTAGCGCAAAACGTCATCGATAGCGCGGCGGCAGAGGCAAAGAGAGCCTTTGAATTGGCGCGTTATGAAATGCTACCTATTTTGCAGGAATGGCAGCAATATCGCGTTCGCGCTGAAAATGCCCGCATCCGTGAAGCGCGTAAAATGTCGAGCAGCCTTAATACGGATATTCGCAAAGTTCAACGCGATCGCAAAAGCCCAGGTCACTGCAAGCATAATGAATATTGGAATAACACCTTAAAAACCTGTTCAGAAGGCGTCGGGATGCTGCTGAACTATCATGGCTCTGATGGTACTTACAAAGGCTGCCTGCAAGAGACAACAGGGTATTACGACCTGCGTATCAAAGCCAATTGTGATTTAACCAATGAACACCAAGCTATAGTCAACACGATGGCATTTTTCTTTGACTCCCAAAATCGCATTGTGAAGAAAAATGTTGAATTTAAAGTAGATGTTAGAGACTTTGTTGATGAGAACGGAAACCCTATTCTTAGTGAACGCGGCAACAGGCAATATATTGATGCAGGCGATGTGGAAAGTGACCAAGGCGACACATGCTTAGGCCAAAACCGCAGCGTCGTAAAGATTGACGGTAATATTAGGCCTGCTGGCTTCGGTTCTTGTGCGTCGGACAGCGCAAAATGGCGCTATTCACAGCAAGGGGAGTTGATATCACCAGAGGGTATGTGCCTGCGTAATTATCATTACAAGGACAAAGTGTATAGCCGTGACAATGTCAATAAAGTCGAAGAACTCGTCAATGCTGACCCACAGTTAAAAGCAATGCGTGAGAATATCACAACAGCAGAAAGCCAAGTCATAAGAGATAAAGAAGACTTTAGAATACGCAATGGTTTGAGGATAACTGACCCGCGGGTTAAGGAGGAGTATGATCGTCTTATCCAGCGTGTGAAAGATTTAAAAGATGAAGCGACGCAATATAAAAACACTTTAAGGCAGCAGCTGCGTCAGCAATACCCTACTTACCTAGAAGGCGGTGATAAAAGCAATTTAGGCTTAGTGGACTGCGCTGATGACCCGATGCAAGCCGGTAAGCGTCGCTGGGTGCCGATGCTTGGTAATGATTTCTCAGCGATACAAGAGTTGCCTAAAACAGCACGCATTAGGCCGGCAGCGAATGATAATCTGTGTATGACGGGTAATATGACGTTAGATGGAGATATGGTGATTGCCCCTTGCGCGGATGATAATCCCAATCAATATATCGCTTTTGGTGGTACGGATAAAACGCGCTTCCTAATCTCCCCACGCAACAGCCGTACATGTTTATATGATTCAGGCAATGGAACAATCGCTCACCGCGCCTGCAAAGCCAGCGGCGCAGAAATGTTTTTACAAATCGATGAAGGCAATGGCGAAGTTAAGCTGCAAAACGCACTGTCTGGGAACTGTTTAACCGTGGCGGATAATAACGTAATAGAGCAAGCGCCTTGCGCGCAGGCGACAGTTTTTAAATTGGAAACAATTGACAGCATTGAAACTGTGAATTTTGCTGGCGTAGCAACTCTGCAAATAAATACAGAAAAGCTTGGGACGGCGCAGTCTATTTGGAATAAGGCTGAGAAACGCGCTGAATATATTTATATGGGTGCTTACCTTAAAGCTGGCAATGCATTGCTTCAAAAAGGCGACGATGACAGCGCGGTGATGACGACTTCGCCAGGTTCTGTCACACTCGAAAGACTTCCCTCACATGTGGGCGCGAATGGCATTGTCTATATCCCAGCCGTTACTGCGCCGAAAACAGAGATTTTAACATTACCTGGATTTGATAATGGCGCGACCACAGTGACCTTTGCTCATGCGCGCCCTGTTGAGTTTTCAGACGGTAAACCAACGCGCGACCATACAAGCGACCCATACGCGCCGCATTTTGCGGATTGGTTCGTTTGGGCGCACCATCAAAAAGTTCTTAAAGTCAGCCAAGACGGCGCGCTGAGATTTGATTACATGGATGAAAGCGAAGCGTTCAGAAAAGCCGCATCTTTCAAAATGATCCCTGAGAGCGATGGCGGCGATAACCGCTATGCCTTTGAATCCATCTCAAACCCTGGTCAGTACTTAAACGTATCAAATGGCATACTTACCCTAAGCCCGCAAAAGACTTCCCTCATCTTCGAGAGCACCGCCCAGTGGTTCAAGTCAGACAGCATCAACCTCCTCAACTTCAGCCCCCCGTACCGCGCTCCAAAACCGCCGTTTGATGCATGGGTGTATCCGGAAAGTGGTTATGTGTTGAAGCAGTAAAGTTTTTTGATTGCGATGGTTGTCGCCAATAAAGTCGGGTAGATACTTGACATATAGATAAAAAATTAGGTTTTTCTTGATCTCTGTACGGTGCTTTGTACTGTCAAAAATAATGAAATTAGAGAATTTGAACGAACGCGGGCGAACGCAAAGAGCTGTTTATAACTTATATTACAAATAGTTAAGGACGCCCTAAGACGTCCTTACACAATAAATTGGTTGCGGGGGCCAGATTTGAACTGACGACCTTCAGAATCGGTAACCCATTGATATTAAACGATACTCATGCACGTGTTTACGCATAAAAATGCACGTAACGACACGTTTTCTGACCATATTAGAGCATATCTTAGAAGTTGCTTTATTGTGCATTGTGTTTACACGGTTTTACAGCATTTAGCGGGAATAACGGTAAACACACGGTAAGCCCTTTAGTTCTGCTGAGGTTCAATATAACCAATTTTTTCAAAGTGCTTGATTATTAGTTCACTTAGCTGCGTAACTACTTCAGTTTTATTGTTGTATTTTATTCTTTTTCTTTTATCAAAATCAAAAGGGCAATTGTCTTCATTGAGATCTTCTCTAGTTTTCTTAACTAAGAATACTTGGCTATCCACTTTCCTGCATAAAGCGTAACCTAATTCGAACGCAACATTAGCATTAGGGAGATCTTTTAATTTTACATTTGTATCTTGTTCGCTTTCCTCAACATTTTTTGCAGGAACTGTGCTAACATTAGTAATATCAAAAACACAACATAGACTTCTATCTATGTTCTTTTTTATGGCCTCTACTATGTCTCCAGACCCATCTTCATCTCTTGTAGATTCTACGATTTCTACTGGGACTTTAGGGTTTCTTGAGTTTATGGTCTCTATGGCTTTTTTAATTGCGTCTTTGATATGACTTCTTGATGGATTGTAATCGCTTTGCCAGCTGAAGAATATCCAAGGCTTGAAACCAGCGGGGATATTTGATTTCTCGAAATAGAACTCGTTTTCGACAAGATCAATGTTAACTAAACGAAACACACCAGACCCCTCTATATAGAAATAAGTTTGATCTCCTGCTAGATAGTCACTGTACCAAGCTGACTTTTCTATTTCTATTCTGTCTGTTAAACAGTAAGCCCGATATCCGGCTTTTAGCATGCTTTTTTTTACTAGGCTGAGTGTTGGTTCACTTTTTTCAACAGAGTCTTTATCTAATATAGCACCCGGAATATACCAACATTTCACTTTAGTAATTGACATGGATCTTTTCCCCTCTGAAAGTTCTGTCGCGTTTATTTGAATAAATATTTTGTTTTATTATAAGAACATTGTGCGGATATACCATTTAGAATGGTTAAACCCTTGCTTTATATTAGTTTGAATTTATGCGCAGGAGATTAACTGAAATTCATAAGTAGCAGTGCCCATTAAACTTTGGAGATTTGTAACTTATTGAATATTACTTCATCAAGCATTTCACTCACTTTGCTTCTTGATAAACAATCAAGCAAAATAAATCCGCCTAAGGTATTTATTTCTTTAATGAAGCTCCTGAAAGTTTGTCTCTCAAATAATGTTTGTTCTCCTTCAAAAGATTCAATTAATTTTGTAAGGATGGCACCAAACAAAGGAAGTGATTGTGATGTTGACGGTCTTTCAACGATGTTGGCTCTTACATCGGATCTATAAAGAAAGACTTTCAAAGCTAATTCGAGAGGGATGTCGTCTGCTCTGTTGCACAAATGAAATAGCCACCAGAGCCTAGATATCGCATTGTCTCTTTCAACATGCCTTTTACTGGTGGCAAATATATGGCTCAGAATGTAATTCACGGCGTCATTATCGTTTTCTGGTATTTGCCATCTTTTTCTGGCATATTCGAGGCCAACGGTATGAGTAATATAAGCCCAGAGACGTTCGTCTCTAGCCTCATACGGTGTTAGGTTTCCTAACGCTCTGCCGATAATTAGAGTGTTTTCAATATCATAAAGCTCTGCTGATTTTGGAGGTATAAGCTCTTTAAACTCTTCGGGTGAATACTCTATATCAATTGACATAGTTAGTGTTTCGTCTTTGAAGTAATCTTCGAAGGTTCCTTGCCTGTATCTATCTAGGTTGGATCTTACTGATTTCTTCAAATCATATAAAGTTGAAGATTTTAGAATTTTAAGTTTTTCCATTAATCTTGCTCCATATTAAATACATGCGCATCTATCATTGAAAAAGGCATTTTCATGAGTTTTTGTGCTATTTGGTATTCATGTTCTTTTTCTAAATCTAAGCCCAGATTAAAACATTTTTCTTTTACAACTTCTGCCCATCTAAATGAGTCATATTCTCCTGGCATGTTTTTGAGTGATGAAAGGCATTGTACAACAGCTGCAAAATATATTGAGTTTATTAATACGGCTTTATTTTTTTTTGTATTTCTTGCTAAATCTATAGTGGATTTTAAGTCTTTGCTAACTACGATATGAACGTAATCATCTTGTAGCCTTATCTGCCACTCATAACCCTTTACATTTTCTTCGGAAATTAAAGTAAAAACAGAGCTTAAAGGTTTGAATACATCTTTATCGATATACACACAGTAGGGCCGATCTACAGCTAACACAGAACCTTCATCGAACGAAAATTTTTTCAAACCAAACTCAGGGTTTATAAAGGAGCATTCATACTCTTTTATGTCTTTGATTGCTATTATGTATGGTTTTGCCTGTACTTCGCCACGAAGCTCTCCCTCTTCAAATTCTACTTCAAATTCATCTTCTGAGCATAAGATAGCCTTACGATAGTAGGTGTCTCTGCACTCAAAAACCATAGAGTATTGAGCATAGTTTGTTTTGATTAATTCTTTCAGTTGAGGAATGCTGAGATCAAATTTTATCTTGGCGACTACATTTTTACCATTGCTTGAACTTACGAATTCAATGATCGCTTGCATATCACCATCGATATAATCATCAACGTCAGGTCTAAGTACTGGGTAGGGAAATGCTCTATTAATATCAAACTGCATGTGTTGACCTTGCCCCCTAAAATCGGTCCATTTTTTGAGTTAGGAATTGGTTTATAAAAGTCTTTATGAAAGGAGACAGATTATGAGCCGAGGCAAGAGATACAAAACAGAGGAAATCATCAAAATCTTACGCGAGGTAGAGATTTATACCGCTAAGGGGCAGCCTGCTGAGCAGGCGATCCGCTCATGCGGTATATCAGAGCAGACCTATTATCGCTGGCGCAAAGAATATGGCGGGATCAATATCGATCAGGCCAAGCGTTTTAAGGAAATAGAAAAAGAGAACCAACGGCTGCGTAAGGCTGTGTCGGACTTAACGCTCGATAAGCTGATCTTGGAAGAGGCTTTGTCGGGAAAGTATTAAGCCCTTCCGCCCGCCGTGAGTGCGTGGATCACGTAAGTGAAAAGCTCGGCGTATCAGAGCGCCGGGCTTGCGCGGTGATAAAACAACCCCGTTCAACGCAGCGCCGCGAACATGTGCGCCGCAATGATGAAGATGCTTTGACTGAAGCCATTATAAGGCTTGCCAGTGAGTATGGCCGCTATGGTTATCGCCGTATCACGGCGCTTCTTCAAGCCGAAGGCTGGGAGGTTAATCACAAGCGCGTGTGGCGTATTTGGCGGCGTGAAGGGCTGAAAGTTCCGATGAAGCAACCCAAGAGAGGAAGGTTATGGCTGAATGACGGCTCTTGCATTCGGCTGCGTCCATCCTGGCGAAACCATGTCTGGGCGTACGACTTCGTGCATGATCGAACAAAAGACGGGCGGGCATTCAGAATGCTCACCGTGATTGATGAATATAGCCGCGAATGTTTGGCAATCGTGACAAAACGAAAGCTCAAAAGCGGTGATGTACTCGAAGCACTTGAAAACCTGTTTATTGATCGCGGTATGCCTGATCATATCCGCAGCGATAACGGCGCAGAGTTTACAGCTATAGCGGTCAGGGAATGGCTGGGAAAGATGGAGGTAAAACCGACTTATATCGAGCCGGGCAGCCCATGGGAAAATGGCTATAATGAAAGCTTTAACGGCAAACTCAGGGATGAATTATTGGATCGTGAATTGTTCGATACTCTGCATGAAGCGCAGGTTCTGATCGAGCGTTGGAGGGTGCATTACAACACAAAAAGGCCACATAGTTCGCTCGGTTATAGGCCACCTGCACCACAAACGATCTTGCCAAAACCATGTGTGATGCCTTACGCTACGCTTGAGTCACCACACATGGTGGCTAACGCATTGAAACCAAACCAGTGACTAACTCTCGAACTGGTACCATCATGTGGGGCAGGTCAAAAGGTGTCATTTGAAACAGGGACGGTTTTGTGAGTTTTGTGGGTTTTGTCGGTTAATAAGGCCGCACTCGAAGATTTTGTCATTACACGTCTCGCATTTTCTGAGGCTTGTAATTTTCAAGAGAGGCAATAAACGCTTCAATTTCCGCACGGGTAACAAAAGTCCTGCCCTCGCACTTAATGGCTTTTATTTTTTGATCGTTGAATAGTTTATAAAGCTTTGTGACGCCACAGTTAAGGGCAACACACGCTTCTTTTACTGATAAAAGTTCGGTATGCATATTTTCTTCCTTTTCAAGTTAAAAAACGGAGAGCAGCTCCGTTCATTCCTGAAAAGGATGGAATGATTAAAAAACACGATATATAGGTTTTTTAAATTGTGAGAATAAAAACTTACCAAGCTTAATCACCCGAATATTTGTTTCGATAAAGGTGCAACCTCTCGGGATATTCTTTTTTGTAACGATTATAATATATTCCTCTGACAATTTCTGTCGGACTAGATTCTTCACCACTTGGCCTTAATCGAGGTTTAATACCTTTCATTTCTGCTATAATTTCAAAAAGGTCTTCTTTTGTTTTGTGTGGCGTCTCTATTTCATTACCATTTTTATCAAAAGTCACAAAATCCAAGTAAATATCTACGGCAAGACCTATTTCATCGACAACAGCTTCATCAAGCCTCTTTCTACCGGGACTTTTAGGATCCACAGCGGGTATACCCGTCATTCTAAGACATAGTTCTTTCCAGTTTGCTTTCTTAGCAGTTATTTTCCATGGTTTCAGTCCAAATTTTTTGCAGAGAACGTCTAGCTCTTCTTGAGCACTATTTAATTCTTGCAAAGAAATATTTGCCAATCGATCTTTCCTGCTCATTTTTCAACTCCTATGCGAGCAATGTAATCGGCCCAGTCTTGCATCATCCTAGTGCGCTCTTCCAAAAAAGCTGCTCGATCATAGGCTTTATCAATTTTGCTTTTGGGGGTATGGGCAAGTTGACGGTCTACAACTTCGTGTCTGTACCCCAATTCTTGCTTTATACCCCCCATTGCGAGAGATCTAAAGCCATGGCCTGTCATGCGCCCTTGATATCCCATGCGCTTTAACGCGCCCAAAATAGTATTGTTACTAATGGATTGCTTAGGTTTGACTGGGCTAGGAAACACATGGTCCCACTGCCCGGAAATTTCCCGCTGTGCTTTTAATATCCTAACCGCCTGATCTGCTAGTGGAACAATATGTTCTTTGCCCATTTTCATGCGTTCGGCTGGAATTACCCAGCGTTTGCGTTCAAAATCAATCTCATCCCATTTGGCATTAATAAGCTCATTGGTTCTAACAAAAGTCAAAAGCATAAGGCGAAGCGCGTTTTGGGTTGTAGTATATAGACGGCCTTTATTGGCGTTAAGGTCAGCAACGAATTGCGGTAGCTCCTCGACCTCAATTGAAGAAAAATGCTGCGTTTTAACCGGTTTAAGGGCTTCAGACATTTTATACGTCGGATCATCATCTAAACGACCAGAGGCAATGGCATAACGAAAAATCTCCCCGCATTTCTGCAATTGCCTTTTGGCGAGGTCTACAGCGCCTCTTTTTTCAATTTTTCTTATAACCTCTAATATAAGGGGCCGATTAATATCCTTGATTGGAAACTTGCCGATATGAGGGAAAATGTCTTCTTCAAGTCGTTTTAAAACCTCCTGTGCGTAACGCGGCTTCCAAATGTCTTTGCGGTCCTCGTACCATTCCATAGCAATAACCTGAAATGTATTTTTAGCATCCCGTATTACGGTCTGCTTTGCCTTATTCTTATGAATTACCGGATCTTCGCCATTTGCGATTAATCTTTTGGCGTCATCTCTGGCCTGCCTTGCATCGGCAAGGGAAAACAGGGGGTACGCACCTATGGCTAATAACTTTTCTTTACCCCCAATTCTGTATTTCAAGCGCCAGTGCTTATTCCCATTGGGTTTAACGAGAAGATACAAACCGCCCCCATCGGCCATTTTAAACTGCTTCTCTTTGGGCTTTGCCTGTCGGCATTGTATATCCTTGAGCTTCATCGTACCCCCGCATGTTGGGGTATACCCCTAAATTATACCCCCAATTTTTACGAATGCATGCGAAGAAGAACGAAAGCAAACGAAAGAATGTGAAAGCAAAACCGTTGGTATACCTTGGTTTTGCGGATTATTATAAACAACGATGAAGGAAAATGAAAGGAAAAATGGCTGGGGTGGCAGGATTCGAACCTGCGCATGGCGATACCAAAAACCGCTGCCTTACCGCTTGGCTACACCCCAACAATGTAAGAAACGATATGTCTGATCTTTCTAGGATGGTGCCGCAACACGGACTCGAACCGCGGACCTGATGATTACAAATCAACTGCTCTACCAACTGAGCTATTGCGGCACACTACCTAAAAATATATCGCCGATTTTACTTTGCCCTTATTAAAAGACGGGAGAAAAATCGAAGCCCCCTTATGAACAAACGCTATACCTTATTGATCAAATAATTGCAAACCAATTGTCAAACCAAGACTATATAAACGTTGTAGCTCACTAACTTTAATTAAAAATAAAACAGCGTTTAACCACAGCCGATCCATTTCAACAAAGGATTATGAGTTTTGCCAAAAATCCAGACACATTTCAAGCTGTTTTTACGAAGTTTTACAAAAATAATTTGAAAAGATTTTTAATCGGCGCATATTGGTATTACCCCAATTTTTCTGATAAATTACTATATACGGGTATGTTTTAACTTTTATCATAATAGGGCTATCTATTGTCTGGCGGACAACAAGCAGAAAATACGTTACATGAGAATGCAATTGGCTGGGCAATACTCCTGGTCGTAATAGGCGTACTTGTATGGCTTTTCTGGTATTACTATGATCACGAAGTGCGCAATATGGTACGCTGGATACGCTATGGTGAAATGTGGATTGTAAAAATATTTATCGATCTGGGGGAAATGATTGGCCTTATAAAAGACGGTCAATACAAAGTATACTATCCCGTGACAGAAAAAATGGTGCCCTGGCAAGCTGGGTTTGAAAACACTCCTGACTACCACAAAGAAAAAATGGGATATAATCACCTTTCCCTTTTTAATGCCCTAACCATGCAACCCATGAAAATACCTTTTGTGATCATTTTGGCCGGGGCCGCATTGTGGGCCATGTTTAAAGGGCCAAACACGCAATATCGTCAAAAATTAGGTTTAGAGGGCCTCATTCGTCGCCAATCTCTCGTATTCCCAGTTATCAGCCCTTTTATTGATTTCAACCCCTCCACGCAACCACCAAGACCGCCTGGAACACCAGTGCCGGCAGAATTGCCTTCCTTCGCGGAGGCATTAGGACCAGAAGAATGGCTAGCATACGAAGAAATCCCCGTTCCTGATGGAAAAATTGACGAAGATGCCGCTTTCAAAGCCTTTCGTAAACAGCTTGGCACACGCTGGAAGGGGCCTTCTGCATTAAAACCATATCAACAGATTTTACTGGCATCTTTCTGTCTGAAAGCGGCGCGCAAGCGCAAAGAATCAGATGTGATGTTAGGCCGCGTTGCCTCATGCTGGACATTCAAAAACGGCCTTCAACTAGGCAAAGATAAAACCTTACTGAAAGAGGCACGCGCGATACTCAAAGACCCCAAAATATCCGGTGAAACACTCAGCAATTGCAATCAACATGCCTACGTCGTCACGGCCTTGTTACGCGCCCTTGTCACCGCCCGTGAAGAAGGCGGCGTTTTAGCACCAGCACAATTCGCCTGGCTGCGCGGGTATGACCGGGCACTTTGGTACCCACTTAACAATATCGGCCGCCAAAGTTTCCACCTAGAGGCCCTAGGAGCCATGTCACATTATGTAGCTGAAAAACGTACATCCAGACCTATCCCCGTCCCCAAGATGCAAGGTGCCATAGAAACTATTACCGAATATATGAACTCAAGTATAGCACGCCCCATACCACAACTCGACTACAGCAACTCCAAAAAGCGTAGCGTAAAAAAAGCCGTCTAAAGCCAAAATAAAAAACAAAAATTAAACCAGAGAGAAAAAATGATACACGCCCTGAAAAAAAACAAAACAGATAACGCAAATGCCAGTGTCGTTGACGGAAAACTGATCCTTTCTTTTCCTGAGGCCCTGACGCCAATTGTCTGGCAAATGGACTTGAACGATGCAAAATCTTCCGCATTTGAAGTCGTAGAAGACGGTAAAAATTTTGCTCTAATTACAAAAAAACAGGGTGCGCAGAAAAAAGAAAGCATCGCCCCATTTTCAACGCGAAACGAAGCCGTTGCAGCGCTTATGGCTACATCAAGCGCCCTAAAAAACGGCCATGGCCATATTCAACCCTACAGTGCGCAAAGTGCCATCCAACCTGCTGGCCAACCCGTTTATCACATGCCATCTTCATCAGAAACAAATAAAAGCAATATCGGCAAATGGTTTATCGCCATTTTATGCTTAATTATCATTGGCGCATTAATCACCATAATGAGCAGTATGCAACCACGCATTCCAACCTCGGTTGATAATGCAGGAACACGAACACCCATCAGCAACCCAGCAACGCCCGGCACCGCCAATCCAGCATCCAGCGCCGGTGTGCCGGTATCTGCAGATGATTTTTTACGATCTCGGTAAATAGCTAAAACGGTTAACGAAAGCCCGGCAAAATATGGCCATAGATAAAAAATATGAACATCAGCATGAGGCAGTCCTTCGTGACGTGCGGCCGCTCGGCACGCGTATTGCTGATTCTATGGCCCAACCATCCATTGCCTCTACCGTTTTTATCATGGCCGCTGGCGCTATTTATTTTGTGCCATGGGCCACGACATTTGCCGATTTGATCATGGTATTTATGGTCTCATATTTTCTGTGGTTAAATTCCCGTGACCGCTCCATTGTATTTAAGCTACCCATGTCAGCGCAGCGCTATAAATACAAAGACAATAACAATGTCGGCCCCGGTAGAAGCGGCAAGCCTGAAGGCGTTTTATATGTTGGAAACACGCATAATAACAATGAAGAAGTATGGTTCACGGATTCTGATGCCAGAACACATATTCTTTATCTGGGAACAACCGGTGCAGGTAAAACCGAAGGGCTAAAATCGCTAGTCACCAATGCCATGACGTGGGGGTCAGGGTTCGTGTATGTTGATGGTAAGGCCGATACAGACCTATGGTCATCTTTATCGGCGCTGGTGCGCCGCTTTGGCCGTGATGATGATTTGCTGGTGCTAAACTATATGACCGGAAACTCCGCCGTTCAGGCCCCATCAAATACGATGAACCCGTTCTCGTCAGGCTCCGCATCCTATTTGACCAATATGCTTGTTTCCCTAATGCCCGAATCGCAAGGTGATAACGCGATGTGGTCGGAACGCGCAATCTCATTGGTTTCAGCCATCATGCCCGTCATGTGTTGGAAACGCGACAATCAGGATATACCGCTATCCGTTACCATTTTGCGTGACACACTCAGCTTGCCTGCCGTTGTTAGGCTTGCCAGAGATGAAGCCGTGCCTCGCGATCTGCGAAGTGGTCTAATCGGGTATCTTGATACACTACCGGGTTTTAACGGCGACGCTTATGATGACCAGGGAAATGTAAAGCCTCCCGATGGGTCAGGGCCACCCCCAGATACACAAACCGCCAGTCAGCAGCATGGCTATCTTGCCATGCAGTTCACTCGTTCCTTACAATCTTTAGGCGATGATTACGGCTACATCTTTGATACACAAGCCGCCGATGTGGATATGGTCGATGTGGTTCTGAATCGCCGTATACTTGTCGTGCTAATCCCAGCCTTGGAAAAATCATCAGATGAGATTGCCAACCTAGGTAAAATTGTTGCCGCAACAATCAAAGGAATGATGGGGCCAACTCTTGGCGCAACCGTGGAAGGTGAATCGTCCAAAGTCATTGAAAACAAACCGACAAAATCGGCGACGCCGTTTATGACTGTTTTTGACGAGGTTGGTTATTATACCGCCAAAGGTATGGCTGTGATGGCAGCGCAAGCCCGGTCACTGGGTTTCTGCCTGGTATTTTCCGGGCAGGATTTACCGGCAATGAAAAAATTGGTACGAGAAGAGGCTCAATCCATCACGGCGAACTGTAACATCAAAATTTTCGGAAAACTCGAAGACCCTACAGAAACCAAGGAATTTTTTGAAAAAACTGTCGGCCAGGCCATTGTAACAGAAGTATCAGGTTTCCAAATGACCGGCGGCAGCGAATTCGGCTCTTATTTTGATACCCAACAGGCCGGCGTGCAAGTGCGAGCACGCGCCTCTTACGAAGGTCTCAGATCATTTATGGAGGGTGAGGCCGTAGTCACATTTGGCGAGGCCGTCGTGGATTGTAGTATATTCTACTCTAATCCAGGCAGCGCAAAGGCCATGCGCGTAACTCGCTTCATGACGCTACCTCCTCCAGATGAAGTCATAATTAAACACTCCTCTACCATTACTAAGCTCCGCGACTTAATGGTCAACAAAACCTGGACGGCAGAACGGGCCGACGTCGCGCTAGAAACCCCGCCTGAAATTACAGCCATAAACGCCGCCTTTGATGAAGTAGAAAATAAAGTAGAAACGCCGGTAGACGCCGGTATAGCTGCACTTGTTCATGTCCATATGCTGGATAATGACATCTCTGATGTCCCGGCAGCAAAATCAACAGGAACCACCTCTGGCGGAGGACCAGCCGCAACCAAACCAGGCATGGCCAGCGGCAATGCTACCGCCCCGGCAACCTCACCAGCGTCCCCACTTGCTCAGAAACCAGGTTCAAACAATCTGCCTGAGCAAAAAGATGCACAGAACACACAACAGCCGCAGCAGGCACAGTCATCACCGATATCACCATTTGCAAAAAAACCAGAGCAAGCGGACACGCAAGCAAAACCGGACACCGCTCCGCAAACACAGCCATCTGCCTCGAGCCGTCAGACGCAAATACGTCAAACATCAAATGAGCCACCGTCCTCACAACAACAATCTATACAGCCATCAAGCGGACAGCCTGAGGAAGAACAAGGACAAGGACAAGGACAAACACAAACGCCTACGCAAAACACGGAAAATCCGCGAAAGAGGCTCCCACCAGAAATCGAAAACATTATAAAATCTGCTGCACAAGATACGAAAAACGTAATTTTTAAGGACAAAGATGAAATTAACAAAAACGACTAAACGCAATAAAGCGCGCCACGCACAAAACCGCAAAACAGAAGCAGGCAATGTATTCCTGTTTATTTTACTAGGCATCGTTTTATTTGCGACACTCTCATACATCATGTCACGCGGCTTTCGCACCACTGGAACAGATCAAATCTCCGACCGAAGAGCTGAACTAGCCGCAACAGAAATAATGAATTTTTCTCAACGCGTTGAACGAGCTATTTCAAAAACTCGCAGCAAAGGCATTTCCGAAAACGACATTAGTCTAGAACACAATGGAAATTTCATTAACGCCAATTGTGACGATGCCGCGGATGCTGAGTTTCCAACCTGTCAAATATTCAACCCTGCCGGAGGACGCGTAACAGCCATAACACCGCCAGACGGTGCTAACGACGGAACAGCCTGGCATTATACCGGGACAACTTGTATTGAAAGCAATGTTGATACAAATTGTGAAACCGATACCGTTTCTAACGAAGAATTACTTATGATATTACCGAATGTGCGCGAAAATGTGTGCCGCTTTATCAATAATAAGCTGAACATTACCGGAATCCCTACAGCGACGGGCACATATTCCGGCACCGCCTTTACAGGTAGCTTCGCGGATGGAAGTGAAATTATTATCGCAAGTGGGCCTCATGATACGGCCTGCTATAGTGATGGTACAAATTACCATTTTTATTATACGCTTATGAAGCGCTAAACCCTTGCATACCAAGTGCTACGAGCCTGACCATGGCGCTTTAAATATCCTTGATCAACCAACTCGGCCAGACGTAATTTCAGTGTTGATCTACGCCCACGAGTAAGACGTTCAATATCTTTCATTTGAAGACGCTCTTTGTCCTCAAACAGCTTCATCACCTTTATAGACAAAGCTGGAAGACGGGCCACATCTTTACCGGAGCGCGCCATGCGGTCTTGCAATTCGTCTTTTTGAGCAATCAACGCACCCAAAAAAAACTCTATCCAGGGTCCAAAATCCATGTGACCCGCTTCAATGTTATCTTGCGTTGTCTTCAGCGCGTTGAAATAGGCCACGCTTCTTTCTGACAGGATTTGTTCAAAACTGATATAAGGAGCATAATCATACCCGGCCTTAAGCATCAGCAAGATCGTCATCAAGCGCATCAGCTTTTGATTCCCATGATCGAACGGTCCGATTTGTAATAAAAGTACGCTAAAGATTGCAATGACAAGCAAAGGGTGAAAATTATCACTATGAAGCGCCTGGTCCAACCATTCCAATACATTGGCAATTAATGCAGCCACTTCATCAGGCGCAGCCGTATCAAGTGAGCCAATAATTTTGTCCCCATGCTGGACAATGATGGGCATATGGCGCCCTTTAAAACCGGCAGGCGCCTCTTGCCGAGAAACCACCATATGCAATTTCACGAGCATATCGTAATCTACCTGTTTTTCTCGCAAAGGATCAATTAGTTTTCGAAAATTTTGGCCGAAATTAGCCACATCTCCCAACATATTTAATGCGGTCGTATGATTCTCTAAAGCATTCCACGCGCCTTTAAATTCATCGATTTCTGCAATCGATAGCAACATAGATGGAGTTATAGGAACATTATTAGCTGATAACATAATGGCCAATTATAGCCATTATTATTATTCTATTGCAAGCATTACATACGCTCTGGAATTTGTATCCCAAGCAAGTTCAGAATCAACTCTAACTGGCGTACAGTAAGAGAGCAAAGCCCCAAACGACTGGCGCGCAAGTCCTCGTCACGCTCAGACAAGATATGACAGTTCGAATAAAAACTACTAAAACTTTGAGCAATCTTATAAGCGTAATCACAGAGAACATGCGGCGTATTATTTCGTAACGCCAGATCAAAATGATCTGGAAATTCGGCCAATAGCAACGCCAAAACTTGATCCTCATCCTGGATTTTAAAATTATTAGACATGATCATAGATTGAGCCGCAGCCTTTTTAAGTAAAGATTTGATGCGAACAGCCTGATAGAGCAAATACGGTCCCGTTTTACCTTCAAACGACGTCATCCGGTCCAGATCAAACACATAATCGGCGATACGATTATTTTGCAAATCTGCAAATTTAATCGCCGCAATTGCCACTTTTTGCGCTATATCCTGGCGTTCATCCGGACCTATATCATCCGCCAAATTAGCATCATCAAGGCGTGCTTGTGCTTTATCAATACCGGTTGCAATTAAATCTTCGAGTTTCATAACCCCGCCGGCGCGAGTTTTAAAAGGCTTTCCATCGGTGCCATTCATTGTACCAAATCCGGCGTGAATAAGGTCCGTCCCGTTCGGGACAATCCCCCCCATTCGTGCAACACGAAAAACTTGTTCAAAATGCAATGATTGACGCTGATCGACAATGTAAATAATTTTCGATGGGTTGTATTCCTGAACACGGTCCACAATAGTCGCCAAATCAGTTGTACCGTACATGACAGCCCCATCACGTTTGTATAATATAAGTGGTGGAATTTCTTTCGTGTCGGCCTCAGACGCCACAGATACAACAACAGCGCCATCATCATCCAGCGCCAGCCCTTGCTCACGGAGATCATTGACCATCGGGGCAATCAAATGATGAACGCAGGCTTCGCCTTTCCACATATCAAAGTGAACGCCCAAGGCATCAAAATTGGCTTTCATACCCGCAACAGACACATCAATAAATTGTTGCCAAACCTTTATATAGTCTGCATCACCATCTTGCAGCTTTGCAGTTGCAGCGCGCGCCATATCAGCCCGTTTTTCATCCGCTTTACATGCCTTGGAGGCCTCAGGATAAATCTTTTCCAGATCCTCCATCGTCAGATTCTGCCCCAACGTGCCTCGCAATTCCAATTCAGAAATAATTTGCCCCATAGGTGTGCCCCAATCCCCCATGTGCACATCCCCCAGAGCGTTATAACCCGCATAATCATATACACGGCGTAGGCAATCCCCAATAATCGAAGCGCGCAAATGTCCCACATGCATAGGTTTAGCAATATTAGGCCCACCATAATCCAGAATGACTGTATCAGATGGGTAAGCCCCCAAACCCAAGCGATCATCCGAAGCAATGGCCTGCGTGTGAGCCGCGATACAATCCTCAGTCAAATCAATATTAATAAATCCAGGTCCGGCAACCTCTAATCTCTTAAACTCCTGTTTTTCCGACAAGGTCTCGATAATCTTCATAGCGATGTCGCGCGGATTTTTTTTTGCCTGCTTTGCCGCGGCCATAGCACCATTGCACTGAAATTGGGACAAATCAGGGCGATCAGAGACACGAACCACGCCTAAATCGGCTGGAAGCCCGTTCTGCTCAAATGCGCTCCCTAAAAGGCCGGAAAGAAATTTTGCGAGTGATGTCATGATATTGTCCCTAAATTATCTTGATTTACTGTCATATTATGCGCTCAAATTCAAGATGCATCCTCTTACAAACAAAAAATTGCTTGGAAACTCTATGCTCCATTTGTTTAAGCGCTTTAATAAGCCAAGAAAAGATTATTTACAATTGCGTTAACCGACCCAATAGCCCAAAACGAAATCCACGTCAGGCATCTACATTACGAACTTTCAGCGCATTATCCTGAATAAATTCCCGGCGCGGCTCCACAACATCACCCATTAGCGTTGAGAATATTTCATCAGCTTTCATCGCATCAGCAACGCGAACCTGCAATAAGGTTCGTACATTAGGGTCTAACGTAGTTTCCCATAGCTGTTCTGGGTTCATCTCCCCCAAACCTTTATAACGCTGAATAGAAAGACCTTTCCGGCCATATTCTTGAACACGATCATACAGCGCTGCCGGGCCATTCATCTTAGCTATTGGCTTTTCGCCTTCATAAAGTTCCACCGGCCCTTCAAACACCTCTTTTAGCCATTCGATAGAATTATGCAAGCGGCGCGCATCAGGGGAACGTACGCGCTCAATGGACAAACGCACTTTATCGGTGATTCCGCGAAGCGTACGTGTAAACACGTACCCGCCGACCGCCGTAAACTCGCCCTTCCACCCCTTTTCATTACTAGCAGCAAGATTATCCAGACGTTCGGCAATTTTCTGTGCGTAGGCTTCACCTTTGGATGCATCATCAAATATCGAATCATCCAATCCACCGGCAATTGCCGCTTGTTCAACAATACGGCGGTTGCCAGCCTTTTGTTGAAGCGCATTAATCGAATTACGGATTTTCCGGCATTGAATTAAAGTTTCGCGCAGATCATTGCCCACGCGCTTAGATCCATCCGCCTCAATCAACGACAAATCAGGTAAGGATACATCGATCAAATAATCCTCTAACCCTTTCTCATCCTTCAAATATAGCTCGCTGCTTTTTCCACGTTTCACCTTAAACAGAGGCGGTTGCGCGATATAAAGATACCCGCGTTCTATAATTTCAGGCATATAGCGGAAGAAGAACGTCAGTAACAATGTTCTAATATGCGCACCATCCACATCGGCGTCAGTCATAATAACAATTTTATGGTAACGGGCCTTTTCAATATCGAACTCATCCGGTCCAATTGATGTGCCAAGCGCGGTAATAAGCGTTCCAACCTGTTCCGACCCCAACATGCGATCAAATCTAGCGCGCTCAACATTTAAAATCTTGCCTCGCAAAGGTAAAATCGCTTGGTTATGACGATCCCGCGCCTGCTTAGCAGATCCCCCCGCCGAGTCCCCCTCAACAATAAAAATCTCAGAAATTGACGGATCCTTAGACTGACAATCTGCCAGCTTACCCGGCAGATTTGAAACATCCATGACCCCTTTACGGCGCGTCAAATCACGGGCGCGTCGTGCAGCTTCGCGGGCGCTGGCCGCTTCAACAATTTTACTAACAATTTCTTTGGCTTCAGTCGGATGCTCCTCCAGCCATGTGCCAAAATGCTCTGCCACTGCGGCCTCAACCACGGGGCGCACTTCAGAGGACACGAGCTTATCCTTTGTCTGTGACGAGAATTTAGGGTCCGGGACCTTTACAGACAGAACACAAGTCATGCCCTCGCGCATGTCTTCACCGGTCAGCTTAACCTTTTCCTTCTTTAACAAGCCGCGCTCATCGGAATATTTTGTTATGGCCCGGGTCAAAGCAGCACGGAACCCTGCCAAGTGAGTTCCACCATCGCGCTGAGGAATGTTATTCGTAAAACACAGCATGGTTTCATGGTAAGCATCTGTCCATTCAATCGCCGCTTCCACTGTTATGCCGGCTTTATCGTCATAGGCACTTATGCCCACGGCAGGTTTGAAAATTGCCTTCTTTGAACGATCAAGATAGGCAACAAAACTCTCTATACCGCCTTCAAAATGCAAATGTGTTTGCTGGTGCTCCTCAGGGTCATCAGGGCGATGATCCGACAGGTAAATGTTAACCCCGGAATTTAGAAACGCCAATTCGCGCAACCGATCTTCCAGCGTTTTATAATCAAAATCTGTCATCGTAAATGTGCTGGGTGAGGGTAAAAATGTAACAGATGTTCCGTTACGCTCTTCGGGGCCCAAATCGCGAACCGGTTTTAAATCCTCACCAGCTTCACCGTGTTTAAAGCGCATAGTCCATTCTTTGCCCTCACGGCGGATTGTCAAATCCAGATATTCAGACAAAGCATTGACAACAGACACACCCACGCCGTGCAAACCACCAGAAACCTTATAGGAATTCTGGTCAAACTTACCGCCAGCATGCAATTGAGTCATAATAACTTGGGCGGCCGACACTTTTTCTTCAGGATGCTCATCCACTGGAATACCGCGACCATTATCCTGCACAGTGACAGATCCATCAGGATTCAAAATCACATCAATGCGATCACAATGTCCCGCCAGCGATTCATCGATAGCGTTATCCACGACCTCATACACCATATGATGTAAACCTGTACCATCATCGGTATCACCGATATACATCCCCGGACGTTTACGGACGGCTTCCAGACCGCGCAAAACCTTAATCGAATCGGCGCCATAATCGCCGCTTTCTATAGCCACTTCATCTGCATTTGCTGTATTTTCAGCCATGATTCTTTTCTACTCTCTCTACACTCCGCGAAACAGCCTCCCAGCCCGCGGATTTCTTTCATTCTTAACTGATGTTTTTATAGCATAAACAACAACTTCCACCTAATGAATTGCGGCTAAAAATCCATGTTTTCCAACGCTTTTATAAAATAATGATTGGCATAAAATCACAGCTGTTCTAAAAACACAGAATGAATACAGCATTCGATCAAATTTCACATCTAATCCGCCCCCATTTCTTAAAAATGCAGGGCTATGTTTCAGCCGGCATGTTGGCAGGCAAGGACGAAACGCGAATATTTCTTAACGCCAATGAAAACCCCTTTTCTCTACCTGGTCTTGAGGGCTGTAATCGATACCCTGAACCGCAGCCAGCCAATCTACTCAAAGCAATGGCAGGTCTGTACGATGTGAGACAAGATCAAATAACCATTACGCGCGGCGCCGATGAAGCCATCAAACTGGTAACACAAATTGCAGTAGAGCCTTTTACTGAAGACATCTTAATCACACCGCCCACATTTGGCATATATAAGGTTGATGCCGATGCCATGCCCGCACGAAAAGTTGTTGAAGTCCCCCTATTAAAAAAGCAAGGAACATTTTTCCTGAACAGCCAAGGCATCAAAAACGCACTGGACGCCCCGTCAAATCGAATCAAATTAATTTACTTAACCAGTCCGAACAACCCTACGGGCAATAATTTGTCGTATGATGATTTAACGGATGTAATTCAATACGCCGCAGGCAAAGCATTTGTCATCATGGACGAAACATATGCCGAATTCACCGACCAGCCCAGCTTCACCCAAACGATTACGGAACACCCACATCTTATTATACTGCGTACATTGTCTAAATCTTATTCCATGGCAGGGATGCGCATTGGCTGCGTCATATCAGGCGTACCAGAATTGACGACCATCATCAGAACCAAGGTCATGGAAACCTACCCTATTCCCCGCGGCAGCAGCGAGGCAGCCTTAAAAATATTTGAGCCTGGAGTTTTGGACATAGCCCGTCAAAACATCAAAAAACTGATTACAGAACGTGAACGCATGGTCAAAGCATTAAACATCCAAAATGGTATAAGGCACATTTACCCTTCCGATGCTAATTTTTTGCTGGTTGAAATGGAACGCGCTCATGATTTTTACAATTTTGCCTTGTCCCGCAATGTCATCATGCGCGATATATCCAACGCGAAAGGAACAGAAAACTGTATTCGCCTAACCCTGGGCACCCCTTCTGAAAATGATTTGGTTTTAGCATTATTAAAAGAATTTTATGGCTAGATGCACCACAATCTATATGTGACACTTTACCCTGGCATCCTTAACATCAAAAAATTGCGCACTCGCACGAATGGACGAAAACAGACTTTCTTCCGTCCCGGTTAACCAAACCTGCCCGCCTAATTCCTGCAGAATTTCATATAATGCGCCCCTACGTCCCTCATCCAAATGGGCAGCCACCTCATCTAGTAACAACACCGGCGGCGCCCCACGCTCCGCCGCAATTAGTCTGGCATGCGCCAAAATCAAACCAATCAACAGAGCCTTTTGTTCTCCGGTTGAACACTGATCGGCAGGCATTTGTTTTTCCGCCATATGCACCACCAGGTCCCCTTTATGCGGGCCGGTGGCCGCGCCGCCGGTAATGGCATCGGCCTGACGCGTTTGTTCCAGTTGATATTTAAACATATCCTCCACCTCTAAAGCAGGTGCGGAACTCAATAATTCCTCAATCGTACCGCCCGCCCGAATGCGCGCCAATGGAAAATGCGCATGATCTTCCTTTTCACAAGCCCGCTGCAACCGCGCCGTAAAATCTAACCGGGCAGCAGCAATGGAAACACCTGTTTCAGCCATTTGCGCCTCTAAACTCTTTATCCAAGCCAGGTCCGCGCGCCCTTCCTTTAACAACTTTGACCGCTGGCTCATGGCATTGTCATACCGTGACACCCGCCCTGAATGACCGGGATCAAAGGCGAAAACCATCCGATCTAAAAAACGCCTGCGTTCACGGCCAGAGTCCATAAACAACCGATCCATTTGCGGGGTCAACCAAATGCAGGCCAAATAATCGGCCAGAGCATTTTGCCCCTTGGCTGTTACACCGTTAATACGCACAACACGCTTATCCAACCGCGCATCCAACCCCGTACCCAATTTAGTTTGCCCTCCGGCTCCTTGCACATCAGCAGCAACGGCCCAGCCTTGTGCATATTGATCGTTCTTTTGGATTTCCGCAGGACGAGCCATACGCAAACCACGCCCGGGACAAAGTAAAGAAACAGCCTCAAGAATATTCGTTTTTCCCGCACCATTGGCACCAGATAAAACGACAAGACCTGAACACAAATCATTGAGACGCGCCGAATCATAGCAACGAAAATTTGATAATTTTAAAGCCGATATAAAGGACATATTTTATTTCTATTTTATCACTGAGAAGTTTTCTAGTGAAACCCGCGCGCCATGATAAACACAGTTAAAGATAAAAGCCGTATTACAAATGTAACCCGATATAAAAACCGGCAGAGCAATTTCTCCGCCGGTTTATTATACGTTTGCTATCCTTGTGCGTTTTTAAACACGCAAAGGCATTAAGACATACAAAGATGATGGGTCGCCATTATCCTGAATAATCGTAGGGCTGGCAGCGTCTGCCAATGTCAAACGACACCCTTCCCCTTCTATTTGAGACGTAATATCCAACAGATATTTAGCATTAAAACCAATTTCAATGTCCGTATCCCCATTAACTTCCATCTGCTCAGTCGCGCTACCTGCCTCAGCTGAAGAAGCAGAAATAGTCATCTGCTTACCCTGCAGTGCAATTTTAACAGCACGGGATTTACCATCAGAAATCGTGGAAACGCGGTCGATTGCTCCTGTGAACATTTTCGGGTCACACTCAACAACTTTATCATTCCCCTTAGGAATAACGCGTTCATAATCAGGAAATTTTCCATCGATCAATTTTGAGGTCAAAATAATGTGATCGAACTCAAAACGAATCTTGCTCTCCGATAAAGAAATTTTGATTGTATCAGCCGCATCATCAGATAGTTTACGCAACTCCTGAATAGCTTTGCGCGGAATAATAATACCTGGCATATCAGCCGCGCCCTCAGGCAAAGGCATTTCAAAACGAGCCAAACGATGACCGTCAGTCGCAACCGCCCGTAAAACCTGAACTCCCTCCTGTTCAGCATGGTGCAAATAAATACCATTCAGATAATAGCGGGTTTCTTCCGTGCTCATCGCAAACTTTGTACGATCAACCAAGGCACGCAAAGATGCGGCAGGAACTGAAAAGCTCTGCGCCAACTCGCCAGCGCCAAGGGCTGGAAAATCTGAAACGGGCAAACAGCTCAATTTGAATTGTGAACGCCCTGCACGCACAGTAATCTGCGTGCCTTCATTGTTCAATTCGATTTCCACATCAGATCCATCCTGAAATTTACGAACAATATCGTGCAATGTATGCGCCGGGGCCGTGATTGCACCAGCCTGAGAAACATTGGCGGCCACCGATTCGTTGATTTCCAGATCCATATCAGTTGCTGTCATGGATAAAACACCATCTTCAGCCTTCATTAGAACATTGGATAGAATGGGAATAGTGTTTCTTCGCTCAACAACACTTTGTACGTGATTGAGCGCTCTTAATAGCGCGGCGCGATCGATACTCAACTTCATGGCGATAATCCTGCTTTTACAATTCTGTTAATTCGTAGAATCAAACACTAGCAAGCCCGAACGCGCAAGGAAAGCCCTAAAATCAAGCAGCAGCCTTGATTTGCACAGGATTATCAATTTTAACCCTAAGTTCACCAGATAATTGCACATCAAATGCTTTTTTATACACTTTATAAATGTTTAAGACACCGTTCACCTAAGATCGATAAAGTCCTGCAAACGAAAATTACGCTTAAAACAATTATGAAGACCAGCCGCATCCAGATCAGAAATCCAAGGCATGTGCCCTAAAATTCTAACTTTAGAAAAATCAGCAATGGTCTGAATGTTATCATCATTGGGTTCACCAACAAAGATAACGCCGTGAACATTAATATTACGGGACCAAAGAGCCTCCAGAGATAACAAAGTATGGTTAATCGTACCCAGCCCCGTACGCGCACACAAAATCAACGGAACGTCCCATTTTTTAAATTGATTAATATATAGATTGTCGCGTGTCAAAGGCACCATTAAACCGCCAGCTCCTTCTATAATCAGCGGGTTGTCACTTTGGGGCAAATTTATACAATTCAGATCAAGGCTGACACCATCCAGTTCTGCAGCAAGGTGCGGCGATACAGCCTCAGCAAACACGTAGCTCTCGGGTAAAAACCGCTCATCAGGCAGGCCAGTCATTTTTTGTACACGCCGCGTATCAACGCCACCATCCCCAATGCCCGTTTGTATAGGCTTCCAGTAATTATAACCCAAAGCCTGAACCAACATGGCACTCACCACGGTTTTGCCAATGTCCTCATCAGTAGCGGATATAATATAGGATGTATTCATCTCATTTATTTAGCAGAGCCCATTACAACAAACAAGATTGACAGGCACAACATCATGATTTTGCAATGATCGCGGCAACCAATTTGGCGCACTAGACACGATTTATGTTAGACTAAAATGCGTAGGAGTTAATAACAATGCTGGCTATCAAAAAAATCTTAATCCTGACCATATTTACCTCAATGGCATTTAATACAGGACAAATCATAAAGCCAGCTCTAGCCGATTATACAGGTGTTCCACATGCGCATAATGATACACCAGAACAAAGTAGAACCACTCAAAGGCGCGAAAACCGTAAAAAACGAAAATCAACTTCGCTAAAAGAAACCATAGAAAAACGTCGCCAGCAATTGGAACAAAACACATCAAAGCCGCAGGGTAAAAACGATAGCGCCGGTAATATGATTTACCGCGGCAATTCAAAGCCAAACATCGGAAAGCGCTTATGGAATCATTATTAATCCTTTTACGCTATACTTTTTAGATGACAAGATAAATATATATATGTAAAGTAATTGCATGAAATCCGCATTACACATTACCGCCACAAAAGCATTTAGCGATACCGATGCGCATAAAAGGTCTGCCTTTGCGCTCATTACCGCGCAATCTGGCAAAGCATTATTATTACGCAAAAATGATGTGAATTCTGCCGAACACGGTAAGTTTGAAATGCCTGGGGGTGGCGTCGATTGTAATGAGAGCTTTTATCAAGGTGTCATTCGGGAAACGTGCGAAGAAACAGGATTCCAAATATCCAGTGCGGTCCCGGTTACAAACATCAACCATAATGGGCGTCAAGGCCTAACGGAGCTGATGATTTTTGTCGCGGCCACGCAAGATGAGTTCGAACCCGAATTCACCCACAATCCGATTACGGGTCATCTGGAGCATTCCGAGTATCGGTGGTTTACATTAGATGAAATTCTCTCCAGTGAGGAAATTCACACCAAGCAGAAAAAAGACATTCTAAATAATCATGAATATATCCGAGACGCCATTCACCAATGCGTATCCAATGCATGTACAAGACAATGTCTGGACAATGGCTAAAATAAAGCCAAGGCAGCAATAATATAATACCATATCACCGCATATAAATGATTTAAGCTATACTAGGCCTTACGCTCGACTTTATCCGCATAATCAACGACTACACGGTAATGCGGATCCTCGATTGTATTAACTTCAACCATATCACGCGCTTTTTTCAGCAATAATTGACAATCCGCGCTTAGGTGGACAAGGTGCAGGGTTTTGCCAGCCTCCTCGTATTTAGTGGCAAGCGCGTCAATCGCCTCCAGCGCAGAATGATCCCAAACTCTGGCATGCTTGAAGTCAATAATTACATCGGTTTCCTCTTGATCGTGGCTTGGGTGGATCAGGTCTCGAAAGCGAGCAATAGATCCAAAAAACAGCGGCCCATAAAGTTTGTAAACTTTATGCCCTTTATCCGCAGAACGCCCCTCAACAATCCCGATATGTTGCGAAGATTTCCAAGCATAAACCAACGCTGAAAAAATCACCCCAACAACCACAGCCAACGCTAAATCATATGCAATCGTAACGCCCGTCACCAAAAGGATGACAAAGGCATCTTCGCGGGGAATTTTATGCATGATTCTTACAGATGCCCAGGCAAAAGTGGATATGACAACCATCATCATCAGCCCGGTCAAAGCGGCGAGCGGAATCATTTCAATCCATTGTGAAGCAAAAAGGATAAAACAAAGCAAAGCCAAGGCTGCCGTAATACCCGACAGACGCCCACGGCCACCGGAATTGATATTAATCATCGACTGCCCAATCATCGCACAACCGCCCATTGCGCCAAAAAATCCGCACACTGTATTGGCCATTCCCTGACCAACACATTCTTGCGAGGTGCGACCGCGGGTATTGGTCATTTCATCAATCAATGTCAATGTCAGAAGGCTTTCTATTAAGCCTATTGCCGCCAAAGTAACCGCAACAGGAAATATAATCATTAAAGTCTCCAGCGTAAACGGCACCATCGGAATATGAAATTCAGGAAGACCGCCTGCCACACTGGCCATGTCGCCGACAGTGCGCGTATCCAAATCCAGACCAATCACTAAGCCTGAAACGATCAGGATTGAAGCCAAAGAAGCCGGTATCAACTTTCCCAGCTTTGGAACTTTTGGTAAAAACCAAATAATCGCCATCGTCAAACATGTGAGGCCCAGCATCAAATAAAGCTGCTCTCCTTGCATCCACCCGCCGTCAAATACAACACTCAGTGCACTATGTGATGATCCTTCCGTACTATGAGAATCCACAATATCGGCAGGCTGAGACGATTTAAACTGCCCCAGTTGAGCCAAAAATATAACAATCGCCAAACCATTCACAAAGCCAAGCATTACAGAATGCGGCACAAGGCGAATAAATTTACCCAAATGAAATACACCCGCCAAAATCTGCAAAATACCAGTCAGCACCACTGTCGCGAACAAGTATTCTACACCATAAACCAGAACTAAACCGACCATGGCTACGGCCATCGCACCGGTTGCGCCGGATATCATACCGCTTCGGCCACCAAAGACAGACGTAATCAGGCCAACAAAAAATGCGGCATATAGGCCCACCAAAGGCTCTACCCCCGCCACAAAGGCAAATGCAATGGCTTCGGGCACCAATGCCAGCGCAACGGTTAGGCCAGAAAGAAAATCGGCTTTTGGATTATCCGTTAAATGAAAACGGCGAACGAGGCGAAGCATATTTCAGGCTTTCCTTTATTAATAAACAACAAGTAGGTGATGGACATGACCTCGCGCTAAAATCGCGACAAGAATGGCCGGATGCCATGGTTCTATACGACTACGGTGCCATGCGCAACGCGAAAAGACAAAAAACGGCCCCTGGGAGCCGCTTTTATTAGAAAAATAAATTATAAGACAACACATCAACCTGTCAAAGCGCGGCGAATCACATCTGTGTCTTGCGCAATTTGTGCATCCGCGTCGATCAGCTCTTCCACCTTACGCACAGCATGCATCACAGTAGTATGATCACGGCCACCGAACTTACGTCCAATTTCGGGCAAAGAACGGGAGGTTAATTGTTTAGCCAAATACATCGCAATCTGACGTGGGCGGGCAACATTACGAGCACGGCGAGATGAATGCATATCAGTCAAACGCAGATTAAAATGCTCAGCAACTTTACGCTGAATTTCATCAATTGTAATTCGGCGATCATGAGCGCGAAGTAAATCCTGCAGGACTTCCTGCGTACTTTCCAAGGTAATTTCTTGAGACGCAACATCGGCATGGGCCACAATACGGTTAAGCGCCCCCTCCATTTCACGTATATTCGACGTTACCTTCAAAGCAAGAAATTCCAACACACTATCAGGAACATTGGCCTCTAACTGAGCACGCTTCGATTGCAAAATACCCAAACGCAAATCATAGGTTGTCGGATGAATATCTGCGACCAAGCCCCATGCCAAGCGAGAACGTAAGCGCTCATCAATACCAGTCAAATCGGACGGGGATTTATCAGCTGAGATAATAATCTGTTTGTTTTGATCAACCAGCGCATTAAACGTATGGAAAAATTCTTCCTGTGTTGATTCTTTTCCGGCAATGAACTGAATATCATCCATCATCAAAACATCAACACTACGAAAAACCTCTTTAAAGTTGATAGTCTCATTGGCTCGTAATGCGCGAACAAACTGATACATAAATTTTTCGGCTGACAAATACATAACCGTCTTTTCTGGGCTTTGCTCTTTAATCTGATGAGCTATGGCATGCATTAAATGTGTTTTACCCAGACCAACACCACCATATATAAAGAGTGGGTTAAACGGGATACTATCCGTTTCAACAACGCGTCGCGCAGCAGCATGCGCCAGTGCATTTGGTTTACCAACAACAAAATTTTCAAATTTAAAACGTGCATCCAAAGGAGACGATATTTCCTCAATCTCACGCTTCAGATTTTCATTAGCACTGGACTCATTGGCTAAAGTTTGGACAGCACCATCCATTTCAAAATCATCAATAATCGCATTTTGCACCACAACGATTTGCAGGCGCTTAACTTCTTCATTGGCCTGCTGGCACATTTCAAGAATACGCTCAGCATAGTGGTTCTGAATCCAGTCACGCATAAAACGGGTAGGAACCGACACCTCCATAGTGCCGTGATAATATGCCTGAAGCACCAGGGGTTTTAACCAACTACGGAAAATCGCCTCACCAAATTCCTGGCGCATATCACCATGGATGCGTTTCCACAAATCCATAATGGCCTTAGTCGGCTTTAATGGGGCTGCGGAATAATCGGCTCCTTCGACTGAAACTGACTTTTCTGCAACTGCGATCTTTCCCCCAGTATCTGACATAATAATTCTCTCCACTTCACTAAATTAATGTATAAACCACACCCCTTTTTAGAATGAGCAAATGCTCCTAATACAAACAATAAGCAGGGGTTAACGAAATCTGAATTTCGCAGCCAATTGTTCTAATAACTTTTTTATTAGGTCCTACTTGAGCGCTGAATTTTTCCCCAACAACACTTTACAGACCTTCAAAGGAATACCAAATAAGCATAAAGATCACGCCTGAAAATCACACTCGTATTCCGAACAGTACTGAGGCAATAAAATAAATTTTTGTACCTCCCTGTCTGAAGTGAGATCAACTTACACTAATAAATTATGAAGATGCAATGAGAATAAATAGTGAACATCAAAAAAAATAATAATCGTACCAATAGTTTATTTTGGATGCACTTGCGGCCCCTGGAAAATTACTTTCAAGGGACAAGCATTACTTTACAGATGAAATTATTACTTTAGTGTCACTTTTTAATGACACCAGAACAGCTTATTTCAAAGCCTTAATTCTTGCCGACAGGCGAGAAATTTTACGAGATGCTGTATTTTTATGAAACAGACCTTTAGACACGCCGCGAAGAATTTCCGGCTGAGCTTGTTGAAGAGCAACTTCAGCATCCTTCGCATTACCGTCGAGCAATGCCATCTCTACTTTTTTGATAAAAGTGCGAATGCGACTCTTACGATTCATATTGATTGAAGCGCGAGTTGCATTTCTACGCATACGTTTTCTAGAAGATGCATGATTTGCCATTTTAAAAGTCTTCCTTTTATTCTTAATATTTTATTTTGAACGATCAAAAATCTGCCTTCAGGCGATTCTTTTCATCCACGTTATTCCTAAGATCGAAGAGATATACGCTTGATAGAGGCCGCTTGTCAAGTATTTCGTGGATAAAATTAAAAAAGTTTTTTGCCTAGAAACCCTTTTTTATAAAATGCGTAAAAGAATCATATTCTTATTACAAAATATACTCGGTCATATCATCGTGGCTCAACCGTAATTCTTAAATAGGCCTCTTGCGCCTCTCGTTCAAAATTAAGGTATAAATGCTCATCTCCGCGGATATAATGATCCTCCGAAGAACGGCTCCAACCCAACTGCGGCAAAGACCGGCGATAAAATTGCCGCGTGTCATCAATATTGCCATCTTCTATTTTTGCCACCATCTCAATAATACGCCCCTCCGGCTTATCAAAAACCAGCGTATAATCTTCCAATTCCACTAACCCCTGCATAACGGGAACATCCTGAAGAGTTTCAAAAAACAGAGTCCCATCTGTATTTTCTTGATACCTATCAAAGGCCTTTGCTGGTTGCAAAACACCCAATCCCAAAATCAGCGCAACTACACTAACAATCAAACGCATTAAAATACCTTTCAAAATATCTTTTTTAAATCCAATTTCATTGCATACCTTAATTTTGTTGCCTTGGACAATAAAATGTTGAACGGCCGTTTTGAACAATACGCTGCACGCCGCCGGTTACGGAGAGATCACAATCACAGTCCGGGCAATTTTCTCCTTCACGGTTATAAACACCGAACATATGTTGAAAATACCCCAGATTACCATCCGTATGACAATAATCTTTCAAACTAGAACCACCCGCCTGTATCGCCTTTTGTAACACTTGTCGCACAGACCGCGCCAAGCTCTCCACCTCTTTTTTATCCAAAGACGTACAAATTCGAGCGGGATCAATTCTTGCCATATATAGGGCCTCACATGCATATATATTCCCAATACCCGCGATAACATTTTGATCCAGTAATGCGGCCTTTATATTACTTTTTCGGCCCTGCAATAATTCAGCCAGAACATCACCGTTGAAAGCATTCCCCAGCGGCTCCGGCCCCATTTTGGAAAATGGGCGGATACAATTCAAATTCTCCGTCTTTTCCAAAAGCATAAACCCAAAGCGCCTAGGGTCATGATACACAATAACGGCGCCGCCCTGC
>NZDE01000007.1 GCA_002690045.1 Alphaproteobacteria bacterium | reverse complement strand
GGTAGTGACGACTAGAGAAAGAGATCATGGAAAGCCCCTATTGCAAGACAGGGCCATTATACCTTAAAATCCAATTTGGTTTGATAGTGTTAAACTTTGAGACACTACTATAAAAAAGGCCTCGTTTGAGGCAGAAACTAACGGCCTTGCGATGAATGCGCATGTTGAGCTTCTTGAAATTATGCGTAATAAGCAAGAAATTAATGCGCTATATCAACAGGCAGCGAGGGAGTTTATGGCACGGCAAGAAGAGCTACTGTCGCAAAACCCGCGCCGCACGCAAGAACTCATCACACTTCAGAAAAAGCTAAGCGAAGCGATTAAGCTGAATATGAGCATTTTGGAACGCATTAATCGAGATAAATAAAAAAGGCCTCGTATGAGGCCTTCTTCTTTTTTATTCTTCGATAGGCAAAGCTTCTTCTGGACAAAGTCTGCGCACCAAAGGCTGCAGGTGTTTTTCGTAACGTTTCCACTTTTTAACTGAGCTTTTGTAAATAGGCTGTGTCACTTGCATTTTCGATGCGGTGAGGACGGCGCGTTTTTGTTTGTGTGGTTCTAGGCACGCATCATTCCATTCAAGCCCGACATGGTCAATTAGCTTGCGTGCCTGAGATTCAAGGTTATCTACGGTTTCTTCATAATTGAAATCAAGAATTTTTCCAGGTAAAAGTTCATGCCAGAACTCCATCATTTCTAGATAGCGTTCATACTCATCTGCCATTTCTTCTAAATCATATGACCATTGCTGTCCTACCATAAAGTTTTGTTTGTAGTTTGATAGGCATGTGTCGATTGGGTCGCGTGTACAATGCACAATTTTGGCGTTAGGCATTGTGCAGGCGATTAGGCCGATATTCATGAAGTTAGCGGGCATTTTATCTGTGATACGCTTGGCTTTGAAGCCCTTTGTGCGCTCTGTGGCAAACTCTAGGTAAGTTTCGCCTATATCTCTGGCTGTCTCAGGAGTTACGCCCCCATGAAGGCGTGAAGCGCGGAAAAGATCGGGCAGTTCGCCCGCGCCATAGACATCAGGGTGTGCAGATAAAATTTGTTCGGTCAAGGTTGTGCCAGAACGTGGCATCCCTACAATAAAAACGGGCACATCTGTGTCTAAGCCTTTGTCCTCATACATCTTCAGAACTTTAAAGTTGTACATGTTTTGGATCTTTGTCACAGATTGTGCTGCCTTTTCTTTGTCAAATGGCAATGATGCTCGGCGTGTTTTGCTTGCGCGATCATAATATTCAAAGGCCTTATCATAGTTTTTCATAGAGTCATAGGCTTTGGCTATCGCATAATATAGGTTGTAGACTTGGTTCACGCCTAGTTTTTGTGCTGTTCTGTCCTCTGCAATCTCTAACATGATTTTGAAATCTTCATCATCTTCAGATTCTATTTTCTTAAGGCTTGTAAGCGTGAAGTAAAGCGCAGGTAGGTGCTTGTCTAGTTTTTGGACGGTGCGGATGCATTCTAATGCGTCATCAAGACGGTTAACGGCAATTAGAGCTTCGGCTTTTGCGATATATGTCATCAAGAAGTCTGGGGCGATTTCTATGGCCTTATCAAACAGCTTTAAACTTTCTTCGACATCGTTTGTGACATGCAACATAATGCCCTTGCGCGCACAAAAGGCTGGGTTTTTAGGCTCAAGTTCTATGGCCTTGTCGATGGCCTCAATCGCGTTGTCAACTTCATCGAGTTTTTCGTATATTTCAGCGAGCTGACCATATGATCGTGCGTTGCTTGGGTTGATGCGTAATGCTTCAGTTATAGCGGCATGTCCGTCATCAAATTTATCAGCAGCATAAAGAAGGTTGGCAAGGTTAATATATGATTCGGCATCATCTGGGTTGAGTTGTAAAGCCTTTTGCAGGGCAAATTGCGCTTGGTCATATTCGCCAAGGCGGCACAGGGATGAGCTGAGAGCGTTATATGCGTCTGTATAGTCTGGTTTAAAATCAACAGCGTAGCGCGCAGAAACTGCGGCGGCGGCATTTTCACCATTGTTGTGGAGGGCTAATGCTTTGTTTAAATGCGCTTGGTAGAACTTAGGGCTAATATCTGTTGCCTTTGTAAAAAATTCTACGGCATTAGCATAGCGCCCTGTATCGGATAGGATACAGCCCATATTGTTAAGGGCTTCAATATTGTTTTTATCAATTTCTAGGGCTTTTCTCGCGGCGTCTTCTGCTTTGCCGTATTTATGCATCTCACGCAGCATATTTGCGGCGTTGCTAAACACACGTGAATCTTGGGAGTAATGCTCCATAGCTGTTTGGAATGATTCATTTGCCTCTTCAAACTTTTTCTGGCTTGCAAGGCTTAGGCCAAGAGCTAACAGTGCCTCTAAATTGTTGGGAGCAGCTTTAAGGCTTTCACGTGCAACAGTTTCGGCGTTTTCAAAGTCTTTCATGCTCCATAATGTGTTGGATTTTCCATTTAAAGCCTCTATGTTTTGGGGGGTGAGCGATAGTATTTTGTCAAACTGGATAATGGCTTCAGCAAAATGTTGTGAGACGGCCAATACATTGGCGTAGTTATTTAAATAGCTTACTTCCTGGGGGCTGATCTCAATTGATTTTTCCATGTATTCAAGGGCAAGATCATAATTGCTAAGCTGGTAGTATAATGCGCCGAGCAGGTGAAGAACGGTCGCATTGTCTGGAACAGCTTTCAATATATCTTTATATGTGCGCTCCGCTAGCGTAAAATTACCAATCATGTGGTGGCCGCGCGCGAGTTCTAGCGCTTCTTCAACGGGCAATTCATAATTTTTGCTTTTGTAATTTGGGCGAGCTGGTTGCGCACACATAAATTTCAGTCCTTTTTTAATTAATCAAATTATGTTACAGTAAATACATTACTTATAGGATTGATTCGAGTAAAGGGGCTTTGCCCTGTTAACCAATAGTTAAGCTTTAACGTGTTAAAGTTGATTAGTAATATAAGTAATATAAAATATTAGCGCTGATTTGATGGATGGATTCCTGATTACAGCAGCAATGAATAATAGGGCTTTTTAAAAAAGAAATTTTATGCTAGTCTTGTAGCTAAGTTGCCAATTTTCCCCGGCAAATTCTTAATTAATTGTCCCTTATTATATCCCTAAAGACCATAAACCAAGGAGTGAGATATGGATATTAACAAACTTGACATGAAAAAGACGCTTATTGCGGGTTCCGCATTAGCAGTAATGAGTGGTTTTGTACCACCAGTATCAAACACAGCTGTCGCTGGCACGGCGTCTGTTGACGTGAGTCTAGAAGTTGTGACAGCTATCGCGTTGGACACAACAACGCCACTAGATTTCGGTCGCTTGGCGATTGCAACAACAGGTGCTATTTCAGGTAACCACACATTGTCACCTCTGGGTGTTACCTCAGTGGCGACAAACGCGACGGTGATTAACGCTGGTTCGCCTGGTTCGTTCAACATTGCAGCTGGTGATGATGCGGCAAGTGTTGAAATCACATTAAGTGCACCGATTTCGTACAACGCGGGTGATATTATTGTGAACCAATTGACATTTGGCGGCCCAGGTATGGGCGCAACTGTTGCGGTTGCGGCAAGTGCGACTGGCGCGGCGGCAAGTTTCGCAGGTGGTGGTGCGACTGACGTGCGTGTTGGTGGTCGTATCGCGTTCTCAGGTACGCCAAACGTTGGTACATATAACACAGGTACGTTCACAATTAATATTAACGACGTTCCTTAAGTTATTGTTGAATAGATTTAATAAAAACCCACCAGAATATGGTGGGTTTTTTTGTGTATTGATTGCATTAGATTTGTGGCGCTCTATAGTTAGTATTATGCAGTTAGGAATGTTTTGATGTTTCATGGAAAAAGCAAAGTTACAGTTTTGGTTTCTGCCGTCGCTTTTTTGTCGATGCCTGCCCGTGCGGCTATGGCGGCGCCAACAATTAGTTGTACGCGTAATATTACATTTGGGCGTATAATACCGCTTTGTAATGGGACGATCACTGTGCGGGGTACGGCCGCGAGTAATACGGCAAATAATGGCTGTCATAGTCAAGTTATGGCGTCACCCATGCCGGCGATTTGTACAATCGGGACGACATTGGCGACTGCTGCGTCAGATGTGCGTGTAACGTTTGCGTCCCCAGCTGTGACGATGGACAATCAAGTTGGGGCGGGGCAGGTGACTTTGGATAATTACCTGATTCAGACGGCGGGCGGCTCACAGCTAAATGCTTATACATTTAATGCGAGCTCTATTAACCCAAACCATGTTTTTCGCGTCGGGGGGCGTCTGCGTTTTGGCTTGGGCGAGCCTTCTGGCTCTTATAGCACAAGTTTTCAAGTAATAGTTACGGCTATTCCGTAAGTGAATTAAAGGAAAAAATATGACGAATATGCGTATAGGTTTTGATGGAGGGTTTAATAAGATTATATTGGCTCTTGTGTTGGTTGTTTTATCGCTTTGTTTTGCGGGTGAAACTGCGTACGCTATGAAGATCTCGCCGCCACGTTTGGTGTTTGAGGATGGTGTTAATATGCAGTATTTGTATATTAAGAATTCCACTCCGCATAAGGTTGCGTACCGTTTTGGTTGGCGGCATTTGGCGATGACGACTAATGGTGATGTGGTGAATGTTGATAACGAAGGCGCGCCTGATGTTCCTTTGTATAAGGCGGCGGATGATTTGGTGCGTTTTTCACCGCGTCGAACGACCTTGGAGCCGGGGCAGACACAGCGTATATCTATGCTTGTTCGTCGTCCCGCGAGCTTGCCAGATGGGGAGTATAGAAGTCACTTTGTGATAGAGCAGCTGCCTGCGGCTGAGGATGATGTAGGGCTGTCTGGGGATGGTAATGCGGCTGTTGGTGTGAAGCTTTTGGTTTCGCGCGCTATTCCAGTATATGTGCGTAAGGGTAAAAATGATGTGAGTGTTCAGCTTTTATCAGCAAGTCTTGTTCCGCATCCTGAGCCCAAGCGGCGTGCGCAGATCCCTTATTTTGTTGAGGTGCGCGTTGGTAAGACCGGTAACAGAAGTGTGATTGCGTATGCGCATGCGTATTGTGGTGATGTGCGTATTGATACAGCGTCTAAGCTTTTTGCGGTATATGCTGAGGCAAGTTCGCGCGCTGAGCGTATACCTGTAAACCCGTCAAAGGCTGGAAAAAATTGCAGCAATATGCGTGTGGAGATTGTTGGGCATATGGACGACCCCTTGCAGGGAAAGGTATTGGCCACGGGTGCAGTGAGCAGATAGAGCTTTGATTTGTTAATTTTTTATGAATGCCGCAATTTTGCGGCATTTTTTTTTTTTTGTGAATATTCTCGGGATAACCTGTGGAATAGTTTGATATATTCTTTTTTATTTACAGGCCTCTGTTACAATTGTGGTGGGTTATTCTGCTAATTTTCTAAGGCTCTATTCTGAGCGATGAATCATAATGGCAATTTTTTAAAGCGGGCGTTGTGCGCGTTGCTTGCGTGCGCCGTTTTTCTGGGGTGTTTTGTACCCTCTTCATGGGCTGATGATGTCGGCTCAGAGGAAGTGTATGACCTTATTTTGGGGGTTAAGCACGAAGGGAAGATGTTGTCCAACGCGATTATCGGACTTGAGAAAGGTGAGACACGCTTTCTTCCGGTGGTTGAGCTTGCGCGCATTGTTGGTGTCGCTTTGGATGCTGATTTTGATGTAGGCAAGTTTGATGGTTTCCGATTTGTGGAATCCAACCCCTTTGCTGTGGATCTGGCGCAGGGTACATATATGGTTAAAGGCAGAACTTATCCTTATAGTGAGGATGAGCTCTTTGTGTATGAGCTTGGTTATGGAGTCAAAGAGGTTTTTGCCACAGTAGATTTCCTGAACAAGCTATGGAATCTAGATTTTGAACTCGACTATTTACAAGCGCGTTTAAATATCAATACAAAAGACAAACTTCTCTATCAAATTCAACAAAAACGTGAGGCACGCCGTACGACTCGTCTTCTGCGAAAACAACAAAAAGATGCGCAGAAATATGATGATGAAGGCGTCTTAAAATTACCTAACAAGCCGAAAATGTTTAGCCTGCCCGTTGTTGATGTGAATACGACATTGCAATATCAGGCACAAGATAGTCAGCATAGAGAAAATGTTAACTTCTCTGGGCGTAACGACTTTGCCTATGGTGAAGTGAATTATAATGCACAGTTAGTAAATGCACCAGATGGTGACAAGGGGCTTGATAATGTGCGCGTTACCTATACTAAACGTGCTTATGATGATGGTGATTTGCCTGCGGATTTGAATTTATTCCAGGCGGGTGATGTAACGGTGCGTCCTTCACGTCTTGTTGATGGGTCTATTCGCGGGCGAGGAATTTTATTTACAAACCGTGATACGAAAAGAACGGTTGAATTTGATACATTAGTTGTTGAGGGCGTTACTGAGCCAGGTTGGGAGGTTGAGCTTTATCGTAATACTGAACTTTTGGGGTTCCAAATTGCCAGTGATACTGGTGAATATCGTTTTGAAAATGTACAGCTTAATTATAACCGTACAGTTATTAAAACTGTTTTATACGGGCCACAAGGGCAAATTGAAACGCGCGAAGATGTCTATAATATCTCGCGGGATCGGCTTAAACCAGGGCAGCTTAACTATGAAGTCGGCTTGTTAGATGCAGATCGTGACTTGTTGTCAATTGGTCAGGATGAAGTCAGTCAACAGCCGCGCGGTTTTGCGAAAAACATTAATATAAATTATGGTTTGTCGCGTACTGCGACATTGTTTTCTACGCTGACGGATATGCCGACGAACTCAGGTGCACAGCGTTACGCGTCTTTGGGGCTAAAATTCTCTCTTTTCGATGCGATAGGTGCAGTTGAGGCGTATAGGAGCTTAGAGGGTGGTAGTGCGATAGATTTTTCTATGGCACGTAATTTTAAAGGAACAAATTTAAATTTCCGCGCGGCGTTACTTAATGATTTCGAAAGTGAATATATCGGCTATGGCAATAGAGCAGATATTTTAAACGCGAATGCGTCAGCTAGCCGTTCGTTTCAAACGCCATTCGGTGGTTTGGGGTTAAGTTTAGGTTGGGATTACGAACGTTATAAAGACAAGACGTCACGTACGCGTTTTGATTCTTCACAATCTCTATCTTTCAAGAAATTTAGGTTTACAAATAGCACAAAGTCTTCATTTAACCAAGTTGAGCATCAATACACATATGGCACTTTGAATTTTCAATATAGTATAGACCGAAATTGGAAGCTACGTGCGCTTAGCAGGTATGACATATATCCTGAATATTCATTAAGAGACGTCTTTGCGGAGCTTAGGTATAAAAACCGCGATGGATTAACGGCGGCATTTGATGTTAATCGGAATTTCGAAAATGAAAGTTCTAAGATTGGCGCGCAAGTGGGTTACGATTTTGAGCATATGCATGCCAGTGTTGATGTGGACTGGGATAGTGAGAGCGGGGCACGTGCGTTGCTTCGTTCACGTTTCTCTCTCGCCCCATTTGGTGCGAATTCTAAATATATTATGTCGAACCAAAATCTTACTAATCGTACGGCGCTATCAGGGCGTATTTTCTTTGATAATGATTATGATGGTATTTTTAGTGAAGGTGATGAGCCCATACAGGGAGCCAACGTAAAAATAGGACGCCGCAGTAGCGATGTGTCAAATGAAGATGGCGGGTTCTCATATATAGGTAGTTCTAAGAATGACTATGAAGCACTTAGCGTTGATGTATCCTCAGTTCCTGAGCCTTATGTTGTGCCTAATAGTGAACAGTTCAAGACTGTGCTGCGGGCTGGGCAATATAACAATTTTGATTTCCCTGTTATTCGTACGGGAATAGTTGAAGGGATCGTTAGCGATCATCAGGGCGGTATTGCGTCTATAAAAGTTCAATTGTTAGATCAAGATAATCAGCTGCTTGACGAGACGCGCGCAGCTTTTGACGGCTATTACAGTTTCGAATATGTCCGTCCGGGGGATTATATCGTTCAAGTTGATCCCGAAATCACACAAGTTTCCATCCCACCGAGATCCGTCTCGGTGACTTCCGAAGAACTATTCCAGTTTGGGATAGACCTTCAAACCTTAGAGCAGGCTGCGGAAGCGGCATGCGATGTATCCAACTTAGATGGCGGAATAACCCAAATTTGCCATGATGAGGATACATCTGTTGCTGGGGTGCAACAGCCAGCTCTAATCACTAAAGGCGAGGACACATCCGGTGTTCAAGCCGCCTCTAAGACCGGTAAGGATACATCCGGTATCCAAGCCATTCCTACCTACAAGGGCACATCCGGTGTCCGCGTTAGCAAAGTTCGGATCGGGGAGTATTCAGATAAACTTCGTGTTGTTCTGGATCTTTCCGCTCCGACGGCTATCCGCACGTGGGAACAATCGGACCGTAAACAGGTCACACTAGAAATCCAAGATGTTGATTGGCAAGCTATGCAAAGCTGGATTAACAGTAAACCGCATATCATTAAAGACTTCAAAGTTGAAAAACTCGGCGCAAATGGTGCTTCGGTTACAATTAATGCGGCACAGAAAATCATAATCGACAACAAGATGATGCTGACACCGAACGGTAAGAATTTCTATCGCTTCTATATCGACTTTAAGAAGTGTGCTGATGGCTGTCTGTAGGCGCTCTATTTTATCCTAAATTATAAATTTGCTTTTATTAATGCATATTTTCCTTGCACTTTATTGTGTTACTGTGTTAATACGATAATACAAATTTATGAGGTTAGTGTGTAAATGATCGATTTATATCAAGCAATATTGTCCCTAGGAAGCGAAGATGAATGCGCTGCATTTATGGGGGATTTATGCACGCCGGCGGAGCTTAACGCTATGCGTGAACGTTGGTTGATTGCAAATTTGCTTTATGAGGGGCAGCTCTCTTATCGCGAGATTAGCGCGCAGACAGGGGCAAGTACAACAACGATTGGCCGTGTCGCGCGTTTCTTACAACAGGAGAATAATAAAGGTTATTTACGCATTATTGAACGGCTAACCCAAAACGCATAAAGGGGTGTATTATGCAAGATTTGACGGTGATTTTACCAAAGCAGAAACGGTTAAGAGAGGCTTTCGCGCCAATCATGGCGGCGGCTGATCTGCATTTCTCACGCGAAAAATCACGTCATGCATATGGTGTTTGTGTTGATGAGCGTGGTGATTTGCCAGTTATTGATGCAGCAGAGCGCAAACCGCTTGATGCGCTGCGTAAGTTAAAATCTGGCGCGGCTGATTTAGCAGTGATGGGCGTTGATAAATTTATTGAAGCAAAATGTAAGGCGGAGTTAACAGGTGAACGTTTTGGTTTGTCTGCGGTGGCGGATTTTAACTGTGCGGCCTGCCGTATGTATATTGCAGCGAAACCATCTTTGGGCATAGAAAGTGCCGCTGATTTAGAAGGCAAGACGATTGCAACAGCATTTCCTTATAGCTTGAAGGCGTGGCTATCTGCGCAAGATGTACAGAATGTAGAAATTATTGAATGTGATGGGGATAGCGAAGACGAAGTGCGCGATGGTAGCGCAGATGCAATTTTCGAGATTGTCGATAGCGGTCAGTCGCTCATTGATAATGGATTGGAAACGAAGCTGTTTGCTTATAATGTTCAGGCTGTTTTGGTTGCATCATCGTCATATAAGTTATCTCCGAATGCAATGTTAGCGCAGGATTTTATTAACCGCTTGACACAGAAAGAAACTGTAAAGCAAACAGCTCCGCCTGTATTTCAGCCCGAGATTAAGGTCGACAATCTTTGTTATGCATAAGAAAACAGCCCGCAAATGATGGAGGCTGTTTTTGAAACTGGAGCGGGTGATGGGTTTCGAACCCACGGCCCTCAGCTTGGGAAGCTGATGCTCTACCCCTGAGCTACACCCGCTTAAATGGCTTTCTTTCATTTTATTTCTGCACCTTATGTCGCTCACCTATGTTCATAGGCTTCGCTCCGTTAGGCTTGTTCTAAAATAAAATTAAGCCATTCAAAGTAAATCTAGTTTTAAACCATCCCGAGCTTTTTGAGACCCCACATGGTGCGCTGTGCTAGTTTGGACATTTCCTTCAAGCGTTTTTCATCTGCGCCGGATAATGGTTTGCCATCCGGTGTGCGATGCTTGGCTTCGACCCATTCAATACTGCCCCGAATGTCATTCGGCGTTGGACGATTCTCAGGATAATCCTCACGTAGCGGCTTATTTTTCTGCACCATATAATGCATGCGTGCCTTTGTCGATTCACGATTGAACAGGGTTAAGAAGTTATCCCGTTCCATCTGAAGGATGCGGCCTTCCGTTAATGGAATAGATGCATTGACGGCAATCTTGCCATCGGCGCGTGAAGCGGCAAGTGCTTCATAAACGGATGTATCACCAGCAATATGGTCACGAATTTGCGCTGCAGAAATATAATCCCCGCCGCTAAGCGCTTTGCCAAGGCAGGTCATTACGCCGACATCAACATGGTTTACGGCGGTTTTGCTTGGGTCGCCGCCATAAAGGTAGAATGCATCAACCTGCATATTTAGGCCGCCTTGACCAGAAAGGCCCGGTAGGTGATATGTCGGCTCAACAGGTGGTTGATAGCCATCGACCATACCAAGGGCGCGCGACTTTGCATCCGCCAAAACACGGTCCGAGTTCATTGAAACCTGAGAGTTACGGCTAAACCATAGCTTTGAGATTGCATTCTGACCTGATGTTGAGATCGCTTGCATAGGCTGCGCAATCGCCATAGCGGAATTCGCCATAACTTGCATAGGACCGGCGAGTTTTGCTGCGCCTTGTGAACGTTCAAGGTGGCGTGCACAGCCGCCCCAGCCTGGGATAATGCCGACGCCAGCCTCAACCAGGCCGGTGTAAACCTCAGGACCGGATTGTACGGCATCACAATGCATCAAAATTTCACAGCCGCCGCCAAGCGCCATGCCATTTGGCGCACCAATAACTGGGAATGGGGCTTCACGCAGGGCTTTATATACGGCTTGGCCAGTATAGATGAGGTCATCAACAAAGTTGTTAAGCTTCTTGCTGCCAAGACCGAAAGGCAATTTACCAGAAACTTGGGCAAATAGATCAACTAAGCCAATATTCGCGCCAACTGAGAAATGCTTGCCTTCGTTATAAAGCACCATGGCTTTGTATTTGCCGTTGCTGCCATTGATTAGCTTGATACTGTCATTAAGAAGTTCGAAAACAGCAGGGTCTAGGGCGTTTGCCCCTTTAACTGTGTGGAATTCGACTGCAACAACGCCATCGCCAATATCCCAAAGTGACGCAGAGTCGTTACTTAAAATTGGCTTGTCAGCGCGTTTGATGTCTTCAAGCTTCATAACGCCGTCTTCGCGCTTAACGTCAACGTAGTTGCCTGTGAAGTCGAGAACTTGCTTTTTGCCACTATCCACACGGTAGAATGGGCGGTTATTGGCTTTGGCTAGAAGTTCTGGCACAGCAACGCCATCTTCTTTGAGCTTGTTGGTGAACCATTCAACACCAAACTGGTCGAGCATTTCAAACGGGCCGTATTTCCAGTTGTAACCAGCTTGCATGGCTTCATCAATAGATTGAATATCATAGGCCATTTGTTCAGCATTATTCAGTGTGTAGACGAGCACGTCACGTAAGACAGGCCATGAATAATTGGCGGCTTCGTCACCACGTTTAAAGAATTTGGCAAAGCTTTTAGATTCTTTGCGGAAGTTCTTTTTAAAGTAGCGGCTTTTGACCGCGTCGCGATATTGTCCGGTTTGCAAATCAAGCGCTTCTTTAACGGGTTTGCCTTTTTCATCCTTAATGACATTACCGTCTTCGTCTTTCTTAACGCGATAGAAGCCACCATTTTTCTTGTTGCCGAGATATTCGTTTTTAACCATATCTTCGACAAGCTGCGGCTTGTAAATTTTGTGGAAGTCATCATCCGCGGCTAAGCCGTCTTTCAGGTTTAGGCCAACATGGTGCATGATGTCAATGCCGACAAAGTCCGAAAGTTTCATCAAACCCATATTGGTGAAGCCAAAACTTGGCCCCATAATCGCGTCGATATCTTCGATTTTGTTGCCTTGGGCGATGCCTTCGGTGATGGCGCGGTAAATGGCATATCCACCAATACGGTTGGCAATAAAGCCTGGTGTATCTTTACAACGAATGACTTTTTTACCGAAGCCTTGGTCGCCAATGGCTTCCATTTTCTTATACACTTCAGGGTCGGTATCCACGCCGTCAATCAATTCCAAAAGGCGCATGAAACGCGGTGGGTTGAAGAAATGCGTATTCATAAAGCGTTTTTTGATGTCATCTGGCATGCCATCCATCAATTTCTGGATTTGGATAGTTGACGTGTTAGATGTGATGATGGCATCTGGTGATGCGTATTTAACGGCTTCTTTATAGGCCGCTTGTTTGATGTCCACGCGCTCAACAATGGCTTCGATAACTAAATCTGCGCCTTCGATCAGGTGCATGTCGGTTAATGTGCCGCCGGTTTTAATGCGCTTTGCATTACGGGCGTCCATAAACCCTGCATCTGGGCCGGGTTTGGCCTTCAGCATAAAGTCGATGGACTCTTGTGGTTGGTCGGGGTTGAGGTCGAGTAAAACAACCTCATAACCAGCATTTGCAGCTTGCGCGGCTATGCCGCGCCCCATTGCACCTGCGCCAATAACGGCAACTTTTTTGATCTCTTTGCTCATGTTTAATCTCCCTTATTTTTTGTTGTTTTCAGTTTGATTAAACAGCTGGTTTTGGTGCAGCAGCTGGGTTTTCAATCACCATCGCAACGCCTTGACCGCCACCAATACACATAGTGGCAAGGCCGTAACGTTTGTTTTCACGCTGTAGAACCTCTGCCAAGTGGCCAACAATACGTGCGCCGGATGCACCAAGTGGGTGCCCCATCGCAATCGCGCCGCCATCTAAGTTGACTTTTGCGGGGTCAATTTTATGGCCTTGCTTTTCAAATTCTTTAAGGACAGCGATAGATTGTGCGGCAAAAGCTTCGTTCAGCTCAACCACATCAATGTCTGACATTTTTAGGCCTGCTCGTGATAATGCCTCTTTCGATGCATCAACAGGGCCAAGGCCCATAATCTCTGGCTTGAGCGATGCTTCGCCGTAGCCTAGAATAATCGCTTTAACTGGTAGGCTATTCGCTTCAGCAAAGGCTTCTGATGTAACCATGACAGCCGATGCGCCGTCAGTGACTTGCGATGCATTAGCCGCGGTGACTGTGCCGCCTTCTTTCACGTCTTTGAATACGGTACGTAATTTGCCAAGGCCTTCAACTGTACTGTCGGCGCGCGCGCCATCATCAGCATCAACGCCGTTTATTGGTACGATTTCATTTTTGAAATGGCCTTTGGCTTGTGCCGCAGCTGTTTTTTGGTTGGATTCAACGGCGAAACCGTCTTGGTCTTCACGGGAAATGCCGTAAATCTCGGCCAAGTTTTCAGCCGTGATGCCCATATTCATAAAGCCTGCGGCATTGCCGTCCTGTACATTAACGTTCAGCATTGGGTTTAAGCCGCCCATTGGGATGGCGCTCATGCTTTGTACGCCAGCGCAGATATATACTTCGTCAGGGTTGCGGGCAAGGAAAGCATCAGCCATAGCGATTGTTTCAAGCGATGAACCACAGAAACGGTCAACAGATGTACCGCCTGTAATGTCGTTATCAAGCTTACAGTCTTTGTGTAATACCGCCATGCGCGCAATGTTTAAGCCTTGCTGCGCTTCTTGGTGGACGCTGCCCATAAGGACTTTCTTCACATGCTTTACATCAACGCCGCTGCGTTCAACCAATGTGTTAATAACAGGGACGATCAAGTCCAATGGGTCAACGTCTGATAATTGACCAGGCTTTTTAGGGGTTGATGCTTTTGCAAAGGCACTACGTGCATAGTCAACGATTACGGCTCTATTTGTCATTATATTTCTCCACACTAATGTATATAATTAATATTGTTCAAAACTGTTTAAGGGGAAGGGGCGCTAGGCTTATTATTGTTTAGCCCTTGCTGTTCCCGTTTTATACGCTCTTCTTCTTCTAATGCTTTGAAGTCAGGCTTACCAATACTTGTTTTTGGTAATTCTTGTTCGCGGACTTCAAAAATTTTCGGAATATCCAGTTTATTCAATGACTTTGCTAAGAAGGCGCGCAAGTAATCTGCATCAGGGCGCTCATCTTTTGGCAGGTCAGGACGGTATCTTATAAAGGCTTTACCCGCTTCGCCAGAACGGTCATCTGGAATACCGATAACTACAGCTTCAGCAATGCTTGGGTGCTTGCATAGGGCGCTTTCAATTTGGCTTGGGTAGGCATTGTGTCCATTGACGATAATCATGCGTTTTTTACGGTCAACTATTTTGAGATACATGGCTTCATCCAAGAAGCCGAGATCGCCGGTTAAATACCAACCATCATCAGTGAGCACTTGCGCCGTTTCTTCAGGCTTGTTGTGGTAACCAAGCATAACTTGCGGGCCGCGAATACAAATTTCACCGACTTCGCCAATCGCCTTGACCTTGTTCGGGTTATCTGGATCTACGATGCGGATTTCTGTTTTCGGGTAGGGCATGCCAACGGTTTCGCTTAAATTCGGCTTACCTTCTGGCGGGTTACTGGCGGCAACGGGCGATGTTTCCGACAGGCCGTAGCCTTGAATAATAATATCCTTTTTGCCGACGGCTTTTTCAAAGTCTTGTTTCACATTGTCAGGTAACGCTGCGCCGCCTGAAATAACATTTTCAAGGCTGGTAAGGTCGTAATTTTTGACTTTTGGATATTCCGTGATCGACTGTAATAGACGCGGCACAGCAGGGAAGAGTGTAGGCTGCTTCTTTTCAATAGTTTTAAGAAGTTCTTTGGTATCACGCGGATTAGGCATGATAATAAGCTCACCACCTAATTTCATACTGCCAACCATGGCGACCATCATGCCGAATACATGGAAATACGGTATGGCAGCTAAGACCTTCTCGCGCCCTTCGTGCAAAGCTTCATATGGGTTTTCGCGTTTAGGGTTTGTGCCAAAATATTCTTGGATTTGGTACGTATTGGCCACTAAATTGAAGTGTGAGAGCATTGCCCCTTTTGGAACGCCTGTTGTGCCGCCTGTGTATTGGAAGACCGCAGGGCTGTCTGGGGCAGAGTTTATAGCGGTGTAATCGCCTGCATTGTCAACCAGTTCGCCAAATGTAACAAAGCGGCGTGTATTATTTAAACCATGGGCGGAATCGCTTGTAACTGGGGACGCGATTTCTTTACGTTTAAGCATGCGGTAGCCGTAGCTTTTGAATGTTGGCAACATATCATAGATTGGGCATTGCACGACTTGGTTAACATGACCGTCCGTGCGCAGTTTTACCGTTTTGTCGTAAAATTCTTTGAGTTCTGTTGTCACCATTACATCGGTGCCGCTATCTTTACACTGGTTTTCCAGTTCTTCTTGCGTGTAAAGCGGGCTGAAATTGACAACGCTAGCACCTGCGCGCAGTGCGGCAAAAAACATGATAGGATAATATGGTGTGTTGGGCATATATAAGCCAACTTTCTGGCCGGGGCGGACGCCCATATCTTGCAGGCCTTTGGCGGCTTTATTGACCATCTGGCCGAATTCTTCATAGGTGATTTTTTTGTCCATAAAGTCAATTGCAGGGCGGCGGCTAAAACGGACTATAGTTTGATCTAGCAAGGTTAATAAATTGATGTGAGGAATATTAATATCCCACTCTACACCTTGTGGATATGCTTGAGGTAAGTTCGATTTATCCGCCCATGCGGCATTTGCCTTTTTACGCGACATATTTGTTCTCCCTGCATGCAGCTATGTTCAGCGTTTGCACGTTTTAGCTACTCTTTATTATTTTTTATTTACGTATGTGTTAGCAAAAATTTCGTCTTTAGTAAAGACACCTTGATGCGAGGCTGTGTACAACTCAACATAAATAAAGTACATCATCGCGCGTAGGGGTTGTCAGTAAAATTATCTTTTGCTAAGAGGAACTAAGCGGTTTTTCAGGTTTTAGAGGATTATAAATGTTATCAACCATTTATTCCATTTCAGCATTATTAGTTAGCGTGGCCATTTTATGTTTGGGGCACGGCCTGAACAACACCGTACTGTCTATGCGTGCCACCTTGGAAAACTATCCTGATTGGGTTATGGGTGTAATGACATCGGGGTATTTCGTGGGCTCAGTGCTTGGCGCATTATATTGTGCGCGGATTATTCCGATTATTGGGCAGATACGTGCTTTTGCGGCGTTTGCTTCGATTGCTTCGGCAATATCCCTGTTGCATGTCATGTATATTAATGAAATATCGTGGATTTTGCTGCGTGTGACCTATGGTTTCTGTGTGACCGCCCTTTATATGGTGGTTGAAAGTTGGTTAAACGGCTTGTCTAAAAAGAGCAATCGAGGTCGTGTACTATCTACCTATATGACTGTAAACTTTCTTGCGCTATCCTGTGGGCAAATGTTTGTATTTATGGCCGAGCCTACGGAATATATCTTGTTTGCTGTTGTTTCTGTTCTGATCTCGCTTTCACTTGTACCGCTGAGCTTGACTAAAGCTAAGCCGCCAGAAGTTATGAACTCTGAGCATTTAAGTTTCAAAGAATTGTTCAAAATTTCACCTTTGGCGACTATAGGGTGCATTTCGGTGGGGCTGAGCTCTGGTGCATTTTGGGGGCTCTCAGGTGTTTATTTCACAAAAATTGGTCTGCCTGCGCATGATGTGGCAACGCTTATATCTTTAACCTTCTTTGGTGGGTTGGTCTTCCAGTGGCCGATTGGTATATGTTCTGACCGCTTTGATCGCCGTAAAGTCATTGCGACGGTGTTAGCAGCGATGACCTTGGTGACCTTTGTTTTTGCGTTTTTTGTTCGTGATCATGTGAGTGAAATCAGTTATGGCTTGATGGCGCTGTCATTCTTTCTTGGCGGATTTGCTTACACGCTCTATTCCTTGTTTATTTCACTGGCTAATGACTTCCTTAAGCCGCGCCAAGTTATTAAGGCAAGTAGTGGTTTGATTATATTCCACGCCTTTGGCGCTATTGCGGGGCCGATATTTGCATCGAATATGATGGGGCTGATGGGCAGTAGTGGCTTGTTCCAATATATGTTTACTGTGAATTTGATTGTGTTCATTTTTGCGCTTATGCGTATTGCTGCAGGTCGTAAAATTCCAAAAGAAACAAGTGATCCGTTTGTGTCTGTCCCAAAAACTAGTGCAAGTTTTGGGTTGGTTGACCTTGACCCACGTCAAGAGTTCCGCGAGAGCGAGCTGAAAAAGCCAGACGTTGAATAATAGCGGATGAAATTACAATTTTAGTTGAACATTTATAAATTCATCCTAGAATAGCGCCATTATAATAAAAAAACATATATACAAACAGGGAATTGAATTATGGCGATTTCAAATGCCGCGCCGCGCGCTTACGCGGATATTGCTGATGAGCAAGACAATATAATTAATCATAAAAAACGTGGCGAAGAGCTTTCTGATCTTTTTGCATCAAACGACCCAAAGACGATAGGCAAAGGCCTTGAACATATGGGCGTAGACTTCGTCAAGGTCGGTGTGTTTGATATGGATGGCATATTGCGCGGTAAATATATGAAGCGTGATAAATTCATCAGTGCCCTTAAAGGCGGCTTTGGATTCTGTGACGTTGTCTTAGGTTGGGATTCGAATGACCAACTATATGATCAATCAACGTTTACAGGTTGGCATACGGCTTATCCAGATGCGCATGTCCGTTTGTTGCCAGAAACAGCGCGCGTTTTGCCGTATGAAGAAAACTCAATCCTTGTAATGGGTGAGTTTACGGGCGAGGCAGAGCAAATCTGTCCGCGCGGTGTGTTGCGCCGTGTGCTCGCTAAAGCTGCGGATATGGGTTATGTTGCGCAGGCCGCTTGTGAATTTGAATTCTTTATGTTTGAAGAAACGCCGCATAGCGTGCGCGATAAAAATTACCAGAATTTAGAAAACATGACGCCGGGCTTTTATGGCTATTCGGTGCTGCGTAATTCGGTGCATTCCGAATTTTATCATGAGCTGTTGGATCTCTGTGAAGCAATGCGCTTCCCATTAGAGGGTTTGCATACTGAAACTGGGCCGGGCGTTATTGAAGGCGCGCTGCTCTATGATGAAGCGCTTGAGTCTGCTGACCGCGCGGCGCTGTTTAAAACTTTTGCAAAAGTCATGGCGCAGCGTCAGGGGAAAATGGCGACATTCATGGCGAAATGGTCTAATGATTGGCCGGGACAATCTGGTCATATGCATATTTCCTTCAAGGATAAGAAAACTGGCCGTGCCGTATTCTATGATGATGGTAAATCCATGGATATGTCGGATGAAATGCGCTGGTTTATTGGCGGTCAGCAAAAATTAATGCCTGAATTGCTGGCGATGGTTGCATCAACAGTCAATAGCTACAGCCGTCTTGTTCCGGGCTTCTGGGCGCCGACAGCGGCGACTTGGGGCGTGGAAAACCGCACCTGCGCCTTGCGCGCAATATCGGGCGGAGAGAAAGCGCAGCGCGTTGAATACCGTATCGGTGCAGCGGATATTAACCCGTATATTGCCCTTGCTGCGGCGATTGGCTCTGGCCTTTGGGGAATTGAGCACAAGATTGAGCCAGCTGACCCGATTAAAGGTAATGCCTATGAGGTTGAAACAGACCCTGAATTGGCGCTTCCGGCAACGCTTTTTGAAGCTGCAGGGCGTTTGCGCCAATCAGACGCAGCACGCAGCTTGTTTGGGGATGCATTTGTTGATCATTTTGCGCAATCGCGTGAGTGGGAAGAGCGTGAGTTCCGCAAAGCAATCACTGATTGGGAGCTTTCCCGCTATTTTGAAATCATTTAACTGTTAAGGAAGGGGGCTCATCATGGCTCAAGTCTTAAATCAATTGGCAACAAAATCTGTTGTACGCACAATCTCACCAATTGACGGCGGTGTTTATACCGAACGTGAGTTGGATAATTTAGGCGATATAAACGCCGTTTTATCGGCAGCAGAAGCTGCGCAGAAAAAGTGGCAAGATGTGCCGCTTGCGACGCGTACCCAGTACCTTGAGAAAGCATTAGATGCGTTATTGTCTAATAAAGATGCTATCGCGCGTGAAATCACACAGCAAATGGGACGCCCAATATCACAATCTGCAGGTGAATTGCGTGGCCTAGAAGAGCGCGCGCGCTATATGATGGATATTGCACCATCAGCTTTGGCGGATGTTGTGCCTGAACAGAAAGACGGTTTTAAGCGTTTTATTAAACGTGTGCCGCTTGGTGTTGTGGCGATTGTTGCGCCTTGGAATTACCCTTATTTAACATCAGTCAATGGCATATTCCCTGCCTTGTTGGCGGGCAATGCAGTTGTTTTGAAACATTCGCATCAAACGCCATTAGTGGCTGACCGCTACGCGGAAGCTTTTGCGGCGGCAGGCTTACCTGAAGGTTTGTTCCAAACGCTTGATTTATCGCATGATGACACGGCGGCCTTTGTCGCTGACCCGCGCGTAAGTTTTGTGAACTTCACAGGGTCTGTTAAGGGCGGGCATGCCATTCAGCAAGCAATCAGTAATAAGTTCATTAATGCAGGGTTAGAACTTGGTGGGAAAGACCCTGCCTATGTGCGCGCTGATGCGGATTTGGATAATGCGGTTGAAAACTTGGTTGATGGGGCGTTCTTTAATTCAGGGCAGTCTTGCTGCGGGATTGAGCGTATTTATGTGCACGCATCATTATATGACGCGTTTGTCGTGAAATTCGCGGAGATGACCAAGCAATATAAATTGGGCAACCCGCTGGATGCAGGGGTAAATCTTGGTCCTATGGTGCGTAAAGAAGCTGCGGATTTTGTGCGCAGTGAGGTGAGAAAGGCCGTTGATCAAGGCGCAAAAGCATTGATTGATGAAACGCTATTCCCTATGAGCAAAGAGGGCACAGCCTATCTGGCGCCGCAAGTTTTGGTGGATGTTGACCATAGCATGAGCATCATGACCGAAGAAAACTTTGGCCCTGTAGTTGGTATTATGAAGGTTCAAGATGACGCGGAAGCCGTGCGTTTAATGAATGATAGCGACTATGGCCTAACCGCGTCTATCTGGACGCAGGATTGTGATGCGGGGTTAGTGCTTGCTGACAAAATCGAAAGCGGCACAGTTTTTGTTAACCGCTGCGATTATCTTGATCCAGCTTTGGCTTGGACAGGCATTAAAAATTCAGGGCGTGGCTGCACATTGTCTTCAATTGGCTTTGACGCACTTACACGTCCCAAAAGTTATCATGTTAAGGAGATATAAGCATGACATTAGCAGGAAATTGGAATTATCCAACACAAATGGTTTTTGGGGCAGGGGTTTTGGCGAAGTTGCCAGAAAAATGCGCGGCACTTGGTATGGCGAAGCCGTTACTTATCACTGATGAAGGGCTTAAAGACAGTGCAATTGTCTCGAAAAGCCTTGATATTATGGCGGCGGCAAATATGCCTGCAGGTTTATTTGCGGGCGTTAAGGGTAACCCAACCGGTGAAAACGTTATGGCGGGCGTTCAGGCTTATAAAGATGGTGGCTATGATGGCGTTATTGCCTTTGGCGGCGGCAGCGGCATTGATGCAGCGAAGGCTGTGGCGCTGATGGTTGGACAAGATCGTCCGCTTTGGGATTTTGAAGATGTTGGCGATAACTGGACGCGCGTTAATGAAGCGGGCGTTGCGCCAATTGTTGCTGTGCCAACGACAGCAGGTACGGGTTCAGAAGTTGGCCGCGCAAGTGTGATTTCAAATGCAGACACGCATGAAAAGAAAATCATTTTCCATCCAAAAATGTTACCGGCAATCGTGATTGCTGACCCTGAAGTGACATTGGGTTTGCCAGCACATTTAACCGCGGCAACGGGCATTGATGCCTTTGTTCATTGTTTTGAAGCCTATTGTGCACCGGGTTACCACCCTATGGCAGATGGCGTCGCGCTCGAAGGTATGCGCTTAATTAAGGAACACTTGGTTACAGCATATAAAGATGGCACGAATATTGAGGCACGCAGTCACATGCTTGTTGCTTCATCAATGGGGGCGACGGCCTTCCAAAAGGGATTGGGCAGCGTGCACGCATTGGCGCATTCTCTAGGTGGTATGTATGACAAGCATCATGGTTTGTTAAACGCGATTTTATTGCCATATGTGATGCTTAAAAACCGTGAAGCGATTGCAGTGCGTATGGACTTATTGGCGCGTTTCCTTGACCTTGATGGCGCTAATGGTTTTGATGCGGTTTATAATTGGGTGCTTGATTTGCGCGCAGCGTTATCTGTACCACATACACTAGCTGAGATTGGCATTAATGATGAAGATGCGGCGCAGATTGGCGTGTTGTCATTTAATGACCCATCAGCTGGCGGCAACCCAATTTCGTTAAGCGTGGATGAATATGCAGAGCTGTTTGTTCAAGCGGTGCATGGTCAACTTGTTGAACCGCGCCAAGCGGCATAAAGGATAAAGTCTATGCGTAAGCTGCGTATTGCTGTTTCGGCAAATTTCTTTTATCCGGATAAAGCGCGCGCAGCTTATCCGCCTAAAACCTTGATGTATGGCGAGGTTGAGCTTCTACAATGGTTAGTGGCAGGGGGCGCAGTGCCGTGCCTTATTCCGCCACTGCCTGATGATGTGGATTTGGATGCCTATCTTGATGAATTTGATGGCATGGTTTTTAGTGGCGGCGCAGATGTTTGTCCGCGGAGCTACGGTGAGGAGCCATTGCGTCCTGAGTGGTCGGGCGATGCCGCGCGTGATGTTTATGAAGTTAAGCTGTTTAACACAGCGCTTCAAAAGAATATGCCGATATTGGGTATTTGTCGCGGACATCAATTAATTAATGTGGCGCTAGGCGGAACGCTTTATCAGGATACATATACGCAGCGCGATGGCGCAATTATTCACCGTGATGGGGAGGTTTATGACGGACTGCACCATCAGGTTAATATTTTTAAAAATACTGTTTTATCAACTATCTATAAAAATAACTTAAATCAAAAAATTAACACAATCCATCATCAAGCGATTAAAGATTTAGGTGATGGTTTGGTTGTGCAGGCCCGCGCGGTCGAGGATGACGTGATTGAAGCTGTCTGGCTTGATCGCCCTGATACTTATGTTTTGGGCATCCAGTGGCATCCTGAATGGATTAAAGATGAAGACGTGCTTGATCCTGACCTTATTCGTGCGCATTATTTTAATTATATTATGTCCCGTAACAATTTGACTTAATTCATAAGTTGTATTCTGCGCTGAATTATGCAACACTGGGGTGTGTGGCTTTATCATCTACAAATGGGGGTACCGTGATGAAGTTTGTTCTTATGTTTCTTATGTTATCCGTTATTTATATCGGTTCAGCTTCAGTGGCGGAAGCGGGCAGTTTTCGCTTTGGCAAAGATGAAAAGGTTATAAAAATTAAAGATGTGCAGTTGCAAGGCCCTGCTGGTGAGGCACTATATATAGGCTATTTGGTTGAGACAAAATTCTTCGGCTTGGGTGTGCATGTTAAGGATAAAGGTTATGTTATTGGCGTGCGTGGTGATGAAAAGGGATATTTCCCTATGCCCCCTGCCGATAAAATTCAATACGCGCAGAAGGCGGGCTTGTTACCTGAACAGCTCCCTCAATACAAATTAAGTGTGTTTGATTATGCGGTCGGGTATTCTTTGTGGATCTTTACGGCTTGTTTGTTTGGCTTATTGCTTTTGAAAAAACCGCCGCAACGCAACATAAAAAAATATTAAGTTATACAGCGTTTTACTGTCTATAAGACAAATTTACCTTGTTTTTTATATGAAAATAGTGCAACTCTATTTCCACACATAAAAGAAAGCAGGGAAGAATGGGTCGGAAAAACGCGAAAGGGCGCCGTAATGCGCCGCAAAAGAGAAATTCACTGTCACCAAATTTCACACAGAATGCGCTTGTGAAATATCAAAGTAATGATATTGATGGTGATGTTATTCGCGAAATGAACATTCCTGATGAATTCCCGCAAGCTGTGATTGATGAGGTTAAACAGATTGTCGCGCGTGAGCCTGACCCTAAAGTCTTGTTGAGTGATCCTGAGCGTGAGGATTTAACGCAGTTACCATTCGTTACGATTGATGGTGAAGATGCCCGTGATTTTGATGACGCCGTTTATGCCTATCCTGACCCTGACGGTGGCAATAAGGGTGGGCATATATTATGGGTGGCGATTGCAGATGTTTCGCATTATGTACGCCCAGGATCAGCTACGGATAAGGAAGCAAAATTGCGTGGCACGTCGGTATATTTACCGGGTAAAGTTGTCCCGATGTTGCCAGAAGAGTTATCTAATGGTCTTTGTTCGTTAAAGCCAGAAGAGCATCGCGCTGTATCGGCATATAAATTAAAAATCAGCGGCGAAGGCAAAGTGTTGGATTATAAGTTCACGACAGGGGTGATTAAATCCCGTGCGCGCTTAACATACACCAAAGTTCTTGATGCCCTTGAAGGGCGCATGGACGCGACTACGCAGCCAATATTCTCTAGTTTGATTGTGCCGCTGCATAATGTTTATAAAACATTGGCTGGTGCGCGTGTTAAACGTAATGCAGTTGATTTTGGGCATAATGAGTTGTCCGTTCATGCTGATCCAAAAGGTGGAAAAGGGCCTGTGTTCAATTTGATTACAGGCGATGATGCCCGCGCACTGATTGAAGAAGCGATGATTGCCGCAAATATAAGTGCAGCGAGAGAGCAAGAAAATAGCTGTGATGCTGGTGTTTATCGCGTGCAAGATGTCCCTGAAGTGAAGAAATTATATACCGCTAAAATGTTGACGAAACTAGGGGTTAAGTCAGCGAAGAAGTTAAAAGAAGGTGACACTTTGTCACAAAAAGATTTTGTACATTTGCTGCGTGAGGCTGATGGATCAAAAGACCCGAATTATGCCCGTGGGTTGATTTTACGAATGCAAGAACGGGCAACATATAGCGCCGATAATATTGGGCATTTCTGTTTGGCTCTAGCAGGATATACGCATTTTACATCGCCTATTCGCCGTTATCCAGATTTAATGGTACATCGCAATATCAAAGCAGTTTATAACTTGGCTGCAGGCTATGCGCTTGATGAGGCGACAGCAAAGACAGATTTAGACCTAAGTGCGGATAATGAACGTCGCAATGATGCGGCAGGTAAAGAGGCACGTAAGCGTTACACTATGAATTACCTTGTCGGCAAACAGGGGCAAGAGTTGGACGCTGAAATTATAAGTGTCAATGACAAGGGCGGGGTACGCCTATCTATCGCTGATTGTAATTATATGACAACCCTAAGAATGGGTGAGTTGCCAGCGGGATCATATCAAATGAATGCTGCGCGGGATACGCTGATTAACACCACAACAGGGCATGAATTCACAGTAGGTGATAAATTGAAAACATCAATTCACTTTAACTTTAAAGCAGATGAAGACCTGCCAACAGTTCTGATAAGCAATTTGCAAGATTTGATTAAACCAAGAGCTGGTCAACAGGGGCAAAAACCTAGCCCTTAATATTATGATTATAGGCTATTGCGCGCGTTGATTTTAAGGGTATTTTAATATAATTAGATTAATCTAATATATTGCCATTCCCAGCTTGTATGTAGGAGTTTTTTATGTGTTATTTTATGGAAGCCAAGAGGCTTCTTTCTTTGCTTGTTGTTATTGCATGTGTGTCTGTTTCACCAGCCTATGCAGAGGACTCATCGCCAGATGAAGCTAAGGCTATGGCCGAGAAGGCTGCGGAATTCGTGCGTGCTAATGGCGCAGAAGCGGCGGCGGAAGAGTTTAACAAACCAGAATCAGACTTTATTCATAACGACCTATATGTTTTTGCGGTTGATAAAGAAGGGGTGTTTTTATCGCATCCGATTAAGCCCGCGCTTGTTGGTAAGAATATGATTGCGTTGAAAGACGTTGAAGGCACACCGCTGATTAAGCATTTCACAGAAGTAGAGAGTGAAGGCTGGGTGCCTTATAAATGGCCGCACCCCGTAACCAAGAAAATCCTACCTAAGAAGAGCTATGTCATTAATGTAGATGGCTTTATATTAGGTGTTGGTGCGTATTATCAAGAATAATAAGCAGTGCCTTCTAAACACGCGGTAAACTTGCGTAGTAATGTTGACAATTTCTGTGCTGATGTAAATGGGCCTTAGCTCTCTATCTTAAAATATTGCGCTTTTTATGTTCTGCATTATTATATACGCCGTATATAAGATTAAGAGATAGAGGCTGTAATGACATATAGAAAATTAATCAAAGGTTTTGATGCGTTTAAACGTGATTTCTTTGGCAAGGAAGTAAATGCTGATTACCAGAAATTAGTAGAAGAGGGACAGCGCCCTGAAACCTTGGTTATTGCGTGCTCTGATTCTCGTATAGATCCAGCCTTACTAACATATAGTGACCTTGGTCAGTTCTTCGCCATACGTAACGTGGCGGCGCTCGTTCCCCCTTATGGAGAAAAAGACAATTTGCACGGCGTGAGTGCGGCTATTGAATATGCTGTGCGGGCGCTTGGCGTAAAACATATTGTTGTCCTTGGTCATGCAGGTTGCGGCGGGATAAATGCGCTTGCGACTGGGAATTATCAAGTTGAACCGAATACAGAATTTGAGTTCATCGAGAAGTGGTTGGATATTGCCCGTCACGCTAAAGAACGCATCGATGCCGAAATGCCAGATGCGGATCAAGCATATAAAATAAGCACGCTAGAACAAGCGGCGGTGATTGTTTCGCTGCATAACCTATTAAGCTTCCCTTGGATTAAAAGTCGATGTGATGACAATGTTTTGAAAATCCACGGCTGGTGTTTTGATATGCAGCAAGGTGAGTTATATGAGTATCAACCTGATCGCGGTATATTTGATACGGTGGATGTTACTGGCCAGGATAAAGCGCTTCTTACGGCACAAAACGGCCTTGATTTCTTCATTAAAAACAAAGCCTGCTGCGCGAGTGATGCCGCTTAAGCCTGTTCTTGGAAAATGTGCACGTCTCTTTGTGGGAATGGAATCTCAATATTGTGCTCTTTGAAGGCATTCCAAATGGCATGCATGACTTCACTTTGTGGTTGCCAGCGACCAGCTGTGATATCATCCACCCAAAAGTGGAGTATAAAATCGACTGAGCTATCGCCAAAGTTTCTAAGGTAACAGCGCGGCTCAGGGTCTTTGATGCATCGTGGGTGGGCGGTTGCGCATTCAAGGATCAGGGCTTCCGCCTTGTCTATATCAGATTTATAAGAGACGCCAATTGGAATTTCAACGCGCCCGCGTTTGTTGGTGAACGTCCAATTGACAACGCGGCTTGTTATAAGATCTTCGTTAGGAACAAGGATTTCTTTGCCATCAAGGGTTTCGATAAGTGTGTAGCGCGCGCTAGCTTTACGAATATGGCCGACAATGCCGTCTGATAGCTCAATCATATCGTCGACTTCGACGGAGCGTTCAAATGTTAGGATGAGCCCGCTAATAAAGTTAGAGGCAATCTTCTGCAAGCCAAAACCTAAGCCAATCCCTAACGCACCACTAAAAACCGTTAAAGTGGTTAAATCTATACCAATTATATCGAGCGAAACTAATCCTGCGAGAACATAAAGCCCGATATTAAGTAGTTTTGTAATGAGGATCTTGTTTGCTTTTTTAACTTTTTTAAGGCTATTTACGCGGCTTTCTATGATGTCGGTGAAAATAGCAGTTGACCAGAAAATGAGGATTAATACGAGAATAGCGCGCAATAAACCATATAGGCTGACTTGGTATTCGCCTATTTTATAGGTGAACTGTTCAGCATCTAAATAGGCTTTGACAATATCAAAATGCCCTGTTGACCCTAATCCAACAATCAAAGTTAATAATATTAGCGTAAGCCATTTAGCTTGCTTGCCGCTTGGGCGGATGAGCCGCATCATGAAATTAGACATTTAGATACCAATATAGTTCGTGTTTATTTTTGAGTATGATAGACTATTCTAAGTCGTTCGTTACAATAAATTTACACGGAATTGATATTTTGACACAAGATCATCACATTATTTTTTCTTTAGCGTTCAATGGCCACGGTGGTGGCGTAGATCTAACTGAGGATGCGCAGATCGCTGCCGCTTTAAGGGAGCAGAAATTAGCATGGGTGCATCTTGACGCCACGCATGATGATACGCGTGAATGGCTACATGAACATGTGCCATATTTGGATGATATCATTCTTGATGCATTATTGGCGGAAGAAACCACGCCGCGTATTATTGAGCATGGAACAGGCTGCTTAATGATTTTACGTGGCGTTAACTTGAACGCCAATGCATCGCCAGAAGATATGATATCGCTACGTTTATGGGTCGATGAAGAACGTATAGTTAGCTTGCAACGCCGCGAACTGCGCACGGTTACAGATGTTCATCAAAAATTATTAGACGGTAAAGGCCCTAAAAATTCTGGCGACTTTGTTTCCATGTTGCTTGGACGCTTACTGGAGCGCATGGCGCCAGTTCTGTCGAGTCTAGATGATCAGCTTGATGACATAGAACAGCTATTAATTGATCGACCTGATAAATCTATTCGTGGGGAAATAACTATTAACCGCAAAAGATGTATCGCTTTTAAACGGTACTTAGTACCGACACGCGAAATTATTATGCAGCTTAAACGTAGTGAACTGCATTGGGTTAAGGCGTTGAACAAGCGTAGCTTGCAAGAGAGCTTAGACCTTATCATAAGATATATTGCAGATTTAGACTCATATAAAGAACGGACTTTGATTGCGACCGAAGAGTTAACGACCTTTTTGTCGGCGCGCACAGACCGCAACTTATATATATTGTCGATTATCTCGATGATCTTCCTGCCATTAGGATTCTTGACGGGTTTGCTCGGCATAAATGTTGGTGGCATACCTGGTGCGGATAATGATATGGCGTTTGGGGCGTTCCTTGCGATTCTTGGTGGCCTTGTTGTGTTGCAGATATTCGTTTTAAAGCTTTTAAAGTGGGTGTGATGCACAACACCCTGACATTTCGATGTTTAAATCGGCAGGGTGCGTATATCTAGATTATTATGCTCAAGCAGCCTTCTGAACCATGTCTTGAAGGGTGGTATAATCCGTTTTACCGCTTCCTAGGACAGGAATATTATCAAGCGTCATAATGGTTTTCGGCACAGATAGCTCGCTTATACCGTTTGCATTTGCATAGGCAGAAAGCGCCTTTTTATCAGCGTCTTTTTGCGTTGTTACAAAAATCAGCTGTTCACCTTTTTTGGCATCAGGTACTGCAACAACAGCATGATGCGCGTCGGGGTAAACCTTCTGTACCATCGCTTCAACGCTTGTTAAGGATACCATTTCCCCCGCAATTTTGGCGAAGCGTTTGGCGCGTCCTAGAATAGTGACATAGCCTTGATCATCGACATCAACAATATCGCCTGTGTCATACCACCCTTCGGCAGGTGGCTCTAAAACACCCGGATTATCTGCGCGGTAATAACCAAGCATAATATTGGGACCTTTGACGAATAAGCGCCCACCCACATCAACGCCAGGAACATCTTCTAGACGGTATTCAATGCCAGCCAGTAAACGGCCAACACTGCCTGCTTTTAAATGCATAGGCGCATTTAGAGCAAGAGCAGGGGCGGTTTCCGTTGCGCCATAACCTTCCAAGATACGTACGCCATATTTGTTCATGTATATTTGGCGGGTCTCGTCCTTAACTTTTTCCGCACCAGCAAAAATATAACGCATACGATAAAAATCATAAGGATGCGCCATACGGGCATAGCCGTTTAGGAAAGTGTCTGTGCCAAACATAATTGTCGCGTTGGTGGCATAGACAAGTTCTGGCACAATGCGGTAATGCAATGGACTAGGGTAGAGGAAGGTTTTTACGCCCGATAATATTGGCAGCAATGTGCCGCCTGTTAAACCAAATGAGTGGAACATTGGTAGACAGTTAAAGACAATATCCTGACGGTTGAAATCAACGCGGCTAGATAGCTGCACAATATTGCTCATCACATTCGCATGGGAAAGGACAACGCCTTTCGGTACGCCTTCTGATCCGGATGTAAATAACACTAATGCAGGGGCGCTAGACGCAACCTTATGCTTTTTGTGTAAACGTGCAGGGTTACTCATTAGGCCACGTAACTTATCACCAAATGTGATGCTGGCTTTGACGTCTTCGAGATAGACGATTTCGGCCACTTTCTCTATTTCAGCCAGAACATCATCCATACGCGCTAATTCAATGAAACGGCGCGATGTAAGGACCTTTTTAACCTTAGCCGTCTCACAGGCTGAACATATCGCTTTTGCACCGGCTGAGAAATTCAGCATTGCTGGAACGCGGCCATAGGCTTGAAGCGCGAAGAATGTTGCGACGGCGCCGACTGAGTTTGGCAGCAATACGCCGACATTCTCTTTTTGCGCGCTACGCTTAGCAAGTTTATCACCCAGAATGGATGCGCCAAGCAGAAGCTTTTTGAATTTAAGTGGTTTAAATTCAGCATCTTCGACAATGATAGAGTCTTTGCCGTTTACGTGCTGCGCTTTAAGCAGTGCTTCAAATAATGTTTGTTCACGGTCACTTGTTATGAACATCATTTCTTCCATCACGTCATACAGCTGACGTCCAGCGGCGGCGCGGCGCGCGCGGCCTAATAAGCCGTCTTCAATTTTAAATTTGCGCGGCGGCAAAATAGTGATGGTGATTTTCGGGAAGCTTTTTAACGGCACTTTGCCTTTTAGACGTGCAAAAGGTGTGTGTTGCACGCCATCAAGACGTACAGGGAGTATCATGGCGTCTGCTTTATCAGCAACCATGCCTGGGCCTTCATAAACCTTCATCAGCGCGCCAGTTTCGGTTAGGCGGCCTTCGGGGAATATGACGCAATGTTTGTCCTTCTGCACTTCGTTAATAAGCGACTTAATCGAAAACGGGTTAGTGGGGTCAAGAGGGAAGGCATCCACCAGTTTCAAAAACGGTTTAACCCAGAACCATTGCGCGACACGACTATTAACGGCAAACATAGGCTTACCCGGCAAGAAAGCCGCCAGTAATGGAGGGTCTAGCAAGGCCACATGGTTACTCACGATAACGGCGCGTGGGCCTGCCTTCTCAAAATTCTCAAGGCCGCGTACTTCAACTTTATAAACGAGTTTAAGTATAGTTTGCAGGACACTTTTGAATAGATAATCTGGCAGCAACCAACAAATATAAAGCGCCACGGCAACATTAACCAACGCGAAGGTTAAGAAAATATCACGAACCTCTAACCCCTTCGTGAGTATGGCGGCGGAGAATATAGATGATGCAAAGATGAACACGGCGTTCAAAATCGCGCTACCAGCAATGATGCGGGCGCGGTGACGCTGTTCGGTGAAATGCTGAATAATTGCATTAAGGGGCACAACAAATAAACCGCCGCATATGGATATCATACACACATCAAACAAGATGCGCCAATGCGCGGAATTGGTGACAAAGTCTTTTAAACCAATAAGTTCTGCGCCAACGATCAGATTGCTCGCGAAATATAGGTCTATAGAGAAAATCGTGATCCCTAAAATGGCGAGGGGGACAAATACCGCTTCAACGCGACCGCGTAACAAGCGATTATTCAGTAAGCCACCAAACGCAATGCCGATTGAAAACATGACAAGGAAAAGCGCCAATACATGTTCGTTTGCGCCTAATGTTCCGCGCGTAAAATTAGGGAACTGCGCCATAAACATGCCGCCAAGGAAATAAAACCAAGCGACGCCAACAATTGAGCGCACGACTTTGCGGTCTTGCATGAAAGCATGTTTTAGAATGCTGTAAGTTTCAGTAATGGGGTTAAAGTTGATCTTTAAATTCGGTGCTTTGGACACAGTAGGCGGTATAAAGCACGCCGCTGCATAGCCTGCGCAAGCTGTGCCAACTAATAAGCATGACACAATTAAGGCACCACCCTGCATGGCGATTAACACTGTGCCGGCAATTGTACCGAATAGAATAGCAAGGAATGACCCTGTGTTGAGCAGCGCATTACCACTAATAAGTTCATCTGATTTCAAATGATCGGGCAGAATGGAATACTTACTTGGCCCGAAAAAGGCAGATTGCGTACCTAATGCGAATAGAGTCACAAAGGACAGCTCAATTGACCCCGTAAACAAAGCGGCCGTACCTAATGCTGCGATGGCGATTTCTGCGAGTTTTATGACGCGAATAATTTTTTGCTTTGGAAATTTATCAGCTAACTGGCCGCCCATTGCGGAAAACAAAATAAAAGGTAGAATGAATAATCCCGCAGCCAATGTTACAAGCATTTCAGGGTTCTTCGGTGCGTTGATGCCTACCGCATAAAGTAACAAAACCACCAAAGCATTCTTGAAAACGTTGTCGTGAAACGCGCCTAGAAACTGGGTGATGAATAAAGGCAAGAAGCGTTTCTGCCCAAGTAAAGAGAATTGATTAGATTTCATGGGTAAATACTCCATTCTGTAGGAAATATATTATATGTGTATGTATCTTTGATGACCACCCCATAAATCCATGAAGTGTAGGTAAAATGATATGGTCTTTCATGCCTCTAAGTTTAGTGCTTTCAACACTAACGCAGCCATCATGCGGGCGTTTAATCAATATACGCCCCATAGGGTAGAGCCAATTTCTTGTACCCGCGATGATGCCCAATTCATAGTTTGGCGTTAATTGCATATTGCTGCGCGCATCTGTTGTGAGCTGCTGTCCTGCGGGGCCAAAGATAAGCTTATAGAGCCAAAAGTTTTTTAGTTTATCTGCTATTTCACTGCCACCATGCGGCGTACCCAACATGACAACGCGCCCCATTTTATGTTTAGGAATAAACGTCAGGGCGTGCTCTAAATAACACCCGCAAACTAATCCCCCCATAGAATGCGTAACAAAATGAACTTTGTCGCTCACCGTCCAAATATTTAACGCCTCTAACTTATAGTCAAGCCATCGCGCCAAAGACTCTATATCCATTTGAAGGGAAGGATAAGTCACATTAAACACAATATATCCTTGCGCCTTTAAGGTGCGCTCAACACCATGCATATGTATGCTAGTGTGTCCTATACCGTGCAACAAGATAACGGTTTCTGCTAAATTCATTCCTTTTGCCCCCATCAAAAAACATATTTTGAACGATGTTCAGTATTTATATTGGCATAAGTATTTTTTAAAAGCAAGATAAATATTGAACATCGTTCATTATGGTGAGATAATAGTGCGGTTATTAAGGAGATAGTCATGGCACGCCGTAGCGACCACACACGCGAAGAATTAAAAGAATCAGTTTTTAATGCCGCATGGACAATTGTTGCAGAAGAGGGGTTTGAAGCACTCACTGCGCGGCGTATTGCCAAAGCGATAGGGTATGCGCCAGGTACGATTTATAATCTATATGACTCAATGGATGATTTGTATTTACAAATGAATTCTAAAACACTCGACCTACTTTACGATAGGCTGAGTTTGTTTGCGCGCGCATCATCCAAAGATGAGGCCGCGCAAAATATGAAGAAAATGGCGCTTGATTATATGCATTTTGCCGATGAAAATAGAGCCTTCTGGCTGATGCTGTTTAACTTGAAAGTTACCGAGCACCGCAGTGATGCAGGGTGGTATCATGATAAGGTTGAGCGGCTTTTTTTGCCGCTTGAACAGCTTTTAACTCCATTCTATGGGGACAGCCAAATTAAGGAGCGTAAAATCGCCACGCGTATCTTATGGTCATCCGTCCATGGGCTATGCTTTTTACAAGAGACCGATAAGCTTATTTTAATGACAAATCAGTCAAGCATTGAAGAGATGGTCAATATTTTGGTCGAAACTTTCTTGCGCGGTATTGCTTAAATATTATACTATAGGCCACTAAACTTAGGGTATATAAAAGCTTGGATATTTATGAAAGATCTCGCCAGCCATATTCAGTTTATTAGCAGCGCACAGTCCATTGATGAAGCCTTTGCGTATTTTTGTACTGTTATGGCCCGAAATGGGTATGATAAGGTCGTCTATAGCTTATTGACCGACCACCACTCCCTTGGTCTAGAGAAATATCATGGTTTGGCTTCTAGTTATCCAGAAGACTGGATAAAGTTCTATAACGAACAAAATTACTTAGACCATGATCCCGTTGTCACGCGAGTTTTTCAGGGCGCTACGCCATTTTTTTGGGATGAGTTGGGTCAGCGTGAAAGTATGTCTAATATTGCACAAAGCATTATGCAGCAAGGGAGCGATGCTGGCTTAAATGATGGCATAGGCATCCCACTTATTGGTAAAGCGGGTGAAGTTGTTGGCATAGGACTAGCGCGCACAGACAAAGACAAAGAAAAAGACTACCACTTCTTGGCAGATGCTTATTTGCTTTCCACCCATTTTCATCAGAAATTCCGAACACTATATTTACAGGATACAGCACATCAACTGCCAAATCTTTCGGAACGAGAAAAGGATGTTCTGTCTTGGGCTGCAGAAGGAAAAAATAATGACGATATTGCGGTGATATTGGGTATATCCGTTGACACAGTCAAAACATATTTGAAAGGTTGCTATCGCAAGCTTGGGGTGAATAACCGCGCTTATGCAATAACAAAAGCCCTGTTATTAGGGCTTATAACGCCAAATAATATTATATCTAGCCCTCACTCAAATGGGTGAGGTGTATCGTAAAACAGATTATAGTAATATATGGTAATAAAGGATGCCATATGAACATAATATCAGGACCCACACCAATTTCATCTCTTGCTGAAGATCAGGCCGAATATCTTGTTTTGCTGAGGGCTTTAGATGTTCTTGTTTTGCATGCCAAAAGTGCGGAAGATCATTTCAGCGCATCCATACTTGAAAGTTGTTATAAGCTTATTGAAGCCCGCAAAAAAAATGTGGAAGATGATTTTCCAGTTTCTCATGAAGACGCGGCAAAGATTGCACGTGCAACGCTTATGAGTTTGATTGATTAACCGTATGTAATGCCTCATCAACATTTTATGATTAACGGTTATTTTATTTCCCTATGCTATAACTAGAATACAGAATAATATTTGGGTATATAGTATGAGTACAGAAATCAACATATTGCTTATTGAAGACAGTAAAACAGATGCTTTTGTAATAAACCATCGTTTAAAAACGGTCTTTCCAGACCATAATATAACAACTGTGCATCGTATTAGAGAGGCCTACGATAAGCTGCGGAAAGTGCCTTTTTCCTTGATAATATCGGATCTTAATTTGCCCGATAGTATGGGCCCCAAAACCATCGAAGGTATTCGTCTAATAGACAAAAATACACCTATCTTGGCTTTGACAGGTTTTAAAACAGCTATAACTGAAGAAGAGGCACTAAAATTAGGGGCAAATGAAGTCGTGTCTAAATTAAAAATCTCTGACAATACTTTCATTGAAACAATAGAAAGAATGTTGCCAGATGATAGTGCAGAAGACCCTGATGTTTTGTACGTAGAAGAGAGTATGCCTGAATAGAACATACCCCGATACAGGTTTGTCGTAAACCCATAACAACACAACAATCTTGACTTATGTAAACCATATTGTTATTATGCTCGATCTAACAGTTAGCTTTGAGTAGGTTACGTGTATATACGCATGAAAAATAAGTTTTTGGTTATGGCTGGGTTTGGCTTGTTACCGCTGACGGGTTGTAATTTTTCTAATGATAATGGCGAAACGACATTCCCATTTCTTGAAAGTAAAACCGATCGGGCCGAGAAAACCTATGTTACGCTGCGTCAAACGGAAGACGGGCGCTATATCTGCGAAAGCTCCGACGAAAACGTGGTGTGCCGCATACCTAACGAAGACCAGGATAACGCGCCAGATGCAACAAAACAGTCCCCTTTAACTTTTGTTACTGTGAACGTCACAGAAGGCGGCGAACTAATATGCAATAGTCCGCACGAAGGTGTTGTTTGTAATGTCCCAGATGAAGCCCAGCAACGCTTTGCTAAGAAATATCTGGATATACCTACCAAAAATCAAAACAGATATATTCCAGTGCCAGAAGAATATAGGGACATATCAAGCGATTATGAACACGATGTTTATTATCGTGATGAAGATGAGGTTCGTAAGCATGAGGAATATTTTAAAGAACAAGGCCTAAGCGCAGAGGCTCGTCAGGCTATTCGTAATCAAGCTCTATTTTATTCAGCTGAAGTGCATGTCACAGAAAATATTTTCATCGCCATACAATATGGCGCCAATATGTACGCAAAAAATGAAGACGGTCAAACCCTTCGTGAGATCTTGATAGAAGAAGAGGGTGAGAGCAGAGCCTTTGCAATTTTCTTAGAGCTATATAAACGCTACGGCTATGACATCCAATTCCTTGCCAATGAGCCTGACCTTATATTTGATTATATCACGCAGAACATTAACGACATTTCACCTGAAAAGATCGATGATTTCTTTGCTGTGATAAATGCCGTTACTAAAGATTTCTCAATTTTGAAAGATACGTGAACAGGCATCAGCCTATATCATTTCGCGGTACTTAATGAAAATGAAGAACTTCTGTCTTATCTTCAAAAATATGATAAAAGCCCTGATCCATATGACGCAAAAGGGCGCCACGCTTTAAGCTATATATCGCCCCAAAACCGCGCTCCGTATATAAAGTATTTTGATGCGGAATCACTACCAAGTGATGAAGAATATTATACAAGCGCAGATATCTATGAAGCACAGCTTATTGCCTCTGGTGCGCCGATTATTAATGTCCCAACTGAGCGTTATAAGAGGTCACATTTTGATATGTATACCCCAATAAGCTATACGTCATATGGCCTACCAGATAATGCCATATCACCTACATTATTGGTTGCGGAGCACCCTACATTAAACTGGGGCTCTGCGGCGCATCATAAGAATACAAGCCATGTCGCCCTTGGGGTTGATATAGCAATCACGGAATCTGGAACAAATCAGAGTAATAGTAAAAACATTATCGGCATTGCCGAAAGCGCAATTGGTTATTCAGACAACCACCTCACCACATTGCTAAACAATAATAATGATGATTACCTTATTGTTTCTAGCTCTATGGGAACGCGTTGGGGTGCTTATGAATATGGATATAATTATGATTTAGATGATTTATACCGTATGGATAAACGCAATTTCGTTTATTATAATAGCGCCGGCAATGAAGGGTTAGACCCTATTGTGACGGTCGATGGTATAACGTTTTCTAGCCAAGATAGCGGTGCGTATTTTCACTATCGCAAAATGGTGCGGGTCGGCGCGGTTGAATATAAAGATAAAGACACATATGCCCATCGCCCATATAGCAATTTACGCCCAACATTCTGCGCGGCGCTGCCATTCGCCGAGCGGGGCAGCCATTTTCAAGGTACATCTTTCACCGCCCCGGCAGCTGCCGCAATTGAACGTAATTTAGCTGATAAATTTGCACGTTCAGCCGCATTCCCAGAAGGCGTGACGCATGATGACATCTTAATGGCCTTAATGTTAACGGCCAAGAAAGAGCTGCTGAATAACGAAAAAGACACGGTTGAAGATAGTTTCTTTAATTTTGGCAAATCAAGCTATGCTGAGATTTTTACTAATGTTGCAGGCATAGAAATGACCAATGAATGTGGTGCAGGGGTGATCCAACCACAGCGAGCTGCAGACCTACTTAATCAAATGGTTAAATGGACAAAAGAAAATGCCAATATTAACCCAACAGAGCCATTTGTAGACCGACAACGTTTGGTCAAAGCCAACCCGACAAAACAAGGCAAGTTCTATGAATATGAGGCAACTGTTTCTAAAAACGGTATACTCACAAGCTTCCGCGCAGGCATACCTTATAAATATGGCGCGCGCGGCGCCGCGATGATCCAAATAAATAACCAAGAACCGCTTATTCTGGACTTATCGTCATCTGGACTAACTAATGAATTCCGTCTTGCCGGACAGGAATTTAAAGCAGGCGATAAGATCAAAATACTATCAACAAAGCCGCTGTCTGACCGTGAACCTGCGTTTATTGATCTAAATATGGTGCAGCCATCAAGCCCAATAAATCCTGCCATTAAAGAGTTTGCGAAGAGATAAGTTTTTTGTAAATCGCCTTAAGTTGTCATAATTAATATTATCCATCCTGCAATAATCGATAGGTGGATTCTATTCTGAAGTGCGACATTCTTTAATTTATGCCCTATTAAGGGCTATGAAAGGATGTCAAATATGGGAAGATTTTATAGACATTTGAGCTTTGATGAAAGACGAAAGATTCATTTGTGGCGTGAAGAAAAGCTTGGCATAGAAGAAATAGCGCGCCGTTTGGGACGGCATAAGTCAACTTTATACCGTGAATTACGCCGCAATACGATCCAGCATGAAGATAAGCAGATATGCGGCTACTTCCACACAACAGCACATCATTACTATCACAAACGCCGTCAACAGCTACAAAAGCTAGAGCGTTATCCTGAAATCATAGATTATATTCGAGAGCAATTACGCTGTGGTTGGTCGCCAGAACAAATCTCAGGCGTTATAAAGTATCATCGAGATGACATAGCTTATGTCTGTCATGAAACAATATACCGCTATATTTACAGCACGGCCGGTAAAGAGCTGAAGCTATACCAGTATCTTTATCGCTCAAGAAAGCATCGTGCACGGCGTTATATGCGTATGCCACGTTCATTAAAAGGCTTGCCGAAGAATATGCTGCTTAAGGCGCGCCCAGATAGCGTCGATGGCCGTAAAGAGTTTGGACATTGGGAGGCTGATCTGATGATCTTTAAACGAGAGCATGGCAAAGCCAATATAACAACGCTCACGGAGCGTAAAACGCGCTATACGGTGCTCTTGAAAAATGAAAGCCGTCATAGCACACCCGTGATGCGCGGCATACGCCATGCATTGATAGAACTCCCCTCTTATGCGCGTAGGACGGTGACCTTTGATCGTGGGTCTGAATTTCTACAGCATCATGTCCTGACGAAGCATACTCAACTAAAAAGCTATTACTGCGATCCACGTGCACCGTGGCAGAAAGGTACAGTCGAAAACACCAATAAGCGCATAAGGCGCTATCTACCGCGAGAAACTAACTTAAATGAGGTGTCCGATGATGATATTTATCTGCTTTATCGCCACCTGAACAGCATACCCAGAAAATGTCTGGGGTATCTGAGCCCAGAACAGGCATTTAAGCAGCAGCTTCAAGCTGCCTAATCTCAGAACAACAACCTTCTAAACACCTGCGAGTCTTGGCTCGTAGTTGCTTAGCTATGCCTTGAATAAAATGAAACCACGAAGATATGACGCAAAAGTAAAGAGAGTGCCTCGCAAGGCACTCTCTTTACTTCATTAAATCTGTCATCTAACATCAGAGAACTAAAAAGTCGCACTTCGGTTAGAACTTACAATACAAACAGGAAAGTTTTCTGGTATATGAAAAAAATGAAATGGCTAGATATTATGATGAAATCAAGAAGCTCTTTATAATCTCCTAATTATGAGAGTAAGAAACGCGCAGCATAGAGGCTGCAGTAGCCATAACATTCAGGCGATATTTCACACCAGAGTCGTCGGTAACATGCGCGAAAATATAAAGAATACCGCTATCTTCGGCACAATGAATAGCTTCAGTTTGAGAGCTTTCTTGCTCAATCTTACCATCACACAACGTGTCTACAATACCCTGCAAGTCTGAGCCGTAAGGCATGACTTTCCACGTTTTACCTTTGCTGGCGCTACGAAGGCCAATAGTGGCATTACGCACGCCTGTAGAAGGAACATCCATGATCGTAACAGAACTCCCCATTGCATCAGGGTTTCTCATACTCACATTGCGACCTTTTAAGCCAAGAGGCATATCTTGTATATTGCTAAAGCCTTGCGCCTTAAAATGCTCGATTAACTCGTCTACTGAAGCATTGAGTAATATCCCAGAAAACTCCAAAGTCTTCAAATATTCAGCTTGCGTATTATCGGATGTAAACGGCCGATCATCTGCTTTAGCGACGTTGGTCAGTAATACCAAAAAGACGGAGAACATGCATAAAATACGCATTGTGAAAATCCTTTCATTAGCGTTTTCCTACTATGTGAATAGCAGGATATTAATCACTTCTCACGGTAATAGATAAGATGCATTTTTTTATCGCCACGACGTATGAAACTCAAATTATATTTTACTCCATTGCCATCTTTTGTTTTTGCTTTTACTGCTGTCATATCTTTCGGACGAGTAGTGCATGACAATGCCGCATTATTGTCTGGCGCACGTTTCTTTTCAAGCTCTCCGTCACATAGATCATTCACAATAATATCTGTAACTTGTTCTAAAAATGTTTTATCCGGATTAGAGCCTTTAAATTGTATCGTACGCTTTCCCAGCTCTTCTGAATCAGTAATTACAATCTTTATGAGTTGAGGTGGTCGTCTAATCTGAAACGTGGCAACTCGGGATTTTGCGACTTCATCAAACTTATCTTCAGTTTTTTCGTATCCCATACGCTCAAAAAACGCCAATATTGTGTTTAATGAACCATCAGGCTCTATACCTAAAAATGGATGCGACATGACGATTTTTGCTTTATCAGTGTCGTTTATATAGTTTTCCGCATGTACAGAAGGTGAGGTAACAAGAGAAGCTAGTACAGTAAAAGTTAAAAGCGCAGCAGTTAGTTTCATAGTGATATGTCCATTGTTATAAATAGTTTTAAGCAATAATATTGTCTATCCAATACAATTTATTAAACAAAAATTTTGTTGAATAATAGAGTTTTTTACAAAATGCGCTTTATGCCATTTATTGACATTTGTTGCCATGATTGATAACATATATAAGATAAATTTTTTAATTTAATGAGGTTACAAATGACTTCTATGAATGTTTCATTGCCGGATCAAATGAAAAATTGGGTCGAAGGGAAAATTGACGCAGGCCTATATCACAACGCTAGTGAGTATATCAGAGATTTAATTCGTAAAGATCAGGCCGAAACGGAAAAGGTGCTAGCGTTTCGTGCTGCTATTGAAATAGGACGTAATAGCGGAATTGATGAACGCTGCGCAGATGAAATCTTCGCATCGGCCAAAGCAAAAGCCAAAAAATCAAAATGAAAAATCTAAAATTTTCACAACAGGCCTCTCGTGATATTGACGAGATTTATCTTTATGGTCTTATCAATTTTGGTGAAGACCAGGCAGATATTTATTCTGAAAAAGTGAAGAATCTTGTTCTTGAAACTCTTTGTCGTAACCCAGAAATTGGGCGATTAGATACCAGAGTAAATCCTGCAATCAGGCGTTTAGATTTTGAAAGCCATGTTATATTCTATGACGTAACAGAAACAGATATTGTTATCGTCAGAATACTTCATGGTAGTATGGACTTTGTGAAACATTTATCTTCATAAAACCAATAATAGGGTCTATTTCCCATAAGATATATTATCACATTTAGCTTAATAGGTGCGAAGTATGACAATTACTACCCCTTCGGGATAGAATATTGTCAGTTTAAACAACCTGTTAAATGATAAATGGAGATAAGAAAATGGATCAATATGTAGGCTTAGATGTTTCACAAGACGAGACTCATATTTGTGTCGTTGATCGTGATGGAAACAAAATCTGGGAAGGCAACTGCCCCTCAACACCGGAAGGAATTGGTGAAGCAGTCAAAAGACATGCTCCTGAAGCTGTAAAAATAGGCCTTGAGAGCGGTCATCTTTCAACGTGGCACTGGCATGGCCTGACAGATATGGGATTGCCGGCCATTTGCATTGATGCCTACCATGCGCACGGTGTTTTGCGCCTGCAGATGAACAAAACCGATAAAAACGACGCACACGGCATTGCCCAGATTATGCGCTGCAACTGGTATAAAGAAGTCACCATCAAGAGCTTCGGGAACCATGAATCTCGTGCTTTGTTCCGGACACGGAGCAACTTGGTCAGCATGCGCACCGATGTTGTCAACCAGATCCGCGGCATGCTTAAAACATTTGGCATTCTAATTAAAGGTATTGCGGGCGTCAGTTTTGAAAACCGCATTCAGGAAATCATTGATGAAGGCACGGCCATTGCCCCTCCTCTTCAAATCCAGCTTGATATGTTGCGTATGATTAAGCAGAAAATAGACGATCTGGATGAGCTGGTTCTCGATCACGCTTACGCTTGCCAAAAATGCCGTATCCTGATGAGTATTCCAGGTGTTGGCCCAATGACGGCCGCAAACTTTGTGCTGGCCGTCTATGATGCTGACAGGTTCAAGCAATCAAAAAGTGTGGGTGCGTATTTTGGTTTAACGCCAAGACGCAGGCAATCCGGCGACATGGACTACAATGGCCGAATATCAAAGCGCGGTGATAGGGTTATCAGGCATCAGCTTTATGAGGCAGCCAATTCCATCCTCACACGCGTGAAAAAGCCCTCTTCCCTTCAAGCATGGGGGCTGAGGATTGCCAAACGCTCTGGTATGAAAAAGGCAAGAATTGCTGTTGCACGAAAACTGGCTGTCATCATGCACCAGATGTTGCAAACAGGCGAGTTGTTTTGCTTCAACCCTGCAACCGGAGAAAGGGCTGTATATGCGTAAGATGTAAGAGACAAGTTTTGTAGTCTTGTAAATGAAAGCATGAGATTACGTTTTGTCCCAGCCGGGACGAAAGCTTTCGGTTAAACCCGGTATGAATGATGCAGAAAAAAGATCGTTATATTTTGGACAAGTAACTTTCAAACTGCGGATCACATTTTGAGGGAACCGAAGCCTCCAAAGCAATAGTGTGGCAGTCCAATGACCACGTAGAGAATGGTGATACCGGCTAGACAAAAACGTAATCGCAGTATAGATTGCAGACTATATCCAGCACCAGTTAAACATAATTCTATTAGAGATTTAATATAGCCTATAGCCCCCCCCAATGGCTGTATTTTTCTTTTTTAAAAAATTAATTACGAAAATGATTTACTAGGCTAAAAAGTTATTACCGGCTGTTAAGTCGACCAATTCATCAATTGTCGTCGCTGTTCCATCTAGACGAACGACATCCTGATAATTTTCATTTCCATTTTGTACGGTCGCAATAACTGTATCTGCACCATCAGTGTAGACATTAACGAAATCACTAAGTGTGTTGAATTCTTTAGGTTAATAACCTATGTAACCTCTAAATTGGCTTAGTTATAAAATTTAATTTCTTCTTTGCATCATTTCTAAAACCAGAACTTTACCCCTGTTAAAAAATAGGTATTGCTGCTATCGCCGCCATCTTCTTCGATTAAATCGGCGGTTTTCCCAACATTTTGTTCCCAGCTGACACCTATATAAGGTGCAAATTTACGGCTAAATTCATAGCGGGCGCGCAAGCCCGTTTCAAACCCGGTAATGCCAGAACCGATATTATAATCTTCTGCATCATTCACCGCGAGTTCAGTTTCAAATCTTGGTTGGAGAGCAAGCCTTTGCGTGAAATACCAACTGCGCTCAACTTCCAGCACCGCAGAGGCTTTGCCCTCATCACTCAGATATGCAGTGGCGTCCACTTCAAATGTATAGGGTGACATGCCTTGTACTCCGGCTGCCAGAAATGTGCGATCATCCTCATCAGGCACAAAATCGTGCCTAACACCTAACTGGGTATCCCAGAAAGGCCGGATAGCGCGGTTCCAAAAAAGTTCGGTAGATATGGTTTCAAGTTCATCGCTGCGGAAATTGTATTCTCCTTCTGATTCAAGATAGAGTTTATTATAATCTCCACCAATCCAAGCATCGCCATCCCATAAAAGAATATCATTATCCTCATTTGTGCGATATTCAAGGCGGTCTCCCAACACCTGCCAGAATAATTTATTATCATGAACAACTGTCTTGCCAAAGTTCTTAGCGGTCAGTCCGGGTTCATCTAAAGCGTATTTACGAACCTTCGCGCCTTCTGGGGGCGGCGCAGCAGGTGAATGATAATCATCAGGGAGTGGTTCTTTTCCCTGATGATGATGCGGAATTTCCGGGTTGCGCTCGTCAGCATAAGCAGCCGGTGAAATAAAGGCAGCAGATAATAGTAGTAATGCTAAAGTTTTTCTCATTTTTAATCTCCTTCTAAGCCACGCGTACAACTTGGAACATACCTGCTTCCATGTGATACAGAAGGTGACAGTGGAATGCCCAATCACCTTTTTCGATTGGTGTAACCAAAAAGGAAGCGACCTCGCCGGGCTTTAATAAATATGTATGCACAAAAGGTAATTCTTCATTACTGCGCCCTGTTTCCAGTTGCATCCACATGCCGTGTAAATGCATGGGATGTTCCATCATGGTGTGATTGACCATATATAAGCGCAATCGTTCATTATGACGAAATAAATATGGCCCCGGATGCTCGGTGTATTTTTTACCATCAAGTGAAAAAATTCCGCGCTCCATATTGGCAGTGACATTAATAGTCAGTTCGCGATCAACTTCAGCCTTATAAGGTTGCGGCTCGGCAGACACCAAGTCTTTATAGGTCAGCACCTTCCATCCGTCCTTACCAAGGCCGATTCCCGGATCATCCATGCGCTGCTTCGGGTCCATAACAGCCATAGCAACGTCTGGATTAGTTTTATCAAGCATAAATGGCATTGGGCCTTTAGGACCGGGAATATTTGAATCTTGCATCTGCATGCGCTTATGATGCATTTTTTTCATCATCTTCTCATCCATACCGCCAAAATATTTTCCTTTCATCATGCCCATGCCGATATCTTCAAGTTTTCGGTCAGGTGTCTGGCGACGGCGCGGCACAGGCGCACTCATGCCCGCTGCAGGCGATAATGTACCGCGTGTAAAGCCGCTGCGATCAAGGCTTTCAGCAAAGACTGTGTATGCTTTTTCTTCTCTCGGTTTGATTATAACGTCGTAAGTTTCTGCAATACCGATGCGAAATTCGTGACAATCTACTGGCCGAACCGCTTTACCGTCTTTCATTACAACGCTCATATCAAGCCCAGGAATACGCACATCAAAATGACTCATGGCTGACGCATTAATCACCCGCAGTCGTACAGTTTCGCCCGGTTTAAACTGCCCTGTCCAGTTCATATCCGGCGAATGTCCATTCATGAGATAGGTATAAAGCGATCCTGTAACATTCGAGAGATCACGCGGACTCATATTCATCTTGCGGAACGGGAGGAGTTCGGCATTAGCATCTGCAAAACCATCTTTTTCTATTTTGTCGAAATAATCAAAAACCGTGCGCTTGTAATAAATATAATATTCCGGATCGAGCATGATATTGCGAAAGACTGTATCCGGGTTTTCAAATGTCCAATCAGATAAGACAATCACATGCTCGCGATCATAGTGAAACGGCTCACCGTCTTTAGGGTCAATAATGATAGGGCCGTATGCGCCTGTTTGTTCCTGAAATTTAGAATGGCTATGATACCAGTAGGTTCCGGCCTGCTGCACTTTGAAGTTATAGCGAAATGTTTCACCGGGCTGTATACCATCAAAATTCACGCCCGGTACGCCGTCCATACGAAACGGCACCAATATACCGTGCCAATGAATTGAAGCGTGCTCTGTATCTTCTAAGTGATTAGTTACATCCATTGTAACTTCTTCACCCTCGCGCCAGCGCACGAGCGGCGCAGGGACAGTTCCATTAATAGCCGTCGAGCGACCTGTCTTTCCGTTCACAACCAAAGGCGAATATCGGAAATTTAGATCAAAATAGTTTTGAGCCGGATAGTTGGTAACCCCTTCATGAATATTGCGCGGAGATGTTACCGCCCATGCTGGAAGCGGCAAGGCCGCTTGTATCCCCGTAACAAATATACCACCGGCTACGCCGCCTAAAAACTGTCTACGCGACAAATTATTTTTTGTAAGTGTGCTCATAAAAATCCTCTTTATATTCAACGTTAACAGATGGATATGGTTCCGTTTTGTCCTGGACTATATCCATTTTTTAAATATCTTCGTTCCATCCGCCGCCCATTGCTTTGAACAATTCGATGCGTGCCGCCAGTGTTTCATATCGCGCCCGCTCATGTTGATCTTCGGACTCCAGCAAAACGCGCTGCGCATCCAAAACACCCTGAAACTCCATAACGCTCAAAGAATATTGTTGTTCGGCGATTGGTCAACCCCCATTTTTTAATCCAGTTGTAAGTTCGTAATGTTCGCAGTTGTTCTGGTGTAAGGGGAGATGTTTGAGCAGCGTAGCGGAGCAAATATCTCCCCTTACATGCATCATCGGTATGGGCGGTTTATAACCCAGTGAGCTGTGTGGCCTGATGTGATTATAATGTCGTCGCCAGTCCTCAATAATGACTTGCGCCTCTTTGAGGCTGTAAAACATCTCGCCATTCAGGCATTCATCGCGCAAACGCCCATTAAAGCTCTCGTTGTAGCCATTCTCCCACGGACTGCCTGCCTCTATAAAGGCTGTTTTCACCTTCAATTTATGCAGCCAGTCCTGCAAGATTTTAGCGGTAAATTCGGAGCCGTTATCAGAACGAATGTAATCCGGCAGCCCTTCAGTGATAAACAAATGACTGAGCGTTTCCAGCACATCATCTGACTTTAAAGCGCGCTCGGTACGGATCGCCAGACATTTGCGGCTAAACTCATCAATCACGGTGAGCATGCGGATTTTCTTACCGTTGCTCAGGCGATCCGCCACAAAGTCATAGCTCCAAACATGGTTTTTCCAGTGCGGGCGAAGACGTATGCATGAGCCATCATTCAGATAAAGACGCTTACGTTTCTTCTGCTTTTGCGGCACTTTTAAGCCTTCTTCACGCCAGATGCGCTCAACACGCTTGTGATTTACATGCCAGCCTTCGGCGCGCAGAAGTGCTGTAATTCGACGATAACCATACCGACCATACTTCAATGCCAGACGTAGAATATCCTCTCGCAAAGCCTCTTCGTCATGACCTTTGCGCAGCCGGTAGCGAACACTATCACGGTTTATATCAAGAGCACGGCACGCACGGCGCTCAGATACATCATATCGTTGCTGCGCATAAATAACGCTTTGGCGCTTACGTTCCGTGCTTAGAAGTTTCCCGAAGCAACATCCTTCAGGATTTGATTGTCCAGACTGAGATCAGCCACAACCCGCTTAAGCCGCGCATTCTCGGTCTCCAGTTCCTTTAAACGACGCGCCTGATCCATGCCCATCCCGCCATACTCCTTGCGCCATTTGTAATAGGTCGCATCCGACACGCCAAGCTCCCGACATATCTACCAACCGCTTTGATCTGACCTTGAGCGCGGTTGAGACGTGATATTGCAGCCGCTTTTTTATTGTCTTTAAGCATGATCTTTATTCATCCTCCCTCGTGCCCACCAGAATGATGCCAGCGGTATAACCAACCATTGCAAAAGTGGGGTCAGACCTATCTCAAAGCTTGCAAAAGGCAGTACGGGCATCTGATCGGCATAAGCCCAGCTTTCACGCCAATAAACATTCAACCATTCGCTATAAACCGTGTAAGCCAGGCCAAAGACTATCGCCCAAATCGCCACAGCCCTGTAGCCTTTGTGAGGCCAGCAATTATTACCAACAACAACCAGCGCCAACATTAGACTGGCCAGAGCAATGAGAATATCCCCGCCCGTACAATGCAGCACTGCAAAAAGGATTTGTTTCCATGTCCCCTCGTACCAGATTGTATAAAGCGGCATGTGCAGCGCCTCCCAGACCAGATTACCAAGCGCGATCACCAGAAAATAGCGCCGCATGAAACTCAGCCAGGCGTAAAACTCATTTTTGTTTTCTATTATGCTTACCATCGCCCCTACCTGAAGATCTCCGGGCATTCCCGGCAGCATTTATTGTGAACGATGATATAAATCAGATGCAGGGTCGCCACGCCCGCCAGCAGGCAGAAAAACGAGATATAGGCGTAGGACAGGAATATCCAGACCACCGCAATGACGGCAATCAGCGTCAGACCAAACAGCCGCATATGCAAATAGGTCGAAATCAGCGGCGGCGTAACAATCAGAAACACGTAAATCAGATAGGTCAGCTCACGCGGGATAAAATAATCCAGAAACATCGTATCTTCATAGGCGATGGAGTGATTGTTGATGGCGACCTTAACCCAATCGGGATTGGCCAGATGCGGGATATACAAGGTCAATCCCAGCGCCAGCCCGGACAGTGCAAACATCAAAAGCGTTCGTTTACGCTTGCTGCCGGGCGGCTCCAGAAAATAAATGGCAAAGGGAATCCAGGTTGGCCACATCAGCCATGAGAAAAAGATAAAACCCATCGCCCCCCACCAGACCATATCCGGGTCGGCATCGTTTAAGCCCATCCACACATGCCCTTCCATCATCTGCTGGATGCCTGCCAGCACCGGCATCAGCGCCACGGGAAAATAGCGCATATTGATCTTATAGGCTTTCCACGCTGCATAAGCTCCGCCTGCGAGCAGCATGCCTCCGGCCACAAAACTGACGGGTTCGGACATGCACATGGGTTATCCTTCCCTTTCTTTCAGATGTTCGGCGAGCAAACGGATCAGATCAATGGCGTTGGTCGGATGCAAAATCGTATTGCAGGTCACAATCTTTCCCGCCCCTGCTTTCTGCAGGGCTTCATAGCCATCACCCGCAAAGACGGCATGAACACCGATACAAACTGGCGGCTTCATTCCGGCGTCCTTTAAATGTCCGGCGGCGGCAATCATGGTCCGGGCGGTGGAGATAATATCATCGACCAGCACGGGCGTATGATCCGCGTATTGATCAACATCCGGCACGGAAACCTCGACATCCTTATCACCATGGCGGGTTTTCGTCAGCACCGTATAGGCCGCTCCGGCGCGCTGTGCCACATCCGATACCCATTGATCGCTTTCCTCATCCGGGCCGATCAGAACAGGCTTGTCTATATTGTCTTTAATCCAGTCCGCAATCGCGTCCGCCGCGTGAATAACCTGTGCCGGGATGGTGTAAATTTCCTTCATCTCTTTATGGCGATGCAAATGCGGATCGACGGTGATCAAACTGTCAAAATGCTGCGAAAGAAAGGCTGCAAAGATATTGGAGGTTATGGCTTCACCTTCATGGAAACGCTTATCCTGGCGCATATAACCCAGATAAGGCGTAATCAACCCGACCGATTTTGCGCCCAGCTCTTTGGCCGTCCTCGCAAAGAACATGATCGTCATCGCCTTGCTGTCGGGCTGATTGAGGGAACAAAACAAAATCACGTCCCGGTTTTTAACATCCGTTTCCAACTGTAGAAGGGTTTCACCATCGGGGAAATGATGGATGTCTATTGCCCCCAGCTCATATCCCGCTTCTTTGGCCAGCAATACGGCCTGTTCTTCGTAGTCCGGATAGCTAAATAAAAGACTCATGATGGTTCTCCTTCTATGTCTATGATCCCGTCCTGCTCTTCGAGATAGCCAAGCGCATAATCAAGTTCGCCCGGCGAATGAGCATGGACGGTAAAAAGCGGCGCGCCTTTTTCAAGATGAGTGCCGACAGGCGTATGAAGATCAACACCCGCCACTTTATCGGCAGGCGCCCCGGCCAGTTTGGCCACGCGGGCAATGCGGCGGTTATCAATGGCTGTGACCTGTCCCGCTTTATCCGCTTCAATGACGTGGGTATATTTGGCACTTGGTATGTCCTTCATACCGCCCTGGGCATCACAGATTGCCTGGAACTTCGCCCAGGCTTTGCCGCTATTTAAAAGCTCTGCCGCCAATATCCGGCCTTGCCCGTTCTTCACATCCGACGAAAACTCCAGAATGTGTCCGGCCAGATCCAGCGCTCGTTCCCGCAAATCCTGCGGTGCATCCTTGGTGTTTTGCAAAACAGCCACCAGATCACGCGCTTCCAGTGCCGGACCAATACCGCGCCCGACCGGCTGACTGCCGTCACTGGTATGAACACGCACGCCAACACCCATCGCCGCGCCTGTTTGCTCCAGATAGCGTGATAAATCCTCCGCCATATCCATGCTGCGGATCTTGGCGGTCGGGCCAACTGGCATATCAATCAAAACATGTGAAGATCCGGCGGCAATTTTCTTGGACAAAACAGAAGCCACAAGTTGCCCTTCGCTATCAAGATCCAGCGCCTTTTCCACGCGGATCAGCAGATCATCCGCCGGACTTAAAGAGACAGAGCCGCCCCAGACCACGCAGCCCTGTTCCTGCTCCACGACCTTGCGCATGAGCGGCACATCCAGATCAACAGTGGTGAGCACTTCCATTGTATCCGCCGTGCCTGCAGGGGAGGTAATGGCGCGCGATGATGTTTTGGGCATGATCAAGCCGTGCGCCGCGACAATCGCCACCACAATCGGGGTTGTCCGGTTACCCGGCAAACCGCCAACGCAGTGCTTATCGACAACCAGATCTTGCCCCCAATCCAGCCTATCGCCGCTATCAACCATAGCACGGGTCAGGTGAACGATCTCTTGCTCATTGAGCCGCCCGCCCGCGCAGGCGGTAAGAAAGGAAGAGACATGGATATCCGAATAATATCCGGCGACAATATCATCGACAATCGACTGGAGCTGCTCGCCTTGCAATTCATTGCCGTAAATTTTGGATCGCATATGGCTGAGCGAATGCACAGGCGGGGCGTGCGAAACGTGAATATCATCGCCGTCTTTTGCCCCCAGTTTCGCCCAGGCATATTCCGACAGAGCCGCTTCACCGGGCTTCAACAGGCCGTCCCGGATCATATTCAGCGTGGCGATCATAGATTGCCCGTTTAAACTCACCAGCACGCGGGTTTGCACCTCAAAGCCTTCAGCGCGGCAGACATGGCAATCTTCGCGCATGTAAATGACGGCTTCCTTATAGGTGTCGATGCCCAGGCGGCGCAGTTTCAATATGGGTTTTGGTCTATCCTGTTGCATTAAAGCTCCTCCGTTTGTGCATATTCGGGCACGTCCGCCTGCCAGCCGAATTTTTTCTCGATCCTGTCCTTCATACTTTGTGCAGCACTGGCTTCACCGTGGACAACAAAGACTTTGCGCGGCGGGTTGTTAAAATTCTCCATCCAGTTCAAGATCTCGCCGTAATCAGCATGGGCTGACATATTGTCCAGCTTCTCGATCTGCGCTTTGACAGGAAACATCTGGCCGTGGATTTTAATCTCCTTCTCGCCCCGTGCCAGCCGGTCGCCGCGCGTGCCGCCTGCCTGAAATCCGGCCAAAAGAACCGTATTGCGTTCATCGCCGATATAATGTTTGAGATGGTGCAGAACCCGTCCGCCTGTCGCCATGCCGCTGGCTGAGATAATAATTTTCGGCATGTTGTTGTTCTTGTTATAAATCGCCTTGGATTTTTCGACCTTGCGGGTATAGGTGGCAATGCCGCACACATCCATACATAAATCATGCGGCATACGGTGATCGTTTAAATGCTTGCACAATAAGTCCGAAGCGCTGATTGCCATAGGGCTGTCCAGAAAAACGGGAAGACTTGAGGGAATGCGCCCTTCGGTTTTGAGCTTGTGAATATAAAACATGATGGCTTGTGCCCGACCGACAGCAAAAGCCGGGATGACAACGGTGCCGCCGCGTGCCGCCGTTTCATTGACAATGCGCTCAATATCCTCGGTCGGATCGTCCTTGTCATGCAGCCGGTCGCCATAGGTCGATTCAACAACCAGATAATCGGCATCTTGAATCTTCGCAGGCGCCTTCATCACCGGATCGTTAAGTCGCCCGATATCGCCGGAAAATAATATAGATGTGCCGCCTGTATCGCTGATCCGGACAAAAGCCGCGCCCAGAATATGCCCGGCGCGGTGCAGGGTAAATTCAAGCTCCTCAGTCAGTTTGCAGGGCTGGCCGAAATCAACCGGTTTGAAATACTGAAATGTATCACGCGCTTCTTTCTCATTATAAAGCGGCAGAGCGGGTTTATGTTTTGTATAGTGATAACGGTTGGCGCGCTCCGCATCCTCTTCCTGAATATGGCCGCTATCGGGCAGCAGGATTTTACACAGATCAAACGTGGCTTCGGAACAATAGATCGGGCCTTTAAACCCCGCCTTGACCAGCTTGGGGATATAGCCGCTATGATCCAGATGGGCATGTGTCAGGAGCAAGGCATCAATATCGCGCGGATTGACCGGCAAGCCTTTCCAGTTGCGCAGGCGCAGCTCCTTATGCCCCTGAAACAATCCGCAATCAATCATGATCTTTTTGCCGCCGTCTTCGAGCAGATATTTCGATCCGGTCACCGTGCCGGTTGCGCCTAAAAATGTTAGTTTCATTTAACTCTCCTTATTATTTGTTTTTGTAATCACACCATCCGGTGAACGGGTTCCATTCAGAGCCTGACATTCCTCATCGCTCAAAATATTCTCTTCATTGATGCCGAGCAGCGTTGCGGTTTCGCGCAGAATATGCGCCCAGCTGCAGCCATTGACGAAATGCATGCCTTCAACATCCAGCGTGCCGCCCTGATTGATAAAGCCTAGAGCTTTTACACTTTTTCCAGACCATAAAGGCTGCAACGTCCCCAGCATCACTTCCGGGCGGGTATGGCTCATCATCAATATATGACGGCTTGCAGGCGGAACAATGACATCACGCACGGCCTCAGGCACGATATGTTCCGCTTCACCGTCATTACGCGGCGTGCGGAACCGCCCAGGCTCAATCAAATAGGAAACGCTGTGGGCAATATCGCGCTCTTTCAAACGCGCAGAGGCTTTTAAAACTTCGACCAGCTGATAGGCACCAATCGCCACCAGGCCTATCTCGGCTTTATCCGCCTCATGCCCGGCCCAGCTGATCTGGATGCCGCCATCATTCAGCAGCTTTTGCGATTCCTCTTCAGAAAACAAAACCGGCATTGCGCGTTTCGGGATGACCAGCGTCCAGATTTGCCCTTGCGTTTGATACAGCCGGGCAAGCGTTTCAGCGGCGCTGTTATAATCAGCCGGAAATAAAACACGGGAAATATCGGATGTTTCCGAGAGCATACTTTCCGCTAAAGACGGGTCCTGGTGGGAAAGTTCGTTCTTGCCGTTCTCCCATGTGTTGGATGTCAATACCAAGGGCACGGACAGCCACCCGGCCGGTTTGCCGATATCTTTTTGGTGTTTGGAAAAAATCACCTCCTGGCGCGCACCGCCGAACATCTTGGCGCCGAACGCCTCATAGGTGACAATCATATTAATGCCGCCTTTATTGCCGAACGCCGCTCCGGCCACCGCTTCTTCATTGAGCGCTGTGATCACTTTGCCCAGCGTAGATTCCTCTAATCCTTCCTCCGCATCCACTACGCGAAACTCCAAAGCCTCCAGCGTATCATCCATACGGTTGGACAGCATTTCATCGGGGTTACCAACGCGCGGTCTGAGATGCGGATTGGCTTTAACAGTCTTTAAAAACCCTTCATCAATCGCATCCATGGGGCTGATCTCTTCCCAAATTTGCGGGTCGTTTGTTTGTGAAGTGATGGCCTTAAAATTCAGATCAGGAAGGGTTTTTAAGCGGACATCACGATTGCCGGCCGGATGTTCCCGCTCTTTCACGCGATCTGATTTCTCGTGATGTTGAAACAGGGAAACAGAGTCCTGCAACTCAGCAAAAGGCACATAAAGTTTTTTGGCGTGAGTATTAAAACGCTTGGCCGCCACTTCATTGATATGCGGATTATCGACCAAAGGCAGATTATGTGCGTAATTCGTGCCTTCATTGTAAAACCCCGCGCCTTTAGGCGCAACGGCAATGCCATAGGGCACCGGCACATGATAATGCGCAACCGAGTCCAGATTGGCGGCATATTCGCGCAAGCGACGTTCCTGTTGCCAGATCGCCCAGGCAAAAGCCGCCGGATCGCGCCCATCAAACACAAGCGGTTCAAACCCGTGCAATTCAAGATGCTTGATAAACCATTCCACGCCGCCTTCCTGCGACATGGTGGTGCGCTGATCGATGCGGCGGCCATTGGCAATCATGATCGGCACAACATCTCCGCAATCCTCAGCCCGCCACCAGCGCGGTGTCCAATCCGCGCCGCGTTGTTCTTCAAATGCGCCGTCACTTAAGAACGCCACCAGAGATTCACCGGGCAGCGGCATATGCGCATATTGAACCGAGGCAAAACCAAGATAGCCGCCTTCCAAATGCCCGCCGCCCGTATGCGGATTGACATGACTGCCCAGCGGCGAGTCCTGTCTTCCGTCTTCATTCAGGCTGTAGGAATAAAAATCGCGCGCAAAACGGGTTAAGCCGTCTTCACTTAAAGCATAACGCGCCGCATGTTCCTCCGTCATATTGCCGAGCAATAAATTAACGCTATCGATGGCCGCCACGGCATGGCCTTGCCCCATCACCCAGCTGCGCGTTGTGCCCGTCAGCGCATTGGCTAGCATGTATCCGACATAGGCCGGGATCATATTGAGCGAACCGCCAAGATGGCCTTGCGGGTCTTTTTTGAAATCATCCGTCTTTAAATCGCGGCCATCAGTATAGATATGGGCAGCATAAGTCTGATTGACCGCAAGCCACATTGCCGCATTGGCAATCCGGTCTGCCGCCGCCAGCACATCATAAAAAGCTACGCCGTCCCCGGCGGTGTTTTCAGCCGATAGCGTTGCCGCCATCTCAGCAATACGCTTGCGGGTTTCGGCAGAATGCGCAATAACCCCGTAGCCCTCAAACCACTCTTTTTCTGAAACCGTTTCCTGCGTGCTTGTTAATTGATCCTGCATGTTTTTAACTCCTTACTTTTACGGGATTATATTCGGACTTTGGCAGGCTCAAATGCAGCCAGATATATCCGGCAACGGCAGAGATCAGCGAGGCAATCAAGATCGCCAGTCTGCCGATTTCCGGATTGCCGTTATGGGGAAAAGCCAGCGTGTTTAAAAACAGCGCCATGGTAAAACCGATCCCGCCCAGAAGCGCTACACCAAAGATCTGCCGCCAGTTGATATGGTCAGCCAGACGCGCCAAGCCGGACAGATGCGCCAGAAATGCAAAGGTAAAAATACCCAGCGGCTTGCCCAAAACCAGCCCGGCGATGATGCCCAGCGAAAGCGATGATCCCAGATGATGCGGGGAAATATCGGTGAGGACGATCCCGGCATTAAAAAAGGCAAAAAGCGGCACAATGAAAAACGCCACCCACGGATGCAACCCATCCTCGACAAAGCGCAGCGGGATATAGGCGCATGATTTTTTAAGCCGCAGCGGCAGAGCCAATCCGACTGCCATACCGGCCATGGTCGGGTGAATACCGGATTCCTGAAAGGTCGCCCATAACACGATGCCCATGACGATATAGAGCGAGGCATGGGTGACACCGAAACGGTTGAGCACAAATAAGGCGGCAATGCCGAGCAATGAGAAGAGAAGAACGCTCACGGTCAGATGGCTGCCATAAAATAATGCGATGATCAGAATGCCGCCCAGATCATCAAATATGGCCAGCGCCGCCAGAAACAGTTTCAATTCAACCGGCACACGTTTGCCAAGTAATGAGAGTACGCCGAGGCTAAGCGCAATATCGGTGGCTGTCGGAATGGCCCAGCCCTGCATCAGCTCAGGGTTATCCCGGTTGAAAAACAGGTAAAAGGCTGCCGGAACCACCATCCCGCCCAAAGCCGCAAAAGCGGGCAGGAGTATTTGCCTTGTGCCGGAGAGATGGCCGTCCAGTATCTCGCGCTTGATTTCAAGGGTCACAGCCAAAAAGAAAAACGCCATCAACCCTTCATTAATCCAGAACACCAGCGGCTTTTGCAGGATAAAGTCCCCGAAACTGATCACGACAGGCGTGTGGTGAAAAATATCGTAAGCGAGTTTCAGCGGCGAATTCACGCACAGCAACGCAATGCCGAGCGCGCCGATCATCATGAGCGCGGCCCACTGATCGGCGCTGGCGGTTTTACCCGCTATAGCAAAATGGCGTTTACGCTTTTGCATCAACCCTCACTTATTCAGGAAAGATATGATGGTTAGCATCATCGGCATTATGCTGCATCAGATGGATGGTCTTGTTTACAGGGCTGTAAAAAACACCGGCCTCGTGATATTTGAACCACCAGTAGCCCGTGCAAATCAACCCCAGAATGCCGCCGATTAGCATGACATACGCGCCAACCTTCATCAGCTTCGAGCCTTCCTTGCCCGCGTAATACAGCACTACCAGCCCCGCGCCGATCAGCGCGATTTCCAGCATGGCAGCTATATCGCCTGTAAATTGGTCCATGGTTTTTTCCTTTCTTGTGCCTTACTGTTGATCAGCCATTTGTGTATCAAACAGCTTCAGATTTTGTTCGTTTTCAAAATAATAAACTGCGCCGTCAGGCCCCGAACCAATCACGGCAATGGCCTTGTCAACAATGTCGCCGCTAATCGGATCTCTGCCCTCTCTTATTTCTTGGACGTTTTCAAGTTTGGCTTTACACATTTGACAGCAGCCGTAATAGGTTTTCCCGTTCACTTCGACAGGGATTTGTACATTGGGAAATTTCTGGTCATTCACCATGCAAACATATTCCGGCTCAACTTTTTCTAACCAGCTATATTCATAGGCTTTGGAAGAAGAGTGCGCGTGTTCAGTGCCCGCTCCTGTCTCCGCCAAAGCGGGGAAGGAAAAAGCTAGAAATAATGTCAAAAAAATCGCCAGAAACAGCTGATTTTTTTCAGGATTGAACGTTTTTTTTATATGCATGTTTTTTCTCCTTTTTATTTCATCAAAACATAGTCGCCCGGTGCATCACGCAAAGGCTTGTAACCCTTTTTGGCCGCGCCCATAGACGGCGGCTTAACTTTATCGCCGGAGTGTCCCGCCAGCCATTTTTGCCATTCCAGCCACCATGAGCCGTCATGGGAGGGCGTTTCCGCGCACCACTCATCGGGCGGCGTAAACTTGTCCGCATTCTTTTGTGTAGCAATCTGGTAGGTGCGGCGTGGATGTCCCGGTTCGCTGACGATCCCCGCATTATGCCCGCCGCTGGCTAGAGCAAAGGTGACATCGGTATCGGCAAACAGGTGTATTTTATAGACCGAGCGCCACGGCGCGACATGATCGCGCTGCGTGGAAACAGCAAAAACCGGCACACGAATATCGGTAAGCGCAACCGGCTTGCCCTCAATTGCAAACCGGCCTTCGGCCAGATCGTTATTCAGGAACAGGCTGCGCAAATATTCGCTATGCATCTTATAAGGCATGCGCGTGACATCGGCATTCCAGGCCATCAAATCATTCGGCGGCCTGCGTTCCCCCAGCATATAATTCTCCACAGCCCGCGACCAGATGAGATCACGGGAGCGCAGCATCTGGAAGGTTCCGGCCATATGCTTGCCGCTCAGATAGCCTTTTTCCCACATGGTGTCTTCCAGCCATGCGAGCTGACTCTCATCAGTGAACATCGAAAGCTCGCCCGCTTCTTCAAAATCAACCTGCGTGGTAAACAGGGTCAGGGATTTTAGGGAATCCCCATCATCCCGCGCCAATGCCGCCGCCGCAATCGCGGCCAGCGTCCCACCCAGGCAATAGCCCGCCAGATGCACTTTCTGATCCGGAACGATTGTCTTGATGGCCTTAAGCGCCTCCATAATGCCCAACTCAAGATAATCCTCAAACCCGAGATCGCGCTCTTCAGCGCCGGGATTATTCCATGAAATCATGAACACTGTATGGCCCTGATCGACCAGATATTTGACCAGAGAATTTTCCGGGGAGAGATCGAGAATGTAATATTTCATGATCCAAGCCGGAGTGATCAGCACAGGCTCGGCATAGACCTCTTTTGTGGCCGGTGCATACTGGATCAACTCAATGAGGCGGTTTTGATAAACCACCTTGCCCTTGGTCACAGCTATATTTTCACCGACCTTATAGTCTTCCATCCCGGCAGCTTGCTGGCCGGTTATCTGCTGCATCCAATCATCCATGAAATTCTGAGCGCCCCTGAAAAAATTAAACCCGCCTTGTTCGGTGGTGGCTTTGACAACATGCGGATTGGTCAGCGGGAAATTGAGCGGTGAGAACATATCCAGCATTTGCCGCGCCATAAAGGGCAGCACGGCTTCATGATGCCGAGTTACGCCGCGCACATCTGTGGCTTCCTGCCACCATTGCTCGGTCAGCAAATACGCCTGTTTATAGAGGCTGTAAGGCCATTCATCCCAATCTTCTCCTTTAAAGCGGTGATCCTGCGGCAATGGCTCGGCACAACATTCCGCATGATCATGTCCTGAAATCTGACAACGGATAAAAGACGCAAAAAGCGCGGCTCTGTCTGCTGCGCTGCGCGCCAGCTCCGCCTGCCGCCCGGGAGACAGCGCCAGATGAGTCAGCCAATCGGCATAAGCCAGACCCAGCGAAGTCGGAGACAGACCGGAAATCTTGCTCATCCCGGCATGCAGCATGCGGTCAGCCAGCGGCACATCTTCGGCCACAGGCATTGGCGGCAGTTTCATATGCGGGCCGCAAAATGTATGCTCCGCTGCGGCGTCCTTGTTTTCAGCAGGGAAGCTGGAAATATTACTTTGTTTTTGTTTTGCGGTTTTTGTCATCCAAATCTGTCCGGCCCTATTTGTTTAATCGGGAAGTATGCTGCATATACTCCTTCACGGTAATTTGCTCGTCTTCATTGTGATCCATCCGTTCAAAATGGGCGCTGAAATAGGAAAGATATTCTGCTTGCGAAACCATCCCGTCTTTATCGAGATCCACAGCCTTAATTTTTTTACCCAGATGCACGCCATGGTGATCAACCCATTTGCCGAAATGATCGCCTTTTTCCTCAAAGCGCGAGACCGTGTCTCTGGTTTCGTCATAAGAGATCTGGCTGTCTTGATTACGGTCGGCCTCTTCAAATTTTTTCATCATCACAGAGCGGCGCTCTTCAAGCTGCAATACGCCATCTTCATTGAGATCGTGTTTTCTGATTTCCAGCTCCCGCCCTTCATATTGCGGTTTTGAAGGATCGGCACTTTTATTCTCCTCTCCATGTCCGGCCCAGGCCAGAGACGGTGAAAGCGCGGCTAAAATAATCAATAAACGAAACATGGTCTTCTCCTTTTTTCGATGTATCCCTATCCGTAAATGGCCTTGAACACAGCGTTCTGCCATTTTTTGTGGTAATCCGACATGGTTTCGATGGTGGCTTCAATGCGCTCAGCCGTCTGCCGCTCCATCTCTTTAAACGGGTTATCTTCTGCCGCCGCTTTGCGGTTATCTCTGACAGTCTGGGCGGCAAGAGGCAGGGGCAGCATGGCCGGATTGAGCTGCTCTGAAAATATCTTGCGGCTGGCACGCATCGGGGGCGCTGTTTTCAAAACTTCAGCCGTTAACGGATTGGCGAAAGCCTCTACAAAAGGCCGCGCAAACTGTTTGTAACGCTCATCATTCTTTTCCGATACGCTGCGTACCGCCTCAAAAGAGTCTTGCGGCACGCTCTCACAGATATCCTCGACAAGGCGCTCTTCAAAACGCACCTCATATTGATCGCGGCTGCAATCGGGATCGCCTGTCGGATTATCGATGATCATCTCGTAAAGCCCCGGTTTAAGACTTTCAATATCCGCCGTGTTTTCAAGAATGGCACGGTGCTCCAGCTTAGCGACCTTGGCCGAAACGAAAATCCCCAGATGGCCGACATGCGGATTAATCAGATAGACAATGCGCTGTCCGGTCTTTTTGAGCGCTTTGGTGTCGGGGTAAACGACGCGTATCCAGTGCAATGCCTGACGCGGCGGCGTAATCTCATCGCCTTCCGATGCAAAGATAAGCAGCGGGTTTTTAATGTCTTTAAGGTCAATGGCGCAATGCTCGTCCAGCACCATCTCGCCGCGCTCGATCTTGTTGCCGATAAACAAATTTTCGACCGTGGCTGTAATTTCCTCTTCACTGAGGGAATAAAACCCGTTCCACCAACGCTCGAAGGATAGAAACCGCTCGCTTTCTTTATCAACATTGGCGAACAGATTGTAATATTTATCCCAGATCGCTTTGGCAGGATTAAGCTGTTCGAAATTATGCACGAGCCACGCCCCGTCAAAAATGCCATTGCTCATATCGCTCATCATCCGGGTGAGCCAGACACCCCCTGACAAGCCGCCCCGCACCTGCATCGGGTTCATCTCTTCACCGCCAGCCCAATAGGATAAAGGCGAGCCGTTCATCACAGCGGGACCGACCAGCCCGGAACAATCCGCCGACAGCAAAGCCAGCATCCATCCGGCCTGACAATTGCCGTACAGAACGGGCGGCTTGTTATCGTGCCAGGCGGAAACCTCTTCGACAAATTTGCGCAAAGCCGCCAACACATCGCCCATTGTCTGATCCGGCTCCGGGTCGGGATAGAAAATAACGAAATAAACCGGATGACCTTCATGCAGAGCTATGCCTACTTCAGAATCCCTTTTAAATCCACCAATACCGGGGCCGTGCCCGGCGCGTGGATCGACAATCATCACGGGCGGTTTGTCGGGATCAAGGCAGTCTTCAAGACAATCCTCGCCTGCCTCGGTTATTTTCAAAAGCGCGTAATTGGCAGGACGCTCAAATTTTCTGGCATCCAGAACCGTTTCATACTTGAAATCCAGCAGCGGCGGCATTCCGGCCTTTTCATGCTCCAGCATATTGTCAGCCCGCTGGCGCAGCGTATCGAAAAACAACACAGAGCGCTGAAAAGCATCAATCTGATACTCCATCAAATCACTCCAGACACCGAACGGGGAAGCCGCCTGATCATCCGTCTTGTCTTCTTCCTTGGCTTTAAAAAGAGAAGCCGGTGCGTTATCCTGTTTGATCTCTGGTTTTTTGATCTTCACCTTGGTTTTTTCCTTCTTCTTAACGGCCTGTGCCATGACGCATCTCCTTGTCTATATTGGTTACAGCTTTGCTACGCAGAATATTTTCAGCCTCTCTGGCGATCATCCATTGCTCACGGGTTTGCGTGACAATGACTTTGACTTTCGCATTATCTTTTTGAATTTGCGGCGCTTCAAAACCGTCAAGCTTAACAGCTGCATTTTTCTTTTCATCAAAGTCCAGCCCCATAAAATCCAGACCCTCACAAATGCGTTTGCGCATGGCGGCGGAATGCTCGCCAATGCCACCTGTAAAGGCCAAGACATCAGCGCCATCCATCACGGCGGCATAGGCACCGATATATTTACGGACGCGGTAGGCATAGATATCAAGCGCCAACTGCGCTTTTTTATCGCCATCCGCTGCTTTATCCTCAATCACGCGCATATCATTGCTTCCGGCCAGCGCTTTCAGGCCGCTCTCGCTATAAAGGCTTTTTTCGATCTGATCCGCTGTTAAGCCTTGCGTGCGGTAAAGAAAAGCAAACAGGCCGGGATCGACATCGCCGGAGCGCGTGCCCATTACCAGGCCTTCCAGCGCCGTCATGCCCATCGAGGTATCGACCGACATCCCCTTATCAATCGCGCAAATCGATGCACCATTGCCCAGATGGCAGCTAATGATGCGCAAATCTTCCGGACTTTTGCTTAGCTCTTCCGCTACGCGCTGCATCACATATTTATGCGATGTGCCGTGAAACCCGTAACGCCGCAAGCCCAGATCACGCCACTCCTGCGGCACGGCGTATGTGATCGCTTTTTGCGGCATGGTCTGGTGAAAGGCCGTATCAAACACGGCCACTTGCGGTAAATCCGGCCAGGTTTTCTGCACAATGCGGATACCAGTCAGATTGGGCGGGTTATGCAGCGGCGCCAGCGGCACGCAGCTTTCAATGGCGCTGATCACCTTGCTGTCAATAATACAGGCCTCTCGGAAAACCTCACCGCCATGGGCAATACGGTGGCCTATGGCATCAAAATTCTTATAACCGTTTTCTTTCAGAATACCGGGAATTTTTTCCAGCGCCGGTTCAATATGCTCAAGTCCGTCCAGCGAGTGTTTAAAGACATGCGCGCCACCCTCAAAAACACCAAACTTGACCGAGGAGCTGCCTGCATTGATAACCAGAATGCGCATATCACCATCCTCCTTCTACCACGTTCGGCGCAGTATCATGATGGCATTCGGTTCCTTGTTTTTGACCTTTACTATCCCGCACCGTTAAAAGTGCCAGCGCACAGGAGGCTTTACGGGCAATGGCACTGCTGGCGCGGCTGGTCAGGATGATCGGCACCTGCGCCCCCATGACGATTCCAGCCATATGCGCACCGGACAGCAAGACAAGTTGCTTGAATAAAATATTGCCGGATTCCAGATCGGGCACGACCAGAATATCAGCCTTGCCTGCTACCTGGGAGCGGATGCCCTTGATATCGGCGGCCTCTTCGGAAATCGCATTATCAAAGGCCAGCGGGCCATCCAGCAATGCCCCGGTAATCTGTCCGCGTTCGGCCATCTTGCACAGGGCCGTGGCATCGAGCGTGGAGGGAATATCCTGATTAACCGTTTCCACCGCCGAGAGCAAAGCCACGCGCGGCACCGTCTTGTTTACTGCTAAAAACAGATCAATGGCGTTTTGAACAATATCGACTTTCTGTGTTAGATTGGGCTGAATATTGATCGCCGCATCCGTCACATATAGAGGCCGGGGGAATTTCGGGATATCGAGCATGGCGACATGGCTCATCCGCCGCCCTGTACGCAGTCCTTTTTGTTTATCCATCACCGCCAGCATCAGCTCATCAGTATGGAGCTTGCCTTTCATCAGGGCTTCCACCTTACCCTCATGCACCATTTGCACGGCCATCTCCGCCGCCGCATGGCTGTGCGGTGTGGGAATGATGGTATAGGGCGAAAGGTCTATATTTTCCTCTTCCGCCACCGCTCTAATTTTATCCTCCGGCCCGACCAACACAGCTTCGATAATACCGTCTTCCGTGGCTTCAACAGCGCCCCTTAAGGACACGGCATCAGCCGGATGAACCACAGCAGTTTTTAAAGGCTCCAGCCCGTGCACCATGCAAATCGCCTGATGATGGTGTGGACATTCTTCATCCTTGAACTCGATTTCCGGCAATCTGATCCGTTTGCGCTTAACTTTTTCGGTAGGCGCTATGACTTCCGCTTCGCCCGTAATCACTTCCTTACCATCCTGATTGAGGCAGACGCAATCCAGTATCAGACGTTTTTTCTTCTCATCCTTGCTTTTGACCGTGACCCGCGCCGTTACCGTATCGCCGATGCCCACAGGCTTTAAAAACCGGAAGGTCTGACCCAGATAGATCGTGCCCGGACCCGGCAGTTGCGTGCCCAGCACGGTTGAAATCAGCGAGCCGCCCCACATGCCGTGGGCGATGATTTCATGAAACATATCGCTTCTTGCATATTCTTCATCCAGATGCGCCGGATTAACATCGCCGGACATGACGGCAAAAAGCTGGATATCCTTTTGCGTCAGCATATGTTCGACCGAAGCGGTATCGCCGATATCGATCTCATCAAAAATTTTGTTTTGGATTATGCCGTTCATCTTCTCATTCCTTACGCCGCCATAATGTTAAAGCCCGCATCGATATAAACCGTGCTGCCGGTCACCAGCCGCGCTTCATCACTCACCAGAAATCTTGCGTACGCGCCCACACAATCCGTGCAGATCAATTCATGCGCAGGCGACTGTTCGCGCGCTTCTTCCAGCAATTTATCAAAATGGGCAATCCCGCCCGCCGCGCGCGTGGCCACTGGTCCAGGTGATAAGGCATTGACGCGGATTTTCTTTTCGCCCAGCTCGGCGGCCATATATTTCACCATGCCTTCCAGCGCCGCCTTCACCGGACCCATCACGCCGTAATGCTCAACGACTTTCTCGCCACCGTAATAGGTGGTGGTCAGCAGGCAGCCGCCGTCAACCATCAGCGGTTCGGCCAGATGCGCCAGCCGCGCAAAGGAATGACAGGAAATATCCATTGCCGTGAGAAAACCCTCTTTCGAGCAATCCGTCACCCTTCCATGCAGATCCTCCTTTGGCGCAAAAGCAATGGCGTGCAGCAAGAAATCCAGCTTCCCCCATTGATTGCCGATCATCTCGAACAGCCCCTGCATTTCCGTCTCGTTGGTCACATCCAGCGGCACAATAATCGGAGCATTAACCTGCTCGGCCAGCGGGCGCACATAAGGCGCCGCCTTTTCATTGAGGTACGTAATCGCCAGCTCCGCTCCGGCACCATGGAAGGCTTTTGCACAGCCCCAGGCAATTGAATGTTCATTGGCAATGCCAACGATCAAGCCTTTCTTTCCTTTAAGCACATCCGTTGTCATGGCTTATCTCCTCATACTTTCACCCGCCGCAAACGCAGCGCATTAAGGACAACCGAGATCGAAGATGCGCTCATGGCAAAAGCAGCAAACATCGGACTGATTAAAATGCCGAAGAATGGGAACAAAAGCCCTGCCGCCACCGGCACGCCCGAAGCGTTATAAACCAGAGCAAAGAACAGATTCTGACGGATATTGCGCATCGTGGCGCGCACCAGGCGGCGGGCACGGACAATGCCATCCAAATTGCCTTTGATCAGGGTAAAGCCCGCGCTTTCAATCGCCACATCGGCGCCGGTGCCCATAGCAATACCCACATCGGCCTGTGCCAGTGCAGGCGCATCATTGACCCCATCACCGGCCATGGCAACCTTGAAACCCTGTTCCTGAAGCTCGCGGATAATCCGGGCTTTGTCCTCGGGCAGAACATCAGCGCGGATCTCATCAATGCCCAGCTTTGCCGCCACGGCTTTGGCTGTGCGTTCATTATCACCGGTCGCCATAATAATCCGGAAGCCCAGCCTGTGTAACTCTTTCAGAGCCGCAGGCGTTGTCTCCTTGACCGGATCGGCCACACTGACCAGTCCGGCAATCGCATTATCAAGCACGACAAACATCACCGTCTCACCTTCATCACGCCTTGCATTGGCGGTTTCAGAAAGCTTTCCACCATCCAGCCCCATATCAGAGATCAGCTTGGCATTGCCGAGCGCCACAGCGCGGCCATCGACCACGCCTTTCACGCCTTTACCGGTAACCGCTTCAAAATCCGTTGCATCTGCCATATCAACGCCGCGCTCTTCCGCGCCGTTTACTATAGCCTCAGCCAAGGGATGCTCAGAGCCGCGCTCAAGCGATGCGGCCAGGCGCAACACTTCAGCCTCGTCATGCCCCTCTTCGGGAAGTACGGCCACCAGTTTTGGTTTGCCTTCGGTCAATGTGCCGGTCTTATCGACGATCAGCGTATCGACTTTTTCAAAACGCTCCAGCGCTTCGGCGTTCTTGATCAAAACACCAGCCTGCGCGCCACGTCCGGTCGCCGTCATAATCGACATCGGCGTAGCCAGCCCCAAAGCGCAGGGACAGGCGATAATCAGCACCGCCACAGCAGAAACAAGGCCATAGGAGAGCGCCGGGGACGGTCCCCAGATTGCCCAGGAAATGAATGAAGCAATCGCAACTAGAATAACCACGGGCACAAAATACCCGGCGACCATATCAGCGTATTTCTGGATCGGCGCGCGCGATCTTTGCGCATTGGCCACCATTTCAACGATCTGGGAGAGCATGGTATCTGAACCCACGCGCGTCGCTTCAATAATCAAGCTGCCCGTGCCGTTGATCGTCGCACCGGTCACATTATCACCTTCTACTTTTTCAACAGGGACAGGTTCACCGGAGATCATGGATTCATCGATGGAAGAGCGGCCTTCGAGCACAACACCATCCACCGGCACCTTATCACCGGGGCGCACGCGCAATTTGTCACCAACCTGCACATCTTCTAAAGGAATCTCTTCTTCGCTGCCGTCTTCGCGGATCACGCGTGCGGTTTTAGCTGCCATATCCAGCAGCGCCTTAATGGCAGAACCGGTACGTTCGCGCGCCCGAAGCTCCATAACCTGCCCGAGAAGAACCAGCGTGACAATCACAGCCGCTGCTTCGAAATAAACCCCGACATGACCTTCGGCGTCACGGAAACCGTCAGGGAAGATTTCGGGCATAATCACCGCAATGATACTGAAAATATAAGCCGCACCCGTACCCATGCCGATCAGGCTGAACATGTTCAAATTCATCGTGCGGAAGGAATGATACCCCCGCTCAAAGAATGGCCAGCCCGACCAGAGGATCACGGGCGTGCCCAGCAGTAATTCAATCCAGAGTGTCGTACGTTCGCCGAAAAACTCCCTGATTGCGCCCAATCCAACATAGGGCGACATGGCTAAAATAAGCAGCGGCACCGTCAACACTGCACCGACCCAAAAACGGCGGGGAAAATCGATCAGCTCCAAATTCGGACCTTCATCACCCGTGCCAGTCGATGTATCAGCTTCAAGCCCCATCCCGCAGATCGGACATGACCCCGGACCCGGATTGCGCACTTCAGGATGCATCGGACAAATATAAACCGTACCGGTAAAACCTTCCGGCACTTTGTCATACTTTCCACCGGTTACCGGCTCACCGCCAGATTTGTGATGGTGATCGCCGTGATGGGAACAGCCGGAATGATCTTCGGCTTTTTTGGTCTGGCCATGTTGATGTGAGGTCATGTCTTTTCTCTCTTTCTACTTATGGCCGCCGCCGCAACAGCCGCCTTGTTTTTCTGTTTTTTCCTTTTCAGGCTTTTGGTCTTTGCTGTCGCAGCAACCGTCCTTTTCTTTTTCCGCTTCTTGTTTCGGAGGGCTGTGCTCGTGGTGTTTATCACCGCCACAGCAACCACCTTGTTTATGGTCGTGATGCGTCATGATTTTGCTCCTTTCTGAGAGGCTGGTTTTGATGAAAATCTGGGAATAAAGGCCGGAACATGCGCGGCGTAATCATCCCAGGCTTCGCCGAACCGTTCTTTGGAATCCTTTTCNTCGTGCTTTGCCAGCCTGACATACATATAGGTCAGGATNGGAAACAGCACCAAAGTNGGNATAGTCGGCCATTGCAGCAGGAAGCCGAACATAATGGCAATAAAGCCGATATATTGNGGATGCCGCACTTTTTCATACAGGCCNGTCACCGCCATTTTTCCTTCGCGCTGNGCNTTNTAGAGNACNTTCCAGGCGGCAGACAAAATCCAGAAACCGCCGCCGATAAAGACAAAGCTCAGCATATGGAAGGGACCGAAATGCGGATTGCCTTCCCAGCCCAGCGTCATCTCCAGCAAGTGNCCNGAATCATGGGCAAGCCAGTTNATATCNGGATANNNGNTNTGCAGCCANCCGGANAGCAGATANATGGTCAGCGGAAAACCGTACATCTCGGTAAACAGCGCCACCAGAAANGCNGAAAACGCNCCNAANCTGCGCCAGTCNGTTTTGGTTTGCGGTTTGGCAAAGCTNAAAGCGAAAATAATAAANATCGCNGAGTTTAAAATNACCAGNGACCAGAGGCCGTATGAGTCCATTCCATGTTCCATGATTATTNTTCCTCTTCATCGTTAGAGCGTTTGTGATTACCATGACCGCCGTGGCCNCCATGCCCNCCNTGNCCGCCATGACCACCATGCATAAAGATNTGCATCAGCGGACAAAGCAGGAGGATCAACAAAATCCAGTTCTCAGCGATATGCGCAGAATGTTCTTTAATCAGAAAATATCCGCCGACAGCAAAAAGAACGATCANCAGCATGCCGCTCGATGTTTGCCACCAGGGCTTTTTGTGTGCCGGTCTGTGGTGATGTTCATGATGGTCCATTTTTAAGGTCTCCTTTTTTAGTGTTTATCTCTAAAACTCAATNGCNTCCNTNNCNGAATTTGGTTTCCATNNCNTGCGCTTCCCACATNTTCTGNACNGANAAATAGGTGAAGGCCGCNGACCANGTAATCAGGATCAGNCCGTTAATNGNNTCTACNCCNGTCAAAAANCGCANNCCTTCGNCNGGNAANACATCACCAACCCCTAAAGAGGAATANCTTGTGGCGGAAAAATATAAATAGGTCGGAAAATGATCNGGNANNTNNCCGGATAAATCNGCAAANCCTGCNTNATGNNTNANNNNCCAGAANANNNCNGCATANACCAATATCGCCACCGCATGGGCNANAAAAATACCGCCNATCATGACAAACATAATCGGNCGNTGCNNCGNNGTCATACCGGANACAAAGCGTGAAATCAGGCANANACACTCATANAAAAGCGNNGTTGCAATAAACACAGCGGCAAANGAGGCCANCAATACNANNANAAANTGNTCCATCACGNGCTNATGCCTCNCTGCCTNTGGTCTTTTTNCCCNGCCGGTTGACCAGAACAATGCCNAGNACCGTCAAGCCAATCCCNGNCGCCGTNANNNNCCCAATNCTTTCCTGANANAACANNACGCCCATNGCCAGCCCGAAGATNGGCACNANAAANCTGAANGCGTTGGCGCGGTTGAGTTCGACCTCTCCCAACACNCGGTACCACAGCCAATAAGCCAGCGCCGTGCCCGGCNGGGCCAGCCCCAGCAGNCTCANNATGAAGGGCGCATTCCATGTCACGGCGCTNATATCCTCTGTAAAGAGGGCGATNACGGCCAGAAACAAACTTCCGATGACCAGCTGCCAGCCCATCGCGCTCAAGGCNTCGATNCGCCCCGCCATATACCGGATTAAAACATTGCTGAGCGTGATGCCCACCGCGCCCAGAATGATGTAGAAAATCCCCAGAGCGTAATTGCCGCCCGTATCCGAAAGTAGCGAGGGCAGCGCGATCAGGACAATACCTGTAAAACCGAGCAACAACCCGGCTTTGCCTTTGCCGTCCAGATGTTCCTTTAAAACCACTGCGGCCAGTACGGCGGCCATGAGGGGCTGCGTGTTGGCGATGACTGTGGCGATGCCCGGCGAGACGAATTCCGAGGCGTGGAACATGCCGAAAAAGCCCAGCGTTGTTGCGCCCAGACCAATCCCACCCAGCATCAACCAGCTTTTGAGATCGCGCGGTTGCCTGCGCTTCATAATCAGTGCAGGGATCAGCAGGGCAATACCGGCCAGAAACGCCCGCATCGCTGCGAAGGTCAAATGCGGCGCATGGGGCAACCCCATCACGATCAAAGGAAAGCAGATCGCCCATAAAAACATCACAATTATGATTTGCGCCGTATGGGACATCCTGATACCTGCCTTCTGATTTGTGCATTATGCGCTGCATTTTGATCGTCCTTTACGCGGCCTTTTCGCCTTGCAGGGCTTGTTGTAATTTTTCTTCTACATCTTTCGACAAAGAGGTTTTGATAATGGTGCCGCCTGTGCCCTCCAGCTCATCCAGAACCTTGTCCACCGTCATCTTGCGGGTCAGGATAAACAGGGCCGAACAGCATGGCTCAAGCTCTTTGCTTAAATCCTTGATAAAATCGTCATCAATGCCGTAATCCGTGGAATATCCAGCCAGCGCGCCAAAGCCCGCGCCAATGCCGCCGACAACCAACCAGCCCATAGGCCCGGTAAACAGAAAACCGATCAGCAATCCCCAGAACGCACCATTCCACGCCCCTGCGCTTGTCAGATTAACAGATTGTGTGAGCCTGACTTTGCCGTCCTCACGGCGATGGGCAATCACCGCATCTTCCAGATCAATCAGATATTCGCTTTCAAGAGAACGCAGCTTTTGCAGCGCTTTTTCCGCGCCGTCCTCTTCGTGCTTAAATATAATGGCAATTAAAGTGTTCATAGACATGGTTTTCTCCTTTTCATTAAAAATATCGTTTAATCCGTTGCCATATCGCAGGCCTGCCGTTCTTTGGGTAAAAGCGCATGCGATTTAGACCGCAAGGGTTGAGGTTTGGTATTTTTGGTCACTTTAAAAACCGGAGCCTTGTTTTTTCGCTCCGAATTTTTCTGGAAAAGCCGCAAAGGCTCTCGCTCTATGTGTTTCGGCGCTGTCTGCATAATAGGCCTCCTATAACGGTGTTTCTTATACGGTCCATTGGTATTGATCTCTCAAAAAAATTAACGTTCATGCGCGGCTCCCGATTGTTTTGGATATAAATAATCAAGGATCGGGCACTCGCTCAGCGGCATATCCCCGCCCGGGCAGGCTTCGGAAAGCTTCTCCAGCGCATCATGCATTTTATTAAGCTGTTTAATATTCTGCCTGGCCTCATCCAACTTTTCATCAGTACGCTCCAGCATGTCCTGACAGGTGGCTGTTTCAGAGGCCTTAAGGGTTAAGAGCGTTTTGATCTCCGCCAGTTTAAAGCCCAAATCTTTGGAACGGCGGACAAACTGAACAAGGCGGATACTGTCCTCACTATAAAGCCGGTATCCCGCCTCAGAACGGCCTTCAGGATGGATCAGGCCCAATTGCTCGTAATAGCGAATTGTATCCGTGCGCACGCCGCTTTCCTTTGCCAATTGTCCTATGGTTAAATTGCCCATCATTTCCTCTTCTTTCAGACCGGATCCTACACCTTTGAGTACACTCCAAGGTCAATCCAAAAAATTTTAATATTCTATATTTATGGGTTTTCCTGTCATTTTGTTACAGACGCACTCCATGAGCTTGTGTTGCTTCACGTTTTTTTGGTCATCTTTGATTAAGCCTCTTTCAATTTCTATGCGGCATCCCGCTCATAGAGTCATGTTCATCTGCTTTGGGCATTAAGCCTGCGGCATAAGTGTAAAAATTTTCTTCGTTTTCGAAGTAGTAAACTGTCCTATCGGGACTTGTGCCAATCACAGCTTCAGCCTTATCTACGGTATTGCCACTGACCGGATCGGTAGCGCTGCGCATGGCCGGAACTTTTTCAAGTTTCGTTTTGCACATCGGGCAACAGCCGTAATATGTTTTGCCTTCAACTTCGACAGAAATTTGCGGACTGTCATAGCTTTGGTTATTCACCATGCAAACATATTGCGCTTCAACCGGCTTCAGCCAACTGCTGTGCGCTTCGTGACTCTGCCCGCCTGGTTCGGCATGCGCTACAAAAGGAATGGTTAATAAGCCCGACAAAAACAAGCCTCCTGTAACAAATAGCAGTTGCATCAGTTTTTTCATCATTTTCTCCTTTTCTCTTATAATGTAAGGGTTTGAGCGCACTCCAAGACCAGGCCTTTAATGGCTGTGACCGCCATGACCGCCACTTTGATGCTGCCCACCGGGAGGCACATAGCCCTTGTCCGAACAGGCTGTAACAGTGGTGCCCACCAAAAATAAAAGTGCGATAGCGAATAAAGATTTTTTCATCATAGTGTTTCCTTCTCGTTTGGTTGTGTGTGTTTTAAACTCAGTGATCATGTGAACCGTGCCCGTCTTCTTCAGCGGCATTATCATTATGCGCTTCGTTTGAACCGCCATGAGAATGGCTGCCATGATCGCCGTCTCCCTCAATCTGCGGCATCGACATCACGCCCAGACCGTAACGGTAAACGGCTTCGCCACCCTTAAATCCGGTTACACCCAGCAAGCCCGTAGCCAGCAGGATAAGAACGACAAAACCGGAGCTGACGGATTTAGCGCCGCGATGCTTCGCCATAGACCAGAGCGCCAATGCGCCAAATATCGTGGCTGTCACCAGCGCCCAGTTTTTATGATCCGTCATGGCGGCATGAGAGGGCGCATCATGCGCCACAGTGTTATAGGCATAGAAACCGGCCAAAACGGTCCCGATGGTGATAATTGCACCAATCCAAAGGTTCCACCTCGCAACCAGCAGCAGATTGGCATTTTTAAGAGCCCGTCCAGCCAGATAGAGCAGCCCCGATATGCTTAAAAGCGCGACAGTAAAATGCACCAGAATCGGATGCCAGTTCGGTATGATTTCTATGTCCATCATGGCTGTTATTCCTCTCAATTGATATTAGTGATCATGACCGCCATGGCCGTCTCCGTTATCGCCCCCGTGCTTCATGCCCTCATGCATGGGACAATCCATACCGGGTTTGCACTGTTTGGGATCATGCTGACCGTTTGATTTCATGATTTTGGTAATGCGGTAAACCTTGTCATCGTCAAGTTCGATATGAAATTTGATCTTTTCATCCGGAGCCAGAGCTTTTAGATCAACCCCCTCAGCAACATCAAGATCCATGGTCATTTCCGGCCAGCTCAGCGCAGGGATTGGTTCATGTGAGAGGTTGATTTTATTGTTAGCCAGATCAACGCTATGAATAACGCCTGTTCCCATGGCACTTTTTGAAGCGCTTGCTTTGTTGTCGCCATGGTTGCTATGACCATGTGCGCCGTGATCATGATTGTGAGCGCCCCCTTGCATCTCTTCCGGCGCAGAAGGCGCACCGACTGTAATCATACCTTTCATACCGGCCGCAGCATGCGGATGACAGTGATAGCTATAGGTTCCTGCCGTATTGAAAGTGTAAGACCAGCTCGCGCCTTCTTCCTCCAGCATCGGGCTTTCAAAAAACTCCGCGCCTTTGGGCACAGCATCGGCCATGGCGTTGTGCATGTCTTCCTGCACATTCACCCATTTGATGGTGTCTCCTGGTTGGATCGTAAGTTCGGCTGGCTCAAAATAATAAACCTGCTCGGCATCCAGATTGGTGACCATTTTAACGGTGTATTCCTTGGCCATGGCTTGCGATCCAACGGCCATAAAGGACATCAGAACAGCCCCTAAAGCCAGGGTTTTTTTAATAAAATTCATGTGTAACGCTCCTTACAACGGTTGAAAAAAATGAACTTGTAAAACTGTTACGAACCGGGACTGCCTATCCCTTAAATTTTTTTAATTTTGCAAAGAATTGAGATATTTTGGCTTATCTGATAGAGGAAGAATATGGTTGATGAACTCAAACCCATTGAAAAAAGCTGGTTTACTGATCGTATACGTCTTGGAGAACGCTACTTAAGAGATTGTATTGATAAGATTGCCAATAAAAACGCTTACGCCAAAAATAAAATCAAGAAACGGCAGGAAAAAGATGAGCCGGAAGACGGTAACCCTTCGCCCTATGACAAGCTGAGTATTTCAAAAGAAAAACCACATTCTCTCGATGAAGAAATTTAGACTTCATCCTTCAGCTTTTTTAAGCAAAACATCAATGACCCGGCGCATAACCTTAAAGCGCTTCTGACCGCTATAAACTCTGCCATTGATAAAAACAGTCGGCGTGGAACTGATATTCAATGCCTCGCGCGCCTTTTGCTGTTCGGCGGCTAGAGCTTCTTTTTGTTCGTCGTTATTCAGACAACGCTCTATGTCCGCGCCACTCATTCCAGCCGCCGTAAAATAATCTCTGAGATGGCTGCGCGGATCATCGGCCACCGCCCATATATCCTGATTGGCAAATAATGTGTCGATCACAGGCTTGGCTCTTTCGGACGGAAGGCAACTCAAAAGCAAAGCGCCGTCCAGCGCAGGGGCATTGAGCGGATAATGCCGGAAAACATAACGAACCTGACCGCCCCGTATATATGAAGGTTCAAGCGGTTCGAAGGCTTCTGCATGAAAATGTTTGCAGCTGCCGCAGGTCAGAGAGGCATATTCAATCATCGTCACGGGCGCATCCCCATCTCCATAAGAAATTTCAAACGGGCGGCTTCGCTCCATAAAGGCCGCGTCAGCAGGTGTGCTACTTAAAGGCAAGCGCATTTCTTTCCATACGATAAAACCCACAATAACCAAAAGACCCGTGCCTATAAGCAAGAGCCATGAATATTCTTCCCACCACGGGGCGGAAGGGTGCGTGATTGTTTTTTTATAGCGTGCCCGCCGCTTGCGTCTATTGGCCATCAGCATTCTCCACTGTCAGCAAAAACGCTTCTATCTCTTGATCCAGCCAGTTCAGCGGCCCGGAAACCCGCGCGACTTCCTGACCGTTCGTGTTCACAATGATCGTTGCAGGCAGACCGTTAAACCCCAGATCGAAGCCAAGGCTGCGCGTGCTGTCCCAGTAAAGCGGCAGCGCATCGATCCCGATTTTCTTATAAAAGGTTCGCGCTTTTTCTATCGAGCGATCCATGGNCACCGTGACGATTTCAACACCCTGATCGCTTAAACGTTTTTGCAATTCATTAAGATCCGGCATTTCCGTGACACACGGCGCGCACCATGTCGCCCAGAGATTGAGAACGACGGTTTTGCCCTTAAAATCAGCCAGGCTCACAGTGCTGCCATTCTCATCTTGAAACACAATCTCCGGCAAGGTTTGCGGCGATGACACCTCAAAGCCCTCCGGCGCTGCCCATGCCGGAAATGAGAAAACCAGCGCTGCAATAACAAGAAAAGCCTTCATTATTCTGCGCTCTTGGAGTGGTCAACATGCGAATAAGATTTCAGGAATAACCGCTCGCCTATAAAAATAAAAGCGATGGCGGCGATAGACACATAAATAACCAGCATGTCGGTTTGGGCTTTAATCATTAGAAACGCGCCTAGCACCACAACATCCATGACAATGGCGGCAATCAATATAAAAGCGTTGGCATTGATTTGCTTGCGCAAATACCGAAACACGCCCCAATGTACGGCGATATCCATGATGATGTAGAAAATCGCGCCAAGTGATGCGATGCGGCTCAAATCAAAAAACACGGTCAGAAACATCGCCAATGCAATCGTATAAACCAATGTGTGTTTCTGAACATCACCCGGCATGCCGAAATGGCTATGCGGCACCAGCTTCATATCGGTCAGCATCGCCAGCATCCGCGAGACGGCAAAGGCGCTCGCAATCACGCCGGAAACAGTGGCGATAATGGCCAGCACGACTGTAAACCACAGGCCGAAATCGCCAAAGGCCGGGCGCGCCGCTTCAGCCAGCGCAAAATTCTTCGCTGCGATAATCTCCGGCAGCGTCAAATTNCCAGCCACGGCCATGGCCACCAGAAAATACACAACAACACAAATCACGATAGAAAGAATAATCGCCCGCCCAACATTGCGGTGCGGATCTACAATCTCCGAGCCGCTATTGGTGATGGTGGTAAAGCCTTTATAGGCCAGAATGGCCAGCGCCACGGCGGCCAGAAATCCGCTTGCACCTTGCGGCTCTGCAGGAGCAATCGTGAAGCTTTCCAGAGAAAATCCGGACAGCCATAGGCCAACCACACCAAAAGCGGCAATCCCGCCAATTTTGAGCACGGACATGATCAAGGAAAACATTCCGATCATGCGGTTTCCGGAAACATTGATTAAAAACGCAAAGATCAATAGCCCCACGCCCAAAGCTGGAACAAGCCAGCTCTCATCACCAATATCAAAGAGCTGCAAGGTGTAAGAGCCAAACGTGCGGGCGACCAGGCTTTCATTGATCACCATTGAAAAATACATCAGCAACGCTCCAGCTGCCGTGATCGTGCCCCTGCCGTAAGCTTTCTCCAGAAACATTGCAATACCGCCCGCGGACGGGAAAGCGTTCGATAATTTCACATAGGAATAAGCACTAAAAGCGGTCACAACAGCCGCAACCAGAAAGGCCAGGGGAAACCACTGCCCGCCCAGCTCGGCAATCTGGCCGGTCAGCGCAAAGATCCCTGCGCCGATGATAACAGCTGTCCCCATAGAGACAGCCCCAACCAGACTTAAACTGTTTTTTTTATATTGCGTGGAATGATCATGCTTCATGAGGTAGCACTTCCTGTTCATCTTCTTTTGTTTCAGTATGTTTAAATCTGCGTCCTTCCCAAATATAATAAACGACGGGAATTACAATAAGTGTAAGAAGTGTTGTTGTTGTCATGCCTCCAATCATTGGCAGAGCAATACGCCGCATAACATCAGAACCTAAACCTTCCGTAATAAAAATTGGGGCAAGGCCAACCATTGTTGTACACACAGTCATAAGCTTTGGTCGCACACGCAATACAGCTCCATGCATGACAGCATCAAATAAATCATTAAGATTTTTTGGAGGATGCTCACGCACTTGCTGGTCAATATAAAGTAACATCACCACAGCAGTCTCCACCGCTATACCGGCCAATGCAATAAAGCCAACAGCCACTGCTACAGAAAAATTATATCCGGCCAGATACAGTGCCCAAACGCCACCGATCAAGCCGAATGGCAGCGAAAGCATAATAATAAGCGTCCTATCGACTCGCCCGAAATGCACCATCAACAGCGTAAAGATAATAAAGATAGCGGCAGGAACAGCGATTTTCATACGCGCCGCAGCCTCTAACATCTGTTCAAACTGCCCCGACCAGATCAGCGCATAGCCAGCGGGGAGATCAACTTTATCCGCCACAATTTTCTGCGCGTCTTTGACGTAGGAGCCAATATCCCGGTCTTCGATATCGACAAACACCCAGCCGGTCAGGCGGGCATTTTCAGACTTGATCATCGGCGGGCCTTCGACAAATTCGATTTTGGCCAATTCACCCAATGGAATATGCTGGCCTTGCGGTGTTGGCACGAGAATATCGGATAAATCCTCTGGATCTTCACGGAACGGACGGTCATAGCGCAACATGATGTTATAACGCTCACGCCCTTGAATAGATTCCGCTACTTTCATACCGCCCAGCGCCGTCTGAATAATCTTCTGAAACACGCCAAGATCGATATTTCGCCGCGCCAGCTCGTCCCGGTCGGGTTCAATCTCCAGATATTTTCCGCCTGTGACCCGGTCGGCAAAAGCAGAACGTGTGCCAGGCACATCTTTGAGAGCCGCCTCAATATCCAATGCCACGCGCCCGATCACATCCAGATCATCTCCGGCAATCTTGATACCGATGGGCGTGCGAATACCGGTAGAGATCATATCCATGCGGATTTTAATCGGATAGCCCCAGCTATTCACCACACCTGGAATTTTAACGCGGGTATTCAGCTCCTTGATCAGCCCGTCAGCATCCAGCCCCTTGCGCCACTCATCACGCGGCCTTAGCCGTATCCATGTTTCAATCATCGAAATCGGCGCGGGATCTGTAGCGCTGTCGGCACGGCCCACCTTGCCAAAGACATGATGCACTTCGGGAATGGTTTTGATCAGACGGTTAGATTGCTGCAAAATCTCTTTAGCCTTGGTAATTGACACGCCCGGCAAGGTGGTCGGCATATAGAGCAATTCACCTTCATAGAGCGCAGGCATAAATTCTGATCCGGTTTTAACCACAGGAACAACCATTGAACCTAAAAGTCCGGCGGCGATCAAAACCGTCAGCCATTTACGTTTTAACGCCAAGTTTAAGACCGGTTCATAAATATGAATAAACCAACGATTTATGGGATTTTCTTCTTCTTTGCGGATCTTGCCGCGAATNAGCCANANCATCAGTACAGGCACCACCGTCACCGANAGGATAGAGGCAAACGCCATNGCNTANGTCTTNGTNAANGCNAGCGGCGCAAATAAACGNTAAGANTGNCCGGTNAAAGCAAAGACGGGNAGNAANGAGACNGTAATNATCAATAATGAGAAAAACANNCCNGGNCCNACNTCNTTGGTNGCCANTAAAATGGCCGCGTTNTTNTCCTCNCGCGNAGCATCNTTGGNNANNTCNGANAGNTTNCNNTGNGCATTTTCAACCATGACAATCGAGGCATCCACCATCGCGCCAATCGCAATCGCAATCCCCCCCAGTGACATAATATTGGCCGTAATTCCTTGTGCAGACATGACAATGAGAGAAGCCAAAATTGCCAAAGGCAAAGTAATGATGGCTACAAGCGCAGATCTAGCATGAAGAAGGAAGATCAAAGAAACCAGAGCAACCACAATGCCTTCTTCAATCAGTTTTTCTACAAGATATTCAATAGCGCCTTCAATCAAAGGCGCACGGTCATAAACCGAAACAATCTCGATCCCTTCCGGCAGGCCGTGCTGCAATTCTTCAATCTTTTCCTTCACGCCCTCAATCACATGCAGGGCGTTCTCCCCGGCGCGCATCACCACGACCCCGGCCACAACCTCGCCTTCGCCGTTAAGCTCTGTCACACCGCGCCTAAGCTCCGGTCCTTCAATCACGCGGGCGACATCCTGCAGCCTTACAGGCGCGCCGTCCTGAGCATAGACCACAACCTTCTGAAGTTCATCCAGTTTGGTGACATAGCCTTTGGAGCGGATCATCATCTCCATCTCGCCCTTTTCAATGACCCGGCCACCGGCTTCCATACTGGCATTTCTGACCGCTTCCATCAGCCGTTTCAGCGGCACGTTAAAAGCGCGCAAACGGTTAGGATCGATCAAGACCTGATATTCCTTCACAAACCCACCGACCGAAGCCACCTCCGACACGCCGGGCACAGTCGCCAGCTCAAATTTTAAGAACCAATCCTGCAGGCTGCGCAGCTGTGCCAAATCATAAGTGCCACTTTTATCAACAAGCGCATATTGATACACCCAGCCGACACCGGTGGCATCCGGCCCGATTTGCGGCTTGGCCGCATCCGGCAAATCGCCCTGGATCTTGGATAAAGCCTCGATGACACGGCTTCGCGCCCAGTATTGATCAACATCATCCTCAAAAATGATATAAACAAAAGAACTGCCAAACATGGAAAAACCGCGCACGTCCTTGGTTTTTGGCAATCCAAGCATGGTGGTGGAAAGCGGATAGGTTACCAGATCCTCGACAATCTGCGGCGATTGCCCGGCAAAATCGGTGCGGATAATCACCTGCGTATCCGACATATCGGGGATGGCATCCAGCGGTGTTTTCTGCACTGCCAATATGCCTGCTACCAACAGCGCAAGCATCATCATGCCGACAAGCAGCTGATTATGCACCGACCAGTCTATAACTTTGGCAACAAAAGATTTCGTCGGGTCGTGAGAAAGATGATCGTCTCCGCCCGGCGCCTGGTTATCAATGTCCGCCATGACCGCCTCCTGCTGAACGTTCTGCCGATTCCGCCTCTTTAGGGGCTTCTGTATCATTTGCGGCTTCAACCTTATCCGGCCAGTCCATCTTCATCGGATGGCCTTCGCCGTAGGGGTTTTGCACCTCTTCATCCAGCTGCAGCCAGTATTTATCCAGACCGTGCGCCATATAAAGCTTTAAGCCCTTATCCTTGTAATATTGCGGGCGGCCCTCCAGCAGCCACGGTTTTAAGGCCGTCACTAGTTCATTCAGGCTGGTTTGCCATTCCATATCGGTCAGGCTGTCCTTGGCTTTCATGAGCGCATCTTCCGCATCTTCCAGAACAAATTGCAGTTTCGTGCCCCGGAAGACCGGCATCAAATGATCGCCCAGCGTTATCGCCGGCATGATCATTTTCGGGTTGGGTGTGCGCCCCGCCATTAATTCTTCATGGATATACAGCGCGGCATCGGCCAGATGATCGATCATTGCCATCTGGTCATCGCCTACCTCAAGCAGATGCAGAGGTCTTTGCATGCGCTGCATTTTGCGGAAGGACTCCCGCAGCGAACTTTCGGAATCAATCAGGAACTGTCCGCTAACCACGACATTATCATTCTCGGCCAGCCCTTTGAGCACTTCCGTCCGGCCTTTATATTTCAGACCGGCCAGAATTTTGCGCGGCTGAAATCGGGATTCATTCAAGGCCACCACGACAAAATCGCCATCCTTGCTTTTCAGGATCGCATCGCTTGGGATAGACAGGCGGCGCTCCACACCGGTTTCAAATTCTACATCAGCATAGGCACCAGGCTTTAGGATGTTATCCGGATTATCCAGCACCAGCCGCACACGGCCAGTGCGCGTGGCACGGTCAATGGTGGGGTAAATATAATCAATCTTCGCCCGCGTTTCCTGAATGCCAAGATTGGGGAAAGACACCATAACCTTGGTCGTTTCATCAATATAAGGAATATCCTGTTCGGCAATGCTGACCTCGGCCCAGACAGAAGCATAATCCTGTATCTGCATCACCATCATGCCGGGCTTCACATAGGTGCCTTCACGAATGCTGATCATGCTGATCACGCCGTCGCTTTCCGCATAAAACGGCATATAGATTTCAGCCTTGCGGTTTTTGCGGATCGTCTTAATCACAGAGTTCTGCACGCCGAGCGAACGCAGCCGTCTTTCCGCCGCGCCGATCCGTCCCTGAACGCCTGTTTGCAGCGCACTGATATAATCCTGCTGCGCCGAGATCAACTCCGGGCTATCCAGCGTAAACAGCAATTCGCCTTTTTTAACCTCATCGCCTTCAGCCTTGAATTTCAAATCCTGTACCCAGCCGGACACGCGCCCCGCAATATCGGTCTGCAGACGGACATTTTCAGTCACATCGCCATAGCTGCGCACGGCTGTTCCAACCCCCGCCATTTGCGCTTGCTCCGTCCGCACGCCTGTGTTTTGGATGGTTTCAGGCGCAATCGTAACTGCCGTTCGTGCGTTAGGGTCTTTCTTTTTGCCCTCGCTGCCATCGCCGTAAACCGGCACCAGATCCATGCCCATCGGTGATTTTCCCGGTTTATCACTTCTGTAATTCGGGTTCATCGGCGCTTGCCAGTAGAGAATTTTCTTCTCGCCGGATGGCGCTGAGGATGAAGAAGTATCAGCCGCGTCAGAACCGCTGCTTTCTTCTTCCGCATCAAGAGCAACCAAATCCATACCGCAAATCGGACAGCTGCCCGGCCGGTCGGCAATGTAATGCGGATGCATCGGGCAGGTGTATTTTTGCCCTTCCGCCAAAGCGGACATCGAAAAGAAGGCCATGATCAGAAACAGGGCCGGGATTATTTTTCTCATTCTTGTGTCTCCTTAAAACCGCCGATATTTTGAGAGGCAATGTTGGAATTAAATTCTGCCGTTTTGGCTATATGTGATGCCTTGACCTGCGCTAGCTGCGCCTGAATATTGAGCCTGTCAATTTTAGCCAACAACACCCGGTCGAGATCTTCGGTTCCGGCCTCATAATTGCGCTGCGCCGCATCGATCTTGCCCTTCATCGCATGATCCTTGTCCTGCAACACCGCCACATTCTTCGCGGCAGCATCGCGGGCACTCTCAATCGCTGTCATCTGCTTGACCCACATCCGGCTCACATCGTCATAGGCAAACATGGCGCCGCGCTGCCTGTCCTTGGCCGCCTTTAATTTCGGTTTTTGATTGCTGGAAGCCCAGAGCGGAATGCTCACCTGTGCCTGGACAGAAAACCAGTCATCGCCTGCAAAACTGCCATTCTCGCCATCTTCACGTTGCTTATAGACCGCATTCACACCGAAGTTTGGCAGGAACGCCGCATCGGCGATACCCACATCTTTCTTGGCAATATCGATATCCTCGGCGGCAATCAAAACCGCATAAAGATCATTGGGGTTTTTATCCCAGGCCGTATCTGCCGCAATCTGCGGCATTTCAATCTGCGGCACTTCACCAACCAGCCGGACAAACTCTGCTTCAATTGCGGTTTGTTGTGCTTCGAGATCATTCAGTTTGCGCTCGGCTTCGGCACGTTCTACATCCACTTCGGAAAAACGTTGATAAACGGCGCGCCCCGATTCAATCTGGCCTTTAAACGTATCCTCCAATTCATGATAGTAACCAAGCTGGGTTTTGATCAGTTTCTTTTGCGTTTTGACGCTTTCATATTCAGCCAGTTTGGAGACCAGCATAAAGCGCAGACGTGCATTGGTATAATCCGCCATCAGCTTTTGCTTTTCCGACATTTGCTCCAGCTTTTCGGATTTCGCGCCGCGCAAAGCCGGGTTCGGAATAGCCTGAGAGAATCCAATAACTTTGGAAGTTGGTAAGAAACGATCAAAAGCCGGATCGGAGATCGGCACGTTATCCACACCGATCATCACCATCGGATCAGGCAAGCCCAGCTCGCCTTGCGCCTGCGCTTTAGAGGCTTCACTCTCGGCCAGAATACTCTCGACCTGCGGGTGTTCGCCCAGGCGCTGCACATATTCTTCAAATGAAGAGGCGAAGGCAGATCCGGATGTAAAAAGAATGAAGGCAGTGCTGAGCGTTAAAAGTCTTTTAAATTTCATGGTTTTCTCCGAAATACGGTCGTTAATCCTATTACGAAGAGTATAGCCTAATCCCTCAAATTTTTTTAGGGGTCTTCACAAGCAATACATGCACTTGCCTTTACCGGCCAGATATTCCAGACGGAGGCCGCCAGTAACAAAGCAACGCCTACGTAAAATAAAGCCGGATAATCAATCCAGAATTTTCCTGCCAGAATAAGCGCTGCTCCCAAAATGCCTGAGATCAGGGGATTATAGCCCCATCTTTGTTTGGCCTTCCACATCAAAGGCACGAGTGATAAAATCAGTAAGGCCGCCGTCACAGGCAGTAGATAAGGTGTGTAATCGACAAATCCCAACCCCAATGCACCCAGTAATCCGGCATAAAGCGGCCAGCAGGCCGGACAGGTTAACACAGGTAAAGCTGCCACACCCGACGCTATAAAAGACGGCACAGCCATAAGAGCTTTTTTCATGACGGTTCCATTTTTTCTAATGCAACTTTAATAAGCTCAACACCCGGCACACCCTTGCCGTCTTCATAGATACGGCAGGATTTCGCTTGGCAGCAATCATCGGGACCGCCCGCAATGTCTTTACCATTTACCAATATACTGGGCGATCCGAAGGCTTTGACATGATCGGGAACAGAACCATCATTCTGATCCCATTCCTGCCAGGCCGCCGCTATACCCAGTTCGTCGCAGGCTTTGCTGAGGTTTTCCCGTGCCGCATCTGCGTTTGGGCACCCTTCAAAATAAACCAGTTCTATCGTCATGGTTTTTTCTCCTTTCCATCAAGCGCATCCACAATCGGACATGCATTTACGGAGGCCTCCGTATCGGTGCATTCCTTCAAAAGGCCGGTCAGGTCTTTTTTCATGGCCTGAAGCACTTTGATTTTAGCCAGCACGTCTTCCAGTTTTGTTTCCGCTAACATACGCACCTGACCGCATGTTGTATCGGGATCATCTCTTAAAGGTAACAGGTCGCGGATTTCCTTCAGTGAAAAACCAAGCTGCTTGGCTCGTATCACAAAACGCAATCTGTCCGCCGTCGTTTCATCGAATTCACGGTAACCGGACTCACGCACAGACAACGGCTCAATAAGCCCCTCACGTTCGTAATAGCGGATGGTATCGATGCTCACATCCGCCTTTTTTGCCAAATCACCAATCAGCATGCTTTAACCTCCATATATTCAGTCTAGACTCTTGACCATACTCCAGAGTCAACATAAAAATTTTGCGGAGTTGAACCTACAGGCTTTGCGCCAGTTTCTGCATCAGCATCTTGCGCGCCCGGTAAACCCGCGTTTCAACGGTTTTCGGCGTGTCACCGAGGATGCGGGCGCATTCTTCCTGTGAATGGTCTTCAAGGGCAAAGAGAATAAGAGCCGTTTTGAGCTTGTGCGGCAATTTATCGATGTGTTTGTCCAAAAGCTTCAGAGTTTGACGGTGTTCGGTCAAGCTTTCGATATTTTCACCGCTAGCCAACACATCATGCAACGAGCCTTTATCCTCATCATCCGTCCAGGCATCGAGAGAAACAAGCGATTGCAGCTTTTTCTTGCGCGCATAATCGCGGCACAGATTGAGCGCAATTTGATAAAGCCAGGTCTTAAACCTGTAGGAAGGATTATAGGTTTCAGCGCGATCATAAACACGGAAGAAGACTTCTTGCACGATATCGTAGGACGTGTCTTCGTCGCGGATGTAGCGGGTTACAAAATAAAAAAGCGGTTGTTTGTGGCGTTTCATCAACTCATCAAGAGCCGTCTCCCGGCCGTTTTGCAAGGCCAGCATCAGCTCCCCATCGGGAAGCTCCGGGATCGGTTTATTGTCCGGCGTTCCGGTAGAGTTGCTCAACCACTTTCTCCTCAAGCTGCCTGTTTTGCTTTTCACTCAGAATGCCCTGCATATCGGCGAGATGTTGCAGCGTGAGTTTTTGCAGTTCACCCATCGCCCCATGGATTTTGTCCACGGCCTCCTGCACCTGAGAAGAATAATAACCGCTGCCTTTAATCGCTTCGGCAAGCTCCATATTGGCAAGCTTCATCTGCTCTTCATACAACGCCCTTTGGCGGCGGAAGTCTTTTTCGATGACTGCCAGTTTTTTATCCTGCTGCGCATTCAAATTCAGATCGTGATGAAAAAGCGCGTGCATATCGCCCGCTGCATGGTGGTGGACGCTGCTGCTTTTGCCTAAAAAGTTTTGACCAATCAATACGCCGCCGATGGCGGCACAGGCCACGATCATAAGAAAGAAAAGAATCTGCCAAAATTGTTTCATGAAGGTGCCGGATCCGGGTAAGAAATTGTTGAGGTTATCAGATAAGGCGCACTGGTCGAAAACACCTCAAGCCCCGGAGTATCAGATTGCGCCTTAACTGGCGATAGCTGCGAGGCCATAAGACCAGCCACAAGCGCCAGTACCAGTGAAGCATAGCGCAGTTGAGCACCTGCACCAAAAGCTGGAAAAGCCCAAATAGAGGCTTGCGGCGCGGCTTTACTCTGCCGTATGCGCGACCAAACGTCGGATTCCAACTGGTCAAGACGGGAATAATCCGGCTCTTTCTGGAAGGATCGCTCCAGTAATTTATCTATAGCTTTCAACAACATGGCTTTTACTCCGCTCAATTATCTTACCTCTAATACGTTAGATATGCCACTTTCCCTCAAAAAATGAATAAATTTAGTGAATATAATTTATATAATACACCTATTAAATTTCTTAACTCGTATTTTTCAAAAAAACAATTAGAATGAGGCTGTCATGTTATTAAGGCATGGCCGAGCTTTAGTAGGCTTGTCTAAAGACGTTCAGCAAAACGAAATTTGCTGCTCTCTGGCTTATGGCCGGAGGGCGGCAGCGTATGTCCAGAGCCTCGGCTTAAAGGCTGTCGCGGCTGTTATTTAGCGGTCTACTAACCTCCGGCCACCATGCCTTAAATAGGCATGGTGGCTAACAAGAAAGGAGACCAGCCGTGAAAATGACGATTGATGAAATTTTAGATTTAATTGATGAAACAAAAACTGCCGATGAAGCCGCAAATTTCTTGATAGAACGCTTAGGCGATCAATCTTTAGAAGTAAGCCAAGACATAGCAAATATTTTTAAATCGAGTGAAAATCTAGAAAGGCATGAGTATTGGACAGACGTATCAAAAATTATTGATAAAAATACTGCCCAAGATAATCACCGTTGACCCACATTTTAACGTAATGGGGTTTGGGTATTAGAGTTGCTTGATAATTTTCACAACGAAAATTATTTTGCTGATACTGTTGTGGCGCACATTGAGTACGATAGCATGCGGCCTCTGTAGCGCGGTAGCCTTGACGTCTTTCTCTTAGAACAAACCCATCTTTACAAGGCTCTGACCTGCCCCACATGATGGTACCAGTTCGAGAGTTAGTCACTGGTTTGGTTTCAATGCGTTAGCCACCATGTGTGGTGACTCAAGCGTAGCGTAAGGC
>NZDE01000006.1 GCA_002690045.1 Alphaproteobacteria bacterium | reverse complement strand
TTGGAGACAGTGGGGAAGTCGTTACGCCATTCGTGCAGGTCGGAACTTACCCGACAAGGAATTTCGCTACCTTAGGACCGTTATAGTTACGGCCGCCGTTTACCGGGGCTTCAATTCAGTGCTTGCACACCTCCTCTTAACCTTCCGGCACCGGGCAGGCGTCAGACCCTATACGTCGTCTTGCGACTTCGCAGAGCCCTGTGTTTTTGATAAACAGTCGCCACCCCCTGGTCTGTGCCCCCACCATAAAGTTGCCTTCATGGTGGGCATCCTTCTCCCGAAGTTACGGATGCAATTTGCCGAGTTCCTTCAAGATAGTTCTCTCAAGCGCCTTGGTATTCTCTACCATCCCACCTGTGTCGGTTTCGGGTACGGTCTTAATGTTGGGGCTATTTCCTGGATGTCCTTCGCGGCACTTCCAATCCAATAAGGAAGTACAACTTACGGCCACCGTCACCACCAACAGGTTCAGGAATATTAACCTGATTCCCATCGACTACGCATTTCTGCCTCGCCTTAGGGGCCGACTTACCCTGCCCGGATTAGCCTTGGACAGGAACCCTTGGGATTTCGGCGAGAGTGTTTCTCACACTCTTTGTCGCTACTCATGTCAGCATTCTCACTTGTGATATCTCCAGGCAACCTCGCGGTTACCCTTCACAGACTTACACAACGCTCCGCTACCACGCACACAAAAGTGTGCATCCTCAGCTTCGGTAGATAACTTAAGACCCGATACATCTTCGCCGCCGGATTTCTTATTTAGACCAGTGAGCTATTACGCTTTCTTTAAAGGATGGCTGCTTCTAAGCCAACCTCCTGGTTGTCATGGAAATCCAACTTGCTTTTCCACTTAGTTATCATTTGGGGACCTTAGCTGGNGGTCNGGGCTGTTTCCCTTTCNACTACGGACCTTANCACCCGCAGTNTGTCTNCCATGNNTGTACTNCTCGGTATTCGGAGTTTGGTTAGNTTTGGTAAGGCTCGCGCCCCCCTAGNCCATCCAGTGCTCTACCCCCGAGNGTAATNACNNGANGCNCTACCTNAATAGNTTTCGCGGAGAACCAGCTATNNCCCGGTTTGATTGGCCTTTCACCCCTAGNCACAGCTCATCCCNATCNTTTTTCAACNNANGTGGGTTCGGTCCTCCAGTTNGTGTTACCNAACCTTCAACCTGGCCATGNCTAGATCACCGGGTTTCGGGTCTANTCCNACNTACTNNGGCGCCCTATTCAGACTCGCTTTCGCTGCGCCTACACCTATCGGCTTAAGCTTGCATGTAAGAGTAACTCGCTGACCCATTATACAAAAGGTACGCCGTCACACCGTATAGGTGCTCCGACTGCTTGTATGCATCCCGTTTCAGGTCTGTTTCACTCCCCTCATCGGGGTTCTTTTCACCTTTCCCTCACGGTACTTGTTCGCTATCGGTCGATCAGGAGTACTTAGCCTTGGAGGATNGGCCCCCCATGTTCAGACAGAATTTCACGTGTTCCGCCTTACTCAAGGACTATGTCGCTTTTTACTTATACAGGGCTATCACCTTCTATGGCGTGGCTTTCCATCCACTTCTAATTGTTACAACACAGCCACTGGGNTGGTCCGCGTTCGCTCGCCACTACTAACGGAGTCTCGGTTGATTTCCTTTCCTCTGGGTACTAAGATGTTTCAATTCCCCAGGTTTGCCTCTTGCACCTATGTATTCAGTACAAGATACTCTAAAAGAGTGGGTTTCCCCATTCGGAGATCTACGGGTCAAAGGTTGTTCGCACCTCGCCGTAGCTTATCGCAGCGTACCACGTCCTTCATCGCCTCTGATCGCCAAGGCATCCACGAGATGCACTTATGACACTTGAATTTAAACTACGCGCAGAAGCAAAAATACTTAGTAAACTAAATATCTTAAACTTCCTTGCAAAGAAAACTCGATATTCTCAGCTTGTTACACTATTTGAAAAATCAAATAATGTGTTAGACATTAATTGTTGGCGTTATTGATTAGGAGTAATCAATAACATTTCATTTCATTACCTATTTACGATGTACAAGAACCTTGAAGAAAATTCATTCCTCAATTAAATCTTCAAAAAAGACTTAATAAAGAAATGCCAGAAAAACTGGTGGACCCTAGCGGGATCGAACCGCTGACCTCCTGAATGCAAATCAGGCGCTCTCCCAGCTGAGCTAAGGGCCCTATAGTGTTTAACCATGAATGGTGGGCCCGGCTAGACTCGAACTAGCGACCTCACCCTTATCAGGGGTGCGCTCTAACCACCTGAGCTACGAGCCCTATCGGGTATATTTTGGTTCCTTGATTTTAGTTCTCAGAAAAAAGATACGTAGGCAGCAGGGCATGTACCAGATACATCCTTAGAAAGGAGGTGATCCAGCCGCAGGTTCCCCTACGGCTACCTTGTTACGACTTCATCCCAGTCGCTGACCCTACCGTGGTCCGCTGCCTCCAGTAAACTGGTTAGCACACGGCCTTCGGGCAGAACCAACTCCCATGATGTGACGGGCGGTGTGTACAAGACCCGGGAACGTATTCACCGTGGCATGCTGATCCACGATTACTAGCGATTCCGACTTCATGCTCTCGAGTTGCAGAGAACAATCCGAACTGAGACTACTTTTAGAGATTCGCATGACCTCACGGTCTAGCTGCCCACTGTAGTAGCCATTGTAGCACGTTTGTAGCCCTACCCGTAAGGGCCATGATGACTTGACGTCATCCCCGCCTTCCTCCGGCTTATCACCGGCAGTCTCGTCAGAGTTCCCACCATTACGTGCTGGCAACAGACGATAAGGGTTGCGCTCGTTGCGGGACTTAACCCAACATCTCACGACACGAGCTGACGACAGCCATGCAGCACCTGTACATTGTCCAGCCTAACTGAAACAAACCATCTCTGGTAAGTGCGACAAGTATGTCAAGGGTAGGTAAGGTTCTTCGCGTTGCTTCGAATTAAACAACATGCTCCACCGCTTGTGCGGGTCCCCGTCAATTCCTTTGAGTTTTAATCTTGCGACCGTACTCCCCAGGCGGTGTGCTTAACGCGTTAGCTGTGTCACTGAACATCTATGATGCCCAACAACTAGCACACATCGTTTACGGCGTGGACTACCAGGGTATCTAATCCTGTTTGCTCCCCACGCTTTCGTACCTGAGCGTCAGTTCCCGTCCAGTTGGCCGCCTTCGCCACTGGTGTTCCTCCGAATATCTGCGAATTTCACCTCTACACTCGGAATTCCGCCAACCTCTCCGGGACTCTAGTGATCCAGTTTCAAGAGCAGTTCCAGGGTTGAGCCCTGGGATTTCACTCCTGACTTGAAAAACCGCCTACGTACGCTTTACGCCCAGTGATTCCGAACAACGCTTGCCCCATCCGTATTACCGCGGCTGCTGGCACGAATTTAGCCGGGGCTTCTTCTGATGTTACTGTCATTATCCTCACATCTGAAAGAGCTTTACAACCCGAAGGCCTTCTTCACTCACGCGGCATGGCTAGATCAGGCTTGCGCCCATTGTCTAATATTCCTCACTGCTGCCTCCCGTAGGAGTCTGGTCCGTGTCTCAGTACCAGTGTGGATGATCATCCTCTCAAACCATCTACTGATCGTCGGCTTGGTGAGCTCTTACCTCACCAACTACCTAATCAGACGCGGGCTGATCCCTTAGCGATAAATCTTTGATCCGTAGATATTATACGGTATTAGCAGTCGTTTCCAACTGTTGTTCCGTACTAAGGGGCACATTCCCACGCGTTACTCACCCGTGCGCCACTAACTCCGAAGAGTTCGTTCGACTTGCATGTGTTAGGCCTGCCGCCAGCGTTCGTTCTGAGCCAGGATCAAACTCTTAAGTTTGATTCCATCAATCAGAACAAGCTGTATATTGCTTGCGTTCTCACTGAAGTATAATTAATCGGTTACCCGTCTATAGCGTCTTTATCATAATAAAGCTATAGCTCTAAAAGATTTGCATACAGACAAGTAGCCATTTTTGTCGTGTATCCGATACACTTAACAGCCTTGCTGCCTGCGAATCTTTTTTCTTCAAACTTACGATTTTCAAGAACCATGCTTTCAATTAAACCGACAAAAGATCTCTTAGCCACTTCTTCTTAGGAAGTCAGTGGCGATCCGTGATCTGCCGTTGCATTGAAAGCTTGTGGACACTACAGTTTTTAAAAATCGATGTCAACTACAATTTGTAACTTTTTTCGATTTTTTTTAACTCAGTTTTTAAACTCTATATTTGACTTTAGCTACTGTGTAAACTGCGTCTCCGCTAACCGCCGCTGCGCCAATCATTCAATCAGTACCGCGTCGGTGAATGGGGTTATATGTCAGAACGATACCACACGTCAACACCTAATATGCGTTTTCTGTAACTTTTTTTCTTTATTCAATAAAAACAATCTTTTAGAATAAATTCCACTGGCTAACCAAGCTTCCTCGCCTTAGATTACGGCACTTTTTAAAGAAAGACACATCAATAATGTCTAATATAATTATTATATACGATACGGAAATGACATGCTGGGCAAAATCTGATGGCACATCATCATGGTGGAGTGAAGATTGGCAAGAACCAGAAATCATCCAAATTGCGGCGATTATGGTCGAGACCAAAAACTTCACAGAAGTTGCCCCAGCTTTCAATATATTCATCAAGCCGACATTAAACCCGAGCCTATCACCATATTGTACCAAGCTCACATCAATCACCGATGACATACTAAATAAGGAGGGCGTCACATTTAAACGTGCCTGCACATTGTTTAATGCCTATTGCCAAAACCACCCGCAATATAGTTACGGTGGAGACCACACCGCATTAAATTATAATATTACACAGCTTTATAACTTATCTAATGAGATTACGCCCTTTACTGGGCATGACATCAGCAAGCTCTTCCATTCGATTGATCCGGCTACAAAGTCTGTAAATAGCGGCGGGCTTGCCAAACATTTTGGGCTCTGCGTAAACATCAACCAACATTACGCCTTAGAAGACTGTCGCTCTATGCAAGCATCCCTACAGCATTTTAAAGATGACCCAAAGCTGTTATCCTATTTCAAAGCCCATAACCCTTAAATAAGGAGCACCGCCACATGAAGGAAAGTTTACTCCGCCTTTTTGAACAGGCCACATCTCTACCATGGTATGCCTATGTCGCGGCCTTTATCGCAATGATGCTAATTTTTGGCAAAAAGAAAGAGTGGGAATATGAAGCCAAATTATTCCAAGGCGAAAATAAGGGCATTAAAGGCGAACTCGAAATCATCAAATTCAAGAAAGCGGATCCTGAAGGCATACTACAAGGCTATTTCCTTGCCGAACTATACGGCAAAGAGGTTGAAATTATGCTGAATGACGACGTCATCCAAAAAATTCATATTCATCAAGACGGGCAGCGTTATGATATTCTCTATCCCCGCCTTGAACGGAAGACCACGGATATATATCGCCCGCGCCAAGCCATACGCTTTAATGTCGTGCGCCTGTGGTTTGATGAGCGCACCACGCCACAGAACAATGACAAGGTAACGATTCGCGCTAATAACGAAGGTATCGCTTTCGGCCAAATGCTCCGCGACTAATGAATTTAGCGAAGCCCCTTCACAGAATCGCAATTATTGCGTAGAATACATATAGTTCTTATATGTGTTGCCTTCACATCAGAAGCAGCGCATCCCCCTATAGATAAACAGTATAAATAATGATCCGCAGCAAACACGGCAGATTTAAACCGCGTTACATGCCCCTTATAGGTGGCTTGGCACTCGGCTGCGCGATGATCATACTATCTGGATATGCGACAAAGCCTGCACAGGCCGATGCGATGAATGCGCTCGCCTTTTCAGGACACAATCAGCAGCGCCCTGCTGATGATTACGATGAACAGAGCCTCTATCAATTAACGCCGAGCCAAACACAGCGTCTGCGTTATAATGCACCGCCGCCCTTGCCAGAACGAGACACACAATCATCACATTATAGCCATGCCCCTCAGTTAAAGCCTAAGCGCTTAGTCACTGAACGCCTATATAAGCAAACAAGCACCGCGCCAGATGATATACGCATAGATAATGGGCACGACTCGGTATCAGCGTTAGAAAACTTCTATTCAGGACGCATTTTGGAAGAGCTACATCAATTCGGTTACGACTTCCTACAAAATAATATGTCGACCGCGCACACACCGCCGCCGCTTGGCTTAGTGGGTGATGCCTATATACTTGGCGTGGGCGACCGCCTTAGCATTGCGCTAACCGGTCAACGTAACGCGCATTATCAAATTGACCTTGATAGCAACGGACAAATCCATATCCCCGGAATAGCGCCAATTTCCGCGAGCGGCAAAAGCCTTGGCGCATTAAAGGCGGAGATTAGCGCGCAGTTTAGTGATGAATATAACCAATCTGTCTATATTGCCTTAAGTGAAATGCGCCGCGCCGCTATATTAGTTGCGGGTCACCTCAAAAAGCCAGGGCGCGTCGTGTTAAGCAACCAGCACAATGTTATTGATGCCCTGATGCAAGCCGGCGGCATTGATAAAACAGGGTCACTACGCCAAATCCGCCTTGTCCGTGATGGGCAAGTGTCAATGATTGATCTTTATAGCTTACTCCTCCACGGCGCGGAGAATTTTAACAGCAGCCTGAAAGATGGCGACCGCATCATCGTGCCGCCAATTGGCCCAACGATAGCGATTGCGGGTGAAGTTAAGCGTGCCGGTATATATGAGATCCTCCCCGTCATGCAGGGCATGTGGCACAAAAGCAAAGACCGCGCCCAAACATTATCCCTAAATGATTTACTGGATATGAGCGGCGGCTTACTATCCCCGGGCAAGACCCGCTATTTAAAACTGGACATGCAAAATAGCGGCGATGAGCAAATGAGTGAAATTGACGATCCGTTCGCGCGCGTCTTTAGTGATGGCAGCATATTATCCGTTTCACGCAACAAAGAGCGCCGTGAAGGCACGATTGAGATTACCGGTCACGCCTTATCAAGCGGCCTGCATGCATTAAAGTCAAACCGCACCCTTACCGCCCTTATAAAGGATGAACGCAACCTAGGACGCGATGTATATCCATTAATCGCCGTCATTGAACGTTGGAACAAAAAGACACTTGCCCCTGAATATATAAGTTTCTCTCCCTTAATGGTGCTAAGCCGCAAATTTGATGCGCCGCTGCAAGATGGCGATGTCCTGCATTTCTTCTCCTATGCGCAAATCCAAATGCTTGACCCTTATGAAGAAGAAACGCCCTTCCCCCACAAGACGAAGCAAAAGCCACTCTTACAAAATATTGCCTATGGTGACGTTGATAACGAAAACCTTGCCGATATAGAACAAATCCCCGAAGACATTCGCGCGATACTACAAGAACGCAGCGCCTTTATTCGTGGCGCCGTACGCCGCAGCGGGCATTACCCAGTCAGTGAGGGCGCGAGCCTTGCCAATATTATTTCCGTGGCGGGCGGCTTAACGTTAGAAGCAGATAAAAAGAATATTGAAATTCCCCGCCGTGAAGACAGCATCCGCCACCCTGAATTTGAAGAACTGCGCAAAACAAAACGCCGCAATGTGAACATTCAGCAACAGCAGGCCGAGAACATCACCATTACGTCGGGTGACACGATTCGTATTAATCAGAAATTCAACAAAATATCGGACAACCATGTTCAGATCATCGGCGAAGTCAAAAACCCGGGCCGTTATGATTTAATGGCGGGCGATACGGTATTAAGCTTAATCACGCGGGCGGGCGGGGTAAATAAATACGCCTATGCTGAAGGTGCGATCCTTAGCCGCAAGAGCGAACGCCATATAGAAGCGCAGCGTTATAAAAGCTACGCCCGTAATTTAGAATTGGCGCTTGCCAATAAAATGCAATCCGACAGCCCACCAAATGATAATCAGATTGCCATGACCCGCCAGTTAATTGAACAGTTAAGCAATACCGACACGATTGGCCGAATCACTTTTGAATCCGACCCTGATATATTGGCCACGCATCCTGAACTGAACATGCTGCTTGAGCGGGGCGACCGCATCTATATACCGAAACGCCCATTAACCGTGCGCGTCAGCGGCGAAGTCCTCTCTCCATCATCCCTACAATTCCGCAGTGAAAAGAAAGCGCGCGAATATATATATGAGGCGGGCGGTTACACTCGCAACGCGGACAAGGACCGCGTTTTCGTTGTCTACCCCGATGGCAGCGCCCAACCATTACATCTTGGCAACTGGACACATAGCGTCCCCTTCATACCCCCGGGGTCGAGCATTATTGTCCCGCATGACCCAAAACCATTTAGCTTCCTTGATAGCGCTAAGGATATTACGCAGATTTTCACCAATCTGGCCGTCACTGGTTTCTTGGTCAGTGAAATTCAGGATGATTAATCAAAAATTATTCGCTATACTCCCGCCATAAAAACAATAATAAGGGAGCCTTTAATGAACACAACAACACGCCCGCTATATTCTATTATTACAATTACCAAAGATAACCTAGATGGCCTGAAAGCCACAGAGGCAAGCATCCGCACCCTCAATACAAATGATTATGAATGGGTCATCATTGATGGCGCATCAACGGATGGCACGGTCGAATACCTTAAAACATTAAATGGCGCAACATATATAAGCGAGCCTGATGGCGGTATTTATGATGCGATGAATAAAGCCATCCCGATAGCGAATGGCCATTACACTATATTTATGAATGCAGGCGATTGTTTCGCCCATAATGATGTGATGCGCAAAATAAGCCGCGCCCATCAATTCATGCCTAGTATGATATACGGTGATGCATTGGAACAATGCGAAACAAACCCACACCAACTTATCTTTAAAGCCGCACGCAAACACCACTCCATCCATCGCGGGTTATTTACCCACCATCAAGCAATATTCTACAAAACAGATTTCCTGAAAAACTTTACTTATAATGCGTTCTATAAAATCGCCGCGGATTATGATTTAACGCTGCGCTTTTTAAAGGCGCACCCAAAAGCGCTTTATATTCCCAAACCAATATGCGTTTTTGCCGCTGGCGGCGCTTCACAACAAAATGAAAAACGCGGCCGTATTGAACAGCAGATCATCCGCAAGAAGGAACTCGACTTTTCCCTGCTCCATAACAAGCAAATAGCCCTGACCCAAGGCGTGGCAAGTGCTATCAAAAAACGCATGCCCCCCATATATTGGTGGCTGCGCAATCACAGCGGCACAACACTCAATGCAAAAAGCGCCCCATAAGGGCGCTTTTCTTTTATTCTTCAATAAAGCAGACGTTATGCAGTTGCCTTAGGCGCAGGTAAACGCTTCTGCGCAGGCTTTCTATAACGAATATCAAGCGCTTCATCATTATCATTCTTCGGCGCCTTAATGGTAACGCTATAACCTTCGCCAAGCGCCCCTTCACAGAAAGCCTTCACCAATGGCTTTTGGAAATAATCTTCAATTGCTTTTTTCGCAGGGCGTGCACCAAGCTTTTGTTCCATCGCTACGTCAGCAATAAATTCTTTAGCGCTTTGGTCAAACTTCACTTTAATGCCCTTATCTTTCAAACTATCAAGTTGTGGCTGCAAGTGAATATCAAGGATTTGAACGAAGTCATCGACATTATCCAAATCGTTAAATTCAACAATGTCATCCATACGACCAACAAATTCAGGACTAAAGACTTGCTTAATCATGTCTGCGCGCTGCGTTTCAACAGTTGTCGATTTCGCATTAAAGCCAATACCGCGAATTTCTTCTAAGGTCGCACCAATATTCGACGTCATAACAACATAAACATTTTGGAAATCTGCCACGCGACCCTGACCATCTTTAATTTTTGCATTATCAAGCACCTGCAACAGCACTTTATAAACCGATGGGTGCGCCTTTTCGATTTCATCAAGCAACAATACGCAGCTTGGGTTTTCACGAATATCGTTTACAAGCTGACCACCTTCGTCATACCCCACATAACCAGGGTCAGCACCTGTTAGGCGCTTATAAGCTGTAGCTTCCTGATATTCACTCATATCATAACGAATTAGCGGAACACCTAGCTCTTTAGCGAGTTGCTGCGATAATTCGGTTTTACCAACACCTGTTTTACCCGCAAACATAAATGCACCTAATGTTTTATTCTTACGTGCATCGGCAAATAAACCAGCTTCGGAATTCATAACACGGTCAACGACTTTATTAATCGCTTGTTTCTGGTTAATCACGGCCGCATTAAAGCGCTCGGTCATTGTTGCCAGCTTTTCTTTCATTTTTGGATCATTAATAACGCCAATATCACGGCCAAGCTGACGGCTTAGCTGTGCAACAACATCACTTTCACCAATAACGCCTTTGGTCCCACTTTCAGGCACAAAACCATCACGCTGTGCGGCAAGGGCGCTATCAAGAATATCCAAGGCTTTATCTGGCAAACAACGGTCATGAATGTGACGCGCTGAATATTCAACAGCCGCAACAATCGCTTCATCAGAAACTTTGACCCCGCTATGGTGCGCTTCATACGCAGCGCGCTTGCCTTCAATCATCGTCATTGCCAATTCATTACTTGGCTCATTAATCACTAATTTAGAGATACGACGCTCAAGCGCGCCATCTTTTTCCAAAATTTTAAATTCATCAAACGTCGTTGCGCCCATTACAGAGATTGGGTTCTTCTGGTCGCTCAAATACGTTTTCAGAATATTTGATGCATCCATTTTCTCCGCGCCTGAGGCAGCGCCTGCACCACAAATCATATGAATTTCATCAATGAACAAAATCGCGTTGGTTTTCTTCACATGTTCCAACACATTTTTAATACGCTTTTCAAAGTCGCCACGATATTTAGCGCCTGCAACCATAGCCGCAAGGTCCATGCTAACAATATCACGGCCTTGCAATTCTTCTGGCACATCACCATCAGCAATTTTCTGGGCAATCGCATAGGCAACCGACGTTTTACCAACGCCCGCAGAGCCAACAAAAATCGGGTTACGTTTTTCTTTACGAAGCAAAGTTCGCACAGCTTGGCTAATTTCAGTATCACGCCCTATCACGGCTTCAAAACCAGATTCTTTAGCCTCAGCCGTAATATTTTTTAGAAAGTTCGACGCATCATCTGGGCCCGCTTCTTCTTCTGGCTGTTGCGCACCACCACCAACAACCGCCATCCAATTACCAGGTTTTTTTTGTGATGGGTCAGCACCCATGCCAAAAATACTACTCATCAAGAAGCTTTCAAAATCCTTCATATCACCTTGTGATGACGGCTTTTTCCACGCCGCTTCAAGGTCTTCCATATTCAACTCTTCAACTCGGCCAAGCTGTGCCTGATTAAGCAAAATACTCGCCATGCAATCTGAATTTTTAAGGATAAAACTTAGAATATCAGTGAAATTAAAGCCACGATCCTCATCATCTAATATTTGCGCCGGATTCTGCGATATGCTGTATTCAATAGAATCAAAACAGCTACGCAATTCATCAGTAAAATCTAACTGACCAACATCCGGCTCTATGCCCGCTTCCTTATTATTATCAAGAACCGCTCTTTGTACCGTTTCTAAAAATGCATTAAACGATTCTTCTTCAATGTCCAAATCAAATAAGGCTTGTGAGAAATCATCTGGATGCATCTGCGAGAGCATAACCAATAAATCTAGTGATGTTGGGTTTTCATTTGGACAGGTGTCAAAATGGTCTTCCATATATTTTTCGACATCTGCAACATCATAAAATTCGATTTTTGATTGGCTCATAGATACGCTCCCTTTTTTTACTGCTTTTAATGTGTCCCTGAAACTTGACGTTTCTTATGTATATATATATTTGCTTATATGACAAGATACAAACTTTATTCGCAACGCGTTATATAAGAGAATGTGATTAAACGATATTTTTCATAAAATGTAAAGTGAAAAATTATGAAAATTATAGAAATATTAATTTTGCGCGTTTTTTTACCAAAAAATATCAAGCCAGCACCCACTTTACGAGCGCTGTATCCGGCATATTAAATTCTTTTGACATTTGGATCTACGGTTTTTCATGAACAGGCGGTACCCCCCCCCCCTTGAAATGTACGATCCAGTTTACGCATAATTCTACCCTATATAATTAGTGCTTTTGTTTTGTTCTCTGGTTTTGCCGCCGTTAAATTTGGCGCATCAACCAATAACAAATCATTGTCGATTAATGATGACTTCAGCGCATTCATAAACTCCGCATCACCATATTCATCCATAATATTGACGAAGGCGGTTATCGCTTCTTCCGCACTTTCAAATTCATACTTACGCTGTAAAACAAACGCCTGCCTAACTACGTCCAGTTTCATCGCATATAAATTCTCGCACGAATTTCTATCTGTATCATAATAACGAATATAAACCGCACCATCCTGAACAAGCACCCATTCCTTAACGCCCGCCTTATATGGGGCGCGCTTATTGTTCAGCGACATGCTATCCGACGTACGGTCGCGCTTTTGCGCTACCCCAATGCGCTTAATTTCATTCAGGAACAAAGAAAACTTATCAACCACACCGTCAGGGAAAGCATCTTGCCCTTTATTTTTCTTTAACTTAAACAATTCTCTCAACTTGCCCATAACTCAACCTTACTCAATAATATATTTCTGTGTCGGCTTAAGTTTTGCCTCTTTCAGCTCTTCAGCTGCTTGTACTTCATCCTTTTTTGATAAATTAAGAACAGTACTTTCCTCTAAAGCTTTGTGTAGTGCATGCATGAAAACAGGCTCTGCATATAGGTTAATCATATTAACAAAATCAGTAATCGCCTCTTCTGGCACAGAATATAGTTTCGCTTTCTGAAGGCGATAGCTTTGTTGCGCAAAATCAAGGTCCAAAACGGCCAGCCCTGATTTTTGGCCTTTATCTAAGTCATGATAACGTAGCATTATACTATTATCTAAGCAGACCAACCATTTTTTAGTCTCTGAATTATGGTCTAAGCCATAACCACAAATATAAGGTGTCTTTGAATCATAACGCTCAGGTACATTTTGTCCCGCGACCATAATTGCTCTCTTAACAGCATCAAACTTTTCAACAAAACCTTCTGGAGAAGATTCAGGACGCTTTGCGCCTTTATCAAAAATTTTCTTAAATATGCTCGCCATAATACACCTCATCTTATTCTGGCTTTTTAAATACCACCACAACAAGGTTATGTCAATAAATTATGGTAAAAAACTTGACTCATTTCCTTGCTTTTTGCGATGGTTTTAGTTTATAACGCCAGATCAGACGTAAGATGAAGGATAAAAAATTATGGCGCTTAAAAAGCAATATAAGAATAAATACAAAGCCAAACTCCCTATTGAGGGCGCACGCCGTTCAGAGCTTTTAATGCCTGCGGGCTCGCTTGAAAAGCTTAAATTCGCTGTCCTCTATGGCGCGGATGCCGTCTATATGGGTACGCCAGATATGTGTATGCGTGTGAAGTCTAAATTCTCACTCGAAGAAGTCATCGAAGGCGTCAATTTCTGTCATGAACATGGGGCGCGCGCTTATCTTACGCTGAACCTTATTGCGCATAACCGTGACCTTGATAAACTGCCTGAATATATTGAAACAATACGTACAGTGAAACCAGACGGCGTGATTATCGCTGACCCTGGCGTATTTAACTATGTACGTCAACACGCGCCTGAATTATCGCTACACGTGTCAACACAAGCGAACGTCACCAACTGGATGACTGTCAAATATTGGCAAGACCAAGGCGCAGACCTCGTCGTTATGGCGCGCGATGTCAGTTATGAAGAATTACGCGAAGTCCGCGAAAAATGCCCAGATATTATGATTGAACAATTCGTACATGGCTCAATGTGTATGACCTATTCTGGCCGCTGTATGCTCTCAAACTTCTTGTCAGAGCGCGGCGCGAACCAAGGCAGCTGTACAAATTCATGCCGCTGGAATTATAAATTACACATCAAGTTAAAAGACGGCACCGTCCAAGAATTAGAAATCAATGACGACAACAAAGATTTGTTTGATTTCTTCTTAGAAGAAAAATTCCGCCCCGGCGAATTAATGCCATTTGAAGAAGATATGCGCGGCTCATATATTCTAAACTCCAAAGATTTATGTATCATGCCCCGCCTTGATGATTACCTATCCATCGGCATTGACAGCCTTAAAGTCGAAGGGCGCGGCAAATCTGCCTATTATGCGGGCGTAGTTGCACGTGCCTACCGCATGGCGATTGATGCCTATTATGAAGACCCTGAAAATTGGGACCCTCGTCATTACATGGCTGAACTTGATACCGTTGGTAACCGCGGCTATACGCTTGCCTTCCATGAAGGCCGCCTGAAAAATATTTCACACAATTACGAACATACATCAACAATTGCCGAATGGGAATTTGCCGGTATCGTTCGCAAAGTTACCGAAGACGCATTCTTGCTGGAAATTAAAAACAAACTTTCTGCCGGTGATGTCCTTGAATTCGTACCGCCTAAATGCGCAGAGACATATTTAATTCGTTGCTATGAATATGAAGACATTAAGACAGGCAAAGTCACTGAAGAAATCCACGCAGGTTACCAACCAATCGTGCGTATTCCATTTAGCAATTTTGATCATGAAAGCCTTAACGAGATTAAAAAGAACATCACGCCTTACACATTAATTCGTAAAGAATCCTCCCTCACAAAAGCTGAGTGGGAGCGCATAAAACTAGATACAGTTGCGCAGAAGATCGAATTAAAGCAAGCGCCAGACGACTTATATGAAGGCCGCCTTGAAAAGCTACAAAACGCAATTGACGCCGACGAAACAGGCCGCCAGATAAAATCCCCACGCTTTGGCGTTGAAGGGTGCTGCGCACGCGGCTGTAATGGCTGCCGCGTATTTTGGGATGACCCTAAATACGAAAAAGCGCGCGCATTACTCGCGGAACGTAAACAGGGTGCGCTTTTATCAAGCGCCGAAGCATTAGAGGCAAAAGACATTGCCCGTAATTTAGAAAAAGAAGAAAACGACACCAAGGAAAAGGCCGCTTAAATAAGCGGCTTTTGCCGTATTAGGAACAACACTTGACAATTTACATAATTAAATATATACTCTTCCCACTTTTGGGGTATAAGGCGGAGTCACGATAATGACACAAGATATAACAGATACAACACCAAACGACGTTGTCACACCTGATTGGGGCAAGCAGCTGCGCGATAAAATCACCGCGCAAAAGACACTGCCCGCACAAAATATTATCATGCGCGAAGCCGCCGCAAATTCAGCGCGCTTTAATGCTCTCGCCATTTACCTCAAACAACATAAAAACAGCCTATTGGCACGTGAAGACCTATCCGAAAAAACCAAAGATTGGATCACGTCAGGCAAGCTAGATCAATTAAGCGCAAACCGCCTAAGCGATATTTTCACCCAAATGGCAGATCATCATCGCGTTATTATGCGTTCCGACGCTGTATTATCTAACAACTTAGGCTATAACGCCGTGTCACAAGATAATTGCGGCCATGTTAAAACACTGCCGCAAACGGCCGAACCACGCAAAATCAATTTTGGCTTTGTCAGCATGGTGAAGAACGCTGAAATACCAGACAGTAAACTAGCCATCACCTTTCCAGTCGTGGCGCTGCCGAATAAAATCTCGCGCGTTAATGACATTTCAAACGACCACCCATTGGTCACAACGCTGCAAAAACTATATAGCCTAACTAATCATGACTGGCTACATCATTTAAGCGTATCCGCCATGACCAAAGACTATTGCGCCTATGTTAATGATGACCCCGCCGTTGAAAAATGGGCCGAAGATAATTTTGCCAATGCAGCGGCAAAATATCCTGTATTTGAATTTGGCGCTATTGAAACCTTATATGAAGGCTGGGCGCTTTACACCAATGCTCAGATTATGAAGGAAAGCCCTGAAGGCAAAGAGCTAAAAAATGAAGTTCTTATTACCGCCATGCAGATGATAAACCACGGTAAAGCCTATATTGAATCCCATGACAATAATGAAGATTCCATGCATACCGCCTATTGGTTTATCCTACAAACAACCAAGGCGCTGCGCACTATGTTACCTGTAGATGGTTTTGAAATGAAAAAGTTCATCGAAGCCGCAGCAAACCACTTACCGCACCCAGAGCGTTATACAGACCTTCACATCGAACATATTAAATACCGCCTATATGAAGGCCATGATGCAATGTGCATGTTACAATCCCCGCATCTTGCGCGTGATGAGAATTGCCAGAAAAAATTCGAAAACTTCCAAAATGACAACGCCAAAATCACTGCTGATTTAATCGCACATTTGGACATGAAAATGGCGTGATGATTTCAAAGTTATTTGCTAAATCCAGCCGCAAAAATAAAACAGAAGATATGCATAAAAATATCTATCTGGATGAGCGCGGCCGCGTTAGCGATGGTACATTCACCGTGCATATGGTCGACGGCCCCGCCGAACAGAATGAATATCATTATCTGCGCGGAACAATTTTCAACCCTATTCTACATCCCAACGCAGTTGACGGCGCACCATATGAGCATGATGAATACGACCACCCCAACATCACACAAGGCTTTACCGAACATTTCCTGATCCGCCACAATGAAAGCGGCATTAATGTTGGTTGTTACCGTCTCATTACCCGAAATGATCCTGCTTTATTACCAACTATAGACGCCTCCAAACAAGACGGTATATTGCCCGATAGCTTTGATGAATATAGCTTATCTGTTAATTTCACAGTTGCTGGCAGGCAATTGACAGGTGAAATGCCGCCCTTTATCAGTGAATTATCGCGCTTTGGCATCTCTAAGGAACGTATGAATAATGCAAATGTATCAAAAGGCACGTCGCCCTATGATTTAATGTTTATTTCCGCGCTTATACATACGAATAGCTCTGGCATAGGTGGCATACCATTATTATCCGTTACAGAAGAACGCCTTCTACAAAAAGGCCTCGATCACAGTTTTATACCACAAAAGCAAGGTAAAGCCTTTGTCCATCACGGGACGCGCATTCCGTTACAATATGACTACGCCAAATGTGCATCTGACCTTGAAACAAGGCGGCCTTCTTTGGTGAAACGCCTAAAGTCAATATTTAGTCCTGAAGAAGACCTCGCCGATACAATTAAACATGACCCGTTTTTAAAACACATATATGATATGCGCGGCAACATTGCCCCGCATGGCGATAGCTATAAATATTACGATGCGGAACAAAAAACATGGTTCACCAAAGATGAAAACGGCGAATGGCAAGAATGTAAAGGGGACGCGCCCCAAAACCGACAAAAAACTTGGGCTGAAATCTGTAAAGAGCATGGTTTAAAATAAAGATTGTTAAATATGACGACAAAACGCGACATTAATGACAGTAAATTATTGGTTAGTGGGCTAACGCCTATTATTAACCAACCCGATAATTTTATGGGCATGGCTGCGCTTGATGGTGACCTTCAATATTATTACCGCCGCCGCCTGCATAATACCGCCAAAGTTATGCGCCAAACATATGCGCAATATTGGATATTACTGCGTTTCCACAATTGTCCGAAAGGCGCATTAACACTGCGCCTTGACCATCACATCACGCCAGCGGAAGGGTCATTTTACCTGTATATCCCTGCGCGCAGCTATGCGGAATGGCATATCCGCCCGCATTTATCGGAATATGAAACCTACATATCCTTCACCCCTGCAGATGATTGCTTTCCGACTGTGCCGACTATATTCCCCTGTCATGACTTTACGCCGCTAACGTCTTATGATGACATTGCCAACTTATTCATGGCACAGCGCACGCACCACCCCGAATTACAAAATGATGCATCTTATGTCTCTTCAAAAACCAAACGTTTCTTAGACCGCTACTTCCGCGAAAATTTAAGCTTTGAACATATCGCTACTGACCTCAATATGGGGTATTCAACCATGGCTATGGGGTTTAAAAAAGACTATGGCATTGCGCCTGTGCAATACCGCAATATTCTCCGCACATTTGAAGCCATGCGCCTTATCAAAAACGGTCACAATGTGACGCAGGCTGGTCTCGAAGCAGGCTTTACATCACTCGCGCAGTATAATGTGCATTTTCACCGCAATTTAGGCGTGCCGCCATCTACCTTTGTAAAACTCGCTGCACACTAAAAATATTTATAGAGAAAACCAGAAGCGCCGCTTACCCCCGCCCCCTAAAATTAAGGCAGGGTATCTCTAACATAAGGGGCGCGGCCATGTTTGCATATGACCAAGCATTTAAACGTAATATCGGCTGGGTAAGCGCCGAAGAACAAAACCGCATAAAAGATTTTACAATCGCGATTGGCGGCCTTGGCGGTGTAGGCGGCAGCCATGCCATAACCATGGCGCGCATGGGATTCACAAAGTTCCGTATTGCCGATTTAGACCATTATGAATTAAGCAATTTCAACCGTCAGGATGGCGCGAACATTAAAAATATCGGCCGCAGTAAAATTGACGTTACAGCCGAAACCCTAATGGTGATTAACCCCAACATAGAAATCACGCGTTTTGATAATGGCCTGAGCAAAGACAATATTGATGAATTTTTGACCGGCGCAGATATATACCTTGATAGCCTCGATATATTCGCTTTAGACATACGCCGCCATGTTTTTGAAAGCTGCGCCGCGCTAAACATTCCCGCATTAACCGCCGCCCCGCTTGGTATGGGCACAGCTTTTCTTGCATTTCTGCCCCTTACAGGAATGGATTTTAAAACCTATTTTGATATGCGAGACCCTAGCCCAGCGGCAATATCTAAGGCACTTAACAACCCCGCCACATTATATATGCTGCATCTTGAACATTATATCGATAACATCATTCGCTTCATCAGCGGCGTTGCGGCTAGTGCCATGCAGCGCCATTACTTAATCGATAAAACCAAAGTCAACTTCTTCACCAAGGACGTCCCGTCCCTAAAAGTCGGCATTGATATGGCCGCGGGCGTGCTCTGTAGTAACGCCGTGAAAATCCTTCTTGGGCGCGGTGACGTGCCGGCCGCGCCACATGGCCTACATTTCGATGCGTATTTAAACACATGCAAAAAAACATGGCGTCCAATGGGACAGAAAAACCCACTATCCGCACTAACTCGCCACATCATCCGCCGCCTACTAAATGTCGATGACATGCTCTCCCATATCCGCCATGAACTTGAACAGGCAGAAAAAGATGGAAAGCTAAAACCCTATTATTCCAGTGATGACCTTTATATCCTGCTACAAAAATACCGTCAGCAAGCTACATCATAAAATTCCCCTTTGTCATTTTATATTTTTATGATATTATAAATTTATAAAATGAAAGAAGATCTATGATTGAAGATATAAGTGCAAATGCCGCCGAAGCAGCGATGTTTCTAAAAGGGCTAGCTAACCCGCAGCGTCTAATGATTCTGTGTCAACTTGCCGAAGGCGAAAAAAGCGTCACTGAATTGATTGATGCCACCGGCATTGCACAAACATCCATGTCACAGCACCTCAATAAATTAAAAGACGAAAACATTGTCAGTTTTCGCCGTGAACACCGCACGTTATTTTATCGGCTTGAACACCCTGCCGCTTTAAAAATAATGGCCGTGATGCATGATGAATTCTGCAAAAAATAAATAATAAAGCTATAGGAGAACTTACCATGTTTAAACCCGTTCTTACATGGCCCTTAGGTGGCGCATTACTGGCGATCGCCTTTGTATGTGCCATATTACTTGTCAAGCCGATTGGCGTATCCACGCAATTCGTCATTGCCGATACCGCTGTGTGGGATGTCATTAACCCCGACATTATTATCACCGATGAAAACGCAAAATCAGGCTATAGCTCCCCCAACGCTTATTTAAACAAAAGCGGCGGTAAATACGCGGCAAACGCAGCGAACCCGCTAAATTATAGTTTCGTGTTTGTGCTTGCCATGATGGGCGGCGCATTTTTATCTGCACTGCTCAAAGGCGATAAGCCGCAAAACAAAGACGAAAAAACTATGCCTGCCGTCTGGCGTAACCGTTTCGGCGATTCTGCAAAATTACGTTACACCGCAGCCTTCATCGCCGGTTTCCTCGTGCTTTATGGCGCGCGGCTCGCTGGCGGCTGCACAAGTGGCCATATGATGAGCGGTATGATGCAAACCGCATTAAGCGGCTATATATTTGCGGCAGGTGCATTCTTAGCGGCACTGCCTATCGCCATCATTCTCTTTAATAAGAAAGGTTAAGACCATGGAACTCACACTTGCTATTCTTCTTGGTGCTTTATTTGGTTTTGCCCTTAACCGTGCAGGCGCAACCAACCCGCAAAGCATTATTAATATGCTACGCCTAAGCGACACAAGCTTAATGAAAGCTATTCTGTTTGCGATTGGCTTATCAAGCCTTGTGCTGTTTAGCGGTCTGGCGCTCGGCATTATCGCCCCCGCCCATGTCTCGATTAAAACGGCCTATATTGGCGTGTTTGTCGGCGGCATATTGCTAGGTATCGGGTTCGCAATTGCTGGTTATTGCCCAGGCACTGGCCTTGCCGCCGCTGCGACAGGGCGTAAAGATGCCTTAATATTTGCCCTTGGCGGGTTAGCTGGCGCGTTTGCCTTTACGCTATCTTATGGATGGCTCGCGGATAACACATTCCTTTTCGACAAAATCGCCGGTGGAAATGTCGGTCTAGCCGCTACAGGGAATGATAAATATGACGCGCTTATCCCTTTTAGTGGCACAGCCATTGGCATAGTTCAGGGCATAGCCTTCATCGCCATAGCCTATCTAATCCCCACACATATCCTAAACAAAAAATAAAAGAGGCCTTTCGGTCTCTCTTTACATCGCACATGTGAATTCTTCTGGGCCCCAGTTAAAGTCCTTTTTGATTTTAATGACATAGTTTTGCTGCGCAGTCTTATTTTCAAAACGCTCCTGTATAGACAGCGAAGAGATAACCGCCCCCGCCATATCTTCGGGGCCTTTAAGAATCAATTCACCCTGCGAGCCTTTATTTATAAAAAGATAGCTATAACCTAAACTCGGCACAGTAACCGCACCTTGTAAAAGAAGATAAGACTTCCCATCCATATCCCCTAAAGCCCCGAGGCTTAAAGATGCCTCAGCACCATCTTGCAAAGCGACGCCCTTAGAAATACTGCAGGGAAACCAGACTGGGTCACTCGCCTGAACGGGCAACGACGGTAAAAAAGCACACAAAGTAAGGACAAGCAGTTTTCTAATCATGTCTAATTTCTTTTCGTTTTTGTGACCACTTGGCGGAACGGGTTGAGCCATGCAATAAGCGATGGCATAGCGCGCGTTTGTATCCATACGCGGCCTTGCCCACGGAATCGCGTGATTAGGCCTTCGCCGCTAAAGAAGAACGACTTATACCCGCCAAATTTATGGACGCTATATTCTAGCCCTTCGGTAAAGGCCACAATATGGTTGTTATCTATTGTGAATTCATCATTGATCTGCACTTCGATAATACCGCCATAGCTGTTGAAGAATATATCCCCTTCACCGCTACATTTAATCAAGAAGAACCCTGCACCAGAAAAGAACCCTTTTATAAAGCCCTGAAATTTAGTTGTTGTTTCAATGCCTGACGACGACGCCAAAAAACTACTGCTTTGTAAAAATAAGGATGGTCCACCTTTGGTGAGATAAAGACGCTTAATATCCCCCGGCACAGCGCTACCAATGACGATTTCGCCATCCTTGCCCTCTGCCGTAAACTCATTCAAAAACAAATTTTCACCAGATATAAGGCGCTTAAACCCGCCTTTAAGGCGCGTACGCATTTTAATATGACGATCCATCGCCTGCATGGCAGAGGCCTCAACTTTTATCATCTCCCCCGCTGGTAACTTCACGGTTAGAAAAGCAAAGTCCGGCTTGCCTTCAATGCTGTGTTCTAATGGTTTTACTGTACTCATTACACTATCCCTCTACGCCTTATTGTTGGTGCTGAACAATGGGCTCTAGCAATTGCCCAATCGCATGACCAAACCCTGACGGGCTATGTGATTGACACCAAACCGCACCTTTACCTTTAAAACGGCAAACAATACCTTCCCCGCCGAGGATAGAGCTCATCCAACTTTTCCCCGCCTTAGACAGCGAAAAATCAAGGCTATCATCAAAGGCCACAATATGGCCCGTATCGACAATATATTCACCATCAACCTCAACCGGATATATTGCACCGAAAGCATTAATCAGCGCCTTGCCGTGGCCTTCCATTTTTAGCCAGAATAACCCTTCACCAGAAAACATGCTTTTTAAACCTTTCCAGCCCATATCCAAATCAACCCCGCTTTCATGTGCAAGGAATGACGTTGCCTGCACTATCAGCGCATTACCGGTTAGCTCCTGCACCATAATGTCACCGGATAAGACAGGCGCGATATATAAATTTGCGCCTTCACGCTCTGCCCTATAATGGTTTAAGAAAATGCCTTCACCCGCAAAAGCGCGCTTAGTTGCTTTCCACAAACCACGTTGCCCGCGCTTATGTGTACTGGTTTCAACATTTAAGCCCCCCGACATCGCCACCATAGACCCGCCTTCGGCCGTAATTTCTTCACCCGCGTTAAAGGTCAAGCGCGCTAACGTATTGGCTGGCTGTGCAAGAATTTCAATTTGCATGATTGTATATCCTTATTTTTACTTACGGCAGACGTGGATTAATAAAACGCGCCATATTTTGTATGCTGCGGCTTTGTAAATAGACTTTACCCTTACCTTCTACACGCGCAACAAGGCCTTCCCCGCTAAAGAAACTTGAAAATATACCGCCTGACATAGCAAGTTTAATTTTAATGTTCTTTGAATACCCCAAAACATGGCTACTATCGATTATATATTCGCCATCGACTTCACGTTCATATATCGCGCCATAGCCTCCTATATAAACCGCGCCATTGCCTGACACATAGTTCCTTAACAAGCCTTCTCCCGCAAAGAGCGAGCTAAACCCTGCCCATTTGACCTGCAACCTCACCCCCTCTTCACGCGCGATGAATGCCCCAGATTCAATATAAAACCCACCGCCTGATAATTTAATCGCTTTCACATCGCCTGGCGTATCTTGGGTAATAATAAGCTTAGTTTCCTTGCCTGTATTATTAGTGAAATGCGAAACAAAAAAACTTTCGCGCCCCAAGAATTTCCGTACCAATGCCCCGAAAAACCCGCCATTCATTTTGGCTTTTTGGTCTAACCCCGCATCCATACTGGCCATTGCACCAGATTCAGCGATTAATGTTTCATTCGGGGACAGTGTAAATTCAATATAAGAAAAAGACGGCGCGCCTTGAATGACATGTTTCATAAAACAGCTCCTAAAAATTACTATACTATGATAGCGCATCCCCCGCTTTGACAAAATGCCTAATTAAGATTACCCACGATTTGCCAAAGCAAATTTTGCGCCGCACAAAATTATATTGTTTTTTACTTACGAATCCTTATATAAGGTGAAAAAACATAAACAATCATATGGTGTGTACAATAAATGAGCTTTTTTGAATTTTTAGAGAACTATAAAACTGTACTTGGCGCATTTTCTATCGCGGTGGCAACGGTCATCGCTGTCCTCATCAACCTGAATCATTCACGCCGTACAGAACACCGCCTGAAAAAAGAAAAGAATGCAACATTTAGCTCCGCCATCGCCGCTGAGCTACTCGACAATGCGCATAATTTGATGGAGCTCCACCTCGAAATTGCAAAAAAAGGTGCAAAACTACAGCGCATCAACCAGTTTAAAGCTTTTCACTTTGACGTATACAAAAATGTTCTCACTGAAATTGGACGGTTGGGGCCTGCTTTATCATTTATGATTGTTGATATATACGGCGACCTGCAGAAAATAGATAAATATCTGGAATTCACACCAGAAAAAAACATGAATCAAGACAAAAAAGAAACTCTACTCGACATACAATTCATTCTAGCCAAAGCGCTAACAGGCTCAGCCATTATTTCTTTCTATGCTGATTACATGCTCGGGCCAAGATGGATGCGCTCCGTAACCAACCAGCGTATTTTATGGCTCGAAAATCCCCTCGATAGTTTCTGCCAATATGCAGACACAGCCGAAAAAGAACATGATTTTTATAAATTTGATGAGCATGTTGATTTCACACAACGCCTACAAAACAAACAACACCAAGACATCGCACGTGAGCTTTTTAACTCCATTCAACGTGTCTTAGACACCATACCCCGCAAACGCACATGGCGCGTACAGCTGATTTTGCGCGCCTTCTCATACAAAATGCAGGCGACCTTACTAAATCTACTCGATATAGAGACGCCACTTTACATCATAAAATCAGAAAAAGAATATCGCGAGTATCTACCCTAAACAGGCTTATATCTGCTAAACTTCAGACATAAACGCATAAATAATTAGGAGATGCGATTATGATATGGGTGTTATTTGCGTTGGCAGCGGGCTTAACCTACTGCGTACAAAGTGAAATAAACAAGCACTATAAAACCGATGGCTTCGAGCTCAACACATTCCGTGCGAGCATCGCCACAATACTATCCCTGCCTGCCCTGCCATTAATGGAATGGCCACGTATTCCTGAGTATTATTTAGTGCTTCTTCTTGAAGCCGCCGTGAGCGTTGTATGCATGATGGCACAGTATAATCTCGCCGCTAAAAAGAACGGACGCATAGCCTGCCTTCACCAACCTATCGCTATTTTAATTACATTTGCCTTATGGCTCGCGCTAAGCCCAGAGCAAAGACAATTCTTTTTAGACAACCCACAAAACGCATTATATGTGGGCATCGGATTCACATTATTCATTTTCAGCTTGTTTGCTGTAAGGAAAAATGACGCAGGCTGGCTGGCCTTAATGGCTGTAATACCTATAGCCGTACTGTACTCCGTCATGGCCGTTATTAGCAAAATAGCCTTAGAGCACGGCGAAAACATGTTAGGCATATCACTAAACTTTGTTTTTTTGTGCAACCTACTTATGCTGATTATGTCTCTACCGCTTTATTTATCACGACAAAAAGGGAGGCTACACCCGCCCTTATCTACAGTAAAATCCTCATCTGGCGTTGCCGTTTTCCATTCACTATCTTGGCTCTTTTATTGTTTAGCCGTGATCGGCACGCCAAACCCTGCCTATGTCGGCGTCATTACCGGCCTAGCCCCTTTATGGTTCTTAATTTATTACAAAATACGAAAACATGAAGATGATGCAAGCCCCATGGCAGGACTCGTTATGGGCGTCGCCGCTATTATTGTCCTTATCGGCGCGAACACCTAAAAGCGAATGCGCCTAACGCAAAAGCGTTAAGCGCACCGTTTCGGGAGTTGAAACTTTTTTATATCTATATCTTAATGCGGATATAATGAACGCTGATGCCTACGGCCGCCGCGTTCCTCGCCATAATTCTTTGGACAAGATAGTTTTTCTGCCACACAGCCATCGCTTTCAACTGATTCCAATACTACCGGATACCCCCAAAGCGCCTTCATATGCTTTAAGACTTCTTCTGTATCTGGCCCCAAAGGAATATCATTGAAACGCTCATGACGCAGAACCAAACGACGATCCGTACGATCATAATTCTCATGTACACCAATCACAGGCATTTGTTCGCCTAAGCGGTATTGACGCGCAAAATCCTGACGCACTCGGTCAAAGCCAGCGCGATCGTGAATGCCCGCAACGATGTAATTTTCTTCATCTGGGTCATCCATAATATCGAATAATTTAAATCGACGCTGAACTTCTGGTGATAAGAATTGCTGAATGAAGCTTTCATCACGATAATTCTGCATTGCATCCTTCATCACATCAAGCCAGTAACCCTTACCTGCGCGGTATGGGAAATATTCCTTATCTTCTTCTGTCGGCTCTTCACACATACGTTTAATATCGTGGAACATCGCATAGCCAAGCGCGTAAGGGTTCCAACCGCTATATATATTGCGTTCTTGTGGTTGCCCATCTGGCCCCATAACAGTAACTGTTTCATCGAATTCTGGCTGTTTTAGAACACTAGCATGCGAATTAAAGAATTCCATCATCATGCCATCACTAAGCAAGTCAAACGAGCGCATATCACGAATAAAGCGTTCATGCCAGAATGATGCCCAACCTTCGTTCATAACTTGTGTTTGCTTTTGTGGGTGGAAATATGCCTGATGCTTTGCATACATGCGCATCACATGGCGCTTCCATTCTGGCAATACAGGTGAATTTTCTGCAATGTAAAGCAGTAAGTTACGCTCCATATCACCTTTTAACGGCTGTTCAGCGTTTTCTGATTTAGCGACACGGTTAAACTCATCTTGTGTTTCTGAACGTTCATCAAAAAACTTATCATATTGATTAAAATATTGAGATGTCTCTGGCTGCTCGCCTTCCTTAAAGAATTTTGTTTCATCCAGTTTATAAGCTGGTGAGACAGACTGCAAACTAAGCGCATGAACAGCATCCATAAATTCTTCAACTTCATCAACGCCCACACGCATTTCTGCCTCTTCTAAGAAATCGCGCATCTCTTCTTGTAACTTAATAATGTTGTCAGCATCGGTATAGCCTTTAAACAAGAAGTTACCTTTAAAGAAGCTATTATGACCGTAACAAGCATGCGAAATAACAAGCCCCATCATCAACATAGAGTTACTTTCCATGCAATATGCGATAGATGGATTTGTGTTAATCACAATCTCATACGCAAGGCCCATACCCGCTTCAAAATTACGCTCAAGTTCAATGCGTTTTTTACCGAATGACCAGTGATTATAAGATACAGGCAGACCAACACTTGCATAGAGATCAAGCATTTGACTATCTGTAATCACCTGAATTTGGTTTGGATAAATATCAAGCTCATATTTTTCTTCATTGATGATTTCACATACACGTTCCATCAACTGCAGCGTATTTGCTGGTACTTCACGGCTTGGCTCAACCCCTTCTTTCAGGATAACCGGATAATCCCATGTTCCGCTTTTATAGGCATTGATAAACACGTCTTTCCCTTCAACGTAATTATCAAAAAGCGCCTCAATACGCTTCGCACATTTTTTGTGCTTTTCCTTATCTATATCCAACATTTTTCAACTCCCTGTTTTTATATACGCTTATTTTGTCGTATTTCTTATCCTGCCTTAGGCGCGAAAGCAGCTGTAGCGCTGTTCATCGCCGACGCGGCAGGCTTTTTATGATTTTCTATGTTAAAGAAATCGACAAAAATGCGAGTAATATCTGATGTTTGCATCGCACGCCCCATAAAGAACTTATCTTCATTAGCGCCGCGAATGGTTTGATACATATTCCAAATATCTGAACGATCATGATTACCCCAAGCATTATTCTTGGTTTCCATATAGAAGAACCCTTTAAGGTCTGGAAGCATGTCCTCGATCAAACCTTTTGTTCGTGGGTTATCATCACGCCAGTTATCACCATCAGATGTTTGTGCGATATAAACATTGTAAGATCCATCGCCATAATCACGTTCTTTTATTTCTTTGACGATATCCAAACCTGCAGATACTTTCGTACCGCCGTTCTCACGCGTTTCATAAAATTCCTGCTCGTCTACTTCCCAACCTTCTGTGGTGTGAACGACATAACGCATTTCAACCGCATCTTCGCCATATTCACGTTTGAGAAGTTTGTTTAACAGCCAATAAAATAGTTTTGAATCATGCTTCATTTGCTCACTCATTGAGCCAGAAATATCCATCATACAAATCATAACGGCTTTATAAGATGGTCTTGGAACCTGCTTATCAAAACGATAGCGTAAATCAGAATCTTCATCCCAACGTGGTATCCCCTTAATTTTAGCTTCGTTCTCAGCTATCTGATCATCAAGCTGCGTTAGCAATGATTTCTGCGCATCATCAAGCAGTGATAGATTTTCTTCACGCACTGCATCGCGCGTTTCCGTAAGCAATGCGATCTTCTCATTCAGCGTCAATTTCTCATAGCGTTGATCTTCAAAAAGCGTATCAACATTCGCATCTGGATCAAGATTCAAGATGCGTAGCTGGTCTTGCAGCGATGAAATGATTTCTTTTTTGTACGGCGCACTTGCCGCTAAGTGGCGTCCAATTTGCTGGCGCTTTGAACGGCGGAAGTTAATACGACTAGGCGTACCATTACGCTGATAGCCTGCGTGCGAGTAATCAAATTCTTTAGCTGTATCGCTATTGCGTTCTTCAAGGTTAGGCAAACCTAAACGTTCAAAAATACGTTCTAATAACTCTTCTTGCGTAAGTTGGAAGACAAAATCATCTTCACCTTGGCCTTCTTCACCAGCTTCACCTTCGCCTGTACCTTGACCTTGGCCGCCTTGTGGGCGCTGTAACTGGTCACCGCCCATAAATTCTTTATTTCCTGGGTGGACATTTGTACGCTTGCCACCTTGGCCATGTGTAATATTTGGCTCTTTCAGGTCACGTTTAGGTACAGTAATATCAATTGGTCCATCTGTACCAATATCATTAATACTGCGTCCGCTAATGTAATTATCTATCGCGCGATCAATTGCTTCTTTATTTCTACGTAAAAAGCGCTCACGGCTTGATACATATTGGTCTGAAGAAGACCCACCACGACGGTCAACAATAGTTGAAGGCATCCGACATACTCCCGATTTTATTATTATTATCTATTGAAACGCCCTTATAAATCCTCCACAAAAGGCGTTCCAAGTAAAGATAGGGGGTGTCTAGGTGGCGCGAATACGCCACCTGAACATAGCTGTGTGCGCTTAGCTCATTTCGTAAGGCTTGAAGCCTTTAACAAATTCACCAGCACGGCGGATCATTGTTTCGCTATAACCTTCCTTGGTCATACCGGCAATGTAACGATCTTGTTTCTTCTGATCTTCGCCTTCTAGCTTTTCTTCAAAACCGATGTAAGGCAATACATCTTCAAACTTCTGATCCACTTGCTTTTTCAGAACGTCTGCCATTGGCGCATATTCATCCCAACGGATTTTTGTTTCGCCTTTTTCAAGCTTTTCTGAAACATAACCGATAAGCATGCTGCGGAATTCGTGCTTGTCACCAATATTGGCTGGGCCTTCAATTTCCTGCAGTTTCTGATCAAGCTGATCTGGGCTCAATGTATGCGTAGAAATTGTTGGGTCATTCAACGAACGACGCATATTCCAAGCTTTGGCCATTTTCAGATAGTTATCAAACTTACGCTGATAGAAGTTACCATCACCAGATTCAAAAGCTTTCTTCATATCAAGCTCGAGGATCTCTTTATATTCAGCTTCTAAAGCATGAATAATAACGCGGCGCTGGTGCTTTTGTTCATCTGTAAGCGCAGCATTGTTGTGAATATCTTCACGCAACACTTGGAATACAGTGATTGGGTCAGCTTCCTGAAGACCGTAATTTGACCAGTAGTTAAAAGCTTTAGACAATGTTTTATTGCCTTCACGTGTCTCACCACCTGTCATTGCAACGCGGTAAGGCTTCTTAACTTTCGCCATTAATGACTTATAATCTTTGTCAAATTTACCGCCAGGTGCATCTAGGTCATCACCATTCAATAATGCTGTTAGGTAGCTCATTGACTTAAGCGTGGTGAAGTAATTTGCAAATTCAGGCACATCTGCCGCACGTGTAAGTACGTTGTACTTCGCCAAAAACTCAGTTGTATGTGGCGCTCTTGGAAGATCTGCGTAAGATTCTTTCATAGAAACCTTTTCGTAGATGCTTGCTTCTGCGTCATACTGCATTACATATGGCACTTGAACCTTAACCATACGGCTTTTGAACGCCTCATTCGTGTTATCACGATCGAACTTTTCTTGTTCCGCTTCGTTACAGTGTGAAACAATCAAACCATCAAATGGGATTTGACCAACACTACCTGAGCCCGCATAAAGGCGCATCTGTGTCGCATCAAGCAACGGCTTAACCGCGTCACCACTTGCCTTGAAAATCTCAACAAGTTCAACAACACCTTGGTTACCTGTGTTAAGCGCACCAGAATAGCTGTAGCCATCTGTATCATGCTCGTCAAACTGTTCGATTTTACGAATATTCGGCTTACCAATAAGTTCTGTTTCATCTTGGTTCTGTTCTGAACCAGGCTGAACCTGTGCAAAGGCAATCTTGTGGTACTGTGATGGACGAAGCTTAACAACTTTGAACGCTTCTTCTGGGTTACCACCAGCTTCATCCAAACGCTTAATAGCCCACGGCGATAGACGGTTCTTCATGTAACGCTCAGGTATATTGTACTCTTTACCAACTGAATCGCGAAGTTCCGCATCATCAGAGAATAGCGCCAATGGGTTTTCTTGAATTGGTGACAAGTTGCCATCTTTATCCGCAAGTGCGTAGATAAATTCTTTTTGAGAAAGCTCAGTCAGTTTTGCAGCCAGCGTTGATTTACCACCGCCTGGAGGACCAATAAGGTGCAACACTTGGCGTGATTCTTCGGCGCCACGTGCAGATGATTTAAGGAAATCAACTACTTGAGCAATCGCTTCTTCCATACCGAAAAACTCAGAAAACGCAGGGTAAATAGCGATTTTCTTACCGCCGTGTAGCTTGTTAAGCTTACCGCCTGCTTCTGAAGTATCAACAATCTCTGGCTCGCCAATCGCGTGCAAGATACGCTCAGCTGTATTCGCATAAGCCAATTTATCGTTTTTACAAAGTTCGAGATAATCCGTAAGGCTCATTTCCTCACGTTTGTTTTTAGCATAGCTCGCTTCAAATTTTTTGAATACGGAGCCAGACGCTTTTTTCGCATCAGACATATTTCATCTCCCTGAAATTCAACTCGTTAAAATTATTATTTTTATTACAATTAAGCGGCGGGGAAAAAATTGTCAATGGCGTTTCTTGAAATATTCATAAGTAAGTCATTAAAAACTTAACATAAAACCAAGGGAGCATCCACCAAAAATATTATAAAGTTTTAATTATATGGGAAAGATGCGGTGCAATAAAAACAGCAAAAACCAATAAAAGAGCCACCTTAAGCCACATTTGAAAAATTTACGTAAGAAAGAAAGCAAATTGACATATATAAAAGCAGGCGCTGCATGTTTTTTTTCAAAAAACCTTGTTAGTTTTTAATAAAAATACTTACGGCCATTCATAACCAAGTTTAAAAGAATAGGTTGTATCGTCCTCAACTGTCCCTGCGGCAGGGTCATTATCCCAGTCAAAATCAACCTGACCCGTTGCAACAATACCGCGGCGTATTGGCACACGAATGCCTGACTGACTTTCAAACAAATATGCCTCTGTATCTTCTGTAGGCGCATTTAAACTGTGTTCATGGAACAAGCGGAATAAATCGTCATAGAATTTTTGCTTATAATCAAACGCCCAGTTATAGGTCATTTCTGAATCATCGCTGTCATTTTCAAATTTCTCATGTAAATAACCAGGCCCAACGACGAATTTCATATCCAAATCATCACGCTTGAAAATATGATAACCAATACCCGTGCTGGCATTCGTCCGCAAATCAAGTTGGGCAAGATCATCCTGCGTGAACTTGACTTTAGAGCCAATAAACCATCGATCCGTAAAATTATAATCATGGTTAATTGACAAGTGACGATTATCCACGCTGACGGTATCACCGTCTTCTTCGCGGTTATATTCGCCCTTAAATTTTAAATCATGCTTATCAAGCGTTGTCAGAACAGTGGCATCAATATTTAAGGCGCTATTTTCACTATTCCCGCGCTTTAAATCATAACCGAGGTTAACATTACCTGAGAAATCCGCACCCCAAAACCCAAAGCCTGTGTCTTCAACCACATCATCAGCTTCAGCTGCGGCTGCGGCTGCGGCTGCGGCTGCGGCAATTTTCTCTTGCTGCGCGAGCGCCGCATCAACAGGCGGCATAGCCGTTACTGGGGCCACATCTTGAAGCGCCGCTTGCTGCACGGCTATATGCGCTGCAATTTGCGCCGCGCGTGCCTGTCCATCTGCATAAACGCCTTTCACCAAATCAATTGGCAAATCAAATTGTCCATATGATGTTTTAATCGTTACGTTATTGCCTTCATAACTTGTTATCTCACCCGTAAAGTGGTCACCGTTATGAAGGAAAACTTTATCCGCAGCTTGAATTGGCGCAGAAACCGCCCATAAAGATAGACCGCACAGAAGGGACAGATATTTTTTATTCATTAGAAAACACTTTATGCTTTTGATTTAATATTTTTAACAACCTCAACATAGCAAGGTTTCACGCCAGATAAAGCCTCTATACGGTGTTTATCAACGATATTTTCTGCTTCATCAGACGGAATCCCCGTTTGTTCAAGCAAGGTACGCACCAATTGCAAACTCGATTCAAGCGTTTCCGGAACGACCGCATTTGCGCCTTCTTCGTAATAGGTTTCAATATGATGCGTATCGCGTGAGCGGATAATTACAGGCAACAACCCCCATTTTTCACGCAAAGAACATAAGATTTTATGCGAGGATTCAAAATCATCGATGGTAATAACCGCCGCTTCCGCATCTTCGGCCTGCAATTTATCCCACAGCAATATGTTACGCGCATCGCCGCGAATAACTGGATAGCCTTCTTTTTTATACTTGTTGACCATCAAACCGTCTTTTTCGATCGCAATATAAGGAATCTTCTGATCTTCCAAAATATTCGCGAGTGTCAAACCGACACGGCCAAAACCCGCAATGATAATATGGTCACGGCGCAATTCATCAAATTCAATGTCATCATCACGGCGCACTTTTGAGAAACGGTCAAACAAAAATGCCAAACGCGTTGTAAATGGCGTGAACAATAATGACACCGTCGCGACCACCATAAAGAATTGCGCATCTTCCGCGGGCATCAAACCGCCCGCCAGTGCGAGCCCAATAACGATCAAGGCAAATTCCCCGCATTGCGCAAGCATAATCGCGGATTTAGCGGCCTTGACCCGAATAACCCCAAACATGCGTGCTAACGGATAGAATAAGGCGGTTTTCAGCGCAAATATCCCCACAACAGATGCAAAAACCCAGAATGGGCGCTCCATAATTTCAGCAAAATTCGTTGCCATCCCGACCGACAAAAAGAAGATCCCGAGTAGCATGCCCTTCAGCGGCTCAATAATTACTTCTATTTCATGGCGATATTCTGTTTCTGCCAATAACAGCCCCGCTAAAAACGCCCCCAGCGCCGCAGACAAGCCAAAATGGTGCGTAATCATCGCCGAGCCAATAACCAAGAACAAAATAATCGCCAAAAGCCATTCCACATTCTTAGATGGACTTAACACACGCAAAGTCGGTTTAAACAACAGTTTCCCGCAGGCAAAAATCGCAGCAATAACCAAAACCGCCGACCCCAATGATTTAAGCAGCATATAGACGACATTACCATCAGAGGACTTCAGCGCAAACGCACCAACCAAAACCAATATCGGCACCACGGCCAAATCCTGCATCAACAATACAGAAAAGCACACACGCCCAACTGGCCGAGAAATTAAGTGCCAATCACTCAGGAGCTGCATCACCACCGCTGTCGATGACAGCGCAAAGGCCGCCCCAATTAATATTGATGTCGGAAGGCTATTGCCAAATTGCTGCGCAATGAAAAAGATAACCGCCCCCGTCACCAAGATTTGCAGCGTACCTAGCCCCAATACATATTTGCGAAGTTCCCATAAACGCGCGAAGGTAAGTTCTAAGCCAATCATAAACAGCAGGAAGACAACCCCTAATTCTGCCAAAATGGGAATTAAATGGTTATCGGTAATCACAAATGTTTTTAAGAAAGGAAATTCATGGCTGAGCGCGCCCAAGCCGAATGGCCCAATCAACAGCCCGCAGAGCAAATAGCCAATCACAGGCGAAACCCGCAGCTTCTGTAGCGCCGGAATAATCAGCCCAGACAGGCCCAAAATCAAAAGAATGTCGGCAAGCAAGTGCCACATATTATGTTCAGTAGAAATATCGGTCATAATAGATGCAAAGTTGTGTAAGATTTTTAAAATACGCGCATGAGTGTATAACAAAACAACATAAAAAGCCAGCGCTAAATTATTTTCCCGCCCGCTGGCAAAATCAGCTATATTAACACTTCAGGGTATTTTTAACCTTCACCACATATTTTTCAATGAATACATCTAACGCCAAGTCCATCGCAGCAAATGCATCTTTCTTGCTCACCGCACAGTTAATTGTACGCGTGCTTCGTGGCCTTTATATTGTATTACTCGTCCGCTACTTAGGGCCAGAGCTTTACGGCGTGTTTCAATATGTACAAAACTGGTTTGTGACCTTCACCCCATTAACCCTATTCGGTATTGGTGCAATTCTTAGCCGTGAAATTGGTAAAGACAAACATAACGGGCAGCATATTGTCTCAACCACCTTTATTATTCGGCTGACATCAGGCATCGCCCTTAGTCTTACCGCACTTGCCTTAGGCCTTTTCACTGAACCCGACGCCGATATACGCCATTTAATGATCATACTCGCTGCCCTGTTATTAGGACGTGCTTTAGTCAACTGGGTCAAAGAAATCTTCATCGCCTATGAGAAAACCCAATATCATGTTGTACAGGTAACATTATCGAATATTGTGCAAATCGGCTTTGGCGCTACGGTTATGATGAACGGCGGCGGCATTGAAGCGCTTGCCCTTGTTTATATCACCGCGCTGTTTTTAGAATTCATCGCCAGCTTTATCTTCATCAACCGCAAAATCATCAAAATGCAGATGGATATAAACATCCAAAAAATCAAGACGATTGTGAAAGACGGCCTCCCCATTGGCTTAACCGTTGCCTTAAACCGCTGGATGATTTTTGGCCCGACAGTCATTGGCCGTTACGCCTTTGATTATAAAAACAGTCTTGGGCAGCTTTCGGTCATATTACTATTATTATTCTTTGCATCCCTAATCATTGATGCTGTTTTGCACGCGGCCCTGCCCGTATTAAGCCGCGCCATGCAGTACCAAAAACATGGTAGCTCCAATTTCATCAACATCGCCTTGAGCCTCAGCATCCCGCTAACTTGCTGCGTAGGCCTATTCACCGTTACTTATAATCAACCCATTATCCAAACATTATTCGGCGCGGAATATCAGGCCGCAGGTGCAATTCTTGACTTTGCCGTATGGTTACTCCTCCCCTATATTTGGATGACGACTATGGCGCAGATATTCATCCTGAAACAAGACACTCTTCGCCTAAGTTTCTGGACATTGCTCGGCGTGTTATGGATGGCAGGGCTATTGCCCCTCTGCGTTATGAAGTTTGATTTAATCGGCGCCATATACGCCATGGCTGTCGGCATGACTATCACCACTATAGGCCTTGCCTTTCATGGGTTCACGCGCGGTTATCTGCATAATTTCCATTTGGAAAAAACAGCCGCTTTATCCGCCGCCGTTTTACTGACCTACGCTGTTATCTATCATTACAGCACAGCTGAATATGCCTTGCTCGGCAGTTTAGTGCTGTTCACACAGTTTTTGGCGCGCATCACGAAGCATGCCGTGCATTTATTCCGTTAGGAGGACGCATCACATGAAATGGAAACTTGCTGTTCTGCTCATATCCATATTGGCACTTATTGCCATCAATATGAATATTGAACATTTCGACCCTACACCGAAAAAACATATTTTGATTATCGGCACGGCAAAGTCCGGCACAACCGCCGTTTATAAATCGGTCAAAGATGCGATGGGCGAAAAACTAACATCATATTTTGAGCCAAGCGAGTCTAACTTCAAAGCGGCGCTGCGTTCCCGCGCCAAACAAATATTGGTCAAAATCACCTTGATTGACCGCAGCCAATATAAAAACCTTTATAAAGACATCCACCAATTTGATAAGAAAATCATGGTTATTCGTGACCCACGCGATATTTTAATCAGCAATTTGCTCTATACCGTACGTTGGATGCGTTTTAGCAAAGACCCTGTACGCCTACAAACATTCATAACAGCCCTAAAAGAAAAAGAAACGAACCCACGCAGCCATTCTCTACTGGCGCTCTATCAACTCCGCGACCGCTTGGAAAGCGAAGTGATGCAAAGCTGGGAATCACCGCGTTCATGGCATGATGAATACAATGATTACGCCATTGCCGTACGCATGATCCAAAAAACACCCGAATTATATATATTGCGTTATGAAGATTATGTTGACGGCGAACTAGATGCGCTTAGCGACTATCTTGGCCTATCCATCACAGGTGATGCGGATGTATCCACCCTGAAAGAACAACACAGCATCAAAAAATCCGTCCGCAATATTGCCCGCAGCAAAACATACGGCAATTGGAAAAACTGGTTCACTGCGGAAGATGTCGATGCCTTCCGCCCGCTATTTCAGCCACTAATGGATCAAGCTGGCTATAGTGATGATTGGGCATTATCGCCAAACCCTACCATAGATGCGGAAAAATCATCCGCCTATGTCACGCGCATAGTTTCCGAGACAGCGATAACATGGTAGACTATCGCCGTCATTGAGGAGAGGGCCACACAATATGACCAAATTATCCCGCCGTGATTTTATAGCCTTTGGCGCGGGCGTTACCGCTACAGTCGGCGGCCTATTTGCGCTTGGTCAGTGGGATAGCCGCGAAGTGCCCATCACACGTACGGCGGGAGATAAAGTACAGCTATTCCTGCATATCCCCAAAACTGGCGGCACATCGCTACGTGAGCATATAATGAAAAGCGTCAAAGCGCATCAAATCGCCATGCCAGAGCGCCCTGACAATATTTGGCATTTGCAGCGTTATTACAGCCATTATTTGAACGAATACGATTATATTTACGTCCGCGGCCATTTCGCCAAAGACTGGACACGTTTTTTAACGGATTACACCGACAAAACAGAATCCATCACCATGCTACGCGACCCCATCGCGCGCTTTCGTTCGGCCTATCAATACCAAACCACGCATTGGGCGACCAAGGGCAGCTATGCCGAAAGATTATTGGCGCGCAAGCCCGAAAACTTAAGCGCCGCCATAGATTTATTTGACGAAGACCATAAAAACGGCACAGCCGACCCGCATTTTTTAATGGAATTTAATGACGGCATGACCCGTCGCCTCTGCGGTAATAAATGGAACGTGCCGTACCGCGAAACAACGCGCGACATGTTAGATGCCGCCAAAGATAATTTGGACAAACATTTCAAAATTATCGGCGTTACCGAAGACTATAATAAATTCCTTTATCTTCTAAAGTTAGAATATGGCTGGAAACTCAACCCATCCATCCGCAAGAACGCGACTAAAAACAAAATGGATGTCAGCGCAAAAGACCGCGATCAAATCGCTGCGCTCAACACGTTAGACATTGAACTTCATGCCCACGCAAAAGCGCGCGCTGATGTGCTGTTTAATCAGTTGAACACTGAAGACCAAGCCAATTACGATAACTTCATCAATTCAAATGCGGGGTAAATGCCATGAGACTATTCCTGACCCTGAGTTTCTTAATCTGCACCCTTTTCATCACACCACTCAAAAGCCAAGCCGCTGATTGGTCAGCCGAAGACATCATTGCCATTACCCATCAGGCAGGCGAAATCCTGCTGGCCCATTACAATAAGGTAGACAACACGGCCAGCGAAAAAGCCGACCATTCCCCCGTCACATCTGCGGACAAAGAATCAAATACATTAATTGTCGCAGCGTTACAAAAACTAACCCCCGATATTCCCGTCATATCCGAAGAATCCGCCGCCACCGCAAAAATTGATAATATATTCTGGCTCGTTGACCCTATGGATGGCACAAAGAGCTTTATTAACCGCACGGGCCAATTCACCGTCAACATAGCCCTTATTGAAGACCAAAAACCTGTTTTCGGCGTTGTATACATCCCGCTAAGTGATATAACCTACTACAATGATAGAGACGGCAAAAGCCATAAGCGCGAAGGCAAAAACACCGCGGCCATCCACACACGCAGCGCCAATAAAAAAGACGGCCTTACCCTTGTCGCCAGTCAACTTCACCGCAGCGCTGATGATGACGCGTTCATCGCCGCCAATAACATTAAAGACATCAAAACCATGTCGAGTTCGATTAAATTTTGCCTGATTGCCGAGGGCAAGGCCGATATTTACCCGCGCTATGGTACAACAATGGAGTGGGATACAGCCGCCGGTCACGCCATCTTAAAGGGCGCAGGCGGCCATGTCGTCGTGCAAGGCAGCCATAAAGAGCTTCTTTATAAAAAGAAAGACTTCAAAAACCCGCATTTCATTGCCTTTGGGAATATTTCGGATTATCCGTGAGTATAAAGATTAAGCAGGCACTGCCAAGTTAAGCGCCTGTACAACTTTTTTCGTATTACGCTCACTTAGCTGAACTTCTTTCAAATCTTCTTTTTGAATATAAGTCACTGTTGCGCGGCCTTCGCCTGAAATCTCGATATCATAATCTTCAGGGGCGGCCTTCTTCGCAAAACGAATAAACGCTTCAGCAATTTTATCTTCTGTGCGCTTATTCGCTTTTGCTTCAGCTTGCGCGTCTAAAGTTTCTTCGCGCTTATTCAGCATATCAATGACTTCGCGCACCTCAGGTTCCTTCAAACGACGAATCGCCTGACGGCAGACACGAATTTTCTGCGTAAATTCATCAACCATTTTTGAAACTTCTTCAGGTTTAGTTGCAAATGTATAGCTATGTTCACTTGCTGCAAATTTTTCTGTCTTGCGTACCAAACAATCTAAAGTTTGCTCTGGGTTATTAGACGGGTTCTGTGGACGATAAAAAGACCCACAATCACCATCACCAGCCTTGGCATCTATCGCGATATATACATTCTTTGCGGTGTTCGCCAAACTAACCAAACATTCATCAGCATTATAGGCAATCACCGTATTCTCTTTATCACGGACAATATCCTGCAATAATTTGGCTGCATCCTTATAAGAGGCAACGTTAAGCGGCGCGCCAAAACGGCGGTCGGAAAACTCACGGTCGCCGCCATCTTTACCCAAAACATGCTTATCAAATGCATGTCCGGTTGCAATAAGTGCCAATAATGGATTGATTAAACTTGCCACAACGCCCCCGTGTGTCCTTAACCTGTTAAACATTTCTTCTTATTATTAAGCACAGATTAGCATCTATATTACCATATGGCAATATAAAATTGACATAAAGTTACAATTTCTTGTATTTATATTTTCTAATATTACATCAATATGTTAGCCGCAGTTATGCCGCAAATATGTACATATTCATTTATAAGGAAGGTTTTGCCTGTTATTTAGGCGCGTATAAACACTTTACGGTGCCATCGCTTGCTAGCGTAATTACCGAATCCATGCCATCAGGTGCATCCGAAAAACACTCTGAGATAGATTTTTGTTGATCTGCCGTAATCACTTGCGGCGCAGGCTCATCAAAATTTCCTGCCGCATGATCCGCAAAATAACCGCCAGCAGCGCCAACGCCGCCCGCTAAAGCGCCACAAATAACTGCATATCTAAAAGGCTTACCATCAAATGCATCAGCAAAAGCGCCAAAAGTACCACCAGCGCACAAACCTGCTGTACCAAAAATTGTAGTTAAAATCATGTAAGCCTGCTCCCTAAAATTACTTATTATCTAAACTGTTTTAGATAAATGATACATATATGTCAATGCGTTGCCTTGATGTTTTTACCCGCGAAAATTACCACTAAAAAAAATCACCCAAGGAATGTATACTATCCATCGTCTTAATATTAAGGACGGCCGAAATGAAGATAGATAATGAAGACGACATTATCAAACGCGCACAAAAGGGTGATACTCGCGCCTTTGAACAGTTAATGGCACATTATTATGATGTGATCTATGCCTTCGCTTATAAATATTGCGGGCGGGTCGCTGATGCGGAAGACATCACGCAGAACGCATGCATAAAATTGGCGCGTAGTTTAGACCAATTTAAAGGTAAATCAGCCTTTTCAAGCTGGCTGTACCGTTTGGTTATAAACTGCGCCAAGGATTGGTACAAAAGCCAAAGCCGCCACCCTGAAAATCCAGATGCGATGGAAAGCGTCAAAACAAATGCCCAAGGCGAAGAAGCCGTATATAACCGTGAAATCCTCACCGCTATATCAGCCCTGCCCGAAGGGGAGCGCGAAGCCATAATCCTCGTCCACGCCGAAGGGTTATCGCATAAAGAAGCGGGGGATATTCTCGGCTGTAAAGAAAGTACAATTTCATGGCGCATACACGAGGCGCGTAAAAAATTAAGCGCGCAATTTGGAAAGGAGCACCATTATGGATGACCAAAAGCTCGACAAGATTTTAGAAAATTTAGACATTCCAACGCCAGATGCAAACGCCAAAAAACGTGCGTTAAACCTTGCCATGGCTGAATTTGGGGCCCATCAAAAAGAAAAAGAAAAAAATTCCCAAGGATTTGGATTCTTCCGTCGTCTTATCGGTATAGCAAATGACAAAACCGATACACAAAGGAGAGATCCCATGGCAGAGAAATCACGCAAAAAATTCATTTATGGTGGCATGGCCACCGCAGCCGCCGTCATCATAGTCGCTGGCATTGGCCTTAATATGGCGCCGCAATTTGGTGTCAGTCAAAACACATTTACAGACATGACATATGAAGTTGGCTCGCCACAAAATGCCTCCGTAAAAAACAAAACAGCGCCTGCCAACATATATCGCCAAGCACTAGAAGAGCGCAAAAAACAAGACCTTGAAAGTACAAAAGGCGCAAAGAACAATTTTGCCCCAGCACAGAAAGAAAAAGCAGCAGAGCCAAAGCGCCAACGCATAGAAAGCCGCGCGATGGACATGCAAGCCGCGCCAATGGCACCAACCGCGCAAGGTATGACGGGCACATATCACAGCAAGGATGAAGCTGCCAAACAGCGCCTAAATATTCAGCCAATGCCGATGCCAACGGTTAAACCGATGGAAAGTGATGCCTTGGTGTTGGAAGAAGAAATCCAACCACAATATTACCAAGATGTCGGCCGTGATAAGTTTGAAGATTTCAAAGAAAACACATTTAAAGCGGTAAGTGCGGAGCCAGTATCGACTTTCTCCGTTGATGTTGATACCGCATCTTACAGCTTCATGCGCAGCCAGTTGAATAGCGGCGTCCTGCCACAAAAAGACGCTGTCCGCATCGAAGAGCTGATCAATTATTTTAATTATGATTACGCTGTGCCGGAAGATAAAACCCAGCCATTCAAACCAAGCGTTACCGTAACTGACAGCCCATGGCATGAAGGTAAAAAACTCATGCATATCGGCATAAAAGGCTACGACATTGTGGACGAGAAACCAAAAAGCAATATTGTCTTCCTACTTGATGTATCAGGCTCTATGAACGCACCGAACAAATTGCCTTTGGTAAAAAACTCAATGAAAATGCTGCTCGACAGCCTAAATCCTGATGACACCGTGGCGATTGCCGTTTATGCGGGGGCAGCGGGTACAGTGCTTGAACCCACAAAAGTATCTGATAAAGCGAAAATAATCGCAGCGTTTGATCGCCTCTCTGCAGGTGGGTCTACGGCTGGTGCGGCAGGTATTAATCTAGCCTATCAGCTTGCTGAACAAAACTTTGATGAGAACGCCGTTAACCGCGTTATTCTCGCCACTGATGGAGACTTCAATGTTGGCATTCAAAACCGTGACGAATTACAAGACTTCGTTGAACGCAAACGCGAAAAAGGCGTGTTCCTGTCCGTCCTTGGTTTTGGCAATGGCAATTACAATGACCATATGATGCAAAGCTTGGCGCAAAATGGCAACGGCGTTGCCACTTATATCGACAACCTTAACGAAGCGCGCAAGGTTTTGGTTGAAGAAGCAAGTTCAACCCTCTTTCCAATCGCCAAAGACGTGAAAATTCAAATTGAATTTAACCCAGCGCAAGTGTCTGAATATCGTCTAGTTGGTTACGAAACACGCGCCCTAAACCGCGAAGATTTCAACAATGATGCCGTTGATGCAGGCGACATTGGCGCAGGCCACAGCGTCACCGCTATTTATGAATACACCCCTGTAGGCGCACAAAAAATGGTTGATGACCTTCGCTATGGCACAGCCGATAATAGCGAACAAAAATACAATCTTGATAACATTCACAATAAGGCGAACTTTGATACGGAAATTGCCTTCCTCAAAATCCGTTACAAATTACCAAATGAGGATGTATCAAATTTGATTACAACGCCAATTATAAACGATTACAAATTTTTGCAAGACTGCCGCGAAAACACACAATGTTTAGTGCCGTCCGCACCTGATGACGTCCAATTCGCGACCGCTGTCGCAGGCTTCGGGCAGCTTCTAAAAGGCAGTAAATATGTAGGACATATGACCTATGACCGCGTTATCGACCTCGCCCAAAGTGGCAAAGGGGATGACCTGTTCGGTTACCGCAGCGAATTCATCCAACTGGTGCGCCTTGCAAAATCCGCCAGCGCGATGCAACCACGCTAAAACATATTCATTCTGAATAAAAAAAGGGACGCCCCCCCGCGTCCCTTTCTCAACCCCTCGAAGCGGTGCCTCGATCTTTAAACTTTATAATTCGCCAAAAATGATTTTTGGTCTTTTGTTGGCGTCCCACTGATACGTGCACAAAGAACAATGCTTGCACCTTGCGCTAGCGGGTCCGTTTTCACACTTGAAAAAATGGCGCCTTTATCTTTTTTATCAATCCCTGAAAACTTTTGTGCGAGCGATGTGATATGCGCTTTAATCGCCGCATCTGTATCTTGACCTTCTGCCACTTCTGGCCCTTTTAATCGTACATAAGACATGTTCTTTTCCCCTAGTCAGTTTGTATCCTATGGATAGTAAAGTAATTTAATTTCCATAATAATGCAAGAAAAATATTTTAATTTCTTATAAACCCCTTATATTGAATAAAAAATTACCGAGCTTATAAAACACATCCATGCATAAATATTTACAGTTAAACCGTTATACCCCGCTTATTTCTGGCATCATCCTATGCGCCGCCCTGACGGCTATCGCGAAATTTGGCGGAACGGCTTTACATCTGCCCGTAATGCTATCATGTTTAGGCATAGGCTTTCTGTGTAACCCATTTGCCAAAAAATACGCGCCTTTTGGTGTCGGGATTAATTTCTCATCCAAGATGATTTTGCGCCTTGGGGTTATTTTACTTGGCGCGCGCTTTGCCTTTTCTGATTTGTCTGGCCTTGGGATAGCGACGCTAGCCCTTATCATCATCGCGACTATTGCGACCATTTTCATTAGCTTACTTACCGCAAAACATTTAAAACTCAGCCACAACCTAGGCCTTTTGCTCGGCGGCGCAACGGCAATATGCGGCGCATCAGCAGCGATGGCGATTGCTGCGCTATTGCCCCAGAACAAAGAAAATGATGAGCAAACTGCCGCCGCCGTCATTGCCGTAACCGCCATTGGTACATGCGCGATGCTTGCCTATCCGTTTATCATTCCATTACTGCCCTTTTCAAATGATAAAGCCGCCTTATTCATTGGCGGGACAATTCATGATGTCGCGCAGGTTGTTGGCGCAGGCTACAGCCTATCGCCCGATATAGGGGACGGCGCAATTTTAGTAAAACTCATCCGCGTTTTCATGCTCATACCTGTTTTATTATTACTATCTATACTCATCCGTCATGACAACTCAGGCGCAATCGAAAAACCGCGCTTCCAATTCCCACTATTCCTACTTGGCTTTATCGCTTTACTATTACTCAACGCACTTGGTTTTATCAGCGAAGATATTCGTCAAATTCTAAAGACAGGGTCAAGCTGGGCATTAATGATTGCGCTAACAGCAGTCGGCCTAAAAACACCGATAAAGAAAATCATGCATCAAGGCCGTACACCCTTTATGCTTGTCTGCATAAATTCAGCAGGTCTTATAATTATCTACGCTGCGTATATACTATTATCTTAAACAAAAATTAACATAATAAACCTATGGTGGTGGGTATGAAGTTTTTATTTTTATACTCATTTGAAGGTTACTTAACAATTCTATATAGCTTTATGGCCGCGATTGCAGCTTTTGGATATGGTCCGCAAATTTGGACTCTCATTCGTTCTACAGGTCATTCAATCAGCACACCAATATCAACATGGCTTATATGGGCAAGCGAAGCCGGCGTGTCTTTCACCTATGCCTGCGTACATTTAAAAGACCCGATTACTATGTTGGTTTTTGGCATCGACTTTTTAGCCGCCGCGACAATATTGGGGCTGACGATCTATAACCGTTTTTATCGTTATGGGCCGCCGCCCAACACCAACAGTTCGAAAAGTGAGAATTGGTTTACAGCTCAATTCCAAACTTTTTTAGTCCCCAAATCATGACGAAATAAAGCACAACCGTTACAGCGCAAGATACACCAAGCGCAATAAAGAAATGCACGCCATGGCGCAGTAAAGCGGGCAATATAAGAAACATCGGCAGCGATGGCAGAACGAGCCAAAATGTCGCTTCCGCATGGTCAGCAATCCGCGCGCTATCCTTCGTTTCAATCCAAATCCAGATCATCGCCAAAACGGACACAATCGGTAAAGAGGCAATCAACGCGCCCAGCGCCGCACTACGTTTCGTGACTTCTGACACCGCAGCAATAATAATGCCTGACAATAATGCCTTAAATAGTGCAAACCCCATATATACCCTTACCCTTTCGCAAAACGCTTCAAACGATAATGTAAAAACCATCCCGCTGCGCCACATTGAAGAATGACTGGACCGCAGCTATTGAAAAATCCACCCACGCCCGTCGGCAAGAACACGGCCAAACCGCCGCCATAAAGAATATTCTCTCTAAACGCGCTACTAGAACTAAAGGCATCATCCAAGGTAAAAGACACCGTTAAGAAATAAACCAAGAAATAATAAAACAGCACTTTAAAGCTAACAAAACGCATTTTTTGTCCCAAAAGCAAAGCGTGTAAC
>NZDE01000005.1 GCA_002690045.1 Alphaproteobacteria bacterium | reverse complement strand
TGTATATCTTGCCTCGGCTCATAATCTGTCTCCTTTCATAAAGACTTTTATAAACCAATTCCTAACTCAAAAAATGGACCGATTTTAGGGGGCAAGGTCAAAATCATTAAGCATCCTTTGTGTTGTGCATGACATAAACTATGCCTGCGCAATTGCGAACCAATTATTTCTTATGAAATCAGGAAGCTTGAAAGAGCAAGTAAAAAATTTAACAAAAAGCAATTTAGAAAACATCTACGATATTGAAATTAAAGAGTTTAAAAGTGAAAATGAAAAACATACAACTTATGTCATTTAAAGCTTTCGTTAAATAATTTCTTTAAGATCAATATTAATAAAAAATATTGCCATAAATAATCACATTTAACCCACATTTTCACAAAATGTGGGTTAAGTTTCAAAATAACCTAAAAATTTTCGCAGGTATTATTTCTCTATATTGCAACGACACATGTGGAACTCGATAACATGCCCCTTCAAGAATTTTTTAAATCCGCTATAGTTCTGCGTCGATAGTGCCAAAATTAAACATCAGGAAAACGATATTCCGAAATTTAATATCCCAATTGAGGAGGAAAAAGGCTCCAATCAGAGCTACATGTTTCTTAAGAAAGAAAGCATTTCCGAAACAATATAAGACATAGAAAAAATAGATTACGTAGACAACGTTTTAGAATTGTTGTCTTAGAATCTAAAATCAAAACCTAATTTTTTAAAAAAACATGTGTCACTTTTTATTGCAGTCCTTATTTTCAAATTCTAAAGTCGAATGTTCAATCTCGAATTTTTCATGCAGCATTTGTTTCAGGCGGGCTTTCAAATCGTCCATTCCTGTGCTTTCACTCAAAACAACATGTGCCTCTAGAGCATTACGGTGTTCGTCTAGTTGCCAAATATGAACATGGTGGACACCTGCCACACCTTTATCGTTCTCCATAGCAACGGTCACTTCTTGAATATGCACACCCTCCGGTGTCCCTTCCATGAGCAGATGAATAACTTTCGGAATTTCAGTAAACCCTTGCCACAAAACGTAGCCGGAAATAATCAGCGTCATAGCAGCATCCGTCCAGATCCAGCCATATAGTAAAATCAACGTGCCGGTAATGATCACTCCGACTGAAGCCAATGCATCCGTGACATTATGCAGAAAAGCCGCCTTGATATTCATGCTAGTCTTTGATTGGCTGTATGTTAGCAGCGCAGTAAACACATCAACAATTAAAGCAATTCCGGCAACGATAACAATTGTCCATCCGGCAATAGGTTCAGGCGACATAAAACGCATAATCGCTTCATAACAAAGGTAAAGCCCAATAATAATCAAAGTTGTTAAATTGATTAATGCTGCAACAGTTTCAGCACGTTTATATCCAAAAGTTTTAAATTTATCTGGTGGTTTACGGCCAATACGAATTGCTACCAAGGCAATTAATAGAGAGGCCGCATCGCTGAAGTTATGCAACGCGTCAGCAATCAGAGATAAACTACCAGAGATTATGCCTCCAATAATTTGAGCTAGAGTGAGGAGAATATTTGCTCCTACTGCCCACCATAAGCGTCTCTCACCTATCTCAGATGGATTGCCGTGTGAATGTCCGTGTCCCATTTTGTTCTTACTCTTTTAATTAATGTTCCATAAAAATCATTGGCGATATGCTAATAAGCGTAATGCATTAAAGACAACCACTAACGTACTGCCTTCATGTAGCATTATAGCAGGACCAATATTCAAACCTAGAATCGTGGCCGGTACCAAGAAGGCAACCATACCCAAACTCATCCATAAATTTTGCTGTATAATGCGGCGCGTTGATCGGCTTAGTCCGATAGCTAATGGTAAATGATCAAGATTATCAGCCATAAGGGCTATATCTGCAGTTTCTAAAGCGACATCGCTTCCAGCAGCTCCCATCGCAATCCCAACCGTAGCAGATGCCATCGCAGGCGCATCGTTGACACCATCCCCTACCATTGCAACGCCCCCATCACTTTGCAATCTTTTAATTTCGTTAACTTTATCCTCGGGCATGAGTTCGCCTCTGGCTTCATCAAGCCCCACTTCTTTAGCCACTGCGTCTGCGACATGCTGATTATCGCCGGAAATCATAATCATTTGCTTAATACCAAGCTCTCTCAACTTCGATATTGTTCGCTTTGCTGCTTCGCGCGGAGTATCCATCAATCCGATAACGCCTAAATATCGATTCCCACGCCGAATAATCATCGTGGTACGACCATTTTCTTCAAGACGCGCAGCTATATTGCGTATTTCATCGGGAAGCGGAGTGCCCTCGACTTCTTCAAATAAATCATCTTTACCGATATGAACCAGTTCACCCTCAACAACCGCTTGAATTCCTCGTCCGGTGATACTTTTCAAATCTGTTGCGATTAGATCATCTTTCAAACTCGAAGAAGTGCAATCGGCGATTGCCAACAATCGTTCTTTGCCATCCCGGACGACTGCTTTGGCTAATGGATGCTTGCTTAAATCTTCCACCGCAATTGTGGTTCTAAGCAACTCCTGTTCATCAATGCCTTCTCCTGTGCGTATATCGACTACTTTTGGTTCGCCTTCGGTTAGTGTTCCTGTTTTATCAAAAGCAACGGCATCAAGCATACCTAGGCTTTCTAATGGGCCGCCCCCTTTAATTAATATGCCCCCTTTTGCTGCGCGTGCAACACCGCTAAGAACCGCACTAGGTGTTGCTATTGCCAAAGCGCAAGGGCTAGCGGCCACGAGCACCGCCATCGCACGATAAAAAGATTCACTGAAATTTTCGTCCAATACAAGCGGCGCAAACAACAAAATAACAACCAAAATAATAACTGAAGGTACAAAGTATTTTTCAAATTTTTTTGTAAATTTTTGAGTTGGTGATACGCGTGTTTCGGCTTCACTAACCATCGTTACCACACGAGAGAGTGTATTTTCTGAGGCAATTTTCGTAACCTGTATTTCCAATGCTCCCGCTTGATTGATTGTTCCTGCATATACGCGATGGTTTTGAGACAATGATTCTGGATCTTCAGCAGCACGTTTTACATCATTGACTGGTTGCTTATCTACAGGAACACTCTCGCCGGTAATTGGAGCCTGATTAACACTTGACTCTCCCAAGATGACAAAGCCATCGGCAGGAACACGTTCATCGGGTTTAACAACCACAATGTCACCAATAATAAGCTCTTCAACTGGTATTTCTGTTTCATTTCCATTTCGTCGAACACGAGCTGTTCTCGGGGCTAATTCGGACAGTTCTTCAATCGCACGCTTCGCACGTCCCATTGCATAACCTTCCAAGGCATGACCTATGCTAAACAAGAATAATAAAAGCGCACCTTCAGCCCAAGCACCTAATGTTGCCGCGCCAGCAGCGGCCACAAGCATTAAAAAGTCAATCTCAAACTTACCCGCTCTGATTTTATCAATCGCTTCTGTAACAGTATAATAGCCACCACAAACATATGCAGTGATATAGAACAGCAAAGATATCTCGTCAGAAAATTCTGTAAAAGTTTCCAGCAGCCATCCACTTGAAAGAAATACACCACTCAAAATAGCAAAGATCAATTCACTACGAGCACCGAAAAGTCCACCATGGACATGGTCATTGCCATTTTTGATCTCGCTTTTCTTGTCTTTGTGTGAATGTCCGTGTCCCATTAACTTCTACTCTCTTTTAATTCTTTGCGGGCTTGTAAAATGATTTTGACCGAGGAATGCATAAATAACCCTGCAATAATAAATGCAACGACAATATCGGGCCATACCGTGCCGCTTGCAAAAACACCTAAACCTGCCAAAATTACAGCTATATTACCTATTGCATCATTTCGGCTACACAACCAAACCGATTTTATATTGGAGTCGCCTTCACGATATTTTAAAAGCAAAAAGACACTAATCATATTGGCAATGAATGCGAGAACACCGATACCGCTCATTGTCATCGGCTCAGGCTCTCCGATTACAATTGTGCGATAAAGCGTAAAACACAAAACAAATAAAGCCATTGCTCCAAGGCTTAAACCTTTTAACAAAGCCGCTTTTGCTCTTAATTCCAGCGATTTTCCTAAAACCAAGAGTGTGATTCCATAGGTTGCAGTGTCTCCCAGAAAATCAAGGGCATCGGCTTTTAGCGCTGTAGAGTCAGCTAAAAATCCTGCAATAATTTCAACACAAAACATCACGCCATTAATTGCAACAATAATCCAAAGGATGCGTTTATACGTTTGTGTCATACCATCAAAATTTTGATTGCCACATGAGTCGCCACAATTATCAGCCATAATTTTTGTTCCCTTTATTATTTGAATGTTCGGGACTTTTAAGTTCATAATATATTAGCAATGATACCCCTATAAAAATAACACTGTCTGTTAAATTAAAGGCTGGCCAGTGATATCCGGCAAAATGGAAGTCCAAGATATCTATCACATAACCATAGTACAGCCGTTCAAATGTATTGCCTAAAGCGCCGCCGATAAGCAGCCCCAGAGCGCAGCATACCCATAGTGATTTCGTCCTTAGCAGCCAAATAAAGAAGAAGCCAGTGATGATGAGCGCCATGAATGAAAGCAGCCATTGACCATACGGAAGCCCCTGCAACATCCCAAAACTGATACCATCATTGCCCGTCCAGACCAGATTAAAGAATGGGGTGATTTTTATGACCCCTCCCGAATGCTGCAGATACAGTGAAACGGCCTGTTCAATTATGCGATCTGAAACGATGACTAATATTGCTAAAAGCACCGCAGCATATATGCCGCGGTGCTTTTTAAGAAGTTTACATTCCATCTTTAACCTTCTGTATGGGTTGGTTGGGGTTTTGCCTTGCGGCGGATACTAAAGCGACTGGGAAACCATTTGTAGAGAGCTGGCAGCACCAGCAATGTCAGGATGGTGGAGGATATAATCCCGCCAATCACAACGGTCGCCAGCGGTCTTTGCACTTCCGCGCCTGCGCCTGTATTGAGCGCCATAGGGACAAAGCCGAGGCTGGCCACTAATGCCGTCATAAGCACTGGACGCAGCCGCGTGAGCGCGCCTTCGATGATAGCCTCTTGTAATGGCTTGCCCTGTTTTTCCAGATCGCGGATAAAAGACAGCATCACCACACCGTTTAATACAGCCACACCTGAAAGCGCAATAAAACCAACACCTGCGGATATCGAAAGCGGGATATCCCGCAACCACAGAGCTGCTATACCACCTGTGAGCGCCAAGGGAACGCCAGAGAAAATTAGCAATGCCGCACGACCAGAATTAAAGGCCATAAAAAGCAACCCAAAAATCAAGAGAAGCGAGATCGGCACGACAATCGAAAGCCGCTGTTTGGCAGAGATCAACTGCTCAAACGTGCCTCCATATTCTGTCCAGTATCCAGAAGGCAATTGAACATTGGCTGAAACTTGTTCACGGATATCTCCAACAAAGCTTCCCAAATCACGTCCTCTTACATTAGAGGTTACAACAATCCGGCGTTTTCCGTTCTCGCGGCTAACCTGATTCGGGCCATAAATAATCGAGATATCGGCCACTTCGCCTAAAGGCACATAATCAGGCGTTTCATCGACACCTTCTTGTTCNCCNNNNGGNAGNGGGATNGGCAAACGATCNANNGCNTCAATATCGGTGCGNANNGATTCCGGCANACGNACNACCANATCAAAGCGNCNNTCNCCTTCAAAGACNGTTCCNGCNTCNCGNCCACCCATCGCGGTTTGNACNATTTCNTGNACATCAGCGATATTCAGNCCNTAAAGNTCCATGCGTTTNCGATCAGGCACNATGCTTAANACAGGCAATCCCGTCACTTGTTCAACTTTTGCACCCGCTGCGCCTTCNATGTTNTGGACAACTTCCAACACATCATTTGCAGATTTAACNAGCTGATCAAGATCATCNCCGTANATNTTNACNGCNACATCGCTNCGCACCCCTGAAATNAGNTCNTTAAAGCGNAGCTGAATGGGTTGNGAAAACTCATANTTACTGCCTGGGATNGCTTCNAANGCCACCTCCATTTCTTCAACCAGCTTTTCTTTGGGTTTAGATGGGTCAGGCCATTTTTCACGCTTTTTTAGCAAAACATAAGTATCGGCAATATTAGGTGGCATCGCATCGGTGGCAACTTCTGCTGTACCGATCCTTGCGATCACCGTGTCCACTTCAGGGAAGTCGCGCACCAGCATCTTTTCCATGAAGGATTGCATCCTCACGGATTCTGTCAGAGAGGTACCGGGTGCCCGCAGGGCTTGAATAGCAATATCCCCTTCATCCAGATTAGGGACAAACTCCGATCCCATCTTTGTCACTGAAAACATACTGATCACCACAAGCGCGATTGCAACTGTAATAATCGGTAAGGGATGCGCGATACTCCAGCGCAGCATCGGCTCGTAAGCCTTTTTTGCCCCGCGTATGGCGATGTTTTCTTTTTCATGCACCTTGCCTGTGATGAAGGTTGCAACAGCGGCTGGCACGAAGGTAATGGACAGCACCATTGCCGAGAGCAAAGCCACAACAACCGTGAAGGCCATCGGATGGAACATCTTGCCTTCCACGCCTGTCAGCGAGAAGATTGGCAAATACACCACAGTGATAATCAAAATCCCGAAAATGCTGGGCTTAATCACTTCAGCGGTAGCTTTCGAGGCCAAATTAAAGCGTTCTTCTTTTGTAAGAAGTCTCCCTAATTTATGCTGTTCCATACCAAAACGCCGCAGACAGTTCTCAATAATGATCACTGCACCATCGACGATCAAGCCAAAATCTAAAGCGCCGAGGCTCATCAAATTCCCCGACACCTTGTTTTCCACCATGCCTGTAATCGTCATAAGCATGGCAATCGGGATCACGAGGGCTGTAATGAGAGCCGCGCGGAAATTCCCCAGAAGAAGGAACAGAATAACAATGACCAGCAATGCGCCTTCAGCCAGATTTTTCTCAACCGTTTTGATGGTTTTTTCAACCAAAGTCGTACGGTCATAAATCGGTTTAACAATCACGCCCTCAGGCAGACTGGCAGCAACTTCTTTAAGTTTTTCACCTACGCGATATGACACATCACGGCTGTTTTCTCCCATCAGCATCATGGCTGTGCCGAGAACAATTTCGTCACCGTTCTCTGTGGCTGCGCCCGTTCTAAGCGGTGCGCCAAGTTCCACGGCGGCTACGTCTTGAACGCGAATGGTCAACTCATCGCGCTTNGTCACAATAATATTGCGGATATCCTCCAGCCCTTCAACCTGCCCAGGGATGCGCACCAGATATTGTTCACCGTTGCGCTCGATATATCCGGCTCCGGCATTGTCATTATTGGCTTCCAGAGCTTCAATCACTTCATGAATGCTTAAATCGTAAGACAGGAGCTGATCTGGGTAGGGTTGGACGTGGAATTGCTGTTCATAGCCGCCAATCGTGTTGACTTCGACTACGCCTTTAAGATTACGAAGTTGCGGCACAATAATCCAGTTTTGTACCGTTAAAAGATCCATAGGCGTATAGGCCGTTCCATCTTCTTTGAGTGCGCCGTCTTCGGCTTCAACCGTATAGAAAAAGATTTCACCAAGCCCTGTACTGATTGGCCCCATGATTGGCTCTAAGCCTTCGGGGATTTCGCTTTTAATTTGCTGCAAGCGTTCGGCAATTTGTTGCCGCGCAAAGAATATGTCAGTGCCGTCTTCAAACACCACGGTTACTTGTGAAAGGCCGTAGCGTGATAAGGAGCGTGTGTAATCCAGTTTCGGTATGCCAGCCAGCACGGTTTCAACGGGGAATGTGATGCGCTGCTCAACCTCTAGGGGGGAGTACCCGTCTGCTGCAGTATTGATCTGCACCTGCACGTTCGTGATGTCCGGTACGGCATCAATCGGCAGGCGGTTAAAATTGTAAATTCCAAGGGCGCAAATCGCCAGGACTGATATCAAAACCAGCCATCTGTGAGCGATTGATTGTTTAATAATGTTCTCAAGCATTGGGTGTATCCTCTATATCGCGGGAGATTTAATGTTCGTGGGCGGCTGTACCTTTTAGGATATCGGCCTTAATGACAAAGCTTCCGGCGCTCACATAGGTTTCGCCGCGTTTCAGGCCGGAGGTGATCTCGGCGTTATCCGTTCCGGTCATACCCACGCTCACAGGGCGTGGTTCATACGTGTTGCCACTTTTTACAAACACGACTTGCTGGTCTTCCATAAATTGAAGGGCATCGCGCGGTACAGCGATAGCGGCCTGTTTTTCACCAACCTTAATATCGCCTTCAATTGTCATGCCTGGTCGCCACACGCCGTTTTCATTGGGAAGCTCTGCAATCGCAATCACCGTCTGGCTCAATGCATCGGTGGTCGGGAACAGCATGGAGATTTGCGCGTTCTGGCTCGTTTTTTCATCCAATGTATGCACCACCACGGGCTGGCCTTTTTTAATATTGGCAACATCACGCGGGAAGATGTGGTATTTCGCCCAGACCGTTGAAAGGTCAGCAATCACGAACAGCTCCTTGCCATCCGTAACATCACCAATATTGGTTTCGCGTCTTAGGATCACACCATCAATCGGTGCGGTGACGCTATAGATTTTCAGGCTTTCATTGCTCTCAACCGTTGCCAGTTTCTGGCCTTTTGTCACTGTATCGCCCAGATTAACATGCACAGCTTTCACAAAGCCTGGAAAGCGTGCGCGGACATTGGCGGTTGTGTTTTCATTCAGTGTAATGCGTCCGGTCAGCGGCGTTGTCATCGCCACAAGAGCAGATCCGGCCTGTTGAACCTGAATGCCTGTCAACTTGGCAGCATCGGGCGAAATTTCGGCTTTACCTTCCTCATGTTCGCCGTGTTCATCGCCATGATCATCATGACCGCCATGGCCGTGATCATCGTGGCTGTCTTCTTTTTCATGGCTATCATGCCCGTGGTCGTCATGTGAATCACCATCCTCGGCATGATCATCGCTGTGATCGTCGCCATCGGTTTCATCGTGACCATCTTCATGCTCATGCCCGTCATCATGGCCGTGGCCTTTTTGCTCGTCATGGCCTCCGTGATCGTCATGGAATTCCGTTTCCGCTTTTGCAGAGCCGATCATGACTGGTGTCAGTTGCCACGCAAATAGCGCAAGCCCCATGACTACAAGTGTTAAATATTTTCTATTCATTGGTTTGTCCTTTCATATGTGCTTGAGAGAGCTTTTCGATAAGAGGCTTATGCGTTCCCATCAGAAAATCGGTTTGTGCCTTGGCTTCATAAACGCTTAACAGGCTGTCCAGACGCGCTTCCTGCACTTCATACAAAGTGCGCTGCGCATCAAGCAGATCCAGAAACGTAAAAGCACCGCGTCCATATCCGTCATCGGCTTGGCTGTAAGCTTTACGTGCGCTTGGAATAATCTCGTTCTGATAACGGCTGGTTTCTTCCAGTGAGGAAGCGAGGCTTTCCCATGCCTGAATTGCGGATTGCCGTAAAGACAATCCGGCAGCATAGCTTTGCGCATCGGCCTTGATCATATTGGCCTTGGCTTCGGCAATGCCGCCCTGATTGCGGTTAAAAACGGGGATGGGAAAGGACAGGCTCGCGACCAGAGCCGTGCTGTCATTTTCATTAAAACGCCGGACACCCAGACCAAAGGTCGGATCAGGAACGCCCTGCGATCGCGCCAAATCAAGAGACGATCGCGCTTGCATTTTGGCAAATTCCTGTGCCTGTGATTGCGGGGCATTTTTTAAAGCATCGAGAAGCGCTTGCTTCTCAATCAGATCGGGCAATGCGCCTAAATCGGTTTCAATATCAAGACCGGACGCATCCATAACCCCCAGCAACCGCGCCAGATCATTCTGTGCCGTCACCAGTTCCTTTTGCGTTTTACGCTTTTCAACTTCTGCCGCTGCCCGTTCAATATCGGCTTTGGTGTGTTGAATGTCTGCTGCTTTTGCAGCGCCAATGCGTTTTTTAACGATGCTGTGGGTTTTATCGGCCAAATCAAGGCGCTTATCGGCCAGTGCCATGCGCTCCTGCGCCACCGCCACGCGAATAAAAGCATATTCGGTTTCCGCCAGAAGACTTAAGGCTTGCGCTTTGGCTTGTTCTTTTGATATTTGAAATGAAAAATCGGCAACCTTGGTGCGGTTGCTACGCTTGCCGCCCATCTCAATTGTTTGCTCAATGCCAAGTGTGAGTTCAGCGCCGTCAAAACCTTCATTTTCATCCTCTCCGGCGAAGTTTTCAATCTCAAAAACGGCATCGGGGTTCGGTGGTAAAGAGGCCTGAAGGCGTGATCCGTCCGCCGCATCAATATTCGCCAGCGCCGCCTTATAGGTCGGGTTGTTCTGCAAAGCTCTCTGGAGTGCCGCCTGTTTATCCAGCGTCTCGGCTCCAGCGAGTGTCGGTTGCCACAAAAGAACAGCCAACGCAGAAGTATAGAGTAGTTTTTTCATCGTGTTTTCCTTTTTTGAGTCAATAAGGGGGTAAGGCGGCGCTTAGGCTCAAAGCGCAGTCTTGAGAAATAAGGTCGTAAAATTGCCCCGCTTATGGCGTTAGCCAAAAAGCGGATACACTACGCCTTATATAATTATGATCTGGGAGGGCGTTTGAGGCCGTAAATAACATCCGATACAAACAGAGTGGTATCGGGCATAAGCGGCTTTCCTTGACCTGCAGAGGCTAGGTTGTTGCTGTGAGAAGTGTCAATAGCATGATGGATACAACATCCTCCGCAAGACATATCGCAGCCATTACTGCCCAGGGAGGTATCCTCTGAGCTGTCGGCATCAACGCTTATGGAGATTTCCGTGTCCGTATCAACACTGGCATGAGCAGCATGCGAAGCGCAGACCGTCACGGAGACGATCATAGTAAATGCTGTAAATAGTAAAATAAACTTGCTCATAGTGATCACATTATCACTGAAGAGTTACTAAATCAACAATTAAACTCAGCATTGCTAATTTCTAATAAAAATATTGCCCCAAATAATCACCATTCACCCACATTTTCACGTAATATGGCTTAGGCCTTAAAACCGCAGTATAGTTTTGACAGCTTGAATTATCCTGAAATTGTGACGGCGCACAGAATTGCCTGTAACAAGCTCCCTCAATAGCTCTATATCCCTGCGATCGTTCACGCAGAACATAACCATCATCGCATGGCTCAAACCTCTCATATCCAAGCTGATAATGACCATCTACCTTTTCTCCATTTGGGCCGGTCGTACATGACGATAGCCTTGGAAGCGGATCTCTGCCCTTTTTGATACGTTTTTTAAATTCGCTGTAAGCACCGCTGCATCCTGATGGAAACCCTCCTGGCAAACATATCCAAATCGCACAAGCGTCTTGGCTGGCAGAATAGCCAGAGGAAGGACTTAAAACGAATACAGCCAGAAGAGCTGAAATTGTATACTTTATGACATTCATCAATCAGTCTCCTCCACTTCACTATAGGAATTTTGATATTGCTGCGAAAACTGCCGGAGTTTTCGCACTAAAGCTAAAAATTCAACTCTGACGTCACTCGGAACGCTGTAAAATTCGCTTACAAGCTGAAGAAGCTCATTATCCTCGGTATTGAAAGGGCCATTTTTATCGATGAAGAAGTAATTCATAGAAACGCCCAAAACATCGGCACAGTCTTTGAGTCTCTCAACCGTTAATCGGTTTTCGGGTAGTGTCGCAAAGTTTAACACTCTCAAATTATATTTGATTTTAAGGTATAATGGCCCTGTCTTGCAATAGGAGCTTCCCATGATCTCTTTCTCTGGCCGTCACTATCCCAAATTCATCATTCTGCAATGTGTTCGTTGGTACGTTGCATATGCACTCAGCTATCGCAATATTGAGGAGATGATGGCCGAGCGCGGCTTTGATATTGATCACGCGACGCTTAACCGCTGGGTGCTGCATTACGCCCCTCTTCTTGACAAGAAGGCTAGAAAGTATAAGCGCCCTATTCACCGGAGCTGGCGCATGGATGAAACCTATATCAAGATTAAAGGGAAATGGTATTACCTTTACCGTGCCGTTGATAAATACGGCGCAACAGTGGAATTTATGGTCTCAAAGAGACGCGACAAAGCGGCAGCTAGAGCTTTCTTCCGAAAAGCCTTCTTGTCTAATAGGAGACCACTACGTATCAATATAGATAAGAGCGGCGCTAATATGGCCGCGTTAGAAAGCTTTAATAAGCCTGGATGGCTGACAGGCAAGCGGCCGTTTCTCATCCGGCAGGTTAAGTATCTCAACAATGTTGTTGAGCAAGATCATCGTCATATTAAACGCATTACTAACCCCATGGGGTCCTTCAGGAAAATGCATACTGCGTCAAGGACGTTAGCGGGAATTGAACTGATGAATATGATTAAGAAGAAACAACTACAATTTATAAAGTATAGAGATCAAAACCTGTCGCCAGCAGAGCAGTTTTATCGCTTGGCTACGGTGAGATAAACCGTGTTTAGAGGGCGTTCTCAAGCTTAGTTAAATTTTGCGACACTACCCCTATCTTATTGTAAGATATGAAGGAAATAGAAATTTAGGCTGTTTTTATAGGCTTTATTAATATAGTGCTAAATCACAAAACAGGATTCAGTGTAACTTGCACATCAGTGATGGCCATATTCTGGGCGTGGAACTTGATATGTTCGCTTATGAAGCTAGCTATAAAGAAATAGCTATGGTCATAATCGGGTTGGTAACGAATAGTTATATCAGCGCCTTGCGCTGTGGCTACTTGCTCTAGCGCTTCTGGATGGAGCTGTTCTAAGAGGAATTCATCCTGAGTCCCCTGATCAACAAGAACTGGTCGTGTTACTTTGGTGTGTTTAATGATCTCGCAGGCATCATATTGTTTCCAAATATTCGTTTCTTCGCCTAGATAAGCTGTAAAAGCTTTCTTCCCCCAAGGGCAATTTATCGGGTTACATATAGGGCTAAACGCAGATATTGAACGGTAGGCATCTTGATTTTTCAAACCAATTGTTAGCGCCCCATGGCCGCCCATACTGTGCCCTGAAATAGACCTAACATCAGACACAGGAAAAGAGCTTTCTATTAACATGGAAAGCTCTTTCGTTATGTAGCTATACATTTGATAATGCTCTTTCCATGGCGGTTCAACCGCATCGACATAAAACCCAGCACCTTTTCCTAAATCATAACCATCATCATCCGCTACATCATCACCGCGCGGGCTTGTATCTGGCGCGACGACCGCAATACCATGTTGAGCTGCGGCCTGAAAAACACCAGCCTTCTGCATGAAGTTTTCATCGGTACAGGTCAGGCCTGATAACCAATATAAAACAGGGACGGGTTGTTGTGCATCTGCCTGTGGGGGCAGATAAATAGAAAAACGCATTTTGCAATTTAATGTTTGGGAGGCATGGGTATATTGCTCATGCCAACCATCAAAAACCTTGTTCTTTTTCAAAAGCTCCAACACGTTTTTCTCCAGTTTAAAGGTGATTATTTATTCATATGAATGACGCTGCGGATGCTTTTTCCTTCATGCATCAAATCGAAAGCATCGTTAATGGCCTCTAACCCCATAGTGTGTGTGATAAAATCTTTAAGGCCAAACTCGCCCGCCAAATATTGCTCGACGATTTGCGGAAGCTCTGTACGGCCTTTAACGCCGCCAAAGGCGCTGCCCTTCCATACGCGGCCTGTAACCAGCTGAAACGGACGTGTCGAGATTTCTTGCCCCGCACCCGCAACACCGATAATCACCGACTCGCCCCAACCTTTATGACAGCATTCCAAGGCCTGACGCATCACATTGACATTGCCGATGCATTCAAATGAATAATCAACGCCGCCATCCGTCATCTCAACGATGACATCCTGAATGGGCCTATCAAATTTTTGTGGGTTAATGACATCGGTTGCGCCAAGTTGGTTGGCAAGGTCAAACTTACTTTCATTGATATCTATGCCGATGATACGCTCTGCCCCCGCCATGCGCGCGCCGATAATCGCCGAAAGACCAATACCGCCGAGACCAAAAATCGCCACTGTGCTGCCTGCTTCGACTTTGGCCGTGTTCAGCACAGCGCCCATGCCCGTTGTCACGCCACAACCAAGCAAGCAGACCTCTTCCAATGATGCACTTTTATTGACCTTTGCGAGAGAAATTTCAGGCAAGACCGTATATTCAGAGAAAGTTGAGCAGCCCATATAATGGTAAATCGGCTGACCATCTTTGTAAAACCGAGTTGTGCCATCTGGCATAAGGCCTTTACCTTGTGTCGCGCGCACAGCTTGACAAAGATTTGTTTTACCAGACTTGCAAAACTTACATTCTCTACATTCAGCTGTGTAAAGTGGGATAACATGGTCACCAACACTAACGCTCGTTACACCTTCTCCAACCATTTCAACTATACCGCCACCTTCATGGCCTAGGATTGAAGGAAAAACACCTTCAGGATCTTCACCAGACAACGTAAATGCATCTGTATGACACACGCCTGTGGCAACAATACGAACAAGCACCTCCCCTTTTTTGGGAAGCTGTACATCCACTTCCTCTATCTGAAGCGGTTCTCCCGCAGCCCATGCCACTGCGGCTTTTGACTTAATAAATTCTTGTCCTGGCTGAATATCTAATGGCATTCGCAAATCTTTCTATTGTTCGGGCTACATTGTATTAATTTATTGTGGTTCGTTGATTATCCACTAAATGTGAAAGAATTTTCACTTATATGCGCACATAAGTAAAGGTATGAAGAAAAAAATCAAGTAAACGCAGTTTTATTCTTTGCATGTGATTACACTTGATAAAATATGTTGTTATATTATAACAGTCATTAAGTTTAACAATTAAGAAGCTTCTAAATATGCTTTTCCAAATACAAAATTTGATGCATGACAACTTTACCCAAGCTGAATTGATCCCTAGCTTACTGGAGATCGATAATCATAAGCACCTGCTTCTTATTGGACCGTCAGGCTGCGGTAAATCGACATTGTTAAACTTGATTTCAGGCTTAATGCCCATAACCGCCGGTGATATTATCTTCAATGGTCAAAGCTATACGCAGTTATCCGCCAAACAGTTAGACCATTTAAGAGCCAGTAATTTCGGTTTTATCTTCCAAAAACTTAATCTCATTGGGCATTTAACTGCGCTGCAAAACATTAGCTTAGCGCAGCACAACAAAGACAGGGGCCACATCGACTTTTTGCTTAATGCTTTAGACTTATCAGAATTTTCGCACCAAAAAGCCAAAGACCTTAGCCATGGACAGGCGCAAAGGGTAGCAATCGCGCGTGCGCTTGCGAATAAACCATCCGTCATTTTTGCGGATGAGCCTACATCTGCCTTAGACGACAAAAATGCCGATCATGTTATGAACCTAATCTTTGAACAAGCCAAGGTGACAGGCGCATCTATCATTGCTGCCACACATGACGCGCGTATAAAAGAACGCTTTGATACAGTTTTGGAGGTCGGCCGATGAATGATTTTCAACTTATTACAAGTTCATTAAAGAACCGCTGGCTGAATGTCTTCTTATCCGTACTATTGACGGCACTAGGCGTGACGCTTGTGATTATTATCACCCAATTCGGGCATCATATTCATTCACGGCTAACAACAGACGGAAAAAACATAGACATCGTTATTGGTGCGAAAGGCAGCCCACTCCAACTTGTCTTATCGTCTATTTATCATATCGATGTACCAACAGGAAATATTCCGTTTAGAGAAGCGCAGAAATGGATGAAACATCCGCACGTTAAACACGCTATACCGCTTGCTTTGGGCGACAGCTGGAAAGGCCATCGAATTGTCGGTACGTCGCACAGCTATATACAGCATTACAAGGCTGAGATTATGACTGGGCGCGCGTGGCAGGATAAATATGAAGTTGTCGTAGGTGCAGCGGTCCCCCTGAATGTTGATAATCACTTTATTGGCGCACATGGTTTATCAGGCCATAACCATCAACATGACAATCATCCCTATACTGTAGTTGGCAAACTTAAACCATCAGGCACGGTTCTGGATCGTTTAATACTCACATCTGTTAATTCCGTTTTGGATGTTCATGGTCAAGACGATATCCATCTCGACCACAGTTCCGAAGACGAGCATGCCGCCCATGATCATGATGCTCATCATGGCCATCATGACGAACATGGACACCAAGATGAGCATGCGGGGCATAACCACAACCATACCGAATCTATACATAGCCCATCCGAAATTACGGCTATATTAATCAAAACAAAGACCCCGATCGCGAATATTAATTTACCGCGGACAATTAATAAAAATTCAGCGCTGCTGGCGGCTAACCCTGCACTAGAAACCGCGCGCCTTTCTGCGGCTCTAGGCATTGGCGTTGAAAGCTTCACGACATTATCTTTCTTCGTTATTGTCATTGCCGCATTAAGTATATTTAGCGGCCTAGCAGGCAGTTTAGAAAACAGGTCAGGTGATCTAGCCGTGTTAAGGGCTATTGGTTACACAAAAACAAGAATTATCAAGATTATCTTGGCTGAAGGCGCTGTCATAACAACCGCAGGGCTTTGTGTCGGGGGGCTTGCTGGCATATTCGGCTTTAACGCACTATGCCATGCGATTGCACCTTTACAAGCAAGCGGCGCACAATTTACTATGACTTATATGACCGCGACCTTTATCGTAATCATTTTTATTGCTGGTGTCATGGCAGCACTTGTCCCCGCGATACGTGCCGCCAATATTGATATTATAAAGCAGCTATCCACACGACCATAACGGAGTATACGACATCAAGAAAACACTGGTTAATATTTTTAAGACTAGCTGCGTCTTCGCTGTATTATTAATAATAGCGACGCCTTTCATGGCGCCTAAATCTAAAGACCCAAGCCACCCTCTTTCACACACCAAAATGTCAGACACAGGGACATTCATAACCAAAGCATTCGGATATGAAACGACGCCAATTGAAAGCACGGCACAATATACACAAGAAGAAATTATCGAGAGCATTGATGAGTTTGTCACTATTCCAGAAGGCGGAACAGAATGGGCAGTATTTGGACGTACCGCGCAAATACCCTATAGCTATGAAGATGCAGACGGCATTGAATGGAGCGGCGTGCGCCCAGAATTCACTGATGAGCTAAAAGCCTTAGATGGACAAGATATTATTATACAAGGCTTTTTGTTTCCAATTGGTGAACAAGACGGCAAAGCGTTATTCTTGCTTGGCCCCTTCCCTTTAAGCTGTCCTTTTCACTACCACGTAAAACCAAACCTTATCATAGAAGTGCATACTGAAGGCGCAATAGAGTTTCAGTATGACCCTGTGAATCTCAGCGGTAAATTAGAGCTCGTCTATAAGGACGATGAATATAATGTGTTCTATCGCTTAAGAGGCGCCACTATCGTTAAATAAAATAGATATGTGCCTAGCGTGGTGGATCAATATTGTTATTGATTGACGTATTAACGCGGAACCAGCCTGCTACGGAATATCGGTCTCTTGTTGCAGGTAAAACCTCATGTGGGAACTCTTCGCTCAGAAACACAACAATTGTGCCGAACGCAGGCGCAACCTTGACGCCCTCATGATCGTGCTCATCTTGATATATAACGAGTTCCCCTCCATCATTCTGACCCCATGACGGGTTTAAATAGGTCACAACGGATAGAACTCTATTGGTCTCACCACGAAACGCATCATAATGTCTTTTATAGTAAGCCCCTGGCGGATAATGTGCGAAATGACTTTCAAATGAGAACAGTCCCAAGAACAGTTTTTGGTTCAAAAATCTCTGTAGTTTTGACGACCAATCAACCCACATGCGCCCAGCTTCAGACTCTCCTGTAATCCAGCATATCTCGTCTGTACGCACAAACTTGTTTTTTAGGAAGTCATTGCCGCGCCCAATGCCCGCTTTCGCATATTTGTTCGCGTTTAAATCTTGCTGATATAAAAATAAAGCATTTGCTATATCATCAGGAAGCGCGCCATGCCGTATACTGTAACCTTGAGTTTCCAGATCTTCTGCGATGAGCCTAAAAAGCGTTTCATCCGAGATATTCCCGCCGCTCGTTTCGGCAAGTTGTTTTAGCGCGACCAAATTTATTGTCTACCTTCTCAAGGTTATATTGCAACAGAGATACGTTTATAGTGTATCACTGCATTTTTACCTAGAAAAATCGAAATCTTATGGGGTGAAAGATTACCACCCTATAAAGGCATACACATAGGGCGGGGAATTTTGCCCATCATCATGCCGCTTTCTGCATATTCAGCGCTTTAAGCGCCATCATGCCGCCGTCTAGTGAACGCGCATCGTAGCCACGGGCGTTCAAATAAGCCGCATGGCGCGTTGTTTTTTCACCTACAGCACAAACAAGCAATATTGGGCGCTCCTTCGGAAATGGTGAGTTACTATCTATCAGTTTCTCAAACATCTCAATCGGCATGTTGATCGCGCCATCAATATGATTAATACGATACGCAATTGATGAGCGCACATCAATAACAACTGGGTTATGTTCTTGTTGCCAGTTTTGTAAGTCCTCTGCCTGTAATAATGGCGCGTTATCAGCACTATCAAAGTCAAAATTAAACAGTGAGTCTGGTTTTGGTTTTTCACCGAACAATTCAGGGTAACGTTCTGATATATAAGACATGTACCATTCAACACGATCACAAACGATAAAGACAGCGTTCTTGCGTTCAGTTAGTGTCTCATCAATTGTCTTCAGATAATCAATAGCGCCCTGATAATTCGCCCCTGCCGATGGGCCGCAAAGCAAGCCAAGCTGGCGGTTCAGGGTAAACATTGCTTCTAATGCGCCTTTCTCGCTTACAGTCACCACATCTGCATAATTGTCACGCTGGTACAGGCCAGATTCCCACATTTGGTCAAGTGAACGGATGCCTGGTACAAACTCCCCTTTTGTGGATGTCAGGCCAATACAGGTACAATCAGGGTTATTCTTACGAAATGCACGGGTCATACCTAATGTTGAGCCTGTCGTACCTAAACCACTAACAAAATAATCAACGCGGCCAATATCAGCTAAGACTTCTTGCGCCGTTGTTTGCTCGTGTATTTCTGGGTTCTTCTCATTCGTAAATTGAGATGTAAAGTAGATGTCGCCGCCTGTTTCACGGACAGCTTTTTCAATCAAATATTGCGGGTCGTTTGGGTCGTTTGGATCAAAACAATCGCTTGCTGCGGCAAATTCTTCAATATCTGCCCCTAACATGCGCAACAGATCTTTGGTTTCTTTGACCTTGGCAATGGCACTCACCAATTTGAACGGTACGCCGTAACTTGCCGCGATGGCGCAGATGGCTTTGGCTGTATTGCCACTAGAGTTTTCAAAAATAGTTTGCCCTTTTGCAGCCATATCTTCGATATCATCTTTTATCATATGCCATGCAATACGGTCTTTCACTGAGCCGAAAGGATTCATAAGTTCAAGTTTACCGTATAGGTCAATATTCTTTAGCCCCGTAACTTCAGCAGGGATTTTCAAAAGTGGTGTGTCACCAATTAAATCAGTCATGCGTTCTACGATCATAGTTACGCTCCTTTATTTAAGTATTTTTGAATAACAGGTTTATACTTCTCATCCGTGAACCAGCGGAAACGATCTTCCTGTTCAATAATCGTTATTTTTTTGCCTGTTTCTTGGTGCAGTGTGTTTGATTCAATAAAGTCCATAATATAAGGCGCGGTATTTATGAACATCACCAGATCACCCGGCTCAGGCAGCAAATCAGGGAAGGTTTTATTATATGTGATAATGTCATATGACACGCATAGATTACCGTAATAATAAACGCCTTCAGGGCATGGCTTACATTTTGACGGATCCTTATGAAATATAATTGGGTCTGTTAGTAGTTTCTGGTGTGTTGAATGCAGGTTTGATCGGTTCATGTCCAATGCAACCATGGTTTCGCCATTGACAGATTTTTTCGTGAAATTTACGCGGCCAATCGTGACACCTAACTGGTCAAGTAATGCCCTGCCCGGCTCTATATATAATTCTAACAAGCTATCGCTTAGGATTTGCGCGGCGCTCATGCCATCGAACGCGGGGAGCGGCAAGTTGATCATATGGTCAAAGTCTTCGGCGCTTGTTTTTGGCATATGGTGATCCACATAATTCGCTGCGCCTTTAATCAAGCCGCCTTCATTACGGAAGCCCAGACCGTTATTATTCCAAGTCAGTTCACTACCGCCAAGCGCAAGTAAAGATTCCTTTACTTGATCCACATAGCGCATCCATTCTTTGCGGTCTTTCGCATATTGAATGTGGAAGCCTCCGCCAATATTCAGACCCTTAGGATTTAGGCCTTGTTCTATTGCTTCAATTGTCAGTTCAAGTGCGTTTTCTAGCGCAACAATACGCTGTTCTTCGCTTGCGCTACTCCAGTAATAAGCGAAGCCTTGGAAATCAAGGTCTTCTATATTCGCCTTAAGAAAAGCAAAAATCTCAGGCGCTTTATTAACATGAACGCCGAACGTACCGTCCTGTGACGTAAATTTAACGCGCGGAGAGTTAAAGCCTGACAGGCGCACAAAAACACGTAATTTTTCTTGTAGGCCAAGGCTTTTCTTAATCTCGATTGCTTGTTGTAGCTCTGTTAAATTATCTGCATTAATGGTGACGCCTTGCTGTACGGCTAAGGATAAATAATCTAAATTTTTGGGTCCTGTACACTCGATGCGCTCCGGTCTGAATCCGCATGAGAGGACGGTGTGGAGCGCCTTTTCTGATGATACATCAATATTAACGTCATTGGTCGATGCCTGACGCATAATCGACACGGATTTATTAGGCTTACTGGTGAAGTATATTTGGCCTGATAAGTTGTTTTTCTTATAAACCTCTTTAAATGCCGCAATATTACGGTCAATCATCTGCGGAAAGATAAGGTTTAAAGGCGAACCAAAAGCATCAACCAAATCAAAAATCATATCTGGATTACGATCAATGAATGCTTCCGTAATTGGGTTAATGACCGGTGGCAATGACAGTTTTGTTGTATTGTCTTGTTCTATAATCTGCTGAACTGCATTTGACATGACATACTCCTTATGCTGCTTGTGTTAGTTCTTGTAAGCTTGATACGACCTGTGCAAGTTCGGTCGCTACACGCTGTATTTCTTGTTCGGTAGTCATACGCCCAAAGGATAAACGTATGGAACTGTTAACTTCTGTAGCTGTGCAACCAATTGCTTCCAATACATGTGAAGTCTTATTCCCGTTTGCCGAACAGGCCGAGCCTGTTGAGAAGGCAAAACCTTGGATAGCTTCTAAAAGCCACTCGTTTTCAACACCTTCAAAGCAAATATTCATTATGTTCGGGACGCGCCAAAGTGTGCTATCTTTGCCATGGTCGTGACCATTAATTTTATATGTAACTTGTGCCTTATCGAGCGCGCTACGGATTATTTGGTGATAGTTTTCAAATCGTTGTTTATCGGCGCTTTGTTCTGCCACTGCTATCGCACAAGCTTCGCCAAAACCAACAATTAAAGCTGTCGGCAATGTACCCGACCGTAAACCGCCTTGCTGCCCTCCGCCATAAACAAGCGGTTTCAAATATGACTGTACTTCACGGCGAACATAAAGCGCGCCTATACCTTGCGGGCCATAGACTTTGTGCGCTGAAAGCGTTGCAAAATCAACGCCCGTGTCTTTTACATTAAACGGCGCTTTGCCTAATGCCTGTGCAGCATCACAATGAAACAAGATGTCAGTACCCATAAGACCTGCCTTAACTTCATCTAACGGGTTAATAACGCCTGTTTCATTATTTACAGCTTGAATGGATACAAGACCTGTATTTTCGTTTAGCGCAGCTAAAACATCTTTGCCATCTGCCATCCCACACGGGAGTAATGTTGAGAAAGCAACATCAAAGCCTGTGCGCATTAACTGCATAGCAGGCATTAAAACAGACGCATGTTCTGTTTTAGATGTAACGATATGCGTTCTACCTTCTGACTTTAGGTGTTCAGCTAAACCAAGCAGCACCATATTATTGGCTTCCGTCGCACCAGAGGTGAAGATGATTTCATCTTTATCTGCGCCAATAGCATCAGCTATCTGATTTTGCGCTTTATCTATAGCACGTTTAGCCATTTGACCATGCGCATTTTGCAGTGAAGACGCATTACCAACAAAATCACCCCACCATGGCGACATTGCATCAACCACACGCTTATCCATCGGCGTGGTTGCGGCATAATCCATATATATGGTGGGGCTGTTTGACATTAATTAAGCGGCCTTGTCCATTTTTGTATCCACCATTACATCTTCATAAGAAAATTCAGGGTCGAATTGATCCATCATATCAACGCCATACATGGCATTTGCCCAACCTTCTGCGGCCTGCTTATGGAACTTCATGCCAATAGCCTGATATTGTGCCCAATCACGTTTAAGCATAGATGCTTTTTCAAGAATTGTATCAAGCACAGCCTTGTTTTCGTCTTCAAGTTCAGAGATTGGTGCGAAGATGCCTTTTTCTAAATTTCTTACGTATTTAGATTTGCCAAAACACGCAATAAGGTCATCGCCAATACGTTCTTTGATAAAGGCTTCGTCAGCCTCGTCTTCAACCTTGTTACCAATCACAAAAATCTTAGTGCCGTAAGGTTCTGCATATTTGATGCATTGGTCGTAAACGCCCGTTGATTTAAGGGTTGGCTCAACCACTAGGAAAATGCCATCAAAGCGTGATGCCAAACCAGATGATGCAAATGGATCCGCACCTGCACACATATCACCAATTAAAACCTGATCGTCACGGTCAATAAAGTGGTTAAGGAACATGCCAAAAATACCCGTAAACTTATGGAAGCATGTCGTGCCAATTTCTTCTTCCTCATGGCTGCCGACAGCCATAAATCGAACGCCGTCTTTTTCCATTTGATAATGATCGTAAACTGGTGATGGCTGATCAAAGTAAACAAAACCAGAGCCCCGACCAGCAGGTGTAGATTCTGTAAGAAAGTCTGCTGACTTAACGCGCGGATTTTTACCAACAATTGTGTTCATCAATAATTTAGAATCCACACCCATTTTAGGCTGAGCAGTTAATGCAGATTCTTCAAATCCGAGGGCGTGACCTAGATGCTGATTGATATCGCCATCAATGATCAAAACAGGCATGTTCTTATACGCCATGTAACGCGCAACTAATGATGATAATGTTGATTTACCGCTTCCGCCTTTACCGCAAAATGCCATACGCATACTCTAAATCCTTCCCTAATTATAATATTAATGTTTACAGCCTGGGCCGTGTTTATGATGATGGTGACCACAAGATGGGCCATGCTTATGTTGATCAGGCACGAAGTCAGATTTCTGCTTACGAACGGACGGATCAACCAATTTATCAAGATACTCTGCGCGCCCAAGACACAGCGCATTCCATTCAACGCGACGTTCAGGTACACGATCAGCATTTTTCACTGCATTTGCAATATCTTCTAACGCCGCAATGTTATGTGCGCTTAACTGATCTAGTCTTGGGCCTGTGTTTGACAACTCTATATTATCAAGAATAGCGCGCCCATCATTTGCCGCTATATTAAAACCTGTACGTACCAAACCAGCTAATTCGGCATTAAGGCCGCGCTCTAACGCTTCATCATTCTGAAGCGCCGCAATATAGCGATCTCCAGCGAGCTCTTTAAATATTTTTTCTTGCGCTTCAAAAATATCTGCATCAGTACTAAAACGGTTGCCAATCACGGCAACATTAATCTTATGGCCAATATCTTGTTCTACCTGATCCGCCATTTTTAAATAATCGAGCATTATATCAATCGACTTTTTTTCGGGGCGCGCGACAACAATAATCAAGTCACCTTGCGCATAAAGCGGCGTACCGAATGCATCACGCCCATGTGCGTTATCAACAAATGTTACGCGATCTTCGCCATGCATACCGTCATCCATATGATTCAGCAGAAATGTCAGCGTGCCTATTTTATCATGCAGACAGCCTGCACCAATATCTTTCGCTTCATATGTACCAGTGCGCATTAAACGCATACCTTCATGCGCGGCTGTATATGTGTTGATGATATGGTCTTGAACGTCCCCCGCCTTCCATCGCGCTGAATTTTTTGTCAAAGGCGACGTATCGACAACAAAATCTTTATTCGGATAATCTGGGTTTTGTCCTTCTAGATGGTCGCGAATATCTTCCCAATGCTCACAAATCTCTGGCAGCTTTGCTTCATCACCAGCCGGAAGCCCTAAGAAGCTCGCTAAGTTTTGGTCAGGGTTTGCATCAATAATTAATGGTTCATCACCATTAACAACTAAATATTTAGAAACAAGCTCAAGAACAGTAGTTTTACCGTCAGAGCCAGCGCCACCAACAACAGCTACAGGCATAACACATCTCCATTTTTTAAAATAATGAGTCTGTTGTAGTGTTATGTTGTAACATTTGCAAGTGCATTTAAGACAAAACGCGTAAAAAATACAGGACACGTTCTGCTGAGAATTTTTACTTCATCCGAATAAGTCATATATATTATATTTATAGAACATTAACTTATAACATGATATGATGGTTTATTAGTGTATGTTAATTTAAAGTATTTTTATATATCTTTTTAAAAACAAATGAATAAGGACTATTTCTTATGACTTATATTCAAACGAAACTGTCTACTCTTCTATGTTGCATTTTGCTTATTACAGCCATTAACCCCGCATATGCACAACCGTCCAAAAGCCTAATCGACAATGAAATCATTTCCAATATCCGTGATTTTATTAATACAGAAATCGTGCGCGCTTCGATAAAAAACCAGAACATCAAATATAACAATCTCTCTCAAGATGATATTGATGCACTGGATAAGAAATGGCGCAGCGAAACTAAAGCAGACGAAAAACCATTAATTTCTGCCGTATTATCAAACCCGCTATCTTCGTACTTAACACGCATACAGGCTCATTCTATAGGCCTATATTCTGAGATGTTTGTTATGGACAAAAATGGCTTAAATGTTGGGCAAAGTAACATTTCATCAGATTTCTGGCAGGGCGATGAAGGCAAGTTCCAAAAAACATATCCGCGTGGTGTTGGCGCGGTTTTTATAGACGATCCTGAATATGATGATAAACTTGGCATCTGGCGTGTTCAGGTGAATTTGTCAATTGCCGACGCCGCCAATGCGCAAGTTATAGGCGCAGTGACAGTTGAAATAAATCTGTCTGAATTAGAACGCAGAGCAAGTATTTAAAACATTTTTTAATTCTTGAATAATCATAACAATAAATAATACAGATAGGTGCAGGCTATGCTCGAGAATGTAAATATTAAAACAAAGCTATTAATCTCTTTTGGAACATTACTCCTCATCAATGTAATTACTGGTGGCTCTATCCTGTATTCAGCCAATAATTCAAATAATGCCGTACTTGCCATGGAACAAGTCCGGCATGATGAGGAGCTATTGCTGACTATATCCAATAAAAGTGTCCTGATGCATCAGGCTTTAGCATTGTTTCTAAATTCAGGAGACCTTGATCAAAGAGAAGCATATAAAGCATACAACGCTGACGTTCATGAGCTTATAGGAGAAGCGAAGCAAAGCATTCACGAAGAAACGCTTCTCGAAAACCTTGAGAATGTTGACAAACTATTAGCGCAACATGAAACAAACATAGCGCAACCACAGTTAAAGAATATGTTATCGCCATACACCGTGGATGTCGCAAGGTTATATGAAACATCACCTGAGAATATTGCTCTTTGGCGAAGTATAGACACTGAGTTTGAAAATGTTCTAGAGAAAGTCAAAGCAATCTCTGCCGAGAAAGCCGCCGTATTAAAGTCTTCAATGGACTTTACAATGATGACAACAATTGCTGGTGTATTATTTATGGTTGCAACGGTTATCTTTGCCCTGTCTTTTGTTGTCAGAACAGTATCTAACCCTTTGCGCACTTTAGTTAACGTCACGAACAAACTGATTGATAAAGTTTGGGATGTTTCCATCGTCGGCGCTGAAAGGAAAGATGAGATTGGCCAGCTTGCCAGTGCCTTAGAAACATTTCGAGATAGCGGCATAGAGAACGAGAAGCTGCAAGCTGAACAAGCAAAGAACGACCAGATCATAATTGAGCGCGCAAAACATATCGAGAAAATCGTTGATATATTCAAAGGTGAATCCAGCCAAGTAACTGAAGCACTAGAGCTTGCAACCAATAATATGAAGCAAACAGCTATTGAAATGTCAGGGATAGCCGATAACACAAATAGACTATCACAAGAAGTTGCGTCTACAGCACAGAGCGCAGGCGCTAATGTTGAGAATGTTGCTGCAGCATCTGAAGAGCTTACCGCATCAATCGCAGAAATAAGCCAACAGCTTAACAATACGAATAAGCTTGCATTTGATGCCAAGGATATAACCAAAAACACCGTTGAAAAAATGCGTATTCTTGAAAGTTCCGCAAATCAAATTGGCAATGTTATTCAATTAATTACAGACATTGCTGAACAAACCAACTTACTTGCCTTGAACGCAACAATTGAATCCGCACGCGCGGGCGATGCTGGTAAAGGCTTTGCCGTTGTTGCGAACGAGGTTAAGCATCTTGCCGGCGAAACAGCCTCTGCAACGGAGCAAGTCAAAGAACAAGTTGATCGCATTCAAGCCGACACAAAAGATGCCGTTGATTTTATCAACAAAATCGCCGTATCAATTGAACAACTTAACGAAGGTATGACATCCATCGCCGCGGCAATGGAAGAACAAACCCAGGCAACACAAGAAATATCACGAAATGTTGCCGAGGCCTCAAATGGTACAAATGTCGTTGTTAAAAACATTGATGATGTTAGCGCCGCAACTATGCAGACACAAAAATCATCAGAAGGCGTTAGTCAAGTGGCCGACGACCTTGCGGTACGCTCAAAAGCATTAAAAGATAGTATCAGTGTATTTATTAACGATATACAGAAAGCTTAAAGGCAAGTTTCTTTGTATATTGCTCGAACGCAAACATCATTATTGCGTTTGAGCACCCACATAAAACCACTGCGATTTAATACGTACAAAATCTGATGCTTCATGCATGAAATCCAGATCATCTAAATTAGGTGCACGCCTATACCATGCTTTGAACTCCACAACCCCTTTATCACCTTGTTGAGACGAAGCTATCACCTCTAAACGTTGCCAATCTAATGTCTTTTCTGACAACTCGGCAGACGATAGCCCATAAACAGAAATAGGCAGCCACGTAGACATTAAATATTCTCCATACCCACCTAATGCGTATGCCGCATAACGCGACCGCATTAATTGTTCTGGTGTTTTCGGCGTTGCCGCACCCGATAAAAATCGACCACAACAATCGGCGAAAGGTTTTGTTTTACCACAGATACATGCCTTTTTATTCATACGCGTCACCCCCTATAAACGTTAATGTTTTCTAAGCTCGCGACATTACTTATATATGTTTATAAGAGTTACTTTAAGTAAAAAGATCCATCTTTCTATCTGATCATAGCTTATACGACGGCTCCCCTACACCTTAACGCATAACTATGATATTATCCCTAGACAAAACGACAAAAAAGAATACGTATTTCATATGAATGCCACATATAATATTGATATTAACCGCCTTAAAAACGACATTCTTAGCTTAAGCAAAATCGGCTACGATGAAGACACACATGGCGTTACGCGCCAAGGGTTAAGCCGTGAAGATTATGATGGGCGCCTATGGTTTATGGAACAATGTCGCGCCGTTGGGCTAGAACCATATATGGATGGCGCATGTAATGTGATATGCCGTTATGGCGCCCCTAACAAGCCTGCCATTGTTCTTGGCTCTCACCTTGATTCCGTACCAAATGGCGGCATGTTTGATGGCACCTTAGGCGTTCTGGCGGGCCTAGAATGTATCCGCACAATAAAAGATCAAAACATCACCATTGATACGCCTATTGAAGTCATCGGCTTTAGCGAAGAAGAAGGCCGTTTTGGCGGTATGTTCGGTGTGCAGTCTATGTGCGGCCTGATCGACCGTGACTGGATTGAATCGGTAACCGATATAAACGGCATCTATTTAAAAGATGAAATGAAAGCCCTTGGGTTAGACCCCATGGATGCGCTGAATGCTTATCGAGAGCCACATACAATTAAAGCCTTTCTTGAGATACATATTGAACAAGGCCCTGTGCTTGATAATGCCAATATATCCATTGGCATTGTAGAGGGGATCACAGGTGTATTTGACTGGACAGTTCGCTTAATTGGTGAGCCCAACCATTCAGGGACAACACCAATGGATCAGCGTAAAGATGCCTTTCTAGGGCTATGTGATTTTGCGCATGAATTCCCGCGTATTATTTCTGAAGATGGTTCAGACATAAGCCGCCTAACCATTGGTAAGGCGGAAGTTTACCCAGGTTTCTGTCACATTGTACCAGGCGCTGTTGAGTTCTCGCTTTCTGGGCGTGACCTTAAACCAGAAATATTAAACAATCTTGGCCAATCTTGCCGAAAAGTGCTATCCTCTATTGCCCGTGAAAAGGGATTAATGTTCGAATATGACGAAAACAGCTGGTTAGAGCCGAAACAGTGCAGCACCAAGATGTGCGACATTATCGAAGAGACCTGCAAAGCTTTAGATTTCTCATATAAGCGCATGCCAAGCGGCGCAGGGCATGACACACAATTTATGTGTGATGTTACAGAAGCTGGCCTGATTTTTGTCCCAAGCGTTGGGGGAATTAGCCATTCACCAAAAGAGTGGACAAGTTGGCGTGATATTGAGAAAGGCGTAAACGTCCTGCTTAACACAACACTTAAACTTGCCACCGCATAAATATACGAGCTCATCATGATCCAGTTTATAACCGCATTTTTTCATTCAAAACTCGCCCCCGGCATTTTGCTTCTTGGCGCCACTGTGCTTGCCCTAGTCATGGAGAACACCGCGCTTTATACGCTATACGATGCCATAAAAGACACGCCAGTTACCCTAAGAATAGGCACATTCAAAATTGATAAGCCTTTATTACTTTGGATCAATGATGGCTTAATGGCGGTCTTCTTTTTATTGGTTGGTTTGGAAATCAAACGTGAAGTCTTAAAAGGGCATCTATCAAAACCAAGCCAGTTAGCACTCCCCCTTATTGCAGCCATCGGCGGCGTGATTATGCCTGCTTTGATATATGCGGCCTTTAACATGGGTAATCCTGACACAATTAGTGGCTGGGCTATTCCCGCAGCTACGGACATCGCCTTCGCATTGGGTGTATTAACCCTTTTAGGAAATCGTGTCCCTAATGCTTTGAAAGTGTGCCTCGTTGCCATTGCCATCATTGATGATCTCGCCGCTATCATTATCATTGCGCTATTCTATACAGATGATACATCACTCTATGCGCTATCACTTGCTGGCGCGGGGCTTGCTTTCGCCTTTGCGTTAAACAGGCTCGGTGTTACACGTCTTGGCCCCTATGCTATGATCGGGTTGTTTATATGGGCTTGTGTGCTCAAATCTGGTGTTCATGCGACATTGGCGGGCGTGGCGTTAGGGCTGATTATTCCGCTACGCGTTCAGAACGAACATGGCCTGTCTCCTTTAAAAGTCATGGAACATGCACTTCACCCATGGGTGGTGTTCGCAGTTATCCCCCTATTCGCCTTCGTCAATGCGGGTTTATCTTTTAAAGGCATTACCCTTGACACCTTCATGGACCCTATTACCGTCGGTATTATTCTTGGCCTTTTCGTCGGCAAACAACTTGGGGTTTTTGTCTTCACCTATCTCGCCCGACTGGTCGGCATATGCAAATTGCCAAATGGCGTAACATGGTTACATTTCTACGGCTTATCTTTATTAACCGGCATAGGATTCACCATGAGCTTATTCATTGGTACGCTTGCTTTTAACCACGTTGAGAACATCACAGCTGTTAGACTTGGTGTCCTCACGGGCTCTTTATTATCTGCTGTTGTAGGTATAGCCATATTGCTGCTCGCTAGTCGACGTGCCTCTGTAAAGCCTGGTCAATAATTGCTTCCATTTTGGAAACAATAAAGTTACCCACAAGCATATTATCAATACATACAATGCGTGCCATACTGAACTTACATGAAGCAGAAAGGCGTATACATGATTAAGCACATACCGTATGAAAGTTTAGGACACCATAATTATCAATGGCTAGATGCGCGTTATCATTTCAGCTTTGCGCGCTACTATAATCCAGCACGAACAGGCTTTGGTGCGCTGCGCGTAATTAATGATGATATCATCAAAGCAGGTGCAGGTTTCGACACGCACCCCCATGAAAACATGGAAATTATCACTTACGTTCGGCAAGGCGCCATCACACATACAGACTCCAAAGGTAATAAAGGCCGCACAGGGGCGGGTAATATGCAGGTGATGAGTGCGGGCAGCGGTATATATCATTCAGAATATAACCTTGAAAGCGAAGAAACGAAACTTTATCAAATATGGATTGCCCCAAATAAGCAGAATGTAGAACCACGTTGGGCACAGAAAGAATTTCCTAAGTCTTCAGTTAAGAATGAGCTCCCATTACTCGTTTCAGGGTTTTCGGAAGATGAAGACAAAAAAGCCCTATTTATTCATCAAAATGCACGCATCTATGGCGGACGGATTAATCGCGGAAAATCGCTGAACCATAACATTAAAAATCAATCATATTTACTTGTTTCATATGGAGAAATTATAATTAATGATACACACACACTACAATCTGGGGACGGCGCGGAAATCACAGATATTGCCGCAATAACCCTCACCGCAAACGAGGGCAGCGAAATACTTATTATTGAAGTTCCTGAGCAAACAAATTAACGAATTTATAGATACAACCCATAACAAGAAAGCAAACCAACATGACAAAACTCCTTTTCCTATCTGGCAGCGCCCGTAAAGATTCAACCAATAAGAAGCTCGCACAGCTTGCCGCAAACATAGCGGAACAAGAAGGCGCAGAAGTCACCTATATTGACTTAAAAGATTTTCCCATGCCTATTTATGATGGAGACTTAGAAGCAGAATCCGGCTTACCAGAAAAGGCTATAGCCCTTAAGGAACTTTTCTGGGCGCATGATGGTTTTTTCATCGCCGCACCAGAATATAACAGCTCTATCGCGCCATTATTGAAAAACACCTTAGACTGGATTTCCCGTCCACACACGGAAAATGAAGAAAGCCTATCCGCTTACCGCAATAAAGTCGCCGCTTTGGGCGCAGTTGCCCCTGGCGCGCTTGGCGGCCTGCGCGGATTAGTACCACTGCGCATGATGCTGAGCAACATCATGGTACATGTTGTGCCTGCGCAAGTCGCTGTTGCGTCAGGATTCACTGCCTTTGAAGAAGACGGCACGCTCAAAGATGAGAACTTAACAAAGATGCTACAAAACACCATTCGCCAGCTTGTATCAACCACGCAGGCGCTTAAACAAAATAGCTAACTTATACGAATTAAGGCAATAGCCCATGTTTCTTGAAACATTGGGCTATTTTTTCAACGGTCGTGGGTTTCTCAAGGAAATCCGTCGCCCCAAGATTCATGGCTTTCTGTTTTTTCGATGCTATATCAACACCACTGAACATAATGACTGGCAAAGAGCTATATTCATTGCGAATAAATTCTAACAACCCAAACCCATCTTCTTTGCCAATATGGCAATCCAATAATACAGCGATTAATCCGCCTCGGCTAAGCGCATGTTTGGCATCATCAAGATCCACGCTCAAAACAGCTTCCATGCCCATCTTTTCAAGCACGTGTTCCGTAGTCATACGTGTCAGCTCAACATCATCAACTACTAAACATTTAACCATTATACATCCTTTCTTACGATGCTTTGAAATTCGCTAAAAATACCTCAACCACACCGCGCAGTTTTTCCGTACGATCAGCTAAATCATTAGCTGCATCATTAACGCTGACGGAGTAGTTCAATGTTTCATCACTATTATTGTACACAATACCAACATAGCCACTAGATTGGTTTGTTTTTTCTGCAGCCGATTGTGTGTTCTGAACAATTTCACGCATTGCGGCGGATTGTTCTTCCATTGCTGCGGACATTGTAGTGGTAATCTCGCTAATTTGGTCAATCGTTTTCGCCACGCCTTCAATTGCCACCACTGTTTTATCTGTCCCCCCTTGCATCGCAAGAATTTGTTCTCGAATATCTTCCGTAGCTTTAGCTGTCTGAGCAGCAAGCGATTTAACCTCACTTGCGACAACCGCAAAGCCCTTGCCCGCATCCCCCGCGCGCGCAGCCTCAATCGTCGCATTCAGCGCAAGTAAATTTGTCTGCTCTGCAATATCTTGGATCAAACCAATAACTTGCCCGATTGTTTCAGACGCGCCTTTTAGTTCGCTAATAGCCACGCTCGCTTGCTTTGCCTCAACAACTGCATCGGCTGTAATCTTAGTCGCATTCACAACCTGACCATTAATCTCATTTATCGACGCTGACATTTCTTCCGATGCACCTGCAACACTATTAACATTTTCTGTGGCGCTATCCGATGCTTGCTGTAATTGTCCCGCTTTATCCTTACTGTTTTCAGCAAGGTCCCTCATATTTTTCGATGTCGAGCCTAGCTCCCCCGTAGCGGCTACAAGCGTTTGTATAAAGCTTGAAATATTTTGATCAAATTCATCTCCCAAGCGTTGCATAGTCCGCTCCATATCTTTCTTACCTTCATCAAAGTAAGTTGAAATCGCCATGTCCATATCTAACAAAGACGCTTTTATAAAGGCTTTAATCTGGCTTTTGCAGCGTTCGAGGCGATCACCTTTCCCGAATTTACCGCCTAAGTTTTGATCCAATATACGGTCAACAATACCGCACATTAGCACGGCATAGCCACCAATATACCAGCGCGGCTCTAACCCAATTCTGTTATGGACATTACCGACGCGAAGAACAGATTGATGGTATGTGTCATCAAAATTACCTTGCACAATAGTCGCCCAGTGTTTTTCTTGTGCGCCTTTTGCGTGGTCTTTCTGCGCTTGATCAGCAAAAAATTTATTCAACTCAGGCCATTCACCAATCAGCTCATAAAACTCTGTCAGTACCGCACTCAAATCTTGCGAGATAATAGGCTCAATCGCGCGCAAATCATTTCTCACATCCTCGTTAATATTTAAAAAACGTAATCTGTCTTGGAATATTCTGGTTTGCTCTTCTGACATATCCATGGCGAACTCCTGCTTGTGATGAAAAAAATTAAATAAAAAAACTATAAGCAAATAAAAACGGTCATAAACCGTCATCAATAATAAAGCTATCTAGTGGTTTACGCAATGACCGTCCCTTAGGGTTCTTATTTGGCACGCCTACGCGCCCAGTAAAGAACATATGATTGACACTTATATTCTCAGGCGCAGTGATCTGCTGCGTAAAGTGTTTATAAAGCTTCTGCGCACGGTCATGTTGCGTAGTAAAAAACATCCCCCGTTCGACATAAAGTGAAAACATAAAAACAATATACCATGGCTGCATACACAAATGTTCCTGCGTTAGCGTTAACCAAAACCGCTGCATAGCGCGGCCTGCACGCACATAATCTACCGCCTGTGGGTGCGGGCGCATATCAGGCTTAAATGATGCAATAAAATGCGCGCCGCAAAGCATAGCTGGAATTAAATCCAGTTCAATCTGCGTAAATATAGTTGCGCCCGGCAGTTTCATTACGCGATTATTTCGGCGCTCATTTGCTAATAGCCATTTTAGTGACTTCGCACTAAACGCTGACAAGCCTATAGACTCTATAGGCAGCCCATCATGGCTTTGTGCGTTTTCCCAATCAAGCATATTTTTATGAATTTGATATGTTTCTTCCATACGCAAACGCAAGTCCGTCGACCGCATAATAGCCCGTGCAATTTGAAAACGTTTTTTATCTGTATCAAACCAATGCAGCTCCATATCTTCATCAAACAACGCTGCCAGCTTGTGCTTTGTTTGTGCAGCGATCTGATCACGTTTATACGATAGGCGGTTAACCGAACGCGATTCAATAAATTTGCTTATCGGGTTAATGACAAGATCATTTTCAGGGACTAAATCTACTTGTATTTGATAATCATCGATCATTTCTGTATCGATGCGCTTTCCTAATCCCGCCGTGGCCAAGGACATATTTTCGATGAACATACCCAAAGAAATCCAATCAGGAATAGGCACTAAATTATAAACATTCTGCTTCTCAGTCGCTAAATGTACAACAACACGATCTTCTGACAAAATATTTACCGACCATGGCTGCGCATTATCGCCGCTTGCCGCCCATATGGCCTTACCCAGAATTGCGCGCCATTCTTCCGTCATTTTCATTTTCCAGCTATACCCTTTTATATAAAATCCAACGCACATAAATGCGTATAGAACGCCTTCTTATTGTAACTTGATTCACGTGGAAACTTTTGCATATAAGTGTTATAAGCCTGAATTAATTTCATGCTAGACTGGCGAACAGCGGGATGGCTGCTATAGTTCATGAACCCTTCACGCGCATATCCTTGCGCGGCATGCCATTCTTCAAAAAAACGCCACTGATCGCGCAACGCGCCTATTATCAGATTCTGCGTCTGATAAATATCATAAGGGGCTGGTAAGCTCGCGATATCATCAATGATAATGTTATAAAAATCACGGTAATAACTAATGTCATAGTTTTTTCTATTTTGCATTTTATCCAATAATTCAACGCGAATGACCACAGCGCCATCCACCAAACCGAACAATGCGTCAAAATACTGCTGATGATAATCATCAAGCTTGGAACGCGCCGGATCATAAGTTACCCGATCTTTAGGGATAGCAGCATATGCATCATCAATACTCATCGCCGCAAGTGCGGTGTTACTGACAACCAACAGCATAGATATACACAATAATATTTTTAGGAAATACATTTGCCCCCACAGCATAACGTCATAAAACCACACTTATCACGGTAACAAACAAAATTTTATTTATTATTAACTTAAGCCGAAGGTTGATTGTAAAAATTCACATTATGATCTTGCATAGCGGCGATAATCTGTTACTAATATAGAAAATAAAAAATATATATGAACAGGGAAATCAATAATGCGTCCGCTTGCCGTAACGGATCGGCTGTTTTTCAGCGAAACCGATCTTAACAAACCAAAAGTCAAACAGCTTGTTACATCTTCACTTCAGGGTTCACATGGCGGTGAATTGTTCTTGGAACAAAGTTGGGCAGAAAGTTTTTCATTCTATGAAGGACGTTTAAAGTCATCCCCACTAAGTGTGTCAGAAGGCTTTGGCTTGCGCTTTATTTCAGATGATAAAGAAGGCTTTGCAAGTAGTGGACGCCTTGACATGGCCGCGCTACAAAACGCTGCAAAAGCCGTCCGTGCCATTCATACACACGGTCATGATGCAAATATTATTGTGCCGCGCCAACGCGTCATTCGTCCGTTATATGATACACAGAACCCTATCCTTGAAATGGATAACGCGGATAAAATTCAAATTTTAACGGATCTTGACCAATATATACGCAGCAAGGATAGTCATATCATTGATGTATCTATTTCCGCGAGCGCAGAATTTCAAGCGGTGCAGATCATCCGTGCGGATGGTCATCGCGTCGCCGATTTACGTCCTCTTACCCGTTTCGGTGTCCAAGTTAAGATGGAACAAGACGGCAAGACTGTAGAACGCGGCTTTAGTTTCGGCGGACGTTATGGCTACAAAGAATTGTTCAACGAAGTAAGCATCCACCACGCAGCAGATGAAGCCTACCGTCAAGCAATTGTGGCTTTAAACGCCGTACCAATGAACGCATGTAGTGTCCCTATTGTAATGGCACCTGGTTGGCCTGCTGTTATGATCCACGAAGCGGTCGGCCACGGCCTTGAGGGCGATGCAAACCGCAAGAACAAATCCGTTTATGCCGGAAAAATCGGGCAACGTGTGGCGTCAAAAGGCGTTACGATTATTGACCAAGGCAATATAGACGGCCGCCGCGGCTCACTGAATTATGATGATGAAGGCTTCAAAACACGCAAGAATGTGTTGATCGAAGACGGAATTCTAGTTGGCTATATGCAAGACCAGCTTAATGCCCGCCTTATGGGCGCGGAGATCACAGGTAATGGCCGCCGCGAAGCTTATAACGAACGTCCAATGCCGCGCATGACCAATACCATCATGACAAATGGCGAATATGCCCCCGAAGAGGTCATCGCATCTGTAGATCATGGCGTTTACGTCGCGGGCATGTCTGGCGGCAGTGTCAACACAACAACTGGTAAATTTAACTTTGCCGTAACAGAAGCCTATCTAATTGAAAACGGTAAGGTAAATTACAACCACCCGATCAAAGACATGACCGTGCAAGGCAACGGCCCAGAAGCGATGAATAATGTGATTATGGCAGGTAACGATAGCAGCCTCGACAGCGGTATTGGTATGTGCGGTAAAAGTGGCCAACAGGTCCCTGTCGGCGTAGGGCAACCTACTGTCCGTATGGATGGTCTAAAGATTGACGGTTTAGGCTAAGAATTATTGCGGTAGCACATCCTCAGAAACAGAAAAGCTGTGCTGCCTTTTGAGTTCTGTGACTACATCCTGACTTTGCTGTAACCATGCATCAAATGCATTAAGAAAAGCCTTTTCAGTTATGGTTGACAGTTGATAGTCATGCTCTGAATATCGATAGTTTTCTTTAAAAATAAGTTGATGAGGATCCTCCCCCATTCGGCGCAATGTACTTTGGAACACGTTGTAATCACCATACACAGCATCAACACGATTCAATATGCCCATTCGCAAAACACCTTCTACATCGCGCGCCGCAATCAAATCATAGTGACCACCATCCAGATCCTCTTGATATTCAATCGGGTTAAAGCCAAGGATCATACCTATTGTCTTTATATCCGCTGTTTTATATTCCAAGAAAACATTTAAGCCAGCTCTGGATGAAATAATCGTTTTACTATAATGCACATTATGTGCAGATTTCTCATTAACATACCAATTTGGGTTATCTGGCATACGTATATCAATCTGCCCTGTAACTAAAGCATGATTCAACCGATTTACAGGCAACGCGACATATTCCACCTGATAGCCTAAATCAACAGCAAAACGATTTACAATATCGGGGAGAAATCCTTTATAAGCGCCACCATCATCAAAATGATAAGGCCCATAATTCCCAGCCTCTACACCGATGCGGTACACCCTATCCTCTGCGCAGGCGTACTGCACCACAGAGGTAAACATGTTCAAGCATAGGACACCTAAAATAATTCTGAAAAACACATTCCCCCCCCTAGAACTCGATATTTAACCTACTTTAAATTGATCAATACGTAGTGTTGGTATATGGACATGCTTACGACGGTTTACATTATTCGCCGCCTCCACATTATTAAAGACATCGAGTAAATTACCACCAATTGATGCCCCCTCAACTGGATAAGCAATTTCACCATTTTCAATCCAGAAACCACTTGCGGGTGATGTGAAACTACCATCAAACGGGTTAACTTTTAGGTTCATCAGGCTAGTGATATAAAAGCCGTTTTGTACTTCGGCGATCATTTCTTTAGGCGTTTTTGTGCCGCCTTCCATGTAATAATATGGGCGAACATTAGCATGGCCAGTTGATTTATAATTCGTGCCCATTTCATCATTAAATTTGCGCGCACCATAGCTACCAAACAGCCACATTTTTAAAACACCATCTTCCACGAAATTATGTTTTTGTGCGGCTATACCTTCACCATCAAATGCATATGAACCTAGTCCGCGCGGCAATAGCGGGTCTTCTATAATAGATAAATTCGGTGCGAATACCTGTTGATCCAGTTTACCTGCCAAAAAGGACTCTCTGCGCAATACAGACGTGCCATACATAGCCTTCACAAAATGACCAATCAGCCCCGATGCAACACCATGTTTAAACACGACCGGCACGGTTTGCGCGGCAATTTTACGTGGTGACAGGCGCGCAATTGCACCTTTCGCTGCCTTAAGCCCGATGGCATCTGCAGCCTTTAAATCCTCCGCATAAATTTGCGCATCATGACCATAAGACACTTGCTGTGCCCCATTTTCTAGCGCCACCGCATTAGCTTGAACATAATGTACTGTACTTTCTTCTACGGCAGAGAAACCATTAGATGACAATATATATCGCGCATCATTGCTCCACCCCGCCTTGCCTTCAGCCAGAACAATTTTCTTATGACCGTCCATTGCAGCCATAGACGCCGTTGTTGCGCGCCCCAATAACGCATCCATATCTGGCGCGACAGGGTCAACGCTATCAAGCTGCGCATAGCTTTGTGGCAGTTCGGACGGATCAAGCATCATAATGTAAGGGTCATCTGGCTGCATTTTTGCATTAAAGATCGCCTGATCAATACATTGTTCAATAATTTCAGGGCGCGCCGAGCCAATGGAAACAGAGCCTGTTTTCTGTCCTAGATAGACAACGACTGAAAAGGCGCTGTCTTCTGGCTGCTCAACACGCTCTATTTCATCGCGGCTGACACTCACTTCACGCGATTGTGTAGATGTATAAGACGCAACAACGCCATCCGCACCTTTTGCTTTGGCTGTTTTATGAATGTCTTCAAGACGGTTAAAAATATCCGTTGGCGTTTTCATCTGATTTCCCTGTTTATGTATTTTTATATTTTATATAATAGGGTGTAGCACAGCGTTGAAAACGAGTCAAAACCAAAGCGCGTTATTTGGGCAATTTCGATTGCACCATTTTAAACAAAAGTTTTTGCAGCGGATTCCTATTGCCCCAAGGTCGCCATGTTTTCTTAAACTTATTTTTATATGCATCAAAATGAAGGCCATGTGGCGCCACACAAACCTGCCCCCTACCCAACAGAATTTTAAGCGCATAACTCCCCGCGATACCCGCGCATAATTTTATACCCATCGGCGTAGATGGCGCTTTACGCGCCACAAAATTCATCGCCGTTTCATCTACCAAACAGTTCTGTTGCAACATCGCTGGAGATAACCCAATTAAAAATCGAATAAAGGCATCATCCTCCGTTTTGGCATCATTTAAGCGAAAATATTCTTCAGGGGTCATCTGCCCTGGCATAAAACATAGAAAGGCGCAGCCCATGGCAACCGGCGCCGCCGTAATAATCGGGATTTTCTTTTCCGTACACTTGGTAAAGACTAGCTTGCGTGCATCTAAGGCAAAGAAATCAAGGCTATCAACGTATAAATCCACGCCATCTAAAAAAGCGTCAATATTCGTCTCATTAATCCCTTCATCAAAGACCGTCAAATCCAGTTCAGGGTTAATGTCCTGTGCCATACGTGCCATAACGTCTATTTTTGGTTGATCAATAGTCGACATAAACGCGCCAGCTTGGCGGTTGAAATTATGAACCTCAAACACATCAAAGTCAGCAATTGAGAAGCGCCCAATTCCCAGCCGTGTTAGCGTAATCAAATGTTCACCACCTACACCGCCCGCACCCGCAATCGCCACTTTTTTCGCGCGTAACGCAGTGAGTTCTTCGGTGGTTATCCACCCAATGTTACGGGAAAACGCTTTGTTGTAATCAAACATGACACCTGCATATACTTTAGAATTACAGAAGCGCTCCAGATTTCTCAACGCGCCGCTATATTGACATTCTGCATGATATATCAAAGCATGCACGTAATCTATCTCATTCTAGAACTTTACAATTGAAGCTCCGCCACCGCCTCACATAATTGATCTGACACACAGCGATACAACTTATTAAGCCCCGGCTTAATACCCGCGTTTAAACGGTCAAGTGAGATGTAATATGGTGCACGTAAACCATGATAATCACGCGCCTCGCCAATTTGCTCAAAATCTATTCCAACAAAACGCATACTGCGCGCCAACCTTGGTTCCATCATCGCAAAAGCATGATGAATATCACGATGCACCGCAATGGATGCTGCCCCTAAATATAGGCCAATCGCAATAAACGGCATACAGCGCATTTCATCATCAGAATAGCTTTCTATATTGATCGCGCCCGTCGCCGCACCTTCAAATTTATCTGTACGGCGGCGGCGAAAGCACGCTGGCACAGCTAAACGAGAGATCTCACATATTTCCTCCCGCTCAAAACGTGAAGGGTTCATTTTACCGTCATCAATAAAATCTGAACAATGAACTTCTAACGGTAATAAATGATGTTCTTCTTGTGGGGTGACCACCCTTACCGTCCCCATTGCCTGTCCAGATTGTTTATGACGCATAAGGCAGTGAATAGCATGGCCATCAAAAGAGTCGACTTCCAGGCCGTCTTTCTTTTCTGGCTCAAACTTTAACTCCTGACAATATACTTGATGACGAATGTTATATGCTTCATTTTTTTCGTGCTGTACTTTGGCTATTGTTGGCTGAATATAGTTTGCAAAATGCTCCGCGATTTTCGCAGCTTCACGATTGACCATATACCCCATAACGTTGCGTGCGACAGGCCCAATAACGGGCTGCCGGGACAGACGTGCTAATCTTCCCATAGAACCACCTTAATATAATGCAATTTTACACAGAAATGTACAGATGAACCTTGACGCAATTTACGCCTCACACCCTACACTCACTCACAAAGAATAATATACTATGGAAAACATTACCTTTAGGTTAACATAAGAGAATTATAATTTAAAAAAGCTAACAATCCAAAATATAGAGGCGGTGGAGCTGCCACATCCGTTAAACTATATAAAGAATTCTAAAAAAAGTAAACTTAGCTATAGCACAGGGACGCAGTTTATTACGCTTAACTCAGGTTACTTAAACAAGTCGCGGTGGAAATAGTTATCATTGATATTAATATAATCTGGATCACAGAAAATTTTTGTGACCCATTTTCTGAATATAAGTCCTCTACGCTTTTTATGTTTATGTCCCTTACGCTTATAGTCCCTCGACACATATTTTGAGTCCAAGCCGCTGATTGCATCTTTCACGCTGGCCATAATTGTTTCCGTTGATAAATTGTTCTTAGAAACATAGCCTGAGAGAAGCTCGAAATCTTCGTTTACTGATATTTTCGCTAGGCCTTCACCAGAATATAACAATATAGGTTTCTCAAACCCTTGCTCACGCAACTGTTTAGCTAAATGCATACCATTATCCATACCCAGACGATAATCAAACAAACAAAAATCATAATCTTGTGATAATGCTTTATTTAGGCCTTCACGGTAACTGCTTGCCCAATCCACATCAAAGCTGCTTATTTTATATTCTTCCAAATAATGGGCAGCTAATAGATAGTCCGTTTGGCTATCGTCAACTAGTAATACTTTGTAAGAATGATTATTCATATACCTAAAATCCATTAACAGAAACTAATATACCCATGTAAGATTCTGTCTGTATTGAGTAAACAAAAGCTTAAGAATTCTCTACAAGACAGGCTTTGACGATAGGTAGTGACTGTGTTATATCAATAACTAATTGATAATACATTATAAAAAATACTTTTTATGGCACGGTTATTATGCATATACATATAATCCTAGGGTTAGTCGCGGCTTATTTTATCGCCATATTAGGCTTTGTTTTATATGCGCGATATAAATCAACACATTGCGTCATGCCTGGGATTAATGAATTTTTTCTGGCGAGCAAAACGCTGCACCCACTTGTATTAACATGCACCTATGTCGCCAGTTTATTCAGCACATTCTCAATCATTGGTCTGCCCGCTTTAATGTATGCTCATGGGTTAAGTGGGCTCTACTTCATTGGGTTTACCGACTTGATAGGCTTAGCCCTACTCATCATTATTGGCAAAAAGCTCCACCGCGCTGCATGCGATGGACGTATATTCTCACCTATTGAAGTGATTAGTAATACGTATAATTCTCGTAAACTTGGTTTTTTGCTGGCGCTTGTTTTTGCCGCATCGCTTCTTCCTTATGTTGCCTTACAGCTTGTTGGCATTGGCGCGTTTATAGATTCCTATTCAGATGGACGCATTGACTACCTAACTGGCGTAGGGGCGATGATGGGCATTGTGCTAATCTATCTATTCCTCGGCGGTATGCGCGCAGTGGCCTATACGGATTTTATACAGCTTATCGCTATTATCATCGGGATGCTTTTTGGCGTGATTTTTCTCTCTTATCATTTTGATTTCTCGGTTGCAGAGTTATTTAAAGATTTACACACGCAATCTCCCCTTCATTTTATACCTCCAGGGGCTAAAGGGCAGTTCCAATGGCCAATGATTTTGACTATGGCCGTTGTTACAGCAGGTGTGTTTATTCAGCCGCATTTGCTCACCCGCGCGATTATGGCGAAACAAGAGAGCGACATAAATATTATGGTGTGCGGCACCGTTATTGGCCGCATCATTACACTTGTCCTTGCTGTAATCCTTGGCGGTTTTGCTTATATTCACTATGGCGATGGCCTAAACCCTAATATGGTTATGGGACAAATTTTTAAAGATATTGGCTTGATTGGGGCGCTCGGCGCGATACTTGCGGGCTTCATGATCATGGGTGCATTGGGCGCGGCGATGTCGACGGCTGATAGCTTGCTCATATCCATCGGGCAAATTACGACGCGTGATATGATCCGCCCATTTATGAAGATTGACCATTCGCATCAAGTATTATTGTCCAAGGGGATTATGGCGTTAATTTTAGGCGGCGCGTTCATCATCGGCCTAAACCCACCGCGTTATATGACGGATTTGGCGCTCTATTCTGGCGCGATTGCGGCTATTCTTGTGCCTACATTTCTAAGTTTCTCATGGGGGAGACGCACGACAATTGGCGCATATCTATCTATAATTGGCGGCTGCGCGGCTATGGCGATACTGGGCATATTAAAGGCGCAAGGCCAATATCCATGGCCTGCTTTACATGTTGGCTTTATTCCAACATGCCTTTCCTTTGTTCTGTATTATGGCTGTGCGTTTCTGTTACCTAGAAAAATGCCTGTAGACCCGTTATTGCGCGCCCAAGAATAAGCGCATGTACATCATGTGTGCCTTCATATGTGTTCACTGATTCAAGGTTACACATATGGCGCATCACATGAAATTCATCGGCAATGCCGTTACCGCCATGCATATCACGCGCCTGACGGGCGATATCCAAAGCTTTGCCGCAGTTATTACGTTTGACCATAGAAATAATCTCTGGCGCGAAATCGCCATGATCCATAATGCGCCCAACTTGCAGTGATGCCTGCAATCCAAGGGCAATTTCCGTTTGCATATCGGCCAGTTTCTTTTGAATAAGCTGTGTTTGTGCCAGTGGCTTACCAAATTGGTGGCGGTCGAGCGTATATTGACGCGCTGCGTGGAAGCAATATTCCGCCGCGCCCATTGATCCCCATGAGATACCGTAACGTGCACGGTTCAGACATTCAAATGGGCCTTTTAGGCCACTTGCATTTGGCAATAAATGCTCTTCGCCTACTTCAACCTCATCCATAACAATTTCACCCGTTATAGATGCGCGTAGGGATAATTTTCCTTCAATAGATGGCGCGGATAAACCTTTCATGCCTTTTTCAAGAACGAAGCCTTTAATTTTACCGTCATGCGCGTCAGACTTCGCCCACACAACAAACACATCAGCGATTGGTGAATTACTGATCCACATTTTGCTGCCGCTAATTTTATAGCCATTAGCGGTTTTTACGGCGCGAGTTTTCATACCTGCGGGGTCTGACCCTGCATCTGGTTCAGTTAGCCCAAAACAGCCGACATATTCGCCCGATGCTAGTTTCGGCAGGTATTTCTGGCGCTGTTCTTCGCTGCCCCATTTATAAATCGGGAACATGACAAGTGAGGACTGCACAGACATCGCAGAACGATAGCCTGAATCCACACGTTCAATTTCACGCGTTATCAAGCCATACGCAACATAACTTGCTCCTGCGCAGCCATATTCAACGGGTAATGTTGGGCCAAGCAACCCTAAATGGCCCATTTCCTTTAAAATATCTGGGTCAAAATAATCATCACGATAGGCTTTCAGAACGCGTGGCTGTAACTTATCTTGCGCATAGCTACGCGCCATATCGCGAATAGCGCGCTCTTCTTCGGTCAGAAGGCTGTCTAACAATAATGGATCTTCCCAGTGATAAGTAGCTGATGACATTTTTATTCCTATTCTTATTAATTTACGCGAATGATTGTATCAAATTAAGGACTTAAACCCCATAGAGAATATTGCGCCATGCAATAAAGTCACCGACTTTATCGGCAGGTGCGGCGACTTGCTTAACCAAATCAAGGAAGGCTGTGGTCGATGCTGTGACTTTTTCAATCGTTTGACGCTTGGCTTCTTCAACCTTCGTACGGTTTTTGGCGTTTTCTTCATTATCAACATTTGACGTTAACTCGACAAAAGCTGCAATAATCCCGCCCGGATTGGCAATAATATCTGGCACAGCGTGAATGCCACGGGTGAATAAAATTTCATGCGCCTCTTCCGTTGTAGGGTTGTTCGCCCCTTCACAAACAAAGCGCGCCTGAATTTTAGGTGCATTTTCTGCAGTAATGGCATCTTCCATCGCACAAGGGAACACAACATCCACATCTTGATAAAGTGCTTCAAAGCAATCTTCCCCTAAATGCGTAGCTTCTTTTGGCAGCAGTGCATTAACGGCTTCGAAATCCTGTGTTGTTAACGCCGCAATCATCTCTGGTGACGCCGTATCATGGAAACGCCAAGCGCCTTTATATTTCGGGTCAGAAAGTACCTTTAGATTCCCACCAAATTCAGAAAAATAACGCGTCACCGCTGCGCCCATTGCGCCGAGCCCTTGCACAGCGAAACTAGCAGCAGATACGCCTACCCCATGATATGTAAGCATCACTTTACCCGCCACTGCTACGCCAAGGCCAGCAATGCCTTCTTTATCGTAATCCGTCCCGCCCATATCAACGGGCTTGCCCGTAAAGCTGCGCGTTGAGCCAAGCGCTTCACATGCCCATAACGCGTTATATGGCGGCTTGCCGCCAATGTCGTAACCGAACCCACCAAAAATGCCGCCATGTTCATGGAGCAACGGACGACACAGCTCAGCAAAACGTTTGAATTTTGCTTCGTAATCTGGCGCGTTTGGATCCGCCTTTAGGCCTGATTTTGCGCCGCCAAGTGGCAATCCTGCTGCTGCATTTTTTTCTGCCATCGCGCGGGACAAACGGCGCACATCCTCTAAGCTTAAGTCTTTCGTAATACGCGTTCCGCCTTTGCCGCAGCGACCAAGTGGGCCATCCTTACTAATACCCGTATTCCAAATAACTACATAACCTTCAACATCCATTTCAGGGTCACGGACAATGACTTCTTTTTCAGGCTGCATCCGCGCAAAGCGCGCTTTAAAATCATTATAATGTATTAGGAAATCTTCCTGACTGGTTATTTCAATTGCTGCTGACGCCATATATCCCTCCTAAATACGAATCTGGGCACAAATTATAGGCCGCCCCCCGCCCTAAGTAAATTTGCAGAGCAGCATAACTCATGCGACCCGCCCTCTATACAAGGGGGTAACAGAGTGATAAAATTTCGCTATGAAAGATCGCAGCCAAGTCGTCCATGAAAACTTTATACAAAGCCTAGGAGCGCGTAGCCTGCCCGATATTATCGGCGCGGCGCGGCTTGATGGAACGGCGCTGCGAGGTGAAAAACTCGTCACCTTATTCGAATCACAAATCTTGAGCCGCCGTTTAGACCTTTATGCCCGCGTGCTGCAAGGCATGGGCGAAGGGTTTTATACGATTGGCAGTTCCGGCCATGAAGGGCTTGCCGCCGTGGCCGAAGCGCTCCCCTTAAAGGACCCTGCCTTTTTACATTATCGTGATGCGGCATTCCTTATTCAGCGCAGCACAAAACATGCAGGGGAAACGCCGCTTTGGGACATGCTGCTAAGCTTCTGCGCCGCAGAAAATGACCCCATATCAGGCGGGCGCCACAAAGTTCTGGGCAGCAAAACACTAAACATCCCGCCGCAGACCAGCACAATTGCTTCGCACCTTCCTAAAGCGGTCGGCACGGCGTTTAGTATTGGCCTGAGCCGAAAGTTAAAGAATAAACCCATATTTGACCCGCGTGCGATTGCCGTTTGCAGCTTTGGTGATGCGTCTTTGAACCATTCCACGGCGCAAGGCGCAATTAACAGCGCCGCATGGGCAAGTTATCGCGGCGCGGCGCTGCCGTTATTATTCGTCTGTGAGGATAATGGCATTGGCATTTCAACACCGACGCCGCGTAATTGGGTGCGCTCTAACTATGAACATCATCCGCATATCAAATATTTCCGCTGTAATGGGTTAAACCTGATCGAAACATACCAAACAGCATTAGAAGCGCAGGCCTATGTCCGTAATGAACAAAAACCAGCCTTTCTGCATTTTGAATGTGTGCGCCTTTATGGTCATGCAGGGGCAGATGCGCCGCATGCCTATATGGAGAATGCGGAGATAGAAGCGATTGAATCGAAAGACCCCCTCCTCCAAAGTGCGGCACTGCTGATTGAAAACGGCATTATGGATGCTGATACAATTCTAAAGCTTTATGAAGATACCGCAATGCGGATAGAAGCGGCATCGCAGCAAGCCGTATTACAGCCGAAATTATTAGAGGCCGAAGCCGTGGCCAGCACCATAATCCCGCCGCATAAAAGTGATGAGTTGCGCATGGGTAATAATAATGTCAGCGAAACTGAGCGCGCAGAAAGTTTTGGCAGCGATTTTAAATTAATGGCGCAGCCACAACATATGGCGCGGCTGCTCAACTGGGCGCTGCATGATTTGATGTTAGAACATGACCATATCATCCTTGCGGGTGAAGATGTTGGCCCCAAAGGCGGCGTTTATAACGTGACCGCGAAACTACATAAACGCTTTGGCGGTAACCGCGTTATTAATACATTACTTGATGAGCAATCTATCCTTGGCCTTGGTATTGGCCTTGCGCAAAACAACTTCCTGCCGATTGTTGAAATTCAGTTCCTTGCTTATCTGCATAACGCCGAAGACCAATTGCGCGGCGAAGCCGCCACGCTTAGTTTCTTCTCCAAAGGGCAATATACAAACCCAATGATTATCCGCATTGCTAGCCTGCCCTATCAGCGCGGCTTTGGCGGCCATTTCCACAATGATAATGCCATTGCCGTTTTGCGTGATATTCCAGGGTTGATTATCGCCTGCCCATCAAATGGGCGCGATGCCGTGCTGATGATGCGTGAAGCCGTTCGCCTTGCGAATGAAGAACAGCGCATAGTCGCGTTCCTTGAGCCCATCGCCCTTTATATGACTCGTGATCTGGACGATGAAAAAGACGCGGGCTGGGCGTTTGATTATCCCGCCCCTGATGACGATGCGGAAATTAAACTAGGGGATATTCATACCCATGGCACAGGTAAAGATTTATGCATCATCACCTATGGCAATGGTTATTACCTCTCACGTAAGGCAGAAAAGGCCTTAAAAGCCGACCACGACCTAAACATCCGCATTATTGACCTGCGCTGGCTTGGCCCGATGAATGTTGATGCGGTGTGCGCCGCCGCTGCGCATTGTGATGCTATTCTGGCTGTCGATGAATGCCGCGAAACAGCGTCATTAAGCGAAGAGATTATGACGAAGCTCTATGAAAACATGGATGCCCTGCCGCCCATGAAGCGCGTTACAGCAACGGACTGCTTCATCCCTCTCGGTAAGGCTTATGCATCAACCCTGCCAAGCGTTGACAAGATTATTGACGCTGCAACAAGCATCACAAAATCCAATAAAAGAAAGAAAAGCGCATGAAAAAACGCGCCCTTGTCATTGCCCCCGGCCGCGGCACATATAACAAGCCAGAGCTTGGCTATTTCGCCCGTCATCACGCGGATAAACAGCATTTAATGGATGAAATTGACGCCTACCGTGAAACACAAGGTCAATCTCCCATATCCGCCCTTGATAGCGCGGAGGTTTATTCCATCAAAAACCATACGCGCGGCGATAATGCATCACCACTGATCTATGGCTGCGCCTATGCAGACTTTCTATCCATTAACCGTGACAAATACGATATTGCCTGCGTAACGGGTAATTCTATGGGGTGGTATATTGCCCTTGCCTGCGCCGGTGCATTGCCGTTTGCGGGTGCGCTGCACCTGATTAACACCATGGGTACATTGATGCAGGACGCGCTGATTGGTGGGCAAATGATTTATCCGTTTATCAATGATAATTGGGAAGTGCAAGAAGACCAAAAACAGCACCTCCTATCCCTCATCAAAGACATTAACGCCCGCCCTGAACATGATTTATATATCTCTATCATGCTTGGCGGCATGATGGTCTTTGGCGGTAATGCCGCCGCGCTTCAGGCGCTAAAAGATACGCTGCCGCCGCTGCAAGACCGTTTCCCACTTATCCTGCCGAACCACGCCGCATTCCACACGCCGCTACAGCGCCCAATAAGCGAAAAAGCATTCGATATTTTTGATGCATCCATGTTTGATAACCCGCACACCCCGTTAATTGACGGGCGCGGTCACACATGGCGACCTTATGCCACAGTAGATGAAGAAATTTTCAATTACACATTCGGCCATCAAGTCAATGATTATTACGACTTCACCCGCGCCGTACAGGTCAGCGTCAAAGAATACGCCCCTGACAACATTATCATTCTTGGCCCCGGCACAACGCTCGGCGGCGCAGTCGCGCAATGCCTAATCGACATAGGCTGGCAAGGCATGCACAACAAAGCTGACTTCCAAGCCCGCCAAAAAGATGACCCTTACATCATCACCATGGGCATGGATGAACAGCGCGCACTTGTTGTTTAATTATTTCTGTGCACCGGCAAGCCAGTCGGGGCGTTCGAATTTGTCGTCTTTGGTGTCTTGGATTTTTTCGAATTGTTTTGAATTTGAATAGCCGTCTTTTAGGGGGATGATGACCACTTCGCCGCCGTTTTTGCGGACGGTTGGGGTTTCGGGCATTTTTTCGGGGTCGTAATCACCGCCTTTGGCATGGATAGACGGTTTGAGGATGTCCAGAATTTCTGTTGGCGTGTCTTGGTCGAAAATCGTCACATAATCAACGCAGCGTAGGCCTGCCAATATCTGTGCGCGATCCGCTTGTTTGTTGATTGGGCGGGATGGCCCTTTGATGCGCGACGTCGATGTGTCACTATTAATCGCGATGACCAACATATCGCCAAGGCTGCGTGCCTTTTCCAAATATTCCAAATGGCCTGCATGAACAAAGTCAAAAATGCCATTGGTGAATACGACTTTTTGGCCAGCGGCTTTTTCTGTATCAATGATTTCAGCCAAATCTTTGGGCGCTTTCACGCGGTCTTTTGATAACATACTTTTGTTCCTTCTTTAGCGCACAAATACAAAGTTTTGTGTATCTGATAAATCTGCTTGGTATGTATAGCCATCTTCCGTAAAATTTTTGAGGGCTTCTGGCGTATCAATACGGTTTTGAATAATATAACGCGCCATAGTCCCGCGTGCCCGCTTCGCCATAAGGCCTATCGTTTTTAACTGGCCGTTTTTATTTTCTTTGAAATGACAGGTAATAAACTTGTCACCAAAGGCCTTTGCATCAAGCGCCTTAATATATTCATTGGACGCTAGATTAATGATATATGGATTTTTGTGATCCTTCAGCACATTTTGAATATGTGCTGTCAACTTACCCTGCCAAAAATCATACAGGTCTTCGCCATTATCATTAGCGAGTTTTGTACCCATTTCCAAACGGTAAGGCTGCATAAGATCTAACGGGCGTAAAACACCATAGAGACCAGAGAGGATCGCAAAATGATCCTGCGCGTAAGCAAGGTCATCATCCGAAAACGTATCCGCCTTAAGGCCAACATAAGTATCCCCCTGAAACAGAAATGCGGCAGGGCGCGCCGTTTCAGCGTCAAAACTGCTCGAAAAATTCTGATAACGCTCAAAATTAAGCTGCCCTAATTTCTCGGAAATGCTCATTAGCCCCATAAGATCCGCTGATGATTTCTTCTTCAAAATAGACACAAGCCCTACAATTTCTTCTTTGAACAATGGCTGTGAGGTATTGCCAACAGGCATGTCATCTGAAAATTTTAATTTTTTGGCAGGGGAAACAACGGCTAACATATTCGTCTTTCTCTTCTTGTCATTAATATTGCCTATAGAAAGATAGCAATAAAAAACGCTCTGTCCAGAGGTAACCAGACAGAGCGCGATAAAAATACGCGTTTATAGACGCTTATGGGCGCTTAAAATCAAAGCTAAATGGCACATTTGGGCCACTTGTGCCTTCGGCATCAGCGGCATCCAAATATTTGCCGTAGCCGTTTTTACGCAAATAACCATCAGGTGACAATGGCTGCACAGGCTCACCCAAAGCACGGTAAATATTATCAAATGCTTCAGATGCTGTTTTCAAACAGCCGATAGATACAAATTCACGTTTGAAGGCGTTAACGGCTTTCTGGCCGTGCTTTTCAAACAAGTCTTCCATCGCTGACACCATGAAATCGGCATAAACATAGCTGTAATAGCCTGATGAATAACCGCCGCTAATAATGTGCGAGAATTGGTTAACCATCACGTTGTCCGTCTTATTGGCGATTAACTGTGTACGGTCAAAGGCCGCTTTGTTAAAGGCCGTCATCGATGAAATTTTATTTGGATTAGAATATAATTCCAAATCAAGCATACCAAATTCATTTTGACGCAAGAGTTGTAAGCTCGGCTTAGTTTCCGTTAGCTTGTCGTAAAGCTTTTTCGGCATTTTAGCGTTAGTCTCAGCATGACGCGCATAGCTGTTGAAGTGACGACGTAGGCCTGCAAAAACTTCGTTAAACTGTGATGGCAGCTCAACCGCATCCCATGAGATGTTAATCGAGTTTAGACTCTGATACGGTGTTTTCTGACTGAAGTGGCCATGTGCACCGTGACCAAATTCGTGGTAAAGCGTTTCAACACTATCAAATGAAATCAGCTGTGATTTTTTATCAACGCCGTAGTTACAATTCACAAGCGTGATCGGCACTTGCCATTCACCGTCAACCATACCTGCTGGGCGCATTTGATCCATCCATGCACCACCACGTTTTGTTGTACGTTGGTAAAGGTCAACAATGAAGATACCGTCAACTTCACCTGATGGTTTTTTCGAGTAGAAGACCTGCATGTCTTCATGCGGCATTTTGAAGTCTTTTGTTTCTTCAAGCACCAAACCGAAGCGGCGTTTCATTGAACGCTTAAGCCCCTCCATCACGACAGGAACATCAAAATATTTTTTCTCTTCTTCTGGGTCGATGCCGCCCGCTTTTTTATTCACGATATTAGCGTAATAAGCCAAATCCCATGGGCAAAGACGCGCTGCATCGTCTGCATCGGCATCATAAGTTGTGATACCATCAGCCGCCGCTTCAACCAAAATTTTGTCATAGATATCTTTACTCGCCCGGAACGCAACGTCGCGGATGCGGTGTAAGATGTTCAAAACGTTATCTGGCGTACCTGCCGCCCGCTTATCTGGACGGATCGTCGCATCAACGACCGTGTCATAACCAAAAAGCTGTGCTTGTTGCTGTTTCAAGTGGTGAATATCACTGGCTAGGGCATCATTGTTTAACGCGCCAATGTTACCGCGGCCAGTCCAATTCGTGTGGATCGCCTTACGGGTTTCGCGGTTTTGGCATTGTTCTAGAATGTCCATTGATTCAGGTAGCGCGCCGATGATTACATCCCCCGTCGCTTCATCAGTGAACGGTTTTAAAGCGTCCGCGCTAACACCAGCAAGGCGCGTTGCAATTTCAGCCTTTGGCACAACAACTTTCAAACCATACTTATGTGACGGGTCCATGTGGTTTTTAATGTTTTTACCAAATTGCGCGGTTTTGCGTGAAAGTTCATTTTGCAGTTCAAGATATTTCTTTTGATCTTCGGCGCCCAAAGATAATGGGCCTTCTTCAAAACCCTTAAACGCTTTATCTGTTAGACGGCGCTGCACGTCATTCATTGGTGCATCACTTTTTGCGACTTTCTTAATACGCTCATAAAGATCAACATCTGTACCAACTTTAGCCGAAAATTCAGATAGCTTCGCACCTTGTTCAACTTCGATATCAACGAGCTCATCTGTAATGGCGTTATTCGTGTAATAAGATAGGACAGACACAATACGGCCGATATCTTGGCCAGTGAATTCATACGCCTCGATAATATTCTCATAATTGGCGTCACCCAATGAAACCGCTTTAATCTCCTCAATTTGAGCATAAGCTTTTTCTATTGCCCATTCAATAGCCGGTTCAAAATGCTCAGGTTTAATTTTGTCCCAAGCAGGCATATTAAATTTCGTTTTTGGTGGATTAATAAGCGGATTCGCAGCCTGTTCGGCTGTCAAAGCAGATACTGACATCATTCTGTTCCCTGTTTAATATATTATTTTTATTCTTTAGAGAACGTAACGATACAGGAAAATTATGTCAAGGCAAATGTGCCCAATTAAAAAAAGAAAAACCAAAAGAATATTATGCCGCATCGCGTTTATCGTACATGAGCCACTTCTTGATTACCGCCCGCAAATCTTTAAAATCTACAGGCTTAGAAAGATAATCATTCATACCAGATTTTAAACATTTTTCCTTTACGCCGACCATAGCATCTGCAGTTAGGGCAATAATTGGTACATTTTCTACAGCACCGTTGGTATCCGCTTCTAATGCACGTATCTCTTCTGTTGCAGCATAGCCACTTTTCACAGGCATATGACAATCCATTAATACTATGTCAAAAGGCGCTTCATTGCGAACAGCATCAACTCCCTCTGCACCATCTTTTGCGTAGACCGCGTCAGTAAATCCAATCTTCTTCAAGAATTTTCGGATCAAAATCACATTAAATTCATTATCCTCAACGACTAGAATACGTGCATTTTTAACACGCGCCTCAAAATCTGTTTGCCCATCCCCATTAGCTTCATATATTACATGCGTGGCAGGCAGTTGTTCATCGGCATCATGCTCAGAGAGCCGTATAGGAAGATCAAATGAAAAGGTCGAGCCAAGCCCTTCCACGCTATCGACTTTGATAAAGCCGCCCATCATATTAAGCAAGTCTTGCGTAATCGTAAGGCCAAGTCCTGTGCCTCCAAATGTCCGTGTTGTGGTGTCATCCGCTTGCGTGAACTTTTCAAAGATATGACTAACTTTATCTTTACTTATGCCTATGCCAGTATCTGAAACGGAGCAGTGAAGAATAAGCTTCTCGTTATTCTCAATTGTATAATCAATTACAGTTGTGACGCCGCCCTCAACCGTATACTTTACAGCATTACCAATAAGGTTCATCAGAATCCTACTTACACGCAAAGGATCACCTTTAAGTAAAGGGAATTCATTCTGATTAAATTTTGTATTTAAATATAGCCCTTTTCTATCCGCAATTGGCTTCAAAGAAGCGGTTACATTGTTAATAATATCTTTCATATCAAAATCAATACATTCAAGCTGAACTTTACCCGCCTCGATTTTCGACAAGTCCAAAATATCATTCACGATGTCTAGTAGAGCCTGTGATGCTGATTCGAGAATATCAACCATTTCGAGTGTTTCGGGCTTATCCTCTACATCTTCCCTGATAATTTTAGCGATACCAATTATACTATTTAAAGGCGTTCTTAATTCATGCGACATATTGGCCAGGAAGTCCGACTTGGTCTTATTTGCCTGTTCAGCTTTCAATTTCTCTTCTTGCAAAGAACGATAAATGTCCATTTGCTGCAAACGTGCTAATTCTAGCTTGTCTGTATAATCCTGCATCTGCAGATTAAGTTGTTCTTTTTTTGCTATTTCTTCGTTTAGCTTACGCTGTGCGATGCGCTCCTGCGCGCGCTGCCACAGAATAATATAAAAATATGCAGCAATAAGAATGCTGAATATCATACCACCATATAGCACGAAATATTTCTGCCAAATATAGGCTACAGCTTCATTTCCACGTGGCGCAAATGCCAGATGCCAATCCACACCGAACAGAGAAAAATCAATATCATATTCAGATTGTGCTGCTTGGCCGTTGCACTCTTGCTGGGAATCAAAAAGTGTATTAAAACCGCCCTGATGCTTATAACTTAACGTTAAGCATAACCCCTGGGATAAAAGTTGATCTTGATTTTTAATAAATTTATGCAGATCTAACCCCATAAAAATATAGCCATGCTCTGCAAAATAGTTAGCGATATGAATACGATCTTTTATCGTCTGTGTATTTTTATCTATACTAAATAGCGGATCGACAATATACACGTTATGCGTCCCTTGCATCTCAGCCGGATCCAGAAATACCATTTTTGGCGCTGTGTCTTCAAATGCGCCCCTTAACGCATCATAGATACGTGGATTATTCGCTACATTTTCTCCTGTCTTTTGTGGCGCCTCAGCAAAAGACTTCACATAATGCGCAACATAAAGACGGTCTCCGTCTTTTGTATTATCTAATGGTGGTGGCACTTTTGCGTATGTGCTCTCATAATATTGCGCATAATCAGTATATGCCGACGTATCAAGCTCAAGAACAAATAACAGACTATCAATATCCGGCTCAAACAATAGAATACTTGTTGAGAACAACTCAAATTCGGATAAGCCTATATCTTCATAAGCATAGAAATACGCCTTCATATAACGCAGCGTATTATATTTATTTAAAAGAAACTTCTGAAATTCATTTGCTATATTACGTGCTTGGCTAGATAAAGCTTCATCATTTTTCTGCCGTTCATATAAACTAATTTTCACATAGCAATATCCGGACAAGAGGAATCCGGATATTAATATCGCTAGAATGTAAAAATATGAACGTTTACGCAAGCTTACCTCCCCCCCTTGCATATTAATTAAGCATCACGCACATGTTTCAAGAAGCTCTCTACCGATGTTGACAAATTCGCAGCCTCTTCACTTAACCGCAATGTGTCCTCGGTCATTTTGCTCGCGGATGTCCCTGCCGATACAATTGTCTGGTTAACGTTCTGAATCTCGCTTACTGTGTTGGATGCAACACTCACGGTATTAGTTACCACACCAGCGATTTGCTGCGTTACGCTCGTTTGCTCTTCGACAGCTGCGGAAATAGTTGTCGAAATATCATTCAGCTCATGAATAACTTTCGCGATACCGTTTATAGATTCCACGGATGACTTTGTCGCGCTCTGAATTGCACGAATTTGGTCTTCGATTTTCTCAGCGGCTTGCGTCGTCTGTGTAGCCAAGGTTTTAACCTCGTTAGCAACAACAGCAAATCCTTTACCCGCCTCACCTGCGCGTGCAGATTCAATCGTCGCGTTCAGCGCCAATAGGTTGGTCTGTTCAGCTATTTGTACGATGAACTGAATAACATCACCAATTTCAACAGCCATATTAGCAAGATTTTCAAAGGCTGCACTTGTGCTTTCAGCTTCATTCACTGCATTGCGCGCTATACCACTAGAATTTGAAATCTGGCGACTAATTTCCTGAATAGACTCCGCAAGCTCTTTTGTAGAGTTTGCAACTTCTTCCATTTCATTACGCGTCACAGTCATATTATTCTCAACTTGCGAGGCCTGTGATTGCGAACTGCCCATTTTCTGACCCATATCCGCCGCACTGCTTTCCATGTTTTCCAAATCATTACTGATTTTATCAACAATCGTTTGTACAGATTCTTCAAAACGATTTGCAAGGTCTTGCATAGTTTTACGTTTTTCCGCTTCGTTACGGTGACGCTCAGCTTCTTGCGTTTCTTGCATTTCAACCAAACCAAGTGCGTTACGCTTAAATATCTCCAACGCACGAACAATTGCGTTCAATTCATCATTGCGGTGAAGCGCTTCAATATCAATGTCTGTTTCACCCTTTGCCAAACTATCAGTTGCCGCAGCAATCGTTCGTACCGAACTAATAGTAAACTTGGCGATCAATACAGACACAGCAAGCGAAATTACGACCAAAATAACACTCAATATTGCAGATTGTTTCATAAAACGCTCAACTTCTGCACTGGCCTCTTTTGACTTTTGCTGTGTATCCAGGCTCATTTCTTTTGCCTTATTTGTTGCGTATACACTTTCTGAAGCAGCATTTTTCGAATTATCTACAGCTTCGTCACGCATGTTTTGAACCAATTTTATAAGGTCTTGGTATGTTGCATTATATTTATCTAAATTACCTAAAACAAACCCTATGTCTAAAGCCATCATTGAAGACGCAATATTAAATATTCCATCTTCATTATTGCCAATATAGTTCGCCTGAATACTTTTGATGACTTTATCAATATCGGCACTTGTTTGCCCATTAGTTGGATATTTTTCTTTATACGTTTCTAAAGACTTTTTTAGATCTCTTGCATCTTCAATTAAAGTTAACATGACGCTAGATGCACTATCATTTGAACCTGCTGCTTGTTCTGTCAGCAAATTATAAAACGCAGAATTCAAATTCACAGCCTTCTCAATAATTCTTGACAAATCAAGCGCTGAACTGAAATTGACATTCACAATTTCATTTGTTGTCGCTGCCAATTGCTCAATAGTCGCCGTATTATCATTCAGCCCTTTGAACAAATCTGCTTTAGAGACCGTCATGCGCTCGTTAACATTCATTGCGCTATAGCCCAAGACTAAAATACTCACGAACAATAGAATTATAGGAAAACCGAATTTTAGAGCGAACGGCCAGTTTTGAACTTTCAATTTATGAAACATGAAGTACTCCTGAAAATATACCACCACCTAATTCTTAGGCAAATATAAGCGAAAATGAAATAAAGTTTCTACTAATATAACAAACAAGATTAAACAAAAAATTAATTAAATCAAACATGTTTATAATTATTTTATATCATAATTATTAAACAAGTCTTAGCTAAATATGAACACTAAACTATACAATAATTTAAATTGTATGATGTGAAGCCGCCCTATTTACACGAATCATTTAATGCGTTACGCTTTTGCAAAATTATTTTATTTCCGAATTAAGTAATAACACGAGGTTAAAGTGAAGAAACATTATTTAAAAACTATGCTTATTGCATTGGGCTTGCTTGCCGCAACGCCTGGCGCACAAGCCGCTTCCCAAAAAGACATGCAGATATTAGGGCGTGCCTTAGGATTCATCGAAAACGGCCCTAGTGGTGATGTTAAAATTGGCATCGTCACTGATTCTGGCAATGCCGCATCCTCTGCTGAAGCTGACGAAATCGTCGGTTTAATTGGTGGTGGGCTTGCATCTGGGAAAATTAATCTCGTTGGAGAGAAAGTATCAAGTGGCGCAGCATCAGGCTCTAACTACCCGGTATTATACTTCACACAAGGGACTGAAGGTGCACAAGGCTCTATATTCAGCGCCGTCAGCTCTAAAGGTGTCATTACAGTATCAACACATGACAACTGTTTGAATGCCAGCAACTGTGTAATGGTTGTTAAAAGCGAACCAAAAGTTGATATAAAAGTCAGCTCAGCCGCAGCAGGCTCAACTGGCGTATCATTCGGTTCCGCATTCCGCATGATGATCACAGAACAATAATCGCATTATATAGGATTTTTCTAGGAGATTTTTAAAATGAAAAAGTTTTTATTTTCAGCAGCCGCTATTTGTGCATTAGGTGCGTTCGCAGCACCACAAGCACAAGCGCAAAGCTTGAATTACGGCGTTATGCAGGAAATGTTTGGCGAGCCTGTCACAACATCTGCAAACGGCTCACCAATGCGCGCATCAGACGCACCGCTTGATATGACAATCATATCAGCAGAAGATATCGCACGTTATCCAGCCCGTGCAATTCCTGACATTCTACGTCATTATGCTGGCGTATCTGTTCGTCAAAATACATCGACTGAATACTCAGTAGGTGTTCGTGGCTACAACTCTGCAATGAATGAGCGCCTACTCGTGCTCGTGAATGGTCGTCAGGTATTTGAAGACTACTTTGGCCTAGTTAACTGGTCAGCGATTCCCGTCGAACTAAACGAAATTCGTCAAATTGAAATTGTACGTGGCCCGAACACTGCATTATTTGGCTTTAACGCTACATCAGGTGTTGTAAATATTGTGACCGTTAACCCATTATATGATGACATTGATCTTGTTGAAGGCGACGCCGGCATTAACAGTTACACACGTGGCTCTGGTGTTTACACATGGCAGAACGAAGACAAATTCGGCCTACGTATTTCAGGCGCAAGTACTAAAATAGATGAAGACGATAACAATGTGAACAGCGCGATTACATCTCTTCGCGATGAGGTATATGTTCGTCGCTTCAATATGGATGCAGCTTTGCAGCTTAATGACAAAACACAAATGCGTTTTGAAGCAAGCAGCGGTGTTGTCGATGAAAATCAAAAAGACGTATTTGATACTGTATATGGTCGAGACACTGATAATAAGTCCGTCCGCGCAAACCTAAACTCTGATACCGATTGGGGCATTGTTGATTTTACAATGTACAGAAACGCCTTTGAATCAGAATATAAAGGTGCCGCAGGCACTTTCAACTTCGAAAACGATGTTACAGTTCTACAGCTGAGCGACACGTTCAAAATTGGCACTAGCCATACAGTTCGTCTAGCTAGTGAGTTCCGTACAAATACGGCAGATATGACTATTGTCGGCCTTGGTACCGCGAGCGAAGAAACCCTTAACATTGGCTCGCTTAGCGGCTTATGGTACTGGAATATTAGTGACAAACTTTCCAGTAGTATTGCGTTGAGATACGACCATGTGGAAACTGATTTTGATCCTGGTACTCTTGGCTATCAAGCAAGTCCATTTAACCCAGAACAATATCAAAACAGCTATGATGAGTTTGGTTATAACTTAGGTTTGGTATACAAGCCAACAGACATCGACACATTGCGCCTAACGTTTGCTAAAGGTGTCGATCTGCCAAGCACATTTGAACTTTCGACAGTTATACCTGGTGCCGCATCTTTATATGGTGACCCGACTATTGAAGTTTCAAGTATTTTTGACTACCAGCTAGGCTATGAACGTCAGTTAAGTAGCATTAACGGTAAGTTCAAACTTGGTGCGTTCTACCAGTATATCGAAGAAATGCAAAGCACACGTGCCATTTCAACAACGCTTTCATATTACGATAACGTTGGAGATTCGGAAGTTTATGGTTTCGAGGCTGGTCTTGAAGGCTTGACAGATGGCGGCATCCGTTGGGGCGTCAACTACTCATATTCAGAAATTGAAGATGACTTGATTAGCACAACAGGCACAAATTTTGAAAGACAGCATTCTGACCATATGGTGAAATTAAACTTAGGTTACTCACCAACTGAAGAATGGGCATTTGACGTTTTTGCAGCATATGAATCTGACTTCAAACAAGCCGTTGATATTACAGCATCTACTTCCGAGACACGTAGCATTGACCCTGATGTTATCGTCGATGCCAAAATTGCGTATTCACCTTCTAAATTTGATGGCTTAACATTGTCACTAAACGGCCAAGCTGTATTAGGTGAAAACGAGCAGTCTGCAGCAGGTGAAGAAGTTGATAGCCAAATCTTCCTTCGCGCGAAATATGAATTTTAATTCATAAAGACTAATTCTAAAGAAAAACCCCTCTGCATAGAGGGGTTTTTTATTGCGGGCTAACGCAAAAGAGAAACATCTAACAGAGCCCCTCCTCTCTTAATGCTTGCACCACATCCTTATGCGCTGCATTTATTTCATTCTTAATGGATTCTAATGTCTCTGGCGCCACATCCTGGGTCTTTTCACCTTTAAAACACGCCTCACGCAAAATCTCTGCACCAAGCAATGCTGCGCTACCTTTTAATGAATGGCAGGCTTCTCGCCATTCATGCTCATCCTGTGCGGCGCAGGCCGCTGCTATTGCATTTAGATCTTGCTCCGCTTTGGATACAAACACAGCAATAATCTCACGTTCTTCTTCTATACCACCATCAAGATAAGCACGCATTCCGCTCAAATCTAAAACCGTCATCGCACGCTCCTTACAGTTATACATTTATGATGCATGGCAACATCATTTTTAATCAAACATCAGAATAAAATATGCTACTTTCTTTTAAAATTATAACATCTTATGGGGAATCATACCATGTCAGAGTCTGATAGAACTTTAAATTTTGACACCTTATCCATTCATGCAGGTTGTGGCAGTGACCCAACAACGGGTGCTCGGACTATTCCAATTCATCAGACTTCTGCTTATAGCTTCCCTAATATTGAAGACGCGGCTGATATATTCCACCTCCGCAAGGCAGGCTATGTTTATTCACGACTAACAAACCCAACCGTTAGTGCGTTAGAAGAAAAGCTTGCCGCATTAGATGGCGGTGTTGGCGCAACATGTACATCGTCTGGTATATCCGCGCAGATGCTAATGTTCTTTACCCTACTTAGCCATGGTGACCACTTTGTCGCCGCATCAAAGCTTTATGGCGGTACTTTAGCGCAGCTTCGTTATCAATTTAAGCGCGCTTTTAACTGGGAAGGCACCTTTGTTGACCCAACAGACCCTAATAACTTCAAGCGCGCAATCACGGATAAAACAAAAGTTATATTCGTTGAAAGCCCAACAAACCCTGAAAATGTGATTGTTGACTATGAAGCAATCGCCAAAATTGCCGAAGAACATAACATTGTATTCGCCGTTGATAACACAATCGGTACGCCCGCGCTCTGCCGTCCGCTTGATTACGGCGCACATTTGGTTAGCTATTCCACAACGAAGTATCTAAGCGGTCATGGCAATGCAATGGGCGGCGCAATTGTTGATGGCGGTAATTTCAACTGGAAAAAAGAGCCTGAGAAATATCCTACGCTTGCAATGCCTGAACCTGCTTATGATAACGCCGTTTTTGCGGATATGTTCGGCGAAAAAGCATTCTGCATGCACACCCACGCTGTAGGCCTACGTGATTTAGGCATGAATCAGCAGCCGCTAAATGCTTACTTAACCGTTATGGGGCTTGAAACACTAGGTCTCCGCATGGAAAAACATTCTAAGAACGCACAACAAGTCGCTGAGTTTCTAACAAATCATGCTGGTGTTGATTGGGTAAGCTATGCGGGGCTACCTTCGCATGTATCCTATAAAAATGGCCAAAAATATATGAAAGACGGCATGTGTAGCGCTGTAATGACCTTTGGCATTAAAGGTGGATATGACGCAGCCGTGGATATGGTCAATAATGTGAAGCTTTTCTCTCACCTTGCAAATATTGGAGATACTCGCAGCTTACTTATTCACCCTGCGTCAACAACGCACTCTCAATTAACTGATGAACAGAAGACAGCTGCAGGCACGCGCCCTGAAACAATTCGTCTGTCCATTGGTATTGAGGATGTCCGTGACATTATCGCTGATTTGGATCAAGCTTTAAACTATGCGATGTCACAGCATAAAGCTTGCGCATGAATAAAAGTTTGACATAACAATAAACACCGCCTATAATCCGCCCATAATTTATATAGGGAGTTTTGTTATGAGCAATACGGAACAAGAACAACAGCAAACAGCAACAGATAATAAGATCACCTCATGGTTCAAATCATTGTGGTCAAAGAACAAAGTCGCAATTACTGGAGCTGCAGGCGCGCTTGTGCTTATCGGCGGCATTACAGCAGCAGGTCTTTGGAACTCGGATAAAGCTGATACGGACAAAGTCGATAACCAAGACAATGTCATTGAACAGGTTGAAACCGCACCAGAGGCTGATACAGAAAATTATGACGCGGAAAGCAACACAATCGTCATTCCTGGCGACAATGCAGATGATGTGATTGAAGAGCCTGTAGAAGAGCCACCTGTTCTAGACACAATCGTTGATAGCCCAGAAGAAGTGCTTACACTTCTTGAAAGCCTTGGCCTTACGGATGTTTTTGCGGATGAAGTTAAACGCATTCAATCAGACAATGTTAAAGTCGCCTCACAAGCGACCAAAGATATTGGTCATAACCTAGCTAACGGCATTAAAACAACAGAAAATGACGCTTTGGCAAACCAGTTTTTCCAAGCATCTTACGATATGGACAGCAACGTACAAGCCGCACACAGCATTGGCTATCAGTCCCTTCATGGTTTAGGCATGGACACTGCCGATCTAGATCTAGCTGAAAAAATGCTAAGCGAAGCAAATGACAACGGTCACCCGCTCGCTAAAGCGCATTTAGATTATTTATATACAATCAAATAACCTAAATATAGTAACATTAAACATACAAAACGCCGCAAATTGCGGCGTTTTTTTGATCATAGATCATTAACCTTTAATGTGATAAAATTTCTTTCAGCTTAGATCAGTTAGGGGAAGAATATGAGCCGCGATACACTTAAACCAGCCCAAGACAGTTTTAACATCAGTAAGCTCTATATGTGGCGCTGTATCATCACCATGGCCCATAGCGATGGCCTAGTACATGATGAAGAGCGCAAATACCTAACCTATATATTCGATAATATGCGCGAACGAGCAGGCCTTTCTCAAGATAACTATATATTACTTATCTCTGACCTTTCCGCGCCACAAGACTGTTTTGAGATGCTTTCGCATGTCAACGACCCAGCTTACCGCGCCCAAGTCACTTATTTTGCGCGCCTACTCGCACATAAAGATGGCAATTTAGATCCAAATGAAGCTGATTTGCTTGAGAAGCTACATATCAAATTAACAGACGGTTTGAATATAGAAGAAATAAAATCCAGTATCACAAAAGAGGTTGCCCAAGATATGACCGCACATGAGCTAGCGCAGGATGGTAGACGCCCCGAAGGCTTGTTATCAACGCTAATTGATAACCTCTTTCTCCATTTCGGTATAGATTTAATGGATTAAACGCGTTAGCGTAGCGCATCAAAAAATAAATCAATTTCCGCGCATACCGCTTGCGATTCATTGATCGTATTAACTTTTTTACGAAACAACGCAGCATCTGGCAGGTCTTTAACGTACCACGAAATATGCTTGCGCCCAATCTTCACGCCTTGGTTCTCACCATAATAATCAATTATATCCTTATAATGATCAAGAATGGTTTCTTTCTTCTGGTGCATATTCGGTTCAAATGACCCACCATCATGCGCAGCAGATAATGCTTGTGATAAAGCCTTTATCTTCCATGGCTTACCATAGCAAGCACGCCCAACCATAACACCATCAGCCCCCGATTGCGCCAAGGCCGTGCGCGCATCGTCCGCCGTTTTAATATCCCCATTTACAATAACCGGTAAGTCCACAGCTTCCTTTACGGGGCGTACAGCCGCCCAATCCGCCTGCCCTTGGTAGAGCTGACATCGTGTGCGTCCATGCACTGTGATCATCTTAATGCCGGCATCTGCCGCCAATTCAGCCATTTTCGGCGCGTTTTTATTATCATCATCCCAGCCAAGGCGCATTTTCACACTTACAGGCACATCCACAGCCTCACATACCGCTTGCATAATATCAAAAGCTAGGGGCTCATCCTTCATCAACGCTGAACCGCCCATTTTGTTGACGATTTTCTTTACAGGGCAGCCAAAATTAATATCAATTAGGGGCGCGCCGCGCGCCACACAAATTTTAGCAGCTTCAGCCATTACCTCAGGTTCGCAACCAGCAAGCTGTAGTGCGAAAGGCGTTTCATCAAGGCGGTCTTCTTGGATACGTTTTGAGCCTTTAACATGTTCAACCATAGCGCGGCTTGCAATCATTTCTGAGAACACAAGCCCTGCGCCAAAGCGCCGCACTAAACGCCTGAACGGCAAATCCGTCACACCGGACATCGGTGCGAGGAATACAGGGTCAGTAATTTCAATATGTCCAAGCGTTATCGCCATAAATTATTTTCTCATCTCATTTCTTCAAAGCCGTTATACATATTTATCATCAAAATGGGAAGCATAATGACTCCAATCTCTAAATAGAACTTGACCCCTTCCCTACTCTCTCGTTAAATATGATCCATGAATTTAATAGAGGGTATATATTGTGGCATCACATGAACAAATAAATGATGATCGCGGCTTTTTTGGCCGTTATGGCGGGCAATATTCTCCGGAAGCCTTAATACCAATATTGGAAGAATTACGTCAAGCCTTTCGTAAATATGAACATGACGATACATTTAACAAAGAATTTCAATACATTATGCATCATTGGGGCGGCCGCCCTACCCCGCTTTATTATGCGGAGAATTTATCCGCGCAATATGGGGCGCATATTTACCTAAAACGCGAAGATTTAATGCATGGCGGCGCGCATAAGACGAATAACGCCCTTGGCCAAGCCCTGCTTGCAAAGAAAATGGGCAAAACCCGCATTATAGCCGAAACCGGTGCGGGTCAGCATGGTGTAGCGACCGCTATGGCCTGCGCCAAAATGAACCTCCCTTGCACCGTTTATATGGGCGCCGTTGACGTCGCACGTCAAGCCCCGAATGTTGAACGCATGAAAATCCTTGGCGCGGAAGTGATTGCCGTTGAAAGTGGCAGCGCGACACTTAAAGACGCTATTAACGAAGCATTGCGCGACTGGATCGCGAGCTGTGAGACAACGCATTACCTATTAGGCACAGCTGCAGGGCCGCACCCCTTCCCTACACTTGTGCGTTATTTTCACAAGCCTATTGGCATAGAAGCCCGCGCCCAATGCCTTGATATGATGAGCAAATTGCCTGATATGGCTATCGCCTGCGTCGGCGGCGGGTCAAATGCAATTGGCCTGTTCCAAAGCTTTATTGATGATAAAGACGTTCAATTAATTGGCGCAGAGCCTGGCGGTGAAGGCCTAGAAAGCAATAAACATGGCGCAGTTCTGGTTAAGGGCACACACGCCGTATTACACGGCATGAGCAGCCTTGCTCTGCAAGATGAAGACGGACAAATATTTGAAACGCATAGCATATCTGCGGGACTTGATTATCCTCTTGTGGGCCCAGAACATGCCTATTTGCGTGATATAGGCCGCGCGCAATATTACGCAATAACTGATGCAGAGGCCGTAGAGGCGTTTTATGACCTTTCTGCTGCCGAAGGCATCTTACCCGCGCTAGAAAGCGCACACGCGCTTGCACAGGCAAAGAAATCAGCCGCAGAGCATAAAGGTAGTCATATACTCGTCAACCTCTCTGGTCGCGGCGATAAAGACCTTCAGCATATTATGGCGTATAAGAAAGAACATAGCGAATGAGTAATACACGATATAAATACATACATGATAAAATTCAAAATGGGCACGCTGTTTATATGCCTTATGTGTTGATCGGCTATCCAGACCTTGATGCGTCAATTGCGGCAGCAAAGACATTAATTGATAATGGCGCAGACGGCCTTGAAATCGGCATTCCTTTTCGCGACCCTGTCGCTGATGGCCCTGTCATTGAAGCCGCAGCCAACCACGCCCTTGATAACGGTTTCAAAGTCGATCAGATCATTACATTTATTAGAGAAATACGTTCATACGCCCCCACTACCCCGCTAACGTTGATGTCCTACTACAACATTATTTTAGCGAAGAAACCAGACATATTCTTAACAGCCCTCGCCAACGTTGGGCTTGACGGCATACTCATCCCCGACCTACCGCCGGAACATGCCGAAGATATATACCCGCTCACACAAAAAGCGGGACTAGAAATGGTATTTATTGTTGCGCCCACGTCTGATGCATCGCGCTTCGCTAAGATTACGCCGTATGCAGGCGGTTTTATTTATGTAGTGACCAAAATGGGCATCACAGGGATGCAAGATCAATATGATCAGAATTTAGCGGCTCTATTCAAAACAATTAAGGCCCATTTCGCTTTACCGGCTATTGCGGGGTTTGGTATATCGACAGCGCAGAATGCACAGGATATGGTAAAAAATGGTGCCGATGGGGTCATTATCGGGTCAAAAATAATCAAACTCTGCGAGGATTCATACAAAGAGGGCAAGCTATCTCCTGCCCTTTTAAGCGCACATACGCAAGAAATTATAAACGCGCTATAGTCTTACAGACTATCGTGCAGCTTTTGCATAGACTTGATTTTATCTTTTATCATAACCTTGAGCGCATCCACGACATATGGCTCTAAATCCAAGTCAGTTTGACCTGAATTTGAAATAACTTGATCATAGAGTTTCTTAGTTTCATTAGATACCGACAAAACAATTGTATCATTACTGATACGGTCATCAATCAAATCACGAATATACCCACTAATATTGACATCAAGTGCATGCAATTGGTTCAATTGTTCAGTTCTAATCATCACACTGATACGTACTAAATCTTTAGACATCTAAAATAGTCTCCTCGTTACGCTATATTATGTCGGTTATGCATAGGCTAGCAAAAACTAACCAAAAAATATAATAAAATATAAGGTTTAACCAAATAATTTTTGCCAGAAGCTCTTCTCACGCTCATCTTTAAGCGCTTTAAAGATAGATCTGTTTTGTTTTTTCGACTCAAGAACCGTTTGCTTCAGAACATCCAGTTCACTTTCAGCGCGCTTTTGCGCCTGCCCTTGTTTTTCACGCTCAGAAGATTGATCCGTAAGCAGCGCTGTTATTTTGCGGCGCTCTTCCTGTTCAGAGCTTAACATAGAACGTAAATGCTCTATCTGTTCATTTAACTGTGCACGCTCTCTCTCGCGCTCTTTCTCCATGAACTCTAAACGCACCGCCATAACCTGTGCTTCGGCATCATTTAAAGGCGCGCCCTTCTCTCCTTCATTCTCTTTGGAAGAAAAAAGTTCTTTTTGTTCTGTTCCCGAAACATCCTTTGCGAGCGTACCGTATACACGCTCCAATTCTGCGACATTTATTAAACGTTTCTTTTTATCGGTCAATTCGTAACTTAATGTCCCTTTCTGCATGTCTGCATATAAGGTCTTGCGTGTTACGCCAGCGATTTGGGCGGCTTCTGTTGGATTTACCTTCATTGTATCTCTCTGTTCCCCTACACATTGATCTTTGATTTTTCTAAACAAAGTTTAGCAAAGATGATTCGAAATAGCTAGCCTGCGATTGTTTTAATAAACACATTAATAGTGTTTACCAGAAACACTGCGTTACACACCCAAAACACAGTAAAACACCACAAAAACAAAACCAGAAACAAATAGTTACACACAGGGAAGCAAAAATAAACACCAAGCGAAACACCTGTAAACACAAAACAAAATAAACCACTGCAAATAAATAATAAAAAGTGTTTCGACACCCCTGCAGCACGAGACGTTTACATCTGTATACTTGAAACATCGGGTAACATTTGGTAACGTTTCCTAGGATCGCAACGATTCTTGGCGACGAATCCGCCAATCTATTACGAGAATCACCACACGAGCTTTTCGCTTAATGAATATCAGTATAAGGAGGCAAAAAACACGCCAAAAAGAAAAATAGCCCTTGTTGCATCAACAAAGGCCATCTCTCTGAAATATAATTTCGTCTGACAGCTTCATTATATGTAGAAGAGGGAGGTAACGCAAGCCTGTTTTAGCTTTGCGAACACTTTTTTGCGTCGTTTATGAATAGACATGACCACAGATTGCACCATGACGAATGCACGCGCTTTGCCCCATAAACAGCGAAGTCGCGAACGGGCTTATATGGCCTTAACACTTGTAAAACGCTTAGGGCGTTACGGCGGATTTACGTCACAAATGATAAATTTACTTGATTATTACATGTCCTTTACCCGTTCCATTGATTGGGAAGAGGGCGCACAGCCTATCGTATATCAATCTTTAAACAAAACTGCATTTGATCTTGGGCTATCCGTCCGACAAATACAGCGGATAGAAAAGCGACTGTTTGAAGCTGGTGTTCTAAATTGGCAAGACAGCCCAAACAATAAGCGTTACGGGCAGCGCAGTAAAGATGGGCGGCTAATAAACGCTTATGGCGTTAATTTAGCCCCGCTATGTGAGAAAATTGATGCGTTAGAATATGCTCTGCATGAAAAACAACACCAGGCACGTGCCTGGGCATCATTGAAACATAGCGTACACAAGTTGCGCAAAACATTATTCGCAGCAGATTTAAGTCAATTTGAAGTAACACCAGAAGAGGAGGCCGCCCTAAAGACAGCGATTAGATCAAATTTAGGTGCAGATTTATTGCAAAGTTTTATAAGAACCCTTACGCAGCTATCGAACAAAGTTATCAAGGTCGCCGATAAAAATTTAGCTATTGTTGACAAAAATGTCGTCCACAAAGAGTCTACAAAACTTAGTAATAATATAAAACAGTTACAAAATATGGGCTTAAATAAAATTACTTTAAACCGTGTTAATAGCTATTTAGCTCGTCAGGGTATGAAGAGAAGTTTCAGAAATTGGGATGAATTAATTAAATTCGCAGAAGATAATTATGATTATTGTGGTATTTCAGCGCATAAATGGCATTATTCTGAGTGTTTAAATGGTAAATTAGCGGCATCTTTACAGTTTTTGATTGTTTTATGTGGTCTATCCCGCGAAAAAGCGAAGATATACAACCCTAAAGCTTATTTTAATGCTTTGATTAAATGTAGTGCTGAACAATGCTTATTCTTAGACCGTACTATTTGGTAATTTCTGCACTTTCTTCGTGGCTCTCAGCTCGCCAACCGCTGTAATAATGCCTAAAAATAACCAGAAGAAACTAAATCGGATATTTTGGTGTGTCAGACCATAAAGCATGATTGAAAAAACGAGTATCCAGAAAATAGGGGGGAGCCGCCATAAGATAGAGAGTAAAAAGAAACCAAATATGACCATGCCGCTAATACCATAGGAAAAGAATAATGTGGCAATACCAGAATGTAATTCAAATGCGCCAACGGTAAAGCGATCATAACCACCTTCACCAGCGCCAAGGATTAAAAACTGAGGATTTTCTGGGATGCGATTATAGCCGCGAGCTTCTAGATTATCATCACTATCCTGACCAATTTCAGCCAAACGAGTGACTGTCTTTTGTATATTATCTAAATTTGCCACTGTACCTGTAATACTTTCAAAACTAAATACGGCAAAGCTAACTAATGCCAAGAAAATCATAATGAGGATAGCTCGCCCGAAATTATTTACTAAACGAGTGAAAGCCACACTTATAAAGACAACCATGAACGAAATTAAAGCCGCCTTAGACAAACTTTCCATTTCAATTAAGAACAAGATACCAATCAGCCCATAATCATACCACTTGAACGTTAGCGGGTAGCGTAGGGCAACTAAAAGGCAAAAAACTAACAATGCCCAATAGGATAATTGATTAGGGTTGTTAAATGTGCCAATAGCGCGTCCATTTTCACTCGCATTAAGCATAAATACAAAAATGCATTCTAAACAAATAGCTATGATGAGAGCCGTGACCAAAGCGGGGGCGAGTTCTCCTTTGGTTTTTTTGAATAAGCTGTAACTAAATGCAAAAATACCCATATTAAAAATGTAATATAGGCTGCTTAATATGAATTGCCTGTCAGGCCATAAAACATAATTTGTAACATTTATGATGAATGTACAGAACGCAAATAATAGCCCAAGTGCTATTGGTAAAGTTACAACCCATGACTTTTTCATCACAAAGAACATGAGCGCAACGCCAATCGCAGCGGCAATTAATATATCTGCGGGCTGCGGGTATCCGCTTTTGTAAACGTAGAAAATAGATAAGACACAATATAGCTGAAGTATCAGGCTCGAAAATTTTAAGCCTGACATTGATATATACATGAATTTAGGCAAAGCAAAGTGTTGCATGGCGCTATGTCGATTGTGTTTATTGGATGTTCGTGATGGTAATATAAAAATTTGTACGTGACTAGCGGGAATAGGTAATAGGCGATAAATATTTGTATAACATACTGTTTATGGTTATCATGGGAACACAGCATATTCTTGCTGCTTTTTCTGGTTTATTATTATGTTGATTGCTTCGCTGCGTTTGATTGCTCTGTTTATCTATTTATGTGTCTGTTTATCGGGAAACAGTTGGGCGCAGGGTGTTTTGCGTGCAGAGAAGAGGGCTTTCTTACCACCAGAAACAACTGGCATCCCATCAGATTTCGCGCCTAACGGACTTGTTTATAAAGGATTTACCTATTACCCAAGCATAACGTTGAAGCAGATATATACAGATAATGTTTATGCCGAACCGAATGATGGACAAGATGATTTTTTGACAAAGGTGACACCATCAATAAAAATCCTTAAACAATATGGCGGTCTACAGCTGGCGACACGCGCTGATGTTACGGTTGAGCGCTATAAACGCTTTGATGGAGAAAATACAGAAGATCATAATTTGGTTTTTTCTGGCACGTATACGGCTAATTCACGTTGGTCTATGCCGTTTTCATTTAATTATAACTCAACATCGGTACGACGAGGCGAGCCACTTAGCCAAAGCGCAACCGCAGAACCTTTGGGGATTGTGTCGCGTGGAGCGTCATTAGGTTTAACGCGGCGGTTTAATAGGCTGATTTTGAACCTTACAGGGCGTTATGATGAAGCATTTTATGATGATGGTAAAACGCTTATAACAGGCGCTCCAGTTATATACCGTGATAATGACCGCCAAATATATTCCGGACGTTTGGGACTTCGCTATGACCTTGCGCTCGGGGCAGGGGGGCGCGCCGAACATATTCTGTTCGCTAATTTAGATATTAAAGATAGCCGTTATAAGCGGCGCGACTATGTGAATGGAGGTTTCTCTGGCGTGTACCGTGATAGCGTTGAACTAGGTGGCTTTATCGGGTTAGAAACATCGTATGAAGATCGTTTATTTGCGAATATAGGCATCGGTTACTTTAAAAATGACTATGACGATCCAAGTTTAATCGCTCTCGATGACATTGATTTTGGCGCGGAGATTGAATATGCGTTGACGCCAAAATGGCGATTAGGCGCAGAAATAGACAGGGAGATTACGCAAGATAACGATATTGTGCAGGGTGAGGTAGAGACGCGCTATGCGTTTACGAGCAGCTATGAGGTATATAGCCGGTTATATCTTGATGGCGGAATAGAATATACAGAGCGTAAATACGGCCAAGATCAACAAACGGATAAAGAGACCACCTATAAAGCTGGAATGCTGTATTTGTTAAACCAGAACTGGCGATTAGGCTTTGATGCAGCTGTTGCAAGTTTTGATAGCAGTCGGGCTAATCAATCTTTTGATCGGAATATATATAGCCTATCTATAATTGGCAAAATGTGATGGGTTACAGAAACAGATTGTAACGCTTTCCATTCCTCTTTAGATGGGCGCATGGCCAGAACAGTCTGACCACGCGCTTATAACCATATCATGCAATAACATTAAATGCTGCTAGGCTATTGATCGGATATTGCGTGTTCTCATCAATGATACATTTTGAAGGATTAAGGCTGCTCATATGACCATAACCAATCCATAGTTGAACTATTTGTTCGCTAGTCATGGCCTGTGAAAGCGTTAATGTCACCTTGTTCCCGGCACATAATGCTGTGTTTACGGTGATAGGTGTGCTATCGACCTCAACATAGAACGGCGTGGTATCTTCGCCAGTCATGCTGCAGCTTTCAGGTAAGGTGATTGTAATGGTGTTGCCATTATGTTTTGCAGCAATGACTTCGGGTGTAATAACGGCAGGGATTGCACCTAAATGCGCCAGAATAATATCCGCTGCGCGGTCAGCGGCGCGATTAAACCCGTCTTCATTAGGATGAACACCATCCGTTCGTGCGGCGTCATAAAGTTCATATGCACCGATAATGCGGTTATCTTCCGCTGCAAGTTCGCGTAAGGCATCGCGAACGTCTTGCATGGCGCTATCTGTATATGCGCCATTATTGGCATTTGGCGGATATTGCACAATAAACTTCACATGAACGCCAAGCTCTTCTGTTGTAATGTCCAAAATATTTTGCATTGATGCTTTGTAATCGCCCTTGTTAATCGTACTGTTCGCTATCGATATGACATCCCCCGCCGCAATATTCATCAGGATATAGTCTATCTTTCTCTTTTGGTAATAGGTGTCATTGACGATGGAGCCCCCATCACCATCAGGGCCGATAGCTTGTAACCACGATGTACCGCCGCCAGCGTCGCCGTTATTGCTCCAATAATCTACACCTTGTGCCGCAGCGCCTGTATAGTTTGCAGCGCTTGAACTGTCACCTTTGTTGATGACATATATATCGCTATTTAAATGCGCGGTTATTCGGTCAATGAATCGTTGTTGTGGGCGGGAGCCATAATAATCTTTCCAGCGGAGCAGGTTACTGTCCCCAAACATCGTGATCCAAAGTTCGTTACTTGTATTGGGGTTGGTTACACTTTTTAACTTTTGCGCGTCAAATGCAGTGTCATAAAGCGCAAAGCTATGGACGATGCCATTTATAGGCGCGGCGCCGCTGCGGTTGATGGATAAGAAGCTTAGTGGGTATGGCGCCGTTGAGAAGGTTGACACATCAGGCGCATATGTTGGGGTAAGGTCAAAATCTATATCGCCATTACGCGCTTGTATAAGCTGACCATCTTTATAAGAAAGTGCCATACGGACGCGCGTTTTGTTAAATATAGCGCCGCTATTTTCGTTCACATAGGCGACATTGCCAGATTCAGCAGAAGTCTTGAACACGCCGCTGCTTTGCCAGAGGGTGAAACGGTTTTCGGTGGCATTGTCACGTACTTCAAAAACATGACCGGTTTCACCATCATCATCCATATGTGTAAAGTCGATGATAAATGTGCCTTCTGGTACATCAGACCACCATGACACGTCTGTACCGTTCAGATCGTCACCATTGCGGGTAACGGGGCTGCCTTCTGTATCAATAAATGATGTTAGGCAGTCATAAGCCTGTAAATTAACACAGGCGACATGGATGAGTGTGCCAGCAGGGACGGTGATGCGCAGGTTTTCTGTCGTGCTGACACTACGGTCTTCAACGCGATGCAAAACATAACCGCTGACATTGTGTCCGATGTCTTCAGTACCGTTACCTGAAATGCTAAGCGATGCACCGTCTCCTAAAAGTGTTTTTATGTAAGCCATAGCACTCGCTTTCCCGCTTGAAATGCTGCCTATGAAGTCAATGTCTACTGGGATTTCGCCAGAGGTGTTATCGAACACCCAAATGCTCTGGCCGTTTGCTAGGTTCCGGCACGGGCTTGTCGCGTCTGTTGTAATTGATGCTATTGCTGTTCCACCGCTAATATGGTCGGTTATTGTTTCGCTGCTTGGGCGGCTGTATAGATTTTGGGCTGTGACCGCAATTTCAACTAACGCGCCGCGTGCTGACCCATAAATTGTGCCAAAACGCGCCATGTTACTTTCTGTAACTTTGTGTATTAGGCCTTGATGGTCTTGGTACCAAGCGCTTCCGCTACGTGTGTTTGAGAGCCCATCAGGAAGGTTATCCATCTGAGAAAAAATATAAGAATGAACGCATTTTGCGGATGAATTTATTTTTTGTATAGGGGATAGCCCCAAGCCAGTTCTTAACTGCATTAGATCCTCGTGATTGTTACATATGTTGTGAAAGAAAAGGGATATGTCAGCGCACGCAGTAAAGAGCGTGGCCGTGAGAAAGATACAAATGTCCCGTGAATAAATGCAGTATACACAGTTTCAAGAACATTTCAAGAACAAAGCTGCGTGCTTAGATTGTTTTGTCTTCTATACATCGCCGAAATATTGGCAGATAGGCGGCTTATTTCTTCGGCACGAAGGGCCATGAATTATGTTTTATAAATAACGCCCAATTCGCATCCGGTATATATTTCGTATATGGCGGATAAAACTGCCCGTGGCGCGAATAGAGCTCGTAGATTATATAAAAATTCTTATCCAATAATGGCCATGCGTCTTCTGTGTTGCTTTTGTCCCATATGTAGCTAGATAACGGTTTATCTTTTAAAGCGTTAAGGCTAATAACGTCGCCGTCAGCGGTGAGCGATATCCAGTGGCGCCGCGTATCAACAATAAGCCAGCCGCGGCGCGTTTCAACTTCGACGAGGGCGTGAGAATCTGCACTGTCTTGTGCTGATTTTGTAAGAAGCGTACTGAAAAAACTGCGTTCTTCGCTGTTGAGATAAAGGCTGGCATAGCGCGTATTAAAACCTAAGTACCTAAGAGCTTTGTCTATATATCTGGCACGGTCACTGCAATAAGCGGCATCGCTTAAATAAAGGTTTTTCGGTTCGCGCGGCGTTGATTTTGGAATCAATTTTACATTCGGTGCAGTTTCAAAAGCGCTATTTTGCACAGTACGAATAGCTTCTATTTCTTGGTCAAAATCTGTATAGCTACTTCTGATAAGCTTGTTAGATTGTACGCCACTTTCGTTCAAAATGCGTTCAATATAAAGTGCGTCTTCTGCAGAGATTTCTTTGGACACGTTATGTGTCGTTAATATTACAATGCAGCAAATTAGACACAATAATGAGACGCAGAGCAATGTGCGCAGGATTCTATTCTTAGGGTTGTGGTCGGCGTTATTATGCATAGGTTTCTTTAGTTTGTTCTAACTTTAGGGTATTATAGTAAGTGTAAGTTAATATTATATTTTTTTATTTTTTTATTAGTGTAGTTCTTTTGATATGTCAGTTACTTGTCCTGTAAGTGTAGTCATCCCATTCTATAACAATAAACGGACTCTTGTTAAGTCCGTTGAGAGTGTTTTACATCAAACATTACCGCCAAAAGAGTTAATACTGCTCGATGATGGCAGTACGGATGGTGGTTATGAGGACATAAAAGCCTTTATTGAAGGACTCGGAACGCTGCCGACTAATATTCATTTAGAGCGATTTGATGATAATGTCGGCGTATACCCGCGCCGTAATTATGCGCTAGACATTGCGACGCAGCCTTTTGTTGCGTTTCAGGATGCTGATGACTTCTGGCATCTAGATAAGTTGAAAATTCAATATCCTTATTTAGAAGCGGATGATTCTGTGCATTTGATATGTAGTGTTGTCGGTTGTTATGAAGGAAAGCCTGACGATCATTGGGGGAGAGCTCTGAAAACGCCAGTTTCTGTTAAAACATTGTCTCGTGATTGGGTTTTATGGCGCAATGTAATGGTTACAATATCTGTTATAATTCGTAACAATAAGAAATATCGCTTCCGTACAGATAAACGTCGAGGCTCTGATATGGGGCTATGGTTAAGCATCGTGCTTTCGGGGCACAAGGCATTATTTGTGACGACACCGTTGGCCTTTGTGCGTAAGCCGTTATTTGGTGCAGGCGGTTTGTCGGGGAATATCCGTAAGGCTGAGGTTGCGCATCAGCGCAATTTACTGGATATGCGCGAAAAGGGATTTATTTCAGAGCGTTATCGTAAGGCTTTAAGTTTTTGGTCTTATTTGAAATATTTGCGCCGAATCTTGATTGTATCGTTGCGGCGTGCCCATAAGCTTGCTTTATCAATAGTCATGATGATTATCTAAATTAGCTTAAATTAAATTTTAACGAATTTGATATTAAACTGTTTAATACGTGCCTGAAGGATTTAGGCATGTTTGTGTGTTGTATTTCGACTAAAAATTATAATGTTTTGGGTATTATTTTATATTAAAGAGAATGGTTTAGATGGATATAGTTAACTCTTCGTGGCAGGAATCGTCATCAATAGGGTGCGGATGTGCACAATGTACATCAACGGGTGGACCCAAATTAGTTGAAAACTACGAAAATTATGTGGCCGAGAGCGGTTCTGGCAATAGCTATGCACCATCGACTTATGGCACGACCGAACAGATGGTTGATCAATTGATTAATGGTTACTGGGATGGCGTAGGGCTCGCAAGACAAAATTGGGAAGTTGGGCAGACCGTCACATATTCTTTATCTAATGAATACACCGCAGCGGAGAAGGCGTCTTTCCGTATGGGGTTTGATTTGTGGTCTAGTATTGCGGATATTGAGTTCCAAGAAGTAGGGTCTGGTGGCAACATAAACATTATTGAGGGGGATGATCAGGGGGCGTGGTCAGGAAACAATTCTTGGGACACATCTGATTGGCCAAACTCCCTTACAATTACCTCGAATACGTTATCTATTGACACCGATGCTTGGCCGTCTTTAACGGGCATTGGCGGCTACGGTATTATTACAGTTTTGCATGAAATTGGTCACTCTTTAGGCCTTGGTCACCAAGGAAATTATAACGGTAGTGTGGATTATGATTCTCAGGTCGATTACCTGAATGATAACCGTCAATATTCTTTAATGTCATATAATGATGCTAATAGATTGGGGACCGATCACTGGGGTGAATCTGGTGTCTGGAAATATGCAGGGACGCCGCTTCTATATGATATGTTAGCGATACAGCAAATATATGGCGTAAACACAACTACGCGCACAGGCGACTCTACTTATGGCTTTAACATCACGGGTGACATTGACTTTGCACAATACGATTTAAGCCAAAATGATGCACCATTCGCTATTTGGGATGCTGGCGGCACAGACACGCTGGATCTTTCAGGCTATACAACAAATCAAGTTATCACGCTTGTGGCAGGGGACTTCACAAGTGCAGGCTATATGACGAACAATATTGTGATTGCTTATGGCGCGGTGATCGAGAACGCCATTGGCGGTTCTGGCAATGACAGCATCTATGGTAATGATGCAGATAATATTTTAAGCGGCGGCGGCGGTAATGATTGGCTCTATGCCTCAAATGGTAATGACCAGCTATTTGGCGGTGAAGGTGATGACCGTGCGTTCTTTAATTATGATGTCATTGCGTACACAATTACTATAGACAGTGCGACGTCGGTAAGTGTTGTCTATAATGAGGGTGGCGCGTCATATGTTCTGAACGATATTGAAAGCTTTGACTTTAATGGTGTGGTCTACGATATGAACGAGCTTGAGCAGTTCGATACATCAATGGGTGAAATTGTCTTCCGTTTTGATTTTGAAGGCACGGATCATGCTCATTTTGCGCGTAATGAGGGCAGTGTCACATATACAGCAGAAGATATTGGTTATAGTGGCGGCAGCGGTGATATGTATACCGTTACGCGTGAAGAAAGCGGCACCACCATTAATATTGATAGCGCCAATGCGCCAGACGATTTGAATGTTATTGGTAGTAACGGCGATGACGTAGTTTATATTTATGGCGCACACGCGACAATGACGACGATTGTAGAGCTCGGTGATGGTGATGATACTGTGGATTTTGATGCTAACCTGCTTGGCGATGCCATTGTTGTTGGTGGTGAGGGTTATGATTTAATTTCTCTGAGCGGCGGCAATGATAAAATTTATGGGGGCACTGAAGATGACACGCTTTATGGCGGCGCAGGCGATGATGTCATTTATGGTGATGATAAAGCGCGCAGCGCCGACGGGGCTGGCGATGACGAGATTTATGGCGGCGCAGGCAATGATTTGATCTTAGGTGGTTATGGTGATGACCGCATTTACGGCAATGACGATGATGACCGCATTTACGGCGATGATGGTGACGATATAATTTATGGCGGCGCAGGCCACGACTATCTGGACGGTGGTGCGGGGCAAAACGGCCTGTATGGCGGTGATGGTCATGATGTTCTGATGGGGCAGAATGATATTGATGTGCTGCTGGGTGATGCCGGTAATGACACCCTATATGGGTTTGGCGGTGATGATGCCCTTGTCGGCGGCGATGATGATGATTTGATTTACGGTGATTCGGTGAATGAAGGCGGCGGTGACGGCGCAGATGACATTCAGGGTAATGCAGGTAATGACCGCATATATGCTGGTGGCGGCAATGATTCTGCATCTGGCGGCGACGGTGCAGATTATATTGATGGCGGGTCTGGCAACGACACATTAAGTGGCGGCGCAGATAATGATAAGCTGTATGGCCGCGATGGTAATGACTGGATCGGCGGTGATGATGGCCGTGATGTCATTTATGGCGATGATGGTACGGACGAAATTTATGGCAATGCGGGCAATGATGATTTGTTTGGTGGCGTCGGTGACGATGTCATTTATGGTGATAATGCGGATCGTAGCGGCGATATCGGCGAAGATGTGATCTATGGTGATGCTGGCGATGACACGATATATGGCGGCGGTAGCGATGATGTGATCTATGGTGATAATAAAAGCCGTTCGGGCGTAACTGGGCATGATATTATTCACGGTGATGCCGGTAATGATGTGATCTATGGTGGCGACGGCGGTGATGAAATTCATGGCGGCGCAGATGAGGATGTATTAATTGGTGATGCTGGTGCGGATATACTATATGGTGATGCTGGTGACGATTTGATCTATGGCGGCGCAGGCACTGATACGATAGATGGCGGGGATGACAATGATTTGATCTATGGCGATTTCAAGAGTGCGGGCGGAAGTGACGGAAGTGATGTGCTGAGCGGCGGCGGCGGTAATGACATTATTGTTGCGAATGGCGGTAACGATGTGCTGGATGGCGGTACGGGTAATGATAAACTTGATGGCGGTGACGGCGCGGATAGTTTTGTCGGCGGTGACGGCGTCGATTGGATTGAGGGCGGTGATGATAACGACACGGTTGATTATAGCGCTGATACTTCGGGTGTCGTTGTGGCGCTTAATTCCTATTATGCGATTGATGGTTTTGGTAACCGTGACACGCTAATTTCCATCGAAAACGTTATCACCACAGATTTTGCTGATCGTGTTGTTGGCAATGATCAAGATAATGTTATTGAGGCCCATGCCGGTAAAGATACAGTTTATGGTGGATATGGAGCCGATATTATCTATGGCGGTGAGGGACGCGATACGTTGTTCGGTGATAACAAAAATGAGAACGTAAGTGATGGTAATGATACGCTTTATGGCGGTGATGGTAATGATGTTTTGCTCGGCCTTGGCGGCGATGATGTGCTCTATGGCGATAACGGCGCAGATACATTGTGGGGCGGGAGCGGCGGCGACCGCTTTGTCTTCTCGTTAGATGGTGGTGTGGATACTGTACGAGACTTTAATGCAGCAGATGGTGATACATTGGATGTTTCGGATATTTTGAGCGGTTTCTACACAGGTGTGGAAGATTTGAGTGAGTATGTACAAATCGTCGATAATGGGACGCACTCAACATTGCAGATAGACCAGAATGGCGGTGGAGATTCCTTTACCTCAGTTGCGGTGATTTATAATACAGTCGGCATTAATGACGTAGATGCGCTTGAGTTGTCGGGAGACCTTATTACACTGTAAGATATCAAAAGGGGCTTTCTGAAACGACGTCAATTTTATTTCCTGTTTTTGGATGAATAAAGCATAAGTTCGCGGCATGCAAATGTAAGCGCGAATATGGAGTGTATGCTTCGTCAGGGGCATAAAGGCTGTCACCTAAAATAGGATGCCCTAAGGCTTGCATATGTACGCGCAGTTGGTGTGAGCGCCCTGTGATTGGTTTTAGTAGGATGCGTGATGTGTTGTTCTTTGCGCTGAGGAGCGTCCAATGTGTGATGGCAGGCTTGCCAATTGTATAATCAACCATTTGTTTAGGGCGGTTTGGCCAATCACATATTAGGGGCAAGTCAATTGTGCCATGACTACCTGGGGCTTCACCATAAATATCGGCGATATATTCTTTATCGACTTTACGGTCCATAAAAATTTTGTTCAAAGCTTTTTGCATTTCAGCATTACGCGCATAAACGATTAGGCCAGATGTCTCCATATCTAGGCGGTGGACAGTATAAACCTCGCCAACTTGTTCTTTTAGGCGCGTTTCAAGGCAGTCTTTCATATTCTCGGCGCGTCCTGGGACACTTAAGAGGCCGCTGGGCTTGTTGCATATGAGGATATCTGCATCTTCATGGCAGATATCTATATATGGCGATAGCGGTGGTGCGTAGCCTATTTTGCGTAATGTGGTTTCCATGAAGGCGTTTATACGCGGAAATGGTGGTGGGGATCAAGCATAAAGCGCGCCTTATAAAAATATAAAAAAATAGACATATTTGGAATTTTATTCTATTTTATTAGAATAAAAATTTAAGGGAGGTTATGAATGTCCGACGAAACAGAAATGACACGCAAATGGCGTGAGTGGGCGGAAAACACAACAGATATGGCCGAAGCACTTGCCGCGCCTGAAATTGTGATGCAGCCTGCGGTTGCTTCAGAGGTCAGCGTGCAAGAGGTAGAGCCATATACGCCGCCATTAGAGGAGCTTTGGAATCCAAAGCCGTTTTAAATATTAAAGGTAATCGTTTTCTTCTAAATAAGCGATGATTTGATCGGCGAGGTCTTCAGCGCTGTTTTCTACTGTTTTTAGGTCAAGCTCAGGGTTAGTCGGTGCTTCATATGGGCTGCCAATCCCTGTAAAGTTCGGAATTTCGCCGCTACGAGCCTTCTTATATAGGCCTTTAACATCGCGCTCTTCAGCGACTTGTAGCGGTGTATTGATAAAAGCTTCAATGAAATTCTCTGTGCCAATTATATCGCGCGCCATATCGCGTTCTGCGCGGAACGGTGAAATAAATGACACAATGGCAATCATGCCCGCATCTAACATGAGCTTTGATACTTCTGCAATACGGCGAATATTTTCTGCGCGGTCTGTGTCAGAAAAGCCGAGGTCCTTATTTAGGCCGTGACGGACATTGTCACCGTCCAGCGTTATGGTGTGTTTATATTTGCTGTAAAGTTTCTGTTCTAAAACGTTAGCGATGGTTGATTTGCCCGCGCCAGATAAACCCGTCATCCAAATTACGCAAGGTTTTTGGTTTTTGATTTCAGATCGTTTTGCGCGGTCAATCGCCATATTTTCTTCAAAAATATTATGGGCGCGGCGCATATCATGATCAATCATCCCCATAGCCACGGTTTCATTCGTGATTGGATTGATGAGAATAAATGATCCTAATGTTCTGTTATCTTTATAAGGTTGGAAGCTTAGCGGGCGATCTAAGAATAATGTACAGCTGCCGATTTCATTTAGTTCTAATGTCTTGCAGGGCAGTTGTTCATAATTGTGAATGTCGACTTTGTAATCTGGCTTACTTAATGTTGACTTTGCGCTGTAGGCGGCGGATTGGAATATATACTGTCTGCCGGCAACTAAATGTTCGGCATTCATCCATAAGATGTGCGTTTTTAAAATGTCCGCAACATCGCATTCGGTTTCAGCAACTGTTAGGACATCGCCACGGGAAAGGTCAATTTCTTCGTTTAATGTGATGGTCACTGCTTCGCCGCAGAAGGCTTCGTCTTTTGTGCCTTCGCTTGTGGTTATGGAGTTTACAGTGGCTTCTTTGCGTGATGGTAAGGCTATAACTTTCTGGCCGGACTTTATGTGTCCTGCGGTGATTGTACCAGCATAGCCGCGAAAGTCGAGATTAGGGCGGTTAACCCACTGCACAGGCATGGCAAAAGCAGCATGTGTCTCAGCTTTTTGTGCGATTTGTGCGTCAACTAAGTGGGATAATAGCGTCGGCCCATCATACCAATTTGTACGTGGTGATGGCGTGACAATATTATCGCCTTTTAATGCAGATAATGGAATGAAGGTTATATCTTCAAAATCTAATGCGTTTGCATTTTTTAGGAAGTCATCTTTAATTTTTAAGTATACGGCTTCATCAAAATTGACCAAATCCATTTTATTAATAGCGACAATTAGACTTTTGACGCCGACCATAGAGGTTATAAAGCTGTGGCGTTTTGTTTGCGGCAACATACCTTTGCGCGCATCAATCATAATAATGGCAAGGTCAGCATTTGATGCACCAGTTGCCATGTTACGCGTATATTGTTCATGTCCCGGCGTGTTGGCGACGATGAATTTGCGGCCACTATGGCTAAAGTAACGATAGGCGACATCAATTGTGATGCCTTGCTCACGTTCTGCGGATAGGCCGTCAATCAGTAAGGCGTAATCTATTTCTTCACCTGTTGTGCCAAACTTTTTGCTGTCCTCAGTAAGGGCTTGCAAGTGGTCTTCGGGAATTTGTCCGGTTTCAAAGAGTAAGCGGCCTATCAGTGTGGATTTCCCATCATCTACCGAGCCACAGGTGATGAACTGAAGTAAACTTGCGCTGTCTGTTTGAGGGTTTTCATTATCTAACATTAGAAATACCCCTCACGCTTTTTGCGCTCCATGGAGGCTTGGGAGTCCTTATCTATGGCGCGGCCTTGGCGCTCTGATACTTTGGCACTTTTCATTTCTGTGATGATTTCTTCTAATGTGCTGGCTTCAGAAGCCACTGCACCGGTAAGGGGGTAGCACCCCAATGTACGGAAGCGGACGGAACGCATTTGCGGTTCTTCGCCATCTTTTAGCGGGAGGCGTTCATCGTCAACCATAATGGTCATGCCGTCGCGTTCTACAACAGGACGTTCTTTTGCGAGATAAAGAGGAACAATTTCAATGTTTTCTGCCGCGATATAATCCCAAATATCTTGCTCTGTCCAGTTAGATAGTGGGAAGACACGGATGGATTCACCTTTGTTTTTTCGCGTATTGTATAAATTCCAGGGCTCTGGACGTTGGTTTTTGGGGTCCCAGTGATGGTTTTTATCGCGGAAGGAGAATATGCGCTCTTTTGCGCGGGATTTTTCTTCATCGCGGCGCGCGCCGCCAAAAGCGGCATCAAAGCCATGCATATCAAGCGCCTGACGTAAGGCAGCGGTTTTCATGATATCTGTATAGTTTGATGCGTGATCGAACGGATTAATGTTTTCGGCAAGTCCGTCAGGGTTGGTGTGGGTGAGTAGGTTTAAATCATATTTCTTTGCAACAGCATCGCGGAAGGCAATCATTTCTTGAAACTTCCAGCGTGTGTCAATATGTAGAAGCGGGAAGGGAAGCTGCGCAGGTGCGAAAGCCTTTAATGCGACATGGAGTAAAACCGAACTGTCTTTGCCGATAGAGTAGAGCATAACGGGTTTCTCACATTGCGCAACAGTTTCGCGCATAATGTGGATGGCTTCGTCTTCCAGATGTTTTAAATAAGGTGTTTTGTGCATTGAGATACTAGTAGTGTGTAATAAAAAATTACATCATATTAGCCGATGACAATACGTGAGCGCAACCGATATGGCACGTAATCATTGATCTTTCCATGAGAAATTTGCGCCCAAATCTTCGCAGCTGCGGCCAATGCACATATACTCAACTTGCCCGTTACCATTCATTTCTGTACCGAGCACGATAGGACCGCTATGGGTGTAAATGGTGAATGTGAAATAAGCCAAGACAAAAACAATGCTCACTGCGAAAATGATTGCTTTAAGGCGATGTGCTCGTTCTTTGTGGTGACGAAACTTAAGGCTTAACGCTGATGAAGATGCGTCGCTTTGCATGTTTAAATGGCTTTCTATATGTTTTTTACACGAACATACCAAATGGTATCTTTTTATCATGGCATGTCAATAGTAAAGAAGCCGTTAACTGTATTAGGTTTAACGAAATTTTTATTTAATTTTTACTAAAGGTTGCAAAATGAAACGTGCGCGCCACTTTTGAGGAAAGATTGATGTGATGGAAGCTTGTTAACCTGCTAATAATGAACAATATATTTTTATTATGTAAATGGCATGCGTGTTGCATTATTATTTTGTAGTGATGAGCTGAGAGGAGTTTAAGATGCGGTTTTTTGTAGATAAAGCAGAAGAAAAAGCGTTAAATTATGTGCGCACATATACTAAACACACCATATATACGCATGTGGCTTTTATACGATTATCTGAAGCGACTGAAATTCGTGAAAAAACGCGAGCTGAGTTGAGCTCTTACTTTAGACAAATATTGGAAGACCCAAAATCACTGGTGTTTTATTTTGCCAATAAGGATGTCCTTGTGTTTTCGGAAAAAATGACAAACCATCATGTTTTTAAAATCTTGCGACATTTTGGGCTGCATAGTCCTGTGGAAAGAAATTTCTATAAATTACCTCAAAACGGTGAATGTGTAGAAGAGCTTGTGTCTCGTTACATAGAGAAAAGTAAAGGTGGCGCTGCCCTGCAAGTGGGAAAAATATCACATATATCAAAGCGCGACCGTTTTATGGGCGTTGAAATATCATCTAACCTTCACACCGTTATTGATAAGCTGCGTCAATCAAGAAAAGATAATGTTGTTCTTGTTATTGATGATGATCCCTTTGCAACCAACCTTATCAATTGCGCAGTAGGTAAAACGCATACAGTCATTCAGGCGCATGATGCGTTGGATGGATTCAAGAAATATGCGAAATATGCGCCAGATATCATTTTTCTGGACATTAATATGCCATCGGTATCGGGGTTTGACTTCTTAACCAAAATCTTTCAGCTTGATCCACAGGCCTATGTCGTTATTATTTCTGGAGACACCAATGCAGCTAATCAGCAGAGGGCCGCACACTCTGGCGCAAAAGGTTTTATTGCAAAGCCGTTCTCGCCTGATGATCTTTTCCGTTTTATAAATCAATCACAGCGGGAATGCGCATAAAGAAAATTTAAATATCCTTTGAATTGCACGCATCATGTTCTATAGTGTTCGCAATTAGGGGAGGACATAATGTTTTTATCATTGAAACGCATTTTTCGACGTGTTGCAGTAAGGCCGCTTTTCTTTAATGCAGATTGCAGCGGCGATGAACTGATGTTCTGGCATGGCCTTGCCGATATCTCGGATTACTTGACTTCATTGGATGATGATAAGCGTGAAGCGCAAAAACGCGATATATTTAATGTATTAGCAGAAAAGCATGGTTGGCCAGTGGGTGCGGCTGATAGTAAGGTCGAGTTGTGGCTTTCTGGGATGTTTGAAGGCGCGCATAAAATAACACCGACAATGCAATTCATAAAGCATACGCGTTTTCTCGCGCGGCAAAAATTGGACGACTATGAAGAGGCTTCAAACGGGCGCGAATTTGTTATTGCGCATCACGCGGATTTGTTTGATTCTTTATCTTTTGTGCAGCGTTAACTAACTTAAGGGTTGTATTTTAACTTTTAATTAACCTATAAGGCATAAAATTAATTACATACCGAACGGTTTGTATGTTCGGGTATTTTTTTAAAGGTATTATTATGACGAATATGGGCGTTTATGAAGTTACAAAAGACAATTATTTAAAATTACAAAAGAGTAAAAGTTTTTTACCTCTTTCCTTGCCAGATGTCTTTCCGGATTCATTTGTGCAGAGCAAGAAGATTCCAAGGTCTATCCAGTCGATATGGAGGCGTCCTACCGAAGAGCACTGTAAAAGTTTCCAAGGAAAGTACTATCTGGATCAGGATGATGCAATAATCTATGTTCATCATGAAAATTTGCCAGAAGCTGCGGCAAAGTTAAAAATTGAGCGCCTTGAACAAGATTTACTTAATGCGTTGAAGGTGCATGTTTCTGGTGGCGGTGAGAGCGTTGCTGCGCATGATGTCGCGGATATGAAGGCAGGTAAAGATGCGCCAGACGAGAATTTGATGCGTGTTTTGAAGGAAGGTTTACGACGTACCCCGAAAATAGAGGAGGTGCGAATTTGGGCAGAACGCGCAACGCAAAATTTCTCGGTTAAGGATGAGTTGCCGCAAGATGTGAAAAAGCTTCTGGGGGAATATAGATTTGCTTATAATTCGGTGTTCAATGCAGAAAATTCCATGGTTATTGGTGCAATTTTAGATGTGAACCCAAAAGGTATCGCAGCGCGTACATCGGAAGATGCTATGCGGAACGCAATGGCGCAATTAAATGCAGCGCATGTTGAAATTCGCAGAATGGCAAAAGAAGGGCAGCGCGCTTTGGTAATGGTTCCTTTGGATATTAAGGTTTTTACAGAGGAGTGTGTGAAGGAATTTATTCTGCTCAGTTTAAGAAAGATGCCTGAGAGTGTGCGCAGCTTATTGGTTATAGAGATTAGAGGGTTGCGTGGTGATAAGGTGCCACCGAAGTTAGTTGAACTTTTAACGACTATAAATGAACAGTGTCGCTCACTAGTTATTGAGACAGGCATTTTGTCGTGTCCAGATTTTAGTAAATATGGTTTTAAGCCTTTTTGTTATAGTTTTAACTTTAATGAAGTTAAATTGCCTAAAGAGCAAATACTGGCGCTAATGAAAAAGTATGTTAAAACTTATCGTGCTATGGGCGCGAAGACTATGATTAAGAATGTGCCAGGGAACGCGTTCTTAATTTATTGTAAAGCGATGGGCTATACATTCCTGTCAGGCCCTTTGGTCTTTACACCTAAATTACGCTGTCCAAAGCCATATAAGTTTATGACGGAAGGTGCGGATTCTAGCTCCGCTGAGCAGACATAAAATCATTCACCGAGGCGCTTCTTGAGGTGGTCGTTAACGCGGATATATAGCGGGTGTAGTCGTTTATATAGCGATTTACAAGCGGCGATGTCGCCATTATAAGAGCTCTGCTCTATAAGCTTCACGATTTCTAATGCACCATCAGCTTCTATCAAAGAATATATGGACTTGGAGGAGTGGGCTGCAATATGAAGGCTCTCAGCGTTGTTTTCTTCGAACGCGGCTTCCATCTCTTTTGCATATTTATTCAGGTCTTTATAGACGATCTGTGTAAAGGTGTCCGTCTTTGCACCGAATCTCTCTAACGCAGTATCTATTTTAGTCACGTCCATTTTTTTTCGATTGCCCTCTATTATATTGTTATTGTTATGCCAACCATATTTATGATTCTATACTAAAGAATGGTTTGCATCAACTGTTGGTGTTGCTTCATGCAGATTTTCTCGTTGAGTCGCTGGACGCGTTAATGATATGAAGCCATGCTTCATGCCCTGTTGTTGTGCCATTAAATAGGCCGAAGAAGCTATTCTGGATATTTTTTGTAATTGGGCCAACTGTGCCTGATCCAATGGTTTTCTTGTCTACTGAACGCACTGGTGTGACCTCGGCAGCTGTGCCCGTAAAGAAAATTTCATCGGCTAAATAAAGTGCTTCGCGGCTTATTGCCTGTTCGCGAACTTCATAGCCCATTTCTTTTGCAAGAGTGATGATCGTGTTACGGGTGATGCCAGATAAAATGGAAGAGCTGCTATCAGGTGTATAAATCACGCCGTCTTTAATCAGGAACAGGTTTTCGCCCGCGCCTTCGCTTAATTTTCCTTCTACAGTAAGGCCTATACCCTCATCAAACCCTCGCTCATGTGCTTCGCTGCATATTAAGAAGCCAGAAAGGTAGTTGCCGCCTGCCTTTGCAAGGGTGGGGATAGTGTTGGGTGCAGCGCGATTCCAGCTAGATACGCAAACATCAATACCGTTATTCAGGCCTTCTTCGCCTAGATACGCTCCCCAAGGGAAGGCGGCGATGGCAAGGTCTATTGTGCATTCTTTGGGCGCTACGAGCATGCTGCCATAACCAACATAGGCGATGGGACGAATATAGGCTGATTTTAGATTGTTCTTTGTAATAACTTCGCAGCATGCGTCGATAATCTCTTCAACGCTATAGGGCAGCTTTAGGCCATAGATTTTGGCTGTATCGTGCAGGCGCTGAATATGTTCTTTAAGTCGGAAAACCGCTGGGCCTTCGGGCGTTTCATATACGCGGATGCCCTCAAAGAAGCTTGTGCCATAATGCAGGCCGTGTGTCATAAGGTGGACGGTTGCTTCCGCCCATGGGATAATTGCGCCATTTTTCCAGATATAATCGACTTCCTGCATAGTAAACCTCTGTTTTCTTATTGTTATTTGTAATATCTATAAATTTTTTGCGGGGCAATTTAAACAAATATATCGTTTTCTAATGATAAAAAAATTTTCCCTTCCCCTATAGCTCGCATAAAGGTAAACTCTGGCGCAAATAAAGTCAAAAGACTATTTCTTATAGACAGGGGAAAACGCTAATATGGCTGTTCTGCATACAAAAATTGATGCTAACGCTGATGCATTTAAAGCAAACCAAAAACAAATGCAGCTTTTGGTCGATGATTTGCGCGAGAAGATTTCCGAAATCGAGCTTGGCGGCGGTGAGAAGGCGTCGGAACGACACCTTTCCCGCGGTAAATTATTGCCCCGCGAACGTATTAATCAGTTGATTGACGATGGCGCCGCATTCCTAGAATTCTCTCAGCTGGCTGCTTATGATGTTTATATTGATGATATTCCGTCTGCGGGCATTATCACTGGCATTGGCCGCGTTGCGGGGCAGGAATGTGTGATTGTTTGTAATGATGCGACCGTTAAGGGCGGGACATATTATCCGCTGACCGCTAAGAAGCATTTGCGCGCGCAGGAAATTGCGATGCAGAACCATCTTCCATGTATATATTTGGTTGATAGCGGCGGCGCGAATTTGCCAAACCAAGATGAAGTCTTTCCTGATAAAGAACATTTTGGACGTATCTTCTTTAACCAAGCGAATATGTCCGCGCAGAACATTCCGCAAATTGCTGTGGTAATGGGGTCTTGTACTGCAGGCGGCGCTTATGTGCCAGCAATGTCAGATGAAAGCATTATTGTGAAGGAGCAGGGGACGATTTTCCTTGCTGGCCCGCCGCTTGTAAAAGCCGCAACGGGTGAAGAAGTGAGCGCAGAAGATCTTGGCGGCGGTGACCTCCATACCCGCGTTTCGGGTGTTGCGGATTATTTGGCTGAAGATGATTATCACGCCCTTGAATTGGCGCGTGAGAGTGTTTCAAATCTCAATCGTGAGAAAATCGCGGAGATTGCTCTAACTACGCCGCGTAACCCGCTTTATGATGCTGAAGAGCTTTACGGTATTATTCCGCAAGATTTAAAGACGCAATTTGATGTCAAAGAAGTCATTGCGCGTCTGGTCGATGGATCAGAATTTCATGAATTTAAAGCGCGCTACGGCACGACGCTGATTACGGGCTTCGCGCATATTGAAGGCATGCCGGTCGGCATCGTGGCTAATAACGGTGTGTTATTTTCTGAATCCGCATTAAAAGGCGCGCATTTCATTAAGATGTGTGACCAGCGCGGCATTCCGTTGGTCTTCCTGCAAAATATCACCGGCTTTATGGTCGGCAGTAAATATGAAGCAGGTGGTATTGCCAAAGATGGCGCGAAAATGGTGACAGCGGTGGCGAATGCCCGCGTTCCGAAACTGACCGTGATTATTGGCGGTTCATTTGGCGCAGGCAATTACGGTATGTGTGGCCGTGCTTATGACCCGCGCTTCCTGTGGATGTGGCCGAATGCGCGTATTTCTGTAATGGGCGGCGAACAAGCGGCAGGCGTTCTCGCCACTGTAACGCGCGAGAAATTAAAGCGCAGCGGCAAAGATTGGCCAGCCGCAGAAGAAAAGAAACTGCGTGATCAAATCACCACGCAATTTGAAACGCAAGGCCATCCATATTATGCATCGGCGCGCCTATGGGATGATGGCATCATTGACCCCGCTGATACGCGCCGTGTCTTGGCTTTGGGGTTAAGTGCGACATTGAACGCGCCAATGGGTGATGCAAAATCGAACCTATTCCGCATGTAAGGTGAAGGAAGATAAATGAGTAAGCATGTTATTGTTGAAACTGAAAAAGGCATTGCCCGCGTCACCTTAAACCGCGGCGAAGTTCATAATGCCTTTAATCAGGATATGATTGCCGATCTGCACGAAGCCTTTATTAAGTTGGCTGTGGCGGATGATGTGAATGTTGTTGTGCTCACTGGCGCGGGGAAAAGCTTTTCCGCGGGCGCAGATATGAACTGGATGAAGGAAGCGGCAACATATAGCGAGGAAGAAAACTTCCAAGACGCGCTTGCCCTCGCTAATATGCTGAAATCCCTTTATGAATTGCCGCAGCTAACGATCGCAGCGGTATATGGCGCGGCAATGGGCGGCGGCATGGGGTTGGTGTCCTGCTGTGATTTTGTCATCGCGGCAGAAGATACTAAATTTGCGCTTTCAGAAGTGAAATTGGGCTTAATTCCTGCGACCATTGCGCCTTATGTGATGCGTGCCATTGGTAAACGTCAGGCGCGTCGTTATTTCCAAACGGCTGAATTTATCTCGGCGGCGCATGCGTTGAATATCGGACTGATCCACGAAGTTGTGGACAATGCCGAAGCGGTCAGTGCGAAGCTTGACGAAAAATTGGCATTAATCGCGAAAAATGGCCCAGAAGCAATGCGTGCCGCCAAAGCTTTGGTTGATGATATTAGCGGCGCGGGTGTAATTGCCGATACTGAATTATATGATACCGCCATCCGCATTGCGAAAATTCGTGCGGGCGAAGAATCGCAGGAAGGCCTTTCAGCCTTTCTTGAAAAGCGTCAGGCGAACTGGATAAAATAAAAAAGGACAGGGAAAATGTTCAGCACCATATTAATTGCCAATCGTGGAGAAATTGCCTGCCGCGTCATTAAAACAGCGCGTCATATGGGCATTAAAACCGTTGCCGTATATTCAGATGCCGACCAAGACGCACTGCATGTACGCATGGCGGATGACGCCGTTTATATTGGCGGCGCGAAGGCGAGCGAGTCTTATTTGATTGCCGACCGCATTATTGAGGCCGCGAAATTATCAGGTGCAGAGGCGGTCCACCCTGGATATGGGTTTTTGTCTGAAAATGCGGCTTTTGCTGAACGCTGCGCCAAAGAAGGCATTGTCTTTATTGGCCCATCGGCGAAGTCAATTGATGCCATGGGTTTAAAAGACCGCGCCAAAGCCATTATGCAAGATGCAGGTGTGCCCGTTGTGCCGGGTTATCAGGGCGACAACCAAGACGCGGCCTTTTTAAAAGGTGAAGCTGAGAAAATCGGTTTCCCTGTGTTGGTCAAGGCCGTCGCGGGCGGCGGCGGTAAAGGTATGCGCCGCATTGATAGCGCAAAAAGCTTCCTTGAAGACCTTGAAAGCTGTAAACGCGAAGCGAAAGCGGCCTTTGGCAATGATGCTGTCTTGATCGAGAAGTATATTGAAAAGCCGCGCCATATCGAAGTGCAAGTCTTTGGCGATAGCCATGGCAATTATGTGCATTTGTTTGAGCGCGACTGTTCCGTTCAGCGTCGCCACCAAAAAGTCGTTGAAGAAGCCCCTGCACCAGGCATTTCAGAAGATGCTCGCGCAAAAATCGGCGCGATTGCGGTGAAGGCAGCGGCGGCGATTGATTATTGCGGCGCGGGCACCGTGGAGTTCATCGTTGATGCAAGTCAGGCGATTACCGAAAAATCATTCTATTTCATGGAAATGAACACCCGTTTACAGGTTGAACACCCTGTGAGTGAGCTGATTAGCGGGCAGGATTTTGTCGAATGGCAGTTGTTAATCGCGGCGGGCGGTAAAATTCCGTGCATGCAGGATGAGCTGTTCATTGATGGTCATGCGTTTGAGCTGCGTATCTACGCCGAAGACCCGGCCAATAATTTTGTGCCGCAAATTGGCGTAATTGAGGATGTTTTAATTGCCGATATGGATGAAAGCGTTTACCGCCTTGATAGCGGCGTTGAAGCGGGTGACCAAATCAGCGTTTATTATGACCCGATGATGGCGAAGCTCATCTGCTGGGGCGAAAGCCGTGAGATTGCGCTGAAACGCCTGAAACAAGCCTTGGAAGGGACAGCCTTCCTCGGCGTTCGCAATAACCAAGAATATCTACGCAATATCATCACCCACCCTGCGTTTGTGAGCGCGGATGTCCATACCCATTTCGTCCCGCAATATGAGGGTGATTTATTGCCTGCGGATTATGGTCAGGCTGCCCCTTATGAACAAGCAGCGGCTGCAGTGTTCTTCGGCCTTGGCCTGTATCGCAGCTTCGATGACCTTGATGACCCATGGGCGGTGCCAGATAACTGGCGCATGAACCATGCGGTGAAGAAAAATATTCGTCTGCGCACGAATGATGAATTAATGACTTACGTTATTCATGGCCATGAGGCGAATTACCAAGTCAGCGTCGGCGATGATGTTTTTGATATGCGCCTGCTGCACATGGATGACGAAGCCATGGCTTTTGAAGTCGATGGCGTAACCCATCACATGAAATACACCTATGATGGCGCGGCGCAGAGCTTGACGCTGCTGTCCCAAGGCCGTCCCGTTGTTTTTGCTCGTGACCGTTATGATTTACACGATAGCGCGGCAGGCGGTAATGATGCGCAGATCGTCTCACCCATGCCGGGGACGATTATCAAAGTCCTCGTCAAAGAAGGCGCGAAAGTCAGCAAAGACGAACCGCTGATTATCATGGAAGCAATGAAGCTTGAAATGACGCTCCGCGCCCCGAAAGATGGGGTGATTGCCCGCCTGAACCATGCCGAAAATGACCAAGTGTTAGACGGCGCGGTCTTGCTAGAATTCTCACAAGAAGAAGAGGCCGCATAAATATGGGGGATTTTGTCACTATATATGAAGTCGGCCCGCGCGATGGTTTGCAGAACGAAGCAAAGCCTGTGTCGACCGATGTCAAAATTGACTTAATAATGCGCCTCAAAGAAGCAGGGCTGCGTCATATTGAGGCAACAAGCTTTGTTTCCCCGAAATGGGTGCCGCAAATGGCTGACCATAACGAATTAATGGCTGCGCTCGCCGCTGACCATGATGATGTAAGCTACCCTGTCCTTGTCCCAAACTTGCGCGGCATGGATGCTGCGATGACCCATAAGCGGGTTGATACTATCGCGATTTTTACGGCGGCATCGGAAAGCTTCACGCAAAAGAATATTAATTGCAGTATCCATGAAAGCTTCGAGCGTTTCGCCCCTGTGGTCGAACTGGCGAAAGCCGCAAACATCAAAATACGTGGCTATGTGTCTTGCGTGGCGGGCTGCCCTTATGAAGGCGCAGTGCCGATTAGCCGCGTCGCTGAAGTCGCGAAAAAACTCCATAAAATCGGTTGTTATGAAGTCTCGCTCGGCGACACGATTGGCGTGGGCACGCCGCGCCATATGCAAGATGTCGTGCGTGTTGTATCTGATGTTATGCCGCTTTCTGAAATCGCGCTGCATTGCCATGATACCTATGGGCAGGCACTTGCCAATATCTATGCTGGGCTTGAAAAGGGCATCCGCGTGGTGGATAGTTCTATCGCAGGACTTGGCGGCTGTCCTTACGCGAAAGGCGCATCGGGTAATGTTGCAACCGAAGACGTTGTCTATATGCTGAATGGCCTTGGCATGGATACGGGGCTTGACCTCAATAAATTAATTGATGCGGCATGGTATATTTCAGACCACCTGGGGCGTAAACCCGTGGGGCATGTCGCAAATGCATTAAAACCACAAGATAAACAATAAGATAGAATGGGAGTAATCGGATGATACCTTATCCAACACTGAACTTTAACCATGGTGAAGATATTGATATGCTGCGTGATGCAGTTTACGACTTCGCGCAGAACGAAATCGCACCAATGGCAGCGGAAGTTGATGAGAAAAACGCCTTCCCAAATGAATTATGGCCGAAACTCGGTGAAATGGGTCTGCTAGGCCTTACCGTTGCTGAGGAATATGGCGGCACGAATATGGGCTATTTGGCGCATGTCATTGCGATGGAAGAAATCTCCCGCGCTTCGGCGTCAATCGGCCTCAGCTATGGTGCGCATTCTAACCTTTGCGTTAACCAAATCCACAAAAACGGCAGTGAAGAACAGAAACAGAAATATCTGACAAAATTGGTGAGCGGTGAACATATCGGCGCTCTTGCCATGAGTGAACCAAATGCTGGTTCAGACGTGGTTAGCATGAAGCTCACCGCCCGCGAAAATGGCGATCATTACATTCTTAATGGCAATAAAATGTGGATCACCAACGGCCCAGACGCCCATACATTGGTGGTTTACGCCAAAACAGACGCGAGCGCAGGGCCAAAGGGCATCACGGCCTTCATCATTGAAAAAGGCATGAAGGGCTTTTCGACCGCGCAAAAACTCGACAAACTCGGCATGCGCGGGTCAAATACTTGTGAACTCGTCTTCCAAGACTGTGAAGTGCCAAAGGAAAATATCCTCGGCGGGCTGAACCAAGGCGTCCGCGTGTTGATGAGCGGCCTAGATTATGAACGCGTTGTCCTTTCTGGCGGCCCGCTGGGCATTATGCAGGCTTGTATGGATATTGTTGTCCCTTACATCCATGAACGCGAACAATTCGGCAAGCCGATTGGTACATTTGAACTGATGCAAGGCAAAATGGCGGATATGTATACCACGCTTTCCGCGCAGCGCGCCTATGTCTACGCCGTCGCCGCCGCCTGTGACCGCGGCGAAACCGCCCGTAAAGACGCGGCAGGCTGCATCCTCTGCAGCGCCGAAGCCGCCACACAAATGGCGCTCCAAGCCATCCAAACCCTCGGCGGGAACGGCTATATCAACGAATACCCAACCGGCCGCTTACTGCGCGACGCCAAACTCTACGAAATAGGAGCCGGCACCAGCGAAATCCGCCGCATGCTCATCGGCCGTGAATTGTTTGGGGAAACGGTTTAACACTATCCGCCCCAAGCAATAAAGTTACAATAAAAAAGGGGCGGTTTTGCTATTATTGTTATCTTGGTCTGGATTCGGCGGTGCAGCATAATATTTGCTGTTTTGGGATGTGAATTCGGGCTATTTTGCTCATCAATTAGAATGAAAACTGAAAACCATATATATCACGAACAGGGTATATCGACATGACAAAGCCATTAAAAAACGTATCGTTAAACGATAAATATGACCTAGAGGAAGGCGTTGCTTTTATGAGCGGCCTTCAGGCTTTGACGCGGATACCTTTGGTGCAGCGCCGCCGTGATATGGATGCGGGGCTCAATACCGCGGGCTTTATTTCAGGTTATCGTGGGTCGCCGCTTGGTGGCTATGATATGGAACTTATGCGCGCCAAGAAATATCTGGAATCGCATAATGTTGAATTTGACCCAGGCGTGAATGAAGATTTGGCCGCGACCGCCGTTTGGGGGACGCAGCAAGTGAATTTGCTCGGCGGGTCAAAATATGATGGCGTGTTTGGCATTTGGTACGGTAAATCACCGGGCGTTGATCGCTCTGGTGATGTGATGCGTCATGCTAATGCTTACGGGACTGCGTCGAAGGGCGGGGTACTGGCGATTTGCGGTGATGACCATGCTTGTAAATCATCGACTTTGCCATGTCAGAGTGACCATGCGCTTTATGCTTATATGATCCCGATGCTTTATCCGGCCAGTATTCAGGAGTTTGTTGAATATGGCGTGCTCGGCATAGAAATGTCACGTTATTCAGGCTGCTGGGTGGCGATGAAGGTGACATCTGAAAATGTTGAAACATCAGGCACGGTGGATCTATCCCGCGAAAACCGTTTGATTTTAACGCCAGATGCATCTGAATTTGAAATGCCACAAGGCGGGGTGCATATTCGCCTCGGTGACGTGCCGCGTGATGTGGATTGGCGATTGCAGAATTACAAGCTGTTTGCATGTCACGCCTTTGCGCGTAAGAACAAAATTGACCGCGTGGTGATGGATAGCCCGAAACCGCGCTTTGGCATTATTACATCAGGTAAGTCCTATGGTGATGTGCGTCAGGCCTTGGTTGAATTGGGCATTACGGATGATATCGCGAAGGAAATTGGCCTTCGCCTTTATAAGGTCGGTATGCCATGGCCGCTTGAGCCTGTGGGCGCGCATGAATTTGTTGAGGGGCTCGAAGAAATCCTCATCGTCGAAGAAAAGCGCGAATTGATCGAAAACCAGCTAACCCAGCAAATTTTCAACTGGCCGCCTGAAAAACGCCCGATGGTTGTCGGTAAATATGATGAACATCGAAAGCCGCTCTTGCCGCTTGATAACGACCATAATGTTGGCATGGTTGCCCGCGTGATTGCGCAGCGTATTGCGCGTTTCTATCACAATGAACAAATTGAAAAGGCGCTCGCCTTTTATGAACGTTACGAAAAAGAGTCAAAGGCCTATACCCCGCCGTCACTGCGTAAGCCATATTACTGCGCAGGCTGCCCGCATAATTCATCAACCAAAGTGCCAGAAGATGGCTTTGCGATGGTTGGGATTGGCTGTCACTACATGGTGCAGTGGATGGACCGTAATTCCGCGCTTTGTACGCAAATGGGCGGTGAAGGTGTGCCATGGGTTGGTATGGCGCCATTCACGGAACGCAAACATATTTTCGCCAATTTGGGTGATGGGACGTATTTCCATTCGGGGACTTTGGCGATCCGCGCGGCTGTGGCGGGTAAGGTCAATATTACCTATAAAATACTTTATAACGATGCCGTGGCAATGACAGGCGGGCAGCATGTTGATGGTGAACTGCCTGTTTATCGCGTTGCCCAGCAGGTCATGGCGGAAGGCGTTACAAAAGCATGGATTTTGAGCGAGCAGCCTGAAATTTATAAAGGTATGAAAGAAATTCCATCCGAAGTGAAGGTGCTTAGTCGTGATTACTTACAAAAAATCATGGAAGAATGCCAAAAGACGGAAGGCACAACGGTTATAATCTATGACCAAACCTGCGCGGCTGAAAAACGTCGCCGCCGTAAGCGTGGTCTTTACCCAGACCCTGCCAAGCGCGTGATGATTAATGATGCCGTCTGTGAAGGCTGTGGGGACTGCTCGGTACAGTCAAACTGCGTTGCGGTGCAGCCGTTAGAAACTGAATATGGCCGTAAACGCCAGATTAACCAGTCTATGTGTAACAAAGATTTCTCATGTTTGAAGGGCTTCTGTCCGTCTTTCGTTACCGTCCATGGCGGGGAGATTAAAAAGACCATAGCTTCGGAAACCGAAGGGCAGAGCATTTTTAGCGGCATCCCGATGCCGACTGTGCCAAAGCTTGATAAAGCCTATAACATAATTGTTACTGGTATTGGTGGCACAGGCGTTTTGACGATTGGCGCCTTGCTTGGTATGGCGGCGCATTTGGAAGGCATCCATTGCCGTAACCTTGATATGACCGGCCTTGCGCAAAAGGGCGGCGAAGTCCTAAGCCATGTGCGCATCGGACCAACGCAAGCAGACCTCAGAACGGGGCATATTATTGCGGGCGGGGCGGACTTGCTAATGGCCTGTGACATTGTCTCCGCCGTTGGTGCAACGGCCTATAAAACGCTGAACCCTGATAAAACGCACGCGGTTGTCAATGGCGACCAAGCGCCAGTATCGGCCTTCGTGACCAATAACAATGTTGATTTTGCTGAAGCGAAAGTGCGCAGCACCTTGTTGCAGCGCCTAAAAAGCGATAGTGCATCCTTCATCCGCGCGACAGAATATGCACGTGTGTTGTTGGGGGATGAGATTAACACCAATATTCTCATGCTTGGTTTCGCGTGGCAGAGAGGATTGATCCCACTGCATCTTGAATCAATTTACCGCGCGATTGAGCTAAATGGCGTTGCGGTTGAAACAAACCAGAAGGCTTTTGCCTTTGGCCGTTTGGCGGCGCATGATTTGAACAAGGTCGATGATATGCTGCATGCGGTCTTATCAGATAATGAAGATGACCATGAAATTGCTGTGACATTGGAAGATGTTATGGCGCGCCGTATGGATTACCTTACCGCGTATCAAAACAAGGCCTATGCACAGCGTTATAAAGCGATGGTTGATAAAATCGCCGCGCGTGAACATGAACTGTTTGGGGCGGATCAATATACGCTCACCCAAATCGTCGCGCGTTCATATCATAAGCTGCTGGCTTATAAGGATGAATATGAAGTGGCGCGCCTTTATAGCGATGGTGAGTTTATTAAGAAGCTGCAAAGCCAATTTGCGGGTGATTATAAAATCGAATTCAATCTCGCTCCGCCGCTACTATCGCGTAAAGACCCTGCATCAGGCCGCCCGAAGAAGATTAAATTCGGGTCATGGATGATGCATGGCTTCAAAACGCTCGCCCGCATGAAAGGACTGCGTGGCACGCCGTTCGACATCTTTGGCTATACTGCGGAGCGTAAAGCTGAACGTCAGTTGATTAAAGATTATGAAGCGATGATTGAAACCGTACTCACCAAGCTGAATGCGGAGAATTTAGACACTTGCCGTGAATTGCTCGCACTGCCTGAAATGGTCAAAGGTTTCGGTCCAGTCAAGCATGGCAATATCGAAAAATTCTATACGCAACATGCACGTCTATTGGCGGATTTGGACTATCAACCGCCATTAGAAGAGGCTGCGTAATTTAGTTTTTAGGCTTATCAATCACGGCGCAGGTGAGCTCGCATTTTGCGATTAATTTGTCGCGATCATCCGTGACTTTTATATCCCAAACATGCTTAGCGCGGCCGATATGGACGGGGGTGCAGTGCGCGTAAACATAGCCGCTGGAAACGGGGCGGAGGTGATTAGCGCTAATTTGTGAGCCAACGGCGTATTTATGGTCAGGATCAATGCACATCAGGGAGGCAAAACTGCCCGCCGTTTCGGCCAAAACGCAGGTCGCGCCGCCATGCAAAATGCCATGAATTTGGTGGGTGCGTTCATCAACGGGCATACGGGCGATTAAGTAATCATCCCCAATTTCCGTAAATTCGATTCCGAGTTGATCGAGAATGTTTTTATGTGTCACCATATCCATTGCGGCGTCTGGTGAATATTTTTTGTGCCAAATCATGGTGTGACCCTCGTGAATTTAAAATGATCCGCGTCTAATTTTCGTGCATAATAGTAGCGTATGAGGCGCGGTAAGTAAATATAAAGCCGCTTATATAAGGATGTCTAAATAAGATGAATTTGCTTGATGATCACTATGTGGCAGATGGTGTTGCTGATAAAATTATTTCTAAAATATCTGGCACAACAGATTGTAATAAAAAAGATATATCGCTAAACCATTTTAAATACGACCAGTTTCATATTGGGGGCGCTGCTGCCACGCAAAAATTACTGAAATTGATGGGTGACGTGACTCGCTCTGTTGTTCTTGATGTCGGTGCTGGCTATGGTGGTGTTGCGCGTTATTTGGCGCATTTTGGTGGCGCAAATGTTGTGGCGGTGGATTTGGCCCAAGGTTATGTTGAATCGGCGCAAAAGATCCATGAATCTTTCCCTTTCTCTGGTGGGGTGACTTATCTACAAGGCGATGTTTGTGGTGATTTTTCTGATGCCGAAATGGGGGCGCAGCTTTTTGATTGGTGTGTGTGGGTGCATTTGGGCATGAACATAAGTAATAAAGAAGGTGCATTAAGAACTTTATGTAACAAGTTGAGTGATAAAGGAAAAATTATAATTTATGACGTATTGAAAGTTGGTGGCGATGTTTTAGTTGAAGAGTGTTTTCCTTTGCCTTGGGCGGAAAATGAGGCGCAAAGTTTTGTTGATGATGTAAGAACATATGAAAACAAGCTGTTAAATGCGGGATTTAAAGTTGTTTATAAAGAAAAATATGGCGATATTTTGCCAAAAATCATTAACAATCCTACGCCAGATGATGTGATCCCCTTGGCTGGATCAGACTTTAAGCTCTGCCTTGAAAACTTGCGTCAATTATTGGCGCGCGGTGCAGTTGTGCCGTGGTTTATAATTGCTGAAAAAATATAAGTTTTCCTAGACGAGAATGTAGAAAAGACTACAATGCTGTGGCGTCCTTTAAAGGGGCGGCATTTATATTTTATTGTTTAAATATTCTTTTTGCGCGGCGGTGTGTTAGATGGGCAGGGAGAATAAATATGTCAGAACTTGATCCTATAGTTATTGTGGCGGCCAAACGTACGGCGATTGGCGGCTTTCAAGGTGGTTTTTCATCGCTCGCGGCGGCTGAACTTGGCGGGGCGGCGATTAATGCTGTGCGTGAAGCGTCAGGGCTTGGCTTCGGCGATGTAGATAATGTAATTATGGGCTGCGTGCTTCAGGCGGGGCAAGGCCAGGCACCTGCGCGTCAAGCTTCGTTCAAAGGTGGGTTAGACCAATCAACGCCGTGTGTGACGCTCAATAAAATGTGCGGCTCGGGTCTGCAGGCTGTGATGTATGCGCATGATTTAATTAAAGCCGAAACGCATGATGTTCTCATTGCGGGCGGGATGGAAAGCATGACCAATGCGCCGTATCTTCTTCCTAAGGCGCGTGGAGGCATGCGTATGGGGCATGGGCAGGTTTATGACCACATGTTCCTAGATGGGCTTGAGGACGCTTATGATCGCGGTAAATTAATGGGTGTTTTTGCTGATCAATGTGCTGCGCATTATAAATTTTCACGTGAGGCACAAGATGCTTATGCACTTGAATCTCTATCCCGTGCCAAAGCGGCAATTTCTAGTGATGCTTTCGTTGAGGAAGTTGTGCCTGTATCTGTCGCAGGCCGCGGCGGTGATGTATCCGTTCATATTGATGAGCAGCCGGGTAATGCGCGCCCTGATAAAATTCCACATCTTAAACCGGCCTTTGGTAAAGACGGGACGGTGACGGCGGCGAATGCAAGTTCGATATCCGATGGCGGGGCGGCATTATTGTTGATGCGGGCGTCTGAAGCTGAAAAGCGCGGCCTTACGCCGCTTGTGAAAATTCTTGGCCATAGCGTCCATGCGCGTGCGCCGGAATGGTTCACAACTGCGCCAGTTGGGGCGATGCAGGCTTTGTTTGATAAGCTTGGTAAAACCGTCAATGATTTTGACTTGTTTGAAATTAACGAAGCCTTTGCTGTTGTAACAATGGCTGCGATGCAGGAAATATCCATCCCGCATGATAAGGTCAATATTCGCGGTGGGGCCTGTGCGCTTGGTCACCCGATTGGGGCGTCTGGGGCGCGTATCTTGGTAACGCTTATTCATGCGCTGAAACAAAAGGGCTTAAAGCGCGGTATCGCTTCGCTCTGTATTGGCGGCGGTGAGGCGGTTGCCCTTGCGGTCGAGAACTGGGAAGGGTAAGCCATGATTTTAACCGAAGAACAAAAAATGATACAGGACATGTCGCGTGATTTCGCGCGTCAGCGTTTGTGGCCAGAGGCGGGTAAACGCGCTGAAGAGAAACGTTTTCCAAAGGCGGAATTGCAAGAGCTTGCTGAGCTTGGCATTTTGGGCATGTTGATTCCTGAAAATTATGGCGGCAGTGATACGGGGTATTTATCCTATGTTGTGGCGATGGAGGAAATTGCCGCGGCAGATGGCGCGCTGTCAACGATTTTGAGCGTTAATAGCTGCCCTGTTTCCACGGCGATTTTGAATTATGCGTCAGAAGCGCAAAAGAATGCATGGCTACCGAAATTAACTTCGGGCGAATGGATTGGTGCGTTTGCGTTAACTGAACCAGATGCGGGATCAGATGCCGCGGCGATCCGCACCCGCGCTGTAAAGCAGGCCGACGGTTCTTATGTGTTGAACGGCACGAAGCAGTTTATCACATCTGGCAAATATGGTGACTTAGCGTTGGTCTTCGCCGTAACTGACCCTGATGCGGGTAAGCGCGGTATTTCATGCTTTGCGGTGCGCACCAATGCCGTTGGCTATCAAGTTGCGCGCATTGAAGACAAAATGGGGCAGCAGGCCTCAGACACCTGTCAGCTTGTTTTTGAAGATATGGTTGTACCTGCAGATGCTTTGGTCGGCGCAGAAGGGGACGGCTATAAAATCGCCCTCGCCAATTTAGAAGGCGGCCGCCTTGGTATTGCGGCGCAGGCCGTGGGTATGGCGCGGGCCGCTTATGAGCAGGCTCTGGCTTATGCGCAGGAACGTAAAAGCTTTGGTAAATCTATTGCTGATCATCAGGCGTTAGCTTTCCGTTTGGCGGATATGGCGACGAAGATTGAAGTGGCGCGTCAAATGCTCCACCACGCCGCGGCGATGCGTGATGCAGGGCTGCCTTGTAAGAAAGAAGCCTGTATGGCGAAGCTTTATGCCTCTGAAACCGGTGAAGCGGTGGCGCGTGAAGCCCTGCAAATATTTGGCGGCTATGGGTATCTCTCTGAATATCCGATTGAGCGCATTTACCGCGATATTCGTGTGTGTAGCATTTATGAAGGCACAAGCGATATTCAGCGCATTGTCATTGGACGTGAAATTATAAAGGAGGCTGAAAATGCAGCTTAAGGATAAGGTCGCAATTGTCACGGGCGGTAGCGGCGGTATTGGCGCGGCTACGGTTAAATATTTGCGTGATAAAGGCGCGAAAGTGGCATCATGGGATTTACATGAGCCAAAAGACGATGCGCGCCTTGATGGCGTGGTGTATATCGCCTGTGACATTGTTGATGAAACCAGTGTGTTGATGGCGCTTGGCGCGGTGAAAGACGCACTTGGTCTGCCGCAGATTGTTGTGCATTGTGCGGGTATTCTCGGCGGCGAACGTATTCTTGGCCGCGATGGCGTTGCGTCGCTTGAGCGTTTCCAAAAGATCATCAACGTCAATTTAAACGGCACATTCAATGTGCTGCGCCTTTCAGCGGAAATGATGGCGGCCAATGAAGCAGATAGCGAAAGCGGTGAGCGCGGCGTGATTATTAACACAGGGTCGATTGCTGGCTACGAAGGTCAAATTGGACAGGCGGCTTATGCGGCATCGAAAGGCGGCGTTGCATCAATGACTTTGCCGATTGCGCGTGAACTTGCCCGCGTTGGCATCCGCGTGATGACCATTGCCCCAGGCGCAGTTGAAACCCCAATGATGGATAATGTGCCGCTGGAATATAAAGACGCGATTACCGCGAATATCCCGTTTCCAAGCCGTTTTGCTAAGGCAGAGGAATTTGCCATGCTTGCGGCGCATATTGTTGAAAACCCGATGCTAAATGGCGAGATTATTCGCCTAGATGGCGCGGCGCGTTTACCTTCGAAATAATAAGGAGCATCTAAAATGACACAGTCCCAAGGCGCAAAAATGCGTCAATTATTGAAAGAAGAAAAGCCGCTGCAGGTTGTTGGCGCGATTAACGCCTATAGCGCGATGCTCGCCCGCGATGCGGGGCATAAGGCCATTTATCTATCAGGTGCGGGGGTTGCCAATGCGTCCTTTGGTTTGCCTGATTTGGGCATGACGAATTTGGCGGATGTCTGCGAAGATGCCCGCCGCATTACGGGCGCGGTTGATTTACCGTTATTGGTGGATATTGATGTTGGTTGGGGCAATGCTTTTAACATCGCCCGCACAATCAAAGAAATGGAGCGCGCAGGCGTCGCCGCCGTTCATATGGAAGATCAGATCGCCGCAAAACGCTGCGGCCACCGCCCGAATAAGGAATTGGTCAGCAAGGAAGAAATGGGCGACCGTATCAAGGCCGCTTTGGATGCTAAAACTGATGAAAACTTCATTGTTATGGCGCGCTGTGATGCTTTGGCGGTTGAAGGGTTCGATGCCGCTGTTGAGCGCAGCGCTTATTACGCGGAATGCGGCGCCGATGCGATTTTCGCCGAAGCGATGACCGATTTGGCGCATTATCGCATCATTAAAGATGCCGTCGGCGTGCCGCTGCTTGCCAATATCACTGAATTTGGTAAGACGGATTTATATACGGCAGAGGAGCTAGCTGACCATGGCGTCGATATGGCGTTATATCCGTTAAGTGCCTTCCGCGCGATGAGCAAAGCGGCGTTAGAGGTCTATGGCACAATCAAGAAAGACGGCACGCAAAAGGCCTGCGTTGATAAAATGCAGACCCGCGCGGAGCTTTATGAGCATTTAGAGTATATGTCTTATGAACAACAACTCGACCGTCTACATAATTCAAAAAATCGATAATAAGGGAGCGAAGAAATGAGCGCACAGACACAACCAACTAAACCATCAGGCCTTGCGGGGATTGTCGCAGGGACAACCGAAATATCTGCGGCAGGCGGGGCACATAACCTTGAATATCGCGGTTATAGTATTTATGAATTGGCTGAAAAGGCGGAATTTGAAGAAGTCGCCTATTTGCTGCTGAAGGGCCAGTTGCCGAAAGCGGCAGAACTAAGCGCCTATAAAGCACGCCTGATATCTATGCGTGATTTGCCTGCGGGCTTGAAAGCTGCGCTGGAAATTATTCCGAAAGACGCCCATCCGATGGATGTTTTGCGTAGCGCGACTTCAATCCTTGGCAATTTGGAAGCTGAAGGCGCAGGCCTTAGTCAAGAAGATGTCGCGGATAGCTTGCTTGCGAAATATCCAGCGATGATTATGTATTGGTGGCATTATACGCATAATGGTCAGCGCATTAACTGTACAACAGATGCAGAAGGCATGGCGGCACATATCTTGACGCTTTTGCATCAAAAAGCACCGTCTGCGCTCCATGAACGCGCCATTAATGTGTCGCTTATCCTTTATGCAGAACATGAATTTAACGCCTCGACCTTTACTGCCCGCACCATCGCATCGACTTTGTCGGATTTTTATTCTGCCGTAACAGGCGCAATTGGCGCATTGCGCGGGCCGCTACATGGCGGCGCGAACGAAGCGGCGATGGAGTTAATTGAGCGTTTCAGCACAGCGGAAGAGGCGGATATTGCCATTCACCGGATGCTTAAAAACAAAGAACTCATCATGGGGTTTGGTCACCGCGTTTATACCGAAGCTGACCCACGTAATCGCGTGATCAAAGAATGGTCGCGTAAATTATCACAAGAAAAAGGCGACATGAGCATGTTTGATGTATCAGAGCGCATTGAGCAAATCATGTGGGATGAAAAACATCTCTTCCCGAATTTGGATTTTTATTCCGCCTCAGTTTACAACATGCTCGGTATTCCGACATCTATTTTCACGCCGTTATTTGTGATGTCTCGTATCACAGGCTGGGCAGCGCATATATTTGAACAGCGCGCGAATAACAAATTAATCCGCCCATCTGCGGATTATATCGGCCCTGAGAAACTTGAATTTGTTCCTATAGAAGAAAGATAAAATCATGCAGCATAATGCGAATACAGATTTAAACGAACGTCCAGATTATGACGCAGTCATTCAGGATATTGTTGACTATGTTTATGATTTCAACATCGACAATAAGGCGACCTATGAAACAGCGCGTCATTGTTTGATGGATACACTTGGCTGCGGTATTTTGGCGTTAAGCTTCCCTGCCTGCACCAAATTAATGGGCCCGATTGTACCGGGCACGGTTGTGCCGATGGGCGTGCGTGTGCCGGGGACAAATTACCGTATGGATCCTGTGAAATCGGCCTTTGATATCGGCGCGATGATCCGCTGGCTTGATTATAATGACACATGGCTTGCCGCAGAATGGGGGCATCCATCCGATAACTTGGGCGCGATTTTGGCGGTAGCGGATTATATGTCACAGCAGCGCGAAGCGCGCGGCGAAGCTGGCCTTGTTATGAAGGACGTGCTGACCGCAATGATTAAAGCCCATGAAATTCAAGGCTGCTTAGCCCTTGAAAACAGCTTTAATCGCGTTGGCCTTGACCATGTTGTTTTGGTGAAAGTTGCGTCAACAGCTGTGGTGATTAAAATGCTTGGCGGTGATCGTGATCAAGCTTTGGCGGCAGTATCGCATGCTTGGCTAGATGGCCAGTCGCTGCGTACATATCGCCATGCCCCAAATGCCGGTTCACGCAAAAGCTGGGCGGCGGGTGATGCAACATCGCGCGCCGTGCGCCTATCGATGATGGTGCTGGCGGGTGAAATGGGCTATCCAAGCGCGCTGACGGCCAAAACATGGGGCTTTTATGATGTGCTGTTTAAGGGAAATGCGTTTAAATTCCAACGTCCTTATGGTCATTATGTGATGGATAACGTGCTGTTTAAAATTTCATATCCAGCGGAATACCATTCACAAACTGCTGTGGAATGCGCCGTTGCCTTGCATGAGCAAGTTAAAGGCCGCCTTGATGATATTGAGAAAATCGTTCTGACGACACATGAGGCAGCCATTCGTATTATTTCCAAAACAGGCCCACTGCATAACCCTGCGGATCGCGACCACTGCTTGCAATATATGGTGGCTGTCCCGTTGATGACAGGGACACTCACGGCGGATCATTATGAAGATGATTTTGCCGCAAACCCTGAGATTGATGCTTTGCGTGCAAAAATGGTGGTTGAAGAAGATCTTGGCTATAGTAAAGATTACCATGACCCTGAAAAGCGCGCGTTTACCAATGCAATTGAGGTTCACTTCAAAGATGGCAGTAAGACTGAGCGCGTAGAGGTTGAGTTCCCAATTGGTCACCCACGCCGCCGCGCCGAAGGTATACCAGTATTGGAAGAAAAATTCGCACGTAACTTAGCAACCCATTATAGTGATGAAAGCTGTAAAGAGATTATTGATCTATGCAATAATCAGGCGGTGCTTGAAGCAACGCCTGTTACAGCCTTTATGGGGTTACTTGTGAAGGACGACCAATAGTATTTAAGCGAGCATTTTCTCGATTAAGCTAATGACAATGTCCAAGACGATCAAAAGAACGATATACCATTCAACGTGATAGGTATTTCGTTCTTGTAGCACGGTAAACATTGTGTCTGCCGTGCGGTGGATCAAGTCCAATTTCTGCTTGATAGCTTTGTGACGCTCAGGTACTTCGAATTCGTCTTCTAGCTTAATGTGAAGTGGTTCAAGGTCTGGATGGTCCCATAGTAATTCGGGCTTGCCTTCAATCTCGACATGGGCGATCATCTTACGTTCAATTGATAGAACCGTGCCGATATGCTTCAATAGGACCTTCGCCCAGCGGCTCTTGATTTTTCCGCCTTGCAGTTCAGTTGCTAATGGCTCTATGCGGTCGAAAATTTCTGTAATGCTAGACTCGTAATGTTCAAGTACAGTTGCTTTGGCGATGACCTCAGCGATGAGTTGCAGACGCTCTAAATCCCACTGCATAATATGGAAGGCGTCTTCTTGCATTGACTCGCTTTTTTCAAGTGCGCTTTCGATGGTGACTTCTTCAAATGAAGGGCTTTCATAGGGCGCGGTTGCGTAGTCTTTTAACTGGCTAATGAAGTTTTGTTCTTCTAAATGGTCAAGGCCGAATAATACAGCAACGCCATAGCGGAAAAGCACGGCATAACCGCCGTGTCCCGCGCGTATGACCAGTGGAGATAAGGCAAGTGCGCCGCTTTTTTCGAAGTCTTTCAGGTTAAGGCGCTGCCCAACGAAGTAACCGCGCACAACTATTTTATTGTCTAATTCTATATCTGTCATGATTTATCCTATAGGTATATAGGAGGGATTTTATTCTTTTATTTTGTAAATTGCTACATTTTTATAACTGGTAACGCTTAAGACGATTTTGTCTGTTGGGTTTCGTCGCGCGTAGCGTAACGCGAAGCGGGGCGGGGTGGCCTTCAATTGTTTTTGTCGGATCTTCAGGATCTAGAAAATCAACAAGGCTAGCACCCGGTTTCCATTCTGTAGTGCGCTGTTCGTCGCTGGTCGTGGCGTGTAGGCCAATATCGATAACATCTTCAAAGCCAATTTTATCGAGCCAGATTTTCAAGGTTGATACAGTGGGTAAGAACCAAACGTTATTCATTCGGGCATAACGGCCAGGCGGGACGAGACTGTATCCTTCGCCGCCTTCTACGACAAGGGTCTCCATCACTAGTTCGCCGCCAATGCGCAGCGCGTCATATAATTCTTGTATATGGTCGAGCGGTCCGCGGCGGTGGTAAAGCACACCCATTGAGAAAACGGTATCGAAATATTCAAGGCGCGGGGGGATGTCTTCCATTTTGAAAGGGAAGATGACGTGGCTATAATCACGAATAATATGGTTGATGGCGAAATGTTGAATGACCGCAAGTACGGATGGATCAATGCCAATGACCTGCGCTGCACCTGCACCGCGCATGCGCCAACCGTAATAACCGTTATTGCTGCCAACGTCCAATACCTTGCGGTCGTTAAGGGGGCTGATTTTATCTTTTAAACGACCCCATTTTAGGTTTGAGCGCCATTCTGAATCGATATGAATATCAAATACTTGAAATGGCCCTTTACGCCATGGGATTAATTGACGCAATACAGCGTTTATTTTTTGGATATCGTTATATTCAGCGTCGCCACCTATGGTTATGGCATCGGATGTGAAGTCTGTTTGCACTTTCTTTGTTATGTTTGGTAGGTCATTTAGAATATTTAGCAGTGCATCGAGGTGTCCATCATTATAATCGGCCATTACCGTATCAAAAACGCGATACCACAGTGACGCATTGTCAAAATGCGTATATGGCGCGTATAAGTCACGAAAGCGGGTCAGGTTATTCATGGCGCTTTAAATTTCTTTTTTGAAGAAGAATTTAAGTATATCAACCTTAATCATTAATATGCTTGGAATAAATAGTAATATTACAAAAGTTGAAAATATGATTCCTGTCGCCAGTGAAATCACCATAGGGATCAAGAATTGCGCCTGCATAGAGGTCTCTAGAAGCATCGGTAACAGGCCTAAACTGGTTGTCATCGTTGTCAGCAATATTGGGCGGAATCGGCGTTTGATAGCCGCGATAGTGCTTTCATACATGCTGTTGCCCTCAAGTCGCTGTTGGTTCAAATAATCCATTAAGACAACACTGTCATTTACCACAACGCCTGTCAGTGCAACGATACCGAACATGGAAATGAACGATAGGTCGTGCCCCAGTAAGAAATGCCCCCATGTCGCGCCAATGACGCCAAATGGAATAGCCAGCATGATGACGATGGGTTGTACATAGCTTTTTAATTGTGCGCCTAGTAAAACATAGATCAGTAGTAAAGCGGCCAACATGTTGCGGCCAAGGCTCGCCATATCTTCTTTTTGATCGCGGCTTTCACCTTCAAAGCTATAGGACAGGCCAGTATATTTTTGCTGTAATTCAGGCAGAATATTTTGCTGTAATTCGCCCAACACGTCATTCGGGGTTAACACGGCGTAATCGACATCTGCTGTGACGCTCACAATCTGGCGCCCATTAACGGTCTGAATGGCGGAATAGCCAATTTGCTCGGTGATGTCAGCCACTGTTGAAAGGGGGACGGATTGTCCGCTTGGCAAGCGGATGCGAGTTTGTGATAAAGTCTCTAAATCTTCGCGTTCATCTTTGGGGTAGCGCACATAGACGATGACTTCAGAGCGTCCACGCTGGAAGCGTTCGGCCTCTAGACCGAAATAGGCGGCGCGAAGCTCTGTGCCCAATAGGGCTGGGGTCAGGCCAACGGCATAACCTTCAGCGTTAAGTTTGAATACATATTCGTTTTTACCCGGCTCAAAACTGTCGGAGACCTCTTTAGTGCCTTGAATGGCTTTTAGAAGATCTTTCAGCTCCTCGGCGGCTTCATTAAGCATGCTTTCATCTGGGTGCGTAAGCTCAACCTCAATATCGGCTTCTTCCCCGATGAGGGAGCTTTGGAAGGCAAGCTTTTCGATATTTGGTAAATCTGCTATGCGCTCACGAACCATAGATTCTATTTGCGCGGCGGATACATTTCGGTGGTCTGATGAGACGAGCTGTATAACCATTTGCCCGACATTGGATGACTTGCTGTTACGCCCAGCTGTGCCTGGTGGTCCAGCCTCGCTTGAGGTCTCACCAATGCTAAGGGATGTGCTTTCATAGACTGTTTGGCCGTTTGTTTCGACCTTTTGGCGCACGGCCTCAACAGCGCGCTCAATCGTCAGCATAGTCTCTTTTGTTTGATTAAACTGCGTGCCGACAGGCATGGTTACAGTGATTTTGACTTGATCGCTCTCTATTTGTGGGAAGAAGACGAAGCGCACTGTGCCTGATTGGAACATGCCAATCGTTATAATTGCGAATGCAACGAAAGCAGCAACTGTGGCATAGCGCCATTTCATACAGAGGCGGGCAAAAGGTACAACAATATTTTCAATTACATGGTTAAGCCCTGTGGTTACATGGTCGCGTATATTGGCGATTATACCGGCGCTCCAGCGTGTTGGCGTAGATAAATGCGCAGGAAGTATAAAGAAGGCTTCGATAAGGGATATCGCGAGGATTGGTACAACGACTACAGGAATAACAGAAATAATCTGCCCTAAAATGCCTGTGCTGAAATATAGTGGAGCAAAGGCTGCGATGGTCGTGCTCACGCCTACAGTCACAGGCGCATAAACGCGGCGGACACCGATTAAAAAAGCATTTGGGTCATCAGGGTGCTTCTCTTGTTGATCGAAAATACTCTCCCCCGTTACGATGGCGTCATCAACGACGATACCCAGCACAACAATCAACGCGAAGAGTGATACCATGTTCAATGAATAACCAAAGAAATATATAACCATTAAGCCGCCCATAAACGATACAGGGATGGCGACGCTTGTCCAAAAGGCCAGTTTAAGGTCAAGGAATAGCAGGAGTACAAGGAATACAAGCGCAAAGCCCAAAATTCCATTACGCAGCATAAGGTTTATTCGGTCGCGCAGTACTACCGTCTCATCTTGCTGTAATACAAGGTTGAGGCCTGCGGGAAGCGTGACTGTATCTAAATAAGCATTAACTGTGTTGGCTACGCCCAGTGTGTCTTCGGTCTCGCTTCGTGAAACGTCAATAAATGCGGCGCGCGCCCCGTTAAAACGACTGATTAAGTTAGCGTCTTCAAAACCGTCAATAACGGTAGCAACATCTTTTAAGCGCAAAGATGACCCATTAGGTAGCGTTTTTAAGACAATGTTTTCAAACTCTGCGCCGCTATAACGTTGTTCTTGAACGCGTAATAAAATTTCGCCTTGTTGGGCTTCTAAAGTGCCTGCTGGGATGTCTGTTGAGAATGCTTTAATTGCATTGCCAATTTCGGAGAGGCTTAGATCGTATTTACGAAGGTTATCTTCCGATACTTCAATCGAAATCTCGTAATCACGGATGCCGCGTAAATTGGTATGTGCAACGCCGGGTAGTTGGCGCAGTTCGTCTTCTATGTTTTCTGCCCAATATTTTATGGTTTCTTCCTTTGCGTCGCCATAAATCGCGAGGGTCATAACAAGTGGGGTGGGCTTTAATTTTGTGACAATTGGGCGTTCCGCTTCTTCGGGTGGGAAATCGGATAAACCGTTCACTGCGGTGTCGACTTCATTGTATACATCGTCAGGATTAGCAAAGTCTTCAAGCTCAACATAAACAGAGCCTGACCCTTCTGAAGCAACGGCTGATATCCGTTTAACGCCATCAATCCCGATGAGGGCTTCTTCAATGCGGCTGGTGATACCGTCAGCGACTTCATAAGGCGTTGCACCGGGGTAAGCGACGCGCACCGTAACCATTTTGGGGTCAATCGATGGAAATGTTTCTGTGCGCATGTTGGATAATGTAAATATGCCGCCAACAAGGAAGAGCATCATAAGAATGTTCGCGGCAACATGATTGTGCCCAAACCAAGATATAATGCCTTTGGAGACGTTATGTGGTTGAGGGAGCATGCTCATTATTTGCGTGCCTCTCTGATGTCGACTTTCATGCCGTCAATTGCACCAGGAAGGGATGAAGTGACTAAATGTACAGCTTCTGTAATGCCTGATAAAGCGAGGGTGTCACCATTATTGTGCAATATAGTGTAGCCTTCTAATGGGCTGACTGTATTATCGGCATTCACCATCCAGATGCGGCCGTCTTTTTGTCTAGCCGTTGATGGGATGGCCAGAACTTCATTTGTTTCGGCGGTGGTGATTTCTACCGCCACAAATGTGCCCGGAAGAAGGTCGTTTGCATCATCTTTAAAGCCAAAAATAAGCGGCGCGAAGCGCGTTTGCGTATCAAGTGACGCGGCGCTGCGTTTGATGAAGGCGCTATATGTCCGGTCTTGTCCCATATGCTTGGTTTTAACATTAATAGCTAGGTCTTCTATAGGGTGCAGGAACTTAAGGCTCTCTTCTTCAATAGTGCTGCGTATTTCTAACGATGCTGTGTCAAAAACGCTGCCATAGACCTGACCCGCGGTAATGAATTGCCCTAGGCTAACATTGCTTGATAAGACACGCCCTGTAAATGGAAGGCTGAATGTTGTGCGCTCCAGATCAAGCTTGGCATCGGCAAGCTGCGCTTCGGCAGCTTTGAGGTTGGCGGCAGCTTCTTTTTGTTGTGGCTTACGCAAGACAAGGTCAGGTGCAACTTTGCTGCCATTGAGCATTTTCCACTCTTCAAGTGCGGCGGCGCTCTCGGCTTGTTCGATTTCTAATGTTGTTTTTGCGCGGGCAAGCTCTGCTTCAAGGCGCTCAACAGTAAGCTCATAGTCACGCGGGTCAATTTGGAACAAGGTTTCGCCTGCGGCAAAATGACCGCCTTCGTAAAAGTTGTCATTCACACTGATGATGCGCCCACTGACTTGCGATACAACATCAACAGCGGCGCGGCTTTCGACGGTGCCTGTGGTTGATAGGGTTATGGCATAAGGGGCTGGGGTAAAGCTTTGTGCTTCAACAAATAAAACGCGCTCAACCTTTTGTCCATTTTTGATGGTTTTTTTGTTGGATTGTAAAATAATTGATATGGCGAGCGCCGTGCCGATAAAGAGGATTACGGCGATTAGCTGGACAAAACCGCTGATTTTCTGTTTTGTTTCTGTGTTCATCATTCCATCCTTATTGGGCGCGGCAAGCCGCTTGTTTGTCTTTTGTATTAAACCAATCCCCGCCAAGCGCTTGATAAAGCGCGATGCGGGTTTGCCATTTTTCTTGTTGTTTTACAATATAGCCTTGCGCACTTGCATAGCGGCGCTGCTGAACATCTAGGAATTGGTCGAGGGTCAGGAGGCCTTTAATATAACGCTCACGGCTTAATGCTTCGGCTTTTTCGAGCGCGCTTAGGGATTGTGCTGTGCTGTTAAGCTCATCAGTTAACTCACGGTCAGCAAATAGGCGCGTTTCGACTTCATATAGCGCGGTTAAGATATTATCCTGATAGCTCTTGACCGCTTCACGCGCTTTTGATTCATTTAAATCAATATTTGCGCGCAGTTTGCCGCCTTCAAAGATGCGGCTTGTAAGGCTTGCTAATAGTGAGCCCGCTAGACGGTCTGCTGAGAATAAGCCGCCTGTGCTTGCCCCGCTATAACCGAGTGACCCGCCAAGGTTAAATGACGGATATAAATCCGCGACCGCAACACCGATATTCGCGTTGGCGGCTTTTATGCGCAGTTCTGCGGCTTTGAGGTCTGGGCGGCGGTCAAGAAGACTTGCGGGCATACATGTCTGAATATCCATTGGCGGCGGCGTGGCGATAAAGGCTTGCTCCGCGAGTGGGTCATGTGTGCCGGGCTTTTCGCCAAGCAGAATGTCAAGACGGTAGAGTGCATCTTGCAGGCTGCGTTCAGCGGCATAAACATCGGCATAAACGCTGCGGTAATTTTCTTCGGCGAGGTAGACATCCGCCAATGTTGTGCCTTTTGCGCCTATATTGTAACGTTTTTGCACCAATTTATAGATTTTCTTGCGGTTGATGTAGTTCTCTTGTGCAAGGTCGAGCAGTGCTTTGTTGGTCGCAATGGCTACGCGGCGATTAACTAAATCTGCCATCAGACTGTGAGTCAGGGCTTCATAGTCATATTTTGCCGCTTCAAAATTCGCTTTGGCGGCTTCATGTGCGCGCTGTAGGCGGCCAAATAGGTCAATTTCCCATGATGTTGATAGACCTGCGCTGTAAGCGTTATCATAGCTGCGGACGTTTGTCGTGATGCCGTTGGCGGGGGTAAAGCTGCGGCCTGCATCGGCGCTTGCGCCAATTTGTGGGGCAAAATTACCATAGGCGCTATCAACCGCGCTGCGCGCTTGGATGATGCGTTCACCCGCTTGTGCGAGGGAGAGGTTCTGCCGCAGCAGCTTATCTGCATAGTCATTAAGCAGCGGGTCACCAAGGCGTTCCCACCATAGGCTCATATCTTCTGTGCCGCCAATATGTTTGTAATTATTGTGATAGGTGCCGTTATCGTGCGCGGCATTATCGGGGCGCATAAAGTCAGGCCCAACCGTACAGGCAGAGAGGAGGAGGGATAGGCCGATGATTTTTAACGTCTGTTTTACGTGCAAGGTTTTGCCCCAATAGAATTAAATCCAAGCATTAGCTTAGCTATATAAAGCATTGATCAAAAAAATAAAGAGTTGATTAACAGCGCAAAGAAAATTTATTGCGCTGCGTATCATTATTGAATTTTAACGAAGAATATCGTTTGTGTCTCTCGCTAAGTCGGCGGAACGAACGTTGAGTTCGATGCCAAGTTGGTCTTTCAGTGTCGCTTTACCGCGTTTAAGAAGCGAACGAATGCTTTGTTCGCTGCGGTCGAGTTTGAGCGCAATTTCATCAACGCTTAATTCGTGGTAGTAATAAAGGCGAAGCGCCATAGCTTGCATTTCCGGCAAAGATTTCATCAGGGCGGCAAGTTTTTCCGCAACTTGCTTTTGCAGGGCTTCTTGATAGGCTGTTTCATCCCCTGCCGCGGCAATCACCATTTCATCCCCGTGGGTTTCTGGGCGGTTCTTGCGTTTAATGTCGATGCATTTATTGAATGATACGCGGTAAATCCATGTAGAAAATTTTGCCTTCCCTTCAGGATCCCAGCTAGACAAGTTCTGCCATAGGGTTAAGAAAATCTCTTGCACCGCATCTTCCGCTTCTTGTTCGTCCTTGAGGATAGAGAGGCTGAGACGCCAAATTTTCGTGTAATAACGCTGCAAGATCACTTGATATGCGGCTTTATCCTGTGCGATGGCGCGGGTGACAAGTGTTGCATCATCAGCCTTGAATAACTCAGCCGGTGCCATTTGTGGTGCTTCTGGAGCATCTAGCTTTTGTGCGGAACAATCTATCACGAGTACCTCTCTTTTCTATTTTATCGTACTTGTGATATACATTGCAAATAATAGGCCAGTTTCAAAAACTGGCCTAAATAAACGCTAACATATTGATTTTATTCATTAACTGTTCGTTGAGAACGATCCGCTTTGCATGTCTAGGCGGTTGTCAGCGGCATTTTTTTCTGCTGGTGACTTTGCTTCGCGGGCAAATTCGCACCAGCGCTTATAAACAGGCTCGATCGCGCCGATAATATCATCAAATGCCTTGGCAGGGTCGGGCTCGCGGTGAACTTTGGCAAGTGCGCCAAAGATAGTGTTGTAAAAGCCGTTGAGGAATTCCGCGGCATCTTTGCCTTGGTCAAAATCCAAATGCGTTTGCAGACCGACTAAAATATTGAATGTTTTTTCATTCAGGCGGCACATTTCGTCTAGCTTGTTGTTCTCATAAGCTTTTTTCGCGCCTTCGATATTCTTCAGCATGCCTTTATAGAGCTCGACCACAACATCCATGCCGCTAATCGTGTTGACTTGCGTGGTTTTGTATGCGCCTGCGGCATTGGCATAAGGATTATTGCCAGCAGGGGCGGATGGTTGCGCTTGCGTATAAGGTTGTGCGTCAGAATAATTAGTCATCTTTATTGTTTCCTAATAATGCCCGTACTGTATTCAGCAGCGAGTCGAGGCGGGCAAGTTCAGCCTCCATCGCTGCATAGACTTGAATTTGTTCTTCACGAATTTCTTCGCCTTTGTCACGAATTTCTTGTGCTTCTTCGGTGTAATCTTCATTTTCAGCGTTTAGCGCGGTAATTTCTTCTTGAATAGAGCCGTCCGCTGCGGTGTAATTCTCAATTGTGTTGTAAAGTAAATCCGCCACGCCCGCATTCATTGTTACATTGATGGACGTATCGGTTGTACCCGCATAAGCAAAGGTCAAGCCTTCATAGGCTGTGCCTGCTTGGCCAACAAGGCTATTTCCATTAATAGTGAAAACGCTTGATCCGCCAACAGTTGCTGCAGTGATATTACCATCGACATCTGTGGTGATGTCGATTGTGAAATCAAGGCTTTCCGTAGATGATGAATTGCTGATTAAGCGAAATTCGTCATTATCAATGCTGACATCGGTTGCAAAGAAATTAGCGACATTTTCGAAATCACTTAACAAAGCGTCATCAAGCTTTGTCCCGTCTTTGACAACTAAGCGGTTATCTCCATCAAATTCGATGCCCAACCCGCGCAGGGAGTTTGCGAGGCCGTCACCTGACGCGCCAGCAAGTAAAGTCGACATTTGATAATTAAAGCTGTCGAGCAAAGTATCCGAAAATAAAATTGCCTCTTCAGGGATAGAGCCATCCGCATTAACTTGTTGGTTGATAATGGCAAATTCACGGAAGGCATTATAGCTATCAACAAAGTCCAAAATCGCGTCTTTGGCAGACCCGCTGTCAAAAGATACATCCAAGGTTAATGTGCTGCCGGCGTCAGCCTGCACAATGTCAAAGCTAAGCCCGTCAATAAGGTCATCATAGGCGTTATCATCACGGGTGATGGTCGCGCCGTTATAAACAACGCGGGAGCCTTGTTCATTTTGGATGATTTGCCCTGCTTCAAAGGCGTCGGTCACATCAACAATGCCCAAATTCTGCATGACGCTGCCGCTTAGGGTGGAAACTGTCATTGCGGCATTGGTGTCGGTGCCTTCTAAAATTAACTGATATTCAGTTTCCGATACTTTTACGATGGATGCTGCTACGCCGCTATCCGCCGTGGTTAGGTTGATTTTATCAGCAATGTCTTGCAGGCTGTCTGTGGCGACAACGTCAATTTGCTGCGCGGCATAACCATCAATACCGATGGTGAATGACCCGACCTCGTTTAAATCGGCATCTTTATCAACAACATTGGTTGACCCAGTGGAAAAAGCCTCGGCCTTTTGTTCGATGACTAAGTCATAAGAGCCTTCGGGCGCGTCTTCATCAATGGATACGTTAATCAAGCTTGTTGCGGGTGAGCCTGTAGATTCTAGGTTCGCTGTACGCTGTGAAAAGACGTTACCTGTATCAAGGATACTGGTTTGGCTTTTAATGTTAAATAATGAATCTTGAAAATTTTGCGCTAGGCCGTACCATTCTTCGTAGCCTGCGATTAATAAATCATTTTCTTGGATTTTAATGTCAATTTTATCGGCAGCAACGTTGTTTTGTTGAACCGCGTTTTCAATGAGGGCGCCTGTGTTTAAACCCGATGACGTACCCGTCACGATGGTTTTGGTGCCTGAAGTTGTAAGATCGCCGACTGATAAATTGCTCATGATCTTGTGTTCCTAATTAATATACGTCCCAATTTTTTTATAGTTATTATTCTACTTAATTGCCTTATTTCATTTTATCACAGTATCTGCCCTAAAATTAAATCAAACAACTATAGTGTTTTCTTCTGTTATATCCTCTGCATATTTCATGCCAATTTTGTAAAGGGAGAGGAAAAAGGGAGGAGGGCGACTCCCTTTTTCAGATTTCCTCTGAATTGTATGGCGTTTATGGCGCCATACGGCCCTCGTATAAATATTCAACCTACGCTTATCGTAGAAGTGAAAGAAGCGATGTTGTGATCTGGTTCGCTTGTGCAAGCGCCGCAGTCGCAGCTTCTGTCAAGACCTGTGCGTTTGTGAAGTTTGTTTGTGCTTCAGCAATATCGACGTCAACAATTGTTGACTGCGCTGCGGTCAAGTTCTCGATTTGCGTATTAATGTTTGCATTCTGGAATTGGAATGCAGATGTAAACGCACCGACTTCTGAACGTGCATTGGCAACAGATGTAATCGCAGCATCGATGATGTTTAAGTCATCGTTGATAGCACTTGCAGACACGCCAGCTGTATATAGGTCGGAGTTGGCGTTGGCTGCAATCGTAAGAGCATTGCCTTCACCGTCTGTACCATCAATAGATGTACCAGCTGTGTTAGAAAGTGCTAAGTTAACCGCAGTAGCTAATGTTCCGTCACCATCTGGATCAAGGTTAGTACCTTGAATCGTCAATGTGCCGTCAACAAAATCAGCTTGAAGAACTTGGTTACCATTAACGTCTGTTTGAGCGTTAATAAAGTTAACAAGATCTGTTACGGTTGAGCCGTCCGCGCCTTCAGTAAACGTGAAGTTGAAACCACCAGCAGCGTTACCTGCTGTAGCATCGTTATCGGCGTCATAAGTGAACGTTAGAACAGCGCCTGCACCAAATGTTGCACCTGAAACTAGGTTCTGCAGAGTATCTGTACCTGTCGCAGTTCCGCTAGTAGTGTTCAAATCTACAGACAGAATAGATGTGTTAGATACAGAAAGAGCAGAACTTAGCCCTAGACCTGTTGATGATGTATTGATACCAGTCAAATCAACATCAATCGAGTCTGATGCAGAAATACCAACAACGAAGCTTTGGTTATATGAGCCATCAATCAAATTCTGTCCGTTAAACTCAGATGAAGTTGAGATAAGGTCAAGCTGTTCAACAAGCTCCGTATATTCCGCGTTGATGAATGAACGTGATGTTGCATCCACTGTACCCGAGTTATACTGTGTTGCTAGTGATTTCATACGTTGCAAGATGTCAGACTGACGTGCAAGTGCGCCATCAGCTGTTTGCAAAAGAGATTCAGCTTGCTGCGCGTTACGTGCTGACTGTGTCAATGTGGTAATGTCGGCTTGTAGCTGACCAGATACCGCAAGACCAGCAGCGTCATCAGATGACGAGTTAATACGTGAACCAGAAGATAGTTGGTTCAAGAATTTTTCTTGCATAGATGCGTTTTTGTTAAGGTTTAGTAGGGCCGAGTTAGCGGCCGTATTGGTTGAAATAACAGGCATAGTAGATCTCCTTCTATTATGTTACCTGGTTAATGGAATTTGGCTTCCTGCCAAATTGATCAGCGTTTTACCGCGTCACATCCTTTATACGTATCATAGCGTAATTATTGGGCGCAAAAAAATGAATTTTTTTCAATTTTTTTATAAGGCATTGTTTTTAAATAATTAAAACTTATCACCTTACGCTCAAACGCACGCTAATCCACGCGTACATACTTCACTATACCGATTCTTTGATAACAAATCTTTAACAAAAATAAATTTTTTGGGGTGGGGCGTTTGGGCGGTTTTAGGGCGCTGTAGCGTGCCTATATATATAAAGTGTGTTTATAGCTTTTTCTTAGATATTTGAAAAAAAATAAAAAAATTGCGCCCCATTTTTGACGTTCGCAACGTGGTAAGAACAAAGGCCCACAAACGCCATAGTTTGCAAGGGACAAAAATTAGGAGCTTAAAACAATGAACGTTACATCCGTATTAAATAATCAAACCGTTATTCAAGGTACAGCCATTGATAATTCGGATACAACGGCAGCGGAACAGGCGGCTGCAGATGCAGAACAGCAGAAAGTTGACTTTCTGGAGCTATTATTAACGCAGCTAAGTAACCAAAACCCGCTTGACCCGATGGATACAGATGAATGGACAGCGCAACTAACACGCTATTCACAATTGGAACAACAGATTTCTACTAACGAGAAATTGACCGTAACAAATTCATTGCTTGCTGACAGTGCAACATCATCATCCTTTGCCTTTATTGGGCAAGATGTTGAAATTAACACAAATGTTAGTGTTGTACAGGATGGTGAAGCGGCATGGACTTACGAAGTTCAAGGTGAATCAGATGAGGTTGTACTAACGGTCACAGACTCGCAAGGCAATATCGTGAAGACAGAAGATGGCTCAACGCTTCTGGGGGTTCATGATTATAGCATTGATGCAGTAGAGCTTGGTTTGGATGCGGGCACACAATTAACATTGAACGTGATTGCTAAGAACGAAGACAAAGACGTAACAACAGAAATTACATCCCATGTCACGGTTGATGGCGTGTGGAGTGATACGCAAGAGACATATTTGACAGCCGGTGAAATTTCATTCCGCTCGTCCGATATTTTGAAAGTTCAAAAAGACTATGCGGCTGAAACCGTGGCAGATGCGTCTGCACAGTAAGGTCATTTATTAACACACGAAACAATACAGTTTATAGTATATAAAGGAGAAAAATCATGAGTTTAGGTAGTGCACTTAATGCATCGGTATCGGGCCTACAAGGTCAGGGCGCAGCAATCGCCGCGGTATCCGAGAATATTGCGAATGCCAGCACAACGGCTTATAAGAAACGTGAAGTAAGTTTCCAGTCACTTGTGACAGGGTCAACATCTTCATCATCTATCAACGCGCTTGGCGGTGGTGTGACATTCTCAACAAACCAGAACATGACCGAACAAGGCCTTGTGCAAAACACAGGCGTATCGACAAACGTGGCGATTAACGGTAATGGTTTCTTTGTTGTGACCCAAGACCCGAACAACCAGCCATCTGGTTACACATATACACGAAACGGCGCGTTCAAAACGAACGAAGATGGTCTGTTGATTAATAATGAAGGGTCAATTCTTCTTGGTCAGCGTACCGATGAAAACGGTAACGTAACAGCGGCCAATAATAGTGACCTTAACTCACTTGAGCCAGTTGATTTGAACGCGATTTCTGGTACAGCGGGTTCAACAGAACAAGTGTCCATGGAAATGAACCTTCCGGCGGATAGCTCTCTATATGCTTTCCCAGCAGGTCCAGAATATATCACTGCGCACGAATTGTTTGATGAGCTTGGTTTGTCACATACAGTTGAGCAAACCTGGCGTAAAACTGGCGTGAATGAATGGGTCGTTGAGTTCTCTGACCCGTATCAGACAAGCCTTGGTGCAGGCAGTGGTGCAACCGGCGATATCGATTTGGATGACACTGATGCGACTATTCAGAATTCTTTGCTGATTACTTTTAATGGTGATGGGTCAGTTAATGAGATAACTACAGGTAACTGGGATAATGTTGGTAATGTTTTTGATGGTACAGGCGGTACTGCAGCTTCCCCAGCAGAGCCATTTAATATTAATGTGCGCAACCTAACAACAGGCGCTGATGACATTACGTATGAAATGAACTTTGGTACATCAGCTTTGTTTGATGGTCTTACACAATTCGCGTCGAACACAGATACGCCAGACATCGAAATTTCAACCATTGAACAAGATGGTGTACGTTTTGGTCAGTTAAGTGGTGTGGAAATTGATGGGGAAGGCATTGTTACAGCATTGTTTGATAACGGTGTGCGTCGCCCGATTTTTCAAATCCCAATCGCGACATTTCCAAACCCAGAAGGTTTGACGAATGTTAAAGGGACAATCTATGACGAAAACGAAAATGCGGGTGAACTGAACTTGCGTCTACCGAATGAAGGTAACGCCGGTGCAATCGAAGCAACATCTATCGAATTGTCGACGGTTGATACATCAGACGAATTCAACAAAATGATTATCGCACAGCAGGCTTATTCTTCTGCAGCGCAGATCCTCAGCACGGTTGATGAAATGTTTGATACATTAATCGGTGCGGTACGATAATCGCGAAGGTAGATAACCCTAACTAAATAAAGGCAAGGTTAAATGAACATCACTTCTTTCATGGATAAATATAAAGATGCCACCCCTGAAGATATTTTAAAGGCAGAAGGCCTTGAGAGGGATCTGGCAACTATCCAGAGAGAAGTGATGAACCTTGGAAATGATAATATGAGTGCAGAAGTCCAAGATGTATTACGCAATATTTACGCTGTTTTAGAAAGCCAAATTGTACAGGTGAACGAGCAGATGAAAGAACAGAAGGGCAAAATGCTCCTATCTAACAAACGCGAAAATGCATGTTTAGCCTATCTGCAGTCAGCTGGAGCCGGTAATAAAGGACGAAGATAATGGAAAATTTTCAAGACATCATTGCCGAGAGCTCGATATCAAACCATTTAAAAACTGAGCTTAGCGCCTTTGAAGACATGTGTTTTAAGCTCTATACGCTAACTGAGCGTGAGAATGAAGTCTTGTTTGGCACGATGTTTGCATCTCATCCTCAGGCATGGCAAGGCAAGATCCGTTTGCTTGCAGAATTTGAAAAGAAAGTAAACCATATCTGCGGCTTGTTTGAATGCGAAAAATGTTTTGATACCGCGCTTTTAAGCTATCTCTATGATCGCGTTGAGCGTTTGGAATGTAAAATTAAAGTTAATGCATCGCTGCATCTTCATAATTATATGCAGCTATGCCGTAAAGAAGGTTTAGGCTTGGAGGCCACAGTGCAATGTCATTAATTGGCGCGTTAAATAATACCTTTGCAGGGCTGAAAGACACGGAAGCGCGTTTGAACGTAACGTCGCAGAACGTGACCAATGCCGATAAAGCAGGGTATACGCGCAAAGTTTATAATAGTGAATATAGCACAACCGATTTCTCAACAATTCCTTCAGGCGGTACAATTGACGCGGCATTTTCTGACCCGTATCTGCAAAAGGCAATGATCGAAGATACATCAGATGCTGGCAAGCACACCACCGTTGCAACCTATTTGGAAGAATATGCCAATAATCTAGGCAAAATTAGCAGCCAATCAACAATTAGTTCAGCGATAGACGGCATAGCGGCAGCGCTTGATGGTTTGTCTGTGACGCCAGAAGATGATTCCTTGAAGGTGCAGGTTGTGAATGAAGCTGAGCGCGTTGCTTATGAGCTAACAAGCCTATCGGATAACATCCAAGATTTACGCGCCCGCGCTGACCAAGAAATCGGCAATATTGTCGATGAGATAAATGCATCTTTGCAGCGCCTTGATGAAATTAATGTGCAAATTACACTAACGGGTTCAACAGGGCGCAGTGTGGCGGAGTTGGAAGATCAGCGCCGTACAGAGCTTGAAAAGCTAGCCGAGAATATGGACATTAATTACTTCGTTGATAATAACAATCAGGTGAATATTTATTCTGGTGGCCGCCCATTATTGGATTCAGCTGTGCATCAGCTTGACTACACTGCCGCATCAAATGTGGCGGGCAGTACGCTTTACCCTGCTGGTTTTTCACCAATTGATTTGAACGGCACGGATATAACGACCCTCATTAAGGGAGGTGAACTTGCTGGGCTGATTGACGTTCGTGATAGCTATTTGGTTGAAGAACAAGAAAAGCTCGATGAATTTGCCACGGCGTTAATGGATACCATGAATGCTTTGCTCAATGAAGGCGCGCCATATAGTGCACGCACGGAGATTGTTGGTGATGAAATTGGCTTTGCAGCGGCGGATCCGTTAGGTGGTACAGGCTTTGTGCGTATTGCCATGACGGATACAACAGGCACAGTGCAAAGCTTCACAGATTTTGACCTGACGGCTTACGCAACGGTTAACGACATGATTAACGCGATTAATGTGGCGTTTGGCGGCGATATTACGGCGAGCTTAGATGTTGATGGGCGTTTGAATTTAGTATCTAACGTGGCAACGCAGGGTATATCGCTCAACCAGTTAGACAGTGATATCGGCGGTGAAAGCTTTTCTATGGCTTTTGGCCTTAATGGCATGTTTGATGGTGATGGCGCGGAAGATATTACCGTGAGCAGTTATTTGCTTGCAAATGCAACGCATTTAGCAACGTCGCGGCTATCAAGTGACCCTGCGCTTATCGTGGGGGATGTTGGTATTTCGCCAGGTGACGGGTCGCTTTCTAAAGAATTGAACGAAGCGCTATCAAGCACACTTAGTTTTAATGCGGCGGGTAATTTCTCCGCACAGAGCGAAACATTAGACAGATATATTGATAAGTTAATTTCCAATATTGCTGTTCGCGCAAGTAATGCTGCGGACGCGGCGGAAACATCTACATTGGTTCTGGAGCAGACGAAAACAACATTCCAAAACCTAACCGGCGTCAATGTTGACGAGGAAATGACGAATTTAATTGACCTAGAAGCGAAATACGCTGCATCCGCCCGTATGATGTCAACCATTCAACAAATGTTTGACGAATTAATCAATGCGGTGAGATAATAGGGAAGTAGATAAGGAAGGCGACCATGGTTGACCGTATATCAAGTTATTCAAATACTAGTAAGCTGATTGAGAACAATCTGCGCTTACAAAGCGATTACGCTAAAGGACAGCAGCAAGTATCATCTGGTGTGAAGTCAGATTCATTTTCTGGCGTAGCAAAAGATACAAACCGTATTTTGTCGCTCGAATCTGATTATGAGCGTCTTGTACAGCAGACTGAGAATTCTAAAATCGCGCTCGAGCGCTCTGAAGTTGTGTATGACACAATTGGCACGATCATGGATTCTGCGCAGCCAATTATGGCGACGTTAAACGCGGCCTTGTCTGGGACAACCACTACGCAGGATTTGCTCCATTTTGTTGAAAATGGTTTGGCGCAGATGGAATCTTTGTTGAATACGCAAGTGGCGGGGCGTTATGTTTTTGCGGGCTCTGCAACACAAACTGCGCCGGTTGATTTTTCGGATGCTGATTATGGACCTGCTGTGACGCCGTCTGTTGCGGATACAGATTATTATCAAGGTAATAGTTTTGTTCAATCTGTTGAAACATCGGATGGTTATACCGTTGATTACGGCGTGACGGCAGATAATGCGACCTTTGAAATGATTGCCCGCGCCTATGACTTGGTGCGTAACAACCCAACGGACCGCGCGACGTTGGAAGAAGCGTTTAGCCTTCTGGAAACAGGGATAGATGATCTTGCAGAGTTGCAGGCAAATGTATCGCTTAACTCGCAGCTAATTGATGATGGTATCAATCGTAACTTGGATGATTTGAACCTTATTGATAACAGCTTGGCTGATCTTAAAGAGGTTGATTTGGCTGAAGTGACCGTGCGTTTACAAGAAATTCAGGCGCAGCTTGAGGCGTCTTATTCATTAACCTCGACATTGCTCCGCCTCAATTTGGCTGATTATATTTAAAAAAATAGGATTTATATGACGACAGCATTGCCCCAACAATCCGCGCCACCAATGCGCCTTCTTCCAAAGAAAAGCCGTTTAGCGATTGAGACGATGATAGAATTAACGCAGCAGACATTGGATGTGTTTGAGGCAGAAACTAACGGCCTTGCGATGAATGCGCATGTTGAGCTTCTTGAAATTATGCGTAATAAGCAGGAAATTAATGCGCTATATCAACAGGCAGCGGGCGAATTTATGGCACGGCAAGAAGAGCTACTGTCGCAAAACCCGCGCCGCACGCAAGAACTTATCACACTGCAAAAAAAGCTCAGCGAGGCGATTAAGCTGAATATGAGTATTCTAGAACGTGTTAATAAAGGAAAATAAAAAAGGTAGTGTCGCAAAGTTTAACTAAGTTTGAAAACACCCTCTAAACACGATTTATCTTACCGTCGCCAAGCGATAAAACTGCTCTGCGGGCGAAAGGTTTTGATCTCTATACTTCGTAAATTTCAGTTGTTTCTTCTTAATCATATTCATGAGTTTAATACCCGCTAACGTCCGCGATGCGGTATGCATCTTTCTGAAACATCCCATCGGATTTGTAATGCGTTTAATGTGCCGGTGATCCTGTTCAACAACATTATTGAGATACTTAACCGGCCCAATAAGAAACGGCTTCTTGCCTGTCAGCCATCCTGGCTTATTAAAGCTTTCTAACGCTGCCATATTCGCGCCACTCTTATCAATGTTGATACGTAGTGGTCTTCGGTTAGAAAGGAATGCCTTGCGGAAGAACGCTCTAGCTGCTGCTTTGTTGCGTCTCTTTGAAACCATAAACTCGACCGTAGCGCCATATTTATCAACGGCACGGTAAAGGTAATACCATTTCCCTTTAATCTTGATATAGGTTTCATCCATACGCCAGCTGCGGTGAATAGGGCGCTTATACTTCTGGGCTTTCTTCGCCAGAAGAGGGGTGTAATGTAGCACCCAGCGATTCAGTGTTGCGTGGTCAATCTCAAAGCCGCGCTCTGCCATCATCTCCTCAATGTTGCGATAGCTTAGCGCATATGCAACGTACCAACGCACGCATTGTAGAATGATGAATTTAGGGTAGTGACGACTAGAGAAAGAGATCATGGAAAGCCCCTATTGCAAGACAGGGCCATTATACCTTAAAATCCAATTTGGTTTGATAGTGTTAAACTTTG
>NZDE01000004.1 GCA_002690045.1 Alphaproteobacteria bacterium | reverse complement strand
TCGAATCCCTCCTCCTCCGCCATTTTGCCCTTGCATTGTTATTTTTCACCTGTAATATAAGCCTATATAAATAAAGCTTTTTCGATTGTTTTTTATCGTTTTAAGCTAAAACGAGTTGCTAATTAAAAACATTTTTGCTACACACTTTGACACACAAGATGCTACACACAATGCAACACGAAGAAGAAAAACAGGCCTTGATACAGGATTATTTGCAGCTTAGAAAGAGTAATGGCAACTACCATTATAGGCGCCGCGTGCCAGCAGACGTTAAGGATCTGTTCGGCAAGCATGAGGTTTACAAGTCACTAAGGACGAAGGATCCGAAGATAGCTGAAAGCAAGGCTATTAAGATAAACGACAATCTAGAATCACTTTGGGATGATCTAAGAATTAACGGCGGAAGCCTGGACGAGCAAAAATATCAGCGTGCCGTTAAGGTTGCCAGGCTAAATGGGTTTAAGTATCTCACCTCTAAAGAATTAGAAGCGAAAGAAACTGAAGACCTTATGCTTACATTGATAGCCAGGTCTGAACAATTTAAAGATTTGCCCAACAGGGGATCTATTGCAAAGGTCGGTGGTAAGTTTGACGCACTGTTCGGTGGCGTTGAAGAACCGCGCCTTCATCTTTCCGATTGCTATGATAAATATGTTGAGTTCACAAAAGATCAACGCTTCGGCCTGGACGAAAGACAGGCAAAGAAAAAGCTAAACCCTAAAAAGGCCGCTTTGCAGAATTTTATCAATATCGTTGGTGACAGGCTTGTAAGTGAATTGAAGCGTGAGCATGTTCTTGAATTCAGATCACACCTGATTGACCGACTTGATGAGGGTGAGATTATTGACAATACATTCAATAAGCAGTTTGGCCATCTTCGCATAATCTTTAGAACGATAAAAGAAACGCTGCAAATAGATATGGACAATGAAACGCTTTTTAAAAACGTAACAATTAAACAGGCTGAAAGAAAAAGAATATCTTACGACATTGATTACGTGCGTGACGTGTTGCTTAACCAGGACAACTTTAAAACATTGAATGATGAAGCATATGCACTGATACCTATAATGGCCAGTACGGGCATGCGCCCTTCTGAAGTTTGCGGCTTGGATAAGGAAGATATATTCCTTGATGCTGAAGTTCCGTATGTTCACATACGCCCAAAGAAAGATCTTAAGCTTAAAACCCCACATTCTGAACGGAAAATACCGCTTGCTGGCTCCGCGCTATGGGCTTTTCAAAAATATCCTGAAGGTTTCAAAAAGTATTATCGTAAGTCCAGTTCTTTATCCGCGGCTTTGAATAAATACATGAGAGAAAACGGCCTTATTCAAAACAAAGAAGGAAGGCACACAACGGCTTATTGTCTACGTCACACATTCCAGGATCTTTTAAGAATGCATAAAGTGGATGAACGTTTACAATGCGACCTGATGGGACACAAATATGAACGCCCCAAATATGGTGCGCCTTCACTGGATGAGTATTATGAAACCGTCAAAGCCTTGGCGTTTGATATGCATAAAGATTATTCATAGAGCTTAACAGTATCGCTCGACCAGCCAACAACGACCATTTTCGAGCCGTCCATTGTCCAATCAACCCCGTTACCGTCAGTTTCTTGTCCTGATATATCTTTGGCCTTGCTTACGTCTTCTGTCATATTCTCTGTGTCATAAGGCGCTGCTAAGTCAAAATAGCGCACTTTGTCTTGGACTTTATCCATAACTGAAAGAACGTCACCACTATCACCGAATTTAACAGCGTATAGCGCAAGCGCATCCGCAATATCCATGTTTTTGTTGGTGTCCTCAACAAGCTGTGAGAAGTCCCCTGCGACAGGCGTTTCAAACCACCGTATATTATTAGAAGCTGCACTTGTACATGCGACAACAACCGTGCCATCAGGTGATATATCAAACCCCTGTACGTTAGTTGCAAGAAAATCAAATTCACGGGCAGCGACATTTGATGCAGTGGACGGGTCATTACCTGATATAGTGTAAACTCGCAGGTACCTGCCGCCCTCCACTGTATACATTTCACTGCCATCAGGTTTGAAGCGTATATCGTTAGCATTCACCCCAAGGTTATAATCTTTGTCGGAGTCCCGTGTGGCACCAACGGTGGAGCCAGCAGACGCTAATTGCCAAACTTGGACTGTTTGTAGCCCCGTGGCAAGTACAGCAAGGGAATTATCATTATTGAAGTAAGACAGGCCGTAAGGATAGTCTTCACCTGTAACAGCTATATCGCCGCTTGCGTTGTAGGTCAATTCAGACCCGTCCCACCCAGCTATAGGCGGTGCAGGTATTTCTTCATCATAAACTAAATTGCTTAATTCGCCCGTGCTTTGAAGCGGCAAGCCTGTGGCTGTATCGCGGATTACATCAGCTTCAACTATGCCGTTCATCATCCCGTAGCCAACATAATAGGTTACTGTGCTGCCTTCTGCTATAACGCTTGAAAGGGTTAGCTCAATGATATTGTCTTCTATAGCAACACTGGATATAGACACAGCTGCGCCATCATCTTCAATTCTTATGGATGCGGGGTCATCACCTGTAAGATTACTGTCACAGACAAGATAAACTTTATTTTGCCCCCATGTGCCGCCTGTGATCTTCGGTGGTTCGGTTAATGCGGCTAGGCCTAAATCATTAAGGATTATGTTCGCTGCCCTTGCGGCGGCTTTGTTAAATTCAGCTTCATTAGGGTGGACGCTATCAACAAGCGTAACATCATAAAGGTCATAGCTTCCTATCACTGAATCATTTTCACTTACCAGCTCACGCATTGCGTCCCGCACGTCCTGCATTGCTGCGTCCGTGTAATTGCCGTTTGTCGCGTTAGGTGGGAACTGAAATACAAACTTGACCTGATCGCCTAACTCCGCAAGCGTAATATCAAGGACGTTTTGCATAGAAGCTTTATATTCAGCCTTATTAATCACAGCATCCGCAATGCCAACTATGTCTGCAGCTGCGATATTGACAAGCACATAATCCACTTTCTTTTTCTGATAAAATGTGTTTTCTACAATTGAATAACCGTTATCTGTGCCTATGGCTTGCAACCAAGATGTGCCGCCGCCACTATCCCCGTTACCCGACCAATAATCAACGCCTTGCGCCTGTGCTGTATCGTAATTGGCTGCGCTTGATGAATCGCCTTTATTTACAATATTAATATCACCAGAATAAGAGCCTTCAAGAGCGCTTATAAATGCGGCCTGCGGTGCGCCGCCAAAGAAGCCTTCCCAGCGATACAGGTTGCTATCACCGAACATGGCGATCCATAGCTCATTGCTTGTGTTGGGGTCAGTCAAGCTGTTTGTAGCGCTCTCGCTAAAAGCTTTATTATAAACTGTGTATCTATGTACAACACCATTGGCAGGTGCGAAACCTGACCTGTTTATTGAAAGAAATGATCCTGCGTTAGCGCCTTGCGCAGCAATAGCATCAAAATCAATTTGACCCGCGCTTGTGTCGTCAATTTCTGTAAAGCCGTTCAATGATTTATAGATTTGACCGTCTGTATATGAAAGCGCTATACGTGAACGCTGTCTGTTAAAATACGCTGCGGTTGTTGTATTAACTATAAATCCAGAACTATTTTTAACGTGGTTTTGACCAACCCCTGACCCTTGCCAAAATGTGATGCGTTCGTTGGTAGAGCTATCCCGCACCTCAAAGAGATGGGTTGTTTCACCACTGTCATCAACAAGAGTAAAGTCATATAAAATTGTAACATCAGTAAGCCCCGCATAGTGCGCTGCGTCAAAGTTCACATCATCACCGTTTCTTGTCGCTGCAGTACCGGCTGTATCAATGAATGAAGTTAAACAGTCATAAGCTTGTAGATTCACACACGCTACGCGTACTACCGAACCCGCAGGCACTGATATGCGCAGATTTTCAGAGCCGCCAACTGATCTATCCTCACAGCGATATAGCGTATAACCTGCGACCGTGTGGCCTGTTTCCTGCGTACCGTTGCCAGATATAGACAAGGTGGGTGCATCGCCGCTAACGGTTTCAATATATGCCATAGCCGAAGCTTTGCCGCTTGATATTGCGCCAGCCCACTCAACATCTACAGGCGCGCCCCCACCGCTATTGTCTAACTCCCATACGCTTGTGCCGCTCGACAAGTTTTTACATGGGTTGTCGGCATCTGTAACGATTGATGCAATGCTTGAGCCTGCGCTTAGATGATCACCCACTGCACCAACAGACGGGCGTGAATAAAGGTTTTCGGCGCTTTCAGTCTTTTCAACAAGCAAGCCCATTTCTGTATCATATATACGCCCAAGTCTAGCAGTGTTGCTTGCGCTTTCATATTGGATATATCCATCTACATCATTGTACCAGGCACCGCCAGAGCGTGATACTGTCATACCTGAAGGTAATTCAGACATGTTTGCAAAGTTGTATGCTATTGCAGTTCTAATACCAGCATTCATGCTCATATTTAGATTTAAACCAATTTTCATTATTTTGCCTTTCTGCTTTCCAACGTGGCCACACAACTAAGGTATGCGGCTTTAGCTTTGACCAGGTACACCGCCACGGCGTCCTGTTTATATTCGCCCGAAGGTTCTTCCGGGTATGGTCTAACCTTCATAATTTCTTCGTCTAATATTTCATTTCCTTTCAATGTGTCGCAGGCCGTCAATAGCGCGGCGCAACACAGGAGCAACATCACCGTTTTCATGGTCTTCTGTACCTTCCAATTTGCCCAGCAACCGGGCGGTTTCTCTCTCTATTTTTAGTTCGGATTCATGCTTTATTTTATAGGCTTCAGCAGTTGCCTTGATATTGGCTTCAAGCTGCTTTATTTCCCCTTTCAGTACAGCGTTTTGCTGAACGGTATGGATGAAATACAAACAAAACAGAACAGACAAAAAGGCGCCTATTCCTGCGCCAATAAAACGCCAGTATTTAAAGCTTTTTAATATCCCTAGAATTCCAATCATTTATAAATGTCCCTATTGCATATTGAATGACGGCCAAAAAACCTGCGGATCCGAAGAAGCCAAGAAATAATTTGGCACCTTCAAGATCAAGCAATCCGACCAGGTATAAAATTAAAAGCAGCGCCCAGGCACATAAGAACAGCACAACAAAGTAAAAAGCCAATAGCCGCCTGTTTCTAAGCTTATCTTTTGGGTCATCTTTTGGGGTTAGAATTTCCATCATAGCCGCGGCGTTCCTTTTAGGTGGTAAAATAGATGACGGCCAATAGTAGCTTTTGGCTTATCGTCCTTAACCCATTTCGGCGTTACATAGTCAGCATGATAGCTTGTTGATCCATTGGTTATATCTTCAAGTTCACCAAGCAAAGCTTGCTCTGCAATATCAAGCGCAATGGCAAAAACAAAGTCACCGTCAAAGTCTATGTTTTCAATTTTTGCCTTGTTCACATCGCCTTTGTTCCAGCATGAGAATTGCCAGGGCTTTTTGCATACACCAATAACGCCTTTGCCCCACCAATAGCCGTTCTTATATCTCTCTGATATTGCGACACGGTTCATAATGACATTCGCAATTGCTTGCATCCCCGCCATGCCTTCACCACGCGCTTCGCCGTAAATTGTGCGGGCAAGCGTATCAAGTTCTTCTTCGCATACGTCCATGTCTAACCTCACTGTTTTATGATTAATTGCGCAAAGCCAAGCGCCACTGCACCACATACCAATGTGACCACTAGCTTGATCATGTGTGTAAAGCCCACCTTTTTAGCCAGCCGCCATGTGTCAACGAATTGTGAGATAGCTTTAATGTCTTCTGCTGTTTTTTCGTCAAACCCGATTTTCTGTGTGAATTCTTCAAGCGCCTTTGTGTTGGCTTTAGAAATCAAACATTCAAGTTCTAGTTCGGTGAAGGTATAAGTTTTTTCGCCCATGCTATCTTTCCCAATCTTTCCAAAATGCGCACTTAACTGCTAAGTAAGCAGCCTTTGCCCGCAAAGACTTCACGCCGTGATATTTCATCACTTTATAAAAAATCTTGTCGGCCAATTTCTTGGTGTAATAATGCTTTCCGCATTCACCTTTGTTCGTATAAATCCAATCATGGATAAGCGCGGCGGCACGGTGTATACCGTCACGCTGTAGCCCAATAAGAAAAACGCCCCATAAAGGGACGCTTGCACCATCATATTTAAAGCCTTTTTTAATAACATGCCGCCGTTTATACCCCTTCATTTCTATGGTGAAATGATAATCTTTATCTAATACATAAAGATCATTGCTTTCTTTAACTGGCGTAATGCTTGGCTGCGGGGCAAAAATTATCTTCATGCTTCAAGCCCCGCAATTGCTGCATCAAACGCTTCTTCGACTTCTTGCAATGTCCTGCAAGCAGTAATATCAACACCTTCAGCGGCAAATCGTTTTTGTCGGCGTGGTGCAGCCGCCAGAAGCCACGCAAGCGCAGTTCCAAGCGTAACCTCTACCTTACCCTGCCACATGATTGTTGTGTCTGAAGGCGCATTAATTTCACGCAGATAATCAACTGCTTCTTTTAAAAATCTGCGGTGATCATCTAAAGGGGTTTCAGTAAAATCATTTACGGTCAATGGGCTGTACTCATAAGCCTTGGCATACTCTTTAAGATGTAATTGTTTGTCTTCCAAAGGTATATCAACGAGTTTATAAAAAGGCAGACCATCAATTAATTCAATTTCAGCTGAAACAACCTTATCTTCAGGAACATCGCCTGGTGTTTTAACGACTGCCCATTGCTCAAATGTTTCAGGCGTTTCCTTTGAGAAAGACACGTTTGGAAATTTCTTTTTTAAAGATGTTGTGGTTTCGACAATTTGATTGTTTTCTATTTTTACGTACATAGTGTTTATCCCTTATATAGAATTAGTGAGAGTTCCATTTTCGACCCAAGCGCCGCCATTCCCTTTATTGGTGCTGAAGTCTGTAGCATCTTCACCATCTTGAATTGAGAAGAATATAGGTGGTTGAGAGCCAAGGGGCGTTGAACCGTCAGCCCCCATGTCTGCTGGCAAACCTTCGTCTGTAATGAATTTCCGCCTATTGCTGACCACAGTGAGGTCAATATAAGTCCCAAAGTTGATCCAAAAATCTGCCATATCCCCGACATACTCGTTATAGGTGTTAAAACCTTTACCTACCCCCCATTCTGTCAGAGTATGGTCAATGGTGTCACTTGTGTTGCTTTCCCACATTATTCCGTGCACCTGTATCACATCATTTACACAACCTTTAACTACGTTAGAGGATGCATCATAAGACACCAATATATGGTTCCACTCTAAGTCTGTGATAGTCAGCACTAGATTTACAATAAGTAGACTCGACCCATTGTCTGTTCGCAAACGCAGGATAAGATTGTTGGATGAGTTTATAAAGCAATCATATCTTAAAGACCCACTACCACCGGTATCTTTACCTATAATTACAGCCATACTGGAATACGGTGATCCTGCTGTTACGTTTGGCCTAATCCAAAATGAAAGTGTGCCTTTAAAGCTATCGGCACTACCAACAAGGCTTGAGCCACGGTAAATATTATCACCACCATCAAAATGTGCGGCTTTAATTTTTTGTGCATTACCAGCAGAGCTTAACAAAAGTTTTTTATGATATGGCAACATTATTTTAGATCCAATCCGGCTACATAGCCATTCCAATTTGTCCCGCCGTCAACGGTTGTAAATACAATATGATCAACCCCCGAAGCTGTAAGCGTTGGTGCGGTGCCGCTTACCCAATCAACCGTAGCAGGCCAAGTGATTGTTTGAGAGCCGCCATTTGTTAGGATTAGATCAAAAGCGTCAGCACTGCCCGTTGGAAGGGGATTGCTGAATGTAAAAGTGGTGGCGCTTGTGTCAATGGTTGCTGTAACAGTCCGGCCTAAATCAAGGTCAATTTCTCTTGCGCCACCGCCAATTGATCCTATGGCATTAACACCCATGCGAAGGGTCTTGTTTGCCCCCATATTGATGTGTGACTTTGAAACAACCTCACCTGTGCCATCTGGTTCCAATACAATGTTTCCGTCATCCGCAGATATTATTTTGTGGCCATTAACATCAAGGTTTCCGCCAAGCTGTGGGGTTTCATCCTCTACTACATTAGCTATGCCAAGTACAGCTTCCATAGCTTTTTGCGCCCAGTGATATGCACTGTATTTGCCCGTTGTAACCTCAACATCTTCAGCTTCGTTCGCATATTGATCTGACAAGTCCGCCGATGCGCTTGCTGCTGATGCGCTGGCTGCAGCCTGATCTTTATATGTGACGGTTGCTGCCAAATTACTGGCCATATTCTTTATGAAATCCACAACATCATTCGCGGAAATGCCGTTGAGGTGGTCAATCAATACTGTACGGCTTATCTTTTCCTCTAAGGTTTTAACAAGGCCTGTAAGTTTATCTAGCGCGTTTTCAATTACTTGCGGGTACATGCCGCCCTGATTCTTAAGGACTGTGCTTTGTGTGGACTTATAGTTCGGTACTATAAATAATTTCTCTGTGGCTGCTAATGTACTATATGCAGAACCGTCTATTGGATGATTGACCTTACCGCCACCAGATTCACCTATATTGGTTATTGTATAATCCACATTGTATACAAGCAGGTTTTCATTGCCCTGGGCATCATAGCGATAAACTTGCAAGTCGCCTTCTTCAAAGATCTTAAAATCATAGTCAAAAATAACAGCTTCGCCAGTTCCCGCATGTTCATTGCGGAAAACAGAATTAGATACAGTCATATATAGATTCCTTATTCAGCTAGAAGTAAAATTTCTTCAATTGTTTTGTATGGATGATAGGTTGGCAGCTTTAATATCAATCCGCTTGATGCCGCCATACCTTTAAAGAAGGCACGATCAATTTCACCGTCTTCTAAATCTTTAATACCGTTAATGCCCATATTCACAACGCTTTCTATTGGTGAAAGCTGGAAGCCGCTTCCGTAATAATCGGACGTTGCTGCACGTACCGTAGAGCCAAAGAAAGGAACGGCCGATGTGCCATACAGCAATGTTTTTGTTGCAACCCATTCTGCATATGTTTCATCATCTTCAGGTGGTTCGCCGGACATTAAGGCTTCAAGCATTGCAGGCATTATCAATAATGGAATTATTGTTATAGCTGCCCTGCCCCATTTTTTGTGCTGCCTTGCATCTATACCAAGTTCACGAAGTCTTGGGTACAATACGCCAAGAATATATGTCCCAAACATGGTTGATACAGTTTTCTGCGCTTCAGACCCGCGCTGAATTTTTGCCAGGTCTTTTACTGCGCCGGAACCCTGCGTTTGACGTACCAAAGCATCTGCATAGGCAACTGCACGGTCTTTGTCGTTAAAGCGATCCATGCCTTCATAATAGCCTGTAAACCATGTCGGAATATCCACTGTATATACCTGTGAATATGCAATGCCCATCATGCCAACACGCTGAAGGTCATTCATTACCCCGTGGCCGCATTCGGTAGCTTTAATGACATTGGTTAAGTCAGCATTTACATTATTTAATCGGCCTTGCATTTCTAAAGAGTTTTCAAAAACAAACTGCGAAGCTTTGCCTGGTGCAGATATATAAGAACGTATAGCTTTATAAAAATTCTTCTGCGTTGCTTCACCACGTGAAATAGCGGCTTGCGTGGTCGTTATACCCAATGTTTGCTTCATTATTGTGCCGTGTGAAAAGCCCAAAAATACCGTTGTAACGCCAGTTCTTAAGTGTCTAAAGAACTTGTCAACAAAACCAACCGGCGCATCATAAACACTGTTCTTAGCAACGGACTGAAGCCAGGGGCGGAATTGGTTATATGTATCAACACCAGCTGTTTCTAAAACAGCCTTCTTAAACATTGGGTGTATGATCAATCTATTGGCCTTACGTATTACGTTTCCGTGTGTGATGAAGTGAATTGTTTTACCCAGGTGTGTTAGCAATATGTCATCGAAGTTCAATTCTAAAGGTGCCACAAAGTCAGATCTTGTTTGTGTCATACCTTTATTCACTGAAGGAATATTAAAGTTATCATCCAGGATAGATACGCCCTCAAGGTTTCTGCTTCCTTCATATGTGACTTCACGATCATATACCAACGGCATATATCCGCCGTTATAAACACCATATGGGGTTTGCACTGGCGTTGGTTCAACCACATCCATATTTAGGTTTGTCATTTCTTTAAATGTGTTTTCAAGCCCTGGGCGCAGTTCTTCAAACAGATCCCATATAGATTGCACCGTGTCCCAATCGTCCTTTGTGAGTTTTGATACAATTCGCTGTATATCTTCTTCAGTCCAGGACTGCCCTTTGACGCCACCATCCAAAAGCTTTTGATAGTTTGATGCATTGCCCATATTTAAAGCAATTGTGATGATATTCTTGATCTTAAAATCAACACCAAGCTTTTCATCCTTATATACTGTTTCCCATTTTTTAACGTTCGGGTTTGCTTCAAATATAACTTTTAAGCGGTCGTGAACATCACGGCTAAATTTTTCAGACTGTGCCTGGGCTTCTACGAACGGTTGGAAAAGTATACTTTGAACAACCCCTTGCAATTCATTGCCATCAAGCGCCTTCATAATGAATTCCATGCGCGTGAGTTCTTTATCAATGCCAGTTACAAATTCTTTGGTTTTATCGCCAAGGTTCTTGAATGTCTTTGTTATGAGTTTTGTTTTATTAAGATCTTCAATGCTGTTGACCATCGCTTCAACGGCATCATATGCATCAATCTTCTGCCCTTCTAGTTTGTAATCACGCTCTAACCGACCAAGTTTATCCAGGTTGCGAATTGTATCATATAAGCCGCGCAGTTCTTCCATGGGCATAATCTTATATGAAACACCACGGCCAGAACGCACAAAGTCAGTGGCACTAACAATCTCACCTTCTTTTTCGCGCATTGCTATAAAGTCGGATAAAGATTGCTTGGCATCTTTTAGTGTGGCACTTTTGCTGAATTCAAACCTGTCCAGGATTGCGTCAATCTGATCCATAAAACCAACTTCAATTTTCTGGCGCACTGTCTGTTTTTTATATTTAGACATATGCTTCAGGATTTTATCAATGTCTTTTGATGCATCCCGCGCTTCCATAAATATAAAGTGGTTTAATAGCTCTTTACGCTTCCACTCAACGGCTGTTTCATAATCTTTTGCGCCCAGGGCTTTCCTGCTTCACGTGCTGCTTTGCGTGTGGCGTGATGGTACCTAGAGAACTTTGCCGCATCATTCGTTGGCATGCGTGATATTGTCGCACGTGCCGCTTCTTTAAGGGCATCAATCGCTGGCATATCGCCGCCAAGTTGACGCGCTATTGCACGCATTTCCATTGCAATGACCTTGGCACGCTCATCATTGTAAACAGCGTTTAAGGCTTCTTCTTCTAATGATCCGTCATTGAGCATGTCACCGTGACGCTCTTTCATACGGTCATTCGTGATACGGTTGATTACATCTTCACGCTTTTCAGAATTCCACAACGCATTCATTAGCTCGTCAGCTGAAGAAAAATCAAACATTTCCGCAATAACTTCAGGACTTGTGCCGCCTTTGTTAGAGTACACATAAGGGCGCGGCAAAGACTTTAAGGATTCTTCACCGTAGCGGTCTATCAATATCTTCTTGGATAGCTTTACAGGCTTTATGCCTTCAGGTGTATCGCGGTCTAGATACTTTCCTTTTTGTAAGAAGTGTATGGCGCGGAATACAGGCGATTGATTTACCTGGTCTTCAACGTCTTTTCTAACCGCGGCCTTCTCATCCTTCCACCAAGCTTTTTGTTCACGTGCAATATCCTTCATGGATTCTTTTAACGCTTTTTCGCGGGCTTCAAGTGTAGCTTTCTCGCCAAGCTTTCTATATTCTTTTTGTTCAGTTTTATTGAGCAATTCTTCAATGCTGCTATCAGGTACGAATTGTAAGTTCTCTTGTGCGTATTTTATTTCTTCATCTGTCGCAAGCATACGATCCATTACGCCGCGCACTTCATCAGTTAAGTTCACATCAAGGCTTTTAATTGATTTATATATCCGCATGAGCCAAGCCTTAAAGCGATCAAAGGCAGACTGCAAACCTATGCTTGGCGCTTTCCCCTCAAATAAATAGGCTTCAAACCCACGGGCAAACTGTTCATGCTGTTCAACGCCAATGTCATTAATGCTTTTAACGTTCATCCACTTTAAAAGAATATCCCTGTCACGCTTAATGTCATCAGGCGCACGGTCATTGCTGGCCAAGTTCATAAATGTTTCCAAGAACATGTGACCACTTTCGTGAAGAAATGTTGAAAGATCTGCCTTTTCGGTAAGCGTGATTGTGGCTGTGTTATCGCTAAACTTTATTGATCCACGCTTTTCAGAATTATACGCACTTTCAAAAGAAATATATTTCCCTTTATTATCAGCGCCTTGCACGTCTTGGTTGAAAATCTTATTGTTTTTTAAGTTTTCTTTCCGTATAATTTTATTATGCCTTGTAGCAGTCACTTCTTTCGGCAATTGGAGCCGGTTTGATCGTGACCATTGCAAGGCTTTCTTTTTATCTGCATATAGCATTTTACCTTGCTTTATCCAGCGGATAAACTGGCCAGCATCATCCTTACCATACACGCTTGCAATCTTATTGATTAATACAGCGCCTTCGCCGGACTTGTCTAAGTGAATTGCGGCCATCACAGAATTGCCAGCTTCATCCAATAACTCCGTTAATACAACGAATGATTTATCCTGGCTGGATGAATCTAAAACCATAATAGGATCAGCTAAAGCTTCAGGCAGCTGTTCTAACGTTTTGTAAGATATTTCGTGCTTATTAAGCATGCGCTTTATCTTGGATCCATTTATGCGCATGCTGTACGGATTAGCGCCAAGCATCTTATACACTTCAGGTGTATCGCCAATTACTATTTCCCGCCCAATATTTGCTGTACCATCTTCTAAGGCTTTTAAGGATTCTCTGTAGCGATTGGCTTGATCTTTTTTAGGTTTGAAAATGTTTTTCTTACCAGATTGATAGAACTCTACGCCTTCGCTGGTTTCGCGCGTTTTAAATGTTTGGAAGATCTTGTCAAAATAAGGCGCAACCTTTTCCATTTCTTCATCAGTAAGATATGCGTATTCGTCAGATTCCTGTGATTTTTTATTGTCAAACACATTAGCAAGATAATCGTTGCTTTCATTGTTCTGTTTTGCTTTGTGTCATAGATAGCTTTCAAAAGCGCGTGCGCTAACTTCAATATCAGTTGACCAGTAATCTTTGGTTCTTTTCTTATCCAGCTCTTTTGAGCGTTTATATATTTCTGTTTCCCGCACCAACGCCTTCATTAGATCTTTATAGGCATCAACAACTTCGGGACGTATTGGAAAGTCAGTTATCTCTTTGCCCGTCTTGCGTGAGAATTTACGTAGAATAGGATTGTCAGATAGGTACTTTCCACCCTCTTGTCTTTCACCAATGTTGTGATCAAGCGCGTGCCACCATTCGTGACCTAGCGAACCGGCACCATGTTTCTTGGTGAGGTTAATAACTTTGTTATCTGGTTCATAGTGCGCAGCAGCCGAGTTTATGCCGCCTTTACCACGTGCGCCAAACGCCAGGCCTAAAGTACCATTAAGCGATATTGCACGTGCAGGAACATCAATAATATTCGCCAAGTCAAGTAATGCATCATAAGCATTGTTAAGATCTTTTTGGCGCCGTCCCTGCTCAACGTAGTTGCCGAATTGAACACCTCTGAAGCCGAATTCTTGTGCGAACTTATCCGGTGTTATGCTTTCACCTTTACGGTAGTCTTCACCAATACGCGGGTCATTCGTGCTGCGGCGCTGTGGTGGTACTTTTTTCTTTTCTTCAAGAATTACGAGCAATGCATCTTCATTGTCAGATAAATATAAACGCGCTTCTTTTAAGGATTTAAAGCCACTTTTTAGGTCTATATATTTATTTGAAGCGACTTTTTTGCCAATGATGATTTCACCAGACTTTGTTACCTGGTATATGTCCAGGCGTGTCTTCTTTTTATTTCCGCCCTTTGCTTCCACTTCAAGTTTAAGGCGCATAAAGTCAAGAGCTTCCTGCTCTGTATCAAAGTATTCCGGGAAGCGTTTAGGCATCTTCACAATGTGCTTTCTAACCGGTTTATCGTGTTTGACACCCTGATACACAGAAAACATTGCATCCTCAAGGGAATAGCCCTTTGCATTCATATAATAAGGGTAGCCAAGCTTTTTATACAGATCAGCCACAAGTATCATCTTGCGTACATTTTTGCTCAAATGCGTGTAGTGCTTATCATGTTTATTTAATTCAGCTTGCGCGGCATATAGGCCTAATTCACCATCAAGTATTTTGTTTGCAAGCTCTCGGTATAAAGCAATCGCTTCAGCCCAACTCTTCTGATAGCGTTTTGGCTTAGATGGTAGATTGTCACGTATTGCTTTGAGTGTTGCTATGCGCTCATAATCAATATCCCCATTAGCTGCTTTGTTTAGCTCTTCATAGTTCGGAATAGGGAAATATTTTGAAATTGTAATATCAGACGGATCTTCTGGAAGATCTTGAGATAACGCATCTTTAAATTTTTCAAACTCATGCTTGCGTGCGCCATGCAGCACTTCACCAAAGTCATCAATACGCTCTTGCTGCTCAATGGGGGCAGGCTTCTTCTCGGCCTTAAATTCTGGTGTTTCAGCTTCTTCCTTTTCAACCTTACTGACCTTTTCCTTTAAAGCCTGGGCTTCTTCTTCTGTATCAGATATTTTGTCAATCAGGTCATCAGTATCTAAGCCCTGCTGTGATTGTTCACTCTGCTGTGCTTCAGTTTCAATAGCATTGAACAGTGCGTCTTTGATCTGCTTATTAGTTGATTTATCAATGTCCAGGCCTAATTCGCTTGCCAGCTGTAATGCATCGTCATATGGCTTTGCTTCATCAATATACGATTGGTCTGATCTGCGTGCGTTGCCTTTGAGTTCATCTTTAATGGCTTCGACCAATGTTGATGTATCGGGGCGTTCTTGCAATTCGGGGAAGTAACCTTTTTCCCAGGCATCAAGTGCTATGTCATCCAGGAAGCGGCCTTCGCCCTGCTTCTTGTTGCCTGGATTAAATAAGTCTTGTTGGTTCGCTGTGTCATTCTCTTTAATTGCACGTTTTGTTTTTTGGTATAACTGCCCCTGGGCATCACGGTCTATATCCTGGCCAATTAAATCACCTGCAAGCTGGTCGTTGTCATTTATGCCGCCAGTTGATTTAATGAACTCCAACAGTGTTGGTGAATTGTCTGTGCCTAATTTTAATTTACCGTTCGCGTATTTCTTTAAGCGATCAACAAAGAAGTCCAGTTCATTTATGGGCATTTTCAAGCTATCTGGTAGCTCTCTTTGTATTTTGAATTCACGGCCAGAATAAAGCTTATATGCATCCATACCATTTCTCTTAGCCTGTGATGCGTAAAACGCCTGGTGAAGTGTAGCTTGCTTGCTGGCTACGTCTGGGGTCATGCCTGTGTTTATAAGCTGGTTGTATACATCGTCATAAATACGGTCTTCAGATGTGGCTTCGCTTAAGGCACGGTCAGCCTGTTCACGCGCATGCACGATGTAATCTTCTAAAATAAGCTGGGATTCTTCATTGAAGGCTTGTGCTTCGTTATAGGTCATATCCGCTGGTGATACGCGCATATCTGCCGATAGGTCATCATATGCATCAAGCTGTGTTAAAGAAACCAAGGCTTCTTCATGTGACATTAGCAAATCACCACCTGATTCCTGTGCGTCTTCATATTGCTGAAGTATACCAAGCTGTTCAGCGATTAAGGCCGGATCATCGCCGCGGGATTGGAAGTATTCAGTGAACTTATCGCTATCAACATAAACTGTTTCTGCGTCTGTGCCTGCCAAGCTATTGCGTACATGCTCTTTAAGTTTCTCTGGTGAGCGGTCTTTTAGCTTGGACTGCTTAACGCGTTCACTTAAGCCAGCAAACATATCCATTAGCATATTGACACGTTCAGCCGCATTAACATCTTGCGCACTACGTTTTATAAGGCTTTTGATTTCATCGCCAACAATTTTGACCGCATCTTTGCCCTGACGGTTTGCGCCCTGGATAAATGCCGTGCCTGTAGACTGCCCTACACCTGCGGCTGTTTCTAAGATCACATCACCTGCATCCACCTCACCAGTTGCCGCGTACTGCCCTGCTGCTTCAGCTGTGCCTTCACCAACAGATTCAACGCCTATACCAGCAGCAGTATCACCAGCCTTCTTTGCGCCGGATCTGCCTGCACTTAGAAAACGCCCGCCTACTAAAGAGAATGCAGCATCAACAGCGGCTGTGGTTATACCTTTGCGTTCTGCTTCTGCACGCAACTCACTTATTGCTTCAGCGTTTTCAGGGTTATTAAAGAATTCTATAAGTTGTTGCGGGTCTGTCTGATCAACACCATATTCATTCAGCTTCTGATCTGCATATGCAGCGATTTCAACAAAAGACCCACCAGCAAATGCACCGAAACCAAACCCGCCAACACCGCCGACAACGGCACCACTTGCGGTGCCCGCACCAGGAACCAGCGAACCAACAGTAGCGCCACCAGCCGCGCCAACCTTGCCGAAGGCATAGCCGCTTGCTAGTGGTAATATGCTGTTTGGGCTTTGTGTAAAGGCTGTTCGTCCAATAGCGCGTGGACTTGTTAGGGCAACAGCAGCTTTGCCAGCGAAGCTTTCAGCATTTTCAAATCGGTTCATAAAACGCTGCATATATAGCGGCTGGGTTTGCTGTGCGTTCGACAATGCCCGTGATCTATCAGCGTAATATTCGGCAACAGTTTCAATGTCTGTAACGCCGTACATAACAGCTAATAAAGCCGGATATGCCGTTTGCTTCTCGAGAACTGCGCCAGCTTCATTGAATATATTGGCTTCTTTTGTGTTTAGTGTCTTCGCTGCTTTTTCAAATGCAGTCAGGCTATCTACATCATCATGTGCTATGCCTGCATTATCTGGGTTCATCAGGAATGACGCTGTTTTGGGCGTTTCCTGGTACAATGCATCATAATCAAATTCGTGTTCTTCAATGTCCTGTTCAACTTGTTTCAAGTCTGTTTTTACAACATCAACAGGAATGCCAGTTTTCTGTGAAGCTTTGAGCGCACGCGCGTGATCATCTGCACTGCCGGTCTTGGCAAGCTGCATGCTTGATGACAGCTGCGCCTTCTCACCATTCACAAGATCTGCAGCCGCTGCTTCAAACGGATTTCTAAGATCTTCATTGACGGTACCTACCGCCTGCATAAATGGGTTTAAATCACTCACGTATTAAGCCTTGTTGTTTTGCTGTTAAATAAGTTCTTTCAATATTTGCGGCTGTTATGCTTACGCCTTTTTTAGCCAGAGCATCGACAATCTGCTGCACGTATTTTTCAGGTACATTAGCAACCTCATATGTGGCGCCATTGTTAAGTTCGGCTGTGTCCACTTTGTCCAGGACTTCAAATAGTTTGCCTTTTTCTTGGTTAAGCAAGCCTTGCGGATCAAATCGTGTTGGCAGCATCAGTGTTAGCATTTCACGCTTTTGTTCTTGCAGGGTCATTGGACGCCCTTCACGGCGCTCAAACTCTTCCTGGCGTAAAAATAGCTGTGCCTTAAATGCCCCGCGTCTTTCTTTTTTAATGTTGTGTTGATCAAGAAAGGCGTTTGCATAGCCCTGTATATCAGTGAAGGTTGTTTTGCCTTCAGCTGCACTGTTCTTTAATTTAATAAGCTGCTTTCGTTCTGTGTCTGCTAATTCGTATTCATTCAAATTAACCTTGGCCAACTCATCCGGCTTCAAGCTTGTTAGATATTCGTACTCATCCCAATTAGTTTGTTCACCACCATTGTTGATAAACTTGCGCATTTTTTCTTTTGTATCGTGCGGTAGATCTGCCGGGATAAGATTAAGCTGATCTTTAATAGAAATGCCCGCTTCTCTATTGTTCTCAATGATGCGCCAGGTTTCTTCAACCTTTGCTTCTTCACGTGAGCTTTCTATTAGTTCCTGGTCTTTCCAGTGTCCTTTGATAAGCGAAACAATATCTTCACGGCGGTCGGCGTCTTTAATGGATTTTGCTTTGGTCAACATGTCACCAATATCGCCGCCATCCTGTATTATCTCATCAGCTTTATTCGCAGCGTATTGTTTGTCAGCATGTGCCTTCAGGCTTTTTTCAATCTTAATCTGTTCGCTTGGCTCTATCTGCTGTTTGAAGCGTTCATAATGCTGCTGTGCCAATGGTGCGTTATATGTTTGAAGCTTCCCAATAACGCCAGCATGTGCTTTGCTTCTGTAGTTTTCAAGCTGTTCTCTAAGGGCAACACCGCCAATACCTTCACGTTCACCGCGGTCTATTAACTCTGCTTCGATAGTGCCAAGTGAATGGCGCAAGGCTTCTTCATTGCCTGCATTAACGATAGCATCCTCTAAGGCGTCTTCAATACGTGCAGCTGAAGTTGCGTTTTGCCATACGCGGCTTTCACGTTCACGATGAACCATCATGCTGCGGCGGGCGCTTTCAACGCGGCGCTGTGTTACATCTTTAAACATATCCAGTACGCGCGGTGTTAATCCGTTAGACATCTTGTTATAAAGATCATCTATTTGCTTATTCGTGTTCTGGTAGCTGTTTACTGCATTAACGCCACGCTGGTTATAATATCCATTGTCACCATATTGGATATTTCGCAGCTGTTCATTGAACTGTCTATCCAGGTCTTTTACACGGGCTTCATCTTCTTTAAGCGCAACGTATTCAAAGTTCTTGCGGGCTTTTTCTAGGCCTGCAGCGCCTTTCATTAATGAATCTGCTTGATACCCACCAAAGGCACCAATTGGCGCAGATGTACTGTACCGTGCGCTTGGTAAGGCCTGCGCCTTAACCGTAGGCTGGTTTTGTGTTGGGACTGTTACCATTTCATTACCTGTATGCTAGTGATCCGTTATCAAATTGGAATGTGGATCCAAACTGCGAAGCGCCAGACAGTAAGGTTGTGCCAGCATTCATAATGCCTGCTTTTTTAGCGTTCTTGCCCGCCATTCTGTTTAGCTGTGCTTCATTCGTGTAATTTGCGCTTTGTACGCGGTAGCCATACGCTTCTTTATCTGCGTTATTACCAATTGTATTGTTGTCGTATTGACCCATGATATAGCTATGACTTAGCAGATCACCTGAAGATCCAATGCCAATAGCGCCGCCATTAGATGCCAATGCGCTTATTTGCTGCCCTTCTAATTGGCTTTGCTGTAAGCGTTGTCTAAACTGCTCTTGTTCGCCGCGTGCTTCAGCGTCTTGTGCTTGCCATTCTGCGGCCTTTGCGTTTTCTTGGTTTTGAGCAGCAACATAGTTTTGCTGTGCTTCCTGCGCACGCCCTTGTTGATATTGGCCATATGCCGCCATTGCGAATTGTGCGGCCATTAGTGCCGCTGTGACTGGTTCACACATGTCTTATTTTCCCATGTAAAAGCGATGAAAAGGCAATCCTGCAACGCCGTGCGGCTCTGCCTTGTCTATTTTAAAACCCAACCATTTAAGCCATGCCTTTGAAAGTGTGTTTCTTTCATCTACATAGTTTTCCAGCAGGTCATAATTTTTATGCATTTCATCCACGTAATTGGCTGAATTACGCAGAAAATAGAATTTAATGTCATTTACCTTGTCGGTACCGAGTAGCCACGGTGCGCCGGTAAAGGATAGTATTGATCCAATTGTGGCCACGCCCCATATGCATACAGGCTCACCATCTAATGTGCATGCCCAGCTTTTATCACTTACATTTAGGCTACGCATAACGGCCTGTTTAGGTGTGTGGCCATGCGATGCCATAACTTCTTCACGGTCTGCTTTACGCATGTTTTCTGCGATGTAAAGCGCGTGTTCCTGTGTGGCCGGTATTATTTCTGTGTTCATGCCTTAAACATCAAGATCAAGCGTTAAGCCAAGTATTTCAAAAGGTAGCGGGTCTATTTGACGAATTAGAACATCGCCGTTTTTTTCCCAATCTGAATCAATTTCTTGTTCCATAATGCCTGTATAAAGTTCGATAGGATCACCCAGGCCTTCAAACGTTCGTTGTTTGTATGGATAGATATTATCTTCATCTGTACCAATCCATAGGCCGCGTGTTCTATAAACGTTAGCAAAGACATTGCGTATATTTTTTTCAACGCCTTTTGTTGTCCCCTTTTCGCCGTTAAGTTCAAAATTATGTGGCACAACGTCTGATATATAAGGCAGTCCGACATGTATTTTTGATGCAGGCACAGAAATTTGAATTTGACCGCCTGTAACCACTTGCTGATCCATTACGTTGCCATCTGCCAATATGCTTACAGTTTTGCCTTCAAGGTGATCCAAACCTGTCACTGTGTCTGTTTCTTCGCCATCATATGAAAGCCCACAATCCACGAAGTAACAATCTTCTACGTTGCGCACAATGCGTTCTTCTAGGCGCTCAATATATCGCTTTGTTTGACCATCAATTTCACGCTTAACGACAAAGTATACCGCATCGTAATTACCTTCAGTCACACAGAACACGCTTTCAAACTCGCCGTCTGTGTTATGACGATGCCAGGCGAAAATCTCATGCTCTTTCATGTACGTCATACCAAGCAATGTACCGTCACTCATCACACACCATAAAACTTTGTCAGGGATTTCTTGCCAAGCATGATCAACAACATGCGCATCTTCAAATAGGTGTTCTGCTAGAAGTGTAAGATCTCGGCCAGAATAACCAAGCTTAACTGCATCATAATCAATTTCTCGGTATGTCTTCTTGTTACGTTCGTTATAAACAAGGCTTTCACCAATAACAAAAGGCTGTAAATGTGAAGCGCCGTTCTTGTTTTGGCGTTTGGCCTTGAATGTATCAGGTGATACGCGCTCATCATCCTTGCCATTAGCCTTATAAAGCCCGCCGGAGGTTAATATGATAAGGTCATTTAATTCTGCTAGGCCGCGTATTTCATTAACCTGCGAACCACCAGATAAGACATACTCAATTGCATCATCTGCACGCGTAACTTCAGATACATTCATATTGTTGTATCGCCCTGCACGCGTCATAAATATGGATTCTTTTGCATTGTCGGTGCGGCAAAAGACTACGCGTTGTTCATAGATAGATACAACGGCAGGGTATTTTCCGGCGCCATCAAAAGGATTGTTTAGAACTTGCGGCGTATCGGCTACGTTAGGTACCCAATTTTCCCAATAACTGTATTCCGTTTCACTGGCGTCTATCTCTGCAAGCCAGCCATAAATGCCCTGGTATTCAAGATAAACATTATATTTATCTGCGCCTGCAACAGCGTTCCAATCAATTGTTATTTCGCCAGATGGTTGGTTTGAGCTATTGAGTTGGCCGTGTTTGTAATTTGTTGTAATAGAAACACTGCTTGAACCAACGGATTCTTCCCCGTTTTCTGCAACAGCTGTAACAATATAGCTGTATGTGAATTTAGTTCCTGTGCTGGTTGTTGAAACTGTTACACCAGATGGTGCATCTATATTCGGCACAAATGTTTCTGCTTCAAATTCCCAATCGTGATGGTCAAGGCGCTTTAGATTATGTGGTGCATAAGCTGGATTGCATAGCTTCATAACATCGGCAGATTGTGTGTATTTAAGGCGTTCTACGCCTATTTGATCTGCTGTATATGGCGAAACAATCTCTGCAATTGATGAATCACCTGGATCCAGGACAACTTCCCCTTCTTTGATGATGCGCATATATTCATCGCCGAACTCTAATACATAGCTTTGTTCAGCATCAAATTGAAATGGAACCAGGCGAACCGGCACAGTGCTATCTTTAATTTCAGCAATGAATTTAGTGCCTGCACGATTAAATACACCGCCATGGGCGCGTACAACAGCGTTGAGTATGTCCTTACAGCTTATGGCATACTTTGCTATGTCTGTGCGTTCAACGAGCGTGGGGGCTTGTATGCCGCCCGTAAATGCAGATTGATTTACCTTAACAACCATTAATTACGCGCCTCTATCCAGCTTGCTTCACGGTCATCTTCAGGCTGTTCTTCGTCCAGGTCAGCAGATCTTGCATCTGTTAAGATCTTGTCACGTTCGCTTTCTAGCTTGTCCTTAAGTGTGGTTTTACCCGTTGTGGCTTTACAGCGGCGTATGGCCAGTTCAATAGAAAGCGTATCTGTAAAAAGCGGGTCGAACTGTGCTTCATTCTTTTGGTCAAAAGTATAATGAACAATAACACCTGGCTCATTGCAGTATATTACACGCTGCCCATTTACAGTGCCTGTGTCGTAAAGTAGGCCTTCTTTATGGCCTTTCAGTGAAACTTTGCGGATCTTTAGACAATCATTCGGATAGTCATACATGTAATTCCAGTGTGACAAGTTTTCTTCCGTAGACAATGATGGCGCACGGTAAGTGCCTGCACATTTCCAGTTGTGCAAACGTAGCGTGGCTTTGCGTGCAGCAGCATAATGCTGTTCACAGCTTTTCGCGGAAGGCGAATTTTCATTAGGATCAGATATTAACTGGCTGTTCCCAAGATGGCCATTCGATTGATTGTATATTTCCAAGCGGTTTGTCATGCGATTTTCCTAAGAAAAAAGCCGCCCAATTAAGGACGGCTTTTGTTTAATGTAATTTGCTTATAGGAGCTTACTTCTTCTTGCCTTTGTCTTTTGCATCATCGGCAGCACCTTTATCAGCATCACCATCAACAGAATTTGTATCAGGTTTAGGCACCTCAAGAGCTTCAAGGCGCTTTTCAAGTGCTTCAATGCGCTCAAGTAAAGGAGCAACGTCAACAGCTTCAGCATCTTCAAGTGCTTCAATGCGGCCAATTACTGGTGACAAGTCAACAGGAGCAGCAGCCGCTGCAACAGCTGTGTCCTTCGGAAGTTTCTTCTTCTTTGCTGGGTAATCATTCTCATCATACTTTTCGGATGGCTTAAACCATGAAGGAATAGGCTTACCTTTAGTAAGGGGAATATTTACTTCTTCAGTAGAAGCTTTATATAGGACATCTTTATAATGCCCGTCACGTAGAACTACACCTAACATGTGTTACACTCCATTCGTTTGACGACCGTGAGTAATACCCGCGTAAACCTTACCGGCGGTCGCATCAGCACCACCAACCGTATATTTTAGGCGGTAGAACTGGCCAGTAGAGCGAGGAAGATAAGCAAGTGGCAAGATTTCGCCTGCCTTAAGCTGTGCAAGAGGTAGCGCACCTGAAGACGCAATAACCTTTGAAGATGCGAAGTTTTCTGTGTCAGACTCTTCGATTTCAACAGTTAGATCATCACAAGTAGCAAAGTCCTCTGTGATTTGTGCATGTACTTCAATAGGTGTACCGCCCGCTAGGTTGGTCTTTGCACCCATATCAATTACATTCGTGGAAACCGCATCAGCTGTAATAGCCTGGTTTTCCGAGAATAGATTTTCAGCATCAAAATGCATAGGATTATCCTTTCAGATTAATTTAAGAAAAAAGGTCAAAGACCAGGATTAAGTAACCTGGCCTTCTGTGTTGAGGATAGCTTCACAAGTACGAAGTGGGATTGTATCGAACATTGTGATTTTTTTGCCGCCAAAGTCATCAATGCGAAGCTGTGTATTGCTTCCGCGTAATGCTTTCTTGCGCAATGCTGTGTGAACTTGCTTGTTCATGTATAGAACCGTGCGGCCACGTGAATCACTTGGGCGGCGCTCAACAAGGTCAATAAGCAGCATTTCAAGGTCTGCGGCTGTATCAGTGCCTGTACCAGCTGTAAGCAAGTCAGATACGTCAATGTTTGCAATACGACCGTTATAACGCCAGTCTTCAACAGCTAGGCCTAGATCCCATGTGAAGTGGTCACGGTAGCCTTGGTAGCTATTACCATTGGCATCCTTTAACGTATCTTCACCAAGGTCTGTGTGTTGGAAGCCCGCTTTGGTGTTTTCAGGGTGAATGAAGTTTGTTAAGCCTTCACCAAACGTAACCATCCAAATAGATGTGTTGTCTGAATCTTCACCACCGGCATCAATCACGTTGTAGCCTGGCTTAGTTTTGTCGGTTTGCTCAATGCTGTTATAGCGCGGCGCAAGACCCATGAACTTTTCAGGGCTTGTGCTTAAGTTACCATAGAACACTGTTTCTGCCATGGTTAAGCCCATGCCGTGAATGAATGAGCGAGCTTCAGACATACGGAATTCTTTAGGGCTTTTGGCTTTCATTACCAAGCGTTTATCAACTTCCGAATATGCTTCAAGCATACCACAAGCATCCTTGGCTTGTTCTGTTTGAGAACGTTCGGTTTTTACACCACGGTTAATCAAACGGAACTGACCTTCTGGTAAGCCTGTACGCTGTGTGGAAATATGAGAAGAACCGTCATTACACTCAATGGTCGTTGCATCTTGCATAATGTCGTTTGTTTCTGCCAGCATTTCAATAATGCGTGCAGCCTTACGACTCCCGCCCTCTTCGCGTTTATAAACATCCGCGAGGGACAAGAAAGATTGGTTTAATGTGGACATTAATTATCTCCTTGGATAGTCAAAAAAAATTAAGGTTGGTTAGGGTTAGATTTTGAAATCCCCGTAGAAGTCATCAGCAGCACTTGTTTCACCGCCAGCTTTGTTGCCGGTAGTGACTGCCTTGCCTTCACCGAAGTGTTTGCCAGCTTTAATGAAAAGCTTGATTAGTGCTGGATGATCACCAACACCGGTTAGTTCCAGGGCTTCTTTGACAGCTTCTTTGTCACCGAAGTTGTCCAGGAACTTATCTGCGAAGTGCAGATTTTCTTTAAGTTTGTCACCGCCATAATCTTTGTCGGCATTAATCTCATCGCGCCATTCTTTGCGCTGCTGATCCCAATGGTTGACGCCTTCTTCCTTGGCTGTTTCTATCTGGCCTTTAATGAGGTCGGAAACCACATCAACCAAGCCCTGTGCATCTTCCTGCGATGCATTTAGCTTGCGTAAAAGCGGTGTAGCTTTTGCCAGGGCATCTTGGTCAATCTCAATGCCTTCTGGCGTTGTGAACTCTTCATAGGGCGTTGTATCTTCTTCGCCTTCTGCGTCTTCATCATCTTCAGCATCGTCACCGTCTTCTTCATTCTGATCATCAGAGTTTTCATCTTCAGCGTCATCACTGCCTTGATCGTCTTGATCATCAGCGTTATTCGCTTCCGCGTTCTCATCATCAGGGTAAAAATCATCAGCTGCGTTGGTATTAACGTCCGTGCCATCCACATCACCCGCGCTGGTGTTATTCTCGGCGGCGTTTGTTTCATCACTCATCGGTGCGTCCTTTCGTTTCTTCTATAAGTTTGAGGTAAAGTTCAGGGTGGTTTTCCATGATGGCCGCGTATAACGGCACACCTACGGATCTTTTGCCTTCATTGAAGAAGGTTGTTGAATTGCCGGTGAAGCTGATTGCATGGGGCTTGGATAGGTCAAATATCCAGGCCAGGACATTGCGCCCTGCTTTAGTGTCCATCACGGCTTTAAGGTCGTTAATTAGCTGATTTTGGCTAATATCCTCTTCGTTCTGCGCACGATCTACATGCGCAGAATTAGAACTGTCATATGGCTGTTTCATCTATTAGGCAGTAATAACGCTGATTTTGTGGCCAGGTGTTACGGCCTTATGATATGTGCGGTCAGCTAGTAGCTTTTCATCAGTGGAAACGGCTGTTGGATCCTCACCAATAGCAATGCGCACATCTTCTTCCGGCTCTAGGCGTACAAGCTGTGTGCGCTTGCCAAAGGCATTACTTACGTTGCCAGCTGTTATTTCCTGGAATTTTAAAGTTTTCCCTTCAGCGGAAACCGTATCGCCAAATGCGGCACCTTCGAGTTCAGTTATGTTTAAAGCCATTTAAGCCCCCGTTAATTCTTGGAGTTTTTCAGTGTCAATCTGTGAAGCGTCTTTGGCGGTCTGTGCGCCTTGCTGCATCATTTCCATGGCCTGCGCTTGCGCTTGCTGCTGCTGTTCAGCTTTCTGCGCTTGGCTGGCTGCATCGTTTGTTTTGATTATCTTGGACGGTACGCCCGCATATTCACCGTATTCATCAATAGCTTGGAATGAATCAAACTTATGGCGGGCTTCAGGATATAGCCCGACAAGGCCAGAAACGAATGCGTATGAACGTTCGATAGCACGCAATGCAACAGCGTTTTGTGCCTGGTGAAGCACAGAAATATATTCAATCTTCAATGTGACGCCCTGCAACTCTTCTGGCGGCGTGGGTAGAAGGTTATTACGCGCCATAATCGCAAAGGTGCGGTCAATGATAGGGTCAAGAAGTTCGTTGTTTAACTGCTGAAGAACATTGCCAAGCATAAGCAACTTTTCTTCGTGACGCTCTTCAACTTCACGCGCGGTAATGCCGCTGCGTCTGTCATTGGCCAGCATAAGGAACAGATCTTCATACAATGCAGAACTAATGCGGCGCTGAACCTCTTGTATGTCGTTGGTTAACTCACCAATAGGTGTGCGTACTTCATACAATGAGCGTAGGCCTTTGCCCTCACTTTGAGAGTCTTCAAAGGTAATTCCACTAGGCAATGCGCTAACAGGTGTGTTCTTCATGCTTGCAGGGGCAACCAAAGGCGGGTTGTTCATCTTGTCTAGTGACTTGGCCTTTGACTTCTCTTCGTGCTGAAGTTGTTTATTATCGCCCAGGGCTTCCATGCATGGGGATATTGAGTAAACATCTTCGCCTACAGCTTCCCAGCGTGGTGTGGCTTGTGGAAACTCGTGATAGCCACTAACGGCCAATACCTTGTCCTTCGGTGCATCATCTTCATACACAACCTGGATATATGGCATGTTCTCTTTATCCATTGCCCGGCCAAAGTCACGGTCTTCATTCGGCATAATCGCAACCGTAATTGACACGTCACCTTCAGTGTTGTGCTTCTCATAAAGGCTTTTTACGGGTGCGCTAACTTTATCAAGGCCAAACTCACGCACTAACTGGCGTGGAGTCTTGTTCAAGCGGCGTATAGTTGTATCAACCTCAAGCTTGTCATTCTGTGCAATGTAATAAGATCCGCATGTGAAGTTGGTACAGTGAATAACCTTTTCAAAGTCTTCATCAATGTTTAAGTTTGCGGTACCAAACAAGCCAAGTTCTTTGTAGCACTGCGGCAATACGTTATAGAGATTAGACTTTTGGAAGACATAGCGCATGCGGCGTTCAACTTCTTCCAGGTAAATCTTCACATTGTAGCTTTCACGCAGTGAAGGATCTGGCGTAGATAGTCTAAACCATGGTCTTGCAGGGTTTGTAACGCCTGTCATTAGGCCACTAACAAGTGTACGCAGCGCACGTAGGCCAGTGTTGTTGATGATATTGTGAAACTTTTTAAAGTCTTTGTTCTTATCAGACAGCAAAAAGCGGCCGCGAACCGGTGAAAAGAACATGGAACATTCTTTCCAATAGTCTATATGCACATCATGGATGCGCTTCATCTCGTTAGACTGCATTTCTACAGCCTTACGAAGCTTTGCGTAATCTTGCATATTTATTGACCTAGTAAGGTTTTACGTGCGGTTGTCGCTGATCCCAGGCCAGAAGTAAGGATTGTCCCCTGGCGTCCTGCTGCTGCGATAGCGCGGTTTCGTGTTTTAGAACGGCTTTCCACCACTTTGGCGTCTACATATCGTTCAATAGGTGCAGGCGGCGTGGCTTTCTGCACTTCAGGTGTTTTAGGCTTGGATCCACCACACATGGCTTAACTCCTTAAATTGGTTCGTAATCAGATATTGCGTTTTGGTGTGTTGCCGTTTCATGGTGTGTTTTCACATTGACCGGGAAGGCAAAGGGGAGCGCCAATACGTCAGCGCGGTTAGGCGAAGGAAGATTCTTCTTTTTCATGTCTTCCTTACTTTCCAGGCGGATGGTTCCGTCTGCGGTAGGTATCGTTTCAACGGAAAGCAATTCATCGCGTAAGACCGGATCTTCGGGTATTGCGCCCCCTGCCTTGATCCAGGACTTAGCTTCTTTCCACATTTCATCACGCTTGTTGAAATAGCCTTTTCTTGTCGCTTTACCGCCAAAGGCTACTAGCCGCCAAACCCGCCCCATGGTTTCACCAGCCGAGTAGATGCCGGTGCCATACCCCTGATCAATGAACACAGCGTCTGCTTTGTATTCGTCCTCATAGGCGGCTAATTTCTGCGCAATTAAAAAATCATTATCGTTCTTTGGTATGACTTCAAGGATCTTGAACATCAAACCCTGGCGCACACCAATAACCAGGTCATCTTCACCAGTCCAGGCGGGATCACATGCAAGTATTGTTGGCGCAAATTCGTATTGTTCTTTGCGTAAGTGCTTGCCGTAAGCCCTATCAACATCGCTTTCAGCAATAAATTGACGTGCAGACATATTCGGGAATATTCCTCTAATACGGATCTTGGCGAAGTCTGAATCTTCACCGTGATCTTCAATCCATTCGTCAAGCTTCTTTTTGTTGGTACCTTCAACCGTACGGCTATCAATCTGATAGTTGATCCAGCGTTTCTTAAACTTTCTGAAGCACTCACGGAAGCGGCCTGTGTTCTTTGTGGGGTTCCCAAAAGCTACCCATATAATAACCGTGTTTTCATCGGTCAGTGCGCCTTCTGTAACTTCCCAGACATTGTCATGGATGGCCGAAGCTTCGTCATATACAACCAGGATCACTTTGCCTTCATTGTGAAGACCAGCGAACGCTTCTGTGTTGTCTTTAGACCAGCTTACTGCGTCAGCACGCCAAGATTTCTCGTGTCCCTTACTAATTGAGAATATGGATAAGGAATTAACCTTAAACCAGTGGGCGTTGATAGCGGATCTAAACCATTTAGAAACTTCAGGCCATGTCTTTGTTCGTAGCTGCGTTTCTGTGTTGGCCGTAACAACTATACGGGCGTCAACGAAGCAACTCATAACGTAGTTGCACAGCATGGAAATAAGTGCGGATTTACCAATACCGTGGCCAGAAGAAACGGCCAGCTGAATTGGCATATATCTTGTTTCAGGATCAGCAAGCCTGTCCTGTATGTCTTGCAGTATCTTTAACTGCCATGTTCTTATGAATTTGCCTTTAAGCCAATCAAAGCCCCAATCAAAAGCAAATGTAACCCAATCAACCGGTTTTAACTGGCAATCAGCAGCCTTCTGTATTATCTGCTGTTCCTGCTCCGGTGTCAGTGTCGTCATCAGTTCCTTCTACTCGCTCACAGGCGCGTGACAATCTATCTGCCAAGGACTTTGAAAGATCTGCATTCAAATCAACCTCTTGTTTGTCGCGCCATTTTTGTGGATCTCTATTCTTTAACCAGAATATTACGGCTGCTGTTTCTGGGGGGGAATGCTTGGTAACTTCGTGAGAGATAATACTGCCCTCACTAACGAAAACTTTTTCTTCTTGGTGTGTGTAGCCACAAGCCCGGTTATAAAGACTTTCCGCCACATTCGCGTCTGCAAATGTCTTGCCCCTTTTTATGGACTGTAAAAAGTCTGGAAAATCCTTCTTCCAGTTGTTGACTGTCTTCTCACAAACTTCAAAAAAATCAGCTAAATCTTTGTCAGTAGCACCAAGCAAACAAAGCTTTCGCGCCTGTTCAGCGTATTCTTCTTTGTATTTGGTATCAGCCATAGAAATCCTAGAAAAAGAAGGCTGCAGGCAAACACAAGTTAGCAACTCGTAGCAACACAATGCCCGCAGCACATAAGTTCAACATATGAAGGAGGTTTCACGTTCAAAACGGAGCCATAAAAAAAGCGCCCCCGTTTCCAGTAGGCGCATTTCTCAAGCGTGACTTAATCATGTCATATGGGGTGGCACCCCGTCAAGATTTTTGATGCAGGGTTTGTATCGGTCTTTTGTTTGATTGTTTGTCAGAGGGCAATTCATAATAACCAACAAGCTTGTTCAACGCATCCTTCAAAGCCCGTAGTCTTGCGCCTTTGCCTGCGAATTGATAATGCACGCACACTTCAAGCAACACGTCCCATTCTAGCGGTTCAAGCAGTGGATAAATATTATCTAATGCTTTTTGTGCGTCTGTTTTTGTGGCCATAAAAGCGTCCACATCACCCGCTGTAGATCTGATGTGATCACGTTCATAAATAGAAATTTGCCGCGGAAACACACCGGAATTAAAGCAAAGATCAGCATATCTGCCGCCCGCAATCCACATTTGACGATTAATAACCTTGTGTTTGCGGTAATAATCCAGCGGACACGTCTGGTTGGCACGGACACGGACTTCTTTTGCGCCAGTTTTATCTTCTGATGGGTATTGATAACGCACGCCCCCTTCTTGCAACAAACGTTGCTTTGTAGGCGGCACTCCAAGCTTCTGCCAATGTTCCCCCAACTGTTCTGCGCGTTTAAGCTGTTTTTCTGCATCGACCGTGCGGCTGATATACTTTTGGAATGCCTTGCGGTCATCTTTGTCTGGGAAGATCTCTTTTAATTTCTTGCCTTCGCTTATCTGTTCGCATATTGCTGAAAATTCTTCGTAACTTAAATCCATGTGTCCACCTTTCCCGCTATGATTAAACTATGACTTCGGCTTCAGGAATCATGACTGGATCAACACGCTGTTTGAATTCACGGCGCTTGCGTTGATAGGCAAATTCAAGCTCTTTACCTTCGCCAATGATATTTTTTATGCTGTTTGCGCTTAAACGCTCAAATACCGTTTGGCGTGTAACGCACATCAAGTCATAGCTTTCAAAGGTTAGGCGTGCTTTTTTAGGTGTAATGTCGCGCTTAACCTGGCGCAAGAAGAAACAAACACCAGCCGCCACCGAAGGATTTGCGCGTGCCGTTTCCTCTACCCAGGCAGGCAGGTTTTCGCCATATCGCATTTTGTACCAGTTCAGAGTGTATTCAACACCACCGCCCATGGCTGTGCCCAACTGCTCTTCCGCTTGTTTTTGTTTGTCTGCATATCCCATTTTACGCCACTCCTTTTTTCACTTCGTTGCTAACCCAAAAACGCCATGTTGCTTGCCAATCTTCCTTGTAGGCTTCCTTGCAATCCCCCATCAGGAGGTAATGCGTTTTAAATCTTCCCGCCAATTCGATGATCTGCTCTTCATTCAGTCCCCGCTTTTCGGCATACTCCCCCCACTCATCCGGCACCAACCAATCATCAGGCAAAAGAGAACCCAAAAATTTAATATTCTGTTGTTCCTCAACAACAACATGGTTATTGGTTATTGGTTTATGGTTTGTTTTTTCAGTTTCCTTATTTTTCAATGACTTATTTTTTTCTTGGGAATCCTTAATGGGTTTTTCTAAGTCCGTTTTGGAATCCCTTAATGGTTTTTTTTGGGGCTGTTTTGGGCGTCCTGTACCGGCTTTTGCTCTTATTTTTTCGATCTCTTCCATAACCCTTTTATGACGCCAGAAGCCATCTTCCAGGTAGAATTTTTCAAGCACAGTATCTTTGATGCGATTCCATACCTTCCCGCTGCATCTTGTGATGCGCTTTAGCTTTTTATCATCGTCCGGTATGCCTTTTTCACCCGCCTGGTAATGCGCCATAATTAGCATGGTGTATGCGCCAATTTCAGCGCCATCCATGTGCATAACACCAGATAGAAAGTCACCTATATGGAACTGAATATGCGTTACCTGGGTCATTACGCTTCATCCTTCCATATGTGGCCTAGAAGCGTTCCGGCTGGAGTGCCTATATCCCATACAAACCATGCGTGTGCAGTTGGTGTACCGCTTTTTGTATTAAGATCTTCGCCCTTTAACCTGTATTGTTCGGCCAGATCATGGCGCCAGCAGCTTGCGCGGTTCCCGCAAATATAAACCCTTGATGGCGGATATTTCTTCCAGAAGTCTTTTCGCTTTAATGATTCCCACCAAGAAAAACGCTGAAAGCAGATTATTTTTCGCGCACCAAGTTCAATGGATTTTTCTACAAATTCACACGCCTTTGAAAATGGCGGATTCATTAAAACGGAAAAACCATCAGCACCCATATATTCGGGTGTAATCGCCGTGTAAGGCATTGTAAGAAAATCCGCAGTTAATTGCTGTTTTCTGTATCCCCAGTTATGAATATCAATAGGAAAGGCGCACAAATCTCTGTCATCCGCCGCTTCGGATAAAACACCCGTGCCACAGCATGGATCAATAACAAAACTATTGAGGACTTCTTTTTTCAAGATAGCATCAACCGCCCATTTAGGCGTTTCAAAGTGTTCGAGTGTTATGCTGCGCTCTTTAAGGCAAGAATTGCCATTTTCTAAATCTTTCATGGTCTACCCCTTAGTTTTTGCTTAGGAGTTGGCGCAATTGTTTAAGCTTAACTTGCTTGTAAGGCTTGTCTTTGCCCTCACGATGCTCACAATAAAAGCCACAAAATTCTGGCAAGGATCTTTGCTTGTTCATAACAGCATTGATCTGGGTTATTGTGAGAACACGCGCTATGTAGTTGCTACCATCACGGAAAAAGATTATTCGCCCCACTTTGCGTACTCCTATGTCTATGTTTCAAGGCCTTAAAAAACTTTGACCTTGTGGATAACTCTGTGTATAAGTTATAATTATTATTATGCAATTACCGCAGGAATGCGGATTTATGAATGTAATTGATTAAATTGAATTTCAAAAAAGTCATTGGGCTGCACTGCGCCGCTAGAAACTTTAAGGTATGCGGCCATAACACGATAAGAAGGCTCGCGCTTTCCATTCTCAATGTCGCACAAATAACCATCAGAAAATTTTATCTTTTCTGATAGTTGCTTAAGTGTAATACCTTTTTGCTTTCGCCAATCAACTGCTTTCATAAAACATATATTCACATATGGTGAACTATTAGTCAATTAGCCAATAGTGAATTTATTTTATTTATTCACTAATAGTGGATTGATGGACTTATGAATAATTGGAATAATCCTGCGCATGGAAACATATGAAATCATAGCGAATAGAATTAAGAGCATACTTAAGACCCTGGACAAGCGCCAAGCTTGGCTGGCTGAAGGTATGGATAAAGTCCCCGGCTACATATCTGATTTAATGTCAGGAAAGAAAAGATGGAATGCTGATACACTTGAAGACGCAGCTAAAACATTAGGCGTCCCATTGGAGCATCTGTTTTACGACCCTGTGATTTTACCATCTGAAGAAGAAAAGGCTTTGCTGTCAAAGATCCATAGTCTTTCACCAGAGGGTCAGCAATCTGTACTGGACTTCATAGACTTTGCGCTTAATAAAGAGGGTGTTTCATCCATCCAATTTACGCATAAAGAAAATGGATAGCATTAAATTGTTCATCCTTCTGGGGTGAAGCCCATTCGCTTGGCTATAGCAAGTAGAAGAATGACTCCTCCACAAAAGCCTGCTCCAGCGTTTATGAGCAGCCCCACCAAGAACAGGGCAATATTACCGTTCCCAATACTTGCAATAAAGCCAGACAAAACACTTGCCAGTACTATAACAGTAGAGAATAATGCTACCCCAACAAATGGGAATGTTATTCTGCCCTTTGCCGACCGCCAAACTCCAGTCATCTTGAGCGCATTCAATTTATTCCATATAGAAAGGCGACCGACCCCGCAAAAAACTACAGCACAAATAGTCAATATAAAAATATTGGCTGTTAAGGTCGTGCCGCCGGACAGGATTGAAGGTATCATGCTTAATAAGGCCGACAACCAAAAAGCAAACATTAAGAACGCGGCGCTCAAAACAATTTTAACGCTCCATATCTTTCTGTTCATACAAAACCTCCTGTAAAGTTGATGACTCTCAATTATGACACCTGCGTTTCTACCATAAAAAAACAATTTGACTAACCTTTTTTTATTTTTTTTCATGCGCCCGATTCCTTTTAAATTCACGGTTCGTTAACTTTTTTCATTGCTTTTATTCACACATGGTGAACTTTTTGTTTGACAATTAATTCACTATGTGTGAATATAGACTTGTAACCACAATGAAGGAACAAGCTAATGTCAATAATACATACAGATATTAAAGCAATCAGCGATATTCACGAGTTTTTAGAGAATATGGACTGCGATGCAAACACTCACACAACATCTTCAGAATACGCAAAAGAAGCTGACTTAATGGATGCCTTTGCCGAGGAGCTAAAAGCCTTTGGTGATCATTCAGATAAGTTTGAATTTAACTCAAAAGGTGAATTCAGCCTAGCGGTTGGCAACTTTGTGTTTGAGCTTATTAAGTACGCGCAGAAGCGTGCTGCTGAATATCGCACATATTCTGAACAGTTGGCTGAAGAAGAAGCCCAGGCAAAACAAGATGCCGCTACATACGGCACATATGAACAACAGGTTAAAGCTGAATGGCACTTACAGGCAGGGATTTAATGCAAACACAACCAGTAAAAACACCGTTTCATGCGGATTATTTATACAAACAGGGATCAATAGACACTTGCGGGCATATCATTGACGATTTTGTGGCAAACCCACCAAAGACAATCAATGACGCATGCAAGCGCATCAGAACTTGTCAGGCACAGCTTGAGCAGGCTCAACGATGAAAGAGTTTCTGACATTTATTGCAATCGCCATCACCTGCTTATCATTCATCATACCCATGGCCGTTGATGCCATGGCATTTGAAGCGGAGTGGCGATTGAAAAAGAATTGCAAGTATTACGGCGCTGAAATGAATCTTCACGCCACTACCCAAGGCCTAACCAAGCCTTGTAAAACCAAGGAGTAAGAAAGATGAAAGATATAGCAGAAAATGAAACATTGCCATTAAAGGCAAATGAGAACGTACCGGCGGTTATGCCTGATCAGGTTCTTGAAATGATTGAGCGTGTTGCATCGAACCCAGATGCGGACGTGTCGAAGCTTGAAAAAATCATGGATCTTCAAGAGCGCATGCTCAACCGTGATGCTGAAACGGCCTTTAATATTGATATGGCCAAGCTGCGCGAGGAGTTGCCGCCAATCATTAAAAACAAGCGTAACAACCAAACAAACTCTAACTATGCAGATCTGGCGGAAATTAAAAAGACCGTTGATCCGCTACTAAGCAAGTATGGTTTTTATGACAGATATGAGGATGAATTCCTTGATGGAAATATGATCCGTACAACTTGCGAGATTGTGCATCGTCAAGGCCATTCTAAGCGTAACACCGTACAGTTTGCTTTGGATGATAAAGGCATTAAGGGGTCTGTAAACAAGACCAGCATTCACGCGTCTGCATCATCAATGTCATATGGCCAGCGTATATCACTGTGCCGCGCATTGGGTGTTCGCATTGCGGAAGATGATGATGGAAACGGTAGCGGCCAGGAGCCAATTTCAATTGAAATAGCAGCAGATATTGATAGCCGCATTAATAAGCTAACGGATGCCAACGAATATAAAAACAAATTTCTTGGTTATATGAAAGTTAATGCGATCCAGGAAATTCCTAAAGGCAAGCTATCTAAAGCCCTAACAGCATTACGTGCAAAAGAGGAGCGCGGCCATGAAAATTCATAATTTTGAACAAAACTCACAAGAATGGTGCTCCGCCCGCTTGGGTGTGATAACCGCATCAAACTTCGCAAAGGTCATTACACCTAAAAAGCTGCAGCTATCTTCACAGTCTGAAGAGTTAGCCCTTTCCCTAGCGGGGGAAATTATTACGGGCGTAAGCGCGGAAGAGTTCCAGGGCAATTACCACACAGACCGTGGCCAAGAGTTGGAGCCGGATGCGGTGGAGTTGTACGAAATGACTACAGGCCACACCACAACTAAGGTTGGCTTTGTAACCAATGATGAAGGGACTATAGGCGCAAGCCCAGACCGTCTTGTTGGTGAGGATGGAGGGCTGGAAATTAAATGCCCATCAATGAAGCAGCATCTTCGTTACCTGTTTGGCCTGGACGATTTAACGCAAGAACACAGACCGCAAGTCCAGGGAAACATTCTGGTGTGCCAGCGCAAGTGGTGGAATGTGATGAGCTATCACCCAGAATTGCCGCCAGTAATTAAGGACGTAAACCCTGATGCGGAATATCTGGGCGCATTGGAGCCGGCACTGAATGAAGTTGCGCAGAAGGTTCAAGACTATGTAACCAAAATTAGAGGGATGATGTAATGGCCGGATCAGTAAACAAAGTCATTTTAGTCGGCAACCTGGGAAGTGACCCAGATGTACGTGCAATGCAAAGCGGCAAGAAGGTTTGCAACCTATCTATTGCCACCAGTGAAACATGGAAAGACAGAAGCACAGGCCAGCGTAAAGAGCGCACGGAATGGCACCGCGTGGTTATCTTTAATGAAGCATTAGTTGGGATCTGTGAGCGTTTCTTGCGCAAGGGGTCAAAGGGTTACCTGGAAGGCCAGCTGGAAACCCGTAAATGGACAGACCAAAACGGCGTTGAGAAGTACGCAACCGAAGTTGTTATGCGCCCCTACACAGGCACATTAACCATGCTAGACAGCGCCAACGCTTCACAGCAGCCAGCGCAACAGGTCGATGACCTGGAAGATGAAATCCCGTTTTAAAGGAAAGGGTAATTCAAAATGTCAAAAGGATATTTCTTAGTTTGGAATCCAGATACAGGGCGCACAAACCACAAGCACGAAACAAAATCTGATGCAGAGCGCGAAGCAACACGTTTGGCACGCGTAAACCCAGGCGAAACATTCGTTGTATTAGCGTCTGTATCACAGTTCCAAAAGCAGGACGTAGCAAAAGAAGACTTTACCTTCAACCAGCACGACTTCGATGAAATCCCGTTCTAAGGTGGAAACAATGCAAGAATCAAGATATAAAGAAAAACGCGCCACGTTACCTTCTTTGTGGTTATTGAAGACAAATATGGCGCGGGGCGTGAAGTATCTTAGTGCTTCACGCCATCCCTCCCCCGTAAAAGGTCAGGCAGTTAGTCAGCCACGCATATCCTTGGTGCGTGCGGCGGCTGCTTGCCTTTTACACGCGAGAATAACAATCAAACACAGAATTAATAAAGTCATAACGGCAGCGGGCTAAGTCCAAACCGTAAAGGCTTGCGCATGCTTTATGAGGTGCGCAAGCCACTAAGGATAATGGCGGGTAATAGAAACACAAACATACAGGAGGTTAAAATGTAATACCGCATCAAATATACCATTCGATTTTTTAAAAAGACATGTGAAGGGGCGCGTTATGCCCCCTTCACTACCAAAACCAGAAAAAGAAATTAAGATGCTATCAAACAAAGAATTAGCAGAGAAATTACAAATCCGACCGGCGAAAACGGTTACGCAAAAAACCATCAAAGACAAAATTGCTTCACGGCAGTTTATACAGCCAGAAGGTACAACATCTACAATATGCCTTCTTACAATGTCTAACGGCTATGTTGTTATTGGCAAAAGTGCATGCGCAAGCCCTAAGAACTTTGACAAGGCCATGGGTGAGAAGATTGCCTATGACGATGCTTTCCAGCAGATCTGGGCGCTTGAAGGCTACTTGCTACGCGAAGAGCTAAGCAAGCAAGAAGAGTTTGCCGAAACATCTTACCAGGAAAACTTTGATCCCTCTTTGTACGATCAGGTCATATCTTTGGTTGAGCATGCAAAACAGCACGGTTCTGGCCTTTTTGTTACGTCTTATAGCAAAGGTGAACTGCGCGGCATTGGCGGAAATGCAACGCCGGATGAAGTAGCAACGATGATTGATGCCATGATTGAGCAAACAGGTTCACGTCAGAACTTAGCCATGAAGTCACTAAACCGCATCATTGGCCATCTTGAAAAATCCGCAGCATAAAGGGGGACGTTATGGGGAATCCAAAGGAAAATTTTTTAAAACACTTTCAATCCTTCATCGGACACGTGGATGGTGGAGCGTTAGCTGAAGAACTGACCGACAAGATGCGTGAAGTTATACAGCAAATTGCAGACCATTGCTTTGAGCATGGTGGTACGCACAAAGGCTCTTTAGTTCTCAAGCTTGATTTTAAGATGGATCAAAAAGACCGCTATGTAGAGGTGAATGCCGATGTAAAGCAAACGCTTCCAAAAACACCACGTGGCCGCGCGGCTATTTACTTCACGGACTCCGAAGGAAACCTTACCCGTGAGGATCCACGCCAAATAACTATTGAAGACGAGCTAGAGCGTCAACGTAAGGCCAAGGAAGCTATGGCCGAGCAAATGTATCAACAAAACTAAATACAATATTGGAGTATGTAAAAATGGAAGACGCAAGAGAAATTGCACGAATTGTAAGAGAAAACACGAAGCCAGAAATGGTGGCTGTAGACAGTAGCACAAGCGAAAAAGTAAACGTGATGCTTGTGCCAGATGGTATGAGCGCCAAATCAACAAAGAGTTTCTTTGACGAGCTTAAAGAAAAGCCAGACCGCAGACAGGGGACTATATCAATTAAGCGTGTGTCATCGTTTATTGATATTGTGAACCGTTTTAAAAATGAAAACTCGGTTATCTTTGCCAAGGCGCAAGTGTCGGAAACATCTTTAGCTGCACATGTTAAGGCTATTTTTGATTATCACCCAGAAGGCGGCGATGTAAGCCAGGCGGAAAACCTTGGCCACAAAGCGGAATACAAGTTCCCAACAACGCATGAATTTGAAAAGTGGTTAAGCCTTAACAATAAAGGGCTTGATCAAGAAGAGTTTGCGTACTTCTTAGAGAAGAATGTGAACGCCCTTGTTGAACCAGAAGAAAATGACAAGCTTTTTGTATCGAAGCTGGGCGCTAAATTTGCAGACCCTATTGACATACTAGAGCTTTCAAGAGAGTTGGAAATATACTCAAAAGAAAGCCTGGTGCAAAAGCATAAAACTTCTTCCGGCGAACGCGAGTTAAAATTCACAACAGAGCATACAGACGCAAGCGGCACGCCGCTATCTATCCCGGATTGCTTTGTTATTCGCGTGCCTATCTTTGAAGGTGGCGCCCCTATCCGTATCGTTTGTCAGCTTCGTTACCGCAAGCGTGAAGGAAAGGTAACTTGGTATTACGAAATGTATGAAGTTTCAACAATGCTTGAACAGGCCTTTGAAGCTTCATGCGAAAAGATCAAGGAAGCCGTTGAGCTGCCACTATTTTACGGGGAATCCGAGTAAACAGTTCGGGGATGCGTTCTTTAAAGTGAACCGCCAAATGGTGCGCAGTGGTTAATAAGCTGCCATCCCCACCATTAAACAGAACAGGACAAAAGCAATGAAGAAAGAAAACCCATACCATCACATAGACGTTGAAATTGGCAAGCGCATTCGTGAGCAGCGCAGCATGTTAGGCATTAGCCAGGAAAAATTGGCAAATGGCTGTGGCCTAACTTTTCGGCAGATACAGAAATATGAAACAGGCCGCAACCGTGTAAGCATGTCACGCCTTGTGCAAATAGCAGAGGTTATTGGTGTAAGCCTTGAAACTTTCACGGCAGGTCTTGGCGAAAACAATGTGTATGAGATTACACCGACACAGGCAAAGGCCGCGGCAGTAGCAGGAAAACTTAGCAAGAGCCAGCTTAAAGTGTGGATGCGCGTTGGCCAGGAATTGGGAAAAGCGGCATGAGTGATTGTGGGAAATGCACATCTAAAGATAGTGAAATAAAATTCTTAAAAAGATCTATAGAAGCATTAATGGGAGCCACAATTGCGCCACCAGTTGTTCTTAGTGACGATGCGCTAGCCGCAGCAAGAAATGCAAGGAACGAAACGGAAGCACAATACAGGCATATATGTGGGAAAATATACTGGAAGGTATAATGCAATGAACGAATTGGCAATTACAGGAAAGATAACTGATATTATTTCCGAATATGAATACAAAATGGAAAACGCTACGCAGGCATTAACTGCATTTAAAGAAGCTGGCGAGAACCTAAAGGTAGCGGCCACCATTCGTGGTACATGGGGCAATACGCATATTGACACTGGCCATGTATATGAGAGTTCAATCATATCATCAATTAAAAAGTCTGCCTGGCAGCATTTATATAAACTTCTACATATGGATAGGCTTGCAAGCGCAAGGGATAAGCGGATTATTGAGCAGGAAATGCAAGATCCACCAGAATTCACAATGGAAAATATACGCGCAACATATGGTGATTTTGTGCGAGATCCTTGGGGAAATATATTGCGCAGCCTGGCGGAAGTATTTTGTGATCTAGACCCGGCCTATAAGTCCCATAGCAAAGTAAAAATAGGCGTCAAAGGCCTGCCAAAAAGAATTATTCTAAAATCCGTTGGCGCTTATGGTTCATGGGGAAATGATAGGCTTGAGAATGTTTTGAATGCGCTAGCCGCTTACCAGAGCAAGCCCCTTGTTACACGCCAGGAATTGATGGATTTAATGAAAGATGAAGATGCATTAAAGGAAAGCCGTGGCGTAAAATTAGTAAGGTACAAAAACGGTAACGGCCACCTTATATTTCATCCTGATACACTGAATGATATTAACAAAGCCCTGGCGGAATATTATGGCGAAGTATTGCCGGACTGTGAAGATAAAGACATTGATAAGCAAGGCAGCACTGCTGTGGCAAAGGATCTGCAATATTATCCAACACCAGAACCGGTTGTTCAGCGCGTAATAAGAGATTTACCAAATATCCAGGGCAAAAAAATACTTGAGCCTTCATGCGGTTGCGGCCGTTTCATGGACGCCTTAAGCGAACTAGGGGCAAATGTTGTTGGTATAGAGGTTGACCCCACACGCGCGGGCATATGTCGAGAAAAAGGACATAGCGTTCTTGTTAAGAACTTCTTAGAAACGCAACCTACAGAAAGCTATGATTACGTGATAATGAACCCGCCTTTTTACGGTAAGCACTACGCAAAACATATAGAGCATGCATATAAATTCGTAAAGCCAGGTGGCCGCCTTATCGCTGCATTGCCTGCTACGGCACGTTACGATCATGGTTTAGTTGATGGACGCTGGGAAGATCTGCCAGTTGGTTCATTCAGAAAAAGCGGCACCAACATTAATACAACTATTCTAACAAAGTGGAAGAGAGATTGATGAATAACGCACTATCTGGCGCAGCAATAGCACGCGCACTTATGGCAGGTATGGCCTTGCATGGCGACTTGCCACGACAAAGCAAGGACGAGCCGCCACCAAGCAGCAAAAAGCAAAAGAAGCGCAAAAAGAATAAGGCCGCACGCAAGGCCAGAAAGAAGAACAGAAGATGAGCGAAATATATATTTATTGGGATGATGACTATAAAGATCAATTTATGGAAGTATTAGAAAACCCAAACTTGCTAAAAGCATCTGAAATCACATTAACCCCGACATGGGCTAAATCGTTAAGAGATATGCATGTAAACTTAGCCCCTAAAGATGCAGCAGAGTATTTAAAAGCTAGAGAGTTGCATAATTATTTTAAAAAGTTTGGCGTTATTTCTATGATTAAAAGGCCTTACCAAGCGCCGAAAATGAGTGATATGCCAGAGATTATTTATGCTGTAACAGCGTGGTGGGAAAGCGGTCACAAGAATGTCAAATGTCAAGTGGATAACCCATTTACTGAAAGTACCGAATACATCCGCAAAGACAAGAATGACGCTGATATTGACGCGCTTATACAAAACGGAATAAGTCAAAAGCAAACGTTCGATGCTTTGCAAAAGAAGTATGACGCGCTATTGGCTGAACTTGAAGCCGCTAAAAGCAAGTTTTGTGTATGTGCTGCAACGGAGGAATTGATTGATGAGTGAAGAATTGAAGAAATGCCCTTTCTGCGGCGGTGAAGCAGATTTAATGACAGACGAGCTTGGCGATAGTAACAGCGGGACAGTTATGTGTATGAGTTGCTTTGCAGTATCAAATACACACGACAACTGGCGTGATGCAATACTTGCATGGAACCCCCGCACCGAGCCAAAGCCGCCGAGCGCAGACGTGCAGGAAGCTTTGGATGCTTTGCTTGATATGGCAAACCGATTACAGCTATTAGATGGCGCGTATTCTTGGGATATTGAAGTTGAAACAATCAAAACCGCGCTTGAGCGGATGGGGGCTGAATGATGCCTATATGGGACGGAACTTGTGACGAGTGTGGTAAATCGGCGACACATTTCTATGGCGGTTGTTGCTTATGTGAACAATGCGAAAATGAACTAAACGATTATCAAGTTGATTATGACGAATATTTAGAGGATCAAGAAAATGAAAAATAAAGACGCGATTGAAGCATTGGAAATAGCTTTAAGCTATACAACTCTTGTGGCGGAAGGTGTTGCAATATGCCAATATTGAAAGCAAGGGCGAAGTCAGACACAAAAATAATATCAGACGCATTGCAAGCCCTAACCCAAGCGCAGGAAAGCGTTAATCTTAATACAACAGCTTTAATGCTTGAATGGTCGGATAAATGCGATGATGAAAGCTACCCATTTAAAGGCGAAGCGTATGACTTGAATTTGGTCAAATATGCTTTTGATTGGCTAATCGACCACCTATCAGAAAAAGACTATCTCGGTGCGCCTGACGATGTGCGCGAAATGTACGACATGATTGACTTCTTCTGGCGTTGGATTGAGCGCGCTTATTTTGACAAGGGTTTAAGCGTTAGTGAGTGTTTGGGAATGTTGGTACACAGCCCCTACGCGCCTTGGAATAATGACCGCGAGAAATGGGACACTAAACATAAGTCGTATGACGCAGAGATCGACAAGGTTAAAGGATATGTGCTTGTACCTGTTGAGCCTACTCCATATATGCTTGAGCGTGTAGGAACTATAAACGGTTATGANGGCGATGATGGTCAAGCAGATAAAGACCACATTGAATGGTGGAAAGCTATGATTGACGCAGCGAAAAAGGAGCGGTCTACAAATGAGTGAGCGTCCCTACACATCAGATCAACTACTACAGGTCATGCAGGTGCTATCCGCCGGAATCACCGTACTCAATGCTGCTTACGCTATACCACTATTAAAGCGTGTGAATGATGAATACGAATCAATTAAGAATAAAGATTCCGTACTTGACCTTGCTGAAAGAATATCACAGAATATTGGAGGATAGATTTAGTAAAATGCTACGCGTTTTGCTACACAGTTTGCTACACATCATGCAAAAATATTGCAGACCAAGCAAAATAAAGCATTTAATAACAATGCCTTATATTCCTTCTAATTTTAATCGAATCCCTCCTCCTCCGCCATTTTGCCCTTGCATTGTTATTTTTCACCTGTAATATAAGCCTATATAAATAAAGCTTTTTCGATTGTTTTTTATCGTTTTAAGCTAAAACGAGTTGCTAATTAAAAACATTTTTGCTACACACTTTGACACACAAGATGCTACACACAATGCAACACGAAGAAGAAAAACAGGCCTTGATACAGGATTATTTGCAGCTTAGAAAGAGTAATGGCAACTACCATTATAGGCGCCGCGTGCCAGCAGACGTTAAGGATCTGTTCGGCAAGCATGAGGTTTACAAGTCACTAAGGACGAAGGATCCGAAGATAGCTGAAAGCAAGGCTATTAAGATAAACGACAATCTAGAATCACTTTGGGATGATCTAAGAATTAACGGCGGAAGCCTGGACGAGCAAAAATATCAGCGTGCCGTTAAGGTTGCCAGGTTAAATGGGTTTAAGTATCTCACCTCTAAAGAATTAGAAGCGAAAGAAACTGAAGACCTTATGCTTACATTGATAGCCAGGTCTGAACAATTTAAAGATTTGCCCAACAGGGAATCTATTGCAAAGGTCGGTGGTAAGTTTGACGCACTGTTCGGTGGCGTTGAAGAACCGCGCCTTCATCTTTCCGATTGCTATGATAAATATGTTGGGTTCACAAAAGATCAACGCTTCGGCCTGGACGAAAGACAGGCAAAGAAAAAGCTAAACCCTAAAAAGGCCGCTTTGCAGAATTTTATCAATATCGTTGGTGACAGGCTTGTAAGTGAATTGAAGCGTGAGCATGTTCTTGAATTCAGATCACACCTGATTGACCGACTTGATGAGGGTGAGATTATTGACAATACATTCAATAAGCAGTTTGGCCATCTTCGCATAATCTTTAGAACGATAAAAGAAACGCTGCAAATAGATATGGACAATGAAACGCTTTTTAAAAACGTAACAATTAAACAGGCTGAAAGAAAAAGAATATCTTACGACATTGATTACGTGCGTGACGTGTTGCTTAACCAGGACAACTTTAAAACATTGAATGATGAAGCATATGCACTGATACCTATAATGGCCAGTACGGGCATGCGCCCTTCTGAAGTTTGCGGCTTGGATAAGGAAGATATATTCCTTGATGCTGAAGTTCCGTATGTTCACATACGCCCAAAGAAAGATCTTAAGCTTAAAACCCCACATTCTGAACGGAAAATACCGCTTGCTGGTTCCGCGCTATGGGCTTTTCAAAAATATCCTGAAGGTTTCAAAAAGTATTATCGTAAGTCCAGTTCTTTATCCGCGGCTTTGAATAAATACATGAGAGAAAACGGCCTTATTCAAAACAAAGAAGGAAGGCACACAACGGCTTATTGTCTACGTCACACATTCCAGGATCTTTTAAGAATGCATAAAGTGGATGAACGTTTACAATGCGACCTGATGGGACACAAATATGAACGCCCCAAATATGGTGCGCCTTCACTGGATGAGTATTATGAAACCGTCAAAGCCTTGGCGTTTGATATGCATAAAGATTATTCATAGAGCTTAACAGTATCGCTCGACCAGCCAACAACGACCATTTTCGAGCCGTCCATTGTCCAATCAACCCCGTTACCGTCAGTTTCTTGTCCTGATATATCTTTGGCCTTGCTTACGTCTTCTGTCATATTCTCTGTGTCATAAGGCGCTGCTAAGTCAAAATAGCGCACTTTGTCTTGGACTTTATCCATAACTGAAAGAACGTCACCACTATCACCGAATTTAACAGCGTATAGCGCAAGCGCATCCGCAATATCCATGTTTTTGTTGGTGTCCTCAACAAGCTGTGAGAAGTCCCCTGCGACAGGCGTTTCAAACCACCGTATATTATTAGAAGCTGCACTTGTACATGCGACAACAACCGTGCCATCAGGTGATATATCAAACCCCTGTACGTTAGTTGCAAGAAAATCAAATTCACGGGCAGCGACATTTGATGCAGTGGACGGGTCATTACCTGATATAGTGTAAACTCGCAGGTACCTGCCGCCCTCCACTGTATACATTTCACTGCCATCAGGTTTGAAGCGTATATCGTTAGCATTCACCCCAAGGTTATAATCTTTGTCGGAGTCCCGTGTGGCACCAACGGTGGAGCCAGCAGACGCTAATTGCCAAACTTGGACTGTTTGTAGCCCCGTGGCAAGTACAGCAAGGGAATTATCATTATTGAAGTAAGACAGGCCGTAAGGATAGTCTTCACCTGTAACAGCTATATCGCCGCTTGCGTTGTAGGTCAATTCAGACCCGTCCCCCCCAGCTATAGGCGGTGCAGGTATTTCTTCATCATAAACTAAATTGCTTAATTCGCCCGTGCTTTGAAGCGGCAAGCCTGTGGCTGTATCGCGGATTACATCAGCTTCAACTATGCCGTTCATCATCCCGTAGCCAACATAATAGGTTACTGTGCTGCCTTCTGCTATAACGCTTGAAAGGGTTAGCTCAATGATATTGTCTTCTATAGCAACACTGGATATAGACACAGCTGCGCCATCATCTTCAATTCTTATGGATGCGGGGTCATCACCTGTAAGATTACTGTCACAGACAAGATAAACTTTATTTTGCCCCCATGTGCCGCCTGTGATCTTCGGTGGTTCGGTTAATGCGGCTAGGCCTAAATCATTAAGGATTATGTTCGCTGCCCTTGCGGCGGCTTTGTTAAATCCAGCTTCATTAGGGTGGACGCTATCAACAAGCGTAACATCATAAAGGTCATAGCTTCCTATCACTGAATCATTTTCACTTACCAGCTCACGCATTGCGTCCCGCACGTCCTGCATTGCTGCGTCCGTGTAATTGCCGTTTGTCGCGTTAGGTGGGAACTGAAATACAAACTTGACCTGATCGCCTAACTCCGCAAGCGTAATATCAAGGACGTTTTGCATAGAAGCTTTATATTCAGCCTTATTAATCACAGCATCCGCAATGCCAACTATGTCTGCGGCTGCGATATTGACAAGCACATAATCCACTTTCTTTTTCTGATAAAATGTGTTTTCTACAATTGAATAACCGTTATCTGTGCCTATGGCTTGCAACCAAGATGTGCCGCCGCCACTATCCCCGTTACCCGACCAATAATCAACGCCTTGCGCCTGTGCTGTATCGTAATTGGCTGCGCTTGATGAATCGCCTTTATTTACAATATTAATATCACCAGAATAAGAGCCTTCAAGAGCGCTTATAAATGCGGCCTGCGGTGCGCCGTCAAAGAAGCCTTCCCAGCGATACAGGTTGCTATCACCGAACATGGCGATCCATAGCTCATTGCTTGTGTTGGGGTCAGTCAAGCTGTTTGTAGCGCTCTCGCTAAAAGCTTTATTATAAACTGTGTATCTATGTACAACACCATTGGCAGGTGCGAAACCTGACCTGTTTATTG
>NZDE01000003.1 GCA_002690045.1 Alphaproteobacteria bacterium | reverse complement strand
GAAAACGGCTGCATTCGGGAATAGGTTATTGTTCACCGATGGAATATGAGCGAATAGCAGCATGAAAATGAACGTGTCCGTTTTATCGGGGCAAGATCAGGATGGGTACGACAGGGTTTCGTTTTCACGCTTTAGACAGTACTACTACTTTCATTTTTTCTTTTGCCAGGCATTTCTCCTTATTTATCTATACAACTAAGTGATAAGCCACTCATCGCGGTTGCGTGAATCAACTTGAAAAGCCCTTTCGAGCCGGTTTGCTATTGAGAGTGCAATAGCCACACATTGAGGTTTTAGTATCCATAAAGTGAAGAGAAAATACCCTGATAATGCTTTCGGCATGTCAGGAATATTTATAGAGATCAGTATTCATGGGGGTTAGCGATTTATCGTACCCCACGTCACTGCATTTGGTTGCAGTGACGTGGGCCTTAAACCTCAGGAATAAACTCTCATATTCCTCACCTATATTTCTTCTATAGTGCAATGAGTAATTCCGAAATTCTGTTTTAATGCTGACCTAACCGCCGATTTAATGGTAGCTCGATCAGTCCCCCTTAAAGATAAATGTCCTTCAAAAAACAACCTATTTTCATCCAGCTGCCAAACATGCACATGCTCTACCTGATCAACCCCTTCAATATCATTCAAAGTACATTTGATGTCATTAATACTGATCCCCTCCGGGACTGCCTGCATGAGAATCAAAATGCATTTTTTTAGCAATACTATACCGTGATAAATAACGTAGACAGATATGGCTATCGTCGCAATAACATCCACGACATACAGTTGATAAAGAATAATCATGACCCCGGCGACAATCACCGCAACAGAAGCCAGCGCATCGGATACGTTGTGAATAAACGCCGCTCGAATATTCATACTTTCCCTAGCCCCAGCAGAATAGGTTAGAAATGCCGTCCCAATATCAATAACTAAAGCAAATCCAGCCACCCAAAACACTATCCAACCATCAATAGGTGTCGGATTAAAGAATTTGTTAAAAGCCTCATAGATCAGATAGAGGCCAATGACAATTAACGTTGTGCTATTAATGAGAACACCCAGAATCTCAGCGCGCTTATAGCCATAGGTCATGCTCTCATTCGCATTCTTATTGCCTATTTTTCTAGCGATTACAGCAATGACTATTGCTCCTGCATCACTCAAATTATGCAGGGCATCTGCAACTAGTGACAAACTACCGGATAACACTCCCCCGACTACTTGAGCCACCGTTAGTAAAATATTGATTAAAACAGCGATGGATAATTTCCGGTCTACCCCGTGCTCATGACTATGCATTCCCATTTTTCTATTCCTTTTGACTTAATATAGGCAGGTGATGGAGCGCCAATAATCCGAACAGCAGTACTGCAGACAGCACCGGTAGTAGTAGCATTTTGAAAGCAACAGCAAGGACCACCGCAGCTGTTGCCCAAATCGTTGCGGCAGTAGTCAAGCCGCTTATCTTATCTTCGGACTTAAAAATAATGCCCGCTCCGATAAAACCTATTCCTGATACCACCTGAGCCGCGATTCGGGTAGGATCAGGCGCATCAACATGCATGGACACTAATCCGAAAGTGCAAGCTCCCATAGAAATAGCTGCATAGGTTCGAATACCGGCAGAATTTTTATGTAACTCACGTTCCAGTCCAATCAATGCTCCTAAAAAACCTGCAAATAGTAATCTGCCGGTCATACTAAATTCTAAAGCCCAATCCAGTTCAAACATTGAAGCTCCTTTAAAAGATAACCACCTCTCCGCAGCTTGTTAAACGATTAATCCTGCTCGAGTTTTTCAGCTTGTAAACTAATTTTTTGATACACACCCAAGCCAATCATTAGAAATACCGATGTAATAATTAAAATTGCTGGGTAAATCAACAAAGTAATGTCTGCTGTCCCAGCCTTCAAAATATAGATCAGGCCCTCAATCCCAACGACGATCGAAATTATGACCATGATTTTGGTGAGCGCTTCCCTGGCCTCTTTAGGGGAATGCAATTGTTTGCTACGAACAACTTCTTCTTCAATCATGTATTTGGCAACGTCCAGAATGGCCACCGAAATGACTATCGCGCCTACAGAACTGAGCATCTTAGAGACAAAACCATCGCTCAGACCATCCACAGTTAATACATGAGCCAAAACTTCATAAACAGACCACCCCATAATAAGAAGAGCCATTAAAGTCAATGAAATGGCAGCGACAAAGTAAATAAATACAGAAATACGTTCAAATTTTTTATCTATACCCATTTCATTCCCCTTGGCCCAATACCGGGTTCAACTAAAAACCGCCACCCCAAACCTTCGGGTGCGGCGGTATAGCCTCTATATAACGTAATTATCCGTTATACTTTTTCACGCCCATGCGCCAACCGATACAGGATAGGTAGCACAAACAAGGTCAGTATGGTTGACGATACAATACCGCCAATCACAACCGTTGCCAGCGGTCGTTGCACTTCTGCACCGGTACCTGTGTTGAGCGCCATAGGCACAAAGCCCAGACTGGCAACCAAAGCTGTCATCAGAACAGGGCGTAGTCGAATTAAAGCACCATCGATAACAGCTGAGGCCAGGTCGCCCCGCTCATGCCAAAGATCGCGGATAAATGCTAACATCACCAACCCGTTTAGAACGGCGACGCCAGACAGGGCGATAAATCCTACCCCGGCAGAAATCGACAAAGGCATATCCCGGAGCCAAAGTGAAATAACACCACCGGTCAGGGCCAGCGGAACGCCGGTAAAGATAATGGCTGCATCTTTAAACGAATTAAACGCCATCACCAATAAACCTAGAATAACAACCAAGGTAATTGGCACCACTATCGACAGACGCTGAGTGGCCGACTCCAGTTGCTCAAAGGTCCCGCCGTAATCCAGCCAATAGCCGGCTGGTAGATCGACCTCTTGTGCAATACGGGTTTTAACCTCTGCAACAAAGGAACCGAGATCTCGTCCTCTCACATTGGTTGTGACCACAACGCGGCGCTTGCCGTTTTCACGGCTGATCTGGTTAGGTGCTGGTGCGATATCCAATGTCGCCACCTCAGAAAGCGGCACATAACCGCCATTGCGCAAGGGCACAGGCAGCTCGCTGAGTCCATCAAAGTCCCTGCGTATAGACTCAGGCAGACGAACGATCAATTCAAAGCGCCGGTCACCTTCAAAGATCAGTCCTGCTGGCTCACCACCGATCGCCGCTGCCACTAGGTCTTGCACCATCATCACATTCAGTCCATATCGGGCAATCGCCAAGCGTTTGGGCACCACCGACAGCATGGGTAGACCGGATACCTGTTCTACTCTCGCATCGGCTGCCCCCGGCATGGATTCGATCACGGGTAAAATCTCTTCAGCTGATACCTCCAGCTGCTCAAGATCGTCGCCAAACACTTTAATCCCCAAATCGGCACGCACACCAGAAATCAGTTCATTGAATCGCATCTGGATCGGCTGTGTGAACTCATAGTTGTTACCCGGTAATTGTTTAACCGCCGCCTCAATCTCCCTGACCAACTCCGTCTGAGTCATCGTTGGATCGGGCCATTGATCGCGCGGCTTCAGCATCACAAAGTTGTCCGCTACATTAGGCGGCATGGGATCGGTAGCCACTTCAGGAGTGCCAATTTTGGCAAACACCTTATCCACCTGAGGGAACTCCATAATCCGCTCCTCCAGCTGAAATTGCATACTGACAGCCTGCTCCAGGCCAGTACCGGGTATACGCATAGCGTGCAGAGCAATATCACCTTCTTTAAGTTGTGGGATAAACTCAGAGCCCAGTGTTGTTGACAACCAACCGCTGAAAACTACCAGTGATAACGCCGCTGACAACACCCACCAACGCAGTTTCATCGCCCCTTTTAATGCCGGCTCATATAAGGATTTAGCCGCGCTAACAACACGGTTTTCCTTTTCACTGATATTACCCGTCATAAACACGGCAATGGCTGCAGGTACAAGCGTCAGCGATAGCACCAAAGCCGCCAGCAGTGCCATGACTACTGTTGCCGCCATAGGGTGGAACATTTTCCCTTCTACACCTGTGAGGGAAAATAGTGGTATATACACTACCGTGATAATCATTACACCGAACAGGCTAGGCCGGATGACCTCATTAGTCGCTTCAAACACCAACTGCAAGCGCTCTTTCAACGGCTGCTTGCCACCGTTTCTGCGCTGCGCTTCAGCCAGACGGCGAATCGCGTTCTCAACGATGATCACCGCCCCATCCACGATCAGGCCAAAGTCCAGCGCACCCAGGCTCATCAGGTTCGCCGACACGCCAGCTTTAACCATGCCTGTGATAGTCGCCAGCATCGCTAGCGGAATCACTGCGGCTGTAATCAAAGCCGCACGGATATTACCCAGCAACAAGAACAACACCGCGATAACCAGTAACGCCCCCTCCACTAGGTTTTTCTGCACGGTACCAATGGCTTTATCCACTAGCACTGTGCGGTCATACACAGTGTCCAACTTGATACCGTCAGGAAGAGTTTTCTGTATCTGCTCCAACCGCTCAGCAACTGCAAGGGCAACAGTCCGGGAGTTTTCACCCACTAACATCATAGCGGTACCCAATACGGTTTCTTTGCCATCGCGGGTAGCAGCCCCGGTGCGTAATTCCTTGCCGATCGCTACACCGGCAACATCAGCAATTTTTACAGGCACACCGTCAATGTCTTTGATGACGACTTGCTCGATATCGACAATCGCCTGTAGCTGCCCTGGCGAACGCACCAACAACTGCTGGCCGTTACGTTCAACATAACCGGCTCCACGGTTGTTGTTATTGCTGCGAAGAGCATCACCAATGTCGTCCAACGATACACCAAAAGCCAACATCGCCTGTGGTTTGGGCGTAACATGGTATTGCTTATCATAACCACCGATGGTGTTGATCTCGGTAATGCCTGGCACAAGTGCCAGCTGCGGCTTGATAATCCAGTCCTGAATTTCCCGCAATGCCGTGGCATCGTAGGGGCTGCCGTTGGCCTGTACCGCACCAGGTTCAGCTTCCACCGTGTAGGAAAATATCTCGCCCAAGCCGGTCGCGATAGGCCCCATCGATGGCTCAAGGCCTGGCGGCAATGAACTCTTGATAACGCCCAGTCTCTCATTAATCAGATTGCGGGCAAAATACAGGTCGGTTCCTTCTTCAAACACCACCGTGACTTGCGACAAGCCATAACGGGATAGCGAGCGAGTATAAGAAAGATTGGGGATACCCGCCAAAGCAGTCTCAACCGGATAGGTAATACGTTGCTCAGATTCCAGCGGGGAATACCCAGGTGCTTCAGTGTTAATCTGCACCTGGACATTGGTGATATCGGGTACTGCATCGATGGGTAGCTGTTGGTAGCTCCAAATACCAGAACCTAACAGCACCAGTATCAGGGATAGCATTAACCAACGCCTCTCGATCGAGAGGCGCAAAATTGATTCAATCATGATTACGTCCTCTTAGTGATCGTGGGAAGCGCCGGATTTTTCCAAGTCGGCTTTGATCAGATAGCTGTTTATGACAACATATTCGTCACCAGGCTTCAGTCCATCCAATACCTCAGTAAAGCGGCTGTCACTGCGACCCAGTGTGACCGGTCGTGCTTCGTAGCGCTCACCTTCTTTGACAAAGGCAACCGTGCGGTTTTCAAACGTTTGTAAAGAGCGATTGTCCACTCGCAGGGAGGCTTGTACTTGCTCCACGCTCACCAGACCTTGTAATAACAATCCAGGAGTCCAACGTCCTTGCTTATTATCAATAGCTGCCCGAGCCAGAACAAACGGTTGACCACTGTCGCTGGGAATCAAGTGTTTGATCGTGGACGTTGTTTGTTCAGATTCCACTGACATGGTGACCGGCTGGCCTAAGGCGATACGGCTCATCTGGCCAGGGAATATCTGGAACTCCGCCCAAACCTGATCAAAGTTAGCAACCGTGAACAGTGCCTGCTCCTCCGTCGCTTCACCCTGTGAGGCATGACGAGCCGTAATAATCCCTGAAAAAGGCGCCTTTAAAACATAGCGCTTGAGACTTTCATTCGATTCCACCTCTGCCAACTTTTGCCCTTTTTCGACACGCTCGCCGATACTGACGTTTACCTGTGTAATCGTACCGGGAAAGCGTGCACGAATATGACTGATACGCCCCGGGTCGGCAATCACCCGACCATAGACGGTCAGCGTCTTGTTGATTTCACCAGGACCTGCAACGGCGGTGCTAATACCAGCTTTGCTAGCCATCGCGTCAGCAATTTCAACAACGCCTTCTTGATCTTCTAGATCACCCCCCTCATGACCATGCTCCTCATTCTCTTCTTCATGACCCTCTTCATGGTCATCCCCCTGATGCTCTTCATGGTCATCTCCCTGATGCTCTTCATAATCCTGCTTTGCATGGTCATGTGACTCATGCCCGTGTTGCGCATGGTCATCACTTTCACTGTTGGCGACCAGGCTCAATGTGAGCAACGCTACAAAACCGATGACCAACCCCAACGAACCCTTTTTTTTCAAAATACAAATATTCATTATTTAGCTTCCTGGAAATTGGTGAAAGAATATTGCTCTACCGTCAGCGGTTCTGCGGTAAGTTGTTCAATGTCCGCGCCATAACGCAAAGCGGCGGCGGCGGCATCAATCAAGGTTCGACGCGCACTTAACAACTCTTGCCTGGCAGACACATAATCGACATAGCTATAACGTCCACGTTCATAAGCCTGCTGCGTTCCCTCCAAGGCCTGCTCCAGTGCAGGAACAATGTTCTTACGTAAATCGTCTACGGTGTGAATAGCCTGCTGCCGATTGCTATAAGCGCGATACAGTTGCGCACGCATCGCCAGCAAAGCAGCCTCTCGCTGTACAGAGATCACATCACGAGCGGCTGTGGCTGAACGAATCGCTCCGCTATTTCGACGTCCGGAAAACAAAGGGACGGAAAATCCTGCAACACCAGCTGTGTCATCCGTTTCCTGAAACCGCCGCAATCCAACCGACCAGTTCACATCGCTACGACTCTGGGTCTTGGCCAACCGTAATTCGGTTTCCTTTAGTCGTTCCTCTGCAGCAAAAACCTGAATCGCCGGGTTCAGCTCAACACGTTCATACAGCGTTTCGAATGCCACATCCTTACTAAAACGGTACAAATCACCTTCAGCCCGATTAAAATCCGGCCTTGTCTCTCCCCAAAGTGTACCCAAAGCTACGTTGAGGTAACTCAACTGTTTCTTTTCTGCTGAAACCGTAAGGTGAGCCTGAGCTGCGGCTGCTTCGGCACGCTTAACTTCAGCATCCGGTGACGCGCCAGCCTTAGCCCTTGTTTTGACTGCCACCAATGCGTCCTTCGCCAGCTGATCCGCTTTCTCCGCCAAAGCCACTCGTTGCTGTGCAGCTAACACATCAATGANACGGCGCGTAACCTCACCCGATAAATCCAAAGCGTCTGCTTGCCTTTGAGCTTCAAACCGACTGAAACCACGATTGACAACCTCGACTCTCGCATCCCGCTTTCCACCCAACTCTAATGCTGATGACAATGAGATCGTCAGCTCCGCCTGGTCAAACCCATTAAAATCGCCCGAACCCGCAAAGTTCTCGGCCCCAAAGTCCAGTTCATAGGCTGGTCGGAGCTCGGCCGTAGCCAACTCGCCTTTCAGCGCTTGCTGACGAAAATCAAAAACCTTCAAAGACGGATTCTTGNCCAGGGTACGTTGTATCGCAGTTTGCAATGTGATTGTGTTCTCTGCTGCCTGCAATGAAATAACGGGCAGCATCAGCAAACCGATTAGGGCAAAGCCGACTCCTAACCTTTTTCGGTTGCTTCGGGGCGCAACTACGGCCCCATGTTCAATACTTAGCATGGTATTAATCCTACATAAGCGTGACAAATCAGGGCATCATCGCTCTAACGGCGATAAACCCAATAAAAGACTGTGCGTAGGATTAGACTTGGGGAGGACGGTCTAGCGAAGAAGGAATGTAATTAGGCTTAACACTGCTTAGACTTAATAGGCGAACTTTGCCTTTCGCAGAGACATGACTGAATGTGGGTGTGACAATAGAATTGAAATGGGGACAATGATTGTGGTGGCAATCTATCGAATCTGCTGAAGACAGACCTGCATCTAATTGGTCTGCAATACTATTACCATCTTCGGTATCGGTAAAACTGTGATATATCCCTTGTGGGTCTGTATCTGAATGATGTTCCTCATGAGAGTCAGNCACAGCCAACACTGACTGCAGAGCAATCAGTACGACTAACATGTAAGGCACCCATTTTCTCATGACACATCTAATAACTGTTAAAGGACTTTAAAGAAATAGCTCGACCACTTACGACAAACTAAANTTTTTTTAGTTNATCATATATTACCTAATTTGTCAATTTTAGCCCTATCATGCACCTACTCTTAGCCTTTATTTTCATACNAGAGGTTACTTACAATCAAAAGTCGGCTCTCATCTAGGACCGCGGCTGACTAACTTCCAACGATACCCNCACACTAGAAAAATTTCTGCAGATTAGACCCAGTGTAACCATTGGGCGACTCATCACACCTTGTGACTGTATGTCAATACAGTCACAAGGTGTGATAGATCCTATAAAAGCTCGATTTCAATAGATAGCACTCATGCTTGAAATATATTTCTTTAAGGGCTGAAAACAAAAGTATGACTATCGACTAACTATATCGCTAATGTGCTCGTGACTCTTTCGGGAACCAAAATATGAACAACACCACAGCGGCTATTACTGACCGTGAACTCACCACCAAAGAGGCAGCTTCCCTACTCGGCCTGTCGCCCAGCACACTGAGAAAATGGCGCTGTACTGGAGAGCGCCCGGAATTACCCTGGTGTAAGCGGTTTCGCAAGGTTTTCTATCTGGAATCCGAGGTCATTCTTTTCAGGGAAAAAAATACTACATCCAATTGCGATGAAACCTACGTCTAGCTGTTATTTCAACCATTCTGGAAGTATCTTGATTTAAGTATGTTGGCGTTTACCGAGCTTGGCCGGGTTCGCTAATCGCTCATTCCCCGTTGGGGAACTGCCGCCCTATCAATCCCTAACGCTTCAGCCCTCCAGGCTGCAAAATCATCGAAACAGTTTTCCTCACCTTCATCCACCTCTCAGCCAAATATCAACCCAGATGCTCAAGCTACTTTGCTAAGGGGCCTTGCCCCTCGCGCATTGCAAGTGCAAGGCTCCGCGCTTCCTCACCCGTTCAGATTCCTTCGCGTTGCTCAGTCACTTAGCTGCGGCTTCCGGTGAGCCACTGGCCATTTGCTACCCCCACGCTTCGCCAGCGGTGCAGGAGCGCAGACGGGTGCTGCGCTCGTTAAGCACAATTCACGAACTCAAGGGTAACCATTATGAGAAAGACCATTTATGAAACTAACTATGACCGGCTGATTAAACTGGGTGTTATTACTAATGAGAGGGCTGTACCCAATCAATGTCGCCGCAGTCAGGTGGCGGGGTTAATGGATTGGGTGGTGGAGCGTTTACCCCATCTGGACGGTGTTTCAGGCAATGATGAGGGTATTGCGGTGTCACTGGCGCATTACTTTGAGCAGAACGGCGATCTATGCAAAGATCCGGAGATGGTTGTACTTATCTACCCATCTCAACGAATGGCAGAAGCCTTTACCTTTGAAATGTCGATACCGCCTATCTATCAGCAAGTCTTTCCAGAGCCTGGCAAGTTCCACCCTCAACAGCGTAAAGAGCTTAATTCGTTTCTTCGGCAATGGCTGAATAACCTGATTGCACAGCAGCATTCCCTATCAGAATAATTTTTTATCGCATTGAAAGATTTGCAACGGAAAGTCGATACATGAATTGTTAGTGTTCTCGCTCGACATCCGTAAATTGAGTAGATGGAATAATAGCCGTGGGTAACACCAGAGAAACCAAGCATCGGGATAATGGAAGCACCTTGAATTCAGGAAAGACGCTGATCAACCGCAGAACATTATTAACGATGATTCCGCTCTCAGATCGCACCATCTACAATCTGGAAAAACGCGGCGAATTCCCTCGCCGCATCGTATTAACAAGCCGCAATGTCGCATGGGATTTAGCGGAAGTAGAAAATTGGATTGAAGAGCGTAAACAATCAGACGCTAAAGCCATCAGGCCTGGTATGCCTCTACTTCTCGGTTCTCGCTAGTCCATTCATCAATCATATTCGCCCAGTCCTGTAACATTTCTGTTCGCTGTTCTCGGTATTCCGCTTTATTGTAAATTGCCCTAACTCCCTTCTGTTCATGGGCAAGACTTTTCTCTATCCAATCCGTGTTGTAACCAGCCTCATGCAGCAGCGTACTGGCTGTCCTGCGCAAATCATGAGGACCGAATTTAGCAAGCGACTTTCCATCTTTCTGAGCAGCTTTGTAAGTATATGTGAGCACCCTATTTAGCGTGGCATTGCTCATAGGTGTATCCGAATCATACCGCGAGGGAAGCACATACTTTGAACCAGCAGCAAATGTTTTCAATGCAATAAAGATATCCATTGCTTGTTGAGATAAAAAAACTAAATGAGGCTTACGTCTTTTCATGCGTTCTTTCGGAATAGTCCAAAGCGCTTCGCTAAAATTAATTTCATCCCAGGTTGCATTGGATAACTCTGACTTTCTCACTAGAGTGAGCAACAATAGTTTAATCGCCGCGCGGTATTGAGGTGATGTCCCTATTCGATTCATGTACTTGTACATCAGATCAATTTCAAACGGTGTTAATGCTCTTTCACGCGGTACAAATTTAGCTATAGTGGTTGGACGTACCATTTCAGCCGGATTCTCTACATTCTGTCCTCGCTCAATCGCCCAACGATAGACGTTTAAAACGACTTCGCGCGCATGAACAGCGGTTGCTGGAGCACCCCGCTCAACTATTGCGTCAGTCAAAGAGCGTAGATCTTCATGGGTAATCTCAACCAACTTCTGATTTCCAAAAACCTTCTTCAATTCTCGGTGATAGACAGACTTGCGCATATCGCGGGTTGAATCCGCCATCTGATACCCACGCAGCCATTTATCTGCCCAAGCACCAAATGTTTCGGCACCTTTCACCCGCGCCCTATCGCGTGCCTTTTCTCTCGCAGGAGACTTACCAGAAGCAATCATTTTCTTTGATTCGTTAAGACGCTCTCTAGCCTCTGCCAAGCTAATACCACCCACGCCATAGCGCCCAAAAGTCAGCGTTTCTTGGCGACCATTTAATGAGTAGTTGTATCTGAATGAGACTGTACCAGTCTTGGATACAGCGACGTAAAGCCCATCGCGGTCAACAACTTTGTACATTTTGTCTCTGGGTTTCAGGTTTCGAAGCTTGGTATCAGTCAACATAAAGGTACCCTCTCAAAACGCCCCAAATACCATGATAAAAACTAGCGATTTTTAGGGTGTTTTTCTTTTAGATAACAAAGAGTTAACGAAATCCAATACCATGAAGACCTTAAAAATCACTGCATGGTATTGTCTTTGGTCATCAACATTGAAAAAGACGATACCATGGAAAATCCCATGAAAAAAGTTTGCTTGGCGGTGCTAGAAGGTGCTTGAAATCACCATGCCTAGAAAGAAAAAACCCATTGCAAACAATGGGTTATAGTAGGTTTACTGCTTGTAGGTGCCTGGTGTTGCCAGACGTCGAATCATTCCCACTCAATGGTGGCAGGTGGTTTTGACGATACATCGTAAGCAACACGCGATATGTGCTCGATCTCATTAATAATACGATTCGAAACTTTTTCCAGCAGCTCATATGGGAGGTGAGCCCAACGTGCCGTCATAAAATCAATGGTTTCAACCGCACGCAACGAGACAACCCACTCATAACGGCGCTGATCGCCCACCACACCAACAGATTTCACCGGCAGGAAGACCACAAACGCCTGAGAGGTTTTGTGGTACCAGTCGAAGTTGTGCAGCTCTTCGATGAAGATAGCATCCGCTTCACGCAGTACGTCAGCGTATTCTTTCTTAACTTCACCCAAGATACGCACGCCCAGACCCGGCCCAGGGAATGGATGACGGTAAACCATGTCGTAAGGCAGGCCCAGCTCAAGACCAATCTTGCGCACTTCGTCTTTGAACAACTCACGCAGAGGTTCAACCAGATCCATTTTCATGTCTTCTGGCAGACCGCCCACATTGTGGTGTGATTTGATCACGTGTGCCTTGCCGGTTTTCGCCGCCGCGGACTCGATCACGTCTGGGTAAATAGTGCCCTGCGCCAGGAAGGGAACGTCTTTCAGCTTACTGGCTTCTTCATCGAACACCTCGATAAAGGTATTGCCAATAACTTTACGCTTGGCTTCCGGATCAGATACACCTTCCAGCTTGCCCAGGAACAGGTCCTCAGCGTCGGCACGGATCACTTTAACGCCCATGTTCTTGGCGAACATGTCCATCACCATATCGCCTTCGTTCTTACGCAGCAGACCATTGTCAACGAAAACACAGGTCAACTGATCGCCGATGGCTTTGTGCAGCAGCGCCGCCACAACCGATGAATCCACACCGCCAGACAGGCCCAGGAGAACCTTCTGGTTACCGACCTGCTCACGAACACGTTCGATCTGATCTTCAATAATTTTCGCTGGTGTCCACAGTGCTTCACAGCCACAGATATCCATGACGAAATGCTCCAGCAGGCGCTTGCCCTGCAGTGTGTGCGTCACTTCTGGGTGGAACTGTACACCGAAGAAATTTTTCTCGGCATTGAACATGCCTGCAATCGGGCAGCTCGGCGTGGTTGCCATCAGCTCAAAGCCTTCAGGCATCGATGCCACTTTATCGCCGTGGCTCATCCACACATCAAGAAGACTTTTACCGTCTTCACTGACGTGGTCCCGGATGTCTTTAAGCAGTGCGTTGTTCGTCTCAACCTGAATCTGGGCATAACCAAACTCACGGATGTTCGAGCCCTGCACACTGCCACCCAACTGCTCAGCCATAGTCTGCATGCCGTAGCAGATACCAAGCACTCGTAAACCAAGCTCGAACACCACCTGAGGGGCACGCGGAGAGCCTGCTTCTGTCACAGACTCAGGGCCACCAGCGAGAATAATACCGGACGGGTTGTACTCGCGGATTTCCGCTTCGTCCATGTCCCAGGCGCGGATTTCAGAGAACACACCGATTTCACGCACACGACGAGCGATCAGCTGAGTGTACTGTGAACCAAAATCCAGAATCAGAATACGTTGAGCGTGGATGTCTTGTGACATTGGGCTTTCCAGAAAAAAGATTTAAAAACAAAAGCGGGGATGACTTTCATCATCCCCACATCTTAGCAATTGCCAGCGATCAGCCTAAGCGATAGTTGGGCGCTTCTTTGGTGATCTGAACGTCGTGAACATGCGATTCAGACATGCCCGCCGATGTAATACGCACAAACTCAGGTTTGGTACGCATTTCGTCGATCGTCGCGCAACCGGTGTAGCCCATGGAAGCACGGACACCACCCATCAGCTGGTGAACAATGTTCGTTAGCGGGCCTTTCACGGCAATACGACCTTCGATGCCTTCCGGAACCAGCTTATCAACACCGGCTTTTTTGTCCTGGAAGTAACGGTCAGACGAGCCCTGGCTCTGTCCCATAGCGCCGAGAGAACCCATGCCACGGTATGCCTTGTACGCACGTCCCTGGAACAATTCAACTTCACCCGGAGACTCGTCAGTACCTGCCAGCATGGAGCCAACCATCACAACACTTGCGCCAGCAACGATGGCTTTCGAGATATCACCCGAGAAACGGATACCACCGTCAGCGATCACAGGCACATCGTATTTCTTCATAGCCTCAGCCACGTTAGCTACCGCTGAAATCTGAGGAACACCGACACCAGCAACGATACGTGTAGTACAGATAGAGCCTGGGCCAATACCCACTTTCACGCCATCGGCCCCGGCTTCGGCAAGAGCAATCGCAGCTTCAGCCGTCGCGATATTGCCACCGATCACCTGAACCTCAGGGAAGTTTTCTTTCACCCAGCGCACACGATCAATAACCCCGGTGCCGCTTGGGTTCGATGTATGACCGTGTGCTGTATCAACAACAATCACGTCAACACCCGCTTTTACCAGAGCTTCGACACGCTCTTCGGTGCCTGCGCCAGTACCGACTGCAGCACCAACACGCAGACGACCCTGATCATCTTTTGCAGCACTTGGAAAAGCTTTCGCCTTTTCGATGTCTTTCACAGTCATCATGCCAACGAGCTGTTCGTTGTCATCAAGAACCAGAATTTTCTCAATGCGGTGAACGTGCAGCAGATCCTGAACGTCCTGAGGGCTGGTGCCTTCTTTCACGGTGACCAGTTGCTCTTTTGGTGTCATCACCGACGCCACCGTAGCATCCAGATTTTTCTCAAAACGAACATCACGGCTAGTGACAATCCCCACCAGCTCGTCACCATCAACGACAGGCATACCAGAAATGCTGTACTGTTGAGTCAGTTCGAGAATTTCGCGGATAGTGCTGGTGCTGGGTACGGTGATCGGGTCTTTAACCACACCGCTTTCGTATTTTTTGACCTTACGAACCTCAGCAGCCTGCTCCTCGATGGTCAGGTTTTTGTGGACGATACCTAAGCCACCTTCCTGAGCAATTGCAATTGCCAGGCGCGCTTCAGTGACCGTATCCATCGCGGCAGAAATAAGGGGAACGTTCAGCTCAATGCCTTTGGTCAGGCGGGTTTTCAGACTGACCTGATTGGGCAGTACCTCGGAATAACCGGGAACTAACAGCACATCATCAAAAGTGAGTGCGTCCTGAGCAATTCGCAACATAGAAGAGCCTTCCAGAATGAGGTTGAAGGAAAGGCGGGGCATTATACCGGAAGGTCATTCGTCGGTAAATCCCGCGACGCTTTCTGTTTTAACTGTATCCGCTTCGACCTGCGGACACTCTCCCCTGACCAGAAAATCCGCCACCTGTTCCCGAAACTTGCTGTATCGAAAACTAGCGATATGCGGCCCCTGCGAAGCAATAAAACACCGTTTATCTGCAGGCAAGGCTTCGAAAAGAACCTCTCCTTCAGACAGGGGAACGATCGGGTCCATAGGACTATGCAGCTGCATGACCGGAATATGGATATTGGGAGCGCGGTCCTTCGGGTCCCAGTCTGATGGGATCAAGTAAACAAGGGGTGAGACAATGGTACCGACGACGGTACGCTGCAACATCTCTCTGGCCACACTGCGAAATCCAGCAAACGGCGCTTCGAGTATGAGTTGAGAAACGTCATAGTCGCGACCATAGTCTGCAACGAAATTGACCGCGAGCGCTGCGCCCATTGATTGGCCAAGAACAACCAGAGAGTGATCCGGGTAAGCACCCCGCAGCCAGCTTGCGCCAGCTTTTGCATCCATAAGTACATCCGGCAATATCGGCCGTCCCTGCGATGCGCCAAACCCGCGATAATCAAGAGCGAGGACAGTGTACCCCTCCTCTACCAACCAGAAGACACTGCGCGAATGCGTCGAGATATTCTCAGCATTCCCATGCAAGTAGAGAATAACCTTAGTTTTCTCAGTCGCTGGGGCGGGCTTGAGTAGCCAGGCATGC
>NZDE01000002.1:6336-10132 GCA_002690045.1 Alphaproteobacteria bacterium | reverse complement strand
GACGTATACCCAACCGGATATGTTGGGTCCGATTTTCCCGGTTTTGCGTATGATAGCCGTCACCTCATCCACCTGATTGTCATCACAGACCAGAGATAATTGTACTTCCGAAATAACCACACCAGCTTCGGCAGAATAGGCCAACTCCTGCTCGCCTAAGGGCTTTAAAGTCCCCTTGATGTCGAGTAGTGATATGTTTTTGTAACCTGCTTCACGCAGTGCGTCGATGACATCGGCGGATCGAACGTGGTGGATAAAGGCGGTAATTTGTTTCATATGAATACTCCAAAAAAATTCGCTATTACTGTTAGATGGATCGCGGCAAGGGAATACTTGCCGCGATCCAGCGGGTATTACTCAGCGATCGGTTCGCCATTGTTATCAATCGCTTTTGGCCTTCGCCAAGCCAATCGATACAGACCGGGGAGCACCAATAACGTAAGTAACGTGGAAGAGATAACGCCGCCGATAACCACCGTGGCCAGTGGCCGCTGGACTTCCGCCCCGGTGCTGGTATTGAGTGCCATCGGCAGGAAGCCTAATGCGGCCACCAGAGCGACCATCAATATCGGCCGCAATCTCAACATGGCGCCGCCCAGAATCGCCTGCTCGACGGATTCACCGCGATTGAGCTCATCCCGAAAGGCCGACACCATCATGACCCCGGTCAGTACCGATACACCGCATAAAGTAATAAACCCAACACCGGCGGTAATCGAGAGGGGGATGTCCCGTAACCACAAGGCGATAACGCCACCGGTCAGCGCCAGCGGTACGCCACTNAAGACCAATGCCGCATCTTTTGCNGANCCAAAGGTCATCATCAACAGTGCAAAAATCATCACNANNGTNACGGGGACAAGCAGGCTTAACCGCTGCGNGGCCGATTGCANTTGCTCAAANGTNCCNCCNTACTCCAGCCAATAGCCNGGNGGCAATTTCACNTGNTGCGCNACTTTGCCCTGAACTTCNGCCACAAANCCACCCAAATCACGACCGCGAACNTTNGCGCTGACNACCANNCGCCGCTTGCCGTTTTCACGAGAGATCTGATTAGGTCCAGGNGCCAGNGTGAGACTAGCCACTTCCCGCAGNGGCACGTAGCCGCNGTCTGGCAGCGGTATNGGCAAACGNTCCAACGCGCGCAANTCNCCCCTNACGCGNTCGGCTACCCGCACCACTATCGAGAAACGNTGATCNCCCTCAAAGATCAGGCCGGCTTCCTCACCACCCGTGGCGGCGGCGACNACGTCCTGNACATCGGCGACATTCAANCCATANCGATACANGGCTGAACGGTCGGCATTNATGGANAGAATAGGNAANCCNGACACCTGCTCGACCTTAACCNCTTCGGCGCCCTCNATACCGTTCAATACCGCNNNGATTTCGCNGCCNGATTTNAGCAGNTGCGTCCAAATCNTCGCCNAACACCTTGATCCCGAGNTCNGATCGCACACCNGANATNAANTCNTTNAANCGCAGNTGGATCGGCTGNCTGATCTCNNAGGCATTNCCCGGCAANAANGNNANNTTCTCACCNATTTCNTCCANNANCTGCGCTTTGGTTTTNTCAGGNTCNGGCCATTCACTGNGATCCNTGAGCATGACATANCCATCGGAAATGTTNGGCCCCATGGGNTCNCTGGCNACTTCGGCCGTGCCGACGCGCGNGAAGTAGGTTTTNACTTCAGGGATNTCCAGNACCGCTTTTTCCANTTGAAACTGCATATCCAGGGATTGAGTGAGACTGGTNCCNGGTATNCGNAGNGCCTGGANGGCAATATCGCCCTCATCCAGNTTNGGGATAAATTCCGTACCCATCCGTGTGGCCAGTGCGCCGACCAAAACCACAAAGATCAGGGCCGCAGACAATACGAGAACGCGAAACTTTAGCGCCCACGCCAAAACCGGGGCGTAAAACCGTTTGGAGTGGCGAACAATNAAATTGTCCTTCTCCTCNATATGCCCCGTCATAAACANCGCNACNGCCGCAGGCACAAAGGTGAGTGANAGCACCAGTGCAGACAGCAAGGCCATGATCACCGCCATAGCCATGGGCGTAAACATTTTGCCTTCCACGCCCGTCAAAGCCAGGATGGGTAAGTTCACCAAAATTACCACTAACACGCTGATCAAACTCGGCGCAAAAACCTCGCGGGTGGCCGCAAACACCGTTTGAAAACGCTCATCCAGTTTTAAGGTTCGCCCAAGATGATGCTGTNGCCCAGCCAAGCGCAAGATACAGTTTTCGACAATGATCACCGCCCCATCCACAATCAAACCAAAATCGAGTGCGCCCAAACTCATCAGATTGGCGCTGACCTTGGTTTGCACCATGCCCGTCATCAACATCAACATCGACAANGGGATCACCATTGCNGTGAGTAATGCCGCCCGGACGTTGCCCAGCATGACCAAAAGTACGACGACAACCAATACCGCCCCTTCGGCCAGATTGGCCTGCACCGTGGCAATGGTTTTATCAACCAGTACCGTACGGTTATAAACCGGCTCTGCAATTACGCCCTCGGGCAGCGTCTTATTGATCTCCAACAACTTGGCCGACACATCCTGGGAAACCGTCCGACTATTACCTCCCAGCAGCATGACGGCGGTACCCAATACAGTCTCCTCACCATCGCGAGTAGCGGCACCTGTGCGCAACTCTTTGCCGAATCCGNCCTCGGCCACATCAGCCACGGTAATGGGTAACCCGGCTCGACGAGCGACGATGATTTTTTCGATCGCAGGAATGTCAGCCACCTGTCCGGGGGCGCGGATTAAATATTGCTCACCATTTTTTTCAATATAGCCAGCACCGATATTAGCGTTGTTTTTCTCCAGTGCCGCTACTAAATCATCAAAGCTGAGCTGGTAGGCCAGCAGTCTTGAAGGTTCCGGCGTGATGTGGAACTGCTTCTCGAAGCCGCCAATGGTATTGACTTCGGTGACGCCGGGAACCAGGCGTAACTGCGGACGGATCACCCAATCCTGTAAGGTACGTAAGGCCGTCGCATCATAGGGCTCACCATTTTCTTGCAAGGTGCCCGGTTTCGCATGCACTGCATAGTGAAAGATTTCACCGAGTCCTGTGGCAACGGGCCCCATCACCGGACCGATTCCTGAAGGCATCTCGCTTTTTGCCTGCTGCAAGCGCTCGTTGATAAGATTGCGGGCAAAGTAAATGTCCGTGCCTTTTTCAAACACCACGGTCACTTGGGACAGAGCATAGCGTGATACCGAACGTGTACTCTCCACGTGGGGCAGCCCCGTGATCGCCAGTTCTACCAGGTAGGTAATGCGTTGCTCCACTTCCAGCGGTGAGTAGCCTGGGGCTTCGGTATTGATTTGCACCTGGACATTGGTGATATCGGGTACCGCGTCAATGGGTAGCTGCTGATAGTTCCAGACACCCAGGGCGCCCGTTACCAGCACCAGAAACATCACCAGCCAGCGGCGTGCGATGGAAAATTGAATCAGTTTATCGATCATCACACACTCCTTCGTTGAGCGGCGATAGAATGCTGCTCCGGCCGATGGAATGCAGAATGTCTTTCAGGAAGTGATTAATCATCATCGCCAACCTCCCCTTTACCCAATTCCGCTTTCAAAATAAAACTGTTGTTGCTGACATACACTTCATCTGCGGACAGACCTGCCACCACTTCGGTTAGCTCACCGTCGGTTCGCCCCAAAGTCACTGTACGTGCTTCAAAACCTTCCTCACCCCGAACAAAAACGACAGGGTTATCCTCGACGATTTGCAAGGCTTCGTTGCGGATCACCANNGGAG
>NZDE01000002.1:0-6331 GCA_002690045.1 Alphaproteobacteria bacterium | reverse complement strand
ATTTCGGCGCGGGNGATTTGNGCGTTGACAAANAGACCNGGTTTCCANNTGCCNTTNGGGTTGTCGATCAAANCGCGCGCCNTAATGGCCTGATTNCNANNTTGGCCAAGNGGCGCAATATAGATGATNTTTCCCTCTGCGNTNTGGNTCGAATCGAGNCTGAGAATGCGAACTTTCTGCCCTGATTGAACCTGAGCAACATCCTTTGGAAAAATCGACAGCTCTACCCAGACCGTGGAAAAATCCTTCAGCTCCAATAGCGGGGCATCGCTGGTTTGTTCGCCAGGGTTAGCGTTGCGCTGTGTAATAACGCCATTGAGTGCCGAAACTATCGAATAGGTTTTCANGCTTTCGTTGGCTTCTACGGTCAACAGGGTTTCGCCCTTACGAACCGGATCACCAACACTTTTTTTAACTTCCCGAATAACACCGTCAAAGCGTGCGGTCACTGATTGTACGCGCTCTGCGTTGGTGGCGACGACGCCGTATACCGGCAATACATCGCGGATGGTGCCAGAAGTCACGGTTGCCAGCGAAATGCCCGAATGTTGTATCTGCTGCTGAGTCAGTTCAATGTGGCCTTCTTCGCCGTGCTCTGCTTCCTCTCCGCGACCTGTTTCGGCAAGCGCTTGCCCGGATAGCAGCGCGATAAGGAAGCAACAGCCAAGAAGATGGGTGATGGGTTTGTTAAAATGAGTTTTTAATTTCATCGTGATGATCCTGAAAATGTGTTGTCTTCGCCATACTGAGTCAAGGCCAGGGGCTCTGCTGTCAGTTGCTCAATTTCTGCGCCATAGGTTAAAGCGGCTGCCGCCGCTTCGATCTGGGTACGCCTGGCGCTCAATAATTCCTGCCGCGCGCTGACATAGTCGAGATACCCGTAGCGACCGCGTTGATAGGCCACCTGAGTGTCTACCAGNGCCTGCTCAAGGGCGGGAATGATGGCGGTNCGNAGTGCNTNTACCGCGACAATGGCTTGTTTGCGGTTGTGNAAAGCCCGGAACAGTTGCGTGTGAAGATCCAGCAGCATTACATCGCGCTCTGCCAACACCTGATTCTTTTCGGCCAACGCGGTCGAAACGGCGCCGACATTTCGCTTGCCGGAAAACAACGGCATGCTGAAACCCGCTACCAATGCGGTGTCATCGGTCTCCTGCAAGCGACGAACCCCCACCGACCAACTGATATCGGCACTGGATTGGGTTTGAGCAAGGCGTATTTCTGCTTCTTTGAGGCGGGACTCTGCTGCGAATACTTCTATCGCAGGATTTTTTTCAACTTTGGCGTACAACAGGTCGAATGCCACGTCCTCGCCAAACTGGAATAGATCACCTTCCACTTTGTCAAAGTCCGGTGAGGTTACCCCCCACAGGGCAGACAACGACACTTTCAAATAAGCAAGCCGTTGCTGCTCCGAAAGCAAAGCGAGCTTCGCTTGCTCGGCAGCGGCCTGTGCCCGTTTGACTTCCGCCTCGGGTGTCGCTCCCGCCGTAGCCCGCTTTTTCACAATGCGTAAGCTCTCGCTCGCCAACTGGGCGGCCTCGCCAGCCAGGGTGACCTGCTCCTGTGCCGCTAGCACATCGACGTAACGGCGGGTGACTTCGCCCAATAAGGCCAAGGATTCCACCTGTCGGCTGGCATTGAGCACCGACCGACTGTGGGAGATTACGCCTTGCCGTGCCGCGCGCTTATCCCCCATTTCGATGACCGAAGACAGCGCAATGGTGAGTTCAGCACCACCTGCGCCGCTGAAGTCCCCAGTGCCCCCGACATTTTCAGCGTCAAATCCCAGCTCATACGCCGGTCTTAACCCGGCTGTTTCGGCCTGCCCTTGAAGGGCTGCGTAGCGGTAGGGAAAAACTTTCAAAGACGGGTTTTGTGACAGGGAGCGCTGCACCGCATTGGTCAGCGTGATCGTTGAGTCCCCAGGCTCGGCGCTAAGCCCCGACGAAGAAATGAAAAATAATAAACTGAACAGAATACATCGGCTTTTGATATTCCTCCGCCCCAAAGCGCCAGAACCCGGCGCAGTACGTATTGATAGCATATGGTAGATCCTACTTATTTAAGATAATTCAAACCGCGCGTTGCAACGATAACGGCAACACAGAAAAAACATAATCGGTAAAATCAGGCGATTGGAGGGCGGTACAGCGACGAGGATGGGGCCTCGGGAATGAGGGCTTGATAGTTGTTATGCAACGAATGTTTATGCAAAAAGTTTGAGTGAGTCAGGTTACCGGATAAATAGACATGGCAATGGCAGCCATGGTGATGGCAATGAAACAGATCGTCAGGCGCGGTATTTTGATCTGCAGGATCAATAACGGTCGAGCTATCCAGCATTGCCGATGATGAGCCATCGGAGGAATAAGGGGCTGTATCCGAATAATCAAGGGGATGCACGTCAGCCATAGCTGTCACTGATTGCAGTGCAATCAAGACTAACAGCAGATAAGACAGTGCTTTTCGACTCATAAACCGAATATAACCCCAATGAAATGGAATAGCCTGCAAAGCATACCGCCTTTGATTGCGGAGTCAATCAACGATTGTCCCGGCGCCTTTCGTTTACCTGTTATCCGCCTGTCAAAGCGAGCCAGGTCGAGGATCTTTATTGGCGGTGTATCATAAGACGATTGCTTGTTGTTCATATTGTGCCCGGTGTCTCAGGACTTAAGTTGCAAGATGCGGCGCGCGCCATTCAACACAATCAAACCGATGATAAGGCCAATCACCAAGTCTGGATAACGTGAGCCCGTCCAGGCCACCAATCCACCGGCAAGGATCACCCCTAGATTGGCAATCACGTCATTGGCGGAGAAAATCCAGCTGGCTTTCATATGGGCGCCGCTATCCCGGCTTTTGGCAATCAACAGCAGACAGGTCACATTGGCCGCCAAGGCAACAAGCCCGAAGCTCATCATCAAAGTGGAAACCGGTTCACTACCCAATACCAATCGCCTTACCACCTCGCCCAAAGCGCCCAAGGCGAGAATGATCTGAAGCCAACCGGAAAAATGGGCTGCACGCAACTTCATCCGCACACTGTGCCCTACGGCATACAGCGCCACGCCGTAGACGGCGGCATCAGCAAACATATCCAGGGAGTCCGCAATCAAACCAGTGGATTGCGCCCACCAGCCGACAGTAATTTCAATGACAAACATGATGCCATTGATTGCCAGTAGCCACTTGAGAATGCCAGCTTCTCTTTCTGCCTCCTGTTTTGCAGACGCCTGTGCACGGGCGATGGACTCGCTGGCGACGGGCATTGTACTGACAAGTCTCGCGCCCAGACCGACTGATTGCATTCTTTTTTTAATAAGGTCAGCGTTATCACCATGGTAGACACTCACCTTGCGCTTGGGGGTATCGAATTCCAATGTGACTTTAGGATGCACACTGTCCAACGCCATACGGATCATGCCTTCCTCTGAAGGACAGTCCATCTTGGGGACATGATACTCACTAACAAAGCCGCCATGAGAAGCGTCGTGTACTTCGGCAATTTGGGGAGTGTTCTCCGTCGCGTTATTTTGGCAATTGCCACCGCATGTGGTCGTCATAAAAAACCCTTGTTCTATCCAAGGTGGGCAGTTCAAACTCTATAGTTACTATAGAGTCAAGCACAGAGATTGAATAAATGAAGATTGGCGAGCTGGCAAAAAAGACGGATTGCTCGGTGCAAACTATCCGTTACTATGAAAAAGAACAGTTGCTGTGCACGACACAGCGTAGTGACGGCAATTTTCGACTTTACGATGAAGCTGCTGTCGAACAGCTGCTATTTATCAAGCTCTGCCGTAACCTGGATCTCAGTTTGTCCGAGATCCGCCAGCTACTCACATTAAAACGCTCACCGGGTGCGCAATGTGATCAAGTCAATCGCATGATGGATACGCACATTCAACAAGTGGAAACGCGCATTCAGGAGCTGGTTCAGCTGCGCGAGCATTTGAAAGTACTTCGCCGCAGCTGCTCCAGTGAAAGGACGATCGAACAGTGCGGCATCTTGCAAACGTTAACCACTAATCAGCATCAGAAGCGGTAACACTTACGCGCTTGAAATCGGACGCCTGTGTTATCGGCGGTGATGTTGCGCGTTTTGATTTGGATAGTATTAAAAATACCAGGTAAACCAGAAGTACCGAAAGTTGCGCAAGCACGCCTTGCCAGGTGGACTTGACGCCAATCCAGTCAATCTCAAAACTCACAGGTAATGACGTCATACCGATGATGGCCGCCTCCTGTAATGCCGACACAGCTTTGCCCATCAGGACAAATGCCAGCGCTAGCAGCAAGTAGGTGGTGGCTGAAAAGAATTTGGCGATCGGCAGCTTGACGGAAAAGCGAATCAACACCCACGCCAATATGGCTAACAGCAACAAACCGAGCGCAAAGCCACCACCAACAGAAGAATATTGGGTTGATACCGCCTGCGTTAACAGCGATTGATAAAATAATACGGTTTCAAACACCTCCCGGTAAACCGCCACAAATGCCAACGCCACCAGCCCCCACAAGGTGCCAGACTTAAGTTGGGTATCGACATGTTGCTGAATGTAGGCTTGCCATTGTGCAGCCTGGGTTTTGCTATGCATCCAGATCCCAACATAGAGCAGTACCAACGCGGCCAATAAAGCGGCAATTCCCTCCATGATTTCACGATTGGCACCACTGATCGTGATCAACGATTGAGCGGCGATCCAGGTGGCACCACCGGCAAGTAATGCCGCAATCCAGCCTATGTGGACATATTTAAGCGCATCCCGACGCCCGGTTCTTATCAAAACCGTCGTTAAGGCAATGATAACCAGCAATGCCTCCAGGCCTTCGCGCAACAATATGACCAGACTAGCAGTGAATAAAGCTCCTTCGGACAAGGTGGACTCTGATAACAAACGTTGTGCGTCATCCAACAAATGCCGCGTCTCCGCCATTAGCGCACCCAATTCTCCGTTTACGTCGGGGCGGCTGGTCAATTGTCGTAGTGCCATCATGTTGGACTCGATGGATTGGCGCAGTGCTTTGTCATGCGCATCGAGGCTGTTTTCAATCAGTTCAAAACCGTCCAGATAAGCACTGACGGCGAGTTCACTTGCGGTTGAAAAATCTCCCTTCTGATGCGCTTTTTGGGCGGCTTGAAGTCGATTCCATGTGATTGCCAAGGGATCTTGGGATGCCTTGAATAATGCCGAGGGGTTAGCGCGTAAACTCTCCAAAGCTTGTAGGGTTATATCAGGGCGTGCTGCTGCCAGTTGCAGTGGGTTGTGATTAATCAGCTGCAGTTTGGTAATATTCAAATCATTGTGAGTAGGTTCGCTGGATTGAAAAGCGAGTCCACCGACATAGAATGCCATCGACCAACGCTCTTGCTCCGTTAGTTGTTGAAAAGATGGCATGGCGGTGTCGTCAATGCCATTGGTAATGGCGTCGTATAAACCCAAAATTGATCGATTTAATGCCCGCTCTTTATCGGTAAAGTCCGTGGGTGCGGGATCGAGTTGTGCTGCCAGCACTCCGTCACCTTGACCAGATACTCCATGGCAAGATCCGCAGTTAGTCTCAAATACCGGCCGGATTTTTTCTTGAGGTAATATCCGTTCCGGCAGGGATAAATGTGGCATCAATCCCAACAATGTGCCGCGTAGGCTGGCACTCATTTGACGGATCTCATCAACACCTTTCTTATCATGGATGGCCCTCTGCAATGCCATTGCTTGCACTGCGAGTGACTCTGCATCAGCAGTGGCGGCCAGCGAGCTCTTGCTAACAATCAGTTGTGAAAACTCCACCATCTCCTGATATTCATTGTCATTAATTACCTGACCGTTTTTCACCGCTTCGGCATAATCAACGCCTATGTATTCAGCGAGCTGTGCCAGTTGCCGGAGTTGAGTAACGTTGTCTGGGATCTCAGCTTCATTCGCCCCGGCAGATAGAGAAAGTGGCAGCATCAGAAATATGATGGCATGAAGGGTGGCTCGTTTCAGGCGTTGCAATAACAGTGGGTTCCTGCAATCAAACATCTCGGTGTTCTCTTATTCATGAATCGCTAATGATCATTGATCGCAATTGTAAACTCTATAGCCGCTATAGAGTCAAGAGAAGTATAAATTATACCAATTCCATTAACTAACTGGTCAAAATTGCCCACGGTCTAGTACACAATTCTATCACTCTTGCTTTTTTCTCAATGAAGGTATTCCATGCGATAGAGCACTGTTCGACAATATCGTCATAACCACTAAAACAACGATTGGCCAACACATTTTGACGCAGCCATTGCCATACCTGCTCTATTGGATTCAACTCCGGTGAATAAGGT
>NZDE01000001.1 GCA_002690045.1 Alphaproteobacteria bacterium | reverse complement strand
GGTTCAAGGCGAAAATCCATCTGATCAGACCTGATGCGTCTCATCTCTCGGCTGATACGTCGAATAGGAGCGTGTCCCTGGTAAACCGCGAACCAGGTTGCCAGAAGAACTATCAAGCACGCGGCAAGGGTGACAATCCGAAGGTGGTTCCGAAAGCCCTCCAGGTAATGCAGATGAAAGTCGATTCCTGTGGCGACCGCGAGTCTGAACCTGGCTTTGCCTTCAAGCCTGTCTGATTCAATCCACAAGACCGCACCACGAAAGGCTTCTTGATGATCATTCCAGCTCTCAACCGTATCGATAGTGATTTCTTCTACAGGTCGGGCAGTGCGGGCGAACGTGTCCAGATTGAAACCCGGTGTTGAGTAGATCAATGACCCGCTATCGGTACTGATTCGGTATTGGGCGTTACGATGGCCTGTTACCACGCTAGCGAGACGCTGATGCAGTTCGTCGGCGGGTATATCGGCCGGTACGGTCGCGAGGAGGTATTGCAACGCCTGAACTACTGAATTGAGCTCATCCACATCCTGCTGGACGAAATGATTATTGATAGAGCGCTCCATCATCCAGCCAAAGGTGAGGAGAACAGCGGTTATCACAGCGCCAATGGAGACGGTGAGTCTAACGACCAGAGATAGCGGGCGTCTTTTCATGGGCTAGCCTGGCTGTGTCACGTCAAGCATATAACCCATGCCGCGTACGGTATGAATCAGCTTTGGTTCAAAATCATCATCGATCTTCGCGCGCAGCCGCCGGATAGCAACATCGATGACATTGGCGTCACTGTCAAAATTCATGTCCCACACCTGGGAAGCGATCAATGAGCGTGGCAACACTTCCCCTTGGCGCCGCACAAGGAGTTCAAGCAGGGCGAATTCCTTATTGGTCAGGTTGATCCTCGTTGCATGTCGCTGTGCGCGGCGGCGAGGTATATCCAGTACCAGGTCAGCCACCTGGAGTTGATCCTGAAAAACCGGCGCAGCACCGCGCCGTAACAATGTACGTACTCGTGCCAGCAGCTCCGAAAAAGCAAAAGGCTTGACCAGATAGTCGTCCGCTCCCAATTCCAGACCCTTGACCCGGTCTTCTACACTGTCCCTTGCGGTGAGAAATAACACAGGCGTGGTGGATCTGGCCTCTCTCAATGACTGCATAATTCGCCAGCCATCCACATCAGGCAGCATTACATCAAGGACAATCAAGTCATACGAGCCGGTAAGCGCCAGGTGGTGACCATCGAGCCCGGTCCGGGCGAGATCTACCACAAAGCCGGATTCNATGAGGCCCTGCCGGATATAATCCCCAGTTTTCACTTCATCTTCTACGATGAGAATCTTCATCGTTCCACTCCGCTCTACAGTTCAGGCCAAGGAAGCCAGTCCATTTCATTGTCGTCAATATCAATTTTATAGTCTGAAATCTGCCCACANCATGACCAGAAAATGACAANNATGTAATGTTGGTGGCCGGAAGCTAGGTTATATCGGTGAGAAAAGCGTTGTTCGCATAACATGACTAAAATGTAATGCTTGCGGGAGCAGCCTGGTCATCTTTAACTAATAAGNTTATGGCATNATGATTCATGTAATCTNCTCCTTTAAGAANCCGCNNAANACGCGGNGCAAACTGCCTGCTTATTTGAAAAGGTGCTTATCCATGGNNCACGATAATTCTGANTCTCATTGTCATCACCATACACCCTCCCACACGGGCTCAGGGCTTACAGACCCGGTCTGCGGCATGGGTGTAACGGCAGACTCTGCCCAGCATGTTGAGCATGCGGGTAAAACTTACTACTTCTGCAGCACCAAATGCATGAATAGATTCCAGCATGACCCTGAGAAGTTTCTTTCACCAACCTCGCCACCTCCCTCGGAAGCGGTCAAAGGCACAATTTATACGTGCCCGATGCATCCGGAAATACGTCAGGACAACCCCGGAACCTGCCCTAAATGCGGCATGGCACTTGAACCCCTGATGCCCAGTCTGGAAGATGACAATCCCGAGCTGGACGATTTTTCCAGGCGATTCTGGTGGACATTGCCTTTTACCGTCATTGTCACGGTGCTTGCCATGTTTGGGCCACAGCTTGGCTGGTTCGAGATGGCGACGCAAACGTGGATAGAGCTTGTACTGTCGCTTCCCGTGGTGCTGTGGGCCGGACAGCCGTTCTTCGTACGGGGTTGGCAATCAGTGGTCAACCGCAGTCCCAACATGTGGACGCTGATCGGCTTGGGTACCGGTGCCGCCTTCGTCTACAGCACGCTGGCAACCGTAGCTCCCGGTATATTTCCGGAAACATTCATGTCCATGGGGCGTGTGGCGGTTTATTTCGAAGCCGCAGTGGTGATCATTTCCCTTACGCTGTTTGGTCAGNTGCTGGAGCTTCGCGCGCGTTCCCAGACATCCGCTGCCGTCCGGTCATTGCTCGGTCTGGCGCCCAAGACGGCCCGCCGTATCAATGCAGACGGAACAGAAGAAGATGTACCGCTGACGCATGTGCATGAAGGTGATCGTTTACGCGTACGTCCCGGTGAGAAAGTTCCTGTCGATGGCATTGTTGAAGAGGGTGCAAGTTCTCTCGATGAATCCATGTTGACTGGTGAATCGTTACCCATCAGCAAGCGCCCGGGTGACAAGGTCATAGGGGCAACGATGAACACCTCTGGTGCACTTGTGATCCGGGCGGAGAAAGTCGGCTCGGCCACTGTGTTGTCACAAATTGTCCAGTTGGTGGCTCAGGCCCAACGCTCTCGGGCGCCGATGCAACGGATGGCTGATTTGGTGGCGGGTTACTTTGTCATGGCGGTGGTAGCCATCGCCATCCTCACCTTGGTCGTGTGGGGCATNTTCGGCCCGCAGCCAAGCTGGGTCTATGGCCTGATCAATGCGGTCGCTGTTCTGATCATCGCTTGCCCTTGTGCGCTGGGGCTCGCAACGCCCATGTCAGTCATGGTTGCTACCGGACGAGGCGCAACCNAGGGTGTTCTGTTTCGTGATGCANCAGCAATAGAAAATCTGCGCAAAGTCGATACGCTCATCGTAGACAAGACCGGCACCTTGACAGAAGNCCGACCCGCATTCGATCAGGCTGTTTCCGCTGGCGANTTGGACGCCGATGAAATCTTGCGCCTGGCTGCCAGCCTCGATCAAGGCAGCGAGCATCCTTTGGCTGACGCTATTGTCAGCGCTGCGCGCGAACGTAATTTGGTGCTCAGCCCAGTGGACGACTTTGACTCGGGTAGCGGCATAGGCGTACGGGGCAAGGTTGAAGGCAAAACACTGCTGTTGGGCAACACTGCGTTCATGCAGCAGGATAACGTCAATGTTGATGGCCTGGCTGCCACCGCTGAGGGATGGAGGACAAAGGGTGCGAGTGTGATGTACCTGGCGGTTGACGGCACACTGGTCGGCCTACTCGCCGTTTCCGACCCCATCAAACAGAGCACCCCTGAAGCGGTACAGGCGCTCAAGGCCGCGGGAATCAGGGTCATCATGGCTACTGGTGACGGTATTTCAACGGCAAAAGCGGTCGCCGAACAACTAGGCATAGACGAAGTTCATGGCGAAGTGAAACCGGCCGACAAGCTGAATCTGGTTGATAAGCTTCAATCAGAAGGTTGCATCGTTGCGATGGCGGGCGACGGCATCAACGATGCCCCGGCACTGGCCAAGGCGAATGTCGGTATCGCTATGGGAACCGGGACGGACGTAGCGATGANCAGTGCGCAAATCACCTTGGTAAAAGGAGACCTGCGGGGTATCTCGATTGCCCGGGACCTGTCAAACAAGACTGTTCTCAATATGAAGCAGAACCTTGGTTTTGCGTTCATTTATAATGCGTTAGGCGTTCCACTGGCTGCTGGCGTCCTGTACCCGTTTGCCGGGTTGCTTCTATCACCCATGTTTGCAGCCCTGGCGATGAGTCTGAGTTCAGCGTCCGTTGTATTCAACTCGCTGCGGCTTCGTGGTTCGGTTTAAGCTGGATACGTCGAGGGGGTAGCGGAAAATGGCGAGTCTCTACTCGCCATTTTTCTTCGGTTTTTCTAGCTATAAGAAAGTACCCCGTATCGCACACCCTGCGTCATTGATGACGCAGNGTGGTTTGTTTCTGCGCCTGTAGAACCTCAGNTGGCCAGGTACTTTTGATGTAAGCCAGCACCGCGACAATATCNTCNTCANNCANAATNTTNCGNTANGCNGGCATATCGCTTTCGTAGNCGGGCGGNGCNGTTCTGCCGGGTACCAGGCCATTTTTCACCATATCCACCAGCATGGCATCCGAGTGGTGCCACGTGTGCCCGGTTTGATCATGGGGCGGGGCAGGTAATCTCCCATTGGGTAGACGTTGACGCCAGTTTTCCTGCCCNTGCAGCGACTCNCCATGACANACCGCGCAATGNNTTNNGTAGATGGACTGNCCAAGCNTGACCNGATTCTGATCGGCNGGATCTATNAANTCNGGNCCAGNCNCANGTGTGGCCGTATAAAGGAAGGCGACGNCGCCAANTATCGCAACGCCGATCGCTCCNAANANTTNATTTCTTCCAGNCATNTATNTNNCTCNGATGACTTCNACNNTGCCTACCATCCCCGCCTCGGTATGGCCTGGAATNAGGCNNGCAAAATCAACCNTGCCNGGCTGATCAAACTGCCACACCAGACCGCCTACCTTGCCTGNTTGTAGAGTAATCATGTTCGGCTCTTCGTGTTCCATACCAGGTGCTGCCAGNATTTCAGCTGNATGCGCCTTGAGCTCTTCTATTGAGCCAATCACCATTTCATGCGGCACCTGTCCNACGTTCTTGATAAAAAANCGAACTGTNTCGCCCGCTTCAACCTGGATATTGCTGGGAGTGAAGCGCATGTGGTCATCCATGANGATGTCAATCGTCCGGGAAACGTTCGCCGGATCGCCGGGCTGACCCACTGTAGAAGTAGCGTGCGACATGGTCGACATGTCATGTCCGTGCATTCCGTGCATGTCGTGCCTGGAGTGGTCAACTGCTGCGATAGCAAAGGCTGGCAGCAGACTGAACGCGAGAATGGTAAAAGTCTTTTTCATAGTGAATGCTCTCCAAGAGTCGATTAGTGGGATAGCTGATAGAACTACCCAGTTAAAAAGCCGTTGTTAGAAGCGGAAGCTCAGGCCAGTCACAAAGCGGGTTTCCTGTCTGGACTCTCCCGCTGCCCGGGCGTAATCCGCTGTTTTACTGAATTTGCTAGCCCATTCCACACCAACATAAGGGACCAGCTGTCGAGTTATTTCGTATTTAACGCGTAATCCAGCAGTGCCATCGGTCAAACCACTGCCGATTCCCCAGCGCTCATCGTCTTTGCCATGAAAGTTCACTTCCATCCGCGGTTGCAAGTAGAGCTTCTGGGTTAGTCTGATGTCGTATTCCGCTTCCAGGGCCAGGGCAGTACGTCCGCTCGGGCCGACGTAAGCGGTTGCATCTACTTCAAACCAATAGGGCGCCAGTCCTTTGAAGCCGAATGCAAGTCACTCTCGATTCGGCGCGCCGTCTGCATGGTCAAACCGAAAACCAAGCTCGGTATCCCAAAAGGTAGAAACTGCATGTCGCCATAGCAGTTCCGTTTCGGCCTCCCAGAGCTTGCCGCTGGCCACTTCGCCTTCAGCCTTGATGACCGCACGATTGTAGGTGCTGCCGTACCAGGCCTCGCCCTCATATGCAGACCACTCCTCACCTCGCGCCTTGACGTACTCCAGTTGATCGAAATAAACGGAACCGAACTTATGCATATCCGACATGATGAGTGCATCTGATGGGGGGAGCGCAAATTTACCTGCATTGCGCTCAAACCCATCAGAGTAGGCATCGGGGTCGCGGGCGTCAGGTGGGGCCGAGCCGCCTTGCATCTGCATATCGCCGTGGTCCATTTCGCCACTGCCATGATCCATACCTGACATTGAGCCATGGTCCATACCTGTCATGTCCATGGAGCTATGATCCATATCCGACATGTTCATGGCCCCATGATTCATGCCAGAGGCCTCCACCGGTACGCTGGACTCCGGCGCGGCAGGCATGTGGTCTGCATGTCCTGCATGTCCTGCATGTTGGGTTTGCCCATAGGCAAACACGGGCATCACAGCTCCTGTAGCCATCGCTGCGGCAAGGAGTTTCTTTTTCAAGGGATTGTTCATGATCCGGATGCCTGAGCTGTTAAGTGTTGTTTTCATGCCACCACCACTTCACGAAACATCCCCGTGTCCATGTGCAGCATCAAATGACAGTGCCATGCCCATCGCCCCAGAGCGTCAGCCGTCACGAGAAAGCTGATGCGTTGAGCAGGTTGCACAGGAATTGTGTGGCGTCGTGCCAGAAATTGTCCGTCAGGCGTTTCCAGTTCACTCCACATGCCGTGCAAGTGCATGGGGTGCGTCATCATGGTGTCGTTGTGCAATATGATCCTGACCCGCTCGCCGTACTGAAAACGCACCGGCGTCGATTTTCCATACTCAACACCGTCGAACGACCAGCTATAGCGCTCCATATTCCCAGTCAGATGGAGTTCGATCTCACGCTCTGCACCGCGCGGATCCATCGGGCCGCCGACGGTATGCAAGTCGGCTAGCGTGAGTACACGCCGCCCATTATTGCGCAGACCGATACCAGGGTCGTCCAGGTTGGTACGCGGTGTATCGACTCGCATATCAATACTCGCCCCGTATTCAGTCCTGGCGTGGCGTACTTCAGTACTGGCACCAGCTGCAGTCATTGCGCCATGGCCCATGCCGGCATGATTCATGCCCTTCATGTTGCCGTGATCCATTCCCGACATATCGCCGTGGCTCATCCCGGCCATGCCGCCCCCCATAGCGCCCATCATGTCTCCCATGGAAAGTCATTCGACTGGATCAATCGCTGGGACGGGCGCTTCAAGACCGGCATGCGTGGCCAGTGTGCCGCGCGCGTAACCTGTACGATCCATGGCTTGGGCAAAGATGGTGTGAGCATCATCTTTTGGCTGCACCAGAACATCGTAGGTTTCCCCTGGCCCGAACCGGAACTCATCTACGGTAACGGGTTCGACGTTGATGCCGTCGGCTTGAACAACGGTTAACTGAAGACCTGGGATACGGACATCGTAGAAGGTATTGGCGGCACCGTTAATGAAGCGCAGGCGGATGCGCTCCCCGGGCCGAAACAGCCCTGTCCAGTTGCCTGCGGGAGCGGTGCCGTTCATCAGATAGGTGAGTACGTCAGCTGACAAATCGGCCAGATCCGTCGGACTCATCCGCATCTTATTCCACATCTTGCGTTTATCAATGGCTGCCTTCAGCCCAATGCGGGAGGCGTCCTGAAAGAAATCTACTGCGGTAGGCTGGTTGTAGTTGTAGTAATCACCCTGCATTTTGAGCTTCGCCAGCACCCGCATCGGGTCTTCGTCAGTCCAGTCAGACAGCTGAACGACATATTCGCGGTCTGCACGAATTGGGTCGTCTTGAGCGGGATCAATAATGATCGCCCCGTAGACCCCGGTCGCCTCCTGCATTCCAGAGTGCAAGTGGTACCAGTAGGTGCCGTTTTGCTGCACTTTGAACTGGTAGGTGAAGGTTTCGCCAGGCTGGATCCCTCTAAAGCTGATGCCCGGCACGCCATCCATCTCAAATGGCAGGATGATGCCGTGCCAATGAATCGATGTGGTTTCCTTCAACCGATTCGTCACGCGAATGGTGACCGTATCTCCCTCACGCCAGCGTAACGTTGGTGCGGGCAGTGAGCCGTTAATGGTCGTGGCTATGCGGGGGTTGCCTGTAAAGTTGACGGCGGACTCACCTATCTCCAGATCGAACTGGGTACCGCTTAGAATATTAGCGGTGCCCGTTTTCGTGCCCGCGCCTGACAACAGGCCAGTCGCGCGCGCCGAAGGAGACAGACTCAGCAATACACCACCGGCTGCCAAACCTTGAACAAAACGGCGTCGAGACAAACCTGGGTTAAGAATGGGGAGTTCAGTTAAGTGTTTCACGCAATGAGAATCCTTTATCAGGTAGTTCGATGACTCAATGAAATACGCTGGGACTGGACCATCGGCAGCGGTTACTTGACTCTAGTCAATTAGAGCTGTTGCACGCGTGACGCCTGCATTACTTTTCTGTAATCCCGGCGTCAGGAATACGGGGTAGAACCCCTTTTAGATGTGTCTGCAATAACGGGATAAATCTCTTAACAATTATCAACTACGAAGAAAAGAGGTCTCCAGCCGGAGCTGGTACCTCATCAACCAGCTCAATGGCTGTTATGAATGGAATCATTTTATCTCTGGCATCAGGCCGAATTGAGCCCGTGTAGTATATGTGTTTTTGGCTGATATTTTCTTTAATTATAGGATCTAAGACAATCGCGGAGCTGACGATAAATCGCTGTTTATTGCCGACTTTTCCATTGACTACCGGTCTTATCCAAAGGCTCAGATCCGAGAGGAGTAGCCCATCGAATTCACCATAACCACTAATATCGATTGGTTTGCCCCGGTTAATATTTGGCTTTTTAATTTCGAACCTTGAAAAGCTGACCTCTTGGCCATTCTGATCGAATGTAATTGAAAATTTCCCATTGATATTGCGACCGCCATTGCGGGCTAAAAATTGGTTGGCACACTCTGTTCTGGTTGAATACCCCGGACACCTCAAGAAGAGATAAACTCTTCACCAACAGAGGTGCCAACCATGAGCCAGAAACGTATTTACAAACAGTACC